>CAWCGI010000022.1:0-34292 GCA_963795065.1 uncultured Actinomycetota bacterium | reverse complement strand
GGCGAAGAGATAGTCCACCAGCGGCGGGGGCGCTGGACCCTGCTGCTGCAGGTCGGTTCCGAGGCCGAGCTGGACGCCCTGTGGGGCGACCTCGGTGCCCTGCACTGGCTGGCCCGCTGGGATCGGCTCCCGCAGCTGGACGAGGTGTCCTTCACCTGGCAGTGCGGCTGACCTGGTCCTGCCCGACCTCGTGCCACGAGCCGCCCGCGGCTAACTCTTCCGCAACGGTTGGACCTCGCGTGGTGTCCTGGGGTCCGTGGGTGACCAGACTGGTCCCGTGCGTCGGTTCGCGGTGACGGTCGGGCTGTGCCTCGCCCTGGGGGCGTGCTCGGCCGTGACCGACGAGCCGGGTGGGGAACCCCCCGGGGCCACGGCGCCGGACGGCGCGACCGAGGCCGTGCTCGCGGCGCGTGCCGCGCACACCATGACCCCCCTGACGAGCGGCGACCTGCTCGTGGCGGGTGGCTGTGACGTGGACGGGTGCTCGACGGCCACCTCCTCGACCTTCGTCCTGTCCGGGGCGACGGTGACGCGGGCCGCGGACCTCACGCAGCCGCGTGACGCGCACACGGCGGTGACGCTGGCGGACGGCCGGGTGCTGGTCGTCGGCGGGTTCGCGGGGGAGGGCCAGGCGCCGCTGGCGAGCGCCGAGCTGTTCGACCCGGAGACCGGGCAGTGGACGACCACCGGGTCGCTACGGCGGGGCCGTGGCGGGCACGCCGCCGCCCTGCTGGGTGACGGCCGGGTGCTGGTGGCCGGAGGCTGGGTCGGGCCCTCGACCTACACCGACACCACGGAGATCTACGACCCGCGGACCGGCGAGTTCGTCGCCGGGCCACGGCTGCCGGTGGCCGCGGACGGCCTGACCGCGGCACCCCTGCCCGACGGGTGTGTGCTGGTCGTCGGCGGCCAGACCCGCTCGCAGGTCGCCACCGGTCGAGCGTCCTCGATCTGTCCTGATGGACGGCTCCGTGCGGTGGGGAGCCTCGGCACGGCGCGGTTCAAGCACGGCATCGCCACGCTGGAGTCCGGGGAGGTCCTCGTGGTCGGCGGCACGCCGGACGACGACGAGCTGCTCACCAGCACCGAGCTGTACGACCCCACGACCGGGCGCTTCGGTCCGGGCCCCAGCCTGCTGTCCGGTCGCTACAAGCTGACCGACTCCGTCGTGGCGCTGCCGGGCGACCGCGTCGTCGTCGCCGGCGGCGGCGAGGGGGTGGAGACGATCGACCTCGACACGGGCCGCTCGGTGGTAGTCTCACCCTTCAGCGGCGGACGGAGGTCGTTCTCCACCGTGGGGGTCACCCACGGCCAGCTCGTGCTGGTCGGCGGGTACGACGAGTCGATCCGGCTGACCAGGACCTACGCCACCCTGCCCGTGGCGGACCTCTGAGGTTCGGGCGGAGCAGGCGGGAGGTCAGTGCCAGGGCCGCGGGTCGGTCCGCAACAGGGAGTACAGCAGCACGTCCTGCGGGTGGCCGTGGTTGAAGAACGCCCCGCGTGCAGTTCCTTCCCGCACGAAGCCGCACTTGTCTGCGATGCGTCGGGAGGCCTGGTTCTCCGCCACGATGACCAGCTGGATCCGGTGCTCCTTCTTCGAGCCGAAGAGGTAGTCCACCAGCAGCTGGACCGCCTCGGTGGCCAGGCCGCGCCCGGCGTACCGGTCGGCGTAGAGCAGGTAGGACAGCTCGAAGGCGTCCCAGTAGGACACCGGGCGGAAGAACTCGATGTGCCCGGCGATCTCGCCGTCGTGCGACTCGAGAACGAGCATCCCCTCGGTCGGCTGCCAGAAGCCGTGCTCGCCGAACTCGCTGCGGAACGCGGTCTGCGAGAGGACGCCGAGGGGGAAGTACGCGCCGCGGTTGCGGATGTCGGCATGGGCGTCGTAGAGCGCGTCGAGGTCGGCCTCGCGCACCTGACGCAGAGTCACGGAGCGACCCACCAGCATGGATGCAGCCTAGACCTCGCCGACCGTCCCGTGGGGTGACCGGTTCAACCTCGGACCTCGGCGACCCGAGCCTCCAGCTTGTCGATCGCCATGCCCCAGCCCTGGGCGCCCGGCGAGTCGGCGGCCACGCCGAGGTGGGTCATCACCATGCGGGTACGGTCTCCAAGGTCGGCGAGCTCGACGACGACGGAGGTCTGCGTCGGGGAGCCGGAGGGCATGCCCATCTGTTCGGCGGTCATCGCGTTGCCCTCGGCGTCGGCCATGGACTCGGTGTAGACCAGGCGGGTCTTCGGGTCGACCTCTCGGTACTCGCCGACGAAGAACATCTGCATCGGACCGTCCGGGGTCTGCATCTGCATCGCGATGTGGCGACGGCCACCGACCCGGACGTCCATGTCGGCGCGGGGGATCTGCGCGCCCATCGGCCCGTACCAGTGGGCGAAGTGCTCTGCTTCGGTCCACATCGCCCAGATCAGATCGATCGGGGCGTGGAAGATGCGTTCGATCTGGACGTCCTTGGTCTCGGACATGGTCATTCCTCGTGGGTGTCGGTCTGTTGGAGGTGCTGGACGTAGTCGTCCATGCGGTCGAAGCGGTCGTCCCAGATGTGCCGGTACTGCTCGGTCCAGTCGGCGACCTGGGCCAGGGGAGCGGCGGCGATGGTGCAGGGGCGGAACTGGGCTCGTCGACCCCGGGTGACGAGCCCCGCGTTCTCGAGCACCTTGATGTGCTTGGAGATCGCCGGAAGCGTCAGGTCGAAGGGCTCGGCGAGATCGTTGACACTCGCCTCTCCCGCCGCCAGGCGAGCGAGGATCGCGCGTCGGGTCGAGTTGGCGAGCGCTGCGAAGGTGTCGTCGAGTCGCGTGTCGTCGCTGGTCGCGGTGGCGATGTCGCCCTCCCTCGGTATTTTCTCAATGTGTTTATTAACCACTTCGGAAAGTATGCCCAAGGGGCCGACGTGTCAAGCGCCTCGAGGTACGGGTCGCACACCGCAATCGGAGCCGGAGCACAGCCTCCGCACAGGCCCCGTGGGGATGGTCGAGACCGGAAGCAGAACACGATCTCGACCAAGGAGTCCCGATGAACAGGTCCCTCTACATCCGACGCGGCGTGGCCACCGGCATCGCCGGAGCAGGTCTGGCCGTGGGCGGGCTCGGTATCGCCTCGGCCGCCGAGGACGGAGCCCCGTCCGACGACTCGTCACCGGCCGCAAGCCCCTCGACCGACACCGGTGCCCCCGAGCGCGGCGACCGTGGTCGCGGCCCGGGTGGCGGCCATGGGTCGGGAGGCCCCGAGCTCGCCGAGGCCCTCGGCGTCAGCGAGGCCGAGCTCGAGGCCGCCCTCGAGTCGGTCCGCGAGCAGCTCGAGCCCTCGCAGACGGAACGGTCCACCCCGCCCGACGAGGGCGAGCTCGAGGAGCGTCGCGAGCAGATGATCGACGTCCTCGCGGAGGAGCTCGGCCTGTCCGCCGCCGAGGTCACGACGGCCGTCGAGGAGCTGCAGCAGGACGGTGCGGACGAGCGGCGTGCGGTGCTGGCCGACAGGCTGGAGGAAGCCGTCGCCGCGGGCGACCTCACCACCGAGGACCGGGCCTCCGTGCTGAAGGCCTTCGACGCCGGTGTGCTCGGCGAGGGAGACCACGGGGCTGGGTGAGCGCAGCGACCGGAGCTACACCGTGTCGATGACCTGGCTCCTCGCACGCAGCCCGAAGTCAAGGAGGGCGACGGCCTCTTGCGCTGTGGCCACGGCAGCGTCGGCCGTCTCTGCGGTCGCCCGGGCGAAGGCCACCCGCGACTCCGAGGTCTCCAGCCCGCCGACCTCGGCTCCGATCCGTGCCAGCACGCCGACCTCGGTGACACCCGGGATCGCGTTCGCCGACTCGACACCGGCGACGTCCTGGAGCAACCCCGTCCCAGAAAGCGAGGCAAACCAGATCGCAGCACTGCGGGCCTCTCGCTGCCCGGTCAGCGTGGTCCGGATCCCCGGCAACACCGTGTCGCCGAGGGTCTGCCTCGCGGTGCAGTCATCGATGTCGACCCCCGTGGCGTCGAGCGCGAGCTGAGGGATCTGGTCGCCACCCATGCGCACGTGCGTCTCGATCAGGCGGGGCCCCGCCGGTCCCAGGATCACCTCGGTGTGGGTCGGACCGAACTCGATGCCGAGAGCTGCGAGGACGTGACCGACGAACTGCACCACGGTCGCTCGCTCTTGGGGCGCCAGTCCGGCGGGAGCCACGTGCCCGAGCTCGACGAACGACGACGGATCGGAATACTTGCGAGTGACGGTGACGATCTCGTGCTCGCCAGCCTCGGAGAAGGCCTCGACACTGAACTGGGCGCCCGGAATGAACTCCTCGACCAGGACCCCCGTACTGCCCAGGCCCAGGTAGCCCCCGCTCGCGCGGACGAAGGCGTGGTCGAGGTCGGACTCGGGACCCACCTGCGTGACCCCGGCACTGCCGGAGCTGGAGATCGGCTTGACGACGCACCTGCGGTCGAGCTGCTCGACGAAGGTCCGGAGGTCCACGGCGCTGCTCACGCGTCCACAGGCGGTGGTGTCGAGACCGGCCGCGCGCAACCGTTCCCGCATCGCTGCCTTGTCGTGGACGAGCCTCACCGTATCCGGGCTGTGGGCGAACAGTCCGAGCCCGGCCCCGATCGCGGCGTACCGGTCCTGGTTGCGCTCGCCGAAGGACCCGATCCGGGTGAACGGGTCACGTTTGTGCGCTGCGGCAGCCAACTCCACCCATTCCTCGTCCGGAGCGTCCGGGGCAACGCCGATGACGCGCACGCACTCCGCCGGCTCGCGGATCTTGTGCAGGTAGTCGACCTGGCAGATGACCGTGGTACGCGTTCCGGGCTGCGCCGCGCGCAGGCGGGAGGGGAAGTCGCGGCCGGGACCGACGACCAGCACATGTTCGGACATGGAGCTCACCTTCTCTCTACTGCCACTGGGCACTCAGTTGCCACCACTCGGCCACGTCGGCCAGCAGCGTACGCACGGTCTGGGCGTCCTGTGCGTCCACGAAGACCTGGGCCGCGGCGTCGGCGACGTGCGCCACGCCGTTGCGCATCATGCCCGGTTCCAGCAGCAGCTCGACCTCGGCACCCACCACCGGACACGGATCCGTCGGCGGCACGAACCGGCCGTGGCCCGGAGGCAGCAGGACCCAGCCGGTGGCCACAGCCGGTGCCGCTGGCTGAGTGTCGAGCACGAGCGACGTACCGCACTGGGCGCGCAGGCCCTCCCGCGCCAGCTGGACGCCGAAGGCCCGCTCGTAGGCGTGTGCGAGCAGCGCACCCCCGGCCCGGCTCGCGATCTCACACAGCACCGGCGTGCCGTCGGGGGCAATCCAACACTCGAGATGGAAGGCCAGCGGCAGAGGTGCCGCGGGAAGTGCGGCGACGACCTCGGCCGCCACTTGCATCAGGACCGCGGCGCGTTCCGAGTCCGGTGCGAGCAGCACGCTGCCGACATGCAGCTCGTCACGGACCCGTTCCGCGAGCCCCCCGGTGTACTGCCCGGGCCAGCCGTGCACCACGCGACCAGCGCGCATGATGCCGTCCACGTGGCAGAACTCTCCGGTCTGGAAGCTCTCGACCATCCACTGACCCGGCAGGTAGGGCACCTCCGACCGCCGCTCGGCCGTCAGGAATGCGCCCACCGCGTCGTCTCCTCGCAGGATCGACACCCCCTCGGCCCCCGATCCGAGCCGTGGTTTCACGACTACCGGGAACCCGTGCACCTCCACGAAGTCGAGGAGGTCCGCCGGACAGTCGATCGCGGCGAAGTGTGGGACCGCGATGCCAGCGCCGGCAGCCAGCTGCTTCATCCGGACCTTGTCCCGGTAGGCGGTCGCCGAGGCGACATCCTGTCCGGGCAGGCCCAGCCTCTCGCGCAACCTCGCTGCGCGCACCACGTCGCTCTCGCTGGTGCTCGCGACGAGGTCGACACGGTGCTCGCGGGCGACCTGCTCGACGACCCGCTCCGTGTCCCAGGCGTGATAGTCCTCCACGAGCACGTGCCTGGGGAAGTGCTCAGCCAACACGGCCTCGGAGCCTGCCACTGCCTTCGGCGTGGTGAGAAGGACGGCGTCACGCGGTTGGTCGAGCCACTCCTGGAGCGGTCGGGTCGTGAGCGGCTGCCTCGAGAGCAGCAGAGTCGTGGGCATCGGCTCAGATCCTGACGGGTGCCGCGACCGGGAGAAGACCGCCGTGCAGGTGGATCAGGCTGTCACCGGGCTCCCCCGACCGGACCTGCTCGACAGCGCCGACGACCAGATGGTGGTCGCCGAGCGGAATCCGGTGCTGCGTGGCGCATAGGAGCCAGCACAGGCTGTCGGCGAGGAGGGGAACGCCGTGGGCGGCGTACTCCCAACGGGTCGGCGGAGCGAACCGGTCAGCCCCCGGTGCTGCGAAACGCTCAGCGAGATCGGCCTGATGCGCTGCGAGCAGCTGGATGCCGAACCAGGCGCTGTCCTTGACATGGTGCCACGTTCCGGAAGTCTCGGCCAGGGTGAAGGAGACCAGCGCAGGGCGGATGCTCACCGACGTGAACGAGGTGATGGTGACGCCCACGGGACGGCCCTCTGGTCCCGCGGCCGTGAGTACGGCGACGCCGGATGCGTGTGCCCGCAGCACCGAGCGCACGTCCTCCGCGCCAACCGTCACGCCCCGACCCCGCTGAGCGGAGTAGAGGCCAAGTCCGGCCGCGGCAGCCCGAGGTTTTCGCGAAGCGTGGTCCCTTCGTACTCGGTACGCATCAGTCCCCGGCGCTGCAGCTCCGGCACGAGCAGGTCGACGATGGCCTCCAGTCCGCCCGGGTGGTAGTCCGGCATGATGTTGAAGCCATCGGCGGCGTCCTCGCTGAACCACTCCTCGAGCTGGTCGGCGACGACCTCCGGGGTCCCCAGGAGCAGTCGGTGCCCACGGCCGGCGGCCACCGAGAGGTAGAGCTCGCGGATCGTCAGACCCTTGGCCCGCGCACTCTCGTAGATCACCCGCTGCTTGCCCTCGCTGCCCTCGACCGTCGGCGGAAGCTCGGGCAGGGGCTCGTCGAGCGGGTACGGCGAGAGGTCGATCATGCCGAGCTGGTAGGACAGCATGCCGAGACCGACGACCGGGTCTACGAGCGATTGCAGGGTGGCGTACTTGTCCTCGGCCTCGGCCTGGGTGCGGCCGACGACGATGAACGCGCCCGGCAGGATCTTCACCATGTCCGGGTCACGTCCGTGGCCGGCGACCTGCTCCTTCACCCCCCGGTAATAGGCCTGCGCCTGCTCCAGGGTCTGCTGCACGGTGAACACGACCTCCGCCCAGCGCGCGGCGAAGTCCTGTCCGTCCACCGAGGAGCCGGCCTGCACGATCACCGGGTGGCCCTGCGGCGGCCTGGCCACGTTGAGGGGGCCGCGCACGGAGAAGTGCTCACCCTGGTGCCCGAGGATGTGCAGCTTCGAGGGGTCGAAGAAGCGTCCCGACTCCTTGTCGTGGAGGAAGGCGTTGTCCTCCCAGGAGTCCCACAGCCCCGTGACGACCTCCATGAACTCCCGCGCGCGGTGGTAGCGAGCCGCGTGCTCGGGCTGCTTGTCCAGGTTGTAGTTGCGGGCCTCGGCGTCGGTGGCCGAGGTGACGACGTTCCATCCGGAGCGACCGCCACTCAGGTGGTCCAGCGAGGCGAACTGACGGGCCACCGTGAAGGGCTCGTTGTACGTCGTCGACGCGGTGGCGGTCAGCCCGATGTGCTTGGTGTGCACGGCGAGTGCCGAGAGCAGGGTGAGCGGCTCGAAGTGCACCATCCGGCCTTGACGGCTGAGCTCATCGGCGTCCTTGTACTTCGTGCGGACCCCTGCGCCGTCGGAGAGGAACATCATGTCGAACCTGCCGCGCTCGGCCGTCTGGACGAGGGACCGGTAGTAGTCGAAGTCCAGGCCCCCGTCAGGTCGAGCGTCCGGGTGGCGCCAGGCAGCGACGTGGTGGCCGGGTGCGGGCAGGAAGGCGCCGAGCTTCATCTGGCGGCGTCTCGAGGTCATGGATCTTCTCCTCGGGGTTTGGAAGGGTGGAGGGATCAGCCGAGTCGGCGGACGGGGGCGCCGTCGAGGAACGCCTCGACGTCCTCGACGGCGTGGGTGTAGTAGGTGCGGTAGTTGTCCTGCGAGACGTAGCCGAGGTGAGGGGTGGCCAGCAGTCGTGGCGCCGTCCGCATCGGGTGGTCGGCCGGCAGTGGTTCGACGTCGAACACGTCGACCCCGGCGCCGGCGATCCGGCCCTCCCGGAGTACACCGAGCAGGGCGTCCTGGTCGACCAGGTCGGCGCGTGAGGTGTTCACGAGGTACGCCGTCGGCTTCAGGAGGTCGAGATCGGTGGCCCCCACGATGTGTCGGGTACGTTCGCTCAGCTTGAGGTGCAGGGTGACGAAGTCGCTGCTGGTCAGCAGCGTTTCCTTGGAGACGAGTTGGACGCCGACCTCGTCGGCACGTTCCCGCGTGAGGTTCTGGCTCCAGGCCACGACCTCCATGCCGAACGCCTGCCCAACCTGGGCGACCCGGGTCCCGATCTTGCCGAGGCCGATGACGCCCAGGCGTCGCCCGTGCAGGTCGGAGCCGACGCTCGTCTGCCAGCGACCCCCGGTGCGAAGCGCCGTGCTCTCGGTCAGCAGGTGCCGGGCCAGGCCGAGGAGCAGCGCCCAGGTCAGCTCGACCGGCGGCGTCGACGAGCTCGCGGTTCCGCTCACGACGACGCCGTTGCGCTCGGCGGCGGCATAGTCGATGGCCGAGTTGCGCATACCGGAGGCGACGAGCAACTGCAGTTTCGGCAGTCGATCGAGCAGCGTGGCGCCGAAGGCAACTCGCTCACGCAGGGTCACCACGATCTCGAAGTCCGCCAGCGCCTCGGCCAGGTCGTCCTCGGACTTGTGGTGGGCACCGAAACTGACCAGCTCCACCCGGTCCGCGACGGGGCTCCAGTCGGCCATCGAGGTGGCAACGCCCTGGAAGTCGTCGAGCAACGCACAGCGCATCTTCATGTCATCTCCCATGCTTGAACCGGTTCGGCGCCGACACCCGGCGCCTCGGGAAGCCTGACCGTGCCACGATCGACGGTCAGGCCGGTGAAGGGGTCTTCGCGCAGGCCGAGGCTGCCGTCGAGGTCCAGGTGGTCGGCGAGCGGGGCGAGCTGGGCCATCGCCGTCACGCCGAGCACGCTCTCCACCTTGGAGCCGAGCATCACCTCGAGCCCGCATCGCCGGGCGAGGATGGCCATGTCACGGGCGCGCAACAGCCCACCAGCGGTCACCAGCTTGAGGTTGACCCCGCTCACCCGCCCCTGCAACCGAAGCACGTCGTCCGGCGTCGCGCAGTCCTCGTCGGCGAAGATCGGCACCGGCGAACGCTCGTGAAGGTACTGCAGGTCGTCGAGGGCTCCCGGTGGTACGGGTTGCTCCAACAGATCGACGTCGAGCTCGGCGAGCCGCAGGGCGATCACCAGCGCCTGGTCGCGGGTCCATGAACCGTTGCCGTCGACCCGGATCCGGCCGGCGTACACCGACCGCAGCAGGGCGACCCTGCTGCCGTCGTCGTCGGGCGTGAGCTTGAGCTTGATCACGGGCCACTGCGCGAGCGCACGCGCCCGAGCGACCAGCTCGGCATCGGGGCCGGCGCCGATGGACACCGCGGTCGGCGGTGGCATCGTCCCGGCCAGACCCCAGAGTCGATGGAGGGGCTGCCGGCACGCTTTGCCCAGCAGGTCGTGCAGCGCCATGTCCACCGCCGCAAGCGCTCCCTGCGTGACGCCGTCCGCGGCGAGCTGCTCGACGACGCGCCGCACCTGGAACGGCGTGACGTCGGAGAGACCCGGCTGTGCGCGCGCGACGTCGGCGACCTCCGCGTCGCGGGCCGTGCCGTAGCCGGTCAGGCCCTCCCACTCCAGCTCCACGACCGCTTGGTGGACTTCGTCGACGACGCCGGTGTTGCTCGCGAACGGCTCCCGGAGTGGGACGACGACCGTGCGTTGCCGCAGCCTCATCCGAGTACCTCCTCGAATGCCGCGACGATGCCGCACGCCTGCCGGAACGTGAGCTCGCGGAAGCCAGGAGGCTCGACCGGCGTGGCCGGCTCCCGGTCGGCACCGTCGGCCGGCACGCCGGCCCAGGGCCGGAACCGGCCGCTCAGGTAGGGCGACAGCCGTTCCTGGTGCTCACCCAGCCAGGCTACGGTGACGTCGTAGGCGGTTCCGGGCGCCGCGGCCTGGACTGTGCGGAACAGCTCGGTCATCGCAGCGACATCTCGCGGCGTCGTACTCCGTGGACAGAGCATGAACACCTGCGCTGGCAGCAGCACGAAGCACAGCGGGTCGGCCTCCGCGAAGTGCGCCACGAGCGGATCGGTGATGGCGCGCAGCGAGCGCACGGTGGATCGGCGAGCGAGGTAGCCGCCGCGCCGGGGCGGGCACCCGGCCATTGCGCGGGCCCCCCAGTGGAGATGGACGGTGAACGGCTTCTCGAGCCCGGCCGCGCCGACGGGACGGTGCATGCCCAGCAGCCCGAACAGGACGTTGGTCATCTGGAGCGACAGCACCGGCAGCACGGGCGGCAGCTCGGTCATCTGCTCGAAGAACCAGCGTGGCTCCACCAGCGAGCGAACCAGCAGCAAGGTCGCCTCGGCCACGTCACGGGCCGAGGCGTAGCGGTGCCCGTCGAGCAGGAACCCGGACCCGTCCGGCACGAGGTCGCAGCGCCCCACCTCGCCGTCGAGCCGCACGGCCTGGCTGACCAGCTCGGCGTAGGCCTGGTTGCGGCCCTGCGTCGCGGCCTGCTCGATCAGGAGGGTGAGCATGTCGGTCACCAGCTGCGCGTGCTCGTCCAGAGCGACCGCCCAGTGCCGGAAGGGGTAGGCCGCGGTGGCCTGCATCCGCTGCCAGTGCACGTCCACCAGCGGCACGAGCGTGCCGTCGACCTCGGCTTGGACGAGCGGGCAGAACAACGGCTGGCTCCGGTCGCGACGGGTGAACGACCGGCCGTCCCACGTGTGCAGCGAGAGCCGCTCGCGCTGGCCGCGCTCGATCACGGAGCCCGGCTTGTATGCCTCGTCGCCGCCGACGGTGTCGGCCTCCGTCCGGGTGAAGCCGTAGATGAGCGGGTAGCCGTAGCCGGCGCCGCAGATCGCGGTGTTGAAGTCCATCGGTCCGGCTCGGCCGGCGGTGATGTCGTCCCAGTTGCCGAGGTGTCCGGTCCGCGGCGGAAGCAGCGTGTCGTCCTCGACCACCAGGTCGAGCAGCTCGCCCATCGGGAGGTCGTGGTTCCCGACGTGCACCGGCTGGAACGTCTTGGCTCCGGCGGCCAGGCGCTCGGCGTCGGCCGCACCGGTGAGCCCCAGCTGGTCGAGCAGGCTCATCCGGCGGCCTCGCCACGCAGCTGGCGGAGCAGGTGGGGAAGCGCGCCGCCGGCGTCCAACTGCTCCCACTCGCCCGCCGTGCGAACGTCGGCACGCGCGACGAACCTCACGCCGTCCGCGGTCACGGGCACCGTGCCCGTCTCTTGCGCGCGATCCAGCGACAGGTTGAACGTCTCCTGCCCGGTCAGTCCGAGCTGCGTCCAGCTCGACCCGTCGGGCAGCAGCAGCGGGAGGATGCCCATGGCGCAGAGGTTCGCGCGGTGGATGCGTTCGATGCTCTCCGCCAGCACCGCCCTCACGCCGAGCAGCCACGGGCCCTTCGCCGCCCAGTCGCGTGAGGACCCCATGCCGTAGCTGCGACCTCCCAGCACGATCAGCGGTGTCGCTTCCCCGGCGTACCGCTCGGCTGCCTCGAAGACAGGAAGCAGGTCGCCGGTGGGGAGGTGCAGCGTGGTCCCACCACTGTCGCCGGGTCCGACGAGCAGGTTGCGCAACCGTGGGTTGCCGAAGGTCCCGCGGGCCATCACCTCGTGGTTGCCCCGACGCGAGCCGTAGGAGTTGAAGTCGCGCTCACCACGTTCCCGCAGGTAGCGGCCGGCGGGGGAGCTGGCCGGGATCGCGCCCACGGGGGAGATGTGGTCGGTGCTCACGTCGTCGCCCAGCGCGACCAGGACCCGGGCGCCCTCGAGCGGTGCGCGACCCGCGGTGGCGTCGACGTATGCCGGCGGCCGGATGTAGGTCGAGCGCTCGTCCCAGGGATAGCGGCTGGTCGAGGGCGTCTCGGTCCCGCACCATGGTGTGTCGGGCATGGGCTCGGCCGTGAACAGCGCCGGAACCACATGGCGCTTCTCCAGGCTGCGCAGCTCGTTGCTGTCGGGCCACAGATCACGCAGGAAGACCGCGGCCCCGTCGGGGTCCAGGCCCAGGGGCTCGCCCTCCAGGTCCACCCGGACGTTGCCCGCGAGTGCGAGAGCCACCACCAGGGCCGGCGAGGCCAGATACCCAGCCCGAACTCGTTCGTGCACGCGGGACTCGAAGTTGCGGTTGCCGCTGAGCACCGCGGCGACCGTCAGGCCGGCGCGATCCACAGCGTCGTCAACGCCCGGGTTGAGCTGGCCGCTGCCGCCGTTGCAGGTCATGCAGCCGTAGCCCGCCACGTGAAAACCCAATGCCTCCAGGTCGTCGAGGAGTCCCGACGCCCGGAGGTAGGCGGTCACGGACCGCGACCCCGGCGAGAGGCTCGTCTTGACATGCGTCGGCACGCTGAGCCCGCGCTCGACGGCCCGGCGGGCAAGTACTCCTGCGGCCAGCATCGCGGCTGGGTTGGAGGTGCTGGTGCACGAGGTGATCGCGGCGATCACCAGATCCCCGTCGGTCACTCCCGCCTCGGTGCGGGGCGGGGCCGGGTGCAGATCGGCGAACGAACCAGGCAGGTCAGCGAGGCAGAGTCGTTGGTCCGGGCGGCTCGGGCCTGCCAGGCAGGGTCCGACCTCGCCGAGGTCGAACTCGATCACCCGCCCGAACACAGGCTGGTCACCCTCGACCCGCAGGAGACCCTGCCGTCGCAGGTACTCCTGAGTGCGGTGCACGTGCTCCGTAGGGCGGCCGGTACGGCGCAGGTAGTCCAGCGTCTCGGCGTCGACAGGGAAGAACGCGGTCATGGCCCCGTACTCCGGTGCCATGTTGGCGATCGTGCACCTGTCCGGCGCGGACAACGCGCCCACGCCGGGTCCCGTGAACTCGAGCATCAGCCCGCGCACGTCCTCCGCGCGCAGCCGCGCGGTCAACGCCAGTACGACGTCTGTCGCGGAGGTGCCCGGGCTCAGCACGCCGGTGAGCCGGACCCCAACGACCGGAGGAACGCCGATCGGCTGTGACAGGCCGAGCATCATGGCCTCGACCTCCAGCCCACCTGCTCCCCAACCGAGGACACCGAGACCATTGACCATGGTCGTGTGGCTGTCGGTCCCGACCACGGTGTCGGGACGCAGTACGCCGTCGGGGTCCTCTGCCACCACTGTGGCCAGCTGCTCCACGTTGACCTGGTGCACAATGCCCTGGCCCGGCGGGATCACCCTCAGGCCGTCGAAGGCACGCTCGGCCCAGGTCAGGAACGCGTACCGCTCCTGGTTGCGGCTGAGCTCTCGCGCCTCGTTCCGGGCCAGGGCGTCGGGCGTGCCCGTGAAGTCAGCCTGCACCGAGTGGTCGACGACGACGTCCACGGGCAGCGCGAGGCCTACCCGATCGGGTTCTGCAAGCCGGTCGCGCAGCGCTGCGAGGTCGACCAGCAGCGGAATGCCCGTGTAGTCCTGCATCAGCACCCGTGCTGGCCGGAACGGCATCTCCAGGTCAGGGTCCTCCCCGCACGCCATGCGCGTGCCGAGTGTCGCAGCCAGCTTGGTGTCGCCGGTCCGCAGCAGCGACTCGAGCAGCACCCGGCCGGTGAAGGGCACGGCGGCCAGGTCCCACCCGTTGTTCGCGGCGAACTCGGGCAGGTCCACGTCGCTCACCGGATCGCGTCCGGGTGCCGTCGACCTCGCGGGCCGACGTACTCCAGCAGCGGTCGGATGAGCACGTTGTTGGCGTGCTGCTCCAGGGCCTGTGCGACCCAGCCCGCGGTCCGGCCGACCACGAACATCGGCACAGCCAGGTCGTCGGGGAGGCCGAGCAGCCGGTAGGACAGCCCGGCGTACAGGTCCACGTTGGGGGCCACGCCGTGTCGACCGTAGGGGGTCATGGCGGCGGAGACCGCGTCCAGGATGTCGAGGCCGAGCGTCGTCCCTCGCTCGGCGCTGAGCTCGACCACGCTGCTCCGCAGGTGCCGCACCCGCGGGTCCTCGGTGCGGTAGACCCGGTGTCCGAAGCCCATCACCCGTTCACCCCGCCGATGCAGGTCGGCGACGTGCTCCGAAGCCCGGTCCGGCGAGCGGACCTGGTCGACGAGGCCGACCACACGCTCTGCGGCGCCGCCGTGCACGGAGCCGGAGAAGGTCGCGATCGCGGCGGTGATCGCGGCGGCCATGCTCGCCCGTGATCCCACGGCCACGCGCGCGGTGAACGCCGAGGCGTTGGAGCCGTGGTCGGCGTGGACGATGAGGCCCTTGTCGACGAGGCGTACGGCGGCCGGCGTCGGTGCCTGGCCGAGCAACGCGGTCAGCAGGCCCTCCGCGTAGGTCGTCTCGTTCTCCGGGACCTCTGGCTCACGACCGCTGCGGAACGAGTGGTGCGCGGCGACGATCATCGGGATCTGGGCGATCAACGCGATGCCGAATTCCCGTGCCTCCTCGTAGGTCTCGTCCACGCCCTCGACGCGCGTCGGCGCGAACGCGCCGAGTCCCGAGACGCAGGTGCGCAGGGCCTCCATCGGGTGGGCGTGCCGCAGGGTCCGAGCCAGGTCGAGCACCGGCCCCGGCAGCGCTCGAGCCGCACGCAACTTCTTCTCGAACGCCTGCAGTGCCTCGGGGTCCGGCAGTTCACCGTGCACGAGCAGGTAGGCGACCTGTTCGTACGACGCGTGCTCAGCGAGGTCGTGGATGCTGTACCCGCGGTACTCCAGAGTGCCGTCCGCACCGTCGATGCAGGTGACCGCGGACTCGTCGAAGATCACGCCCTCGAGCCCGCGGTGCACCGCAGGCTTCGTGGACATCTCTGCCTTCGGCTCCGACCCGGTCGCCGTGCGGTCGGTCGTCGTGCCTGCGGCGAACTCGCGCAGGTCGAGCATCGAGCGCAGCGACACGGTGAGCTCGTCGCCGACCTCGACGCCGTAGGCCTCCTCGATCGCGACCATGAGCGAGACGTGGCCGAGGGAGTCCCACTCAGGGATTGCCTGGTACTCGAGATGATCGGTCACGAGCTCCTCGGCGATGCCGAGAGTCCGTGCGACGAGCAGGTCGATGTTGTCGGCGTTGTCCATGTCGCTTCTCTCTCCGGGAGTGGGGTGGTCAGGCCGCGTGCTCGTCGAGCCACCGGCGCAGCGCCGACCGGTCGACCTTGCCGTTGCCGTTGAGGGGCATCTCGTCGATCGCTCTCACCTCGCGCGGCACCATGTACGAGGGCAGCCGGCGAGCGCACTCCTCTGCCAACGCGGTCGTGTCAGGCACGCCGGACACCACCGCCGTGATCGTTTCCGGGCCCGGCCAGAGCAGGCTCACCGCCTCCACGGCACCCGCCCGGCACAGGGTCGCCTCGACCTCACCGAGCTCGATCCGGTGGCCACCCACCTTCACTTGCTGGTCGTTGCGTCCGAGGCAGACCAGCTCGCCGTCGTCCCGGCTGCGCACCAGGTCGCCGGTGCGGTAGTAGGTGCGGCCGTCCCGGTCGAAGTAGCGCTCGACCGTGAGCTCGGGTGCCCGCCAGTAGCCGGGCGTCGTCTGGGGTCCGGCCACGCACAGCTCACCGGTCGAGCCCGGAGGAACCGGCGTCAGGTCCTCATCGACGACCAAGGTGTGCAGGCCGGGGTAGGTGTGGCCGATCGGCACGGTCTCGTGCACGCACGCGGCTGGGCTCGTGACGGGGTCCCAGCGGTAGGCCGCGCACGCGATCGTCAGCTCGGTGGGGCCGTACAAGTTCTCGACGATCGAGTGCGGTGCCGCCGCCTGCCATTCCTCCGCCGTCGCGCGGGGCAGTGGTTCCCCGCAGAACAGGCTCCACCGGAGAGTCGGCATCACGCCGGGCTCGAGCACACCTCGCTTGCGCAGCAGCGCAGCGACCGAGGGCACCGAGAACCACACGGTGACCTCGTTGCGCTCGAGGTACCTGAAGGGCGCCAGGAGCTCGATCGGATCCATCGCGCAGACCCGGGCGCCGTGCTCCCAGGCCATGAAGAGGTCGAAGACCGACAGGTCGAAGGTCTGGTCGAAGGTCTGGCTCAGCCGGTCCTTCGGGGTGAGTCGGTAGCGCTCCTGGTTGGCGTCGAGGAAGGCGCGGGTGTTCCCGTGGGTGACCGGCACGCCTTTCGGCGCACCCGTGCTGCCGGAGGTGAACAGCAGGTAGGAGACGTCATCGGACGCCACTGCAGGGAGGGAGTCGAGCGGGCCGATGGCCCCGAGATCCTGGTCGTCTAACACCTGGACGTCGTTGAGCGCACCAGCGCCCGGTCGGCGTGTCCCGGGCAGCAGCACGACCGGACGGCGGCGCAGCCCTGAGAGCAGGCCCGGCAGTGCGTCGAGGCACTGCGGGTCGACGATCAGGGCGTCGACGTCGGCGCTCTCGAGCATGGCACGGGTCCGGGCGACCGGGAACCGCTTGCTGAGCGGCACGAACGCAGCGCCGGCGTACGACGCCGCCAGCACGCCGAGGTAGGACGCCTCGCTGCGGTAGGCCAGGACGCCGACCCGGCTCGGCCGCCCGCCGACCGCCTCGAACAGAGCCGCGGCCCATCGGCGGGCGGTGTGCGCCGCCTCCTCGTAGGTGAAGTGACGACGTCCCAGCGTGAGGGCGATCTGGTCTGGCCGGCGCTGGGCGTGATGGAGGAGGCCCTCACCCAGGCGCATGGCGGGCGCAGCGGTGGGCGCGGGGCGGACGTCGACAACGGACACGCCCCGGACGCTAGGCGGGCTCCGACCACCGAACCACCGTTGCGCCCGAGAAGCGCCTAGGACTCGTAAAGCCTGCTTGCCACGTTGTGCCCATAGATCTAACTTGGTGTGTCCCTATCGGTGGCCGTAGAACGTCTAGGAGTCAGACCCCTGCGGTAGGGCTTGAAACGCGGCCACCTCGCGGGAGGCCTCGAGCCGCCGCTCCGCCGCGTTCACTGGGCTGGCGAGTCCGTCTAGTGCAGCGACCAGTCTTGCTGCATTTTGAGAGCGTTGACGAGCTCGCCAGTGAGTGCCTCGTCTTGTGGCCGTCCGGGGTCGCAGTTGGTCATGACGACCACAGCCTCTCCGCTTTGCGGATAGGCACGAAGCATGCACTGAAAACCGACGCCCCAACCCATTGAAGTGAGGCGCGCTCGCTCGGTGCTGCCGCCGACGAAGGTCCCCAGCCCCGCCCATGCGGTACTCACCTGCCCGCGGACCATGGCGACCGCGTGCTCAGGAGTGAGACCGAGAGTCCCTCCTCCTGCCAATGCCTGGTGAAGCTCAGCCAGAACCCTCGAGAGGTCGGTCGGTGTGGACCAGAGGCCAGCGGCCGCCAAATAGGGGTAGCGGGGGTAGCGCCCGCCGATGACCGAGCCGCGCCGATCGTGTCCAGCGGCGACGTTCGCGTCACCGGAGGCGAGCGGGGCACCGAACCGGCTGCGGGTCATGTCGAGTGGGTCGAGAACGAGCTCGCTCATGAGGTCGTCGAAGGGGGTCAGTGTGACGTCAATCAGGGCCTGCTCGATGACGCAATAGCCGGCATCAGAGTAGGAGAACTTGCTGCCCGGCGGGTGTTCCACTCGCACCGGATGCGGGTTGAGCGGGGAGCGACCGCGCAACACATCCAGTAGCTCGGGTCCACTCACTTCTGGAGGACAGGTATCGAAGGCGCCCTCCGGGTCGACAATGCCACTCTGGTGACTCAGAAGCATCCGTAACGTCACCGGAGTGCTCCCTGTGGCTGCGTCGCGAGGGATCTGCCATTACCGCAGTCGGCCGTTGATGTCCTCGTCCAAGCTCAATCGGCCTTGGCTCACCAGGCTCAGCACAGCCAGGGCAGTCACCATCTTGCTCATCGACGCGGCGTGGAACACTGACTCGGTACCGACACGATCGGCCCCGTCCGCGGCCAGCAACCCGTACCCCTGAGCGTCCTTGACACGGCCGCGTGCCGCGACCGCCACGCTGATCCCCGGCACTCGTAGGGAGGAGCGCGACTCAAGGTCAATCGTCATTGCGCGGGCAACGGCGGGGCCTCCCCACTCTGGAGGACAGGTCTCGGCGGTGTTCATTTGCCTCATCGTGCCGCATGTCGCCGAGGCGGCATTCTTGGGGCTTGGTCGAGCACGCCGGGACCGGTCAGAAGTGTTCAGGCTGCAGGCTCCACTCGGCGCCGACCGGCTCGTCCTCGCGAGAGGTGGCGGAACCTCGTAGCGATGCAGGTGACCTGGAGTCAGCCGGTGGCCGAGGTGGTCGTGTTCTCGAACGACTTGGCCAAGCGCCGGGAGCGCCCGAGGCGGCCATGGGCGACCTCGACGCGCCAAGCGTGCCGGATGGGGCGGAACGCCGGCTGCTTGTCATCCCACCCGACCCGACGGACCTCGACGTCGTGCTCCCGGCCGAGGGCCCGCGCGGCGGCCGCCGTGACCCCGCGGTCCACCAGGACAAGCTCGAGCCGGTCGGTGACGCCCTGCTGGGTCAGGTGCTCCAACATCGGGTCGCTGGCCCGGTTCTCGTGCGTGGAAGCGGGCACGACCACGGCAGCCACCGGAAGACCGGTGACATCGACGGCCGAAACACGCTTGGCCCCCTTGGTGCGACCGTAGGGGCCGCCTCGGTCGTGGAAGGTGAACCCGCCATTCGAGGCACCGCGGGCCAGGTGGGTGTCGATGACGACCATCGAGGGCGTCTCGTCTTCCCTTCCGTCCTGTCGGCGCGCGACCGCGTGCAACACGGTCAACGCCTGCGCCCAGGTGCCGTTGCGCGACCAACGACGGAACTGCGACCAGACGCGCGTCCACGGCCCGAACGACTCCGGGAGGTAGCGCCACTGACAGCCAGTCTGGGCGATGTACAGCATCGCGTCCACGACGTTCCGCAGGTCATCGGCGTGCCTGCGGCCGCGCTTGCCCGGCGCGCTGAAGACAGGCGCCAGCAGGTTCCACTGCTCATCGGTCAGGTCACTTGGGTACGGCACGGCCTGCACGGTGCCTGCGCAACTCGGCCAGGCAATAGGGACACACCCAGTAAGTGGTTGGTCGGCGCGTCGGATCAGCCCTGGAAACCGACCTCGGCCAGCGCCTTGTCGATCCGGGAGCGGTGGTCGGCCGTCCACTCCTCCAGCGTCTGCTCTGCCTCCTTGGTGAGCCTGGCCCGGGCCGCGGCGAGCACTTCGTCTCCACGGGCCGCGGGTATGACCACGACTCCCTCCTCGTCGGCCACCACGACGTCGCCTGGCGCCACCTGGACACCACCGCAGCCGACCTGCGCTCCGATCGAGCCGAGCGCCTTCTTGGTTCCGGGGATCGGAATCACTCCGCGTGCGAAGACCGGGAAGCCGGCTTCGCGGACCTCGACGAGGTCGCGGATCACGCCGTCCAGGACGAAGCCTGCGATCCCGCGACGCTGGGCGACCGCGCACACGTTGCCGCCGGCGAGGGCGTAGTCGAGGTCACCGGACTCGACCACGAGGACCGAGCCCGGTTCGGCGCGGTGGATGGCGGCGTGCAGCATTAAGTTGTCGCCGGGCGGGCACATCACCGTGTAGGCCGGGCCGGCGATCCGCGGCACCGGGCCCCAGAGGGGTCGGATCCCGGCGTTCATCACCTGGGCGCGACCGAGCACGTCGGCCAGCGTGGTCGACGGCACGTCGACGAAGTCGTTCATGTGGGCCTCCTGTGTCGAGATGCGGCGTCATTGCCGCGCGAACGTGTCTTTCTCAGGGCTGTAGAAGTGTTGCTCCCAGGACTCGCCACCGTCCGCAGTGGACAGCACGGTCCCCTCATCGCCGACGATCCAGATCTCGGTGGCGGAGCACACCCACACGTTCCACAACGAGTGGCCCGTGCCGGTGCTCGTCTCATCCCAGGTCAGCCCTGCGTCCGAGGACCTGAGCACGGTGTCGCTGCGGCCGACGGCGAGCCCGATGCGGCCGTCGGCGGAGAAGTGCACGGCGGTCAGGTTCTGGGTGAAGCTGCTCTCGCGACGTACCCAGGTGTGTCCGCCATCGGTGCTGCGCAGGACGGTGCCGCGGTGGCCGACGGCCCAGCAGGTGTGCGCGTCGACGGCGTGGACATCGATCAGGTCGTCCTCGACGCCGCTGTCCTGCAGCGTCCAGGTCTCACCGCCGTCGGTGGTGGCGAGCATGGTGCCGCCGGTGCCGACTGCCCAGCCGACGCGATCGTCGCCGAAGTCGACGGCCCACAGTCCGCAGTCGGTCCGCGGGCTCGGCTGGTGAGACCACGTGGTCCCGCCGTCGGTCGTGGCCAGGATCGTGCCTCGATCGCCGACCGCCCAGGCACTCTGCCCGTCCGGCCGCGCATGCACCTCCAGCAGGTCCCTGTCGGAGTTGCTGGTCTGGGCCCTCCAGGAGGCACCGCCGTCACAGGTGGCGACGATGGTCCCGGCCCTGCCGACGACCCAGGCGGTGGTCGTCCCTACCTGGGCCACGGAGTAGAGGTTGGTCTCGATGCCGCTCGGCTGCCGGGCGAAGCGGCCGCCGCCGCGCCGAGCAAGGATGGTGCCGCCGTCCCCAACCACCCAGCCGTCCGGTCCGGTCCCGTCGACGTGCAAGCCGTAAAGGTTGCGGCCCGTGCTGGCGACATGGCTTTTCCAGCTCTGACCGCCGTCGTGGGTGACGATCACCGAGCTGCCGTCGCCGACGGCGTACACCTGGGCGCCGTCCTCCGCAGTCCAGACCGCCTTCAGGTTGTCCGTCACGCCGCTTTCCTGGGCACGCCATGTGCTGCCGCCGTCCGCGGTCGCGAGCACTGTCCCGCCGTCCCCGACCGCCCAGCCACGGTCGCCCCCGGCGGTGAACGTGACTCCCCACAATGCAGCCGTGGTGCCGCTCCGGCGACGGGTCCAGGCGTCTCCGCCGTCGCCGGTCCAGACGATGGTCCCTCCCCGGCCGACCGCGCACGCGGCGCGCTCACCGATGACGTGGACCCCGACCAGCCCGGCGTCCACCGATGACTCCTGGGTGACCCAGCTCATGCCACCGTCATCCGTGGCCACGACGGCGCCGTTGGCGCCCACGGCCCAGCCGTGCTTGCCCTCTGGATCTCCGTGCACGGCGTAGAGCGGGGTGTCGAGCGAGGAGGTCCGGAGCACCCAGGTCGTGCCACCGTCCTCGGTGGCTACGATCGTGGCCTCGTCACCGACAGCCCAAGCGCGCTCACCGGCCTCGTCGCCGTACACACCGAAGAGTGGTCGGTCGACCGGCGCGGTCTGGGACGCCCATGTCGCCCCACCGTCCTGGGTGGACAGCAGGGTGCCGGCGTCCCCGACAGTCCAGCCGCGCCGCTCGTCGGGAAGCACGTGGGCGTCCCACAACATCACCTCGGTGCCGCTCGCGCAGACCTGCCAGCTGGACCCCTCGTCCGAGCTGGCGGCCACCGTCCCGGACTCGCCGACCACCCAACGGGTCGCTCCGGCACCAGTCACGCCGAGGAGATCTCGGTGGATGCCGTCCAGCTGCGGTGTCCAGGTGTGGCCGGCATCTGCGGACATCAAGATCAACCCGCCGTCGCCCACCATCCAGCCGTGGCGAGCATCGGATCGGAAGGCGAGGGCGACGACGTCCTTGGCCGTGCCACTGGCCCGCTGCGTCCACGTCCGGCCCCCGTCCTCAGACCCGAGGACGAGGCCGTCGTCGCCCGAGGTCAGCACGGTCCGCCCGCCCGGGGCTGCCCACAGGCCGTAGAGATCCAGACCGGTCCCGCTCTCGCAGGGCTCCCAGGTTGCCCCGCCGTCTCGCGATGCGAGCACCGTCCCCATGCGCCCGACCACCCAGCACTGGTCGCGGGAGACCGCGTGGACGCCGCGCAGGTCGACCCCCACGCCGCTGTCCTGGCTCACCCATGTGCGGCCGCCGTCGCGCGTAGCCCGGATGCTGCCGCGCTTGCCGATCACCCAGGCTGTCTGGTCGTCGAGGGCGTAGCACCGGGTGAAGTGGGTCACCTCGTCGGGTGCCTGCCGCTGCCAGCTCGACCCGCCGTCGAGCGACACGAGGATCACGCCGCTGTCGCCGACGGCCCACCCGGTCTGCCCCTTCGGTGCGAAGGAGACGCCGTAGAGGTTCCGGTCCGTCGGTGTTGTGCGCTCCTGCCAGTGCGCGCCTCCGTCGGCCGTCGCCAGGATGACCCCGTCGCGGCCCGCGATCCAACCGCGGAGCCGATCCACGAAGCAGACGGCGCGCAGGTCCGTGCCGGTCTCGCCCTGTGCTTGCCAGGTCCGTCCACCGTCGACGGTTGCCAAGATCATGCCGCCGTCGCCGACGGCCCAAGCGTGCCGGTCGTCGACCAGCGACACCCCCTGCAGGTTCACGCTGCGCGGGGCGATGGAACAGATGCTCACGGGTGGGTCCTCGTTCTCGTCGACGAAAGGGCAAGGTCACCGGTGGTGACCGACTCGGGCTGCCGCAGGCGGCTGCCAACTGCGTAGCGGACGACCGCGGGCATCGCGGCGCCGAGGACCGCCCAGACCGCGGCCACCCCGAGCCACCCCACGGCGCCTTGCTCGATCAGGAGCCAGGTGAAGACGGCGGGGGCGAACATCTTGCCGACGTCGCCACCCATCTTGTGGGTGCCCTGGTACTGGCCTTGGGCATGGTCGGGGGCCAGGTCGTAGGCGATGGTCCAGCTGCCGGCGGCGTGCCGGATCTCTCCGAGCGCATGGAGCAGCGCACCTGCGACCAGGCAGGCGACCGCCACCCACATCCCACGATCGCCGCCGCTCAGCGCAAAGGCCCCGCAGGCGAGCGAGACGCACAGGGCGCCTTGCAGGCTGGCGCGGGCAGCCGAGTGGGGATCGTGGGTGCCGCGAGCCGCCCGGGTCTGGAGGGCCACCACGACACAGGTGTTCAGCACGATCAGGCCGGCACTCGCCCAGCGAGGTGCGTCGGTGTGGTGGATGACCCACAGCGGCAGCACGACGTCGAGCAGCAGGGCATGGGTGACGAGCAGCCCGTCCAACACCGTGAACACCAGGAAGGGCACGTCGCGCATCACGGCCAGCGCGGCCCCCGCCGAGGCAGGCACCGGCGGCACGGGGCGTTCGAGGGCGGTGAGCAGACCCGTGACCACGAACGCAGCAGCGGTGAAGATGACGGCGGCCTTGTACGCGGGTACTGCGTCCGCCGCGATCACCAGGCCAGCGATACCTGCGCCGATCGCGATGGTGACGTTGATGGCCGCCCGGATGTAGGCCAGGACGCCCACTCGTTCGGCCCTCGGCACGAGGCCCGCGATCATCGCCTTCCGTGCGTTGTTCGCTGCGCGGTAGAAGAGTCCCTGGACCGACATGATCGTGAGGTAGGACCAGAAGCCCTGGGCGAGCACGAGCGCAGCAGTCAGCGGCCCCAGTGCCAGGAACGACCACATCTGGACGCCTCGGGGGCCGAGTCGGTCGGCGAGATGACCCAGCGGGGGACTCGACAGGAGCACGATCGCCGCGATCACTCCGACACTGATGCCGAACTGGGCAGGGGACAGGCCGAGCACGGTCACGGCGTAGATCGCACTGATCGCCATCCACAGCCCCTGGCCGAGGCTCATGACCATGGTGATGACCGTCAGCAGACGGGCGCCGGTCGGCGGGAGCAGTCGGGTCAGCACAGGCCGGGTTCCTGTCGAGTGGGATGGGAGACGGGCGAGGAATAGCCTGGCGCCCCCGTCGGCCGGCGTGGTCGACGCTGGTCCGCGAGGCAGGTCGGAGGAGTGGGTCGGAGACGCTCGCGCTGCGTCCGCACCCCGTGGCGCTCGGTGTGGCATGCGCGGTGACGCGGCTCCGGCAGGTCGTGGCGACCTGCAACGACCTCCTGCAGGCGCACCGCGGCGGTCCGCACCGGCGCCCGCAGACTCTCTTCGCGCCTGCCTGCGGCTGCCTGCCGGCGCGGATCTCGCCGTGCGTAGCGCCAGCGGGCCCAGAGCGCCTTCGGGCGACTCAGGCGCAGGGCGCCGACCAGCAGGAGGGGTGGGAAGAAGCAGCCCACCAGGCAGGTCCAGACCTTGCCCTTGAGCAAGGTCACCGCCGCAAGCGCGATCGTCGCGACCAGCGTCTCGACGTGACCTCCGAAGGGCCGAACCGTTCCCAGCCCGAAGGTCAACGGCGTGACGCCGGACAGCAGCAGGGTGGTCGCGACGACGACCCCGCAGACCATGTCGACCGAGGTGCGCCCACGCTTCGTCCAGTAGACGTCCTCCAGGTGGAGGATCAACGCGAACTCGTCGAGCACGAGGCCGGTGCCGATCCCGAACAGGGCCGCGAGCGCGGTCCGGGTCGCCTCCGACTCTGGGGGTACGGCGAGGCCCCCGGCGCCCGCGACCGCCATCAGCAGCACGCCGAGGACCGCATGGTGCACATGGACGCCGCTCACGACGAGATCGCGCGGCCACCACCTGACGCGCGCCCGGATCAAGCGGGTGCTCAGCCGAGCAGCGAGGAATGCCACCACGAGGCCCGCGAGGAACAGCACCAGGGGCGAGCCGGGTTCAGTCGAGTGCATAGAGATGCTCAGGTCGCCCGCTGTCGCCGTACCTCAGGCTGAGGCTGACTGCGCGCGTCTGTTCCAGGAGCTTGAGGTAGCGCTGGGCGGTCGATCGGCTGATCTGCGCACGGTCGGCCACCTCCTGTGCGTTCACCGGACGGGCGGCTCCGGAGACCACCCGGGTCACCAGCGCGGCGGTCCGTTCGCTGAAGCCCTTGGGCAGCGACCCCCGGGACTCAGTCGACTGCTTTCGGCCGAGCAGCCGGTCGATCTCGAGCTGGTCCAGCTCGGGTCGCTCGACCACCGCGCGTAGCTGCGCGTAGCACTCGAGCCTTGCGCGCAAGGCGTCTGAGGTGAACGGCTTGAGGAGGTAGTCGAACACCCCGGCCCGGAGGGCCTCGAGCACCAGGGGCGTCTTGCAGTCCGCCGTCGCCATGATCACGTCCACGGGACACCCCTGCTGCCGCAGCCGGCGGGTGAGTGCGAGACCGCTGCCATTCGGCAGGTGCTGGTCGAGCAGGATCAGGTCGATCCCGCCACGCTCGACCGCGGTCAGAGCCGACGCGGCGTTGTGGGCGATGCCGACGATCCGGAATCCGGCCACCTCTGACACGTAGTGTGCGCTGATCCGCGCGACGTAGAAGTCGTCGTCGACGACGAGGACGTCGATCACCACCGGCCTCCCTCGGCTGCGGCCTCTTCCGGCAGGCAGACGTCGAACACGGCACCCCCACCAGGGCGATCCGAGACCTGGGTGGTTCCGCCACGCCTGCGGACGATGTCCGCGACCAGGGCCAGCCCGAGCCCCTGGTGTCCGTCGTACGCCGTCTTGGTCGAGAAACCCGCCTCGAAGATGGACCGGCGAATCTCGGTCGGCACTCCCGGGCCGTTGTCCGCCACGGTCACGCGCATGTCACCGCTCTCGTCGCCGGTCAGAGCCAGTGCGACCTCGACCCTGGGCATCGCCTGCTCAGTCACCGCGTCCATCGCGTTGTCGATCAGGTTGCCGAGAGCGGTCACGAGTTCCTGCGGCCTCGAAGTGCGCCGAGGGAGCGCACTGGCGACACGGATGCGCAGGTCGACGCGCCGCTCGGCAGCGGTGAGCAGCTTGCCCACCAGGTGTCCTTGAACGAGCGGGTCCCGCACGCGCGCCACCACGTCCGCGACGACGGAGCGCGAGCGGGACGAGCAGACGGGTGCGGACGGGACGTTCGCGGTGCGCCGCGCGATCTCCTGGAGGCCGATCAGGGTGTGCAGGGTGTTGCGGTACTCATGTCTCTGGATCCGAGACGTGATGCTCTCTGTGTGAGACATCGACATCACTAACGTGCACCGCCCAAGATTTTCCCCTGCCCGAGATGGCAATCACACTTATTTCTTGCGGGACCATAGCAGTGACGCCAGCCCGAGACGTCGACCCAGTAGTCCTGGAGGCGTCGACCGCGCTCGTCGCGGCGTCGTGCTCCTGACCTTGGCAGGGGCGTCCCCACCCGCGGTGGCACGACGTGGTGGTGAGGAGGGTCAGTCCCAGACTATTCGAGAGGTCGCAGCTCCCGTCGAGCCAGCCCGGCCTGGTGAACCTGCGGCGGACGGCGGGGCTCGGCCGGGCTCGCGAGCTGCAGCAGCCGCCGCCCGACCAGGGCGGCGAACACCGAGAACGGCACCAGGGACGCCACCGCGAGCGCCATGCCGACCGGACCGAAGTTGGTGGGGACGGTCATGAGCGCGGCGCTCACCAGCCCCCATACCGCGGTGGCTCGGCTGAAGATCGAGGACCGCAGCATCAGGGTCGCCAGGAGCGCCAAGGTCACGAAGGTGAAGTAGTAGTAGATGTCGTAGCCGGTGCCCGCCCAGGTCGCGAGCATGCCGTCCCCGGTGGCCAGCAGGGCGGTGCGGGTCGGGGCGTCGGCGTCGGCGTACGCCTGGGCGAGGGCCAGCATCTCCACCGCCCGCGGGCTGCTCATGTAGACGGCGATCCCGAGCACGCAGAACGCGAGCGCGATCACGACGGCGGACCGGCTGATCCGCCACAGCACGACGCCCAGCGCGAGGTAGACCAGGTACATCAGGGCGTTGGAGACGATGTACAGCACGTCCAGCGCGACCAGTCCCGCCAGCGGGTTCTCCAGCAGCAGCTCGAAGAACCCCGCTGCCGACTCGGGCGGTGGCCACAGGACGTAGAGGGGGATCTGCACGACGATCATCACGATGCTCGCGAAGGCGCACCAGGCTCCCGTGATCAGCAGCCCGCGCCACTGCCGTAGGTCACGGCGCAGCGTCAGAGTCTCGGCCTCGGTCACGGTGAGCCTCCTGTCCTCGATCGCGGATCCCTACCTGCACCGGGAGTCGATTCCCGGACCGTCCCGTGTGGTCGACGCTACGGAGCCTCGTTCACGCAGGTCAGGGCCTTTGGTCCCGTGCGGTGCGGGGACCCGGGCACGACGCGCTGGAGTGCGGTAGACCTGTGCAGGGGGACGTCACTGACTGGTCCACGAGCAGGAGAGCACATGCAGAAGGAATCCTTGACCGCGCTGGTCCGCCACCACCTGGAGGCGGCCGCCACGGCCTCGAGCGGCCGAAGCGCCCACACTGTCTACGGCGGGCACGAGCACGTGCTGCGCCAGACCCTGATCGCACTCCGGGCCGGCAGCGCCCTCGCCGAGCACGAGAACCCCGGCGAGGCCACGCTTCAGGTGCTTCACGGCCGAGTGACCCTGGTGGCGGGGGAGAACCGCTGGAACGGCTCACCGGGCGACCTGATGACCATCCCCGACTCACGTCATTCCCTTGAGGCCGTCGAGGACTCCGCCGTCCTGCTGACCGTGGGCAAGACCACCCGCTGATCGGCGAACCGCCAGTCTGCGATCGAGCCGGTCCGTCACTGGGCGGATCGGCCTGATTTCAGTACGTCGCGCAATCGACGGCGCCACGGGCGCCGCCGCGGGCTCTCGTCGCACTCCTTCAGGAAGTCCTTCTTCCAGCCGTCGAGCTTGCTGTGGGTGGACCAGCGACCGTACTGCCCGAGGTCTGCCTTCATCCTGGTGCGCAACAGCGACAACTCATCTCGCGACAGGTTTCTACGTCGCTCGTCCGGCGTCCTCCCAAGGTCGCTGTCGTGGCCCTTGGTGCCTTCGCTGCCCACACGGTCCTTCAAGCTCGATGGCAACTCGTAGCACGCATACAAGTGGTCTCTGGCAGTGAGGAGCATGCTTCGGGCACCGTCCGTGAGAAAGATGCCCCACTCGTAGTACCACCCGGTCAGCTTGGTCGCGAGGGCCTCGCGCTCAGAGGCATCGAAGGACCCTGCACCCGGTCCGAGTTGAGCCGGCTCCAGCAGGGTCCAGAGCGCCCTGTAAGCCGTGAGCCGCTGCTCGGCGACCTTCTGCCGCGAAACCCACCAGACGCTGCCCGTGATGAGGACTCCCGCCAGCGTGATGAAGGCACCCAGGATCGTCGCTGCAGCGGCGAGAGCGTCCCACTCGGAGGGGTCCCACGAGGCAGAGCCCGACGTGGCCGCGTCCGCAGCAGCGATCGGTGCGCTCACGACATCACCTCCACGCCACCAGACTTCGCCCCCAGGGGGCGCCAGCGCAACAGGGCACGCCTCGGTGGGGCCGCACGAGGAGTGAGACCAACCGCCGAGCGACCCCTGACCAGGGAAGAGGTCGAGGGGTGTCTTCGCAGCTCAGGGGCCGATGTGAGGCGCCCAGCAGTACCTAGGCAGTCCGAGGACGTCGCGGCCGAGCTCGCCGACCGGAACTCTCCGGCGCCGACCGTGGTCGAGCTCGAGGACGCCGGCCATGAGATCGGGTTCGCCGTCCCGGGCGCCGGCGGCGCGGGCGAGGACCTGGAAGGTCGGTACCCGGAGGCCACCGGTCTGGGCCGCGCCCGGGCGTGGCAGGCGGTCCTGGACTACCTCGCCGCCCTACCCAAGTCCCCTCGGAACGATGCCTAGCTCTGCGGTGGTCACTCCTCCAGCCTCCACCTGCGGGTCCACAGGGCGGCGCGCGTGCCGGTGCCCCGGACCGGGTCGCCGTCCCTGCCCGGGCGAGAGGCGGCCCGTGGTCTAGGTGGGGCCATTCGCCGGCGCCGGGGGTGGCGGCCACCCGAGCTCGTGGGCGGCCCACCGGTACGCGGCCACCACCGCAGCCACCGCGGCGTCCGGTCCCGAATGGCCGTCGGTGGTGAGTACTGCGGCGGGCAGGAGGGTCTCGACGCTGGTGACGGGATCGCCGGTCTCCGGGTCAGCGTCGACCACCAGCCGGTGCGGCGGTGCGGCGGGGTCGGTGTCGTCGACCACGTGGAAGACGAACAGGGTCTCGCTGCCGGGGTCGACCTGCTGCAGGTAGGACTGCCACGTCGCGTCGGTGGCGAACGCGTTGTCGAGGCCGAGGTCGCGCGGTTGAAGGGTGGTGGCCTGCCAGTCGACGTACGCGACCGGGTCGCGGCCGGCCTCGGCTGAGGCGATGCCGCGCACCTCGATTGGTATCCGGGCTGCGTGCGGCGGGGTGCCGCCGGGGATCGGGGGAGGGGTGGACCATCCGTAGCGGGTCATGCCCCACAGGTAGGTGTCGCGGGTGACCAGTGCGAACACGTCCTGGGCCTGCCGCCGGTCGAGTCCCTCGAAGAGGTGGGCGGGGATGGTGACGGTCAGGTCGAGGTCGTCGTCGGGGTCGCGGTGTGCGCGGCGGGTGACGAGGTCGGCCTTCTTGACCTCCTTGACAACCGTCACCTGGTAGCCGGGGTCGATGGTCCACAGGTACCGCATCCAGTCCTCGGAGTCGAGGAACCGTTCGCTGGAGACGTCTTCGATGCGGCGCGGCTTCTTCGCTGCCCAGTCGGCGCTGAGGCTCGGGCTGCGAAGGTTGTCCTCGTCGAGGTAGCTGACGTCAGGGTTGTGCGCCTTCCTCACTGGTGACCTCCTCCGCAAGCGTCGGGTTCAGCCGCCGCCGGTGGGGGCGGCTGAACCCATGGTGCCCGCTAGATGCACTTCTTCATTCCGATGGGGCACCGGCCGCGCTTCTTCTTGTAAGCGCCGGTGTACATGGCCTCGATCTGCCGCGCCCGGTAGAAGCCCTCGATGTTCTTCCGGACCCACTTCCACTTGCACGAGTCCTCGCGGGTTCGGGTGCCCCTCTGGCAGTTCCGGCGGTACGTGTACTCGCGGGCGGCGTCCACCCTGAGGTGGAGCGCGGCCGCGACGTGCTCGATGGTCCAGATCGGGATCGACAGGTCGATGTTCATGACCGGACCGGTCCGGCGCGTCGATTGGTGCGCAGTCGACCCCCGGGTGACCTGTGTCACGCACGGCGGCCCCCGTCGGGGAACTCCGGGGGATTCCTCGAGGGGGGCCGCGCGTTTCTGCAGGTCAGAGGCAGTGACGCGCCCCTTGCTCAGATGTCGTAGTAGTGAGTGATTCAGCGTGCTGACCTGCGAAAACGCCTCATGCAGGCGCCGCGGGGGTGCAGTGGGTACGCACAGCGGAGCGGCATCACGGCTCACTACCGTCGGCGTCGTCCTCGGGGTCGGGCTCGACAGCGTCGCCCGCCAGCATCGCGTCGATCGCGGTCTTCGTCCGCTCGGTCGACGACGGCATCAGATGAGTGTAGGTCCGGAGTGTGAATCCCGGATCGGCGTGGCCGAGGTACTCGCTGAGAGCCAAGATCGACTCGCCTGAGTCGAGCAGAGTGCTCGCGTAGAAGTGCCTCAATGCGTGACAGCCGTTCTGCCGCTTGACCTCCAACCCCGCCCGTTTGAGCGCGGGACGCCAGACCGAAGGGTTGAAGTAGTTCCGGTTGAGCGCACCGGTCTCGCGCGTGAAGAGCAGCAGGTCGACGGTGCGTGGCTTTCCGTCGGTGCGATCCCAGGGCAAGGTCACCGAGCGGGGAGGGAAGCGCGTCACGTGCTGGTTGATCCGCTCCAGCACACCATCGGGAAGAGGAACCGTCCGGACCTTCCGTCCCTTCGGGAGCCCGAAGATCAGGCGGTTTCCGCCAAGGACCTTCACCTGACGATTGATCTCGATCTCGCCCGTGTTGAGATCGATGTCGGCCAGCGAGAGCCCGAAGATCTCGCCCTGGCGCAACCCCAAGCCGACGCCGAGGTCGATGACCAGCTGGTAGCGCTCGGGCAGTTGCTCCCGAACAGCCATCGCCTGTTCACGGGTCCACGGTTTCAGCTTTCTGGGGTCCGACTTCGGACGCTTGACCGAAGGCGCCTTGCATGGGTTGCGGGGGATCAGACCGTCGTCGACTGCCGCAGTGAAGACGGAGGAGACGTTGGCGTAGATGACCTTCTGGTAGTTGCCCGAGAGGCCAGTGAGTGTTCGCAGCCACCCCTGGATCGTCGACGGTTGGAAGTCGGCCAGATTCCGAGAGCCGAGAGTCGGGATCACGTGCAGTCGGAAACGCAGCTCGACCATCTCGACGGTGCTTTGCTCGAAGGTCTGAGCCGCAAGCCACTTCGCGGCGTACTCGTCGAACGGGACCTTGCCTGCGTCCGGATCGAAGTAGTGGCCGCGAACCAGGTCCGCCGACACGTTCGCCTTGAATCTGTCTGCGTCCACCTTCCGTGGGAAGGACTTCGCCCTCGCGCGCCCGTCGGGCTCGCGCCACCGCACGCGATAGGTGGTCTGCTGCTTGCCATTGGCGTCCTTGCGGACGCGCCGCTCAACCCACGCCATCGTGATCGACCCCGTGTTCCTCGAGCCACGACCGCACGGTCGCGGGGTCGTAGCGGAGGTGACGGCCGACGCGGTACGCGTCCGGTCCGCAGCCTCGGTGCCGCCATTGGTACAGCGTCGAGACGGGGATCCCGAGGAACTCGGCCACCTCGTCAGCCGAGAGCAGGCGCTCCAGCACGGTGCGCGACCGGGAGACGGTCGGGCGATTAGATGTTCGGGACATCGACAGCCCCTCCTCTGGTCGGTCGGTGGATCAGTGCGGAATGCAGGTCGACTCGCGTCGGTCCCGGGGTGGACATCGGCGGTTCGTCCTTGGGGCGCAGCCGCTCTCGGACGGTCTTCACGACTTCGAGATCGGTCGCCGACGTGACCGGTACGAAGCGTTCGCGGACCGGGCGGACCAGTTGCCCGCCCCCGCCCACAAGGCGCGGGAGCGTCACGCGCTTGAAGAAGGCACCCTGCTCGACCCCGTCTTCGATGACGTCGGCGATGCGGTCGTCGAGACGGTTGAAGAGCAACTGGAACCCGGAGAGAACGCGTGGCTCGACGATCGTGTCGTGGGGGAGGGCTTTCAGTCGCGCGACGGCATTCGCGCCTTCGGCCACGGCCAGTCCGCCCTTTCCGAGAAGCCCGCCGATCTCGCGTAGCTCCTTCTGCATGACGGAGTAGGTCTCGGCGCGTTCGGCCCATCGCCCGGCGAGGCGTTCGTCGATGCGGGCGGCGTACGGCGCGAGGTGCGCGGAGACGAGGCGTTGGGAGTCCACGACGAGGCGAAGGTTGGTCGCGTTGGGCACGGACTTCATCCGGATCACGAGGTTGTGCTGCGCCTGCAGCACGCCGAGGATCCCTGGACGCACCGGGCCGGTGATGACCTTCGTCTTCGGTCGCCAGCCGAGGTGATCGACGGCGTAGTCAGGTTGGCCGAGGTTCACGTCGAGCGCCGCGGCCAGCGATGCCCAGCCGAGACGAGCGCTCTGGGCGAGCGGCTCCCAACCGGGTGTGTTCTTGTACCGCTGGTCGAGGACGACCAGTGCTTGGGTCAGCGCGGCGACGTCGCCGACGAGAGCCTGGGCCTGGGGCGCGGTCATCTGCGCGGACACCTGCTCGCTGGTGTCGTGTTCGGCGAGGGCCGCTGCGCGGGCGGCGAGGCGCCATCGGTCCACCATCGGGTTGGCGTTCGGCGTGGCCAGAGCATCCGTCGACGCGGGGCGCGCGCTCGACTGCTGTCTTGCGAGGTCGATCGCCCGCGCCAGTTCGCTGGCTGCGGTCAGGTGGGAGCCGCTTGAGCCGACTGCCCGGAACGGGTTCGGCTGTGCCGGCGGCATGTTGGAGAACGCGAGCGGGCTGGCCGCGCGCATCGCCTGGCCGAGCCAGACGAGCACGGTCTGCCGGTAGGTCCGGATCAGTCCGCCGAGTTCCTCGCGATCCTCGGGCGTCGCCCCGAGCCAGCCGTTGCTGAACTCGGTGCTGCCGGAGAAGTGCCGCGAACTCTGCGCGCATCGCCGCGCCGGTCTCCCCGTACATCAGGTGCCGTCCAAGGCGTATGCGTCATCGAGCATCGCGATGATGAGCTCGACGGTGAGCGGGTCGACGCCGTACTGCTCCAGCTCTTCCAGCGCTGACGTGGCGACGGCCAGCAGAATGGCGCGGTCCTCGGTCAGCCCTTCTGTGTCGGCCGATGGGCATTCGTCCCCGTGGATGCGATCGAGCTCGATGAGAACGTGCTCGTATGCCGACGAGGCGTCGATCGTCGAGGCCTGATCGGCGAGCGCAGCGAGGTAGGAACGCGCTTGCGCCAACGTCTGTGCGTGGGGGAGAAGCACGATCAACTCCTTTCCTGGGTGGAATGCCACCGTCGCCAGTTCGTCGAGGCGGGTCGCTGGAGGTCGCGAAGCCTGTGGAATGAAGGTGCGCGGCGGCGCCCATGAGGCGGATCTGGCTCAGCCGAGCACGGACCGCCTGGCCACGGCCTCGGCGGCCTTCCGCCTCAGCACGTCGGCGCGGACGACCTCCTCGAAGTCGCGCCGGCGGTCGGCGATGGAGATCTCGCCGCCGAGTTCCACGCCCTTCTCGCCGGGCCAGACCGTCTGGCGGGTCGGGCGATCGCGGTCGAGGCGCGTACCGCAGATCGCGACCCAGTCCCGCAGCCGATTGCGTGCGTCCGCGAAGTCACGCATCCACGCGATCGGTGCCGACGGACTCGCGGTCTCGTGGTAGCAACTGAGCCAGTGGGTGTGCAGGGCGGAGAGCTCCCAGACGAGCTCGTCGTGGCGATGCCAGTACGGCGGAACGATCGACGGCGGCAGCCCGAAGGTGACCTTCAGCCAGGTCACCCAGGCGTCCAGGTCATGCCACTCGCGGTCGGCGTCCTCGGAGCCGAGGAGGTTCCAGTTCAGCGACTCCGGCGGACGCTCGAGGAGATCGGTCACTCCGCGGTAGTCGTCGTCGGGCTCGTCGTACATGCCCATGACCGACGGCCGCTCAGATCGCGATGGGCGGCGGCTCGGGCACCGGCGTCAGCGAGCGCTCCGGTGCCGCGTGGCGGCCGCGCTGCACGAGGTAGTCGGTCTTGTTGACGTTGTGGCCGATCTTCCTGGCGACGAACTCTTCCTTGATCACGCTGGCGCCGTCGCGGCTCTCGACCTCGTACTCGTGGATGTAGCCGCTCGCGACGAACGAGTCGCCCTTGCGGAACCGCGCGTAGGTCTCGCGGGCCGTGCTCTCGAACGCGACCATGTCGTGGAAAGTCGGGTCGAGCTTGGTGAAGCTCCCGTCGACCTCCTTGCGCCACTGCTCGACGCCGACGCGCAGCCGGCAGCACTCGGCGCCCTGCTTGGTGAAGTGGAGCTCCGGCGCTGACGCGACGAAGCCGACCAGGCTCATCTGGGTGGGGATGGACATTCTGACTCCTGAGTTGGGCAGCCCATCGTGCGAGCTGCGGTCAAGAGTTAGGTGCGAGCGCGAGGACAAGACTGTCGGAGCGGAGCCCA
>CAWCGI010000021.1:0-12121 GCA_963795065.1 uncultured Actinomycetota bacterium | reverse complement strand
ACCGCCACCTCTTGCGCCACGTGCCCCCGTCAGGATTCGAACCTGGGACCGGCGGATCGGAAGGGCGGTCGAGGCACGCTCCGGGGGCTGGTGAACCGGGGATCTCTTGGCGTTCGCCCCAGGACCCACCCCCATTCCCATGCGCACAGGTCTCCCGGGTTCAACCTGCCGACGCACCTCGTCGGCCATAGCTTCGGAGGTCGTCTGGTCACGGCTGCCGCGGGTACTTGCCGTCCGAGAAGTCGCCATGACCCCACGTTGGTCGGGATTGCTGGTCACTGGGCCCCCTCCGACAGCATCGACAGCACGAGCTTGCGTACGTCGTCAGCCTCAGCCAGCCCGAGTGCCCGCAGGGCCAGCGTGGCGCAGCGCCCGACATCGAGCTCCCGGATGGCCGCCTTGACCCTGGGGACGGCGGGAGGTGAGACGCTCAGCTCCCGTACGCCGAGTCCGACGAGCACCGGGATGGCCAGCTCGTCCGAGGCGGCCTCGCCGCAGACAGCAACGGAGATCCGCCCCCGTCCGGCCCGGCACACGTGGTCGATCAGCTGCAGGACGCCGGGATCGAGGGCGTCGGAGAGCGCTGCGACCGCGGGGTTCCCTCGCTCGGCCGCAAGGGCGTACTGGGTCAGGTCGTTGGTGCCGATGCTCACGAAGTCGACGTGGGGCAGGAACGACTCGATCTTGAGGGCCGCCGAGGGGACCTCGATCATCGTGCCGACCCGCAGGCCCTCGGGGACGCCCTCCGGTCCCGCCGCTTCGGTCAACACCTGGAGCGCCTCGATCATCTCGCTGGGAGTCGACACCATCGGGAACATCATGCTGGTCGGTGAGCTCCGCGCGGTGTGACAGATCGCGGCCATCTGGTCGCGCAGCAGGTCCCGGTGGTCGAGACTGAGCCGGATGCCACGGTGGCCGAGGAAGGGATTCGCCTCCTGGTGGACCGGCAGGTACGACAGGGGCTTGTCGCCTCCGACATCGAGGGTGCGCAGGGTGATCCGCCGGCCGTCCATAGCGTCCGCTAGGGCGTCGTACTCGACCTGCTGCTCCTCCACACCCGGCGCCGCGCTCCGGTCGAGGAACAGGAACTCGGTCCGCACCAGGCCGGCGCCGTCGGCCCCCGCCGCGAGCGCGGCGCGGGCATCGGCGACCGAGCCGAGGTTCGCGGCCACGGCGACCGCTACGCCGTCGCGCGAGACGGCGGGCTCTTCGGCGAGCGCGAGCTGCCGGGCGCGCTCCGTGGCCGCGTCGGCGGCGCGGCGTACGTACTCCTCGAGGAGGGCCGGGCCGGGATCGACGTGCAGCTCGCCGGCGGCGCCGTCCAGGAGCACCGTGGTGCCTTCGGGGATGGCGAGCACCTCGGGGCCGGCCGCCACGACCACTGGGATGTCGCGGGCCCGAGCCAGGATGGCGGCGTGCGAGCTCGGGCTCCCCTGGGCGAGCAGGACGCCGGTCACCAGAGCGAGGTCGAGCCCGGCCGTCTCGGCCGGCGTCAGGTCGTTGGCCACCAGGACCCCCTGTGCGGACATCCGCCGGCCGGGCTCGCCCGTCAGCGCCCGCAGCACCTGCTCGGCGACGGCGTGGACATCGGCGGCCCGCTCCCTCAGGTACGGATCCGGCAGGTTCGCCCACTCGCGCTCCACCTCGGAGAGGCAGCCGGCCCAGGCCGCGACGGCTCCCGCCCCGGCACTCGTGCGGGCCTTGACGTCGGCGAGCATCTCCGCGTCGGTGAGCAGCGACAGGTGCGCGTCAAAGATGCTCGCCTGCGCCGTGCCCACCTCGCGAGCGCTGACCACCCGCACGTGCTCGATGTCGCGGCGTACGGCGGCGACGGCCTCCACGATGCGTCGCCACTCCGCGGCCGGCTCCCCAACCGGGTCCCGCTCGAGGTCGATGGGCACCGCGGTGAGCAGGCGAACCGGTCCGATCGCGATCCCGGGCGAGGCAGCAAGCGGCCCGCTGGCCGAGGCGGCCCGGGCCTCGGCGGGAGGCTCGGCAGCCTCGTCGAGGGTCTCGTCGAACCGCCGCGCCGCCAGCGTGAGCAGGTGCTCGACCGCCTCTTGGGCCTGCGGCCCGGACGCGCGGACCTCGACCTCGTGACCGCGCAGCGCGGCCAGCGTCGCGACCCGGCTCAGGCTCCCCGCCGGGACGGGCGCGCCGCCCGTGGTGAGGTTGCGGAGCTGGACCGACGCGTCGAGGGCACGGACCTCGCTGACCAGCCGGGCAGCGGGCCGGGCGTGCAGGCCGTGCGGGTTCTCGACGGAGAAGACGCCGACGACCTCAGCCGCACCGACATCGCCCGCCTCGGGGATGGTGTCTGCCTGCGAGGTCGACAGGTGCCCGGACTTGCCCATCAGCGCGTCGCGCGCCTCGGCCGCCACCTCGGCCCGACCTGCTCCGCCCGCCGCGGCGACGGCGGCGACGATGAGACCCTCGACGAGGGGGGCCGGGGAGAGCGTCACTCGGTCCCGGATCGAGGCGTCCTGGAGCAGGTCGAGCGCGAGCTCGGTGCTGAGCACCGCACTGCCGAGGTCCATGAGTACGACGACTCCCGCCGGGCCGTCCGCGCGCTCGATGGCCTCCATGATCGCGACCGCATCGGTGCCGAAGGTCGTCTCGTCGAGCCCCGCGGCCACCTCGATCCTCAGCGGGCGACCATGCAACATCTCGGCGGCGAGGGCGACCACGGAGCGGGCCAGTGTCCGGCTGTGGGAAACGACGACCAGTCCCACTCCCTGCTGGGCACTCTGGGTCGGCGAGTCTCCCGGAAGGCTCTCTGTCATGTCCACTGCGCTCCGCTCGTTCGTCGCTCAAGTCAGTAAGGTGACTCAGAAGGGTGCTTGGGTCGCCGCTTCCAACAGCAGCGCCACGGTCGTCGCCCCCGGGTCCTGGTGGCCGACGCTGCGCTGGCCGAGGTAGCTGGCCCGGCCCTTGCGCGCCAGCATCGGTGTGGTCGCGTCGCGACCCGCCGCGGCGGCGTCGCGGGCGTGCTTCAGCGCCGCGGTCAGGTTCGCGCCCTCGGTCAGGGCGACGTCCAGCGCGTCGACGGCCGGCGCCAGCGCGTCGTACATCGTCTTGTCATCCGGGCCGGCCTTGCCGCGGTCCACGACCCCACCGAGCCCGGCCCGCAGGGCGGCGGCGAGCTCGAGCGCCGTGACGGTCTCGGCGTCTCCCAGGGTGCTTCCGATCCGCAGGAAGAGGGTGCCGAACAGCGGGCCGCTCGCTCCCCCGACGGACGACACGAGGGTCATGCCCACTTTGGAGAACAGTGCCCCCGGGGTGGCCGGCGGGATGGCGTCGAGCGCGGCCACGGCGGCCTTCATGCCCCGGTCCATGTTCGACCCGTGGTCGGCATCGCCGATCGCCGCGTCGAGCTCGGTCAGGTGGTCGCGGTTCTCAGCGACCAGGTGGGCGAACCTGCGCACCCATTCCTCGAGGACAGCCGTGGTCACGTTCTCGTCCATTGCTCACATGCCCCATCTCAGTGCCGACGTGTTCACTGGAGCGTCCCAGAGAGAGAGCAACTCGTCATCGGCCTTGAGCAGCGTGACCGACGATCCAGCCATGTCGAGCGAGGTGATGTAGGAACCGACCAGCGACCGGGCGATGGGCACGCCGTGCCCGCCGAGGATCTTGTTGACTTCGTTGAACATCACGTAGAGCTCGATCAGCGGGGTGCCGCCGAGCCCGTTCACGAACGCGATGACGGGGTCACCCTTGGTGAACGGCAGGTCCGCCAGGATCGGCTCGACCAGCATCGCGGCGATCTCGCGCGCCGTCGCGAGCGGCAGCCGCTCCCGGCCCGGCTCTCCGTGGATACCGACCCCGAGCTCCATCTCGTCCTCCCCGAGCTCGAACGTCGGCTTGCCCGCCGCCGGAACGGTGCAGGACGTGAGTGCCACACCCATGCTCCGGCCGTGGGCGTTGACCTTGCGTGCGACGTCGGCGACCTGGTCGAGGCCGCGACCCTGCTCGGCCGCCGCCCCAGCGATCTTCTCGAGAAGCACGGTGACACCCACCCCACGACGACCCGCTGTCCAGGTGCTGTCCTGGACAGCCACGTCGTCGTCGGTGACGACTGAGACCACGCGCGCACCGGTCTCGGCGGCCGCCAGCTCCGCGGCCATGTCGAAGTTCATCACGTCGCCGGTGTAGTTCTTCACGACATGAAGAACGCCTGCGCCACCGTCCACCAGCTTGGTGGCCGCGAGCATCTGCTCGGGAACGGGTGAGGTGAACATCTCGCCGGCGCACGCGGCATCGAGCATGCCCAGGCCCACGAACCCGCCGTGCAACGGCTCGTGCCCCGAACCGCCACCGGAGATGATTCCCACCTTGCCCTGCTTCGGTGCGTCGCCGCGGTAGATTATCTTGTGCTGGTGGTCGACGCGCAGCTCGGGGTGGGCTGCCTCGATCCCCTCCAATGCCTCCACCACGACGTCATTCGGGTCGTTGATCAGCTTCTTCATGACAGTTCCTCCGGGTCTGGTTGCTGGGTCGGGTCAGGCGCTGGTGGTCTGGCGGTCGGAGTCGGGCTCGATGCTCGGGGCCGCGAGGTCCACGCCCTCGGTGCCGAGCCGGTCCGCGGGTGTCCGGGAGAGGAGACCGAACAGCAGGGCGGCGGCGACGCCGGCGAGCAGCTCGGCGGCGAGGTACACGGGGAGCTGGTCCCACTTCACGTCGCCACCGGCGATCTGCTGGACGAGCATCGGGCCGAACGTGCGAGCGGGGTTGATGGAGGCGCCCGTCGTCGGGGCGACGGGAATGATGGCCGCGAAGACGACCAACCCGATCGCGACACCGGCGAAGCCGGCGGCAGCCTTGCGGTGGATGACGCCGAAGATCGTGAACACCAGGATGAACGTGCCCACGAACTCGGCGGTGAATGCCTGCGTCACGCTCACAGTGTCGGGGTTGTACGAGGCCACGCCCAGACCCACGTCACTGGCCCGCTGGCCGAGCACCCCGATGATCGCCGCCGCACCCACGATGGCGCCGACCACCTGGGCTCCGATGTACGCCGGCACCTGGCTCCACGGGAACTTGCCGGTGGCGGCCAGCCCGAGCGTCACCGCCGGGTTGATGTGGTTGCCACCGATGTGCCCGAGGGCGTAGACGGTGGCGATCACGACGGTGCCGAAGGCCAGGGAGATCATCCCCAGGTCGGCCATCGTGAACGGCGCATCGCCGTTGACGATCAAGGTGGCCGGGACCGACCCGACCCCGATGAACACCAGAAACGCCGTACCGATGGCTTCAGCACCCAAGCGCTGGAACAGATTGGTCTCGTCAAGCATGCCCGTTCCTCATCTCATGATTGGTCCGAATAGCATTCGATATTGTCGAATATGATTGGGACGGTACGCCTATGGTTCACTAGGAGGCAAGAGTTTTCGTGAAATTGGTCACACACCGACGGAGGCGACGTCCCGCGTGATTCAGTCGATTGACCGGGCGATACGGGTCCTGACCGCGCTCCAAGGCACCCGCCGGATGAGCCTGTCGGAGCTGGCGACCCGCCTAGACCTCGCCCCCTCCACGACGCACGGCATCGTCCGCAGCCTGGTCGAGCACGGCATGGTCGTGCAGGAGCGTGGCTCCAGCCGCTACCAGCTGGGCCCTGCCGTCCTCCGGCTCGGCAACGTCTACCTCGACACCCTCGAGCTGAGGTCGAGGGCCATCCCCTGGGCCGAGGATCTCGCCCGCCGCACCGGGCTGGCCGTGCGCACCGGTGTACTCCTCATCGACGACGTCGTGATCATTCACCACGAGCCCCGTCACGACGGCAGTCGACAGATGCCGGAGGTCGGCATCGTCATCCCCGTCCACGCCAGCGCCCTCGGCAAGGCCATGCTCGCCTTCCTGCCCGAGGACGAGAAGAGGGTGCTCACATCCGGAGACTTGCGAAGCATGACCGGTGAGACCATCACGTCAACCGAGCTCCTCCGCGAACAGCTCGACCAGATCCGGTCCAGCGGCATCGCGACCGAGCAGGACGAGGCCGTGATCGGCGAGAGCTCACTGGCCAGCCCGGTCTTCGACTCCTACGGCGGGGCTGTCGGCGCGGTCGGCGTCGTCGTCCCCTCCGGCGGCGACCTCGAGCGGCAGGAGCTCAGCGACCTGGTTCGAGACACGGCGCGGGCGGTCTCCCGCGAGCTGGGCGCGGCCACGTGGCCACCACGGTCGGCGGGGCGGTGACGCCGCAGCCGTAACAGGGACCCGGCGCACGCAGCGGCCAACTTCGCGTGCTACACCCTCGCCCATGCAGATGGTGGTAGTAGGTAGTCGCACCGGCGCTCGGCAGCCTTCGGCCCGGACCTTCTGGTTCCAGGGACCCGCCCGCTCCTGCTGAGAGACGACGCCCGCACGGCGACCAACCGGATCACGTACACCTACGAGCCGCTGTCACTGCGCGGCCACATCGCGACCGTGATGGCCATGATGGCGGGGGTCGTCGCCGTCGGCACCTGGCTGACGCGGCTGGCTGTCCTCTGCGACAACGAGACCGGGGAGCAGTACCGCCAGCCGACTCCCCCGGCAGTCGCGATGCTTGTCGGCCTCGGGGTCGTGGCGGCAGCCGCCCTGCTCCTTGGCGCCCTCCTGCGGTGCGCGCCGTTGCGTCACCGGGTCGACCCCCGCGGCACCCCGACCCGGCCTGCCGGGGGTCAGGTCAGCCGAGCCGCGATGATGCGGGCGCACTCCTTGGGTGAGGCGGCGCTGCTGTCCACGACAAGGTCGTAGAGGACACCACGGTGAACCGCTACCGCCTGCCCGGCTGCCATCCCAGCCGGCCGGTCCCCTCGTGCCCGCTCGCGAGCTGCCGCCACCTCAGGGGCGCAATGGACACCGACCCACAGCACCTTCAGTCCCTCGAGATACTGGCTGGTCCGCTGTTGCGAAACCGCGCCGTCGAGGAAGACGTCGTCGATGATCACTCCAGCACCGGCTCGTGCCATCGCGGCGACTCCCCGCGACCACGCGGCCTCCAGCGCACGCCACTGGTCACCGAGGACCACCTCCCCGTGTGGCCCGTAGGAGACCAACGACGACGGCGCGACGTCGATGAGGTCGTCTACCCCCAGCAGGAGCCACGGTCGAGGCAGCAAGTCCTGCAGACACCGCCCGATGCTCGTCTTGCCCGCGCTCGACCCACCGTTCAGTACGACGACGCCGACAGCCATGCCTGACATTGTCCGCCGTGTCGATGGACGCTCGGCATTCGGGACCATCTAAAGCGGTGAAGGGGTCCCCGGTTTGCGGCTACGAGACGCACTCGCAGGTCGACCTCGAATCAAATGGGTCCACGCTGGTCTGCTGCTCCCGCGAGGAGGTGAAGGTTCAGAATCCACGTATCGGCGACGCGGTCGCATCACGAATCGAACTCGACCATCACGCCAACTATTCGGTCGACGTGCGTGCGGAACGCCCGCCCCCGAGGCAGCAGGTCAGGAGTCGCATGCGCCATCTGGAGGTGCCCGAGGTAGGCCGTGTAGGCGAGGAGAGCGTGGTCGCGAGCGCGAGCCTTGGAGAGCCCGAGCGCCGAATACAGCTCGCTCATGGCGGCGACGCGACGGCTTGTGACCCGCTGCAGGGCGGCCGCGACCATGGGGTGCGTGACGCTCGACTGAAGTGCGAGCTCGATCGAGCCAGCGCCTGCGTCCGCTCCCCTCTGGACCGACAGGAGCGCCAGCTCCACCAGGTTTCGCAGCCTCGTGGCGTGGTCTTGCGTCTCTTCGATGCCGGCGAGCACCTGGTCGGTGTCGCGTCGCTCCCACAGCTCGAGGGTGGCCTGGAGCAGGGCGTTCCGGTCGGCGAAGTGCCAGTAGAAACTACCCTTCGTCGCGCCCAGGGACTTCGCAAGCGGCTCGACAGCCACTGCAGGCACACCGCCACGAGCAAGGGCCTGGAGCGCCGCCTCCGTCCAGTCTCGCACGGACAATCGTTCCCGCTTCCCAAGAGTCACGGCCATACGCTACCGTACGGTTCTTGTCTCCATACGGAGGCGTATGGAAACGAGTCCCTGATGAACGCATATCGCTGGCACCGCCAGTTCGTGGAGCACGCGCACCCCTTCGCCCGGCTGCAACGCTCACCTCGCGCCTACGGGGTCCCGCCGCCGCGCAGTATCCTGCTCGCTGACGCACTGCCTGATGCGGACTGGTCGGACGCCTACGCCGTGGCCATCCCCGCAGAGACGCCGCGTCGAGATCCCCAGGAGTGGGCTGACGCCGTGTTCCACGAGCCGCCCTTGTGGATTCAGATTCTGTTCGGAGTGCGCGAGCTCCTGGTTCGCGCGGTCGGCATCGAACGGGGTGGCGAACATGTCTTCGAAACGGTGTCGAGGTCGGACGACGAGGTCGTGCTCGGCGTCGATCAGAGTCACCTGGGCTTTCGCGCCGCAGTGCTTGTCGAGCGGGACCGCGTTGTTGTCACCACGGTCGTCAAGTTCCACAACCGACGCGGAGCCGCGTACTCCGCCGTGGTCCGGACCGTTCATCCCCTCATCGTCCGCAGCATGCTGGCGCGCGCGGCACTCGCACTTGCAGACCCAGCGAGGAATGCCTCCGTTGGCCGCGCAGGCGCAAGCACGCACCAGACCAATCCCGGCGGGTTCGGCGCCGCCGACGCGTCCCAAGGCGCGCCATCCGGCGGCGCACGAACACCGGAGAACTGATGAAGCTCGACACCCGAGAACGCACGTACGCCTGGCGGGACCCGTCACCCACGGTTGCCGCGGGCGTGGCTCACGCCGGACGACTCCGTTCCGTCCACGACACTCACCCAACGACGCTTCAAGCCAGGCTTCCCGTCGCGAGGAGTTCGCAGCCCTGGGGCTCGCGATGAGCGCCGCCAAGATCCGTAACGTCCACGAGCGCCGGATCTCAGCTGACCCCGAAGTGGTGTGGGACCTCCTGATGGCGATGTCCGGTCCGGATGGCCGGCTGTGGCCTCCAGGGATCCCTACTATGCGTTTCGACGGCCCGTTGGCGGTCGGTGCTCACGGTCGGCACGGCCCAATCCACTACACGGTGACGTTCCTGGACCCAACCTCCGGCAACCTGGTGTTCGGATTCCGTGAGCCGACGGGTCTGGTGGGCCGTCACTCCTTCCATGTGCGACCCGACGAGAACGCGGGCGCTGTGCTGCGGCACGAGGTCGTCGCGAACCCCGAAGGCTGGATGCGACTGAAGTGGCCGCTGGTCATCCGGTGGGTCCACGACGCGGTGGTCGAAGAGGTCTTGGACCGCGCCGAGGTGGCCACCGGAACGGTGCTGGTCCAGCCATACCAGCGGTCCCTATGGGTCAGGGCACTGCTGGCGGTGGGCTCGAAGACATCCCGTGACACCGGCGCGCCCCCGGCCCATCACGCAACTCCACGAGCATGAGCACCTCAATCGCACGAAGCATCGCCTGGGCGCTGGCTGCGTCTGCGGCCTACGCCGGATTCTGGGCCATGGCCTGGCCCCACTCCTTCTTCACCAGCTTCCCCGGACTCGGTCAAGCCTGGGTCGCACCACTCGGGCCGTTCAACGAGCACCTCGTCAGGGACGTCGGTGGCCTGTACGTCGCGCTGGTCGTCTTCTCCGGATGGGCTGCGGCCAAAGGAGACACCAGTGCCTTGCGCGCGCTCGGCTGGGCGTGGCTCGCCTTCGGACTGCCCCACCTCGCGTTCCACGCCACCCACCGACACGGGTTCTCCAGCTTCGAGTGGGCGGCAAGCTTGACCCCCCTCACGTTCTCCGCCCTCGCTGCCGCCATCCTCGTGCTGCTCCGCAGCCACCGCAGCGACACGGCAGGACCCCCCAGACCCCCCAACCCCCAGGAAGAGAACCACCGATGAAGACCATCGCAATCGCAGGCGGAACCGGCATGGTCGGTCGTCTGGTGGTCGAGAGCGTGCGCCGCTACGGCGCCGATCCGATCGTCATCGCCCGATCGAAGGGGGTCGACCTCACCACAGGTGCAGGACTCGACTCGGTCCTCGAGGGTGTCGACGCCGTCATCGACGTCACCAACATCGTCACGCAGAACCGCCGACGCGCCACCACATTCTTCGAGACCGCGACCCGCCACCTCCTCGAGGTTGAGGAGCGCCACGGAATCAAGCACCACGTGCTGCTTTCGATCGTCGGGATCGACCGCGTCGGTTTCGGCTACTACCAGGCCAAGCTGGCACAGGAGGACCTCGTGCGACACGGTCCCGTCCCGTGGACCATCCTGCGCGCCACACAGTTCCATGAGTTCGCCACCCAGATGCTGGGCGACGGCCGCGTCGCAGTAATCCCGTGGATGCTGAGCCAACCGGTAGCAGCGCAGGAAGTCGCCGATGAACTGGTTCGCCTCGCGACGTCACCCGCCTCTGGTATCGCTCCAGAACTCGCCGGGCCCCAGGAGGAACGGATCCCGGACATGGCGCGCCGCCTCGCGTCCGCACAAGGTCGTCGACCTCTCGTGATCACCGTGCCGCTGCCGGGATCGACTGGCCGGGGCATGCGCACGGGGGCCCTGCTACCGACGGGACCTGGGCCACGTGGAACGCAGACGTTCGACGAGTGGCTCCATGACCAGACGGTTCAAAGTTCCCATGCGAATGACGGCAACCGATGACGGTCGAAGCGACGGTGCGACTAGCCAACCACCGTCCCGTTAGCTAAACCTGCTCTGACCTGCACAAACGCTGGGTGCCCCCGCCAGGATTCGAACCTGGGACCGGCGGATTAGAAGGCCGCTGCTCTTTCCAGCTGAGCTACGAGGGCGGGGGGTCGGAAGTACAGTCGGGACAAACCTCAGGACAACCATCGTGTAGTTCACCGCCTCATTCCGACCCCGCGCCAGTATGCCTCAGTCCTCGTTCATGCCCGCGGACGGCGCAGCCAGCTGATGTCGAGGTTGGCCTTCTCTCGAGCAACGAACTGCACCACCGCTGCTCCGACCACCGAGTGGTTCCTTCTCGTCCGGAGTGGTTCGTCGGGTGTGTGTCGGGCTCGCCCCGGCACCCAACCACGGCCGACTCACGGCTCGGTCGCGGCGTCCAGTCGCGGTCCCAGGTGTAGAGGCCGCCGGCGCTGCCGTCGTTCGGGATCAGGGCTGTCGATTCGGAGCCGAAAACCAGGTATCGGCCGTCGCCGGACAGAGTGCCCCCGCCGCTGGACTCCCGGAGCCACAGGGACGGGTCGTTCGCGAGGTTCCAGTGCTTCGAGACAAGGACCGGGTCGCCGGCGGACCGCGTCCAGACGTAGGCGTAGCAGGGCTCGTAGAGGAACTGTGCCTGCTGGTCGTAGTGGAACCCACACACCGTGCCCGTGACCGTGGAGCCTCGGAGGAGATCGAATCGGGGTAGAGCGCAGCCGTGCTGCCGTCCGCCGAGGGCGTGGGTGCCTCGGGGACCGGGGTCGCCGCGTTGGTCGTGGTGTCCCAGAGCACGGTCTCGGTGATCGTGCTCTCCTCGTCGCGCGCCTGGGTCAGCACCCATCGTCCGTCCGCCGAGATCGGCTCGATGGGCCAGTTCGGTCCCGGGTCGATGTCGTAGCCGGGTAGGTCGACGATCGACGACGTGCCGGACGTGCGGTTCCACCTGACGATGCCGATCTCGTCGGTGCGGGTCGGGTTGATGTCCTGGAGCCAGGCGCCGTACAGCACGTAGGACCCGTCGGGGCTGATCACCGGTTTGCGTGAGGTCGAGCCGAATGCCTCGTCCAACCATCGGCCCCGACACCAGCGTGGTCTCGTCCTTGGTGCGGTCCCACAGGTAGACGTCGTCGCGGACCTCGGTGGGGTCGTCGGCCACGATGCCCGGGGCGCTGGAGGCGAACGTGACGAAGCGGCCGTCGTCGGAGATGCTGTAGGCGAGCACCTTGTCCTGCACCGGGTCACCCGTCAGGTCGTGACTGATCAGCATGGCCGTGTTCGCCTGCCGGTCCCACAGGTACAGCTGGTGGGTGTCGGGATGCTGCAGGACCACTGGCCGGGCGACCCGGGTGGAGAGCCGACCGGTCAGCGCCACCTTCTCCCCCGCGATCGCCGGGTTGGGTGAGGTCGCCAGGTCCGCTGGGTGGCTCGGATCCCGACGAGGGGGCCGACCCGGATGACGGGGATTCCCGAGATCAGCCTTCACGTTCCC
>CAWCGI010000020.1:0-10693 GCA_963795065.1 uncultured Actinomycetota bacterium | reverse complement strand
GGGCAGCCGCGTGGCACGGATCCGGCCGCACGACCGGACCGGTCGCCAGGTCCGGGCGGCGCTCGACGACTTCGCCCCCGACCTCGTGCACGCGACCTCGCCGGACCGGCTCGGCCGCCGTGCGCTGGAGTACGCCCGTCGGAGCGATGTCCCCACGCTCGTGGTCGAGCAGTCGCCGCTGCTGAAGGTCACGGCCGACTACTGGCGCAGCACCGTGGCCGAGCATGCCGACGGCGTACTGGTGACCTCGAGCTGGATGGTGGAGCGGCTCTGGGAGTTCGGCGTCGCGGCGGACCTGTGGCGACCCGGCGTCGACACCGCCGCCTTCACCCCCGCGCTGCGTGACCCAGCGCTCCACGCGAGCTGGTCACGCGCCCGCTCACGCAGCGGGCAACCGGGGGCGGGGGTGGTCGTCGGGTACGTCGGCAGCCTCCGCAACCGGCACGACGTACGCCGGCTCACCGAGCTGGCCGGCCTGCCCGGGATCCGGCTGGTGGTGGTCGGCGGCGGCCCGCAGCTGGACCGGCTCCGCTCCCGGCTCCCGGACGCGACGTTCACCGGGGTGCTCTCCACCGGCGACCTGGCCGTGGCGATGGCGTCCCTGGACGTGCTCGTGCACCCCGGCGAGCACGAGACGTGCGGCCACCCGCTGCGCGAGGCGGCGGCAAGTGGCGTCCCCGTGGTCGCGCCGCGCAGCGGGGGTGCACTGGACGTGGTGCGCAACCTCGAGACCGGTCTGCTCTACGCCCCGGGGGACCCGCGCGGGCTGCGTGAGGCCGTCGCCTCCCTGGCCGCGGACCGGCACCGCGGACTGCTCGGCCGCCGGGCCCGTGAGCTGGCCGGCGACCGTGACTGGCGGGCCGCGGTCGACGAGCTGGTCGCGGACCACTACGAGCGACTGACGCCCTCGCCGGCGCTGAGCAGCGCTGCCGCAGGATGACAAGCGCCCGCGACCGGGCAAATGTCACACTCCCCGCCGCACGGGTCCCGCAATTCGGACGGTAACGTGACCTGTCGTGGCTACCACGACTCTGGTCAAGGGAGCGCGCTCGACGCGCTCGACCATCGCACTCAAGCTCCTGATGGCCGCCAGTGGCGTCATCTTCATCGGATTCGTGCTCCTGCACATGTACGGCAACCTCAAGGCCTTCGGTGGCCACGATGCCTACAACGAGTACGCCGAGCACCTCCGAGAGTTCGGTGAGCCGATGCTCCCGCACTCCGGGCTGCTCTGGATCATCCGCGTGACGCTGCTCGCCTCGCTCGCGGTGCACGTCTACGCGGCCGTGGCGCTCTGGCGTCGCGCAGGCAAGGCCCGGACCACGAAGTACGTGGTGAAGAAGAACGCACACTCGTCGTTCTCCTCGCGCTTCATGCGGTGGGGCGGCCTGACCATCCTGCTCTTCCTGGTCTGGCACCTGCTGAACTTCACGATCGGCAAGGTCAACGTCCAGGGCGGCCCGACCAACGACCCGTACAACCTGCTGGTCGACTCGTTCGACGTCTGGTGGCTGACCCTCTTCTACCTCGTGGCGATGGCCGCGCTGGCCCTGCACCTGCACCACGGGGTGTGGAGCGCCGCGCAGACGCTCGGCCTGACCAACAACGCGAAGGCCCGCCGCAACGCCAAGTCGCTTGGCCTCATCCTCGCCGTGGTCATCGCCGGCGGTTACTCACTCGTCCCGATCTTCGTCCTCGCCGGCGTCATCACCAAGTAAGGGCCACCCATGACCGAGTTCCCGGACACCACCACCACGGCCGACCCCTCGCACGACGCACCCGGGCCCCACGGCGACGACGCCGCGGGCTACTACGTCCCCGGGGAGCCGATTGCCGACACCAAGGCACCCGGCGGCCCGATCGACGAGCGGTGGAACACCCGCAAGTTCGAGGCCCGCCTGGTCAACCCGTCGAACCGGCGCAAGCTCAACGTGATCATCGTCGGCACCGGCCTGGCCGGCGGCTCGGCCGCGGCCACGCTCGGCGAGGCCGGCTACAACGTGAAGTCCTTCTGCTACCAGGACTCACCCCGACGTGCGCACTCGATCGCCGCACAGGGCGGCATCAACGCGGCCAAGAACTACAAGGAGGACGGCGACTCCGTCCACCGGCTCTTCTACGACACCGTCAAGGGCGGCGACTACCGCTCGCGCGAGTCGAACGTCTACCGCCTCGCCGAGGTCAGCGCCAACATCATCGACCAGTGCGTGGCGCAGGGCGTGCCCTTCGCCCGGGAGTACGGCGGCCTGCTGGACAACCGCTCGTTCGGGGGCGTGCAGGTCTCCCGCACGTTCTACGCCCGCGGCCAGACCGGGCAGCAGCTGCTGATCGGCGCCTACCAGGCCCTCGAGCGCCAGGTCGCCGCCGGGACGGTGGAGACGTTCACCCGCCACGAGATGCTCGAGGTGATCGTGGTGGACGGCAAGGCCCGCGGCATCGTCGCCCGGGACATGGTCACCGGTGAGATCGAGACGCACCTGGCCGATGTCGTCGTCCTCGCCAGCGGCGGCTACGGCAACGTCTTCTACCTCTCCACCAACGCGATGGGCTGCAACGTCACCGCGACCTGGCGAGCGCACCGCAAGGGCGCCTACATGGCGAACCCCTGCTACACGCAGATCCACCCGACCTGCATCCCGGTCTCCGGTGCGCACCAGTCGAAGCTGACCCTGATGTCGGAGTCGCTGCGCAACGACGGCCGGATCTGGGTGCCGAAGAAGGCGGCCGACTGCGAGAAGGACCCGCGCGACATCCCCGAGGAGGACCGCGACTACTACCTGGAGCGGATCTACCCGGCGTTCGGCAACCTGGTCCCCCGTGACATCGCCTCGCGCGCGGCCAAGAACGTCTGCGACGAGGGCCGCGGTGTCGGCCCCGCCGTCGAGGGCGTGCGCCGCGGCGTCTACCTCGACTTCAGCGAGGCGATCGCGCGTCTCGGCAGGGACGGCATCCAGGAGAAGTACGACAACCTGTTCGACATGTACGAGCGGATCACCGGGGAGAACCCCTACGAGGTGCCGATGCGCATCTACCCGGCCGTGCACTACGTGATGGGCGGGCTCTGGGTCGACTACGACCTGATGTCGTCCATCGAAGGGCTCTTCGTGACCGGCGAAGCCAACTTCTCCGACCACGGCGCCAACCGCCTCGGTGCGTCCGCGCTGATGCAGGGCCTCGCCGACGGCTACTTCGTGCTCCCGCACACCATCCGCGACTACCTCGCGGACGGGCCGTTCGAGCCGGTGCCGGCCGACCACCCGGCGGTGGTCGAGGCCGAGGAGTCCGTGCGGACGCGGATCAACCACTTCATGAACACCAACGGCACCCGCAGCGTCGACTCCTACCACCGGGAGCTCGGCAACATCATGTGGGAGTACTGCGGCATGGAGCGCACCGAGGACGGTCTCAAGAAGGCGATCGACCTGATCCGCACGCTCAAGGACGACTTCTGGCGCAACGTCAAGGTGCTCGGCAGCGCGGAGAGCCTCAACCAGTCCCTCGAGAAGGCCGGCCGGGTGGCCGACTTCTTCGAGCTCGGCGAGCTGATGTGCATCGACGCGCTCAACCGGCGCGAGTCCTGCGGCGGCCACTTCCGTGGTGAGTCGCAGACCGAGGAGGGCGAGGCGCTCCGCCACGACGAGACGTTCGCGTACGTCGCCGCGTGGGAGTTCGCCGGCGACGACGAACCGCCCGTGCTGCACAAGGAAGAACTGACCTACACGGCCATCGAGATGAAGCAGCGGAGCTACAAGTGAGAGTCACACTGAAGATCTGGCGCCAGGCGGACGCGGCGTCCCCCGGTGCCATGCACGGCTACCAGCTGGACGACATCTCCCCGGACATGTCCTTCCTCGAGATGCTCGACGTGCTCAACGAGGACCTCAACGCCAAGGGTGAGGAGCCGATCGCCTTCGACTCCGACTGCCGCGAAGGCATCTGCGGCATGTGTGGCCTGATGATCAACGGGCAGGCACACGGCCCCGAGGTCACCACCACCTGCCAGCTCCACATGCGGTCGTTCAACGACGGCGACGAGATCGTGATCGAGCCCTGGCGCGCCGACGCGTTCCCCGTGGTCAAGGACCTCTGCGTCGACCGTGGCTCGTTCGACCGGATCATCCAGTCCGGCGGCTACATCTCGGTCAACACCGGCTCAGCCCCCGAGGCGCACGCCACACCGGTCCCCCGCGACGACGCGCTGCGCGCCTTCAACGTCGCCACCTGCATCGGCTGCGGCGCCTGTGTCGCCGCCTGCCCGAACGGGTCGGCCTCGCTGTTCATGGGCGCCAAGATCACGCACCTGGGCGAGCTGCCGCAGGGCCAGCCCGAGCGGGACAGCCGAGTGGTCAGCATGGTCGCCCAGCACGACGCCGAGGGCTTCGGCGGCTGCACCAACATCGGTGAGTGCACCTCCGCGTGCCCCAAGGAGATCCCGCTCGACGTGATCTCCCGGCTCAACTGGGACCTGCACCAGGCCATGCGCCACGGCCACTAGCCGACCCGGCGTGAAGTTCCCCAAATTCCATGCCGAGTCGGCGTGAAGTTCCCCGGATTCCGTGTCGAGTCGGCGTGAAGTTCCCGGAACCTCACGCCGGCTCGGCTGGGTCTTCAGGGCACTTCACGCCGGCTCGGTTGGGTTTCCAGGGCACTTCACGCCGGCTCGGCTGGTCTTTCAGGGCACTTCACGCCCGCTCGGCTGGTCAGGCCTGGGTGCGGCTGGCCCGCAGGATGCGGAGGCCCAGGCGGCCCAGGACCACGCCGATCACCAGGCCGACCACGATCAGCACCGAGTGTGCCAACCAGTAGCCGGTGGCCCGGTCCTCGCCTGCGGCGTGGGCCGTCCAGAGGTTCCGGGCGAACGTCGTCCAGGTGAAGAAGTTCCAGAGCGCGATCGCCACCAGGAGCCAGCCGTGCCGGCGATCGAGCCTCAACGGTCACCGCCGCGGCGCCGGAGCACCGCCACGAGGCCCAGCGTCGCCGCCCCACCCGCCACGAAGGGCGGCAGCCAGGCCCGCTCGGGTACGCCGGCTGCGGGCAGGTCCAGCGTCGGCGCCGGGGGGCCCTGCACCGGGTCGGCCACCTCCGGGACCCGCTCCGCGCGGGCGTCCGGTGCGGTGTGCGCCCAGGCGGCGGCGTACATCACGATGCGCGAGAAGTAGTAGATCCAGACGAGCAGGATCAACGCGATGCCGAAGGCCTGGAACGCCGGCTTGCCCTCGGTCGAGCCCAGCAGCAGGAACGAGAAGGCCTTGAGCACCTCGAAGGCGACCGCCCCCACCAGCGCCCCCGACCACAACGCCCGGGACGGCGCCTCGGGGTTGCCCAGGAGCCGGAACAGCACGAAGAAGAGAACGGCGTTCGCCGCCAGCCCGACCAGGCGGGTGATCAGGTAGACCAGCCAGGAGAGCTGGCTGCTCAGGTTGAGCCACCCCAGCACCACGTCGGAGAAGCCGGTGACGAACCCGGCAACGGCGACCGCGACCATCAGGACCAGCCCGATCAGCATCAGCGAGGCCAGGTCGCGCAGCTTCCCGAACACGAAGTTGGGCTGCTCCGCCCGCGGCCGCTCGAAGACCTCCTCCAGGGAGTTGCGCATCGCCGACAGCCAGCTCAGGCCGGCGAACAGCACACCAGCGACCCCGAACAGGGCGGCCCAGCCGGAGAAGCTCTGGACCTGGTCCAGCGAGATCTCGCCCTCGCCGTCCCCCACGACGTTGGGGAGCACGAGGCCGATCGCGTCGATCAGGTCCTGCTCGGCACCCGAGTAGACCTCGGCGATGATCCCGACCGCGAAGAACGCCAGCGCCAGGATCGGGAAGAACGACAGGAACGCGAAGTACGTGACCGCGCCGGCCTGCAGATTGCCGTTGACGGTGCCGTAGTGCCGGACCATCCGGACCAGGTGGTCCACGGCCGGGCGACGCTCGCGAAGCCGCTCGAAGCGGGCGCTCAGCCGCTCCTTGAGTGAAGCCACGGGATCAGCTCTCCTTGGGGGCCAGCCGGAACTCCCTGGTGGGCTGCCAGCCGGCCGTGTCGTCGTGGACGTAGAGGTGGAACTCGTCGACGTCGAAGAGGCACTCGAAGTCGGCCAGCTCCTCGAACGCCCGGTCGAGGGTCTCGTCAGTCAGGTGGTGGGCAATGGTCACGTGCGGGTGGTACGGGAAGGTCAGCTCGACGTCCAGCGGACCCTGCCGGACCGCCAGCGCGAGCTGCTCGCACTGGGATATGCCCTGGACCAGCGTCACGAAAACCACGGGCGAGACCGGGCGGAAGGTGCCGGTGCCCCGCAGGTGGACCCGGAACGCCGTCGTGGCGTCGGAGACCGCGGCGAGGTGCTTCTCGATGTGGGCCCGCTCGGAGTCATCGACCTCGATCGGCGGAGCCAGTGTGATGTGCGTGGGGATCATGGTCGCGGTCGTGTCGCCGATCGCGGTGCGGTAGTCCTGGAGCTCGCTGGCCCAGGGCTCCGGGATGGCGAGGGCGACACCAATCGTGGGCACTGACCGACCCTACTGGCCGGCGGCGACGAAGCCGACCCGCTGGTAGACGTCGCGCAGCGTCGCTCGAGCCACCGCACCGGCCTGCTCCGCCCCCTGCTTGAGTACGGCGCTGAGGTGCGCCTGGTCGTCCAGCAGCTCGATCGTGCGCTCACGGAACGGGGTGACGAACTCGACCACCACCTCGGCCAGGTCCTTCTTCAGGTCCCCGTAGCCGCGGCCGGCGTACTCCTCCTGCAGCATCGGGACCGGACTCCCGGTGAGCGCGGAGTAGATCGTCAGCAGGTTGCTGATCCCCGGCTTCTCCTCGAGGTCGAAGCGGATCTCGCCGTCGGAGTCGGTGACCGCGGAACGGATCTTCTTGGCGCTGACCGTGGGTTCGTCGAGCATCTCGATGATCCCGGCCGGCGACGACGCGGACTTCGACATCTTCGCCGTCGGGTTCTGCAGGTCCCCGATCTTCGCGGTGGCCTTGAGGATGTAGGGCTCGGGCAGCCGGAAGGTCTTCTTGTAGCGGTGGTTGAACCGCTGCGCGAGGTCACGGGTGAGCTCGAGGTGCTGACGCTGGTCCTCGCCGACCGGCACGAAGTGCGGCCGGTAGAGCAGGATGTCGGCCGCCTGGAGGACGGGGTAGGTGAAGAGCCCGACCGACGCCGCGCCCTCACCGCCCTTGGCAGACTTGTCCTTGAACTGCGTCATCCGCCGGGCCTCGCCGAACCCGGTCAGGCACTGCAGGATCCAGCCGAGCTGGGCGTGCTCGGGGACCTGGCTCTGCACGAAGATCGCCGACCGCGACGGGTCGATGCCCATTGCGAGCAGCTGGGCCGCCGCCCGCAGGGTCCGCTCCCGCAGCACCTTCGGGTCCTGCTCCACGGTGATCGCGTGCAGGTCGGCGATGAAGAAGAACGGCTGGTGGTCGCGCTGCAGGTCCACCCACTGCCGCAGCGCGCCGAGGTAGTTGCCGAAGTGGAAGGAGTTCGCCGTGGGCTGGATGCCGGAGAGCACGCGCGGCCGGGCGGTCCCCGAGGCCGCCGAGGACGCGGCGATCTCGGGTTCGGTCGTGGTGGACATGACGGACATTGTGTCATTGGCCCCGGAGACAACCCGCTTGCCCTAGGACGCCCACAGTTGACAGGGTTCCGCCATGTCCTTCGCACCCACGCTGACCGATGGCGTCACCACGATCCGGCCGCACCACCCCGACGACGCGCAGGGCGCTTGGGAGCAGGGCCTGGACCCGGAGTCCCAGCGGTGGACGACGGTGCCGGTCCCGTACTCGATGGACGACGCCCGTTCGTTCGTCGGCGAGCGGATGCCCGCCGGCTGGCTGGACGACTCGGAGTGGGCCTTCGCGATCGAGCACGCCGGAGCGTACGGCGGGACGATCTCGCTGCGTCCCGAGGGCGATGGCCGGGCCGAGATCGCCTTCGGCGCCCACCCCGCCGTACGTGGCACCGGTGCGGTCGAGCGCGCGCTGCGGCTCCTGGTCGACTGGGGCTTCCGGGAGCAGGGGCTGCGCACGGTCATCTGGTGGGCGCACGTGGGCAACTGGCCGTCCCGCCGGCTCGCCTGGAAGCTCGGCTTCACCCACGGCGGGATGGTGCGCCGCTGGCAGCCACAGCGCGGCGAGCTGATCGACTCCTGGGTGGGGACGCTGCTGCGCGACGACCCGCGCCACCCCGCCTCGACCTGGCTGGACTGTCCGGTGCTCGAGGCGGACGGTCTGCGGCTGCGCCCCGTGGCGGACCGGGACGCAGCCCGGATCGTCGAGGCCTGCTCGGACCCGGTGACCCAGCAGAACCTGGGGTTCCTGCCGTCGCCGTACACGCTCGAGGACGCGCACGACTACATCGAGAAGCGCTCGGAGATGCGCGCCAACGGCTCCGGGGTCACCTGGGCAGTCGTCGACCCTGCCGTCGACGAGATCCTGGCGGCGATCCAGTTCTTCGACCACCAGCCAGGCGTCGACTGCGAGATCGGGTACTGGACGCATCCCGACGCCCGCGGCCGGGGCGTGACCACACGGGCGTTCGCGGCCGTCCTGCGCCACGTCTTCGGCGAGCTGGGCGTACGCCGGGTCAAGGCGTTCGCGGCCGTGGACAACGTGTCCTCTCGGCGGGTGATCGAGGCCAACGGGCTCCGGCAGTACGGCGTCGAGCGGTTCGGCGCGAACAAGCGCAACGGCCCCACCGACATGGCCCTCTACGACCTCCTGGCCGAGGAGCTCGCCCCGCAGGACCTGGCCGTGCAGGACTGAGTGCTTCCCTCCTGGGTAGGAGGGACTCATGTGGTTCGACTCCTGGTCCGACATCGGCCGCGTACTCGCCGTCGGTGCAGCGGCGTACGTCACGCTCATCGCGATCCTGCGGCTGTCCGGCAAGCGCACGCTGGCCAAGCTCAACGCGTTCGACTTCGTGGTCACGGTCGCCTTCGGCTCCACCCTCGCGACGATCCTGCTGAGCAGCGACGTCTCGTGGGCGGAGGGCAGTGTGGCGCTGGCGAGTCTGGCCGTCTTCCAGTTCGTGGTGGCCTCGGCCACCCGGCACCTGGCCTGGGTGCGCAGGGCGGTGACCGCGCAGCCGACGGTGCTGCTGCGCTCCGGCGCCCTGCAGGAGGACGCGATGAACCGGCAACGGGTCGCGCGCGAAGAGGTCTGCCACGCGGTGCGTGCGGCTGGGGTCGGCGACCTGTCCACCGTCGCGGCGGTGGTGCTGGAGACCGACGGCTCGTTCAGCGTGATCCGCGACTCGAGCCTCGGTGACGGATCCGCACTGGAGGGCGTCGACGGCGCCTAGCGCGTGACAGTCCCCCGCCGGTGCACGACGGCGGAGGCCACCAGCACGCCGAACCCGGCGATCGACAGCGCCACCCCGACCAGGGCGGTGGAGCGCAGCCCGTAGCCGGCCGCGATGACCAGTCCGCCGAGCCAGGCGCCGAGCGCGTTGGCAACGTTGAGCGAAGCGTGGTTCATGGCCGCACCCAGGGTCTGGGCGTCGCCCGCGACCTCCATCAGCCGCAGCTGCAGGTTGACCACCAGCACCGACCCGATCGTGGTGATCAGGAAGACGACCGGCAGGGCGCCCCACCCGGTCGGGGACAGCGCCCAGAAGGCGAGCAGCACCACGCCCATCCCGAGCGACGAGCCCAGCAGGGACCGGAAGATCGACCAGTCGGCCAGCTCGCCGGCGACCCAGGTGCCGGCCACCATGCCCAACCCGAAGACGAGCAGGAAGACGGGCACCGCCGAGTCCCCCAGCCCGCCGACCTCGGTGATGATCGGTGCGATGTAGGTGTAGACGGCGAACATGCCGCCGAAGCCGACCGCCCCCGCGACCAGGGTGAGCCACACCTGCGGCTTGGCGAAGGCTGCCAGCTCACGGCGGCCGGTCGCGTCCCGGTCGCCCGGCACCGAGGGGACGAACATCAGCACCATCGCGACGGTGAGCACCGCCAGTACGGCCACCGCCCAGAACGCCGACCGCCAGCCGAGGTGCTGGCCGAGCCAGGTCGCGGCGGGGACCCCGATCACGTTGGCGACCGAGAGTCCCAGCATGACGAGCGCGACGGCTCGGCCCTTGCGCCCGGGCGCCGCCATCCTGGCGGCGACGAGCGACGCCACCCCGAAGTAGGCCCCGTGCGGGAGTCCGTCGAGGAACCGCGCGAGCAGCAGGGTGCGGTAGCCGGGGGCCAGCGCGCTCGCGGCGTTGAAGAGGGCGTACGCAGCCATCAGCCCGACCAGCAGTCCCCGCCGGGGAAGCTTGGCGCCGTAGACGGCCAGCACGGGGGCGCCGACGACGACTCCCACGGCGTACGCCGAGATGACGTGGCCGGTGGCCGGGATCGACGCATCGACCCCCGTGGCGATCTCGCGCAGCAGTCCCATCGTCACGAACTCGGCGGTGCCGATCGCGAAGCCGCCGAGCGCCAGGGCGAGCACGGCGAGGGCGAAGTGCGGTGCAGGGCCCGTGCCCACGGGAGAGGTGGAGTCAGCGGTCGTCGTCATGACGGGTACTTCCTGGCCGGGTGGCGGTAGCCGGATGGAGCTGGACTTGCTGACGGCGTACGCAGCGGGTCGAACCCATGGTCCAACGCCGAGCCCGGGTACACCTATTCCTCAGCCACGGGACCAGCCGACCCGGCGTGAAGTTCCCCAGAAAAGCAGCCGACCCGGCGTGAAGTTCCCCTGGCAAGGGCAC
>CAWCGI010000019.1:0-73403 GCA_963795065.1 uncultured Actinomycetota bacterium | reverse complement strand
TCGCTTGAACGAGGTCTTTGCGATGGCCGACCGGATCGCCGTCCTGCGCAACGGTCGTCTGGTGGACGTGGTGACCGCAGCGGACAGCAGCCCGGACGAGGTCACGACCTTGATGATCGGAGAGGCACTCAAGGCGTTCATCGCCAGCGCCGGCGCAGACCCACGGCGAGAAGCCTGTGATGTCGGTGCGCGATCTCCACGGGGGCTCTGCGAAGGGTGTCTCCCTCGACGTGGCACCGGGTGAGATCGTTGGCCTCTACGGTCTGGTCGGTAGCGGTCGGTCCTCAGTTGCCCGAACCATCACCGGGCAGAAGCAGGCGGCCAGCGGCACGATCGAAGTTCACGGCGAGGTCGTACGCCTGAACTCCCCGGGCGCTGCACTGAGCAAGCGCATCGCCTATCTCACCGAAGACAGACGCCTGGAAGGCTTCGTCAAGGACTTCAACAACGGCGAGAACATGAGTCTGGTCGTCCTGCCGCGCATGGCCAGAGCCGGCGTGGTTGACGCTCGACAGGAGAAGAAGCGGGTTTCGGAGCTGATTCGGAGTTCCAGGTCAAGGGCGGAGCCAAGACCCTCACCAGCACCCTCAAGCGGGGGGAACCAGCAAAAGGTCGTGGTCGCAAAGTGGCTGGAGTCCGACCCCGACCTCGTGGTGTTGGACGAACCGACCAAGGGGATCGACGTCGGTGCCAGGGCCAACATCTACGAGATCATCCACGCGCTCGCTGCCCGCGGGAAGGGGGTCCTCGTTGTCTCGAGCGAGGCCGAGGAGCTGCTCTCCGTGTGCCACCGCATCCTCGTGATGCGCAACGGTCACATCGTCCAGGAGTTCGACCCTGAGGTCGCCGACACCGACGACCTCATCCGAACGGCTCTGACACACCAGGACTGATCACTTCCCCGAAATCCGGCAGCAGAAGGAGCATGAGCCATGACCGCAGGATCGGTGCCCCCTCCCGTTCATCACTACGAGGAACAGAACGAGTCCAGGGGCCAGTACGTCGCCCAGTGGCTCGTGGGCCAGTACGCCCTCTACATCCTGGTCGCCCTGCTCCTGGTCGCCACCATCACCAAGGGGTCCGTCTTCTGGGGCAACACCAACCTGACCAACCTGTCGCTGCAGATGTCGATCATCGGCGTCGTCACGTTGGCAGAGCTCATCGTCGTGCTGACCGGAGGTATCGACATCAGCGTGGGCTCCGCCCTCGGCCTCTCCGCCGTTGTCGCCGCTGGCCTGCTCGACGGTCCGTCGGTGTTCCTGGCGGTCATCGTCGCGCTGATGATCGGCGGCATGATCGGGGCCGTGAACGGCTGGCTGGTGTCGTTTCGCGGTCTGGAACCCTTCATCGTCACCTTGGGGATGCTGGCCCTGGCCCGCGGCCTGGTGTACGCCTACGGCAACGGAATCCCGATCACCCCGAAGGCGGCCAGCTCTTTTGCCACCATCGGTCAGACCACCCTCCTCGGTATTCCGGTGCTGGCCCTCATCTGGCTCTCGATGGTGCTGCTGATCGCGTTCCTGCTGTACCGCACCGTGTGGGGCCGCCGGGTGTACGCCATCGGCTCCAACAAGGAGGCTGCCCCGCAGCTCGGGCATCCCGGTGCGCTCCACACTCTGGTCGGTCTACATCCTCGCCGGCCTGCTCGTCGGCTTGGGCGGCTGGATGTTTCTCGCGCGCTTCGCCAGCGGCACTTCCACGGCCGGAAACCTGCTGGAACTCGAGGCGATCGCCGCAGTCGTCATCGGCGGCGCGCGCCTGTCCGGCGGCCATGGCAAGGTCTTCGGAACGGTGGTGGGCACCGTGATCTTTGCCGTGATCGCCAACCTGCTTTCCTTGCTCAACGTCTCCACCTTCCTCCAGGACGCCTTCCGCGGTGCCCTGATCCTGGTGGCGGTGACCCTGGCCACTGTGCATTTCACAAGGCGCCGCAAGCAACAGCCGGCGCAGCCGGCGGCTGGCTGACCTCGGCTCGTGGGTATCTGGAGAATGTCGTGAGAATCAGCGGACGACCCCGCTCGGGGCTCGGCGTCTGCGCGCTGCTGCTGGCCGTCAGTGCCTGCGGCGGGCAGATCTATCCCTCCTCCAAGCCGGCGGCTGGCCCGGCCAACGGCGTCCAGCCTGATGTGCAGCAGGTCGTCATCGGCTTCGCCCAGCAGCAGCTTCAAGCGCCCTACTTCGCGGCCATGGAAGTTCGTGCCCGGCAGATCGCCAAAGAGCAGGGTTTCAAGCTGCTGTTCCAGGCCGCCAACAAGGATCCTGTGATCCAGATGAACCAGATGCAGGCGATGATGGCGCAGGGCGCACACGTGTTGGTCGTGAACGCCACGAGTGTCAAGGGCCAGAAGGAGATGATGACCCAGATCGCCTCGAAGATTCCGGTGGTCTACATCGACACGAGTGTTCCCGGCACTGGCACGACCAGCGTCCAGTCCGACAACCTGACCATCGGGCGGGAATCGGGCAAGATCACCGCGCAACGCTTCCTCGACATGGGCAAGAAGAACATCAAGATCGTCATTCTCACTGGCCCGGCCACCGATGAGTTCGTGGGTCCGCAACGACGCAAGGGCTTCCTGGACGGCCTCAAGGAAGGCGGTGTGAGCGTTGAGATCCAGGCCGAGCAGGCCGGCGACTACGCCCAGGACAAGGGCCAGGTCGCCGCGGAGAACATGCTGGCCGCCAACCCGGATATCGACCTGGTCGTCGGACTCAACGACTCGATGACGCTGGGCGCCTACAACGTCGTCAGCGCGAGGACCCGTTACAAGAACGTCTACGTGGCTGCGGCCGCTGACGGACAGAAGGAAGGGTTGGCGTTGATCAAGTCGGGAGGTTGTAGCGGCCGATACATCTCCACCGGACTGAACTCTCCGTCACTGGCAGCCGAAGACTCCTTGAAGATCGCGATCGAGATCGCGACAGGGTCCAAGAAGCCGGCCGACTACCCGCCGGAGTCGTTCACCAAGGCCGTCGGCATCGGCTGCAAGAACATCGACGAGTTCTACGACCCCAAGAGTGTCTTCTGACCCGAAGTCGTGGCGGCTTCCGCGGCCATCCGCCACCCGCGCCGGGCCGGCTCGCCGACTTGGCACCACCCGGGTTGGCCTCGTCGGGCCGGAGGTCCAGTCAGCACGTTCATGGGGCGGTCAAACACCGAGTCGACGATGATTGACTGTGCGGCGTGGCCGATCCGACCGACGTCCAGCACCTGGTGGAGCAACTGATGGCGGGAGCGAGTCCCGAGGAGAACCGGGCGCTGCTCGACGCGCTGATGACCGGTCAGGTGACCAGCATCTTCGAGAAGCTCGAGCACGTCGAAGCGCCGACGCTGCTCGCCGTCCCGCCCGAGGACCGCGGGTTCCGGCTACGCCTGGACCTGCACGGCGCCAAGCCGCCGGTCTGGCGCCGGCTCGAGCTGAGCGGTGACCTCAGCCTGCCGCGCGTGCACGACGTGATCCAGGCCGCCATGGGGTGGACCAACAGCCACCTGCATCGGTTCCGCACCGGCCACGACTATTCCTCGCCCTCCTTCGTCACCAGCTTCGACGTCGAGGAGGGGGATGAGGGGACGCTCGAGGACGACGTACGACTCGACCAGCTCATCGCCGAGAAGGGCGACGAGCTCTGGTACGAGTACGACTTCGGCGACGGCTGGGAGCACAAGCTGGTGGTCGAGGAGGTGCTCGAAGATCCACCCTCGACGGCGCGCTGCACCGGGGGGCGGATGGCCTGCCCGCCCGAGGACTGCGGCGGCATCGGCGGCTACGAGGAGCTGGCCACCTGGGTTCGCAGCGGGTACGACGACGCGCAGCTCCCCGTCGTCTTCGACAGCGCTGCCCACGCCCGTGACTGGCTGCCACTCGACTGGCACCCCGACCACTTCGACGTCGAGGAGACCAACGCCGCGCTGGTCATCGCGGCAGCCGAGCCCGTCGCGCTCACCGGCGAGCTGGCCGACCTGTTCGAGCAGCTGGAGCGACGCGGCGTTCGCCTGCTGGGCGAGGTGCTGGGCCGTCCGTTCTCCCACGGGCCGACCGAGGTCAGCGAGGTTGAGGCCGCCGGGCTGACCGAGACCTACCGGACCTTCCTCGACGTCGTCGGCGACGGTGTCGCGCTGACCGCTGCGGGCTACCTCCCGCCTGTGGTGGTCGAGCAGGTCGCCGAGCGCACGGGCATCGCCGACTGGTGGATCGGCAAGGCCAACCGGGAGGACCTCACCTACCCCGTCGCTGACATCCGCACCACCGCGCGCGCCCTCGGGCTGATCAGCGTCCGCAAGGGCCGACTGAACCCCACTGCCGCCGCCATCCGATGCGGCCGCGACCCGAAGGCACTCTGGCGCCACATCGTCGGACGACTCCCCTTGGGCGCCAAGGACGCCGATCGTCAGGCGGGCTGGATGGCTCTCGCCGTGGCCGGCAGCGGCGTACCGGCCCAGGACTGGCGCAGCGAGATCAGCGACCTGCTGGTCGCGCTCGGGTGGCGAAGCGGACGTGACCGGTTCTCGCCCCCGCCCGCCAACAGCGCGACCCTTGACGTGCTCGAGCAGCTCGCCGGTGCTTCACGCGTCCGCTGGCGCGAGATCACGGGCGTCGACCTCGCCGTCGCCGCCACCGCGCGTGCGGTGATCCGACCTACCTGACCGGCTACCCCGTCCTCGTCGGTGGCCCGGGCGGCACCGTCAGGGCAGGGCGGAGCCATCGTCGTACGAAGCTGCGCAGCTCGTCCGGTGAGCGCGGTGGCACCGAGGGGTGCTGCAGGAACGAGACCATCAGTCGCATCGTCAGCTCGGCCAGTCCCGCGAAGTCCTCCTCGTGGACGTCGATCGCGTCCCAGTCGACCGAGAGGCTCCTCAGCACCCGTGAGCCGAGATCGAAGGCCGTGGAGGTGGTGACCCCGCGGCCGACCAGGTTCGGGTCGTCGGCCTCGAGCAAGAGCCCGATCCTCGGGTCGCGGGGCAGCTCCTCGAGGGCGAAGACGATCGACTCGACCACGGCATCGACCGGCGTGCTCACCGTCGCCAGATGGGTCTGCATCCGTTCGATGAAGTCGGCTGCCCCCGTCTCGGCCACTGCGGAGAGGAGGTCGGCAAGACTGGGGAAGTAGCGGTAGACCGTCTGCCGGGTGACCCCCACCTCCTCGGCGACGCGAGACAGCGTGGTGCCGGGCACCCCCCAGCGCCCGATGCAGCTCGTCGTCGCGGCGATGATGCGCTCGCGGGCGAGCTCCTCGGTCCGGGGCGGGTCACCCTGCCAGCCGTGGTGTCCCATGGGTCAGGCCCGCACCGTCGTGGCGCGCCGATCCTGGTGGTGTGGGGTGGGAGCCCCTCCTCGATACAGCTGCGCAAGTACGCCGATCCCGGCCAGGAAGCAGAGCAGCACGTAGCTGCCGCTTCCCACCGGTGTCCCGGCGGCGGTGACGCCGTCCTGTGCGTCGAGGAACTGCGGCAGCGCCGCGAGCCAGAAGATCGCGTGCACCAGCAGGAACGCCGCGGGGAAGACGGCCACGAACGGGTTCAGGGGCAACCGCTCCGACGGTGACGTCGCCCTCGCCTCGCGAGCGAGGAGCCAGCCTCCGGCGATCCACACCAGAGCCAGCTCGATTCCCAGGATCCAGGCCTGTGCCGTGATGTTGGGGGAGTCCCCGCCGAACAGGCTCGAAGGGATCCCGGCGACGAGCATCCCGAGCGGAGTGAGCGCGCCGGCCGCCACGGTCCTGCCCGTGAGGGCCAACCGCGATCGCGGTTGGCTGCCCGGGCCGACCCAGCGGACCACCAGATAGGTCAGGAAGCCCATCGAGACCGAGGCGAAGAGCACCATGCTGTTCAGCGGCACGGAGGCCAGCATCGGGTGGTTGACCTGGACGTTGTCCGGGTTCCAGGCCCACCACCTCAGCTGGGGGCCGAGGTGGTCGAAGATCTCGTAGAAGATCTGGGCGACGAAGGCGACACAGACCGCGCCGAGGAGGTTGCCACGTCGGGAGAACACGCCGAGGCTGCGCACCACCTCGTAGGCCAGGGCACTGATCGCCGGGTAGAAGGCCACGATGTAGAGCGGCAGGCGGTCATACATGAACTGCACGGTGAACTCGTTGTGCGCGAAGATGAAGCCGTAGATCTTGTCGAGGCCGAACCACTCGGGGAAGTACAACGGCGGCTCGGTGACGACCAGGTAGACCAGGGAGGCGAACCACAGGGCCAGGTTGGTCGGGTCCGACTCCCGACGAAGGCGGCGTACCGCATGCACCAGCGCGAAGACGGCGCCACCGATGACCAGGAGCTCCAGGACCGGCATGGTCCAGCTCGCGAGGTCCGCGGGGTTGTTGAAGGAGACGACGGGGCTGACGTCGTGGCAGCTGAAGCCCAGCTCGCGGGTGATCGTTTCTGCGGCCTCGTCGCAGGTGACGCTCACGCGGGCACCTCGAGCCTGTCGAGCGCCGTGTGGTCGGAGTAGTCGGTACCGGGTGGGTCGAGCAGCGGGTCGAATCCGTAGGGCACGGTGGTCCTGCCCAGGGCTGCCCTCACCTGGTGACGGGCCAGGCCGAGCAGCACCCTCGGCGTCCTGAACATCTCCCCCAGGGTCTCGTCGAGATTGAAGACCCGCGCGAAGTGCTCGTCGACGACCTGGTCCTCCCGAGCTGCGCCGGTGATGGCGTTGAAGACGGGCCAGGTCATCGCCGCGACGATGCGTCGTCGCCAGGCCGGCAGCACCTCGGTGCCGGTGGCGCACTCGAAGCCCTGGTCCCTGGCCATCGCGAGCTTCCAGGGGACGTCCAGCGCCTTGACCTGCTCGCCGAGGAAGCGGGTGACGAACGCGTCGTCGAGTGCGGTCGCCTTCTCGAGCTCAGCCTTGAGGAGTACGGCGGACCGCGCGGCCGAGCTCATCCCTTGCCCGTAGAACGGGTTGAACGCGCAGATCGAGTCCCCCACGAAGACCAGTCCACGTGGTGGCGTGGGGAGCTGGTCGTAGCGCCGCCACTTGTTGCCCGTCGAGCGGGTCAGGTGCACCTCCGAGGTGGGGGTGCACTCCTTCATCGCGGCCGCGAACACCGGTGTGCGCAGCCGCTCGGCCGAGCTGATGAAGTCCTCGACCGTGCGCGGCATCGCCAGGCCCCACGACCCCATGCAGGCAATCGCTCGACCGCCCTCGAGTGGGAAGAAGTTCGAGAGGAAGGCATGCTCCTCGGGCCGGTGGTCGTCGCTGCCCTGGGCCGGCATCACGATCAGATGGCGCCACCACCACGAGTCTGGGCGCTCACCCTCGGGCGGCAGGTCATACCACCGTGAGATGTAGGTGACCTTCGCGTCGAGCGTCTTCACCGGCACCTGCGGCCAGCCGGCGCCCTCGAGCCAGTCCGAGACCGAGGAGCCGCGCCCCAGCGCGTCGACGACGAGGTCGGTGCCGAGGAGCTCCGTCTCGCCCTCGCCCTCCTGGAGACGAACGCCGGTGATGGCGCCCTCCCGGTGCTCCAGACCCTGGACGGCCACTCCCTCGCGGATCGTCACGTTGGGCAGCGCCCGCACCCGGTCCCGGAGGACTCGCTCGATCAGGATGCGCGAGCTGTAGATCATCGTCATCGTGGACTTCTTGCGGGGAGCCCACCCGGTCTCTTCCAGGTAGGCCGCGTCGACCGACGGCATCAGGGGCATGCCACCCGCGTCGATGAGGTCCTCCTCGAACCCGGGGAACACGGTCCCGATGGACCGTCGACCGGCGTTGAGCAGAAAGTGCGGGTGCTTGCTCTGCGGTACGCCGCGCCGGTGCTCGGCCTCGGCGGGAAGGATGTCGCGCTCGAGGATCGTCACCTCGTCGAAGTGGTCGGCCAGGGCGCCTGCAGCGCAGAGACCGGCCACGCTTCCTCCGAGGACAACCGCGGTTCTGCCCAGCGTCACCGTGAGCTCCTATTCATACATTCATCCATTGAGTGTATGAATGTATGAATACAGCGCGCTGGCGTCAAGAGGCGGTCCTGCTGGCCGGAACCGCTGGACTGCCCACACGAGGCTCCGCCGGCTCTCCTAGGATGCGGCACATCATGAGCCCAGCCGGACCGGTCACCTGGACCGACCTCAGCGCCGCGCACCTCGACGTCCCCACGCTGTACGACGTGCTGGTGCTGCGCTCGACGGTGTTCGTCGTCGAGCAGGACTGTCCCTACCAGGACCCGGACGGGCGCGACCTCCTCGAGGGCACCCGGCACCTGATCGCCCGGACGGGGGACCGCCGGGGACCCGTCGCGGCGTACGCCCGGATCCTGGCGCCCGAGGACGGGCAACCCGCAGCGCGCATCGGGCGGGTGATCGTCGCCCCTGCGGCGCGCGGGCAGCAGCTGGGCCGGCGGCTGATGGAGCGGGCGCTCGCCTCGTGCGAGGAGCACTGGCCGGATCAGCCCGTCGAGCTCGGTGCTCAGGCCCACCTCGCCGGCTTCTACGGCAGCCTCGGGTTCATGGCGCTGGGCGAGCCCTACGACGAGGACGGCATCCCGCACGTCTGGATGCGCCGGGTGCCGCTCGTCTGAAGTTCTGCGACCCCTCGCCCGTACCCTTGCCGCGTGCCCACGCTGCTCGCTCCTCGCCACTGGGGCGCCCACCTGCTGATGGTGGCGGCCGCGGCTGCGGCGGTGGCTCTGGGCCTGTGGCAGCTCCACGTGTGGGAAGCGGCGCGCGAGGCAGAGGCGCAGGACCTCTCCAACGCACAGCCGATGCCGCTGGCGGACGTGATCAGCGGGGACAGCCCGTTCCCCGGCGAGTACCTCGGCCAGCCGGTGTCCTTCGCCGGCGAGTGGCTCGGGGACAGCACCCTGTTCGTGGCCGATCGCGACCTGGCCGGGAAGCGCGGCTACTGGGTGGTGACGCCGGTTCTCGTCGGGGGCAGCGCGATGCCCGTCGTACGCGGCTGGTCCGCCGAGGCCGAGGCCCCGACCCCCGCCGGACCGGTCGACCTCCAGGGATGGCTGCAGGCGTCCGAAGGCACCGGCGCCAGCGACCAGGACCCGCACGACGACGTCATCCCCGAGATGCGGATCGCCAGCGTCGTCGAGCACGTCGACGCGGATCTCTACAGCGGCTACGTCGTCGCCCGGGAGCCGACCGACGCGCTGGCAGCGGTGACGCCCGAGTCGGTCCCGCGGGTGTCGAGCTCCACCTCGTTGCGCAACCTGCTCTACGCCTTCCAGTGGTGGGTCTTCGGCGGCTTCGCGGTCTACATCTGGGTCCGGTGGTGCCGCGACGTGGTCGAGGCCTCCCGCGCCGAGGCGGTCCAGGCCCAGCCGGTAGCGTCGAACCCGTGAACCAGGTCGCCCTTCCCGACGGCATCGTCGGCGCACTGCTCCGTTATCGGGTGATGGCCAACATCGTGGGCGTGCTGCTGATCGTGCTCATCCTGGTCGGGGTCCCGCTCGCGAACTTCGACGGCACCGGGATGTGGGGGATCTTCGGCTCCACCCCGGTGATCTGGACCGAGGGCAGCCAGGCACACGACGTCGGCGAGTGGATCACGACGGTGCTCGGCGTCGCGCACGGCTACCTCTACATGATCTTCGTGCTGACGGCCTTCCTGCTGTCGCGGCGCGCAGGCTGGCCGATGGGGTTCACCCTGGTCACGTTCGTGCTCGGCACCGTCCCGATCCTGAGCTTCTGGGCCGAGCACCGCGCGACCGCACGCGTCCGCAGCGAGTGGGCGCCGAACGCGGGCGAGACGGCCTCCACCGGCCCGATCGGCTGACGATGGCCGACCAGGATGCGGCCCGCACCGCGTTCGTGCTCGGCGGTGGCGGGCTGCTGGGGGCGGTCGAGGTGGGCATGTTGCGGGCCCTCTTCGAGCACGAGATCCGCCCGGACCTCGTCCTCGGCACGTCCGTGGGGGCGCTGAACGGGCTGGTGGTCGCGAGCGACCCGAGTCCGGCCGTGATCGACCGACTGCTCGACCTCTGGCAGTCGGTGGGGGAGAGCAACGAGGTCTACAGCGAGGGCACCTGGCGCCAGGTGTCCCGGGCGATGCGCACCGGAACGCACCTCCACTCCGCGGAGCCGTTGAGGGAGCGGCTCGAGCAGGAGTTCGGCGGCGTCACGTTCGCGGACCTCGACGTGGAGTTCCAGTGCTGCGCGGCCAGCATCGAGCGAGCCGCGGAGCACTGGTTCACCGAAGGGCAGGTCGTGCCGGCGGTGATGGCCAGCGCTGCGGTGCCGGGCCTGCTCCCGCCGGCCAAGGTGGGCGGCGAGCACTACCTCGACGGGGGGATCGTGAACTCGATCCCGCTCGCGCGCGCCGTCCAGCAAGGTGCCGATCGGGTCTTCGTGCTGCAGGTCGGTCGGATCGATCGCCCGCTGAAGGCACCACGCAAGCCGTGGGAGGTGGCTCGCGTCTCCTTCGAGATCGCCCGCCGGCACCGCTTCGTGCGCGAGCTGGGCGAGCTGCCCGAGGGCGTGACCGCCCACGTGCTGCCGGCGGCCGGCTCGACCAGGGACGACTCGGCGCTCGCCTATCGCGACACCTCGCAGGTCGCACGACGCATCGAGGCGGCGTACGACGCCAGCCGGGCGTACCTCGAGCAGCATCTCTGATGCCAGCTGTGCTGCCCCGGGTGGTGACCCTGGTCCTCCAGCGCGTCGTGGTCGCCCCGCTGGTGGTCGTGCTGACCGTCGCTGCTGTGGACCACGCTGCCCCTCTGGCTGCTCGGCGCCGGAATCCTGTCGCCGTTCGTGCCGGGGTGGCTGCGACCGGTGCGTCTCCTCTGGCTGGTCGTGGTGCACCTGAGCGTCGAGAGCATCGCCCTCGTCGAGCTGTTCGGACTGTGGATCGCCTCCGGCTTCGGGTGGAGGATCCGGTCGCCGTTCTTCGAGCGGATCCACTACGACATCGCCCAGTCCTACCTGGTGATCTTCTTCCGTGAGGCCCGCAGGGTGCTGCGCCTGAAGATCAGGACCGTCGGCCCGAGCCCGGACGCCCATCCGGGGAAGCCGCTGCTGGTCTTCTGCCGCCACGCGGGGCCGGGCGACTCGTTCACGCTGATGTATGCGCTGATGCACTGGTACGGACGCGAGCCGCGCGTCGTGCTGAGGGAGACGCTGTCCTGGGACCCGATGATCGGGGTGCTGCTGACCCGGCTGCCGAGCCGGTTCATCTCAGCCCGTCCGGCCCCCGGCCGCGACGTGGAGTCCGAGGTGGGCGATCTGGCCCGCAACCTCGACGAGAACGACGCGTTCGTGCTCTTCCCCGAGGGCGGCAACTTCACGCCGGAACGCCGGGAGCGCGCGATCGGGAGGCTCCACCGCCTGGGCCTGCACCGGATGGCGGAGCGGGCCGAGGAGATGATCCATGTCCTGGCACCGAGGCCCGGCGGCGTGCTGGCGGCCCTGGACGCCGCGCCCGAGGCCGACGTGCTCCTCGTCGCGCACACGGGTCTGGACCACGTGGTCGGCATCGCGGACGTGTGGCGGTCGCTGCCCATGGACAAGCGCCTGCTGATGGGCTGGTGGCGGATCCCGCGCGAGGAGATCCCCGGCGACCGGGAGGCGCGCATCGAGTGGCTCTTCGAGTGGTGGCGCCACGTGGACGTGTGGGTCGCCGAGCACCGACCGGTGGACCTGCCCCGCAGGCAGGGCCGGAGATGACAACAGCCCGCCGAACCCTCGGGTTCGGCGGGCTGCGGTGTCAGGTCAGGACTTCTCGGGGTCCTCGACGTCGGCGACGTCCACGTCCTCGGCGGGCGCGTCCGGCGTGGTCACCGGGTGCGGCTCCTCGGCTGCGTCCGAGAGCGACTCACCGGGGCTGGCGCCGACCGGGTCACCCGAGGCCGAGTCGACCGGGACGTCGGCGGTGTGGCTGCCGGCCATCGGGGCCGCGGGGCTGGGCGGGGCAGGGGGCGCCGCGGGTGCGGGGCTGGGCGAGTACGACGTCTGCCAGTTGGCCGACTCCCCGCCACGGAGCTTCTGCACCGCGAGGGCGCCGAGGCCGGCGAGGGTGGCGAACACGAAGAGCTTGCGCTTGCGACCCTTCCGCTTCACCGGCTGCTCACCCTTGAGGGCTGCCGCGGCGGCGGTGCCGCGACGCCTGGCCTCGCCGGCGACCGGCGCAGCGGCCGCGGTGGCGGTGGCGACACCCTTGGCCAGACGGCTCCTGGCGTCCTCGACGTGAGGGGCCAGCGAGTCGCGGGCCTCGGCGATCCGGGGCGCGAGGTCGTCTCGCGCGTCGGCCAGCTTGGGAGCGATCTGGTCCTTGGCGTCCGCGAGACGCGGGCCGACCTGCTCGCGAGCGTCGTTCAGCTGGTCACGGGCGTCGGCGAGGAGTGGGGCGAGCTCGTCACGAGCACGCTCCACATGGGGGGCTATGGCCTCGGACACGTCGCGAGCAAGGTCTTGGGCCTGCTCGACGAACTTCTCCTTGCGGCTCTTGGCAAACATGGGTGGCGAAGCTCCCTCTCTGCGGAGTTTGTTGCGAAGGTAAGCCCCGATCATGCCCTTGTCGCCCGGTTAAATAAACCCGTGTCAGCACTCGGGCGGTGGGTAGTCGGCACCACGGGTCCTCCTGCGTCCGCGTGGCGACGCGTGTGGGGCCGCGTGGGAGGATCGTTGCCGAAGTGCACACCCGAGACTTTTCGAAAGGCTGTCATGTCTGACCTGAAGGCCACGCTCAAGACGAACCGTGGCGACATCGTCATCAACCTCTTCCCCGACCACGCGCCGGCGACGGTGGAGAACTTCACCGGCCTCGCCGAGGGCACCAAGGACTACCGCGACGACGCCGGGCGCACCGGGGAGCGTTTCTACGACGGGCTCGGCTTCCACCGGGTCATCGACGGCTTCATGATCCAGGGTGGCTGCCCCCTGGGCACCGGCACCGGTGGCCCGGGCTACAAGTTCAAGGACGAGTTCCACCCCGAGCTCCAGTTCGACCGCCCCTACCTGCTGGCGATGGCCAACGCCGGACCGGGCACCAACGGCTCCCAGTTCTTCATCACGACCGGTCCGACCCCGCACCTGAACCGTCGGCACACCATCTTCGGCGAGGTCGCCGACCAGGCCGGGCGGGACGTGGTGGACGCGATCGGCGGCACCGCGACCGCGGCAGGCGACCGGCCGGTCGAGCCGGTGATCATCGAGACGGTGGAGATCGAGCGCGGGTGACCACCCCGCCGGTCGGTGGGCTGGGCGGCGCCGGGAGCATCCCTGACGCCGCGCCCACCTGCTACCGACACACCGACCGGGAGACCTGGATCCGGTGCCAGCGCTGCGAGCGGCCGATCTGCCCCGACTGCATGAACTCCGCAGCGGTGGGCTTCCAGTGCCCGAACTGTGTGAAGGAGGGCAACCGCGGCAGCAGGCAGGGGCGCACGCCGTACGGCGGTCAGCGGACCGGCGACCCACGCCTGACCGCCTTCGTGCTGATCGGCATCAACGTGGCCGTGTGGCTGCTCATCCAGCTGACGGGGGGCCGTTCCAGCACGTTGACCGACACCTTGGCCATGCGCCCGGACGGGCTGTGCGTCGAGCCCGGTGGCCGACGGTTCCTCCCCGGTGCGAGCGAGGCGACGTGTGGGACGTCCGGGCTGGAGTGGCTGCCGGGGGTCGCTGACGGCGCCTGGTGGCAGGTGCTCACCTCGACGTTCGCGCACGAGCAGGTGCTGCACATCGGGTTCAACATGTTGGCGCTCTACTTCCTCGGGCCGATGCTCGAGAACGTGCTGGGCCGGTCGCGATTCCTCGCGCTCTACCTGGTCGCCGGGATCGCCGGCTCGGCAGCCGTGATGCTGCTCTCCGCCCCGACCAGCTCGACGCTGGGCGCCTCCGGCTCGATCTTCGGGCTGATGGGAGCGCTGGCCGTGGTGGCGGTCAAGGTGCGTGGTCAGGTGCAGACGATCCTGATGTGGATCGGGCTCAACCTGGTGATCACCTTCACCGTGGCGGGCATCTCCTGGCAGGGCCACCTCGGCGGTCTGCTGGGCGGCGCCCTCCTCGGCGCCGTGATGGTCTTCGCCCCCCGGCAGCATCGTCCGGTGGTGCAGTGGACGGCCACCGCACTCCTGCTGCTGGTCTCGCTCGCGCTGATCCTGGCGCGGGCGCTCGCGCTGAACAGCTGAGGCTGGGCGCCGAGCAAGTTATCCACACCTGTGCACAACCCTGTGGAGAACTACACCCGTGTAACTAGGGGCCGCGGGGCGGGACTACTCCCACTTGGTGGCGAAGGTGAAGCCGACGGCCATGAACCCGATACCGACGATCAGGTTGTACTGGTCGAGGTCCTTCATCACCGGGATCGGGCCGTCCTGACCTGCGAAGTAGAACGCCACGATCCAGACCAGGCCGATCAGGAAGCAGCCGAGCATCCCGACCACCACACCGCGGCCACGTCCCAGCGGGGTGAGCTTGTGTGCCGAGACCGTGAGGCCGAGGAAGATCAGGCCGAACCCGATCAGGAAGTTCCACTGACCCAGGTCCGCCATCCAGGGCAGCGGGTCCGAGGGCTTCTTCGCGCCCGGGAACGAGGTGAACTCCGCAGCGTCCTTGGCGAGGTTGATGTAGACCGCGATCCACGCGATGCCCACCACGACCAGCAGCACGGCGAGCGCCGTTCGCGTGATCGAGGTCTGGTAGCCACTGGCGATGACCGTGGGCTTGCGCGCGGATCGTCTGGACACGGTCAACTCCTGGTGGGATCGGGCACGAACTCGTCGGCTAGCGTAGTCAAGTCACGTCGATCCGAGAGCAGGCGCCCCGCTTGAGCACCCCCAGCCACCGCGAACGCAACACCTGGCGACTCGTCGCAGTCGTCGTGTTCGTGGTCGCCGGTGCGCTGTTCGTCACCAGCGCTCTCGCGTCCGGCGGCCTCGACCTGCGTGCCTCGAGCGTGACCGACCTGGACACCGTCGTACGCCAGGAGCGGCAGCGCACCGACGACCTCCAGCGCCGGGTCACCGAGCTCACCCGCGCCGTGGAGACCCTGGGCAAGGACGTCGACGACGCCCGCGTCACCAACCTGCAGAACCAGGTCGCTGACCTGCGCGGTCCTGCGGGCTTCGAGAAGGTGCACGGCCCCGCGGTCACCGTGGTGCTCAAGGACGCGCCCAAGAAGGAGATCGACGAGGCCGTGGAGAAGTCCGAGGTCACCGCCGACCAGCTGGTGGTGCACCAGCAGGACATCCAGGCGGTGGTCAACGCCCTGTGGGCCGGTGGGGCCGAGGCGATGACGCTGCAGGACCAGCGGGTGATCAGCACGACCGGGATCAAGTGCGTGGGCAACACCGTGGTGCTGCACGGGGTGCCCTATGCCCCTCCCTACGAGATCACCGCCATCGGGGACATCGACTCGCTCCTCGTCAGCCTGGACTCCAGTGACTACATCGACGGCTACAAGACCTACGTCGAGGCCTACAACCTCGGCTACGAGGTGAGCACCGAGGTGGACGTCACGATGCCGGCGTACGCCGGGAGCACCGACCTGCGCTACGCGGAGGCACAGCCCACCACTGCCGAGCTCGACCGGGACTGAGCCGACCGCGACCTCAGGGCTGGGCTAGGGCGTCTCACGGGCTGGGTCTCACGGGCTGGGCAACACCGACGGCGACGCCGACGGAGACGGTGGCGGTGGCTTCTCGTAGGTCGAGACCACGATCGTCACGGTGCTGCCCTTGTCCAGGCTCTGACCGGCGCTCGGGCTCTGCTGCAGGACGTCGCCCTTCTCGGCCTCGGTCGTGGCGTCGGTGACCCGGCTGACCTCGAAGCCGGCCCGTTCGATCAGCCTGGTGGCCTCCGCCTCGGTCTTGCCCACCACGTTGGGGACCACTTCTGGTCCGTCGGACCAGAACAGGGTCACCTTGGAGCCGTCGGACACCTCGGTCCCGCCCGGGGGCTGCATCTCCACGACCTGGTCCTTGGGGTCGTCGAGGTCGCGCTGGGTGAGCACGACGCGCAGCCCCTCGCCACGCAGCTGGGTGGCGGCGTCGTCCTTGCTCTGGCCGACCACGTCCGGCAGCTCCACCTGCGGAAGTCCGGAGGAGACGACGAAGTCGACCGTGTCGTCGGGGTCGACCAGGTCACCGGACTGCGGGTCCTGGGAGATCACCCGCCCCGCGGCGACCTCCCGGCTCGCCGCCTCGCTCACCTCGCCGACCCGGAGCCCGCTGTCGCGGACGATCTGCTCCGCCTGGTCACGGGTGAGCCCGCTGAGCGTCGGCACCGACTGCTGCTCCGGGGCGGTCTTGAACAGCTGGGGGCCGAAGATCACGGCAGCCGCGACCAGGGCCACCAGCAGGAGGAGGAGCAGGATGAGCGGGCCGCGCCGCCTGTGCTGCGGCTCGTCCTCGTCCGCAGGGACCGCGCCGCCGACCCGGGTCGGGTCCTCGGGCGGGAAGAAGCTCGGGAGCGGTGCTGCCGCCACCGCCGGGGCCTGCACCGGCTTGCCCTCGAGGTAGCGGTCGATGTCGGCCTTCATCGCCGCAGCACTGGCGTAGCGGTCGCCGACGTTCTTCGCCAGCGACTTCATCACGATCGCGTCGAGCTCGGGGGTGATCTCCTCGTCGTGCGCCGACGGCGGCTGGGCCTGCTCCCGCACGTGCTGGTAGGCCACCGAGACCGGGCTGTCCCCGATGAAGGGCGGCCGACCGGTGAGCAGCTCGTAGAGCAGGCAGCCGGTGGAGTAGACGTCGGAGCGGGAGTCGACGGTCTCGCCGCGTGCCTGCTCGGGGGAGAGGTACTGCGCGGTGCCGACGACGGCGGCAGTCTGGGTGATGGTGCTCGAGGCGTCGGAGACCGCCCTGGCGATGCCGAAGTCCATCACCTTCACGTCGCCCGCCGGGGTGAGCATCACGTTGCCGGGCTTGATGTCGCGGTGGATGATGCCGGCCCGGTGGCTGTAGTCGAGGGCCCGGAGCACACCCGAGGTGATCTCGAGGGCGCGCTCGGGCAGGATCTTGCGGCCGTCGCGCAGGACGTCGCGCAGGGTCCGCCCCGCGACGTGCTCCATCACGATGTAGGGCTGGGCCACGTTGCTGCCGTCGGTCGACATCTCCTCACCGGTGTCGTAGACCGACACGATGGTGGGGTCGTTGAGGGACGCCGCCGACTGCGCCTCGCGGCGGAACCGGGCCTGGAAGGTGGCGTCGCTGGCCAGGTCGGTGCGCAACCGCTTGATCGCGACCGTGCGACCGAGCCGCACGTCCACCCCCTTGCGGACCTCGGCCATCCCGCCGCGGCCCAGCAGCTCGCCCACCTCGTAGCGGCCACCGATCCGGTGCGGTTCAGTCATCGGTCCCCCCGTCGCCCGCGGCGTCGAGCCCCCCGCTGCCGGCCTCGGGTGCCTGCGAGGCCTTTCCGCCCCCGGGGGAGGCCCCGCCGGACGGCCCGCCGTTGCCCGGGTCGGCCTTGTCGGTCTTCTCCGGCTTCGGCGCCTTCGAAGGCTTGCCCTCCCCCTCGTCGTCCCCCTGGTCCGGCTCCTCGTCGGGCTCCTCGTCCTTGGGTTCCTCGGTGGTCTCCTCGTCGCTGGGAGTCTCCGGAGGGTCACCCCACACCTGGATCGTGATCGTGGAGCCCTTCTCGACGAGACCGGTCGGGTCGAGGTCCGCGACGGTGCCGGCCTGCTGGTCGCCCGGGTTGGCCTGGGTCTCGGTCTCGGTCCTGAGGTCCTTGTTCTCCAGCGCGGACACCACGTCGCTCACGGGCTCGCCGATGAACGCCGCCCGGCGGACCCGGACGGTGTCACTCGCGTCGGCCGAGGCCTCGGTGCCGTCCTCGGTGGCGGTGCCGTCCCCGGCCCAGGGGCGCGCGACGAGCAGCGCCCCGAGCAGCAGGAGAGCGAGCAGCACCACGGCGTACGCCGGAGCGCGCGAGCGACCCTTGCCGGCGGCGGGAGGAGGGGCGTCCTCGGCGGGGGTGTCAGCGGCGGCGTGAGCCGGGTCGATCAGCGGTGCGGCCGCGACCGGGGCCGCCACGCCGGTGAGCACCTGCGTCTGCTCGGCGGGCGGGCCGGGGACCGGCACGGGAACGGCTGACGGGTCCGCCCCCACCGCCCGCAGGGCCTCGGCGAGCGCTGCTCCGTCGGCGTAGCGGTCGGCCGGCAACTTGGCGAGGGCACGATGGACCACTCCGGCGATCGCCGGCGGAACGGAGTCCGGCAGCGGTGGCACGTCCTGCTGGATCTGGGCCAGTGCGGTGGCGATCGGGGTGTCGGCCACGAACGGACGGCGGCCGCTGAGGCACTCGAAGAGCACCACGCCCAGGGCGTAGACGTCGCTGGCAGCGGTCGCGGACTCGCCGCGTGCCTGTTCGGGGGAGAGGTACTGCGGGGTGCCGACGATCTGACCGGTCTGCGTGAACGCGACCGAGTCCATGGCCCGGGCGATGCCGAAGTCGGTGATCTTGACCCGGCCGTCCGCGGTGACGAGCAGGTTGGCCGGCTTCACGTCGCGGTGCACGACTCCCGCGGCGTGCGCGACCGCGAGCGCCTCCGCGGTCTGCAGCACCAGCAACCGCGCCTGCTCGGGGTCGAACGGCTCACCGCTGGCCAGCAGGTCCGAGAGCGGCTTCCCGTCGACGAGCTCCATCACCAGGAACGGGGAGCTGCCCTCGCCCAGGAGGCCGTAGTCGAAGACCGAGGCGATCCCCGGGTGGTGCAGCCCGGCGGCGTGCCTGGCCTCCGCCTCGAAGCGAGCGCGGAACGTGGGGTCGTCGGCGTACTCCCGCTTGAGGATCTTGACCGCGACCTCACGGCCCAGCACGGTGTCGCGCGCTCGCCAGACCTCCCCCATGCCTCCGGTGGCGATGCGCTCCCCGCGCTCGTAGCGTTCGTCCGACCCGGACGTGAGCTCGGTGCTGTCGTCCGTCACTCGCCGATCACCGCCTCCATCACGGCCTTGGCGATCGGCGCCGCCAGCCCGCTGCCCGAGATCTCGTCCCGAGCCACGCCGGCGTCCTGGACGAGCACGGCGACCGCGACCGCGGAAGTGCTGGCCGGGGCGAAGGAGACGAACCAGGCGTAGGGCGGGCGGTCGGGGGCGCTCTGGGCGGTGCCGGTCTTGCCGGCCACCTCGACCCCCGGGATCTGGGCGGTCCTGGCGGTGCCGCCCTCGACCACCGCGACCATCATCTGGCGCAGGTCTCGCGACGCCGAGGAGCTCATCGCCGGCTGCCCCGGCATCGGCTCGGGGTCCGTCTTCTCCAGGACGTCGAGCTTCGGGGACTTGATCTCGTCGACGAGGTAGGGCTTCATCACCACGCCGTCGTTGGCGATGCCGGCTCCGACCATGGCCATCTGGAGCGGCGTCGCGGCCACGTCGAACTGGCCGATCGCCGACAGCGCCGTCTGCGGCGGGTCGGGGTCCTCGGGGAAGCGGCTGAGAGCCTGGCGGGTGAGGGCGTCGTCGAGGTCGGCGAAGGTGCGGGTGCCGAAGCCGAACTTCTCGGCCTGCTCACGGAGCGCGTCGGCCCCGAGCTTGAGGCCCACGTCGCCGAAGGAGACGTTGCAGGAGACCTGGAGCGCCTTGGTCAGGGTGATCTTCTCGCCACCGCACGCACCGCCGCCGTCGTTGATCAGGTCGGTGCTGGTCTGCGGCAGGTCGAGCTTGGCACCCCCGGGGACCATCGTGTCGGGCGTGTACTTCCCGGAGTCCAGCGCCGCAGCCGAGGTGACCAGCTTGAAGGTGGAGCCGGGCGGCAGCACCTCCTCGATGGCGCGGTTGTTCAGCGGGCTGAGCTTGTTCTCCTCGAGCCGCTGCTTGGCCTTGCCGACCTCGTTGAAGTCGTGGCTGGCCAGCCGGTCGGGGTTGAAGCTCGGACTGGAGACCATCGCCAGGATCTTGCCCGTGCTCGGCTCGATCGCGACGACGGCCCCGCGCACGTTGTCGCCCAGCGCGTTCAGCCCGTCGTACGCCGCCTTCTGGGCGGCCGGCCGCACGGTCAGGGTGACGCTGCCGCCCTTGGGGTCCTCGCCGCCCATCAGTGCGATCACCCGGTTGTCGATGAACAGCCGGGAGTCGCTGCCCGAGAGGATGGAGTTCTGGGTGGCCTCGACGCCGCCGAGTCCCCAGTCGCGCGAGAAGTAGCCGGTGAGGTGGGCGTACTGCGCGCCCTCGGGGTAGGCCCGCTGGAACTTGTAGGCGTCGTCGGACTTGTCGCTCTCGGCCACTGCCTTGCCGCGCACCAGGATGGCCCCGCGCTCACGGGAGAACTCGGCGTCGCGCACCCGCTTGTTGTCGGGGTGCTGGCTCAGCGAGGTGAGGTCGTCGGCCTGCCAGTACTGCACGTAGGTGGCGTTGACGAGCAGCGCCACGAACAAGAACATGCTCACGACGGCGAGGGTGCGGATCGGCTTGTTCATCGGCGGATGTTCACCACCTGGGTGGCGTCCGCGTCGAAGTCCTCGCCCGGCTCGATCAGCTCGGGAGGCGGCCGCCGGGCCTGGTCGGAGATGCGGAGCAGCAACGCCACGATGGCCCAGTTGGCGACCAGGCTCGAGCCGCCGTAGGACAGGAACGGCGTGGTGAGGCCGGTCAGCGGGATCAGCTTGGTCACGCCGCCGAGGACGACGAAGACCTGCAGCGCCAGCACCATCGCCAGGCCGGCGGCCATCAGCTTGCCGAAGTCGTCACGGCAGATCAGGGCGGTGCGCAGGCCACGCTCCACGAGGATGCCGTAGAGCAGGATCACCGCCATCACCCCGGTGAGTCCGAGCTCCTCGCCGATCGAGGGCAGGATGAAGTCGGAGTAGGAGAACGGCGTGATCTGCGGGTTGCCCTGGCCCAGTCCGCGGCCGACCAGCCCGCCCCACGCCATCCCGTAGAGGCCCTGCACGATCTGGAACGCGCGGGCGTCCGGGTCGAAGGGGTCCAGCCAGGCCGCCACGCGCAGCTGCACGTGGCCCATGGCGAGATAGCCGAAGTAGGCGCCGACCGCGAACAGGCTGCCGCCGACGACCAGCCAGCCGGGTCGCTCGGTGGCGATGTAGAGCATCACCAGGAACAGCCCGAAGAAGAGCAGGGAGGAGCCGAGGTCCCGCTGGAAGACCAGGATCCCCAGCGAGAGCAACCACATCGCCAGGATCGGGCCGAGGTCGCGACCGCGGGGCAGGTCGACGAACAGGAACCGGCGCCCGGCCAGCGCGAGGGCGTCGCGGTGCAGCACGAGGTAGCCGGCGAAGGCCACGACGAGGAGCACCTTGGCCACCTCGCCCGGCTGGAAGCTCATCGGGCCGAGGCGGATCCAGATGCGGGCGCCGTTGATGTTCTGCCCGATGCCCGGGAGGAGCGGGAGCAGCAGCAGCACGATGGCGGCCAGGCCGGCGGTGTAGGTGAACGCCTGCAGGCGACGGTGGTCGCGCAGCCCGACGATCACCGCGACGAACAGGCCGACGCCGAGGGTCATCCAGATCAGCTGGGTGCCGGCGAAGGTCCGGGCCGTGGCGTCCCGGGCCTCGTTGGCGAGGTCGATCCGGTGGATCATCGCCAGGCCGAGACCGTTCAGCGCCGAGACGATCGGCAGCAGGATGGGGTCGGCGTACTCGGCGAAGACGCGGATCACGATGTGGCAGCCGATCACCAGGCCGGCCAGCCAGGCGCCGTAGGTGAACAGGTTGACCGGGAGCGCGCCGTTGACACCGAGGTCGACCGCCGCGTAGGCGCCGACGCCCACGAACAGGCTGAGGATGAGCAGGACCAGCTCGGCGCCCCGACGGCGCCGGTGGACGAACCCCATCAGGCCGTGGGACTCCTGCGAGTGGGCGCTGGTCATGGCGCCGCCTCGGAGCACTCGGGGTCGCCGGACGTCGATGGGGCGGACGGGCCGGCAGACGGGCTGGCCGACGGTCTGGCGGAAGGGTTGGCGGACGGGCTGGGGGCGGCCGACGGGTCCTGGCCCTGGGTGGACGGTTCGCGGCACAGGGCGTCGCGCCGCAGGTTGCGGACGATGGTCCGGGCGCGCTCGAGGCTGCTGGCGCTGATCCCCTCGCGCACCTGGCCCTGGAGGTAGTCCGGCAGGTCCTCCAGCGTGAGGTCGCTGCTCTCCTCGACGTGGTTCATGTCCAGCCCCGGGATGTCCGACTCCACACCGCGGAAGATCGCCACCTGGTCGCCGTCGGGGGCCACGAAGAACTGCGTCTGGGTGTAGCGGTAGCCGGCCACCGCGACGATCGCGATCAGCAGGGCCAGGACGGCGAGCACCGCCAGCCGCCTGGCCCAGATGAACCTGCGCGGGGCGCGCGGGGCGTAGCGCATCTCCTCGGGGTCGACGGCCTCGCCGTCCGCATGGTCCGCCTCGACCGCGTCGAGCTCACCGGTGGCGGCCGCTCGCGCCGACCGGCCCGAGCCCAGGCCACGTCGGCGCGGGGACTCCGCGGCTGCGCCGACCAGCATCGGGCCGGTGACAGCCGAGGCGGAGGTCTCGGCGTCGTCCACGGCGTCGTCGTCGACGAGGTCCGCGACCACGACCGTGACGTTGTCGGAGCTGCCTGCCTCGAGCGAGGCGTTGATCAGGGTGACGGCCGCATGGTCCGGGGAACCGTCCCCGAGCAGCCGGGCCAGGTCCTCGTCGGTGAGCACGCCGGAGCAGCCGTCGGAGCACAGCAGGATCCGGTCACCCGGGGCGACGTCCAGGGTGAAGACGTCCGGCTCGGGCTCGTGCACGCCGTCGACGGCGCGCAGGATCAGGTTGCGGTGCGGGTGGACGCGCGCCTCGTCCTCGGTGATCCGGCCCTCGTCGATCAGGCTCTGCACGAAGGTGTGGTCGGTGGTCAGCTGGGACAGGGTGCCGTCGCGCAGCAGGTAGCCGCGGCTGTCCCCGACGTGTCCGACGCCGATCTGGGTGCCGTCGAAGATGGTCGCCGTGACCGTGGTGCTGGTGCCCTCGATCTCGGGGGACTCGGCCACCATCCCGGCGATCCGGTCATGGCTCTTGTGGATGGCCCCCGCGAGCGCACTGAGCATGTCGTTGCCCGGGGGTACGTCGAGCTGGCGCAGCACCTCGACGGTGGCGGCGCTCGCGACGTCCCCGCGCGCGGACCCGCCCACGCCGTCGGCGACGACGAGGAGGTGCGGCCCGGCGTACCCGGAGTCCTGGTTGTCCCGCCGGACTCGACCCACGTCCGACAGGGCGGCATAGCGCAGCCTCATCAACGGCTCCGCCTGGGGCTCACTTGCGCAGCTCCATGATCGTCTTGCCGATGCGGACCTGGGTGCCGAGCTGGATCGCGGTGGCCTGGGAGATGCGACTGGCGCCGACATAGGTGCCGTTGGTCGAGCCGAGGTCCTCCACGAACCACTGGTCACCGGAGCTCGCGATGCGCGCGTGCCGGGTGGAGACGTAGTCGTCGTCGAGCCGGATCGCGGCGTCGTTGCCGCGCCCGATCAGGAGCGGCGCCTCCTCGAGCGAGACGGCCTCACCCTTGTTGCCGCCCTCGACGATGACGACCTGGGTGGGTACGCCGCGGCGCGGCTTGGCCGGCTTCGCCCGGTTCTTGGATCGGCGCTCCGACCGGGACTGCCCCCGGGTGGCGCCCTGGCGGGCGACGCGGGCGCCGAACATGTCGGAGCGGATCACCGAGATGCAGGAGAGCACGAAGATCCACAGGATCGCCAGGTAGGCGAAGCGGATCAGGACGAGGGTCAGCTCGGACAACTCTCACTCACCCTTGTCTGAGGTGCAGGGACATGGTCGTGTTGCCGATCCTGATGGTCGCACCATCGGCGAGGGTCGCCTGCTCGACGCGCTTGCCGTTGACCAGTACCCCGTTCGTCGAGCCGAGGTCGTTGACCGTGATCCGCGGCGGTGCACCGAGGTCCTGCGCGTCCTCGACCCGGATCTCGATGTGCTTGCGCGAGACCCCGGGGTCGTCGATGCGCAGGTCGGCGTCGTTGCCGCGGCCGATCACGATGCCGGGTGGGGCCAGCGGGAGCTTCTCCCCGTTCAGCTCGAGCATCGCCGTGGCGCGGCGTACCTGGGTGTCGGAGGGGTCGCCGGCGGCCAGGCTCGAGCTCGAGACGGCCTTGCTCGTGACCCGGAACCGGCCGGTGGTCAGCTCCTCCCTCACCTCGAGGTTGATGCTGACCGGGCCGGTGAAGACGTAGGACTGCTGCGCGGCGTGCTCGCGCAGCATCTCGGTGAGCTCACGCGGCAGCTGCGGCCCGAGTCCCTCGAGCCGCTCGTGGTCGGCCTGGGACAGCTCGACGGAGAACGTGTTCGGCACCAGCCGGCGGTCGCGGCTGAGGATCTGGGCGGAGTTGTCGACCTCCCGGTTCAGCGCCGAGGCGATCTCGACCGGCTGCACCGCACTGCGGAAGGTGCGCGCGAAGACCCCGGAGATCATCTGCTCGAGCTTGTTCTCGAACCGCTGCAGTCCACTCACGATGCCTCCTTCTGGTTGTCCTCGGCCGGGCGCTCAGGCGATGGTATCCGGCGGCGCTGTTCTGCTTGGTGCCGGTTTGGGCAGCACCGACGCGGTGGGATAACCTGACCCCTGCTTCTGGCGCGAGTGGCGGAATAGGCAGACGCGCACGGTTCAGGTCCGTGTGCCCGAAAGGGCGTGGGGGTTCAACTCCCCCCTCGCGCACCAGAGATCATCACGGCGGCACGACCCAGGTCCGGGTCCTGCCGCCGTTGCTCATGCTCGCGCCGCCCACTCTCGATCGAGCATCGCGAACAGGAACTCGCTGCCCCAGGCTCCCTTGAAGAACACGTTGTCGACGAAGTGCGCCTCCTGCCGCATCCCCACCCGGGTCAGCAGGGCGGCCGCCGAGGTGTTGCGGGCATCGGTGACGGCGATGACCCGGTGCAGCCCGCGCACCTCGAAGAGATCGCCGAGCAGCGCCGTCACGGCCTCGGTGCCGTAGCCCTGGCCCTGGTGCTCCGGGGCGAGCGTGAACCCGATCTCCGCCTCGCGCGGCTCGCTCTGGTCCACGTGGAGGGCGAGGTCGCCCACGAGGGCGCCGTCGGTGCGCTCCTCGAGCGCGAGCTGGTACCACTCGCCCGGGGTGCCCGGAGTGCTCCCCTGCATCGACTCGATCAGGGACCGTCCCTGCTCGAGGGTGTAGTCGCTCCAGCTCTGGTAGCGCGCGACGTCCGGGTCGGCGCGGTAGGCCACGAACGCCTCGAGGTCGGCGGGGCCCATGGGGCGGACGAGCAGTCGCGGTGTCTCGAAGAAGCTCAGGACCATGCGACCAGCGTGCCCCTTTCCTGCCCCTTTCGTGTCTCGCCTTGCGCGACCTTCGCGGGCTAGCCTGCTGATCGGCGGTCTTGTGGCCGCCAGAAGGCGGACATGATGAGCAGACCGGTCATTCTCACTGTCGATGACGACCCCATGGTCTCCGCCGCCATCACCCGTGACCTGCGCGGCCGCTACGGCTCGGAGTACCGGCTGGTGCGCGCGACGTCGGGCGCCGAGGCGCTGGCTGCGCTGACGAAGCTGGCCCTGCGCCAGCAGCCGGTGGCCCTGATCGCCTCGGACCAGCGGATGCCCGAGATGACCGGCATCGAGATGCTGGAGCAGGCCCGCGTGCAGGCTCCGGACGCGAAGCTGCTGCTGCTCACGGCGTACGCCGACACCGAGGTGGCGATCAGGGCGATCAACGACATCGGCATCGACTACTACCTGCTCAAGCCCTGGGACCCACCCGAGGAACGGCTCTATCCCGTCGTGGACGACCTGCTCGGCGACTGGCGGCAGGCCAACCCCGACCACACCTCCGACCTGCGGGTCGTGGGGCACCGCTGGTCCGAGAGCAGTCACGCGGTCAAGACCTTCCTGGCGCGCAACCACGTGCCCTACCGCTGGTATGACATCGAGCTCGATGCCGAGGGTCAGCGGCTGTGCGAGCTGGCCGGCGCCGGGCCCGAGGACCTCCCGCTCGTGCTGGTGCCCGACGGCGAGACGCTCACCGCGCCGGCACCGCTGGAGCTCGCCGCAGCCCTCGGGCTCCGGACGACGGCCCAGCAGCCGCTCTACGACGTGTGCATCGTCGGCGGCGGGCCGGCCGGCCTCGCCGCTGCGGTGTACGCCGCCTCCGAGGGTCTGAGCACGGTGATCGTGGAACGTGAGGGGCCCGGCGGACAGGCCAGCCAGAGCGCCGCGATCGAGAACTACCTCGGGTTCCCGAAGGGGCTGACCGGGTCCGACCTCACCCAGCGAGCCGTCGCGCAGGTCTCGCGGTTCGGCGCCGAGATGGTGCTCCCGCGCGACGTCGTGGCTCTCGAGACGCGCGGGCCGGTGCACGCGGTCATCCTGGACGGGTCCGGTGAGGTCGAGGCGCGCTCGGTCATCGTGGCCACGGGGGTGTCCTACCGGCGGCTGGAGGCCGAGGGCCTCGATGCGCTGACCGGTCGCGGGGTCTACTACGGCAGCAACGCCAGCGACGCCAGCCAGTGCCAGGGCGACGACGTCTATGTCGTCGGCGCCGCGAACTCCGCAGGTCAGGCCGCGCTCAACCTGGCCCGGTTCGCCAAGCGGGTGGTGCTGGTCGTGCGCGGCCCGTCGCTGGAGCAGAGCATGTCGCTCTACCTGATCGAGCGGATCACCTCGACCGAGAACGTCGAGGTGCGGTTCCGCAGCGAGGTGGTGGCCTGCCGCGGCGACGAGCACCTGATGGGCCTGACCCTCGGCGACCGGGACACCGCGGAGCGTGAGGAGGTGCCGGCCAACTGGTTGTTCGTCTACATCGGCGCCTCCCCCCGGACCGACTGGCTCGGCTCGGAGGTCGTGCGCGACGAGTTGGGTTTCGTGGTCACCGGGCAGGACCTGCAGAGTCCGGCGCATGCCGAGCACTGGCCGCTCCCGCGGGCGCCGTACGCCCTGGAGACCAGCGTGCCGGGGGTCTTCGCCGCCGGCGACGTGCGGCTGGACTCGATGAAGCGGGTCGCCTCGGCCGTCGGTGAGGGCGCGATGTCGGTCTACCTCGTGCATCGCTACCTGGCGACGACGTGATGGACGTCGCGGACCTGCGCTCGCTCGACCTGTTCGAGGGGCTCTCGGACGGACAGCTCGGCGAGCTGGTGGAGGCCGGGACGGAGGTGCACATCGAGCCCGGGGCCGAGCTGTTCCACGAGGGCGAGCACGCGGACTTCTGGTGGGTGCTCGTGGACGGCGCCATCGACCTGTCGCGCCACGTCGGGCGCGAGGAGGTCGTGGTGGGCCGGATGGATGCGCCCGGCCGCTGGGCCGGCGGGTTCCGGGCCTGGGACGAGCACGGCGTCTATCTCGCGACCGGCCGGGGTGCCGAGGCCGGGCGGGTGCTTCGTCTTCCGGCCGAGGTGCTGCGTGAGCGCTCCCATGCGTGGTTCCCCTTCGCCGGGCACCTGATCGGCGGGCTCTACAAGACCGCGCGCAGCATCGAGTCGACGGCGCGACAACGCGAGTCGCTGGTGACGCTCGGCACCCTGGCGGCCGGGCTGGCGCACGAGATCAACAACCCGGCAGCGGCCGCCACCCGCGCCGTCGCTTCGCTGGAGGACGCCTGCCAGACCCTGCTCTCGTCGCTGGGCCGGCTGGCCCACGGGGAGATCGCCGCCGAGCAGTTCATCGCGCTGGACGCGCTCCGGCTCTCGCTCACGCCGCGAACGCCGGCCCTGGACCCCCTTGCGCTCTCGGAGGTCGAGGACGAGCTCTCGACGTGGCTCACCGACCATGGTGTCGCCCGCGACTGGGTGATCGCCCCGCCGCTGGCCGCGGCCGGCGCCGACCTGGCCTGGTGCGAGCGCGCATCGGACGCCCTGGGCGAGACGGCGCTGGAGCCCGGGCTCGAGTGGGTGGCGAGCACCTTTGCCGCGTTCACGCTGCTCTCGGAGGTGAAGGAGTCGACCCGGCGGGTCTCCGACCTGGTCGCCTCGGTGCGCTCCTACTCGCAGGTGGACCGTGGCTCGCTGCAGCGGATCGCCGTGCAGGACGGCCTGGAGAGCACCCTGATCATGCTCGGCCACAAGCTCCGCGAGGGTGTCGTCGTCGAGCGCGACTTCGGTTCCGACGTACCCGAGATCGAGGCGTACGCCGGGGAGCTGAACCAGGTCTGGACGAACCTCATCGACAACGCGGTCGACGCGATGGACGGCCGCGGCACGCTGCGGGTGACCACCCGCCCCGACGGTGACTCGGTCCTCGTCGAGATCTGCGACACCGGTCGGGGCATGCCGGGCGCGGTCGCGGCCCGGGCCTTCGAGGCCTTCTTCACCACCAAGGATGTCGGCAAGGGCACCGGCCTCGGGCTCGACATCGCCCGCCGGGTCATCGTGGAACGCCACGGCGGCAGCATCGACATCGACTCGCGTCCGGGCGAGACCAGGCTCAGGGTGCGGATCCCGGTGCGGTCGGGGGGCGGGGGGACGCGGGAGGGCTGAGGTGCCTTTCGGCCGGGCGCGCCCCACAAATGTTGGGTTGGAACGTGTTTTGGGGCGATCTGGACGTCTCGATCCAACATTTGTGGGGGAGCGGCGCGACCACCCGCCCTGAGACCGGCATTTCCCAACATTTGTGGGGTCCGGGCACCCTCAGCGCAACGTGACCCACAGCCCGACGATCCCCGGGGCCAGGCCGATCAGCAGCCAGGTGCTGAGGGCCGACCTGCCGTGGATCAGCCGGCCGATCGCGACCGCGAGCACGCCGATGATCGCCGCGATCACGTTCAGGCCGACGCGGGCGTCGAGGCGCGACTCGTCCATGAAGATCGCGGCGAGGACCAGCCCCGCGGACAGGTGCATGATCGTGGTGACCGCGAGAACCGACATCACCCAGCGCTGCACGCTGGTCAGCGACTCCTGCGACGACTGGGAGCTGCGGTGGCTGCGGTGCAGGTCGTCTGGGTCCAGGAGGTGCCGTGGCCGGCGCACCGGGGCCGGGGCGTCGGGGTCCTGGGGAGTCACAGCTGGAGTTTAGTGGCCGGTCCACGGGCCGCCGACCGGCGCCTCTCGGCCCAGCGTCTGGCGCACCGGCATCTCGTTCTCGTGCGTCCAGCCCTGCCCCAGACGCCGTCCGGTGAGCTCGTCCCAGACGATCCGCACGTAGAGCGGACGCAGGCCGCCGGCCCACGGGCGCGGGTCCCAGGTGCGCCGGATGCGGGCGAGCTCGTCCGGCTCCTCGACGCGCAGTCCCCGGCCGGTGGCGACCACGCTCCAGCCCTTGTGGTCGGTGTAGTCCGCGAAGTCGACCTCGAACGCGATCGGGGATCCCCAGTCGTGGGTGCCGACGATGCCGGTCGGCGAGGTGCGGAAGACGACGGTCTCGTTCACGACGCTGTAGTTGACCGGGATGATCCGGGGTCCCTCGGGCGTGCAGACGGCGACCCGACCGAACACGCCGCCTCCCAGCAGCTCGCGACACTTGGCGTACGACAGTTCCACGGGTGTGTCCATGACCCAAGCCTTGATCGTCACCGGCTGGGGCGGCAGGGCCGAAGGTCCCTCCTCGCAGGCACCAGGTCACCTGCCCGGCCCCGCGCGGTCCGGATCCGGTGGATCGGCTTTGTAGCATCGACCGATGCGACAGGAGATCCAGGGCCTCCGGGCAGTGGCCGTGCTCCTCGTCGTCCTGTTCCACCTCTGGCCCGGCCGGGTTCCCGGCGGCTACGTCGGGGTGGATGTCTTCTTCGTGATCTCCGGCTTCCTGATCACCTCCCACATCCTGCGCGAGGTCGACCGGACCGGTTCGGTGAGCCTCGCCGGGTTCTGGGCCCGGCGGCTGCGCCGACTGCTCCCCGCGTCGTACGTCGTGCTGCTGGTCTCCGCCGTCGGCGTCCTCGTGTTCGTGCCACGCCTGCTCTGGCAGCAGTTCTTCGGGGAGATCCTCGCGGCTGCGCTCTACGTCGTGAACTGGACGCTCGCGATCAACTCGGTCGACTACCTCGCAGCGGACAACACCCCCTCGCCCGCACAGCACTACTGGACGCTCTCCGCCGAGGAGCAGTTCTACCTGCTCTGGCCGCTGCTCGTCCTGCTCGGGCTGTGGCTGGCCACTCGCGCCTTCCGCGGCTCCCGCCCTCGCTCGGTCGTCCTCGGCGTGCTGGCCGCGACCACCGCCGCATCCCTGGGCTACTCGCTCTGGCTCACGGCCACCGACCCCGCGCTCGCCTACTTCGTCACCCCCGCGCGCGGCTGGGAGTTCGGGGCGGGCGCACTCCTCGCGTTCGCGCCGGTGGCGTCGCTGCACGTGGGAGCCCGCACCCGCGCCGGCCTGGGGTGGGTGGCGCTGGTCGGCCTGCTGGCCTGTTCGCTCGTGCTCGACGAGTCGACGCCGATGCCCGGCACTGCGGCGCTCTGGGTGGTGGCGGCGTCCATGACGCTGATCTGGGTCGAGGCACCTGAGGTCCCGTGGGCGTCGTCGAAGCTGCTCGTGCTCCGCCCGGCCCGCTATCTCGGCGACATCTCCTACTCGGTCTACCTGTGGCACTGGCCGTTCATCATCCTGCTGCCCTACGTGACCGACCATCCGTTGACGATGCTCGACAAGCTCTCGATCCTGCTCGCCACCGTCGGCGCCTCGGCCCTGACCAAGCGATGGGTCGAGGACCCCGTCCGCGAGGCGAGGCGGTTCGGCGTGGCCCGTCCCCGCGTCACCTTCGCGTACGCCGCGGCAGGAGCCGTCGTGCTCACGGCCGTGTGCGTCGTCCCCCGGGCCGACGTGGCCCGCGAGGCCGAGCGGAACGAGCAGACGGCCGCCCGGCTCGCCGCCGACGCACCCCGGTGCTTCGGAGCCGCGTCCCGGGATCCGTTGGCGACCGACTGTCCCAACCCGGAGCTCGAGAACGTGCTCGTGCCGGCGCCGGCGGCCGTGGAGCAGGACTATCCGCAGTACCAGCGCTGCATCGCGCCGGGACTCGCCGACCCGCTGCGACCGTGCGAGTTCGGCCAGCGACGCGAGGGGCGCCCGCACATCGCGGTCATCGGCGACTCGCACGCCCGGATCATGATGTCGATGGTCGAGCCGATGGTCGAGTCCGGGAAGCTCACCGCCGACCTGTTCGTCTCCGGCGGCTGTCCGTGGTCGACCTACGAACCCAACCTGAGGATCCCCGAGGGCCGCGTGTGCGCGGACTTCCGCGACCGGCTGGTCACCTTCCTCGACGAGCACGCCACGGACTACGACGCGGTGCTCACCACCGCCCGGCTGACCACGATGCGGGGCAGCCGGGAGGAGCGCGCAGCCGGTCTCGCCGAGGCGTGGAGCCAGGTCACGCGTCAGGACGTGCCGGTCGTGGTGCTCCGGGACAACCCGCAGGACCGGGAGGACCAGAAGGCCTCCCACGACCCGAACGTCTGTCTGTCCGAGGTCGAGGTCGAGGAGGCCAACGAGCGCTGCGGACTCGACCGGGCCACTCGCCTGGACAGGTGGTACGACGCCCTGTCGGCCGCCGCGCGCCGTACGCCGGGGGCAGAGCTGGTCGACCTGACCAGCTTCTACTGCGACGAGGACACCTGCCCGGTCGTGATCGGTGGGGTGAACGTCTACTTCGACAACAACCACCTCACCGTGACCTACGCCAAGACGCTGGCGCCCTACCTCTACCGCGAGCTGAGCAGGAGTGGCGTCCTGCGGCAGTGAGCGGTGGACAGGGCGGCTCTGACAGCATGGCCGACATGAGTGCACCCGCCGGCTGGTACCCAGACCCACAACCTCCCGCCCCCGGAAGCCCGCCCCAGCAGCGCTACTGGGACGGCCAGAGCTGGACCGCCCATGTCGCGCCCACGGCACAGCCGGCGAGCTATCCCACCGCCGCGCAGGAGCCGGCCTACGCGTCGTACCCGGCGGGCTCCGCCACGGTGGCCCACGGCACACCCGGCAGACCGACCACCCCGGACGGGGTGCCGCTCGCCGGCTGGTGGCACCGGGTGGGCGCGACCGTGATCGACTACCTGATCCTGTCCGCGATCGTGGCAGCGCTGACGTTCCCGTTCCTGCGCGACATCATGAGTGCCTTCGGCGACTACATCGACGCGGCCGTCACGGCCGCCGAGGAGGGCCGCTCGGCCCCGTCCACCACGGCGTTCCAGAGCGAGATCACCGGGTCCGTCGTCGCGATCGGCGCGGTCGCCTTCGTGGTCGGCCTCATCTACACGATCGGGTTCCTGAGCTGGAAGCAGGCGACGCCGGGCAAGCTGGCCGTCGGTCTGCGCGTCCGGCTGCGCGAGAGCCCCGAGCTGCCCCTGTCGGCCATCTTCGTGCGGTGGGTCACGCAGTCAGGTGCGCCTGGTCTGCTCGGCCTGGTGCCGGTGGTCGGCTTCCTGGCCAGCCTGTTCACCCTGCTGGACGTGCTGTGGCCGCTGTGGGACGAGAAGAACCAGGCCATCCACGACAAGGTGGCGAAGACCAACGTCGTCCGGACGCGGTGACCGGCGCCTCAGCCGGCGAAGTCGAAGCCCACGCCGGTCCGCTCCTCCGAGACGTCCCAGAGCTTGCGGCCGAGCTCCTCGTTGCGAGCGTGCCGGCTCAGCCTGGCCTGACCGAGCCGCCCGCGGCTCTCCATCAGCCGGGTCGGGCCCACGTAGGAGTTCGGTTCCGCGTGGATCGCGGCGTACAGCGTCGGGTTGGCCCCTGCCGCGGAGGACTGGAAGAGCACCGGCATGAAGTACGGCGCCGCCTTGCGCACGATCACGTTGGCGCCCATGCCGTCGGGTGAACCGACCAGGTTGGTCGCCGAGACGCCCGGGTGACAGGCGACCGAGACGAGCTTGCTGCCGGCCTCGGTGGCACGCCGGTGCAGCTCGCGCGCGAACAGCAGGTTCGCGAGCTTGCTGTTGCCGTAGGTCTTCTTCGGCTCGTACGACGCCGCCGGGTTGCCCTCCAGCACGGACTCGTCGCCCCGGTGGTGCGCGATCGAGGCGACCGTGACCACCCGCGGCGACGGTGCGCGCAGCAGGGAGGGCAGCAGCAGCCCGGTGAGCATGAAGTGGCCGAGGTGGTTGGTGCCGAACTGCAGCTCGTGGCCCTCCTCGGTCTCGCGGTACGACGGCGGGGTCATCACGCCGGCGTTGTTGACCAGCACGTCCAGCGGACCCTCGAACCGGTCCACGAACGACTGGATCGACTTCTGCGAGGCCAGGTCGAGCTCCTCGACCGTGGTGATACCCGGCATCTTGACCGCGGCCTCACGACCCGAGTCGAGGTTGCGGCAGGCGAGCACCACCTCGGCACCGTGGTCGGCCAGCGCCCGGGAGGCGTGGAAGCCGATGCCCGAGTTGGCCCCGGTGACCAGCACGCGGGTGCCGGTCAGGTCGGGGAGGTCCTTGGCGGTGAAGCCGGCCGGTGAGCGGGTCATGGAGCTCCTCTGGTGTGCAGGTGACCGGTGCGGTCCCTGGCGAGCGACCGGCTGATCACCAGTCGCTGGATCTGGTTGGTGCCCTCGAAGATCTGGGTCACCTTGGCCTCGCGCATGAACCGCTCGACCGGGAAGTCACGGGTGTAGCCGTAGCCGCCGAGCACCTGCACGGCGTCGGTGGTCACCTTCATCGCGGCATCGGTCGCGCTCAGCTTGGCGATGGACGCCTCGCGGGAGAAGGGCAGGCCGCCGTCCTTGAGGCGGGCCGCGTGCAGCATCATCGCCCGCGCGCCCTGCACGGCTGCCTCCATGTCGGCGAGCAGGAAGGCCGAGGCCCTGGAAGTCGATGATCGGCTGGCCGAACTGCTCGACGCTCGCCGGCGTAGGCGACCGCGTGGTCGAGGGCTGCCTGACCGAGACCGACGGCGACGGCAGCGATCCCGAGCCGTCCGGAGTCCAGCCCGGCCAGCGCGATCTTCAGCCCGTCGCCCTCGTTGCCGAGCATCCGCTCGGCGGGGACGCGGACGTCGTCGAAGCGCATGGTCGCCGTCGCGGAACCGGTGAGTCCCATCTTGCGCTCGGGCGGGTCGGCGCTCAGACCCTCGCTGTCGGCCGGGACCAGGAAGCACGAGATGCCGCCGCCCCTCGCCCCTCCGGCCGCCGGGTCGGACGTCCGCGCCATCACCTTGTAGAAGTCGGCGTGGCCGCCGTGCGTGGTCCAGGCCTTGGCGCCGCTGATGACGTAGTCGTCGCCGTCGCGACGGGCCCTGGTCCTCATCGCGGCCGGATCCGAACCGGCCTGGGCCTCGGAGAGGCAGTAGGCACCGAGCAGCTCGCCGGCGAGCATCTCCGGGAGCCACCTCTCGCGCTGCTCCGGCGTGCCGGCAGTGGCCAGGCCGAAGCACGAGAGGGCGTGCACCGAGACACCGACGCCCACGCTCGCCCACACGGTCGCGATCTCCTCGACGACCTGCAGGTAGACCTCGTAGGGCTGGCCGCCCCCGCCGTACTCCTCGGGGTAGGGCAGACCGAGGAGGCCCGCGCGACCGAGGGTGCGGAACGACTCACGGGGGAAGGTCTCGGTGGCCTCGGCCTCGGCGACCTGCGGCAGCAGCTCACGCTGGGCGATCTCGCGCACCAGCTCGACGAGGGCGGTGGCCTCCTCGGTCGGGAGCACACGGGTAGCCGGCATGTTTGCCACCCTAGAGGTCCGCGCACAATGGGCTCATGTGCGCTTACCAGCCAGCCGAGGACCGCTACGACACGATGGACTACCGCTACTGCGGCAGGAGCGGCCTGAAGCTGCCTGCCCTGTCCCTGGGCCTGTGGCAGAACTTCGGCACCGACCGTCCCGAGGAGACCCAGCGCGCGATCCTGCGCCGGGCCTTCGACCGCGGGGTGACCCACTTCGACCTGGCCAACAACTACGGGCCTCCCTACGGACAGGCCGAGGAGAACATGGGGAAGTTCCTCCGCGAGGACTTCTCGGCGCTGCGCGACGAGCTGGTCATCTCCACCAAGGCCGGCTACGACATGTGGCCCGGCCCCTACGGGCAGGGCGGCGGCTCCCGCAAGTACGTGCTCTCCTCGCTCGACCAGTCGCTGGGCCGGCTGGGACTGGACTACGTCGACATCTTCTACAGCCACCGGTTCGACGCCGAGACGCCCGTCGAGGAGACGATGCTGGCGCTGGACACCGCGGTCCGTTCCGGCCGTGCGCTGTACGCCGGCATCTCGTCGTACTCCCCGAAGAGGACGCGGGAGGCCGCGACGATCGCCCGTGAGCTCGGCACTCCGCTGCTGATCCACCAGCCGTCGTACTCGATGCTGAACCGCTGGATCGAGAAGGGCCTCCTCGACGAGCTCGAGGAGCAGGGCATGGGCTGCATCGTGTTCACCGCACTGGCGCAGGGGCTGCTGACCGACCGCTACCTCGACGGCGTGCCGAAGGACTCGCGCGCGGCCCGCAGCGGCAGCACGATCGCCGAGGACCATCTCGACGAGGCCACGATCGCGCACGTGCGCAGGCTCAACGAGATCGCCGCGGGCCGCGGGCAGAAGCTGGCCCAGCTGGCGCTGCAGTGGGCGCTGCGCGACAGCCGGGTCACCTCCGCCGTGATCGGGGCGTCGTCGGTGGAGCAGCTCGACACGAACCTCGACGCCCTGCAGGGTCCACCGCTCACCGACGAAGAGCTCGCGGCCATCGACCAGGACGCCGTCGACGCAGGGATCAACCTCTGGGCGGAGTCGACCGAGGACTGAGGTGGGTGGGGCGGACTGCGCGCCCCGCTCTCAGCCCTGCTTGTCGGCCGCCAGTGCCGCGGCCCCCACGATCCCGGCGGTGTTGCGCAGGGTCGCGGAGATGATCTCCGTGTCGATCTCGATCAACGGGATGAACTCGCGGGCGTTCTTGCTGACGCCGCCGCCGACCACGATCAGGTCGGGGGAGAACAGCTTCTCCACGGTCCGGTAGTAGGTCGTCAGTCGCTTGGCCCACTGGTCCCAGGTGAGGTCCTCGTTCTTGCGGGCGGAGTTGGCGGCGCGGCTCTCGGCGTCGTGGCCCTCCACCTCGAGGTGGCCGAGCTCGGAGTTGGGCACGAGCACTCCGTCGTACAGCAGCGCCGACCCGATGCCGGTGCCCAGGGTGGTCACGATCGTCAGGCCGCCGCGTCCCTTGGCCACGCCGTAGCGCACCTCGGCGAGGCCGGCCGCGTCCGCGTCGTTGATGACGTGCACCTCCCGCCCCAGCGTGTCGCTGAGCAGGTCGTCGGCGTCGGTGCCGATCCAGCTTTTGTGGATGTTGGCCGCCGAGCCGATCACACCGCCCTTGCGCACCACCCCGGGCACGGTCACACCGACCACCGAGCTGCTGCCCTTGAACTTCTTGAGCAGCTCCGCCATCACCTCCGCGACCGCCTCGGGGGTGGACTCCTCGGGGGTGTCGATGCGCTCGCGCTCGGCCGAGAACTCCCCGGTGGACAGGTCGACGGGCGCCGCCTTGATGCCGCTGCCGCCGAAGTCGATGCCGATCGGGTCTGCCATGTCCGCCAACCTAGCGTCCCAGTCGCCACACCATCACGACGAGCGCCGCGAGGATCAACGGCACTCCCAGGACCTGGGAGCCGAGCGCCGAGGTCTCTGTCGGGGAGAAGGCCAACGCGGAGCCGCCACGCGCCACGGCGGCGTACACCAGGGCCAGCAGCCCGAAGATCGCCTGGGCGAGGAACAGCAGGACACGAGTCTGCCTGGGGTAGCGGACGGAGTCGCCGTTGGCGTCGAAGGCGCCGGTGGCGAACGCCCACACCAGGCCGAACAGGGTGACCCCGATGCCGCCGAGGCCGAGCAGGGTGACGAACGGTTCGTCGATCACGTCGGAGAACCGGAATGCCCACGGGATGACGACGATGGTGCCCAGCACCGCCGCTCGTACGCTCGTCAGTCGCCCGCGCAGCACCAGCCATGCGAAGCCGACCAGAGCGGCAACCGCCGCGACGTCGACGACGGAGTCGGAGGTCCAGGGCCAGCGGATTCGTCCGTCACTGACGGTGCCGAGATGGACCACCACCAGCACCAACCCGATCTGACCGAGCAGCAACGCGCGAGCTGGAGGGCCTCGGCGGGCGAGCCGAGCCGCGAGGACGAGAAGCACCAGCCCCACGAGGATCCGGTACCAGGTGACGTTGGTGGTCGTCAGGAGCCGGTCGTTGAGGTCGCTGAGCGCCTGACCGTTGCGGTTGAACGCTGCCAGCACGGCGACCGCGGAGTTCACCAGCGCCGAGGGAAGGAGGAGGGCGAGGAGCGCGATGGCCACGGGTGTCCCGACCACACCCACCTCCGAGGCGGCGTCTTCGGGCTGAGGTGCCGGCGAGCGCTCCCTCGACGGCCGGAGTAGCCACCAGCCCCACGCGCTGGCCACCGCCAGCAGGCCGGTCGCACCGACCCACTCGACCCAGACTGCGTTCGTCGTCTCGCCGGTGGTGGTCGCTGACCGCGCGACCTCGACCAGTCGCCAGACACCGAGGGCGAGGACCAGGGGCACCAGGAACCGGGGGAAGCGAGACCCGCTGCGGGCCACCTTGCCCGCCGTGGAGACCGCCAGTTCGGCGACGGCTGCTCCGGCGAGGAGTGCGGCCGGCATCGCGAGGGCGTTGAGCCGCTGCATCTGCAGGCTGAGGAGCAGGGGCATGGCGTCGGCACCCAGCGACTGGGTGCGAGCTGCGCCCAGGGCCAGTGCGACCAGCGAAGGTCCCGAGACGAGCAGCAGGGCGAGCGGCACCTCCCACCAGGCGGGGTCGCGTCGCCAACGGGCGGAGGTGAGCACGACCAGGCCCCCGGCACCGACTGCGATCGGCACCCAGGCACCGCCAGAGGTTCCGGCCAGGATCGCGAAGGTCGCCATCGTCAGCGTGACGAGCACCAGGGACCCGATGCGTAGCCAGACGGGGGCGTGCAGGCTTGCTGCGTACAACAGGGACAGGCACCACAGCACGACCGCAACGAAGAAGAAGACCGTCGAGCGTGGAAGGCTCATCGTGCCCACCACGGCGAGGTCGTCGTGCGCACGGACGAGCGGAGCGGCGGCCAGCAGGGCGAGCTCGGCGACGTAGAGGACGAGCGAGAACGCCACGGCGGCGCGCAGGCCAGGGTGCCACGACTCGCCCCGCAGGCGACCCTTGCGTACCGGTTCGGCCACGATGTCGAACACCGCCCTGAGCAACCAACGCGCAGTGGCGAGTGTCGAGGTCGACGAGCGCCCCCTGACCACGGTGGTCGCGGTCATGACAGACCCACGATGACGGCGCCCGAGCCCGTCAGCACCCGGTCCTCGCCCAGTGGCGCTGTCCACCAGGTTGCGACCTGGCCAGGGAGGGCCCATCGTTGCAACGTGCGTCCCGTCCTCGGGTCGACCAGGAGCGCTGTGGACTCCTGGACGGCCAGCAGTCCGGTGCCGTCCGTCACGACGGTTCGCCAGCGTGGAGCGGTCCAGAGCTGGTCACCGGAGCGGTCGTAGGCACGGGTGCCGTCGGATCCGGTGATCACGGTCACGGCCCCGACCATCGCTCCGCCGTTCACGCCCACCCGGACCACGTGCTGGCTCCGCCGCTCTCCCCGGGTGTCGTAGCGCGTGACGAGCCTTCCCGCCACGAGAATCTCCTCACCCGACGTGGTGAGAAGGTCCGGCACGTCCGCTGAATCGGCGGTCCACGACTCCTTGCCGGTGTGAGAGTCCCAGGCGCGCAGGGTCCCGTCGCGCTCGGCGACCACGATCCGCCCCCCGACCCGCACCGGGTCCAGGACGGTGTCGACGCCTCGGACCCGCCAACGCTGCATGCCGTCGAGCACATCGATGGCCCGCAGGACACCGTCCTGCCCCAGAACTGCCACCGAGCGACGGTCCAGGGCGACACCGGGCCGATCCACCAGGTCACCGAGCTGGCGGCACCACAGCCAGGCGCCGTCGGCGCGGTAGGCACACAGGTCACGCTCACTCGTCCCCGCCACGATCACATCACCCACCGCCACCAGCGAGGTCACCGTGCCTCCGGGGTGTGCCCTCCAGCCGACGGTCAACTGTTTCCCGTCGCGGCGCGAGCTGAGCAGGTCACCGGTGTTGGAGTCCGCAAGGACCAGTCGGCCGTCGCCGGTGCTCACCGGTGCGATGTCGAGCCGGACCGCGTCCATCGCAAGCTCCCCGATCGGACTCCGCGAGGTCAGGTGGAGCTCAGTGGCCCGGGAGAGCTCGACGAGCTCGCTCGCAGCCGCGGTGCGCTGGGTGCCGGTGTCGGCGAGGTCGGGCTTCTCTGCGGGCTCGCCGACGAGGAGCCCGCGACCCGGGCAGATGCGGGACCTGCCCGGGATCGAGCCCATCGGGGCACCTGTGGCGTGCACCTTGAAGGCCAGCGAGCTCGTCGTTGCCCAGCACTCTCCCTTGCGCGCAATGGTCGTGGTCGCGAGGTAGTCGATCAGACCTCCGGCGGCGTCCCCCTCGCCGGTCCATGCCTGCCCGTCGTGGGGGTTGTTCGGGATCACCAGCAGGGGAGGATCGAAGACGAGTGCGAGCTGTTCGGAGGAGTAGGCCAGTTGCACGATCCCCGCCTCGGTGAGCGCCATCAGGCCCGTCGCCTGCGACTGCTCGCCTCCATAGAAGGTAGTGGTCTGGCGCCACATCGCGACGTTCTCCGTGAACAGGTCAGTGTGGTGCTCCATCACCTGGCTGCTCACCTTCCCCGGCATGGAGAACGCCGCGACACCGCTGGGCAGGCGTGCGTTCTCGGTGACCGTCACGGACGACCCGTTCCGGGTCACCGAGCGGTAGCCGTCCTCCGGGAGGTACGCCGCGGCACCGCTGACCGCAGTGGCAGTGGTGTCACGGGTGGCCTGGACCGAGCCGAGCACGAGCGCGACGGCCAGGAGCGCCACGGTTCCGGACGGGAACCAGGACCATCGCCGCGCGAGCGGGGGCTCGGGTTCTGGCGCCGCGATCAGCCCGATCCGATGAGCGAGGCGAGCATCGCGCCGTACTCCTTGACCAGTGCGGGCGTGCGGTCCAGCTCACCTGGACTGAACAGACCGGTCGCCGTGACTCCGACGCCGTCCTGGCGGACCAGGTAGATCGCAAACCCCTCGAGCGGGACGGCGCCACCCTGCTGGCTGGCCATCATCCCGCGAAGGTCCATCCGTGCCGCAGCCACGAAGTCGGCACTGGGCAGCGGCAGCTGCGTCGGCGGGGTGAACCCGAGCTCTTGCATGCCGCGGTCCATGAGGTCCTTGAGGTTCGCCTGCATCATCGCGCCGATGTCCGCCGGTGGCTGGGTGATGTCGACCGCGAACACCCCGTTCCCCTTGCTGGCCACGATCCGGGTGGAGCTGGACCCGATGACCTTCCAGCCATCGGCCAGGTCCAGCCGGATTCCGCCCTCGGCGCCGTCGGAGCGCCTGCCGGGCAGCAGCAGGTCGTCGCTGGAGACGTTCGACGATGACGAGGTGGCCGCACCCGAGACGTACGCCGACGGCGCGACGGTGGCCGACGGCGAGACCGATGGGCCTGGTGCCGGAGCCGGCACCGGGGCGGGATCGATGCCGGCCCCGTCCAGGCTGGGGACGATCTGGATGTCGGAGCTGTCCGTGATCGCGACGTCCGACGACGCGGCGGCACTGATCTGACCGAGCAGACCGGCCGCCACCAGGATCGCGAGCGCCGAACCGACGACGAGGGCCGTCCGCTTGTTGTCGTCGGGAGGCTCCTGCCCCTCGGCGACCTGGACACCCGGGTCGGGCTGCGCGTTACGGCGACGGGAGACCTTGTTGGCAGCCCGGACCGCGGTGCCGCACGCCACGCAGAAGTTGGCCCCCTCGACCAGCGGCAGGTCGCAGGAGGGGCACCATGCGGCTCCGTGCGCGGTGTCCCTGAGCTCTCCCGAGCCGGCCGTCTCCAGCGCCACCTCGAGCACGGAGACGTGGAGCAGGTGCCGCAGCCTGATCACCATGACCACGGCCACGACGGCGCCCAGGACCAGGCCCAGGACGGCACCGCGCGCTCCGCCGACCCGCCCGGCGATGAACAGTGCGAGCTGCAGGACGATGTTGGCGGCGACGGCTTCGCCGAGTCCACGCAGGTAGGGCGCCTTGAAGCCGCGGTAGCCGCGCCCGACACCGGAGAAGGCAGCCACCGCGATGCCCGTGGCGGCGCCGTAGACGACCGGCTTGACGATCGCCGCAGACAGGATCAGGGAGACCCAGAAGCCGCTGTCGACCTTGTCGATGTGGCCCATGGAGCCGAACAGGGCACGGTTGACCACGATCGTCTCAGCGGCGGCGTACGCCGAGCCGGCGGCGATGCCGAAGGTGAGGGCATCGATGAGGTCGTCGAAGGCTGGTCGGCGCGCGAGCACGACGGGTCCGACCTGCTTGAGGATCTCCGAGACGATGGGCACGAGCAGGCAGAGCACCAGCAGGCTCGGCCAGCTGATGGCGTCGAGGCCAGCTCCCGCTCCGGACAGCGCCGCCCCGGAGTCCAGGAGGCTGTGCCACAGCAAGGTGAACCCCACGCCGAGGACACCGGCCACACCGACGGCGCCGAGCACCACGCCGAGTGGCTGATCGTCCCACTGGTTCATGTCGTACATGTAGACGACGTAGACGACGGGGACCAGCAGCGCGGCAGCCACGAAAGCGAAGGCCAGGTAGCCGAGCGCGCCGGCGACAACGGGCACCAGCAGGCCGAGGCCGAGCGCCCACCGGTAGGTCTGTGGAGCGGTGCCGCTGGCCATCGGCAACAACGACGACACCAGGTTGAACGACAGCACTGGCTCGCCCTGCTGCAAGGCGTAGCTGCCGCGACGACGCCCACCGTCGCGTCGGCTCAGCTCCGCGCCGGTGAACGGGTCGAACCTGGCTCCCGGAAGGCTGATCACAGACGGTGCACCCGGCTCGGGCGCCGAGCCGGCCTGCTGGTCAGGGGTGGTGGTCATCTGCTGTCTCCTGGGTGAGGGTGGTTCACGGGATCCGGCCGTCGATGAAGGTGCCTGCGCGCTGGTCGGCCACGTCACCGACGACGAGACCGATCGAGAACGGCAGGCTCGGTCGGAGCTTGCGGAACTCGAAGTGCAGCTCCGGCCCAATCGGCACAGGACGGTCCAGCGTTCGCGTCTCGATGCCGTTGGGTGTCTGCGCGGCCAGGACCGGGCGCAGCGCACCGCCGGGTTCGAACCGGGCACCCGCGGAGCTGCCGTCGGCTGCGACCACGCTGGTGGACACGCCGCGGATCTTGCCCTGGCTGGTCAGCAGCAGGCGGAAGGCGACATCTGCCTTGTCCCCGGACGGCGAGGAGTAGGTGGCGTACGCCGATCCGACGAGCCCCCCGGCCTGAGCCTTGAAGATGGCCGACACGGGGACAGTTGTCCTCCCGTCGGTCAGCACGAGGACCTGGTAGTCCCACACCCCCTGCAGCTGGTCGGCGCCACCGGCGCCGAGGTAGCCGGGTCCGACCAGGAGCAGCGCGTCCTGCTGGCCCTCGATGTCAGCGAAGACCTGTGTGCGAGCGCTCACTGCGCGGCTCCCGTCCCCTGGGCGCAGCCGGGCGGTCATGCGCGCTCCATCGGGCAGCAGCTCCAGCGTGGGACGGCTCCCGGAGAACCGCGCGTCGGGGGAGCCGTCGGCTGCCGAGGCCACCGACCCGAGGAAGGAGGTGAGGAACGCTCCCCACCCCCTGGGCGGGATCCCGTCGCTCAGGTAGTTGCGGACACTCTGCGTCCGCGTCGGCAGGAACACGTTGAGGCCCGTGGCCTGCTGCGTTGCGGTTCCGGTCACCTGGTGGGTCACGGTGGAGCGCAGTGCGGTGTAGACGGCGTTCCGCGCCACGGACACCTCATCGGGCAACGGGCCGAGGTTGCGCAGGAAATCACCGAGGTCGACCAGGTCCCAGGACGGTTGGTCCGGGCTCAGCGGCAGGACGAACTCCAGGGCGCTGGCGCGCGCGCGGGCTACGCCAGCCGCCACGTCGGGGGCGTGGGTCTGCGCAGCGCGGGCGAACGCCTCCAGGGCGAGGTCCAGCGCCCGGACCCGGTCGCCGTCGATGACGGACATCGCGGCGAGCGGTCGTGCCTTGTTGGTCGACCTGGGATCGAGCTCCTCGGCCAGGAACCGGCCGTAGCCCTCGGAAAGGGCGGCCCCCACCTGGGCGCCGCTGGCGTCGTCAGCCATCGGGAGGTAACCCTCAGGCAGGATCGGCGTGGAGAGCATGAGCTCCTCCGAACCCGCCATGCTCCGGGCCAGGGGCGCAAGGGCGCTCACGGTCTCGTAGGACGACATCAGGCACGAGGCGTGGTAGAGCAGCTCGAAGCGCGGGATCCGGGCGGCCTGCATGCCTGCGGTCATGCCCGCCCGCATGTCGGCGATCGACAGGCCGTCGCCGCTGTCCGGTGGGCCGATGTCGACGTACCCGCCCTGGTAGGCGCCGCCGTGGTCGAACAGGGTGAGCCCGTACTTGCGTGCGGGGTAGCGTCCGGCCGCCTCCTCGATGAATCGCGCGAGCACGTCGGGGCGACCCATGGACTGCTCGCCCAGATCGCGCACCTCGTTCCACCGACCGTTGTCGAGCTGGAGCAGCTTGGCTGTCGTGAACTCGCCGATGCCGCGGATCTGGCTGTCGGGCGCACCGGGGTCGTTGCGCTCGGGCAGATCCACGAGCGCGACGATGTTGACGTTTTCGGCATCGGGGATCTCGGTGAAGCGGTTGAGGTTGCGCACCATGACCTCGGCGACGTTGTCGGTGTCACCCACGGCGTAGACCATCATCGTCCAGTCCGCCGACGCCGGAGCGGCCGCCGGAACCAGCGCGTCCACCCGCGCACCCATGGCCGTCAGGGCCAGTGCGATGGTGACGGCGAGGATCCAGCGAGGACGACGCCCCAGACGTCGCGCCAGGGTAGTCAGAGCGGTCATCACCACATCCCTCCAGCGAGGGCCCCCGCCCTCTACATGGCTGCGCGTGGTGCTCAGCCCCGAACTGAGCGGAAGTATTGTGCCGTCGAAACCGGCTCGACAACTGTTTCGGGCATTCAGCATGTTTCCGGTACGCTCGGGCAAAACGCGTATCGGTATCCCGTATTCCGCGAGCGTGCGCTGCCATCCGAGTCTCGAAAATCGGTCTAGACCAGGGCAGTCGAGACCGCCGATCCGGACCCACTAGCCTGCGTGCGTGAGACGTGTCGTCGTGGTGCTGGTGGCACTGTTCCTGGTGAACCTGCCGTTCGTGCACCAGACGCTCAGCGAACGCGAGGTCACCCGGTCGGGCCGCGACGTCGAGGCGACGCTGGTGGACTCCCGGACGATCAACGGGCGGCGCTTCGTCGACTACCGGCTGCCGGCCTCGATCGACGAGTCGAGCAGGACCTACTCCGCGCGGGTCGACGACGCCACCTACCGCCAGGCCAGGGAGACCGACGTGCTCTCGGTGCGGGTGGTGCCCGACGAGCCCGCCGCGAACCGGCCCAACGGCGAGATCACCAGCTCGCTGTTCCTGGTGGTCGCGGTCATCGCTGATGTGCTGCTGGTGCTGGTCGGTGTGCTGTTCTGGCGGCGGTGGCGCCGCTGGTCGGTGCACGAGGTCGTCGCGGTCGAGCCGGCCGGCGAGGTCACGCTCGCCTCGCGCGGCCACACGCTGACCGTCACCGGGCCCGCGGCGTGGACCGGCCGGGTGCACCCAGGGGACCGGGTGACCGGGTCGCTGCACCTGGTGGCCGAGGGTGACGTGCTGCCGGGGCTGCCGCTCAGCGGGTTCGAGCACGTGACCGGGTCGTCCTACGTCGCGCGCGGCCGGGTGACGGATGCCCGGGCGGGCCGCGTGCAGCTGCAGATGGAGGACGGGTTCCGGTTGGCCGTGGAGACGCGCAGCCACCGCATCCGCGCCGACATCCGCGACTCCACCGAGGTGCGCGGCACCCTCTTCTTCACCCCGACGGTCGGCTGACCGGAGGGGTCCTCGGAGCGACTTTACATTCGCCAGGGTCTTGTCAAACTGCTTGACATCCCCTAGCGTCGTGTCAAGTGATTGACATTTGTTGATCAGATGTAAAGCAGAGGAGACAGCCATGGCGCCCGGCACCATCGCCAACTCGACGGTCCCCGAGGGATCCAGCGCGACGTGGACGGACAAGAAGCGCTACCACTGGCTGATCGGCCTGGTGGTTCCGTCTCTGGCCTTCATCGCCTTCTCGATGTTCCAGCTGACCGGCTGGAGCGTGTGGCTCTGGATCGGGCCCATCGTGATCCTGGGCGTCGTACCCGCCATCGACCTGATCGCCGGCCTCGACCGGTCCAACCCGCCGGACGACGTGATCGAGCGCCTCGAGAACGACAAGTACTACCGGTGGATCACCTACCTCTTCCTGCCGATCCAGTACGTCGGCTTCGTCGGCGCGTTCGTCTGGATGGCCAGACCGGAGTGGCTCGGGGTCGCCGAGCTCGCCACCCTCGACAAGGTCGGCCTCGCGCTCTCCATCGGCGCCATCGGCGGCATCGGCATCAACACCGCCCACGAGCTCGGCCACAAGAAGGAGAGCCACGAACGCTGGCTGTCCAAGATCGCCCTGGCGCAGAGCTTCTACGGCCACTTCTACATCGAGCACAACCGCGGCCACCACGTCCGCGTCGCGACTCCCGAGGACCCGGCCAGCAGCAGGTTCGGTGAGAACTTCTACCAGTTCTGGCCGCGCACGGTCGTCGGCTCGGTGAAGAGCGCCTGGCGCCTGGAGAAGCGGCGCTACGCCCGCAAGGGCAAGCACCCGTTCCGGATCGGGAACGACGTGCTGAACGCCTGGCTGATGTCCGCCGTGCTGTGGGGCGTGATGATGGCCGTCCTCGGCGTCGGGATCCTGCCCTTCCTGGTGATCCAGGCGATCATCGGCTTCTCGCTGCTCGAGGTCGTCAACTTCATGGAGCACTACGGGATGCTGCGCCAGAAGGTCGGCATCGGGGACCGGGAGCGCTACGAGCGCGTCGACCCCAGCCACAGCTGGAACTCCAACAACATCGCCACCAACGTGCTGCTCTACCACCTGCAGCGGCACAGCGACCACCACGCCAACCCCACCCGCCGCTACCAGACCCTGCGTGACTACGAGGAGTCACCGGTGCTGCCCACGGGGTACGCCGGGATGATCGTCCTCGCGATCGTCCCGGCCATCTGGCGCCGGGTGATGGACCCCCGGGTGGTCGCCCACTTCGACGGGGACATCTCGCTGGCCAACCTCAGCCCCCGCAAGCGCGACCGGCTGCTCCGCGAGTACGGCGTCGAACAGGCCCGCCGGGCGGAGCAGGCACGTCTCGACGAGGCGGCCGTCGCCGCCGGAGCGGCCGGGGACGAGGTCCTCGCCGCCCGCTGCCCGGGGTGCGGCTACACCTACGACGTCGCCCGCGGCGACGAGCACGAGGGGTTCGCCGCCGGCACCGCCTGGGCCGACGTACCCGCGAGCTGGTGCTGTCCCGACTGCGGCGTGCGCGAGAAGGTCGACTTCGTGCCGGTGGAGTCGGAGCTCGAGTCCGGGCTGCGCTCGCACTGAGCCCGGCGGGCCCGACAGCGATGGCGCTCCTGCTGGACCCCATGCCTAGGCTGGAGCGCATGAGCTCCCTGGCGTCCGCACCGGTCACCCACCGTGACCGGCTCGTCACGGCCGCTGCGCGCTTCACCGCCGAGCACGGCTGGGGTGCGCTGACGATGGCCAAGCTGGCCGACCTCGTCGGCGTGAGCCGCCAGACCGTCTACAACGAGATCGGCGGCAAGCCGCAGCTGGCCGAGGCCATGGTCCTGCGGGAGCTCGAGCTGTTCCTCGGCCTCGTCGACTCCGCGTTCCAGGACAACCCCGACGACCTGGTCGAGGCCATCGAGTCGGCCGCCTTCCGCGTCCTCGACCTGGCCCGCACCGATCCGCTGCTGCACGCGATCCTCAGCAGCAGCCAGGGGGCGGACAGCGATCTGCTCCCGCTCCTGACCACCAACTCCGAGCCCCTGCTCGGTGCGGCGGGCCAGATGATCCGCTCGCACGTGTCGACCTACGACGTGGTGCTGGAGGACCACCGTGTCGAGGTGCTGATCGACATGGTCGTCCGCCTCGTCCTGAGCCACGTCATGCAACCGACCGGGCAGCCCGCGCAGACCGCGGAGACGATCGCGTGGATCGCCGAGCGGGTGCTCAGCACCTGAGGGGCTGTCCGGGCGGCACGGACAGGTCCGCCCAGGTTCGCCGACTCCCGGCCGCGGGCTGGCGACGCCGGGTACCCTCGTCGGGGACCTCGGTAGGGGCCGGGGAGCAGGGGAAGTCATGCGAGAGGTGTCCCGACGCGGGCTGGTGACGGCGGGTGGCGCCGTACTCCTGACGGCCGCGTGCGGAACCGAGGAACCGGCGAAGACGTCGGGCACGAGCAAGAAGCCTGCACCCCGCGCCGCCCCTGCCAAGCCCCCGTCCGGCGACGTGGCCGTCGACCCGCCGGGCAAGCTGACCGAGTCGCTGCTGTCCTCGGACATCCTGGTCTTCAGCGAGAACAGCCTGGACAAGGACACCATCGCCAGGATCAAGGCGATCAAGGGCGTGGAAGCGGTCGAGCCGATCGCGATGGCCTCGTTCTACGTGGCCGACCGGCAGGTCACCTACGCCGCTGTGAACCTGGAGACCTTCCGGCGCTTCACCGCCGGTGGCACTGCCCAGACCCCGGCGGTCTGGAACCGGGTCGCGGGCGGCGAGATCGCGGTCGAGCCGGTCATCGGCAAGCAGCTGGAGCAGAAGGACGGCTACATGCGGCTCGGCAACGAGGAGGGGGCCGAGACGGCGCACATCGGTGCCTACGCCACGATCCTGCCCAGCCTGGGCCGGTCCCGCATCGACGCGGTCGTGAACTCGAAGTGGACCGAGAAGCTCGGCATGCGACCGAACAACGCGATGATCGTGGCCCTGGGGGTGGCCTCTCCCGCCAGCATCCTCAAGGAGCTCAAGAAGTACGTCGGGCAGAAGGCCCAGATCGAGATCCTGGCCCAGAACCTCGATCTCGACGCGGCCCGGACCGCCTTCCTCACCGGTGGCAACGTGGCAGCGGCGGTCGGCTCGTTCAGCTACAAGGCGAACTCGGACGGCACCGTCGACCCGGACCCGGCGTGGGTCAGCCGCAACATCGTGACGATGGAGATGCCGATCATCGGCCGGGTCACCGGTCACCGGGTGATGCTGCCCCAGCTCAGGGGCGCGCTCAGCGAGGTCGTGGCCCAGCGACTGAGCAAGGAGATCCGCACCTACGACGGCTGCTACGTGCCCCGGTTCATCGCGCGCGACCCGTCGCGAGGGCTGAGCTTCCACACGTTCGGCACGGCGATCGACCTGAACGCCTCCACCAACTACCGCGGGATCCCGGGCGACATCAACCGGACCGTGGTCGCGATCTTCAAGAGCTGGGGCTTCGCCTGGGGCGGGGACTGGAACTACACGGACCCGATGCACTTCGAGCTCGCCAAGCTGGCCAAGACCTGACCTGGGAGCTGGCGGCGCGTGGAGGCAACTAGCCTCGACGCATGCGCGCAGTCCAGGTGACCCGACTCGATGGCCCGTCCGCGATCAGCATCGAGGAGGGCCTGCCCGAGCCGACGGCAGAAGGCCCCTTCGGGCCGCAGGTGCTGATCGAGGTCCATGCGGTCGGGATCTCGTTCCCCGACCTGCTGCTGAGCAAGGGCGAGTACCAGCTCAAGCCGGAGCTCCCGTTCACGCTCGGGGTCGACTTCGCGGGCGTCGTACGCTCCGCACCCGACGGCTCCGGGCTCTCCCCGGGTGACCGGGTCGCGGCGGTCCTCGGCCACGGCGGCGCCTCCGACGTGGTGGGGATGGGCCCGGACAGCGTGTTCCCGCTGCCGGACGCGCTGAGCTTCGAGCAGGGCGCTGCCATCCCGATGAACTACCTCACCGCACAGTTCGCGCTCGCCGAGCGCGGCGACCTGAAGAAGGGCGAGACCGTGCTGGTGCACGGCGCCGCCGGAGGTGTCGGCACCGCGACCATCCAGGTCGCGAAGGGGTACGGCGCACGCACCATCGCCGTGGTCTCCACCGACGAGAAGGCCGAGGTCGCCCGCCGGGCAGGCGCCGACGAGGTCGTGCTCGTGGACGGGTTCCGCGACGCGGTCAAGGAGCTGACCGACGGCGACGGCGTCGACGTGGTGATGGACGTCGTTGGCGGCGACCTGGTCACCGACTCGCTGCGCTCGCTGGGCACCCAGGGCCGGCTGCTGGTGGTCGGCTTCACCGCCGGCGCGATCCCGGCGGTCAAGGTCAACCGGCTGCTGCTCAACAACGTCGACGTCCGCGGGGTCGGCTGGGGCGCCTACGCGATGGTCCGGCCGGGCTACATGCGCCAGCAGTGGGAGGAGCTGCTGCCGATGATGGAGTCCGGCGTGATCGACCCGCCGATCGGGAAGACCTACCCGATCGAGGACTTCGGCCAGGCGCTGCAGGACATGGAGGATCGCAAGACCCTGGGCAAGTCCGTCGTCAACCTGCGCTGAGCCCCACACCCGTCGCGAGGTTTGTGCTCACCCGCGCCGGGCACGGTGAGGCGGTGACTGACTCCGCCATCCTCTTCGACATCGACGGCACCCTCGTGGACTCGACCTACCACCACGCCATCGCCTGGCAGCGCGCCTTCGACGGCCAGCAGATCCCGATCCCCCTGTGGCGCATCCACCGCACGATCGGGATGGGTGGCGACAAGCTCGTCGCGGAGGTGGCCGGCGACGAGGTCGAGCAGCGCGTGGGCGACGAGCTCCGGGAGGCGTGGAAGAAGGAGTACTCCGCGATCAAGGCCGAGATCGTGCCCCTCCCCGGAGCCGCCGACCTCGTGCGCACGCTGTCGGGTGACGGCTACCGGGTGGCCCTGGCGTCGTCGGGCGACCCCGCCTTCTCGCGCGAGGCCGTCGAGCTGCTCGGGATCGACGAGGACGTCGAGCTGCTCACCACCGCGGAGGACGCGGAGGAGTCCAAGCCCGCACCCGACCTGATCGGCACCACCCTGGAGAAGCTCGGCGGCGTCCGGCGCGCCGTGCTCGTGGGGGACACGCCGTACGACGTGAAATCGGCCGAGCGCGCCGGGCTGGGCTGCATCGGGCTGCGTTCGGGCGGCTACAGCGAGGCCGAGCTCGTCGAGGCAGGAGCTGCGCTGGTCGTCGACGGGCCGAAGGACCTCCTCGGCCTGGACTGGGAGCAGTACCTGCGCGAGCTCTGAGGTGCATCCGTGAGCTGCACACCGGTGAGCTGGTCGACTACTCCGGCGAGTACTTCCAGGTCGACTCCGCCCGGATCTGGGACCTGCCCGACCAGCCGGTGGAGATCGGTCTGGCCGCCGTGAACAGCGACCTGCCCACGACTGCCGGCTTCGCCGGGGCTACGCAGTACGTGCGTCCGGAGGACGTCGCCGACTCGATCGTCTGCGGCCCGGACCTCGACGAGATCGTGGAGAGCGTCAAGCCGTTCTGGGAGGCGGGCTTCACCGACGTCGCGCTCGTGCAGATCGGTGGCGAGACCCAGCAGCGGTTCCTCGACGAGGTGGCGGGGCCCCTGCTGGAGAAGCTGCGCGACGCCTCGACGTGACATGCGAAGGGCCCCGCTCTCGCGAGGCCCCTCGTCTCCCCCGATCCCCCGATCCCCCGAATCCGCCGTACCCCCCTTCGATCCCCCCGTTCCCCCGTATCCCTTGCTCACCCGGCGGGGGCGAGCTCAGCTCTTGTCCCGAAGGTGAAGAACAGCAGGTCCGTCATCTCGAACGTCCCCGGTCGGGGGCCGAGGTGCGGCTTCCAGGCCGGATCGCGCACGATCGAGAACCGGCTGCCTTCGATCGCCCGGTGGAACGTCTCGGCGACGATGCGGGCGCCCACGCCCTTGAGCCGGCCGTTGTTCATCTCCGCCTCGCGCAGGATGTAGAACCACAGGGGCGTGCGCGCGACGACGGCGTTCTTCTCCGCGGCCGTCAGGTGGTCGAGCCTGGCGCCGCCGTTGCCGCGCAGGATCTGCGGGCGGGTGAGCGGCGCGACGTTGACGCCCCTGGCCTTGAGCCGGGTCACCATCTGCTGCCCGCTGGCCAGCCGGACCATGTTGCCGCGGGTCAGGTTGCGGAAGGCCAGGTTGCGGGGCATCGGTGGCACGCTCTCGTCGGCCCCGAAGGTGCTCGGCGGCAGCGACGCGAGCGGGTCGGTGAGTCGGGTGTCGAGCCGCATCGCCATGTTGACGCTGCCGTCCGGTGCGGTCAGGGCGGGCTTGCCGCCGGCGGGGAAGTCGTACATCCGACGCCAGTCCGCGATCCAGCTGCTGATCAGCCGCTTCTCACCGCCGAGGTTGCCGCCCAGCGCGGAGAAGAAGAACATCCAGTCGAGCGAGCCGAACGTCCCGGGGAACTTGGAGTTCCAGTTGTACTCGCTGCGGATCATGCTGTGCCCGAGGCGGAACGCTGCCACCGAGAACTCGATCGGCATCGTCGGTACGTCGGTCGGGGCGGCATCCGGCTCGACCAGCTTGCGCCCCTTGTTCCACACGTCGTTGACGACCGCCGGCTCGCAGATCCGCGGCAGGTAGTCGTGGCGCAGCAGCCACTGGTAGTGCAGCGTCACCCGCTTGCGTGCCCGGGTGAACCGTTGCGGCGTCGGAAGCGTGGTGGAGATCTTGTCGACGACCTTGTTGTGGAAGTTGATCATCGCGAGGTGGGTCTGGGCGACGATCAGGTTCTCGTCGTTGCGGGGATCGGGGATGAGCGCCTGCTGCTTGGCCGCCAGCCCGGCTCCCTTGCCCACGCGGGGCAGGTCGTGCCGCGGCTTGGCCCTCACGTTGTCGGCCGGGATCGTCGTCCCGGTCCTGAGGTGCAGGCCGTCGGGCTCGTAGAACTTGGCGGACGCCGGGTTCCCGGGGCCTGCGCCGTAGAGCGAGTCGAGGTCGAGCCGTGGGGAGCGACCCTGCAGCAGGTCGGTCGGAGCCACGTCCTCGCCGAGCATCACATCGGTCCGGTCCATCGTCAGGTCGTGGTCGATGAACTGGCCCAGATAGGTGTAGCCGGCCGGGATCCTGCCGTCCCCGCCCCCGCCGGCGACCATCGCACGCGCCAGCTTCCTGGTGATCGTCGCGTTCAACGGGGTGCCTCTGGGACCGACGCGGGAGAAGCGGAAGGGCGGCGGTGCCGCCTTGGCCAGGGCGCGCGTCGCCGGAGCCTTGGGCGTGTCGGACTCGGTCATCGGGTCGGGCTCGTCACCCGCGCGGCCACCGACCTGGGAGACGAGCAGCCCCTCACCCTCGATGAAGAAGCTCTCCGAACCGTGCTTGGTGTGACCCACCGGCATGACTCGCCCTCCCTCGAGAATGTGTCACCGCCAGGAGCGCGTGGCCCTGGCGGCTGATACATGTCCGATGCCGTGTCCTTACAGCGGGTCCAACACTCGCATCCGCACCGGCAGGTCTGACAAGCACGAGGGACAACCGGTCTGCACCGCCAAACAGCCACGAACCCGGACCGGCAAGGACAAGTCGACGCCGCGGCCGCGTGCGCCTCGTCAGGACTCGTGGACGGGCTCGCCGTCGACCCAGGTGGAGACCACACGGGTGGTCCCGATCGCGGCGGTCTCACCGGCGAAGGGGTCGCGATCCAGGACGACCAGGTCGGCGACCTGGCCCACCGCGATGGACCCTGCGTCGTCACGGTGGTTCACCCACGCTGATCCGCTGGTGTAGGCGGCGAAGGCCGTCTCGAGGTCCACGGCCTGCTCCGGCAGGAACGGCTCGGCGCGTCCCGCCCCCTCCTCGCCGTGGGCCCACCTGTTCACGGCGACGTGGATGGCCTCGAGCGGGTTGGGCGTGCTCACCGGCCAGTCGCTGCCGGCGACCAGTCGGGCGCCGGCGCGGTGGAGGTCCCCGAACGGGTACTGCCAGCTCGCGCGTTCGGCCCCCAGGAAGGGGATGGTCAGCTCTGTCATCTGCTCGTCCAGGCAGGCCCACAGCGCCTGCACGTTGGCCGCCACCCCCAGGCCGGCGAAGCGGCGTACGTCGTCGGGGTGCACCAGCTGGACGTGCGCGATGTGGTGCCGGCGGTCGCGGCGAGGGTCGAGCCCCTCGAAGGCGTCGAGCGCCTCCCGGACGGCCCGGTCGCCGATCCCGTGGACGTGCACCTGGAACCCCTCGGCGTCGAGGCGGGCGACGTACCTCCTCAGGGCCAGGGGGTCGACGAAGGAGTGACCACTGTTGGTGGTGGCGTGGCCGCAGCGGTCGAGGTAGGGCGCGGTCAGGGCCGCCGTCCCGTTCTCGGGAACGCCGTCCTGCATCACCTTGATGCTGGTCGCCCGGAACCGGCCGTGCGTGTACTCGGCCCGGCGTTCGACGAGGGAGTCGACCTGTTCCTCACCGAGCTCCCGGTCCCACCACAGCGCGCCGACGACGTGCGCCGTCAGGTCGCCGCGTTGCGCCGCGCGGAGGTACGTCGGGCCCGGGTCGTCCATCCCGGCATAGGCGCCGACGATCGCGTCCTGCCAGCCGGTCACGCCCTGGGAGTGCAGGTAGGCCTGGCCGGTGAGCAGCCCGCGGTAGTAGTCCGCGGGCGTGGTCGCCGGAGCGTGCCGGACCACGGCCTGCATCGCCGCCTCGTGCAGGGTTCCGGTCGGGTGGCCGTCGGCGTCCCGCTCGAACCGGCCGTGTGCGGGATCGGGGGTGGCGCTGGTGATGGCGGCCAGCTCCAGTGCCCTGGTGTTCACCCACGCCCCGTGGTGGTCGCGGTTCGGCAGGAAGACCGGTCGGTCGGGCACGACCGTGTCCAGGTCGGCCGCCGTCGGTGTCCCGCCGGGGAAGGCCGACATCGCCCAGCCGCCGCCCAGGATCCAGGGCAGCTCCGGGTGCGCCTCGGCGTAGGTCCCGATGGCGGCGAGGTAGCCGTCGCGGGTGGAGATCCCGGACAGGTCGCAGCGGCTGCGTTCCAGGCCTCCCTGCACCGCGTGCACGTGGGCGTCGACGAACCCCGGCGCCAGCAGCCCGCCGTCGAGATCGACCACGCGACCACCGGCGGCGCGGTTGCCCACCGAGACGATCCGGCCGTTCTCGACCACGACCGGACCGGCCGACCCGAGGTAGCGACGGCCGTCGAAGACGGTTCCGTTGAGGAACACCGTGGAGCTCATGGGGCCAGTCAACTAGCCGGGCGGGCGAACGTCTCGGGCCCTCGAGTCGCAATATTCCGACATATCGTACGAAAAGGGCGGCAATTCCCTAGAGTGTGCGCATGTCGAGAGTCAGGCTCCTCAGGGCCACCGCCATCGTGGTGGGCACCCTCGTGCTGGCCTCCGGGACGATCCTGCCGTCCGGCGCTGCCCCGCCCCCGGAGCAGCGCAGCGAGCAGCGGCAGGACTCGGCGCACAAGCACAAGCCGCACAAGCACAAGCACCGCAAGCACAAGTCCCGCAAGCACAAGAAGAAGAAGCGGGCGGTGACACCGCAGGTGGCACCGGCTCCGGTCTCGGCGCCCACCAACGCCGCGAAGATCTTCCGATGGGGCAACGCCCAGCTCAAGGACGAGTTCCACGGCGCGCTGGCCCCGACCTGGTCGGTGAACCCGGCCGGAGCCGGCCTGGTTCGCAACCAGAACGGCATGCTGACGCTGAACACGACGGCGACGAGCGGCACCGTGACGGCCGGCTGGACGGCGGGTGCCCGGCAGTACGGCCGGTGGGAGGCGCGGGTCCGCACCAGGCAGTACGGCACCAGTGACACGCCGTACCGCGCGGTGTGGGAGCTGGTTCCGACCACCGGCGACCAGTGCGCGCGCAGCATCGTCCTGAGCGACTCGACGATCGGCAGGAACCCGGCGACGCTGCACCTGCGCAACACCGACGTCGACTTCACCGCGACCAAGGTGCTCGACCTCCGCCAGGACGTGTTCCACACCTACGCCGTCGAGGTCACCCCCGACCACATCTCCTGGTTCATCGACACCCGTGTCGTGATGACCGAGCCCCGCAGCGCCGCTCGCACCGGTGCGTCGTACGCCGTCCGCTTCCGGATGGTCGCCCCTCCGGGCGCCCGGATGAACAGGGGACGGATGCAGATGGACTGGGTGCGCTACTACACCCTGGAACGCAAGAACGCGAAGTCGATCGCGGCGCCGCAGGCGACCCTGGGCCGCTACGACGGGCTCTGCTGACCCGGCTCCGCTAGGCCGCGTCCGTCTGGTCCGGGATGTCGGCGTCCATCGCCTGCACGAACTCGCGCTTGACCTTGCGCCACGCCTCGTCGGTCATGTCGCGGCGCCAGTACGGCGAGCAGGACATGTCGCTCCTGGACAGGCCACGCTCGACGAGCAGGTGCTTGCGGAGCTCCCGGATCGCCACGGCCTCGCCGTGGACGAAGGCGTGCACCCGGCCCTGAGGGAACGTGATGTCCCGCACGGCCTCGGCGAGCAGGGCGTCGTCCCGGGCGTCACCGCGGCGGTGCACCCAGTCGACGGCCAGGTCGCCGGGGGAGGCCAGACCGATCTCGTGGTCGGGTCCGTCGCACAGGATCCGGACCACGGCCGGGGTCCCGGCGGGCACGGAGGCCAGCGAGGCGGCAATGGCGGGGAGCGCCGACTCGTCGCCGACCATCAGGTGCCAGTCCGCCTCGGGGTCGGGGAGGTAGCCGCCGGACGGCCCCTCGAGCACGAGCACGCTGCCCGGCTCCGCACGGACGGCCCAGGCGCCGGCGACACCGACGTCGCCGTGCACCACGAAGTCCAGCGTGAGCCGTCGCGAGGCCGGGTCCCAGGCGCGCACCGTGTAGCGGCGACGGGCCGGCGTCCACTCCTTCGGGTGCCGGTCGCGGACGTCTGCGGGGTCGAAGACCGGGCCGTACGGCGCGCCCGGCGGGGCGAACGCCAGGTTCACGTAGGCGTCGGTCGCATCGACCATCTCGAACCCGTCGAGGCCGTCGCCGGCCACGACGATCCGGACCAGGCTCGGCGTCAGCCAGTCCTTCTCCACCACCACGGCGTGCATCACGATCCCCCTTCGACGTCCGTTGGAGTTAGGGTAGCCTAAGAAGTCTCGGCCTCCGCCATCGTTCGGGACCGCGAGCATCGCGGTCTCCCGGCCAGGGTCCTGCGGCAGTCGTGGTGACCGGAGCGAGGTCGTCCCCACGGTCAGGCGTGCCTACGATGGTGGCCCTCACCCAGCAGACACAGACCGAAGGGCCCTCGTGATCGCAGGCAGGTACTCGCTCGACCGTGAGATCGGGCGCGGTGGCACGGGCGTGGTGTGGCTCGGCCGCGACGAGGTCCTGGGGCGCAACGTCGCGCTCAAGCGCATCGGCCTGCTGCCGGGCGCGGACAGCACCGACCTGGCCCGCGCCGAGCGCGAGGCACGGTTGAGCGCCCAGCTCAACCATCCGCACGTGGTGGCGGTCTTCGACGTCGTGATCGACCCCGACGCCCACTGGCTGGTGATGGAGTACGTCGACGGGGTCACCCTCAGTGACCTCGTCCGGCAGCGGGGCCGGCTCTCACCCGAGGCAGCGGCGCCGTTGCTGTGGCAGGTCGCCGACGCGCTGGTCGCCGCCCACGGGGCGGGCATCGTCCATCGTGACGTGAAGCCGTCGAACATCATGGTCAACAGCAGCGGGCAGGTGAAGCTCACCGACTTCGGGATCGCGCGGATCGCGACGGACCCCTCGCTGACCCAGACCGGCATGGTCACCGGCTCCCCGGCCTACCTGGCGCCCGAGGTCGCGACCGGCGATCGCGGTGGCGATGCCGGTGACGTGTGGTCCCTGGGGGCGACCGTCTTCTTCGTGCTGGCCGGCCGGGCGCCGTACGAGGTCGGCGACAACGTGCTCAGCGCGCTCTATCGCATCGTCAACGAGGAGCCACCGCGCCTGGGCGACGCGGGCTGGATGACCCCGCTGCTCGAGGGCACGATGGTGCGGGACCCCGCCCAGCGGTGGACGATGAAGCAGGTCCGTGACTTCCTCGCGGACCCGCAGCACCGGGCGCCGACCATGTCCACCCGCGCGGCAGGCGACGCGGACCGGCCGGGCCGGGCCTCGGGCACCAGGCCGCTGACGACCGTCGCCCCCGAACTCGCCCCCGAACCTGAACCTGCACCGGAACCCATCCGGGAACGAGCGCCGCTGCCTCCACCGGTCGCTGCGACCGGGCAGCCGGCCCGGTCGCTGGTCTTGCGAGGACGCCGACGCTCCCCGCGGACGCTGGTGCTCGCGGGTCTGGGCCTCGTCCTCGCGCTCGTCCTGGCCGTCGTGCTGTTCGCCTCCCTGGCCGGCCGCGATCCGGCGGCGGAGACGAAGAAGCCGGCGGAGACCCCGGCCAGCACCGAGCCTGCGGACGAGCCGACCGAGGAGGGGATGGAGGCGTTCATCCGCGACTACGTCTCGACGGTCGCCGATGACCCCGACGCCGCGTGGCAGATGCTGTCCCCGAAGTTCCAGGTGGAGAGCGGCGGGATCCAGACCTACCGCAGGTTCTGGGACTCCGCCACGAACGGCCGGGTCCTCAGCATCTCCTCGAACCCCGACAACCTGAGCGTCAGCTACCAGGTCCGGTTCGACAACTTCGACAACGGACCCGGCCCGACCGTGCTCGACCTGCGGTTCGAGGACGGCCGCTACCTGATCGACGGCGAGCGGACCCAGGGGTTCACGCCCGCCGGCTGAGGACGGGCCCGGCGAGTTGTCGGGTGAGACCTGCCTCGATGGACCCCGCGCGTTGTCCTGCGGGATGCGGGCCGCCCGCGTGCTCCAGTCAGCCGGCCACCTCCCGCTTCGCGCGTTCCGCCTCGGCTCGTGCCTTCTCCGCCGCGGCGCGGGCGGTGTTCGTGGCCCGGGCGGCCGACTCCACCGCCTGCGGGCGCGCCACCGGGCCGACCGCCTGGGTCGGGACGGCCGGGGTCTGGAGGGCCGGGGTCGGGAGGGCCGGGGTCTGGAGGGCTGGGGTCGGGACGGCTGGGGTCGGGCCTACCGGCGCCGAGGCGACCTGACCGGCGGCGAAGGCCGACGTCACCGTCCTGACCGCCTCGGTCAGCTCGCCGGGGATCACGAAGTACCCGTTCCCGTTCTCGGCCAGCCGGGGGAGCATCTCGAGGTACTTGTAGGCCAGCACCTTCGGGTCGGCGTCGTTGGCGTGCACCGCGCGGAAGACCCGCTCCAGTGCGTTCGCCTCGCCGTCGGCCTCCAGGATCATCGCCTGCTGGCGGCCCTCCGCCTCGAGGATGTACTTGTTGCGCGTCCCCTCAGCGGTGAGGATCAGCGACTGTCGCTCGCCCTCGGCGTGCAGGATCGCGGCCCGCTTGTCCCGCTCGGCCCGCATCTGCTTCTCCATCGCCTCCTTGATCGTGCCCGGCGGGTCGATCGCCTTGATCTCCACCCGGTTCACCCGGATCCCCCACTTGCCGGTGGCCGCGTCGAGCACCTCGCGCAACCTGGTGTTGATGGTCTCCCGGGACGTGAGCGTCCGCTCGAGGTCCATCGATCCGATCAGGTTGCGCAAGGTGGTCACCGTGAGCTGGTCGATGGCCTTGAGGTAGTCGGCCACCTCGTAGGCCGCCGCCCGCGGGTCGGTGATCTGGTAGTAGAGGACGGTGTCGATCGCGACCACGAGGTTGTCCGCGGTGATCACCGGCTTCGGGTCCGAGGAGTAGACCTGCTCCCGGACGTCGAGCTTGGTGTTCACCCGGTCGACCAGCGGGATGAGCAGGTTCAGCCCGGGCTGGAGGGTCCTCTGGTAGCGGCCGAACCTCTCGATGTTGTAGCGCCTGGCCTGGGGGACGATCCGGATCGCCGCACCCACTGCGAAGGCGACCAGGACCGCCAGGACGATGATCGGCACCAGGAGTTCCATCGTGCTCACCCTTCTAGGGTCGGGGGTCTGGCAGTGGTTCACGGGGGTGCACCAGTGCGGTGGCACCGTCGATCTGGAGTACGTCGACCCGCACGCCCGGCGGGATCACCAGGCTCTCGTCGTAGGGCCGCGCGGACCAGTCCTCGCCGGAGAGGGTCACCAGCCCACCGGTCGCGGTGACTTCGCGCGTGACCGTCGCAGAGCGGCCGACCAGGGCGTCGCTTCCGTCGCGGGAGGCCGGCGGGAGCGCCAGGTGCCGCTTCGCGATCGGGCGGACCGCCACGAGGCCGACGCCGCCGGTCACGGCGAAGGCGAGCAGCTGGATGGGGACCGACGCTCCGAGGCCGGCGGCGATCGAGGCGGTGAGGGCGGCGCCCGCAAGCAGGCCGAGCGCCAGCGTGAGCGTGAAGAACTCAGCTGCGCCGAGGGCGACGGCCAGCACGAGCCAGAGCAACCACCACATGATCCACCCATCCTCGAGGGATGTAGGTCCATCCTACGTCGTCGTGGTTGACGCGGACCGGTCGAGCACGCTCTGGTCCGGCCGTGACAGGTGTCATGCCCAGGTCGTGACAACTCCCCCGGGGCTCGACGCTCGCGGACGCGGAAGGTGGGGTCATGACCACACCAGCACTCGAGGCGACCGGCCTGACGAAGCGGTTCCGGGGACAGGACGGCGAGACCGTCACCGCTGTCGACGGCATCGACCTGACCATCGGCTCCGGCGAGATCGTCGCCTTCCTCGGCCCCAACGGCGCCGGCAAGACCACCACCGTGGACATGTTCCTCGGGCTGACCGTGCCGACCAGCGGGACGGTCGAGGTGTACGGCGTACCGCCTCGTCGCGCGGTCGCGGACGGCCGGGTCTCGGCCGTGATGCAGACCGGGGGACTGCTCCCCGACTTCACGGTGCGCGAGACGATCCGCGCGATCGCGGCTCTGCACGGGCGGCCCGAGCGGGTCGATGTCGTCGTCGAGCGCGCCGGGCTGGGTCGGCTGGCCAACCGGTTGGTGAAGGCCTGCTCGGGCGGTGAGCAGCAGCGGCTGAAGTTCGCGCTGGCGCTGGTGCCCGACCCGGACCTGGTGATCCTGGACGAGCCGACGACCGGCATGGACGTGGGCGCGCGCCAGGAGTTCTGGGACACCATGCGTGCTGACGCCGCGGACGGCCGCACCATCGTCTTCGCGACCCACTACCTCGCCGAGGCCGACGCGTTCGCCGACCGCACCGTGCTGATGGCCCGCGGCCGGATCCGGGCCGACGGCCCGACCGCCGAGGTGCGTGCGGCGTACGGCGGCCAGACGATGACCTTCCACCCTCCCGCAGACGTCGTCGGCGTCCACGGCATCGACGGCGCCTGGCTCGACGACGTCCGCAGGGCGGTCGCCCCGCTCGGCATCACCGACCTCGAGGTGTCCAGCGCCAGCCTCGAGGCCGCGTTCCTCGCCCTGACCGGGCCAGAGCCGATCGGCGCCCCCAACCAGCGCGAGGAGGCCCTGCGATGAGCAGCCCAGCGATCACCGACACCGGCATCGACACCGGCACCGGCACCGACACCGGCACCGCACCGGGACGCCGCCCGCCTCCCGTCGCCCGACGTCCCGGCCCCTGGCCGTCGTCTATGCCGGCCTCGACCTGAAGCGACAGCTGCGGGACAAGATGGGCATGTTCTTCATCGTGGCCCTGCCGGCGTTCCTGTTCTTCGTCTTCGGGGTGGGGGACGACGAGGCCTACGGCAGTGCGAACGTCGCGCTCTACGTGATGGTCTCGATGGCGGCGTACGGCGCAGTCACGGCCACCACCACGGTCGCGGGGTCGGCCGCCACCGAGCAGACGATGGGGTGGGGTCGGCAGATCGCCCTGACGCCGCTGCCGTCGTTGGCCTTCGTGGCGATCAAGACGGGAGTGGCGATGCTGGTCGCGGCGGTCCCGATCGCGCTGATCTACGCGATCGGCGCGGCGACCGGATCCTCGGGCAACGCGTTCGACTGGCTGGCCAGCGCCGGCATCGTGTGGCTCGGCTCGGCCCTGTTCGCGGTCTACGGGCTGGCGATGTGCCTGATCTTCAAGGGCGAGAACGCCTCCGGCATCGCGTCCGGGCTGATCGTGATCATGAGCTTCCTCGGCAACGTCTTCACACCGATGGACGGGATCATCCTGGAGATCGGCCGCTTCACCCCGCTCTACGGCTATGCCGGGCTGGCCCGCTACCCGATCTCGGAGGGCTACCTGCCCATCGACGCCGGACACGACTCGGTGTGGCTGCTGCTCGCTAACGTGTGCTCGTGGACGGTGATCTTCGCGGCGCTGGCGGTCTGGGGGCTGCGCCGACGCCGGGAGCGGGTGTGACCGTTCCCCTCGCCCACTCCACTCGCTCCCCCTGGGAGCGGTGGGGGTGGGTGGTGGCCGGCATCTGGCTGGTCTTCCTCACCTACCCGGTGATCGAGACCCTCGAGACGGACTCGTCGGCACCGGTCAAGGGGCTGGTGCTGACTTTGATCGCGGCGTACGCCGTCATCTACCTGCTCGGGTGGAGCGTGTGGCGCGACCACGCGCTGAAGATCTGGTTCGTGATGGGCCTGCTCGGCCTGGCGACGGTGCCGGTGATCGGCATCGAGGCCATCGGACTCACCCCCTACCTCGGGGCGTTCTCCGCACTGATGGTGCCGGCGCCGTGGTGGAAGTGGACCACGACCATCAGCGCCCTGCTGCCGGTGCTCTCCCTGATCGGCGGCGACTTCCCCGCCTTCTTCTTCCTGATGGTGTGGCCCATCATCGGGTTCTGCACGGCGATGCGGGTCTTCGCCGAGCTCGAGCGAGGCTCCGAGGAGGCCCGGTCGGAGCTGGCGCTGGTGGCCGAGCGTGACCGGGTCGCCCGCGACGTCCACGATGTGCTCGGTCACTCCCTGACGGTGCTCTCGATCAAGGCCGAGCTCGCCGCCCGGCTCCTCGACGTCGACCCGGCACGCGCTCGCACCGAGCTCGAGTCGATCCAGGAGACCGCCCGGCAGGCGCTCGCGGAGGTCCGCTCCACCGTCGGCGGCCTGCGGGCAGCCAACCTCGAGGCGGAGCTGGCTGCCGCGCCACGCGTGCTCGCCGATGCCGACGTCGAGACACGCCTGGTCGGCACCGTCGCCGACACCGATCCGCGGCACCGCACCCTGCTGGCCTGGGTGCTGCGGGAGTCGGTGACCAACGTGGTCCGGCACGCGGGCGCCTCGACGGTCTCGATCGAGCTCTCGGCGACCGGCCTCGTGGTCGCCGACGACGGCACCGGCTTCGAGGCCGACGACAGGCAGATCGGCAACGGGCTGCGCGGCATGCGCGAGCGCGTGTCGGCGGCCGGGGGCACACTCCGTCTGTCGGGGGCGCGGGGGACCCGGGTGGAGGTGGTGCTGCCGTGATCCGGATCCTGCTCGCCGACGACCAGGCACTCGTCCGTGGTGCGCTTGCCGCCCTGCTCGACCTCGAGACCGACCTCGACGTGGTCGCCCAGGTCGGCCGCGGCGACGAGGTGGTGGCCGCGGCGCGCTCCTCGCAGGCCGAGGTGTGCCTGCTCGACATCGAGATGCCGGGCCTCACCGGCCTCGAGGTGGTCGAGCAGCTGCGCGCCGAGCTGCCGGCCGTGAGGTCGCTGATCGTGACCACCTTCGGGCGACCGGGCTACGTGCGCCGCGCCCTCGACGCCGGCGCCGCCGGCTTCCTGATCAAGGACACGCCCGCGCGCGAGCTCGCCGACGCCGTACGACGGGTGCACGCCGGCCTGCGCGTGGTGGACCCCGGCCTCGCGACCGAGTCGCTGATGTCCGGCCCGTCGCCGCTCACCACCCGGGAGTCGGAGATCCTGCTGCTCGCGATCGACGGGTCACCGGTCGCAGTGATCGCCCGGCACGCCCACCTCTCCCTCGGCACCGTCCGCAACCACCTCTCGGCCGCGATCGGCAAGACGGGCGCGTCGACGAGGGCCGAGGCGGCGCGGGTCGCCCGGTCGAACGGGTGGATCTGACGCCACCGGCCGGCGGTGTTCTCCCGCCGTCGATCGCCTGTGCCGGCGACCAACCTGGGCCGCTCGTGTAGAACGGCCAGATGACAACCCGACACCGGCCCCGGTGGTCCGAGCTGAGGGAGGTCCTGCGTCCCGCGCCGGTCGCGCTCCGGGCCACGGACCGGCGGCTGGCCCGGGCTGCCTCCGTCGCAGACCTGCGCCGGCTCGCCCGGCGGCGTGCCCCGCGCGCGGTCTTCGACTACACCGACGGCGCCGCCGGTGAGGAGCTGAGCCTGTCGCGCTCCCGGGAGGCCTACTCCCGCGTCGAGTTCTCACCGCGAGTCCTGCAGGACGTCTCCGCGGTGGACACGTCCACGTCGATCCTGGGCAAGGCCTCAGCTGGGCCCTGGGCCTTCGCCCCCACCGGCTTCACCCGGATGATGCACACCGAGGGCGAGTCCGCGGTCGGCCGCGTGGCCGCGCGCACGGGCGTCCCCTACGCCCTGTCCACGATGGGTACGACGTCGATCGAGCAGCTCGCCGCTCGCGGCACCCGACGCCCGTCGGTGGTTCCAGCTGTACCTGTGGCGTGACCGCGAGGCGAGCCGCGACTTCGTCGAGCGGGCGCAGGCCGCGGGCTACGAGGCGCTCGTGCTGACGGTCGACACGCCGGTCGCCGGCCCCCGCCTGCGCGACGTACGCAACGGGCTGACGATCCCGCCCACGCTGTCGCTGCGGACCTTCGCCGAGGGGTCGCTGCACCCGGCGTGGTGGTGGGACCTGCTCACCACGGAGCCGCTGGAGTTCGCCTCCCTGCACCGCTTCGAGGGGACCGTCGCCGAGCTGGTCGGCACGATGTTCGACCCTGCGGCCTCGATGGCCGACCTGGCCTGGCTGCGTGAGGCGTGGGACGGGCCCCTCGTGGTCAAGGGCATCGCGACCGTCGCCGATGCGCGGGCGGTGGTCGACGCCGGAGCCGACGCGCTGATCGTGTCCAACCATGGAGGACGCCAGCTCGACCGGGCGCCGGTCCCGCTGGAGGTGCTGCCCTCGGTCGTGGACGCGGTCGGCGACCGGGCGGAGGTGTACGTCGACGGCGGCATCCTCTCCGGGAGCGACATCGTCGCCGCCGTCGCCCTCGGGGCGAAGGCCGCGCTGGTCGGGCGGGCCTACCTCTACGGCCTGATGGCCGGCGGCGAGCGCGGGGTGCAGCGGGCCGCCGACCTCCTCCAGCAGGAGGTCGCCTCCACCCTGGCCCTGCTCGGTGTCTCGCGGGTCCAGGACCTGTGTCGTGACCATGTACGCCTACGCCAGGACTGAGGTAGTTTCGCGACGATGGAGCTCATCGAGTTCACCCCCACCCGTGACCAGTACGCCTACACCTTCGGTGGCGTCGCGCCACAGCTGAGGATCAAGCCCGGCACCGCGCTGCGCCTGTGGTCCGACGACGCGTTCGGCGGTGCGCTGCGCACGGTCGACGACCTGTCCAGCGCGAAGGTCGACCTGCGGTTCGTCAACCCGCAGACCGGTCCGTTCTACGTCGAGGGCGCCGAGCCCGGCGACACCCTCGTGCTCCACCTCGTCGACCTCCTGCCGGCGCGCGACTGGGCCGCCTCGGCGGCGATCCCGTTCTTCGGCGGGATGACCGGCACTGACCGCACCGTCAACCTCCAGGCTGCGCTGCCGGACACCACCTGGATCTATGAGCTCGATCGCGACCGCAACACCGTGTCCTTCGCCGCTCGACACAGCGACCACCGCGTCGAGCTCCCCGTGGAGCCGATGCTCGGCACCGTGGGGGTCGCGCCGGCCGGAGGCGAGGTGCGTTCCTCGCTGGTGCCCGACCGGTTCGGCGGCAACATGGACAGCCCGGAGATGCGCGCCGGCGCCACGGCGTACCTCGGGGTCAACGTCGAGGGGGCGATGTTCTCGGTCGGCGACGGGCACTACCGCCAGGGTGAGGGCGAGGCCTGCGGCACCGCCGTGGAGGGTGCGATGACCAGCACCCTGATCGTCGAGCTCGTCAAGGGCAGGGCCCCGGGCTGGCCGCGGATCGAGACCGACACCCACTTCATGGCGATCGGGTCGAGCCGGCCGATGGAGGACTCGTGGCGCATCGGCAACGCCGAGCTCGTGCACTGGGTCAGCGAGCTGTGCGGCCTGCACGTGATGGACGCCTACCAGCTGTGCTCCCAGATCGCGCAGGTCCCGGTCGCCAACGTCGTCGACGCCAACTACAGCGTCGTGGTCAAGGCGGCCAAGCAGCTGCTTCCTCCCGCGGAGGCCTTCGGAGGCATCCACGCCGACCTGCGCTCTCGCGCCCGATCTCTCCTGACTCCCTGACTCCACGCCCGTCCACGAAAGGCAACCCCATGGATCTGCAGCTCACCGGAACCCGTGTCCTCGTCACCGGCGGCACCCGTGGCATCGGCCGCGCGGTGGTCGAGGCCTTCCTCGACGAGGGGGCGGTGGTGGGCTTCTGCGCCCGCAACCCCGAGGAGGTGGCCGCGACCCAGGAGGCGTTGAGCGGCCGTGGCGCGGTCACCGGCACCCAGGTCGACGTCGCCGACCCGGTGGCGCTGGCCGCGTGGGTGGAGCAGTCGGCCGAGTCCTTCGGCGGCCTCGACGTCGTGGTCGCCAACGTCAGCGCGCTCGCGATCCCGGACACCGACGAGAACTGGGAGCTCAGCCTCAACGTCGACGTGATGCACACCGTCCGGCTCGTCAAGGCGGCGATGCCGCACCTGGAGCAGAGCGAGGCCGCGTCGATCATCGCGATCTCGAGCGTGTCCGGGCGTGAGTCCGACTTCGCCTCAGGCCCGTATGGCACGGCGAAGACCGCGATCATCGGCTACATCCACGGCCTGGCGATGCAGCTGGCGCCGCAGGGGATCCGCGCCAACACCGTCTCACCCGGCAACACCTACTTCGAGGGTGGCGTCTGGGAGTCCATCGAGGGCGGCGACCCGGACTTCTTCAAGGTCGCGGTCGAGCTCAACCCCACGGGACACATGGGTACGCCGCAGGAGATCGCGGCGCCGGTGGTCTTCCTGGCCAGCCCTGTCGCCAGCCGGGTCAGCGGCGCCAACCTCGTGGTCGACGGAGCCCTGACCCGCGGGATCCAGCTGTAACGGCGTACCCGAGGAGCGGCCGGGCGACGAGGCCGGACCCAGGCCTGCCGAAGAACGTGCGAGACACCAGCCCGGTCAGCGCCTCCCGCTGTGACTGGGGTGCCCCATGCCTGCGGGTGGGGAACTCGACAGGCCGACGCGGCCGGGGCAGGGTGGTGCCCGTGATGCCCATCCCTCCGCCAGTGGTGGCGATCGCTGCTGCTCTGGCTCAGCGGCTGCTCACGGGCCCCGCGCCAGCCCCGGGCGTCGCTCGTGCTGCGGTGACGGCGACGGTCTCACTGGCGTCGATGTCGTTGGCCGGTGCGGCGGCGACCCAGTTCCGGCGCAGCGGCACGACCGTGGAACCGTTCCACCCCGATCGCACCTCTGCCCTGGTCACCACCGGGGCCAACTCGATCACCCGGAACCCGATGTATGTGGGGATGGCCGGCCTGCTGGTGGCCAACGCCATCCGGAGGAGCTCCTGGGTCGCGCTGGCACCTGTCGCAGGCTTCGTCGCGTTCATCGACCGGCTTCAGATCGAGAGGGAGGAGTCGGCACTGCTCGAGAAGTTCGGGGCCGAGTACGACGCCTATCGCGCAGCAGCGCCACGCTGGCTCGACGCCAGGTCCTTCAACCTGTGAAGCGCGCAGACGGCGAGTCGTTCCAGCGCCTTCGGGCCGATCGAGCTCGCGACCACCGTGACCACGCCAGCCAGTCGGGCTGCGTGCCCCGACCTGTCACCGACCCATTCGGAAACCTGCCTGCCGGAAGTCGGTGTGTGGCGCGCCCGGAGAGATTCGAACTCCCAACCCTCTGATCCGTAGTCAGTTGCTCTCTGCGCTCAGATTGGAGCAGCTGGCGCTAGACCGGGTCATGGATCGCGCCGATCGTGGCTCTTCGACGCACATCGAACTAGCGCACTGTGTCCGTCGTGTGTCCACGGCCCAACTCCGCAAAGCCGATGGCAGTCGTGTCACAGCACCCAGTCACGGCGTGTCGAAGGGGCCGCTGAAGAAAAAGTCGTTTCAACTCGCTTGGGACGCTCGTCGGGATCCGCGAGCAGCGAGATCGCAGACTCACCATGGTCCATCACTGTGGCTCGGATCTCAGATGCAGGGTGCCTGAGCAAATGCGCCACGTGCAGGCCGTGTCAGACGATCTCCCATTCGTAGGAGAACTTGATGACCTTAAGAATGATGGAGGTCTCGACGTCCGCGATGCCGGTGAGTGAGCCCAACTTGTCGGTTACGAAGTCCAACATGTGCTCCTGGTCCGAGAAGAATGCCTCGACCATGACGTCGTACCTGCCTGCAGACATTCCGACGTACCGAACCTCGGGGTAGGTCCGCAGCGCCTCGGCCACTTCGTGCAAGGCCGGCAGCGCGACTGAGATCCCGATGATCGCCGAGAGCTGTGCGCCCGCGGCCTCCGGGGTGGGGACAGCGACGATGCTCATCAGGCGCTCGTCGATCAGGCGCGCGATCCGCTTGCGCACAGTTGTCTCCGTGGTGTCTAGCGCCCGTGCGATCTCGCTGTTGCCCAACCGCCCGTTGCCCTGCAGCATCTTGATGATGCTGCGGTCGAGCGCGTCGACGGTCCGCGCCCTCGCTCCCGGCCGCAGCTCGGCGTTTTCGCTCGGTTCCGGCACGTCCAAGGCTCCCTTCCGAGTACGAGATTCGTCCAACTGTAGGCTCAGAGAGCCGAAATTCGATAATTCAGGGGCCGTCAAGGCTTGACATTCGATCTTGTCCGCGATGATAGTGCACGTGTTCCCATACCGATCACCCAGGGGTGTTCCATGGCAGAGCAGACGACATCGCCGGCGGTCTTCTCCCGCCAAGCCTCAGGGCTTGTTCGCGTCGGGAGTTCTTACGACGTCTTCATCTACAACGTCGGCTTGGTCTCCATCGGCATCGCCATCGCATTCAACCAATTCTATGGTCCAAGCCTCTACCCAGGAGCCCAGCCTGGGGTTTCGACGCTATTGGCGGCTCTCGGCATGTTGGCGGTGGCAACCACGTTCTACTTCTGGTCGGTGGTATTTCCTCGCTCGGGCGGCGTCTACGTCTTCCTCTCGCGTAGTACCCACCCTGGCGTTGCCTTCGTGATGTCGCTGATTGAGACCGTGATCCTGCTCTACTACGCCGCCCTGGCCGCGGGACTGATCGTCCAAGTCGGGCTCTCGTCCTTTTTCTTTACCATCGGGATCGTCTCGGGCAACGAAACGATGACCGGGTGGTCCACCTCGATTGCTACCCCGTCTGGGGTGTTCTGGATCGGAACCGGTCTCCTGCTGGCCGCTGGGGCGATCCTGGCATCGGGTACACGCCGCTACTTCTCCCTGCAGCGCATCCTGTTCGCTGTCGCGGTGCTAGGGATGCTGGTTCTTCTAGTCGCGATGATCTTCGGCTCGCGTGACGCGTTCCGGTCGAACCTCACCGAGCTCACTGGGTTGAGCTACAACGAGGTTATCGCCGCCGCCGCAGCGAACGGCTACGTCGCCTCAGGGTTCAGCTTCGAGCAGAGCGTGAAATTCATGGTGTGGCCGTTGTTGCCGCTGCTCGGGGCGGTCCAGTCGGTCGGGATTGGCGGCGAGGTCAAGAGGATCCAACGTTCGCAGTTGTTCGGGATGCTAGGCGCCGTTATCGCCACGGGTAGCGTCATCGCGCTGTTTGCTGTGCTGTCCAACAAAGTCTTCGGATATGACTTCCAAGGCGCGATCGCCTACAACTTCCTCAGTAGCGTGGAGGGTGGGAGCACCGATTCCGCACCGTACTTCACAGTGTTGGCAGGCATCCTCACCTCGAACGTCGTGCTGGCGGTCATCATCATGGCCGTGTTCGTGGCTTGGATCTGGTTCTGGATTCCTGCGGAGCTCGCCTACACGACAAGGAGCATGATCGCGTGGTCGTTCGACCGCGTTGCGCCCGACAAGCTGGGCTGGGTCAGCGAACGCTTCCACACTCCCATCATCGCGATCGCCATTTCCACGGCCGGCTCCATCGCGTTCATGTGGCTGATCGCATTCAAGGCGATCGCACTGCTAACCCTCGTAGAGGTGCTCCTTGTTGTCTGGGGCACCGCCATGATCTCCGCGGTCGTGTTCCCGCGCACCCGACGGGCCCTGTTCGACGCGTCGCCGGCCAAGCGCGTCACGGTGGGCGGGGTGCCGGTCATGGCGATCTCTGGGGCGATCAGCACAGTCTTCCTGGCGGCCATGATCTACCTGCTGTGGAGCGACCCGATCGCAGCCGGTCCGCTGTTTACCTCGGACCACGTGTCGCGCGAGTTCTGGATCGTTCTTGGCATCGTCGTCTTCGGAACGGCTTGGTACGTCGGGACGCGGGTCTATCGACGCCGTCAAGGCATTGACCTCGATCTCGCCTTCCGGCAGATCCCGATCGAATAGTGAGCGTCGCCCACATGCCCTCTAGCTGGCAGCAGCTGCACGCCGAAGCCCTGGAGATCATCGCAGCCGCAAGGGAAGCCGACGTCGACCTTCGAGTGGTGGGCGGCGCCGGGGTGCGGCTCCACTGTGCTGAACCTGCCGAGACGCTGGAGCGGATAGGTCGCGTCGCGAACGACATCGACTTTGTCGTGCCGAAGGAAGGCCGCAAGGCGCTTCGGCGGTTGTTGGAGAACCGCGGATACGTCGTTGACCGTGACCTGCTCGTGGCGATGGAGGGACGGCGCTATTCGTTCTCGCACCCGGATTCAGAGATCGAGTTGGATGTGTTCGTCGAACGGCTCGAGTTCAATCACACCATCGAGGTCCGCTCCAGGCTCGATCGCCATCCGGTCACCATCTCGCTGGAGGACCTCTTGATGCAAAAGCTGCAGATCGTGCAGCTGACAGCCAACGACCTAGTCGACATCTCGGTCCTGTTGGCAACGCATCCCGTCGTCACTGGAGCAACCTCCACCGAGGAGTTCAGCAGCGACTACATCGCGGACCTTCTCAGAAGGGACTGGGGGTTCCATCACACGGCCACCCGCAATTTGGAGCGGATAGCCGCCGGCACGGACACGGGTGTCGACTTGGCGGCAGCACAGAATCAAGTCGTGAAGGACCGTAGCAACGAACTACTCCACGCCGTTGAGGGCGCCCCCAAGACCATGGGCTGGCGCATGCGAGCAAAGGTCGGCGAGCGCGTCCAATGGTGGGAAGACGTCGATGAGCGAGAAGGCGCGTACTGATGGGCCTGTTTCGAAAGAAGCCGCGGCTACCCAGGCAGGATGAGACGACGATCTTCTTCGCCTCCGACCTCCACGGCTCCGAGATCTGCTTCAAGAAGTTCGTGAATGCCGCGGCGTTCTACAAGGCTGACGTGCTCGTCCTCGGTGGTGACATCAGCGGGAAACTGGTCGTCCCCATAGTGGAGGCCGGTCGCTCAAAGTACCGGGCTCGCCTCCACGGCCATGACGAGCTGCTGTCAGAGGAGTCGGTCATCGACTTCGAGAAACGTGCCTGGAACAGCGGCCTCTACACACGCCGAATGGACCCGGACCGATACCAGGCATACGCCTCCAATCCAGAGGCCGTCGAGGGGCTCTTCAACGAGGTCGTCTCGGAGACCGTCAAGCGTTGGATCGACTATGCGCACGACAGGTTGGCCGAAAGCGGCACGGTCATCCTCAACGCGCCCGGGAATGACGACCCCCTGGTGGTCGATGACATCCTGCGCGAGCACGGAGACGAGCGCTTCCGCTTTGTCGAAGGGGAAATCGTGGAAATAGCGCCCGGACACGAGATGCTCAGCACCGGGTACACGAACCACACCCCGTGGAACACGCACCGCGAGTACACGGAGACCGAGATCGCTGAGCGACTGAGGGCGATGACGGACCGGCTCGAGAATCCTTCGACAGCCCTGTTCAACATCCACGTGCCGCCGTTCAACTCGCGCATTGACACCGCGCCGATGCTGAACCCGGATCTCTCGGTGGAGACCTCGGGGGGCGCTCAGATCACCGGACCTGTTGGTTCAACCGCTGTGCGGACCGCCATCGAGGAGATTCAGCCCCTCGTCACCCTGCACGGGCATATCCATGAGTCAGGTGGATCGGTGCGGATCGGTCGAACTGTATCTATCAACGCCGGCTCAGAGTATGGCGAGGGAGTTCTGCGTGGGGTCCTGGTCACGGTGGGCGGCGGGGAACTACTGCGACAGCAGGCTGTCACCGGTTGAGCCAACAGAACCCGAAGAGCCAGATCAGCCGCGCCGGCCTAGCCGGAGCCTTCCAGCAGAGGAGCAAAAGTCATGACCGAGGAACTCGCTGACGTCAAGCAGCGACTGGTGGATCAAGGTGTCCGGTACGTTTTCGGGGCCTACGTCGACGTGCACGGAGTCCCCAAGTCGAAGTGTGTCCCCATCGAGCACTTCGAGGACATGGTGCACGGTTCCGAGCTCTACACCGTGGGTGCATTGGAAGGAATGGGTGAACTTGGTCCCAACGAGGACGAGTGCGTCGGCATCCCCGACCTGAGTGGCCTCACCGTCCTTCCGTGGGACAAGCGCTACGCCATAGCACCAGCCAATCTCTACCTGCACGACAAGCCCTACAGCCACGACTTCCGTGCGCTTCTGCAACGCCAGGTCGCCGCGGCCAAGGCCATGGGATACACCGTGAACATGGGGGTGGAGCCGGAGCTCTATGTGCTGCGTCGTGACAAGAACGACGACTGGGTGCCCTGGATCGACGAGGACGTCATCAACGCTCCCACCCGTGGGTACGACCTCGAGACCACGATGCTGGCTGACCCGTTCCTGGAGCCGATGGTCGACTACATCAATGAGCTCGGTTGGGATGTCTACTCCTTCGACCACGAGGGAGGAGACGGCCAGTACGAGTTCGACTTCAACTACAGCGACGTCATCACCATGACCGACCGCATGGTCCTCTTCAGGCTGATGGCCAAGCACGTCGCGCGGTCTCTCGGCGGAATCGCCACCTTCATGCCTAAGCCCACCCAGACCTCGTTCGGCTCCGGAGCCCACCTCAACATCAGCTTGGCTGACCTTGCCACCGGAGTGAACGTATTCGAACGAGGTACCCCAGAAGGTCACAACGAGAGGATCCCGGTCGAAGAGGGATACGACGAGGTTGCCTACCAGTTCACCGCGGGAGTGCTCGAGCACGCAGGCGCCATCACCGCGGTGCTGGCACCCACTGTCAACTCCTACAAGCGGCTGCTTCCCCGCGGTCTGATGAACGAGATCTCTTGGGCTCCGGTGTTCCGGGCCTACGGCTACAACAACAGAACCCTCATGCTTCGGCTTCCCGTCAACCGGCGGTGCCTGGAAATACGTGTCGCCGACAGCGCCGCCAACCTCTACCTCGGCACCGCGCTGGTACTAGCGGCGGGTCTGGATGGCATCCGCCGGAACCTCAAGCCCGGGGAGCCCGTGAACTACGACACCTACAAGACCAGTGAGGAAGACCTCGTGGCAGCGGGGGTCACGAGATTGCCGTCGACTCTGGGAGAGGCGGTGGCCGAATTTGCGGACAGCGAGTTTGCCCGAGATGTTCTCGGGCCCGAGGTACACGCCAGCTACACCGAGCTCAAGCGTTCCGAATGGCTCGAGTACAACACCGTTGTTAGCGCGTGGGAGCGCGAGAGATACCTGCAGCTCTGGTGACTTCGTCCCAGCCCGCCCGCTGTTTCTCCACATCCTCGACAGGAGCAAGCACCATGACCCGCCACACTCCTTCGGTGACGAGCGTGCCGCATATGCAGCACGGCCCTTCCACCGCCAACCAGGCTGCCTACGACCGGTTGACGCAGTCCGAACCCGTTCTGGTCGACATCCAGCCAGCGCTCGATGTCGTCCCCGGCATGACCGCGGACACCATCCTCACCTCCGGGGCGCCGTTGCCGTGGAGTGACTACTACGGCGGTCAACGCAATGCGATCATCGGGGGTGCGCTCTATGAAGGCTTGGCCACCTCGGCTGAAGACGCCGACGCCAAGCTCAGCGAGGGCACGATCCGGATAGCGGCGACTCACGATCACGGGTGCGTCGGGTCCGTCGCTGGAATCTATACGGCGTCGATGCCCGTATTCGTCGTCGAGAACGCTCGGCACGGCAACGTGGCCTTCTGCAACTTTTACGAGGGCGAGTCGCGACGGCGGCTCAACTACGGCGTCTTCGACAACGAGGTGGCCGAGGGTTTGCGGTTCATCGAACAGCAGCTGGCCCCAACGCTTCGCACGGCGGTGCTTCGCACCGGTGGGATACCTCTCAAGCCGCTCATTGCTCGAGCCCTGCGGATGGGTGACGAGCTGCATAGCCGCAACACCGCTGCCACCGGTCTTTTCGTTCGAGAGCTGACACCTCATCTTGTTGACATGGCAGCGGAGGGTGATCGAGACAACGTCCAGACAGCGCTGCGCTTCCTCACAGCATCTGACTATTTCTTCCTCCGTCTGGGCATGGCAGCCGCGAAGGTGACTGCTGACGCGGCCCGCGACATTCCCGGCTCAAGTGTCGTCACCGCGATGACGATCAGCTGTCGCAACTACGCCATCCGCGTTTCTGGACTTGGTGACCGTTGGTTCCTCGGTCCGCTCCCGGACGTCAGCTGCAAGCTGTTCGAGGGCTACACCGAGGACGACATCGAGTGGATAGGCGGCGAGAGCCACATCACAGAGACCGTAGGTCTCGGAGGCTTCGCGCAGGCCGCCGCATTCGGGCTGCAAGCGTACCAAGGTGGC
>CAWCGI010000018.1:0-7641 GCA_963795065.1 uncultured Actinomycetota bacterium | reverse complement strand
CTGGAGGCAGCCCGCATCGACGGCGCCGGGGAGCGCCAGGTCTATGTGCGCGTCGTGCTCCCCCAGATCAAGGGAACCATCATCACCGTCTTCGTCACCGTGCTGATCGGCGTCATGAAGGTCTTCGACATCGTCTTCGTGATGACCAACGGCAACTTCAACACCAACATCATCGGCAACGAGTTCTACCTGCAGTTCTTCAACAACAACAACCAGGGTGCCGCGGCCGCCATCGCCGTGATGCTCATGCTCGCGGTGATCCCGATCATGATCTACCAGGTTCGCAACTTCCGGGCCGAGGAGGCAGCACGATGACGACCAGCGCAACGCCGCCGGTGGCCGAAGCCGCTCCCGGCACGGCGTCCAGTCACAAGGGCAAGCCCGGCAAGGAGGGTGGCGCCACCGGAGGAGCCGGGTGGTTCACCTACCTCGCCCTCGGATTCGTCGTGCTGCTGTGGGTGCTGCCCACGATCGGCATCATGCTCACGTCGTTCCGCAGCCGGGACGACGCCTCGTCCGGCGGATGGTGGGAGCTCATCCTCAAGCCGTCGGGCTTCGGCAACATGACGTTCGACAACTACCAGCGGGCCATCCAGGGCACCAACCTCGGCGAGGGCTTCGTCAACAGCATGGCGATCGCCCTGCCGGCGACCTTCATCCCGATCCTGGTCGCTGCCTTCGCGGCCTACGCATTCACGTTCATGAAGTTCCCCGGACGCGATGTGTTGTTCGTGATCATCGTCGGCCTGCTCGTGGTGCCCAACTTCGTGTCCTTCGTGCCGATGCTCAAGCTCTACCGCGACCTCGGCATGGGCGGCACCTTCCCGGCGGTCTGGCTGTTCCACGTGGGATTCGGCATGTCGCTGGCGATCTTCATGATCCGCAACTACATGGCCACCTTGCCGAACACCATCATCGAGTCCGCCAAGATCGACGGCGCCAGCCACTTCCAGACGTTCTTCCAGCTGGTGCTCCCGATGTCCGTCCCCGTGCTGGCCTCGTTCGCGATCTTCCAGTTCCTCTGGGTCTGGAACGACCTGCTGGTGGCCCTGGTCTTCCTCGGTCCGGGCGAGAAGGCACCGATGACGGTGTCCATCTCACAGCTGCTCGGCCAGCAGGGCCAGAACCAGGAGCTCGTCACCGCGTCGGGCATGTTCTCGATGATCGTGCCGATCATCGTGTTCCTGTCGCTGCAACGGTTCTTCGTCCGCGGCCTCACCGCCGGAGCGGTGAAGGGCTGACCCGCCTCCGTACGTCGTCCGGCGCCGGTCGCCGGGCGACGTACGGTCACGCAATGACCCGGAAAGGGAGCCATGCTCTTCCCTCCCCGCAGCCTCGACGGCTCGCCCCAGCTGACCCTCGAGCTCGACGCCAGTGGCAACGGCGATCTCCTCCCGCGGATCCTGTGGGCGGGCGTCACGACCCCCGCGACGGCCGCGCCGGGTGGCTACCCCTCGCTGTTCCGCGGGCCGGGGGTGCCGCTCCTCGGCGAGCACGCCCACGAGCTCTTCACCCGTCCCCACCTCATGGGGCACCGGGTGGGCGCGCCGGGGTCCGACGCGGCCTGGTCGACCCGCTTCGTGGTCGACGAGGTGACCGAGACCGACGAGCGGCTGGTGGTCCGCGCCACTGACGCGGCGGCCGGCCTCGTGCTGACCACCGAGCTCGAGGCACTGCCAGGTGGGCTGCTGCGGGGGCGCCACACCCTGGACAGCTCGGGTGCCGGCACCTACCACCTGGTTGCCCTGGACGTCGTGCTCCCGGCCCCCGACGACCTGGTCGAGCTGCTCGACTTCACCGGGCGGCACGAGGGTGAGCGCTCCCCTCAACGACACGCCGTCACCGACGGCCTGTGGGTGCGCGAGGGCCGTGAGGGCCGGCCCGGGCTCGGCGGCGCAACCGTCGCCGTTCTCGGGACTTCCGGCTTCGGCACCCGCCGCGGCACAGTCATGGGAGCCCATGTCGCCTGGAGCGGCAACAGCAGTCTGCGGGTCGAGCGCTCCCCCGAGCTCGGCACCACCCTCGGCGGCGGCGAGCTGCTCCAACCGGGTGAGATCGTGCTCATGGAGGGCGACATGTACGCCACTCCCTGGGTGGTCTTCGGGGCGTCCGACGAGGGCCTGGACGGCCTCGCGCAGTCCTTCCACACCTACGAGCGGTCCTTTCCTGCGCACCCCGCTCACCAGCCGGTCGTGCTGAACGTGTGGGAAGCCGTCTTCTTCGACCACGACCTGCCGCGCCTGCACGAGATCGCCGACCGGGCCGCACGGATCGGTGTCGAGAGGTTCGTGCTGGACGACGGTTGGTTCCACGGCCGCCGCGACGACACCGCGGGCCTCGGCGACTGGTGGGTCGACCACGACGTGTGGCCCGAGGGCCTGGCGCCTTTCGCCGAGCGCGTCCGCTCGCTGGGCATGCAGTTCGGGCTGTGGTTCGAGCCCGAGATGGTCAACCCCGACACCGAGCTCTACCGCGCGCATCCCGACTGGATCCTGTCGACCGGCGCGCGCGTACCTCAGCTCCACCGCGACCAGCTCGTCCTCGACCTGTCGCGCCCCGAGGTGTGGCAGCACGTCCATGACCACATGCACGCCGTGCTGTCCTCCGCGCCGATCGACTTCGTCAAGTGGGACCACAACCGCGAGCTGCTCGAGGCTGGTTCCGAGGCCCGCGGCGGCTCCCCGGCAGTGCGCGAGCAGACGTTCGCCTTCTACCGCCTGCTCGACTCGCTGCGTGGACTCCACCCGACGATCGAGTGGGAGTCATGCGCCTCAGGAGGCGGTCGGATCGACCTCGGCGTGCTCGAGCGGACCCAGCGCGTCTGGACCTCGGACATGACCGACGCGCTGGCTCGCCAGCACATCCAGAGGTGGACGGCCCAGCTCGTCGCGCCGGAGTACCTCGGCGCCCACGTCAGCTCTCCCGTGGCCCACCAGACCGGTCGGACGCTGCCGCTCGACTTCCGGGCGGCCACCGCCCTCTTCGGCGCCTTCGGCGTCGAGTGGGACCTCAGCACCGCCTCGGAGGACGAGCTGTCGGCGCTGGCGGCGTGGGTGGACCTGCACAAGCAGTTCCGTCCGATGCTGCACTCCGGGCGGCTCGTGCGCCCGGAGTCCTCGGACCCTGCGGTGCTGCTCCACGGCGTCGTGGCCGCGGACGGCACCGAAGCGCTGATGGCCCACGTCCAGCTGGATGAGTCGTCCAGCAACCGGGGGGTGGTCGTCCGCGTTCCCGACCTGATCGCGGACGCGGCGTACGAGCTGCGCTGGGTGGGGCCCGTGGACCGCCGAGCCGTCAGTCATTCTGTCGAGCTGCCCCAGGCCGGCCCCACCGGCGGGGTCGAGGTCCTGGGGGCCGTGCTCGGCACCCGCGGCTACTGGATCCCGCGGCGGCGGCCCGAGACCGTGACGCTCGTGCACGTCGAGCGGATCTGACCGCTCCGGCTCAGTAGGTGCCGAGGAACTTCTTGGGCGTGCCCGGCTCGGGCAGCCGCTGCACGTTGACCGAGCCCATCAGCGCCATCCCGCGGACCCGCACCGTGGGCGAGTCGGGCCCCACCTCGGCGGGCACCTTGTCCTTGCCCTGGGTGTAGTCGCCCATGATCGGCGTCCCGTCGACGACGACGTGCATGTGCGCCGGGACGATGATCTTCACCTCGCCCATGATCGAGCTGGCATTGATGTGCGTCTCGCGGGCCGACAGCTGTGCCTGGCGCAGGTCGATGACCACCGAGCCCATGAGCGCGAAGGCGCTGTGGTGCTCGGGGACCGCCCAGACGCCCTGGCGCTTGGTCTCGCCCATGATCGCGACGGACGAGTTGTGGCCGACCGCAGGCACCCCGGACGGCGTACGACGCACGGGCGCAGGTGCCGGCTGCGGGTGCGCAGGCAGGTGGAGGTCGGCGGTGATCGGCACCAGGTCGGCGTACGTCTTGGCGCCCCACGTCAGCTCGAGGCGCTCGTCCAGCTCCTCGAGGTCGATGCGGCCCTCGCCCGCCGCGTCGCGGAGCACGTCGGCGACCTTCTGGCGGTCGTTGTCGGAGATGCGCAGCATCGACGGGTCAGGTGGCCGGTTCTCGATCTCCCCCATGCGGGTCAGGATAGCGAGCGGCGACCGCCGGCACCCGTGACGCCCGTCAGAGCCCGTCCGCCGCGGACCTGGTCGGCGACGGCGACAGCGACCCGTGAATCGGGTTGCCGAAGGGACTCGTGCAGGAGGATCCTCGACGGAGAGCGGGTGGGCGGGAGGGCCCGATGAGCGCACTGCCTCGACCGGACGTCACCGGGCCGAGGCGCGTCCTCAACGACGCCCTCCACGACGTTCACCACCATGCCGGCTGGCCCTCGCTCCGCATGCTGGCCAAGGAGACCGGCGTCTCCCACACGACGGTCTCGAAGGCCTTCTCGCAGCCCGCGCTCCCTTCCTGGGGCACCCTCGAGCTCCTCGTCGAGGCCATGGGGGGCGACAGCGCCGAGTTCCACGAGCTCTGGCTGGCCGCGTCGGTCCCCACCGGGGAAGACCGTGCGCCCGCACCTCGTATCGCCGGGCGCAGGACCGAGCTGGCCGTCGTCCGACGCCACCTCGAGGCCGGCACCGGCCTGCTGCTCGTGACCGGTGAGGCCGGCATCGGCAAGACCACCCTCATCAGCGCTGCGGTCGACAGCGCAGCGGTCCTCGTGGCCACCGGCCACTGCCTTCCTCTCTCCACGGCGCTGCCACTCCTCCCGATCGCTGACGCCCTGCGGAGCACGCGAGCGGTGGACGACGGGACATGGTTCGACCAGGCGCTCGACAGCTGCCCGGCCTACGTCCGCGAGTCCCTGGCCCGCATGATCCCCGAGCTCCAGCTCGCTGGGGGCGCCCTCGACTCGAGCGACGACTTCGCTCGGCAGCGTCTGTTCATGGCGGCCGACACCATGCTCTCCGCACTGAGCTCCCGGCGACGTACAGCACTCGTCCTGGAGGATCTCCACTGGGCTGACGCGACCACACTGGACCTGTTGGCCCACTTCACCAGCCAACCGACCGGCGTGCCGGTGCTCGCCACGTGGCGAACCCAGGACGCGGAGGTGTCCGCAGGCCATACCGAGTGGCTCCTCATGGTGCGCAGGCTCACAGCTGTGTCGGACCTGGCCGTCGGTCCGCTCAACCGCGAAGAGACCGCCGAGCAGCTGCGACTGGCCAGTGGCCGCGACGTCGACGAGGGCGTCCTGGAACGTGTCTTCTCGAAGGGCCAAGGGCTTCCGCTGTTCTCGGCGCACCTGACCGCCCCCGACGCTGAGGGGCCCCAGCACCTTGCGGATCTCCTCGACCTCCGCCTCGGCCAGCTGGACGGGCGCAACTGGGAGGTGGCGAGGGCGCTGGGACTCGCCGAGCGCAGATTGCCCTCCAGCGTGCTGCGAGATGCCACTGGCCTCGGTCCGGACGAGCTGGCGGCGGCGCTCCATGTGCTCGCGGGACGCCACCTGCTCCGCGGCGGGACCGGCGACGACGTGGAGCTGTCGCACCCGTTGCTGGTGGACGCCATCCGGCGCCGGCTGGTGCCCGGTGAGGCTCCGTCGGTGCACGGTCGCCTCGCTGAGTCCCTGTCGCGACGGGCCGACCCCGAGCCCGGCGAGCTCGCCTGGCACTGGCAGAACGCCGGGCAACCACACCTCGAGGTCGGGTGCCGGGTCACCGCCGCGCGCCGGGCGCGCGAGCGCTTCGCTCGCCGCGACGAGCTCGATGCGTGGCTGAGGGTCCTCGAGCTCTGGGACGCCGGGAGCAGGGCCGAGGGAATCGAGCTGTGGGAGGTCATGCTCGCCGCCATCGACGCAGCCTCGGAAACTGCTGCCTTCCAGATCGGCCGTTCCCTGGTCGAGGCCGCGGTCGCCCTGGACCTCCCCGACGAGGCACGGATCCACGTCCTGCGCCGCGCCGGCGCCCTGCTCTGCGAGGCAGGCGACCAGGAACGGGGTCAGCGCTACCTCGACGAGGCCGTGGGGCTGATCGACCGCCTGCCCACCTCGCCCGCACTGGTCGACGTCCTCCAGGACCGGATCGAGAACGCCGGTCTCACGCGGCTCGCGGACGCACAGGCGGCGATCCGCCGGGGTCTCGCCATCCTCGACACCCAGGAGGACCTCAGGCGCAGGCGGCGACTGCTGAACTGGGCCGCCTGGTACGAGCTCGCGGACGGCGACTACGAGAGCGCTCTGGCTGTCTCGAGGGAGGCGCGCGCCATCAGGCTCCCGGACGACGAACCCGTGACCGAGGTGGCCCTGGCCATCATGGCCACCGACATCCTGGTCCATGCCGGAGCGCCGCACGAGCAGGTGGCGGCGACCGCTCGAGAGGCGCTCGAGGAGGTCGCGAAGTGGCACCTCGAGAGCACCACGGTCGACGTCATCCTGCGCCTCAACGTCAGCATGGCGCACCTGCACAGTGGTGATGTGGCGGCGGCCGAAGCGATGATCGAACCCGTCACCCGTGACGACCCGACTCCGATCACCGCTCATGCCCACGTGCTCCGGGCCGCGATCGACATGCGTCTGGGGAGAGTGCGGGAAGCACTGGACCGCAGTCGTTCCGCTGTGGACGAAGTGCCCAACAAGCAGGACGAGAACTGGTTGGAGTGTGTGGGCGTCCTCGCCGACGTGGAGCTCTGGGCCGACCGACCGGAGTCCGCCGCCGCGCTGACGCGTGAGGCCATCGTCGCGACCTGGACCAGCGACGCCGCCAGGCTCGCGGGCCGGACGCTCGTCCTCCACGCCCGGGCGGTCGCAGACCTGCTCGACGCGACCAACGCCTCAACGGCTGAGCGCCTCACCGCGGTCGACGCCCTGCGCAAGGTCGCCGTCTCTGCGGCTGTCGATCCCCTCGGACCGCGCTCCATCGGCGTCGCCGTGCCAGCCCTCGCCGCGAGCTGGCGGGCGGAGGTCGCACGGGCGGAGCAGGGAGGGCTCGTGCAGGCCTGGGTGGGAGCAGCGACCGCCTGGGACGGTCTGCGCCGACCCCATGAGGCCGCTTACTGCAGATGGCGGGCTGCGCAGGTCGCCCTGCGCGAGGGCGGGGGCACCATGGCCCGACGACTCCTGAAGCGGGCAGCCGCCGACGCCCGCGAGCACGTCCCGCTGTCCGCGGCCATCGCAGCCACGACAAGGAGCGGACGATGAGTGCTCTCCCCTGCCACCGTCGGTGGCACCCCGCCCCCGTCCTCGTCAGCGACCGTCGTCCCTGAAGTCCATCCGGTTGCGGGTTCCACCTCCGACCCGCCGGATCTTGCGCTCGGGGACCTTGGCCGTGCCGTACTCGTCGCCGAAGCGGTACCGGTTGCCCGTCGTGCGCGGGGGCGTCGCCGGCTTGTCCTGCTTCTCGACCTTGGTGCGGCCGATGTCCTGCGCGGGCGGTGCGATCTCGGTGCCGCACGCGGCGAACGCCGGGACGACGAACGCCGCGATCGTGCAGAAGGCGATCCGGCGGCGGATGGTGGTGATGGTGGTGTTCATGAGCTTGTCCCTTCATGGTGCCGACCCGCTTTCGGATCCGCTGATGGGACAACCGTGCGGCCGCGACGAGGGAGGTTGACACGGGTTGACGAAGGTTGACAGCCGCTGCCGGAACCGGCTGTCAGGCCGCCCGTGACCCCAGTCGGCGATAGAC
>CAWCGI010000017.1:0-20047 GCA_963795065.1 uncultured Actinomycetota bacterium | reverse complement strand
AGCAGCGCACTGACGTGGCGTCCACCGCAGCGGGCCTGGTGCGGGCCCTGCGGCCGCGGCAGTGGATCAAGAACGTGCTGGTCCTCGCGGCCCCGCTGGCCGCCGGGCGCCTCGACGAGCTGCCGGCGTCGCTGCGCCCCACCGTGGTCGCCTTCGTCTGCTTCTGCCTGGCGTCGTGCGCGGTGTACCTCCTCAACGACGTCGCCGACCGCGAGGCCGACCGGCTGCACCCGCGCAAGTGGCGGCGACCGATCGCGGCGGGCGAGCTGTCGCCGTGCCGGGCCGCCTGCGTGGTCGCGGTCGCTCGCTCGCCGCCGCGTCGCGGTGGCGCTGGGGTGGCTGGCCGACCGGACCTCGCGATCCTGCTCGTCGTGCTACGCCGTCTCCAGGTCGCTCTACACCCTCTGGCTCAAGCACGAGCCGGTGCTCGACCTCGTCCTGGTCGCCCCCGGGCTTCCTGATGCGGGCCGTCGCCGGCGGTCTGGCCGCCGACCTGCCGATCTCGCAGTGGTTCCTGCTGGTCGCCGGGTTCGGCTCGCTGTTCATGGTCGCGGGCAAGCGCTACTCCGAGCTGCGCCAGCTGGGCAGCGACGTCGGCACCCGCCGCTCCCTGGTGCGCTACACCGACACCTACCTGCGGTTCGTGTGGAGCACGGCGGCCGCCGCCACGGTGACCTCCTACAGCCTGTGGGCCTTCGAGGTCGCCGCGACGCTGCGAGCCCTGGCACATGATCTCGATCGGGGCGTTCGTCCTCGGCCTGCTGCGGTACGCCGTCGACATCGACGCCGGCACGGCGGCCGAGCCGGAGGACATCGTCCTGGCGCGACCGGGTGCTCCAGGTGCATCGGCGTCGTCTGGATCCTCACGCGTCGGGCATGGGGGTGCTCGGTGTTCCGTGACCTGGACGCGCGCTGCCCGACCGGGTGGGCCGGGGTCGCACCGCGCCGACCCGCGCCCGCCTGGTGAGCCGACGCCCGACGCGCTGCCCGCGCTGCTGCGCGACCTCGACCCGGGCCGCGCGGCGTGCTGGCCCGCGGGCTGGGCCGCTCCTACGGCGACGCCGCGCAGAACGCCGGCGGCACCGTGATCGCCCCGCTGCCGGGGCGCATCGCGCTCGACGGTCGGCCGAGGGCGGGCCGGTCGCGGTCGCGGCCGGCACCGGCCTGCACGACGCTGATGCGGGCCCTGCTGCCGCTCGGCTACTTCGTGCCGGTCACGCCGGGCACCCGCTACGTCACCGTCGGTGGCGCGATCGCGGCCGACGTCCACGGCAAGAACCACCACCGCGACGGCAGCTTCGGCCAGCACGTCGCGTCCCTCGACCTGCTCACTCGCCGACGGCTCAGTGCGCACCGTCGGCCCGCGACCGCCGGACCCCGAGCTGTTCTGGGCCACGGTCGGCGGCATGGGCCTGACCGGCGTCGATCCGCGCGGTGCGCTCCGGGTGCCGCGCGTCGAGACCGGGTGCATGTCGGTCGCACCGAGCGCATCGACGGACCTCGACGACCCTGATGGGCCGGATGCGGGCGGCCGACCACGACCACCGCTACTCCGTGGCCTGGATCGACACCCTGGCCCGCGGCCGTCGCCTCGGCCGCTCGGTGCTGACCCGCGGGAGCACGCCCCGCGCGACGCAGCTGCCGGCGCCGCGGCCGCGACCCGCTGGCGCGCTCGCCGGCCCGCCGCGCCTCGGCGCCGCCGGCCGTGCCGCGCCGGCCTGGTCTCGCGGCCGACGATCCGGGCCTTCAACGAGCTCTGGTTCCGCAAGGCGCCCCGCGGCTGCGCGCGGCGAGCTGCAGACCATCGCCGCCGTTCTTCCACCCGCTCGACATGGTCGCGCGACTGGAACCGGCTCTACGGCCCGCCGGGCTTCGTGCAGTACCAGTTCGTCGTGCCCGACGCGCGCCGAGGCGGCCGTGGCCGAGGTGCTGCGAGCGCATCTCCGACGCCGGGCACCCGTCGTTCCTCGCCGTGCTCAAGCGCTTCGGTCCCGGAACCCCGGGCCGCTGTCCTTCCCGCTGCCGGGCTGGACGCTGGCGCTCGACGTGCCCGCCGACCCGCGGCTGGGCCGCTGCTCGGCGACGCTCGACCGACTCGTGGTCGCGGCCGGCGGCCGCCTCTACCTGGCCAAGGACTCCCGGGTGCGTCGCCGAGACCTTCGCCGGATGTACCCGCGGCTCGACGACTTCCGGGAGCGTGCGGGCCCGGTCGACCCGACGGCGTGTTCGCCTCCGACCTGGCCCGCCGACTCCGGCTCTGACCGCACGGACTGCACTCCATGGTCAACTCTCTCGGCCAGCCCCAGTCGGTGCTGCTGCTCGGCGGCACCAGCGACATCGCCCTGGCGGCCGCGCGGCGCTCGGCGCCCGGGCGGGCTCGCGGGTCGTGCTGGCGGCGCGGCCCGGCGCCCCCGCGCGGACGCCGCGGACTCGGCTGCGCGCGCTGGGCCTCGCCGTCGAGGAGGTCGACTTCGAGGCGAGGACACCGACGCCACCCCCGCGTGCTCGAGGAGGCCGCCGCCGGCGGCGACGTCGACGTCGCCGTGGTCGCGTTCGGCGTCCTCGGCGACGAGGAGAAGGCCTGGCAGGAGCACGCCGCCGCCGTGAGCTCGCCGCGGTCAACTACGTGGCCCGGTGAGCGTCGGCGCGTGCTCGCGCCAGCCGATGCGCCGCCAGGGCCACGGCGCGATCGTCGCGCTGTCGTCGGTGGCGGGGGAGCGGGTGCGGCGCTCCAACTTCGTCTACGGCTCCGGCAAGGCCGGGATGGACGCGTTCTACCTCGGGCTCGGGGAGGCCCTGCGCGAGCACGGCGTGCACGTCCTCGTCGTGCGGCCCGGCTTCGTGCACTCCAAGATGACGGCGGGTCGCGAGGCCGCCCCGCTGTCGGTCAGGCCGACGAGGTGGGCGCGGCCGTCGTCGACCGGTGTCGCGGCCGCGGACCTGGTGTGGGTGCCGGCGGCGATGCGCGCGGTGATGTCGGGCCTGCGGCACGTCCCGCGGCCGCTCTTCCGGCGGCTGCCCCTCTGACGGAGCCCGCCGGGCGGTGAACACCGCCAGCACCACGAGCGCGGCGACGTCCACGACCGCCACCGTGGCGAGCAGCTGGAGCTGGGTCGACACCAGCAGGGCGCAGCCGGCCAGGATGAGGGACGCCGTCCACAGGACCGCGACGGCTGAGCGCAGCTGACGCGCGACGCCCTCGTAGACCATCAGCTGGAGCATCGAGAGCACGGTGCCCACCGCTGCGAAGGCCCAGATGTCGCCCCGGATCTCCTCGTAGGCCTGGCCGCCGACGAAGGAGAGCGCGAAACCCGGCAGCAGCGCGGCCACGGCGGTCGCGGCCAGTCCCAGCCCGGCGATCGCAGCCAGGGCCGGGAGGTGCGCGTTGCGTTCCTTGGACGACGCCATCCCGGGGAAGGCGATCACGACGACGAACTGGGGCAGGAAGAGCACCGCCTTCACCATGATCAGGCCCGCCGCGTAGAGCCCCGCCTGGTGGCCGTCGAGCACCGCTCGCGCCATGATCACGTCGATGTTCGACAGTGCGAAGAAGGCGAGAAGGGCGTGCGAGTTGTGCACCGCCTCGATGATGACGCCACCGTCGAACGATTCCGTCGCCACGGGACGGTCGTCAGTGTTCCGGCGGTGCAAGGCCCACCAGCCGATCACGACCGGCACGTAGGCGCCGATGGCCACGCCGAGCATCGCTGCGAACTCCGTGGGGTGCCACGCGATCAGTGCGACGCCGACGACGAGCCGCCCCAGCCCGCTGGCCAGGTAGATGGCTGCGAGCGGGCGCCAGCGCCGCTCGCCCTGCAGGATTCCCGCCTGACCGCCCATCACAGTGAGCGGCAGAGCAGCCAGGCCCACCAGCATGGCGGTAGGGAGACTGTCGAGGCGCAGCACGACGTCGATCAGTGGGGACAGCACCAGGCACAGCACCGTCAGGGCCAGGCCGGCGCGGTAGCTCACCCGCAGGATGACCCTCTCCACCTCGGCGGCATGCCCTGGCGACGCCGAGATCCGTCGAGCGGCGGTGGCCTGGAGCCCCAGCGAGAGCACGTTGACCACGAGCAGGAGGCCCATCAGCGCAGCGAACGCGCCGTACGGCTGGGTGCCAAGGATGCGGGCAGCCAGGATCGTGAAGCCGTAGGCCGCCACGCTCATGATGCCCATGGCGGCGGCCACCGTGCCGCCGCCGGAGATGCGAGTGCCGCCCCCGCGTTGAGGGGTGTCGGTCATTCGGCCTCCGGCTGTGGACGTGACGGGCTGGTGCCTCGGTGCCACCGGTCGGGTCGCTGGGCGGGTCACTCGGCGAGTCACTCGGTAGTTTGTCCCATCGAAGCCCCGGGGCCCAAACGGGACCCGAGTATCAGCAGGCAGCCGGTCCCGGAGGAGAAGACATGTCGCTCGTACGCCGGCACCTGCCCTCGGCCTGGGCGCTCGTCGTGGCCGTGGTGCTCCTCGGTCCAGCGCTGGCTCCGGGCTACGTGCTGAGCTACGACATGGTCTGGGTGCCCAACCTGACGCTGCGCCGCGACTTCCTCGGGCTGGGTACGGCGCTGCCGCGGGCGGTGCCGTCGGACGCGGTCGTTGCGGTGCTCGACCAGATCGTCCCGGGGATGCTGCTGCAGAAGATCGTCCTGCTGGGAGCGCTGGTCCTGGCCGGGACCGGCGCCCGACGTCTCGCGCCGCGCGACTCGTTGGCCGGTCAGCTCACGGCGGTGACGGTGTACGTCTGGAACCCCTTCGTCGTGGAACGGATGGTGCTGGGGCACTGGACGGTCCTGCTCGCCTGGGCGGCGTTGCCGTGGCTCATCGACGCCGGACGACGGTGGCGCAACGAGGGCCGGGTGTCCGCCACCGGTCTCCTCCTGCTCCCGGTGGCGAGCCTCAGCGCGAGCGCAGCGCTGATCGCCGCACTCGGTGTGCTGGTCTTCGGGTGGCGCCGTCGGTCGCCACGCGCAGATGCGGCGCTCGTGGCGGTGGTGCTGCTCGTCAACCTGCCCTGGGTGGTGGCCGGCCTCCTCCACCTAGGCTCCGCCACCTCCTCGTCCAGCGGGGGCGTCTTCGGCCTCCGTGCGGAAGGGGGACTGCCCGGCCCGCTGGTCACCGCACTGACCCTGGGCGGGGTGTGGAACGCCGAGGTCGTGCCCGCGTCGCGGGAGGGGCTGCTCCCGCTGCTGGCAGCAGCGCTGCTGCTGGCCGGCGCGGCGCTGGGTGCTCGGCCGCTGGTGAGCCGGCACGGGCGGCGGGACACGGCGGGGCTGGTGGTCCTGTGGGCGGTGGGGCTCGGGTTGGCGCTGCTGTCGTGGGCTGCCCCCGGGCCGGTCGGCTGGGTGGCCGAGCACGTCCCGGGCGGAGGGCTGTTCCGGGACGGCAGCCGCCTGCTGGCGCTGTGCGCGCCGCTGCTGGCGGCGCTGATGGGTGCGGCTGCAGGGCGGCTGGTCGCGTCCGTCCACGAGGTGGCGCCTCGCGTCCTGGTCGGGGTGGCTGGCTGCCTGCTGCCGGTCGCGCTGCTGCCGGACGCTGCGTGGGGCGCCGGCCAAGAGCTGCGGTCGGTCGACTACCCCGCCGACTACGCGGCCGCGTCCCTGGCCATCGCCGGCCTCGACGATGCGACTGGCGACGTCCTGGTGCTCCCGTTCACGAGCTACCGGGCGCCGAGCTGGAACGCCGGGCACAAGGTGCTCGATCCGGTCGGCCGCTACCTGCCCCGCGACTACCTTGCGAGCGACCAGCTCAGTGTCTCGGGGCAGCTGCTGGCGGGCGAGGACCCGCGGGTGCCCGCCGTCTTGGCGGCGCTCGCCCGACCCGACCCCGAGACCCGCGCCGAGGCCCTCGGTCGGATCGGCGTCGGCCTCCTCGTCCGGGAGCGCGACGTCGCCACGACCGGTGTCTACGACGCGGAGGTGGCCGGCCGCGCGATCTTCTCCGGCGATCGGCTGGATGTGGTCCGGTTGGACGCCCCGGTGACCACCCGGGCGGCTGCTGTGACGGGCGTCGCGGCGATGCTCCTGGCATTCGGGGGTTTCCTGCTGGTACCCCTCGCGGGATTGTTGAAGGTCTTGCTACTCCTGCGTAGCGCGATGCGGGGTTCGACCGCCGACCCGTGATACGTTGCCGACCGGACGAGGGAGGAACCTACACGTGCAGTCAATTATCGTGACCGTTGCGAGCGTGGTCGTCGGTGGAGGTCTCGCCGCCGCCACGGTCATGGGCGTCGTGACGGCGCAGACGAACCCCTCCAACGACTCGCAGGGGAATGTGAACAACCCGGTCATCGACTACGGATCCACTCCGTAGTCCGAGGCAGTACGACAGCTCTTCTGGTCATACGGCGCGTCGGCAGGCCTCAGTCGTCTGCGGCGTCATCCCCGCCGACGAGCTCTCCGGCCATGGCTGCCCCCACCACCAGCGCGAAGCGGTGCTGGGCTGAGTGCCAGCTGTAGCGGGCGCTGTGGGCGCCTGCCCCGTGCGCCAACCGGGCCCGCAGGTCCGGCTCCCGCAGGAGCCGCCCGAGGGTTCTGGTGAACTCCTGCCGGTCGTCGACCAACAGGCCGGAAACTCCGTCGTCTATCGACTCCCGGGTGCCCCCGGCCGAGGCGTACGCGACAGTGGGCGTGCCGTGCGCTGCCGCCTCGCCGACCACCAGCCCCCAGCCCTCCTTCACCGACGGCAGGGCCATCACCCACGACTCCTCGTAGACCTCCTGCTTGCGGACCTCCGACACATGACCCTCGAAGTGCACAATGTCGTCGAGGCCCCGCTGCGCGACGTACTGCCGGAGCTCGGGCTCCCACCAGCCGCTGCCGACAATCCGTACGGCCAGGTCGGGGAACTCGTTGCGCAGCTGCCCCGCCGCGTCGATCGCGTGCTCCACCTGCTTGTGGGGAACCAGCCGGCCCACCACGCAGTACGACGGGTGGGCGGACTTGTCGACTTGCACCGCCACCACCGGGTCGCTGCCGTTGTGGACGACGGCGATCCGTTCCTGGTCGACCCCGAGCTGGCTCAGCTCGGTCCTGGTGGCGTCCGAGACGACGACGTACTGGCGGCGGCGGTACAGGCGTGGGGCGAGCCAGCTCTCGACCCACCAGCCGATCCGGCCGGTGAAGCCGGGGTAGACGACCGGCCACTGCTCACGGTGGACGTGGTGGACCAGCACGACGACTGGGCCCCGACGCACGAGCGGGGTGAAGAACGGGAGACCGTTCTGCACATCGACGACGACGTCAACGCGCCCGAGTCGGCGTCGCGCCAGCTGCCACATGCCCTGGCTGTACACGGTCAGCTTGGTGCCACGACGGACGTAACGGACCCCGTCGACGGTCTCGTCGGGTGCCGCGCCGCGGTAGGCCGCGCTGAACACGGTGACCCTGGCCCCGCGTTCGACGAGCCCCGCGGCCATCTGGGCGAGGTAACGCTCGGCGCCGCCGCCCTCCGGGTTCCCGGTGTCGCGCCAGCTCAGGAAGGCGATCCTGCAGCCTTGCAGGGATCGGTCGTCGTTCGCGGGCACCACGGAAGGCTACTCCCCGGTAGTGAGCGGTACCCGGGCAGTCCGGACGACCTCCCCTCCTCCGCTAGGGTCTGCGCATGCCGCGCCAGCAGTCCCGGGGGACGTCCGGGACGTCGCCCATGACCACGCGGTGGCGTCCCGATCTGCGTCGTTCGGTGCGCCTTCTGCGGGACTTCCGCGTGGAGCAGTCGGACCCCGGGCGCTTCTACTCGTCCCTCGCGGCCGACTCCGTCGGCCAGCTGGCGGGCTACCTCGACCTCGACGGTGCCACGGTCCTCGACGTCGGCGGCGGGCCCGGTTACTTCCGCGACGCGTTCCGGGCCGACGGTGCGACGTACTGGGCCCTCGACGCCGACGTCGGAGAGCTCTCCGGACTCGGTGAGATCGTCCGCGGCACGGTCGTGGGAGACGGGATGAACCTGCCCTTCCGGGACGGCTGCGTGGACCTCTGCTACTCCTCGAACGTGCTCGAGCACGTCCCGGAGCCGTGGACCATGGCCGACGAGATGCTGCGGGTCACGCGTCCCGGCGGGGTCGCGTTCATCTCCTACACGGTCTGGTACGGCCCGTGGGGCGGCCACGAGACGGCGCCCTGGCACTTCCTCGGCGGCGCCCGGGCCCGTCGCCGCTACGCCCGCAGGCACGGTCACGAGCCCAAGAACAGGTTCGGCGAGTCGCTGTTCCCGGTGACCGTCCGCGCCGGGCTCTCCTGGGCGCGGGACCAGACACACGGTGAGGTCGTCGCGGTACTCCCGCGCTACAACCCGCGGTGGAGCTACTGGCTGCTGCACGTCCCGGTCCTGCGCGAGCTCGTCACCTGGAACCTCGTCATCGTGGTACGCAAGGCGTGAGCACCCCGGAACCGCCACCGAGGGCCTCGGCCACGTCGCGCCTGCGGATGTGGGGGTACGCCGCGATCCTCGCCGCGCTGGCATTCGCCCAGTCCGCCGGGGACATGGTCGCCGACACCAAGTTCGACCTGCTCACGGCGCCCCGCAAGTTCCTCGCTGGCTCGCTCCACCTGTGGGACCCGACCGCGGCGTTCGGCCAGATCCAGAACCAGGCCTACGGCTACGCGTGGCCGATGGGGCCCTTCTTCGTGGTGGGCGAGCTGGTGCACCTCCCGCCCTGGGCGATCCAGCGCTTCTGGTGGACCATCCTGCTCGTCGTCGCCTTCGTGGGGATCGTGCGCCTGGCGCAGCGACTCGAGATCGGCACCCCGACCGCGCAGGTCCTGGCCGGGTTCGCCTACGTCCTCACCCCCCGGATCACCACGCTCCTCGGCGGGACCTCGGTGGAGATATGGCCGATGGCCGTCGCCCCCTGGGTGCTGCTGCCCCTCGTCGCTGCCACCGAGCGCGGCTCGGTCCGCCGGGCGGCTGCCTGGAGCGCGCTCGCCGTTGCCTCATGCGGCGGCGTCAACGCGGTCGCGGTGGCCGCGGTCCTGCCCCTCGGGGTGATCTGGATCGTGACCCGGGCGCCCGGCCCGCGCAAGTGGCGGCTGCTGGGCTGGTGGACGCTGTTCACCACGCTCGCCACGCTGTGGTGGTCCGCGCCGCTGCTGCTCCTCGGACGCTACAGCGTGCCGTTCCTCGACTACATCGAGAACGCCACGGTGACCACGGTGCCCACCGACGTGCTGCGCACGATGATCGGCGAGTCCGACTGGGTCGCCTACTTCGCCGGCATCGACTTCCCCGCGGGTCAATACCTCGTCACGACGCCATTCCTGCTGCTCGACGCAGCCGCGATCGCGGCGTTCGGGCTGATCGGGCTCGCCCTGCGCGGCAATCCGCACCAGCGCTTCCTCACCCTGGGCCTCGTCACCGGGGTGGTCCTCGTCGGTCTCGGCTACTCGGGCGACCTCGCCGGGTTCTTCGCCGCCGATCGCAGCAGCGCGCTCGACGGCGCCTTGGCGCCGCTGCGCAACCTGCACAAGTTCGACGTCGTGCTCCGGATCCCGCTGGTGCTCGGGCTGGCCCACTTCGTGGCCGTGCTGCCCCGGCTCCTGGAGGGTCCGGGGTCGAAGGCAGCGATCCGGATCGTCCAGGTGACCACTGTCCTCGCCCTGGTGGCGTTGGCCCTGCCCTGGGCGCAGGACAAGATCGCCCCGAACGGCGGGGTGGACGAGGTCCCGGAGTACTGGACCAGCGTGGCGGACTACCTCGAGTCGGAGGACGACGGCACGGTGGCGCTCGAGGTCCCTGCCTCGGCGTTCGGCGTCTACGCATGGGGCAACACCCACGACGACGTGATGCAGGGCCTTGCGGCGAGCCCCTGGGCGGTGCGCAACGTGATTCCGCTGGCCCAGCCGGGCAACGTGGTCCTCCTCGACGCGATCACCAGGACCCTCGAGTCCGGCCGCCCGAGCAGCAGCCTCGCGCCGTTGCTCGCGGCCAACGGCGTCGGCCGGCTCGTCGTGCGCAACGACCTCGACCGCTTCGCCACCGGCGCCCCGGATCCGGCGTACGTCCACAGCGTGCTGGACACCTCGCCGGGGATCTCCCTGGCCCGCTCGTTCGGCCCCCGGGTGGGGCAGCCGGCCAGCTCGGTGGCACCTGAGGGGGAAACCCGCCTGGTCAACGACAATGGGCTCTCGGTGGTGACCGGCTCGGTCGACGTCTACGACGTGGCCGGCGCCGAGACCGCCAGCCTCCTGTCCGACGCCGCCGTGCTCGTGGGCGACCCCGGTGCTGGGCTGCTCCCCGGAGTACGGCGGGCGGGCGCCGACCTGGCGGTGCTGGCCCAGGACGCGGGCGGCACCGAGGGGGGACAGGTCCTCACCGACGGCACCCGGCGTCGGGAGACCAACTTCGCGGCAGTTCGGTGGAACCAGTCGGCGACACTGCCGGCGGGTGGGCCGTACCGGCTCTTCGGGACAGAGAACACGCACCGCTTCCTCGACGACCAGGACCGGTGGCAGACCACGGCGGGCTGGGACGGGGCGATCGCGGCGGTGACCGCGAGCTCCGCCCAGGCGTACGCTGACGCCCTCCCCCCGCTGCTGATCGGCGCCCACCCGGGGGCCGCCCTGGACGGGAACCGCCTGACCGCCTGGGAGTCCGCGCGCCAGCTGCCGCCGACCGGGCAGTTCTGGACGGCTGAGTTCGGCGCGCCCACCGCCGTACCGAGCGTGACCGTCTCCGTCGCGGCCCAGTCCGTCCGGGTGCCGGAGTTGGAGATCGGGTGGGACGGCGGCGTGGTCCAGGTCCCGGCGCCCCCGCCCGGGCGTCAGCGCAGTTACCCGCTGGACCTGACCGGGGTGAGCTTCCTGCGGATAGCGGCGGCCGGCCCGAAGGTGGCGGAGTCGGGGTCCTTCGCCCTGAGCGAGGTCGCGATCCCCGGCGTGAACGCCCAGCGCTACCTCACGCTCCCTGCCCCGGACGGCCGTTTCCGCGTCGACACGATCTCGTTGAACCGCGACCCCGACCGGGCGGCCTGCGTGCTGCTCGGCGGTTCGGTCGCCTGCCAGGACCTGCTCGCGGCACCCGGGGAGGACGGCGACGTGCTGGCGCGACGCTTCGGGCTGGTTGCCGCCGAGACGTACACGCTCGCCGGAACGGTGTCGCTGCGGCGCACGAGCGACGGAGCCGGGCTGCTGGCGTCGGGGGCCGGAGCCACCAGCGGGGTCGACGTGCAGCGCGACGTCGCCCAGGGCCCGCTCGCGCTCGTCGACGGCGACTGGGGCACCACCTGGGTGGCCGCAGACGAGAAGGAGGAGGTGACGGTTCGACTACCCGAGCGGCGCACGCTCCGGCAGATCCGGGTGCGGCTGAAACCCGCCGCCGCGGCCTCAGCCCCCACCAGGCTCGAGATCAGTGCCGGGACCCGGTCGAGGTCCATCGCGCTCGACAAGACCGGGCGCGGTGAGCTGCCCGGCTGGAGGGTCCGCGCGTTCAGCCTGCGGGTGACCGAGACCGATCCCGCGTTCGCGGTGACGGGGCAGAGCTTCGTCGAGCAGCCAGCCGGGATCAGCGAGCTCCGCCTCAACGGGCAGTCGCTCAGCGCGAACAGCGAGCGGGTGCAGGCGTTTCCCTGCGGCTCCGGACCGGCGGTGGAGGTCGACGGCCGCACGGTGCAGACCCGGGTGTTCGCATCCTCGCGGGACCTCATGCGTGGGCGCTCGGCGCCACTCCAGACCTGTGACCTCGACACCCTCGCCCTCGGGGTGGGACCCCACCAGGTGCTGGCTCGTCCGTCCGACGTGTTCCGGGTCGACAGCATGTCGCTGGTGCGGCCCGACGCCGTGCCGGCGACGAGCACGTCGCTCGACCTGCGCGCCGACGACCGGGGCGCCCCGGAGTCGGTGGAGCTGCCGACCCGGGCGGGCTCGACGGTGCTGACCCTGCCCCAGAACCTCAATGCGGGCTGGACGGCCACCCTCGGCGGCCGGGAGCTGACGGTCCAGCGGGTGAACGGCTGGATGCAGGGGTGGCGGGTACCGCCGGGAGATGCTGGGTCCGTGCGGTTCAGCTATGCGCCGTCCGGCACCTTCGTCGTGGCCCTGGGTGCCGGCGCGGCCGGGCTCCTGCTGGTCCTGCTTGTCGTCGTCGTACCGGCTCGAAGGGGTCGTGCCGCCGTGGAGCTGCCGGCCCTGTCCGCCGGACGGCCCGGGCTCCTCGACCTCGTCGTCGTCCTGGGTGCGGGAGCCCTGCTGACCGGGTGGTGGGGTCTGGGCGGCGTCGCCCTCGCGGTCGTGGCCGGTCTCGTCCTCCCGCGGTTCGCCGGTTGGTCTCCGCTCGCCGGTGTCGCGCTGCTGGCCGCGGTGCTCGCGCTCAGCTGGACGCCGGTCTACGACACGACGTGGGCAACCTCGTGGAGCCAGGGCTGGAGCACCGCGGCGCTGGCCCTCTGCGTGGCGGCGCTGGCCGGGCTCAGCCGGCCCCGTCGACCGTCCCGATGGCCAGGTGCCGGAGGCAAACGACCGGCGCGTCTGCTGGAACCGTGAGCCGCACCGCGTCGTAGCTCGCGGCCGCCGGCGCCAGTAGGTAGTGACGGCCGGCCTCCAGCTGGGCGGTGGTCACCACGTCGCCCAGTTCGATCGTCATGGTCGTGGCGGCAGGGGTGTCGTACGCCAGGCGGAGGAACCAGCCGAACCCGACCACGGGCCCATCCAGCGGAAAGGTCCGTGAGCCCCCGTCGAGCCGGTCGAAGCAGTTGCCCGTCACTGGCGCGGCCTGCTGACGCACCTGGGAGAACGCCAGGCGCTGGAACCGGCCGCGCTCATCGACCCCGTAGGCGAGGTCGGTGGTCACGGTCCGGATCTCCAGCTGGTCTGCGATCGGCAGGAATTGGTAGCGGTAGGTGTTCGTCGGGTAGGCGAGCGGTGACCAGAACCACGCGGGCGTCACCTGGTCCAACAACTGGGCGTCGGGTCGCTCGCGCGTCGACTCCTGCACCGCCTCGAGGTAGGCGCGCGGGCTGGTCGTCGTCAGGTTGCGCAACGGGAAGCGTGCCGTGCTCACGAGGGCGAGGACGAGGAACACCAGGCTGGCGACCGCCACCGTCCCTCGGGTGTCGACGGCCCAGGACGCCGGGACCGGCTCCGGCGACTCGCGTGCGCCGATCACTGGGAGAAAGGCCAGGCCCACGGCCAGCGCCATGGCCAAGGCAACCTCGGTCTGGAAGCGGTAGTCGAGCGCGATGCCGGCTCCGAAGAAGATCGCGCGGCTGGTCGCCACCAGTACGGCGTTGGCGACCAGCACCCCGGCGGGGATCAGCCAGGCGCGCAGCCCGCGGCGCCGGGTCCGTGCCGAGGCGAGGACCAGAAGGCCGACCACCGCCCAGCCCAGCAGAAGGACGGCCTGCGGTGGGTTGGCCTCGCTCTGGGTCACGTCGGAGACCTGCCAGGACAGCGGGCCGCCGACGAGACCGGTCGGGAACGCGATGCCGCCCAAGTTGCCCACGACCCCGAACAGCGGCCGCTCCGTGATCGAGGTGGCGTCGAAGTTCATCGCCCAGGGGACGTACGCCGCCAGGTAGGCCGCCACCACCCCCGTGTACGCCAGGATTGCCGGTCGGTACCGGTGCCAGAGCTCGGCGCAGCGCTCGGGCACGGTGCCCGCCGTGAAGTAGAGCAGTGCCACCGCCCAGAAGATCGGGACTGCGATCATGGTGCGCTCCACGAATGCGAGTCCGCCCAGCAGCCACACGAGGCTGAGCACGAGGTCGACAGTGCGGCGCTCCTGCAGGTGGAGGGTGAAGTAGTGCAGCCCGAACCCGATCGCGACCAGCATCGGGAGCTGGTTGACGCCCGCCGCCCACCACAGCGTCGCGGGCAGCAGGATGGGAGAGAACAGGAACACGCCGAGAGGGACCAGCACCGCCCGACGCGGGCCGAACAGGGTGATCAGCATCCGCAGGGCGCCCACCCCGGCGAGGGCGAACAAGATCATCATCTCGGTCGCGGGCAGGGCGAAGTTCCAGGGATCGAGCCGGGCGTTGACCCAGTTCAGCAGGTTGCTCGCGGGCATCAGGTGCCCGTTGTAGGGCTCGACGAGGTACGCCGGGGTCAGCCGGTGTCGCAGCGCCTCCTCGATGAAGTAGAAGTCGTCGAAGAAGAACCACGCGTCCCGGATCGCCCAGATCCGGAAGCCGGTCGCGACGACGACGAGTGCCAGGCCGGCCAGCATCACCGGGCCCGGTCGCGGGGCTCGCCTCATCGGGCCGTCGTTCCGAGCGCTTCCCGGTTCGGCTCCATCCGACTGAAGTAGCGCAGGTTCTTGGCCTTCAGGATGGGACGCTCGAACAGGTAGAACGAGAGGGTCGCGAGCACCACGGTGCCGCCCAGCGTGGCGGCGGTGACGGTGACGAAGTGACCGGTGAAGACCTCGTAGTCCAGGGCCCGGTAGACCAGGTTCAGCACCAGCATGTGGATCGCGAAGACGCCGTAGGAGATCTCGCCGAGCCAGAACGGCACCGGGCCGCTGAGTTGGGTGCGGACGGCGCCGGAACGCTCCGGGCCGAACACGAGTGGAAGCAGGAAGAACGCGCCGGCCACGCCGTACAGCACCACCTTCGCGCCGGCCTCCCAGCCTCCGGGAGTGATCAGCAGGCGCGGACCGGCCAGCGGCGACCAGGCCACCGCGAAGACCGCGGTCGCGAAGAGCCAGCACCCAGGCAGGTCGTGCGCCAGCCGCTCGAGCAGGTGCTCCCGGGGACGGGTGGCCAGGCTCGCTGACACAGCCGCGAAGCACACGCCGACGAGGAACCACGGAAGGAACCCTGGGAGCCACTGCGCGTAGTGGCTCTCGGTGCCGGCGCGTTGCGCAACGACCACCTGCCAGGTGAGGCCCAGCACCGCGAGGAGCGCTGAGCGCCGCAGCACCACGGGCAGGTTCAGGCCGCGACCGGGGCGCCCGATGAGGACGAGGCAGAGCAGGGGGAGGACGACGTAGAAGGCCACCTCGGTGCACAGGCTCCACATCTGGGTCAGCGAGCTGGCCAGGAGGCCGGGGCGGTAGATCTGGGTCAGGGTGAGCTCGTGCAGCCACTCACGCCACGAGACGCCCCGGTTGGCGGGGTCGATGAGGAGCGCCGCAACGACCACGAGCCAGTAGAGAGGCAGGATCCGCAGTGCCCGCTTCCACAGGTAGTGCCTCGTCGACGGGCGACGCACGTCGAGGGCCGCCGCCAGGAACCAGGGTCGGCTCAGCAGGAAGCCCGAGAGGATGAAGAAGATGGTGACGCCGAAGTCCAGCCGGGACAGCAGCGCGCCGGTCCAGCCGTCGTTGATCCGACCTGTGTTGAAGGCGCAGTGGGTGAGCACCACCATCACCGCGCCGATCCCGCGCACGGCATTCAGGGTCGGAAACGTCCGATCCTCGAGCTTCACTGGGTCACCCCTTCGGTGGGTACGGGCCGACCGACCACCACGTCGTCGGTACACAGTGTGACTCCACGGGCGAGACCCGAGATCCGCACCTCGCGGAACTCCGGGCCGCCAAGGAAGTACAGGGCGTGCAGCCCGCCCTGCACCGTGGTGCTCCACGTCTGGTCCCCGGCTGTCACCTGGACCGGGCTGTTCCCGGTGCTCAGGTAGCCGATGCGCACCCACCAACCCCCGAAGCCGAGCGCGCCGTCGAGGGGGATGACCACGTCCTTGCGGGACACCGAGTAGCCGCAGCCGGGCTTGGGGCCGGGGAGCCCGCCGCGCACTGGCGTGACGCTGGCCGGCAGGACCGCACCCGATTCGGACACGACGTTGAGCTCGTCCGTGGCGACCTCGACGAAGTCGGTCCGGTCGTCGTACTGGACCAGCAGCCGGCTGAGGAGGCCGTCGGGATAACCGAAGATGACGTAGCCGGGAGCCTGCGCGTCGACCAGGGGGACCGGGGCCGGGGCCTGCTCCAGCGCACCGACGAGGCGGTCGAAGTAGGGCTCGGCGGACTCGGTGTGGTTCCAGTGGTCGACGTACTGGAGCGACGACACGAGGCTGAGGGTCGCCACGAGCGCGCCCGCGGCGAGGACCCGGCGCGGGTGGTCGAGCAGCTCGCTCGACGACCGGCGCTCCACCGACTCGACGGCTCCCTTGAGCGGCATCGTGGCCAGGGCGAGAGCGATCGCAGTGGCTGCCGCCAGCTCACCCTGGTAGCGGTAGTCGAGGCTGATCAGGCTTCCCACGAACGACGCCCTGGCTGCGAGGACCAAGGGGATGTTGCAGGCCACGAAGAACAACGGCACCAGCCAGGCCCGCAGGCTCCGGGACCGGCGGCGGTGGATCTCGACCACGATGAGTGCCACCGCGACGAGGCTGACCAGGATGACCGCACTGCCGGGCTCCGGCAGCGAGAACCGGCTGAAGTCCGCCCACTGCAGCGGGCCTCCGACGACAGCCGGCACGTAGGCCTGCACCACCATCCGCTGCGCGACGTCGGCCAGGTTCACACTCGTCGCGTCCACCTGCGCAGGATCGAAGTCGAGGCCGACGGTCGCGTAGACCGCGAGGTAGACGACGCCCAGAGCGGTCAGGGCGATGATGCCGGCACGCCGGGTCGCCCAGATCGCCCGCAGCCGTTCGGTCGGCCCCCCCTTGGTGAAGTAGGCCAGGGACACGATGCCCAGCACGCCGATGACCAGGATCGTCTTCTCGTAGAACAGCAGGCCACCCAACAACCAGGCCAGCGTCTGCCACAGGTAGCGCAGGTCGCCGGTGCGCAGGTACGACACGTGGCTGGCCAGTCCCCAGAAGAGCACGATCTGGAGAGGCAGCTGGTTGACTCCGGCGGCCCACCAGATCGACACCGGCACCGAGATGACGCAGAACAGGTACAGCGCTAGTGGCGGGAGGATGCCGGCCCGTGGTCCGAACAGCCGCACGAGGAGCACTACGAGCCCGAGGTCGGCGACCGTCTGCATCACCAGGAGACCACTGGCCAGCACTCGGAAGTCGTACGGCGCGACGACCTGGGCCAGCCACGACAGGTACATGCCTGCGGGCATGACGTGGCCGTTGTACTCGCGGAACGCGACGACCGGCGACAGCCCTTCGTTGACCATCCGCGAGATGAAGTTGAAGTCGTCGAAGGTGAACCAGGCGGTGTACGTCGCCCAGGCCCGGAAGACGAGCTGAACAACGACCAGCAGCAGGGCGAGCTGGAGCACCTGGTGCTCGCGCACCAGGCGGAGCGAGCTCCTCACGAGCGCGCCGCCGGCTCGGGGAGTCCCAGCACGAGGTCGGTGACGCACAGTCCGCGCGACGACGTGTCCTGGTAGGCCAGTCTGATCTCGGAGAACTCGCCCTCGGCCTTGAAGAACACGTCGTGTCGGCCCTGGGGAAGGTCCACCACGTGGCGTTCGGTCCCGGCGGTGATCTCGACCGTGACCGCCCGTGGGCTGTCGTAACCCGCCTGCACCCACCAGCCTCCTCCGATCACCGGCCCGTCCAGGGGGATCGTGGTGCCGCGGGCGGCGAGGCGGTACCCGCACCCGGCATCTGGAATCATCGCCCGCGTCGTCGGCACGGCCGCCGGGGTGAGGGCCCCCGTCTCGGAGAACATGAAGAGGCGGTCGACCGACGTGGCTGGGTAGGTGGTCCGCGCCGACAGGTTGCGGAAGACGTGGCTGTAGGCGTTCTCGGGGTAGCGGAACGACCACAGCAGGGTCTGCGGGATGCCGGTGTCGACGAGCGGGACCGGTTGGTCCGGCGCAGCCGCCAGGGTGGTGTGCACCTCGCTGAAGTAGGCCTTCGACGGGTTGCCCTCCTGCCACAGCACGACGTAGCGCGTGCTCGAGACCAGCGCCCCGAGCGCGATCGCGACGGTGGCGGCCAGGACCAGGGGTCCGCGCTCGTAGGTGCGCGGCACGCCGACCCGCTCGGCGTTCACCTCACGGGCACCGAGGAGCGGCAGGAAGGCCAGACCGGCACAGATCACGAAGAGGGCCCCGGACTCGGTCTGGTAGCGGTACTCGCGGGCGATGTCGGGCCCCACGATGTTGGCACGTGCAGAGGCCAGGAGGACCACGTTGCTCAGGAGGGTGAATCCGATCAGGCTCCAGGCGCGCACACTGATGGTGCGGGTCCGGTAGGCGTAGGCGAGCACCCCGCCGAGGAAGACCCAGGACATCAGCTGCACCAGCTGGGAGGGGTCGGCGAAGGACCCGACCGCGATGGGCTCCCAGGTGAAGGGCCCACCGATCAGGGCGGAAGAGAGGGCCTCGCCGATGAGGTGCCCGGCGATCGGGCTCCAGGGCTGGTTGTTGCTCTCTCCCGGTGAGAAGTCCAGGCCGAACCTGATGTAGAGCGCCAGGTAGGCGGCGCCGGCAACCGCATAGCTGATCACCGCCAGTCGGTAGTCGCGCCACACGGTGCGCAGGCGCTCCGGGGTGCGTCCCACGCTGAAGTACCCGAGCGTGACCAGCGCATAGATGCCGAACAGGAGCAGTGTCTTCTCGTAGAACACCAGCCCGAAGGCGGTCCAGCCGAGCGTGGCGAGAAGTGGGCGCAACCGCCCGGTGCGCAGGTGGTGCAGGTGCGCGTGCAGGCCGAACACCAGCGCGATCTGGAGCGGGAGCTGGTTGATCCCGGCCGCCCACCACAGGCCGGCGGGAACGGTGAACACGTAGCCGAGGTAGCCGGCGAGCAGGACGAGAACGACCGGCCGACGGCCGAACATCGACACCAGCAGCCGCAGCATCCCGAGTCCGGCGACCGCCGTCATCGCGAGCAGCGTCAAGGCCCACGGCCACCAGTCGTAGGCTGCCCACTCGGTCAGCACCCAGGCGAGGGCGAACCCACCGGGCATCAGGTGCCCGCCATAGGACTCGGTCAGGTACGCCACGCCGAACGGCTGGTCCATCGCCCGCGACATGAACGCGATGTCGTCGAAGTAGAACCAAGAGCCCGCGAGCGCCCATGCGCGGTAGGCCACCTGCGCGGCAACCATCGCGACCCCGGCGAGCAAGACGCGCGAGCCGGGGCCGCCGCGAAGGCCCGGAATCCGGCTGAGGTCGAGCACGCCGGGACTATCTCACACCCCCGGACCGTGACAGTTCCACTGTGATTCACTCCCTGATGAGCGGGCAGCCGGGCAAATGACTGCTAGCCTGCCCCGTCGAACGCCTGGGAGGTCGTCGTGAAGCGCAATTGGTTGTCTGCCGTGCTGCTCGGTCTGGGAGCATTCCTGATCGCCGCGGGGGTGATGGCTGTCACCTGGGCGCCCGGAGTCGCCAAGAAGACCCCGATCGACGTGGACTCCTACACCTACCTCGACGGGAGCGCCCAGCGGCTGAACACCACCACCGGCGAGCTCGACAGCTTCCCGGTCTACTACGTCAGCCACACCCAGTCTGACACCAAGGCGTCCAGCGACGACACCGCCTTGTGGGTGTCGACCAGCTGTGTGGTCATCGACACTGGCGGCGACCGGGTCTGCGTCGACGGCGATGACCCCAACCTGGTCGTGGCGAGCGAGGACGTCTTTGCCACCGACCGGACGACCGCGATGGCCGTCGAGAGCGAAGCTGCCCGCTGACGCCGTACCGCACGAGGGGCTCGTCAACAAGTTTCCCTTCGGTGCCGAGAAGAAGACCTACCCCTACTGGGACGGGTCGGCCGGCATCGTCACCGACGCGGTCTACGACCGCACGGAGCAGCTCGACGGCCTCGAGGTGTACGTCTACAAGACGAAAATTGTCGACGCTCCGATCAAGGTCGGCGACCTCGACGCGACCTACGACGACGCCAAGGAGATCTCGGTCGAGCCGAAGACCGGAGGCTTCGTCAAGCAGGTGATCGACCAGCAGCGCTACCTCGCGGACGGCACCAAGGTGCTCGACCTGCAGATCGCCTACACCGACGAGCAGGTCGCCGACGAGGTGAAGACCGCCGGGGACAACGTCAGCACCCTCGAGCTGATCACCAAGACGGTGCCGCTCATCGGCTTCATCGGCGGTGGTCTCAGCCTGCTCGCGGGCGTCGCGCTCATCCTGTTGGGCCGTCGTCGTGTCCAGCACGTGACCGGCTGAGCGAGGACAGCATCGCCCGACGCCGGGCGGCCCCTGGGGCCGCCCGGCGTCGGTCATTCGCGA
>CAWCGI010000016.1:0-171962 GCA_963795065.1 uncultured Actinomycetota bacterium | reverse complement strand
GCATAGGCCGCACTGTCCTCCCGCTGACCAGGCAGCCAGACGGCGTGCAGGCGTGGAAAACCGTGATCCCGGACGACAAGGTCGACCCGGAACCCCGTGCCCATGACGGTCACGAATGGATCGACGTGTTGTCTGGACGCGTCCGTCTGGTGCTCGGCAGGGAGGACTGGGTGCTCGGCCCGGGCGAGGTGGCCGAGTTTGAGACCCAGGTGCCGCACTGGTTCGGCAGCACTGGTGAGGAGCCGGCCGAGGTCCTGAGCGTCTTCGGCCGGCCAGGGGAACGGATGAGCCTTCGAACCTCGCCCAGGAGCTAGGGCCGCAGCCGCTGCCTCGGGTGCTGCAGCCGCTCCACGAGCTCGTAGAGGTGCCCGTCGGGTGCGGTGAAGTGCACGTAGCGTTCCGCTGCGTTGGAGGCGGGGGCGTCGGTGGTCACACCGGCCGCCTCGAGCCCCGCGACCGCCTCATCCAGATTCGCTACCAGGGAACCGAGCGAACGCGTGCTTTCGCCGATCCCTCCAGGCGAGGACGACCGCGAACGAACTGCCGTCCGGGAGCTTGAAGAGGTCTGCCTCCACGCCGCCTGCAGATCGGCTACCTCGAGGCGCCGTACGCGATGCGGACCGACGTGCGTCGCGTCCGGGACATCACCGAGACCGAAGCCCTGCGCGGGTTGCTGCCTCTTGCCCGAGAGTGGACACGAGGCCGTGACCTGCCAACGCCGCCGGGCACACTGGGCGGCGCCGGCAGCTATCACGCGCTGGCCGCCCTGGTACGCAACCCTGAGCCAGATCTGTTGTCGATGCTTGCCCACTTCAGCATCCGTGTCGGTGCTCGACGGCGGGGCGCCGCTGCCCACTGCCTGCGCGGCAGCGCGCACCCGGAGGCGGCCTCCTGCCTCGAGGCCCAAGCTGTCGAGCTCGGCAGGCTCCAGTACGCAAGCGTCGTGGGTGACGGTGTCGCCCTCACCGCCGGGCTGTGTCCACCTCGCAGAGCTGCACGAAGATCTGCTCCGACTCCTCGACTGCTCACCCCGGGGACGCTGCCGTCACCAACTGACTCACGGGTCGCCACCCTGGTTGCCCGGGGAGGGATCGGTGACGGGGTGAAGGCCGGTTATCGCCTGTAGACGTCGCTGCGTCGGTCCATGTGCAGGATCTCCACGATGCGGGCGTCTTCAAGCACTCCGTAGATGACCCGGTAGTCACCTCGGCGAGCAGAGTGCAGGCCGGTGAGCTCACCGCGGAGCGGCTTGCCCACTCGCTGTGGATTGTCAGCGAGGGGTCCGAAGATGAACTCGACGCAGGCCGTGGCCATCTTCTCCGGTAACCGCTGTAGATCACGTTCAGCTCGAGCAGTGACTCGGATTGTGTACTTCTCCGGCACTCAGGCGATCCCGTAGCGAGACTTGAGTGCGTCGTTGTCGGCGAAGCGGTCTGCGGCGGCGTCGGCAAGGCCCTCGCTGATGGCTGCGGCAGCGCCAGGCGTTCCGAGAATCTCCAGGGTCTCCTCGATGGCGGCGAGGTCGTCGGCGGAGATGAGGACCGCAGCGGGATGGCCGTGACGGGTGATTGTCACGCGTTGATGGGTGCGTTCGACCTCCGAGACGTACTCCGAGAGCCGGTCTCGCGCGTCGCCAAGAGGTACGGCAGTCATGCTCAAAGTGTAGCCAAAACACCGGGCAGAACGCGGCTCTCGCCCCGCAGCGAACGTCGTGACGCTCAGGCAGGCCTTTGCGCGCCCGGGCTGCCACCCTTGCGGCCGCAGTGGCGGAGCGCCTTGCTGATGGCGTCGGGCACTGCCCGATGCTCGAGTCGGCGCGTCCCGCGGTTCGACCGGGCCCAGCACTCGCAACTTCTCGCAAAGGCGTTCTGTCGATGTCATGGCGGAACAACGGCATCGCCGCAGGTCAGCGGCCAGTTTGGTCCGATGTGGGCAGCGCGCCGCCAAGGAGGAGCGATGACGGATCGCGGAACGCTGCTCCCACCGGCTGGGCGCGAGTCGCGAGCGAGGGAGGTCCTCGGTGCTGGACGGCAATGTCGATCAGGACGCGAGTCCGCGGTCAGTTGAAGCCAGCTGCTGGGCGAGGCCGTCGAGGATGAGGTCGAGCCCGACCCCGAACTCGTCGCCGAAGTCGTAGCCGGGCTGGAGTGCGTGCTCGAGGGTGAACTCGCGGAAGTACGGCAGCTGGCCCTCCGGCAGTGCAGCCACGATCTGGTTTCCGAGGTCGGCGAGGTCCTGGCCGGGTTGGAACGGCATGCTCACTTCCTGGAGCAGGAAGCCGTACAGGTGGGCGTCCAGGACGGCGAAGGCGTGCCCGGTCAGGGTCAGTGAGAAGCCTGCCTCGCGTAGGCAGCCGATCACTGCGTCGTGGTGGAGCAGCGTCTCGTAGCCGGCGTTGCGGCGGGAGTCCATCAGTCCGACGGCCCACGGGTGCCGCTTGAGGGCTTCGCGGGCCGTGACTGCGCGTCGCCGCAGCTCGGTGCGCCACTCGGCTCCGGGCACGGGTGCGTAGAACTCGGCGAACACGGCGTCGACCATGCCGTCGAGCAGCTCCTCCTTGTTGGCGACGTGGTTGTAGAGCGACATCGGCGTCACGCCGAGCCGCTGCGCCACCGAGCGCATGGACAGCGCCGCAAGGTCCTGCGCGTCGTCGGCCAGCCCGACGGCCGCCGCGACGATGCCGTCGCGGGTGAGCCGTTCCGCGCCCGAGCGTGGCCTGCCTGCCATGGGTGTCTCCTTCATGACCGGACCGCGCCGGCTGTTGACAAAACATACACCGTACTTTTACGGTGGTCTCAATAACATACACCGTACATATAGGGAGCGTCATGCGAGCCATCAGACAACTTCGATACGGCGGCAGCGAGCAGCTGGCCCTGACCGACGTGCCGGACCCGACCCCCGGTCCGCACGACGTGGTGGTGCGCGTACGGGCTGCTGGCGTGGACCGCGGCACCTGGCACCTGATGGTCGGGCACCCCTACGCCGTGCGCCTCGCGTTCGGGCTGCGCCGCCCCAAGCACCCCGTTCCCGGTCGTGATGTGGCCGGTGTTGTCACCGAGGTCGGGGCGAAGGTCACCAGGGTGGCCGTCGGGGACGAGGTGATCGGCACGGCCGACGGGTCCTTCGCCGAGCTGGCCGTCGTGCCTGAGGCCCGGGTTGCCCGCAAGCCGGCCTCGCTCTCCTTCGAGGAGGCCGCCACGCTGCCGATCTCCGGGCTCACCGCCCTCCAGGCGGTCCGCGACGCCGGTCGGATCCGCGCCGGAGACCGGGTGCTGGTCGTCGGCGCCTCCGGTGGGGTCGGCTCGTACGCGGTCCAGATCGCGACGGCGTACGGCGCCGAGGTCACCGGCGTGGCCAGCGGCGGCAAGGCCGACCTGGTCCGTGCCCTCGGCGCCACCCGCGTCATCGACTACACCCGCGAGGACCTCGACGACGGCACCCGCTACGACGTCGTCCTCGACATCGCCGGCCTCCGTCCGATCCGTCAGCTGCGCCGGATCCTGACCGGGACCGGCACCCTCGTCATCATCGGCGGCGAGGGAGGCGACCGCTGGCTGGGTGGCACCCACCGTCAGCTCGCCGCCCTGGCGCTCTCCCCGTTCGTGGGTCAGCGGCTCACCGCCCTGCTGAGCAAGGAGAACGCCGACGACCTCGACACCCTGGCCCAGCTGGTCGAACAGGGCAGCGTGCGACCGGCGCTCGAACGCACCTACGCGCTGCACGAGGCGGCCAAGGCGATCGACCACGTCGTGAGCGGACACGCCCGCGGCAAGGTCGCCGTCATCCCCTGACCGGCACACCCGACATTCGACAGGAGGAGTCACCCCGATGACTGCCACCAGCACCGCTTCCCGCACGGCCGCCGGCTGGGCGGCGGGCGGCTACCTCTAGGCCGCGCTGTGGCTGACCGACACCCCCGGGGCCCTCGGCGAGTCGCACGACGCCGCCGTGCTGCTGGCACTGCAGACCTTCGACTTCACCTGGGTCGCGGGAGCGGCGTACGTCCTCGACAGGGTCGCGCACCTGTTGCTGCCCGACTACGAGGCCGCCGCCGGCCTGTTCCTCGCTCTCGTCGCGGTGCCGTCAGTGGTCGGCGAGATGAGCTTCGCGGTCTGGCTGCTGGGGCTAGTTTGCTCAGATGAACGCAGTTGTCGGCCAAGGCTCACGCTCACGCTCAAAGTCATCGGCGCCTTCCCGATGACCCACCACTCTGAGTGCGTCGCGCTGCTGGCGGCCCAGCACCCGGACCCGTGAGCGCGATCACCGACTTCCTCGACCTGGTCGGCCAGCTTGCGGAGGTCGACGTCACGGCCCACTCCCGCTACTCCAGGCTCCAGGTGTCCGGACAGACCTTCGGCTATCTCTGGGAGCCCACCCGCACCGTGGGGCTCAAGCAGACCCTCGCCGAGCAGGCGGCACTCGTCGGGGAACGCCCCGAGGTCTTCGAGGTGCAGTTCACCGCGGGCGGTTTCGGGTGGGTGGTGGTGCACCTCGACGGCATCGACCGGACAGAGCTCGCCGAGCTGACCTTCGAGGCCTGGCGGCTCTCCGCACCGACGAGACTTCTCCACGCCCGGGGCGATCGCCTCCCCGTCTAGGCCGACGTTCTCGCCGGCCCCGGCTCAGGTGCCGTGCAGGTCCCGTGAGCGCTGGTCGACGGCGAGCTCACCGTAGGGGTAGTCCGTGGGGCGCAGGTCGCTGGCAGTCTCGAGAGCCGCGAGCTCGTCCTCGGTGAGGACGCACTCGACCGAGCCCAGGTTGTCCTCGAGCTGCTCCATCGTGCGCGCGCCGAGGATCGTCGAGGTCACCCCGGGTCGGTTGGTCACCCAGGAGAGCGCCACCTGGGCCATGGTGGTGCCGCGCGCCTCCGCGATCTTCTGGACGGCCTCGATGATGTCCCAGGTGCGGTCGGTGCCGCGCCGGTCCCAGGCCTCCATGCCTCGTCCGGGGTCCTCACCGAGGCGGGTGGTCCCGGACGGGCGTTCGTCACGCTGGTACTTCCCGGTCAGCCAACCGCCCCCCAGCGGGCTCCACGGAAGCAGGCCCATCCCGGCATCGAGGGCGGCGGGGACGATCTCCCACTCGATCTCCCGGACGATCAGGCTGTACTGCGGCTGCAGGGTGACCGGCGCAGTGAGGCCGAGGGCTCGGGCAGTGTGCACCGCCTTGGTCAGCTGCCAGCCGGCGAAGTTGGACAGGCCGTAGTACCGGATCTTGCCCGCCCGCACGAACCCGTCCAGCGTCCGCAGCGTCTCCTCGAGCGGGGTCCACGGGTCCCAGGCGTGCACCTGGTAGAGGTCGACCGCGTCCACGCCCAGGCGGCGCAGAGAGGCGTCGAGGGCGCTGGTCAGGTGCCGGCGGGAGAGCCCGGCGTCGTTGGGGTCCGTGCCCATCGGGAACCGCCCCTTGGTGGCGAGCACCACCCGGTCGGTGGTTTCCACGGAGCGGTCCGCGAGCCAGCGGCCGATGATCTCCTCGGAGATCCCCGCGGAGTAGACGTCGGCGGTGTCGACGAGGTTGCCGCCGACCTCGAGGAAGCGGTCGAGCTGCTCGTGGGAGCCCTGCTCGTCGGTCTCGGCGCCGAAGGTCATCGTGCCCAGGCACAACTCGGAGACCGCGCACCCACTGTTGCCCAGGGTTCGGTATCGCATGCCCGCACTGTAGGGGGGAGGCTGCGAGAGGGGCCATCCCCGGATGACATCGTGGGATGATATCTTGATATCAAGATATATCGGGTAAGGGGAACCTCCCTTCCCACCACAGGACCGACGTGGGCAAGATGGCTCCACCCGGGAGAACCGACCGACCGAGACCCGAACAGAGGGATATTCATGGCGAGCGCCGACAGCTTTGGTGCCAAGGGCACGTTGGACGTCAACGGAGAGTCCTACGAGATCTACCGCCTGAGCGCGATCGAGGGTGACGGCCTCGACGTCGACTCCCTCCCGTTCAGCCTCAAGGTGCTGCTGGAGAACCTGCTGCGCACCGAGGACGGCGAGGACATCACCGCCGACGACATCCGGGCACTGGCCGGCTGGGATGCCGCCGCCGAACCGGACAAGGAGATCCAGTTCACCCCGGCGCGGGTGATCATGCAGGACTTCACCGGTGTCCCCTGCGTCGTGGACCTGGCGACGATGCGGGAGGCGATGGAGGAGCTCGGTGGCGACGCGTCCCGGATCAACCCGCTGGCCCCCGCCGAGATGGTGATCGACCACTCCGTCATCGCCGACGTGTTCGGCACGCCCGAGGCCTTCGAGCGCAACGTCGAGATCGAGTACGAGCGCAACAAGGAGCGCTACCAGTTCCTGCGCTGGGGTCAGGGCGCCTTCGACGACTTCAAGGTCGTGCCGCCCGGCACCGGCATCGTCCACCAGGTCAACATCGAGCACCTCGCCCGCGTCGTGTTCACCCGCGAGATCGACGGTGAGCTCACCGCCTACCCCGACACCTGCGTCGGCACCGACTCGCACACCACCATGGTCAACGGCATCGGCGTCGTCGGCTGGGGCGTGGGCGGCATCGAGGCCGAGGCAGCGATGCTCGGCCAGCCCGTCTCCATGCTGATCCCGCGCGTGGTGGGCTTCAAGCTCAACGGCGACCTGCCGGAGGGGGCGACTGCGACCGACCTCGTGCTGACCATCACCGAGATGCTCCGTGAGCACGGGGTGGTCGGCAAGTTCGTCGAGTTCTACGGTCCGGGCGTCTCCGCGCTGCCGCTGGCCAACCGGGCCACCATCGGCAACATGAGCCCGGAGTTCGGCTCCACGATCGCGGTCTTCCCGATCGACGAGGAGACCACGAAGTACCTCGAGCTCACCGGCCGCGACGAGGCGCAGATCGCGCTGGTCGAGTCCTACGCCAAGGAGCAGGGCCTGTGGCACGACCCCGAGGCCGAGCCGCGCTACTCCGAGCGCCTCGAGCTCGACCTCGCCACGGTGGTTCCCTCCCTCGCCGGACCGAAGCGACCGCAGGACCGCGTCTCGCTGTCCGAGGCCAAGGAGGCGTTCCGCACCTCGCTGGCCGACTACGTCGACGACGGTGACGCCGAAGGCGGTTCGGACACCGAAGGCGTCCCGGCGCAGGAGAAGCCGGCCGCGGCCGAGCACTCCAAGGTCGACGAGGCCTCCGACGAGTCGTTCCCCTCCAGCGACGCGCCCGCGCACTCCGAGGGTGGCAACGGGGACGGGGCGCCCCGGGACTGGCGCAACCACCCGGCCGGCAGCGGCCACGGGCGACCGACCAACAAGGCGAAGGTGAAGCTCGCCGACGGCACCGAGTTCGAGCTCGACCACGGAGCCGTGGCGATCGCGGCGATCACGTCGTGCACCAACACCTCCAACCCGTCGGTGATGATCGGCGCCGCGCTCCTCGCCAAGAACGCCGTCGAGAAGGGGCTGACCACCAAGCCCTGGGTGAAGACCACCCTGGCGCCCGGTTCGAAGGTCGTCTCCGACTACTACGAGCGGGCCGAGCTGACGCCGTACCTCGACAAGCTGGGCTTCAACCTCGTCGGCTACGGCTGTACGACGTGCATCGGCAACTCGGGCCCGCTCATCCCCGAGGTGAGCGACGCGGTCAACGCGAACGACCTCGCGGTCGTCTCCGTGCTGTCGGGCAACCGCAACTTCGAGGGCCGGATCAACCCCGACGTGAAGATGAACTACCTCGCGTCCCCGCCGCTGGTCGTCGCCTACGCGCTCGCGGGGTCGATGGACGTCGATCTCTACCACGACCCGCTCGGCACCGACGAGGACGGCAACGACGTCTTCATGAAGGACATCTGGCCGACCGCCTCGGAGATCGAGGAGGTGATCGCCACCGCGATCACCTCGGACATGTTCACCACCGACTACGCGGACGTCTTCGCCGGCGACGAGCAGTGGCAGTCGCTGGAGACGCCCGAGGGCAACACGTTCGCCTGGGACGAGGACTCCACCTACGTGCGCAAGCCGCCCTACTTCGACGGAATGCCGGACGAGCCGGAGCCGGTCGAGGACATCGAGGGCGCGCGGGTGCTGCTGAAGCTGGGGGACTCGGTGACCACCGACCACATCAGCCCGGCCGGCGCGATCAAGAAGGACAGCCCGGCGGGCAAGTACCTCGCCGAGCACGGCGTGGGGCAGCGTGACTTCAACTCCTACGGCTCACGGCGAGGCAACCACGAGGTGATGATCCGCGGCACCTTCGCGAACATCCGGCTGCGCAACCAGCTCGCCGAGGGCACCGAGGGCGGCTTCACCCGCGACTTCAGCGGCGACGCCAGTGGTGAGCAGAGCGTGACCACCGTGTTCGAGGCGAGCGAGAAGTACCTCGAGAACGGCACCCCGCTGGTGGTGCTGGCCGGCAAGGAGTACGGCTCCGGGTCCTCTCGTGACTGGGCGGCCAAGGGCACCGCCCTGCTCGGTGTCAGGGCCGTCATCGCCGAGTCCTACGAGCGGATCCACCGTTCGAACCTGATCGGCATGGGCGTGCTGCCGCTGCAGTACCCCGAGGGCGAGAACGCCGAGTCGCTCGGGCTGACCGGCGAGGAGGAGTTCTCGATCACCGGTGTCACCGAGCTCAACGACGGCATCCCGAAGACGGTCAGGGTGAAGGCCGGGGACACCGAGTTCGACGCCAAGCTTCGGATCGACACCCCCGGCGAGGCGAAGTACTACCGCAACGGCGGGATCATGCAGTACGTCCTGCGGAGCCTGCGCAACGGCTGAGCGGGGGTCCGAGCCACGGCAGCCCGGCCCCGGCGCGGAGCTCGATCACGCAGCAGGGGCGTTCAGGTTCGGCAGCAGCACCGTCACGGTGGTGCCGGACCCCGGGGCGGAGCGGATCGACACGTTCCCTCCGTGCTGGGAGACGATGGAGTGCACGATGCTCAGGCCCAGGCCGGTGCCCTGGATGGCCTGCTCGGTCGCGGCGGATGCCCGGAAGAACCTGGTGAACAGATGCTGCTGGTCCTCCGGCGGGATCCCGATCCCGTTGTCGCACACCGTGATCGCCACCTCGTGCACGTCCTCCGCGACGGTGACCGTGACCCGTCCTCCGTCGGGGGTGAACTTGATCCCGTTCCCCATCAGGTTCGCCACGACGCGCTCCAGCGCGTGCGCGTCGCCCACCACGGACGCGGGCTGGTCGGGAAGGTCCAGCCGGACCTCGAGTGACCGGTTGCGGAGCATCTCGTCGAACATCTCGCGGGCATCGCGCACCACGGCGCGGAGGTCCACCCGCTCGTGCTCCAGATCGAGCTTGCCGGACTCTGCCCGGGAGAGGGTCAGCAGGTCCTCGACGAGCAGGCCGAGCCGTCCGGTGTTGCGGCCGATCCGCTCGACGGCGTCGGCCTGGCCCTCGTTGAGCTCACCCAGGCTGGCGTCGGCGAGGAGCTCGGCGTACCCGGAGATGCTCGTGATCGGCGTACGCAGCTCGTGGCTGACGTTGGAGACGAGCTCCTGCTTGACGTGGTCGACCTCCTCGAGCCGGAGCACCGACGCGTGCTCGTGCTCCAGGGCCGTGCGCAGCGCCTCCTCGGCGCGCAACCGCTCGGTGATGTCCTCACCCGCACCGATGTAGCCGATCACCTCGCCGTCCGGGTCGGTGACCTCGCTCAAGGTCAGGGACACCATCCGCGGCCGGCCGTCCTCCCGGATGAACTCCCAGTCCCTGCGCTCTGCCCGCTTCACCATCTCGAGCACGATGGCCGGATGGGACACCTTGACCCCGAAGTACGTCGCCTGGAGCGCCAGCTCGCTCTTGGTGTGGAACATCGCGGGTGTCTGGCCGATGACCTTCTCCGGCGGGTAGCCGAGCGTCTGTTGTGCGCCGGTGTTGTAGTGCGTGATCCGACCGACCTCGTCGGTGGCGATGATCAGTGCACCGCTCGCCGCGTCGAGCAGCCGCTCGACGGTCATCGCCGTCCTGCTGGCGTGCCCGCTCATCGTGGACAGTCGTTCGACGGCCATCGTGAGCGGCACCGTCATGTAGCAGGCGGCCGCCATGAAGAGGTAGAGCAGCGCCGGTGTCAGGGAGTCGGGCACGCCGGTGAACGGGCCGGCCAGCGGGCCGCGACCGTCGAAGGTCAGGACGTACGCCGCGAGGCAGACCAGGAACAGCTGGATGTGCGTCTCGCGCCGGCTGGCCCGGATGGCGGCCCACCCGAGGATCGGGAAGACCACGAACGCGACACCGAGCCCGGTCCTCGGCACGAACACGGCGAGGATGAGCGTCAGGAGCAGGACCCGCTGGAGCATCAGCTCCGGCACGCTCGCGGCGGCGGCCCGTCCCGAACCCCGGATCAGCAGGGGCAGCACAGCCAGCATCGCGGTCAGCGACGAGAGGAAGGACATCAGACCCGTGACCAGGGTCTCCCGCGGGCCGTAGAGGGTCGCGGCACCCAGCATCGCGGCAACCGAGCAGAGCACTGCAGCCAGTGCGGTGACGAGGTGATAGCGCCCGCTGTCCACCTCGTCGAGCCGTAGGTGGCCGGTGCGCGCCTTGGTGAGCAGGTGGGCGGCGAACACGGCAGGGCCGACCACGGCCACGCTGCCGATCAGGCCTTGCCACACCGCGACGTCGTAGCTGAACGTCAGGGCCGCCGTCGCCACGACGACCTGTGCAGCGGCCACCGGCAGCAGTCGTTCGGGGCCGGCGACCAGGAGCAGGGCGATCGCGAAGCCCACGGCCGGCCAGCCGCCGTTGGAGGTGGCTTCGAGCCCCTGCACGGACAGGGGTGCGCCGAGGAGCACGAGCAGCAGGGCGCAAAGCGCCCACCGTGTCATCGACATTCGTTCCTCCATGGGCGGTATATACCCATGATGGACCCTCGGCCACGCCAAGGTTGGCGAACGGCGCACGCACTGGAAGGGTGGATCCATGATCGTGGCGCTCAGCATCAGCCCCTCGGGTCCACCACTCGCTGGGACCGAACCGGGCACGACGTCCGGACCGATCGCGGAGGCCGGTGTCAGCGAAGCCGTCGCGGAGGCCGTCCGGGTGATCCGGGCATCCGGGCTGCCGTGTGAGACCAACGCCATGTTCACCAACATCGAGGGGGAGTGGGACGAGGTGATGGCCGCAGTGAAGCAGGCGGTCGACGTCGTGGCGGCCCGCTACCCGCGGGTGGGCCTGGTGCTGAAGGCCGACATCCGCCCGGGCTACCACGGTCAGCTCAGCGCGAAGGTGCACCGCGTGGAGGAGCATCTGCGCGAGGCCTGAGCGTGACCTGGCGCACGTTGGCTCGTTGGAGGCTCCAACTGCGACCTTCAGGAGCACACATATGCGCCACCAATCTCGACGCTTCCGCCTGCTCGCTGTGTCTGGCACCGCAGCGCTCGTGCTGGCCGGGCTGACACCGGCACTGGGCGGCACCGCGCACGCGGAGGACACGGCATTCGCACCCCGTCTGGTGACGGTCGACACCCCGACCCGCGCGGACAAGGCGCTGCTGCAGACCCTCGGTCTCGACCTCACCGAGCATGCCGGCCACGACTACGTCGAGGTGGTGCTGCACAACGGGCTGGACCTCGACCGCCTCGTCGACGCCGGGCTCGACTACGACGTCCGCATCCCCGACCTCACCCTGCGCGCTGCGCAGAACAACCGGGTGAACGCGGAGTACGCCGCCGCGACGCTGGAGTCACCGCTGCCCTCGGGTCGCGACGCCTACCGGACGCTCGCCGACTACAACGACGACATCCGTGAGCTGGCCGCGATCCGTCCCTCGATCGCCAAGCGGATCACGATGCCGCACAAGTCCCTCGACGGCCGCACCGTCTACGGCGTCGAGATCGGCCGCGACGTCAACGCCGCGCTCGACGGCCGCCCGACGTTCGTGCTCCTCGGCGTGCACCACGCTCGCGAGTGGCCCTCGGGCGAGCTGGCGATGGAGTTCGCCTACGACCTGGTGAAGAACTACGGGTCCGACGCGCGCATCACCGGTCTGCTCGACCGCGCCCGCGTGGTCGTCGTCCCCGTGGTGAACGTGGACGGCTTCGAGCTCTCGCGCACCGACGGTGGCCTGATCGACCTCCGTGAGGCCGACAACGGCGGCACCGCGACCATCCTGGGCACGCCGGGCAACGCCTACAAGCGCAAGAACTGCCGCGTCGTCGACGGGCAGGACACCCCCGACGGCACCTGCCGGGTCGGCAGCCCGACCAGCCCCGGTGGCTTCGGCACCGGTGTCGACCTGAACCGCAACTACGGCGGACTGTGGGGCGGTCCCGGTGCCTCCACCACGTTCGCGGACCCGACCTACCGCGGCCCCGCGCCCTTCTCCGAGCCGGAGATCCAGAACGTGCGCGAGCTGGTCAGCGGCCGTCAGGTGACCACGCTCATCTCCAACCACACCTTCTCCAACCTGGTGCTGCGGCCCAACGGTGTGCACCCCGACACCATCGGCCACGACGGGAACCCCGTCGGCAACGCTCCGGACGAGGAGGGCCTGAAGGCACTCGGCGCGAAGATGACCGACGCCAACGGCTACCGCAACATCCACGGCTGGGAGCTCTACGACACCACCGGCACCACCGAGGACTGGTCCTACAACGCCACCGGCGGCTACGGCTACACCTTCGAGATCGGGGCCAACGAGTTCCACCCTCCGTTCCCGCAGGTGATCGACGAGTACCTCGGGGCCGGGGAGCTCGCCGGCAAGGGCAACCGTGAGGCCTACCTCCTCGCCCTGGAGAACACCGTCGACACCGCCACGCACGCCGTGATCAGCGGCAAGGCACCCAAGGGCGCGACGCTGCGCCTGCGCAAGCAGTTCGCCACCCCGACGTGGTCGAGCTCGTTCACCGACAACCTGAACTCGACCATGCAGGTCGGGGCCAACGGCAAGTACACCTGGCACGTCAACCAGTCCACCCGACCGGTGGTGCAGAGCAAGCTCGTCGAGATCACCGAGGACAAGCCCGTGCGCACCGAGACCATCCAGGGCGGGCCGACCACCTTCGGTCAGAGCGTCGACCACCCGTTCACGGTGACCGAGTCCGGGATCGACCTCCTCCAGGTCGACCTCGACTGGCCCACGCCTGACGACATGGACCTCGAGGTCTACAAGAAGAACGCCGACGGCTCCTTGACCGAGGTCGGCTCGTCGGGCAACTTCGTCAACGAGAAGGAGCGGGCCGAGATCGCGGCACCGGCACCGGGCGACTACGTGCTGCGGGCGATCAACTTCGCCTCGACGGCGCCGACGTACACCTTGACCGCCACGCTCTTCGACTCGAAGCTGGTCGACTCCCAGGAGGTCCCCGGCCTGATCGAGAGCTGGACCCTGACCTGCGAGAAGGACGGTCGGGTGCTGCAGTCGGCACCGGTCGTCATCGACCGTGGCCAGCAGGTCAAGGTCGACCTGACGACGTGCGCGAGGCGCTGGACGACCGGCTGATCGGCAGCGGCCGAGGTCAGGACCCCGTTCGCTCGTCTGAACGGGGTCCTGACAGGCTGGCGCCCTGAGGCGGGACCTGAGCCGGCTGCCGGGAGTGTCGGTGGCGCGGGTCCTTCCCGGAACATGGAGGCGATGCCGTGAGGTCCGAGACCCGTGACTACCGCACCGGCGACGTCGAGGTGGTGCTCGATCTCACCGGCGACTGCGCGCAGTTCGTCGCGGACGAGCAGGACGGCCTGCTGCACGTGTTCGTGCCGCACGCGACCGCCGGCATCGCGGTGCTCGAGACCGGCGCGGGATCCGACGACGACCTCCTCGCGGCGCTCGGTGAGCTCCTCCCTGCCGATGACCGGTGGCGCCACCGGCACGGGTCCGAGGGGCACGGTCGCTCACACGTGATGCCGGCCCTGGTCCCGCCGTACGCGACGCTGCCGGTCCTCGGCGGGCGCCTGGCCCTGGGCACCTGGCAGAGCATCTGCCTGGTGGACCTGAACGTGGACAACCCCGACCGTCAGGTGCGGTTCTCCTTCATCGCCGGATGAGGGGGTGATCCTCGGGGTCGACGGCGGCGTGCTGGCCGTCGTGGCGCTCGCGCTGGTCCTGGGCGCCACCATCCAGGGGCTGGTCGGGCTGGGGCTCAATCTCGTCTCCGCGCCGGTGGTGACCATGCTCGACCCGTCGCTGATGCCCGACCTGCTGCTGGTCCTGGCGGTGCTGCTGCCGTTCCTGACACTGATCCGCTCCCATGACGAGATCGACTGGGGTGGTCTCGGCTGGGTGCTCGCGGCGCGGGTGCCCGGGACTGCCGTGGGTGTGGTGCTCCTCGCGATGTTCGCCGACCGCCACCTCGGCATCGCGGTCGGCGTGATGGTGCTGCTGGCCGTGGCGCTGACGGTGAGGGCGGTGGAGGTGCCCGTCAACCCGGGAACGCTGTCCCTGGCCGGCCTCTTCTCGGGTGTCGCCGGGACCACCACCTCCATCGGGGGACCGCCGGTGGCGATCCTCTACCAGCACCGCTCGGCCGACCAGATCCGCTCCACGCTGGCCGTGGTCTTCACCGTGGGGGCGACGATGAGCCTGGCCGGCATCTGGCTGGGCGGGCACTTCGAGGTCAGGTTGCTGCTGCTGGCACTGCTCCTCAGTCCGTGCCTCGGCATCGGCGCCTGGGCCGGGGACCGGCTTCGCGGCGTCTTCCCGGAGGACCGGATCAGGTACGCCGTGCTCGCCGTCTGCTCAGCGGCAGCACTGACCCTGCTGGTGCGCAGCCTGCTGGCCTGAACCCTCAGCGGTGGGAGGAGGGCAGCACGCCGGCGGCGACCTCCCCCAGCCGGACGAGGTCGGCGCGCAGCGCCTCGCTCCGGTCGCGGTGCCGGGGGACCAACAGGTAGATCGCGGCCTCCATGGCTCGCGACATCCGCAGGATCCGGAACGACTGCCGGATCCGGGTGCCACCCGACGGGAGCGCCTCGATCTCGAAGCGCCACTCCGTCGAGTCCGGTGGGATGCCGCCCGACGTCCGGTAGACGAGGGTCTGGCGGGGCATCGCCTCGGTGATGGTGCAGCGGCGGCCCCAGCGCATCCGGCCCGCCCGGTTGCTGCCGAAGAACTGGGCTCCGACGACCGCGGTGCCGTGTCCTTCCACCCAGCTGGCGCTGTGGCACTCGTGGCTCCACTCACCCACCCGGGGGACGTCGCTGAGCACGCGCCAGACCTGCTCGGGCGTGGCGTCGACGACCGCCTCGACCTCCAGGTCCCACATCAGCCCCCATCGGCCCATCAGACCCAGGCCTGCTCGGCGCCGATCGGCAGCGAGGGGATCTCGCTCGCCCGGGTGCCGTCCCAGAGCGCCGCGCGCCGGCGCCGGTAGGCCCCGCCCATCAGCTTGATCAGGACGAAGCGGGGGACGGGCGGCACCAGGTGCTCCACGTGGTCACGGCTCGTCTCGTCGAGGCCGTCGAGGACCCAGTGACCCTCGAGCGCCAGCTCGCGCAGCCCCTTGGGGCGCAGGTTGAACTCCTCGTCCCAGGCGCGCCACTCGGCCTCGGTGATGCTGCGGGAGACCACCGGCATCATCACCTTCTCCTCGCGCTCGAGATGGGGGAACAACACCTCGCAGAGGTCGGTCAGCGCCGTGGCCAGCAGGTCGTCAGGGCTGCTCGGGTCCGCGAGGTGCCGGCGGGCCGCCTCGGTGAGCCGATCCATCGCCGGCGTGATCGTCCCGTGGTCCGCATCCATCTGCTCGACGAGGTCGGCCGAGTCCGGGTTGCGTCGTACGACGAGAGGGTAGAGGCCGTCGTCCTCGCCGGAGTGGTGGAGATGGAGCACGTGCATCAGCCAGAGCACGTGCTCGGCCAGCGCCGTGCGGCGCCGAGGTTCGCCCGCTTCGGGAGTGCCGAGCAGGATCCGCACGCGCACCATGTCGCGTCGCAGTGCGGAGTGCATGATCCCCATCATCTGGGTGTCGGCCGGCTCGTCGGGACCAACCTGGTGCAGGTTCGGCTTCTGGGTGTGGGTAGACATCATTTCTCCTCGGGGATGTGGTCGAGCAGCCGCGCCAGGGTGCTGGCGAGCCACTCCTCGTAGTGCCGTGCACTCCAGCCGGCCGTCTCGACCAGCAGGAGGTAGACCTCGGGGCTCCCGATCGCCCAGAGGCCCTCGACCAGCTCCTTCGACGGCTGCTGGCCCAGAACGAGGACCATGCCGTCGGCGAAGCTGGTGAGCTGTCGTGCCCGCATCTCGTCGCGTGCCCCGGCCAGCTCGGCGTCGCTGGTCGCTCCGCTCTCGAGCGTCCGGTGCAGACTGGCGACGCGCTCGTACTGGACCGCCATCATCCGAGTCGCCGCGAGCAGGCGCGTGTGACGGTCGCCGGTCCCGAGGGCGAGGAACTCGGGCCGTTCGGCGAGCGGCACGGGCGCGTCGTCCCCGACCACGCCGACGTCGATGGCGCGCAGCAGCAGCTGGCTCTTCGAGCCGCCGGTCCCGTAGACGGTCTCGACCGAGACGCCCGCTGCGCGGGCGATGTCGCGCATCCCGGTGCCGGCCCACCCGCGCTCGGCGAAGAGCAGGGCGGCCGCCCGGAGCACCGCGAGCTGGGTGTCGGCGGCCATCGCCCGCCTCCGGCTGGAGTCGTAGGTGCGGGTCGGCTGCCCGGTCCTCGCGACGGTCCTCGCGACTGTCCTCGTTCTCGCCATGGACCCAGCATGGAACAAACCTGTATTGATTACAAGAGTGTTCTGACAAAATCTTGCGGAGGCGCCCGACGGATGCCGGCCGGTGGTCGTGCGTGGCACCCTGACCCCATGACGCAGCGTGAGCAGCCGTGGTCCGACGATCAGCCGAAGCCCGGGCGGGTGGTGCTGCTCACTCGCAACCCGATCGCCGAGGCGATCGAGTCGATCGCGACGCACGGTGGGACGAGAGGTGACGCGTGATCGACGCGGACGCGGACGGCCAGGGGGTGGCAGCGCTGGCCGGACTCGGGCTGCGCGACGGTGATGCGGTCGTGCTGTGCGACCACGACGCTCCCGATGCCCCTCGGGTCCTGCGCGAGGCGCTCGCCTCGCCCGCGTCGTACGTCGCGATGATGGCGAGCCGGCGGCGGTCCGTTGGTCTGCTCTCCGAGCTCGAGCAGGAGCAGGTGCCGGGCCTGGACAAGCTGCACGTGCCGGCCGGGTTGAACACCGGCGGCAAGGCTCCCGGGGAGATCGCGCTCTCGGTCGTCGCCGAGGTGGTGGCGTGCTCCTACGGCCGCGACGGCGGACCGATGGGCCGGCGCTGAGCCCGGTCGCTCAGTCCGCTTCTCCCGCACGGCGCAGGCAGAACCGGCGTACCGCCTCGTTCTCGGCCCTGCCGGCGAGCTCCCGGTAGCGGTCCGCCGCCTCGTCGCGACGACCCGTGCGCCAGCAGAGGTCGGCGAGCGCGAACGCCGCGTCCCTGCGGGCGTACGACGGCCCCTCGTCCGCGATCCGCTGCAGCCCCTGCTCGACAGCACCGAGCGCGCCGACGCCGGTGAGGGCGAGCTGGCCCTGCGCGGCCAGCAGAGCGACGTCCACCGACGGGGAGGGCCAGACCCGTCGCAGCGCCTCGTAGAGCAGCACGATGCGTGACCAGTCGGTCTGTGCGAACGAGGGTGCCACGCTGTGCAGCCCCGAGATCGCAGCCTCGAGCGCGAAGCGACCGTCACCGCTCGCGGCGCGAGGGCGGCGTCCGCCAGCCCGCCGCGCAGCAGCTCCTGGTCCCAGGCGGAGCGGTCGACCCCGTCGAGGGTGAGCGCCACCCCGTCGGCGTCCACCCGCCCCGGCCGCCGGGCCAGGCCCAGCCGGATGACGGCCCGCAGCCCGAGCACCTCGGTGTCCACCGGATACAGCGCCACCAGTGCGTCGGCGATCGACAGCGCCTGGCTGCCCGTGTCAGCCAGGGCGTCCGGCGGCGCAAGACCGGTGCGGTGGGCCACCGTGAACATGCCCGCCACGCAGTCCAGCACCACCGGCAGCCGCGCGCGACGCTCCTCGGCGCGCGGCACCCGGAACTCGCCGCGTGCCTGGGCGAGAGCCCGCTTCGCCCGGGTGAGCCGGGCCGCTGCGGCGCTCTCCTGGATGCCGAGGTGCATGGCCACCTCGGCGAGGCGCAGCCCGCACACCACCCGCAGGGCCAGCACCATCCGGGCACCGGGTGCCAGCTCCTCGTCGCAGGCGACGAAGAGCAGGGCGACCCGGTCGTCCAGCACGTCCGGCAGGTCGTCGTCAGGGGTCTGGTGGGCAGGCATCGGCTCTCCGGTGGCCAGCTGCGGCGCGATCCGGGTGAACACGCCACGTCGACGGTGGTCGTCGATCCAGGCTCGCTTCGCCACGCTGACGCACCACGCGGCGAGGTCGCCGATCTCGTCCTGGTCGATCGCGCGGGCCATCGCCTCGGCGGCGTACTCCTCGGCGTCGTCGAGGCTGCCCGACCACGCGGCGAGGGTGCGTACGACGCGTGGCCAGGCGGCCCGGAACTCCTCGTCGGTCGGCCGCATGGGGCCATGCTCGCAGCGGCCGGCTGCCGGGCTCAGCCCATCGGGAAGATCTTGCGCCACTCGATCGTGTGGCCGGTGGGAACGAGGGCGGCGACCCTGCGGGCCATCGCCTCGTCCTCGACCTCCACGGAGTAGAAGCCGGTGATCAGCTCGCTGGAGTCGGCGTAGGGACTGTCGGTGTAGACGGCGTCCTCGACCTTCCGGTCGCCCTCGCCAGGGGTGACGATCCCGCCGTACTTGGCGCTCTGGAGCGCGTTGCCGCCGACGACCCGACAGCCCAGCTCGGCGACTGCGGTCTGGAAGGCCTGGTGCTCACCGAACGTCATGCCGAGGTCTGCCTCGTCAGCGGGCTCAGCCCCCGGGAGGAACCTGTCGGAGTCCCAGTCGTTCTCGCGGATCAGAAACATGTAGGTGTCGGTCATGGCCGGTTCCTCTCGTCACAGAGAATTTCTCATGCGTGGCGACCGTCGCCACACCCAGGAGACGAACGGGGCCCGGCCGAATCGACAAGGGGGACCGGGCGGTCAGAGGCCGAGCAGCTGCACGATCATCGCGTCCATCGCCAGGTGGCTGGACTCCTCGCCCTCCGGGACGACCTCGTGGGTGCGGGCCACGAAGTCGTGGACTGTTCGTGAGGGGGCCTGGAGCAGGGCCGAGCCGTCCGGAGAGCTGAGCTCGATGATCACGACGGCGTCGCCGCAGTTGCTCAGGCACGGCCAGACCTGCACGTCGCCGTTGCCGGACGGTGTGTAGAGGCCATCGGCGAGAAGCTCGCGGGCAAAGGTCCAGACGACGGTGCCGCATCTCGCGTCGAGATGCATGGCCACGGCGTAGGGGTCGTGGGGGTCGAAGACGAGCTCACCCTCGAGGAGCTCGCTCTGCGACTCGCCCGAGATGAAGGACACGCTGGTGCGAACGGTGGTGGCGGTTCCGGGAGAGGGCTTGTCCATGATGCTTCCTCAGTCGCTGTCCGATGGGATCCGATCCCTTGCTGGATGTGCAACGAGGCTGTCGACCAGGTATGACACGAGACACCCGACTGGTCTAGCGAAAACGGCCAGCTGGTCTAGTTTGTCCGAACACGTGTTCGATTTCTGCCTAGGGTGGGCAGATGTTCGGACATCCGCGAGAATCCGCCGGCACCGGCGGGCGCACCCACGTCCCGCCCTCGAGCCGGGCGGTCCGCCCACCCGGGTGGCCCGCCGAGGTCCGGCCCCCCGGTGCGCCCGACTGGGAGGCGACCGCTGTCGCCTGGCTGCTCGACCTGTGTCCGCCCGAGTACCGCGCCTATCCCGCCCTGCGTCGCCATGGCGTGGTGCTCGCCCGGTTCGCCGTGCTGCTACGTCGAGGCGTGCCAGTCGGCGGTCAACCAGGGGCTCAGCGAGGCACGTGGCGGGCTCCGCGAGGTGGCCGAGGCGTCCGTGGTCGAGGCGGCGGTCGAGACCTGGCAGCGTGAGTCGGCACGGTTGATCGGCGTACGACGGGCGGCGGGCCTGGTCGAGGAGGCGCTGCGCGGGAGACGCTTCGTCGAGCGGTTGTAGCTGCCCCTAGGGTGGGCGTGCCGATGCCCCGAATCGCCGTCGTACTCCTCGTCGATCCCCGAGGACACGTCCTGCTCCAGCACCGCGACGAGCACGCCCCGCGGGCGGCCAACCAGTGGGGCATGGTCGGTGGTCACGTCGAGGACGGTGAGGACTTCGATGCCGCGATCCACCGGGAGATCCTCGAGGAGACCGGCATCGTGACCGGTCCCGGCGACCTGGTGCTGTGGCAGGAGACCGAGTTCACCTACTCCGACGGGCACCACAGCTCCTACCGCGTGTACGCCGGGCGGGTGGACCTGACCGACGACGACATCGTCCTCGGCGAGGGGCGGGCCATCGTCTTCGTCGACCCGGCCGAGACTCGCCGGCTCGACAAGGCCGAGTCGCTGGCCCACTTCCTGCCGCGCTTCCTCGACTCCGAGACCTACCGACAGCTGCGCGACGAAGGGAACCCCGCATGAGACCTGGCCAGGCGACGTCCATCAGGCCCGAGCACCGACTGCGCCGCATCGAGGTCCCTGAGATGGGCGCCGAGGACGTGGTCGTCGACGACGACGGCAACGCCTGGACGGGCACCGCCGACGGCAGCATCTTCCGGGTCACCCCGTCCGGATCGGTGCTGCGCGTCGGGCACCACGGGGGGCCGTCCTCTCGGCCTCGAGCTCTACGGCGAGGACCGGCTGCTGGTCGCCGACGCCCGGCAGGGACTGTTGGCGATGAGCATCCTCACCGGGCGCGGTCGAGCGGTTGGTCACCGAGGTCGAGGGTCGAGCGGATGGTCCTCTGCAACAACGCCGCCGTCGCGGCCAACGGCGACATCTGGTTCTCCGACTCCAGCACCGTCTACGCGATCGATCAGTGGAAGTCCGACTTCGTCGAGCGCACCGAGACCGGTCGGCTGCTCTGCCGCCGCGCCGACGGGTCGGTCGAGGTGCACCTCGAAGGGCTCGCGTTCGCGAACGGCGTCGCTCTCGCCGCCGACGAGTCGTTCGTGTGCGTGGCCGAGTCGGGCCGCCGGACCGTCGTACGCCTGTGGCTGACGGGTGAGCGAGCGGGCACGACCGACCTGCTGGCGAGCGAGCTGCCCGGCTACCCCGACAACATCGCCCGCGGCAGCGACGGCCTGATCTGGGTCACGATCGCCTCGCCCCTCGACCCGGTCGTCGAGATGCTGCGCGCAGCGCCTCGCCGCTGTTCGTGCGCAAGGCGGTCACGCGCATGCCCGAGTTCCTCCAGCCCAAGCCGAAGCGGACCGTGCACGTCCAGGCCTACGACGACGACGGGCCGTCTGGTGCACGACGTCGGCGCCGCCGGGGACACCTTCCACATGGTCACCGGCGTGCGCGAGCACCACGGGGAGATCTGGTTGGGCAGCCTGCACGAGCCCGCACTGGCGGTGATCAGCCTGTCCGACCCCGGCGTCTAGACTGAGTCGTTCACCCGCAGCCGTCCAAGGAGCCACCACCCGATGGGTCACCTCGAGCACATCGCCGGTCCGCAGGACCTGCGCACGCTCGACGACCGCGAGCTCAGCGAGCTGGCCTCGGAGATCCGCGACGAGCTGGTCCGCACCTGCTCACCCAGGGGCGGCCACCTCGGGCCCAACCTGGGCGTCGTCGAGCTGACGATGGCGATCCACCGCGTCTTCGACTCGCCCCGCGACCGGGTCGTCTTCGACACCGGTCACCAGGCCTACGTGCACAAGATGCTGACCGGCCGGGCGCCGCGCTTCGACTCGCTGCGCAGCGAGGGCGGTCTCTCCGGCTACCCCAGCCAGGCCGAGTCCGACCACGACGTCGTGGAGAACTCCCACGCCTCCACCTCGCTGTCCTACGCCGACGGGCTCGCCAAGGCCTACGCGATCCGCGGCGAGGACCGGCACGTCGTCGCGGTCATCGGTGACGGCGCGCTCACCGGCGGCATGGCCTGGGAGGCGCTGAACAACATCGCCGAGGGTCCGCTGAACCGCGGCGGCGACCGCCGGCTCGTGATGATCGTCAACGACAACGGGCGCTCCTACATGCCGACCGTCGGTGGTCTCGCGAACCACCTGACGACGCTGCGCACCAGCCCGCGCTACGAGCAGATCCTCGACGTGGTCAAGCGTCGCCTCAACGGCGTGCGCGGCGTCGGCCCGGCGGTGTACGACGCCCTGCACGCCATGAAGAAGGGGATGAAGGACGCGCTGGCACCCCAGGGACTCTTCGAGGACCTCGGCCTGAAGTACGTCGGCCCGATCGACGGGCACGACCGCAGCGCCGTGGAGCACGCACTCACCCAGGCCAAGAAGCTTCGGTGGCCCGGTGATCGTGCACGTGATGACCCGCAAGGGCTTCGGCTACGACCCCGCGGAGCGGCACGAGGCCGACCAGTTCCACCAGATCGGCCCCTTCGACGTCGAGACCGGTGTGGGCACCCCCAAGGGCCGGATCTGGACCGACTTCTTCTCCGAGGAGATCCTCGCCCTCGGTGCCGAGCGCCAGGACCTCGTCGCGATCACGGCGGCGATGCTCTACCCGGTGGGGCTCGACCGGTTCGCCGCGGCGTACCCCGAGCGCACCTTCGACGTCGGCATCGCCGAGCAGCACGCCGTCGACCAGCGCAGCCGGGCTCGCGATGGGTGGCCTGCACCCGGTCGTCGCCATCTACGCCACCTTCCTCAACCGTGCCTTCGACCAGGTGCTGATGGACGTGGCGCTGCACCGGTGCGGCGTGACGTTCGTGCTCGACCGCGCCGGCGTGACCGGTGACGACGGGGCGAGCCACAACGGCATGTGGGACATGTCGATCCTGCAGGTCGTCCCCGGCCTGCGGCTGTGCGCCCCGCGCGACGGGGCCCGCGTCCGGGAGCTGCTGCGCGAGTGCGTCGTCGTCGACGACGCCCCCACCGTGCTGCGCATCCCCAAGGGTCCGCCGCCCGCCGACATCGAGGCGGTCGGCAGGTCCGGCACCATGGACGTCCTGGTCCGCGACGGTGCCCTCGACGTGCTGATCCTCGGCATCGGCTCGATGGCCGCGGTCTCGGTGGACGTGGCGGCCCGCCTGGCCGACCAGGGGATCGGCGTCACCGTCGTCGACCCGCGCTGGGTCAAGCCCTGGGACCGCACGGTGGTGCAACTCGCGCGTGACCATCGACTGGTCGTCTGCGTTGAAGACAACGGCAGGGTCGGTGGATGCGGCTCGACCCTGCTGCAGCTGCTCAACGACGAGCAGGTGGACACGCCCTTCCGGCAGCACGGCATTCCCCAGGAGTTCCTCGACCATGCGAAGCGGGACGCGATCCTCGAGCGCCTCGGCCTCACGGCCCAGACGCTGGCTCGTGGCATCGTCGAGGAGGTCACCGCGCTCGACCGCAGCCAGCACGACCTCCCCGGGCACCACGGGGGCGAGCACCCGGGCACCACTCGTTCGCTCGACCAGCACCGCGAGCAGCCGGTCGACCGCGGTGCCGAGGACTGACCGACCGGCCCGACTGACCCGCCGTCCTGGCCGCGGTCCTGGCCGCTCTCGCCCTGCTCCTCGGGCTGACCGCGTGCGGGGGAGACGGCGACGACCCGAGCCTGCTCGGGGACGACCAGGGCGCCCGGGTCACCGCGGTCGAGGCGCGCAAGCAGGAGCAGCGGATCCTGGACCAGCGCGTCCGCGCGGTCCGCGACCGTGACCTCGACCTGTTCCTGCGCCGGGTCGACCGCAGCGACAAGGCACTGTGGCCAGGCAGCGTCGCTACTTCCGCAACCTCGTCCAGCTTCCGCTGGCCACCCTCAGCTACCGCGTGCTGGACCAGCAGTGGGACGGCGTGCCGCTGGCCGAGAGCTGGGGCGACGAGGTCCACGTCCCGCAGGTCGAGCTGAGCATGCAGCTCGAGGGGTACGACGCCGTGCCGGTCGAGCGCACCGTCGGGTTCGTGTTCTCCTTCACCGACGGCAAGGCCATGATCGTCTCGGACCGGACCAGCGCCGGGAAGCCGCTCTTCGCCGGCGCTCCCGCACCGTGGGACCTGACCGCGATCACGGTCCGCGAGGAGCCGGGGGTGCTCGGCATCTTCGACCGAGCCACCAGCGTCCTCGGCCGCCACCGTCACCTCGGCCGTCCGCGAGGGCATCGGCCAGATCCAGCGGCGCGCTTCCGTTCACCTGGTCCGGCAACGTCGTCGTCTACAACGTGCAGAGCTCCAACGTGCTCGCGTCCTTCACCGACGTCCCAGGAGGGGCGCTCGACCACCTCGGTGCACTCACCTTCCCGACGTACGCCGGCAGCTCGCGCTCGCAGGTCGCCTCCACCCGGATGCTGGTGATGCCGAGCTCGGTCCGCGCCGGGCAGCCGTTCCTGGGGCGGATCACCCGGCACGAGCTGAGCCATGTCGCCATCGGCGTCCGTGACGACGGGGCACCGGCGTGGGTCTCCGAGGGCATCGCGGAGTACCTCGGCGCCCGTGAGATCCCGCTCCGGGACCGGATCATCCCGACTCAGCGCGCTGAGTCGTGCCCAGACCGAGGACGACGGGATGCCGGACTCGAAGACCTTCAACAACACCGACCAGGAGTGGCACTACGCGCTGAGCTGGATGGCCTGCGACTACGTCGCCGACACCTTCGGTGAGCCCCGGCTCTGGGAGCTCGTCGACGCGATGCACAACGGCGGGGAGGGCACGGCCGACCAGGAGCAGGATCGGGTGCTGGAGCAGGTGCTCGGCTACGACAGCCGCGAGCTGGGCCGACGCGCCTCGGCCGGATCCGCAACCTCTACGGCTGACTCCGCGCGGCTCCGGGCCCCAGGTGCTTCAGCGCCTCCCGTTTCGAGAGCCCGGAGAGGTCGCGGGTCGTGCTCGGCGACGAAGGCGAGCACCCATGCGGGGTCGGTGCGGGCGTGGTCACGCAGCGCCCAGCCGATGGCCTTGCGGACGAAGAACTCCCGGCCGTACGGCGACAGCGCGGGCGTGGTCCGCGTCGACCCGTCGAGGTTGTCCTCGATGACGTCGGCCAGTAGCACCTGGTCGCACCGGTCACCTGCGCCCAGCTGGCAGATGATCGCCGACCGGCGCACCCAGAGGTCGTCCGAGACAGCCCAGGCGCGGATGACCGGGGTGACCTGCTCACGGTGGGTCAGCAGCAGGTCCCGCACGAGGTGGCCGGCGGTCTCGTCGACGAGGTCCCACCAGGCGCCGGTCCGGATCAGGTGCTCGTAGAGATCCAGGGTGTGCACCTGCTGGTGCTCACGATGGTGGCGGTGCCGCGCGAGGGCGAGGGCGGCGTACCTCTCCTCGCGGAAGCCGGCCTGTTCCCAGAGCTCGAGGACCCCGGCCTGCCAGGTCTCCTCGTCGTGCAGCGGGTGCGCGGCGAGGATCGGCGCGAGGAGCGACCTCAGCACCGGCGCGGCGATGCCGAGGTAGGGCATCGCCGACTTCATGTAGGCCTGCATCGCCGGCGCCCTGGCCGGGTCGGCCGCCGCCGCCAGCGCTGCGCGGACCTCGAGCACGAGGTCCTGGCCGGCGCTGTCCATCCCCTGATTCTGCCGGGCGGGCATACCGAGCCTGACCTCGGTGTCGCCCGCACTAGGGTGGTGGTGAGAGCGACGCCCGAGCATCCCGACGCCTGGAGGAGCCCACGTGACTGAGGCACGGTTCGTGCACATCGTCGATGATGTGCCTGAGCTCGCGGGAGCCAGTGACGGTCCCGTGCTCGTGGCCGCGCTCGACGGCTTCCTCGACGCCGGCAACGCCTCCGCTCTCGCGCTCGGGCACCTGACCGGGTCCGACAACGGTCGGGTGGTGGCGGTCTTCGAGGTCGACGAGTTCTACGACTACCGGGCCCGCCGTCCACCCCTGACCTTCGTGGAGGACCACTACGCCGACTACGAGGCGCCGCGGCTCGTCGTACGCCTGATGGAGGACGGGCCCGGCTCGCCGTACCTGCTGCTGAGCGGTCCGGAGCCGGACATCCGTTGGGAGGCGTTCGCGCGGGCCGTTCGCTCGGTGGTCGAGCACTTCTCGGTCCGGCTCGTGGTCTCGCTGGGGTCGGTGCCGATGGCGGTGCCGCACACCCGTCCGGTGCAGCTCACCAACCACGCCACGGCGCAGCGGCTGCTGGTGCAGGAGAACGTCTGGAGGGGCGAGATCCGGGTCCCCGCCAGTGCCCAGTCGCTGATCGAGCTCAGGCTGGGGGAGTGGGGTCATGACGCCATGGGCTTCGTCGCGCACATCCCCCACTACGTCGCCCAGTTCGACTATCCGCACGCCGCGGCGGCTCTCCTGCAGGCTCTCGAGGACGTCACCGGCCTGCAGTGGGACCAGGCGGCGCTGAAGGAGGCCGGGGAGGCCAGGCAGGTGGAGATCGCGACGCAGATCGCCGACTCCGACGATGTCCGCGACGTGGTCACCGGCCTCGAGCAGCAGTACGACTCGTTCCACCGGCAGGACTCGAGTCTGCTGGCCGAGGACGAACGGCTCCCCAGCGGCGAGGAGATCGGCGCCCAGTTCGAGCAGTTCCTGGCCAGGCTCGAAGAGCCGGAGGACTAGGGTCCGATGCCGTCCTCCGTCGAAGAGCTCGTCGACCTGCTCGACCTCGAGGTGATCGAGGACAACCTGTTCCGCGGGCGCCAGCCCGACACGATGATGCAGCGCGTCTTCGGGGGCCAGGTGCTCGCCCAGTCACTCGTGGCCGCGGTGCGCACCGTGCCGGAGGAGTTCGCCTGTCACTCGCTGCACTCCTACTTCCTGCGCCCCGGCGACACCAAGGTGCCGATCATCTACGACGTCGAGGCGATCCGGGACGGGCGTTCCTTCTGCACCCGTCGGGTCGCCGCGAGGCAGCACGGGCGTCCCATCTTCTTCCTCACCGCGAACTTCCAGATCCCGGAGGATGGACTCGAGCACCAGGACCGGATGCCGGAGGTGCCCTCGCCCGAGGAGTGCGGCCCCGACCCGGAGCTCGCCGCGAAGTACCCCGCCGAAGTGCTGCGTGAGTGGGCGGCTCTCGACGTGCGCCCGGTCGCGAGCTCCCGCGACGGCGGGCGCCTCGTCGGTCCGGACCATCCCGCGCTGTCCCAGTGGTGGATCCGGGTGAGCGCGACGCTCCCCGACGACCCGCTCACCCAGCTCGCGGCCTTCACCTATGCCTCCGACATGACCCTGCTCTCCACCGCCCTGGTGCCGCACGGGCGGTCGGTCGAGTCACACGGGATGCAGGTCGCCTCGCTGGACCACTCGATCTGGTTCCACCGCCCGTTCCGGGCCGACCAGTGGTGGCTCTACGACCAGGTCTCGCCGTCGGCCTCGGGCGGTCGCGGCCTCACGCTGGCCCGCGTGTTCTCGCAGGACGGTCAGCTGGTGGCGAGCGTGGCCCAGGAAGGCCTGATCCGGATGCGCCCGAGCGAATAGCATTGTAATTCGGAAGTTTCCGGCCGACACGCCGAAACATGAGTTACTTTTGTGCACTGGTGTTGCTCAAGTGCTCAGTGAGGTGTGCATAGATGCGGGCTCGGACATGGCTCAGGACAGGCGCGGCAGCATGCGCGACAGGGGCCGTGCTCCTCTCTGCGGGGCAGGCCTTCGCCGCGGACGGGGGCCACGGCTTCGGCCGGATGGGACCGTCGTCCGCGCGGACGACGACGGTGAACCCGGCCTCGGGGGCCGACTACGAGATGCCGTTCGTGTGCGGCCAGCCGCTGGACCGGGACCACCCGCTCGGGCCACTCGCCCAGCTCCTACACGATCGACTGGAACACCAGCAACGACCTGGGGCGGCCGACGCTCGCGTCTGCACCCGGGGTGGTGACGCGCGCTGTGTCGCTGACCGGCAGCTACGGCCGCTACGTGGTCCTCGACCATGGTGGTGGCTACACCTCGCTCTACGCCCACCTGAACTCCATCGCGACCACCGTCGGGGCATTCGTGGACCAGGGTGAGCTGATCGGGTACGTCGGCACGTCGGGCAACTCCACCGGACCACACCTGCACTTCGAGGAGCGGCTGAACGGCGCCTACTTCAAGCCCTACCTGCACCGCGCCTACTTCACCTTCGGCTCCACCAACGCCTCCGCGAACTGCGGCGACCGGCCGGTCTCGGGCGACTGGAACGGTGACGGCGCGGACGACCTGGGGGTCTACCGGCACACCCCGTCCACGGGAGAGTTCCACCAGCGGACCGGGTCGGGGACAGTCCGGCACACCTGGGGCCAGCCCGGAGACATCGCGGTGACCGGCGACTGGAATGCCGACGGCAGGACCGAGACCGGCGTCCGCCCCCTGGGCTCGAAGGCGTTCGTGCTTCGCAACGAAGCCGGGGCGGTGCGGACCAACTACAACTACGGCCTGCCCACCGACACCCCCGTGATCGGCGACTGGGACGGCAACCGCTACGCCGACCTCGGCGTCTACCGGCCCTCGACGCGGCAGTTCATCATGCGTCCCCCCGGTGGTGGCACGAACACCGTCGTGGTGTGGGGTGCGGCCGGCGACAAGCCGGTCTCGGGTGACTGGAACGGCGACGGGCGCTCGGACATCGGCACCTACACGCCCGGCAACGGGTACTGGACGCTCCGGGTGCCCACGTCCACCGGGATCACCACCGAGCGGTTCAAGTACGGCGCCACCAACGGCGACCTGCCCGTGACCGGGGACTGGGACGGGGACGGCATCACCGACGTGGGCGTCTGGCGCCCGTCGACGGCCACGTTCCACCTGCGCAGGCCGACCGTCGATGCGCAGAGCTTCGCCACCGCGCAGCAGGCGTACGGGAACCGCCGCTGAGGCAGCGGTCTCGCCCCTCGACCGAAACAGGCATATGTCCGTTTTACAGTGATTTATCCACTATCCTGCACCCATGACCAGTGGCGGCAGGACCCCAGGGCCAGGACGCTCCGCGCGCGCCCGACTGCTGGGCGTCGCCTTCGTCAGCGTCGCGGCCCTGACGACGTCGCTGCTGCCCGGCGCCGCCGTCGCCGCAGGCACGCAGGCTCGCGGCACCGCCCCGTCCGCCGCAGGGAGCACCACCGTCCAGGGCGCAGACTCCTCGGCCCGGCAGGTGCCGGCCCAGCAGCAGCGGAAGGCGAAGCGCAAGAAGGGCAAGAAGGGCAAGCAGGTTCGCGTACCCAGGGTCTTCGGGATCACCCGCGCGGACCAGGACTGGTACAACGCCCGGCTCAAGGTCAAGTGGACGGGCGTCAGTGGCGTCACCTACCAGCTGCGGTGGGCTGACAGCGTCGCCCGCCTCGGCAGCGCCCGAGTGGTCGGCACCTCCAGCCCCTACGGCGTCTACGTCGGCCCGCTCGACCGGGGCAGGACCTGGCAGTTCCAGGTGCGCGCCGTCCGCTCCGGCAAGGTCGGGGCCTGGTCCACCGCCCGCGGGCTGAGGTTCATCAACTACTGGCCGAAGGGCCCCACGCTGGCGCCGGGCGCGAGGCAGGCGGGCTCGGTCTCCTACACGTGGCCGGCCGTCCCCTATGCGTCCCGCTACCGGGTCCGGCACTCGCCTGCCTGGTACGGCAACTGGCCGGGCAGCCCGACGTACACCAGTCCCGCGAGCGGTGGCTGGATGTCGCAGGCCACCCGGAGCACCACCTGGTCCATCCCCACGACGCCGGCCTTCGGTGACGGGATGCTCGCCGTCGACTACGCCAACCCCGTCTTCGCCCAGCTCGAGGCGAACAACCAGTTCGTCGCAGGCGCCAGCCAGCTCTCCTCCTGGACCCTGGCGTGGCCGACCCCGCCGACCCCCGAGCCCGGTGACCCCGTGCGTCTGGGCAGCTACAACGTGATGCTGGGCCCGACCGGTGCCCGCGCCGACGCCGTCGCGGAGAACATCTCGAGCCACGACGTGACCATGGTCGCCCTGCAGGAGGCCAACTCCAGCACCGGCACCGAGGTGGCCGAGGCTCTCGGCCCGAACTGGGCGGCGGTCGTCACGGCGTACGGCGCGCAGCAGCAGATCCTCTACCGCACCGACCTGTTCACCCTCAGCGGCAGCGGGAGCTTCCTGGTGCCGAACCCCAAGCCGGGCTCCGGGCCGCTCGTCACCCCCTGGGCGAAGTTCGCGCCCGTCGGTGCCACCCCCGGTCACAACCAGTCGTTCTACGTGGTCTCGGTGCACTTCAGCGAGGACGCCTCCAAGACCCAGATCGAGAAGAACCGGGACACCGGTCTGGCCGCGCAGGCGGTGATCGACTCGATGGCCCAGGTGAACGTCCTGGACGAGCCGATGATCGTGGCCGGGGACATCCGCTACGGCCGCGAGCCCTACGGCGACGTCGCCGGTCACACCCCCGCCCACCCGACCTTCGTCCGTGCCGGCTACTACGACGCGATGGCGTCGCTGAACCGCATCGGGTCGAACTACTCGGTGGTCAACGCTCAGGCGGCGCAGACGCCGCACCCGTCCGGTCTCGGACCGCGCTCCGACCACATCCTGCTCAAGGGCTTCCGCGGCACCAACAGCTATGTGAACGTCACCAACTGGTCGTCGAACGGGCAGATTCCCTCAGACCACAACCTCATCTACTCCGACCTCGAGATCCCGTTCCTCGAGGAGACCGCGCCCGGCGGCTCCTGAGCCGAGAGCTCAGACGCTGCGCGCCCGCCCGACCAGGTGGGGAGCGCCGTCGCCCGGCCTGGTGAGTGAGAAGTCCAGGCCCTGGTCGACGACGCGCGAGCCGAACGCGACCTTGCCGGGCAGGAAGACCGGCTTCTTGAACTCCACCTCGACGCGTCCGGCGTCCGGCAGCCGGTTCGCCATCGCCGCGACACAGCGCGCCTTGCTCCACATGCCGTGCGCGATCTGGCGCGGAAAGCCGAACGCCTTGGCGGTCAGCGCGTAGAGGTGGATCGGGTTGTGGTCACCCGACACCCCCGCGTAGCGGCGACCCAGGTCGGCCGGCAGTCGCCACACGGTCCCGGTGCCGGCGACCACGTCGAAGGGGTCGGTCTCGGCCCGGGCGCTCGGGTCGCCCTTGCCGAGGCGCAGGTAGGTCGAGGTCGACTCCCACACGGTCTCGTCGCCGGAGGTGACCGTGGTGACCAGGTCGAACACGCGGCCCTTGGGGTGCGGGCGCAGGTCGACCGCTGTGGCCGCGACGTCGAGGGCCTCCGTCGGGGAGATGGCGCGGTGCCGGGTGATCGAGTTGCCCACGTGCACCGTGCCGATCGCCGGGAAGGGGAACGACGCGTCGGTCATGATGCCCATGTGCAGCGGGAACGCGAGCATGTGCGGGTAGGTGAACGGCAGGGCCTGGCTCGGTTCGAAGCCGCAGACCCCGGCGTACGCCGCGACGTGGGCCGCGTCGATCCGCACGTCCCTGCGGCGCAGGGTCAGGTCGGGCAGCGAGTGGCCCCGCTTGGCGATCCCGGGGATCAGGTTCACCCCGGGAAGCACCGGCAGGGCGGCCTTGAGCATGGTCGGCAGCGCGCTCGGCTGACCCTCGATGGTGCGGTCCATCGGTTCAGGCACCCAGCATCATCTGGCCGCACACGCGGACCACGTTGCCGTTGACGGCGGTCGAGCCGGGGGAGAGGTACCACGCGATCGCCTCGGCGACGTCGACCGGCAGCCCGCCCTGGCTCAGGGAGTTCATCCGCTGTCCGACCTCGCGGGTCGCGAACGGGACGGCGGCGGTCATCTGGGTGATGATGAAGCCCGGCGCCACCGCGTTGACGGTGATCCCGTTGGTCAGGTCACCGGCAAACGCGTCCACCAGGCCGATCACGCCGGCCTTGGAGGCGGCGTAGTTGGTCTGCCCGACGTTGCCGGCGATGCCGGCGATCGAGGAGACGCCGACGATCCGGCCGTTGTCCTGGATCAGGCCCTGCTCGAGCAGCTCGCTGGTGATCCGCTCGGGGGCGGTCAGGTTCACCGCGATCACCGAGCTCCACCGGTCCTCGGCCATGTTGGCCAGCTTCTTGTCACGCGTGATGCCCGCGTTGTGCACCACCGCATGCACGCCACCGAACTTCTCCTTGACGTGCTGGGCGATCCGCTGGGCCGCGTCCTTGCCGGTGATGTCGAGGGTGAGGTGGTCCCCGTCGAGCTCGCGCATCAGGGCCTGCAGCTCGCTGGCCGCCTGGGGGACGTCGATGCCGAGGATCGTGGCGCCGTCGCGGTGGAGCACGCGGGCGATCTGCTCGCCGATGCCGCGGGAGGCGCCGGTCACGATCGCGACCTTGCCGGTCAGCGGCTTCGCGGGGTCGGCCACCGGCTCGGCCTCGGTGGTCCCGGTCGCGCCCAGTCGGGCGACCTGGCCCGACACGTAGGCGCTCTTGGGGGAGAGGAAGAACGCGAGCGTCGACTCCACGGTCGACTCGGCACCCGGTGCGACGTACACCAGGTTCACGGTGCTGCCCCTGCCGATCTCCTTGCCCAGCGAGCGGGTGAAGCCCTCGAGCGCACGCTGGGCGATCCGCTCCTGGACGTTGTCGGTCTGTTCGGGGACCGTGCCGAGGACGACGACTCGCGCGTTGTCGGTCAGGCTGCGCATCAGCGGAGTGCAGAACTGCTGCAGCGCGACCAGGTCCGTGGAGTGCGTGATGCCGGTGGCGTCGAAGACGAGGCCCTTGTACTTCTCACCCTCCACGGCGGTGCCCACGCTCGCGACCCCCAGGTTGTCCAGCGAGGTGACGATCGTCTTGCCGAGCCGCCCGGCTCCGCCGGTCACCACGGTGCCGTCGACGACCGGCGCGCCCTCGGTCCAGCGCTCCAGCGGGGTGGGGTTGGGCAGGCCGAGGTTCTTCACGAACAGCTTGCCGATCGGGCTCGCGGTGAAGGACTGGTAGTGGTCGGTCATGTTCATCCTCGTGATCATCGGGGTGTGCTGTGCGGACGTGCCGCCCAGCGTGCTACTCGTGGGTATCCCACGAATGTAACGAGTGGTGTAACTCAGTGTCCAGACAAGGTGATCTGCCCCTCACCGGGTTTGCTTTCCCACCATCGCACGCGAGGATGGGGGCCGCGCATCCCGACCAAGGAGCAGATCACCCCTATGCAGTCCACGACTCGCCGCGTCGCCGTCATCGGCGGCAACAGGATCCCCTTCGCCCGGTCCAACACCGTCTACGCCGACGCCTCCAACCAGGAGATGCTGACCGCTGCGATCGACGGGCTGGTCGCCCGCTTCGGTCTCGAGGGTGAGCGCCTCGGCGAGGTCGTCGCAGGGGCCGTGCTCAAGCACAGCCGCGACTTCAACCTGACCCGCGAGTCGGTGCTGGGCTCCAGGCTCGCGCCCGAGACCCCGGCCACCGACCTGCAGCAGGCGTGCGGCACCGGCCTGCAGGCAGCGATCTACGTCGCCAACAAGATCGCGCTCGGCCAGATCGAGGTCGGCATCGCCGGCGGGTCCGACACCACCTCCGACGCGCCGATCGCGATCTCGGAGAAGCTGCGCAAGAAGCTGATCAAGGTCAACCAGCAGAAGGACAGCGTCTCCCGGCTCAAGGCACTCGGCGCCATCCGGCCCACGGACATCGGCATCGAGATCCCCCAGAACGGCGAGCCGCGCACCAAGCTGTCCATGGGCGAGCACGCCGCGCTGACCGCGCTGGAGTGGCAGATCACCCGTGAGGCACAGGACGAGCTGGCCGTGGCGTCGCACCACCACCTCGCCGCGTCGTACGACCGTGGCTTCCAGGACGACCTGATCACGCCGTTCAACGGGGTGGAGCGCGACCAGAACCTGCGCGCGGACTCCTCGCTGGACAAGCTCGCCAAGCTCAAGCCGGTCTTCGGCAAGGGCGAGGCCGCGACGATGACCGCCGCCAACTCGACCCCGCTGACCGATGGTGCCTCCGCGGTGCTGCTCGCCTCCGAGGAGTGGGCCGAGGCTCACGGCCTGCCCGTGCTGGCCTGGTTCACCGAGAGCGAGACCGCCGCCGTCGACTTCGTGCACGGTGGCGAGGGCCTGCTGATGGCGCCGGCGTACGCCGTGCCGCGGATGCTCGAGCGTGCCGGTCTGACCCTCCAGGACTTCGACTACTACGAGATCCACGAGGCCTTCGCCTCGCAGGTGCTCTCCACGCTCAAGGCCTGGGAGGACCCGGTGTTCTGCAAGGAGCGCCTGGGCCTGGACGGTCCCCTGGGCTCGATCGACCGGACGAAGCTGAACGTCAACGGCTCCTCGCTCGCGGCCGGGCACCCGTTCGCCGCGACCGGTGGCCGCATCGTGGCGAACCTGGCCAAGATCCTCAGCGAACAGGCCGAGTCGGGCTCGGGCGCCCGCGGTCTGATCTCCATCTGCGCCGCCGGCGGCCAGGGCGTCACCGCCATCCTGGAACGCTGACCCACCTCGCCGACCGTCCATCTGAACCTCGCCGACCCGTCGCATCTGAAAGAGCACGCTCTTTCAGATGCGACGGGTCGGCGGGTCGGGGCCTTTCAGACGCGACGGGTCGGCGGGTCGGGGGGTGCGGGGTGGGTCAGCCGGCGGTGGCGAGGGCGAGCGCGGTGGCCACGACGTACTTGCGGACCTCCTGCGCCGAGACCGGGGCGATCGCCGGGATGCCGGGTGCCGACTCCTTGACCAGCATGCCGACCCGGGCGAGCTGCAGGGCGCCGAGGCCGCTGGCGTACATGTGGTTGGCGAGCAGCGCCGAGTCGGGTACGACGAAGTCGCCGGCTCTCACACCGGCATCGAGCACGTCGCTCAGCTGGGACAGGCAGCCGGAGATCCCTCGACCGAGTCGGAACAGCGCGCTCTCGCTGATCTCCTCGAGCAGCTCCGGTCCTGGTCGGCGCATCAACGTCTGCGCGCAGTCGACGAAGGCGGGGTACTCCACTCCGAAGTCGACATAGGCCTCGGTGACCGCGACCAGCTGCTTCGTCGGCGTGCGCCTGCTCCTCGCGGCCGCCTTGAGCCGGGCCTCCAGCTCCTCGAGGTAGCTGACCAGCGTCAGGGCGAAGAGCTCCTCCTTGCCGCTGAAGTGGCGGTAGATGATGGCGCGGTTGACGCCCACCGCGCGGGCGATGTCCTCGATCTGGGCGTCACGCACCCCGGACTCGTCGAAGAGCTCGCGGGTGGCCAGCAGGATCTCGCGCTCGCGGGCGCGCCGGCGTGCAGCGGCCGGCTGTCGGGTCGTGGCGCGCGTGCTGGTCATGAGGAGAGATTAGTGCAACACCGATTTACACACGTGTGTGGCGGGTGTCCACGGCGGTGGCGTGCTCCGTCTACGTCGCAGCGTCCGGCCCGGTCAGCTGCGCGGACTCCCTGGCCTGGCGAGCCGTTCGCCCTGCGGTCGCCGAGCGCACGATCATCCGGAGCTGTTCTGGGAGTGCCTGGATCCGGCCGTCCTTGTGGATGTAGCCGTTCGCGCCCATGTCCATGGCCCGCTCCGGCATGCCGCTCGTGTCGTCGAAGGCCGACAGCATCACCACGGTGGCGCTCGGACAAGCGGCGCTGATCAACGGCAGCGCCTGCAGCCCGTCCATGACAGGCATCGCGATGTCGAGCAGCACGAGGTCGGGCTGCGCTGCGGTCACCGCGGCCACTCCCTCCTCACCGTCGCCGGCCTCGGCCACGATGCGGAACTTCCCGCTGCGCTCGAGGGCACCCCGGACCAGGAACCGCAGGTCCACGCTGTCGTCGATCAGGACGACACTGATCACGTTGGCAGCAGGAGGTGGCGTGCTGGTCATGGGCATCAGAAGGTGGCTAACGTCGGAGACAGTCCTTCACGTTAGCCCTCCTGTGCGGGTCCATGGAACAGATACCCCGGATCCTTCACCCGGCGGTGAGTGGCACAGCGCGGACAGCTCGATGCCCCACCCGACCGGAAACGTCGAGCAGGAGGTGTCGTCCTCGGCCCGCCAGGCGTCCTCTTCGCGGAGCGCGTTTGCCGACCGTCCACGTCGGGGAGCACGGAGTCCTGGCGCAAGCTCCTGAGGCGCGCTCGCTGGCCCCAGTGGGCGGTCGGCGGAGCGCACTCGCGTCGCCTCGAGGTGCACCTGCGCGCAGCCGAGTGGCGGCTCGACCACCGGGACCCGGTGACCCCGGGGCAGCGGGCCACCACGTCAACGAGATGATTCTCACGCGGGCGAGGACATGGGGGGCTCGGCGCGCGAGCACCCTTCCTCTCTAGGATCAAGGCCATGAGGGCTGGTGGTGGCACTTCCTCCCACCCGACTCAGGAAACGGAGCTCCCATGATCATCGGCATCGTGAAGGAAGCACTCGTCGGCGAGACGCGGGTCGCGGCGACACCGGCGACGGTCGCCCAGTTGCTGACGCTGGGCTACGGGGTGGTGGTGGACCCGGGGGCAGGTGCGGCAGCGAGCTTCCCCGATGGGGCGTACGCCGAGGCCGGCGCGGTCGTCGGCGACGCCCGTGCGGCCGACATCGTGCTGTGCGTGAATGCGCCGTCCTCGGAGCAGCTGGACGGGCTGCGTGAGGGTGCCACGGTCGTGGGGATTCTCAGTCCTGCGCTGAACCCGGCTCTGGTCGAGGATCTGGCTACTCGTCCACTCACAGCCCTCGCGATGGATGCGGTCCCACGGATCTCGCGGGCTCAGTCCCTGGACGTCTTGAGCTCGATGGCCAACATCGCCGGCTACCGCGCGGTGGTGGAGGCGGCGCATGTGTTCGGGCGGTTCTTCACCGGTCAGATCACGGCTGCGGGGAAGGTCCCACCGGCCAAGGTGCTGGTGGCGGGAGCGGGCGTGGCTGGTCTGGCCGCGATCGGGACGGCGGGCAGCATGGGCGCCGTCGTACGAGCCACGGATCCGCGTCCGGAGGTGGCTGACCAGGTCAGGTCGCTGGGAGGGGAGTACCTCTCGGTGGAGGCCCAGGACGTGGAGGTCTCGGCGACGGGCTATGCCAAGGAGATGTCGGAGGACTACACCGAGCGGGCCGCGGCGCTGTACGCCGAGCAGGCCAGGGATGCGGACATCATCATCACGACCGCGTTGATCCCGGGTCGCCCGGCCCCTCGGCTGATCACCGCCGAGATGGTGGCGAGCATGAAGCCGGGCAGCGTGATCGTCGACATGGCTGCTTCCAACGGGGGCAACGTCGAGGGTGCGGTCGCGGGGGAGGCCGTGGTCACCCGCAACGGCGTGACGATCATCGGCTACACCGATCTCGCGGGTCGTCTGCCGGCGCAGGCATCCCAGCTCTACGGCACCAACCTGGTGAACCTGATGAAGCTGATGACGCCGGGCAAGGACGGCGAGCTGGTGCTCGACTTCGACGACGTGGTCCAGCGCACGATCACGGTCGTGCGCCACCAGGATGGGCAGACCGAGCTGACGTGGCCGCCGCCACCGGTGCAGGTCTCGGCCGCCCCGGCTGCGGCACCCGCGGCGGCAGCGCCGGTCGAGTCGCAGGCCAAGAAGCCGACGACGCCCGCGCGTCGCGTGCAGATGGTCGGGCTCGGTGCCGCGGTGCTGTTCGGTCTGGCTGCGGCATCGCCACCGGCGCTGCTCGGACACCTGACGGTGTTCGCGCTGGCGATCGTGATCGGCTACTACGTGATCGGCCATGTGCACCACGCGCTGCACACCCCGTTGATGTCGGTGACCAACGCGATCTCGGGAATCATCGTGGTCGGGGCGCTGCTGCAGATCGGCCACGACGACACCGCGATCACCGCCCTGGCGACAGTCGCGATCCTGCTCGCCAGCATCAACGTCTTCGGTGGCTTCGCGGTCACCGGCCGGATGCTCGCCATGTTCTCCAGGTCCTGAGTTCTCCAGGTCCTGCCGTGCTGATGATGGGGAAGCTGAACCGATGACCCTCGAGACCTCCGCGCAGGCGGCGTACATCGTCGCCGCCCTGCTGTTCATCCTCGCCCTCGCCGGGCTGTCGCGGCACGAGACGGCCAGGCTGGGCAACACGTTCGGGATGATCGGCATGTCCGTAGCGCTCGTGGCCACGATCGTGCTGGCCGTGCACCGCGACATCAGCGGGTCCGGCCTGGCGCTCCTGGTGGGCGCGATGGTCCTCGGTGCCGCGATCGGGCTGCAACGCGCCCGCGTGGTGGAGATGACCGGGATGCCGGAGCTGATCGCACTGTTGCACAGCTTCGTCGGTCTGGCTGCGGTGCTGGTGGGCTGGAACGGCTACCTGCACGTCGAGGCAGACCCGGACGGTGCCGAGGCGAGGGTGCTGGAGCTGCAGGACCTGACCGGGATCCACAGCGCCGAGGTGTTCATCGGGGTCTTCATCGGCGCGGTCACCTTCACCGGCTCGATCGTGGCGTTCCTCAAGCTCTCCGCACGGATCAAGTCCAACCCGCTGGTGCTTCCCGGCAAGAACCTCCTCAACCTCGGCGCCCTGGTCGGGTTCGCGGCGCTGACCACCTGGTTCGTGATCGACCCGCAGCCTGTGGCTGCTGGTCGCTGTCACCGCGATCGCGTTGCTGCTCGGCTGGCACCTGGTCGCCTCCATCGGCGGGGGTGACATGCCGGTCGTGGTCTCGATGCTGAACAGCTACTCCGGCTGGGCCGCCGCCGCGTCCGGGTTCCTGCTGGAGAACGACCTGCTGATCATCACCGGCGCCCTGGTGGGCTCCTCGGGTGCCTACCTGTCCTACATCATGTGCAAGGCGATGAACCGCTCGTTCATCTCCGTCATCGCGGGCGGGTTCGGCATCGAGGCCGGCCCGGCTGATGACACCGAGTACGGCGAGCACCGCGAGATCACCGCCGAAGGGGTCGCCGAGCTCCTGGCATCGGCGGACTCGGTGATCATCACCCCTGGCTACGGGATGGCCGTGGCCCAGGCGCAGTACGGCGTGGCCGACCTCACCCGCAAGCTCCGAGAGCGTGGCGTGGACGTCCGGTTCGGGATCCACCCGGTCGCCGGCCGGCTGCCCGGTCACATGAACGTGCTGCTCGCCGAGGCCAAGGTGCCCTACGACATCGTCCTGGAGATGGACGAGATCAACGCCGACTTCGACGACACCGCGGTGGTCCTGGTCATCGGCGCCAACGACACCGTGAACCCCGCCGCGATCGACGACCCCGGCAGCCCGATCGCGGGCATGCCCGTCCTGACCGTCTGGAACGCCGACGACGTCATCATCTTCAAGCGCTCCATGGCCTCGGGCTACGCCGGCGTGCAGAACCCGCTCTTCTTCCGCGAGAACTCAGCGATGCTCTTCGGCGACGCCAAGGACCGGGTCGAAGACATCCTCCGGGTGCTCTGAGTCCTCGGCCCCTGTGGCATGACGTGCAGGGCGTGTCTCGACCTCCCGGCGACGCCGTCACTGGAGGAATGCCCGGACGGCCTCCAGGGTGTCGGCTTCGTCTGGCCCCTTGTCGTCGCGGTAGCGCAGCACCCGCGCGAACCTGAGCGCCACCCCGCCCGGATAGCGGGTGGAGCGCTGCAGGCCGTCGAAGGCGATCTCCACCACCTGCTCCGGCCGGACGTGCACGACGTGGCCCTCGCGGTGGGTCTCGAGCGCCAGGAAGCGCTCGGTCTGCCAGGCGAGCATCTCGTCGGTCATCCCCTTGAACGTCTTGCCCAGCATCACGAACCCGCCCTCGACGCGGGCGCCGAGGTGGATGTTGGAGAGCCACCCCTTCCTGCGGCCGCTGCCCCACTCGACCGCGAGCACGACCAGGTCGAGGGTGTGCCGGGGCTTGACCTTGACCCAGGCCGAGCCGCGGCGGCCCGCGTCGTACGGCGCGTCGAGCCGCTTGAGGATCACCCCCTCCTGGCCGTCGGCGATCGCCCGGTCGAAGAACGACTGCGCCTCGTCGATCGAGTCCGTGACGAGCCGGGCCACGCGCAGAGCCCCGGGGACCACGGCGTCGAGCCGCTCGAGCCGCTCGCTCGTCGCGACCTCGATCAGGGACTCGCCCTCGTGGAGCAGCAGATCGAAGAAGAACGGCCGGATGCCGCTCGCCCCGCTGTGGGTCGCCGTGGTGGATGCCGTGTCCTGGAACGGGCGCGGCCGACCGGTCTCGTCGAGGGTGAGTGCCTCGCCGTCGAGGATCAGGTCGGCGGCCGGAAGTGACCGGGTTGCCGCGACCACCTCGGGCAGCCTCGCGCCGATCTCGTCGAGGCTCCGGGTGAACACCGAGACCTCGTCCCCGTGCTTGTGCACCTGGATCCGGATGCCGTCGAGCTTGGTGTCGACGGCGAACGCGCCGGCGATCTTGTCCACGCCGGCCGCCACGTCCGCCGCGGATCCGGCCAGCATCGGCCGGACGGGGCGGCCGACGAGCAGGGTGAAGTCCGCGAGCGCGGCCGCTCCGCCGGTCAGTGCGGCGCGCGCGATGGGTCCCGTCGGCGCGCTGAACATCGCGGCGCGGCGTACGGCCCGGGGATCGAGGTCCGCGGCCACGGCGATCGCGTCGAGCATCACCGAGTCGAGGGCGCCCTGCCGGACGTTGCCGGTGATCAGGTCGCGCAGGAAGTCCTGCTCGGCCGAGGTGAGTCGGCCGAACAGCGCGGCCACGGCGTCGCGCCGGGCACCCATCGAGCCGGAGCCCGCCAGGACGCTGAGCCCCTCGAGCGAGGCGTCGATCTCGGCCAGGCCCACCGAGGGGTCGGCTGCCGGTGGGGGCAGGTCCGCCAGACCCCGCCAGCCCAGCCCCGTGCGCCGCTGGCGGAGCGTGCCGGAGAGGTAGGACGCCGCGATCTCGATCTCGTCGGCCGCGTCCTCGGCAGCCTCGCGCAACAGGCCCGCGATCAGGTCCCGCTTCGTCAGGCGGGAGCGGGTGGCGGCCACCTGGCCGGAGAGGTCCACGAGGCGTGCCAGCAACATGTCGCCCATTGTGTCCGCACCCGCCGACATAGTGTTGCGCCATGCCCAGCGCCCTCCGACCGCTCGTCAGGGTGTGGCGGCCGGACTGGCCCTGCCCCATGGGCGCCGTCCTCTCGACCCATCGCCGCGGCCCCCGCGACCCGACCTTCAGGCGTACGCCGGACGGCGCGACCTGGCGAGGCATCCGGAGCCCGGACGGCCCGGCCACACTGCGGCTGCTCCCCGCGCCGGAGGAGGGCACGATCACCGGCGAGGCCTGGGGGGAGGGGGCCGAGTGGGTCCTCGACCGGATGCCCCGGATGCTGGGCGCCGACGACGACCCGTCCGGCTTCGTGCCGCTGCACCAGCCGATCGTCGAGGTCTGGCGACGCCACGGTCACTGGCGGCTGGGGGCGACCGACCTCGTGATGGAGGCCCTGGTGCCGGCGATCATCGAGCAGAAGGTCACCGGTCAGGAGGCCTTCGCTGCCTTCCGGGCCCTGGTGCACCGCTTCGGCGAGCGCGCCCCCGGTCCGCCCAGCGAGCCGGATCCCGACGTGCGCCTGTGGGTGCAGCCCTCGGTCACCGACCTGCGTGCGATCCCGTCCTGGGAGTGGCTCCGGCTCCCGGTCGACGGTGCCCGGTCGCGCCCGATCCAGCACGCGGCCCGGGTGGCGAGCTCGCTGGAGCGGGCCGGTCGCGAGCCCCCGGAGGAGTTCGACCGTCGGGTGCGCACGCTGCCGGGCATCGGGGTGTGGACGAGCGCCGAGACGCGTTCGCGCGCGCTCGGGGACGCCGACGCAGTGAGCTTCGGCGACTACCACGTGGCGGCCAACGTCGGCTACGTGCTCACGGGGGAGCCGGTCGACGACGACGGGCTCGCGGTGCTCCTGGAGCCGTACGCCGGCCACCGACACCGCGTCCAGAGACTGGTCGAGCTGGCCGGCCTCGGACGACCCCGACGCGGTCCACGAATGGCACCCAGAACCCACCTCCCCGGGGGATGAACGCCTAGCCTTGGCCGAGTTCCCCGGACCCAGGAGCCCCGTTGCCAGTCGTCGATCGCTTCACCACCATGCCCGCAGCCGAGGTGACCGAGTACTTCCGCACCACCGACGTCCTCGGCATCACCGAGATGATCCGGGACGCCTCCGACGAGGAGCTCAGGTCGCTGATGAACCTCGACCCCTTCCGCAGGGAGGCCATCGTCGGGATCCTCGACCGGTTCGGCGAGTTCGCGGACAGCCGTCGGCTCGCGGAGGTCGAGGGTGTCGTGCGCTTCGAGCTCGCGTGGTCGAAGAAGCAGACCGAGAGCCACACGGCGAGGTTCAGCGCCGGCACCGTCACCCGCGACGCGGATGCCGAGCCCGACGTCACCATCGCGGCGGACATCATCGACTTCGTGCGCCTGGTGACCGGCGAGTCGAACGCGGCCCTGCTCTACCTCGGCGGCCGGCTCGGCATCCAGGGCCAGGAGATGCTGGCGCTGGCGGTCGGCACCGTGTTCAGGGTGCCGGGCAGTGACCGGGCCGCGGTCGATCCCACGGCCCTGGACCCGGTCGACGTGGCCACCGCAGTGGCCACCACGTCCGGCAAGCACATGCGCGCAGTGATGGAGGGTGGCTTCCGGCCGATCCTGCTGGAGGAGGTGTTTCGTCGCTTCCCCGACTTCATCGACGCCGGGAAGGCGAGCGGGCTCTGCCTCTCGGTGGGGTTCCGGATCGGTGGACGCAAGGACGGCGAGGTCGACCGTTACGTCGTACGCATCGACGACGGGGTGTGCACCGTCGAGACCAGCCCGCCCGAGGGGCAGCCTCGGGACGCGACGATCACCCTCGAGGGTGCTGACTTCCTCCGGCTGGTGACCGGCCAGCTGCATCCCGTCCGGGGTGTGCTCACCGGCGCCCTGAAGGTCAAGGGCGACCGGGCCAAGGCACTGGCCCTGAACGGCGCGATGGTCCCGCCGCAGCCCCGCAAGGGCTCGGCCGCTCGACCCCGGGGCTAGCGTCCGACGGCGTATCCCTGCATTCCTCGCGGGTTCGCTCCCGCAGCCAGTACGCCGGTCCGCGGGTCGCGGCTGACCGCGCACATCCGACCCAGCGACCAGGGTCCCTCCGACTCGACCACATGGCCGCGTGAGCGCAACGACCCCAGCACCACAGGATCGATCCGGTCCTCGACGACGAGGACCCCACGCTCCATCTCCCGTGGGTGGAACGAGCCGGGAAAGCTGGTGGTGTGGAAGTTCGGGGCGTCGATGGCCTCCTGCAGGCCCATCCCGCCGACGAGGTGGCGCAGCAGGAACAGCGACTGCCACTGGTCCTGCTGGTCGCCGCCCGGGGATCCGCACGCGAGCACGGGTGCCCCGTCGCGCAGGACGAGCGTGGGCGTCAGGGTGGTGCGCGGGCGGGCGCCGGGGGAGAGCGAGGCGGGGAGTCCGTCGTCGAGCCAGAACATCTGGGCGCGACTGCCCAGACAGAAGCCCAGCTCGGGAATCGTCGGCGAGCTCTGCAGCCAACCCCCGCTAGGCGTCGCCGAGATCATGTTGCCCCACCGGTCGACGACGTCGATGTGGCAGGTGTCGCCCCGCGTGCTGCCGTCCCGGCCGACGGTCGGCTCGCCCGTCGTGGCGTCGGCGGAGCGACCGGTGGGGACGCCCTCGATGAGGCGGCGTACGTGGTCGGCCAGGCGTGGCTCACGGCCACCGGGGGATCCCGGACGCAGCCGTTCGTCGGCGCGGTCCCCGACCAGGCCCGCACGCGACGCGACGTACGCCGGGTCCAGGAGCTCCGCGACGTCGACCGGTGAGCGATCGCCGAACCACGCCTCCCGGTCCGCCATCGCCAGCTTCCAGGTCTCGGCGGCGGCATGGATCCCCACCACGGTGTCCGGGTCCAGCGAATCCCCGCCCAGCTCGTCGAGCATCGCCAGCACCTGCAACAGCGCAGGCCCTTGGCCCCACAACCCGGTCTTCGCGACCTGTACCCCGTGCCAGTCCAGGACGACCGGCTGCTCCCAGGTCGCGTCGTACGCCGCCAGGTCGGCCCCGCTGACCAGCCCCGGCAGCACCTCGCCTCCGGAGTGGAGCCACTCGAGGGAGCGGAACGCGTCGATCGCCTCGGCCACGAAGCCGTGCCCCCACTCCTCGCGCGCGGCCTGTGCCTGCGTGGCGGCATCCGGACCGGAGGCGGTCGCGGCGTCGACGAGCCGCTCCAGCACCGCCGCGTAGGCGGGGTTCGAGAAGAGCTCGCCGGCCCGTGGTGGAGCGCCGGCACGCAGCCACAGGTCGGCGGAGGTCGTCCAGCTGTCCCGGAACAGGTCCTGCACGCGAGCGACCGTGGCCGCGACCCGGCTCAGCAGCGGATGACCCTCGCGGGCATAGCCGATCGCCGGCTCCAGGACCGTCGCCAACGGAAGGGACCCATGGTCTCGCAGCAGCAGCAGCCAGGCGTCCACGGCACCGGGCACGGCCGCGGCCACCGGTCCGGAGCCCGGGACGTGGTCGAGTCCCATCGCGGCGAAGGCCTCGCGCGTGGCGCCGGCAGGTGCCGGGCCCTGGCCGCAGAGCACCCGCGGGGCCGGGTCGGCCGCGGTGGCGATGATTGCCGGCATGTCACCGCCGGGACCGTTGAGGTGGGGCTCCACGACGTGCAGCACGAAGCCTCCGGCCGCAGCGGCGTCGTACGCGTTGCCGCCGAGCTCGAGCATCCGCTGCGCCGACTGGGAAGCCAGCCAGTGCGTGCTGGAGACCATCCCGAACGTGCCCTCCAGCGTGGGGCGCGTCGTGAACCTCACCGGTGCGCGCGGGGATCGGGGTTGCATGGGTCGAGCCTAGGAGTCGGGGGAAGGGCGCGGGGTGAAGGTGGGGAGTGAAGTTTCACTGGGTCCCCAGTGATTCGACCACTTCCCCCTTGTTGCAACGGTGGGGAAGTGGTGGTGTCACTGGGGACCCAGTGAAACCACCACCCCCACCTGATCTGGAGAACGCCTCCGCAGGTGGTACGCCGAGAACGAGATCACCGTCGAGCAGGCGGAGTGAGCCGACCCGGGAGCCAGCGCTAGTCCGAGTCGTGCACGCCCCAGGAGTAGGTCTGCTTCTGCAGCTCGAGGTAGAGGAAGGTGTGGATCGTGACCACGCCGGGGATCGGCCGGATGCGTGAGGTGACCAGCTCGAGCAGGTGGGCGTCGCTCTCGCCCACGACTTCCGCGAGGATGTCGAACCCGCCGGCCGTGATCACCACGTAGTCCACCTCCTCGATGGCGGCGACCGCCTCGGCGATCGGCTTCAGCTCGCCCTCGGCGATGATGCCGACCATGGCCTGGCGAGCGAAGCCGAGCTGCAGGGGATCGGTGACGGCGACGATCTGCATCACCCCGGCGGCGATGAGCTGGGCGACGCGTTGGTGCACCTCCTCCTCGGTCCGGCCCACGAGCTCGCCGATGGCGGCGTAGGAACGGCGGCCGTCCTGCTGGAGCTGTTCGATGATCGCCTTGGACACGGGGTCGATGATCATGTGGGGTACGACGGAAGGTCGGTGATGACGATGGTCACCGGCTGCGACGTGCTCGCCCTTGATCACTGTGCTGGGACCTCCGAGTACCTACTGGTCGGGCACGATACGCCAATGGATCCCCCGGCGGGGGCGTTCGGGGGAGCCGTGTCGGAGCCTGCCCCGGGGGAGCGGGCCCTCTGCTCGCCGCCGGACGGGCGAGCCGTCATCGCACGCCCCACGAGTACGTCTGCTTGGCCAGCTTGAGATACATGAAGGTCTCGGTCGTCCGCACCCCGGGGATGGCGCGGAGGCGGCCCGAGACCAGCTCCAGGAGCTCGCCGTCGTCGGTGCTCACCACCTCGCACAGGACGTCGAAGGCCCCGGCCGTCATCACCACGTAGATGACCTCCTCCATCGCCGACAGGGCGTCGGCGACGGGCTGGATCGGGCCGTCGACGTGCACGCCGACCATGGCCTGGCGGGCGAAGCCGAGCTGCAGGGGGTCGGTCACCGCGACGATCTGCATGATGCCCGTCTCGGTCAGCCGCTGCACCCGCTGGCGCACGGCTGCCTCGGAGAGACCGACGGCCTTGCCGATCGACGCGTAGGACCGGCGGCCGTCCTGCTGCAGCTGCTCGATGATCGACTTCGAGACGTCGTCGAGCACCGGCGCACCCGTGCCCTTGGCTAGTGACCTGTCGACCATGTCGTTCATCGTGGTTGCTCGGGGCGGGCCGTGGCAAGAGTTGGGCTGCCCTACCACGAAGCAAATCGTTCCGGAAACACCGTCAGAACATCGTTTCCGTCGTGATCGTGTGTCGCGACGACGGAATCGCTTGTCGCGGTTACTCTCGCCGTGCGAGGGTGTGCGCGACACAGGATGGAGCCCGGGTGGTCGGTACAGGCAGCGGTCCCAAACACTCCGGTCGAGGGCGCAACCTCGGACCGGGTGCCAGCAGGCGAACGTTCCTCAAGGGGGCCGGAGTCGCGGCGTTCGGCCTCGGCAGCGCCGCGGTGCTGCCCCTGTTCGGTACGCCGTCCGCGGTGCAGGATCCCGCCACCTGCAAGGCGGGGGATCTCTCCGCGTCGGCGAACAGGCTGGTCGTGTCGAACTGGCCCGCCTACCTCGATGAGGCGGAGGACGGCGCGAAGAACACGCTCCAGGACTTCGAGGCCGCCACGGGGATCAAGGTCGACTACACCGACGACGTCAGCGACAACGCGGAGTTCTTCGCCAAGGTGCGCAACCAGCTCGGCGACTGCCAGCCCATCGGCCGCGACCTGATGATGTTGACCGACTGGATGGCGGCCCGGATGATCCAGCTCGGCTGGGTCCAGCCGTTGGACGCCGAGAAGGTGCCGAACCTGCACCAGAACCTGCTGAAGCCGTTGCGTGGCCGCCAGTGGGACTCCGAGCGCACCTACTCCGCGCCCTGGCAGAGCGGGCTGACCGGGATCGCCTACAACTCCAGGCTCACCAAGGAGGTGGGCAGCTTCACCGACCTGCTCACCCGCCCGGACCTGAAGGGCAAGATCACGCTCCTCTCGGAGATGCGCGACACGATGGCGTTCATGATCAAGATCGAGGGCGCCGACCCCGACGACTTCACCGCCGACGAGTGGGCCAACGCGATCGACAACCTCAGGGGTGTGGTGAAGGCCGGACAGGTCCGCGCCTTCACCGGCAACGAGTACATCCAGGACCTCACCGCCGGCAACATCGTGGCCTGCGAGGCCTGGTCCGGTGACGTGATCCAGGCGCAGTTCGACAACCCCGACATCAAGTTCGTCATCCCTGAGGAAGGCCTGTCGCTGTGGAGCGACAACATGCAGGTGCCGAACAAGTCGGAGCACAAGGCCAACGCCGAGAAGTGGATCGACTTCTACTACGAGCCCGCGGTCGCAGCGAAGCTGGCCGCGTGGGTGAACTACATCTGCCCCGTCGAGGGTGCGCGCGAGGAAATGATCAAGATCGACGACAGCCTCGTGGACAACAAGCTGATCTTCCCCAGCGAGGAGGACCTGGCCGACACGTTCGACTTCATGGTCCTCGACGACCAAGAGAACAAGCAGTACGAAGGAGAGTGGTCGGATGTCACAGGTGGCTGAAGCCCCGGACCGGTCCGACGTCGACGGTGCCTACGAAGGCCTGCGGCTGCGGAGCCTGACCAAGGAGTTCGCCAGCTTCACAGCCGTGAAGTCGCTCGACCTCGATGTCCCGAGCGGCTCGTTCTTCGCGCTGCTCGGCCCGTCCGGGTGCGGCAAGACCACGACCCTGCGGATGGTCGCCGGGCTCGAGACGCCGACCTCGGGGTCGATCGAGCTCAGTGGGAAGGACATCACCTGGGACAAGCCCTACCGCCGGCCCGTCAACACGGTGTTCCAGAACTACGCCCTGTTCCCGCACCTCGACATCTACGAGAACGTCGCGTTCGGGCTGCGCCGCCGCAAGAGCAAGGACGTCGACCGGGCAGTCCGGGAGATGCTCGAGCTCGTCGAGCTCGAGTCCCAGACCCGCAAGCGTCCCACCCAGCTCTCGGGTGGGCAGCAGCAGCGGGTGGCCCTCGCCCGCGCACTGATCAACAGCCCCGAGGTGCTGCTGCTCGACGAGCCGCTCGGTGCCCTCGACCTGAAGCTGCGCCGGTCGATGCAGATCGAGATCAAGCGGATCCAGACCGAGGTCGGGCTCACCTTCGTGCACGTGACGCACGACCAGGAAGAGGCCATGACCATGGCCGACACCATCGCGGTGATGAACCGCGGCGTGATCGAGCAGATGGGCGCACCCGACGAGCTCTACGACAACCCGCAGACGACGTTCGTGGCCAACTTCCTCGGTCAGTCCAACCTGATCGAGGTCGACATCCGCGGGCCGGAGGGCGACTTCGTGACCGTCGACATGCAGGGCACCCTCGCGTCCATCCCCACCGGCCGGGCCCACGTGGCCGGCACCCCGGGCGAGAAGGCCTGGGTCGGCGTCCGGCCCGAGAAGGTGCTGATCGCCGAGGTCGGCGAGCTGATCGACGCTCCGGGCAACAGCATCCCCGGTGGGACGGTCAGCGACGTGAGCTTCATCGGGGTCAGCACGCAGTACCTCGTCCGGATGCCGTGGGGCCAGGAGCTCCAGGTGTTCGAGCAGAACACCGGTCGCCGGCGGTTGTTCCGCCAGGGCGAGAAGGTCGACATCTCCTGGCGGCCCGAGTTCGCCTTCCTGCTCGACCACAACCAGGACGCCTCGGCCGGGGTGGACAAGGTGGACGCACCGTCGTGACGATCTCGACGGAGGCTCCTCCGCGGGCATCGGCGTCGGAGCCGTCGCCTACTCCCGGGGTGCGCCCCACGAAGCGCAAGCTGACCGGCTACTGGCTGCTGCTGCCGGGCCTGCTCTGGCTGGTCGCCTTCTTCATCGTGCCGTTCTACTCGCTGGTCGCCACCAGCCTCTACGACCCCGACGGGTCGGTGCTGCAGGGCTACGACATGTCGTGGGCGTTCGGCAACTACGTGCAGGCCGTCCAGGACTACTGGCGGCCCCTGGTCCGTTCGCTGCTGTACGGCGGCATCGCCACCCTGATCTGCCTGGTGCTCGGCTACGTGCTCGCCTACGCGATCGCGTTCAAGTCCGGGCGCTGGAAGAACCTGATGCTCGTGCTGGTGATCGCCCCCTTCTTCACCAGCTTCCTGGTGCGCACGCTGTCCTGGAAGCTGCTGCTGCGCGACGACGGGTTCATCGTGGACTCGCTCCAGTTCGTGCACCTGATGGGAGAGGACGGGCGTCTCCTGGCCACGCCGGTCGCGGTGATCGCCGGTCTGGTCTACAACTTCCTGCCGTTCATGGTGCTGCCGCTGTTCGCCAGCATCGACAAGATCGACCACCGGCTGATCGAGGCCGCTGGTGACCTCTACTCACGCCCGATCGTCGGCTTCTTCAAGGTCACCTGGCCGCTCTCGCTGCCCGGGGTCGTGTCGGGCACGTTGCTGACCTTCATTCCTTCTGTGGGTGACTACATCAATGCCGAGCTGCTGGGCAGTCCCAAGCAGCGGATGATCGGCAACGTCATCCAGAACCTGTTCACCGATGCCAACGACTACCCCGCCGCCGGCGCCCTCTCGGTGATGCTGATGCTGCTCATCCTGGCGATGGTGCTGGTCTATGTCCGTCGCGCCGGGACCGAGGAGCTGCTCTGATGAGTCCCCTGCAACGGCTCGGTTCCTGGATCGGCAGGCACCTCGTCCTGATGGGTGGCCTGCTGGTCATCGTCTACATGTTCGTGCCGATCTTCGTCGTCGTCCTGATGAGCTTCAACAAGCCCAAGAGCAAGCTCATCTACCGCTTCGACTCGTTCACGCTGGACAACTGGCTGAACCCCTGCAACGACCAGAGCATGTGCAGCGCGCTGAGCCGCAGCATCCAGATCGGGCTGCTGTCGACCCTGGTCGCGACCGTGCTCGGGACGCTGATGGCGTTCGCCCTGGTGCGGCACCGGTTCGAGGGAAGGTCGACAGCCAACCTGCTGATCTTCATGCCGATGGCCTCGCCCGAGATCGTGATGGGTTCCTCGCTGCTGGCGCTGTTCGTGGCCGCCGGCTTCGGTGGCCAGCTGGGCTTCTGGACGATCCTGATCGCGCACATCATGTTCTGCCTGTCGTTCGTGGTGGTGACGGTCCGGGCCCGGCTCGCGGGCCTGGACAACAACCTGGAGCAGGCGGCGATGGACCTCTATGCCACCGAGGCCCAGACCTTCCGACGGGTCACCCTGCCGCTGGTGTTCCCCGGCATCCTCGGCGCGGCCCTGCTGTCGTTCTCGCTGTCCTTCGACGACTTCATCATCACCAACCTGAACGCGGGCAACACGACCACGTTCCCGATGTACGTCTGGGGTGTGGCCCAGCGCGGTGTGCCGATGCAGGTCAACGTCGTCGGCACCCTGATGTTCGTCATCTCGATCGCGATCGTCGTCGGCGCCGAGGTCAACCGCCGTCGGCAGGAGAAGGCGCTCGTCTGATGGACACCCTCGACCGATGACCTCCGGCACGACGGCTGCTGCCTCGGTCCGGTCGGCCAGCCCGACGCCGTACTGGTTCGACGACCCCGCGAGACCGCCGGTCCTGCCGGAGCTGTCCGGACCTGACTCGGCGGATCTCGTCGTCGTGGGCGGTGGCTACCTCGGCCTCTGGACAGCACTGCTGGCCAAGGAACGGGACCCCGATCGCGAGGTGCTGCTCCTCGAGGCCGCGAGCTGCGGACATGCAGCGAGCGGTCGCAACGGCGGGTTCTGCGAGGCCAGCCTGACCCACGGATTCGGCAACGGTCTGTCCCGATGGCCCGACGAGCTCGAGGCCCTGACCGTCATGGGGCGCGACAACCTCGACGGCATCGAGCGCACGATCGAGGAGCACGCGATCGACTGCGACTTCGTGCGGGCCGGGTCGCTGGCCGTGGCGACGCAGCCGTACCAGGTCGCTGGGCTCCGCGAGGAGTACGACGCCATGCGCTCGCGCGGTCTCGGGACCACGTGGCTGGACGCGGAGGCGCTGCGTGAGCGGGTGGACTCGCCGACCTTCCTGGCCGGCGTGCACGACCCGGATGCGGCCGTCCTCGAGCCGGCCCGGCTGGTCTGGGGCCTCCGGGACGCCTGCCTCTCGCTGGGCGTGCGGATCGCCGAGCAGACGCCGGTCACCGGCATCTCTCGAACGGGGGGCGGAGTGACGGTGCGGACCCGCCAGGGAGCCGTGGACGCCCGTCACGTCGTACTCGCGACCAATGCCTACCGACCGCTGCTGAGGCGCCTTCGGCTGATGACGGTGCCGGTCTACGACTATGCGTTGATGACCGAGCCCCTGACCCCGGACCAGCGGGCCGCCATCCGGTGGCTGGGCCGCGAGGGGATCTCCGACACGGGCAACCAGTTCCACTACTTCCGCACCACCCGCGACGGTCGCATCCTGTGGGGCGGATACGACGCGATCTACCACTACGGCAGCGGCGTCAAGGACGAGTACGACCAGCGGGCCGAGACCTTCGAGGCCCTCGCCGCGAACTTCTGCACCACCTTCCCGCAGCTGGACGGGCTGACCTTCAGCCATGCCTGGGGCGGGGTGATCGACACCTGCACCCGCTTCGCGGCCTTCTACGGCACCGCTCTGGGCGGTCGCGTGGGCTACGCCCTCGGCTTCACCGGCCTGGGCGTGGGGGCGACGCGGTTCGCGGGCGACGTGCTGCTGGACCTGCTGGCCGGGGAGGAGACACCCCGGACCAGGCTGGAGATGGTGCGCAGGAAGCCGATCCCGTTCCCGCCGGAGCCGATGCGATGGGTGGGCATCGAGGCCACCAGGCGCTCGCTCGCCCGGGCCGACGCGAACCAGGGACACGAGAACCTGTGGCTGCGCACGATGAGCCGGCTGGGGCTGGGTTTCGACTCCTAGCTCGATGAGTCCGGGTCAGCTGTCGAGCGCGCTCGGGTCGGCCGGCACGTCGACGGCATGCTCCCGCAGCACCGACAGCGGCACGACGTCGAGCACTGCCCGGTTGGTCGAGGCCAGCACGACCGGCGCTCCGACGCCGTCGTCGTGGGCGCGTGCCCAGTTCAACGCGGTCACGCACCAGCGGTCACCCGGCCTGAGCCCCGGGAAGCCGTACTGAGGCATCGGTGAGGAGAGGTCGTTGCCGATGCCGCGCTGGTGCTCGAGGAACTCCGCGGTGACCACGGCGCAGATCGTGTGGCTGCCCAGGTCCTCGGGGCCGGTGTTGCAGCAGCCGTCTCGGAAGAACCCGGTCATCGGGTCGGTGCCACACGGCTGCAGCTCTGCCCCCAGGACGTTCAGCTCGGTCACGTTCCCAGCATCCCGCACGCTATGACGTGGTCGCACCCCCGGGGTTGCAGGAGCCTCACCCCTGGACGGAACTTCACCTCCGCGCCGCTGTCGTCGACACTGCGGTCCATTCCCCGGATTCGGTCGGGCTGGGAACGGCGACCGGTCACGCCCTCGGAACGGGCTCACCGGAGCCGCGTCCGTTCAGGCGAGACTGCAACGAGCCGTTGGGCGGCGCGGGCGAGGCGCGAGGGGTCAGGGTGCCAGACCGCCGCGTCCTGCGGGTCCCAGGCGTACGCCGGCGTCGGACCCCGCTCGCCCGCGACGATCAGCCCGCGTAGTGCGGGAAGCCCGAGCTCGTCGGCCGACCAGTCGTAGAGCCGGTCGACCCTCGGCAAGATGATGCCGACGTCGAGCAGGTGGCCGAGACTGTGCTCGGCCTCGACGTACCTGGTCAGGTCGTCGCCGAGCGGGTAGCGATCGGGAAGCACGCGCGCCAGGGACAAGAAGATGCCGGTCATCCCCAGCCGCGGGTCTCCGATCAACCGGCTCACGGGTGCCAGCCAGTCCAGGGCCAGCCGCGAGTGGGTCACGAGCGCGTGGGCGTAGAGCACGCGGATCAGCACCAGGTTGATGAAGAACCGCTCGACGCGGTTCTCCCTGCGAGCGAGGTCCTCGTTCACGACGTACGCCGATGCGATGGTGAGGTTGTGCGCGCGGTACCACGAGCGCGCCGTGGGGTCGCGGATGAACTGGAGAGTCGCGGCCACGCCGTGCGTGCGCGGCTCGCCGGGACGACCGAAGGCCAGTGCCGATGCCTCGCAGGTGTCCCTGAGCAGGGCCTCGTTCACCGCACGCCACCAGGGGCTTCCGGGTGGCGACCCGGACTCCGGGTTCAGCAGGCCGCGGCTCAGCTGCCATGCCATGAAGGCCGAGGCCGCACGGCGGAACGGCAGGTAACCGCGGTCCACGGCAGGAGGCACGTCGTAGAGCCGACCCAGGAGCGCCAGCCGGCCGCGCGGGTCGTCACGGACACGCGCTACCCACGCGTCGGCGTACTCCCCGGCCGTGCCCTCGGTCACGCGTCGATTCTGGCAGGGGACAGACGCCAGCTCGGTCCAGGACCTACAGCTGGTCCCACGCCCTGGTCAGTACGTCGCGCAGGATGGTCTCGATCTGGTCGAAGACCGCCTGGTCTGCGATGAGGGGTGGGGCCAGCTGGATGACCGGGTCGCCGCGGTCGTCGGCACGGCAGTACAGACCGGCCTCGAACAGGGCGCCAGAGAGGAAACCACGGAGCAGGCGCTCGCACTCGTCGTCGTCGAAGGTCTCCTTGGTCGTCTGGTCCTTGACCAGCTCGATGCCGTAGAAGTAGCCGTCGCCCCTGATGTCCCCGACGATCGGGAGGTCGTTCAGCTTCTCCAGGGTGGCGCGGAAGTCGCCCTCCGTCTCGCGCACGTGCTCGTTGAGCTGCTCCCGCTCGAAGATGTCGAGGTTGGCCATGGCGACGGCGGTGGAGACCGGGTGGCCACCGAAGGTGTAGCCGTGGGCGAAGGAGTTGTCACCGTGGGAGAACGGCTCGAACAACCGGTCGGTGGCGACCATCGCGCCGAGCGGGGAGTAGCCCGAGGTGAGGCCCTTCGCGCAGGTGATGATGTCCGGCTGGTAGCCGTAGCGCTCCGCAGCGAACATGTGGCCGAGACGACCGAAGGCGCAGATGACCTCGTCGGAGACCAGGAGCACGTCGTACTCGTCACAGATCTCGCGCACCCGCTCGAAGTAGCCGGGGGGCGGTGGGAAGCAGCCGCCCGAGTTCTGGACCGGCTCGAGGAAGACCGCCGCCACCGTGTCGGGCCCCTCGAACTCGATGGCCTCCGCGATCCGGTTGGCCGCCCACTGGCCGAACTTGTACTCGTCGTCCTCGGCGCCGGTCTGGAACTGCTCCGGCGCGCGGTAGAAGTTCGTGTTCGGCACCCGGAAGGTCGACGGCACCAACGGCTCGAACGGCGCCTTCATCCCGGGCAGGCCGGTGATCGAGAGCGCTCCCTGCGGGGTGCCGTGGTAGGCGATCGCGCGGCTGATCACCTTGTGCTTGGTGGGCTTGCCGGTGAGCTTGAAGTACTGCTTGGCAAGCTTCCAGGCGGACTCGACGGCCTCGCCGCCACCGGTCGTGAAGAACACCCGGTTCAGGTCACCGGGCGCGTAGCCGGCCACCCGCTCGGCCAGGTCGATCGCTCCCGGGTGGGCGTAGGACCAGAGCGGGAAGAAGGCCAGCTCGGCGGCCTGCTTGGCGGCGGCCTCGGCCAGCTCGGTGCGGCCGTGACCGGCCTGGACCACGAACAGCCCGGCCAAACCGTCGATGCAGCGGTTTCCGTTCGAGTCCCAGATGTGCACGCCGTCGCCGCGCACGATGGTGGGGACTGCGCCCTTGTCGTAGGACGAGTGCCGCGTGAAGTGCATCCAGAGGTGGTCCTTGGCAGCGCGCTGGCGGGACTCGTCGAAGCTGGTCTCGGTCATTTTCGGAGCACCTCGGGGGTTCGTGATCGGAAGCCACAGTCTGCCCCGCCACCCAGCGCGCTGGCAAACGATTCAGGGGTGAGTTGGCCGGTTGTTCAATGGAATCGACGGTTGATCGAGAGCGGGCCTACCGAATCCGTTGTGTGATGACTACGCTCGCCGCATGGCTGACACCAGGTTCCGCAATGTGGTCAATGGCGAGCTCGTCGACGCGGTGACGGGGGAGTCCTACGACGTCATCGACCCGACCACCGGCGAGGTCTATGCCACCGCCCCGATGTCGGGGCAGGAGGACCTCGACCGCGCGTACGCCGCAGCGGAGGCCGCCTTCGACGGATGGGGAGGCTGCCACCCCGCGCGACCGGGCGAGCGCCCTGCTCAAGATCGCCGAAGCGGTGGATGCGCGCGCCGAGGAGATCAACGCGGTCGAGTCCAAGGACACCGGCAAGCCGTTGGCCCTGACCATGTCGGAGGAGATGCCCTACGCCTCCGACCACTTCCGGTTCTTCGCCGGAGCGTGCCGGGTCCTCGAGGGTCGCTCCGCGGGGGAGTACCTGGAGGACCACACCTCGTTCGTGCGCCGCGAGCCGATCGGTGTCGTCGGTCAGGTCACCCCGTGGAACTACCCGCTGCTGATGATGATCTGGAAGGTGGCCCCGGCGCTGGCCGCCGGCAACACGGTCGTGCTGAAGCCGAGTGACACCACGCCCGCCTCGACGACGCTGTTCGCCGAGCTCTGCCAGGAGTTCCTGCCGCCGGGGGTGTTCAACGTGGTCTGCGGGGACCGCGACACCGGACGTGCGCTGGTCGAGCACCCGACCCCGCAGATGGTGGCGATCACCGGTTCGGTCCGCGCGGGCATGGAGGTCGCGAGGTCCGCCGCGTCGGACCTGAAGAAGGTGCACCTCGAGCTCGGCGGCAAGGCACCGGTGATCGTCTTCGACGACGCCGACATCGAGAAGGCCGCGCAGGGGATCGCGGAGGCGGGTTACTTCAACGCCGGCCAGGACTGCACGGCCGCGACCCGGGTGCTCGTCGCCCCGGGGGTGCATGGCGACTTCCTCGCGGCGCTGACCGAGGCGGCCAAGGGGATCAGGACCGGGATGCCCGACGACGAGGACGTCCTCTACGGTCCGCTCAACAACGCTGACCAGCTCGATCGGGTCAGCGGGATGGTCGACCGGCTGCCCGACCACGCCACGGTGGAGACCGGCGGCTCCCGCCAGGGCGAGCGCGGGTACTTCTACACCCCGACCGTCCTCTCCGGCCTGCAGCAGGACGACGAGCAGATCCAGACCGAGATCTTCGGCCCCGTCATCACGGTGCAGAAGTTCTCCGACGAGGCCGAGGCGCTGCGCTGGGCCAACGGGGTGCCGTATGCCCTGGCCTCCAGCGTGTGGACCAGGGACCACGCCCGGGCCATGCGGATGTCCCGCAAGCTCGACTTCGGCGCCGTGTGGATCAACACCCACATCCCGTTCGTCTCGGAGATGCCGCACGGGGGGTTCAAGCACTCCGGCTACGGCAAGGACCTCTCCATGTACGGGCTGGAGGACTACACCCGGATCAAGCACGTGATGTCCTACATCGGCCAGTGACGAGATGAGAATCCTCCTGGTCGGGGCCGGCGGCGTCGGCTCCGCGTTCACCGCCATTGCCGCTCGCCGTGACTTCTTCGAGAAGTGCGTGGTGGCCGACTACGACGAGGCGAGGTCGCAGAAGGCCGTCGACGCCCTCGACGACGACCGGTTCACCGCGGCGCAGGTGGACGCCTCCGATGCCTCGTCGGTGCAGGCGCTGGTCCGGGAGCACGAGATCACCCACGTGATGAACGCCGTGGACCCTCGCTTCGTGATGCCGATCTTCGAGGGCGCGTACGCCGGTGGCGCCGACTACCTCGACATGGCGATGTCCCTGTCGAAGCCACATCCCGAGGCGCCGTACTCCGAGGTGGGGGTCAAGCTCGGCGACGAGCAGTTCGCGGTGGCGCAGGACTGGGAGTCCGCGGGACGGCTCGCCCTCGTCGGCATCGGTGTCGAGCCGGGGCTCTCCGACGTCTTCGCGCGCTACGCCTCCGACCACCTGTTCTCCGAGATCGACGAGCTCGGGGTGCGGGACGGCGCGAACCTCGTGGTCGCCGGCTACGACTTCGCTCCGTCGTTCTCGATCTGGACCACGATCGAGGAGTGCCTGAACCCGCCCGTGATCTGGGAGAAGGACCGAGGCTGGTTCACGACCGCGCCGTTCAGCGAGCCCGAGGTCTTCGAGTTCCCCGAGGGCATCGGTCCGGTCGAGTGCGTCAACGTGGAGCACGAGGAAGTGCTGCTGATGCCGCGCTGGGTCGACTGCAAGCGGGCCACCTTCAAGTACGGGCTGGGCAACGAGTTCATCGAGGTGCTCAAGACCCTCCACAAGCTCGGTCTCGACCGCACCGAGAAGGTCCGGGTCGGCGGTGCCGAGGTCAGTCCCCGCGACGTGGTCGCCGCCTGCCTGCCGGACCCCGCCACCCTCGGTGACGTGATGACCGGCAAGACCTGCGCCGGTCTGTGGGTGACAGGCACGGGCAAGGACGGGCGGCCCCGGTCCTCCTACCTGTTCCACGTGGTCGACAACGAGTGGTCCATGCGTGAGTACGGCCACCAGTGCGTGGTCTGGCAGACGGCGGTGAACCCCGTGGTGGCGCTGGAGCTGCTCGCCACGGGTGAGTGGTCGGGCGTCGGGGTGCTCGGTCCCGAGGCGTTCGACGCAGCCGTCTTTCTCGACCTGCTGACGGCCTACGGAGCTCCGTGGGGACTGCGCGACGACCTGGGCGGGGAGAATCCGCAGTAGGCCAGCACCCTGTGGCCCCGGGGTCGCCGGGAGTCGACGCCGTCACACCAGGCCGAGCGTGACCTCCTCGATCACGTCGAGGGCCTCGTCGAGCAGGTGCTGGGGCATCACGAGTGACGGCAGGAAGCGCAGGATGTTGCCGTAGGTCCCACAGGTCAGCGTGAGCACGCCCGCCTGGTGGCAGCCGGCGCTGATCTTGCCGGCGAGGGCGGCATCGGGCTCCTTGGTGCCCGGTCGCACCAGCTCGACCGCCATCATCGCGCCGCGACCACGCACCTCGCCGATCGCGGGGACCTTGTCGGCCAGCGCCCGCAGGCGCCCGCCCATCGTCTCCTCGATCTGCCGTGCCGCGGCGTTCAGGTCGAGCTGCTCCATCGTCGCGATCGCACCCAGTGCGGCCGCACACGCGACCGGGTTGCCGCCGTACGTGCCGCCGAGGCCGCCCGCGTGAGGTGCGTCCATCATCTCGGCCCGGCCGACCACGCCCGGCGAGCGGCAGCCCTCCGGCCATGCCCTTGGCCACCGTGACCAGGTCGGGTACGACGCCCTCGTGCTCGCTGGCGAACCAGGCACCCGTGCGGCACATGCCCGACTGGATCTCGTCGGCGACGAACACGACGCCGTTCTCGCGGCACCACTGCGCGATCGCAGGCAGGAATCCCTCCGCCGGCACGATGAACCCGCCCTCGCCGAGCACCGGCTCGATCACCACGCAGGCCAGGTTGTCGGCGCCGACCTGCTTCTCGATCACGTCGATGGCACGGGCCGCGGCCTGCGCCCCGGTCACGTCGGAGGCCTCGCGGAACGGGTAGGACATCGGCGCCCGGTAGACCTCACCGGCGAACGGACCGAAGCCGTGCTTGTAGGGCATGTTCTTCGAGGTCATGGCCATCGTCAGGTTCGTGCGGCCGTGGTAGGCGTGGTCGAAGACGACGACCGCGTCGCGACCGGTGTGGGCACGGGCGATCTTGACGGCGTTCTCGACCGCCTCGGCGCCGGAGTTGAACAGCGCGGCCTTCTTGGCATGGTCACCGGGAGTGAGCCGGGCCAGCGCCTCGCACACCTCGAGGTATCCCTCGTAGGGGGCGACCATGAAGCAGGTGTGCGTGAACGACGCCACCTGCTCGCTCACCCTCCGCACCACCTCGGGGGCGCTGTTGCCGACGCTGACGACCGCGATGCCGCTCGACAGGTCGATCAGCGAGTTGCCGTCGACGTCGACGATGACCCCGCCGCCGGCAGCCGCGACGTAGACCGGCAGCACGCTGCCGACGCCCGAGGCGACGACGGCCGTCCGCCGCGCCTGGAGCTCGCGCGAGCGCGGGCCGGGAATCTCGGTGACCACGCGACGCTCCTGGGGCAGGTCAGGGCCTCCGGTGAGGGTGGTGGGTGCGGCGGTCTCGATCGTCATGTGGCCCTCCGGCAACGGGATCAGTCTGGAAGTGAGCGTCCGCCAGCCAGTATTCGCCCGCGGGCAGTCGAGGACAAGCCGGGGTCGGGTCGGCGCAGATCGCAGGCTAGAGCAGGGGGCGCAGCGGCTTCAGGATCATCTCGGTGAACCGGCTGTAGACGTCCCTGGCCTCCCACTCGGCCAGGGTCAGTGGCAGCGCGTTGGTGAGGTCGGTCTCGAAGATGCGCTCCATCTCCTCGGCGAGCGCGGGGTCGATGATCTCGACGTTGATCTCGTAGTTGCCGCTCATCGAGCAGCCGGTCGACGTTGGCGGTGCCGATCGTGGTCCAGCTGCCGTCGATCGTGGCCGTCTTGGCGTGCACCATGGCGTCGCGGAAGCGGTGGATCGCGATGTTCGCGTCGAGCATCCGGCGGAAGTAGCCGCGCGAGATCCAGTCGGCCACGATGTGGTTGGACTTGGCCGGCAGCAGGAGGCGTACGTCGACGCCCCGGCTGGCGGCGCCCACCAGCGAGTCGACGAACCCCTCGTCGGGGATGAAGTAGGCGTGGGTCATCCAGATGTTGCGCTGGGCCCGGTTGATCGCCTCGAGGTACATCCCGCGGATCGGGAACATCCACAGCCTCGGCACGTTCCGGTGCACCCGGATCCGCGGCTCCCAGCTCGAGGTCGTCGACAGCAGCATCGGCGGCTCGCTGCGCCGGCCTCCCCCCAGGAGTCTGGGCTTGCTGCGGTGCAGGTTCCAGAAGTCGGCGAACGCGCGCGCGAGGTCCCAGACGCCCGGACCGGTGATCCGGCAGTGGGTGTCGCGCCACTCGGTGGCGTAGGGGGAGCCGATGTTGTAGCCACCGACGAAGCCGACCTTGTCGTCGACGACCAGGATCTTGCGGTGGTCACGGCCGTAGCGGCGCAGGTCGAAGAACCGCCATCCGGCCGAGTAGACCGGGAAGGCCAGGACCTTGACGTTCGAGGGGAAGCGCTTGAACGGCGGCCGCACGACGATGTTGGCGAAGGAGTCGTAGATGACCCGCACCTCCACGCCCCGGTCGGCCGCGTCGATGATCGCCTTCTTGAACCGCTGCCCGACCGCGTCGCCCTTCCAGATGTAGGTCTCGAGCAGGACCTGCTTCTGCGCCCCCTCGATGGCGGCGAGCATGTCGTCGTACAGGTCCTGGCCGAAGCTGTACGTCGTGACGGTGCCGCCTCCGACCGGAGTCTCCTGGGCCGTCCGTGTCGGGAACGGCTTGGGCTTCTTGCCCCGGCGGCGGTAGGAGTCGACCAGGCTCATCCCGATGGCCACCAGCAGCGGGATGCCGAAGACGGTGAACATCCCTCGCTTCAGGGCTCGCGCCACCGGATGTCGCAGGTTGATGAGCGGATGGCGGGCTTGCACCCGGCCATCCAACCAGAGTGTGGGTCCGTGCCCGACCACACTGTCGGTGGTCCCCCGTAGGCTCGCCGCATGCGTCCAGTCACCGATCTCGAGCGCCGGGTGGCGCCCTTCGACGTGCAGTCCGACTACATCCCCTCGGGTGACCAGCCGACCGCGATCGCCGAGATCACCAAGCGGATCCAGGGCGGTGAGAAGGACGTCGTCCTGCTCGGCGCGACCGGCACCGGCAAGACCGCGACGGTCGCCTGGGTGGCCGAGCAGCTCCAGCGGCCGATGCTGGTGATGCAGCCCAACAAGACGCTCGCCGCCCAGTTCGCCAACGAGCTGCGGATGCTGTTCCCGGAGAACGCGGTCGAGTACTTCGTCTCCTACTACGACTACTACCAGCCCGAGGCCTACGTCCCGCAGACGGACACCTACATCGAGAAGGACTCCTCCATCAACGAGGAGGTGGAGCGGCTGCGGCACTCCGCGACCAACTCGCTGCTGACCCGCCGCGACGTCATCGTGGTCTCCACGGTGTCCTGCATCTACGGCCTCGGCACCCCGCAGGAGTACGTCGACCGGATGCTGCGCCTCAAGGTCGGCCAGGAGCTGGACCGCGACGGCGTGCTGCGCCGGCTGGTGGAGATCCAGTACACCCGCAACGACCTCTCCTTCACGCGAGGCACCTTCCGCGTCCGTGGCGACACCCTCGAGATCTTCCCGGTCTACGAGGAGCACGCGGTCCGGGTGGAGTTCTTCGGCGACGAGATCGAGCGGCTGATGACGCTGCACCCCGTGACCGGCGAGGTGATCACCGACGACAACGAGCTCTACGTCTTCCCGGCCACGCACTACGTCGCCGGGCCGGCCCGGATGGAGCGCGCCATCGCGGGGATCGAGACCGAGCTCGAGGACCAGCTCGCCTCCTTCGAGAGGCAGGGCAAGCTGCTGGAGGCCCAGCGCCTGCGCATGCGCACCACCTACGACGTGGAGATGATGCGCCAGGTCGGCTCCTGCTCGGGCATCGAGAACTACTCGATGCACATCGACGGACGCAGTCGCGGCAGCGCACCGAACTGTCTGCTCGACTACTTCCCCGAGGACTTCGTGCTCGTCGTCGACGAGTCCCACGTCGCCGTCCCGCAGATCGGCGGGATGTACGAGGGCGACATGTCGCGCAAGCGAAACCTGGTCGACCACGGTTTCCGGCTGCCCAGCGCGATGGACAACCGGCCGCTGAAGTGGGAGGAGTTCGTCGACCGGATCGGGCAGACGATCTATCTCTCCGCCACCCCGGGGAAGTACGAGATCAGCAAGGGCGGCGGGATCGACAACGTCGTCGAGCAGATCATCCGGCCGACCGGGCTGATCGACCCCGAGGTCGTGGTCAAGTCCACCAAGGGCCAGATCGACGACCTGATGCACGAGATCGGGCTGCGGGTCGAGCGCAACGAGCGCGTGCTGGTGACCACCCTGACCAAGAAGATGTCCGAGGACCTCACCGACTACCTGCTCGAGAACGGCGTGCGCACCCGCTACCTGCACTCCGAGGTGGACACCCTCAAGCGGATCGAGCTGCTGCGCGACCTGCGGCTGGGGGAGTACGACGTGCTCGTCGGCATCAACCTGCTCCGTGAGGGCCTCGACCTCCCCGAGGTCTCGCTGGTGGCGATCCTCGATGCCGACAAGGAGGGCTTCCTCCGCTCCGACAAGTCACTGATCCAGACGATCGGCCGTGCGGCCCGCAACGTCTCCGGTCAGGTCGTGATGTACGCCGACCGGATGACGCCCTCGATGGAGATGGCGATCGAGGAGACCAACCGGCGCCGCGAGAAGCAGGTCGCCTACAACACGCTGCACGGGGTCGACCCGCAGCCGCTGCGCAAGAAGATCGCCGACATCACCGACATGCTGGCCCGCGACGACGAGGACACCGCCGCGTTGCTCGAGACCTGGCAGGGCACCGGAGCACGCGGCGACAAGAGCAGGAAGGCGCCGGTCCCCGGTCTGTCGAAGATGCACGAGCGGTTGCCCGACACCGCCGGCATCCCCTCCAGCGACCTCGCCGAGCTGGTCCAGCAGCTGTCCACCCAGATGCACAACGCGGCCGCCGAGCTCCAGTTCGAGCTCGCCGCCCGGCTGCGGGACGAGATCTCCGACCTCAAGAAGGAGCTGCGCCAGATGATGGAGGCGACCAAATGAGCGATCGAGTGCCCCGCGAGGTCCAGATCACCTTCGACTGCGCCGACCCCGGCGCGCTGTGCGAGTTCTGGGTCGAGGTCCTCGGCTACCAGCTGCAGCCACCCCCGCCCGGCTTCGAGACCTGGGACGCGTTCCTCGACAGCGTCGGGGTGCCCGTCGAGCAGCGCAACGACCGCTCGGCTGCGGTTCCCGTCGACGGTCACGGTCCCCGGCTCTTCTTCCAGCGGGTGCCCGAGGGCAAGTCGGCGAAGAACCGGGTGCACCTCGACGTCCGGGCGGCGCCCGGCCTGGAGAACGACGAGCGGATGGCCGCGCTCGAGGCGGAGGCGCGAGCGGCTGGGCGCCCTGGGCGCCACCCGGCTGGAGCGCTTCGAGCCCGGCACCGAGATGAGCGACGGGTTCATCGTGATGCAGGACCCCGAGGGCAACGAGTTCTGCCTCGACTGAGGCCGGGGCGGGAGCCGGCCGGCGACTCCACGGCGTAGAATCGGGGGAGTGACTGCCGCCACCCCGCCGACCGCCGTTCGCGGTCCGTGGGTGGTCTGGACGGTGGGCCTGCTGGTCTACGTCCTCGCGGTCTTCCACCGCTCCTCGCTCGGTGTCGCCGGGCTGGTCGCGACCGACCGCTTCGGCATCTCGGCCACCGAGCTGGCGACGTTCACCATGCTCCAGCTGCTCGTGTACGCCGTCATGCAGATCCCGGTCGGACTGCTGGTGGACCGGTTCGGTCCGCGCAGCGTCCTGCTCGTCGGCACGGCGCTGATGACCCTCGCGCAGGGCGTCTTCGCGGTGGCAGAGGTGTTCCCGCTCGCCCTGGCCGCCCGGGCAGTCGTGGGGGTGGGCGACGCGATGACGTTCATCTGTGTGCTGCGACTGGTGAGCAGCTGGTTCCCGGACCGACGGATCCCGCTGATCACCCAGCTCACCGGGACCCTCGGTCAGGTCGGGGCGATCGGCGCCGCGGTCCCGATGACCTGGGCGCTGAGTCACCTCGGCTGGACCCGCGCCTACCTCGGCGCGGCCTCGCTCGGCCTGGTCCTCACGCTGGCCACGCTGCTGCTGCTCCACGACGCACCAGCCGGGAGGAACGTCCGGGGGCCGCGCCTCTCACTGCACTGGGTCCGCGAGAGCCTGGCTGCCTCCTGGGCGCAGCCCGGCACCCGGCTCGGCTTCTGGATGCACTTCACCTCCCAGTTCAGCGCGACCATGATGAGCCTGCTGTGGGGTTTCCCCTTCTTCGTGCGCGGCGAGGGGCGCTCACCGGCGACGGCCGGGCTGCTGCTCACCGTGATCGTCGTGGCGATCATGTGCAGCGGGCCGGTCCTCGGCTGGATCGTCGGCAACCACCCGTGGCATCGCTCGACCACCGTGATCTCGATCGTGGTCGCCCTCGTCACCGTCTGGACGGTCGTCCTGGCCTGGCCGGGTCAGGCGCCGCTCGGCCTGCTGGTGCTGCTCGCCGTGGTCGTGGGGCTGGGCGGCCCGGCGTCGCTGGTCGGTTTCGACCTCGGCCGCACCTCCAACCCGGCCCACCGGCTGTCCAGCGCGACCGGCATCATCAACCAGGCCGGGTTCTACGCGACCCTGTTCCTCGTGGTCGCGATCGGGCTGGTGCTCGACTGGCAGACCCCGGGGGAGGGGACGGACTACACCCCCGAGGCGTTCCGCTGGGCGATGAGCGTGCAGTACCTGCTGTGGGCCATCGGCCTGGTGCAGATGTGGCGCTACCGCCGCCTGACCCGGGCCCTGATCCTCGAGCAGCGGGCCATCGCGACCGAGTCGGCGGTCGGCTGAGCCGCCTTCCCGGACCGGCTCAGGGCCGGCTCACGAACGGGGTCGGTGCACCGTCATCGCGACCAGGCGGGAGATCACCATGGCGACGTACAGCACCCCGGCGACCTGCTCCAGGATGACCACCGATCGGACATGGCTCGCCGTCGGCAAGATGTCCGAGAGTCCCACGCTGGTCAGGTTGGCGAAGGAGAAGAAGAGCAGGTCGAAGAAGCGCCCGGAGCCACCGCTGAGCGGCTCGATCGACCCCGGCCAGACGATCTCCACCGCCATGTAGATGTAGGCGAAGCCCCACGCCAGGACCGTGAAGGCCGCACCGATCGCGTAGAGCTCGTCGGTGGTGACCTTCTCGTCGTGGAAGACGTAGCGGATCGTGCCGTAGAAGACATAGAGGTAGAACGGCGCGTGCAGCAGGGCGCTGGTGAGCACCACCCAGGTCTCGCCCGGGATCACCGCCTCGAGCACGGTCATGCACAGAGCCGGTACGCCGAGCGCCACCGCGATGAACGACAGGGCCGGGGTGCTGCGCACCACCCAGAGGGCGAGGCCCACCGCCGTCATCGAGATCACGCCGAGCACCGCGGATCCGGCCCGTGAGGTGTCCAGGAACGGGTAGGCGAGGATCGCCAGCAGCTGGGCCATCAGCAGCAGCGCTGAGGGGTGCCGGAAGACCTGTGGCCACCTGCTTGGCATTAGCGTCGATTCGCTCACCCGGCGGAGTCTAGAGCCGTACCGTGTGAGCGCACTCACGTGACTTTCGCCCCGCGAGATCGTTGCTCAGTCCCGAAAGCAGATGTGCTCGTGTTGCTTAAAACGAGAACACGTTCTAAATTTGGGCGGCCGCGGGGGTGGTTCGCTGGGGGCGACCCGGTCCAGGGTTCAGGGGAGGAAGACGATGGGCGTCACTGCTGCGTCGATCCTCCGTGGACCAGGGGAGATCGCGGCCATGGTCGTGGACGTCACCAAGGCGGTCTTCACCACCCGGTTCCAGACCCGGGAGTTCATCGAGCAGGCGTGGTTCATCTGCAGCGTGACCCTGATGCCGACGATCCTGGTCTCGATCCCGTTCGGTGCGGTCATCTCCCTGCAGGTCGGCAACCTCACCGGCCAGCTCGGCGCCCAGTCCTTCGCCGGCGCCAGCGCCGTGCTCGCGGTCGTCCGCGAGGCAGCCCCGATCGCCGCCGCCATGATCATCGCCGGTGCCGCCGGCTCCGCGATCTGCTCGGACATGGGCGCGCGCAAGATCCGCGAGGAGATCGACGCGATGGAGGTGCTCGGAGTCGATCCGATCGAGCGCCTGGTCGTGCCGCGCGTGCTCGCCACCGTCTTCGTGGCCCTGATGATCAACGGCCTCGTCATCGCCGCCGGCATCGGGGGTGGCTACTTCTTCACGGTCATCGTGCAGGGCGGCAACGCCGGCGCGTTCCTGTCCAGCTTCACCGCCCTCGCCAGCCTGCCGGACCTCTACATCTCGATGATCAAGGCCGTGCTGTTCGGCTACATGGCCGCCATCGTCGGTGCCTACAAGGGACTCAACGCCGGAGGTGGGCCCAGCGGCGTGGGCCGGGCCGTCAACGAGGCCGTGATCATCGCCTTCATGGTCCTGTTCGCACTCAACTCGATCATCACGGCCGATCTACTTCCAGGTCGTCCCCCAGAACGGGCTCTAGACATGGCGACCATCACCGACGTCGGCAAGGAGCTCCTCCGGGAACGCCGGGCGGGCATCGAGCAGCGCGGCGACCAGCTGCTCTTCTACATCAAGGCGCTGGCGTGGACGCCGATCGCGATCAAGCGCTACCGGCGCGAGATCCTGAACATCCTCGCCGAGGTCGCCTTCGGCGTCGGCGGGCTCTCGGTGATCGCGGGCACCGTCGGCGTGATCGCGTTCATGGCCTTCTTCGCCGGCACCGAGGTCGGCATCCAGGGGTACGCGTCGCTGAGCCAGATCGGCGTCGCGAAGTTCACGGCGTTCATCTCGGCGTACTTCAACACCCGCGAGGTGGCGCCGCTGGTGTCCTCCATCGCGCTGGCGGCGACCGTGGGCTGCGGCTACACCGCCCGTCTCGGGGCGATGCGCATCTCCGAGGAGATCGACGCCCTCGAGGTGATGGCGGTCCCGTCGATGCCGTTCCTGGTGACGACCCGGATGGTCGCCGCATTCATCGCCGTGATCCCGCTCTACATCGTCGCGCTGGCTGCCTCCTACCTCTCACCGCGCCTGATCACCACCCTGATCTACGGGCAGTCGGCCGGCACCTACGACCACTACTTCCTGCAGTTCCTGCCACCGATCGACATGCTCTGGTCGTTCTTCAAGCTGTTGTTCCTGGCGGTCGCGGTCATCCTGATCCACTGCTACTACGGCTACACCGCCTCCGGTGGCCCGGCCGGCGTGGGCACGGCCGTGGGCCGCGCGATCCGCACCTCGATCGTCACGATCGTGATCGCCGACTTCTTCCTGAGCTTCGCCATCTGGGGCTCCACCACCACCGTGCGAATCACGGGGTGAGGCCATGTGCGTGAACATCACCCACGACACGAAGGCCGAGCACCGGCGCCTGCTGGTGGCCGGAGTCGTCTTCATCCTCGTGATGGCGCTGCTGGTCGGCCTTCTCGATCGCGGTCTACCAGAAGGTCTTCACCCCGGTGACGATGGTGACCGTCAAGGCGGACCGCGCGGGCCTCCAGCTCGCCCAGTTCGGCGACGTGCGGCTGCACGGAGCACTGGTGGGCCAGGTGCGAGGCATCAGCCAGGACGGCAAGGAGGCCTCGATCAAGATCGGCCTGCGCCCGGACTCCGCCAAGAAGATCCCGGAGAACATCTCCGTCGAGATCCTGCCGACCACCCTGTTCGGCCAGAAGTACATCGCCCTGATCGATCCCGAGGACCCGTCCAGCAAGGCGCTCAGCGACGGCGACGTGATCCCCTCGTCGCGGGTGCGGACCAACGTCGAGCTCCAGACGATCCTGGCCAACCTGTTCCCGCTGCTGCGCTCCATCCGTCCGGCCGACCTGAGCACCACCCTCTACGCGCTGGCGAACGCGCTGCGCGGACGCGGCGACGAGCTGGGCGCGACCATGGAGAAGCTCGACTCCTACCTGACCGATGTCAACGTGCACCTGCCGACGCTGCAGAAGGACCTCGTGCTGCTGGCGAGCGTCAGCAGGACCTACGCCCTCGCGGCACCGGACCTGGTCCGGCTGCTGCGCAACGCCACCACCACCGCTCGCACGGTGACGACCAAGGAGTCCCAGCTCCGCGGGTTCCTCGACGACGTGACCGGTCTCGGCAAGACCGCCACCCGGGTGCTGACCACCAACGAGCGAGCCATCGTGCGCGAGGCGGCCCTCGCTCGTCCGCTGCTGCGGCTGCTCGACACCTACTCGCCCGAGTTCCCGTGCCTGCTCAAGGGCTCGGCGCGGTACGCCGGGAACCTCAACGACATCTTCTCCACCGGCCGGGTCAAGCAGACGCATGAGCTTCGCCGCCAAGCAGCGACCGTCCCTACGATCCCGAGGACCGGCCGGTGTACGGCGAGGCCGGGCACGGCCCGTGGTGCCTGGGGCTGCCCAACCCGCAGGTGCCGATCGGGGCCAACCCGCTCAAGGACGGCACCGACCTGGACGACCCGCAGCGGGAAGGTCAGTGATGGCCGCCTCGCGCAACACCGTCACGATCGTTTCCGGGGTCAAGCTCGACGATCTTCGTGGTCGCCTCGCGTCATCGTCACCGGCACGCTGACCGCGATCATGGGCTCCTTCGCCTTCGGCAGCCAGTCGGAGTACAAGGCCGTGTTCACCTCCGCCAGCCTGCTCGACGAAGGGCGACGACGTCCGCGTGGCCGGGGTGACCGTCGGTGAGGTCGAGCGGCGTCGAGATCAAGGACCGCACCCAGGCCGAGGTCACCTTCAAGGTCAAGGCCGACGTCCCGGTCACCACGGTCGAGCCGGGCGGAGATCCGGTTCCTCAACCTGGTCGGCGCCCGCTACATGTCGCTGGCCGAGGGGGAGCCGGGTGCGGCGAAGCTGCCCGACGGCGGCACCATCCCGGTCTCGCAGACCACAGCCGGCGCTGAACCTGACCGAGCTGTTCAACGGCTTCCAGCCGCTCTTCCAGGCCCTGCAGCCGGCCGAGGTCAACGAGCTCTCCCTGAACCTCATCAAGGTGCTCCAGGGTGAGGGCGGCACCGATCGGGCAGCTGATGAGCCACACCGCCTCGCTGACCAACACGCTGGCCGACCGCGACCAGCTGATCGGCGACGTCATCGACAACCTCTCGGCGATGCTCCAGACGGTCGACGACCGGCACGACCAGCTCAGCGAGCTCATCGTCGAGCTGAAGAACTGGCTCGGGCAACGTCGTCCGGCGACCGCAAGGCGATCGGTGCCTCGGTCTCCAACCTCTCCGCGCTCACCGCGGAGCTCGCCGACCTGCTCACCCAGAGCCGTCCCTACCTGAAGGCCGACATCGCCCAGCTGCGCCGCGTGATGAAGATCCTGAACAAGCCGGCCAACCAGGAGGTGCTCGACGAGGTGCTCAACCGGCTCCCGGTGATGCTGTCCCGGCAGACCCGGACCGGCACCTACGGCTCCTGGTACAACTACTACCTCTGCGACTTCGTCGGGCGCGATCATCCTGCCCGGACCTGCCCGAACGTGCCGCGGTCTCGACCAGATCCAGGAGAAGCTGAAGAACCTCTCCTTCTACAGCACCGCCAAGAGGTGTGACGCCTGATGGCGCGCCGCACCGATGCGATCGATCCTCCGGCTGGGCGCGATCAGCCTGGTCGTGCTGCTGGTGGTGATGGCCGCGGCCTTCAACCTGCAGAAGTTCCCCGGCTTCAAGGGCACCGACTACCACGTCCAGCTCACCGACGCCAGCGGCCTGCACAAGGGCAACATGGTGCAGGTGGCCGGCGTCCGGGTCGGCCGGATCAACGAGCTGCACATCTCCGGCGACCACGTCACCGTCGACTTCGACGTCAAGGGCGCCGACGCTCGGGCAAGAAGACCCGGGCAGCGGTGCAGGTGCTGAACCTGCTCGGGCGAGAAGTACCTCGAGCTCACCCCGGTCGGCTGCGGCGAGATGGAGGCCGGCGACACCATCCCGGTCGAGCCGCACCGACGGCAGCTACGACATCGTCGCCACGCTCGGCGAGCTGACCACCCGCACCGAGGACATCGACACCGCGCAGCTCTCCAAGGCGCTGACCACGCTGGGCGACACGCTCAACGCCGCCAGTCCGCACATCCAGTCGACCTTCACCGGCCTCTCCCGGATCTCCCAGGCGATCGCGAGCCGCGACGAGTCCATCGAGCAGCTGCTCGGCCGCGCCGACCGGGTCACCAAGCTGCTGGCCGAGCGCCGGGGTGACCTGGTCACGCTGATGAAGCAGGGCGACCTCGTCTTCCAGGAGCTGATCCGCGCGGCGCGACGCGATCCACTCGCTGCTGGTCAACGCCGAACAGGCTGGCCGTCGACGCTGCGCGGGGTCGTGACCGACAACCAGGGTCAGATCGGCGCCGCGCTCGAGCGAGCTCGACACGGCGCATGAAGTTCCTGCAGGATCGCGAGAAGCAGCTCGACGTGACGCATGAAGAACCTCGGTCCCTACGCCTCGATCCTGATCAACATCATCGGCACCGGCCCGTGGTTCGACGCCTACGTCCCCAACCTCGTCGGCCTCGCCGGCGGCGAGTTCAAGCCCGGGAAGAGGTGAACCGGCGATGAACGACGTGCTGCGCAGGATCACCCCCAAGGTCGCCCTGCGGGGCCGCACTGGTCCTCCTGGCCGCCGCGTTCTTCCTCTTCCCGGGCGGCTCCGGCACCCGCACCGTGGACGCCTACTTCGACCGCACGGTCAGCATCTACAAGGGCTCCGAGGTGCGCGTGATGGGCGTGCGGATCGGCACCGTGACGGCCGTGGTGCCCGAGGGCGACCGCGTGCGGGTCGCGATGGAGTACGACGACGAGTACAAGCTCCCGGCCGACGCGAAGGCCGCCATCGTCACCCCGACCCTGACCGCCGACCGCTTCGTCCAGATCGCACCGGCGTACACCGGGGCGCCGGTGCTGGAGGACAAGGCCAAGATCGCCCTGGACGGAGACCGGGACGCCGGTCGAGCTCGACCGGATCTACCAGAGCCTCTCGGACCTGACCCAGGCGCTCGGCCCCAACGGCGCCAACAAGAACGGCGCGCTCGACGACCTGCTCACCGCCGGCACCAAGGCGCTGCGACGGCAACGGCAAGCTCGGCAACGAGACCCTGCTCAACCTGTCCGCAGGCCGTGCAGACCTTCGGCGACAACAGCGGGGCGCTGTTCGACTCGGTCGAGAACATGTCGCAGCTGACCGACACCCTGGCCGCCAACGACAGGATCGTGGACAGCTTCATGAGCGACCTGACCTCGGTCTCCAGCCAGCTGGCCGACGAGCGCGGCAACCTGCGGCAAGGCGCTGACCGCGCTGGCCCGCGCCGTCGGGATCGTGCGGACGCTTCGTGCACGACAACAAGACGCATGGTGCGAGACCGACGTCCGCCAGCTGACCGGCGTCGTCGGGGTGCTGGCCAAGCAGAAGGAGTCGCTGAACACGGTGGCCCGACTCGGCGCCCTGGGACTGGGCAACCTGGCGATCGCCTTCGACGTCAAGACCGGCTCGATCGGGGCCCGGGTCCAGTTCGGCCCGAACGGCGCCAACCTCGGCAACGTGCTGTGCGACATCGTGGTGAACTCCGAGGCCATCCCGAACGCGGAGCGCCTTCACCTGCGAGCTGCTCAAGACGATCGTCAAGCCGGTCACCGACCAGACGCGGGGAACAACGCGTTCGAGCCGCAGAGTCGCCGCAGCTCAAGCTCGGCGGCACGCTCCCCGGTGACCTCGCTCGACGGGCCTGCTCGGCTCGCTTGAAGGCAGGGGAACCGATGAGGCGCCTCTCCACCACCCGCGCCCGGACGCGACGCCGCCCGGCCAGGATGCTCGCCGGCCTGGTGGCGGTGCTGGTCACCGGCCTGCTGGCGCCGGCTGCAAGTTCGACGGCGCCTACGACCTGCCGCTGCCCGGCAACAAGGTCGACCCGGACGACGCCTACCCGGTCACCGCCGACTTCGCCGACGCGCTCAACGTCGTGCCCCGCACGGCAGTGATGGTCGACGACGTGCGTGGTCGGCCAGGTCACCGAGGTCGATCGGGTCGGCTGGCACGCCCGGGTCAAGTTCCTGGTCCGCAAGGACATCGAGCTGCCGGAGAACGCCGACGTCGACGTACGGCAGACCAGCCTGCTGGGGGAGAAGTACATCGCCCTGGTCGAGCCCGACCAGGCGAACGGCCAGCGACAAGCGGCTCTCCGACGGGCGACTTCATCCCGCTGTCCCGGACCGGTCGGAACCCCGAGGTCGAGGAGGTGCTCGGCGCGCTGTCGATGGTGCTCAGCGGCGGCGGGATCGGCCAGCTGAAGACGATCAGCGTCGAGCTGAACAACATGCTCAACGGCCGCACGGACCAGGCCCGCCACCTGCTGGGCAACCTCGACCGGCTGATCGGTGCGCTCGACGAACAGAAGGGCGACATCATCACCGCGATGGAGTCCATCGACCGGCTCAGCGGCCACCCTGGTCAAGGAGAAGGACGACGATCGGCGACGCGATCGACGCCATGGGACCGGCGCTGAAGGTGCTCAACCGCCAGCACGGCAGCCTGATGAAGATGCTGCGGCAGCTCGACGCGCTCGGCAAGGTCGGGACCCGGGTGCTCGACGCCAGCACCGACAACATCGTGGCCACCCTGCGTCACCTCCAGCCGACGCTGACCAAGCTGGCCGATGCCGGGGACGCCCTGCCGCACGGCCTGTCGCACTGATGGCCAGCTTCCCGTTCCCCAAGGAAGCGGGCAACATCGCCCGCGGCGACTACGCCAACGCGCTGTTCCACGTGGACTTCGACCTGAACAAGATCATCAAGTCACCCGCGGATGCGCTGCCCGACCCGATCAACGTCTGCCTGAACGCACTCCCGGCCGAGATCGCAGCCGTGTGCAAGCCGCTCGACGACACCGCCAAGGCGCTGGTGTGCCAGATCCCGCGGATCGGCGACGTGGTCTGCCCGGACGGGACGGTCGGGCTCCCCAAGGTCCCGCTCCTGCCCGACCTCACCGGTTCCGCCGGGACCAGCGGTAGCGGCAACGGCAGCTCCGGACTCGGCGGTCTGCTCGGAACCCTCGGGGGTGGTGGCGGATGACACGCGGGATCAAGGTCCGGCTGATCGCGTTCGTCGTGCTCAGCGCCGTCGGGCATCGTCTACGTCGCCGGCAGCTTCCTCGGCATCACCGACAGGCTGCTCGGCCGCGGCTTCACCATGCATGCCACGCTGCCCGGGTCCGGGCGGACTGTTCACCGGCAGCGAGGTGACCTACCGCGGGGTCAAGGTCGGCAAGGTCTGCCGCGATGGACGTCACCCGGACCGGCATCCGGGTCGACATGGCCACTCAAGGACGAGACGAAGATCCCGCTGGACTCGACGATGCACGTGCACAACCTCTCGGCGGTGGGCGAGCAGTACCTCGACTTCGAGCCCGCCGACCAACAAGGGTCCCTACGCTGGGCGAGGGCGACACCATCAAGGGCGACGCCAGCAGCCTGCCGATGAGCGAGGAGCAGCTGCTCACCGAGATGGACGCGATGGTCAGCTCGGTCGACAAGGCCGAGCTCTCCACGGTGGTCGCCGAGCTGGGCAACATGTTCCGCGACACGGCCAACCCGCTCCAGCGCATGGTCGACTCCGGCATCGTGTTCGTCGACGAGGCGGACGCCAACAAGGACGTCCACGATCGCCCTGCTCAACACCGGCCGGACGGTGCTGCAGACACAGGCCGACCACGAGAAGGACATCCGCGCCTTCGCCAAGGACCTCGCCGACCTGACCGGGACCCTGCGCACCTCCGACAAGGACCTGCGCACGATCCTGCAGGGCGGGACCCGGCGCCGTACGCGAGGTCAACTCCCTGCTCAAGGGGCTGGAGCCGACCCTGCCGGTCTTCTTGTCGAACCTGGTCACCGTCAACCAGGTGCTGACCACCAACATCCCGGGCCTCGAGCAGACCCTGGTGACCTTCCCCCGCGTGATCGCGTCCGGCTTCACCGGCACGCCGGGTGACGGCTACGGACACATCAACCTGCAGCTCAACAACTCCGTGATGCCCTGCACCAAGGGCTACCTGCCCGGCCTCCCAGTGGCGACCGGCCACCGACGAGTCGGACAAACCGTACTTCCCGGCCAAGTGTCTGGTCCGAGCAAGGCCCAGCGCGGCACCAACTACGCTCCCAGCTTCGGGTCCGCGAGCTCGGCCGGCAGGAGCTACCGCGTCTCGCCGTACGATGCCAGCACCGGCCAGGCTGACGCCGGCAACGGACAGACGGTGACCTTGGGCGCCTCAGGAGGACTGCGGACGGTGTTCGGAGACGAGTCGTGGAAGTGGATGCTGACCGGACCGGTGCGTGCAGAGTGACTGATCCTGCTCTGGACCCCTCGGCACGCCCGGGAGGGACCGCAGGACCCGAAGGCACCTCGTGGCGAGCCGTCAACATCGTGCTGATGGTCGTCGTCCTGGCCCTCGTCACGGCCTCGGTCGCTGCTCGTTCGCCAACGGCGCCTCCGCCACCCCGGGTGAGTCCCGCGCCGAGACGCTGTCGCGCCAGTACGACGCGGTCACCAAGGCGGCCAGCGCGGAGACCGTGGCGTTCCTGACCGTCGACTACAAGAACATGGACCCGCTGATCGCCAAGGTGGTCGCCGGGGCCGCAGGCACGTTCAAGGAGCAGTACGCCCAGGCCAAGGTCACCCTGAAGGCATCGGCCCAGGACGCCCAGGCGATGTCCACGGGCAAGGTGCTCTCGGTCGGCGTGGGCGACATCGACGACACCGACGCCATCGTCTTCGTCGCGGCCGACTCCCAGGTGAGCAACAAGTCCACCCAGGGCAAGGCCGCAGCCGAGGTACTACCGGTTCAAGCTGACGATGGTGCGCCAGGGCGACAAGTGGCTCACCTCCGACCTCCAGTTCGTGAACTGATGACGACCCAGCCACTGCAGGACGACGAGAAGGTCTGTCCCTACTGCGCCGAGGTCATCAAGGCCGCGGCCGTGAAGTGCCGCTACTGCCAGAGCGACCTTCCCGAGACCTCTGTGGCACCGCCGCCGCCGGCCCTGGCGGAGCCCCAGGCCGTGAGCCTCGACAAGGCGGCCGCGACGACGACGAGGTGTCCGATGACCGAGCTGCCCGATGACGAGGTGCCCGGCGACGACCTGGCCGAGGAACAGCGGCCCGCGCGCGTCCCGTTCCTGGCCAGCTCGCGGCTGCTCGGGATCCTGCTGGCCCTGTGCCTCGTGCTCGGCGCCGTCGCGGGCTATGCCTGGTGGCGCAGCGAGAACCCGGAGGACGGCGCCGCTCCGAGCGGTGCGATCACCTCCGCGGAGGCCAGCGCGACGCCGGGATGACAGGCTGCCTCCACGCTGACGACCAAGGTGCTGTCCTACGACTGGAAGACCCTCGACGCGGACATGAAGGCGGCCGAGGCGGTGCTGGCACCGACCTTCCGCACCGAGTACTCCAAGGCGATGGGGAACGTCAAGGCCCAGACGATCGAGAACCAGGTCAAGCTCACCGCCCAGGTGGTGGCGACCTCGATCATCTCGGCGAGCGAGAAGAAGGTCGAGGCCCTGGTGTTCGTCAACCAGGTGACCACGGCCAAGGGCTCCGGCAACCAGCGCCTGGACCAGAACCGGGTGCGGGTGACTCTGACGCGCGATGGTGGAGACTGGCGCGTGTCCAAGATGGATGCGTTCTGATAAATTAGAACACGTTCCAGTTTCAGGCGGCGAAAGGTCGTGCCAATGGAGGACGCGGTAGGTGCCGCGGCCGCGGTGTCCGAGGTGTCCGAGGTGGACACCGACCTGCTGATCGTCGGTGCCGGCCCCGCGGGACTGTTCGGTGCCTACTACGCGGGCTTCCGCGGGATGAGCGTGACGCTGGTCGACTCGCTGCCCGAGCTCGGCGGGCAGGTCTCGGCGCTCTATCCCGAGAAGGCCGATCCTCGACGTGGCGGGGTTCCCGAACGTCAAGGGTCGCGAGCTCGTCGAGCAGCTGGTCGAGCAGGCAGCCAGTGCCAAGCCGACCTACCTGCTCGGACGCACCGCCACCTCCCTCACGGCCACGGACGACGCGGTCACGATGGGGCTCGACGACGGGACCGTCGTACGCGCCAAGGTGCTGATCATCACCGCCGGCATCGGCAAGTTCACCCCCCGGCGCGCTGCCGGCAGGCGACGGCTGGGAGGACCGCGGGCTGGTCTTCTTCGTCCCCTCCTTCACCGAGTACGCCGGCCGCGACGTGGTGATCGTCGGCGGCGGCGACAGCGCGTTCGACTGGGCCCACAACCTCGAGCCGATCGCCACCTCGATCACCCTGGTGCACCGGCGCGACCAGTTCCGCGCCCACCAGGCCACCGTCGATGCCGTGCTGGCGGGCAGCACCGAGGTGATCACCAAGGCGCAGGTGACCGCGCTGAAGGGCGACGGGCACGTGGAGAGCGTGGAGATCACCAGGGCCGACGGCGAGGTGCTGGTCCGCCCGGCGCAGAGCGTCGTCGCCGCCCTGGGGTTCATCGCCGACCTCAGCGCGATGCAGGAGTGGGGACTGGAGTTCGAGAAGCGCCACATCCGCGTCGACACCACGATGCGGACCAACCTGCCGCGGGTCTTCGCCGCCGGCGACATCACGGAGTACGACGGCAAGGTGCGCCTGATCGCCGTCGGGTTCGGTGAGGTCGCCACCGCCGTGAACAACGCGGCGGTGCTGGTCGACCCCGATGCCCACATCTTCCCCGGTCACTCGTCCGAGGGTTCCTAGAGCAAGCGAGCGGAGGACTCATGAAGAAGATCAAGGTCGACTTCGACCTGTGCGAGTCCAACGCGATGTGCGAGGCGCTGGCGCCTGACCACTTCCAGGTCGACGACGACGACTACCTGCAGATCCTGCAGGAGGACGTCACCGAGGAGCACCTGTCCAACGTCGAGCAGGCCGTCGCGTCCTGCCCGAAGTCGGCGATCAGCCTCGTCGAGGAGTAGTCGCTCCGGGACTACAGCGAGCCCCGGCACCAGCCCCACCCACCCCGAGCCCCCGAACAGGAGCCCTGCCCGTCATGCCCCAGAACCGTGACCCGAAGCGTGAGCTGTCCCTCGAGGGCCGGGTCGCTGTCGTCACCGGCGCCGGCGCCGGGCTGGGGCGCGCCGAGGCCGTCGCCCTGGCGCGAGCCGGCGCCAGCGTGGTGCTCAACGACCTCCCCGGCGCTGCCGAGGAGGCCGCCGAGGAGATCCGCGACATCGGCGTCGAGGCGCTGGTCGTGGCCGGCGACGTCGGGGAGAGCGGCACCGCGGAGGCGATGCTGCAGGCGGCCACCGGGAAGCTCGGCGGCCTCGACATCGTGGTGAACAACGCCGGCATCACTCGCGACAAGATGCTGTTCAACATGACCGACGAGGAGTTCGACCTCGTCGTGAAGGTGCACCTGCGTGGCCACTTCCTGCTCTCGCGCAACGCGGCGGCGTACTGGCGCGGGCAGTTCAAGGAGACCGGTGAGCCCGTCGACGCAGCCGTGGTGAACACCGCGTCGGAGGCCTTCCTCACCGGCTCGCCCGGCCAGGCGAACTACGCCGCGGCGAAGGCCGGGATCACGGCTCTGACGCTCACCACGGCCCGCGGCCTGTCCCGGATCGGCGTGCGCGCCAACGCGATCTGCCCCCGGGCACGCACCGCGATGACCGCGCAGGTCTTCGGCCTGAACCCACCGCTGGCGACTCCGGCCGGGCGATCGATCCCTACTCGCCGAGCACGTCGCCCCGCTCGTCGCCTACCTGGCCTCTCCGGCGGCCGCCAGGATCACCGGCCAGGTCTTCGTCGTCTACGGCGGGATGGTCGCCCTGCTGGCCGCGCCCGTCGTCGAGCAGCGATTCGACGCGACCGGCGACACCTGGGACCTCGACTCCCTCGACGCGACCCTCGGTGGCTACTTCGCCGACCGGGACCCCGAGGTCGGCTTCGCGGCCGACTCCGTCATGCAGCTGCAGCCCAAGGAGCCAACGTGAACAGACTTGTCGGCAAGCGCGCCATCGTCACCGGCGCGGCCCAGGGCCAGGGTGCCGCCATCGCGCGCGCCTTCGTCGAGGAGGGCGCGCAGGTCGTGATCGCCGACATCGCGGAGGAGGCCGGGCTGGCCCTGGCCGAGGAGCTGAACGGCATCCGTGCCGACGCGGCGTACTTCCGGCTGCACGACGTCAGCGACGAGGCGTCGTGGACGGCGCTGGTCGAGGAGGCGAACGAGCGCTTCGGGCCGGTCAACGTGCTGGTCAACAACGCCGGCATCCTGCGCTTCGGCGAGGTCGAGAAGATGCCGGCCGAGGAGTTCGAGCTGCTGTTCCGGATCAACCAGCTCGGCTGCTTCCTGGGCATGAAGTCGGTGGCCCGCACGATGCGCAAGAACGGCGGCGGCTCGATCGTGAACGCCTCCTCGATCGAGGGGCTCGGCCGGGATGGCCTTCTGCACGGCGTACACCGCCACCAAGTTCGCCATCCGGGGCATGACCAAGTCGGCCGCGATGGAGCTCGGGCCCAAGGGGATCCGGGTGAACTCCGTGCACCCGGGCATGATCGACACCCCGATGACGCGCGTGCACGGCGGCGACGCGGCGATGGAGTTCGGCGCCGGCAAGGTGGCGCTGAAGCGGGTCGGACACCCCGCGGACATCGCTCCGGCGTACGTCTATCTGGCCAGTGACGAGTCGAGCTTCGTCACCGGGGCCGAGCTGGCCATCGACGGCGGCGCCACCGCCACGCACGCGTTCGGTGGGTGAGGTCAGCGCAGGATCAGGTTGACCGCGGTCTCGAGATGTTCGGTGACCTGCTCGGCCGTGATGCGCCCGGTGACCCAGGAGACGAGGGCGGCCAGCCAGACGTCGCTGATCACGCGGGCGACGGCGATCTCGTGATCGGTGGGCTCGGCGCCCTCGACGTACTGGTCACCCTTGCAGGGCGCGGTTGAGCATCGAGGTCAGCCTCAGCCCGACGACGTGGATCTCGCCCGCGACGGTGGAGTCGGCGAACATGAACGCGCGGGTCAGCGCCTCGGTGAGGTGGGGCTCGCGCTGCAGGCCGCGAGTGGCCCGGGTGAGCACGTAGGTGACCCGGTCGGCGGGCTCGTCGCCCGGGATGGCGCGACGGCCCAGGCTGAGGTCGGTCTCCTCGAACTGGCGCGCCAGCGCGGAGACGAGCAGGTGGATCTTGGAGGGGAAGTAGCGGTAGAGCGTGCCGAGGGCGACGTCGGCCGCTCGGCGACGGCGCGCATCTGGACGGCGTCGAAGCCGCCCTTGGAGGCGAGGGAGATGGTCGCGTCGAGGATGCGCCGGCGCCGGTCACGCTGCGCGGCGGATCCGAGATCCTCATAGGTCAGTGAGCTCGCGGTGGCCAAGATCTCAACCTCCCGGACGTGATTTCTGCGGCGCTGACCCTGAGACTTGGCCTGCGGACCTGCGGTAACAGGCTAACAGTCGGGTCCGGCATAATAGAAACACGTTCCAGTTACGAGCTGGCGGTCCCACTCCGGCGCCCACACCGGATTCGAGCCAAGATCGAGTCACAAGATCGAACCAGGAAGGCGCCTCTTGCGCATCGCACTCTTGTCCTACCGGAGCAAGCCGCACTGCGGCGGCCAGGGCGTCTACATCCGGCACCTCAGCCGCGAGCTGGTAGCGCTCGGGCACTCCGTCGAGGTCTTCTCCGGCCAGCCCTATCCCGAGCTCGACGAGGGCGTCACCCTGACCAAGGTGCCCAGCCTCGACCTCTACCGCGAGCCCGACCCGTTCCGTACGCCGAAGCCGTCGCGAGATCCGCGACCTGATCGACGTCGAGGAGGTGCTGACCATGTGGACGGCCGGATTCCCCGAGCCGAAGACGTTCTCCAGACGCGTCGCCCGCCTGCTGCGCGAGCGCCTGGGTGACTTCGACATCGTGCACGACAACCAGGTGCTCGGCTACGGGATGCTCGACATCGCCGAGATGGGCTTCCCGCTGATCACCAGCATCCACCACCCGATCACCTTCGACCGCCGCATCGACATCGAGGCGGCGACCACCCGTCGCAAGAAGCTCACCCTGCGACGCTGGTACGGCTTCTTGAGGATGCAGGGCAGGGTCGCCCGCCGCGTCGGCAAGATCCTGACCGTCTCGGAGTCCAGCCGGCGCGACATCATCACCGACTTCGGTGTCGACCCGGCCGAGCTCCAGGTCATCCCGCTGGGCGTCGACGAGGTGTTCGGCCCGCCCGACCGAGCCCCGCGTCCCCGGCCGGCTGGTGGCGATGGCCAGCGCCGACGCCCCGATGAAGGGCATCGCCACGCTGCTCGAGGCGTTCGCGAAGCTGCGCACCGAGCGCGACCTCGAGCTCGTGCTGGTCACCAGGCCGACCCCGGGTGGCCGCACCGAGAGGCTGATCGAGCGGCTCGGCATCGCCGAGCACGTCACGTTCGTCAGCGGCATCAGCGACCCCGAGCTGGTCGACGCTGATGGGATCGGCCGAGATCGCCTGCGTGCCGTCGCTCTACGAAGGCTTCTCGCTGCCCACCGCCGAGCTGATGGCCTGCGAGACACCGCTGGTCGTCAGCCGCGCCGGCGCCATCCCCGAGGTGGTCGGTCCCGACGGCGAGTGCGCCGACCTCGTCCCACCGGGAGACGTGGGCGAGCTCGCGGCCGCGATCGCGGCGATGCTCGACGACCCGGAGCGTCGTGCGCGGATGGGCAGGGCCGGTCGCCGACGGGTCCTCGAGCTGTTCACCTGGCACGCGGTGGCCGTGGCCACGGCCGCGGCGTACGACGAAGTGATCGCCCGCTCAGCCAGCCCGTCCGCCCACACCGTCCCGAGCACCGAGGAGACCGCCAGTGCTGACCGTTGACTTCCGACCGACTCGGCCTGCGCCCCGGGGACCGCGTCATCGACATGGGTTGTGGCGCCGGCCGCCACGCCTTCGAGATGTACCGCCGGGGCGCCGACGTGATCGCCTTCGACCAGGACGCCGACGAGCTGGCCGGGGTGCTGGAGCTGTTCGGTGCGATGAAGGAGGCCGGCGAGGTCCCCGCAGGAGCCGAGGCCGACATCAAGGAGGGTGACGCTCTGGCCCTGCCGTTCGCCGACGGCGAGTTCGACCGGGTGGTCGCCTCCGAGGTGCTCGAGCACATCCCCGCCGACATCCAGGCGATCGAGGAGCTGGTCCGCGTGCTGCGCCCCGGCGGCACGATGGCGGTCACGGTGCCGCGCTGGCTGCCGGAGATGATCTGCTGGAAGCTCTCCGACGACTACCACAACGTCGAGGGCGGCCACATCCGGATCTACTCCGACAAGGAGCTGGTCGGCAAGCTCGTCAACGCCGGGATGGTCTTCGAGGGCAAGGACCACGCCCACGGGCTGCACTCGCCCTACTGGTGGCTCAAGTGCGCCGTCGGCGTCACCAACGACGAGCACCCCGCTCGTGAAGGCCTATCACCAGGTCCTCGTGTGGGACATCATGCGGACGCCGCGCTGGAGCACGCTGACCCGAGGTGCGGAGAAGGTGCTGAACCCGCTGATCGGCAAGAGCATGGTGCTCTACCTCCGCAAGCCCGCATGAGCCCGCGAGAGCAGGCCGGCGTGCACGACGTCCCCTCTGTCGCGGGAGTGCTGACCAGCGCCCAGGTGGCCCAGACCGCCGCCTCGATCGCCGCGATGCAGGAGCCGGACGGCGCCGTGCCCTGGACCGTCGGCGCGCACGTCGACGTCTGGAACCACGTCGAGGCCGCGATGGCGATGCTCGTCGCCGGCCAGGTCGAGGCCGCGGAGGCGGCGTACGACTGGTGCGCGCGGAGCCAGCGCCACGACGGGTCCTGGGCGATGAAGATCGTCGGCGGCACCGTGGAGGACCCCAGCGGCGAGACCAACATGTGCGCCTATCTCGCGGTCGGCGTCTGGCACCACTGGATGCTGCGGCGCGACCTGGCCTTCGTGGAGCGGATCTGGCCGATCGTACGCCGAGCGCTGGACTTCGTGGTCGGCATGCAGCTGCCCTTCGGCGGCATCGCCTGGTCCCAGGAGTGGGACGAGCACGGCCCCGCCGGCGTCAACCGCGAGGCCCTGCTGGCCGGGTCCTCGAGCATCTACCAGTCGCTGCGTGCCGGCGTCGCGATCGCCGAGCTCGTCGGCGACGCCGCAGCCGGAGTGGGAGCTGGCCGGCGGACGCCTCGGGCACGCGCTGCGCGAGCACCGCGACCTGTTCCTCGACAAGTCCGGCTTCTCGATGGACTGGTACTACCCGGTGCTCGGTGGCGCCGTCCGCGGCCAGGCCGGGATCGACCTCATCGAGTCGCGCTGGGACGAGCTTCGTGGAGCCCGGTCTCGGCGTCCGCTGCGTCGACGCCAACCCCTGGGTCACCGGCGCGGAGACCTGCGAGCTGGTGATGGCGCTGGACTGCCTCGACGACCACGCGCGCGCCCTCCAGCTGTACGCCGACATGCAGCACCTGCGGCACGAGAACGGCAGCTACTGGACCGGCTACGTCTTCCCCGACGACGTGAACTGGCCGGGGGAGCAGACGACGTACACCGCCGCGGCCGTGATCCTGGCCGCCGACGAGCTCTCCCGAACCTCGCCCGCCTCCGGGATCATGCGCGGCGAGACGCTGGCCGCGGCGTTCCAGGAGATCGGGCTGGAGTGCGGCTGCGACCAGGACGCCTCAGCCGACGTCCTCTCCCGCTGATCCTGAGCTGCGGGTCAGCACCCGCATCGAGCCGACCGTCCCGGCCGGCTCGAAGGAACCGCTCGCGACCGCGCGCTGCCAGACGTGGAACGGCGCCTGGCCGCCGTCCTCGGGGCGCTCGAAGACGTCGTGGATCACCAGCGCGCCACCCGGCAGCACCCAGTGCGCGAAACCCGAGTAGTCGTTCTGGGCGTGCTCCTCGGCGTGTCCGCCGTCGATGAACAGCAACGAGAGCGGCGTACGCCAGTGGGCGGCGACCGTGGTCGAGCGACCGACCACCGCCACGACCTCGTCCTCGAGGCCGGCCAGTGCGATCGTGCGACGGAACACCGGGAGGGTGTCCATCACCCCGAGCTCCGCGTCGACCAGCGTCGGGTCGTGGTGCTCCCAACCGGCCTGGTTCTCCTCCGAGCCGCGATGGTGGTCGAGGGTGAACAGCAGCGCTGCCGCTGGCCCGGGCCGCGGCGCCGAGGTAGACCGCCGACTTGCCGCAGTAGCTGCCGACCTCCAGGGCGGGCCCCGCGCCGAGGTGCTCGATGGCGGTCTCGAACAGGAACTGCCCCTCGTCCTCGGGCATGAACCCCTTCGCCGAGCGGGCGTGCGCGAGCAGGTCTGCGGGCAGCTGGGTCACGGGCGGGGTCACGGCAGGCAGCCTAGGTGTACCGCCCCGCCGACCCGTCGCATCTGAAAGGAAAACGCATCGCCGACCCGTCGCATCTGACAGGTCTGCCCCTTTCAGATGCGACGGGTGGGCATGCTGGTGGGTTTCAGATGCGACGGGTCGGCGCTGGGGTTCCGGGGCGGGGGAGTCGTGGCATGATTGGAACACGTTCTAGTTTTCGCGAGAGGAGTTCCCGTGCCGATCGGGATCAGCGACGACCACGTCGAGCTGGCGGCTGCCTTCGGCACGTGGGCGCGCTCGCTCGGAGGCATCGAGGCTGCGCGTGCAGCGGAGCAGGACCCCGTCGCGGAGTTCGCCGAGCAGGCGCGGGCCGTGGTCGAGATGGGGCTGGCCGGGATCGCCGTACCCGAGCGGCTCGGGGGCGCCGGTGGCAGTCTGCTCGACCTGGCCGTCGCCCTCGAGGCCGCGGCCGGCTCCCTGGTGCCCGGCCCGCTGCTCGGCACCGCAGTCGCCTCCGTCGCGCTCGGTGAGCTGGCCGGCCCGGTGGCTGCCGGGGAGATGCGCGTCGCGCTCGCGCTGGGCGTCGACGGAGTGGTGCACGACGCCCCTGGCGCCACGCATGCCCTCGTCGTCCGCGCCGACGACGTGCTGCTGGTCTCTCTCGAGCACGCCGAGCTGGCCCCCGGCTTCATGCCTGACCTCACTCGTCGTACGTCGATCGGGGACCTGTCCTCGCTCGAGGCGACGGTGGTCCCCGGCCTGGCCCCGGCACGGCTGCGGTCGCTCGTGGTCACGCTCGCCGCGGCCGAGGCCTCCGGGGTGGCGCGGTGGTGCCTGGACACAGCGGTGGAGTACGCCGGACTGCGCGAGCAGTTCGGCAGGAAGATCGGCGCCTTCCAGGCGATCAAGCACCTGTGCGCGGAGATGCTCGAGACCAGCGAGTCGGTGACCGCCGCTGCCTGGGACGCGGCCCACGCGGCGTCGGACGACGACCAGCAGCGCGAGTTCGCCGCACTCGTCGCCGGGACGATCTGCTTCGACGGCGCCGTGGACGCGGCCAAGGCCTGCATCCAGGTCCTCGGCGGGATCGGGTTCACCTTCGAGCACGACGCGCACCTCTACCTGCGCCGGGCGCTGTCCCTGCGCAGCCTGGTCGGCCCCTCCAGCTCGTACGCCGGCCGACTGGCCGATCTCGCCGCGAGCGACGTACGCCGGCAGGTGCAGGTGGACCTCGAGGACTGCGACGACACGCGGCGCGGGGAGGTGCGGGACGAGGTGCAGCGGATCGCCGACCTGCCCGAGGACGAGCAGCGCGCCGCCCTGGCCGGGAGCGGCTACCTGGCCCCGCACTGGCCTGCGCCGCACGGTCTCGGTGCCGACCCCGTGCTCCAGCTCGTGATCGACGAGGAGCTGGCCCGGGGCGGGGTCCGGCGGCCCGACCTCAAGATCGGCGCGTGGGCGGCACCGACGATCATCGCCCACGGCAGCGACGAGCAGCGCGAGCGGTTCGTCGGCCCGACGCTGCGCGGCGAGATCCGCTGGTGCCAGCTGTTCAGCGAGCCGGGCGCCGGCTCCGACCTCGCGGCGCTGCGCACCAGGGCGGTCAGGGACGAGGGCGGCTGGCGCCTCACCGGCCAGAAGGTGTGGACCTCGCTGGCCCGGGACGCCGACTGGGGGATCTGCCTCGCCCGCACGAACCCGGACGTGGAGCGCGCATGCCGGGATCACCTACTTCCTCCTCGACATGAGCAGCGACGGCATCGACATCCGGCCGCTGCGCGAGCTCACCGGCGAGGCGTTGTTCAACGAGGTCTTCCTGGACGACGTCTTCGTGCCCGACGAGTGCGTCGTGGGCGAGGTCGACGGCGGCTGGAAGCTGGCCCGCACGACACTGGCCAACGAGCGGGTCGCGATGGCCGGGTCCCACCTGGGTGACTCTCCCGAGCGGGCGGTCGGCCTGCTCTCATCGGGTGCGACCGACGAGCGTGTCGCCATCGGCCGGGCCGTCGCCTGGGCGAGCGTCGTGTCGCTGCTGGCGACCCGGTCCACGCTCCGGTCGCTGGCCGGGCAGGGACCTGGCCCGGAGTCGAGCGTGGCCAAGCTGGTCGGCGTACGCAGCAGGCAGGACTCGGCCGAGCTGGTGGTCACGCTCCTCGGTGACCGGCTGTTCACCGGTGACGACCTGGCGCAGCAGTCGCTGCACGAACAGCTGGTGACCAGGTGCCTCTCGATCGCCGGCGGCACCACCCAGGTGCTGCGCAACGTCGCCGGCGAGCGGATCCTCGGACTACCCCGCGGCTGAGGTCGCCTCGGTCACCGGACCGGCCCACCGTGCACGGTGGTGCAGCAGCCAGCGCTCCACGGCCATGATCACGTGGTGGCTGCGGATCGAGCCGAAGACCTCGAAGGCGTGCTGCGTCCCGGGGAACTCGGCGTAGGTCACGGTCGACTTCGACTCGGCCTTCAACCTGTCCACGAACGCGCGGGCCTGTCGGACATCGACCAGGGAGTCGATGGCGCCGTGCAGCACGAAGAAGTCGGGCGCGTCGGCAGAGACCTGTGCGAGGGGCGAGGCCCTGACGAAGTCGTCGAGGTCGGTCTCCGGGTCCTTCTTGAACACGCGCGGGCCGAGGAAGTAGTCGCGCATCGACAGCGCCGACCTCTCCCCGGAGATCCCGGCCAGGTCGTAGACGCCGTAGAAGGGGACGCAGCCGGCGACGCTGGTGTCGGCACTCTCGAAGCCGGGCTGGTACTCCGGTTCGCCCGGTGTGAGTGCGGCGAGCGCAGCCAGATGGCCTCCGGCGCGGCCGCCCGTGATGACGAGGTAGCTCGGGTCCCCGCCGTAGGCGGCGATGTGCTCGCGCGTCCACGCGATCGCCTTCTTCACGTCGATGATGTGCGCAGGAAACGGGTGCTTCGGCGCCAGTCGATAGTTCATGGCGACACAGATCCAGCCCCGCCGGGCCATCCGGTTCATCAGCAGCAGGCCCTGCTGCTCCTTGGTGCCGATGGTCCAGCCGCCACCGTGCACCTGCACGAGGACCGGCGCGTTCTCCAGGTCGACGTCCTTGGGCCGGTAGATGTCGAGCCGGGCGCGCTTGCCGCCGGCGGTGTAGTTGATGTCGCGGATGACCTCCACGTCGGGCTTGGCCATCTTGAACGGCCGGGCCAGCTCGCGCACGCGGGTCCTCAGGTCCTCAGCGCTCGGCGGCTCCTCCAGGGCCTCGAGGTAGTCCTCACCGAGACCGTCACGCAGGGTGGTCTCGACGTGGGCGGCGACGCGGTTGGCGTTGGCGATCAGGTAGGCCAGTCCGGCGGTGGTGACGGCGGCCAGCGCGAGGCCGCTGCGGCTCACGTGACCGACGCGCCTGCGGCGTACGGTCAGCTCGATCGCGGAGTCCGCCAGGGTCGTAGCCAACAACTGCGGGGCGAGCTCGCTGGCGAGCCAGCCCGCGAAGAACGCCGGGATCTGGGCGTGCCGCCCGCCCAGCGGCCGCAGGGCGTTGGCGGTGAGCGCTGCGGCGACGAGCTGGCGACGGCGGTAGGGCATGGCGAGCAGGTTACTGCGAGGTCACCGACGTTTCGGTGTGACATGGACGACCGGCCAAAAACTAGAACGTGTTCCAAGAAGGACCTAGACTCCGCCCATGGAACGTCTCAGTGGCCTCGATGCAAGCTTCCTCTATCTGGAGACCTCGTCACAGCTGCTGCACGTGTGCGGCGTCATCCTGCTCGACCCCGAGACCGTCCCGGGAGGGTACTCCTTCCCGGAGTTCCGCGACGAGCTCGAGCGCCGGATCTCCGGCGTCCCGATGTTCCACCGCAAGCTCAAGCAGGTCCCGCTGGGCATCGACCACCCGGTGTGGGTCAAGGACGACGACTTCGACATCGACCGGCACGTGCACCGGATGGCGCTCCCGACCCCGGGCGGCGCCACGGAGCTGGCGGATCTGTGCGGTCACATCGCCGGCATCCCGCTGGACCGTTCGCGGCCGCTCTGGGAGTTCTTCGTGATCGAGGGGCTCGACTCCGGCAAGGTGGCGGTCTTCACCAAGATGCACCACTGCACGGTCGACGGTGTCTCGGGAGCCAACGCGATCTCCTACATGTGCAGCCTGGAGCCGGACGCTCCGCCGTTGGAGAGCGCCCCGGGCGACCGGCGCAGCCGCACGCCCAGCGACACCGAGCTGCTCGCCCGCGGCGTGCTCGCCAACCTGACCAAGCCCGTCCTCGCGGCCAGGCTCGTGGCACCGACCGCCAGTGTGCTGACCCGCACCATCGGACGTGCCCGCAGCGGTACGGCGATGGCCGCACCGCTCACCGCTCCGCGCACGTCGTTCAACGGCACCATCACCGGTCATCGCTCGGTCGCGATCAAGGACATCTCCCTGGACCGGATCAAGGAGATCAAGCGAGCCGTCGAGGGTGCGACCGTCAACGACGTCGTGATCACCCTGTGCGGCGGCGCGCTGCGTCGCTATCTCGACGAGCGCGGCGAGCTGCCGACGAGCTCGCTGGTGGCCTCGGTCCCCGTGTCGGTGCGCGGCGAGTCGAAGAAGAACGGCAGCAACCAGGTCTCCACGATCTTCTCCCGCCTCGGCACCGACGTCGCGGACCCGCTCGAGCGCCTGGCGCAGGTCTCCGAGGGCAACACGAACGCGAAGGAGCACCACCAGGCGATCCCGGCGGACACCCTCCAGGACTGGGCGGAGTTCGCGGCGCCTCGCACCTTCGGCATGGCAGTGCGGGTCGTGTCGTCGCTGAAGCTGGCCGACTCGGGGCCGGTGATCCACAACCTGGTGATCTCCAACGTCCCCGGTCCGCCCGTGCCGCTGTTCTTCATGGGGGCCAAGATCGAGGGGCTCTACCCGCTCGGCCCGATCTTCCACGGTGCCGGGGTGAACATCACCGTGATGTCGAGCGAGAGCAAGATGCACGTCGGCATCATCGGCTGCCGCGAGCTGGTGCCACACCCCTCGACGCTGGCCGACAAGTTCCCCGAAGAGCTCGACGCGCTGTACGACGCGGTCACGGGCAGTGCCGCGAAGAACGGGCCCACCACGAAGAAGGCGACGGCGAAGAAGAAGGCGCCGGCGAAGAAGAAGGCGCCGGCGAAGAAGGCGGTGGCCAGGAAGCCTGCTGCCAAGAAGGCGACCGCCATCAACTGATCTACGCGTCGAGCCGCCGCCGGTCGCGCATCCGGGCAGCAGTGACGTTCGCGGCCTCGACGAAGACCGGGACGAACTGCTCCGCCTGCATGACGCAGCCGGCGTGGCCGCACGGCGCCTCGTGCACCGTCGCCCCCCGGATGCGGGCGGCGAGCCGACGCTGGCGCTCGGCGGGGATCACGCGGTCATGTGACGGGATGACGACGGCGGTCGGCACGTCGATGCGGGAGAGCCACGGGGTCGAGTGATGCCGGCCCAGGGCCGCGACCGCCTGGGCCATCGCCCACGGGCTGGTGCTGCGCCACTCGCTGAGTGCCCAGGCGCCTGTGTCGGTGCCGATGTCGAGCGCGTCGGCGGTGGTCTGGGCCGCCGAGCGCACCACCCGCGACTTGGCCAGCGCGCGCAGCGACCCCATCGCGACCTCCATGCCCGCGTGGAAGACGGTCTCGCGTCCGTTGGTGCGGAACCGGTCGGTGGTGGCCGCGAGGATCAGGCCGCCCACGACCTCGGGGTGCTGGCGCCACACCCGCTGGGCGATGATCGACCCCATCGAGTAGCCCGCCACGATGGGCCGGTCGAGGTTCAGCTCGGTGATCACGGCGGCCACGTCGTCGGCACAGTCGTGCACCGAGAACTTCTCCGAGATGATGCCGCGACCGTGCCAGCGCTGGTCGAAGACGACCACGTGGAACCGCTCGGCGAGCGCGTGCACGGTGGGGAACCACGTGAGCATCCCGGTGCAGCCGACGGCGTGCAGCAGCACGATCGACGGCGCCCCCGCAGGGCCGGGAAGCTCGGTGACCCAGGTCCGGCCCCGCCGCGGCAGCTCCAGCCACCGGCCCGCGGGGATCTCGACCTGCGGGATGCGGGCGTGCTCGTCCACCTGCTTGCGGAGCGCGTCGGTGAGGCACCGGCCGAGCTTGTGCATGGGCTGGGTCCCCCGGTCGGTGTCGCGGCGGTGGATCTCGCCGATGGTTGCGGTTGTGCGGGCGATCCCTAGACTAGAACAGGTTACAGTTTCTGCCGTGATGGGGGCCCCGATGAGCGACGACACTGCCGCAGACCTCCACAGCGAGGTCCGCTCGGTGCTGACCGACGTGGTCGAGAAGGGGCCCGAGCAGGTCGGGGAGAGCTGGAAGGCCTGTGCCGAGGCCGGCCTGCTGGGCCTGGCCGCACCGACCGACCACGGTGGGGAGGGGATGGGTCTCGGCGAGGTGGCGGTGCTCGTCCGCGAGGCCGGCGCCCGCGCACTCGACCTGCCGCTGCGCGAGACCCTGGTCTGCGGTCTGCTCACCCTGGCCCGCTCCGGTACGCCGGAGCAGCAGGAGACGTTCATCCCCGGGATCGTGAGCGGTGACCTCCTCGTGGCGCCTGCCCTCAACGAGGTGGGGACCGCCCTGCCGCACCGGCCCGCGACCCGTCTCGCCGACGACCGGGTCACCGGACGCAAGCTGGCCGTTCCCGTGTTCGACGACCTGCCCGCGGCGACGACGGTGCTGCTGGTGTCCGCGACCGATGCGAGCGGCGGAGCGGTCGTCGTACTCGTCGACCCGCGGAGCGCCGGCGTCACGCACACCACGACCCCGACCTCACGCGGCACCACCGAGGCCACCTACGAGTTCACGCAGGCACCGGTGCTCGGCGTGCTGGCCGAGGGCGCGGCCGACGTGCTGCGACAGCACGCCGTCGCGGGGCTGCTCCTCCAGGGCGACGGGCTGCTGGCCGGCGCGCGGGACCTGACCGCGGGCTACGTCAAGCAGCGCACTCAGTTCGGTCGCCGGCTCGCCGAGTTCCAGGGGGTGGCGATCCAGCTGGCCGACGTCTATGTCGCGTCCCGGATGGTGTCGCTGGCCGCGGAGGAGGTGACCAGGCGTGTCGTCGCCGACGAGCCGGTGGGCGACGACCTCGGCGTCGGGTCGTTCTGGTTCTGCGACCGTGCGCCCGGGGCGCTGCAGACGTGTCACCACCTGCACGGCGGGATGGGGGTGGACCAGACCTACCCGCTGCATCGCTACTTCGCTGCGGTCAAGGACCTCGTCCGGTTGCTCGGCGGCGCCGAGGCCGCCCTGGCCAGCGTTCCGGCCGGGGAGCCGACCCGCGCCGCCAACACCGAGCTCACCTCCGAGCAGCGGGCGTTCAAGGACGAGGTGCGGGCGTACTTCGCCGGGCTGGTCTCGCCGGACGACCGGATGCAGATGATGCACGACCGGCACGGCGAGGCCTACCACCGCACGATCCGGCAGCTGGGCGACGACGGCTGGATGGGCGTCGGCTGGCCGGTGGAGTACGGCGGCAAGGGGCTCGGCGGGATCGAGCAGCAGATCTTCGCCAACGAGGCCGCCCGCGCCGACGTACACCTGCCGTCGGTGACGCTGCAGACCGTCGGCCCGACGCTGCAGGCGTTCGGCACCGAGAAGCAGAAGGACCTGTTCCTGAAGCGGATCCTCGCCGGGGACGTGCACTTCGCGATCGGCTACTCCGAGGCCGATGCGGGCACGGACCTCGCGTCGCTGCGCACGAGCGCGAGGCGCGAGGGCGACGAGTACGTCGTCAACGGGCAGAAGATGTGGACCACCGGCGGCCACGCGGCCGACTACGTGTGGCTGGCCGTGCGCACCGATCCGGACGCGCCCAGGCACAAGGGCATCTCGGTGCTGATCGTGGACACCAGGGACCCCGGCTACTCCTGGACGCCGATCATCACCTCGGACGGCTCGCACCACACCAACGCGACGTACTACAACGACGTCCGCGTCCCGGCCGACATGCTGGTCGGCACCGAGAACGAGGGCTGGGGGCTGATCACCACCCAGCTCAACCACGAGCGGGTGATGCTCGGGCCGGCCGGCCGCCTCGAGGGGCTGCGGGACCTCGTGGCCGACTGGGCGGCGGGGCGGACCGCCGCCGACGGCACGCCCGTGCTGGACGTCCCGGCTGTGCGCGAGACCCTGGCCCGCGCGACTGCCGCGTTCCGGGTCAACGAGCTGCTCAACTGGCAGGTCGCGGGTTCCGGCGCGAGCGGCAGGGAGGCGGTCGCCGACTCGTCGGCGTCGAAGGTGTTCGCCTCGGACGAGGTGCAGTGGCTCGGGCTGGCGCTGGAGCGGATCGTCACGTCGTACGGCGACCCGGCGGACCCGGACACCGCCACGTTGATGCGCTATCTCGACGCCACCTCGAAGCGCAACCTCGTGCTGACCTTCGGCGGCGGGGTCAACGAGGTGCAGCGCGAGCTGATCGCGATGTTCGGGCTGGGCATGCCGAAGGTGCCGCGATGAGCGAGACACCGGTCACCGCGCTCGACCACGACCAGATCATGGCCGAGACCGAGCGGATCAGGGCGCTCGGCGAGACCGCGCCGCGGTTCGCCCGCGACCCGGTCAACCAGCCGATGATCAACAACTGGCTCGAGGCGATCGGTGAGACCGACGCGAGGTTCACCACGGGGCAGGCGCCGCCCGCGATGGCACAGGTGTGGACGATGTACGGGCTGGACCCGAGCCGTCCCGCAGGCGACCCGTTGCACGGCACCATGCAGCTGCTCGACGCGGCGGGGTTCACCTCGGTCCTCGGCACCGACTGCGACCAGACCTACGAGCGCTACCTGCGTGAGGGCGAGCGGGTGGCGATCACGACGCGACTCGAGTCGGTGGTCGGGCCCAAGCAGACCGGCGTGGGCGAGGGCTACTTCGTCACCACCCGGAACAGCTGGTGGGTCGGCGAGGGAGACGGGCGCGAGCTGGTCGCGACGATGATGTTCCGGGTGCTCAAGTACCGGCCGGAACCTGCCTCGGGGACGGACGGGCCGGACCGGTCGCTGATCATGCGACCGGTGCGCAACCGCGACAACGAGTTCTTCTGGGAGGGGACCGCGAAGGGCGAGCTGCGGATCCAGAGGTGCAACGCGTGCGGCGAGCTGCGCCATCCACCGGGACCGATGTGCCCGAGCTGCCATGCCTCCGACCGCGGCCACGTCGTCGTGTCCGGGAGGGGGACCATCTTCTCGTTCCTGGTCCACCACGCGCCCAGGATGCCCGGTCGCGAGCTGCCGCTGACGATTGCGCTGGTCGAGCTCGAGGAAGGGTTCCGGATGGTCGCGAGCGTGACGGGGGCGCCCGAGGACCTCGCCATCGGGGACTCGGTCGTGGCGGGTTTCGACCGCCTGGACGACGAGACGACGCTGCCCACCTGGGAGGTGGTCCGATGACGGCAGCCGGAGACGAGCTCCCCGTCTGGGACCTCCCGGTCACCCCCACGCTCGTGGTGTCCGCCGCGGTGGCCACCCGGGACTTCCAGGACGTGCACCACGATCGCGCCCGGGCGATCGAGCGCGGTTCGAAGGACATCTTCCTCAACATCCTGACCACGACCGGGCTGGTGCAGCGCTACGTCGGTGAGTGGGCCCGCGAGGCCCTCGGCGAGGACTTCGTGATCCGCTCGTGCGGTCTGCGGCTCGGCGCCCCGGCGTACCCGAACGACACGGTGCGCTTCACCGGCACCGTGACCGCCGTCGAGGACGGCCTGGTCACGGTCGAGGTGATCGGTGCGGTCTCGCTCGGCACCCACGTCACCTCCCGGGTGGTGCTGTCCTGATGACGCTCTCGGGCAAGGCCGCCATCGCCGGGATCGGTGCGACGGAGTTCTCCAAGGAGTCCGGTCGATCAGAGCTCCAGCTCTCCTGCGAGGCCACCCTGGCGGCACTGGCGGACGCGGGGCTCGCGCCGGCCGACGTCGACGGGCTCGTCACCTTCACCATGGACAACAGCACCGAGATCGCGCTCGCCCGCGAGCTCGGCATGGGCGAGCTGCGCTTCTTCAGCCGGATCAGCTATGGCGGCGGCGCGGCCTGTGCGACGGTCCAGCAGGCCGCGATGGCGGTCGCGACCGGCGTGGCCGACGTGGTGGTCTGCTACCGCGGCTTCAACGAGCGGTCCGGCCAGCGGTTCGGCCAGGTGCAGAGCTGGGCGGGCGCCCAGGTCAACACCAACGGACTCGACAACGCGTGGTCCTACCCGCACGGGCTCTCCACCCCTGCCGCGACGGTGGCGATGCAGGCGCGCCGCTACCTGCACGAGTACGGCGCCACCTCGGCCGACTTCGGCGCCGTGGCCGTCGCGGACCGCAGGCATGCCGCGACCAACCCCGAGGCGTTCTTCTTCGGGCGGCCGATCACCCTCGAGGACCACCAGGCCTCGCGGATGATCGCCGATCCGCTGCGCCTGCTCGACTGCTGCCAGGAGAGCGACGGCGCCGTCGCGATCGTGGTGACCACCCCCGAGCGCGCCGCCGACCTCGCCCAGGCGCCGGTGTCGATCACCGCGGCAGCACAAGGGAGCGCCGCCGACCAGTTCGTGATGACGTCCTACTACCGCGCCGACATCGGCGTGCCCGAGATGGGGGTCGTCGGGCGCGAGCTCTGGCGTCAGTCAGGACTGCGGCCCCAGGACATCGCCACGGCGGTGCTCTACGACCACTTCACGCCGTACGTCCTGATGCAGCTCGAGGAGCTCGGCTTCTGCGGCCGCGGCGAGGCGCCCGGCTTCATCGCCGACGGGGCCATCGAGCTCGGTGGCCGACTGCCGTTGAACACCCATGGCGGCCAGCTCGGCGAGGCCTACATCCACGGCATGAACGGCATCGCCGAGGCGGTCCGCCAGGTCCGCGGCACCGCCGTCAACCAGGTCGAGGAGGCCCATCACGTGCTCGTCACGGCGGGCACCGGGGTGCCGACGTCGGGACTGGTGCTGAGTCGGTAGGCGCGGCCGCTGCTGCGCCAGCAAGTCTCGAACACGGCGCAAGCCGGTTATGGGACAAGCCCCTCGAGGTAACGGGCGACCCTGCTGGCCGGCCAATCCGCGTCGAGCTCGGTGATGACTCGGTCGAGCACCTCGGCCGGCGTGCCCGTGGCCGCGGTCCAGGGGGACCGTCCCCAACCCGCGAGGTAGTCGTCGGCCCCGGTGTCACCGAGTCGCATCGCAGCCTCATCGATCGCCTCCTGGAACCGCGGCGGGAGCTGAGCCTTCACAGCCTCGTCGCCCGTCCGGGCAACGACCATCGATGGAAGCTCGCGCCACAACGTCACCTGAAACTCCGTCATGCGCCGGAGCCTACGTCCGACGACGCGTGGCGACGGACAGGCCAGCCATTCGCCCCCCACAAGGCTGACTACGTCGTTCGACCGAGGTGACCCGATGGCGGCCGTCCCCAACCCGCGAGGTAGTCGTCGGCCCCGGTGTCACCGAGTCGCATCGCAGCCTCATCGATCGCCTCCTGGAACCGCGGCGGGAGCTGAGCCTTCACAGCCTCGTCGCCCGTCCGGGCAACGACCATCGATGGAAGCTCGCGCCACAACGTCACCTGAAACTCCGTCATGCGCCGGAGCCTACGTCCGACGACGCGTGGCGACGGACAGGCCAGCCATTCGCCCCCCACAAGGCTGACTACGTCGTTCGACCGAGGTGACCCGATGGCGGCGGTATGACGCGCGACATAGCCACGACGCTCGCCGTGAATTCAAAGCGTTGCGGTATCGCAGCGGCGCCGTGTCTCGGTGATCATCGAAGTGCGCACAGTCTCATCACGGCCAATTGCCGGCCAAAGCTCTATCTTCTTTTCCCGAGTGATCATGGCGCAGTCTCGCTTCTCAGCTGTGTTCATCCCGCGTTCTAACGCTAGGACTAAAGGCGCCTGCTGAGCCACCCTTCACCGACTGGTGACGGTTACTGCGACCTTCATCGCGGCGGGGGTCGCGGTCCGCTGGTCGGGTGTGCCAGAAGAGTCGCACACACAGGCCGATCTTCGTCCCGTCGGGGTATCTCTACTACCAGCCCGCGTGGGTGTAGTAGTTGAGGAAGAACACCGTGGCCACGGGTGGTGGCCCTGACGCCTTCGCACTGGCCGGACCAGTAGAGTTGACTCCGGACAACATGTTCATGTCTTCGAGGGCGCGGGGACGGGCTTCGCCAACTGTGCCGGCGCGGGGGAGCGTCGTGGCCCTTGTGCCCGGCTTCGAGGAACGCCGGAAGATCGGCCGAGGGTAGAGCCAATCTCGTCCCGCCACAGCGACCACCCGATCAGCCCCCATGCGAGCATCATCGGCCACATGCTGAGTGCCATCGTCGAGATCTCCACGAGAGCCACTGACAACGGGAGGTCGAGCAGGATCACCCATGCGGCCAGCCTCGGCCGGAAGTGCGCCCGGAGGAGCCCGACGCCAAGCAGGACGTTGCCGAAGATGCCGAACAGCAACGACAGCAGGATCACGGCAAAACCGCCTTCGACGAAGGCGAGCCAGTAGGCGCCGAAATGGCCGACCGACATCAGGGCGAAACCCCCGATGGTGAGTCTCCAGCCCCAGCGCTCCGCCCAGCCCGCGGCAGCCGGACGCCGATTGCGAGCAGCCACGGCGCACGCGGAAACGGCCAGCACGGCGATCAAGTAGAACTTGCCGTAGGTCAGGTACACCGTGTCGGCGTCGGCGAAGTCCAGCAGCCAGGGCGCGAACGTCCGCATCGCCGGCTCCGCCCACCAGGCAGCGAGCTCGTTCTCGAGGTCGCTGCGGCCGCTGGCGGTCTGCATCCGGGCGAGTGCGTTGAGCGGCGCCAGCGGGATGCTCGCGATCGCGAGGACGACGGCGGCGAGACCACAGCGCCTCACTGCCGCGCTCGAGAGCTCGGGACGTTTCTTCATCGGTGACCTCCGTGAGAGTGGCTTTTCTCAGACGGTAGGCAGCGCAAGCGGTCGCGACATCGGCCCAGAGGCTGCGGCACCTCCACCCCGGGGTTGATCCCCAGGTCCGCGAATCGGCGTACATTCCGGGAGATGGAGGACCCGCGCTCCGTGGTGGTACGCAGCGACTGGCTGATGCCTGCCGCGCTGGCCGTTCTGGGCGTCGCCGAGGTGTTCACGGTCGCGGGCCTGCCGCGCACCGCGGCGATCGCCTCCATCCTGGTCCCGTGCGCCCTGCTGGTGGGACGTCGCCACCAGCCGCTCGTCTTCGGGACCGCCTCCGCCGCGACGCTGTTGCTGAGCACGCACCTCGGTATCCCTGACGACGCGCTGACCACGCCGCTGTTGATCCTCTTCGCAGCGTGCTTCGCCCTTGGGCGACACGAGCCCACCTGGTGGAGGGGTGCCGTCGCGGTGCTGGCGCTGGACATGGTCGTTCACTGGTCGTACGGCGTGACGCTCCCGCCTCTCGCCGACTGGCTGTGGGTGGGCGGGCTGACCTTCCTGCCGTGGTTCTTCGGACGGCTGGTGCGGGTGCACGCGGAGCAGAGCGCCCTGCTGGCCGACCAGTCACGACGACTGGTGGAGGAGCAGCGGCACGTGGCCGAGCGAGCGGTTGCCGACGAGCGCCGCCGGATCGCCCGCGAGCTCCACGACGTCATCGCCCACTCGATCAGCGTCATGGTCGTGCAGGCGGGAGCCGCACGAGAGCTGCTCGGCCGCAACGAGGCCGGTGTCGCCGACGCACTCGAGGAGATCCAGCGATCCGGACGCGCCGCGCTGGGGGAGACCGGCAGGCTGCTCGGCCTGCTGCGCGAGCCGGAGGAGTCCGGGGTCGAGCCGCAACCGACTGCGGCGGACATACCCGGGCTCGTCGAGAGCTTCCGTGCGGCTGGGCTGGACGTGCACCTTGAGGTGGGCGGGAGCACCGAGGGGTTGCCGGCGGGCCTGGACCTGTCGGTGTTCCGGATCGTGGAGGAGGGGCTCACCAACGCCCTCAAGCACACGTCGGGCAGTCGGGTCGAGGTGCGATACCGACGGGCAGCCGATCGGATCGAGGTGGAGCTCGCGAGTGGTTCGGGTGGAGCACCACGTCTGACGTCTGGAGGGCACGGACTTGTCGGGATGAAGGAACGCGTCGCCGTGTTCGGCGGCTCGCTAACCGCAGGTCCCACCCCTGACGGCGGGTTCCTGGTACAGGCCCGGATGCCACTGGGGGAGCCCGCGTGACCAGCGTCGTGGTGGTCGACGACCAGGAGATGATCCGGATGGGGCTGCGGGTGATGTTGGAGTCCCGGGGTGTCGAGGTGCTCGGCGAGGCGGGTGACGGTCGCTCCGGTGTGGAGGTCGTACGCCGACTGCGGCCCGACGTCTGCCTGATGGACATCCGGATGCCGGTGCTGGACGGGATCGAGGCGACCCGGCTGCTGGTGTCCGAGGGTCTGTCCACCCGCGTGCTGGTGCTGACGACGTACGACCTCGACGACCTCGTCCATGCTGCGCTGCGCGAAGGGGCGGCCGGCTTCCTGCTCAAGAGCACCCCGGTGGGTCGGCTCGTGGAGGGGATCGAGGTCGTCGCGGAGGGGGAGGCGCTTCTGTCGCCGGCGCTCACCCGGCGGTTGATCGAGCACCATCTCGAGGGGCCGGCTCCGGGCAGCGCCGACATGCTCACTGACGGCCTCACCGATCGGGAACGGGAGGTGCTCGTGCTGGTCGGGCGGGGCCGGTCCAACGACGAGGTCGCCGCCGCACTGCACGTGTCACGAGCGACGGTGAAGTCCCACATCAACCACGTGTTCGCCAAGCTCGGGATCACCAGCCGTGTACAGGCCGTCGTGCTCTGCTACGAGCACGGGTTGGTGGTTCCGGGCAGGGGATAGGAGGACAGCTTGTCAACGATCTGCGCAGGGCTGCGACCAGGCCGGACCGGGTCTGGTCAGGATGCCCAGGTGTGCTGTTGCGGCTGAGCGTGAGTTCTTGCCCGGCAAGGAGAAGGAATCAGGGAGGATGTACATGGAAGCGACAGTGAACAAGCAAGCGGCAATCGACGGATACGCAGCGTTCAGTGCCAAGGATGCCGAAGGTGCGATGAAGGACGTCTCCGATTCCATCGAGTGGGTGGTCAGAGGGGACAGTTCCTTGACGGGCACCTACAACGGCAAGGAAGCGGTCGGCGGGCTTTGGATGAAGCTCCTCGAGAAGGGATTCCGGACCACGCCGACGGAGTTCATCGCCGAGGGTGACAAGGTAATTGCGATCTGCGAGACAAGCCTCGGAGGGCAGCGGGCCGGATTGGTGAATGTGCTCTCCTACGACGGTGAGGGCAGACTCATCCGCTTCGAGACCTACGGTGGAGAGGAGCTGGTCAACCGAACGTTCCCGCGCTGAGGGGTGCGACCATCTGGCCGCTGGTAACGGCGTTCGGGATGAGGCAAGCCACGGGTCTGACCGTTACGCGCATTGAGTTGCGCACTCGTGACGTGCATAAGCGGCGAAATGCAGCGCTTCCAACCTGCACAGCCCGTGGCATAGCAGCGTGCCGTTACGACTCAGCGACCGCAGCGGTCCATACGCTCCCAGGGCCAATCGGTGGCGAGCCAATGTGCGACGGCCTCGGCGAGTGGTAGGTCGAGGCTCGATCTGTCGGCGCGCACCCAGGACTGCACCGTCACCTCCCAGTCGTCGGAGGGGGACGGGTACAGATAGACGCAGCCGATGACGTCGTGGTCGCTAGGGTCGAGGACGGTGAAGGTGTAGCCGGTGCCCCGAGTGAAGTCGTCGGCGTGGCGGCGGAGGTCGGAGAGGTTCTCCTTGAGCGTCATGCCTCTCGGAGGTGGCCAGGTGCCGTCGGGATAGCCCGGAGTGGAGCGGATGTGCTCGATGCTCGACATCCAGGCGGCATGGTCGGCTTGGTTGTGCTGCGGCCCCAGCGGTTCGAGGTGGAACTGGTGGGTCGCGAGTGAGGTCGGCGGATCGAAGTCGACCGGCACGAACGTGTCCGAGGTCATGACCGGAAAGGTACTGGCTTGGTCAGAACTCCTGCACTCGAGTTCCTATCGGCGGCATGCGCGACAGCACGCCTCTCGGTCAAGCGGATCGGCTACGTCCGACAGGAGCCGGAGTGACGCTGGGTCCATGGTTCTAGGCCTGGGCTCGCTCACGGTTCGGAGGCTGAGTCGCTGCGGTGCGGACGAATGCAAGGACGGCCAGGACGCGACGGTTGCTGGTGGCGTCCGAATGCAATCCGAGCTTGGTGAAGATCGTGCTCACGACTGGTTCCACGGTCTTGATGCTGAGGTGGAGCTCTTCGCAGATCGCTGCGTTCGAGAGGCCGCGTGCCATTAGTCGGAGGACCTCTCGTTCGCGCGGGCTGAGTCCGTCGAGGTGGCCGGCCTGTCGTTGGCGTGCGATGACATCGCTGAGATTGAGGTGGTCGATCACGAGGGCTGCCTGGGCGACCAGGTCATCGAAGAGCCTGTCCTCGGCAAGCGAGAGACGGTTCGTCCCTGACCGGTTGAAGCTGAGGGCGCCGACCACCGTCCCGCCCCTCGTCACAGCACGAACCTGTTCGTCGGGCCAGTCGTGCAGCAGATCCAAGTCCCTTGGCGGGAAGTCTCGGCCGGTCTCGGGCCACACCCCGACGGCATGGAGATCGTGGCGGGGACCCATCCACAACGTCGCGCCCGTCGCGGCCAGAGCTTGTGCCACTGCCCGGGTGATATCGGTGGGCAGGTCCTCGGACTCAGGTCCGGTCCGGGACAACCAGGTCAGGGCGGAGTACGCAGCGACATGCTGACCGTGCACTATCGCCCATCCAGCCGTGATCGGCAGGAGCGTGGCCGAGATCAGCCCCGGCACGGGAGTTCCCCAGATTGCCAGTCCCACAACAAGGGCGACCACCGAGAACGCGGCGGCCGCGACCAGCCAGGCCACCTGGCGCCGTACGCTGCCGTCAGCCGATCGCCAACGAGCGACCAGGGCGATCACCCAGAGGACCTGCAGACCGAGGTACGCCGGGTGGGCGACCGCAGTCCACAGACTGACCACGACGTCGGGCGAGTCCGCGTGGAACACGTGGGTCGTGACCACACCGGCCGACTCATACTCCACGGGCCAGATCGCCGAGAGGGTGGAGCAGCAGAGTGTGATCGCCACGACCCCTGCCGCGACCGGACGCCAGCGAGGAGACGGCAGTCGACCATCAGGGAAGCAGATCACCGCAAAGGTGGTGAGAGCCAGCGCGAGTGCCAGCGGCCACACGCCCAGCCATCCCCACCACCGGCTCCCCTCCCAAGACGGTGCGTGACCGACCTGGCGACCGAAGAACAGGACCGCCTCGACAAGTCCGGCGGCCATGAACAGCAGCCCCTCGCGATGCCCGGGACGTTGGAACAGCACGTACACGCCCACGATCGTGAGCGACAGCGCCAGCAGTCCATTGTGCAGATTCGAGAGCCAGAACCCTCGCGACAGCCCGAAGGACACCGCCACCACGACAAGGCTGAGCAGCAGCAGAGGCACGAGCGCGCTGAGTCCCCGGGGGTCGGTTCGGGTCACGCGGTCATCGTGGCACGCCTGGCGCTAGGCAGGGGCAGGGTTTTCCCTGCTTCTCGGCTACAGGGTTCTCCCCGTGGCGAAGAAGGCGGTTGGCAGCCGAAAGTAGCCAACGCCGCACCATCGCAACCGCCACGAAGGGGGACCACCCATGACCGCGACCACCGTGGGGCCCGAAATCGCGTCGACCACACCCACCGATCGGCTGCTCACCGGCGCGCTGCTCGTCGCACCCGTCATCTATCTCTCCGCCGACACGATCTACGCAGCGCGTGGCTGGGACGACCCGATCGCTGGAGCTCTGCACGTCCTCGGCGCTATCGGGTACGGGTTCGTCCTGCTCCGGATCGCCTCCTGGCTACCCCGTACCTCGACGCTCGCTGCGTGGGTGCTGCTCACCGGCCTCATCGGACTCGTTGGGAATGCCGCTTACGGCTTCGAGGCGATCCACATGTCCCTCGGAGACACCCAGCTCGTCGACCAGCCAGGTGCCGCCAACCTGATCAAGCCACTGGGCCTGTTCTTTCCCTTGTCGTTCGCGCTGATCTCCCTGGCCCTGATCCGCCTGGGGCATCGCTGGCAGGGTCTGCTTGCGCTAGCAGCGATCCTCGCCTGGCCAGTCGGACACATCGGCAACCTCGCGGTCCTGTCAGTCCCCGTGAACATTGCCCTTGTTGTTGCGTTCGGGAGCCTCGTCTGGGCCCGCACGGGACAGTCATCGTGAGTCGTCATCTCGGCAGCGCGACCACGAGAACGATCAGTACGCCCTCGGTTGGTCCACGCTGAGGTGTGGGGTGCTCGGTCTGCATCCGAACTGATCGTCTGTCGGGCGCTGCTGCATTCTGGGTGGAGTGACGCGCGTTCGCATCTTGGCCGGAGGGCGTGTGGCTGCTGTCTCAAGCGGGCGCGATCCAAGGAAACCGGGGCGGTCACCGACTTTCGACGGGTTCCTTCTTGGCAATCGATGGAGGTGCCCAGCAGTCGTTCGAATCCTCGAAACCCTTGTGGGACAAGGGATTCATAGACCCGGAACTTGTCAGTCCTCGGTGCTTGGATTGAGTCATGAGCAGCCAGCTGATGGACCGGTCGCACCCGGTCTGCGACTTCGCCGGGCGGCTGCGCGGTCGGCTGGATCAGCTGGCTGATCTGCCGACCTGGACGATGGGTCCGGAGGAGCAGCGGCAGACGCTCAGCGACCTTGCGCAGGCCGAAGCGCAGCTGGCTGCGCTGCGGTTGCGGGTGCTGGGTGAGGCCGAGCGGTCCGGTGCCACCGCTGCTGAGGCTGCAGCCTCAGCAGCGGACTGGCTGGCCGTGACTACCCGGCAGACGCGGATCGCCTGCCGATCGGACCTCAAGCTTGCCAAGGCACTGGAGGACCACGATGTGCTGGGCGGGGCGATGGCCAGGGGTGCCGTCAACGAAGCGCAGGGACGCGCGATCGTGAAGTCGCTGGAGCAGCTGCCCACCAGTGGCGAGTTCGCCATTGACGCCGACCAACGTCGGCTGGCTGAGGAGCACCTTGTCGATCTGGCGGCGCATCATGACGCGCGCGAGCTGCGGCTGCTCGGGCGGCACCTGTTCGAGGTCATCGCACCCGAGCTGGCCGATCGCTACCTGGGGGAGCAGCTCGAGGCCGAGGAGGCAGCCGCCGCGCGGCGTACGTCGCTGGAGCTGCGTGAGGACGACCAGGGTGTGTGCCATGGGAAGTTCCGGATCCCCGCGCTGCACGGTCAGATCCTGCAGAAGTTCATCTGGTCGTTGACCAACCCGGTGCGCGTCACCGCGACCGACATCGATCCCGACCTGCCCACCATGGTCCGCCAGGGCGTGGCCTTCTCTCAGCTACTCGAGGCGATCCCGGGGCAGTGGCTGCCCAAGGCGGGAGGGACCTCGGCGACCATCGTCGTCACGATGACGCTCGAGCAGCTCACCACGGCCCTGGATGCAGCGGGCGTGTGCACCCTTGACACCGGCGGCGAGATCTCCGCGGCCGAGGCACGGCGGCTGGCCTGCTCAGCCGGCATCATCCCCGCCGTGCTGGGTGGGAAGAGCCAGGTCCTCGACGTCGGCCGCAAGCGCCGGTTCCACACCGAAGCCCAACGGGTCGTGATGGGCATCCGTGACGGCGGCTGCTCCGCCCAGGACTGCGACAGGCCGCCCTCGATGTGCCACGCACACCACGACATCCCATATTCAGCGGGCGGACCCACCGACGTCGAGCACGGGCGGCTGCTGTGCGGCCACCACCACCGCCGGATCCACGATCGCCACTACCGCGTGACCCGACACCCCAACGGCAAGGTCAGTTTCCACAGGCGCACGTGAGCCGGGACGAGGCTGGGCGGAAGGCTGGGCAGAAGGCTGGGCAGAAGGCTGGGCAGGCAGGGCTGGCGCGGGCGCAACCTCACCCTGCGCCGCGGCACGGGAGTGACCACACGACGTGCGTGGCCGGTAGACTCGTGCGCTGGGTCCGACCGGGTCGGCCCCGGACCGAGCGCGAGCCGGTCACCCCAGCCCCGACTCCTCAACGAAGGCGCGAGATAACCGCATGGCAACGACGAACGACCTGAAGAACGGCATGGTGCTCAACCTCGACGGCCAGCTCTGGCAGGTCATGTGGTTCCAGCACCACAAGCCCGGCAAGGGCGGCGCGGTCGTGCGCAGCAAGCTGCGGAGCATCAGCTCGGGCAAGACGGTGGACAAGACGTTCAACGCCGACGTCAAGGTCGAGATCGCCAACGTCGACAAGCGGACGATGCAGTACCTCTACAACGACGGCACCTCGTTCGTGTTCATGGACACCGGCACCTACGAGCAGCTGGAGGTTCCCCCGGAGGTCGTCGGCGACGCCACGAACTTCATGCTCGAGAACCAGGAGGCGATCGTCGCCACCAACGAGGGCAGCGTGCTCTACATCGAGCTGCCGGCCTCGGTCGAGCTCGAGGTCAAGTACACCGAGCCCGGGCTGCAGGGCGACCGCTCCACCGGCGGCACCAAGCCCGCCACGCTCGAGACCGGTCACCAGGTCAACGTGCCGTTGTTCATCACGACCGGCGAGCGGATCAAGGTCGACACCCGGGACTCCTCATACCTGGGCCGCGTCAGCAGCTGATGCCCACCTCACCAGGTCGCGTCGGGAACACCCGATGAGCGCCCGCTCCAAGGCGCGCAAGCGAGCGCTCGACCTGCTCTACGCCTCCGAGATGCGCAACCGCTCGACCGACGAGGCGCTCGAGCAGCAGTCCGACGCCGGACCGGTCAACGACTACACCGTGGTGCTGGTCCGCGGCGTGACCGAGCACCGCGCCCGGCTCGACGAGGTGATCTCCGGCTATGCCCAGGGCTGGACCCTCGACCGGATGCCGGCCGTGGACCGCAACGTGCTGCGGATGGCGACCTTCGAGGTGCTCTACGTCGACGACGTCCCCAGCGCGGTGGCCGTCTCCGAGGCACTGAACCTGGTGCGCGACCTGTCCACGGACGAATCCCCGGCCTTCGTCAACGGAGTGCTCGGAAACATCGTCCGGGACCGCGACTCGCTGGTCCCCTGAGGCCGGGCGTCCGGCAGGATGGGCCCGTGACGACCGACGCCGAGCAGCCACTCGCCCCCGCTCCGGCGGGTTTCCCGGACGGATGGACCGCTCGGGTTCCCGGGCTCGCCGACCTCGACGTGCTGGTGGAGCTGCGTGGCTCGGACCGGCTCACGCAGACCGGCTCGGCCTCCGTGGACCGCGCCGCCATCGAGTCCGAGGTCGCCGGCCCTGCCTCCTGGACCAGGCGCCAGCTCCTGGCGGTCGACCCGGCCGGCCGGCCGCGCGCCTGGATGAGCGTGCACGACCGGGCCGCGGGCCGCACCATGGTCGCGCTCTACCTCGAGAGGTCGGTCGCCGAGGCGGACGCCATCGCCGCAGGGCTCTACTCCTGGGCCGAGGGACAGGCACGCGAGATCTGCACCCTGCGCCAGGTGACGGAGACCAGGCTGGACGCCAGCCCGTTCGCCGAGGACACCGTCCAGCAGCAGTGGCTGGCCGACGCCGGCTACGCCAGGCGCCGCACCTGGCCGCAGATGACCCGCCCCGTCAGCTCCGGAGGAGGCCACGTCCCTCCCGGCTCCCCGCGAGGGGGTCACCATCCGCCGGGTCGCCAGCCACGACAACGGGCTCCCGGTCGCCGCCGACCTGCACCTCGTGCACGAGATGCTGGAAGCCTCCTTCGAGGACCACTTCAACTCCTACCGGGAGAGCTTCCCCGAGTTCGTGCAGCGACTCCGCGAGGACCCCGGCCATCGCTGGGACCACTGGTGGCTCGCGTTCGTCGAGGGCGATGACGGTGTCCCCGTGGCCGCAGGCGCCCTGGTCGGCACGGTGCTTCGGAAGAACGCCGCGGGACACGAAGGGAGCTACATCGAGTACATCGGCGTCCACCGCCACGCCCGCGGACGAGGTGTGGCCAAGGCTCTGCTGCACGCCGTGATCTCCGACGCTGCCCAGCGGGGCCGCGACCGTGTCGGCCTCGAGGTCGACGCCGACTCACCGACCGGCGCCGACGGGCTCTACTACTCGATGGGCTGGGAGACCGACTACGTCCTCGAGTCCTGGTTCAAGGACCTGGAGGACGCCGGGTGAACGACACCGAGCGGATCGGCAGGGAGGCCGAGCAGAGCGACTGGCTGGACCACGCTGTCCGGATCGGCCTGGTGGCCTACGGCCTGGTGCACCTGCTGATCGGCTGGCTGGCCATCCAGCTCGCCCTCGGCGACCGCAGCGAGGAGGCCAGCGCCACCGGTGCGCTGCACGAGCTGGCGCAGCAGCCCTTCGGCAAGACGATGGTCTGGGCGGTGGCGCTCGGGATGCTGCTGCTGGTGGTGTGGCGACTCATCGAGGCGGCCTTCGGCCACCGCGACGAGGAGGGCTCGGACCGGAAGCGCAAGCGGCTGGTCTCCGTGCTCAAGGCCGGCATCTACGGCGCGCTCGGCGTGACCGCCCTGCGGGTCGCGATCGGGGCGGGCAGCTCAGGCTCCGGCTCCAAGGGCACGACCGCCAAGGTGATGAGCTTCCCCGGTGGCCAGTGGATCGTCGTCGCGGTGGGTCTGGCAGTCATCGGGTACGCCGGCGCCACCGCCTGGCGCGGCTGGCGGGAGAAGTTCGTCGAGCACCTGGAGACCGAGGGCAAGCTCGGCTGGAACGGCGCGGCGTACATCATCCTGGGCAAGGTCGGCTACATCGCCAAGGGCATCGCGCTCGCGCTGGTCGGCGGCCTGTTCTGCTACGCGGGGTTCACCCACGAGGCCGACAAGTCCGGCGGCCTCGACCAGGCCCTCCAGCAGCTGCTCCGGCAGCCGTTCGGGCCCTACCTGCTGATCGCGATGGGCATCGGCCTCGGCTCCTACGGCTTGTTCTGCTTCGCCCGCGCCCGGCACCTCGACCGGTGACCCCGTCATCCGGGACCGGTGCGACGCGGCAGCGGTTCCACGGCGCCATCGCCGGTGTGGGTACGACGAGCGGGGTCCGCGTCGTCGTCGGCCGGTGGGAGGAGTCCCCGTGGGGGTCCTTCGCCGACGTGATGCTGGCCGAGCCCGACGGGACGCGAGTGCTGCTCGCCCCCGACGAGCGGGTCGCGGAGTTCGTCTCGTCGACCTACACCTTCGACCGCGTGCAGATCGGTCCGGTGGAGGTGGGCGTGCGCGACGGTCGGTGGGAGGTGGCGGCCCCGGATCTCGAGCTGGTGATCGGCACCGGCCGGCGACCGGTCCTCGGGTGGCTGCTGCGGGCGGTGCCGTCCGGGTTGGCGACCGCGCCGGCCTGGGCGAGGCTGACGGACCCGATCGCGCGCCTGGTGCTGCGCGGCGTACGCACCCGGGGGAGTGCTGGCAACGGTCGACGCGAGTACTACGGCGCCACCGACCTGCACCTGGTCACCGAGGCGCGGGGAACCTGGCAGGGGACCGACCTGGGGGCCCTCGCAGCGGTCGTGCCCGACCCGCTCTTCGGGTTCGGCTCCACGCCGACGCGGCCCTCGGTGACCTCGCTGGTCACCACCGTGGACCTGCGCTGAGGCGTCGAGCGGCGGCGCCGGTGCTTGACCCGCCCGCTTGACTGAGGGGCATGACGACTTCGTGCGACGTGGTGGTGATCGGTCTCGGGCCGGGCGGCGAGGCGACGGCGAGCGAGCTGGCCAGGGCCGGGCTCTCCGTGGTGGGGGTCGACGAGCACCTGGTCGGGGGTGAGTGCCCCTACTACGGCTGCGTGCCGAGCAAGATGATGATCCGCGCCAGCGACGCGCTGGGCGAGGCGCGGCGGGTCCCCGGGCTCGCCGGCGAGGTCGAGGTGCGCCCCGACTGGGGACCGGTGGCCACACGCGTGCGCGACCAGGCCACCGACGACTGGAACGACCAGGTGGCCGTCGACCGTCTCGAGGACGCCGGTGCGCGCTTCGTCCGTGGGCACGCCCGCCTGGTCGGTCCGCGGTCGGTCGAGGTGAACGGCGAGACCTTCGAGTGCGCCCGTGGAGTGATCCTGAACCCCGGCACGGCGCCGGCGGTGCCACCGATCGACGGCCTCGCGGACACGCCGTACTGGACGAACCGCGACATCGTGAAGATCGAGTCCGTCCCCGGCTCGCTGATCGTGATCGGCGGGGGAGCGATCGGCGCCGAGATCGCCCAGGCGCTCTCGCGCTTCGGGTCGCGGGTCACGATCCTCGAGATGGCGGACCGCATCCTTGCCCCGGAGGAGCCGGAGTCCAGCGCCCTGGTGGCCGATGTCTTCGCCAAGGAGGGGATCCAGGTGCTCACGGGGGTCGACATCGAGTCGGTGGCCTACGACGACGGCCGGTTCCGGGTGCAGATCGAGGGCCAGACGTTCGACGCCGAGAAGCTGCTCGTTGCCGCCGGGCGGCGACCGAACCTCTCCGACCTCGGCCTCGAGACCGTCGGGCTCGACCCCTCCGCGCGCAGCATCGAGGTGGACGAGCACATGCGCGCCGCGGACGGGCTCTGGGCGATCGGGGACGTCACCGGCAAGGGGGCGTTCACGCACGTGTCGATGTACCAGTCCGCGGTGTGCGTGCGCGACGTGCTCGGCAAGGACGGCCACGCCGCCGACTACCGCGCCGTCCCGCGCGTGACCTTCACCGACCCGGAGGTCGGCTCGGTCGGGATGACCGAGCAGCAGGCCCGGGACGCGGGGCTCACGGTGCGCATCGGCCAGGCCGACCTCTCGACGTCCGCCCGGGGCTGGATCGCCCAGGCCGACGGTCTGGTGAAGCTGGTCGAGGACGCCGATCGCGGCGTGCTCGTCGGCGCGACGACCGTCGGTCCCAGCGGAGGGGAGATGCTCGGCCTGGTCAGCACGGCGATCCACGCCGAGGTGCCGACCGAGACGCTGCGCTCGATGATCTACGCCTACCCGACCTTCCACCGGGCGATCGAGGACGCGCTGCGCTCGCTGGAGTGAGGCCTCAGAGCACGAGGCGCCGGGCGTGCAGCTCGTCGTACGCCGGGCGGCAGGTCGCGGCCACCGCCGCGTCGTGGGCATCGAGGTCGATCTCGCGCGGGCGCCACGGTTCGAAGCCGGTGGAGCGGTGCACGGCGTCGTACCAGTACGGCGCCCAGACTCCGTCCGTCTCCCGCGCACCTGCCGGCCATCGCAGCATGTGATCCGTGAAGGGGATGCCCACCCAGTCGCACAGCCAGCGAAGGTGCAGCTCGGGGTCTCGCAGGAAGTCGCCGGCGTCGATCACCGGCGTCTCCTCGGGAAGTGCCGCGAGGAGCGGCACCTGTTGCAGCAGCCCGATGTCGTCGGGCTCGCAGGACTCGCGCGAGCGCACGTAGGAGGCGACCACCTCGGCCGGGTCGCGGATCAGCAGCACGTTGCGGAAGGCCGCCGTCCACGTCAGCGGCATGTCGGCGGCGAGGTGGTGGGTCATCTGCTTGGAGTAGTGCACCGGCGCCGACGTGTCCGTGGTCAGGGCGCGGACGACCTCGTCGGGGTCCGTGGGCTGGGAGTCGAGCACCTCCGCGCGGCCTGGATGGTCGATCCCGGTGCGCGCCAGGAAGGCCGCATAGAAGGGCTCGTCGACGACCGCCGTGTCGGGGCGGTTCTCCCAGGCGCGCATCATCGCGGTGGAGATGTTGCGCGGCCCCGACCACATGGCGACCCTGACCGTCATGGCGCGGTCCTGCTGCCGACGTCGTCCGCGACGTACGCCTGGTAGAGCTGCTGCAGGCGTTCGACGACAGGGCCCCGGGCGCCGGTGCCGATGGTGCGCCCGTCGACCGTGTGCACCGGCACCACGCCGGCGAACGTCCCGGTCACGAACGCCTCGGCGGCGTTGTAGACGTCGGTCAGGCTGAACGTCGTCTCCCGGGCCGGGATGTCGTTGGCCCGGCAGACCTCGAGCACGTTGCCGCGGGTGATCCCGCCGAGGCAGAACCGGCCGTCCGAGGTCCACACCTCACCGGCGCGGGTGACGATGAAGAAGTGGGTGCTGTTGCACGTGGCCACGAACCCGTGCGGGTCGAGCATCAGCGCCTCGTCGGCGCCGGCGGTGTAGGCCTGGATGCAGGCCTGGATGTCGTTGAGCTTGCTGTGCGCGTTGAGCTTGGGGTCGAGGGTGTCCGGTGTCGCTCGGCGTACGTGCGTGGTGAAGAGGGTGATGCCCTCGGACACGGTGGCGGGCAGCGGCTCCTTGTGCTCGGCGATGATCACGACGGTCGCCGGACCGATGGTCATCCGCGGGTCCTGGTACGGCGTCGACTTCACCCCGCGGGTCACCATCAGCCGGACGTGCACGCCGTCGACCATCTCGTTGGCCCGCAAGGTCGCGTAGATCGCCTCGGTCAGCTCCTCGCGGCTCAGCCCGACGTCGAGCATCAGCGCCCGGGCACCCTCCTCGAGCCGGTCGAGGTGGAGCTCGAGGAACGCCGGGTGCCCGCCGCTGACCCGCAGGCCCTCCCACACACCGTCGCCGAGCACGAACCCCGAGTCGAAGACCGAGACCACCGCCCGGTCCCGGGGGAGCAGCTCGCCGTTCACCCAGATCAGGATGTCGGCGTTGCGCGGATCGTCGGTGTGGTCGTGGGTCCCGGTCGCCATGGCCGCCACCGTAGTCCGCCGACCGGGCACTCGTGGTCGCCCAAGAGTCGCCGACCGGGCACTCCTGGTCGCGCAGGAGTCGCTGACCGGGCACTCCTGGTCGCGCAGACCGGCCAGGAGTGCCCTCTCGGTGGAGGTGGGGCGGCCAGGAGTGCCCTCTCGGCGGGGGTGGCGGGTTGTGGGAGGAGCACTTCTGGCTGCTACTCTCGCCCCGATCGACATCCTTTAACGAGCCGTCCTGTGAGGCGGAGAAGGAGGTCCGGTGCCGGTGGTTCCTGCCCAATCCGCATCTGTTCCGACAGCCCCAGGCGATCCCTCACCGGATCCTTCGGCCGGGGCGGCTCCCGACGGGCGAACCGTCCTCGACGCCCGTGACATCTCCCGGGCACTGACCCGGATCTCGCACGAGATCCTGGAGCGCAACAAGGGTCTCGAGAACCTGGTCCTGCTCGGGATCCCCACGCGCGGCGTCCATCTCGCGCAGCGGATCTCCGAGCGCATCGCGCGGGTGGAGGGCGAGCAGGTCCCCCTCGGCACGCTCGACATCACGATGTACCGCGACGACCTGCGCAAGCAGCCCACGCGCGGACCGCACCACACGGTGATGCCGCCGGGTGGGGTGGACGGCAAGGTGGTGGTCCTCGTCGACGACGTGCTGTTCTCCGGCCGGACCGTCCGCGCCGCGCTCGATGCGATGAACGACCTCGGCCGACCCGAGACGGTGCGGCTCGCCGTCCTCGTGGACCGCGGGCACCGCGAGCTGCCGATCCGCGCCGACCACGTCGGGAAGAACCTGCCGAGCGCCCGCACCGAGCGCGTGATGGTGCGGCTCGAGGAGTCCGACGGCTACGACGAGGTCCGGATCGCCGCCACGGGAGGCACCGCATGAACAAGCACCTGCTCTCCATCGACGACCTCGCCGTCGCCGACGTCGAGGCCCTGTTCGACACGGCGGCCGAGATGCACGACGTACAGAACCGGTCGGTCAAGAAGCTCCCCGCGTTGCGCGGCCGCACCGTGGTGAACCTGTTCTTCGAGGACTCCACCCGGACCAGGTCGTCCTTCGAGATCGCCGGCAAGTGGCTCTCCGCCGATGTCATCAACGTCTCGGCCAAGGGGTCGAGCGTCAGCAAGGGCGAGAGCCTGCGCGACACCGTGCAGACCGTCGCCGCGATGGGGGTCGACGGGCTGGTGATCCGGCACGGAGCCAGCGGCGCCGCCCAGCAGGTGAGCCAGTGGACCGACGCTGTCGTGATCAACGCCGGCGACGGGACGCACGAGCACCCGACCCAGGCGCTGCTCGACGCCTACACCCTCCAGCGCCGGATGGGCACGCTGGAGGACAAGCACGTCGTCATCGTCGGCGACGTGACCCACAGCCGGGTGTTCCGCAGCAACGTGCTGCTCCTCACCAAGCTCGGCTCCCGCGTGACGGTGGTGGCGCCGCCCACGCTGATGCCTGCCGGGGTGACCGCGTGGTCGAAGGATGCCGGCTTCGAGGCGACCTACGACCTCGACGAGGTGCTGCCGGACGCCGACGCGGTGATGATGCTGCGCGTCCAGCGTGAGCGGATGAGCGGCGGCTACTTCCCCAGCGCCCGCGAGTACACCGTCGGCTACGGGCTCACCCGGGACCGTCTCGCGATGCTGGGCACCGACGCCCCGATCTGTCACCCGGGGCCGATGAATCGCGGGCTCGAGATCGCCGCCGACGCCGCCGACGCGGCCCAGTCGGCCGTTCTCGACCAGGTGTCTGCCGGCGTCGCGGTCAGGATGTCGGTGCTCTACCACCTGCTGGCCGGAGAAGGGAGCGCGACATGAGTCCCGAGAGGCTCGACCACCCCTGGGTGGTCAGGGGGGCGTCGCTCCTGGGCGAGCAGACCGGTGACCTGTACGTCGAGAACGGGGTGCTCGTCGCCGAGGAGCCGACCGGCGCGCAGGTGATCGACGCCGACGGGCTCGTCGCACTGCCCGGTCTGGTCGACCTGCACACCCATCTGCGCGAGCCGGGTCGGGAGGACGCCGAGACCGTGCTCAGCGGCTCGAAGGCCGCGGCGCTGGGTGGCTTCACGGCCGTCCTCGCGATGGCCAACACCTCACCGGTCACCGACACCGCCGAGGCGGCCGAGCGCATCCTCGACCTGGGCCGCCTGGCCGGGCTGGTCGACGTGCAGCCGGTCGGCGCCGTCACCCGCGGTCTGGGCGGTCAGGAGCTCGCCGAGCTCGGTCTGATGGCGCGTTCCCGGGCCCGGGTCCGCGTCTTCTCCGACGACGGCAGGTGCGTGCACGACCCGCGGGTGATGCGACGGGCGCTGGAGTACATCCGCGCCTTCGGTGGCGTGATCTCCCAGCACTCGCAGGACCCTGATCTCGCCGGGCCCACCGCGTGCTGCCACGAAGGTGAGCTCTCCGGCCGCCTCGGGCTGCCCGGGTGGCCCGGCATCGCCGAGGAGACGATCGTCGCGCGTGACGTGATGCTGGCGCGGCACACGAACAGCCGGGTGCACGTCGCCCACGTCTCCACCGCCGGCTCGGTCGAGGTGATCCGGTGGGCGAAGGCGCAGGGCATCGACGTCACCGCCGAGGTGACTCCGCACCACCTGATGCTGACCACGGACCTGCTCGCGGGCTACGACCCCGTCTACAAGGTGAACCCGCCGCTGCGCCCGGACGAGGACGTCGCCGCGCTGCGAGACGCGCTCGCCGACGGCACCATCGACGCGGTCGCCACCGACCACGCACCGCATGCGCGGCACGACAAGGAGCACGCCTTCGTCGACGCGGCCTTCGGCATGCTGGGCCTGGAGACCGCGCTCTCGGTGGTCAGCGAGGTGATGGTCGGCTCGGGCGCCATCTCCTGGACCGACGTGGCCAGGGTGATGTCGCAGAACCCGGCCCGGATCGCAGGCCTGGCCGGTCACGGTGGCACGCTCGCCACCGGCCAGCCGGCCAACCTCACGCTCGTCGACCCGGCCGCGGTCGTCGTGGTCGACGGTGCGACCTCGGCCTCGCTGTCGCGCAACAACCCGTGGCACGAGCGGAAGCTCACCGGCGCCGTGGTCGCCACCGTGCTCCGCGGCGTGCCCACCGTCCTGGACGGGAGGCTGGTCTGAGTGGCGCTGTTCCGCAGGCGCGGCGGGGAGGGCTCGATCCCCGACCTGACCCCGGTCCCGGCGATCGCGGACCTGCCCGCGGCACGACTCCAGTCACCCGCGCGCTATCTCGGCACCGTCACGGAGGCAGGGGAGAAGGTGATCGGCCAGACCCTCTCGGCGAAGAGCTCCTCGCGGCTGAACCTCTCCGACGAGGCCCTCGACGTGGTGCGGATGGCGGGTTCGTTCCGGATCCCGGTGGCCGCGATGCGAGGGGCCACCTCCGCGACCGAGTTCGCCGGGCAGCCCGTCGAGTCGCTGCTGGTGGTCCGGTGGGAGCACGGCGAGCAGCAGTGGCGGACAGGCTTCCGGCTGGAGGCCGGCAAGCCGGCCAAGGGCGGGGCCAGGCCGCCCGACCCCGCACAGTGGGTCAGGACCATCTCGAAGATGTCGCGCAAGTCAGCTGGGGGTAGATAAGTGGTTTCGACAGGCTCGACCACCGCAGAGGCGATCCTCGTGCTCGAGGACGGACGGGTGTTCCGCGGGGAGTCCTACGGCGCGACCGGGGAGACCTTCGGCGAGGCGGTGTTCTCCACCGGGATGACCGGCTACCAGGAGACGCTCACCGACCCGTCGTACCACCGGCAGGTCGTGGTGATGACCAGCCCGCACGTCGGCAACACCGGCATGAACGACGAGGACCCGGAGTCACGCCGCATCTGGGTCAGCGGGTACGTCGTCCGCGACCCTGCCCGCGTGCCCTCCAGCTGGCGCTCGGTCCGCTCGCTGGACGAGGAGCTGCGCGAGCAGGGCGTCGTGGGCATCAGCGGCGTGGACACCCGCGCGCTCACCCGGCACCTGCGCGAGCGCGGCGCCATGCGGGTCGGCATCTCCACCGACACCGGGGACGCCGACGCCCTCCTCGGCCGGGTCAGGCAGTCGGCGCAGATGGCCGGCGCGCAGCTCGCCGACGAGGTCTCCACCACCGAGGCCTACGTCGTGCCGGCGATCGGCACGAGGCGCTTCACCGTGGCCGCGGTCGACCTCGGCCTCAAGGCCAACACCCCGCGGATGCTGGCCGAGCGAGGCGTCGAGGTCCATGTGCTTCCCGCCACCTCGTCCCTGGAGGACGTGGTCGCGACGGGGGCGGACGGACTTTTCTTCTCCAACGGCCCGGGCGACCCGTCGGCCACGACCCACCAGATCGAGCTGCTGCAGGGAGCCCTGGAGCGTGAGCTGCCCTACTTCGGGATCTGCTTCGGCAACCAGCTCTTCGGCCGGGCACTCGGGTTCGGCACCTACAAGCTGAAGTACGGCCATCGCGGCATCAACCAGCCGGTGATGGACCGCACCACCGGGAAGGTCGAGGTCACCGCCCACAACCACGGGTTCGCGGTCGACGCCCCCCTCGAGGGCTCCACCGAGACGCCCTACGGGACCGCGACCGTGAGCCACGTGTGCCTCAACGACGACGTCGTCGAGGGCCTCGAGCTCCGCGACGCCGAGGGACGGCTGAAGAGCTTCTCGGTGCAGTACCACCCCGAGGCAGCGGCCGGGCCGCACGATGCGGCCTACCTGTTCGACAGATTCATCGATCTCATGGACTCGACCAGCGGGGAGACCGCCTGATGCCGAAGCGCACCGACATCCAGAGCGTGCTCGTGATCGGCTCCGGGCCGATCGTGATCGGGCAGGCGTGCGAGTTCGACTACTCGGGCACGCAGGCCTGCCGCGTCCTCATGGCGGAGGGGCTGCGGGTGATCCTGGTCAACTCCAACCCGGCCACGATCATGACCGACCCGGAGTTCGCCGACGCGACGTACGTCGAGCCGATCACCGCGGAGTTCGTGGAGAAGGTGATCGAGAAGGAGCGTCCCGACGCGCTGCTGGCCACGCTGGGCGGGCAGACCGCGCTGAACACCGCGATGGACCTCGACCGGCTCGGCGTCCTGGAGAAGTACGGCGTGGAGCTGATCGGCGCCAGCATCGAGGCGATCAACCGCGGCGAGAACCGCGAGTCGTTCAAGGCGATCGTCGAGGAGCTCGGTGGGCAGTGCGCGCGCTCGGTGGTGTGCCACACCCTGGAGGAGTGCGTCGAGGCGTCCAAGGACCTCGGCTGGCCGATGGTCGTGCGGCCCAGCTTCACCATGGGCGGCACCGGCTCCGGGATGGCCTACGACGAGGACGACCTGGCCCGGATGGCCGGCGCCGGACTGGCCGCGAGCCCGACGACGGAGGTGCTCCTCGAGGAGTCGATCATCGGCTGGAAGGAGTACGAGCTCGAGGTGATGCGCGACACCGCCGACAACGTGGTGATCGTCTGCTCCATCGAGAACCTCGACCCGATGGGGGTGCACACCGGTGACTCGATCACCGTCGCCCCCGCGATGACGCTGACCGACCGGGAGTACCAGCACCTGCGCGACCTCTCGATCGGCATCATCCGCCTCGTCGGGGTCGACACCGGCGGCTGCAACATCCAGTTCGCCGTCAACCCGGCCGACGGCCGGGTGGTGGTGATCGAGATGAACCCGCGGGTGTCGCGGTCCAGCGCCCTGGCGTCGAAGGCGACCGGCTTCCCGATCGCGAAGATCGCGGCCAAGGTGGCGATCGGCTACACCCTCGACGAGATCCCCAACGACATCACCACCCGAGAAAATGGACAGAGCACGCCTGCGTGCTTCGAGCCGTCGCTGGACTACATAGTGGTGAAGGTGCCGCGGTTCGCGTTCGAGAAGTTCCCGGCCGCCGACCCCACCCTGACCACGCACATGAAGTCGGTCGGTGAGGCGATGGCGATCGGGCGCAACTTCACCGAGGCGCTGCAGAAGGCCCTGCGCTCCCTGGAGGCTCCGACATCAGGGGCGGGGATGGCCATCTTCGACTGGAGCCACCGTCACGTCGACCTCGACCGCGACGAGCTGCTCGACGAGATCCGCACGCCCCACGACGGACGGCTGCGCAAGGTGATGGACGCCCTCCGGGCCGGGGCGAGCGCCGAGGAGGTGCATGAGGCCACCGGGATCGACCCGTGGTTCGTCGACCAGCTCTGCCTGATCAACGAGATCGCGCTGGAGGTCATCGCGGCCGAGGAGCTGACGCCGTCGCTGCTGCGCCGGGCCAAGCGTCACGGGTTCTCCGACGCACAGCTCGGCCGGATCCGGGACATGAAGGAGGACGTGGTCCGCGGGGTGCGCCACGCGCTCGGCGTACGCCCCGTGTTCAAGACCGTGGACACCTGCGCGGCCGAGTTCGCGGCGCGGACGCCCTACCACTACAGCTCCTACGACGAGGAGACCGAGGTGGAGCCGCGGGAGAAGGAGGCGGTGATCATCCTCGGGTCGGGCCCCAACCGGATCGGGCAGGGGATCGAGTTCGACTACTCCTGCGTGCACGCCAGCCTGGCGCTGCACGAGGCCGGCTACGAGACGGTGATGGTCAACTGCAACCCCGAGACCGTCTCCACCGACTACGACACCTCCGACCGGCTCTACTTCGAGCCGCTCACGCTCGAGGACGTGCTGGAGATCGTGCACGCCGAGACCAAGGCGGGACCCATCGCCGGGGTCATCTGCCAGCTCGGTGGCCAGACGCCGCTCGGGCTCGCCCAGGGCCTCGAGGACGCCGGGGTCAAGATCGTCGGCACGCCTCCGTCGGCCATCCACCTCGCCGAGGAGCGCGGCGCGTTCGGCCGGGTGCTCGCCGAGGCCGGCCTGCCCGCTCCCCGGCACGGGATGGCGACGTCCTTCGCCGAGGCCCAGACGATCGCCGCCACCATCGGCTACCCGGTGCTCGTGCGTCCGTCGTACGTCCTGGGCGGGCGCGGCATGGAGATCGTGTACGACGACGAGTCGCTCAACGGCTACATCCAGCGCGCGACCGCGATCAGTCCCGAGCATCCCGTGCTGGTCGACCGGTTCATCGACGACGCGGTCGAGATCGACGTGGACGCGCTCTACGACGGCACCGACCTCTACCTCGGGGGCGTGATGGAGCACATCGAGGAGGCCGGCATCCACTCCGGCGACTCGTCGTGCGCGCTGCCGCCGATCACGCTCGGCAAGGAGGAGATCGGCCGGATCCGGGACGCGACCGAGGCGATCGCCCGCGGTGTGGGGGTGCTCGGCCTGCTCAACATCCAGTTCGCGCTCGGCTCCGACGTGCTCTACGTGCTCGAGGCCAACCCGCGGGCCAGCCGCACGGTGCCGTTCGTGTCCAAGGCGACCGCTCGACCGCTGGCCAAGGCTGCCGCGCGGATCATGCTCGGCGAGACCATCGCTGCGCTGCGCGCCGAAGGGGTGCTCGCGGCCGAGGGCGACGGGGGAGACCTTCCGGGGGACGCTCCGATCGCGGTCAAGGAGGCCGTGATGCCCTTCAACCGGTTCAAGACCATCGACGGCAAGACCGTGGACGCGATCCTCGGCCCGGAGATGCGGTCGACCGGTGAGGTGATGGGCTTCGACGCCGACTTCGGCAAGGCCTTCGCCAAGGCGCAGACCGCTGCCTACGGGCCGTTGCCGCTGAGCGGCCGGGTCTTCGTCTCGATGGCCAACCGCGACAAGCGGAGCATGATCTTCCCGGTCAAGCGGCTCGCCGACCTCGGCTACCAGATCCTGGCGACCGTCGGGACCGCGGAGGTGCTGCGGCGCAACGGGGTCTCCGCGTCCGTCGTACGCAAGCACAGTGAGGGCGACGCCGAGGGTGACAAGACCATCGTGAGCAGGATCCTCGCCGGTGAGATCGACCTGGTGGTGAACACCCCCCACGGCACCACCAGTGGCGGCTCACCGCGGCTCGACGGCTACGAGATCCGCACGGCGGCCATCCTGCACAACATCCCGTGCATCACCACCGTCCAGGGCCTCGGAGCGGCGGTGCAGGGGATCGAGGCGATGCGCGCAGCCGACATCGGGGTGCGCTCGCTGCAGGACTGGGCCCGTCCGCTGGACCAGCAGGCTGCCGGCACCCACGGGACGCCGGACGCTGCAGACGTGGGCCTCTGAGTTGGGTGCCTACCGGCAGGTCTTCGACCGGGTGCTGACCAGGACCGACCCGGAGCGGGCGCACCATCTCGCCTTCCGCGCCATCAGGGCCGCGCAGCCGGTGACCCGGCTGGTCGGCGGGCGGGCGAGCAGGGTCGGCCCCGGGACCGGCGGTGCCGGGCACACGCGTCGGGTGATGGGGCTCGACTTCCCCGGGCTGCTCGGCCTCGCAGCGGGGTTCGACAAGAACGCGGTCGGCATCGATGCGCTCGCCAACCTGGGCTTCGGGTACGTCGAGATCGGGACCGTCACGGGCGAGCCGCAGCCGGGCAACCCCAGGCCACGGCTCGCCCGGCTGCCGGCCGACCGCGCGATCGTCAACCGGATGGGCTTCAACAACGACGGCGCCGAGGTGGTCGCCCGACGGCTGGCTGCCCGGCGCCTGGACCGCACCGGCCGGCCGGCCGGGACACCGCTGGGCATCAACATCGGCAAGACCAAGGTCGTTCCCGACGAGGAGGCGGTGCGGGACTACGAGAAGAGCACCTCCCTGCTCGCACCGCACGCGGACTACCTGGTCGTGAACGTCTCGTCACCCAACACACCCGGGCTGCGGGACCTGCAGGCGGTCGACCGCCTCGAGCCGCTGCTGCGGGCGGTCCGGCGCCGCGCCGACGACGTCACCACCGGCCACGTGCCGCTGCTGGTGAAGATCGCCCCGGACCTGAGCGACGACGACGTCCTGGCGGTGGCGGACCTGGTCGTCGGCCTCGGGCTCGACGGCATCGTCGCGACCAACACCACCATCTCGCGGGCAGGGCTGGCCTCGACCACGGCGCAGGTGGAGTCCGCCGGTCCTGGCGGGCTCTCCGGGCCACCCGTGCGTCCTCGGGCGAACGAGGTGATCCGCCTCCTCCGCGACCGGGTGGGTCCGGACCTGACGCTGGTCGGCGTCGGCGGGATCACGACGCCGCAGGACGCTCTCCAGCGCCTGGACGCGGGTGCCGACCTCCTGCAGGCCTACACCGGATTCGTCTACGAGGGCCCGTGGTGGCCGGCCAGGATGAATGCACAGCTGAACCGGCGGCTCGCGACGGCGGGGAGGCAGCCATGAGCGAGTCAGCGCTGGGCGGTTCCGGCGCCTTCGGCGCCCGGCTGCGGAGGGCGATGGACGGACGTGGACCGCTGTGCGTGGGCATCGACCCGCACGCCGGGCTGCTCGACGCCTGGGGGCTCACCGACTCGGTCAACGGGCTCGAGAAGTTCGCCCTGGGTGCGGCCGAGGCGCTGGCTCCCCGGGTGGCCGCCGTCAAGCCGCAGTCGGCCTTCTTCGAGAGGTTCGGGTCCCGCGGGATCGCTGTCCTCGAACAGGTCGTCGAGATCTCGCGCGAGGCCGGCGCCCTGGTCGTCCTGGACGTGAAGCGGGGCGACATCGGGTCCACGGCCCAGGCCTACGCCGACGCCTACCTCGACCCGAGGTCCCCGATGGCCGTGGACGCGATCACGGCCACGCCGTACCTCGGCTTCGGGAGCCTCGCACCGATGATCGAGACCGCCCAGGCGCACGACAAGGGCGTGTTCGTGCTCGCGCTGACCTCGAACCCGGAGGCTCCGGAGTTCCAGCACGCTCGCACGGCGACCGGGCAGACCGTGGCCGGCACCGTCCTCGACGAGCTGCGCGCGCTCAACGACGGTCTGGCCCCGATGGGGTCCTTCGGTGCCGTGGTCGGCGCGACGATCGCGGAGACCAGCGAGGACCTGGGCGTGAACGGGCCGTTGCTGGTGCCCGGGATCGGCGCCCAGGGCGGCACCGCAGCCGACGTACGCCGCATCTTCGGTGACGTGATCGACCTGGTGCTGCCGTCGAGCTCTCGCGAGATCCTGTCCGCCGGTCCCGACGCCGCCTCGCTGCACACCGCGGTGGGTCGCGCGCTGGACTCCTTCACCGCTCTTCGGGGTGGTGGCCGATGAGGCCTCGGGAGTCGATGGCCACCGCTGTCGCCGCACTGCTCCTGCCGCTGACCGCGTGTGGCGGCGAGACCTACTGCAGCACCCTGGAGCAGCGGCGCACCGAGATCGCGGACATGACCGGTTCCAGCTCGCCGACCGCCCTGCTGGACGGTCTGCCGATGCTGCGGGAGCTGGCCGACCAGGCCCCCGACGACGTGGCCGACGAGTGGCAGACGCTGATCGGCGCCCTGGACGACCTGGAAGGCGCGCTCGAGGAGGCCGGCGTGAAGGCCTCCGACTTCACCGGCGGCAAGCCGCCCTCCGGGCTCAGCGCTGCGGACCAGAAGGCGATCGTGGACGCGGCCGGCCAGATCGGCACCGACGAGGTCGTCGCTGCCTCCGCCGGGATCGAGCAGCAGGCCCGCGACGTCTGCAAGATCAACCTCGGCCTCGGCTGATCAGCGCCCCCGGGGCGGACCTCGGGTGAGCGAGTGTGGTGACCTTGGTCTCGGGGGGCCCGATTGCGGCCCCCTCGCGTTGCAGGTCTCGGCGCGGCGTCGCTAGATTGCCGGTGACCGGATACGCCAGCAACACCCAGCTCCCACCCGCTCGAAGAAGTCGAGCAGGAAGTCGAGGATTCCTCAGTGGCCTTGCCGCCCCTCACGCCCGAGCAGCGTCAGGCTGCTCTCGACAAGGCAGCCGCGTCCCGCCGCGAGCGAGCGGAGGTCAAGAACCGGCTCAAGCACTCCGGCGCGACCCTGGCCGACGTGGTCGAGGAGAGCCGGACCAACGAGGTCATCGGCAAGATGCGCGTCAAGGAGCTGCTGCAGTCGATGCCCGGCATCGGCAAGATCCGGGCGCAGCAGGTGATGGAGAAGCTGAAGATCTCCGAGACCCGTCGGGTGCGCGGACTCGGCGCCAAGCAGGTCGCCGCGCTCGTCGACGAGTTCTCCGCCCCAGAGTGACGAGGTGCCACTCCCCGCATCTCGGCTGACAGTTCTCGCCGGTCCCACCGCCGTGGGGAAGGGCACGCTGACGGCCTGGGTGCGCGAGCACCATCCCGAGATCTGGATCTCGGTCTCCGCGACCACCCGGCGACGCCGGCCGGGGGAGCAGGACGGGGTGCACTACCACTTCGTCTCCGAGGAGCGCTTCGACCAGATGGTCGCCGAGGAGGAGCTCCTGGAGTGGGCCGTGGTCCACCGGGGCGCCCGCTACGGCACGCCGCGGCTCCCCGTGGAGAAGGCCCTGGCCGAGGGCCGCCCCGCGCTGCTGGAGATCGATCTCCAGGGGGCGCGGCAGGTCCGCCGGCGGATGCCGGAGGCGTTCTTCGTCTTCCTGGCCCCGCCCTCGTGGGAGGAGCTGGTCCGGCGCCTCGTCGGCCGGGGCACCGAGGACGCCGCGGAGCGGGAGCTGCGACTGGAGACCGCCCGGGGCGAGCTGGCGGCCGAGCCGGAGTTCGACGTGACGGTCGTGAACCGCCAGATTCACGATGCCGGGCAGGAATTGGTAGAGTTGATGCGGTCCGGGGCGTCTCCCGGGCAGTGAACGGATCCCCGGGCGTCTGGGTGACCGTCGTTGGCAGAACCAATCTTCGTTAGTGAGGCTCAATGAGCGCGTCCGGTGCCCAGCCAGTTGCCGAGGGAATCACCAATCCCCCGATCGACGACCTGCTGACCAAGACCGACTCCAAGTACAAGCTGGTGCTCTACAGCGCCAAGCGCGCACGCCAGATCAACGCCTACTACTCCCAGCTCGGCGAGGGCCTGCTGGAGTACGTCGGTCCGCTCGTGGACACCCACGTGCAGGAGAAGCCGTTGTCCATCGCGCTGCGCGAGATCAACGAGGACCTGCTCACCTGCGAGGACATCGACCCCGACGAGGTCGCCGCCGAGGCACTCGCCGCTGCCGCCCCGGCAGCGCCGGCCCCCGCCGCCGACCCGGTCGCCGAGTGAGCTAGCAGGGAGTCGTGGACCCAGTCGTCCTCGAAGCAGCTGTGTCCCGCCCTCGTGTCGTTCTCGGCGTGAGCGGCGGGATCGCTGCGTACAAGGCCTGTGAGCTGCTCCGCCTGTTCACCGAGTCGGGGCACGACGTCACCGTGGTGCCGACCGCCGCAGCGCTGGAGTTCGTCGGCGCCCCCACGTGGGCGGCGCTGTCCGGCAAGCCGGTCAGCACCGACGTGTGGTCCTCGGTGCACGAGGTCCCCCACGTGCGGATCGGGCAGGAGGCGGCGCTCGTCGTCGTCGCACCCGCCACTGCCGACCTGATGGCCAGGGCCGCCCACGGCCTGGCCGACGACCTGCTCACCAACACCCTGCTCACGGCGCGCTGCCCGGTCCTGTTCGCCCCGGCCATGCACACCGAGATGTGGGAGCACCCGGCGACGCAGGCCAACGTCGCCACCCTGCGCTCGCGCGGCGTGGTCGTGATCGAGCCCGCGGAGGGCCGCCTGACCGGCGCCGACACGGGCAAGGGTCGCCTGCCGGAGCCGGGCGAGATCTTCGCCCTGGCCACCGATCTGCTCGCCCGCGGGGGCGGCCGGGCCGGTGCGGCCGGGCAGGACCTGGCCGGGCGGCGAGTCGTGGTCTCGGCCGGAGGCACCCGCGAGTACCTCGACCCGGTCCGCTTCATCGGCAACCGGTCCTCCGGCCTCCAGGGCTATGCCCTGGCGCGCACGGCAGCAGCCCGTGGGGCCGAGGTCACCCTCGTCGCCGCCAACGTCACCCTCCCGGATCCGGCCGGCGTCAAGGTGGTCAGGGTGGAGACCACCGCGCAGCTGCAGGAGCACGTGCTCGAGGCCTCCGCGTCGGCCGACGCCGTGGTGATGGCAGCGGCCCCGGCCGACTTCCGGCCGGTCGAGCACTCCACCAGCAAGATCAAGAAGTCCGACGACGGCAGCTCACCGCAGATCCGGCTGACCCAGAACCCCGACATCCTGGCCGGCCTGGCCCGGGACCGACCCAACGAGCACATCGTGGTGGTCGGCTTCGCCGCCGAGACCGGTGACGAGACCGGCACGGTGATGCAGCACGCGCGGGCCAAGCTCGCCCGCAAGGGGTGCGACCTGCTCGTCGTCAACGACGTCGGCGGCGGTGCCGTGTTCGGCTCGGAGGACAACGAGGCCGTCGTACTCGCGGCCGACGGGAGCGCGGTGAGCGTCCCGCTCGGCTCGAAGTCGGCGCTCGCGCACGTGATCTGGGACCGGGTGCTCGGCCTGCTCCCCGACGACCTCCCCGCGGACACCGACTGAGACCTGCGTTCGGCTCGTGGGACAGTCAGTTAGGCTCGTGCCCGCCGATCCCGGCCCCTGGCACACCCAGCCCGACCCCCAGACCACCACTCAGACCTGGCCCACCGCGTAGGAGAACACCACTGTGACCGGACGCCTCTTCACCTCCGAGTCCGTGACCGAAGGTCACCCGGACAAGATCGCCGACGCGATCAGCGACACGGTCCTCGACTACCTGCTCGCGCACGACTCCGACAAGCAGAACCTCCGCGTCGCGGTGGAGACCCTGCTGACCACCGGTCTCGTGGTCGTGGCGGGCGAGGTCCGCACCAACGCCTACGCGCCGGTCGCGGAGCTGGTGCGCAAGAAGATCCTGGAGATCGGCTACGACTCCTCGCTGAAGGGCTTCGACGGCAAGTCGTGCGGCGTGCAGGTGGCCATCGGCGGTCAGTCCGCCGACATCGCCGCCGGCGTCGACCAGGGCCACGAGGCCCGGGTCGGTTCCTCGGTCGACGAGCTCGACCAGCAGGGTGCCGGCGACCAGGGCCTGATGTTCGGCTACGCCTCCGACGACACGCCCGAGCTGATGCCGCTGCCGATCACGATCGCGCACCGCCTCGCCGAGCGCCTCACGGAGGTCCGCAAGGACGGCACGATGGCCTACCTCCGTCCCGACGGCAAGACCCAGGTCACCATCGAGTACGACGAGCAGGAGAACCCCGTCCGTGTCGACACGGTCGTGCTGTCCACCCAGCACGCCGAGGAGACCACGCTCGAGACCCTCGAGGCCGACATCAAGAAGCACGTGATCGACCACGTGCTCGGCGGCTTCGACATCCCCTCCGAGGACTACCGCCTGCTGGTGAACCCGACCGGCGTGTTCGTGGTCGGTGGCCCGATGGGCGACGCCGGTCTGACCGGCCGCAAGATCATCGTCGACACCTACGGCGGCATGGCCCGTCACGGCGGCGGCGCCTTCTCCGGCAAGGACCCCTCGAAGGTGGACCGCTCCGCGGCGTACGCCATGCGCTGGGTGGCGAAGAACATCGTCGCCGCCGGCCTCGCCCGCCGCGCCGAGGTCCAGGTCGCCTACGCCATCGGCAAGGCCCAGCCGGTCGGAGTCTTCGTGCAGACCTTCGGCACCGGTGTCGTCGCCGACGAGGTGATCCAGAAGGCGGTCCTCGAGGTCTTCGACCTGCGTCCCGCCGCGATCATCCGCGACCTCGACCTGCTGCGCCCGATCTACGCCCAGACCTCGGCGTACGGCCACTTCGGTCGCGAGCTCCCCGACTTCACCTGGGAGCGCACCGACCGTGCCGAGAAGCTGAAGTCGGCGGCGGGGGTCTGAGTCCCACAATTGTCTGGTTGAGGTAAAACAGCCACTTCCCACGCGAAATTTCGCGGGGGAAGTGGCGGTTTCACTGGGGACCCAGTGAAACCACCACTTCCCCCGCGTTGCAACAAGGGGGAAGTGGCAGTTTCACTGGGGACCCAGTGAAACCGCGCGCTGACAAGACCGGCCTAGACGGGCGGCGCCGCAACCTGACCACCGGTGCTACTTTCGCCGAACCCTGCGCCGGCGCACAGGCGTCGGTCGGGGCCGGATTCCGGAGGTCTCCCATGCGTCGTGCTCCTCGTCTCGTCCTCGCCCTCCTGGCGCTCTCACTGGTCGTCGTCGCTCTCGCCGGCACGTCGGCAACCGCGGGCAGCCAGGGGAAGCCGAGGGCGCACACGCCGAGCAAGGTCGTCGTGATCGTCGTGGACGGGCTGTCGCGCGAGATCGTTCAGAAGTACCAGATGCGCCACGTCCAGGCGCTGATGAGAACCGGCGCGGATGCACCGAAGAGCTACCTCGGCCACCTCGGGGCGGTCACCGTGGTGACCCACAACGTGATCACCACCGGGGCGCTGCCCAAGAACCAGGGCTGGACCGACGAGGGCTACCGCGATGTCGACGGGATCCTCGCTGACCAGGCCACCAACGGCACCGGCATGTGGCTGACCAGCAACTTCGGCTCCGAGCAGATGTTTCCGCTGCAGGAGGCCGCGGGTTACCCGAAGCTCGCGGAGTACCTGCACGCGAAGCGCCCCGGGTCCACGGTGGTCGCCATCAGCCCCAAGACGTACGCCGCGTGGGGACTCGGCGGTGCGGACGCCGACCGGACCATCACCTTCTCCAGCCGCAGCTTCGACTGCGACGGCGACGCGACGGTGGACAACACCTGGCGCGGTCCAGCGGGGATCAACGTGCCGGCGTACCTCTCGGCTCCCACCTGCGGGCGCTACTACGTCGACTCCGACTCGAAGGAGAAGTACGACACGGGCATCTCGCCGGCCTGGCTCTACCCGTTGGACAAGGACCGCTACACCGTCGGGTTCGACCCGGAGCACGAGGGCGGGGACGTCTGGGCGGCAGATGCGGCGATCGCGACCATGAAGAACGAGAGCAACTGGAGCGGTGTGTTCGTCACCCTGCCCGGTGTCGACAAGGCGGCCCACATGTGGGGCGGCATCGACGACCCGGGTGGCGCCGTCCCGATGACGCACATGAGAGCCTCGGCCGACGTCGCTGACGAGCAGGTCGGCAAGATCCTGGGGCACCTGCGCAGGACCGGGGAGCTCGACGACACCCTCGTCGTACTCACCTCCGACCACGGCTCCGTGCCCGGGCGTGACTTCCACGGGGTCGACGCCGACGGCCAGGGCTTCTACAACTGGTACTACGGCACGATGGAGAACGACGAGTACCTCGACCCGCAGCCGGCGCTGCAGCCGCTGGTGGACACCGGCAACGTGGCGATGACCTACTCCGACTCGATGGTCCGGGCCTGGCTGAAGGACCAGTCCGCTGCGAAGGTCAGGCAGGCCGTGGACGTGATGGCGAGGATGCCGGGCGTCTCGGCGGTCTGGAAACGGGGTGCCGACAAGCGCCACTTCGACCTCGCCTCGAAGGTGCGCTGGGACCGGATGCCCTCGAAGGCGGAGCGCGCCTGGTTCCGGTCGCACGCGCAGGAGCTGCTCGACACCACCGCCGCCAAGCACGGCGCGGACGTGATCGCCACCCTGGTCGACGACACGACGTACTCCGTGGCCGGAGACCACGGCGGCATCCAGCGCCGCGCCCAGGACGTGCCGATCGTGTTCGCCGGTGGCGGGGTCGGGTCCAGGGACCTCAAGGCCGAGGTCCGGTCGGTCGACATCATGCCGACGATCCTGAAGGCGCTGAGGATCAAGCCGACCCACCGGCTCGACGGGCGGGCGTACGAGCTGCCGCGGGGGCGCTGAGGGGGGTCAGTTTCACCGGCCGACCGGGGATACCTGCAGTTGTGCACCGAAGTTTCGGTGGACAACCTCCAGTTTCACCGGTCGACCGGGGAAACCGACGTGCCGAAACCGACGTGCCGAAACCGACGTACCGAAACCGCCCACCACCCTGTCGCCACCGGGTGAAAGCATGCGCGGGTGACGACGGGAGACGAGGAGCAGCAGGCGCTGCTGCCGGCGCCCGAGCGGGTCAAGGCGGCGGCGCGGAAGGCCACGCCGCCGAAGGCGCGGAAGCCGGTCCCGGTGGCCGAGGTCGACCCGGTCGCCCGGGTGCTCGTGGACGTCGCGCTCGCGCACCTCGACCGGCCCTTCGACTACGCCGTGCCGGAGACGATGTCCGCGGACGCGCAGCCGGGGGTGCGGGTCAAGGTGCGGTTCGCCGGGCAGGACGTCGACGGGTTCGTCATCGAGCGGGCGGCCACCACCACCCACACCGGCCGGCTCCAGCCGCTGCGACGCGTCGTCAGCGCGGAGCGGGTGCTCACCGCGGATGTGGCCGCGCTGACCGGAGCCGTCGCGAAGAGGTACGCCGGCACCCGGTCCGACGTGCTCCGACTGGCGGTGCCGCCCCGGCACGCCACCGTCGAGAAGGAGCCCTCCGAGCCGACGCCCGAGATCTCCGTCGAACGGCACCCGGAGCGGTTCGGGCACTACCCGGTCGGTGCGTCGGTCCTGGACGGCCTGGCGGCGGGGGACTCACCGCGCGCTGTCTGGACGGTCGTCCCCGGCGACGACTGGGCCGACCTGCTGGCCGAGGCGGTGGTGGCGACCGCGGCGTCGGGCCGCGGCGCGCTGGTGTGCGTCCCGGACCATCGCGACGTCGCGCGGCTCGACGCTGCGCTCACCGCCCGGCTGGGCGAGGGACGCCACGTCGTGCTCGCGGCCGACTCCGGCCCGGCGAAGCGCTACCGCGCGTTCCTCGCGATCAGCCGCGGAGCAGTCCGCATCGTCATCGGCACCCGCGCAGCGGCCTTCGCGCCGGTGCAGGACCTCGGCCTGGTGGCGATCTGGGACGACGGCGACGACCTGCACGACGAGCCGCGGGCGCCGTACCCCCACGCCCGCGAGGTCCTGCTCATGCGCGCCCAGGAGACCGGTTGCGCCGCGCTGCTGGCGGCGCACGCGCGCAGCGTCGAGGCGGAGTACCTCGTCCGCACCGGCTGGGCGACCGAGGTCGTGGCTCCGCGCGACGTCGTCCGCGAGCGGATCTCGGTGGGCCTGACCGGCGACTCCGACCGCGACCTCGCGCGGGACCCCGCTGCTCGCACCGCCCGGCTGCCCAGCGAGGCGCTCCAGCTGGTCCGCGACGCGGTGCGTGACGGACCGGTGCTCGTGCAGACGCCCCGCGCCGGCTACGCGACCCGGCTCGCCTGCGACCGCTGCCGTACGCCGGCCGAGTGCGCGGTCTGCCACGGACCGCTGCGGCTCCGCGGCCCGGCGCGGCCTCCCGAGTGCGCGTGGTGCGCCACCGAAGCGCCCGGTTGGCGGTGCGCCGAGTGCGGGGGACACGGACTGCGCGCGCCGGTCCTCGGCGACGCCCGCACGGCCGAGGAGCTGGGCCGTGCCGTCCCGGGCGTGCCGGTCCGCACGTCCTCGTCGGGGGACCGGGTGCTCGCGACCGTCGAGAGCGCGCCGGCGATCGTCGTCGCCACCCCGGGAGCGGAGCCGGTCGCCGTCGGTGGCTACGCGGCGGTGCGTGCTGATGGACACCTGGCTGCTGCTCGCCCGATCGGACCTGCGCGCGACCGAGGAGGCGGTGCGTCGATGGACGAACGCAGCCGCGCTGGTCCGCCGGCCCAGTGAGGGTGGGCGGGTGCTGGCGATCGGCGAACCGAGTCATCCTGGACTCCAGGCGCTGCTCCGCTGGGATCCCAGCGGCCTCGCCCGGCGAGAGATCGACGAGCGCCAGTCGGCTCACCTGCCACCGGCCTCCCGGGTGGCGACGGTCACCGGCGCGCCGGTCGACCTCGAGCAGGCGGTGGCCGCACTGCAGCTGCCCGCCGGCGCCGAGGTGCTGGGGCCGGTTCCGGTCGAGCCGCCACGCGATGCCCTCGCCGAGGAGGTCGTGCGCTACGTCGTACGCGTGCCGCGCAGCTCGGGCGCAGCCCTGTCCTCGGCACTGGGCGACCTGCAGGCACATCGCTCCACGCGCAAGCTCCCGCACGTGCGGATCGAGGTGGACCCGGCCGAGCTCGGGTGAGCCGGGTCAGGCCACGGCGTGGTGCACCAGGGCCACACCGGAGCGGAAGGTCCGGGCGTCCATCAGCCGCAGCCGCGGGATCTGCACCCCGTCGGGGAAGAGTCGCCGGCCGCGACCCTGCACCGCCGGATAGACGAACAGGCGGTACTCGTCGACCAGTCCCGCCCCGATCAGGCTGTGCGCCAGGCTGATGCTGCCGGTCAGCACGATGTCCTCACCCTGAGCCTCCTTGAGCGCGCGCACCTCGTCGACGACGTCGCCGGAGAGCACGGTCGAGTTCTCCCATCCGGGCTCGGTCATCGTCGTGGAGACGACGTACTTGTCGACCTGGTTGAGGTACGCGGTGATCCCGCTGGTGTCGTCGGTCTGTTCTGGCCAGTAGCCGCGGAAGTCCTCGAACGTCTGCCGGCCGAGCAGGAGAGCGTCGGAGCGGGAGTCCTGGCGACGGATCTCCTCCAGCACGTCACTCATCTCGTCGGAGGCGTGGCGTTCCGGGTCGAACCAGTCGTCGAGCATCTCGATCGAGCCGTCCAGGGTGATGTTCTGCGTGATCGCGAGCGTGCGCATCAGGTCCCTCCTGATCGTCGTGGCATTTCCTGTCACCAAGGCCGACCCGCGCCGGGCCGCGAACTCATCGCTCCTAGACTCTGGTCTCGACAGCTCAACCGACGAGGGAGGACCACGTGTCCATCAGGCCGATCCGGCTCTTCGGCGACCCGGTGCTGCGTACGCCGGCCCAGGTGGTCGTCGACTTCGACAAGGAGCTGCGCACCCTGGTCGCCGACCTGACCGAGACCATGCTCGACGCTCCCGGCGCCGGCCTCGCCGCGCCGCAGCTCGGTGTCGGGCTGCGCGTCTTCACCTGGTACGTCGACGGCGAGCTCGGCCATCTCGTCAACCCCGACCTGACCCTGTCCGAGGACCTCCAGGTCGGCCCCGAGGGCTGCCTGTCGATCCCGGAGCTGAGGATCGACTGCCAGCGGGCGTTCTCCGTGGTCGCCCGCGGGTTCGACATGTACGGCGAGCCGGTGACCATCGAGGGCACCGAGATGCTCTCCCGCGCCATCCAGCACGAGACCGACCACCTCGACGGGATCCTGTTCATCGACCGGCTGGACCGGGAGGCCCGCAAGGAGGCGATGAAGTACATCCGCGAGGCCGAGTGGTTCGGCCAGAGCACGCCCCAGGTGAGGATCTCGCCGCACGCCACCAACGGCCTCGGGATCTGATGCGCGTCGTCTTCGCCGGCACCCCCGAGGTCGCCGTCCCGGCGCTGGAGGCCGTCGCGGCCAGCCGGCACGAGCTCGTCGGCGTGGTCACGCGGCCGGACGCACCCTCCGGTCGAGGCCGCAAGCTGATCGCCTCGCCGGTCGGGCTGCGCGCCGCGGAGCTCGGCGTGCCCGTGCTGAAGCCGGCACACCCGCGCGACCCGGACTTCCAGGAAGCGCTGCGCGCGCTGCGTCCCGAGTGCTGCCCGGTCGTCGCCTACGGAGCCCTGCTGCCCCAGTCCGCGCTCGACATCCCCGAGCACGGCTGGGTCAACCTGCACTTCTCGGTGCTGCCCGCGTGGCGCGGAGCCGCGCCGGTGCAGCACGCCATCTGGGCGGGGGACGAGGTGTCCGGCGCGACCACCTTCCGGATCGTCAAGGACCTCGACGCGGGCCCGACGTACGGGCTGATGACCCAGACCATCGGGCCCGAGGACACGGCCGGCGACCTGCTCGGCCGGTTGGCCGAGGGAGGCTCGGGGCTGCTCGTGCAGACCCTGGACGGCATCGAGGACGGCACCCTGGAGGCCCGCGAGCAACCGGCCGACGGGGTGAGCCTCGCTCCGAAGATCTCGGTGGAGGACGCGCGCGTCGACTGGACGGAGCCCGCCGTCGCGGTCGACCGCCGCATCCGCGCCTGCACCCCCGCCCCGGGTGCGTGGTCGACCTTCGAGGGCGAACGGATCAAGCTCGGCCCCGCGCGTCCTGTCGGTCGCGAGCGCCTGGACCCCGGTGCCCTCGAGGTCACCCGCAGTGCCGTCTTCGTCGGCACCGCCAGCGGGCCGGTCCAGCTGGGCCGGGTCAAGCCGCACGGTCGCAAGGAGATGGACGCCGCCGACTGGGCCCGTGGCGCCCGGCTCGAGTCCACCGCCCGGCTCGGCGGGTAGCGTCGAACGCATGGCTGCACGCACCACATCCCCCCGGGCACGCCCCGAGGACGTCGACGAGATCTGTCGCGGGCTCCCGGAGACCTGGTTCGGCACCTCCTGGGGCGACGTGCCCACCTGGCTGGTGCCGTTGAGGGTCGCGGGTGACAAGGGCCGCGGCTTCGTGCTCTACCGCAAGCCGCACAGGAGCGCGGTCGATCCGCACACGGGTGAGGAGTACGACGACCTCCTGGTGATCCGGACTGCCGACCCCGACGACAAGCAGGCCCTGGTCGACGGGGACGGGCCGTTCTTCACCATCGACCACTTCAAGGGCTTCAACGCCGTGCTGGTGCAGCAGTCGCGACTCGGTGAGATCACCCGCGACGAGCTGGCCGAGGTGATCACCGACGCCTGGTTGGCGACCGCGCCCAAGAAGCTGGTCCGCGAGCTCCTCGGATGAGCGGGGGGCGCAAGAAGCTCCCCGACCGGCCGAAGGTGGACCAGGCCCGGCTCGCGGCGTACGACGTGCTGGTGGCGGTCCGCGCCGAGGACGCCTACGCGAACCTGGTCCTGCCCCAGCTGCTCCGCGAGCGTGAGATCGGGGGGCGTGACGCCGCCTTCACCACCGAGCTGGTCGGCGGCACGCTCCGCGGCCAGGGCAGCTACGACGCGATCATCGACCACCTCGCGGGTCGGAGCCCGGACGCCGCCGTCCGCGACGCGCTCCGGCTCGGCGCCCACCAGCTGCTGGCCATGCGGGTGCCCGACCATGCCGCCGTGACGAGCACCGTGGAGCTGGTGCGCGCCCGGGTCGGCCACAAGCCGGCCGGCTTCGCCAACGCCGTGATGCGCAGGATCGCGGCGCACGACCTCAGGACGTGGATGGACACCCTCGAGGCGACGCCGGCGGTGCGTCACTCCCACCCGGAGTGGGTCGTCGAGGCACTGGCACGAGCCCTGGACCGCCCCGGCGAGCTCGAGGCCCTCCTCGCTGCCGACAACGAACGGCCCCGCGTCACCCTGGTCGCCCGGCCCGGCCTGTCCACGGTCGAGGAGCTCCCCGGCGACCCCGTCGCGATCTCCCCCCTGGCGTCGGTGCTGGACTCCGGCGACCCGGGAGAGGTGCCGGCGGTGCGCGACGGACGCGCCGGGGTCCAGGACGCCGGCTCGCAGCTCGTGGCGCTCGCCTTGTCCAGGGTGGCCGTGGAAGGACGGGACGAGCACTGGCTGGACCTGTGCGCCGGCCCGGGCGGCAAGGCTGCCCTCCTCGCCGCGCTCGCGACCCAGCGCGGGGCGCGGCTGCTCGCCAACGAGCGACTGCCACACCGCGCGAAGCTGGTCGCGCAGGCGATGCGCGCCGGCTCGGGCGACGTCGTGACGGGCGACGGGCTGCGCCCGCCCTGGCGCGCCGGGCAGTTCGACCGGGTGCTGGTCGACGCGCCGTGCTCCGGGCTGGGGGCGCTGCGCCGCCGGCCCGAGAGCCGCTGGCGGCGTACCCGCGCGGACGTCGAGGGACTGGTGCCGCTGCAGGTCGCGCTGCTGAGCAGTGCGCTGGACGCGGTGCGACCCGGGGGAGTGGTGCTCTACGCGACCTGCTCACCCGTGGTCGAGGAGACGGCCGGGGTGGTCGCGACGGTGCTGGCCGCGCGCCCCGACGCCCAGCTGGAACCTGCCCTGGGCCTGGTCCCGGAGGCTGACGACGCCGAGTCGGCCCACCTGCCCGGCGCCGTCCAGCTCTGGCCGCACCGGCACGGCACGGACGCGATGTTCATGGCCCTGCTGCGCCGCGTGCACTGACGCCGTCGAGCCCGCGTCACCCTAGGATCAACGCACCATGGGTATCCAGATCACGCCGAGCATCCTCAACGCCGACCTGTCCCGTCTGGCCGACGAGGTCGGCCGCATCCCCAGTGCCGACTGGGTGCACGTCGACGTGATGGACAACCACTTCGTGCCCAACCTGACGATCGGCCTGCCCGTCTTCGAGAGCCTGGCCCGGTCGACCGACCTGCCGCTCGACGTGCACCTGATGATCGAGGATCCGGACCGCTGGGCTCCGGCGTACGCCGAGGCCGGCGCCGGGTCCGTCACCTTCCACGCCGAGGCTGCCGCCGCGCCGGTGAGACTCGCTCGCGAGCTGCGGGCCAAGGATGTCCGGGCAGCGATGGCGCTGAAGCCGGCCACCCCGATCGAGCCGTACGCCGACATGCTCGGCGAGCTCGACATGCTCCTCGTGATGACCGTGGAGCCCGGTTTCGGTGGGCAGCGGTTCCTGGACCTGTGTCTGCCCAAGATCCGCCGTGCCCGTGAGCTGATCTCCGCGGCGGGGCTCGAGGTGTGGCTCCAGGTCGACGGCGGCATCTCGCTGGACACCATCGCGCGGTGCGCCGAGGCCGGGGCCGACGTGTTCGTCGCCGGATCGGCCGTCTACTCGGCGGACGATCCCGACGCCATGGTCCAGCAGCTGCGTGACCGCGCCAGCGAGGCGATCTAGCCCTCTGGGCCGCTCCCGGACACCTGTCCGGTTCGTCCACGTCAGGGACGCCCTCGCAGCGTCCTGATATGTGGGCTTTGGGCGTGACCCGGGGCGAGGTGCGTCGTTGATGCGTTCAGAGCCGACCGACGCCGGACGGCCTGGGCGAAAGGAACACCTGAGTGCGACTGCGCATCCCCACCACCCTGGCAGCCTCCGCGGCTGCCGTCCTGGCGATGGGCCTCGCGGCTCCGAGCCCCGCGACCGCGGCTCCCGAACAGGCTGCCGTCTCGCCGTTCCTGAGCACGCAGCTGACGAAGCTGACCGGGAAGACCACGGTGCTGGTGCACGGCGCCACGCTCAGTGACGCCAACCGCGCCGTGACGGCTGCCGGGATGACCAGGACGGTCACGTTCCGCAAGATCGACGTCGTGGGCGCGCGCGGCACGAAGGCCCAGATCCAGAAGCTGCGCACCCAGGCCGGCGTGGAGTACGTCGAGGGCGCCGCCCAGCCGCTCGAGTTCTTCCAGGAGACCTCGAACACCGCGACCCGCGGCCTCGAGGCGACGCAGAGCGTGACCGGGGCTGACGGCACCAAGCTCACCGGCAAGGGAGTCTCCGTCGCCGTGATCGACTCCGGTGTCGACCCGACGCATCCCTACCTCCAGGAAGCCGACGGCAGCGATGTCGTGGTCGCCAACCTCAAGACGCTGTGCGACCCGACCGAGTCACTGTGCTCGGTGCAGAAGGTGCCCAACAGCGTCGACACCGACACCCTCTCCCTCGGCGGTCACGGAATTCACGTGAACGGGATCGTGGCCGGACGGCCGACGACGCTCTCCTCGGGCGAGAAGCTCCAGGGAGCGGCCCCGGGCGCCAAGCTCGTCTCGCTGTCGACCGGCGCGGGCATCGTCATCCTCGGGGCGGACGCGGCCCTGAACTGGGTGCTGGAGAACCACCGGGCCCCCTGTGGTGCCGGCGTGTCCGCCGCCACCTGCCCCCCGATCAAGGTCTCGAACAACTCCTACGGCCCCTCGGGCGGCGGCGAGTTCGACCCCCGGTCGGCGACCGTGAAGCTGCAGCGTGAGCTCGCTGCCGAAGGTGTCCTGACCGTGTGGGCCAACGGCAACGACGGTGGCAACGGCTCGGAGAGCCTGTCCAACCCGCCCGGGATGGACCCGACCCCTGGTGTCATCTCCGTGGCGTCGTACTTCGACCTCGACAACGGCACCCGCGACGGCAAGGTCTCCGACTACTCCTCGCGCGGCAAGACGGGCGACCAGTCGACGTACCCCGACCTCTCCGCCCCGGGCGAGAACATCACCTCCTCGTGCCGCCTCTACCTGGCGATCTGCTCGACCGGCCTGGACCCCAGGAACGGCCCCGGACCGCTGGACATCGGCACCTTCAACACGATCAGCGGCACCTCGATGGCCGCGCCGCACATCGCCGGCATCGTGGCGCAGCTGTTCCAGGCCAATCCGTCGGCCACACCGGCACAGGTCGAGAACGCGCTGAAGACCACCGCCTACAAGTACGCCGACGGCGCGGCGTACGAGAACGGTCCGCTGGGCACCACCAGCGTCGACAAGGGCTACGGCCTGGTCGACGTCGTGGCTGCCGCCGCAGCGGTTCGCTGAGCCCCGCTCGCGGGTCCGAGGAAGCAACCCGTCCCGCTTCCTCGGGCCCGCGACGCGGTCGACGGTGCGTGAGGCAGGTCACCGGTCCCTCACGCCGCAGCTGTGGCAGACTTGCTCCGACGAGTGAAAGCTCGCGTGCTCTGGGGGCGGTGAAACTCCGCACCGGCGGTGACAGTCCGCGACCCGGTTGCCGAAAGGTGGCCGGTTGACCAGGTGGAACTCCTGGACCGACGGTCAAAGTCCGGATGAGAAGCGCACGCAGGTGGTCCGCGACGCCCTGTTGCGAGCCGTCCTGACCCCGGGGTCCGCGTGGACCACGTGAGGACAGGACGATGGGATTCTCCGCGGCGGAGCAGCGCGCGATGCGTCGCGCGCTCGAGCTGGCGAGCACGCCCGGCGTACCCCTCGGTCCGAACCCGCGCGTGGGCTGCGTGCTGCTGGCGCCCGACGGCCGGGAGATCGCCGAGGGCTACCACCGCGGCGCCGGGACCCCGCACGCCGAGGTCGCGGCCCTCGCCGAGGCCGGTGCAGACGCCAGGGGAGCGACCGCAGTGGTCACCCTCGAGCCGTGCCACCACACCGGCCGCACCGGACCGTGCACGCAGGCGCTCCTCGAGGCGGGCGTGGCCCGGGTGGTGTTCGCCCAGCCCGACCCCAACCCGGTCGCCCGGGGAGGCGAGACCGCGCTGCGCACGGCGGGAGTCCCGGTCGAGTTCGGCCTGATGGAACGCGAGGCGCGTGCGCTGAACCGGGCCTGGACGTTCGCGATGGAGCACCACCGGCCCTTCGTCACCTGGAAGCTCGCCACCACGCTGGACGGTCGCAGCGCTGCGTCCGACGGCTCCAGCCGCTGGGTCACGTCCCGTGCGGCGCGCGTGGACAGCCACCGGTTGCGGGCGCAGTGCGACGTGATCATGGTCGGCACCGGGACGGTCGAGATCGACGACCCGGAGCTCACCGTGCGCGACGAGTACGACGCACCCGTCGCGCACCAGCCGCTGCGAGCCGTGATGGGCCTGCGCGACATCGATCCGGGCAGCCGCGTGCTCAACGACCGGGCCGAGACCCTGCACCTGCGCACCCGGGACCCCGCCGAGGCGCTGGCCCTGCTGCATGCGCACGACCGGCAGCACGTGTTCCTCGAAGGCGGCCCCACCCTCGCAGCAGCGTTCCTCCGGGCGGCCCTGGTCGACGAGGTCGTCGCCTACGTCGCACCCGCGCTGCTCGGGGCGGGCACCAGCGCGGTGGCCGACCTGGGCATCACCGCCATCGCGGACGCCCGGAGGTTGTCGATCACCGAGGTCACGACGATCGGCAGCGGTGCGGAGGCGAACGTGCGGATCACGATGGCGCCGGCGGCGGGTGCCCGAACCCCACAAATGTTGGATGGGGACGTCGCGATCGGCGATCCGGACGTCCCGATCCAACATTTGTGGGGTGGCGCCGCCCCCCAGAAAGGACGCAGCTGACATGTTCACCGGCATCGTCGAGGAGCTCGGCACCGTGGAGTCCCTGGTGGACCAGGGGGACGCGATCCGGCTGACCGTCCGTGGCCCGCTGGTCACCAGCGACGCCGGGCTCGGCGACTCGATCTCGGTCAACGGCTGCTGCCTCACCGTCGCCACCCGGGACGGGGACACCTTCACCGCCGACGTGATGCTGGAGACCCTCGCGAAGACCTCGCTCGGCGCCCTCGAGCCCGGCGCCCGGGTGAACCTCGAGCGTGCGGTCACGCCCACCACCCGGCTCGGCGGCCACATCGTGCAGGGCCACGTGGACGGCACCGGCACCGTGGTGCGTCGTACGCCGAGCGAGCACTGGGAGCTCGTCGAGATCTCCCTGCCGAGCGACCTGGAGCGCTACCTCGTGGCCAAGGGCTCGATCACCGTCGACGGGATCTCGCTGACCCTGGTCGAGGTCCTGACCGGCGCCGCCACCGGGGCCAGCTTCACGGTCAGCCTGATCCCCGAGACCCTGGCCCGCACCACGCTGGGCTTCAAGCAACCAGGCGATGTCGTCAACCTCGAGGTGGACGTGATCGCGAAGTACGTCGAGAGGATGGTGAGGCTGTGAGCGAGACCCACGCCCCCGATGCGGGCAAGATCCGCCTGGACACGGTGGAGGAGGCCATCGCCGCCATCGCCGCGGGCAAGGCCGTCGTGGTCGTCGACGACGAGGACCGTGAGAACGAGGGCGACATCATCTTCGCCGCCAGCAAGGCGACCCCGGAGCTGATGGCGTTCACGATCCGCCACTCCAGCGGGGTGATCTGCGTGCCGATGCCGGCCGAGATGCTCGACCGGCTGGAGATCCCGCTGATGACGCCGCACAACAAGGACAAGCTGCGGACGGCCTACACGATCTCGGTGGACGCTCGCGACGGGGTGACGACCGGCATCTCGGCCGTGGACCGCGCGCACACCGCCCGCGTCCTCGCCGACTCGGCGACCGAGCCGTGGGAGCTCACCCGTCCCGGCCACGTGTTCCCGCTGCGCTACCGCGAGGGCGGCGTGCTGAACCGCCGCGGTCACACCGAGGCCGCGGTCGACCTCGCCCGGATGGCCGGGCTGACGCCGGCCGGGGTGCTCGTCGAGATCGTCAACGACGACGGGTCGATGAAGCGGGCGCCGGAGATCCGCGAGTTCTGCGACGAGCACGGGCTGAAGATGATCTCGATCGAGCAGATGGTGCACTACCGCCGCCGCTACGAGACCCACGTCCAGCGCCTGGCCGAGACCGTGCTGCCCACCAGGCACGGCCAGTTCACCGCGTTCGGCTACCGGATCACCGTGGACGGCTCCGAGCACGTCGCCCTGGTCTACGGCGACCCGGCCGACCTGCGCGACGGAACGCCTGTGCTGACCCGGGTGCACAGCGAGTGCCTCACCGGGGACGTCTTCGGCTCCGAGCGGTGCGACTGCGGGCCGCAGCTCGACGAGGCCATGGACCTGATCGTCAAGGAGGGGCGCGGGGTGGTGATCTACCTGCGGGGCCACGAGGGTCGGGGGATCGGCCTGCTCGCCAAGCTGCAGGCCTACCAGCTCCAGGACGGGGGCCGCGACACGGTGGACGCCAACCTCGACCTCGGCCTGCCCGCGGACGCACGCCACTACGGCGCGGCCACCCAGGTGCTCCGCGACCTCGGGGTCACCTCGGTACGGCTGCTGACCAACAACCCCGACAAGACCTCGAGCCTGGAGTCCTACGGGATCGAGGTCACCGAGCGCGTCGCCCTGACGCCACGGCCCAACGACCACAACCTCGCCTACCTGATGACCAAGCGGGACCGGATGGGACACCACCTCGCGGACCTCGAGCGCGACCACGCGGGACGACCCGAAGCGGAAGGCGAGGAGCAGTGAGCGGAGACGGCAGCGCGCCCGACAGGCCCGTGGACTGCAGCGACCTGAAGGTGGCCGTGGTCGCGGCGAGCTGGCACGAGCAGGTGATGGACGGTCTCGTGGCGGGGGCGCTGGAGGCGCTGGAGCGCTACCAGGTCGGGTCCTCGGACGTCGTCCGCGTGCCCGGCTCCTTCGAGCTCCCGGTCGTGGCGCAGGCACTGGCGAGGCAGGGGTACGACGCCGTCGTCGCGCTCGGCGTGGTCATCCGGGGTGGCACGCCGCACTTCGACTACGTCTGCTCCGCCGCCACCGACGGTCTCAGCCGGGTGGCCCTCGACACCGGGGTCCCGATCGGTTTCGGGCTGCTCACCTGCGACACCGAGCAGCAGGCGCTCGACCGGGCAGGTCTCGAGGGCAGCGTGGAGAGCAAGGGCTACGAGGCCACGGCGGCCGCGCTGGTCACCGCACAGACCTTGCGTCGGGTCGTCCGCGCCGACGATCTACGCTGACCCGGTGAAGACGTTCGAGGAGCTCTGGGCCGAGCTGAGTGAGAAGGCCGAGACCCGTCCGGAGGGTTCCGGCACGGTGCAGGCACTCGACGCCGGTGTGCACGCGATCGGCAAGAAGCTGGTCGAGGAGGCTGCCGAGTCCTGGATGGCCGCCGAGTGGGAGGGCCATGAGCGGGCGGCCGAGGAGATCAGCCAGCTGCTCTACCACGCACAGGTGCTGATGCTCGCCGCCGGAATCACCCTCGACGACGTCTACGCACACCTCTAGGACACCCATGGTCTCGACAAGCCCCGTCAACGGCGCAGAGCTGCCGCTCCTGCGGATCGCCCTCCCCAACAAGGGCTCCCTGTCCTCGTCGGCCTCGGAGATCCTGCGCGAGGCGGGCTACCGCCAGCGCACCGACTCCAAGGAGCTCTCCCTTCTCGACGCGGCCAACGGTGTCGAGTTCTTCTACCTGCGCCCGCGCGACATCGCCCTCTACGTCGGCGAGGGGACGCTGGACGTCGGCATCACCGGCCGTGACCTGCTGCTCGACTCCGGCGCCAAGGCCGACGAGGCCCGCCGGCTCGGTTTCGGCCGGTCCTCGTTCCGCTTCGCCGCCCCTCCCGGGACGCTCGGCTCGCTCGACGACCTCGCCGGCAAGCGGATCGCCACGTCGTACGTCGGGGTGGTGCGCCGCCATCTCGAGGAGCGCGGCATCGAGGCCGAGGTGGTCCGCCTCGACGGTGCCGTCGAGACCAGCATCCAGCTCGGTGTCGCGGACGTGATCGCGGATGTCGTCGAGACCGGGAGCACCATGAAGGCCGCCGGCCTCGAGGTCGTCGGCGAGGTGATCCTCGAGTCCGAGGCGGTGCTGATCACCCGCGCCGGGACCGAGGAGCCGCCCGGTTTCGAGATCTTCAAGCGCCGGCTCGACGGCGTACTGGTCGCCCGGACCTACGTGATGATGGACTACGACTGCCCCGAGTCCGCGGTGGAGGCAGCCGTGGCGCTCACGCCGGGACTCGAGGGGCCGACGATGTCGCCGCTGCATCGCGACGGCTGGGTGGCGGTCCGGGCGATGGTCCCGCGCGACGGCGCCCAGCGGCTGATGGACGACCTCTACGAGATCGGCGCGCGGGCGATCCTGCTGACCGACATCCATGCCTGCCGACTCTGAACCACGCCCCGCCGCAGTTCCGGCCCTGCCGCACACGTGGCGGCCGCTCGGCGTCCGGCTCGCGGTGTGGGTCCTCGGCGGCATGCTGCTGGCCCTGGTCGCGGCCGTGTGGATCGGCCTGGGTGCGCAGACCCGCAGCGAGTTCACCACGTTCCAGCGAGCCACGCTGGTCGCGATCGCCCTGATGCTGTTCGGCGCGTGGAACGCGCTCGTGCGCTCGCGGGTGACCGCGACCACGCAGACGCTCACCGTGGTCAACGGCTACCGCAGACGGACCTATGAGTGGTCCCAGGTGGTCGGCGTCTCGCTGAGACGGGGTGCGCCCTGGGGGACCCTCGACCTCTCCGACGGCTCCACGATCTCGTTGATCGGCGTGCAGGGCTCCGACGGCGAAAGGGCACGCAGAGCCGTCCGCGAGATCCGCGCCACGATCGCGGCCAACACCCACCTCTAGCCGTCCGGCGGTCGGCCCTCGCCGAAAAGGAGGTGCCGGATCACGCCGGCCGGTCCTACGATCCGTGGCGTGAGCGACTTCTCGACCCGGCCGATGACCCGCGACGACGCGAGTGCCGTCAACGACCTGCTGGCCGCGGCCGAGAGCGTGGACCACACCGAGGAGCACTACTCCGTCGAGGACGTCGTCGAGGAGATCGAGAACCCGATGATCGACCTCGCCCGCGACTGGCTGCTCGTCGAACGCGACGGGCAGGTGGTCGGCCAGACCCGCCTGATGCCCCGCGAGCCGGACGACGGGAAGGTCAGCCTGGGCATCGACGGTGTGGTCCACCCCGAGCACCGTCGGACCGGGATCGGCTCGCACGTCCTGCCCCTGATGGTGGCGCGTGCCCACGAGTACGCCCGGGAGCGCGGCCTCACCCCGGTGATCACGGGCAGCGGACCGTCGGCGCTCACCGACCTGGAGTCGGTGTTCGCGAAGGTCGGGCTCCGGCCGGAACGCTGGTCGTTCCTGATGGCGGCCGACCTGCACACCGAGGGCGTGGGCACCGATGCGCCTGCTGTGCCTGAGGGCCACACCCTCTCGACCTGGGTGGGTGTCGACCAGGAGGAGCTGCGGTCGGCGCACAACATGGCCTTCGTCGGCCACTACGGCTTCACCCCCTGGGGGGTGGACATGTGGCGTCAGTGGGTCTCCGGCAGCCGCAACCTCCGTCCCGAGCTCAGCCTGGTCCTGCGGGACCGCTCGGGCGCCGTCGCGGCGTACATCCAGACCAACGAGTTCGACGCGGCTCTGGAGGTCACCGGGAAGCGTGACGCGTACGTCGCGAAGCTGGGCACCACCCCCGGGCACCGCCGTCGGGGGCTCGCCAGCCTGCTGCTGCAGACCGCGCTCCACCGCTACCGCGAGGCAGGCTTCGACCTGTCCTCGCTCGACGTCGACTCCGAGAATCCGACCGGCGCGCTGGCGCTCTACGAGCGGGCCGGCTACCGGACCACGATGCGCTGGGTCAACTACCGGCTCGTGGACTGAGCCAGCGGCAGCTCGGCGCGCACGCGGCCTCCCGTCGCGGTGCTCCCGGCCACCAGGCTGCCGCCGAGCTCCTCGGCCCGCTCGCGCATCGAGCTGAGTCCCACTCCGGGGTGCCAGGTGCCTGTGCCGGAGGCCAGGTCGGTCACCTCCACGGTCAGCGTGCTCCCCGCCCGCAGCAGCACGACCGTCGCCTCGAGGCTGTCGGTGTGGCGCGCGACGTTGGTCAGCGCCTCGACGGCGATGCGGTAGGCCGCCACCTCCACCGCAGCCGGCAGCTGCCCGACGCCCTCGACGCGTACCACCGTCCGCAACAGCGCACCCGAACGGACGCGCATCGACCCGGCAGCCTGACTGACTGCGGCGGCGAGGCCCAGCTCGTCCAGGGCCGGCGGACGCATCGCGTAGACGAGCTCGCGGATCGACTCGATCGCCGCCGTGGTCTCCGCGCGCAGGGTCTCGAGCAGTCGCTCCGCGGCCGGCGGGTCGGTCGCGGCGAGGTTGCGGGCCGCGTCAGCCGTGAACGCGATGCCGGTCAGTCGCGGGCCGAGGCCGTCGTGCAGGTCGCGCCGCAACCGACGGCGTTCCTCCTCGCGGGCGGCGATCGTCTGCTGCCGCGACTGCTGCAGGTCGGCCGCGAGCGCGCTGGCGCGAAGGGACTGGGCGAGCAGTGGCGTCGCGATGTCGAGCACCTGCCGGTCAGCGTTGGACAGCCCCACGTCTCCCGGCCGCAGGCCGACCTCCAGCTCGAGGGTCCCGCTCGTTGCGGACGGCAGGACACGCAGCTCGGTCTCCGTGGCCCGAGTCCCCGAGGAGACGGTCACCTCGCCGTCGACGCGCAGCGCTGCGTAGGGCAGCACGAGTGCCTCCCTGATCGCCCGGAGCGCGATGACGGGGTCCTCGCCGATGCGCCCCGAGACCAGGCCGGCCGCATCCAGCGGATCAGGGCGTACGCCGAACAACAGCTGGTCCACCACGCCACGCAGCAGCACCTGCATCGGGTGGAAGGTGGGGGCCAGCAGGGTGGCGAACAGGCCGAGCACCGCCACCGTCGGGGTGGTCCCACCGCCGAGCTCCTCGATCGTCGCAGCCGCACCGACGAACAGCGCGAGGTAGGCGACCGCGGCGGTGAGGTAGGTGACCACGGGCACGATCAGCGCGCGGGCGTCAGCGATCTCAGCCCGGGCCGCGCCGACGTACATCGCCGGTCCGATCACGACGAAGAACGCCTCCGCGGCGACCGAGCCGAGGGAGTCGCCGGCCGCGAACGCGACGAGTCCCGCGAGCAGCGTGCTGCTGCCGGCCGCGAGCGCCATCCAGGTCAGCGCCCGGCGTTCGTCGGGCCGCGCGTGCTCCAGCCGCCACCAGATGTGGGCCGGGATCCCGATCAGGACCACGACCACGGTCATCGCCTCGCCGGTCTCGGGCAGGGTCGTGGCCAGCGATCCTGCCGCGACCACCGTGATGACGACCAGGAAGTCGACGGGCTCGCGCCACCTCGCCACCGGGTAGAGCACCAGGGAGAGCGGTCCGAGCAGCAGGGCCGCCGCGAGCCATGCCCGTTGCGGACCGAGGCCGCCGCCGGTGAGGTCGAGGACGATCCCGAGGAGCAGCGCGAGCGAGGTCGCGATCATCGCCAGGGAGGCCGCCCGCGCCCGACGGGCACGGAGCAGCCCCAGTGCCGGCACCAGCTGCGAGAGTGCCACCACCCCGAGGGTGATCGCGTGCAGCGACATCACTGCTCGCGCCCGAGGCCGCCTTCGCGGGCCCGGATGATGGCCGCCGCGCGGTCAGCGACCTCGAGCTTGGTGAAGATGCTCGTGAGGTGGTTGCTCACGGTCTTGGGGGAGAGGAAGAGCTGCTCCGCGATCGCGGCCGTGCGTCGGCCACCGGCCAGCAGGTCCAGGATGTCGCGCTCCCGGGTCGTCAGGGTCGGGAACGGGGAGTCCGCGACCGGCGGCGTCGCGAAGTAGCCGAGCATCCGCGCGGCGACGGCAGGTCCGAAGATCGCCTGTCCCGCGGCGACCGCGCGGACCGCGTTCACGATCTCGTTCTGGGTGGCTCCCTTGAGCAGGTAGCCGCGGGCGCCGGCCTGCATCGCGGTGAACACGGTCGCGTCGTCGTCGTACATCGTCAGCATCAGCACGGCGGTCTCGGGCACCGCCGCGCGGATCCGCCGGGTGGCCTCGACGCCGTCGACCCCCTCCATGCGCACGTCCATGAGCACGACGTCGGGACGCAGCAGCAGCGTCTCCCGCAGCGCCTCCTCGCCGTCGGCGGCCTCGCCCACGACGTCGATGTCCTCGATGGTGTCGATCAGGGCCCGCAGGCCGGCGCGGACCACCGGGTGGTCGTCGGCCAGCAGGATCCGCAGGGTCATCTGCCCATCATCGCGGTGCCGGCCCCCCGGCGCCCGGGAAGTTCTTCCCGACTTCACCGGGCAGAGCGAGGAACATGTGCAGGAAGCACGCACCTGTCGCAGGGAACGACCGCCGGCTGATCGTGAGGCGTCCACTCGACCCATGGAGGTTTGTCATGAGCACCACCACCGTCCGGGAGTCCCAGCCGATCCTGACCACCCGCAACAAGATCGGCCTGGCCATCGCCGGGCTGATCTCCCTCGCCAACGCACCCAGCGCGTTCCTGCCCGTGCCGGGCGGTGACGTCAGCCCACCCATGGTGGTGCTGGTCACCGACACCGTGTGCGGCGTGATCGGCCTGGTGGCCGTGATCCTCGCGTGGCGCACCGGCAGCCGGACCGCCATCCGCATTGCGGCGGCGTGCCTGGTGGTCGCGCTGGTGACCGCGCTGCCCGCGTTGTTCGTGGAGGTGCCGGCCCTGGTCAAGATCCTCGTGGCGGCGTACACGATCGTGACGCTGGGGACACTCGTCCTGATGTTCTCCGGCGACCGGACCCACGCGCCGGTCCTCGACTGAGGGCGGATCAGCCGAGCGGGCGGGTGCCGTCGACGACCGCGTCCGCCCGCTCGCGCGTCTGCTCACGGGCGAACAGCTCCGACTCGTCCCTGGCCCACTGCTCCCAGTGCGGGGCGAACGCGTCACCGTCGCGCGCCAGGCCACGCTGCAGCCTCAGGTCGTACGGCGCCTCGACCCACACCAGGACGGTCACCAGGTCGGCGAAGCGCGCTGCGCCGCTGCCGACGCCCTCGACCACGAGCAGGGGAGTGGGGTCGACCGTGACCTGCTCGGCGAAGCGGCCGGCGACCCAGTCGTAGCGCCGGTAGGTGCCCGCAGTCCCTCGCGCCAGCGGGACCAGGAGATCGGCCAGCTGGGCGTCGACCGCCCGGAGCCCGGACCAGCCGGGATACAGGTCGTCCATGTGGACGACGTGCGCATCGTCACCGGCTCCTGCGGCGCAGGCCGCCGCGAGGGTGGTCTTCCCGGAGCCCGCCGGGCCGTCGATGCAGATCAGCCGGCCGGCGCCGAGCGTCGGGCCGCGCTCCAGGGCGAGGCGCAGCACCGAGTCGGGAGAGCTCGCAGTCACCAGACGAGACCGAGCCCGCGATAGGAGGGCACCGTCTCGACGATCGCGTCGCCGGCCAGCAGGTGCACGACGTTGGTGTGCTCTGCGAGCTCACCGGACTTGGCGTGCCGGAACCAGACCCAGTCGCCGATCTGCAGCATCCGGGCACCTGACCCGGTCAACGGGGTCTGCACCTCGCCCGCACCCTCGAGGCCGGTCAGGTGCAGGTCGGGAGGCGCCCAGGGAGTCGGCAGGCGGTCCTTGCCGCTGGCTCCGCTCGCGATGAAGCCTCCTCCGGCGACGGTGGCCAGACCATCGCCGGGACGGCGTACGACCGGGACGCCGAAGTAGGCCGCCGGGCGGGGCTCGAAGCACTCGTAGTGGTCGAACAGGCCGGGCACGAGCAGTCCTGACCCGGCCGCGACCTCCGTCACCACGGGGTCGGCCACGGTCGACTCGATGCTGCCCGAACCACCTGCGTTCCAGAACTCGAGGTCGACGAGCTCCTCCAGGTCGCGGGCGATCAGCGCCCGTCGCTCCTCGAGCTGCGCGACGGAGGCTGTCTTGAGCTTGCGCACGACCAGTGACCGGGCGCGCTGGTTGGGTACGTCGTCCGGGACCCCGGCCACCTGTCCCTCGTAGGTCATCACCCCGACCAGGGAGAAGCCGCGGGCCAGCACCTCCTGGGCGAGGCCGACGACCTCGACCGCGTCATGGAGCGGCGAGCGCTTCGGGCCGACGTGGGAGCGGCCCAGCCGCAGCCCCGCGTCGATGTCGATCGCCACCCGCACGCCGCGCACGTCGTCGGTGCTCGCCTCCACCAGCGACAGGTGCGCCGGCGAGTCGACCATCAGGGTGATCGCGGACCGTGCCTGCTCGTCGGCGACCAGCCGGCGCAGCGCGCTGCGGTCGACCGTCGGGTAGCCCATCACCACGTCGTCGGCGACTCCCTCGCCGACCAGCCACAGCGCCTCCCGGAGGGAGTACCCGAGCACGCCGGCGAAGCCGGGCACCCCGAGCGCGCGCCGCATCAAGGAGGGCACCCGCAGCGACTTCGAGGCGACCCGCACCGGCTTTCCGGCGGCGCGCCGTACGAGGTCGGCGGCGTTGGCGTCGAAGGCGTCCAGGTCGACCACGACCATCGGTGTCGCTGGGTCGTCGAGCCCCTCGACGGCGGCGTTGAGCCGACGGGCGAGCTGGTGGCGCGCGGAATCGCTGCCGCTCGGCCCGGTGGACAAGTCCTAGATCCCGTACTTCTTGAGGATCGCCTCGATGTCGTCCAGGTCCTCGATGTCGTCGTCGGTCCTCGCCGATCGCCTGCCCGACTGCTGCGCGGGCGGCTTGGCGGGTTTGGCGGACGGCACCTGCTTCGCCCGAGCTGCGGGGACCTCCCGGCCCCGACCGCGTACGCCGATCCCGCGGGCGCGCATCACGCCCGAGACCACCCACAACAGCGCCGCGACGCCGGCCACGATGATGCCCAGCCACACGATCGGGGAGAACACCAGCCGCGCAGCCCAGTCGATCACGTCCTCGAGGATGCTCGCCGCCAACCTCAGGGTGCCGGTGAGCCACGCTGCGACCGGGATCAGGGTCCAGGCCAGGCCGCGGAGCGCGGCCGCGAGCACCGCGGCGCCGCCAGGAGACCCAGGTGTAGACGGCGCCGAGCAGGGTCAGCACCAGGGCGAGCGCGGCCCAGGTGGTCTCGTCGATGGTGACGTCGGCGGCGAGGGGCATGGGTCCAGCCTACGGAGGTCCGCCGAGGACGGTCTGGAATGATCGCTGACCACCATGACGCGCTCCCTCCCCGATCCGGGCTTCGCCGGCGACGACGGTGCCGCCGACCCGGGGCTGGCGGCAGCCCTCGCGGCGTACGACGCGGCGCCGGAGGTGGGTGGACACCTCGCCGCGCTGGCCGTGCTGCAGGACACGCGGGTGCTCGTGCCGGTGGTGGCGGTGCTCGGCGAGGTGGAGTACGACGAGCAGGGGCTGGCGCGCGACAAGACCAGCGACATGGCCGCGGTGCTGATGACCGGCCGGGACGGCCGCACCGCCCTGCTCGCGTTCACGGGATCGGTGAGCCTGGCGCAGTGGGACGCCACCGCACGGCCGGTCCCGGTGTCGGCTCGCCAGGCCGCGCAGGCCGCGCTCCACGACGACGCCGCGGCGCTGCTGCTGGACGTGGCCGGCCCGGTGATGTTCGTGGTGGAGGGGGAGGACCTCGAGGCCCTGGCCGGGGGACAACGCCTGGTGCCGCTGGACGGCGGCCGCTGGGGGTGGGCCCGACCCGCCGGCAGAGACGGCGGGTCGCCTCCCGATGTGCATTCGTGACCCGCGGCTTGTACCCTTGTGCGTGACCGATCAGCTGTTCCCGCGAGGGAGTGGCTGATCCGACAAGCGGAGGCCTCCTCCCACCCGCATCGACCGTTGCACGATCAGGTCGTCGGGTCTGGTCAACGAGCAGGGCGACGCACGCCGTCACACCTGTTCGACGACAGGGGCTTCCGTGCGTTGCGCGGAGGCCCTGTTGCACGTCCGGGGGTTCCGGTGGTCATCCCATCGTTCCACCACAGGAGGACCCATCAGCACCGAGCTGCGCATCAACGACCGGATCCGGGTACCGGAAGTCCGGCTCGTTGGCCCCAACGGCGAGACCGTCGGCATCGTCTCCACGAGCGACGCGTTGCGCCTGGCCCAGGAGGCAGACCTCGACCTCGTCGAGATCGCGCCCATGGGCCGTCCCCCCGTCTGCAAGCTCATGGACTACGGCAAGTTCAAGTACGAGAACGCGCAGAAGGCCCGTGAAGCCCGTCGCAACCAGACCAACACCGTCATCAAGGAAATGAAGCTCCGCCCGAAGATCGACCAGCACGACTACGAGACCAAGAAGGGTCACGTCGTGCGGTTCCTCCGGTCGGGGGACAAGGTCAAGATCACGATCATGTTCCGTGGTCGCGAGCAGCACCGTCCCGAGCTCGGGTACCGGCTGCTGCAGCGTCTCGCCGAGGACGTGACCGAGCTCGGCTTCGTCGAGTCCTCGCCCAAGCAGGACGGCCGCAACATGACCATGGTGATCGGACCGCACAAGAAGAAGTCCGAGGCCAAGGCCGAGGTGAAGGCCGAGCGTGACGCCCGCGCCGCCGAGCGCGAAGCAGAGCGCGAGGCCGAGCGTGCCGAGCTCAAGGCGGCGCACCCGATGCCCTCGCCGAAGAAGGAAAAGGGTCGTTCAGAGAATCTCGACCCAGAAATCGAAGCGTAGAGAGAAAAGGAATACAGATGCCGAAGAACAAGACGCACTCCGGTGCCTCCAAGCGCTTCCGCGTGACCGGGACCGGCAAGATCCGTCGCCAGAAGACGGGCCTGCGCCACAACCTCGAGAAGAAGTCCTCGAAGGTCACTCGCCGGATGTCGGGCACCGCGGAGGTCGCCAAGGCCGACGTCCCGCGCGCGAAGAAGCTGCTCGGCCTGTAAGTCACCGCCCACTCCCGGACCCACCCCCGGGTCCACCCCTGTCACACCGGGTGTTCCGCATCCGGGTGGTCGCGATTCGTCGCCGACCACGCTGAAACTTGAAGGAGTACTGAAATGGCACGCGTCAAGCGGGCAGTAAACGCCCACAAGAAGCGCCGGGTGATCCTCGAGCGCGCCTCCGGCTACCGGGGTCAGCGCTCGCGCCTCTACCGCAAGGCCAAGGAGCAGGTCACCCACTCGCTGGTCTACAGCTACAACGACCGCAAGAAGCGCAAGGGCGACTTCCGCAAGCTGTGGATCCAGCGCATCAACGCCGGCGCGCGTGCCAACGGCCTGACCTACAACCGCTTCATCCAGGGCCTCAAGGCCGCGGGTGTCGAGGTCGACCGCAAGATCCTGGCCGACCTGGCCGTCAACGACGTCCCCGCGTTCGTCGCGCTGGTCGAGACCGCCAAGGCGAACCTGCCCGAGGACGTCAACGCCCCGGCTTCGGCCTGACCCGACACTCGGTGGCGAGTCTCCCGGCCGAGCGGCCACTCTCAGCGAAGAGTGGCCGCGTCAAGACGGCGAGGAGGCTCGCCCGTCGCAGTTCCCGGGCTGAGGAACGCCTGTTCCTCGCCGAGGGTGCGAAGGCCCTGGCCGAGGCGTTGCACCATCCCGCGGGGTGGTCGAGGTGTTCGCCTCCGCGGCTGCGACCGAGGAGTACGCCGCCCTCCGCAAGGCCGTCGACGACGCGGGCATTCCGTGGATGTCGGCCGACGACGGCGCCATCGCCGCACTCAGCGGCGCGGTCACCCCGCAGGGGATCGTCGCTGTGTGCCGGTTCGTCGACGTGAGCCTGGACGACGTGATCGCCCCGGCGCAGGCCGGGTCGCAGACTCTCGTGATCTGCGCCGATGTGCGTGACCCCGGCAACGCCGGCACTGTCATCCGCACTGCCGACGCCGTGGGTGCCCGGGGTGTGGTGCTGGCCGGTCACAGCGTCGACCCCTACAACGACAAGACCGTGCGAGCGACCGTGGGCAGCCTGTGGCACCTGCCGCTGGCCCTGGTCGACGACCCGGCCGAGTGCGTGCGCCAGGCACGAGCGGCCGGTCTCGTGGTGCTCGCAGCCGACGGTGCCGGGGAGACCGATCTCTTCGAGGCCGAGGCCGGTGGCCTGCTCGACCAGCCCGTTGCGTGGCTGTTCGGCAACGAGGCCTGGGGCCTTCCCGAGGACCTCGCCGCCCTGGCCGACCACCGGGTCTCGATCCCGATCCCCGGCCGGGCCGAGAGCCTCAACCTCTCCACGGCCGCTGCGATCTGCCTCTACGCGAGCGCGCGGGCCGCCCACGGCTGACCCGGGTCAGACCCGCCCGGACAACCAGGCCTCCGCACGCCGTCGTGAGGCCTGGGCGAGCCACGCGTCCTGGATCAGCTCGGTGAGCTCGTCCACGTCGATCTCGCCGATCCGGCTGCCCCGGAGCAGCACCGACGGGTGGCCGTCGAAGTGCGGCGTCGTGAAGTACGGCGTGCCGGTGTCGAGGACGAGCGCTTGCTTGTCGTCCTCGGATGCGACCCAGATGACGATCACGTCGTCGTAGCGCTCACCGGTCTCGGCGTCGAACGCGTCCGCCCTCGGGTTCCGGAAGAACACGAACGACTTCTGCCCCACCTGGTAGACCGGGTTGCTCCTGGTGCCGTCGACCTTGGTGACGTGCGGCATGCCGGAGGCGATCCGGTGCACGTCGGAGATCCGGGCCTGGCGTCTCCGTGGGCGAGCCATGCCGGGACTGTACGACGTCTCGCCCGTCGCGATCTGCACACAACCTTCACGTTGCGCGCACCCGTCCCGGCGCCCCGCGCTCCTACGCTCCAGACATGGACTCCCCGGGCACGCCTGTGACGACCGTGCTCGTGGTCGAGGACGAGCCGCTGATCAACCAGGCGGTGGGTGACCGCCTCCGGGCCGAGGGACACACCGTCGTCTCGGCGTACGACGGCCCGGGCGCGGTCGCGGCGTACGAGGAGCACCAGCCCGACCTGGTCGTGCTCGACGTGATGCTGCCCGGCTTCGACGGGCTGGAGGTGTGCCGACGGATCCAGCAGCAGCGAGCGGTGCCGGTCCTGATGCTGACCGCCCGCGACGACGAGGCCGACGTGCTCGTGGGTCTGGGTGTGGGTGCCGACGACTACCTGACCAAGCCGTTCCGGATGCGCGAGCTCGTCGCCCGGGTGGCCGCCCTGCTGCGACGGGTGGAGCGGGCCGAGCAGCTGGTCCGGGAGGCGGCCGCGAAGCCCGCTGCCGTGCTGACGCTCGGTGCCCTCCGGCTCGACGTGGGCGCCCGACGGACCTGGCTCCAGGAGACCGAGGTGCACCTCACGCCGACGGAGTTCGACCTGCTGTGCGCCCTGGCGTCCGCGCCCGGCCACGTGCTCACCCGGGAGCGGCTGCTCGCAGACGTGTGGGGCTGGGACGGGGGCGCAGGTGCGACCCGCACCGTCGACAGCCACGTCAAGGCGTTGCGCTCGAAGATCGGCGCCGAGCGGGTGCGCACGGTGCACGGCGTCGGCTACTCCCTCGAGGCCGTCTGATGAGCGGCAGCCGGGAGCCGCTGGGGCAGGTCACCTCGATCAAGGTCAAGCTCGGGCTGCTCGTGGTGGCCAGCGTGCTGGTGGCCGCGGTGCTCGCGACGCTCGGTGCCGGCGCGGTCCCGGCCGGCCTGAGCATCCCGGTCACCGTGCTGCTGGCCCTCGGCGTCACCCAGCTGCTGGCGGTCGGGATGACCTCGCCGCTGCGGCAGATGACGGAGGCCGCTCGCCGGATGGCCGCAGGCGACTACGCCGTCCGGGTGGACACCTCCTCGACGGACGAGGTGGGCGAGCTGGCCCGTGCCTTCAACCGGATGGCGGCGGACCTGGCGACGGTCGACCGTCAGCGGCGGGACCTGGTCGCGAGCGTCTCCCACGAGCTGCGTACGCCGCTGACGGCACTGGTCGCCGTGCTGGAGAACCTCGACGACCGGGTGACCGAGCCGGATCCCGCGACGATCCGGGTGGCGCTGGGCCAGGCCCAACGGTTGAGCACCCTGGTCAGCGACCTGCTCGACCTCTCGCGGGTCGATGCCGGAGTGGTCCCGCTGGACCGCACGCACGTCTCAGTCGCCGACCTGGTGGCGGAGGCCGTCACCGAGGCGGGTGCCGGGATGCGCGAGGTGTCCTTCGAGGTCAGCATCGAGCCGGCCGGCCTGCTCGTCCACGCCGACCGGCGCCGCCTCCACCAGCTGCTCGCCAACCTGCTCGACAACGCCGCGAGGCACAGTCCGGTCGGCGGGGTGGTGCGGATCTGGGCGGGCCGCGAGGGGGGAGGGGTCCGCCTCGAGGTGTCCGACGAGGGTGCCGGGATCGCGCCCGAGGACCGGGAGCGCGTCTTCGTGCGGTTCGGCACCCTCCAGGACCACGGCGGTGGTGGCACCGGCCTCGGCCTCGCCATCGCGCGGTGGGTGACCGATCTGCACGGGGGTCGGATCGGTCTGGTCGACCCGGTGCCGGGGGAGTCCGGGGCCCGCTTCCGGGTCGACCTCCCCCAGCACGGCGACCAACCAGCCCCCCAGTCGTCCCTCCCATCGACCTCCACCGAGAGGAACCACGCGATGCACCCGCCCTCCGCCACTCCCGGACCTGCTCTGATCCAGGCCCACCCGATGACGACGACCACCGGTCCCGGACCGGGTTCCGTGGTCGACAGTGCCTTCGGGGCTACCTGGCCCGACGCCGGCACCCCCGCCCGTCGTGAGGTGCTGCTCGCCGGACTCGGCATCGGGCTGTTCGCCGGCCTGACCGTTCCCTATGCCGACGCCGGCGCCGCAGCCACGCTGGTGCTCCTGGCCTCAGGCGCGCTGGTGCTCTGGGTGAGCCGGCACCGCCGGAGCCCGTTCACCTGGGCGTGCGCCGCGCTCTGCGTCGGGTTCGCCCTGCTGGTCACGCTCCGGGACGCCGAGTGGATCGTCGTACTCGGCCTGCTGACGAGTGCGCTGCTGACGACCGCGGCGCTGACGAACGGCCGCACGGCGCTCGGGATGGTGCTCAGCGCGATGGCCTGGCCGCTGGCCGGGCTACGCGGACTCCCGTGGCTGGGGCGCACGTTCAGGGCCCTGGGCGGAGGCAACAACAGTGCGGCCGTGGTCCGCACGGTGATCCTCTCCGCGCTGGCGCTGCTCGTCTTCGGGGTGCTGTTCGCCACCGGTGACGCGATCGTGGGGCACTGGCTGAGCCTGGTGCTGCCCGACCTCGAGGAAGGCGTGGTGCTGCGGGCGTTCGTCGCGGTCGCGGTGACCGGGGTGGTGCTGGCCGCGGCGTACCTCTCGCTGAACCCGCCCACCCTGGCGACCAGCGGCGTACGCCGTCCCACCCAGCACCGCTTCGAGTGGCTCGCTCCGGTGCTCCTCGTCGACGCGGTCTTCGCTCTCTTCCTCGCTGCGCAGGCGGCGGCGTTCCTCGGTGGACACGACTACATCCGCGACGCCACCGGGCTCACCTACGCCGACTACGTGCACCAGGGCTTCGCTCAGCTGACCTTCGCGACGGCGCTGATGCTGCTCGTCGTCTGGGCCGCGTCGCGCAAGGCCGGCGACACGCCAGCCGACACCTGGTGGCTGCGTGCGTCGCTGGGGTCGCTCTGCGTGCTCACGCTGGTCGTGGTGGCCTCGGCCCTGCACCGGATGGCCCTCTACCAGGACGCCTACGGGTTCACCCGGCTCCGGCTGCTGGTGGACGTGTTCGAGGGATGGCTCGGCCTCGTGGTCATCGCCGTGCTGGTGGCCGGGGTCCGGCTGCGTGGCTGGTGGCTGCCGCGGATGGCGCTGCTCTCCGGCGCGACCCTGCTGCTGGGCCTGGCGCTGGCCAACCCCGACGCCTGGATCGCCCAGCACAACATCGCCCGCTACGAGTCCACGGGCAAGGTCGACTGGTCCTACCTGCGCGGGCTCAGTGCGGACGCGGCCCCCACCCTGGCGGAGCTGCCACCCGAGCAGGCCGCCTGCGCGCTGGACGAGGCGTCGCCGGACGAGGACGGCTGGAACGGCTGGAACCTGGCCCGCGCGCGGGCCATCGAGGCGCTGGCCGGCTTCGAAATGCCGCGCGCCGCGAGCTGCAGCGAGGTCGTCACACCACGCGGGTGACCTACGCTGGCGCCGTGGATCCCGAGGCCGTGGCGCTGCTCGACACGCTCCCCGACGGTGTCGTGGTCGCCGACGCCGACGGGATCGTCACCCTGGTGAACCGGAGCGCCCGCGGACTGCTCGGCTCCGGAGCGATCCCCGGGCGCCATCTTCGCGACGTGATCGCGCTGCAGGACCAGGAGAGCTGTGCCTGGTACGACGCCAACGTGCCCTACGCCGGCCTCGGCAGCCGGGTCGGTCTGACCGAGCAGTCCTGGCTCACCTCCGAGGGCACCGAGGTGCTGGTCACGGGACGGATCAACCGGACCGGCCGGTTCGGTCCGGTGTCGAGCGTCGCACTGGTGATCCGCTCCGGACGGGGTCGTGCGCGCCTCGACCGCGACCGGTCAGACCTGGTGGCGACCGTCGCCCACGAGCTGCGTTCGCCCCTCACCGGGGTCAAGGGGTTCGTCTCGACCCTGCTGAGCAAGTGGGACCGGCTCAACGACGAGCAGAAGAAGCTGATGCTCACCACGGTGCACTCCGACTCCGAACGCCTCTCCCGGTTGATCACCGAGCTGCTCGACGTCGCCCGGATCGACACGGGTCGGCTGCCGCTCTACCCCCGTCCGGTGGACACCCGGGCCGTGGTCGAGCGGTGCGTGGACTCGGTCCGTGCGGGGACCCACCGACGGATCGAGTCGTCGTACGCCGAACCGCTGCCGCAGCTCTTCGCCGACCCCGACAAGCTCACCCAGGTCGTCACGAACGTGGTCGACAACGCGATCCGGCACGGGGACGGCGTCGTTCGGCTGAGCGTCGAGCCGATCACCGAGCCGTTCGCCGGGGTGCTGCTCCGCGTGGACGACGAGGGCGACGGGATCGCCGGGGAGATCCGGGCGCGGGTCTTCACGAAGTTCTGGAAGCACGGCGTGCGCGGCGGCACCGGCCTGGGGATGTACATCGTCAACGGCCTGGTCCGCGTCCACGGCGGGGAGGTGCTGATCGGCGACTCCGACACCGGCGGCGCCCGCCTCGACATCTGCTGGCCCTCCACCGATCGTCGCTGACTACCCGGAGGGCCGGCACCAACGATCCACCCCGAGGGGCAAACCGGTTGGCCGGTCGGGGACGGTACTTCCTAGACTGACCCGCGCACGGTTCGTGCACCGCAACGAGAGGCAACGATGTCGGGCCCCAACTCCGAGTACGACCCGGTCCAGGTGACCCCGCTCGACGAGGAGCACGTGCTGGCGATGCGGGAGGAGGCGCTGGCCGCGATCGCCGGTGCCGCCGACCTCGCCTCGCTCAAGCAGGTGCGCACGGCGCACGCCGGGGACCGTTCGCCGCTCGCGCTGGCCAACCGGGAGATCGGGGCACTGCCGCCCCAGGCCCGCAAGGACGCCGGCCAGCGGGTCGGCCAGGCGCGCGGGGCGGTCAACCAGGCGTTGGCGAAGCGCCAGGCCGACCTCGAGGTCGAGGCCGAGCAGCGGATGCTGGTCGAGGAGGCCGTCGACGTCACCCTGCCGTGGGACCGCGGCACCCGCGGCGCCCGGCACCCGATCACGATGATGTCCGAGCGCATCGCCGACGTCTTCGTCGCGATGGGCTGGGAGGTGGCCGAGGGTCCGCTCGTCGAGGCGGAGTGGCTGAACTTCGACGCGCTCAACCTCGGCCCGGACCACCCGGCCCGCACCATGCAGGACACGTTCTGGACCGAGCCGGCCGAGCACCACCTCGTGCTGCGCACGCACACCTCTCCGGTCCAGGCGCGCACCATGCTGACCCGCACCCCGCCGATCTACGTCGTCTGCCCGGGGCGCGTCTTCCGCACCGACGAGTACGACGCCACGCACAGCCCGATGTTCCACCAGGTCGAGGGCCTCGTCGTCGACAAGGGCATCACGATGGCGCACCTCAAGGGTTCGCTCGACCACTTCGCCGGGTCGATCTTCGGGGCCGGCATCACCACCCGCTTCCGGCCGTCGTACTTCCCGTTCACCGAGCCGAGCGCCGAGGTCGACCTCCGGTGCTTCGTCTGCCGGGGCCAGTCCCCGGCAGTGGAGGCCTGCCGCACCTGCAAGGGCGAGGGCTGGATCGAGTGGGGAGGCTGCGGCGTGGTCAACCCGCGCGTGCTGACCGCGTGCGGCGTCGACCCCGAGCGCTACACCGGTTTCGCGTTCGGGATGGGCATCGACCGCACCCTGATGTTCCGCCACGGCGTCGCCGACATGCGCGACATGTTCGAGGGTGACGTCCGGTTCTCCGCCGCGTTCGGGAGCGACCTGTGATCACCCCGACGAGCCACTCGCTTCGCTCCTGCCACGCCAAGGACCCCGCATGAAGGCCCCCGTCTCCTGGATCCGTGAGTACGCCGACCTGCCGGCCGACCTGCGCACCGAGGACCTCGCCGCGCGCCTGACCGCGCTCGGGCTCAAGCTCGAGGCCCTCGACCGACCCGGCCACGACATCACCGGACCGCTCGTGATCGGTCGCGTCCTGACCATGGAGCCCGAGCCGCAGAAGAACGGCAAGACGATCAACTGGTGCCAGGTCGACGTTGCCGACGCCAACGGCACCGGTGAGCCTCAGGGCATCGTCTGCGGCGCGCACAACTTCGCCCCCGGTGACCTGGTGGTCGTCGTGCTGCCCGGCGGAGTGCTGCCCGGCGGGTTCGAGATCTCCGCGCGCAAGACCTACGGCCACGTCTCGTCCGGGATGATCTGCTCCACCAGGGAGCTCGGCCTCGGCGACGACCACGAGGGCATCCTGGTGCTGCCGGCCGATGCGGGCGAGCCCGGTGACGACGTCTTCGAGCTGCTGCACCTGCAGGACGAGGTGATCGAGTTCGAGATCAACCCGGACCGGGCCTACGCGCTCTCGCTGCGTGGCGTGGCGCGGGAGGCGGCGCTGGCCTGCGGAGTCGCGTTCCACGACCCCGCGCAGCGTGACGTCCCGGCGCCGGACGATGGCGGCTACCCGGTGCTCGTCGACGACGCGGAGGGGTGCCCGGTCTTCGTGGCCCGCACGGTCTCGGGCCTCGACCCGACCGCGGCGACGCCGGACTGGATGGCGCGTCGGCTGCTGCTGGCCGGCCAGCGCCCGATCTCACTGGCGGTCGACGTCACCAACTACGTGATGTTCGAGCTGGGCCGGCCGATCCACGGCTACGACGCCGACAAGCTGGCCGGTCCGATCCGCGTCCGCCGCGCCGTCGCCGGAGAGCGGTTGACCACCCTCGACGGAGCCGAGCGCGAGCTCTCGCCCGAGGACCTCGTGGTCACCGACGACTCCGGGATCATCGGCCTCGGTGGCGTGATGGGCGGTGAGACCACCGAGATGTCCGGCTCCACCACGCACGTGCTGATCGAGGCGGCGCACTGGGACTCCGTGTCGATGTTCCGCACCGGACGCCGGCACAAGCTCACCTCCGAGGCCGGGAAGCGCAACGAGCGCGGGGTCGACCCGACGATCTGCGAGGCAGCGGCCGACCGGGTCGCCGAGCTGCTGGCGGAGTACGGCGGCGGCACCATCGAGCCCGGTGTGACCGTGGTGGGCCGGCCGCCCGAGCCACCCACGATCACGATCCCGATCGACCTGCCGGCGCGGATCACCGGCATGGACATCGCCTCGCACACCACGATCGCGAACCTGGAGGCCGTCGGCTGCGCCGTGGACGCGGGCAGCGACTCGCTGACCGCCACGGTCCCGACCTGGCGCCCCGACCTCAACGACCCCTTCGACCTGGTCGAGGAGGTGGCGCGGATCGTCGGCTACGAGGACGTCCCCAGCGTGCTGCCGCCCGCCCCACCCGGTCGCGGCCTCACCACCGAGCAGCAGCTGCGTCGCCGGGTCGGGCGCACCCTGGCCGGCGACGGCTACGTCGAGGTGCTCAGCTTCCCGTTCGTCGGCGAGGCCGACCTCGACCGGCTCGGCCTGGACCCGAGCGACCCCCGGCGTACGACGCTGCGGCTGGCCAACCCGCTCAGCGCGGAGGAGCCGTCGATGACGACCACCCTGCTGCCCGGACTGCTGCGCACCGTGGCCCGCAACGTCAGTCGGGGGACCGCGGACCTGGCGCTGTTCGAGACCGCCCCGGTCACGCTCCCGCACACCGGGGTCGGCACCCCGATCCTGCCGGTCGACCGGCGTCCGAGCGCGGGGGAGTGGGACGACCTGCTCAAGGCGCTCCCCGAGCAGCCGCTGCACCTCGCGTACGCCGTCTGCGGCGACCGCGACCGCTCCGGCTGGTGGGGGCCGGGCCGCCGGGCGGGGTGGAGCGACGTGATCGAGACCGCCCGGGTCGTGGCGGCGGCACTGGGGCTGGAGGTGACGGTGCGCTCGGCCGCCGTGGCGCCCTGGCACCCGGGTCGCTGTGCCGAGCTGCTCGTCGGCCTGCACCCGATCGGCCACGCGGGTGAGCTGCACCCCGTGGTGTGCCGGGAGTTCGGCGTGCCACCGCGCACCTCGGTCGCCGAGCTGGACCTCGACGCGCTGCTGGCGAGGGCGGTGACCGTGCCGAGCGCCCCGGTGTTCTCGACCTACCCGGTGGCCAAGGAGGACGTCGCCCTGGTCGTCGCCCACGACCTGCCCGGCGAGGTCCTCGCCGCCACCCTGCGAGAGGGCGCCGGACCGCTGTGCGAGTCGGTGCGCCTCTTCGACGTCTACACCGGCCCCCAGGTCGGCGAGGGCCGCAGGTCGCTGGCGTTCGCGCTGCGCTTCCGCGCCCCCGACCGGACGCTGACCGAGAAGGAGACCGCGGCGGCCCGCGACGCCGCGGTGGCCCTGGCCGTGCAGCGCCACGGAGCCGAGCAGCGCGCCTGAGCCTGGTCGGCACGCACGACGTATCCCGGCGACCGCAGGCATCGCCGACGGACACCGGTTCGACCGAGCATGCACTGGAATGTATAGTCATGCACATGCCTCCCATTCGCGTTGCCGTCGCCGGAGCCAGCGGGTACGCCGGTGGTGAGGTCCTGCGTCTCCTCCTCGCCCACCCCGATGTGGAGATCGGCGCCCTCACCGGCGGGTCCAACGCGGGGGAGCTGCTCGGCGTCCTGCAACCGCACCTGGTCCCGCTGGCCGAACGGGTGCTCGAGGAGACCACTGCGAAGACCCTGTCCGGGCACGACGTCGTCTTCCTCGCCCTGCCGCACGGGCAGTCGGGTCCGGTTGCCGAGCAGCTCGGTGAGGACACCGTGGTGATCGACTGCGGGGCGGACTTCCGCCTCACCGACGCGGAGGACTGGGAGAGGTTCTACGGCTCGGACCACGCCGGCTCGTGGCCCTACGGGCTCCCCGAGCTGCCGGGCCAGCGTGACCAGCTCCGCGGCGCCCGCCGGGTCGCGGTGCCCGGGTGCTACCCGACGGTCTCCACGCTCGCGCTGGCTCCCGCCGTGGCGGCCGGGCTGGTGCGCGCCGACGACCTCGTCGTGGTGGCGGTGTCAGGGACCAGCGGGGCCGGCAAGGCGCCGAAGACGAACCTGCTCGGCAGCGAGGTGATGGGCTCGGCCTCGGCGTACGGCGTGGGCGGCGTGCACCGGCACACCCCCGAGATCGTGCAGAACCTCGGCCGGCTGACCGCGGACGACGTCAGGATCAGCTTCACGCCTGTCCTCGTGCCGATGCCGCGCGGCATCCTGGCCACCGCCAGCGCGTCGGTGAGCGACGGCGTCACGGCGGACGAACTGCGCGCCTGCTACCTGAAGGCCTACGCCGACGAGCCGTTCGTCCATCTCCTCCCCGAAGGACTCTGGCCGGCCACGAAGTCGGTCACCGGGTCCAACAGCGTGCATCTCCAGGTGACGCTCGACGAGGCCGCGGGGCGGATGGTCGTCGTGGGTGCGGTCGACAACCTGGCCAAGGGCACCGGGGGAGCGGCCGTGCAGTGCATGAACCTCGCGCTCGGCCTGCCCGAGCAGACCGGCCTCTCCACCGTCGGACTGGCGCCATGAGCGAGCCGATGAGCGATCCGGTGGGCGAGCCCGTGACCGATCCGGTGACCGATCCCCTCGACGAGAGCGACGTCCTCCAGACCTTCACCCTCGAGCAGTTCCCGGAGAAGCTCGCGGTCGTGCGCCTCGGACCGGGCGCCGAGGTCCCCTCCTGGGCCGAGTCGTCCTCGCTGTTCTCCGTCACAGCCACCGCGCTGGAGACCAGTGTGGTGTGCGCGATGCGCAGCGTGCCGAAGAAGGCCAAGCAGGCAGGGCCGTTCACCGCGTTCGCCGTGCAGGGTCCGCTCGACTTCGCGCTCACCGGTGTGCTCTCCACCCTCCTGCTGCCCCTGGCGGCCGCGGAGATCAGCGTCTTCACGATCTCGACCTTCGACACCGACTGGATCCTCGTCCCGATCAACGACGCCGACGCGTGCGGCAGAGGAGTGGCGACGATCGGGCCACGAGGTCGTCCGTGCCGTCCCCGTCCACTCCCAGGAGAGCAAGAAGAAATGAGCGTCACCCACCCCGCCGGCTTCACTGCAGCCGGCGTCGAAGCAGGCCTGAAGACCAGCGGCGGCAAGGACGTCGCGCTGGTCGTCAACACCGGCCCCACCTACGACTCCGCTTCGGTGTTCACCGCCAACCGGTGCAAGGCGAACCCGATCCTGTGGAGCCAGGAGGTCGTCAAGGACGGCATCGTGCGAGCGGTCGTGCTGAACTCCGGAGGCGCCAACTGCTACACCGGCGCGGAGGGCTTCCAGACCACGCACGCCGTGGCCGAGCGCGTCGCCGCGGGCCTCGCGATCGGGGCCCTCGACGTGGTCGTCTGCTCCACCGGCCTGATCGGCCTGAGCAACCCCCGCGAGAACCTCGTCCAGGGCGTCGACGACTGTCTCGCGGCGCTCTCGGCCGATGCCGGCGGTGACGCCGCCGAGGCGATCATGACGACCGACTCGGTGCCCAAGCAGGTCGTCGTCGAGGGTCCGGGAGGTGCCGGTTGGTCCATCGGTGGCATGGCCAAGGGCGCCGGCATGCTGGCGCCCCAGCTGGCGACCATGCTCGTCGTACTCACCACGGATGCCGTGGTTCCTGCCGACGAGCTCGACACCGCCCTGCGTACGGCGACCCGGGTCAGCTTCGACCGGCTCGACGCAGACGGCTGCATGTCCACGAACGACACGGTCACGATCATGGCCAGTGGCGCGAGCGGGGTGACCCCGTCGCCCGCTGACTTCACCGAGGCGCTCACCCAGGCGTGCACCGACCTGACGATGCAGCTGCTCAAGGACGCCGAGGGCGCAGACCACGAGATCGCGATCACCGTGCTCCACGCCGCGTCCGAGGACGACGCGGTCGAGGTGGGGCGCAGCGTCGCCCGCAGCAACCTGTTCAAGGCGGCGGTCTTCGGCAAGGACCCCAACTGGGGGCGCGTGCTGGCCAGCATCGGTACGACGCAGGCCGCCTTCGACCCGGCCGACCTCGACGTCGCGATGAACGGCATCTGGGTGTGCCGGAAGTCCGCCCCGGCCGAGGACCCTGCCGGGGTCGACCTGAGTGAGCGCGAGGTCAGCGTGACCATCGACCTCAAGGCCGGTACCGAGCGGGTCACGCTCTGGACCAACGACCTGACCCATGCCTACGTCCACGAGAACAGCGCGTACAGCTCATGACGAACGAACGCCCCTCCAGCCACCCTGCGGAGACCCTCGCCAACGCCCTGCCGTGGCTGATGAAGTACCACGGCAAGGTCGTCGTGGTGAAGTACGGCGGCAACGCCATGATCGACGAGAGTCTGAAGATGGCCTTCGCCGAGGACATCGCCTTCCTCCGCTTCGCCGGTTTCAAGCCTGTCGTCGTGCACGGGGGTGGGCCGCAGATCTCCACGATGCTGGACAAGCTCGGCATCAAGTCGGAGTTCAAGGGCGGCCTGCGTGTGACCACGCCCGAGGCGATGGACGTCGTCCGCATGGTGCTGGTCGGGCAGGTCCAGCGTGAGCTGGTCGGACTGATCAACCAGCACGGCCACATCGCCGTCGGGTTGTCCGGCGAGGACGCCGGCCTGTTCACCGCGAAGGCCACGAACACGGTCGTCGACGGCGAGGAGGTCGACCTCGGACTCGTCGGCGAGGTGGCGCACGTGCGTCCCGAGGCGGTCGAGGACCTCGTCGCGGCCGGCCGCATCCCGGTGATCTCCAGCGTGGCGCCCGACGTCAATGGCCTGGTGCACAACGTCAACGCCGACACCGCCGCTGCCGCTCTGGCCATCGCCCTGGACGCGGAGAAGCTGATGGTCCTGACCGACGTGGAGGGTCTCTACCGCGACTGGCCGGACAGCGACGACGTGATCCAGGAGATCAGCCCGGAGGCGCTCGCCGAGCTGATGCCCAGCCTGGACAGCGGCATGGTCCCGAAGATGCAGGCCTGCTACGACGCGGTCACCGGCGGCGTCCCACGGGCGACCGTGGTGGACGGACGCGAACCCCATTCGGTGCTGCTCGAGCTCTTCACCGCCGAGGGTGTCGGCACCCAGGTCCTTCCCGGTGTGGAGACCAGGCTGCGCAAGGCCTACGCCACCGGCGAACGGAAGGTCTGAAGATGGGCGACCTCAAGGCGCGCTACGCAGAGTCCCTGATGAACACCTTCGGACCGCCCAAGCTGGTGCTGGCCCGCGGCGAGGGTGCGCATGTGTGGGACGACACCGGCAAGCAGTACCTCGACCTGCTCGGCGGCATCGCGGTCAACTCGCTGGGTCACGCGCACCCGGCGCTGGTCGGCGCCGTCACCTCACAGCTGGAGACCCTCGGCCATGTCTCGAACTTCTTCGCCACCGAGCCGCAGGTCCAACTCGCAGAGCGCCTGCTCGACCTGTTGTTCGACGGTGGCGCGAGCGGTCAGCCGAGATCCGGCAAGGTCTTCTTCACGAACTCGGGCGCGGAGGCCAACGAGGCCGCGCTCAAGCTCACCCGCAGGACCGGTCGCACCCACCTCGTCGCGACCGAGGGCGCGTTCCACGGTCGGACCATGGGGGCCCTGGCGCTGACCTCGAAGGCGGCCTACCGCGAGCCGTTCGAGCCACTCCCGGGCAACGTCGACTTCGTGCCGTACGGCGACGCGGCAGCCCTCGCGGACGCGGTGACCGACCGCACCGCCGCGGTCATCCTCGAGCCTCTGCAGGGTGAGGCCGGCGTGGTCGCACCCCCGCTGCCCTACCTGCAGCAGTCCCGCGAGATCACCCGGGACCGGGGTGCCCTGCTCTGGCTCGACGAGATCCAGACGGGCATCGGCCGCACCGGGTCCTGGTACGCCCACCAGAGCCCCGCCGTGGCCACTGCGCAGGACGCGGTCGCCGACATCGTCACGGTCGCCAAGGGACTCGCCGGCGGCTTCCCGATCGGTGCCTGCATCGCCACGGGCGACGCGGCCGACCTGCTCGGCCCCGGCAACCACGGCACCACGTTCGGCGGGAACCCGGTGGCCGCGGCGGCGGCGCTCGCTGTCATCGAGACCATCGAGAAGGAGGGTCTGCTCGAGCACGTCACCGCGCTGGGCCACCACCTTCGCGACGGGCTGGCCCAGGACGGGCGGGTCGTCGAGGTGCGCGGTTCCGGCCTGCTGATCGGTCTGGACCTCGACCGGCCGCTCTCCGCCGAGGTCACGGCCGCAGCTCTCGACGCCGGCTTCATCATCAACAACCCGACGCCCGAACGCATCCGGCTGGCCCCGCCGCTGGTCCTCACCGAACCGCAGGCCGACTCCTTCCTGGCCGCCTGGACCGGTCTCCTCGATGCGGCCTACCAGGGTTCGTCATGACCCGACACTTCCTGCGCGACGACGACCTCGACCCGGAGCAGCAGGCCCGGGTGCTGGAGCTGGCCGCGCGGCTCAAGGCCTCGCCGTACGCCGAGAGGGCGCTGGCCGGTCCGCGCACCGTGGCCGTGCTGTTCGACAAGCCGACGCTGCGCACCCAGGCCTCGTTCGCGTCGGGCATCGCCGAGCTCGGGGGATTCCCGATGATCATCGACGGCTCGCTCGCGCAGGTCGGCGTCCGGGAGTCCGTGTCCGACACGGCTCGGGTGCTGGGACGGCAGGCCTCGATGGTGGTCTGGCGCACCCACGCGCAGGAGCGGCTCGAGGAGATGGCACGGCACGCAGGCGTACCCGTCGTGAACGCTCTCACCGACCAGTTCCACCCCTGCCAGACGCTGGCCGACCTGCTCACGGTCCGCGAGCATCGCGGCGAGCTGGCCGGCCAGGTGCTCACCTTCGTCGGCGACGCCGCGTGCAACATGGGCCACAGCTACCTCCTCGCGGGGGCGACTGCCGGGATGCACGTGCGGGTCAGCGGCCCGGAGGGCTACCAGCCGGACCAGGCCGTTCTGGAGCGTGCGCAGGCGATCGCCGGCCGCACCGGCGGGTCCGCCTCCTACGTCAGGGACGCGACCGAGGCCGCCACCGGGGCAGACGTGGTCGCGACCGACACCTGGGTCTCCATGGGCCGGGAGGACGAGTCGGGCGCCAGGGCGGCCGACGTCTTCGGCCCCTGGCAGCTCAACGACGCCCTCCTCGGCGTCGCCGCCGCGGACGCGATCGTGCTGCACTGCCTGCCGGCGTACCGCGGCAAGGAGATCACCGCCGAGGTGATCGACGGACCGCGGAGCGTCGTCTGGGACGAGGCCGAGAACCGTCGCCACGTCCAGAAGGCCGTCATGGTCTGGCTGCTCGAGGGGGGTGTCCCGTGACCCAGGACCCGTCGGGTCACGCGCCCGCGCATTCCCACATCCCGGTGACCAAGAGTGCCCGCCAGCAACGGATCGTCGAGCTGCTGGAGACCGGTCAGGTGCGCTCCCAGTCCGAGCTGGCCGACCAGCTCACCGCCGACGGGTTGTCGGTCACCCAGGCAACGCTGTCCCGCGACCTCGTCGAGCTCGACGCTGTGAAGGTCCGGACGGCCGGCGGCGCGCTGGTGTACGCCGTACCCGGTGAAGGTGGCGACCGCACCCCGCTCGCCGGACGGGAGTCGGCCGCCAGCGAGGCGCGGCTGTCCCGCCTGTGCGCCGACCTGCTGGTCTCGGCCGAGTCCTCGGCCAACCTCGTGGTGCTGCGGACGCCGCCCGGCGCGGCCAACTTCCTGGCCGTGGCGATGGACAAGGCGGAGCTCGGTGACGTGCTCGGCACCATCGCCGGCGACGACACCGTCCTGGTGATCGCCCGGGACCCGGCCGGGGGAGCGGCGCTCGAGCGACGCTTCCTCGACCTCGCCAACGGCACCCACCGAACCGGGCCGCCCACCGGCGGCCACCCCGCATGACCACCCCCGATCTCTGTCCCACGAAGGAACACTCATGAGCAAGGTCCTCACCGCACTGCCCGTCGGCGAACGGGTCGGCATCGCCTTCTCCGGGGGGCTGGACACCTCGGTGGCCGTCGCCTGGATGCGCGAGAACGGCGCGATCCCCTGCACCTACACGGCCGACATCGGGCAGTACGACGAGCCGGACATCGACGGCGTACCCGACCGCGCGCTGCTCTACGGTGCCGACATCGCGCGCTCCGTGGACTGCAAGAGCGCCCTGGTGGAGGAGGGTCTCGCCGCGCTGGCCTGCGGCGCCTTCCACATCCGTTCCGGAGGACGCGCCTACTTCAACACCACGCCGCTGGGCCGCGCCGTCACCGGCACGATGCTGGTCCGCGCGATGCACGAGGACGGTGTCGACATCTGGGGCGACGGCTCGACCTTCAAGGGCAACGACATCGAGCGGTTCTACCGCTACGGCCTGCTCGCCAACCCCGAGCTGCGCATCTACAAGCCCTGGCTGGACGCGGACTTCGTGCACGAGCTCGGCGGCCGCGCCGAGATGAGCCAGTGGCTGACCGAGCACGACCTTCCCTACCGCGACAGCAAGGAGAAGGCCTACTCCACCGACGCCAACATCTGGGGCGCCACCCACGAGGCCAAGACCCTGGAGCACCTCGACGTCTCGCTCGAGGCCGTCGAGCCGATCATGGGCGTGAAGTTCTGGGACCCCGACCTGCACATCGAGACCGAGGACGTCACGATCCGCTTCCAGGCGGGCCGCCCGGTGGCGGTGAACGGCACGTCGTACGACGACCCGGTGGCCCTGGTCCATGAGGCCAACTCGATCGGTGGCCGGCACGGACTCGGCATGTCCGACCAGATCGAGAACCGGATCATCGAGGCCAAGTCGCGCGGGATCTACGAGGCACCGGCGATGGCCCTGCTGTGGATCGCCTACGAGCGGCTGCTGAACGCCGTCCACAACGAGGACACCATCGCCAACTACCACGCCGAGGGTCGGCGGCTGGGACGCCTGCTCTACGAGGGCAGGTGGCTCGACCCCCAGGCGCTGATGATGCGTGAGGCGATCCAGCGCTGGATCGCCTCCCTGGTGACCGGCGAGGTCACGGTGCGGCTGCGGCGGGGGGAGGACTACACCGTCCTGCGCACCGACGGACCCTCCTTCTCCTACCACCCCGACAAGCTGTCGATGGAGCGGACCGAGCACGCCGCGTTCGGTCCGGCCGACCGGATCGGTCAGCTCACCATGCGCAACCTCGACATCGCCGACTCCCGCTGGAAGCTCGAGGCCTACGCAGCGCAGCCGCTGGACCAGGGACAGGTGCTGGTCGAGAACGGGACCCTGTTCGGCGAGATCGAGCAGGGCGGCGCGGAGCGCATCGCCAGCAACCCGGCCGCCGAGGGTGACGAGAGCGACGTCGCGCTGGACCATGTCGCGATGGAGATCGGCACCGACTGACCACCGCGGGGGGCGCCCGAACCCCACAAATGTTGGACTGGTACGTCGAAAACGGCGATCTGCACGTCCCAAGCCAACAAATGTGGGGTTGGCGCACCGGCCGGCCCGTACGCCGACCGAGCGGACCACCTGCTACGAAGGGCACCATGACCGAGAACAGCGGCACCAACGCCGGCGCGCTCTGGGGCGGCCGCTTCGAGGGCGGGCCGAGCCCCGCGCTCGAGGCGCTCTCGCGCAGCACGCACTTCGACTGGCGGCTGGCGAGCTATGACCTCGACGGCTCGCGGGCGCACACCCGCGCCCTGCACCGGGCGGGGCTGCTCGACGACGACGAGCGCGACGGGCTCCTCGAGGGCATCGACGAGCTCGACCGCCGCGTGAGCTCGGGTGCACTGCAGCCGCAGGAGGCCGACGAGGACGTCCACGGGGCCCTCGAGGGTGCCCTCGTCGAGCTGCTCGGCCCGGAGCTCGGCGGCAAGCTGCGGGCGGGCCGCAGCCGCAACGACCAGATCGCCACCCTGTTCAAGGTGTTCCTCCGCGACCACGGCCGCGCGATCGCGGGTCTCGTGCTCGACCTCGTCGACGCGCTCGCTGCGCAGGCCGAGCGGCACCACGGGGCGATCATGCCGGGCCGCACGCACCTCCAGCACGCCCAGCCGGTGCTCCTCAGCCACCACCTGATGGCCCACGCCTGGCCGTTGGTGCGCGACGTGGCCCGCCTCCGGGACTGGGATGCCCGGGTCGCCGCCGACTCGCCGTACGGCTCCGGGGCGCTGGCCGGTTCCAGCCTCGGCCTCGACCCCGTGGGCGTCGCCCGCGACCTCGGCTTCACCGGGAGCACGCACAACTCGATCGACGGCACGGCGGCGCGCGACTTCGTGGCCGAGTTCGCGTTCGTGACGGCGATGATCGGCGTCGACCTCAGCCGACAGGCCGAGGAGATCATCGTCTGGGCCACCCGCGAGTTCGGCTTCGTGGCCCTCGACGACGGCTTCTCCACCGGGTCGAGCATCATGCCGCAGAAGAAGAACCCCGACATCGCCGAGCTGGCCCGGGGCAAGTCAGGGCGGCTGATCGGCAACCTCACCGGGCTGCTGGCCACGCTGAAGGCACTTCCGCTCGCCTACAACCGCGACCTGCAGGAGGACAAGGAGCCGGTCTTCGACTCCGTCGACACCCTCGAGGTGCTGCTGCCGGCATTCACCGGCCAGGTCGCCACGCTCCGCTTCGACACCGACCGGATGGCCGAGCTCGCTCCGCAGGGGTTCTCGCTGGCCACCGACGTCGCCGAGTGGCTGGTGCGCCAGGGCGTGCCCTTCCGGGTTGCCCACGAGCTCGCGGGTGCCTGCGTACGACGCTGCGAGGAGACGGGCATCGAGCTCGACGAGCTCACCGACGACCAGTTCGCCGAGATCGACGCACGCCTCACCCCGGACGTGCGCGACGTACTCACCGCCGAGGGCTCGGTCTCCTCCCGCAACGGTCGTGGCGGCACCGCTCCCGAGCGGGTCGCCGAGCAGCTGACCGAGCTCCGGGCAGCCGTCGCCGACCATCGCGCATGGCTGGGCTGACCCTGCTCGACGTCCTCGAGGGCCCGGTGCTCGAGGCGGCTCCCCGACTGCTGGGCGCGAGGTTCACGCACGGCGGCGTCACCGTCCGGCTCACCGAGGTCGAGGCGTACGACGGGGCGCACGACCCCGGCTCCCACGCCCACAACGGTCGCACCGAGCGCAACGCGGTCATGTTCGGCCCACCGGGCCGCCTCTACGTCTACTTCACCTACGGAATGCATCACTGCTGCAACGTCTCCTGCGGCCCGGAGGGGGAGGCCAGCGCGATCCTGCTGCGTGCGGGCGAGATCGTCGACGGCGTCGACACGGCGCGCGGGCGGCGTCCGGGATCGACCGACCGCGACCTCGCTCGCGGACCGGGCCGGCTGTGCCGGGCGATGGGCATCGACCGCACCGACAACGGGCTCGACCTGCGTGACCTGATCGAGCTCGACACCCCGCCGCCGCAGGTCAGCACCGGACCCCGTGTCGGCCTGCGACTCGCCGCCGACCGTCCCTGGCGCTTCTGGGTGCCCGGTGACCGCACCGTCAGCCGATACGTCCCCGCAAAGGCCCGGAGGTCCTAGCGGCGGTAGATCGACCGCGCTGCTGCGGGGGAGTCGGTCACGACCGCGTCCGCCCGCATCGCCTTGACCATCTGCAGGTCGGCGACCGTGCGTGCGGTCCAGCCCCACACCCGCACTCCTGCCGCGTGATAGGCGTGCACCCGAGGGATGGTCAGAGCCGTGACCGGGGTGGCGACCGCGGCCGCCCCCATGGCCCTCACCGAGCTCGGCGAGGGCGTTCCCCGGGTGACCAGGACGGTGCGCAGCCTGGGTTCGAGCCGTCGCAGAGCGGCGAACCTGCTGCCGTAGACGGACTGCACCCAGGCACGGCCGGCGAGCCCGTGGGCCTGGATCACTGACACCACCTCGGCCAGGTCGGCGGAGCTCATCGCCGCGTCCTTCAGGTCGGGGGCGATGGCTCTGCCCGACTCTGCTGCGTACTGCGCCACCTCGTCGAAGGTCGGCACCACCTGGGCGCCCACCCGGCACTGCTCGCGCAGGTCGGCAGAGGTCCAGGAGGAGACCTGTCCGGTGCAGTTGGTGGTCCGTTCCAGGCCCTGGTCGTGCATCAGCACCAGCTCGTGGTCGGCGGTCAACCGGAGGTCGAACTCCAGCATGCCGACGTGCGGCGCGGCCAGCCGCATCGCGCCGAGCGTGTTCTCCCCGGTGCGGGTCGTGACCTCCCCGCGGTGTCCGAGGATCGTCGGCGCCGGCAGCCGAGCGCGTCGGCCCGCCTCGGCAGCCACGAGGTTCCAGGTGTAGCGGTTCACCCGCCCCGTGACCGGCCGACCGAGACGCCACTGGAACTGCTTGACGGCATTGACCGTCGCAGCCTGGTAGCGACGGTTCACGGCCGAGCTCGGGAGGAAGGACAGCTGGGCCAGACGCGCCTCGAGCAGCTGCACGCTCCCGCCCCGGCTGCCCCGGTGCAGGTTCATCCGCGCCGCGTCAGCGGGCGCCGTCGTGACGGTGAGGAGGGAGAGGACCAGACTGGCGAGGACGATGCCCGGGAGCCGCCGACGTCGATTCATCACAAGGACCTTCAGTGGGGCAGCAGGCGGAAGCCGCGAGCGTACGGCACCGGTTGCCCGATTCGCGCCCACCGAGCCGCGGGTCGAGACAGGTGCACCTCGAGTTCGCTAGAACTGGAGCATGGACCTGACGACGGAGAACATGCGCAAGCTGATGCCGTACGCCGCGCACCTCGACATGCAGCTCACGGCGGCGTCACCGGAGGAGGTGGTGGCGACGATGGACTGGGCGCCGGAGACCACGACCACCGGTGGTGCCATGCACGGAGGGGCGCTGATGTCGCTGGCCGACACGATCGGGGGCACCGTGGCGTTCCTGAACCTTCCCGCGGGTGCCTCCACCTCGACGATCTCCTCGAGCAGCGTCTTCCTGCGCGCCGTACGCGCGGGCACGGTCACCGCCACCGGGCGCCTGGTCCACCGCGGACGGAGCACGATCGTGGCCGAGACGCAGGTCGAGGACGCCGAGGGTCGCGCCGTGCTGCGTACCACCCAGACCCAGGCAGTGCTGATGCCCCGGGATGGGTAACCTCACCACCAGACTCCAATCGAAAGGCGCGTCATGGCCACCCGGGACCACCTCTACAGCGTCGTTGCCAGCCTCCAGCCCGTCGTCCACGGCGTCTCTGCGACCGAGATGGGCAAGCCCACTCCCTGCGACGAGTTCGACGTACGCAGCGTCGCCAACCACATGCTCGGCACCATCGAGGCCCTGCGGCGCGTGGGTGCGGCCGAGCCACTGGATCCGGAGGACCCCTGGGGCACCAACGGGGAGCACATCTCCGAGGAGTGGCGCGACGACCTGGGCCGACGTCTCACGGCGTTCGCGGACGCGTGGAGCAGGCCCGACGCCTGGGAGGGCGACGCGATGGACGGGGCAGTGCCCAGGCAGCTGATCGGTGACATGGGGTACGTCGAGGTGATGCTGCACGGCTGGGACCTGGCCCGGGGGAGCGGCCAGGAGCTCGACTTCGACGACGAGGCCGCCGAGCGCGCTCTCGAGATCCTCGCGGTGATCGGGGAGCAGGGCCGTTCCCAGGGCGCCTTCGGGCCCGAGGTCGAGGTGTCCGACGACGCCCCTGCCTTCGCCAGGGCGCTCGGCAGGTCCGGCCGAGATCCAGAGTGGACACCGTGACCGTCGACGCACACCTGCTGGACGACCTCGAATGGCGCGGCCTGGTCGCGCACTCGACCGACCTGGACGCGCTGCGGACGGCGTTGGGCGAGCAGTCGGTTCGCTTCTACGTGGGCTTCGACCCCACCGCGCCGAGCCTGCATCTGGGCAACCTCGTCCAGATCATCACCGCCAGGCGCCTGCAGATCGCCGGCCACACGCCGTACGCCCTGGTCGGCGGCGCCACCGGGATGGTGGGTGACCCACGCGAGTCCGGGGAGCGGAGCCTGAACTCGCTGGACACGGTCAAGGAGTGGGTGGACAAGGTCCACCGGCAGATCGAGCCCTTCCTCGAGTTCGAGGGACCCAACGGCGCCACGATGGTGAACAACTACGACTGGACGGCGAGCCTCTCGACCATCGACTTCCTGCGCGACATCGGCAAGCACTTCCCGGTCAACCGGATGCTGGCGCGCGACGTCGTCAAGAGCCGTCTCGACGCCGGCATCAGCTACACCGAGTTCAGCTACGTGCTCCTGCAGTCGATGGACTTCCTGAACCTCTACCGCGACCACGGTGTGCGCCTGCAGTTCGGCGGCAGCGACCAGTGGGGCAACCTCACCGGCGGTGTCGAACTGATCAGGCGTGCTGTCGGTGGCAGGGCGCACGCCTTCGCGACACCGCTGGTGACGAAGACCGATGGCACCAAGTACGGCAAGACCGAAGGCGGGGCGCTCTGGCTCGACAAGGAGATGATGTCCCCCTACGCGTTCCACCAGTTCTGGCTCAACGTCGAGGACGAGAAGGTCGGTGAGCTCTTGCGCATCTTCACCTTCCTCCCCCGCGAGGAGATCGAGGATCTCGAGGCGAGGACCGCCGAGAAGCCGTTCCTGCGGCTGGGCCAGAAGGCCCTGGCCGACGAGGTGACCACGCTGGTGCACGGCGCCGACGAGACGCGGCACGCCAAAGCCGCGGCTGCCGCCCTGTTCGGCAGCGGGGACCTCCGTGAGCTGCGCGGGGAGACCCTGGCGGCCGCGTTGCGGGAGGCCGGGTCGACACTCGCGGTGCGAGGCACCCCCGTGGTCGACCTGCTGGTGGACACCGGCCTGGTGAGGAGCAAGGGCGAGGCTCGGCGGACCATCACCGAGGGCGGCGCCTACCTGAACAACGAGCGGATCACCGACATCGAGCACGTCCCTGACGACGCAGACCTGATCGACGGGAGCTGGCTGGTGCTGCGGCGCGGCAAGAAGAACCTGGCCGGCGTGGAGATGCGCTGAGCAGATGACCGCGGTCCGATGAGCGGGACCAGCCCCGGACGCTGGCTCGACCAGGTGGAGACCCTCGCGCGCGACCTCCTGCCTGAGCCTGTCTTCCGCTACGTCGCCGAGGGGGCGCGAGACGAGATCACGGCCGGTGAGGCGGTGGCAGCCTGGCGCTCGCTCAGGGTGGCGCCGCGGATCCTGCGGGACGTCCGGAACGTCACCACGTCCACCTCCCTGCTCGGCACCACGTTCGACCTGCCGTTGGGCATCGCGCCGATGACGCTTCAGCGGGCCGCACACCCCGACGGAGAGGTGGCGATGGCGCGCGCAGCCGCGGCGGCCGGCGTGCCGCTGGTCCTCTCCAGCAACGCAGGGAGCACGTTCGCGGAGGTCGCCGCCACGGGCGTCACGTGGTGGCTGCAGATCTATGTCGCCCAGGACCGCAGCGACTCGGTGGGCGTGCTGGAGTCGGCGGTCGCCGCCGGTGCCTCGGCTGTGGTGCTGACCGCGGACACCCCGCTCGTCGGCACCCGCTACGCGAGGACCGACGTACCCCGCGTCTGGGAGATGGCCGACCCCACGTGGGTCGGGGCGAATGCGTCCGGCACCGCAGGTCTCGAACCCACCGACCGCGCGAAGGCGATGGACCTCGAGCCGGCCGACCTCTCCTGGCTGGCGACGACCACGGGACTCCCGGTCGTGGTCAAGGGCGTCCTGCGCGCCGACGACGCCCGTCGCTGTGCCGCGGCGGGCGCGAGTGCCGTCTGGATCTCCAACCACGGAGGCCGTCAGCTCGACCAGGCCGTCGCCACGGCCACGTGCGTCACCGCGGTGCGATCGGCAGTGGGGGAGTCGGTGCAGGTGTACGTCGATGGTGGTCTCCGCTCGGGCCTGCACGTCCTGCTGGCGCTGGCCCTGGGGGCGGACGCCACCTTCGTCGGCCGGCCGATGTTCCACGCGCTGGCCGCCGGAGGAGCCGACGGGGTCGGTCGAGCCCTGGCCGAGCTGGGCGCCGAACTGGTCGAGTCGATGCAGCTCAGCGGGTGCCCAACACTTGCCGACGCACGAGGAATC
>CAWCGI010000015.1:0-23386 GCA_963795065.1 uncultured Actinomycetota bacterium | reverse complement strand
GTCATCGGCGGCGGACACGTATACCGCCCCTCCTGCCCCCGCCAGCGCGACGTGGAACTCCTCGATCTCCCGCTCGAGATCGAACTCAAGGTCGGCCTCGGGCTGTTCCCTGGCGACGTAGGGCTGGAGGAGCCTGGAGAAGCCGGTGTCCTTGTCGGAGTCCTTGAGAATGGCGGCCGCACCTGCACTCCCAGGACGGCCGTCGAGCAGGACGCCGAACTCGATGTTTCCACCGAAGGCAGCTGACGTGGCGTTGGCGGAGCCCGTCAGCAACCGGCTGGAGTAGCCGATGTCCCAGGCAAGGACCTTGGCGTGCAGTCCGCTCTTGACCTCGAAGGGTCGCGGTGATTCGTCCGCTCCAGCATCCGAGGTCGCGTCGATCTCGTCTTCCGGAGCATCTGCATGTGGTTGCAGCACCCGCAGCACGTGCGCGTCCAACGCCGCGGCGCCGATCCTGTCGAAGGCTTCCGGCCTGGAGACGATCGTGGTGCCCGCCGGCAAGCGGCGGACCGTCCCGGCGTCGAGGAAAGGAGAGATGACGAGACAGCGGTCGGCCTGCGCAGGAACCGGCCATCCTTCCTGCGGCCCGGTGCCGAAAGCCATGAGCTGCCCGGCAGTGAAGGGCTTAGGCACACCGAAGGAGCGTCCGCGGACCGTCCGGGTCATGTCCTCGACGAGCTCGCGACGTGAGTCGCTGAGCGGTCGCACCGTCATCTGGGTCAGGGCGTTGATGAAGTCGGCTAGCGGGTCGGAAGCCATCTGCCCGGGCAGGGAAGCATCTTCCTCGACCATCAAGACGGTGTCCCACGACCGATCTCCCGTGAGGTTGCGGCTCAAGACCAGGAGTCGGTGGGTGAACTCGTCAGCCGAGTTGGTGAAGCGCAGCAGCCACACCTTCGGATGGAAGACGCGTCCCGGCGGCGGAGCCACCTCGACGACCGAGTCCTCCGCGAAGACCGTGAGCTTGCGATAGGTCGACGGCACGTGGATGCCGCCCGCCTGGCAGAAGACGGTGGTGCGTTCGGCGTACCTCCTGATCGCCTCGAGCAGCTCGTGCGGTGCCGCGCCCTCGATGCCGCCCTCACTCTGGTCGTACGCCGCCATCGACAGAGGTGCGAGCAGCAAGGACGTGAGGTCGAGCGTGTACGTCGTGGCGATGGCTGCGTCGATGCGCCAACCTGTCGGCGGACGCAGTCCGTCGGTCAGTAGGTGCCGGAGGTCGGGGTTGAGCACGTCAGTTCTCCAGTCCCGCGGCGATGTCATTGAGGTGGCTGCGGGCGATGCTCCACCGGAAATCGAGGTCGCCGGTGCCGGCGCCGATGCCCCACGTCGCGCGTGCCTCGGGGTAGGTCAGGCGGGCACGAGCACGCTTGAGGACCAGCTCGCGGTTGGTCACCAGCTCGCGGGCCGTGGTGCTGTTGTGCTGACCAGCCTCGACCAACTTCCACCAGTCGTCGAGGAAGCGACGCGTGCCCGGCCGGATCCGGGGGTTGTGCTGGTACATCAGCTGCCAGAACCTTTGACGGTCCCAGACCGTGAACACCGCCTCGTCCGCGACCCGTTCGGCCCACACGCCCAGCCAGTCGGTGTACGCCTCCCGGACCTCCTCGTTGCGGGTGAGCTCGGCAAGCATCAGGTTGTAGAGGATGGCGGGCCCGGTTGCCGTCAGGTGCACACAGCGGGCGTGCTCGACGAGCTCGCGAAGCTCGTCCGGGAATCCGTCCACGGCCTCGTGCTCCCAGATCCAACGCGCCCCAGAGGAGGCGTGGTTGACCGCGAGCCACGCGAGCATCGATCCACGGGCAGACTCAGCGATCCGGATCTTGAGGTACTCCGCCTCGGCTTGGTCGAGCTCGAAGGTCGTGGCTGTGAGCAGGTCGCCGGGTATGGGGGAAGACTGGTCATCCCCAGCGGATCTGCTCCGACGGCATCGGCGTCGGGGTCCTCCATGGCTCGTGCGTGATGGGCAGCGTTGCGGAAGTAGCCCGAGAGGGAGCTGCGCCAGTGGCGCACGCCCCAGTGCTCCAAACTTGCCCAGTAAAGCTCGCTCGGCATGCTCTTGAGGGTGCTCTTGGCTTCTCGCCCGATGACGCCCTGGCTCTCAGCGCCAGCGATCAGGGCGTGGATCAGCTTGACCTCGCGAGACCGCAGCTCCGTGAGGGAGCGCTCGACGGGCCATCTGTGACGTGCGACGTCGTTGACCAACCACGCGATGAAGAGGAAGTACTTGGCGCGGGTGTGCAGGGTCGAAGTACCGGGGAAGAAGGCGTTGGAGAAGGTGTCACGCACGCTCCCGATGCCGAGCTCGTCGACTGTCGAGGAGTCCTCGAACAGCTTGACGACCTCCAGCATCGCTTTGCGTTGCGAGTCATCCCCGTCCAGCCATCCGAAGTAGGCCACCGTGCCGATGAAAGGGGACTTACGCCCGCGCGTCAAGCACCGCATGACTGGGTCGGGACGAACGGAGCCGTATGTCCGAGCGCTCGTCTAAGGTGCCGGACATGGATGGCTCGGGAGAAGAACTCTTGTTGCGCCAGCCTTTTGGGATCAGGTTCCCAGGCTTGGTCGACGCTGCACACCTCTCCATCGACTCGCTTGCGCTGGCTGCCGCGCGCGATGCCAACGGCGGGTCCCTGCTCGTTCACTGGCTTGGCAACAATGCGGGCCCTAACGTCGCCGATCTCCTCAACGTCACGGAAGAGGACGTTCTGAGCTGGCGCAACATCGGCGTTGGCAAACGCGCCCAGATCCTCGACTTCCTGGCTGCCATTGACTATGCCCGTGACGATTTCATCGGGTCTGGGCCGAAGGCCACCGTTCATCCCGCCGTCGAGTCGGTACAGGCCGATCCGGACCTTCATCTGCTGATCGACTGGACGCAGTTCGCCGGGCCTCTGAGAACCTGGGCCGACGTCGAGAGGTCGGTGCTTGGACAGGTCCTGCCTGCCGACGTCACCCACGCCTTGGACCGCCTGCGTGCCCGCCGGATCCCTGCGCCTGCGCCGACCACAGATGCTGAGAGCGTGCTTGCGGCCTGGTTTGGCGAGATGAAGATCCGAGATCGCGACATCCTCCAGCACCGACTCGTGGGAGCGCCGCCCCGGACACTCGAGGAGATTGGTTCCCAGCACGGGGTGACGCGTGAGCGCATCCGCCAGGTCCAGCGAAAGCTGACCGACAAGGTGCCTGGCCTGCTCGCCACCGATGAGTGGCGAGTGGTGCGCTGGGAGGTCTTCGCGCAACAGCACCGCTTGGGGGCGTGCGCGCCGTTGACGCTAAGCGAGGCCGAATTCCTGTCCTCCTCCGAAGGCTTCCCGCGCGCGCTGATCCTCTGGCTCGCCGGATACGAGCGATTCGAGCAGACGGTCAGGCGTCGGGGCTTCGCAACGCCCAGTGCTGGCACTGTTCCCCTTCTCGACGGGACCCCTATCGTGGACCGTGACGCGCTGGGCGCCTCGCTGGTCGCCGATGGCGTTCATGTCGAGCTGGTGGATTGGCTCATCGACAGCGTGCCCGGCATTGCCCGGATCGATGACGAGGTGGTCCTCTGGCCGTCCAACATCGTCGAGAAGTCCTACGCCGTCCTGTCCGTCAGGGGTGTGCCGATGACGCCCGACGCGTTGGCGGAAGCGATCGGTGGCGGTGTCAGCGTGCGCGGCCTGCGTGGGCGGCTCTACGAGGACGACCGCGTGGCCAGAGTGAGCGCCCGGGAGGTCGGGCTCGTGGCGTGGGGCGGCGAGGAGTACACCTCAGTGCCCGGTCTCATGACGACCTACCTGGAGGAGCACGGGCCGTCGTCGATCACCGACCTGCAGGACAACCTGGAGGAGCGTTTCGGTGCTAGCCGGGCCTCGGTGGCAATGGTCCGTGCTGCCCCGATCTTCGCCAACCGTGGCCAACAGATCTGGCTTCGCGGGGCAGACGAGCCGTTCGTCCCCCGCAATACATCGCACATCATCCCCGGCCACTACCGCGCAGGAGATCGGCTCGTCTGGAGGCTGAAGGCCGATCGCGAGCTCATGCGAGGAAGTGGTCGATCGGCGCCGCCTGAGATCGCGGCGTTCGTTGGTTTGCAGCCTGGCGCGAACACCAAGCTCCGCGCCACCCCGCGCGACGTGCACTTCGCCTGGCTGATGACGAGCCACGTAGGCCCCCAGATGGGGTCGCTCAAGCAGCTGGCCGAAGCCGAGGGCATCGTCGAGGGTGACGAGCTGTTCCTTGTCCTGGATCGGTCGGCCCACGCGGCACACGTGAGGCCAATCGGAGCAGCGCCCACCGACGAGGGGCTGGCAGCCGCGATCGCCCACATGACAGGGCTCCCGTTGCACGCCTGCACATCTCAGGAGGCACTCGCGACGTGCGTCGGTGTTCCTGCCAGCGACCTCGTCGACGTGCTCTCGTCCCGCGGAGACACCGAGGTCGCCGAACTCGCCGACCGCCTGCCTGAGTGATGCGGAGACCGCTACGTCAGTCGTCCTGGGGAACGGCGAACGCGAGCGCCTGCTCACGGGTCGGGGTGGCCCCCCGCGCATCCAACAGGTCGAACAGCGTCACGAACTCTGCGTCGACCGTGACCACGTTGGCACCTGACAGGAAGTGCCGGTTGCCTGGGCCGAACCAAGAGCCGTCGGCCCGCACCTGCATCCCGGTGCTCGGCATCGCCACGAGAGCGACGAACGCGTCATCACTGTCAAACGCGGCCATGAGTTCAACCTCGTCCGTGCGCCAGCCCCCAGTCACGGTCTATCTCCATTCATCCGGCTCACGGCAGTGAAGCAGAAGGCGAGGCATACTCGGACCTCATGACGGGGATCAGAGGCCATTTGTTCGTCGTGCACGGACGCATCGAGTCGATCGTCCACGACGCGGCGCTGATCCCAGTGGACGCGGCGTTCCGCTTCAACCGGGGTTGGCAAGGCTTGGTCGGCACCTCGCCGCGGGTGCCACCCGGCTGGGAGCGGGGCTACGCGCGAATGAAGGAGGCTCCAGATCGGGTGTGGGCCGTCAGCACCGGTGATGGCCGCGAAAATTACGAGCTCATCCTCGATCGCATCGAGTCAGCGCTCGAGCGTGTCCACACGTACCGGAGGTCGTACCCACTGAAGCGCGGGGAGGGCTCACTTCCCCTCGTTGCTCTACCGGTCGTGGGTATTGGACTGGGGGGGTACTCCGAGGACCGCGGGAACGTTCTGCGGTTGCTCACCAGCCGTCTCACGGCAGCGGCTCGACGACTCGACCTTGATGTCGCACTCGTGACGCCAGAGGCCTCCGTCTATGCCGCGGCACAATACGCACGCAAGGACGTAGCACCTCACCTGCCGGAGCATCTGGAGGATCTCGCTCGGGGATTGGGGGCGCGAGCGTTGAAGGGCGAGCTTGCGTTGCTGCTCGGAGCCGGCGTCAGTGTCCCAGCAGGACTGCCCACCTGGCATAAGCTCATCGAGGACCTGGCGATGGACTTCGGCGTCGTTGAGCCCGCGAACGTCACCGAGCTGACCCCCACCGACCGCGCCGAGCTGATCGAGCGTGTCGCCCAAGGGCGCTTCCAAGCCAAGGTGGCCGAGCGGATCAGATTAGTCTCCCAACCGTCACTGCTTCACGCACTCCTAGCAGGGCTCGATTGCCACGAGGTCGTCACGACCAACTACGACGTCCTCTACGAAGCGGCAGTCGAGGCGACACAGCGAGACATCACCAGTGTCATGCCATGGGCGTCGGCGCACGGCGCCGAGCGATGGATCCTCAAGCTCCACGGCGACATCAACCACTCCAGCAAGATCGTCCTCACCCGCAAGCACATGGTGTCGTACGACGCCGCCAACAGGCCGTCCGCCGCCGTCCTGCAGTCCCTTCTGCTCACCAAGCATCTCCTGACGGTCGGCGTCTCGATGACGGACGACAACGTCATCCGGTTGGCCTACGAGGTCCAGGCGTACCGCAAAGAGCACCAGGGCGGCGGCTCCGGCGCATTCGGAACCGTGCTGGACGGCGACGGTGATCACCTACGAAGTCAGCTGTGGGACGGCCAGCTCGAGTGGGTGGCCTACGAAGCCACTGGTGCTTGGCCCTATCGCCGCGGTGTGGAGCTTCTGCTCGATCGGATCGCGTTCCACGCGGCACGTGACTCCTCGTGGCTCCTGGACGAGCGGTTCGAAGGCTTGCTCCAAGATGACGGGGACCGCCGGGTCGCCCTCGCGGTGCGGCAGGTCTACGCCACCATCCCACGGCGTGAAGGCAACAAGTGGTGGCCGCTTGTGCGGAGCTTGGAGAAACACGGCGCCAGGCCGGGCGCACCGCGAGCTGCAGCACCGTCCGCACCATCGCGCATCGACACCCGCATCCACCTGGTCGTGAACATGGCGACCGGGGAGGTCGTCAGTGATGCGACGATGGTTGCTCGTGAGTTGGTCGGGGAAGCGATGTACGACCTCGCGGACTTCGACGCTGTAGTCGAGTACGCGGAGACTCAAGGCACTGCCTTGCTTGCTCCGGGGGCTGGCACCCTCGCAGTCGACTCGCTCGAAGGGTTCGTCGCGATCGACACCGATAGCGGCCGGATGCACCCCACATCGGTCCTACGTCTGGTGGCCGTGGCGCAGCTCGAGGGGGTGGACGTGGAGGATGCGACCGAGATGAGGCGTCTGGCGGCCCCTGGGGAGATTCCTGCAGTCGCCGCGCACGTGCACGAGCTCGAGGGAGTCCGCTTTCGGCCCCTCGACGATTGACAGCTCGTTACCGCCGCTTCCGATAGAGCGTTGCCGGACGACCGCGCAGCCCGTCTGACAGGACTGGCTCGCCGTCGCGCTTGAGGGGCTCGACGTGCTCCTTCATCCTCCGAGCAAAGTTGTCCTTGTGCAGGTCAGCACCGACGACCGCCTCATGGACCTTCCGCAACTGGTGGAGGGTGAATGGCTCGGGGAGAAAGCCGTCGGGGTCGGGATGGATGTCGACGTAGCGATAGCGGATCTCGTAGCGCGCACGCAGTGCCTCGATGGCAGCGTCGACGATCGCATCGTGGTCGAAGAGCAGCGGACCCTCGCCGGCGAGGCAACCCTCTGCTGAGACCGGGACCAGGTCGCCAATTGCGTCGTCCAGATCGGTTGAGAGAATCGACAGCGAATGCGCAGCTGAGATCGCCCAGGTGCGGTCGTCGCGGTCCGGGTCGTCGAACAGTCGCAGCAGGCGGGGGCGTACGAGGTGGGGCGGGTCGATACCGGCCTTGCGACTGAGAATGTCGTCGACGGTCCGGGCGACGGTCCACCGTTCACGGATGAAGCCGCCGGGCAGTCCGCGTCCCGTCGGGTCCGTGCGGTCCTGTACGAGCAGTCGCAGGACCGGGTCGGTCTCGGGCGACGTGACGGTCAGTACGGCGATGTCCACGGTCACCCCGGGGCGGGGGAACGACTCGAGCTTGGGCACGACGCCACTTTAGCGCTTCGAGCGTGCTATTGTTTGGATTAGCGACGACGACAGGCTAAATGGAGGTTCGTCATGGATGACGAGAACCGGGGCGGAGGGTCCGCCGAACGGATGGGTACGACCACAGATGTGCACGCCGCATGGATCGTGCTGCGCAGCCGCCTGACCGATCAGCTCGTGCGGATGACGGACGAGGGCGACCACCTGCTGATCGAACTGCCGCAGGGGCACGGCCCCGGCTGCACGCCGTACGCCCAGTTCGCCGGGTTCGGTGGCGGCGCGATGATCCGCGCGGAGCTGAGCAGCAATGTCTACCTCGCGCCTGCACACCAGCTTGATGCAGACTGCTGCGACAGCCTGAAGCTGATGGGATGGCGCGGCCACGACGAGCCGGCGTCGAACTGGTACGTCGAGCGGCCGCTCGGCGATGCCGCGCTCGTCGCCACGATGGTGGTGGGTGCGCTGCAAGCGATCTTTGGCGTAGAGCACCCGCAGCTACTCACCTACGACGCCTTCGGGCCCAACGCCGGCAGCGCGGAGGGGCTCGGGCTCACAGCGACGGAAGACGTACCGGTTGAGTCGGCACCGCAGCCGATGGCTCTGGCGCCGAGCAGCCGGCACGAGCTGATCGAGATGGTCGGCGCCACCCTGAGCGCTCACCTCGGTGAGCGACCGCCGTCCCTGGCGGAGGGCAGCTTCGTGCTCACCCACCTTGGCCAGGCCGTCCGCGTCCTCGTGCGCGACGACCAGCCGGCCGTCGAGATCCTGGCGCGCGTCACGCACGGAGTGCACTCCAGGCGCGCGACCGCCGCCGAGCTAGCGGTGCTCAACCGCCGGCACATGTGGACCCAGTGGGTGCTGCGCGAACGCGAGGTGTGGATGCGGCTGCCGATGCCCGCGCTGCCGTTCGTGCCACAGCACCTGGTGTCGATGCTCGACATCTACCTCGAGGCCATGAGCCAGACCCGCAACGACCTCGCGTTCCGCACCGGCGGGAGGGTCGCCTGATGATGCGTCTCTCGTCGGCCCAAGTCGACCGAGCGTGCGGGGTGCTGGTCGCGTCCGCGGCAGGTGACGCGCTCGGAGCGGGGTATGAGTTCACCCACCCGGCCGCGGACCTCGTCCCCGAGATGATCGGGGGAGGGCTCGGTGGGTTCGCGCCGGGGGAGTGGACCGACGACACTGCCCAGGCCGTCGCGATCGCCCGCGTGGCCGCGACCGGCGCTGACCTGCGTACGCCCGACGCTCTGACCGAGGTGGCCCAGGGGTTCGCAGACTGGTACGCCGGAGGTCCGGCCGACGTCGGCATCCAGACGTCTGCCGTCCTGTCGCTCGCCGGCCGTCACCCGACAGGCGCTTCGATGACGGCGGCTGCCCGCAAGGTGCACGACCGATCCGGGCGCAGCGCGGGCAACGGTTCGCTCATGCGCACGGGACCGGTCGCGCTGGCGTACCTCGACAACCCCGGCGGCCTCGTCGATGCGGCGATGGCGGTCAGCGCGCTCACCCATCACCAGGACCTTGCCCAGGAGGCGTGCGCGGTGTGGTGCCTGATGGTCCGGCACGCAGTCATGCACGGAGACTTCCCTACGTACGACGACATCGCCGCGTGGGTGCCGAACCCCGACCGTTGGCGTGGGTTCCTGTCGGAGGCTGAGGTGATGCCGCCGTCGTCGTTCGTGCAGAACGGGTGGTCGGTAGGAGCGCTCCAAGCGGCATGGTCGGCGATCACGCACACCCCCGAGCCGATCGACGGGCCCGTGTGCGGACACCTCGTTGACGCGCTCGGCACCGCGATCCGGATCGGTCACGACACCGACACGGTCGCGGCGATCGCCGGCGCGCTGCTGGGCGCACGGTGGGGGATGAGCGCGGTTCCGGCTGGGTGGCGGCGTGTGCTCCACGGCTCGCCAGAAGTGAAGGGTATGGAGCTCGAGCGGTTGGCGTACCTCATCTCCCACCGTGGCAAGCCCGGTAAGTACGGCTGGCCGCTGGTGGACACCATCGACTACAGGGAGCTGCGGTACGGCAGCCCGGCACTGGCCCCTCACCCGTACGACGACGGCGTGCTGCTAGCGGGCGCGACCGTGCTGGACGACGTACCGGACTTGGTCGATGCCGCGGTCAGCCTCTGCCTTACGGGCTGCGAGCAGGTCGACCCGCGCCTCGAGCACGTCACCTTCCGGTTGATGGACTACGCCGATCCGGCTGAGAACCCCAACCTTGACTTCGTCCTCCTCGACGCGGCGCGCTTGGTCCGGGACCTGCGTGATGAGGGGAGGACGGTGCTGCTCCACTGCGTCGCGGCACACTCGCGGACGCCGACGGTGGGGATCGTCTACGCGATGCTGCGGGGTGTTCCGCTGGACGAGGCATTCCCGGCCGTCTGTGACGTGCTGCCAGCGGCACATCCGAATCGCGGGTTCTGCGACGCGCTTCGGCGGCTTGCCGGCCTCACTGTCAGTCAGTCATCGATCACGTAACGCACTCGCATCCGCTGCGCCCACTCGCGGAGAGCCGGAGCATGGGCAGCGTGATCAAACAGGTCGCGGTGGCTCCAGAACTTCACGGGCACGACCGAGCCGACCGCATTGTCGAGCGTCTCGGCGACACGTTTCGCGGACTCGTCGTCATGCCGGGCAAGCACGACGGCGATCGCCGAGTCGACCTTGCCGCCCGGACCAGCATCTGGGGTGATGCCGTCACGCCGTACGGAGTCAGTCAGCATCACCTGACGCAGAACCTGGCTGCATCCGGCTTTGACCAGGTCCTCTGTTGACCGCTTGTCCAGTCCGAGGTGCTTGAGGTGCTCCTCGTAACGCGTCCACGAGACGGGGGCCGAGCTGAACTTGTCGGTGTACTTCACCTCGATGGTGAGAAGGGTCCTCTTCTGGTCAGCCAAGCGCAGGCACGCCGCCACATCTGCTCCAGACTTGTCATTGGTGTGTAAACGCCGGGGTGGGAACCACTCGGCTTCGACACCATCAAGCGCATGTGCGCTAGGTGTGCCGTCAGGGGCGACGAGCGTGTCCAAGTGCGACACGTCCAGCTTGGTCATCGCGCTCAAGAGCGCGGCGGCTTCGTCCGGGTGTGCGTGCAGGTGCCCAGCGATGCTGAAAGCCAGCGGCTGAGACGAAAGAAGATTGCGCCAGAGTCGATCGGGCTCAGCCTTGCCGTCGATCGTGTCCAGCGCAGCCAGTCGCTCTCGTGTGTAGGACCGCGCCTCGTCGGACATCAGGTTGGGGCCTGCGTCGATGACGTCCTTGCCGCGGTGGGCCTCGGCCAACCAGTTCGGCAGCGTGGAGTACCGCGCCCGCACACGGATGTCGTACTGGGGCCGCCCCGCCGGCCATTCGAGCGTCTCCGCGCGCCACTCGCCCTGATGGCGACGGTGTCGCCGGGTCGCCGGGTCGCGATCACGCGGCAGCACGCCGGTCCAGTCGCCGACTGTGGTCTCGCGTGGGTCAGGCAGTGCCGAGGTGTCAGCCATGCCCTGACTCAATCACCGCGGTCTAGGTCTGGCTAGTGCTTCGTCAGCGTTGCCTGAGCGCTGTGTCGACGGCCAGAGCGGCAGCCATCACAAGAGTGCGCAGAGGTTCCTCGAGCGGTCGATGGATCTCGACGACGTAGCTGTCCGCCTTGGTGAAGACCTCTTTGAGGACGCCGGCGTAGGTCCGAGTGATGCGCCCGACCTCTGCCCCCGACGCGTCCTGGATGCTGAAGTCTGACTGCCGTCCGTTCTCGCCCCGGATGACTCCAATGGTGCGGCCGTTCGCCTCGAGCTTGAAGCGCGAGTAGTCGAACGCGATCGCACGAGCGATCTGGCCGACCTCGCGTCCGGAGGGTCCGCGGACCACCATCTTGGCCTTGAGCCACACGGTGGGGCGGGTCAGCGAGACGAGCTCGTTGCCATTCTGGTCGAGCACCAAGAACCGGCGAGTGCGGTTGTCGTGTGACATCGCCTTCTTGGCGAGGCTCTGGCCCACCTCGCGGATGCTGCCGACCTGGCGCCCGGACCGGTCGTGGACGACGTACTCGGCATTGACCTCGAACAGCTTGCCCTTCTGGTTGACCACCAGCACCGGCTCGTCGAGCCACGAGTCGTCGCCCGCAGCGGCGCCGTCGGTCAGTCCGAGCTTGCGTACCTGCTTCTGGATCTTCTTGTTGCTGCGTGGGGCGGGTTTTGGGTACGTCCGTCCCGCGGGCGATCGCTCGGCCTCACCGTGTGTGCCCGCCGGTGGCGTGGAGGGTTGACCCGAGTGCGCATGACTCGTGGTTGGGGGCGCTGCGTAGACAGGGTCGATGCTCTGGTGACCTCCCGAGCCCACGTGGTGGGTCCACTCGCGCCCGTCCCAGTAGCGGTGTTCGTGACGGCCGAGAGGATCGGGGTACCACCCGGCGGCCCACGTGCTCATGCGAACTCGTAGGTGATCTTCGCCTCGGGCGCGACGCTCAGGATGATGTTGTTGTAGAACACCTTGGCCTGCTCCTGGAGCAGCGCCTTGTTGTCGTCGAGGTGCTTCTGCTGGGCCTCGTCGCCAAGGATCTTGGTGATCATCTCGGCCTGGTCGATGTCCTCGGTCACGAAGCTCAGCACACCGTCGTCTGTCACAGCGACCTTGAACTCCGGCTCGCTGTAGCCGATGAAATCGAATGCAGGGACCGAGATCGTGTAGCTGTCTGCTCCCGTCTCGGTGACCTCGACGCCCGCGCCGTCGATGCCGAGCTTTCCGGTGAACGTGTACTGCAGGTACACCGTGTCGGAGGTGCCTGGGACGCACTTCCCGAAGGCCGTCGAGCAACGCTCCTCGCTCGTGATGCCTTGAATGCCGAGGGCCAGCAGCGAGACTTCCTCGGTCCGCTTGATCGACTGCACCACCTGTGAGTCCGCAGTCTCGGACTTGATGCCGAGCGGTGAGAGCAGGCCCGCGTTCTTGAGGGTGGTGAACCCGACGATGGCGGCGAGGAACACGGCGAAGGCGATGAGGACGCGGACAGCGATCTTTGAGATGCGAGACATGGAAGCAGAACCTCGAGAAAGTGGCGGACAGGCAAGACGGAAGACCGCCGAAGACGCACGGTACCCGGCACTCGCCGACCGGTCAGGAGATTGCGAGTCTCTGAATTGAAGTAGCGAGAAACGCAGGGTGACCCACTGTCGGTGGTCATCCCTAGAGTCGTCCTTGTGGGGATCGCGGGGGCGATCCAGAAGTGGGGTCGAAGCGATGAACGACGAGCTGGAGCGTCGGTGGGACGACGCGGTGGAGACGGCCTGGCGGGAGTTCCGCCAGCGGCTGGCTGACCGGCTGGCGGTGCTGGAGATCGACGACAGCGTCGTGATCGACACCGACCCGGCGGATGCAGCCGCGGCGTGGTGCGAGGTGACGCTGACTGGCGGTGTTCTGTGGGTGCAGGTGCTCGCGAACGGCGAGTTCGATCTCTGCCGTCCAGCTCGAGCCGCGGCAGGTGGACCGTGCCGCGGTGATGGTGGTCGAGGCGCTGCGTGAGACGCACGGCGTACTGCACCCGATCCTACCTCGCACGCCGACGGCCTCGAGCCGCAGGCCGCGGCTGCCGAGCCGCGAACCCGCGTCCGACCCGATCGGATGGTCCAGTCCGTCCTCGGTCGACGAGGTGCGTGCCGTCATCGACCTCGCCGTCGCGGACGATCTACGACGAGGCGCCGGCAGTGGGACGACGACGGTGACCTCGCGCTGCCCACCGAGGCTGCACGTGGTGTGGGTGTCGGTCCACGGCCACGCGCCGCGGGTGCTGCTGTCCTGCATGCTGGTCGACGACGTCGACGACACGAGGCGTCCGCGCTGGTCGAGATCAACCGGCTCAACCGCGCGGAGTGGGGCCTGACGTTCACCCTCCACGAGCGCCGGATCAGCGTCACCCGCGAGCTCGGGCTCGGGTGTCGCTGTGCCGCTCGCCGTGCAGGGCGAGATCCAGCGGCTGCTGTCGCAGGTCGACGAGTGGGGCCGCGACCTCGCCGAGCGCGTCCGCACCGGCGCCGAGCCGCCGGCCAGGGCGAGCGGAAGGGCGGCCGGTTCGCGACGGCGTACGCCGTGATGGCCGAGCTGGAGCGCGAGCAGCCGCGGCTCGGTCGGCCCGGCCGCGATGGTGCGCATCTTCGGCAACGACACCGGGCTGCTGCTCAAGGCGATCCGGATCACCGAGCGGCGCCGCCGCGACATGCGCAGCAGGGTCCGTGAAGCGCGCGCAGCGAAGGCCAGCACAACAAGGAGAAGCTGATCCAGGGCGCGGCACGACTACCTGCGCGACCTGGCTGCGCGCATGCGGGCCGGCCTCCGGCTGATGGTCGACGCGCCGGTGCGCAAGGTGCAGGTCGACCAGCTGGCGCTCTTCGACGAGGACGAGGCAGGGACGTCGCGGTGACCGCGTTCGGCAGACGGGGCACCGCGGTCGGTGATGGAGTGGGCGCATGCCGCGCCTGATCCCGGAGAGCCCGACCTTCACCACGGACTCCGAGCGGACGGTGTGGGAGCGACTGCGGGACAGCCTCGGCGACGACGACGTGCTCATCGCCAACCTCCGCCTCACCGACGAGAAGAAGGACCACGAGGCGGACCTGGTCGTCCTCATGCCCGAGACCGGCATCGTCGTGGTGGAGGTGAAGGGCGGCAGCGTCTGGTGGGACGGCGGCTGGCGGATCATGCGCCGCGGCCGGGAGGCGACGATCCACCCGGTCGACCAGGCGCGCGACGGGAAGTACGCCCTCCGTGCCTACGTGGAGGGCGACCAGCGCTGGGGGAGTCGCACGCGCGTCGCGTGGTCGCACGCCGTGGTGACGCCCTACTCAGAGTTCGACCAGGACTTCGCGTTGCCCGACCTGCCCCGCTGGTCGCTCCACGACAAGGGCGACCAGGGCCACCTGGTCGGACGGCTCCGGCAGAACGCGCAGCGGATGACGCACGGCCAGCGGGTGGCCACGCTCGACGACGTCGCCGAGATTGCCGAGATCCTGACCGGCCGGCTGCCGACGACGTACGACATCCGCGCCGAGGCCGAGGAGCGCGCCGACGTCGCGGACCGGCTGACCCTCGAACAGGCCACGATCCTCAAGGTCACGCGCCTGCTCCACCGGGTCGAGGTCCGGGGCGGTGCCGGGAGTGGCAAGACCGTCCTGGCGCTGCAGCAGGCGAAGGAGCTGACCCGCGGCGGCCAGGACCGCAAGCCCCAGCGGGTGGCGCTGCTCTGCTACTCCATCGGGCTCGCGGAGCACCTCCGGCGTGAGGTCGCGACCTGGGACCGCAGGCACCGGCCGGCGTTCGTCGGCACGTTCCACGCGTTCGGCCAGCAGTGGGGCGCGGCCGAGGGCGATCGCACCGACAGCGAGTTCTGGGAGGAGCGACTCCCTGCCGAGATGGCCGAGCTCGCCGCCGACCTCCCCGACGGCAGCAAGTACGACGCGGTTGTCGTCGACGAGGCGCAGGACTTCGCCGACTCGTGGTGGACGCCGGTGCTGCGAGCGCTGCGCGACGAGGAGGAGGGCGGGCTGTTCGTCTACTCCGACGAGAACCAGCGGATCTTCGCCCGGTTCGGCCGGCCTCCTGTCGCGCTGGTCCCGCTCGTGCTCGACCACAACCTGCGCAACACCAAGCAGATCCACGAGTCCTTCGGTCCGCTCGCGCCGAGCCGGATGTACTCCCGCGGTGGGGACGGGCCGTCCGTCCGGTTCGTCGACGTTGGGGACAGCGATCCGCTCGAGGTGGCCGACGAAGAAGTCGACCGCCTGCTCGACACCTGGGACCCGTGCCACGTCGCCTTGCTCACCACCGGCCACCGCCACCCGATCCAGGTCGAGCGCACCGACTTCCACGACCAGGACGGCTACTGGCGCACCTACTGGGACGACGACGTCTTCTACGGCCACGTCCTCGGGTGCAAGGGGCTCGAGCGCCGCGCCGTCGTGCTCTGCCTCAACGAGGACGGCGCACGCGACCGGGCGCGCGAGCGGCTCTACGTCGGGATGTCGCGTGCCACCGACGAGCTCGTGGTCGTCGGTGATCCGGAGACCGTACGCCGCGTGGCGGGCGACGACGTGGCGAGGAGGCTCGGACTGTGAAACCTGACGAATCCATCGAGGATCCGTGGGCGCTCCTGCGTCGACTCAAGCTTGGTCGCGAGGAGTTCTGCCAGCGACTCCTGACGATGCTCATCCTCGAGAGCGGCTATCCGCGGTGGAACACGGAGTCACGTCCCTCCGATCGCGGACTCGACTTCCTGCGCGAGCTCGACGTGCAGTGCTTCGGTGACTCCGAGCCGCTCGGGGCTGATTCCGTCTTCATCGACGAGTTCGAGCTCCCGTCGAGGGATGGCAACGAGGTGGGTTGTGCTCCCGACTACGCCGTCCTGAGCCCAGGTCGTTTGTGGATCATCGAGCTCAAGACCGAGGCAGCCAGTCACCGGGCCGACCAGATCCCGTCCTACTACGCGTACGCCAGGCACCACTACCCGGACCACCGGATCGACCTGACCTACATCTCGCCTCCCTACCGCGGCGCGGCCGTCCCGGCGCCGCCGGAGGGATCGCGGTTCACCCACCTGACGTGGGACCAAGTGATGCCTCTGGTCGAGCTTGAGTGGGCGCAGCAAGAGGGCGTCCTCGGCAGGATCGTCGAGGCGCTCGGGCAGACGCTCGACGAGAGCAGTGCGAAATGGCAGGACTGGCGGTCTGGTCGGATGGACCAACCAGTGTCGAGCGGACTCGCGCTCGGGCGACGCACGGACGCCGACGGACGCCAGCGTGCCCTCGACCATCGGTTCGGCAGCATCGAGGAGCTGGAACGCGTTCGCGCCCAGCTGCGGGACGCCCTCGTCGAGGAGGGGAGCGCGACCCGTCCCTGGGTCTGGCGAGCAGCGACGAGCGGCGGATCTGCCCTGACGGCCACCGGCGCGGAGTGTGGCTACGAGCTGAGGGTCTCCCGTTACGGCTCGCCCTGAGTCCCTGAGTCCATCGCCGTCAGGAGTTCTAGGCTCAACCACCGATACGCCTCTTTGCACACCAAGGCTTGGCCACAGCGCGGTTTGCGAAATGGCAGTCTCACACCCCGCCCCCATGCCCCTCGAGGTACGCCGCCACCAGCCCGCCCATCGTCTCCAGGTGATAGCCGCCCTCCTGGACCAGCACGCTCGGCAGATCGAGGCCACCCAGCAGCCGACCTGCCGCGAGGAATCCGTGAGACGTCACCTGCAGCGGGCTCTCCGGGTCGTCACCGCTCGCATCGACGCCCAGCGACACCACCAGCGCCGTGCAATCGGCGGACCTGACCCAGTCTGAAAGCGATGCGACGGCCTCGAGCCAGGGGCCGTCGCCGGTGCCCTCGGGCAGCGGGAGGTTGCGAGTCGTGCCCGCCCCCAAACCGGCGCCGACCTCCGACGCATGCCCGAACACGTGCGGGAACCAGCCAGCCGCGGGGTCGACGTGCAGCGAGCCGTAGAGCACGTCGGGCCGCTCCCAGAAGATCGCCTGGGTCCCGTTGCCGTGGTGGGCGTCGATGTCGATGACCGCGACCCGGTCGTGACCGGCACGGCGCAGCGCCTCCGCCGCGACCGCGGCGTTGTTGAGGTAGCAGGAGCCGCCGTAGCCGCCGGGCGTCGCGTGGTGACCGGGCGGACGACACAGGGCGTACGCCGCGGGAGCACCCGCCGCCACCAGGTCGACGGCGCTCAGCGCGACGTCGACGGCGGCACGCGCTGCGCGCCAGGTGCCGGGCCCGACCAGCGTCATCGTGTCGTAGCAGAACCACCCCGCCCGCCCGTGCAGCGCTGCCGCGGGAGTGGGCGGCATGCCCGCGAGCATGGCTGGCGTCGGGAAGACGTAGGGCACGACGCGGTCCTGGCCGACCAGCTCGGCGTACGGCCCGCGGTCCCACTCCCGCGACGCGCCCTCGAGGAAGGTGAGCAGGTCCTGGTCGTGCACGACGCCGAGCAGGTCGTCACCGTGCGCGCTCGCCTCGTGCAGCGGATGGTCGTCGAGAGCCGTCAGGATCGCGTCGACCCGTTGCGGCACCTCGGTGCCCGGAGTGGGCACGCCCACCCACACCTCGTGCTTGGCCACGTGCAGGCGGGTGTCGGGTGACCAGACGACGGGGATCCTCACCCGCTCAGCATCCCAGCCCGACGGTCCCGGATCCGTCATGATGCGGTCATGGTCCGCGCGCGCGAGGTCGGCATCCGGATCGGGACCCTGCCCACCGGCCCCACCAACTCCGTCCTCGACGTGGCGGGCGTCGGCCTCGGCCACGCCACCGTCCACCGCGACGAGCCGGCCCCACCGACCGGGCGCGGGGTCGCGCGCACCGGCGTGACCTGCCTGCTCCTCGCCGACGACGCCTACCAGCGACCCGTCCCGGCGGGCGGCGCCGTGCTCAACGGTGCCGGCGAGTGCACCGGCTTCATCACTGCCCAGGAGTGGGGGGCTGCCGAGACCCCGGTCTGGCTGACCTCGACCATGCAGCTGGGACGCGTCTACGACGCCGCCTGCGAGATCGAGATCGAGCGCGACGGCCGGGTCGCCCATGAGGTCGTGATCCCGGTCGTGGGGGAGTGCGACGACTCCCACCTCAACGACTGCCGCCGGATGCAGGTCAGTGGTGACGACGTACGCGCCGCCCACGCCGCCGCGCTGGCGTCCCGAGGTGCCGGGGAGCCGCCCGCCGAGGGCGCCGTCGGCGCCGGCACCGGGATGTCCTGCCTGGGCTTCAAGGGCGGCATCGGCACCTCGTCGCGGGTGACGGCCGCGGGCCACACCGTCGGGGTCCTGCTGCTCACCAACTTCGGCTCACGCGAGGCGCTGACCGTCGCCGGGCTCCCGCTCGGGCGGCTGCTCCCGCCGGTCGCGTCCGGTCCCGACACGCCTGCCGGCTCCTGCATCGGCATCGTCGTCACCGACGCGCCCGTCGACGGTGCCTCCTGCGCGCGGCTCGCTCGCCGCATCGGCCTCGGCCTGGCGCGTACGGGCTCGGTGGCCCACCACGGCAGCGGGGAGATCTTCCTCGGCTTCGGCACCGGGTTGCGGCTGGACCGCGACCAGCGGCCCGACGGGGTCGCGCTCGGCGGACGCGACCTGGATCCGCTCTTCGCCGCCGTCGTGGAGGCCACCGAGGAGGCGGTGCTGAACTCGATGTTCACCGCCCCGACCACGGTCGGGCGCGACGGCAACACCAGCGTCGGCCTCGACTCCGACGACGTACGCGCGCTGCTGGCGCCGATCCTCAGCAGTAGCCGCTCAGGCGTTGGCGTTCGTCCGCGCCGCGACCAGGTGGCAGGCGCAGTCGTGCGTCTCCGCGGCCGACAGCACCTCGAGCGGGATCGTCCGGCAGGCGTCGGCCACAGCGGCGGCCGACCCGTCGGCCAGGGCGGGGCACCGGGGGTGGAAGCGGCAGCCGTGCGGGATCCGGGTCGGGTCCGGCACCTCGCCGGTGAGCACGACGGGTGCGATGCGCTCGATCTCCGGCACCACCGACAGCAGCGCCTTCGTGTAGGGGTGCTGCGGGTTCGCGAGGACCTCCTCGGTGGGCCCGGCCTCGACGATCCTCCCGAGATACATCACCGCCGTGCGGTCCGCGATGTTCCACGCCAGACCGAGGTCGTGCGTCACCACCAGCACGCCGAGGCCGAGCTCGGCGCGCAGCTTGAGCAGCAGCGCCAGGATCTCGCCGCGGATCGAGGCGTCCAGGCTGGACACCGGCTCGTCGGCGACCAGCATCCCCGGCCGCAGCGCCAGGGCCCCGGCGATCAGCACGCGCTGCCGCTGCCCGCCCGACAGCTCGTGGGGATAGCGCAGGAACAGCCGCTCCGGCGGGCGCAGCCCGGCCGAGGCGAGCGCGTCCGCGACCTGCTTCTCCTCGGTGCGCCCGTCCGGGTCGTGGCGCGACAAGCCGTGCAGGCGCAGCCCCTCCGCCACCGAGTCGTAGACGGTGTGGCGTGGGTTCAGCGCACCGGCCGGGTCCTGCAGGATCATCTGGACGCGACGCCGGAAGGCCCGCAGGTCGCGAGCCCGGTAGCCCAGCGGGGTGCCGTCGAGCAGCACCTCGCCGCGGGTCGGCCGCTCCAGCCCGGTCAGCGCCCGGGCCAGCGTCGTCTTGCCCGAGCCGGACTCCCCGACCAGCGCGAGGATCTCACCGGAGCGGACCCGCAGGTCGACCCCGTCGAGCGCGGTCGCCACGTCGCCGCTGCGCGAGCTGAACTCCACCGCGAGTCCGCGCGCCTCGAGGGTGATCTCCGGAGCAGCGGGGGTCGTGGCGGGCGTCGTGGCGCTCATGCCGGCACCCGGATGCAGGCGGCCTCGCGACCGGGACGCTTGGTGTCCAGCGGCGGCTCCGCGATCGTGCACTCCTCGACCGCACGGGGGCACCGCGGCGCGAAGGAGCAGCCCGGCAGCAGGTGGCGCGGATCCGGTGGGTCGCCGGCCAGTCCCGCCGGGGCGTAGCGAGCGCTCGGATCTCCCACCCGTGGGAAGGAGGCCGACAGGGCGGCGGCGTAGGGGTGCAGCGGGTCGGTGAACACCTGGTCGGCGGGTCCCTGCTCGATGATCCGCCCGGCGTACATCACGGCGATCCGGTCGCTCATCTCGGCGAGGACCGACAGGTCGTGGCTGATCAGCAGCATGCCGACCTCCAGCTCCTTGACGAGGGCGCTGAGCACGTCGAGGACCTGCGCCTGCACCATCACGTCGAGGGCGGTGGTCGGCTCGTCGGCGACCACGAGCGCCGGCCGGCAGGCCAGTGCCATCGCGATCATCACCCGCTGACGCTGTCCGCCGGAGAGCTGGTGCGGGTAGGCCTCGGCGCGCGCGGCCGGCAGCCCGACCTGCTCGAGCAGCTCGCCGACCCGTCGCTTCACCTCGGCCCGGCCCACCCCCGGCTCGTGGAGCTCGATGGGTTCCGCGATCTGCTGGCCGATGCGACGTACGGCGTTGAGCGAGTGCAGTGCGCCCTGGAAGATGATCGAGGCACCTGCCCACCGCAGCGCGCGGAGGTCGCCCCATCGCATCGTCAGCACGTCGGCGTCGTCGAAGAGGACCCGTCCGGTGACGGTCGCCGAGGCCGGCTGGAGCCGGAGCACGGTGCTGGCCAGCGTGGACTTCCCGCAGCCGGACTCCCCGGCCACGCCGACCACCTCGCCCCGCGCCACCGTCAGGTCGACGTCGCGCACCGCCGGCAGCGGGCCCTGGTCGGTGCGGTAGGTGACCGACAGCCCCTCGATCCGCAGCAGCTCACTCATCGTGCTCACCGGTCCTGGAGTCGGGGGTTGAGGACGTCCTCGAGTGCCTGGCCGACCAGCGTGAAGCAGAGCACGACCAGCACCACGCACACGCCCGGCGGGACGAAGAACCACCACGACCCCGTGGTGATGGCACCGACCCGGTAGGCGTTCTCCAGCATCGAGCCCCACGAGATCCGGGTGGGGTCCCCGAGGCCCAGGAAGCTCAACGTGGTCTCGGAGAGGATCGCCACGGCCACCGCGAGGGTGGTGTTGGCGAAGACGAGCGGGATGACGTTGGGCAGCACGTGCTTGCGCAGCAGGTGGGTGTTGCCGGCGCCGAGTGCCCGCGACCGCTCGAGGTAGGCCCGCTCCTTGATCGAGAGCGTCTGGCTGCGGATCAGCAGGGCGGTGCCCGCCCAGGAGGTCACCCCGATGACGATGACGATGTTGAGCAGGGAGCGGCCGAGCACGCTGGCCAGCACGATCGCCAACGGCAGGAACGGGATCACCAGGAACCACTCGGTGAAGCGGAACAGCACCGCACCGGTCACCCCGCCGAAGTAGCCGGAGGTCAACCCCACGACCGTGCCGATCAGCATCGAGAGCAGGGTCGCCATCAGGCCCACGAACAGCGAGATCCGCGCGCCCCAGATCAGCAGGGTCAGCACCGACCTGCCGCTGTCGTCGGTGCCCAGGGGGTACTGCCACGACGGGGACTCGAGCACCCCGCCCGTGGCCCGGGTGACGGAGAGGCCCGACTCGTCGGCCAGCAGCGGAGCGAAGAGCGCCGTCAGCACGAACAGCGCCAGCACGACGAGCCCGACCAGCCCCGCGCGGTTGGTGCGGAACCGCGCCCACCCGCGGGACCAGCCCGCCCGGCGCCGGCGCGCGGCCAGCTGCCGTGCGGACAACGAGGCGGCCGGGTCGGTGGATGTGTCGCTGCTCATCAGGTCCGCACCCTCGGGTCGAGCCAGCCGTAGGCGAGGTTGGCGAGCAGGTTGGCCACGATCACCGCGGCCGACGAGAGCAGGAAGACGCCCTGGAGGAGCCAGTAGTCGGGCACCTTGAGCGCCTCCGTGGTCAGCAGGCCGAGCCCGGGGATGGAGAAGATCGTCTCGACCGTGATCGCACCCGCGATCACGAAGCCGAAGTTGAGCGCGATCACCGTCGTGGTCGGCAGCAGGGCGTTGGGCACCGCGTGCCGGCCACGGACGGCGGCGTCGCGCAGCCCCTTGGCCTTGGCGGTGGTCAGGTAGTCCGAGCCGAGCTCGTCGATGAGCGAACCCCGCATGATCAGGGCGTAGTCGGCGAGGTAGGCCAGGGTCAGCGTGATCACCGGGAGGGCCAGGTGCCAGGCCGTGTCCACCACGCCGGACAGTGAGCCCGGATCGGAGCCGACCGAGTGCAGCCCGCCCGTCGGGAACAGGCCGGGCATCGGCCCGATGCCCACCGACAGGCTGGCGATCAGCAGCAGGCCCAGCCACCACTCGGGCATCGAGTAGAGGGTCAGCGAGGTGCCGGTGGAGAACCGGTCGAACGCCCCGCCCCGGTCCCATCCGGCCCGGATGCCGATCCACACCCCGATCAGGGCGGCGAAGACCGTCGCGGTGCCCACCAGCAGCAGCGTCGGCCAGAGCCGGTCGAGGAGGATGCCCGAGACGTCGCGGCGGTAGAGGATCGAGTAGCCGAGGTCGCCGTGGGCCAGGTTCGTCAGGTAGGTGACGAACTGCTGGCCCGTGGGCTCGTCGAGGCCGTACGTCGTGTTGAACTCGTCCAGCTGCTCCGCGCTGGTGAGCCGGCCCCGCCCCAGGGTGCGGGCCGGGTCACCGGGCAGGATCCGGAAGAGGAAGAAGTTCACGACCAGCATGAACATCAGGCTGCCGAGGGCGCCGAGCACCTTGCCCCCGGCGTACGCGGTGTAGCCGTGCCGGGCGCCTCGTCGGGAGCGTACGGGGCGCTCGCCCTCCGGCGGGACGCCGGTCGGGTGGGTCGTGACGACGCTCACCGGGTCGCCGCCACGCTCACTCGCGGTCCTCGGCGGTCCGGCGGCGGCGCATCACCAGCACACCCGCGAGCAGCACGGCCGCGACCGCGGCACCGCCGATGCCGACGAGCACCCCGGTGCCCACGGCGCCGTCCTCTCCGGCACTGGTCGCCTGCGTGGCCGACTCGTCGCCCCCGCAGTCGCCGGACTCGTCGGCAGCCTGCATGTGGATGTAGTTGTAGACGCCGTACTGGAACAGCCAGACCCCGGTGGGCGCGGGCTGGCGCACCAGGCAGGCGAAGCGGTCGCTGCGCAGCGCCTGCCCGACGGTGTTGTAGGCGGTGACGAGGTAGGGCGAGTCCTCGAAGAGGATCTGCTGCATCTGCCGGACCTGCTCGGCGCGGGCCTCCGGGTCGGCCTCACCCAGCTGCTGCTCGTAGAGCGCGTCGTAGTCCTCGTTGCAGTACCAGGTGTCCGACCAGTTGCCGCGCTGGTCGCACGTCATGTAGCTGAGCATCGAGGTCGGGTTGGGGTCGACGAACCACCCCCACTGGAAGGCATCGAAGTCGCCCTCGAGGATGACGTCGGTGAGCTTGCTGGACTCGATCGCGTCCACCTTGGAGTCGATGCCGATGTCGGAGAGCCATTCCTGGAAGAAGGTCATCGTGTCGACCGAGGTCTGCGAGTCGGAGCGGGCAGCCAGGCGCAGCGTGCCGATGGGGCTGCCGTCCGGCATGGTGCGCGAGC
>CAWCGI010000014.1:0-5680 GCA_963795065.1 uncultured Actinomycetota bacterium | reverse complement strand
ACTTCGGGGGCCGCGAGTACGTCCTGGAGGAGGCGATCGTGGCTGACTTCGGCCTGGTCCGGGCCTGGAAGGGCGACCGGCACGGCAACCTCGTCTACCGCGACTCCGCGCAGAACTTCAACCCGCTGGCCGCGATGTGCGGCCGGGTCACGATCGCGGAGGTCGAGCACCTCGTCGAGCCCGGCGAGCTGGACCCGAACCACATCCACACTCCCGGTGTCTTCGTGCAGCGCGTGGTCGCGCTGACCCCGGAGCAGGCCGCGGACAAGCGGATCGAGAAGCGGACCGTGCGTCCGCGTGAGGAGACGTCGGCATGAGCTGGTCGCGTGAGGAGATGGCGGCGCGTGCCGCCTCGGAGCTGGTCGACGGGTCCTACGTCAACCTGGGGATCGGTCTGCCCACCCTGGTGCCGAACTACGTCGCCGACGACGTCGAGCTGGTGCTGCAGTCGGAGAACGGGATCCTCGGGGTCGGGGCCTACCCGGTCGACGGCGAGGAGGACCCGGACCTGATCAATGCCGGCAAGGAGACCGTGACGCTGCGCCGCGGCGCGTCGTTCTTCGACTCGGCCACGTCCTTCGGGATGATCCGCGGCGGCAAGATCGACGCCGCGATCCTCGGCGCCATGCAGGTCAGCGCCACCGGCGACATCGCCAACTGGATGATCCCCGGCAAGATGGTCAAGGGCATGGGCGGAGCGATGGACCTGGTGCACGGTGCGAAGCGGGTGATCGTGCTGATGGAGCACGTGGCCCGCGACGGGTCTTACAAGATCGTCGACGAGTGCTCGCTGCCCTACACCGGTCGCGCGGTGGTCGAGCGGATCATCACCGACCTCTGCGTGATCGACGTGCTCCCCGACGGCGGTGGTCTCAAGCTGGTCGAGCTCGCCCCCGGCGTCACCGAGGACGAGGTCCGCGAGAAGACCGAGCCCTCGCTGCACTGACCTCGCCGAGCGGGTGGCCCCCGCGCCACGGCCGTTGCATGATGGCCCGGTGACTTCTCGGGACACGGAATCGACGCACGCCCAGCCGAACGGCACCGACGACGACCCCGCGCCGCGATGGCGGATCGTGGGACCGGGCCTGGTGGTGGCCGCCACCGGTGTCGGCGCCGCCGACCTGGTGGCGACGCTCGTGGCGGGCGCGAAGTTCGGGTACACGCTGCTGTGGGTCGCCGTCCTCGGAGCGGTGATCAAGGTGGTGCTCGTGGAGGGTGCGGGCCGGTACTCCCTCGCCTCCGGCCGCACGATCTTCGAGGGCTGGCGCAGCTTGGGACGGTGGACCACGTGGTACTTCGCGCCGTACATCGTCGTCTGGGGACTGGTGTACGGCGCCACCGCGATGTCCTCCTCGGCTCTTCCGCTGGTGGCGGTCTTCCCTGACCTCTCGCTCCGCTGGACGGCGATCGCCTCGGGGCTGGTCGGGCTGGCCCTGGTCTGGTTCGGCTCGTACGCCACCTTCGAGAAGGTGGTCACTGGCTTCGTCGGCGCCATGTTCGTCGCGGTCGTCGGCGCTGCTGCGCTGACCCTGCCCAACCTCGGTGAGGTCGCCCTGGGGCTGCGGCCGATCTTCCCCGACGACTCGATCTTCAACGTGCTCGCGATCGCCGGGGGCGTCGGCGGCACGATCACGCTCGCGGCGTACGGGTACTGGCTCCGGGAGAAGGGCTGGTCGACGCCGCGTTTCATGCGGGTCATGCGCCTCGACAACGGAGTCGCCTACGCCGTCACCGGGGTCTTCGTGGTGTCGATGCTCATCGTCGGCGCTGAGCTGCTCTACTCGGCGAACATCGCCCTCGCCTCGGGAGACCAGGCACTCGTGCAGCTCTCCGGAGTGCTGCGCGACCGGTACGGCGACGTCTTCGGCTACGTCTTCCTGCTCGGCTTCTGGGCGGCGTCGTTCTCGTCGCTGATCGGGGTGTGGAGCGGTGTGAGCCTGATGTTCGCGGACTTCTGGGGCAACCTGCGCCGCCTGCCGTCGGGACATCCCGACACCCGCACCGGTGGCCGCTACTTCCGCGCCTACATGCTCTGGCTGACGTTCCCGCCGATGCTCCTGCTGCTGCTCGACAAGCCGATCGGTCTGATCCTCGCCTACGGCACGCTCGGCGCCCTGTTCATGCCGTTCCTGGCGGTCACGCTGCTGGTGCTGCTGAACCGGCGGGGTGACGGAGACATGCCCGGCGCAGCCGTGCCGCCGAGGTGGCGCAACGGCTGGCTGTCCAACGCGCTGCTCGCGCTGTGCGCGCTGCTGTTCGCGGCGTTGGCGGCCAACGAGCTGCGTGGTGTGCTCGCGCCGTACCTCTCCGGTGGCTGACGAGGAGTCGAGGCGCGGGCGGTCGGCTCAACGCTTGGGAGGCAGCGCAGCGGCAGCGGCCACGCCGAGACCCACCCAGATCGCGCACTGCTCTCGGGTCCGTAGGCCCTCCGGGGCCACCTGGAGCCAGGTCCGGGACGTCCGGCCGCCCATCGTCATCGGACCGACGTGGGGCTGGTCGAGGAGCCCCGGCTGCTCCTTCGCGCCGATGCGCACCAGCAGCCCGCCGTCGCCGCTGGCGCTGACCGCCAGGTTGCCGTCGAGGAGGAAGGCCAGGCCACCGAACATCCGCTTCTCCTCGGTGGCCACCGAGTCACCCACCCGCTCGGCGACCAGCCCGCGCACCAGGTCGGCCAGCTCTTCGTCGTACGGCACGGTCACAGGATGCCCTGCGGCCGCTCGAGGGTCCAGGGCCGTGCTCGGGAGGCACGCAGGGCCGCTAGTAGGGTGCGAGGCATGACGAAGTGGGAATACCTGACCGCCCCGATCCTCACCCATGCTGCGAAGCAGATCCTCGACAACTTCGGGTCCGACGGCTGGGAGCTCGTGCAGATCGCTCCCGGCATGAACCCCGAGAACAACGTCGGCTACTTCAAGCGGCCGGTCCAGTGAGCCACCCCGAGGAACGGCTCGCCGAGCTCGGGCTCTCCGTGCCCGAGGTGGCCAAGCCGGTGGCGGTCTACGTCCCGGCGGTCCGCTCCGGCAACCACGTCTTCACCTCCGGCCAGCTGCCGATGCGCTCGGGGGAGCTGATGCTCACCGGCAAGGTCGGGGCCGAGGTCACCGTCGAGGAGGCAATCGCGTGCGCCGAGCAGTGCGCACTGAACGCCATCGCCGCCGTGAAGGCCGAGATCGGGGACCTGGCGCAGGTCAAGCGCATCGTCAAGGTCGTCGCGTTCGTCGCCTCGAGCCCTGACTTCACCGGCCAGCCGCAGGTCGCCAACGGTGTCTCCGAGCTGCTCGGCAAGGTCTTCGGCGACGCCGGAGTGCACGCTCGCTCGGCTGTCGGCGTCACGGTGCTGCCGCTGGACGCGCCGGTCGAGGTCGAGCTGCTGGTCGAGGTCTGAGGCTTGCTCAGGGTCCCCCTGCCGCCGCAGCTGGTCGAGCAGGCCAGGCAGTACGCCGCCGGGGCGCTGACGCCGGCGGAGCCGCGCAACGCGGCGACTGTCGTGCTGCTCCGGCCGCCGGCGGACGGAGGGGCCGCAGCAGGGCCGTCGGTCTACCTGATGCGTCGCCAGACCTCCATGGCGTTCGCGGCCGGTATGTGCGTCTTCCCGGGCGGCGGTGTCGACCCGCGGGACTTCGACGCGTCGGTCGCCTGGGCCGGGCCTGACCCGAGCGAGTGGGCGCATCGGCTCGGCACCGACGAGGCCACCGCCCGCGCGCTGGTCTGCGCCGCGGTGCGCGAGACGTTCGAGGAGTCCGGGGTGCTGCTCGCCGGCGACTCGCCGACCTCCGTGGTCGCCGACACGACCGGTGACGACTGGGAGACGGACCGGGTGGCGCTCGAAGGGCGCGACCTGGCCCTCACCGAGTTTCTCGCGCGGCGCGGGCTGGTGCTGCGCAGCGACCTGCTCGGCGCCTGGTCGGGCTGGCTCACGCCGGCCTTCGAACCGCGTCGCTACCGCACCTGGTTCTTCGTGGCGTCGCTGCCGACCGGCCAGCTGACCCGTGACGTCTCCAGCGAGTCGTCACAGGTCTCGTGGCTCCCGGCGATGGCTGCCGTGGAGAGCGTCGAGGCCGAGGAGCTGCTGATGCTGCCGCCGACCTACCTGACCTGCCTCGAGGTGGGGCAGTTCGCGCACCCCGACGAGGTGCTGGAGGCCGCGACAGCCCGGCGGGTCCGGATGTTCACCCCCGAGGTGGAGGGCGACGGCGAGGCAGCCACGCTGTCGATGCCTGACGAGCTGCGCCCGCTGATGGAGACCAGGCAGCCGTGACCGGTGGTTGGACCGGAGGGTCGTTCGGCGAACGGGCGCAGTGCCTGCTGGCCCCGAACGCGAACATGATGACGCTCGACGGCACCAACACGTGGGTGCTGCGCGAGCCCGGCGCGCGTCGTTCGGTCGTGGTCGACCCCGGCCCGTCGATCCTCAGTCACCTCGACGCGATCGCCGAGGCCGGTGGTGACGTCGGGATCGTGCTGCTGACCCATCACCACGCCGACCACTCCGAGGCGGCCCGGGAGTTCGCGGAGCGCGTCGGGTGCGGCGTACGCGCGCTGGATCCGGCGTACCGGCTGGGCTCGGAGGGCCTCGGCGACGGTGACGTCGTCGAGATGGACGGCCTCGAGGTCCGGGTGGTGGCCACCCCGGGCCACACCGCGGACTCGTTGTCCTTCCTGCTGCCCGCGGAGGCGGCGGTGCTGACCGGCGACACGGTGCTGGGCCGCGGCACCACGGTCGTGGCACATCCCGACGGCCAGCTCGGGGCCTACCTCGACTCGCTGGACCGGCTGCACGCGCTGGCCGAGTCGCGCGAGGTCGCCTCGATCTGGCCCGGCCACGGCCCGGTGATCGAGGACGCGCTCGGTGCCCTGGACTTCTACCTGGCCCATCGCCGCGAACGCCTCGGTCAGGTGGAGGCCGCGGCGGCGCAGCTGCGGGACTCGTCGCAGGCCGAGGAAGGGGGCGCGGAAGCGGGGGGCGCGGGAGCTGGGGGAGCCGGGGCCGAGCAGCTGCCCCGACGGGTGGTGGAGCTGGTCTACCAGGACGTCGACCCGGTGCTCTGGGGTGCGGCCGAGCTCTCGGTGCGCGCCCAGCTCGCCTACCTGGCCGAGCGCGGCTGACGCTCGCCTGGGTTGTCGGCTCCGGCAGACGCCATGATGAACGCCATGACGACTCGGGCGAAGTACGTGGCCCCCTTGCTGTACGTCCTTCTCGGCGGGTCGATCGGGATCGCGGCGATCGAGCTGACCCGTGGCACGGCGCTCGCGGAGCCCTTGGGATACCTAGGATCGGCGTTGTTCCTGGGCTCGATGGCCTACTCCGGGTATCTGGTCTGGCACGCCGAGGAAAGGTCGCGGAGCTTTCGGCTCATCCTCGTCTCGGTGCTGGCGGTCTCGGCCGTCAGCTATCTCGGGCTCACGCTCCTGGCCTGAATGGGGTCGCAGGGCAGGCGTGGCTCTCCCCTGTAACGCGGGGTTATGGTCGCTGAACATGCCGCGTACGGGTCACTCAGCGTCCATGAGCCCGCGCTAGAGCTCGATCAACCGGCTCAGCGGAGACCGTCGGAGACGCGCTGCTGTAACGCGGGGTTATGGACGCCGAGTGCGCCTCCTGCGCCTTGTTCAGCGTCAAATAACCCAGCGTTACAAGGGCGGGCGGCGCGGCCCGGACTCAGCGGGCGCGGCGGGCCAGGCG
>CAWCGI010000013.1:0-21612 GCA_963795065.1 uncultured Actinomycetota bacterium | reverse complement strand
TGGTGCAGGACCCGGACGGTCGCCACGCGAGCGGCCAGATCGGCCGGCGGGCGCCAGAAGGCGGCGTACGTCGTGGAGCGCAGGTCGACGAGCAGGCCGGTGCCGACAGCCTGCTCGACCGCCGGGCCCAGGTGGTCCCGCCACACGGCTGCGACCGGCCCGACCCGGGGGAGCACGGCGTCGCCGGAGAGGCGGTACGCCGGGATCCGGTCAGTCGGCCGGACCAGCCCGAAGAGCGCGGAGGTGACGGCTAGCCGTGAAGAGGCGCGGCGCCTGGCTGCCGGCGACAGTGTCTCGAGCGACAGCGCCTCGTAGAGGACTCCGGCGTAGACCCGGTCCGCGCGGGCGGTCGGGGAGGTCAGGAGCCGAGCGTTGCGCTGGAGCAGGTCGAGCTGGGTGTGGCCGACGCCGAGGACCCGCGCAGCGTCGTCCGGGTCGCCGGAGCTGAGCGCCACGAGGGCGTCGAGGACCTGCCGGCGGGCAGACTCCAGATCGGGGAAGCTCAACGTGGACACGTCGACGGGCTTGCCGCGCACCGGAGCGGTCTTGCCCTCGCTCGGGGGCAGCAGGATCAGCACGGGTAAAGCCTAGGGGCAGCCGGATCCGCTGCGAGAATGGCTTCCGCGCGTCTGGCTCTTGCCGGCCGCCGCCGTGGATGTGCCTGGGGGGCGCTTCACCATGGGATGCAGTCGAAGTGTCGCTTCCCATGGTGAATTCGCCGTGGGAAGCGCTGGTTCGCCTGCATCCCATGGTGAAGCTGGGACGACGGGGCTCAACTCCGAACCGGCAGTTCCCATGCTGAGTTCACCGTGGGAAGCGCGAGTTGAGCAACATCCCCCGATGAACCAGCAGCACATTCCTCGGCAGAGGAGTGCACTGCTACTGGAGTAGGGACGCTCCCAGTTAGGGTCGGACCATGCCCAGCAACAAGGTGGTCCACGTCCGGCCGGCCGACGACGTCGCGGCCCACAGCCTGCGCGAGGGGATCCTGCGGATCCGGGCCGAGCTCGACGTCAGCGCGGAGTTCCCCGCCGAGGTCGAAGCGGCCGCGGCTGCCGCGGCAACTGCTCCGCGGCTGCCGGACCTCGACCGCACCGACCTCCCGTTCGTGACGATCGACCCGCCGACCTCGATGGACCTCGACCAGGCCCTGCACATCGAGCGCAACGGCTCCGGCTACGTCGTCCACTACGCCATCGCCGACGTGGCCGCCTTCGTCGACCCCGGTGGGCCGATCGACGAGGAGGCCAGACGCCGCGGCGAGACGCTGTACGGCGCGGACTCCAAGGTGCCGCTGCACCCGAAGGCGATCTCCGAGAACGCGGGCTCGCTGCTTCCGGACCAGGTGCGGCCGGCTCTGCTGTGGACGATCCAGCTGGACGAGACCGGCGAGGGCACTGCGATCACCGTCGAGCGGGCCCGGGTCCGCTCGCGGGACAAGCTCGACTACGAAGGCGCCCAGAAGGCGATCGACGCCGGAAACGCCGCCGAGTCGCTGCTGCTGCTCGCGGAGGTGGGCCGGCTCCGGCTGACCCGTGAGGCGTCCCGGGGCGGGGTCTCGCTCCCGCTGCCGGAGCAGGAGATCGACGTCAGCGGCGATCGGTGGCAGCTCGAGTTCCGCTCGCAGCTCCCGGTGGAGCAGTGGAACGCGCAGATCTCGCTGTTGACCGGCTTCGGTGCGGCGTCGTTGATGATGCAGGCGCGGGTCGGGCTGCTGCGGACCTTGCCGCCGCCGGACCCGCGCGACGTACAGCGCCTGCACCGCACGGCCCGGGCGCTGCACATCGAGTGGCCGGAGGGACAGCTCTACCCGGAGTTCATCCGTTCGCTCGATCCGAGCAAGGCGAACCATGCCGCGATGGTCACCGCCTGCACCCGGCTGCTGCGGGGCAGCGGGTACGTCGGCTTCGACGGCGAGGTGCCTCCGGATCCTCAGCACGCCGCGCTCGCGTCGGAGTACGCCCACGTCACCGCACCGTTGCGCCGGCTGGGAGACCGCTACGCGGCAGAGATCTGCCTGGCGCTGTGCGCCGGCACCGACGTGCCCGGGTGGGTGCTGGAGCAGCTGCCCACGCTGCCCGAGATCCTGCAGCGCTCGGCTGCCCGCGCCCACCAGTACGAGAACGCGATCCTCGACCTGGTCGAGGCCGGGATCCTGCAGGGCAGGGTGGGGGAGTCGTTCCCTGCGGTCGTGGTCGACGTGGACGAGAAGGACGACACCCGCGGCGACATCACCATCCAGGAGCCGGCCGTGGAAGGCCGCGTGCGTGGCTCTGCCCCGCTGCCGCTCGGCACGGACGTGCAGGTACGCCTCGTGCGGGCAGACCTCGACACCCGCAAGGTGGAGTTCACGCTTGCGTGACCGACCCGGCTCTAGACTCGCGGCGGCTCGGGCCACGGACCCGAGCATGACGCGGGGAGACCAGGATGACGCATCACCGGTGTGACCGATGAGCGGCCACGAGCACACGATCGATCTCGACCAGCCGCCCGGCCCGGTCCGCCGCCGGACTGCCGCGGCGTACACGGCCGCCAAGTGGCTGCTCGGGCTCGGGCTGCTCGGGGCGGCACTGACCCTGGTCGGCACGGCCATGCAGGCCAGCGACCTGATGCAGTTCTTCGGTCCCCGGGGGGCGGCGACGACCTCGACCCCGCTGGCCCTGCTCTGGATGGGCGGACTCCTCCGCGCGGCTGGCATCGCGGCTGCTGGTCTGGTGGCCTACCACGTGCTCAACCTGCTGGCGCAGATCGCGGACAACACCCGACCCTGACCTCGGTTCAGCTCAGCCGATGCTCACTCAGCCACGTGGTGGCTCGGCGGGCTGAGGCGCGTGACAGCCATGCATCCTGGACGACCTCGGCAAGCTCCTCGCGGGTCAGCTCGCTGAGCCGACTCGCCCGCACCAGCACCGAGCGATGGCCGTCGAAGTGCGCGGTCGTGAAGAAGGGCGAGGACTCGTCGCGGACAAGCGCTTCCTTGTCGGCCTCGGAGCCCACCCAGATCACGATCACGTCCAGAAGCCGCTCCCCGGTCTCCGGGTCGACGGCGTCCGGGCGCGGTGTGCGGAAGAAGACGAACGACTTCCCACCCACCTGGTAGACCGGGTTCTCACCCGAGCCGTGCTGCACGGTGACGTGCGGCAGGCCGGACGCCACGGCATGCACGTCCTCGACCCGGGCGGGCCGACTCCCGTCGAACGACATGCTCCAGAGTAGGCCCAGCCCGCCGTCGACGTCGGACCGTCGTCGATGGTGGTGCCACATGACCGTGGGACGGGGGCCTGGACGAGCTCAGCGTGCGCTGAGTTCGGCAGCAAGGTGTGGTGGATGTGTGAAAATCGCGCAGTCCTGTAGAGCCTGACCCACAGCGCGATCGTCATCGTGACGGCGCGCCTTCCAAGACCGTGGAAGACGCGCCGTTCGCTGCGCCAGCGGCGGGGACCGGCACCATGTGCTTCATGAACCCACTCACGGTCGCCCTTCCCGACGGGCGACAGGTCGCCTACCTCGACGGCGGAGACCCCACGGGCTATCCGGTGCTCGGACTGCACGGCACCCCCGGCTGCCGGCTGAACCGCCTGCCCGACGAGACGGTGTACGCACGCACTGGCGTCCGCTACATCACCACCGACCGGGCCGGCTACGGACAGTCCTCGCGCCACCACGGCCGCGCGGTGGCTGACGAGGCCGCGGACGTGGGCGCCGTAGCTGACGCGCTCAGCTTGGACCGGTTCTCCGTCGTTGGCGGGTCTGGCGGAGGGCCGCACGCCCTGGCGTGCGCCGCGTTGCTGGCTGGCCGGGTCGAGCGCGTCGCCTGCCAGTCCAGCCTGGCCCCGCTCGGGGAAGGAGGGCTGAGCCGCGCCGAGTGGCTCTACGAGATGGCACCGGAGGCCGCCGAGTCGCTCGAGTGGGCCGACAGCGGCGAGACCTACCTCGAAGCCAGGATCCAGTCCGCGATGGCCCGGATGGAACAAGCTCTGATCTCCGACCCGGCGTCGTTCCTCGGAGAGGGCATGGGCGAGAGCGACCAAGAGGTTCTCGCCCGTCCGGAGGTCATCGAGGTCTTCACGCGCATCATGGCCGAGCAGTCCGCGCACGGCGTTGGAGGTTCGGTGGACGACACCCTGGCCTTTGCGCGCCCCTGGGGGTTCGACCTGAGCGCCATCACCGTGCCAGTGCTGCTCACCTACGGACTTCAGGACTTCTCCTGCCCGTCCAATCACGGGCGCTGGCTCGCTCGTCACCTTCCGACGGCGTTGGTCATCGAGGACGAGACCGGAGGGCACCTGCCGCAGGATCTCGAGGCCGAGATCGCGGCCACCTTCGGCTGGCTGCGGACCGGCGAGCTGACCACATCCGTCGGGTCGCCGATCTAGCGGCGAGCGTTGCCATTCGTCGTCGAGTTTGGTGGACAGTCGTCCGCGTAGCCGCGTGAGCCGCCAGGCGAGCTGGCCGCGCTTGGCGCGGAGCTCGACCCACCCGTCTGCCGCGTTCCCGGTCCAGCCGGCGAGGGCGTCGTCGCAGGTCATGATGGACCGCTCGAGGCGTCCTCAGACGACGCGAATTTCACACATGGCAACACACCTTGCTGCCGAGCTCAGCGTGCGCTGAAGTGCTGGTAGTCCGGGTACGACGAATAGTCGCCGCCCCACTGCCAGCCGATCTCCGCGAAGGCCCGCACGACGACGTCGTCGGCCCGGACCACCCCGGGCGGGACACGGGAGTCCGCGCTGCGGTCGAGGCCGGCGAAGGGTCGGCCCGCGGGCGGCGCGACCAGACCGCGTGAGAGGTCTGGGTTCTCGAGCGGATTGAGGTCGATCGCAGCGCCGTAGGCATGGGCCGACCAGCTCTGCCGGCCGGCGACCCGGCGGCAGTTGTAACCCGAGGTGTTGTCTTCGGCCATGGACCGCTGGTCGCTGCCGTCGAACTCCTGGATCAGCCGCATCTGGCGGATCGGCCATCGTGCTTCGTACAGCTCGCGGAAGACGTGGACGACGCTGTCGGCGTACCTCCGGTGCACCACCAGCTCGCCGGTGTGGACCGCATCGTCGAAGCCGACATGGCGCAGCCGCAGGAGGCGCAGGCTGCCCCTCGGCACGGGACAGCCGGGACGCACCGACCCCACCGCCGACCCCACCGCCTGTCCCAGGCGCTCGATGCTGGCGCGGTAGGGCGGGAGTGCGGTCTGGGACGCCGACGGTGACGAGGGCTGGGACGGGGATGGGGACGGGGACGGGGACGGGGATGAGAACGGGCGTGGAGAGAGCCCGGCACAGGCGCGGAGCCGATGCCACCGGGTGATCGCCTCGGCCCGGTCCTGGCCGCGCAGCGGCAATGGACGACCGAAGGTCTGGATCCTTGCTGGGTGCCAGGAGTCACCCACGACTCGGCCGTCGCGGACGACCACCTCGAGGACACCGGTCTCGGGCTCGTTCGCGCTGTACCAGAGGAAGTTCCCCAGGCCGTAGTTCACATAGGTGTCGCCCAGCCAGCCGGAGCCCAGCAGCTGGTGGGCATGGCTGCCCACCACCACGTCGGCTCCGGCCTCGGCCAGGGCACTCGCGGTGATCTGTTGCTTCCGGGTCGGGCAGGACTTTCCCTCCTCGCCCCAGTGCAGGTAGACCACCACGATGTCGTCGACGGCGCTGGCGGACTTAACGGCGTCGAGCAGGTCCCGGGGGCGTGCCGAGTGCGCCGCGGCGAGACCCGGGTTCGAGGCGCCGGCCTCCCATACCGAGCTCGAGTCCTCCCGGAAGGAGGCATCGGCGGCAAGGAATGCGAGGTCGGTGTCGCCGACGGTGGTCCGGTACGGCGCGAACGCTGCGCGACGGTCCCGGCCGATGCCGACCACCGCGACGGGTCCGCGGCGGATCGCCCTCAGGGTGTCGGTCACGCCCACGGGGCCGTAGTCGGCTCCATGGTTGTTGGCCATGGTGACGACATCGACGCCTGCCTCGTCGAGTACGTCGAGGGCCGCAGGTGAGGTGCGGAAGTGGAAACGGTCCGCCGGTGTCTCGAGCAGCTTGGCCTCCGGGGTGCCGCGATCGGTGATCGCGGACTCGAGGTTGACCATCGTGAGGTCCGCGTCCGACAGGGTCTGCGTGATCGGGCCCAGGGCTCCCACGGGGTGGTCGAGCAGGGCGGCCAGGTGGAGCTGGAAGTGCAGGTCGCCGGCGAACGCGAGTGTGACCGTTCCGCGTGGTTCGCGGGTATCCCGGTGGGTTCGGTCGGTGCTGTTGCCGTCCGTGTGTCGCGCCGCGACCGGTCGCGCCGAATCGCCGCGGCCGGCCAGGAGCAGCGCGACCAGCACCACGACGGTGAGCAGAGCGAGTGTGCTCACTCGTCTGCGGTGCGTCAACGCCGAGAGGCCGGTCGGGAAGCGGCGGGTCATCACGGGCTCCTCAGCCGTACACCGGGACGACGAAGGCCGCGGAGGGGCCGGAGGCGGCCACCCCGGTCGACAGGTCGAGGCGCAGGTCCGGCACCGGCCCCGCCTCGGGAGGACCACCCTCCGGCGGCTCGACCATCCAGTAGGCCGCGTCGTCGTGGATCGAGAACGGGCAGGCGAGCTGGCCCGCCGGGACGACGACCTCCATGCGCACCACGGTGCCCGTGGGGGCACCGTCCACCACGGCGACCGGGCCATGACGGGGCTCCCCCGCTCGTCCAGCAGGCCGAGCAGCCGCTCGCGAGCCCGGGACAGGCGGGACTTCACAGTGCCTTCAGGAAGACCGGGGCCGTCAGCCGTCAGCCGGCTTGACGTCTGACAGGTGGTGGAGGACGACGATCTGCCGCTGGTCGAGGGGCAGGTCGGCCGGCGCGCCGACGATGGCAACGCGCTCAGGTCCGACATCGACGGCGCGCTGAGGCCCGGGCACCAGTCCCTGGTATCGCTCGACCACCGCGGCGTGCCGCCATCCGGCCCGAAGCGGTTGAGGGCCACGGTGCGGATCCAGGCCTCCGGGTTGACGACCCGCTCGAACTCCCGGTGCCTGCGGGTCGCGGTCACGAACGCTTCCTGGACGGCGTCCTGGGCATCGGAGAGGTTTCCGCAGATCGCGTACATCTGCACGACCAGACGCCGGTACGACGCGTCATGCAGATCATCGAGGTCCGACCTGCTGGGCATGCTCCACCTCCCCGAACTCTCACTGTCCCGCGCAGGGCAGCGCGAGTGAAGGCTTTTGCCTGGACGAAGCCTGAGCGGAGCGGTCGGTTCCCGGCACGCGCGATCTGTTGTCTGGACCAGGCGGGCGGGCACAGGGTGCCCGGCGTCCTGGCCAGCGCTGGGGGGAGTGGCACTCGACCAGGAGTCCGACACCCGGGACCTTCGCCGGGCTTGGGGACGTGGGGTCTGCATCGGGCGAGAGTGCATGGGGGGCGCCGACAGAAGCGCCGCGCCGATCGCAGGTCCGCGATTCGGCTCCGGGGCTGCGGAAGGGTGAGCTGGCGGACAGCGGCCCTCAGCTTGGGTGCCGATGAATCCCGTGGGAGCCCACATGCGAAACAGGCAACACCGACCCATTCGTTCTCGCGCTGCCGCAGGGGTGGCGGTGGCGGCAGCGGCCGTGCTGTTCGTCGGCCAGCCGATGGTGGCGGACGCCGGGGGTCAGCTCACCGGCCGAGACATCCAGAACAACTCGATCCAGTCCAAGGACATCCAGGACGACAACCTCAAGTCCCGTGACATTCAGGACGGCTCATTGAGGGCCAAGGACTTCGCGGAGGGCGAGCTGCCCGCCGGAGCGCAGGGCGAGGCGGGCCCCCAGGGCGAGGTCGGACCCCAAGGTGCGATCGGGCCCCAGGGCGTTCCGGGTGCCACCGGCAGCACCGGAGCGAGGGGCGCCACAGGAGAACAGGGGGACACGGGAGCCCCCGGGCCGGCCGGCCCGGTCGACGGTCCTGCGGTCCTGATGGGTCGCACGAACGTCGACCCGTACAACTCCTACACCTGTTTCGCCGCTCCACTGAGCGGAATTGAGTACCCCGCTTCGTGCAGCCCGGACGGACTGTCGAGCGTGTCGATGCCCATTCCCACCGCGAAGGATCTCCGCAATGTGTGGGCAAGCACATCCGCCCCCGTGTCCGTAGCGACAAACTTCGCCATCTATGACGCCGAGACCGATACAGAGCTGCTGTCCTGCACCATCGCGACCGGAGAGAGAATGTGCAGCGCCGCAGGGCCGATTGCGCTTGCTCGGGGCACCAACCTCGCGATCAAGGTCTGGGGCAGCCCTGTGAGTGTCAGTGTCAGCCACGCCTTGGAACTGTGGCATCCCAGCACGACTACTACGGCGTCATCGAACTAGAGCCGCGCGAGGCCGAGGTTCCGTCCGCTGCCTGACCGCATCGGTAGAACACGGACCGGGACGACCCGGCCAGCACCACACGAGAACGCCGCCCGGGGTCACCGGGCGGCGTTCTTTGCACGCAGGTCGGCCCGAGCCTCCCGCAGGTCGGGCGGGGTGGTGCGGATGGGTTGACCTGTAGGCCGGGTTCTGTCCCCGGGACCCTCGCGGGCCTCCAGGGGGCGATCATCTATCTCCGGCTGCCGTTGCCGACAGCCTCCAGCGGTCTACCCGCGTACTCGGGCGGGCCGCCCTCGAACGCACGCGCGTCGCCTCCGAAGAAGCGACTTCTTGACCTTGCTCCAGGTGGGGTTTGCCGAGCCGATCCGGTCGCCCGGATCGCTGGTGGGCTCTTACTCCACCGTTTCACCCTTACCGCTGCCTGCCGAAGCCGGCAGTGGCGGTCTGTTCTCTGTGGCACTTTCCCGCGGGTCACCCCGGGTGGGCGTTACCCACCACCTTGCCCTGTGGAGCCCGGACCTTCCTCGAAGCCGCCCCGAAGGACGGCGTCGCGACCGCCCGGCCAACCCATCCGCACCGCAACTGTAGGGGAACGGCAGCCGAACCTCTGCCTCAGTCGCAGGTCTCGAGGATCCGGGCGCTCGGAGCCCCGACCAGTGCGGGCGAGTTCGCCGGCCGGGCCCACACCGTCTCGCGGAGGAAGGCGAGGAAACCTACGGCGTTCTCCGGCGCCTCGAAGTCCAGGTCGACCACCACGTAGAGCGCGTCGTCGACAGGTCGCTGGATCCTGTGGCCGAGAACGCCGGCCTGCTCGCGGGCGGGCGCAAAGCGGTCGAATGCCGCCCGCCAGGTCGTGAAGTCAGTGATCGCGTGCTCGATGTGCAGGGTGGTCATGTTTGCCTCCGTCAGTGGTCTTGGCTGCCGACGCTAGGCCGGGGACGCCCTGGGGTCGATCCCAGATGTCTGGGTTGTTCGGAACCCGCGCGAGTAGCGTGAGGTCGTGTCCCTTGCCGCTCGCGTGGCCTCGATCTGTGAGGGCGCCGCGGACAGTCGCGACCTGCGGCGCTCCGTCCTCGACGCGCTCCGGACGCGGATCGGGTTCGACGCCTACGCCTGGCTGCTGACCGACCCGGAGACCTCGGTCGGCTGGTCGCCGTTGGCGGAGGTGCCGTGTCCCACTGAGCTGCCGGAGCTGATTCGGCTCAGGTACCTGACCGACGGGCAGCGGTGGACGCGACTGAAGCCGGGCGTTCCCGTTGCGTTGTCCGTGGACGGCGGGCGGCGCGGATTGGGCGACCTACGCTGGCGAGACTTCCTGGTCCACCATGGGGTCCGGGACGTCGCGACCGTCGTCCTTGCCGATCGACAGGGTTGCTGGGCATTCCTGGACCTGTGGCGAGCCGATGGGGTGTTTCGAGCCGATGAGCTCGAGTCGCTCGGGCTGGCGCTGCGCCCGGTCACCTCCGGCCTGCGTCGTTGTCACATCACCGCGTTCGAGGGCCCGGACGGCTCCGGAGAACCGGTCGACCCAGCGGTGCTGCTGCTCTCGCCGGGTCTGCAGGTCCGGCATCGGACGCCGGCGGCCGAGGACCGGCTGAGGGCCCTGCTGCCGACTCCCGAAGACCGCGAACCGGTGCCCGCGAACGCCTACAACGTGGCGGCCCAGCTCCAGGCGGCGGAGGCCGGGGTCGACGAAAGCCGGGCCTCGGCCCGGGTGGCCCTGATGCCGGGACGATGGTTGACCTTCCGCGCGTCCCGGCTCGTTCCGGTCAGCGCCGAGTCGGACATCGCCGTGACCATCGAGACCACCGGCTCTCTCGACCGGCTCAGCCTCTACAGCCAGGTCTGCGACCTCACCGAGCGCGAGGCGGCGGTTCTGCGCTGCCTGGCTGCGGGCGCGGACACCCGGGCGGTCGCCGAGCGCCTGAGGCTGTCGGAGTTCACGGTCCAGGACCATCTCAAGGCCATCTTCAGCAAGACCGGTGTGCGCAGCAGACGGGCGCTGCTGGCACGGGCGGTGGTCTGAGCAGCGTGGTGCCTGCGGTCGGGTCGAGGGCCCGCGGCTACGGGTTGGTCAGCACCTCGGCACCGGTGGGCGTGACGAGCAGCGTGTGCTCGAACTGGGCGCTGCGACTCAGGTCCTTGGTGACGACGGTCCAATCGTCGTCCCACATGTTCCACTCGTGGGTGCCCAGGTTCAGCATCGGCTCGATGGTGAAGGTCATCCCGACCTCGATCAACGTGTCGTACGCCGACTCGTCGTAGTGGGGGACGATCAGTCCGCTGTGGAACGCCGTACCGATGCCGTGCCCGGTGAAGTCACGGACCACGCCGTACCCGTGCCGCTTCGCGAACGACTCGATGACCCGACCGATCACGTTGATCCGGCGGCCCGGCTTGACCGCCCTGATGCCGCGGTCCAGGGCCTCCTTGGTGCGCTCGACGAGCAGCCGGGACTCCTCGCCCACGTCACCGGCGAAGAACGTCGCATTGGTGTCGCCGTGCACTCCGTTGAGGAACGCGGTGATGTCGATGTTGACGATGTCGCCGTCCTCGACGCGGCGGCTGTCCGGGATGCCGTGGCAGATCACCTCGTTGACGCTCGAGCACAGCGACTTGGGAAAGCCGCGGTAACCGAGCGTGGACGGGTAGGCCCCGTGGTCGCACAGGAACTCGTGCCCGATCCGGTCCAGCTCGTCGGTCGTGATGCCGGGCGCGACGTGCGAGCCGACCAGCTCGCGCGCCTGCGCGGCCAGACGCCCGGCGACCCGCATCTTCTCGATCGTCTCGGCGTCCTTCACCTCGCTGCCGGTGAAGCGCTCGGGAGACGGCTTGTCGACATACTCGGGGCGGGGAATGGAGGCCGGCACCTCACGGCGCGGCGAGATCGTTGCTGCTGCCACTGGACTCACTGTGCCGAGTGTAGTGACGCGTGTAGTTTCACTCGACATGAGCACTGGCAAGTACTGGTACTGCGTGAAGCACCACTCGGTCGAGGGCCCCGAGGGGTGTCCGATCATCGACCGCCTGGGCCCCTTCGACACCCGGGAGGAGGCCGAGCAGGCCCTGGCGAAGGCGGAGCAGCGCAACGAGGAGTGGGACAACGACCCCGCCTGGAACGACGACGTCCTCGAGGACTGACGGGTGACCCGCGCCTCTGCGCACCGCCCGCCGCCCCGGGAGAAGATCTCGCCCTGGCCGTTCGTCGGCATGGCCGGGATGGCCGCGGCGTTCTTCCTGTACGGCGCCAGCATCCGGTTCGCGCCCTGGTGGGGCGTGCTCGGGTTCATGCTCGTGTGGGTGCTGCACCTGCTCGTCGCGGCGGCCTGGTGGACCCCGCACCCGAGGCGGGTCCCGTTCGTGGCGATCTTCGCCGTCGTGCTGTGGTTCGCGGCGGCTGTCGCGGCCGGCGTCTGGCTCGACTGGTCGGTCTGAGCGGACCGACCAGCCGAGCCGAAAGCGTCACTCGTGCTGGAAGTCGATGACCAGCCGCTGGGGGTCGTGCAGCGTGAAGATCCGGTACGGCGCCCGGTGGGTCAGCGCGAAGCCGAAGCTGACGTAGCCCTCGAAGTCACCGGTGAACGCCAGCGCACGCAGGGTCTCCAGGTGCGGGCGGGCGATCTTGGGCCCGTCGTAGACACTGTGGCCGGCGTCGTCGTGGGCGTACGCAGGGTTGAGTGCGAGCGCGATCCCGGACCTGCCCCGGATCGGCACGGACTTCCCGGAGCCGTCGTAGTGGAACTTCTTCTGATACCGAGCGGCGCCGCCGGGGATCCGGCCCTTGATGTCCAGCACGACCCGGTCGAAGCGGTCGTGGGCGGCAAAGCGCAGGCCCGTGACCCGGGGCGCGCGGGCGTTCGGGTTGGTCCAGGTGGACGCGGTCTCGGTCCAGTCGGGCAGAGCGGACGCCCGGACGGACGCCTGGACGGGCGCCGGTGCGAGCGTGGTGGCGACGAGGGCCGCGAGGGCGGCGGCGACGCGAATACGGAACATGACGGTCTCCTCGGGTAGTGGGGTGCCAGTGACACGCCCGAGGGGGCTCGCCGGTTGTCCGGCTCAGAGCACCTTTGAGAGGAACTCCTGGGTCCGCTCGTGCTGGGGGTTCGAGAGCACCTCGCCGGGCTCGCCCTCCTCCATGATGATGCCCTCGTCCATGAAGACCAGCTTGTCGCCGACCTCACGGGCGAAGCCCATCTCGTGGGTGACCACCATCATCGTCATCCCGTCGGAGGCCAGGGTCTTCATCACCTCGAGCACGTCACCGACGAGCTCGGGGTCGAGGGCGCTGGTGGGCTCGTCGAAGAGCATCAGGTCCGGGTCCATCGAGAGTGCACGGGCGATCGCCACCCGCTGCTGCTGACCACCCGAGAGGTGCGCCGGGTAGGCGTCCGCCTTGTCGGCGAGCCCTACCCGCTCCAGGTTCTCCAGCGCGCACTTCTCGGCCTCCGCCTTGCTCCGCTTCTTGACCCGGCGCTGGGCCAGGGTCAGGTTGGCGGTCACGGTGAGGTGCGGGAACAGGTTGAAGGACTGGAAGACCATGCCGATCCGGGAACGCACGTCGTTCAGGTCGGTCTCCGGGTCGGTCATGTCGACGCCCTCGACCAGGACCCTGCCCTTCGTGGGCACCTCGAGCAGGTTCACGCAGCGGAGCAGGGTCGACTTGCCCGACCCGGACGGTCCGATCACGCAGACCACCTCGCCGTCGTCGACGTGGAAGTCGATGCCCTTCAGGACCTCGTTCGCTCCGAACGACTTGTGCAGCTTCTGGACGTCGATCGCGTGCTCGTAGTCATGGGTCGCGCTCGTCACGTGATCAACGTCCTCTCGCGCCGCGGCGCTCCATGAAGGCCACCAGCCGGGTCAACGGCAGGGTGACGGCCAGGTACATCAGCGCCGCGATGGTCAACGGCGTCGAGTTGCCCACCGAGGAGACCGAGTCCCGGGCGAACGTCGTGAGCTCCTGCTGCTCGATCGCCATGCCGGCGATGAACAGCAGTGAGGTGTCCTTGATCAGGACGACCAGCTCGTTGGTCAGGGGCGGGATCACGATCCGGATCGCCTGGGGGAGCACGACGGAGACCATCGTCCAGCCACCGGACATCCCGAGTGAGTGCGCCGCCTCGACCTGCCCCCTAGGAACTGCCTGGATCCCGGCCCGGATCGTCTCGGCGATGTAGGCCGCCGAGACGATGATCAGGGCCAGCAGGCCGGCCCCGGCGCTGCCGCCGGGCGGCCGCCACTGGAAGGCGATCGGCACCGCGAAGGCGAACGTGAAGATCACCAGCAGCGCGGGAAGCCCCCGGAAGAACTCGATGTACACGGTCGCGGCCCACCGGTACGGCGCGACCGGGGAGAGCTTCATCAGGGCCAGCACCAGGCCGAAGATCATCCCGCCCACGAAGGCGATCGCGGTGTAGATGATGGTGTTCTTGGCCGCGACCACGATCACGTCGGGAAAGGCGTCCTTGGCGATGTCGACGTTGAAGAACGCCTTCTGGATCGCCGCCCAGTCCGCAGCGAGCACCAGCGCCCCGACCGCTGCGACGAAGATCAGGTACATCACCCCGCGGGTCAAGCGGGTCTTCGTGGTTCTCTTCACCGGGATCTCCTCAGCGGCGGTCGGCTACGGACAGGATCGACCAGGACTCACTCGGTGGAGAAGTACTTGTCGTAGATCGTGTCGTAGTCGCCGTTGTCCCGCAGCGTCTGCAGACCATCGTTGATGGCGATCAGCAGGTCCTCGCTGCCCTCCTCCTTGACGGCGAAGCCGTAGGACTCGTCGGTGTCGTACTCCTCGACGATCTCGAAGTCCCCGTCGCCCGTGTGCTCGAGGTTGACCGGCAGGTCCTGGAGGACCGCCTGGACCCCGTTGGAGTTGAGCGCGGCGTAGAGCTCGGCGTCGCTGGGGAAGGAGATCAGCTGAGCGCCCTCGGGCACGTTGTCCTTGGCGTACTCGGCGCCGGTGGTGCCCTGCTGGACACCGACCTTCTTGCCGTCGAGGTCGGCGATCGACGCGATGCCGGATCCGGTCTGGGCGAGCAGCGACTGCTTGGAGTCGTAGTAAGGGTCGGTGAAGTCGAGGTTCGCCTCGCGCTCCTCGGTGATCGTCATCGCGCTTGCGACCAGGTCGCACTGGCCGGCGGCGAGGGACGCCCCACTCTGAAGACCGTCGAAGCCGGCGTCCTTCACCCTGACCGTGACGCCCATCTCCTCGGCGATCGCGTCCACGATCTCCATGTCGAAGCCGGTGTAACCGGTGGAGGAGGACTTGTCGGGATACTCGAAGGGCTTGTACGGCGCGTCCGTGCAGACGGTGAGCTCGCCGGCCTTGAGCAGCTCGGGCTCACCCTCGGCGGCGGTCGAGCCGCTGGAGCCGCAGGCCGAGAGGGTCAGCGCGAGGGCAGCGGCAAAGGACAGGGACTTCAAGTTCCGGGGGATCATTCCGTCACTCTAGTTGCGCGGCAGGTGACCCACGCAACACGAGAGCGGGTGGCGTGCAGGATCGAGACCAAGCCGTGAGGAAGCAGGCGGAGCCGTCCGTCAACGCGGACGGACCCGGAGGACGACGTCGTTGCCGCTCCCGTTGTCCGTGGTGACGAGCAGATCGCCGTTCGGTGCCCGGGTCACCGATCGCAGCCGCCCGAAGTGCCGCAGCGCCTTCGGTGAACGGGTGCGCAGCAGGCGCCCCCGGTCGTCGAAGGTGAGGAAGACGATCTTGCTGGCCTTCAACGCAGCCACGGCGAGGGTGCCGTCGAGGGCGCCCCAGCGCCGGCCCCGGACCCACGCGGCGCCACACGTGGCCAGGGTCGGGTTGCCCGAGGTCCAGCGGGCGCGGACCTGCTTGCCGGGCAGCGAGCGGTCGGTCATCGGAACGCTCTCGTTGTAGCCCGGGACGGGGTTGTAGCCGTAGTCGCCGCCGGCGACCAGCCGGTTCACCTCGTCGTCGCGATGGGTGCCCTGCTCGACGGACCAGAGCGTGCCGTCGGCCCGCTCCGCGAGACCCTGCACGTTGCGGTGGCCGTAGGTGTGGACGTAGCGCTTGTGCGGGTTGCTGGCCCGGATGAAGGGGTTGGTCGGCCAGGGTGCGCCGGTGAACCGATCCAGGCGGAGCGTCTTGCCGCCGAGGGACGTCAGCTTCTGCGGGTTGGTGCCGGTCGCGGCATCGCCGGTGCCCACCAGCAGCGAACCGTCACGGGTGACCAGCAGCCGGCAGCCACCGTGGCGACCACTCGTTGCGGGCAGCCCGTCGAGCAGGAGCTTGGCCCTGCGCGCCCGGGTGGCGCGCTCGTTGAGGTGCCAGGCCACCACGCGGACGTCGTGTCCGCCCCCGCCGGTGCTGCCGCCCTGGCAGGTGTAGATCCGGCGGTTGCCGTCGAAGTCGGGATCGACCTCGAGCCCCATCAGGCCGGTCTCGCCGGAGACCCAGACCCGGTCGCTGGGGAACCGGACCCGATGCTTGCTGCCGCCCTCCCACACGGTCAGCCGGGCGCGGTCGCGCTCGGTGACGAGCAGGCGGCCCTCGCCGATCGACCGGACGTCCCACGGATGGTCGAGGCCGCCCACCTTCCTGGTCACCTCCAGCTTCGGCACCCCGCGGGCACCCGGCGACGACTCGGCGGCCGGGTCGGCTGTCGGCTGGGCACTCGCAGGGGCTGTCGGCGGGGTTGTGGGTGCGAGGAGGGAGAGCAGGGCAGCGACCACGAGAACGCGCATGGCGACACGCTACGACCAGTCGGCACCATTCAGAAGGTGTGCTCCGGTCCCGGGAAGGTTCCGCCCTTCACGTCGGCGGCGTACTCCTGGGCGGCCCGGAGCAGCTCGCCGTGCAGGTCGGCGTACTGCTTGACGAACTTCGCCATCCGTCCGGTACGCAGCCCGAACGCGTCCTGCCAGACCAGTACCTGGCCGTCGCAGTCGACGCCCGCCCCGATCCCGATGGTCGGAATGCCGACCGCGGCCGTGACCAGCGCGGCGACGTCGCCGGGGACCATCTCCATCACCACCGCGAACGCGCCGGCCGCCTCGAGGGCCTTGGCCTCCTCGATCACCTGTTGCGCCGCGTCGCCGCGCCCCTGGACCCGGTAGCCGCCGAGGTTGTGCTCGGACTGGGGGGTGAAGCCGATGTGCGCCATCACCGGGATGCCACCGTTGGTGAGCAGCTCGACCTGCGGCACCATCGCCAGTCCGCCCTCGAGCTTGACCGCGTGCGCGTTCGCCTCCTTCATGAACCGCACGCTGGTGTGGAAGGCCTGCTCGGGCGAGGCCTGGTAGGAACCGAACGGGAGATCTGCCACCACCAGCGCACGGTGCGCGCTGCGGGTCACCGCCCGGACCAGCGGGATCAGCTCGTCGACGGTCACCGGGAGCGACGTCTCGTTGCCGTAGACGTTGTTGCTGGCTGAGTCACCGACCAGGAGGACGTCGATGCCGGCCTCGTCGAAGGTCTGCGCGGCGTACTGCTCGTAGGCGGTGAGCATCGTGAACTTCTCGCCACGCTGCTTCATCTCGCGCAGGTGGTGGGTGCGCACCCGCTTGACCGGAGCCGGCGCGTCGGGCTTCGGTCCGCTGCCGTACGGCGCGGTCTCCTCAGGACTCATCTTGGGGCTCCTCCGGTGTGGTCTCGCGGCTTCCTGGCGAAGTCCACGGATCGTGGCTCAGGCTAGCCCGGTCCGGTCGGGCGGGATCCTGTGGCGATCGTCACGGTCGGCTCCATTCGGGCCGCTGGAGCTCCTCCACCAGACCCTCGAACGCGACCGTGTCGCTGGCAGTCCCGGTGTGCGGAGCCGCGAACCACTGGGCGTACTGCCCGATCTCGTCGAGCCGCCACTCGAGATCGAACAGCTCGATCATCGGCCAGCACGGATGCACGAGGTCCGGGTGGCCCGAGTCGACCAATGTGCGCAGGTCGCGTTCGCGCGGGGCGAGCTTGAGCGACTCCCAGTCCACGAGCACGGGCCCGTCCGCGGTCAGCAACAGGTTGCGTGAGTGGGGTTCACCGTGGGTGCAGACCCAGGGCCGCTCCCGGGCGGCGGCGGCCAGCTGGTGGTAGGCCGCCGTCCACCTCGCGATCGCCTCTTCGTGGGCCAGCAGGACGTCCCGCGCCCGCGCGGCGTACGGCCCGGAGTCCCACGGCGCCCGGAGGCGGGCGGTCAGCGTGCTCGCGAACCCCTCCGGCACCAGGGGTGCCCAGCGGGGCACGTCGGGCGGCGGCTCCGCGGCATGCAGGCGGGCCAGCTGGGCTGCCGACTGCTCGGCGAGCGACCGGTCCTCGATCGGCCCCTCGCCGGCGACGACCCCGTCGATCCACGCGGTGGCGCTGAGTGCACCATCACCGAACCGGACCACCGACAGGGTCGGCGCCACGAACTCGAGCCCGGACCCGGCCAGCGCGGCGGCGCCATCGTAGGCAGCGGCGAGCGAGGTGAAGGTGTGCCGTGGTCCCAACCGGTCCAGGGTGACGAAGAGCAGCGGCCGCCCATCAGCCGAGGCCCGCCAGTGGTGCGCACCGAAGCCGACGGGCAGGTGCTCGACCTCGGTGGCCACCGGCGCCCACGTCTCCCGGACGGCCGCCAGCACCTCGGCGTCGGTGACGTGTGCCGGCGCCTCACGCATGCGGTGCCCGGGCGGGTCCGTAGTCGCGCGTCACGGTCGCCACCCGGACCCGGTAGTCGGCGTACCAGACCTCCGCGCCGCGCTCCTGGGCGACGAGGTGCTCGGCGACCTGCTTCCACGCCGCTGCCGCGGCCTCGTCGGCCCAGTAGGAGACGGTGATCCCCAGGGGGTCTCCCGACTCGGAGTCGGAGTCGGCGTCGCGGGCGGCCTCGACGCCGAGGTAGCCCGGCTGCTCGGCCGCTAGGGCGAACATGCGCTCCGACATGTGGGCGTACCCGCGGTCACCATCGGTGCGCACGGAGCTGAAGATCACGGCCGTGTACGGCGGCTCGGGGGTCGACGCGAGGGACATGCCGCCGGTCTACCACGCCCGCCCTGGATCGGCTGGGCACCCAGCCGGTCCGGTGACGGCCGACGGTTCGGCAGTGACCGCGAATCGTCCCGGCCGATCTGGACGGATCGTTTCTCCACAGGCCTGTCCTAACCGCCGAAAATGTCGGTGGTGACGACTTGGATGGACCCATGACCGCAACGATCCGCGAGAGCCACACCGAGGCAGATTCCGCTGCCGCGGTGCTGGGTCTCGTGCGCGATCGGCGAGCGGTCGCGGACCGGGCCGAGGCCGAGCTGCTGCAGGCCGCGGTGTCCTGGGTGGGCATGCACTCGGTCGACTCGATCGACCGCGCTGCGACCGTGTGGGACCGCAGCTACGGCGACACCGGGATCACGGTCGCCGGTCCGGGTGCGCCGCTGGTGGCGGAGTTCTCCGTCGCGGAGTTTGCGGCCGCGGTGGGGTTGTCGACCGAGGCCGGCAAGGGTTACCTCGGTGAGGCGGTCGAGCTGCGCTACCGGTTGCCGAAGTTGTGGGTTCGGGTCTGCGCCGGGGAGCTGGTGGCGTGGAAGGCCCGCCGGATCGCGCGCGCCACCATCCTGCTGTCGCTGGAGGCCGCGGCGTTCGTGGACCGGCACGTCGCGCCGATCGCGCACCGGGTCCGCCTGGCCCAGCTCGACCGGTTGGTCGAGGAGGCGATCGGGCGGTTCATGCCCGAGGAGACCGAACGCCGCCGCAAAGCCGCAGCTGATGGCCGCTCCTTCACCATCGGCACCGCGCAGACCACCCTGCAGGGCACCGCCGACGTGTGGGGCACCCTCGACGCAGCCGACGCGCTCGACCTCGACGCCGCCGTGAGTGCCGGTGCGGATGCGTTGAAGCAGCTCGGCTCCACGGAGTCGCTCGACGTACGCCGGGCGCAGGCGGTCGGGGCGCTGGCCCGGCGACAGCTCTCCCTCGACCTGAACACCGACACCGATGCCGACGCCGAGCAGGGCAGCGCGAAGCCGCGCAAGCCGCGGCAGGTCGTGCTCCACGTCCACCTCGCCGAGGTGGCGCTCCGTGGCGAGGCCGATGGGTTGGGCCGGTGTGAGAACACCCGGTCCCCGGTCACCGCCGAGCAGGTCCGTCACTGGTGCGCCAACCCGGACGCCGAGGTGGTGGTGAAACCGGTGATCGACCTCGACGAGCACCACCACGTCGCCGCCTACGAGATCCCCGACCGGATCGCCGAGCAGACGGCTCTGGTCAACCACACGTGTGTCTTCCCGTGGTGCACCCGATCAGCCCGGACCTGCGACAGCGACCACATCCAGCCCCACGACCGCGGCGGACCGACCTGCAGTGACAACATCGCCCCGCTCTGCCGCAAGCATCACCGGCTGAAGACCCATGGTGGCTGGACCTACACCCGCATCGAGGCCGGCACGTTCCTGTGGACCAGCCCGCACGGCTGCACCTACCTCCGCGACCGGTCCGGCACCCTCGACGTCAGCCGCGACTCGAGCACCCACCGGCGCCGACGAACCTGACCGACCGACAACCCCGCGGAGCCACCATCCCGCGGGGTCCTCGGCATGTCCGGGTCCCAGGCAGCGCGTCTGCCCACCGCGGGTGAGTTCCAGCGGGGTCGCGAGGGCCCCCCCCCCCCCGCCCGTCCCGCTGCCGGCCTCGCCGCTGCGTCTGCCTCTCCTCTCCGGCTTGGCCTGCCTCCCGTCGCGTGTGCGCCACGTCCGTCATCTCTGCCCCCCCGTCGCCGCGTCCGCGCGCCGCGCGTCCGCGGCGTCCGGCGTCCCTGTCTGCGTCTGTGCCTCTTCCGCTCCCTCCTTCGCCGCTCCCCTGCCGCCCTGCCGCTGCCCCCCCCGCCCCCGCCCCCCCCCCCCCACGGGGCTCCCCCGTCAGACATCGTCAGCGGCCGCTTCCAGATCCGCGATCAAGATCTTGCGCATGCCCAGCATCGCCCGCAGCGCCGCCTGGGAGCGGGCCGGGTCGGGGTCACCGAGCAGCTCCGACAGGCGGTTCGGGACGATCTGCCAGGAGACGCCGAACCGGTCCTTGAGCCAGCCGCACTGCGACTCGACACCGCCGGCGACCAGGCTGTCCCAGTAGTGGTCCACCTCAGCCTGGTCACGACAGGAGACGCTGAGCGAGATCGCCTCGGTGAACTGCTGGCCGGCGGGGACGTTGCCGAGACCGCGGAAGCCCTGGCCGTCGAGGGTCCAGCTCCCCGCGAAGGCCGCGCCGGGCGTTCCGGGGCCCGACGCGCCGAAACGGTTGACCGCGTCCACCGACGAGTTCGGGAAGATGCCCACGTAGAACTCCATCGCCTCCTCGAGGTCGTCGCCGAACCAGAGGCAGGGGGTGACTGCGGGCATGTCGGACTCCTGGGCTGGCGGGTTCGTCACTACGTTGCGGTCAAGGTACCCAGCCGGGGCGGTTGCAGACGGCGACCCGGCCAACTGGTCACAACCATTCCACGGCCGCCCGACGTTGGTGGGGTGAGAATCCAACAACGAGGGGTGATCGTGGACGACTCGGAGTTCATCGAGTGGGTGGCCGGACATCAACGTCAGCTGCTGCGCTCGGCCTTCCTGCTGACCGGCGACGAGCACCGTGCCCAGGACCTCGTCCAGGAGGCGCTGGTCAAGGTGGCGCTGCGCTGGTCGCGGCTGCGGGACGGCAACCCGGCCGCGTACGCCCGCCGGATCATCGTCAACGACAACGTCTCGCTCTGGCGGCGGACCCGCCGCGAGCTCTCCATGGCGGAGCCGGCCGTCCCCGGCCGGACCTCGATCGACACAGAAGCCGTGCTGGTCGTACGACGAGCGCTCGACCGGCTCACGACCCGCCAGCGAGCCGTCGTGGTGCTGCGGCACTTCGACGACCTCAGCGAGCAGGAGACCGCGCAGATCCTCGGCGTCAACGTCGGCACCGTGAAGAGCACCAACGCCGCTGCGCTCGCCCGCCTGCGTGACGGAGCCCCCGAGCTCCTCGACCTGATCGGGAGGACCCGATGAACGAGCCCGAGCTGAGCGCGGTCCTGCACCGTGCCACCGACCACCTCGACCCCACCGACCAGCCGCACCACGCCGCCACCTCCGCGCTGGCCCGTGCGCGGGTGGTCCGCAACCGACGCCGTGGTCTCGTGGCCGGGGCCGTCGCCGCCGTTGCGGTCCTGGCGATTGCGCTCGCCGCCGGCACCCGGCGGCAACCGGAGCGTCCCGCCGGTCGCACCACCACCAGGACCGTGCCTGCCATCGAGGCCTGGTCGTGCAGACGACCTGCGGGATCCCGGCACGGCGACGGCCCTCCCACAGCGCGAGAGCAGCCTCCCCGTCGCTCTCGAGCCGCCGGCAGACG
>CAWCGI010000012.1:0-6924 GCA_963795065.1 uncultured Actinomycetota bacterium | reverse complement strand
CAGACAGGGTGATCGTGAGTCCCTGGCCGGTGTGCGGCACCAGGCCGGCAGGGTCCTCGAGGTTGGCGATCCGGCGTTGGTAGCGCGAGACCTCGGAGTCGTCGATCGAGCTGGTGAGCCGTGCGATGTCGTCGTTGAGCTCGCTGACTCGTTGCCGCAGCACCTCGTAGTCGTCGGCCTCGCTGCTCACGAGCGAGGCGAGGTCGGTGTAGCGGCCGGGGCGCAGGTCAGTCCCCTGGCTGTGCTCGGCACTGATCACCAGCAGCGACCCGATCAGCAGGATCACCAGGGGGCTCCCCACCCGCCAGGCGGTGCGGCGCCCGGATCGCGGGGACGTGGGAGTGCCGCCCGAGCCGCCTGCCGGATCGGTCGTGCCAGGGCCTGCGCCGACCACGTCCCGGCTGTCGTCCGGGCGCGCCTCGGAGCCCGCGTCGGTGCGCGGCTCTGGCCGGGGCGCCGTGTGAGCGGGCCGCGAGTGGGATCCGGGTGTCACGCCTACTAAGGTAACCCGCGACCGGTGACGTCACGTCGCGGGCAGCCCGCACGACCGAGGAGCAATACCGTGTCCAAGCAGAAGGCAAAGCCGCACGACTTTCTCGCCCCCGCCTACGGGCCGCTGTTCACACCGCGGTTCATCGTGGCGCTGGTGCTGATCGTCGTCGGGATCGCCTGGATGGCGTACTACTACGCCGCCGTCCGCGTGGACCCCACCGCGCTGCCCGCCCCAGAGCCCGGTGGCCCGGCTTTCATGGCGGATCTCGGCGGCTGGAACTACGTGATCGGCTTCGGCGCACTGCTCGTGGGCCTGATGGTCACCGCCCACCCCTCGACGCCGTTGGGCCGGGGTCGCGGCGTGGTGGTCGGGATGCTCGGCTGCTTCCTCATCGGATTGATCTGGATCTGCACCTTCTACGTGATCAGCGACGACACCTCGCGGTTGCCGATCTTCGACGACCTGGGCCAGTACAGCCTGCTGGTCGGGATCGCCTTCATGGCGGCCGGCTTCACCTTCGCGACCCGCTGGGAGTGAGTCGCGGGGCTCGCCCGAGCCCCAGCAGACAACCCAGCACCACACCTCGAGACCGCCGGTTCGTCCTCAGGACGGACCGGCGGTCTTGTGCACAGGTGGGGACAAGTCTGTGGAGAACTACACGCGTGTAGTTCTCCACAGGTGAGTGCACAGCTGTGGAGAACTCGGGGCCGCGCTGCGGGGTCGCCGCTGCGCCTCGCACGCCTGCCTCCATGGGTCACCGACCACACGATCCGGACCCGAGATGCTGCGGTTGGGGACGAAATCGCAACCGCAGGCGGTCAGGTCAGGACGACGGTGCGCAGCGCGATCGCCACGACCAGACCGACGACCAGCAGGCCCAGCCCGAGCACGTGCCAGGTGGTACGCCGCGAGCGTGGCGCGAAGACGATCACCGAGGCGACCGCCACTCCCCCCAGGAAGCCTCCGAGGTGGCCCTGCCACGAGACGTTGGGCAGGGTCACCGTGATGAAGAAGTTGATCCCGATCCAGATCAGGATCGGCTGGGTCTGGCCGCCGACCTTGACCGCCAGCACCAGCAGCGCCCCCATCAACCCGAACACCGCCCCCGAGGCCCCCAGCGTGGACCCGTTGACCGGGGCCAGCCAGTAGACCATCGCCGAGCCGGCCAGAGCGGAGATGAAGTAGAGCGCGAGGAAGCGCGCCCGCCCGATCGCCAGCTCCAGCTGCGGCCCCAGGATCCACAGCGCCAGCATGTTGAACCCGATGTGCCAGATCTCGACGTGGGTGAAGGCGCTGCTCAGCAGCTGCCAGTACGCCCCGTCGCTGACGCCGGAGACCCAGGAGCCGTCCCCCGCGGGGCTGGTCCTGGTCAGGCAGGCCGCCTCGGTGGGCAGCGGGTACCCCGCCCCCGGCACCGCGATCGACTCGCAGCGCCCAGTGGGCAGCAGGGCCAGGCGGCTGAGCCACCGGCTGGTGGCACCCCCCGTGACGAGCAGGAACAACCAGACCGAGACGTTGAGCCCGATCAGCACCATCGAGGTGATGCCCGGGTTGCCGGGTCGCAGGCCGCCGTACGCCGTGCGGCCGCTGCGGGTGGTCTTCGCACCCTCGGCCACGCAGGAGGGGCACTGGAACCCGACGGCCGCGTCACGCATGCAGTCGGGGCAGATCGGCCGGTCGCACCGCTGGCAGCGGATGTACGACTCCCGGCCGGGGTGCAGGTGGCACGTGGGCACCCCGGCACCGGGAGTCGGAGCGGTCATGTCGTTCAGGCGCCGACGAGCTCGACGCTCTCGATGACGACCGGGGACTTCGGTCGGTCACCGGGACCCGTCGCCGTCGAACCGATCGCGTCGACGACGTCGCGGGAGGCCTGGTCGGCCACCTCGCCGAAGATCGTGTGCTTGCGGTTCAGGTGCGGGGTGGGGCCGAGGGTGATGAAGAACTGCGAGCCGTTCGTGCCGGGGCCGGCGTTCGCCATCGCCAGGAGGTAGGGCTTGTCGAAGACCAGCTCGGGGTGCGGCTCGTCCTTGAAGGTGTAGCCCGGACCGCCGGTGCCGGTGCCGAGCGGGCACCCACCCTGGATCATGAAGCCGGAGATGACGCGGTGGAAACCGAGGCCGTCGTAGAACGGGCCGCTCTTGCCGTTGCCGGCGTCGTACGACTTGGAGCCGTCGGCGAGACCGGTGAAGTTGCTGACCGTCTCCGGGGCGTGGTTCGGGAACAGGTTGAGCGTGATGCTCCCCTGGTTGGTCTTCAAGATGGCCTGCTGGTCAGCCATGACTGCCTCTCGCGTGGAATGGGTAAGGACTCTTCTGACTCGGTCCTGTTCGTGCGTCCCCGATCCTCCCACGTCCGCCAAGGCGGGCACGGTGGCCGGGTGGGGTCAGACATGATCGAATGGAAGCCACACGACGAGAAGGAAGTGTCACGCCCATGGGCCTGCGCAAGAAGAAGTCCCTCATCGACCAAGCCTCCGACTACCTCGACACGGTTCGACCCCAGCTCGAGTCCGCGCTGGACACCGCGGTCGACGCGGCCAAGGAGGCCAAGGACCGCGCCCTGCCGCTGATCGCGGACGCCCGGGAGAAGGCAGCCCCCCACCTCGCACACGCGCGGGAACGGACCGGTCCGATGCTGGCCGACGCCCGCGACAAGGCCGGCCCGGCACTCGCCGACGCCCGGGCCAAGGCGGCGCCGTACGTCGCCGACGCTCGCGACAAGGCGGGTCCCATGCTGGCCGACGCCCGCGACAAGGCCGGCCCGGCACTCGCCGACGCCCGGGCCAAGGCGGCGCCGTACCTGGCTGCCGGCGCCGGGATGGCGGCCGAGAAGGCCGCCCAGGGCCGCGACCTGGCGCAGGCCAAGGTGGCCAAGCTCAAGGGCGAGCCCGAGCCGCCGCCGAAGAAGAAGGGCGGCAAGCTCCGCAAGCTCCTCCTCTTCACCGGTCTCGCCGCGGCGGCGGGCTTCGTGGCCAAGAAGCTGCAGGACAACGGCACCGCCGACAACTGGCAGTCCTCCTACGTGCCCGCAGCCCCGCCGGCCGGCCCGACGTCGACGGCCACGGTGACGCCGGCAGCGCCGATGGCGGGTGCCGACGAGGCCGACGACGCCGGGGGTTCCTCGCCCGACGAGGCCATCGCCGACCAGTCCGAGGCCCCGCACCGGGTCACCACACCGGACGACCCGGCCGAGGTGGTCACGATCAACGACGAGTCCGGGGACGACGACCGGGCCTGAGCAGCACAGCGGGCTACGTCCCGCGCGTCACCCGAGCCGGCCGGAGGGAAGATCCTCCGGCCGGTTCTGCATCTGCACGGCGCGCACCCGCGCGGTGGCCCGATGCTCGGCCCAGAAGCTGAGGATCGGCACGGTTCCGCTGACCAGGGTCACCGCCGTGAACGACAGGTCCCACTGGGCGCGACGCGAGAGCCAGAACGCCGTGACCAGGAAGATCATGTAGAGCCAGCCGTGGGCGACGCCGAGGTAGCTGGTGATCCACTCCCCGAGGGCCTGCGGGTCGCCCCCCTCGCTCGCGAGGTACTTGAGCGGCACCCCGATCAGGATCAGGACGATCAGCAGCACACCGACGACGGTGGCCATGACGCGGTAGCGCGCAAGGGCGCCGCTCAGATCTTCGGGACTGCTCACGACTCAGACGGTACCGGCTCGTCCTCGGGCTGCTGCTCGAGCTCCGGTCCCGAGGCGAGCGCCAAGCGCTCCGCCCGCGTCACGTCACGGACGTGCTGCCACCAGATGAACGCCGCGAAGGCGCCGAAGACCCACCACTCGAGGGCGTAGAGCAGGTTGCGCAGGGCGGTGAACCGGCCGGCGTCCGGAAGCTGCTCGAGCGCAGCGGGCTGCAGCCCGGCGCTCCCGGGGTTGCTGGTCTCGACTCCACCCGAGGCCGGTCCGGCTGCGTCGGCCAGCACGGCGTAGGCGCCGTAGAGGTCCTGGTCGACGCGCTGGATCAGGTCGGCGATCCGCAGCTGCGGCAGGACGTCGTCGGACCGGTCCGTGTCGACCTGGCCGGTGCCCTCGGGCGGCTGCAGCCAACCGACGAGCTCGGCGGGACCGCTGGGCGGCCCCGGTGCTGCCGCGGGCGACTCGACCCAGCCCCGGACCACGGGGATCGCCGGGTCGTCGACCCCCGGGATGGCCAGCGGTGTCACCACCCAGTAGCCCTCGACGCCGTCCTGCTCGCGCCCGGACACGAAGACCGTGCCGGCCGGCACCCAGGTGCCGGCCAGGACCACCGGCTGTCCGACGCGGTTGCCCGGGAAGGGGTCGTCCGCCCCCATCACGTCCACGAGTGGCACCGGTGCCAGCTGGGTGAGGTCGGTCGCCTCCGCGGCCCGTCGCAGCTGCCACGCGTCGTACTGCCAGACCCCGAGCCAGCCGGCCGCGCCGACCAGCACCAGGGCGAGCAGGTGGACGTACCAGAGCCGCACCCACACGCGGGCCCGAGAGCTGGACCAGCGGTGGCCAGCGAGGCGGGCGGGGGGCGGGGGCGGCACGGGATCCAGCGTACGCAGCGGCAGGCCTGCTCCCGCTGGCGGCGTCAGAGGCCGGTCGGCTCGGCGATCGGCACGATCTCGTTGCAGACCGCGAACGGCAGCTGCTCGAGCAGGCTGAGCCGCGCGGCCGCCGGGGGGTTCGGCACGTCGTACCCGATCCGCCCGGTGGTGGGGTCCGCAACCCCGGCCCGGAAGCCGTCCCCGAAGGCAAGGCCGTCGCTGGCCGGCCAGTCTGCGGCGAGGTCGAGCCGGGCGAAGAGGTCGGCGCGACCCGGTTCGACGCGAACGGTGGCCAGGTGGTCCCCGAAGGCGACCGCGAAGGCACCCCAGGGCTCGAGCCGCGCCACGTCGTGCTCGGCCAGCAGCTCCTGCTGGTCCTCCGACCCCGCGTCCGGGCCCAGCGCGATGTTCAGCGGGATGCAGCCCCGGCGCACGTAGGTGGCCTCGGCGGGGTGGTCGAGCAGGTCGACCACTTCCGGGTGCTTGGCCCAGCTCACCGACCCGTCGGTGGCCACCCCGGCCACCGCGAGGTGGGCGCCGCGCAGCACGGTGGCGCGCGCGAGTGGTCCCACCCCGTCCGCGGCGGCCCGGTCGACGGCGGAGAGGTCGAGGTCGTCGCGGAACCTCAGCACGAAGCCGCTGCCCTCGGGGCCGACGAACCGCGCCTCCCAGTCCACGTCGTCCTGGGTGAAGCCGTAGTCGAGCATCAGCTCCGAGTTGTCGTCGCGCAGCAGGCCACCGGTGAGCAAGGGCGCCTCCGTCTCGGCCCGGCGCCAGAACTCCGACCGATCGGACATCAGGTCCTGGCTGGTCAGGTCGGGCACGCCCAGCTGGGTCCTGACCTCGTCCAGGTCGGTCACGGTCAGCGTGGTCGCGGACTCGGGGACCAGTGCCAGCACGGCCTGCGCCGGCTCGCTGCGCGCGTCGTACGACGGGGTGCCGGGGATCGTCTCCGGCGGCGGCGTCGGTCGCACCTCGGGAGCCGGCACGCCGGCACACGCCACCAGCAGGAGTCCGGCCGACAGCAGGGCAACCGCTCGGAGGGGGCGGGACCCGGCGCTCCCGGTCACCCGACGACGATGCGTGGACACGGGCACCGAGCGTAGTGCCGCAGCGGCCGACCGCCCTGCCCGGCCCGCGACGAGCCACGCCTGCGGCCCTGACGTGTGATGTCTCCGACCCCAGACAGGTGCCTAGTGGTCCAGCCGGCCGTAGAGCAGGTCCGCGCCCGGGCCGGTCAGCTCGCTGCGACGTACGCGCCGACCCGTGAGGGCTCGCACCAGAGCGCTGCTCGAGGCAGCGACCGCGGGGCCCTCGCCGTGGCTCCAGCCGATGTCCTCGGCGACCAGTCGCAGCCCCTTCGCCGTCGCCTTCGGGTTGCGGCCGAACGCCAGGGACAGGGGAAAGCCCATCCTCGCGTACGCCGTGAGCGCGATGCCGGTGGCCTCGACCGGAGCCGGCCGCTCCTGGTCCAGGGGGACGCGGACGTCGAGATGGTGCGTGACCGTGTCGGCCAGGACGTCGGCCAGCCGCGTGCCGGGCGTGGGGTTGTCGATGTTGTGCGGATCGCGCAGGCCGGCCACGATCGCCTCGGGGCCGCGGTCCGCCGCCCACTCCCGCGACAGGCGGGCGCTGGTGCGGTTGGCCCGGAGCCCGTCCCGGGCGAGTTCCTTCAGGAGCGTCCCCAGGCGGACGGTGGGCGCGAAACTGACGTGCGCGGCCACCTCCTGCACCGTCCACCCACTGCACAGAGACGGGGTCGACCATGCGTCCCGGGTCAGCGTCTCGAGGAAGTCGGCCAGCGCGTGGCGCTCCTGCTCGATGAGGGTGCTGACGTCCGTGGCCACGGTTCGATACTGGTCCGCGCACCCTGCGCGGTTCTGGCCTCGCGGGATCGCCCGCTGTTTCTCGTGG
>CAWCGI010000011.1:0-22849 GCA_963795065.1 uncultured Actinomycetota bacterium | reverse complement strand
TCACTGACGGCGCGTTCGGCTGGGGGTCAGACGCCCATCGGCCCGGTGGTCTGACCGGGCATCGGGACCGACCGCGACTCGTTGTCCCCGCGCATGGGGTTCGAGTGGCGCAACGCGACCACCACCAGCGCTGCAAGCAGAGCCAGGTCGACGGTGAGGACAAGCAGTAGCAGCTCGTTCACCGAGTCCGCGAGCCGTCCTGCGCCGATGACAGCCAGCAGTGCGGCGTACACGAGGAGCACGGCACGGCGCGCCTGCCGGGCCAGCACGCTGTAGATGAGGAGCTGCACCAGCGAGAGCACGGTTCCGAGACCTGCAAAGACCCAGAGATCGTCCTGGAGCGATGAGTACTCGTCGCCGCCCACGAAGATGACCGCGAGGCCGGAGAGGAGCAACGCGCCGAGTGAGGTGAGCGCGCCCAGGAGTGCGACGACCAGCAGGCCCTTGAACAGGGTCGCCCGTGCGGCCGCTGCGTTGGACATCGAGGGGAAGGCCAGCACCACCACGAACTGCGGCAGGAACAGCACCGCCTTGACCATGATCAGGCCTCCGGCGTAGAGCCCGGCCTGATGGCCATCGAGAACGTTGCGGGCGACGAGGATGTCGACGTTGGAGAGCGCGAAGAAGGCGAGCAGCGTGTTGGAGTTGTGAAACGTCTCGTGCCACAGGGCCCGGCTGCTGTGGTCGGGGGAGTGGTCACCGGGTTCGCGGGGGTGTCGCAGCGCGAGCCAGCCGACCAGCACCGGCACGTAGGCAGCGGCAGTCACGCCCAGGAATGCCGCGAACTCGGTGGGACGCCACAGGATCAGTGCCAGGCCGATCACCAGCCGGGGCACTCCGACGCTGACGTAGATCATCGCCAGCGGAACCCACCGGCGTTCGCCCTGCAGGATGCCTGCCTGGGCTCCCATCAGGGTCAGCGGGGCGGCCGCGAACGCGATCAGTGCGGCCGTCGGAAGACTGCCCAGGCGCACCACTTCGTTGATCAGCGGTGACAGGACCAGGCACAGGGCGCCGAGGCCGAGAGCGGCCTGGAGCCCGACCCGCAGGATCACGCTCTCGATCTGGTGCACGTGGTCAGGGGTGGCGGCAATGCGACGCGCGGCGGTGGCCTGGAGTGCGAGCGAGGCGACCATGATGACCAGCAGCACACCCATGAGCGCGGCGAAGGCACCGTAGTCACGTGGGCCGAGGATGCGGGCGGCAACGATCGTGAAGCCGTAGGTCGCGACGTTCATCACGCCCATCGCGACGGCGATCACCATCCCACGGGACGGCTTCGTCGTCCGCTCCTTCCTTCCCTCGCCCTCCACAAGCATCACCCTATGGTGACGCCCTGACTTCGTGGCGGCGATTGCCTCCGTCCACGCTGTGGGAGGCCGAGGGATACGTTCTCCTCCAACCACAGTGACCGGGAGCCGATGAGTCGTGAGCGCCAGCAAGCTCCTCGTTGCGCGCATCTGGCCGTGGGTGCTGAGCCTGGCGATCCTGCTTCCGGTGCTGCGACCCGGCTACGTGCTCAGCTACGACATGGTGTTCGTCCCCGACCTGGGGTTCCGCACCGACTTTCTGGGCCTCGGCTCCGGGCTCCCGCGGGCCGTACCGTCAGACGCCGTGGTCTCGCTCCTCGACGAGGTGATCCCCGGCGGGGTGCTGCAGAAGGTGATCCTCGTTGCTGCGCTTGGCCTTGCCGGACTCGGTGCGCGACATCTCGTACCGGCGGACAACCTGACCGCACAGCTCGCTGCCACCTCTCTCTACGTCTGGAACCCGTTCGTGGCCGAACGCCTGGGGATCGGTCACTGGCCGCTGCTGCTGGCCTACGCCGCGCTGCCCTGGCTGTACGTCGCGGCGCGACGTGTCCGAGCAGGTGGGTCGGCGCTTCCGGCCATGGTGCTGTGGTTGGCGGTGGCCAGCCTGAGTGCCGCCGGAGGCGTGATCGCCACGCTGTTCGCGCTGACGTGTGTTGTGGGACGCGGCAGGGTCGCCCTGAAGCGCACGGTCCTCGTCGGCCTGGGCGCGTTGGCCGTCAACGCACCGTGGATCGTGGCGGGGGCGCTGCACGGGAACGGAGCGCTCAGCGACCCGCGTGGGGTCGAGGTCTTCGCGGCACGTGCCGAGGGGCTGCTGTCCCTGCCGCTGACGGTCCTCGGGCTGGGCGGCATCTGGAATGCCGAGGTCATGCCGGTCTCGCGTGAGGGCTGGCCGGCCGTGGCCGCACTCGTCACGATGGTGGGGGTGAGCGCCGCAGGAATCTGGAGGTGGCGGGGCCACGTGCCGCGGCGCGACCGCACGGCGTTGCTGGCGGCGGCTGCCGTGGGGTTGCTGGTCACGCTGATGGGCAGCCTGCTGCCCCAGGTCCTCGTGTGGCTGGGGTCCACGGTCCCTGGTTCGGGTCTTCTCCGGGACGGCTCGCGTTTTCTCGCGCTGCTCGCGCCGCTGGCGGCCTGCTGGTTCGGTCTGGGGGTCAGCGCGCTGACGGACCTGGTGCGCACCCACTCGTTGCGCCTTGCGCTGACGACGGTCGCGGTCCTGTTGCCGATCGCGCTGTTGCCGGACCTCGGGTTCGGCCTGGGGGGCCAGCTACGAGCGGTTCAGTTCCCCTCCGAGTACTCGGAGGCCCGACGGGCAGTCGACGACAGGCTCCGCCAGCGGGGAGAAGGCGACATCCTGCTTCTGCCGTTCAACTCCTACCGGGTGCCGACCTGGAACGAAGGGCGGCGGACCCTGGATCCGTTGGGACGTTTCATGACTCCCAACTATCTGGCGAGCGACACACTCATCGTGTCCGGCGTGACCGTGGCCGGGGAGGACGAACGCGCGCGGCGCGTGGCGAAGCTTCTGGAGGAGGGGGGCAACCAGGAAACGGTGGCCCGGGTGCTGGGCGAGGAGGGCATCGCCTGGGTTCTGCTGGACGAGGAGGCTCAGGCGATGGTGCCCCGGCAGGTGGCCACAGCAAGGCTGGACGGGCTTCCCGTGATCCATGAAGGGGACCGGCTGGTCGTGTGGGAGCTGCCTGGTGACGGCAGGGCCGACTCGACGCCTGCCGCCGAAGCCACTGTGTGGGCAGCCTGGCTGACTGCCGGCACAGCGGTGCTCGTCTCCGTGGGAGTCGTGGCGGTACGTCGTAGGCGCACGCAGCGGTGATGACCGGGGGAGCGCACCTCAGTGGTACCTTTGCGCGGACCTTGGAAAGGGTGGACTCAACGTGCGCGGAATGATCATTGGTGGCGGGTCAGTGCTGGCCGGAATCGGCCTCGCGGCAGCGACCACCTTCGGTGTGGTCAACAGCGCAACGTCGGGCACGTTCGAGCCGAAGGGTTCCGTGCTCGAGTACGGCGCCACCGAGTAGCCGAGCGCTGCTGAGGAACCAGGCCCGCTGAGCCCAGCGGATGTCACGGACCCTCTGGGTCCACCACGCAGACGCGTCGGCCGGCCAGGACCTCGGTCAGGACCCGGGCGAAGGAGTCCTGGGAGTGCTCCCACGTGAACTCGCGCGACCTGTCGTACGCCCCATTGCCGAGCTGGCGTCGTCGGTCGCCGTCCCGCAGCAGTTCCCGGACAGCGTCGGTGAACTCGCCCTGGTCGGCCACGAGGAGACCCGAGCGCTCGTGCAGCACGGATTCGCAGGTCCCCCCGGCTGAGGCGTAGGCGACGGTAGGCACCCGATGGGTCCCGGCCTCCCCGATGACCAGCCCCCAGCCCTCCTTGAGGGACGGGAGCAACATCACCCAGGACCTGGCGAGGATCTCGTGCTTGCGTTGCTCTGAGACCTGCCCCTCAAAGGTGACCAGGTCCCCGGCGCCCGCCTCTGCGACGTACTTTCGAAGGTCGTCCTCCCACCACCCGCTCCCCACGATCGTCAGCTGCACGTGGGGGTGCTCCTGGCGTAGGCCCACGACCGCGTCGATCGCGTGCTCGACCTGCTTGTGCGGCACCAACCGGCCCACGACGACCAGGGTCGGGGTCGGGCTGCGCTCGGTCGCGACCTCCGGTGGTGCGGCCGTCCCGTTGTGAACGATCGCAATGCGCTTCTTGTCCACGCCGAGGGTCGTCAGCTCCGCCCGAGTGGCGCGCGAGACCGCGATGTACTGGGACCTTCGGTAGAGGACCGGGGCGAGCCTTCGCTCGATCCACCAGCCCACCCTGCCCAGGAGGCCGGGATACACCACCGGCCACTGCTCGCGGTGCACGTGGTGGACGAGGACGACCACCGGCCGACGAGTGGCAATACGTGTGAAGAAGGGCAGGCCGTTCTGCACGTCGACGATCAGGTCGACCTTCCCGAAACGGCGGAGGAGCAGGTTCCAGACACCGAGCAGGTAGACCTCGAGGTGATTGCCCCGGCGGACGTACCGGACGCCGTCGACGACCTCCTCCGAGGGTGCCTGGTCGTGAGCAGCGCAGAAGATCGTCACGCTGGCCCCGTGCTCCACGAGGCCGCGAGCCATTGTCTCGGTGTACCGCTCTGAACCACCGCCCTCTGGATTGGCGAGGTCGCGCCAGTTGAAGAAGACAACGTGGCGATCATGGACAGATGCGGGGCTCTGTCCCTGCATGGGAGGGCACGTTACATGGCGTACGTCGTCCATGTCTCAATCAGAGCGCCTCGCCAGGACCCACGCAGGATGCAGATGCGTCGACAGCCGCGCGATGCCAGTGTGCCGCCAATGTGGTCAGAAGGGGTCGTAGGGGCCGCGATGCCCGAACACGCGCCCCGCCACCCAGTGGAGCCTCAGCCTGAGCAGTACCTTGATCACCACGTTGCGCAGCCACCAGGGGACCTCGGCCAGGATCCGCAGCCGGTCCGCGAAGGTGGGCGGTGCCACGCGGAACAGCGCGAGAGACCCCACCCGCTTCTCGTAGGTGAGTCGGCGAGAGGGCAAGACGTGCGCGAGGATCGCCAGCGTGACCCCGATCGAGGAGTAGCAGTCGTGGACCAGCGCCGGGGAACCCGGCGGCATCACGGAGGTCCACTTGAGGTCGGCGGAGGCGGTCCAGTAGTCATGCTTGCCGTCGATGTAGAGGCAGTCGATCTGGCGCGTCCATCCGGGTAGCGCACGAGTGCTGTACTCCGCTATCAACTCTACCGATGCGGTCAGCCCTGCACGGGTGACGTTCTGTTCGAAGAGCGTCCGCGTCGCCGATCCGCCGAAAAGTCGACCGTCGACGAACGGATCGACCGCGACCACCTGTCCGTACGCGTCCCGCACAGCTGCGGCAAGCATGATCGTGGACCTGCCCTGGTGGCTACCGATCTCGACCACCAGTGGCCGCGCCGAAAGCTGTCTGGCCGTGTCCCAGAGAAGTGCTGCCTGCGCCTCGGTCAACCAGCCCGGGATCTCCGAGGCGAGTGCCCAGGCCGTGTCGTACTGCGGGGTCGCGGCGTCGGGCATGAAGGACGTTCCTCGTCTCGGGAGATGGATCGCGGTGCCGGGGCAGCCTATAGAGTCCGCGCGCCCGAGTGGACCGACTGGGAGGCGGGTTCGTCGTACGTCGTCCTGACGAGCTGTGCAGCGAGCAGCCCCACCGCGAACAGGCACAGGACCTGGGGCGCGGTACCGGACTGGGCCACCGGCACCGCCGAAGAGCTGACGGCCACCACACGCGCCGGCCGCCGCGACCAGCAACCACGTGGCCGGAGCGACCAGACGGTCGCGCCGCAGCAGCACCCCGAGGGCCCCGACCGCGAGCCCGGCCAGGCACACCGGCCCTCCGACGGCGAGGCAGACCAGGGCGAGCAGCGCGGTTTCCACCACCGTCCGAACCGGCCCTCCCCGGGTCGGTTCCGGCCCGGGGGTCGCGACTGGCTCCGGTGGCGACCGTCGTACCGACAGCGCCACGAGCGCCAGCAGCAGCAGCGCCGCCAGCATCCCGAGCAGCAGGGAGATCCGGTAGGGCCGGTCCGGCGCGTAGTCCAGATGCACGGTTCCGCCGGCTGTCGGAAGCACCCAGGCCTGCTGCCAGCCGTCGACCACGGTCGAGACCAGCCGACGTCCGCCGAGGGTGGCCTTCCACCCGTCGTTCGCCGCCTCCGGCACGACCAGCAGGGACTGGGCACCCGGGGCGACGACCAGGCGGCGGTGGGTCGCGTCGAAGCGTCTCACCGTGACGGGACGAGAAGCGGAGGTGGGCGCGACCAGACCGGTGGGCCTGAGCACCGCGGTGCGGACCTGGAACTCGCCCGTGGCCTCGACACGGATGCGGTGGGTCCCGGCCGCGAGCCGGAGCAGCTCGGTGGGTCCGCACAGGGTGAGACCCAACGGCGACGAGGTACGCAGGTCCGCCAGGGTGCCGGACACCCGCGTGGAGTAGCGAGTCCCGTCGATCGTGACGGTCGGACCGAAGCCGCAGAACGCGCCGGTCGTCGCCGCGTCGGGGAGCGGCTGCGCAGTCGCGACGACCTCTGGCACCTCCACCTCGGCGATGCCGACGGGTAGCCGGCCGGTGAGCCTGGAGCTGGAGCTGGTCGACAGCGCCGGTTGCACCTCAGGGAAGGTCAGTGTCACCGACCTGCCGCGCAGCGGGGCGAACCTCGCGACGCCGTCCTCGCCCACGGCGACCTCTCGGTCGCCAGCCCTGCTGTGAAGGTGCACCACGCGCGGAGCGGACGTCACCGGCTGGGCGGCATGGACCAGGCGGAGCTTGGTGATGATGCGCCTGCCCGGCCACCTCACCTTCAGGGCGGGCAGCCGCTCCGCCGGGTTCGCGACCCAGGAGGTCCGGACGTCGCCGTCGACGGCCGCGGCGGCACCGACCGCTCCACCGCCGTCGAGGCTGCTGCTGGCGACGGCCTTGAGCGCCTTGCCCGGTGGCTGCAGCAACCGGGCGAGCCCAGGGCCGCTGGACGGCAGGACGGTGCCGTCCAGCCCGTAGATCGCTGCCTGGGGGAGGGTGAAGGTCCGGTCGAGCGCAGCAGCCTCCTCGCCGGGGACGGCGGAGCCCGGGTCACAGCGCTGGTCGATGAGCTGCACGCAGGGCTCGGTTGGCTCGTGGGCGCGGAAGGCGACGACCGGTGCCGCCGAGCCCGCGGGAAGCCTGGAGGGAGCCACCACGGTGCGGGCCGGGGGAAGGCCGGGAAGCACGACCTCGCGGATCCCGACGACCCCGAACCGGGGGTTGCCCGCCACCGAGGCGACGGTGATCCGCAGCCGCCTCCACGAGCCTTCGGGCAGAGGGACGACCTGTGCGTCCTCGGTGCGCGCCACCGGCGCCACGACGGACCCGGCATCGGTGGACAACCGGAGGCTGGTGATGGCTGGTCCGAACAGGGCCTGGTCGACCAGCCGCACCCTGACCGTGTCCACGTCGGTCAGTTGCCTGCGCTGGACCTCCAGCCACTGCCCGACCGGGGCGGTGAGGCTCCCCGAGCGCCAGGCCGTGAGGGCGTTGGCGTCCACCGCTGCGTTGGGCTGCGCGGACAGCCGAACCCCACCGAAGTTGTCCGCGTAGCCGGCGGACGAGGAGGCCGTCACCCCGAGCAGCCCGTCGTAGGCAGCGACTGTCTGCAGGCCCTCGGCGTCGAACGGGAGGAGATCGTGGGCGGCCCGCTGCTGGCGGTAGGCCTCGTGAGCGGTGAGTAGCGGACCCGTGTTGGCGTGCACCCGGCCGAATGAGATCTCGCGCCGCTGCAGACCGTCCGTGATGACGCGGGGACCGTTCCAGGTGCCCGGCGGTGCTTGGGCGCCGAGCACGGTCGCCTGACCGGGTGCGACCACTCCGGACTCCAGCAGGGACACCAGATCCTCGGGTCCGCCGCCCAGGGCGACGACCTCCGACAGCGGAACGGTGTGCGGACCCGCAACGGCGCGGTCGACGGTCCACACCTCGAGCGCCGGCGGCGCGATGTCGATACCGCCGTCGACCGTGCTCGTACCTGGCCCGAACTGTTGCCGCGGCCCGAACGACGCGGTGAGGGTGAGACCCGGTGAGCGGTGCAGAGCCTGGGTGACGCGCACCGGCGGCAGACCGTCGGCGGCGGCGCGGTCGAGGTCGTTGCGCACGAGGAGCTGGCCGACCCCGCTGCGGGCGAGCACCTCCGCCAGGGCCGTGGAGCCGCGGCCGGAGGCCAGCACGGCCTCGATGGCGTCGACGAGCCGGGTGTTGCCCGCCTCCGTAAGCGGCACCTGGTTGCGGACAGCCCACGGACTGGTGGCGAGGGCCTCCAACGGCTCGCCGATGGTCCTGCCCCACGTGTACCGGCCGGCGGTCGCGTGGGGGACGACGAGCGTGCGGCCGTCGACGCCGTCTCGGGCCAGGTAGGTGGCGGCCTGCGTCCACCACGACGGCACGGCGGTGAAACCCGGCCCGGGGCGTAGGTCCCCCTGGAACGCCGGCACCGCACAGACGCCGAGCAGGGCGGCGGCCAGCGCGAGAGCGACGGGTGGCATCAGTCTGGGGCGCCACGGCCAGGTGACACTCACAGCTCGGTGCAGCAGATGCGCAAAGCCCAGCAGCAGCGGGAGCCTCAGGACGGGGTCGAACTTGTAGATGTTGCGGAACGGCACTGCCGGACCGTCGAGCAGGTCCCTGAAGGCGGCGGCGAAAGGGCTGCCGGGTGAGCCCGCGTGGCCGAGGGTGAGGGCCGTGAAGCCGAGCAACGCGGTGAGCACCAGGAAGCGTCGCTCCGGCAGCCGCCGGCTGGTGAGACCGGCGATGCTCAGCACCGCGACGGCGGTCGTGGCCAGCGCCAGTCCCTGCGAGGTCGCCAGATCCCACGCCGCGGGCCAGTAGCCCTGTGAGCCCGCCGACACGTAGCCCACCCAGTCGGTCACCCCCCGCAGGGCGGCCAACGCACTCACCGGGTCGGTGGTCGTACGGGCCGACTCCACCCAGTCGGTGAAGGGCGGGCTGTACGAGCCGAGCAGCAGGAGCGGACCCACCCACCACAGCGAGGCGAGCAGCACCGCGAGCGACCACCAGGCGATCGAGCGCAGGCGCGTACGCCAGGACGTGGTCCTGGTCGCCAGGTAGAGAAGTGGGATGGGTAGGACGGCCACCGTGGCCCCCGCGTTGACCGCGCCGAGGAACAGGACCACCAGGCCCGACAACCAGGCTGCCTTGCGCAGGTCATGCGCCAGGTAGGTGACGAGCGGCAGCACGAGCCACGGTGCGAGCGCGACCGGCATCGCCTCGGACGAGAAGGGCCCGACGACGGTGAGCATCCGGGGAGACAACGCCCACGCGACCCCAGCGAGCACACCCACCAGCAGGTGCGGGCTCACCATCCGGTGGGTCAGCCGACGCGCGCCCTCGTAGGCCACGACGAGCAACAGGCCGCACCACAACCGCTGGGTCAGCCAGTCCGGGATGCCGGCCAGGTCGCCGAGCGCGAAGAACGGCCCCATCGGGAACAGGAAGCCGTAGGTCTGGTTGCCCACCCCGCCGAAGCTGGCCTCGGCGCTCCACAGGTGGAAGGCGCGCTGCATCAGGTGGACCGGGTTCAGCGCCAACCCGAGGTCGGTGTCGAAGGTGACGCGGCCGGGTGCCTGCAGCAGAGCCAGCAGGACCAGCAGGGAGGGCACCACGAGCGGGAACAGACGGGCCCGTCGCGACCGCGGCGGCCCGATGTCGTGCTGCTGCACGTCGGTCGAGCGGACGCCGGCAGTCATCGCGCAGACGCTACCCCACGGGCCTCGCTCGACCTCCTGTGGCGCCCCACGCCGCAACGACCCCTCCGGCCCCTACTGGTCCAGGCGCTTGCTGATCTGCTCCAGCAGGATGGCGGCGAGCTGGGCCCGACCTCTGTCGTTGAGGTGCTCGGAGCCATCGGCCGGGTCGATGAACGCGTCCTCGTCGAACGCGGTGCCGGTTGCGATGACGTCACCACCGAAGGCCGTGCCCATGGCGGCGAAGTTCTCGGCCACGGTGGACCGGAAGTCGGGGCCGAGCACCCGCTCACCGGTCTGCACGGACACAGGTGTCTCGTAGGCGAACGTGGCACACCCGAGGTCCCGGAGTGCCTCCCCGAGCGCGGTGACCGCAACCAGCCCCTCGGGCAGCACCGGTGACCCGTGGTGGAAGGCGTACAGCACGCGCAGCCTCTCGGCGGGGTCCATGCCGGGGCGCTTGAGGGGGCGGGCATAGTCCCCGATGGGGCGTTCGCCCAGGAGCGATGCGTGCGGCAGCGCGTAGTAGCGCTCGAACTCTGCGGAGGTCTCGCGCCTGAGCGACCCGCGGACGCGCCACGGTGGTGCCGATGGTTCCAGTGCGCGCAGCCGCCGCATCGCCTCCACGTGTCCGAAGCGGGGGTGCTCGATCCAGGGGCGCAGGCGGCCGCGCAACCACAGCGGCACCACCACCACCTTCGGCGGTGCCGGCCTGGTCGCCAGCAGCCGCACGTACTCCGTCAGCAGCTCGGCGTGGTACCCGCCGCCGTGCAGAGCGAGCGTCGTCAGGCCGGGGAGGCCGTCCGCCACCATCCTCGCGAGGGTGCGGGGGTCGGCGTCGTCCGGCCCGACGAAGTTCAAGACTGACTCCCCCATCAGGACCACGTCGGCCGACGTGCGCAGGATCCGCCTGGCGTCCCGCAGCTGCGGGTGGTCCAGGCGGTCGCGCAGTCGGCCTGCGCTGCTCACGAATCTCGTGACGGCAGGGTGGTCCGAGGCGAGCGCGCGGGCCAACCAGGTCACGAGGCGGCGCGCGGGGACGGCGCCCCGATGCAGGTGCGCACCCGGCACATGTTCTGGACCGTCGTGCTGCCACCAAGGAGCCGGCCGGGGGCGTCCCTCACCAGGGTCACGGTGTTGGCGTGGTGCTCCTCGCTCGCCATGTGGCTGACCGTACCTGCCGCAGCACAGTCGGTCCCCGGAGGCCCGTTTCTGCAGTCCTGATGGGCGCCGTGCGAGTCGGTGCGTGGGATAGGTTGTGCGCCATGTCGACCACGACTCGCGTCCCGGACGAGTCTGTGGAACGAACACCTCTAGCGGTCTCCGTCACCTTCTCGAGGGAGCAGTTGGCACTTTCCCTCCTCGTGGTCGGCCAGGCGGTGTGGCTCGGCTTCGTGATGATGCGGGGCTGGTACAGCGCGGCAGACCTGCCGAACCTCGCCTTCGCCAACGGACGCAGCCTCGACTGGGACTACCTCACCAGCACGCTCGGGGGACACTTCGGTGTCGCTCAGCGGCTGGTCTACTGGCTCCTGAACAGGGCGGCACCACTCGAGTGGTGGGTCACGGTGCTGATCCGGGTCGCCTTCCAGGCGCTCACCACGGTTCTTCTCTGGCGGCTCTTCCGCGCTCTCGTGGGTGCGCGTCCCTGGCTCTGGATCGTGCTCGTGGGCTACGCGTGCAGCCCCTTCCTGGTGCCCGGCATGGCGGCCCTCAACAGCGGCCTGGGCCTCGGCATCAGCCAGGCGTGCCTCGTGGGGGCGCTGCTGGCCCAGGTGCGGTACACACATGAGCGTCGGCTGGTCGACGCCGGAGTCGTCGCCCTCCTGGTCCTGGTCATGCTCGCGTTCGCCCAGGGGGCATTCCCGACGCTCGTCATCCTGCCGATCCTGTCCTTCGTGTTCCTGCAGCAGGGCCCGTGGCGCGATCGCCTGCGAGGCGGACTCCGGCTGTGGCGCGGCTGGCTGGTGCTGGCGGTCGCCCTGGCGGTCTTCGCGGGTCTGTACCAGGCCGGTGACTACAACAGCCCGTCGTCGCAGTTCACCGTGCGCGACGCATTCTGGCTGGCGGGACAGGCATGGCTCAAGGTTCTCGGCCCGGCGCTGGTCGGCGGCCCGTGGGACTTCATCACGTTCCCCCAGCAGTGGAGTGCGTACGCGAACCCCCCGGTCGTCATGCTCGTCCTCGGACAGGTGGCCCTCGTGGGCCTGATCGTCCTCAGTGTGCGACGCACCGGCTGGCTCGCGCTGGTCGCCTGGTTCATCCCCGTGTGGACCGCGATGGCAGGTCTGGTGCTCGTGGGAACCGGCCGATGGGAGTTCCTCGGTGGGCTGCTCCCCATCATCTTGCGCTACAGCTACTACGTGCCCGTCGCCCTGGCGCTCGGGATCGTCCTGGCTTTCGGGGCGACCCAGTCCGGATCACAGGCCCTCGGCGGATCCGGGCCCACGTGGTTCGACGAGCGCCGGCGCAGGGCGCTCGTGCAGGGCTCGGTCGCTTTGCTCGTGGTGTCCAGTGCCTTCTCCACCATCGGGTTCGCCCGCCCCTTCTGGGACAACCCGGCGAGAAGCTACACCGCGACCCTGCTGGAGAGCGTGGCGGAGCGCAGTCCCGGCGTTCAGCTGCACGACACCCAGCTGCCGGAGGCCGTCGTCCCCTCCATCTCGAAGATGTACGTCTCCGACCTGGTGGAGCTGGGAGGCAAGTCGGCTGAGTTCGGCGGGCAGTCCAAGAACCGACTCGTCGTCAACCAGGTCGGTGTCATCGTGCCGGCCAACTTCGTGCAGGTCGCTGACTTCACAGCACCGCGGCAGCGAGGCTGCGGCATCCACGTCCATGGGGTCGGCACCACCCGTATCCCACTCTCGACCGTGAGCACCACCAAGCAGTGGTTCCTGCAGTTCAACCTCTACCAGCCGCAGGCGAACCTGGTGACCCTGAAGGTCCTGGACCAGGACGGCGACGAGATCGCCGTCGCCAGCGGGTCGCCTGTCCTGAACCTGACGGGCGAGCTGGTGGTGCTGCATCGCCGCCTCGCGTCCGGCCGGCCGGCGTCCATCGAGCTCAGCTCCATCGACCCGCGGACGACTTTCTGCTTGGTCCACACCTACGTCGGCGTTCCCCTGCCGTGAGGCCGCACCGGCGGGCCGGCCACGAGGCTGCGCTGATGCGTTCGCTGGCTGCGATGAAGACCGTGTACGCCGGGTCCGCACGGGGTCTGCGTAGAAGCCTGGACCACTTCGGGCTCGACACCGTGGCACCACCGCTGGACAGGCGATGGCGGCACTGGGCGCACAGCCTGACCCTGGTCCACGACTCGCGGGCGATGGCGGAGCTGGACGTTCCGTGGTGGACCTACGGTGCGATCACGGCGGTGGAGGAGTGGCTTGCGGCCCGCTCGGTCCCGGCGACGGTCTTCGAGTACGGATCCGGCGCCAGTACGGTGTGGCTCGCACGTCGGGCCGGCCAGGTGCACAGCGTCGAGCACCATGTGGGATTCGCTGAGCTGATGCACGCCGAGCTCGCGAGCCACCCGAACGCGTCCGTGCGAGTCGTCGAGCCCGTGGCGTGTGCCGACCCCTCCGTGCCCTCCAGCAAGGAAGGTCACGACGGCCTGGACTTCGCAGAGTACGTCGCCGCCATCGACGAGGTGGCCGGGTCGTTCGACCTGGTGGTCATCGACGGCCGCGCTCGGGAGGCTTGCCTGGCGGCTGCCGTGGGGAGGCTGGCCGTCGACGGGCTCATCGTCTTCGACAACAGTCGCCGTCGTCGCTACCGGGACGCGATCAGGCGTTCAGGTCTCGACGAGCGGGTGTTCGCTGGGCTGACGCCGACCCTGCCCTACCCCGAGCAGACCTCTCTGCTCTCACGTCCCTGACCCCGCGCAGCCTCCTCAGCCCGACGCTCGTTGCGGCGAGCGCGATGTCGACGAGAACCAGCAACGCCCGCGACGCGAGCGCCACGGTCACCGCGGCCTCACCACCCACCACGGGCCCCAGAGTCAGGACGAGAACCCCTTCTCGCACCCCAGCGCCTGCTGGAGCCGGGATGACGGCCAGCCCTGCGGCCCACGCCAAGCCGATGCCTCCGACCGCGGCCGCGGCGTCGAGCAGGTCGACGCGCCCGTAGGCGGTCATCAGGGCCAGCAGATGAGTCCCCAGGAGCACCCAGGCCAGCACGGCCCACAGCCCCGCCCGCAACAGGCCGCCGGCGGACACCCGTGCATCGAGCCGATCGCCGCCTGACCAGAGCGAGACCCGGTCGATGACGGCGCTGACGACTCGCGGATGCAGCAGGGCCACCAGCGGGGGAACGAGCACGAGGAGCCACCAGTACCTGTGCAGGCCCTCGGGACTCGACCACGGGAGGAGCAGGGCCCCGACCAGGATGCCGGTGACCGTGAGCATCGTGAGCAGCAGGATGCCCGCCCCGAGCATGACTCGTCGAGGTGCCCCCCAACGTGCGCCGAGACGCACCTGTGCCAGCACCGGCCAGACCGAGCCAGGGACGTACTTGCCGAGCTGGCTCGTGTAGAAGACGGCGGCAGCGTCACGGCGGTCGACCCTCACCCCGAACCCGTGCAGCAGAGCCAGCCACGCGCGCCCCATGCACACGGTCCCAGCGATGGCCACCGCTGCGGAGAGGCCGACTCGGGCGGGGCTCAGCCGACGCGCGGCAGCGGCCAGGTCGCCGCTCTCGCGGGCCAGCAGGTAGCCGCAGCCGGCCACGATCAGGACGGCGAGCAGGAGCCGTAGCAGCCAGCGGCCCCGGGTCAGGGTTCGGCCGTCCGGTCCTGCGCCAGCACTGCGGCCGGCGGGGGATGGTCCACCCCCGGGTAGGGGACGCGGAAGCGGTTGCGCTTGGTGTGCTCGAGGCTGTCCTCGATCAGCACGCGGTTGGTGCGGATCAGGTCGGAGATCACTCCGAGCATCAGGCTCATGAAGGCGAGGATGAGCAGCAGGGCCCCGACGAGCAAGGACTGGAGGTGGCCGTCCTCCCGGTCGCGGACCCACAGCACGCCGTACCGCACGAAGGGGATCAACCCCAACAGGCCGAAGACGGCGGTGATCCAGGCGAAGAAGACGTACGGCTTGTACATCATGTACGACCGAACGATGGCGGCCATCGACTTCGCGACGTGCTCCGGTGTCGAGCGGAAGAGTCGTGACTCCCGCGACTTGGCGTTGGTCGTGATCGGGATGCTGTCGATCTTCAGACGCTTGTTGCCCGCCTGGATGATCGTCTCCATGCAGTAGCTGAACCGGGTGATGGTGTTGAGCACCATCAGGCTCTCTCGCGAGTACGCCCGGAAGCCGCTGGCGGCGTCCGGGAGCTCGGTGCCGGCCGCCCGGTTGACCACGGCGCTTCCCACTCGCTGCAGCAGCTTCTTGATTGGCGAGAAGTGCTCGATCAGGTGCGTCTGGCGATCGGCGACGACGAGATCGGCCCGACGTTCCACGATGGGGCGGACGAGGTCAGGGATGCGCTCCTGCGGGTACTGGTTGTCCCCGTCGGTGTTGACCACGATGTCCGCCCCCAGCTCCAGGGAGCGCACCACACCGTCCCTGAACGACCTGCCCAGGCCCTGCGTACGAGTGTGGTGGACGAAATGGGTGACACCGTGCTCACGGGCCACCTCCACCGTGGCGTCGGTGCACCCGTCGTCGATGACCAGGATCACGATCTCATCGACCCCCGGCACGTGGCGGGGAATGGTGGCCAGGACGGCCGGAAGCGTCTCCTCCTCGTTCAAGCAGGGGATCTGGACGATCAGCTTCACGGGGGTCCTCGTTGCTCGTCGCTCGCTGGTACGCGTACGGGTCCACGCTAGCCCGTGGGGCGTCGGTAGGTCGGATTGTGGGACGACGCGCGGCCGCGGACCACGAACCGAGGGGCGACTGCAGGCAGCGAGGGCAGGGACGGGCATCGGCTAGGGTCGTCGGGTGCCACAGCCGCTCGCCCGGAAACCGCTGGGGAAACCGCTGGCCTGGGCACCCACCCTCCGTCGTTCCGTGCGGCTCTTCCGCGCGTTCCGCCTCGAGCAGACGCGGCCTGAGGTGTTCTACGGCGAGCTCGCCAAGGACGCAGTCGGCCACGTCGACCAGTACACGGACCTGCCGGGAAGCCGGATGCTGGACGTGGGCGGCGGGCCCGGCTACTTCCGTGGCGCGTTCGAGGAGGCCGGGGTCACGTACTTCGCTCTCGACGCTGACGTCGGTGAGCTGTCCGGTCTCGGTGACATCTCGTCGCGCACGGTGCTCGGGAGCGGCCTTCAGCTCCCGTTCGCGGACGGCACCTTCGATCTCTGCTACTCCTCGAACGTGCTGGAGCACGTGAGCGACCCTTGGCGCATGGCGGACGAGATGGTCCGGGTCACCAGACCCGGCGGGATCACCTTCGTCTCCTACACCGTCTGGTACGGCCCGTGGGGTGGGCACGAGACCGCGCCGTGGCACTTCCTGGGAGGGGAGCGCGCCAGGCAGCGCTACCGCCGTCGGCACGGCCACGAGCCGAAGAACCGTTTCGGCGAGTCCTTGTTCCCCGTGACCGTCAAGGCGGGGATCGACTGGTCTCGACGGCAGATCGAGGCTGACGTCCTCGATGTCATTCCCCGCTACAACCCGCGGTTCGCCCACTGGCTGACCCGAGTTCCGCTTGTTCGCGAGCTCGTCACCTGGAACCTGGTCATCGTGCTGCAGAGGAGATGACCAGCCCCTCGTCGTCCGCGTCGGACCGCTTCACCTGGCGTTTCAGGCTCGTCGCGTGTTCCCTCGTCCTGATCGCCGTCGCCTTCTCCCAGAGCCCGGGGCGGCTCGTGGGCGACACCAAGCTGGACCTCGTCGTGAACCCGGCAGGTTTGCTGGCCCGGTCGCTGCACCTGTGGGACCCGCAGGGTGGCTTCGGGCAGGTCCAGAACCAGGCCTACGGCTACCTCTTCCCGATGGGACCGCTCTTCTGGCTGGGCGACGTGGTCTCGATGCCCGGGTGGGTGGTTCAGCGGCTCTGGTGGTCACTCCTGCTCGTGGTGGCGTTCCTCGGGGTGGTCAAGCTGTGTGGAGCCATGGGGCTCGGCTCACCGACGAGCCGCATCGTGGCGGGCTTCGCCTACGCGTTGTCGCCGAGGATCCTGACGCTGATCGGACCCATCTCCGTGGAGGCCTGGCCCAGCGCGCTCGCCCCCTGGGTGCTGGTGCCACTCGTCATCGGGGCCCGGAGCGGGTCGACCCGTCGCGCGGCGCTGCTCTCGGCTCTGGCAGTGGCCGCGACGGGCGGTGTCAACGCCGCCGCCACGTTCGCCGTGATTCCGCTCGGAGTGCTGTGGCTGCTGACCCGCGAGCCCGGGCCCCGCCGCCGATCGCTGATGACCTGGTGGCCGCTGCTCGTGCTCGCTGGGACGGCCTGGTGGCTGGTCCCCCTGCTCCTGCTCGGTCGCTACAGCCCGCCGTTCCTCGACTACATCGAGACGGCCTCGGTGACGACCTTTCCGACGACCCTCTTCGACGCGCTCCGGGGCACCTCGCACTGGGTCCCGTACGTCGATCCGACGTGGCAGGCCGGCAACGACCTCGTCTCGACGAGCTATCTCGCGCTGAACAGCGGCGTGCTGCTGCTGTTCGGGATCGTCGGCCTCACCCTCGCGCAGGAACCCGCACCGACGTTCCTCGTCATCTCGCGTGCTGGTCGGGCTGCTCATGGTCACGGCGGGGCACGGCGGCGCGCTGCAGGGCTGGTTCGGTGGTCTGGAACGGCAGGCGCTCGACGGCGTCCTCGCGCCGCTGCGCAACGTGCACAAGTTCGACCTGGTCATCCGGCTCCCCCTCGTGCTCGGGCTGGCACACCTCGTCTCGCGTCGCTGGGCGCCAGGGCTGCCGGCGCCGTACGCGGTGCAGATCCCGGGCGAGGGCGGGCCGACATGGTCGGCGACCGCGTGGCCTACGCCGGCGTCCTGCTGCTGTGCGTCGTCTCGGTCGCGGGTGCTGCCGGCCCGGCGTTGACGGGCAGCCTCGGACCCGCGAACGACTTCGAGTCGGTGCCCGGCTACTGGTCGCGCACGGCAGACTGGCTGGACGAGCACTCGCAGGACTCCACTGCCGTGCTCGTCCCGGGGTCCAGCTTCGGCTACTACCTCTGGGGCGATGCCGACGACGAGCCTCTGCAGCCACTGGCGTCCTCGCCGTGGGCGGTGCGCAACGCCGTGCCACTCGCGCCCGCCGGCAACATCCGGATGCTCGACGCCCTCGAGGCCCAGCTGGCGTCCGGGACGGCCATCGGCCGGTCTGGCCGGCTACCTCCGCCGCGCCGGCATCGGCCACCTCGTGGTCCGCAACGACCTGCGCACCGATGAGCAACCGGCAGCCGGTGCTCGTCCACCAGGCGCTCGACGGCTCCCCGGGTGTGCGACGCGTCGCCGCGTTCGGTCCGCGCCTGGGCCGCCCGGCGCGGCTCAGCGGCGAAAGCCGGAACACGGTCGTCGACGACGGATGGACGAGCCGCTACCCCGCCGTGGAGATCTACGCGGTCGGCGGCGCTCATCGGGCCGTCGTGGCGTCGGGAAGCCCGCTCGTCGTGGGAGGGCCGGAGGACCTGCTCGGGCTCACCGAGGCCGGCCTGCTCGGCGACGAGCCAGCTGTGCTCGCTGTCGATGCCCCTGGCGACCTCGACCCCGACGGCCTGATCCTGACCGACGGCCTGCGGCGACGGGAAGCCAACTTCGCGCGAATCCAGAACGGAAGGTCGGCCACTCTCGAGGGCGGCGACGACGGCCGGCGCGGAGCGCCCGCGCGCGAGTACGTGCTCGGTGATGCGCGTTGGGAGACCCAGGCCCGGATCCTCGGCGCCGAGAGCGTGTCGGCGTCGTCGTCCCGCGCGTTCGCAGACACGCCTGGTCCGGTGCTGCCGGAGACGCTGCCGTTCGCTGCGTTCGACGGGTTGCTCGACACGGCGTGGGAGTCCGGCCCGCCGGAGGGTGCTCGCCCATGGGTCGGAATCCGGTTCGCGAGCCCCACGTCCGTGCCCAGTGTCGTGGTTGTGGTGGCAGGCGAGAGTGATGACGAGGACGCACCCGCACGGGTGCGGGTGGTCACGGACGGCGGGTCTAGCCGGTCGTACCCGGCGCTGCCCGGACAGCCGGTGACCATCGAGCTCGCGGACGGCCGGACCTCAGAACTGAAGGTGGTCCGTGACGGGGCGCCCGGGCCAGAGTTCAAGGTCGCAGAGGTCCAGCTGCCCGGAGTCGACGTGGACAGGACCCTCGAGCTGCCGCGAGTCCCCGCTCGCTGGGGTCCGCCGGACTCGATCCTGCTGTCCTCCACCGCGGGCTGGCGCGAAGCCTGCGTGAACGTGGGCGACGACGTGCGCTGCGGGGTCGGACGAGGTCGGATCGGGGAGGAGCCGGGTGCGCTCGACCGGACGATCCGCCTCGGGACCGGGGCGGCGTACGCCGTCTCCGCGATGGCCGTGCCAGTGGACGGCGAAGCGCTCCAAGGGCTGATCCAGCGCGACCAGCTGGTGAACGTGCGGGCCTCGTCCGCAGCTGTCGACGATGCTCGTGGCTCGGCGGTGGCAGCCATCGACGGCGACCCTGGGACGACGTGGGTCGCCGACCCGGACGACGAGCGGCCGACCCTGTCGGTCTCCTGGCTGGTGGAGCGGAAGGTGCGCTCCGTCCGGGTGCTGCTCGACCAGCAGGTGGCCGCGTCGCGGGCGACGCGTCTCGAGCTGGCGTATCCCGGCGGTCGGCAGCTCGTCGAGCTAGACGGCACCGGCAGGGCGCGCGTCGAGCCGTTCAGCACGACGCGCCTCGACGTGCGGCTCCTCGGTCTGAGGAGGACCACGAACCTGCTCGCCGACGGCACCCGGGAGCCCGGCGGCGCCGGTGTCAGCGAGCTCAGTCTCGATGGGACGGGCCTGCTTCCGATCACCCTGTCCGACACGCCTGTCGACATCGGTTGCGCGTTCGGGCCGACGCTCCGGGTCGGGGGCGCGCTGTTCCCCACCACGGTCACCGCGTCGCCGCGCGACCTGTTCTCCGGAGGGATGCTGCCAGCCACCGTCTGCGGTCCGCCCCGGATCGACGTCCCGGCGCAACCGACCAGAGTCGTGCTCGCTCCGGCGCCGGCCTTCCGCGGGGTGCGGGTGGTCATGCAGTCGCGAGCAGCTCCGAGGCCGGTCGTCACGCCGGCCACCCTGACCGGTGAGTCGCCGGTCGAGCGCGAGCTCGGCGTGCCCTCAGCAGACGCCGTGGCGATCGCCGCTGTGCGCGAGAACCAGAACGAGGGATGGGAGGCGTCGGTCCCCGGGGTCGGAAGCGCGACCGGGGTGACCGTGGACGGGTGGCAGCAGGGCTGGCGCCTCGACGGGCCGGTGGAGAAGGTGAGGCTGTCGTTCGCGCCCGATCGGCTCTATCGGTCCTCCCTGGCCGTGGGGGGCGTCCTGATCGCCCTGCTCGCGGCGGCCGCCTGGGTTCTTCGGCGCCGGTCCGGGTCCCGGACGCCCCTCGGGTCGCGATCGATCCATCCGCTGGTCATGGTGACCGGCGGTCTGCTGGCGCTCGGCGCGATGGCCGGGTCGGTGGCGCTGGCCTGCGGCGCCGCTGCGGTGGGGGCGGTCGCCGTCCTGGGCCGACGGGCTCCCGCCGATCTCGTCTCGTGGGCGAGCGGCGTGCTCGTAGCGGTGGCTGCGGTCTTCTACTGGCTCAGGCCGTTGGGGTCCGCCGACGGTTGGGCTGGGTCGCTCACTGCCCCTCAGCTCTTCGTGGCCGCGGCCGTGGGCCTGTTGCTGTCGGCCGACCTCGTTCCGCTACCCACCCGGAGGTCCCTCAGACGCATGGCGGGTCGTTCGACCAGCCGGTAGAGCACCTCGGAGACCAGAAAGCTGACCACCAGGGTGAGGGCGAACAGCTCGAAAGTCCGTCCCGAGAAGAGCGCCACGTCGCGGTACCGAGCGACCAGCTCGAGGATCACGAGATGGACGCAGAACACGCCGTACGAGATGTGGCCCAGGTGGCGGATCAGCGGCATCGACATCACGCGCAGGAACCGGCCTTCGGGGGCCCCGAACACGCAGGGGAGGACGAGCAGTCCGGCCGTCACGGCGTACAGCACGTTCTTCGCCAAGGCCTCGCCCAGACTGGGCGCGGCGAGTGAGGCAGGGCCGGCGAGCGGTGTCGCGGAGATGGCGAACAGAGCGAGTGCCGCCGTGCAGCAGACGCCGGGCGCGCGGCCCATCTGCTGCAGCCGAGGCGCGATCCGGGCAAGGCCGCCTGCGACGTGCGTGTCCCCGCGGCGGACGTGGACCGCGCACGCAGCGAGCGCTATCCCGACCGAGAACCAGATGAGGTACGACGGCAGCCACAGGACGGTCAACGAGCCGATGATGTCGACGCGCTCCGCAAGGTCCAGCAGCCAGATCGCGTTCAGGACGACGAGCACGACCAGAACCGTCCCAACCCGACCCCGGGACGGCCGCCCATCCCGGCGTCGGGACAGGGCGACCCACATGATCGCGGGCAACACCACGTAGAACGCCACTTCGGTCGCGAGGCTCCACATCTGGGTGAGGCCGTCGGGCAGGCGGTCGTCAAGGTAGATGTTGCTCAGCGTCAGCGTCCTGACCCAGAGGGCCGGACTCACTCCGCTGTTGCCGGGAAGCAGCAGCAGAGCAGCCATGACTGCCACGACGTAGACCGGAACGATGCGAAGCGCGCGCTTCCACAGGTAGCGCCGTGTCGATGGCGCGGGCAGGCCGCTCGCGTGACGTTCGAGCCAGGTGCGGGACAGCAGGAATCCCGAGAGCACGAAGAAGATCGCGACGCCTATGTCGAGCCGCGCCAGCGCTGTGCCGAATGCCGGCTGTGCGTAGGCGCCCCCCCAGAACGACGCGTGCGTTGCGAGCACTGCGACTGCCGCGATCGCCCGCAGGGAGTCCAGCGCGGGAAGCGCTGGCGACGAAGGTCCTCCGGCCGGCGCCGCCTCTTCAGGGGCGACGGTCGCCGTCATCGGCAGGGGCGAGGATGACGACGGGGCACCGTCCGACTATGGCATGCCGGGCGCCGCCACACCGCCCAGACCCCGTGCGCTGTCGAGCCTCAGCGTCGTCGACGCCGATCTAACCCGTATGCGCGCTTCGCGCTGATCCTGCCGATCGACACAGATCCGCAACGAGAATGCGGCCCTGGCTACTGGGGAGTCACCTGGCCCTAGCCATGGGTTACCCTGCGGCGACTGGCGAGATCCTTGGGAGGGGACGCGGTGCGAAAGAACTTGGGCAGGATTCTGTTGGGTCTTGGGAGCTTCCTGCTTGTGGTGGCGGTGTTGTGCATCGTGTGGGCACCGGGGGCGGTCAAGAAGACGCCGATCGACGTGAACAGCAAGACGATCCTGAGTGGCGAGGCGCAGCGTCTCGATGCCGAGACCGGGGAGCTGGGACAGGCCGCGGAGATCCGGGCCGTCAGCATCACCCAGGCGGACGGAAAGAAGTCCGACGACGACGTCGTCGTGTTCGTCTCCGGATCGTGCGTGGTGGTCAACGAGGACGGCAACGCCCCCGACTGTGTCGACGGTGACGATCCCCGACTGGTCACGGCCTCCGAGAACACCTTCGCCACGGACCGGGTCACCGCGCTGGCGGTCAAGAACGGCGACTACCTGCCGGAGGATTCGGAGCAGTACGAAGGCCTGGTCAACAAGTTCCCCTTCGACGCCGAGAAGAAGACCTACCCCTACTGGGACGGCACCCTCGGGGAGTCCGTCGACGCGGTCTTCGACGGCACCGCAAGGGTCGGTGGTCTTGACACCTACCGCTACAAGGTCGACATCGACGAGGCACCCATCGAGGTCGCCGAGGGCGTCGATGGCACCTACAGCAACGAGGTGTTCATCTGGGTCGAGCCGCAGACCGGCTCCATCCAGAACCAGAGCCAGGACCAGCAGCGCTACCTCGCGGACGGGAAGCAGGTCCTCAACCTGCAGGCAGAGTTCACCCCGGAGCAGATCACGGCGAGCGCGGCGGACACCAAGGACTCGAAGTCGCTGCTCACGCTCGTGACGCGGACGGTGCCGATCGTCGGCTTCATCGGCTTCGGCCTGTGCCTGCTGGCCGGGCTCGCGGTCATCCTGTCGGATCGGTCGAGGCGGAACGTGCACGGCAAGCGCGAGATGATCACCGCGCACTGACGACCCGACCGCGACAGCAGCACGTAGGAGACGGGCGCGGGGGCGTCTCAGACTTCGTAGTGCACTCAC
>CAWCGI010000010.1:0-11423 GCA_963795065.1 uncultured Actinomycetota bacterium | reverse complement strand
GAGGCCGCCCGCCACGTGGATGCCGTGGAAGCCCGTGGTCAGGTAGAACATCGAGCCGTAGGCCGAGTCCTGGATCGTGACGCCCTCCTCGATCAGCGCGGCGTACTCCGTGGCCTGACCGGCGATGAAGACCGCGCCCATGATGTAGGTGAGGATGAACCACTCGCGCAGCCCCCAGCCCCGGAAGTCCATGACCGAGCCGGTGCGCCCGACCTGCCCGCGCTCGGCAGCGAAGACACCGAGCTGGCAGGTGAGCGAGGAGAGCACCAGGATCGTGGTGTTGATCGAGGCGAACGGAATGTTCAGCAGCTCGGTGTTCTGGGCCCAGAGATCCGTGCTCACCGCGCGGATCGTGAAGTACGACGCGAACAGCGCCGCGAAGAACATCAGCTCGCTCGAGAGCCAGATGATCGTGCCCACGCTGACCATGCTCGGACGGTCATGGTGCCCGTGCAGACGGGATGCCGGAATCGCAGTTGCTGTCGCCACGGAAGCCATTATGTCTTGGTGCGCCAACGAGGGCACCCCGGGCCCCTGTGTTTCGGGGTCATATTGTTCACAGTGTGCTGAGTACCTCACTGACCGTTCTGCTGGAGGCGTCGGCGACGCTCCCGCGCTTCACCTTGGGCAGGGTGCTCAGCGAGTGGTCGTTGGCCCCTGTGCCCTTCGTCCTGACGATCTGGGTGGGCGGCCTCTACCTCTTCGGGGTCGGGGTGCTGCGCCGCCGCGGCGACCGCTGGCCGGCGGGCCGCACGGTCGCCTTCGTCGGGGTGGGGATGGGCGGTTTCTACTTCGCCACCGCCTCGGGCCTCGCTGCCTACGACCTGACGCTGCTCAGCGTGCACATGGTGCAGCACATGCTGCTCGCCATGCTGGTTCCGCTCGCGCTGGCCCTCGGCGCGCCGGTGACCCTTGCCCTGCGCACCCTGCCGCCGACGCCCCGCCGCTGGTTGCTGTCGCTGCTGCACTCCAGGCTCGCGCGGGTGCTGTCGTTCCCGCCCCTGACGCTCGTGCTCTACGTCGTCTCGCCGTGGGCGCTCTACTTCTCCGGCTGGTACGACGCGTCGCTGCACTCGGCGTACATCCACGAGGCGATGCACCTGCACCTGGTCCTGATCGGGGCGCTGTTCTTCTGGCCGCTGATGGGCATCGACCCGGTCCCCGGCCGCGTGGGGTATCCGGCCCGGATGTTGCTGGTGGTGCTCACGTTGCCGTTCCACGCCTTCCTCGGCGTGACGATCATGAACCAGGACACCCTGATCGGGCACGACTGGTACCCCTCGCTCGCAGCCGGGCCGATGGGGTCCTGGCTGCCCGACCCCTACGACGACCAGCACCTCGCGGGAGGCATCCTCTGGGGCTCCGGCGACCTCATCGCGCTGGCCTTCTTCGGCGTGCTGTTCACGCAGTGGGTCCGCTCGTCGATGAAGGAGGCCGCGCGCGAGGACCGGCGGCTCGACCTTCTGGAGGCTCGCCAGCGCGTGCGCAAGCAGGACCGGTAGCATCGCGGCCGTGACTGCCTCGACCTCCTCGAAGCCTGCTCCGCTCAAGGTGCTCGTCTACAGCGACGACGTGAACACCCGCCAGCAGGTGATCCTCGCTCTCGGCCGCCGTCCGCATCCGGACCTGCCCGAGGTGGAGTACGTCGAGGTCGCCACCGAGCCCGTCGTGATCCAGCACATGGACGCCGGCCAGATCGACCTCGCCATCCTCGATGGTGAGGCCGTGCCCGCTGGCGGCCTGGGCATCGCCAAGCAGCTCAAGGACGAGATCTACCGGTGTCCGCCCGTGCTGGTCCTCACCGGTCGGCCGCAGGACGACTGGCTGGCCACCTGGTCGCGGGCCGAGGCCGCCGTGCCGCACCCGATCGACCCCATCCAGCTCGCCGAGTCCGCGACCGCCCTGCTGCGCTCGCGCGTCCCCGCCACGTCCTGAGGACGGTGAGCCGTCCGGTGGCCAGCACGATGCCCAGCAGCTGGCCCGAGGTGCTCGGCGCGCTCGTCGCGGGCACCGATCTCGACGCCGCCCAGACCGCGTGGGCCATGGGGGAGATCCTCTCCGGCGAGGCCAGCCCGTCGCAGATCGCCGGTTTCGCGGTCGCGCTCCGGGCCAAGGGGGAGACGGTCGACGAGCTCGCCGGGCTGGTGGACGCCATGTACGCCGTCGCCACGCCCATCTCCGTGCCCGGTCGACTGCTCGACGTGGTCGGGACCGGGGGAGACCGGTCGATGTCGGTCAACATCTCCACGATGGCGGCGATCGTGGCGGCTGGAGCGGGCGCGCGGGTGGTCAAGCACGGCAGCCGCTCGGCTTCCTCGCAGTCGGGCTCGGCCGACGTCCTCGAGGCGCTCGGGATCCGGCTCGACCTGCCCGCAGCCCGGGTCGCCGAGGTGGCTGTGGAGGCCGGCATCACGTTCTGCTTCGCCGCGGCGTTCCACCCGGCCATGCGCCACGCGGCGGTGCCCCGCCGCGAGCTCGGGATCGGCACCAGCTTCAACTTCCTCGGCCCACTGGCCAACCCCGCTCGTCCGGGCGCGCAGGCGATCGGCTGCGCGGACCCGCGGATGGGCCCGGTGATGGCGGGTGTCTTCGCTCGCCGGGGCGTGGATGCCTGGGTCTTCCGGGGTGACGACGGGGTCGACGAGCTGACCACGTCCACCACCTCGTCGCTCTGGACGGTCCGCGGCGGTGAGGTCGTCGCAGCGAGTGTCGACCCGCGTACGTTCGGCATGACGCTGAGCCCGATCGAGGCGCTCCGAGGCGGGGACGTCGAGCACAACGCCGACGTGGTCCACCGGACGCTGGCCGGGGAGCAGGGTGCAGTCCGCGATGCCGTGCTCCTCAACGCCGGTGCTGCGCTCGCGGTCTACGCGGCCGGATCCGCCGGGACGGACCGGTCCGTGGACGAGGCGTTGGCCGACGGCATCGAGGAGGCCCGCACCTCGATCGACTCCGGCGCGGCCGAGGCAGCCCTCGAGCGTTGGGTCGCTGCTTCAGCCGGGTGACGCGTCACAGGTCGAGGACGTAGGAGTCCTCGCGACGGTGGAACCCGATCTGGTCGTAGTAGGCGCCCACCATTCCCGGAGGCGTGACCACCGTGCGGAAGCCGGCTTCGCGCAGCACGTCGCTGCGTCGCCAGACGAACTCTCCCGGGGTGAAGTCGCGGTACTTCGGGGTGACGTAGTCCAGGAGCACCTGGGCGACGTCGCCCTGGGCGTGCATGAGCACGACGCCGACCGTCTCGTCGCCGCGCAGGACCATGAACGCCCGCCCCGCATCGTCGGCCGGGTCCCAGACGAGATCCGGCTGGAAGCGGAGGATGTCGGCGCCGTGGATCCGCAGCGTGCGCCGGAGGTACTCGTCCCGCGGACCGACCTCCAGGACCTCGAAGACCGCTTCGTCGTGGCGCTCGCCGAGGAGCTTGACGATGAACCAGATGTTGATCGCGGCCAGGACGACGTTCATGCCGACCATCGGCCAGATGCTCAGGAAGGCGTTGAAGGCCACCAGGATCACGCACGCGATCAGGTTCAGCGTGCGGAAACGGAGCACGCGCGCCTGCAGCAGCGAGAACACCAGCAGCGCGCTGCCACCCCAGCCCAGGATGTCGAGCCAGTGGTCAGGGAGCCAAGTCATGCGCCGAGGCTAGTGGCCGGTTGCCCTCGGCCGAGATTCCTGGCGCCGGCTCGGGGGACGGCAATGTCTCGGACCGCTGCGCGCTGGTGGCGATGGCGAGCAGCAGGAACCCCGAAGCGGTGAGCCCGATCACGAGCAGACTCGAGGGCGTGATCCAGGCCGGGTCCTGCGCCAAGGGGCCGTCGAGCAGTTCTCTGCGCAGCACCGCCAGCTGCGCGATCAGGGTGGCGGTCCCCATCGTGGCCGCGACTGCTCCCGTCGCCACACGGCGAACCCGGACGGTGCTCGACCTCTTGTTCAGCTCCAGCGACAAACCGGCCATGAGCAGGAGACCCGAGGTGTACGGCCACCCGTACCGGCCCTGCCACGCCGTGCCGTAGGTGGCGAACGCGACGACGGTCAAGATGACCGGGACGACCACCGACAGCACCACCGTCACAGCCATGGCGACCCGCACCCGGGCATGGGCGAACTTCCAGCCGGCGCCCGCCAGCAGGAGAAACACACTCAGGCCCAAGGCATAGACCAGCATGGGTGACGGGTCGTTGCGCAGCGGGACGGCCGAGACCACCTGGAACGGCCACAGCGCCACCTGGCCCGGGATGTACGGCCAGGGCGAGGCCGTGTGCGCGACCGGCTCGATGCCCGGGTCGTTCGTCCCGGCCGCGAGGGTCCATGCCACACCCGCGGCCAGCGCGCAGGCCGTCACGAGGGCGGCTCCGATGAGCTGCGGCCGAGGGGCGGAGGCTATCGCTCGTCGCCCGTGAGCGCCGCTGAGCAGGAGCCAGGTCCCCAGGATCAGACCGAACCACAGCGGGCCCATGCTGCGTACGGTCAGCAGCGGGATCGCCCCCACGGCGGCCCCGGCCACCAACAGAGCGGAACGCCGCGGTGGGAGCGGAGCCCTGATCAGGCCCAGCAAGCAGGACCACAGCAGAATCGCTCCGCCCAGCTCCACCCCATTGGGCGCCGCCACCGAGGTGGTGTACGTCGCGGTCGGGGTCAGCACGACCAGTAGCGCGGCTCCGGGCCAGATCGTTCCTGCCCACCGACGGGTGACGGTGATCGCCACGGCCAGCAGGAGTCCCGACACGATCGCGCCCAAGGCCCTCATGGCGTACAACGCCTCGGACCCGTGCCAGGGACGAGCAGCCGTCCCCATCAGCCAGTAGTACGCCGGGTTGTAGCGGGCTGCTGCGCTGCCGACCTGCACGCGTCCGTCGCCGACCTCGGCGATCGCGTGGCAGTCGTCCCGTTTGGTGTACACCAGCCAGGTGCAGACCGGCTCCGCGGCGGTCACCAGGTCGCCGGGCGGGGTGACGATCTCGCCACGCCCCACGTCGACCCGGGTGTAGTCGGGCAGCCACTCGCCCCGGGCGACGGCCCCGGCTCGGAAGGCGTGGTCGTGCTCGTCGGAGCCCCGGAACGGGGGGACCACAAGAGCCCAGGCCAGCTGAACCAGGGTGATGCCGATGAAAGCGACTGCGAAGAGGGTCCACCCCCGCAGGCTCGGGCGGCGCGGCCCGCTCACGTTCCTGAGACGGATCGGTGCAGGCCGGACGACGTGACCCAGGCGACATTCATGGTGTCGGGTTCCTACTCTGTGCGGATCGAGCGCTCGAGATCCGCGCGGTCCGGGGGGTCGAGCGCCGTGCGGGTCTGGAGCTCGACCAGGGCGAGAGCACGGGTCAGGACAGCGACATCCTCGCTCAGCTGGGCCGCCTTCTGGTGCTGCCCCGCGGTGGTGAACAGGAACGCCACGACGAGGATGTACAGCACCAGGTCCGTGCCACGGCCGACCCCGACGAGGTTCGCGACCCGGGTGACGAGGTCCGGAGCGAGGACCGCGAGCACCCAGCAGCTGGCGAAAGCCATGCCGGCGAGTCGGGTGAGGGCCAGGCTGCCTCCGTGGCGGCGCCCGCGCAGCAACCAGACGGCGGCAGCAATCACACTCCCGATGAGGAGAACCTTGATGATCACGTGGGTGACCCCAGTCGCGCTGCGAACAGGTCGAAGAGGATGTTGAACGCGTTGAGGTTGCCCTGTCCCTTGCTGCGTGAGTACTCCGAGTAGCGGATGGACACCGGATGCTCGACCCACGAGAGCTCACGCCGGGCGATGTGGGTCTCCAGCTCTGTGGCGTAGGCCATGCCGGGTTGCCTGAGCTTCAAGGTCTGCAGCGCGGTCCTGCTGAGTACCCGGAGGCCGTTGTGCGTGTCGGTGAGGGCGAGTCCGGTGGTCCAGCGGGAGAAGCGAAGCCCGGCGCTGAGCAGCAGACGCCGGGCGACCGGCTGGTCGATGGTCGATCCGATGGTGCGGGACCCGAGAACGACGTCGACACCGGCCGCGCGGGCATGCGCCAGCATGGCCAACGCGTCGGTGACGTCGTGCTGCCCGTCGGCGTCGAAGGTCACGATGTGCTGGAAGCTGGTGAAACGCAGCACGTAGTCGATTCCGGTCTGGAGGGCCGCGCCCTGGCCGAGGTTGACGGCGTGGCGCAGGACCACGGCGCCGGAAGCGTCCGCGATGGCGGCCGAGCCGTCGGTACTACCGTCGTCGATGCAGACGACGTGCTCGAAGCTGTCGAGCAGCGTTTCGAGCACGGAGGCCAGGACCTTGGCCTCGTTGAAGATGGGCACGACGACGCAGGCGGTGCTCGTCATCTCGGCCCCCTCCGTTGGTCTGGACGACAACGGTAGGCAAGGCAGCGCCCGGACGACTACGGGCTGGCGGACCCGTCCTATGGCCCGTTATGACTACGCCGCGTCGGACGGTCGGTCCGACGGCTCAGTCCAGACCGAGCGAGAATGCCGACTCCAGGTCGTGGCGGGAGTACGCGCGGAAGGCGATGTGGGTCTCGGTCGAGGTGACGCCGGCGACCTTGTTGAGCTGGTCGGCCACCACCGAGGCGACGTCGTCGTGGTCCTTGACCCGGACCAGCGCGATCAGATCGATCTGGCCGGTGACCGAGTAGACCTCGCTCACGCCCTGGAGGGCAGCGATCGCCTCGGCCACCTCGGGGATGCGGGCGACGTCGGCCTTGACGAAGACGATGGCGGTGATCATGTCGCGACCCTAGCGAACCGCTCGACCGGGCCGGACTACCGAACGGGCTGGTGCACTGGCGACAGGTCCCGGCGATCACCGAACGGGACCAGCTCGAGTCGGGACTGGTTGACCGCGTCGTGCAGGGCGAGGTGCCGCGAGGCGCCGGCCACCGGACAGGTCCACTCGCCGACCACCTCGACCAGCCGGACGCCGGGCGACTCCAACCACCGCAGCACCTTCTCGGTCTCCTCGGCCGTCGCGGCCGGCACCGGGCCGGGGGCCGGCACGACGGTCTCGGCGCTGGCACGCAGCTCGTCGACGAACTGCGGGGCGGACGCTGCGGGCGGGATCACGCCGGCGGCGGCCAGCCGACCGAACCGCACCACGTGCACCGCCCAGCGGCCGTCGTCCTCGCGGCGCGCGGCCACCACCTCGGGACACCTGGTCAGCGCCGACAGGCGTTGGGTGCGGGCAGCGGCGCGCACGAACGCCGAGAGCCGGTCGCGATGCAGGCCGGCCTCCTCGAACCTCTCGTCGTCGGCAAGCGTTGACATCCGCGCGTTGATCGCCGCAACGACCTCGTCGGGACGGTGCCGCAGGCTGTCGCGCAGCCGCTGCACCAGGGCGGCGTACGTCGGGAGGTCGACGCTGCCGTCGCACGGGGAGACGCAGCGCCCCATCTCTGCCAGCACGCAGGCCGAGCGTGAGGGCTGTTGCGTCAGCCGGTCAGAGCACTGACGCACCGGGAAGGTGTCGTGCAGCGCGGCGAGCGTCTTCTCGGCGGTCTTCCGCGACCCGAACGGACCGAGGTAGTCGGCCTCGTCGGCCAGCACCTTGCGCACCAGCGACAGCCGGGGCCAGGTCTCCCGGGTGAGCTTGATGAAGTGCACCTTCTCGGGGAAGCGCGACCGGCGGTTGTAGCGCGGCTTGTGCTCGGCGATCAGCCGCAGCTCGCGGACCTCGGCCTCGAGTGGCGTCGCGCACTCGATCCCGGTGACCGAGGAGGCGATCTGGACCATCTCTCCCATCCGGGAGCGGGTCTCGGAGGCGGTGAAGTAGGACCGCACCCGCGTCCGGAGGTCGCGCGACGTCCCGATGTAGAGGACCCGGTCCCGGTCGTCGCGGAAGAGGTAGACGCCGGGGGAGTGCGGCAGCGACTCGGCCAGATGGCGCTTCTTGCGCTGGGCGGTGCTGACCCTGGCCGAGAAGGTCTGCAGCTCCTCGAGCGTGTGCACGCCGAGGCCGCCGAGTCGCTCCATCAGGCCGTGCAGCACGTCGACGGTGGCCCGGGCGTCGGACAGGGCGCGGTGGTTGGGCGTGGTGGTGGCGCCGAACAGCTGCGCCAGGGAGGACAGCTTGCAGTTGGGGGCGTCGTCGCGGGTGATCACGCGACGCGCCAGCCGGGCGGTGTCGAGCACCTCGAACCGCGGCCAGCCGATCGACTGCTGCGCGGCGAAGTGCTTGAGGAACCCGATGTCGAACGGCGCGTTGTGGGCCACCAGGACGCTGCCGGCCGCGAACTCCAGGAAGGCCGGCAGCGCGGACTCGATCCGCGGCGCGTCGGCGACCATCGTGTTGGTGATCCCGGTCAGCACGGCGATGAACGCCGGGATCTCCGTGTGGGGGTTGACCAGGGTCTGGAACTCGGCCAGCACCTCGCCGCCGCGCACCTTCACCGCACCGATCTCGGTGATCATCGAGCCACCGGCGGCCGATCCGCCGGTGGTCTCGAGGTCGACCACGCAGAAGGTGATGTCGCGCAGGGGACGGCCGAGCTCGTCGAAGCTGCGCTGCGACTCCCACCGGGAAGCTGCTTGCTGGACGGCGCTGCTCATGGTCTCGACGCTAGATGCGGGCGCCGACAATGGGCGGGAGCCGCGCGGACTAGGGTTGCCGGCATGAGCATGTCGATCCCCGACGCGGCCCACCGTTGGCGGTGCTCGGGCTGCGGCAACCTCACCCGCTTCGACGTGACCCGCACCCGGCGTACGACCGAGTTCTGGCACCTGGACCTGGCCGGCGGGCCCAGCATCGAGGAGACCGAGCTGACGCAGGAGACCGTCGAGTCGGTCTCCTGTCGCTGGTGCGGCCGCGCCGATGCGATCGAGCTCGTTGCCCGTGCCGAGGTCGTCGACGGCCCGACCACGGGCTGACCCGGTCGGGTCACCCGGCCCGGAGCTCGTGACCGACCTGAGACACGCCCGGCTCCGCGCGACGGAGCCACTGTCGGTGGTCACTGCAACGGTCGGTGACATGACGACACGAATCGACTGCGACACCTGTGTGGTGCGCGGACTTGCCTGCCACGACTGCGTGGTGACCGTGCTGCTGGGGCCGCCACCCGAGCTGATGTTCGACGATGACGAGGTCCGGGCACTCGACATCCTCGCCGAGGGTGGCCTGGTGCCACCTCTGCGGCTGGTGCAACCGGTGCCGGGGATCGACATCGAGACGGCCTCCTGAGGCTCGTGGGACCGGTGTTGCACGCGGGCGCAAAGTTTCCGGCCGTGTCCGAGAACACACGCGGCGAAGGTTTGGTCACGCGGGTCGCCCGCACTAGTCTGACTCGCTCAGGTGCCCGTGGAAGTGGACCAATCTGGTTCGCGCGGGCGCCGCGCTGAGTCTCGGACTGCCTCGGGCGGTCCGGGAGCCGGGGAACCAACCCATCTGGGGTGAATCGCCCGCGAGAAGGGGACACGGACCGTGTCCTCGAGGAGCGGGGGTAGGGCAAGTCGTGCCCGAATCCGTCAGCTCACCCGGTAGGCGTACGACACACAAGGAGACCGCCCGCCAGTGCTCAACGGCCGGAAGCGAATCATCACTGCCCTCTCGGGTCTCGCGCTCACTGTCACCATCGGACTCGTCCCCTCGACGTCGGCCCAGGCCGACCCGTCGGTCGATGACGTCCAGACGCGCGTCGACCGGCTCTACCACGAGGCGGAGCAGGCCTCCGAGCGCTACAACGACGCACGGCTCGAGCTCAAGGAGCTGCGTGGAGACCTCGCCGGGCTGAAGTCCGACCAGAGCCGCCAGGACGACCGGCTCCGCGTCGTCCAGACGCAGGTCCAGGACTCGATCGTCCGGCAGTACCAGGGCGAGGGGCTCACCGCGGTCGGCCAGGTGGTCGTCTCGGACGACCCGGGCGCATTCCTCGGTCAGCTGTCCACGATGGACGCCTTCAACGACTTCCAGAACCAGCTCTTCGACGACTACGGCACCGAGCTCCAGGCGCTCGACCTCCGCCGCTCGGCCACGGCGAAGCGCGCGGCGCAGCTGCAGGCGACCCAGCAGCAGCTCGGCGACGAGAAGGCCCTGATCAGCGAGAAGCTGAGCGCGGCCAAGGAGCTGCTCGGCAAGCTCGAGGCCGCGGAGCGCGAGGAGATGGTCTCGCGTGACCAGGTCCGCACGCCGACGTCGGTGGCGGTCTCCGGGCGCGCTTCGGCAGCAGTCGGGTACGCCATGGCCCAGGTCGGAGACGCGTACGTCTACGGCGCCGCCGGCCCCAACGCCTTCGACTGCTCGGGGCTCACCATGATGGCCTGGGCCCAGGCCGGCGTCTCGCTGCCCCACTCCTCGAGCGCCCAGTTCAGCTCGGGGCCGCGTATCGCAGAGAGCGCGCTGCGCCCCGGCGACCTGGTCTTCTACTACAGCCCGATCAGCCACGTCGGCATCTACATCGGCAACGGCATGATCGTGCACGCCGCCAACCCCAGCACCGGCGTCCAGGTCACCGGCCTCCACTCGATGCCGTACGTCGGCGCGGTTCGCCCTGGCTGATCGCCCGTCTTCGAGGACCGGTCACCCACGCTGGTGGGTGGCCGGTCTTTCGCTGTCCGTGGTGCTCGTCGCAGGCCTGCTGATCTGGCAGGCGCTCGACGACGGGCCCTACGTCGCATCCCGACCCGGTCCGGGCTCGACGGCCGCCCGGGTCCAGCCCAGCCTGGCCACCCAGACCCTGAACCGGCTCGCCACCGCCGTGACGGACGGCGACGCGTCCGCTGCTCGGGCACTCGCCCCCGCGGGGGACAGCACGTCTGCCGCGTTGCTCGCGGCAGTGGTGGAGAACGCCCGAGCGTTGCGGGTCACGGACTTCGGGCTGCGCTACCTCGACGAGCAGGGCGCCCTCGGCGCCGACGGGACGTGGCAGGCAGCCGTGGCCGTCACCTGGCAGTTCGCCGGGTTCGACCAGGCCCCTGCTCAGGCCGAGGTCGGTTTCGGCTTCGCGCTCGAGGACGGGCAGGTCGCCCTCGCCTCGATCGGTGGGGGTGACCTGCGCGCCCCGGTCTGGCTGTCCGGCCCCGTCGAGGTCCGGCGTACGCCGACGACACTGGTGCTGGTCGCCGGCGCCGCACGGGATGCCGACCGGTACGCCCGCCGCGCCGCTGCGGCCATCCCGATCGCCGGCAGGGTGCTCCGGAGCTGGCGTCCGGCATTGGTCGTCGAGGTTCCCGAGTCCGCGGCCGCACTCGACCGGGCCCTCGATGCCGGCCCGGGGGAGTACGCGCAGATCGCGGCGGTCACGACCACGGTGGACGGCTCGCTCGCGACCGAGGCGCCGGTGCATGTGTTCGTGAACCCCGACGTCTTCGCCCGGCTCCAGCCGGCGGGTGCCCAGGTGGTGATGAGCCACGAGGCCGTCCACGTCGCGACCGATGCGGCCAACAGTGCTACGCCGCTGTGGTTGCTCGAGGGCTTCGCCGACTACGTCGCCCTGCGCGACGTCGACCTGCCTCTGTCGA
>CAWCGI010000009.1:0-7022 GCA_963795065.1 uncultured Actinomycetota bacterium | reverse complement strand
CCCTCGCTCCGGACCCCGCCAACGCCGCCACCGTCTCCGCAGCGGGGTGACCGTAGTCGTTGTCCGCCCCCACGGACACCAACGCCACCCGGGCTCCCAGGGAACGCAGGAAGTCGAGATCCTGGTAGCGGCTGCCGTGGTGCGGGACCTTCAGCACGTCGACCCGGAGACCGGGATACATCCGCGCCAGCTCGGCCTGGCCTTCTGGCTCGATGTCGCCCGCCAGCAGGATCCGGATACCGCCGATCTCGACCAGGAGCACAACACTCGCCTCGTTGGCGGTGCTCCCGTCACCGGGGCCTTCGGTCGGGTGGTCAGGGGGCGGCCACAGCACCTGCAGCGTCACCTCGCCCACCCCGCGCGCCGTGCCGTACGGCGCGGGAGTCGGCGCCGTGCCGATCCCGGCGCCGACGGCGGCCACGGAGGCGACGCCCTGCGGCGGGTCCGCCCAGGAGGGTCGTCTCGATCGCGCCGACCCGGCGACCGTCGACCACCCCGGCCAGCCCGTCGACGTGGTCGGCGTGGAAGTGGTGAGCGTGACCAGCGGGACGCTGGTGACCCGGAGCCGGTCGAGACAACGGTCGACGGCCCGGGGGTCCGGACCGGCGTCCACCACCACGGCCGCACCCGGGCCGGCATGCAGCACCAGGGCGTCGCCCTGGCCGACGTCGCAGGCCGCCAGCACCCAGCCGGCCGGCGGCCACCGCGGATCCAGCGGGACGACGAGGACGGCCACGACAAGCACGGCAGCGCCTCCGAGCCCGGTGACCGGTCGCCGCAGGAGGCGTGGCAGGACCAGCACGAGCAGCAGGGTCAGCCCGGTCAACGCCGACAGCGGCACCAGCCCCGTCTGCCAGTCGAGGGCGGCGCTGGGCAACGCCGCGCCGTGCCGAGCCACCGTCACGATCCACGCGACACACCAGCCGGCCGTGGTGCCGGCCAGCTGCCCGACCGGCTCCGAGACGAGTCCCAGCAACCCCCCGCCGAGCCCCAGGACGGTGGCCGGTCCCACGACCGGGGCGACCAGCAGGTTGGCGAGCACGGCGACCAGGCTCACCTGTCCCGAGATGGCGGCCACCAGAGGCGTACAGGCGACCTGGGCGGCGGCGGGGACCGCGACCGCCTCGGCGCACCACCGGGGCAACCAGCCGGCGAGCGCGTCGCGCCAGACCGGTGCCAGCAGGAGGATCCCGGCGGTGGCCAGGACCGAGAGCGCGAAGCCGACCGAGACGGCGAGGCCGGGGGCCGCCAGGAGGAGGCCCACGACGGCCACCCCCAGGGCTCGGGTGCCCCGCTGGCGACCGTTGGCGGTCATCCCGACCAGCGCAACGGAACCCATCACGGCAGCGCGGAGGACGCTCGGTTCGGTGCGCGCCAGGAGCACGAACCCGGCGATCCCGAACGCTCCGACGAGGTGCAGCCACCGCCCGCGCACACCGGCCCAGCGAGCCACCAGGAGCAGGAAGCCCACGACCAGGGTGAGGTTGGTGCCCGAGACTGCGAGGAGGTGTGTCAGCCCGGTGGTCCGGAAGTCGTCGGCCAGGTCCGTGCCCAGCCGTCCGTCATCGCCGTCCACGAGTGCGGGCACCAGCGCTCGTTGCTCGGTGGGCCGGTGCTCGACGGAGGTGCGCAGCGACGTCCGCACGGCATCGGCGCCCCGCCACCAGACCCCTGGGCGCCGGACCACCTCCGGGTCCGGGCTGCCCAGCAGCATCGCCGCCAGCCCGCCGGCACTGTCGTCGACGGTGTCCAGCCGGCCGTGCGCCCTGATGGTGGTCCCGAGTGGCAGCCCCTGCCACGCGACGTCCCCCAGCACCAGCACCGGCGCCGAGAGTTCGTACGTCGCGCCGTGGGCCGTGATCCGGCTGAGCTGGAGCCGGAGCATGACCCGCTCGCCGAACCGACTCTCGAGAGTGCGCGGATCCGAGGAGACCGTCCCGAGCACCTCCACGGAGGCGCGCTGCTGCGCCAGCACCGCCACCGGGCCGTGACCGACCTGCGCGTGCCGCAGTGTGGCGACGGACCCCACCGCCACGAGGACGAGCAGCGCTCCGGCCACGGTGCGCGCTCGACGACCACCGAGTCGCCGACCAGCGACCGCGAGCGTGCCACCCCCGAGTACGGCGCCCACGACGACACCCTCGGGCCAGAACGCCCCAGCCAGGCCCCCGACCCAGGCCATGAGGCCCAGGAGCGGCATCCTGAGGTCCCGGGTCTGCACCCGGTCAGACCGTGACGTGGGGTGCGATCTGGCCCAGGGTCGCCTCGCCGATCCCGTCGACGTCGAGGAGCTGGTCGACCGAGGTGAAGCCGCCGTGCTCGGTCCGGAAGGTGATGATCGCGCTCGCCGTGACGGGGCCCACCTCGGGCAGCGACTCCAGCTCGGTCTGGGAGGCGGTGTTGAGGTTCACCAGCGGGCCGGTGCTGGCTCCCGGCTGCGGCACTGCAGAGGCCGCGACACCGGTGGGAGCCGGAACCCCGACCACCACCTGCTCGCCGTCCACCAGCAGCCGGGCCAGGTTGAGCCCTGAGAGGTCCACGCCGCGTCGCGCTCCTCCGGCGGCCCGAAGGGCGTCGATCACCCGAGCGCCCGCGTCGAGGACTGCGATGCCCGGTCGGCGGACCTTTCCGGCCACGTCGACGGTCACCGAGGCTCCGGGTGTCTCCCCCGGATCCGCGGTGGTGGAGGGGGCCGGGACCAGGCCGCTGCTCGACGACGTCAGGGCCGGGGCCGCCACCAGCTCCGGGTCACCGCGGACGATCCACCAGCAGGTCAGCCCCAGTCCCACCGCCACCAGCACGGCCACGACCGCTAGCTGCGCCTGCCCCAGCGCCACCCTCCCCCGCAGTGTCTCCGGCATGGCGGTCAATACGACCCGGCCAACGCGGCGCGCGGCGTGTCTCCCGGGGGTGGGCACCACCGGCGCCGTCACCACGTCGGGCTCACCCGGCAGCGGCTCGTCCTCGAGCTCCGCGGGCCGGACCCTGCCGAGCTCCTCGCTCAGCAGCGCGAGCCGGCGGTGGACGGCCTCCTGGTGCTCGGGGCTCGGGTGACGGCTGCGCATGCGGGCACGCTAGGCCGCTGCGCTCGCTGCCGACGGGAGAGCGGTGTCGGCTGTGGAGAACCGTCCCGCACCCGGTCCCTGCGGTCGGTTCCCGGCTCAGAGTCGCGGTGCGACGCAGACCGCGAGCATGCCGGGGCCGACGTGCGCGCCGAGCACGGCGCCGAGCTCGCCACACCACACCTCGCGCCCGTCGAGGTTCGCAGCCAGTCGGTCGGCCAGCTTCTCCGCCAGCTGCTCGGCGCGCTCCGGGCTTGCGAGATGTGCCACGCACACGTCGACCTGGTCGTTGCCGGCAGCCTGCACCGCGAGCTCCTCGAGCCGGCCCAGCGCCCGGGCCGCGGTGCGGACCTTCTCGAGGTTGGCCACCTTCCCGTCCTGGATCTGGAGCAGCGGCTTGACCGCGAGGGCGCCACCGAAGATCGCCGCCGCGGCACCGATCCGGCCGCCCCGGCGCAGGTAGTCGAGGGTGTCGACGTAGAACAGCGACGCCGACGCGGTGGCCCGGGCGCGCGCCGCCCGGGCCGCATCGTCCGCGCTGCCTCCGGCGTCCAGCACGTCGGCCGCGGCCAGGACCGCGTAGCCGGTGGCCACGCCCACCTGACGGCTGTCGATCACGGTCACCGGGATCGAGGCCTTCCGGGCAGCCAGCTGGGCGGACTCGCACGTGCCGCTCATCTCGCCCGAGAGGTGGATCGAGACCACCGACCCGGCTCCTGCCCGTGCTGCCTGCTCGTAGACGTCCAGGAGAGCCGCAGGCGTCGGTCGCGACGTACTGACCGGCGTCCAGGCACGCAGTGCCTCGGCCACCATCTCCGGCGTGGCACCGTCCGCTCCCTCGTCGTACGACGTCGCCCCGATCACGACCTGCAGGGGCACCACGACGATGCCGCGCTCGGCCGCCAGCCCCGCAGGGAGGCTGGCGGTCGAGTCGGTCACGATCGCGGTACGGCCCGAAGACATGCTCGGAAGGCTAGCGGCGCAGCCGGTCAGACGACGATGTTGACCAGCTTGGGGGCACGCACGATCACCTTGCGAACCGGTCGCCCGTCCAGGGCGCGTACGACGCCGTCGTCGGCCATGGCCAGCGCCTCCAGGTCGGCGTCCGCGATGTCGGGAGCGACCTCCAGACGCGCGCGGACCTTGCCCTGGATCTGCACCACAGCGGTGACGGAGTCCTCGACCAGCAGCGCAGGATCGACCTCGGGCCAGCCGGCGCGGGCCACGGTGGGCTGGTGGCCCAGCCGCGCCCACATCTCCTCGGCGACGTACGGAGTCACGAGCGACAGCAGCACCGCGACCGTCTCGGCAGCCTCGCGCACCGCCGGGTCGGCCGGACCGCAGCCGGAGTCGATCGCCTTGCGCGTCACGTTGACCAGCTCCATGGTGCGCGCAACCACGACGTTGAAGCGGTGGGACTCCAGCAGCCCCTCGACCTCGTGCACGGTCTTGTGGGTCGCCTTGCGGACCGCGATGTCCCCACTCACCGGGTCGGTGCCCACGGGCGAGGTGACGTCACCCGACAGCCGCCAGGCGCGCTGCAGGAACTTCAACGACCCGCTCGGCGACATGTCCGCCCAGTCGATGTCGTCCTCGGGCGGGCCGGCGAAGACCAGGGTCAGCCGGATCGCGTCCACGCCGAACTCGTTGAGCTGCTCCCCCAGGTTGACGCCGTTGCCCAGCGACTTGCTCATCTTCTTGCCCTGGTTGATGACGAAGCCCTGGTTCAGCTGCGCCGCGAACGGCTCGCGGAACCCGACCATGCCCATGTCGGCCAGCGCCTTGGTGACGAAGCGCGCGTACAACAGGTGCAGCACGGCATGCTCCACGCCGCCGATGTAGATGTCGCACGGACCCCAGGCGTTGACCAGGTCGGGGTCGAACGCACGGTCGTCCAGGTTCGGTGAGCAGTAGCGCAGGAAGTACCACGCCGAGTCGACGAAGGTGTCCATCGTGTCGCTGTCGCGCTTGGCCGCGCCCCCGCACTGCGGGCAGGCGACGTTGACCCAGTCCTCGGCCGCGGCCAGCGGCGAGGAGCCCTTGGGCTTCAGCTCCGAGCCCTTCAGGTTCTCGGGCAGCCGGACCGGCAGCTGGTCCTCGGGGACGGCGACCTCGCCGCACGAGTCGCAGTGGATGATCGGGATCGGTGCGCCCCAGAAGCGCTGGCGGGACAGCAGCCAGTCGCGCAGGCGGAAGTTGACGGTGCCCTTGCCGGTGCCCTTCGCCGACAGCCACTCGATGGTCCGGGACTTCGCCTCGTCGACCGCCAGGCCGTCCAGCGAGATCTCGTCGTTGGTCGAGTTGATCGCCGGACCCTGCCCGACGTACGCCTCGCCCTCCCAGTCGGCCGGCGGCTGCACGGTGCGCACGATCGGCAGCCCGAACTTCTCGGCGAACTCCCAGTCGCGCTGGTCCTGGCCGGGCACGGCCATGATCGCGCCGGTGCCGTAGTCGGCCAGCACGTAGTCCGCTGCGTAGATCGGGATCTCCGCGCCGGTGACCGGGTTCAGGGCGTGCACGCCCAGGAAGACGCCGGTCTTGGGCCGGTCGGTGGCCAGGCGCTCGATCTCGGACGCCTTGCGCACCTCGACCAGGTAGTCGTCGTACGCCGCGCGCTGCTCGTCGGTGACCAGCTCACCGGCCAGCGCCGCGTCGGCGGCCACGACCATGAAGGTCGCGCCGAACAGGGTGTCGGGGCGCGTTGTGTACACGGTCAGCGGCTCGTCCCGGCCGGGCACCACGAAGTCGACGTGGGCACCCTCGGAGCGGCCGATCCAGTTCCGCTGGGCGGTGACGACGCGCGCCGGCCAGGTCGGCTCCAGCACGTCCAGGTCGTCCAGCAGCTCCTGGGCGTAGTCGGTGATCTTGAAGTACCACTGGGTCAGGTCGCGCTTGGTCACCTCGGCTCCGCAGCGCTCGCACTGGCCCTGCACCACCTGCTCGTTGGCCAGCACGGTCTGGTCGTTGGGGCACCAGTTGACCGGCGACTTCTTGCGGTAGGCCAGGCCCTGCTCGCGCAGCTTCAGGAACAGCCACTGCGTCCAGCGGTAGTACTCCGGGTCGGAGGTGTTGAACGTGCGCGTCCAGTCGAAGGACGTCGCCAGGTGACGGCACGACTCGATCGAGCGCGCGATGTTGCCGCGGGTGTACGTCGCCGGGTGCTCGTCGTTGCGGATCGCGGCGTTCTCGGCGGGCAGTCCGAAGGAGTCGAACCCCATCGGGTTCAGCACCTCGTACCCGCGCTGCCACCAGTAGCGCGCCACCACGTCGTGCAGCGAGAAGACCTCGGCATGGCCCATGTGCAGGTCGCCGCTGGGGTAGGGGAACATCGTCAGCGCGTAGCGCTTCTCGCGCGGGCTGTCGTCGTCGGCCCGGAAGGGCTGCAGCCTCTCCCACACGGGCAGCCACTTCTGCTCGACCGCTCGCACGTCGTAGGTCTCGGCCTCGGTCCGGCTGTCCTGCTCGGTCATCGTCGTCTCTCTCTGCGTCTGGGGTGTTCCTGCTCGACTCGGGGCACAACTCGGGGCACAAAAAAACCCCTCCGGACGAGGGGCAGCCGCGGCGGGGGTGCGAACCGACGCGGCTAGGTAAGGAGCAGGTTCCTGCGCATGGCGTCCATGGTAGCGAACCGGGCGGACGCTCGCTCCCCCCGTGGCTACAGTGCCGCCATGACTGTGACCGACATGTTCAGCCTCGACGGCAAGGTCGCGATCGTCACGGGGGCATCCAGCGGCCTCGGCGTCGCCTTCGCCCAGGGCCTGGCCGAGGCCGGTGCCGACCTGGCGCTGGGCGCCCGCCGCGTCGACCGCCTCGCCGACACCGCCGCGCTGGTGGAGACCGCCGGCCGCCGCGCACTGACGGTGGCCACCGACGTCGCCGACCCGGACTCCTGCAGCAATCTGGTCGCCCTCGCGATGGAGGAGTTCGGCCACGTCGACATCCTGATCAACAACGCCGGCA
>CAWCGI010000008.1:0-45585 GCA_963795065.1 uncultured Actinomycetota bacterium | reverse complement strand
ATGACCGCTAGAGATCGGTCGATCGTTCCGTCCGCCCGCGAGGCAGTCGATGCGGTGCTGGGAGCTCACGAGTTGCGGACTATCTGCGGACGAACGGGGGGTCTTGAGGCGTTTCCACAGGTCAGAGGCCTGGTGCGGACGGGCTGACCTGTAGGCCGGGTTCTGTCCGCCTGACCAGCAGGCGGGGCGACCATCCATCTACGACGACCGTTGCCGGCCGCCTCCAGCGATCTACCCGCGCACTCGGGCGAGCCGCCCTCGAACGTGCGCTGTTCGATCTTGCTCCCGGTGGGGTTTGCCTAGCCACGCCGGTCGCCCGGCGTGCTGGTGGTCTCTTGCACCACCGTTTCACCCTTGCCTGCGCCGTTGGTCCGGAGACCGGTGACGCCGGCGGTCTGTTTTCTGTGGCACTGTCCCGCAGGTTGCCCCGGTGGGTGTTACCCACCACCGTGCCCTGTGGAGCCCGGACCTTCCTCGGGGACCTGGTCACCCAGGTCCACGCGGTCGCCCGGTCAGCCCGTCCGCACCCCGAGGATAGGGCATCGGTGCCGTGGGGGTCAGGGCGCGAGGCAGTAGGCGATGACGTTCAACGTCCCCGTGGTTCCGCCGGTGTTCACGACGGAGAGGAACCATCCGTCGGTCTGGCTCCGACCTGACGAGCGGACGAACAGCTCCCCCGTGCTGGAGTGACCACCGGAGATCGCCACCTCCCCGGGCGAGCATCGTGCCGCCAGGGTCAGGCTGGCGCCTGCGGCGACGGCCTGAGTCGCGACCCGGGGTCTCATCGCACCGAGGTCGCCCGCGCGGATGGCCCCGTCGGGCACGTCGAGCGCGAGGTCGGCCTGCCCGGCCGTGTCCGCCCGGCCGGCGTTCGGCACCTTGCCGAGTGTCGCCTCCTTGACCTGCGCGCCGGTCAGGGTGTCCGGGGCGACCTTGGCGCGCTTGACGGTCTTGGCCTTCAACGCCTTGCCGGGCAGTGTCCCGGCCTTGACCTGGTTGCCGTTGATCTTGACCGCCGCATAGCTGGTGCCGCCGAGCGAGATCACCAGCGCCAGCAGCGAGATGACGAGGGGGAGTGACGTACGTCGGGAGGGGGTCGCGGACATGTGGACTCCAGGGGATGACGGCGGCCCGAGCGGACCGCCCCACCGTCGTACCGCGGTGGGGGCGACGCCGCCAGTCCCGCTCGGGCCATGCCGACGTAGCCCGTCCGGGCCAGGGGGTGCGGCGTCATTGGGGCCTGTCCGTGCAGGTCGGTCGCGATTTAACCTTCGATCGGGGGAGGTAGCGATGAGCAGAGACGACCTGAGGGGTACGCCGCCGCACGGGCGCTCGGCGTTCCCGATCGAAGAGGAGACGCGACTGGCCCGGGGTGAGGCTCCGGAGTTCCGGTTCTCGCGGATGGGGCCGGCCGGGCCCGCGCCGCTGCCGGAGGCGCTGCGCAAGAAGGTGGCCAACGCGATGGTCGGGCCGGCGGGCCTCGACAGCACGGTCCCCGCCGGCTACACGTACGTCGGCCAGTTCGTCGACCACGACCTCACCATGGACAAGACCCTGGTGATGCTGGGCGACCAGGTCTCGCCGGCCGCGCTGCTGCAGGGGCGGTCGCCCACGCTGGACCTCGACTCGCTCTACGGCGCCGGCCCCACCGACCCGGTCTCGCAGGAGTTCTACGCCGACGACCGCCACCTGATCACCGGCAAGACCGTGCGCACCGGACCGGACAAGGCGCAGGTCGGCTTCGACCTCGCGCGGGTCGGGACGAAGGAGAAGGGCCCCAACCGCCGTCGGGCGCTGATCCCCGACCACCGCAACGACGAGAACCTCGCGGTGGCGCAGACCCACCTGGCGATGATCCGCTTCCACAACCGGGTCGTCGACACGCTCGACGCCGACGTACCGGCTGCGGCCAGGTTCATCCGCGCGCGACGCCTGGTGACGCTGCACTACCAGTGGATGATCCGCACCGACTTCCTCAAGCGGATCTGTGACCCGGCGGTGGTCGACGACGTCTTCACCCACGGCCGCAAGGTCTTCGAGGTCGGGGCCGACCCGATGACGATGCCGACCATGCCGGTCGAGTTCTCGGTCGCTGCCTTCCGCTTCGGGCACTCGATGATCCGGAAGGACTACGACTGGAACAGGCGGTTCGCCGGCACGGACGGCACGCTCGGCTTCCTCTTCGACTTCTCCGGGACCGGAGGGTTCCTCAGCGAGGGGGCCGGGGCCCTCCCGAGCAACTGGATCGCCGACTGGCGGCGGATGTACGCCTTCCCCTCGGTCGGGCGCCCCGACCTCAAGTCGCCGAGCGGCAAGCCCAACCTGGCCCGGGGCATCGACACCGCCCTGACCGCACCCCTCGGCTCGCTTCCCAAGGGATCCTTCGGAGGCAAGGACAGCGACGTCGGGACGATCGTGGCCAACCTGGCCTTCCGCAACCTCACCCGCGCCGGCATGGTCAAGCTGGCCACCGGACAGCAGATGGCCGACCGGCTCGCCGCGGCCGGCGTCCCCGTCACGAAGCTGACCGCGGCCCAGATCCTCGAGAGCGTCGGCGGCACCGCCGACCTGACGGGGCTCACCGGTGCCCAGAAGACGAAGTTCACCGCCGCGACGCCGCTATGGTTCTACGTGCTGCGCGAGGCCGAGCTGGCGGGAGGCAGGCTGACCGGCGTCGGCGCCCGCATCGTCGTCGAGACCATCCACCGGGCGATGGAGGGCAGCACGTTCTCGATCGTGCGCAACACCGCCTTCAAGCCCCGCCTGGGCGCCAAGGCGAACCGCTTCACGATGGCCGACCTCCTGCTCTTCGCCTTCAACGGCGACAAGGCCCTGCTCGCCCCGCTGGGCGACTGAGGTCGCCGCCTCGGGGCGCTGGGCGCGAGAGCCGCCGCGGTCGTCGAGCAGGGAGGCGCTGTTGCCCCGGTGGTCGAGCAGGAGGCGTGCCGCGGTCCACCGCCGGTGGTTGAGCAGGGAAGCGCCCCAGCGCCTGTTGTCGGTGGTCGAGCAGAGAGGCACCCCAGCGCCTGTTGTCGGTGGTCGAGCAGAGAGGCACCCCAGCGCCTGTTGTCGGTGGTTGAGTAGGGAGGCGCCCCGGCGCCGACCGTATCGAAACCCCCGCACCCGACCACCCCGGCGAGACCCCCATCGTTGAGCCCGAAAGTCGTTACCGACCCGTGACCTGAGAACCCTGTGGACAACCCCGAATCCAGGCTCTCAGTGTCGGTGCCCCCTGCTTGAGTGGACCCATGAGCAAGCACCTCGACGGCACCGGATCGGGTCACCCGATTCCCGTCGCGTGCGCCCACATCCGAGCCGAGCTCGACCACCTCACCGACACCCCCACCTGGTCGATGAGCGACGGCGAGGTCCGCGACACCCTCCTCGAGGTCACCCGCCTGAGCGCCCGGCTCGCCGAGCTCGAAGCCCGCCTCGCCACCACCGCCCACACCCGCCACCTCGAAGACCAGTCCGGCGCCACCTCCACCGCAGTGTGGTGGGCCACCCAGACCAAGATGACCCGCGCCGAGGCCCACCGCAAGACCCACCTCGCCACCGCCCTCGACACCGACCAGCACACCCCCGTCCGCAACGCGCTGGCGGCCGGTGACCTGCTGCCCGACCAGGCCCGGGTGATCATCGACGCCGTCGACGCCCTCCCCGACGAGACCACCGCCGAGGTGACCCGCACCCAGGCCGAGGCGTTCCTGCTCACCCAGGCCACCGACCACGACGCGAAAGCCCTACGCATCCTGGGCCGCCGCCTGCTCGACGTCATCGACCCCGACGCCGCCGACGCCCACGAAGCCGCCCTCCTGGCCAAGGAAGAAGCCGCCGCCTACGAAGCCGCCTCGCTGCGCATGGTCGACGACGGACACGGCCAGCACCCACGGCCGGTTCACCCTGCCCACCAGCGCTGCGGCGATGCTCAAGAAGGCCCTGCTCGCCCTCGCCGCCCCCAAACACCAGACCGCGGTCACCGGCCACGCCCCGACCCCCGGACGGCCCTCACCCACCCGACTCGGCCAAGCCTTCGTGGAGTACATCGAGCGCTACCCCCTCGACCGGCTCCCCGACGCCGGCGGCCTGGCCGCTTCGGTCGTGGTCACCATGCCCATCGAGACCCTCCACGGCGGCCTCAAGGCCTGCGCCCTCGACACCGGCGAACACCTCTCACCCGGCGGCGCCCGACGCCTGCTCTGCGAAGCAGCCATCCTCCCCGCCGTCCTCGGCGGTGACTCCCAGGTCCTCGACCTCGGCCGCACCCGCCGCTTCCACACCCCAGCCCAACGCCTCGCCATCAGCCTGCGCCACCACGGCTGCGCCACCCGCGACTGCGACTGGCCCCCCGGCCTCTGCCACCTCCACCACCCCCAACCCTGGGGCCACGGCGGCGACACCAACTCCGACGGCATCCCGCTCTGCCCCCGACACCACCACCACGCCCACGACCCCCGCTACCAGACGACCATCCACCCCGACCGCACCGTCAGCTTCCACCGACGATGCTGAGCGGGCGCCCGCTGCACCCTGACTCCGGTCGGCCGGTCGGCTGGCTGGGTTGACCTGAGCGAGCGAGTGGCACAAGACCGGTCACGGGCTGCATGTGCACTTCGCGGTGGGCCGGTTCATCGCCGCGGCGCGATGATCGAACGCGCGTGGGGTCACGGGTTCGTGCACATCAAGCTGCTCTCGGATCTGCCGGTGGGGTCGACGTCGTTGCCCGAGGCTCGTCGGGCGGCGGGGTACCTGTCGAAGTACGTCAGCAAGTCCTTCGACTGGCTCAGCGCGTGAGCGGCTTGCTGGGGCTGCATCGCTACGAGGTCGCGCAGGGCTTCCAGCCTGACGTGATGCGTTTTGCGGGCCGCTCGCCCGCGGAGGTGCTGGTAGCGGCCGTCGCGGTGATGGGGGCGCAGCCGGCGCATGTCGTGGTCCTCGGCTGACGTGGAGGAGTGGCAGGGTCCGCCGGCGGTGTGGTTCGCATGGGGCTGAGCCATCTCGACGCCGATGAACTCGCGGCGTGGGTGGCGGCGTCGTGCGCGGCGCAGGGGGTGCCGGTCAAGGTCACCGATCCGACGGTGGTGCGACGGGTCGGCGTGCTCCTGGGTGCGGCCGTGGCGGGGCCGCGCGCGCGCACCCGCGGAGCGGCAGCACGCGAGCCGTACGTCGCGGCGTGGCGCTCAGTGGCGCCACGCGACGCTACGCGCGTCGGGGTCCAGGACTGTGGACTCCGGGGGTGCCGGGTCCGATCACGGCGTGGTCGACCACGGCGGTGACGATCGCGTGCTGTCGCGAGAGGTTCAGGTCGCCCAGGTGCGGCCTAGTTCTGTCGCCGTTGCCGACCAGACCGGCCAGGGCATTGGTGCGGGTGATGCTGGCCGAGCTGCCGCTGGGCTGGCGTCGAGCTTGCTCGGTGATGGGCTTCTTGGCGGTCATCCACTCGCGCATGGTGATGTCGCGGTTGGCGTAGGCCCGGCAGAGCTCTTCGAGCTGCTCGTTGGCCTCGTCGAGGGCGTGGGTGAGTTCCTGGGTGCGTTCGTCGGCGCTGCATCGTCCGGCGAGGGTGTCGGCCATGTCGGGGGTGTCGAGGCGGTAGAGCACGGCGTCGGCCACGAGCCGTTCCAGCGGGTCGGCGATCACCGTGAGCCGCCCGCATCCGCCGTGGTCGGGTCCGGAGAGGCAGACGTAGCGGCGGGTGCGGTTGCCGTTGGTCGACCCGCGAGCAGAAGTAGAGCCGGGTGCCGCACTTGCCGCAGCGCAGCATGCCCGGAGAGCAGGTAGCGCTGGGGGGTGCGTCGGTCGGCTGTCCTTCTTCTCGGCCATCATCGCCAGGACTCGACGGTGCTCGTCCTCGCTGATGATCGGCTCCCACTGGCCCTGGACCGACGACGTCGCCCTTGTGGGCGCGCAGCCCGGCGTAGCGCGGGTTGGTCAGCATTCCGTTCAGCGTCGTGGTGAGCCAGGTGGCACCAGTCACCGTCGGGATGGCCTCGTTCGTTGAGCCAGATCGCCATCGAGCGGATGACTCGCCGCCAGGAACCGCGCCACCAGCGTCCGGTAGACCGAGGCTCTCCTCGGGGAGGCGTCGCCTGTCGTCGGCGTATCCACAACCTCGCTCACGTGTGCCTAGCCCGCATCCACCGCTCGGATCGCCTCACGCACCACTGCCGACAGGGTTGACTTCCCACTGCTGCGGCCTAGCGTCAATCTCGTGGACGATGACTCGGACTCGGCCGACCGCAGCGACCAGGGCGACCGCTGGAGCCGGAAGGACTGGTGGGGCGTGGTGCTCGACGCCCCGGACGTGGGGGTGCTCACGCGCTTCTACGCGGAGCTGCGCGGGTGGTCGATCTGGAAGCAGGACGACGATGGCGCGGCGCTCGACGCGGGGGAGGGCGTGGCCTCCCTGGCCATCCAGCACAACCCTGACTACGAACGTCCGGTCTGGCCGGCCCCGGAGGGTTCGCAGCAGATGATGCTGCACCTCGACTTCCAGGTCGCCGACCTGGAGGCGGCGGTCGAGCACGCGGTCAGCCTGGGGGCGGAGCTGCCGGAGCACCAGCCGCAGGACGACGTCCGGGTGCTGCTGGACCCGGCGGGGCACCCGTTCTGCTTGTTCCTCTGAGCTTGAGCTGGGGCGGGGCGGGCCTCGTCGGAGGGGGGTGATTTCGTGGCTCGGGCCCGGGGCCCTCGCACCTCAACCAGCGTGGCCGGGGGCGTTCAGGTCGCGGATCTCGCGCAGCTCGCGGGCGGTGAGGTCGGACTCGGCGAGCACGCGCTGCAGCACCTCGGTCTTGCCGGCGAGGTAGGTGTCGATGTCCATCCCGGGGCGGGCGGCGAGGGCGAGCTTGACCGCCGCGTACTCGTCGCGGAGGTCGTCGCGACGGCGGAGGACGGCGCGGACCGCGAGGTGGTTGCGGACGTGGAGGGTGCCGGCCAGGCAGACGTAGACGTTCCGTCGGGGGTCGTCGTCGGGGGCGGTGAGCGCCTCGCGGCCGGTGACGCCGAGATCGCCTCGGTGGAGGTAGCCCACGTGTGACAGGGCCGTGATCGCGGACAGGACGTGAGGTCCCTCCACGACGACGTCGACGTCGAGGACGGGCTTGGCCGCCAGACCCGGCACCGACGTGGAGCCGACGTGCTCGATGGCCAGGACCGGGACCGGGGCGGCGTCCAACGCCGTACGCAGGCCGGCGGCCACGTGGGCGAAGCGCACGGGCCACTGCTCGGAGTAGGGGACGACCTCGACCCTCACGCCCGGCTCCTCAGGAGTAGCGGTGGCTCTTGGCGCTGTGGTTCTTCTCGCGGGTGCAGCTGCGACCGCCCATGTTGCGGTGGCCGCACAGCTCCTCGGTGTCCGCCGTGGCCGGGGTCTTGCCCGGAGCCGCGGGTGCGACCGGCGGCCTCGCGGCTGCAGCCTTCGCGGGGCCCTTGCCGGCCGGGGAGGCCTTGGCGGCGCGGGCCTGGTTGGCGGCGTACCGCGCCTCGCGCATCGCGCGCAGATCGTCCATCTTGCTCATCGTCGGCTCACCCGGCAGATCCTACGGACCCCGGCCGACAGGTCGGTCCGCAGCCTTGTCCCCGGTCCGAGCACAGCCTGAGCCCATCGCTCGAGCCGGTCGGCTGCGTGCAGACGGGGACCCGGGGCGCGTGTAGTTTCTGACCCCATGAGCGAGTACTGGTACTGCGTCAAGCACCACCGGGTCGAGGGCGAGCAAGGCTGCCCCGACAAGGACCGGCTCGGGCCCTACGAGTCGGAGGCGGAGGCGGCGAGAGCGCTGGAGAAGACCCAGGAGCGCAACGAGGCGTGGGACAACGATCCCCGCTGGAACGACGACGTCGTCGAGGACTGAGCGACGTGGCCCGTCGTCGACGGGTGCGGCCGGCCCAGGCGGTCTCGCCCTGGCCGTTCGTCGGCATGGGCCTGATGGCGGCCGCCTTCTTCCTGTACGCCGCCAGCGTGCTCGTGGCGCCGGTGTGGGCCACGGTCGCGCTGCTCGTGGTGTGGGTGCTGCTGCTCGGGCTCTGCGTGCGGTGGTGGACGCCGCACCCACGGCGGCTGCCGTACGTGGCCGTCGGGGCGATGGTCTTCTGGTTCCTCGCGCTCGTCGCCGGCGGGGCGTTCCTGGGCTGGAGCTCCTGAGGCTGTGAAGGCACTGAGCCCCTGAGACCCTGAGCGCCGGTCAGCGGCGAGGAACGGGGCGGACCCGCAGCACCGCACCACCGCGGTCGGTGTCGGTGGTGACCAGCAGGTCGCCGTTGGGCGCGCGCGTGACCGAGCGCAGCCGGCCGTAGCGGCGCAACGCCGACGGCGCGCGCTTGCGGACCAGCCGGCCGTTGCGGTCGAAGGTCAGGAAGACCAGGCGCGAGGCCTTGAGCGCCGCGACCGCGAGGCTGCCGTCGAGCGCCCCCCACCGGCGACCCCGGACGAACGAGGCTCCCGAGGTGGCCAGCGTCGGTGAGCCGGAGCGCCACCGGGCGGCGACCTGGGGGCCGGGCAGGGACTGGTCGGTCATCGGCACGCCCTCGTTGTAGCCGGGGACCGGGTGCCAGCCGTAGTCGCCGCCGCCGACCAGCAGGTTGACCTCGTCGTCGCGGTCCGGGCCGTGCTCGACCGACCAGAGGGTGCCGTCCGCGCGCTGCGCGAGACCTTGCAGGTTGCGGTGCCCGAACGTGTGCACGTAGCGCCGGGCCCGCTGGGGGGATCCGACGTAGGGGTTGGTCGGCCACGGTGCGCCGCTCATCCGGTCCAGCCGCAGGGTCTTGCCGCCGAGCGAGTCGAGGTCGCGCGGGTTGGTGCCGACGGCGGCGTCGCCGGTGCCGACGAGCAGCGAGCCGTCACGCGCGATCAGCAGCCGGCAGCCGCCGTGGCGACCGGACGTGGTCGGGAAGCCGCCGACCAGGGTCCTGACGTAGCGGGCGCGGGTCGCCCGCCGGTTGAGCCGCCACGCGATCACCCGGACGTCGTGACCGCCCGCGGCGCGGGCACTGCGCCAGCCGCTGCAGGTGTAGAAGCGGCGGTTGCGGGTGAAGGCGGGGTCGACCTCGAGCGACATCAGCCCGGTCTCGCCCGAGACCCACACCCGTCGGCTCGGGAAGCGCACCCGGTGCTTGCGGCCGTTGCGCTCGGAGACCACCAGGCGCGCGGTGTCGCGCTCGCTGATCAGCAGTCGGCCGCGGCCGATCGGCTGCACGTCCCACGGCGTGCTCAGGCCGCGGACGCGCTGGGTGACGCGCAGTCGCGGCTGCTTGGCCGACACCGCGGCGTACGCCGTGGCGGGCGGCTGGGCCTCCGCCTGGGCCTCCGCCTGGGCCCGCGCCTGCGCCGTGGACTGCGTCGGGACGAGTGGAGTGGCCAGGGACAGCAGGACGGTGACGATCAGCCAGCGCATGCGGGCAATGTACGCCGGAGGGTGGTTTCGAGGCTCGTCGCTGGCGCTCCTCGCACCTCAACCATCGAGCCGTCCGCTGGTTGAGGTGCGAGGAGCGAGCCACGAAGCCGAGGGGTCAGAGCGGCCAGGTGACGCCGGTGCGCTGCTCGGAGACGTCCCAGAGCCGCGCGGCGACGTCGGCGTCCCGGCTCTCCCGCGAGCGGGGGTTGGGGCCCGGCGCGCCGCGCAGCCCACGGAAGCCGGTCGGGCCGATGTAGCTGTCGCCGGGGACGTCGGCGAGCGCGGCGTGGACCGTGGGGCGGGAGCCGAACTCCGCGCTGGTGGCGACGACCTTGTTGCCGATCCACATCAGCTTGTTCATCAGCGGGCTCGCGTGGTGGCTCTGCAGGTTGGTGGCCGAGTAGCCCGGGTGGGCGGCGGTGGCGCGCACCGAGGACCCCGCGGCCGTGAGCCGGCGCTGGAGCTCGGCGGTGAAGAGCAGGTTGGCCAGCTTGGACTGCTGGTAGGCGCGGGTCGGCTTGTAGACGCCGTCGAGGTCGAGGTTGTCGAGGTCGACCTGCGCGCCGTTGTGCAGCCCGGAGGAGACCGTGACCACCCGGTCGGTGACGTGACCTATCAACAGGTTGGTCAGCGCGAAGTGGCCGAGGTGGTTGGTGCCGATCTGCCGCTCGAAGCCGTCGGCCGTGCGGCCCTCGGCGACCATCATGATCCCGGCGTTGTTGACCAGGGCGTGGATCGGCGCGTCCCAGCCCGCTGCGAAGGCGCGCACCGAGGAGAGGTCCGCGAGGTCGAGCTCGCGCACCTCGGTCGAGCCGTCGATGCGGGCGGCGGCCTGCTCGCCCTTGCCGGTGTCGCGCACCGCGACGACGACGTGGCCGCCGGCGGCCGCGAAGGCCTTGGCGGCCTCGAAGCCGATGCCGGAGTTGGCGCCGGTGACGACGAAGGTGCGGCCCGACTGGTCGGGCAGGGAGGTGGTCACAGGGGGTTCGGGCTCCTCTTAGAAGGTGTGCTCGGGGCCGGGGAAGGTCCCGGCCTTGACGTCGGCATCGAAGTCGCGTGCGGCCTGGAGCAGCACGGCGTGGAGGTCGGCGTACTGCTTGACGAAGCGGGCCATCTTGCCGGTCCGCAGCCCGAAGGCGTCCTGCCAGACCAGCACCTGGGCGTCGCAGTCGGGGCCGGCGCCGATGCCGATGGTCGGGATGGTCAGCTCGGCGGTCACCTCACCGGCCACGTCACCGGGCACCATCTCCATGACCACCGCGAAGGCGCCGGCGTCCTGCACCGCCCGGGCGTCGGCCAGGACCCGCGTGGCCGTGTCGCCACGGCCCTGCACGCGGTAGCCGCCGAGCGCGTGCTCGGACTGCGGGGTGAAGCCGATGTGGGCCATCACCGGGATGCCACCGCGGGTGAGCCGCTCGATCTGCGGCACCATCTCGACGCCGCCCTCGAGCTTGACGCAGTGGGCGCCGCCCTCCTTCATGAAGCGGACGCCGGTCAGGTAGGCCTGCTCCGGCGAGGCCTGGTAGGAGCCGAACGGCAGGTCGCCGACGACCAGGGCCCGACGTACCGACCGGGACACCGCGCGGGTCAGCGGGATCAGCTCGTCGACGGTCACCGGGAGCGAGGTCTCGTTGCCGTAGACGTTGTTGGAGGCGGAGTCGCCGACCAGCAGCACCTCGACCCCGGCCTCGTCGAAGGTCGCGGCGGCGTACTGCTCGTAGGCGGTGAGCATCGAGAACCGCTCGCCGCGCTCCTTCATCTCCCGCAGGTGGTGGGTGCGGACCCGCTTGACCGGCGCGGCCTGCGGCGCCGGGCCGCTGCCGTAGGGGGCGGTCTCCTCGGGTGTGCTCATCGTCGCGCTCCTCGTCGTCGTCGGCGTTCAGGCTAGACCGCGGCTGCTCAGCCGTGGGTGATGCTCACCCGGGGTGAGCGCAGGGCGGCGGTGATCACGAGCAGCGACACCACCGCGGCGCCCACCGCGACCAGCAGCGCGCGCTGGGCGCCGAGGCCGCCGACGTCGAGCGCGCCGAGGGCGTACGGCGCCGCGAAGCCGAGGTAGGTCAGCGCGTAGAAGACCGCGACGGTCGCGCCGCGTTCCTCGGGGTCGGAGAGCCGCTCGGTCTCGCGCAGGCCCGAGACCAGGCAGGCGCCGTACGCCGCCCCGAGCACGGGTCCGGCGAGCAGCAGCAGCCAGCGCACGTCGGTGGCCAGCGCCGCCATCCCGATCAGGCAGCCGAGAGCCGCGCCGACCAGGCCGACCTGCGCCGCCAGCAGCGGACGCCGGTCGTCGAGCCGACGGGCCAGTGGCTGCACGAAGACCCCCGTGCCGAGGGTGAGACCGGCGAGCACGCCCGCGAAGGCCACGGCACCCGTCTGGGGTCCGCCCAGCTCGCCGGGCAGGTAGGCGATGGAGATCGCGGCGCTCCCGAAGACCCAGGGGGCCGCCGGGGCGACGAGCAGCAGGAACGGCGCGCGCCGCGTCACCGCCGGGATCCGGAGCAGCGGCCGTGGCTCGATGCCGACCGGCCGTGGCCCCGGCACCGGCCACAGCAGCAGGATGGCCACCGTGCCGAGCACCAGGTGGGGCACGTAGGGCACCTGCAGCGGATAGGGCACGACCTCGCCCATCAACCCGGAGACCAGCGGCCCGACGCCGAAGCCGGCCGAGAGCGCCACCGCGGCCCGACGGGCCGCGGAGCCCGGGGCGTCGTCGCGCGAGAGCTCGGTGACCCAGGCGCTGGCGGCGGCGAAGACCACCCCCGAGCACGCCCCGGCCAGCAGTCGGCCCACCGCGAGCCCGGGGATCGAGGTGCTCTCCACGACCAGGACGGCGGTGGCGATCGGTGAAAGCACGACGAAGGGCAGCACCACGCCGCGCCGTCCCCACCGGTCGGAGAGCGCGCCGCCGATCAGCAGGGCCGGCACCAGCCCGACGGCGTACACGCCGAAGAGGAACGCGCGGGTCTGCGTGTCCATGTCGATCTCGTCGCGGTAGGCCACGAGGATCGAGGAGAACTGGTTGGCCCCCCAGCCCACGGCGAACATCGCCAGCGCCACCCGTTGCCACTGCTTCATGCCCGCACGCTACGGGCCCGGGGCGCCGGGACCGCGAGCGGCAGTACGCCCCCGCGGCCCGCGGCTCCCTACACTCGGGCCGTGGACTTCTACTCCGCCTACGCCCACGGCTTCGCCCGGGTCGCGGCCTGCACGCTCCCGGTCGCGGTCGCCGACCCGGCGACGAACGCCGCGCGGGTGATCGAGCAGGCGCAGGAGTGCGACGCGGAGGGGGTGGCCGTGGCGGTCTTCCCCGAGCTCGCGCTCACCGGGTACGCCGTCGACGACCTCTTCCTCCAGGACACCCTGCTCGAGGCGGTCCACGCCGGCGTCGCCGCGATCGTCGCCGCCAGCGCCGACCTGCTGCCCGTGCTGGTCGTGGGAGCCCCGCTGGTGCACGAGGGTCGGGTGCTCAACTGCGCGGTCGTGGTCCACCGCGGTCGGGTGCTCGGCGTGGCGCCGAAGTCCTACCTCCCGACCTACCGCGAGTTCTACGAGCGCCGCTGGTTCGCCCCCGGCGACGACCGGCGCGGTGCGAGCATCGAGCTCAACGGCGAGACGGTGCCGCTGGGGCCCGACCTGGTCTTCACCGCCGCCGACGTGCCCGGGCTGGCGATCCACGTCGAGATCTGCGAGGACCTGTGGGTGCCGGTGCCCCCGAGCTCCGAGGCGGCGCTGGCCGGCGCGACCGTGCTGCTCAACCTGTCCGGCAGCCCGATCACGATCGCCCGCGCCCAGGACCGCCGGTTGCTGGTCAGCAGCGCGAGCTCGCGCTGCAACGCGGCGTACGTGTACGCCGCCGCGGGGCAGGGGGAGTCGACCACCGACCTGTCGTGGGACGGCCAGACCCTGGTCTACGAGTGCGGCGACCTGCTCGCCGAGGGCGACCGCTTCCCCGAGGAGGCGCGGCGCACCGTCGCCGACGTCGACCTCGACCGGCTCCGTCAGGAGCGGCTGCGGCAGGGCACCTTCGACGACAACCGGCGCACCCACGACGCACGGACGAGCGGGTTCCGCGTCGTGCCGTTCGAGCTCGACCCGCCGACCGGCGACGTCGGGCTGCGGCGCAAGGTCGACCGCTTCCCGTTCGTGCCCGACGACCCGGCGCGGCTGGCGCAGGACTGCTACGAGGCCTACAACATCCAGGTCTCCGGCCTCGAGCAGCGGCTGACCGCGATCGGCCAGCCCAAGATCGTGATCGGCGTCAGCGGCGGTCTCGACTCGACCCACGCGCTGATCGTCGCCGCCAAGGCGATGGACCGGCTCGGTCGGCCGCGCAGCGACATCCTCGCGTTCACGATGCCCGGGTTCGCCACCGGCGAGACGACGAGGTCCTACGCCACCCGGCTCGCGCAGTCGCTCGGAGTCTCCTTCGAGACCCTCGACATCCGCCCGGCTGCGCAGCAGATGCTCGACGACCTCGACCACCCCTACAGCGAGGGGGAGGAGGTCTACGACATCACCTTCGAGAACGTCCAGGCCGGCCTGCGCACCGACTACCTCTTCCGCCTGGCCAACCACCGCGGCGGCATCGTGCTCGGCACCGGTGACCTCTCCGAGCTGGCGCTGGGCTGGTGCACCTACGGGGTCGGCGACCAGATGTCGCACTACAACGTCAACGGCGGCGTCCCCAAGACGCTGATCCAGCACCTGATCCGCTGGGTGATCGAGTCCAGCCAGTTCGAGGCCGACACCGACGCGGTGCTCCAGGAGATCCTCGACCAGGAGATCACCCCCGAGCTGATCCCGACCCGCGACGGCACGGCTCCGCAGCGCACCGAGGACTCCGTGGGGCCCTACTCGCTGCAGGACTTCACGCTCTACCACGTGCTCCGGCGCGGCTACCGGCCCAGCAAGATCGCCTTCCTGGCCTGGCACGCCTGGCGGGACGTCGCTGCGGGGGAGTGGCCGCCCGGCTTCCCCGAGGACCGCCGCGTCGCCTACGACCTGCCCGAGGTACGCCGCTGGCTCGAGGTCTTCGTCAAGCGCTTCTTCGCCAGCCAGTTCAAGCGCTCGGCCCTGCCCAACGGTCCCAAGGTCAGCCCCGGCGGGACCATGTCGCCACGCGGCGACTGGCGGATGCCCTCCGACGCGGCCCCGACGGCCTGGCTGGCCGAGATCGAGGCCAACGTCCCGTAGGCGACCACTGCCCCTAGGCTGACGGCATGGGCAAGCAGGAAGACTTCGTTCTCCGGGCGCTCGAGGAGCGCGACGTCAGGTTCGTGCGGTTGTGGTTCACCGACGTGCTGGGCTTCTTGAAGTCGGTCGCGGTGGCGCCGGCCGAGCTGGAGGGTGCCTTCTCCGAGGGCATCGGCTTCGACGGCTCGGCGATCGAGGGCTTCGCCCGGGTCTACGAGGCCGACATGCTGGCCAAGCCCGACCCGGCGACGTTCCAGATCCTGCCGTGGCGCGGTGAGGGCCCCTCGACCGCGCGGATGTTCTGCGACATCGAGATGCCCGACGGGTCCGCGTCGTACGCCGACCCGCGCAACGTCCTCAAGCGGACGCTGGCCAAGGCCTCCGACAAGGGCTTCACCTTCTACACCCACCCCGAGATCGAGTTCTACCTCTTCAAGGACACCCCGGTCGCCGGCAACGACCCGGTCCCGGTCGACCGCAGCGGCTACTTCGACCACACCGCCCAGTCGATGGGCTCCGACTTCCGCCGCGAGGCGATCACGATGCTCGAGTCGATGGGCATCTCGGTGGAGTTCAGCCACCACGAGGCCGGCCCCGGGCAGCAGGAGATCGACCTGCGCTACGCCGACGCGCTGACCACCGCCGACAACATCATGACCTTCCGCACCGTGATCCGCGAGGTGGCGCTGAGCCAGGGCATCTGGGCGACCTTCATGCCCAAGCCGTTCACCACCCACCCCGGCTCGGGCATGCACACCCACGTCAGCCTCTTCGAGGGCGACCAGAACGCCTTCTACGAGGCCGGTGCCGAGTACCAGCTCTCCAAGACCGGCCGCTCGTTCATCGCCGGGGTGCTCCAGCACGCTCCGGAGATCAGCGTGATCACCAACCAGTGGGTCAACTCCTACAAGCGGATGATGGTGGGCGGCGAGGCGCCGTCGTACATCTGCTGGGGCCACAACAACCGCTCGGCGATGGTCCGGGTGCCGATGTACAAGCCGCTCAAGGGGCAGTCGACCCGGATCGAGCTGCGCACGATCGACGCCGCTTGCAACCCCTACCTCGCCTTCGCCGTGGTGCTGGCCGCCGGGATGAAGGGCATCGAGGAGGGCTACGAGCTGCCGCGGGAGGCCGAGGACGACGTGTGGTCGCTCTCGGAGCGCGAGCGCAAGAGCCTCGGCATCCAGCCGCTGCCACGCAGCCTGCACGACGCGATCGGGATCGCGGAGAGCTCCGAGCTGCTGGCCGAGACGCTGGGCGAGCACGTCTTCGACTTCTTCCTGCGCAACAAGCGCGCGGAGTGGGACGAGTACCGCGGCCAGGTCTCGGCCTTCGAGCGTGACCGGATGCTCCCGGTCATCTGACGATGGCCGACGACCCCACGCTGGTCTACAGCGACGACCGCGTCCGCCGGCTGCGCATCGCGCTCGGCCTCGGCGCCGGACTCTGCACCGTCTTCGGTGTCCTGGCCCTCCTCGGGGCGGGCCAGCGCGAGGAGGCCCGCACGATCGCGCTGCTGCTCGGGCTGGTCGGTCTCGTCGGTGCGGCCTGGTGCGTGGTCGCCTGGCGGCTCCTGGCGGTGCCGGTGAGCCGGGTCAAGCGGCTCGTGGTCGTGATCGGGGCGATCCTGGTCTTCCTCGGCCTGCTCACCGGGCCGGTCGTGCTGTTCAGCCTCCCCTTCGCGCTGCTGGGGCTGACGGTGATCTTCCTCGCGCTGATCTCCGACGAGGTCCCCTGAGGTGGCGCCCGACGGGCCCGTCCCGCGGGCGACCAGGGTGTTGGTCGTCGAGCACGACGACCACTGCCCACCGGCCCTGCTCGGCGACTGGCTGGTCGAGGCCGGCGCCGAGGTCGACGTACGCCGCCCCTACGCCGGCGACCCGCTGCCCGACCTCGACGGCGGCCGTGGCGACCACGACGCGCTGCTGGTGCTCGGCGGGCCCATGGACGCCGGCGACGACCAGTACTCCTGGCTCGAGCCCACCCGGGCCCTGGTCCGGTCGGCCGCCCGGCTCCACCTGCCGACGCTCGGGGTCTGCCTGGGCCACCAGCTGGCGGCCCTCGCCCTCGGCGGTCGCGTCGGACGCAACCCGGCGGGGCAGCAGGTCGGGCTGCTGGACGTCGGCTGGACGCCCGCCGCCGCGGACGACCCCCTGCTGGGGCCGCTCAGCTCGACGGCCGCCCGGGGCGTGCACTGGAACGACGACCTGGTCCTCGAGCCGCCCCCGGGCGCGGTGCCGCTGGCCGTCACGCCGACCGGTGAGCTGCAGGCGGCCCGCTTCGCCCCGACCGTCTGGGGCGTCCAGTGGCACCCGGAGGTCGACGACCGGATCCTGCGCCTCTGGGCCGAGCCGGACGTCGACCGCCACGTCGAGCGGGGCATCGACCAGGCCGCTGAGCTCGACGCGGTCGCAGCCGCGCGCGCCGAGCTGGAGGCCACCTGGCGTCCCCTGGCCGGCTCCTTCCTGACGCTGGCCCGCCGGGCGCGGCCCCCGGGCTCCCCGGGCGGGGTCCGGCCGGAAGACCGTCGATGAGTCCGCCGTCGGGTCGGCCGGGCACCACCAAGGGGGCGCTGCTGCGGATCGGGTTCGGCGACGCTGCGGCGGCCCTCGCCCACCTGGCCGAGCTGGGCGAGGGCTGCGAGCCGCTGCTGGCGATCGCCGGACGCACCGCTGACCCCGACGGCGCGTGGGAGCTCCTGGTCCGGCTGGCCGACGCGGTCGACGACCGGGTCGAGCTGCTCACCGAGCTGGTCGACGACGAGGGCACGGCGATGCGGCTGCTCAGCGTCCTCGGGGCCAGCCCTGCCCTCGGTGACCACCTCGTGGCCCACCCGGCGCAGTGGAAGGAGCTGTGCGACCCGACCCTGGGCTCCACCCGCCCGCCGGCGTACGCCGTGCGCGCGGGGCTGCTGACCGCGGTCGGGGCCGAGCCGCTCGAGGACGAGCCGGTGGCGACGCTGGACGACGCCGCGGCGGTCGACGCGCTCCGGGTCGAGTACCGCCGGGTGCTGCTGCGGCTGGCCAGCCGCGACCTGGCCCACGACGTCGGCGTCGACGACGTCGCGGCCGAGCTCTCCGACCTGGCCGCCGGCACGCTCGACGCCGCGCTGGCGGTCGCCCGCGCCCGGGTGGGCGAGCAGGCCCGGGCGTGCCGGGTCTCGGTGATCGCGATGGGCAAGTGCGGCGGCCACGAGCTCAACTACGTCTCCGACGTCGACGTGGTCTTCGTGCACGCCCCCGCCGAGGGCGCCGGCGACGACGAGGCGCTGCGTGCCGCGAGCCAGCTGGCCAGCCACCTGATGCGGGTCTGCTCCGACCAGACCGCCGAGGGCACGATCTGGCCGGTCGACGCCAACCTGCGGCCGGAGGGTCGCGCCGGCCCGCTCACCCGCACCCTCGCCAGTCACCGCAGCTACTACGAGCGGTGGGCCAAGACCTGGGAGTTCCAGGCGCTGCTCAAGGCGCGCCCGGTCGCCGGCGACCTGGCCCTGGGGCGCGAGTACGTCGAGATGGTCCAGCCGATGGTCTGGCACGCCAGCGAGCGCGAGGGCTTCGTGCCCGAGACCCAGGCCATGCGTCGCCGGGTGCTGGAGCACATCCCGGCGCGGGAGGCCGAGCGTCAGCTCAAGCTCGGCGCCGGTGGCCTGCGCGACGTCGAGTTCGCCGTGCAGCTCCTCCAGCTCGTGCACGGACGGGCCGAACCCGGTGTCCGGGCGCCGACCACCCTCAGCGCCCTGGCCGCCCTGACCCGGCTCGGCTACGTCGGGCGCGAGGACGGCGAGGCGCTGCACGAGGCCTACGCCTTCCTGCGCAGCCTCGAGCACCGGATCCAGCTCCACCAGCTGCGCCGCACCCACGTGGTGCCCGACGACGACGCCGCGATGCGCCGGCTCGGCCGGAGCATGGGCTTCCTCCGCGAGCCCGCCGCGAGCCTCGACAAGGCGTGGCAGCACCACCGCCGCGAGGTGCGGCGGCTGCACGAGAAGCTGTTCTACCGCCCGCTGCTCACCGCGGTCGCCGCCATCTCCGAGGACGGCGCCCGCCTGTCCTCCGCCGCGGCCGAGGACCGCCTCGCCGCCCTCGGTTACGCCGACCCGACCGCCGCGCTGCGCAACCTCGAGGCGCTCACCAGCGGGGTCACCCGCACCGCGACGATCCAGAAGGCGCTGCTCCCCGCCATGCTGCAGTGGTTCGCCGAGGGGCCCGACCCGGATGCGGGGCTGTTCGGCTTCCGCCGGCTCAGCGAGACGCTGGGCCGCACCCCGTGGTACCTGCGCACGCTGCGCGACGAGGGGCAGGTCGCCGAGCGGCTGGCCATCCTGCTGTCCACCTCGCGCTACGTGACCGACCTGCTCGAGCGCGAGCCCCAGGGGGTCCGGCTCCTCGCCGGCGACCTCGACCCGCAGCCGGCTGAGACGCTGACCGAGGAGATGCTGTCCTCCGCCGGGCGGCAGGAGGACGTCGAGAAGGCGGTGCGCGCGATCCGCGCCGTACGCCGCCGCGAGCTGCTGCGGATCGCTGCGGGCGACGTCCTCGGCCGCATCGACGTGGCCGACGTGGGCGCCGGGCTGTCGCGGCTCACCGACGCGACGCTCGAGGCCACGCTCGAGGCCGTGCAGCGCGCGGTGCAGGAGCAGCGTGGTCTCGACGAGCGGCCCACCCGGATCGCGATCGTGGCCATGGGGCGCTACGGCGGCTTCGAGCTCTCCTACGGCAGCGACGCCGACGTGATGTTCGTCCACCAGCCCGGGCCCGACGTCGACCAGCACCTCGCGACGTCGTACGCCCAGGCGGTCGCCAACGAGATCCGTCGGCTCCTGGCGCTCCCGGGCGGCGACCCCCCGCTCGAGGTCGACGCCGGCCTGAGGCCCGAGGGCAAGCAGGGCGCGCTGGTGCGCTCGCTGGACTCCTACGCGGCCTACTACGCCAAGTGGTCCAAGGTGTGGGAGGCCCAGGCCCTGCTGCGCGCCGATGCGGTCGTGGGCGATCCCGACCTGCGCGCGGCGTTCGTCGACCTGATCGACCCCCTGCGCTTCCCCGAGGACGGCCTCTCCGAGGACGACGTGATCGAGGTCCGTCGGATCAAGGCGCGCGTCGACCACGAGCGGCTGCCCCGCGGCGCCGACCCGCAGCTGCACCTCAAGCTCGGCCGGGGCGGCCTGGCCGACATCGAGTGGACCGTGCAGCTGCTCCAGATGCGCCATGCCGGGCAGGTGCCGGCGCTGCGGACGGCCCAGACGCTCGCGGCGCTCCGAGCGGCGCGCGAGGCCGACCTCATCTCGGCCGACGACTGCGAGCTGCTCTCGCAGGGCTGGCGCACGGTCAGCCGGACTCGCAACGCCGTGACCCTGGCGCGGGGCAAGCCCGGCGACCACCTGCCGAGCGAGACCCGTGAGCGGACGGCGGTGGCCAAGATCCTCGGGTACCCACCCGGCACCACCGACCAGCTGATCAACGACTACCTGCGCACCACACGACGCTCCCGCGCGGTCGTCGACCGCGTCTTCTGGGACTGACCGCGCGGATCGGACAGGGGAGGGACGAGCCAGGTCGCGATCGTTCCCCCCTGGAGGATCGCGACCTGGCCCGCACGACCGACCCCGCTCGTCTCGGCCTGCCCTGGCGGGCGGCCCGCGCCCGAGATGCGGGCCGAGCCACCACAGGTCAAGGCGAGCCGACGTGGTCGTGCCCTGGAGTTGTGCCCGCTGTCGCCGGCGCCAAACCAGCATCGGCAGGTTTTCTTGCGTTTTCCTTGCGGGAACGTCGGGTGGTTGTGGGGTGGTGCCTTGATGTGGGGGGCGCAGAGTTCTGTTTATCAACCCGATCGGTTCGCCGGTCGCCTCGATCTCGACTGGCTCGGATGTTCCGGGTCGTCTCTCTCCCCTCGTAAAGGAATTCATCATGGGCAAGCACACTGTTTCTCGTCGGATGCAGACCACCAAGGTCCTGGCGTCGGTCGCTCTGGTCGCTGGTGCGGCTTCGGTGGCGGGTCTGGGTACGTTCGGTGCGTTCACCTCGACGACCTCGGCCAGCCAGTCGGTGACCAACGGTTTCCTGGAGATCGGTCTGACCCAGAACGCCACGGCTGGTACGACGGTGGCGGCGACGAACCTGGTGCCCGGTGACACGGTGCAGCGGGCGGTGACGTTGACGCGCAGTGGTCGGACCGAGGCGTTCGGTTCGGTGAAGCTGACCACGAGCCCGACCACCTCGAACCTGTTGTCCACCGATGGGGCCAACGGTCTGCAGATGAAGCTGGACCAGTGCTCGGTGGCGTGGACCAAGGTGGGTCAGACCAGCGAGCTGAGCTGTGCGGGGACGACGACGCCGGTGCTGGCCTCGCGTGCGGTGGTGGCCACGAACCTGGACCTGGGTGTGGCCGCGACGGCGCTGAACGAGTCGGGTGCGGCCTCGAACCTGCGGATCCAGCTGAGCCTGCCGCAGGCGGCCGGCAACGACTTCCAGGGTCTGTCGAACACCATCGGGTTCACCTTCGACGCCACGCAGCGCACCGCCCAGTTCAAGTGAGCTGAGGCTTGACGTTTGATCGCCTGACCCGCCCACCCGTGTCCTGAAGGGACGTCTTCTCATGAGCATCCTCCAGATCAGCCGCTCTGCGGTCGAGGTGGACCAGGCACCGGTGGACCAGGCGCCGCAGGTGCCCGCGCGGGGCCCTCGGGGTCCGCGGGGTCCGTGGGTGCTGCGGGTGGCGGGTCGGGTGGCGCGGGGGGCGGTGAGTCTGGTGCTGGTCCTCTCGGGGGTGGCGTTCTTGTTCTTGGCGGTGGGTCCTCACGTGCTGGGTTACCGGACCGCGACGATGCTGACCGGGAGCATGGAGCCGGGGATCGCGCCGGGTGATGTGGTGGTCACGATGCCGCGTCCGGCGCAGGAGGTGGCGGTGGGTGATGTGATCAGCTACCGGATCCCGATCGAGGACCAGCGGGTGGAGACCCACCGGGTGGTCGAGGTGATCCGGGGCGAGGACGGTTCGGTCGCGGTGAAGACCCAGGGCGATGCCAACGACAACGTCGACCCGTGGGTGGCCACGATCGAGGGTGACACGGTGTGGGAGGTCCAGGCGGTGGTGCCGGTCGTCGGTGAGGTGATCCGGTTGCTGCGGACCCCGATCGTCCAGGACGGCGTGCTGTGGCTGGCCCTGGCCGGCGTCCTGGGCCTGGGGTTCTCCTCCATCTGGTCGGGCGACAAGCGCCCCCGCGGCGGCGCCCGCCGCGCCCGATGACCCCGGTGGACCACCATCAGCTCGACAAGCTGCTCGGCGACTGCGGCGACGCCGCGTTCGTGGGCAGCCTGGTGGGGCGTTACCGGGACCTGCTGCCCGACCGGGTGGCCTCGGTGCTGGCCCGGGTGGCCGAGCAGGACGTGGCCGCGGCGATGGACCGGGTGCTGAGCCTGAAGGTCGCCTCGGCCACCGTCGGGGCCCGCGAGCTGGCCTCGCTGGCCGGCCGGGTGGAGACCGACCTGAGCCTCGGTGCCCTGGACGACGCCCTGCTCCACGCCCAGCAGCTGCCCCGCGCCGCCTGCCGCGCCGACGGCGCGCTGGCCCCCTTCAGCGCCGCCGCCGCCGGCTGACCGGCCGGCTGACCGCACGAGCGCACGAGAGCCACCCCCACCCCCGGGACCCGAGACCCGGGGGTGGGGGTTTCTTGCGTTTTCCTTGCGGGAACGTCGGGTGGTTGTGGGGTGGTGCCTTGATGTGGGGGGCGCAGAGTTCTGTTTATCAACCCGATCGGTTCGCCGGTCGCCTCGATCTCGACTGGCTCGGATGTTCCGGGTCGTCTCTCTCCCCTCGTAAAGGAATTCATCATGGGCAAGCACACTGTTTCTCGTCGGATGCAGACCACCAAGGTCCTGGCGTCGGTCGCTCTGGTCGCTGGTGCGGCTTCGGTGGCGGGTCTGGGTACGTTCGGTGCGTTCACCTCGACGACCTCGGCCAGCCAGTCGGTGACCAACGGTTTCCTGGAGATCGGTCTGACCCAGAACGCCACGGCTGGTACGACGGTGGCGGCGACGAACCTGGTGCCCGGTGACACGGTGCAGCGGGCGGTGACGTTGACGCGCAGTGGTCGGACCGAGGCGTTCGGTTCGGTGAAGCTGACCACGAGCCCGACCACCTCGAACCTGTTGTCCACCGATGGGGCCAACGGTCTGCAGATGAAGCTGGACCAGTGCTCGGTGGCGTGGACCAAGGTGGGTCAGACCAGCGAGCTGAGCTGTGCGGGGACGACGACGCCGGTGCTGGCCTCGCGTGCGGTGGTGGCCACGAACCTGGACCTGGGTGTGGCCGCGACGGCGCTGAACGAGTCGGGTGCGGCCTCGAACCTGCGGATCCAGCTGAGCCTGCCGCAGGCGGCCGGCAACGACTTCCAGGGTCTGTCGAACACCATCGGGTTCACCTTCGACGCCACGCAGCGCACCGCCCAGTTCAAGTGAGCTGAGGCTTGACGTTTGATCGCCTGACCCGCCCACCCGTGTCCTGAAGGGACGTCTTCTCATGAGCATCCTCCAGATCAGCCGCTCTGCGGTCGAGGTGGACCAGGCGCCGGTGGACCAGGCGCCGCAGGTGTCCGGGCGGGGCCCGCGGGGCCCTCAGGGTCCGTGGGTGCTGCGGGTGGCGGGTCGGGTGGCGCGGGGGGCGGTGAGTCTGGTGCTGGTCCTCTCGGGGGTGGCGTTCTTGTTCTTGGCGGTGGGTCCTCACGTGCTGGGTTACCGGACCGCGACGATGCTGACCGGGAGCATGGAGCCGGGGATCGCGCCGGGTGATGTGGTGGTCACGATGCCGCGTCCGGCGCAGGAGGTGGCGGTGGGTGATGTGATCAGCTACCGGATCCCGATCGAGGACCAGCGGGTGGAGACCCACCGGGTGGTCGAGGTGATCCGGGGCGAGGACGGTTCGGTCGCGGTGAAGACCCAGGGCGATGCCAACGACAACGTCGACCCGTGGGTGGCCACGATCGAGGGTGACACGGTGTGGGAGGTCCAGGCGGTGGTGCCGGTCGTCGGTGAGGTGATCCGGTTGCTGCGGACCCCGATCGTCCAGGACGGCGTGCTGTGGCTGGCCCTGGCCGGCGTCCTGGGCCTGGGGTTCTCCTCCATCTGGTCGGGCGACAAGCGCCCCCGCGGCGGCGCCCGCCGCGCCCGATGACCGGGTCAGGCGACCGATTCCATGCGGTAGCCGACGCCGCGGACCGTCCGCACGAAGCGCGGACCACCGGTGCGCTCCCCGAGCTTGCGGCGCAGGTTGCCGACGTGCACCTCCACGAGGTGGGTGTCGGAGGCCCACTCGGTGTCCCACACCGAACGCAACAGCGACTCGCGGCTCCACACCCGCGCCGGCGAGCGCATCAGCGTCGTCAGCAGGTCGAACTCGGTCCGGGTCAGGGCCAGCTCGGCCCCGTCGCGGAAGGCCTGGCGGCCGTCCACGTCGACGCGCAGCGACCCGTGCGTGAGGATCTCGTGGTCGTGGCCCGGGGCGTGGGCCGGAGCAGCGGCGGGCGCTGCGACCGGAGGTTGGTCGGGCACCGCTCGCAGCGTGGGGCTGCCGTCCAGGCGCCGGGGCCGGCGGAACATCGCGTTGACCCGGGCCCGGAGCTCGCGCACGTGGAAGGGCTTCGACAGGTAGTCGTCGGCCCCGGTCTCCAGACCGAGCAACCGGTCGATCTCCTCGTCGCGGGCCGTGATCATGACGACGTACGCGTCGCTCAGGCTGCGGATCCGCCGGCAGGTCTCGATGCCATCGATTCCCGGCAGGCCGAGGTCGAGGGTGACCAGGTCGGGATCGAACGCGGCGATCATGTCGAGGGCCGCCTGGCCGGAGTCGACGCTGCTGACCTCGAAGCCGGCCGTGCGCAGCGTGAACTCGATCAACGAGCGGATGTCCTCGTCGTCCTCGACGACCAGGGCCCGGCGCGCGGGGGCCGTCTCGGTGGGGGAGTGCGTGGATGCTGCGGTGGGGGGAACCATGCTGGCGCTCCTTGCGCGGATCTTGAGGCGGGGGACAGAACCTCTTGAACCTGACCAGTAAGGGTGGGGGAACACCCATCGTAGGCCGCACATCAACCAGACGGAGCAGAAACTCGTGACCAGGTTCGCTCGGGGCATCCGCGCAGGCGCGTTCGCGCTCAGCGTGGTGCTGCTCGTGCTGGTCCCGGGGATCGCGCTCGCGACGTTCACGGGCGGCACAGCGGCACCCCTCGCTGTCTCGACGGCGACGATGGTGGCCCCCGCGAACCTGAGCGGCACCTACGCCTGTTCGCGCGGCGGCTTGAACGAGACCATCAGCATCTCGGTCACCGGTTTCACCGACCCTGGCCCGGCCGGTGCGCAGTACGTCTACACCTTGCGGCTCGGCTCGTCCGTGAAAGCCACCAGCACGTCGACCAGCCGGTCGGCCACGCTGTCCTTCACCCAGCTGCGGGACCTCACGACGAACAGCTGGACCATCGACGTCCAGGCCAAGCTCGGCTCTTGGACGAGCCCCCTCACGTCGCGCACGGCCACGTGCACCGAGGGCAGCAAGCAGTCCGGCAACCTCTGAGCAGCAGCCCCTCGCCGTGACCGAGGCATGATGACGCTGGCCCGCCGCCGTACGGCCCGGGCGTCCCCGCGAGAGGAGCCAGCATGGCCATCGACCCGACCGGCCGCGGTCTCAAGCAGTTCGTCGAGCACGACGCGGACTCACCGGTCGTGATGCTCAACCTGTTGAGGTTCGAGGACGGCGGCCGCGCCGGCTACGAGGACTACCTACGGCACTTCCGGCCGCACGCCGAGGCCCGTGGGGCCGAGATCCTGTACTACGGGCTCGGTGGCACCGCGCTGGTGGCCGAGGACGGCCAGGCCTGGGACGCCGTCCTGCTGGTGCGCTACCCGACGCGCCGGAGCTTCAGCGAGATGGTCCGCGATCCCGACTACCAGACCGGGTCGCACCTGCGCACCGAGTCGCTCTCGGAAGCAGTGCTGCAGCCGACCGTGGAGACGCCGTTCTAGCAGGAGCTCGCACGCCTGGGCCTGGCTCTGCTCACCTTCCTCGGCCTGGTCGCGCGGGCCGTGAAGTCCTCCGTGGTCGATCTCTGCGTGGTCCGGGTCTGACAGGCCGCTGGGGCTCGCCCCAGCCCCCCCGAGGTGTGCGTCCACGCCACCCGGGCTCCCTCGCCACGAACGACAAGGACCACCGCTCATGCAGATGACCAACCGCGTCCCCCTGTGGGTCACGCCCCTGGCCTGGCTCTTTCTCACGCTCGCGATCGCGACGGCCGTCGCGATCGCCATCGACATCTACGTCGGACGACGCCGGCAGCGCACTCTCGCCGCTGAGGTCGTCTGGATCACCTCGGCCCTCTACCTCGGACCGTTCGCCTGGATGGTCTACGCCGCCCGTGGCCGGGCCGCGTCCGCGGCCGCGGACCAGCCTCCGGTCGGCGGTGAGCCGACGCCCCCCGTGGGCGGCCTGCCCGGCGGCGGGGCCTCGGCCCTGGCGCACCTGGTCGGCGTACCGCTCGTGCTCGCGTCGGGGTTCACGATCGCCGGCCTCGACCTGTGGGTGATGATCCTGGTCATCGGGGCGCTGGCCATGGGGCTGCTGTTCGTCTACGAGCGCGCGATCCGGCACCACGGTGGGTTCCCGGCCGGCGCAGCAGTCCTCGCTGCCGTGGTGACGGTGCTGGCCTTCGACCTCGGGATGGGCGGGTGGATGCTGCTGCTCCACTTCAACGACCTGATGCCCCCGGCCACGGACGGCGCGTTCTGGTTCCTCATGCAGATCGGCATCGTGCTCGGCCTGGCCACCGGCTACCCGGCCGTGGCCTGGCTGTCGCGGCGTCGGCCCACCTCTGAGGCGTTCCCCGTAGCCGGCTGACGGGCCCGCCGGAGCTGGTCGGCTGCTGTCACCACCACGAAACATTCGCGTCATCGAGCCGTCCTAGCGTGGTCGCGACGCCGCCACGACGGGCGGCGCACGCTGAGGGAGCGCAACGTGAGTGCCAACCATGTCCGGCTGCAGGCCATCACCTCGGTGGAGGCCTACGTGCCGCCGCCGATCAGCTTCGACCCCGGCGAGGAGCCGGGGCAGATCTTCGGGGAGAACGTCTTCAGCCTGACGGTGATGCAGCGGCGCCTGCCCAAGGCGGTCTACCGGTCCGTCGTGTCCACCATCGAGAAGTCCGCCCCGCTGGATCCCGAGGTCGCCGACGCGGTGGCCACGGCGATGAAGGACTGGGCGATGGAGAAGGGCGCCACCCACTACGCCCACGTCTTCTACCCGCTCACCGGTCTCACGGCTGAGAAGCACGACAGCTTCCTGGACCCCGTCGGCGACGGGACGGCGTTCGCGTCGTTCTCGGGCAAGACCCTGGTGCAGGGCGAGCCGGACGCGTCCAGCTTCCCCAACGGCGGGCTGCGCAACACCTTCGAGGCGCGCGGCTACACCGGATGGGACGTGATGAGCCCGGCGTACGTGCTGGAGAACCCCAACGGCAACACGCTGTGCATCCCCACCATCTTCATCTCGATGACGGGCGAGGCGCTGGACCACAAGACGCCGGTGCTGCGCTCGCAGCAGGCGATGTCGGCGCAGGCCAAGCGGGTGCTCACCCTCTTCGGCCACGAGGACCCTGACACCGTGGTCGCCTACTGCGGCCCCGAGCAGGAGTACTTCCTGGTCGACAGCCACTTCTTCCTGGCCCGGCCCGATCTCCTCAACGCCGGGCGCACGCTCTTCGGCGCTCGGCCGCCCAAGGGCCAGGAGTTCGACGACCACTACTTCGGGGCGATCCCCGAGCGGGTGCTCGGCTTCATGATGGACACCGAGCGTGAGCTCTTCAAGCTCGGCATCCCGGCCAAGACCCGGCACAACGAGGTCGCACCCGGCCAGTTCGAGGTCGCGCCGATGTTCGAGCGCGCCAACGAGGCCTCCGACCACCAGCAGCTCCTGATGACCACGTTCAAGTCCGTGGCCCGCAAGCACGGCATGGAGTGCCTCTTCCACGAGAAGCCCTTCGAGGGCGTCAACGGCTCCGGCAAGCACGTGAACTTCTCGCTCGGCAACGCCGAGCTCGGCAGTCTGCTGGTGCCCGGTGACAACCCGCACGACAACGCGCAGTTCCTCGTCTTCTGCGCCGCGGTCATCCGCTCCGTGCACCTGTACGGCGGCCTGCTGCGCGCGTCGGTCGCGTCGGCCGGCAACGACCACCGGCTGGGGGCCAACGAGGCGCCGCCGGCCATCATCTCGATCTTCCTCGGGGACCAGCTCGCCGACGTCTTCGACCAGATCGCGAAGGGCGGGGCGACGCACTCGAAGGAGAAGGGGACGCTGATGATCGGCGTCGACACGCTGCCGGCGCTCACCAAGGACCCGGGCGACCGCAACCGCACGAGCCCGTTCGCGTTCACCGGCAACCGCTTCGAGTTCCGCGCGCCCGGCTCCAACCAGACCGTCGCCGGCCCGATGGTCGTGCTCAACACCATCATGGCCGAGGCGCTCGACCACTGCGCGACGACGCTGGAGAAGGCTGTCGGCGCCGGCACCGACTTCAACGAAGCGGTGCAGGCGCTGCTGACCGAGATCATCTCCAACCACGGCGACGTGATCTTCAACGGCAACGGCTACTCCGAGGAGTGGCCGCTGGAGGCCGAGCAGCGGGGGCTGAAGAACCTGCGCACGACGGTCGACGCGCTGCCCGAGCTGATCTCTCCCGAGGCTCTCGAGCTCTTCGCGACGTACGCCGTGTTCAGCGAGCGCGAGATGCAGAGCCGCTACGAGGTCGGCTGCGAGCAGTACGTGCTCTCCGTCAGTGTCGAGGCCAACCTCACCCAGGAGATCGGGACCACGACGATCCTGCCGGCGGCGCTGCGCTACCAGACCGAGCTGGCTGCCAACGTCGCCGCGCTGCAGGCCGCGGGCGTCGAGGCCGACACCTCGACGCTGCTGCAGGTCTCGGCACCGATCGCCGACCTGCGGGCGGGTCTGGCCACCCTCGGGGCCGCCATCGCCCACGAGCACCCGGAGGACCCGCTGGCCGTGGCGACGTACTGCCGCGACCAGGTCCTGCCGGCCATGGCCTCGGTGCGCGCCGCGGCCGACACCCTCGAGGCCCTGGTCGCCGACGACCTGTGGTCGCTGCCGACGTACCAGGAGATGCTGTACATCTTGTGACGTCGCTGTCTCCGGGGATCGGGAGTAACGTGGATGGTCGCCGCGTCCGTCTCTCGTCCTGAGGAGGCACGATGTTCGTCCAGGTGATCCAAGGCCGGGCCGCTGACCCCGACGCCATGCACGCCCACTACGAGCGGTGGCGCACCGAGCTGGGCCCGGGCGCGGCCGGGTGGCTCGGCAGCACGGCGGGGGTCACGGCCGACGGCAGCACCATCGCCTTCGTCAGGTTCGAGTCGCAGGACGCCGCCCGGCGCAACAGCCAGCGGCCCGAGCAGGGCGACTGGTGGTCGGAGATCGCCACCACCTTCGCGGGGGAGCCGACCTTCCACGAGTACACGCTCGTGGACCTGGAGGTCTACGGCGACCCCGACCAGGCGGGTTTCGTCCAGGTCATGCAGGGCCGCATCAGCGACGTCCAGCGCGGTCGTGCGCTGATGGCCTCGGACCCCACCGACTGGCCGAGCCTGCGACCCGACGTCCTGGCTACGTGCTGGGCGGGCGCAGACGACGGATCCTGGACGATGACGATCCACTTCACCTCCGAGGAGGCGGCCCGGGAGGGCGAGCGCAAGGACGCACCCCCCGAGTCCGCAGCCCTCATGGACGAGCTGATGTCGCTCGCCGTGGAGGAGACCACGTTCCTGGACCTCCGCGAGCCCTGGCTGATGTCACCAGGCTGATCTCACCAGGCTGATCTCACCAGGCTGAGCGCCCACGGACAGCCCGGGTGGGGCTCAGGCGTCGGCCGCGGCCTCGGCCATGGCCTGCTCGACGTCGAGGGCGCGCACGGCCTCGATCAGCTCGCCCAGGGCCGGGGCGGGCAGGGCTCCGGGCTGGGAGAAGACCAGCGTGCCGCCCTTGAAGGCCATCAGGGTCGGGATCGAGGTGATCTGCGCGGCGGCGGCCAGCCCCTGCTCGGCCTCGGTGTCGATCTTGCCGAAGACGATGTCGGGGTGGTCGGTCGACGCCTGCTCGTAGACGGGGGCGAACTGGCGGCACGGGCCGCACCACGACGCCCAGAAGTCGACGAGGACGATCTCGTGGTCGGTGATGGTGCTCTCGAACGTGGCGGCGGTGAGGTCGATGGTGCTCATCTCGGTGACTCCTGTCTGCGGTTTCGGTCCCCCTGGGGGGTTATGGGTAGAGCGTCGTCGGCCGCCGAGGTATTCCTGGTCGTGACCCGGCGCACGGCCACGAGGGCCGCGACCGCGAGGACCAGCGCCGGTAGCAGCCACGTCGGCACGGCCGCCGCCCAGTCGGTCACGGTCTGCTGCAGGGAGTACTCGAGGTCGACGGTGTCGCCGAGACCGAGGGAGCCGGTGATGCCCGCGGTGCCGTCGTAACGGAGGAAGACGACCCCGATCACGACGAACAGCAGGCCGGAGACCAGCGACGTGGTGTGCACCCGGATCCGGCCACGACCGAGGGTGCGACCCCGCAGCCACCGGCGTCGACCCAGGTCGAACCGGTCCCAGAACGCCGCCAGGACCAGCAGGGGAGCGGCCATGCCCAGCGCGTAGACCGCGAGCAGCAGCCCGCCCCGCCAGGGCGACCCGACGGTCGCGGCGACGGTGAGGATGGCGCCGAGCACGGGTCCGGAGCAGAAGCCGGCCAGGCCGTAGACCGCACCGAGCAGCAGGGTGGAGACCCAGCCGGAGCCCTGGCGTGCCTGCGACCACGTCTGCAGTCGGTCGGTGAGCGGCCACCGGAAGCCCCGCCCCAGGATCTGGACCACACCCAGGGCGATGATCAGCCAGCCGGCCAGCAGGATCAGCTGGGCGCGGTGGCCGTAGAAGAGCTCGGAGGCGGCGCCGATCCCGGTGCCGAGCGGCACCAGGGTGAGCAGCAGCCCGACGTAGAAGACCAGCGTGCGCGCGACCAGCGCGCGCTTGGTCGCGAACGCGTAGGCGAAGAACGACGGCAGCAGCAGTGCGCTGCACGGCGAGAGCAGCGCGAGTACGCCGGCGGCGAACGCCGCCAGCAGGCCGACCTCGGTCACTGGTCCTGCTGCTCACCCTGCTGGGCCGCGGCGGCCGCCTTGTCGATGGCCTGCTCGAAGACCTCGACGGGCTGGGCCCCGACGACCGGTGTGCCGTTGATCAGGAACGAGGGGGTGCCGGTGACCCCGATGGACTGACCCTCCTGGAAGTCGCGGGAGACGAGCTTCTGCGTGAGGTCGGAGGTCTGGTCGGTCCGGAAGCGGTCGAGGTCGAGCCCGACCTCCTCGGCGACGTCCTCGAGGTAGGCCTGGTCGATCTGCCCCGTGTTGGGCGGCGGCTGGTCGGCGTACAGGGCGTCGTGGAACTCCCAGAACTTGCCCTGCGCCGCGGCGGCACGGGCGGCGTACGCCGCGGTGGTGGACTCCTCGCCGAGGTAGGGGAAGTCGCGCCACTCGATGCGCAGGGTGCCCGTCGGCGACGTACTTCTCCTCGAGGGTCGGCACGGTGTCGCGGGCGAACTTGCCGCAGAACGGGCACTGGAACTCCGAGTACGCCACCAGCACCACCGGTGCGTCGATGTCGCCCTTGGTCACCGGGTCGCCCTCCACCCGCCGGGCGAGGGTCTGCGCCGCGTCGTCGGACGCGGCGCCGGAGCCTGCGGACTGCTGGCCCGCCTCGCCGGCGCTCGACGGGTTGTCGGCGTCGTCTCCGGAGCTGCCGGTGCCGAACAGCACGAGGACGAGCGCCACGGCAGCCGCCACGGCGACAGCGATCGGGACGATGGGGCTCTTGCGGGTGGTGGTCATGCGGCTGCTCCTCTGTTCGGGGGGAGTGGTGGGTGGGTCAGGCTCTCGTCGCGACGGGCTGGACGGTCTCGACGGGACCGCCGTGGGTCCGCCACTCGAGCATCCCGTCCTCGAGACGTCGCGCCGCCACCCCGGCTGCGTCGAGCAGCCGGACGGCGTCGTGGGCCAGGACGCAGTAGGCGCCCCGGCAGTAGGCGATCACCGGCCCGCCGGAGCGCAGGGCGTCCGCGGCCTCGGTGAGCTCGTCGAAGGGCAGGCTGCGGGCGCCCGGGATGTGGCCGGCGACGTACTCCTCGTGGGGGCGGACGTCGAGGACGACGCTGTCGCCGGCCGCGAGCAGGTCGGCCAGCTCGTCGCGGGTGACCAGACCGACCTCCTCCGACCCCGGCACGTTGAGGTAGGCGTCCAGCGCCTGCCCCACGTCGGCGGAGCGGATGCGGGCCACGGTGCGCATCGCGTCGTAGAGCGCGGCCACGTCGTCGCCCGCGAGCCGGTAGTGGACCCGCGTGCCCTCGCGCCGCGTCGTGACGACGTGCGCGAGCTTGAGCACCTGCAGGTGCGCGGAGACCGACGTGACGCCCATGCCGGCGGCCCGGGCGAGCGCGTCGACGGTGCGCTCGCCCTGGGCGAGCAGGTCGACCAGCTCCAGCCGTCGGGGGCTGGCGAAGGCCTTGCCCACGACGCCCAGCTGGTCGAAGAGGTGCGCCCGGCGTTCGTCCATGTCTTCCTCCAATGATCTTTGGAAGAACGTAGCAGCCGGGGTGGGCAGGCCACGACCCACCGGCGCCCGGGGTCGTCTAGATTCCGTCCGTGAGTGCTCAAGCCCCCTCCGCCGTCATCCTCGTGCGCGCCGAGAAGTTCGTGCCCAACCCGACGACGGCGGCCGACAACGCCTTCCAGGCCGACGTGCCGGAGGGACAGCCCGACGACGTGACCTCGGCCCGGGCGCTGGCCGAGATGGACGCGGTGGCCGAGGCGCTCCGGACCGCGGGGGTGCGGGTGCACGTGTTCGCCGACGAGGACCACTCACGCCCCGACAGCGTGTTCCCCAACAACTGGCTCTCCACGCACGCCGGTGGCACCGTCGCGGTCTACCCGATGTACGCCTCCAACCGGCGCCACGAGCGTCGCGCCGACGTGCTGGAGATGCTCAAGTCGTCCTACCGGGTGCAGACCATCGTCGACTACTCGGGCCTGGAGCCGGACGGCATCTTCCTCGAGGGCACCGGCGCGATGGTCCTCGACCACGTCTCGCGGGTCGCCTACGCCGCGGCGAGCCACCGGGCCGACACCCACGTGCTCGAGCGCTTCTGCACCGACTTCGGCTACGAGCCGATGGCCTTCGACGCGGTCGACGCCTCGGGCGTGCCGGTCTACCACACCAACGTGATCGCCTGCATCGGCACCGACGTCGCGCTGATCGCGCTGGAGATGATCCCGGACGCGGACCGCCGGGCCGCGGTCCGCGAGCGGCTCACCGTCAACGGACGCAAGGTCGTCGAGCTCACGGAGACCCAGATCCGCGAGTTCGCCGGCAACGCCGTCGAGCTGTGCGGTCGGACGACGGAGGGACGGCGGCGCTACCTCATGGTCATGTCGTCACGCGCCCGCCGCAGCCTGCGGCCCGACCAGGTCGACGTGATCGAGGAGTCCTGCGAGATCCTCGACGTCGACATCCCGACCATCGAGCTCGCGGGCGGGTCGGTGCGCTGCATGATCGCCGGCGTGCACCTCGACCGGCGGCCCCCGGGCGTCGAGCCCTCCCGCACCCCCGCCGTCGAGGCGATCGACGCGGATCCGCAGACCGCCGACGGTCGAGACGTGGCCGGCGACGGCTGAGCGGGCTACCCGTTGACCGGCGGGTGGCTACGGCACCTGTCGTCGGCACCACCTTCCCCGGGTCGGGTCCGACCACAACACCACGTGGAGGGCGGGGTGCGCCGGAGCCACCGACGACCGGTGCGGGACGGCCACCGACACCGGCGGGTCGGTCGCCCTGGTCGAGGTCGCGGTCTGTCGCGGCAGACCGTGTCGTACCGGAACGGCTCGGGGTTCGGCTGCTCGCCGGTCCTGCACGAGGCGCCGCCCGACGTTTGCCCGACGGCGACGAGGGGAAATGCATTTGAGTGAGCAATGTGTCGACCGACCCCGGGCTGCGCCGGGCCGCGCGGCGCAACCGGGATGTGCGTCGTGGTCGCGCCAACGCCGCCCCTGCTCAACTCCGTGGTCCTGCTCCTGCGTCGCCAAGCCGCGGGATCCAGGCGCTGCTCGCTCCCGTCGCCGTCGCCGCGCGCCGGCCGGGCCGCGAGCACACCCCTTCTGACTTCCCCGGATCGCCGCAGGTAGATTGCGGCGCGCACACGTGGTTCGTACGGGTAAACGAAGACCGTTGAGCGAGGTAGGGGGTCCCCTGTCGTGATCAGCACGCTCGGCCCGATGCTCCTCGCGGCCGGTTTCGGGGTGACCCTGGTCGGGACCGGGCTCTGGGCGGCGTCGTCTCGGCGTCCGCACCTGACCGCGGCCGCACGACTGCTGACCTGGGCCACCCTCGTCGCCGCCGTCGGAGTCGTGACGCTCATGGAGTGGGCGCTGCTGTCCCATGACTTCAGCGTCCGCTACGTCGCCGAGAACAGCGCCCTCGAGGTCCCGACGTACTACCGGGTGATCAGCCTCTGGGCCGCGCTCGAGGGATCGCTGTTCCTGTGGTTGCTCGTGCTCGCCGTCTTCGCGGTGGTCATGATGCACCGTGTCCCGGCGAGGGCCCGCGATCTGCACCCGGTCGCCATGGCGACGCTGATGTCGGTGGCGCTCTTCTTCTTCGGGCTCGCCCTGGTCGCAGACGATGCGTTCGCCCGGATGTCGCCGGTCCCGGACAACGGGCCCGGGCCGAACCCGCTCCTCCAGGATCACCCGCTCATGGGGGTTCATCCACCGCTGCTCTACGTGGGGTACGTCGGACTCACGGTGCCCTTCGCCTACGCCGTGGCGGCCCTCGTGACCGGTGAGACCGGGCGCGAGTGGCTTGCCGCGACGCGCGTCTGGCTGTTGTTCGCCTGGACGTCGCTGACGTCGGGCATCCTGCTCGGCGCCTGGTGGTCCTACGAAGTGCTCGGCTGGGGTGGCTACTGGGCGTGGGACCCGGTCGAGAACGCCTCGATCCTGCCCTGGTTCACCGCCACGGCCCTGATCCACTCGGTGATGGTGCAGCAGCGCCGCTCGATCCTGCGTGCCTGGAACCTCAGCCTGGCCGCCTCGACCTTCCTGCTCGTGCTCATCGGGACCTTCATCACCCGCAGCGGGGTCATCGCCAGCGTCCACGCCTTCACCCAGTCGCCCCTCGGTCCGGTCCTCCTCGGCTACATCGCGTTCGTGCTGCTGGCTGTGACCGGGCTCCTCGTGTGGCGCGCCGGCAGGCTCGGAACGGGGGAGCGGATCGAGAGCGTGGCCTCTCGTGAAGCCGGCTTCCTGGTCAACAACGTGCTCTTCGTGGGTCTGGCGGTGACCGTGCTCTTCGGGACCACGTTCCCGTTGCTGGTCGAGGCGCTGACCGGTGATCGGGTGAGCGTGGGAGCGCCCTACTTCAACCGCATGGCGGTCCCGCTCGCGCTGGTCGTGGTGCTGCTCATGGGAGTGGGCCCGATGCTGCCCTGGGGCCGCGACGCCGAGACCGCTGACTTCAGCAGGCTGCGGCTGCCGCTGGTGATCGGCCTGGGGGTGATCGCGGGGCTCGGGCTGGCAGGTCTCCCGCACCCGCTGACGCTGGTCACCTTCGGCGTGGCCGCCTTCGCGCTCTCCGCAGTCGTGGTCGAGATCGCGCGTGGGATGCGCGCAGCGAAGCGGGACGCCGATGCCTGGACCGCCGCCGCCGGCCGTGCGCTGACCGGCAACCGGCGTCGGTACGGCGGCCTGCTCACCCACGCCGGCGTGGTCGTCGTGGCGGTCGCGATCGCCGGCTCGTCGTCGTACTCGGTCTCGGAGGAACGCTCCCTCGCCGTCGGCGAGACCCTCGAGGTCGGCGGGTACACCGTGACGCTGGCCGGGGTGGACCGGGACCGCACCTCGCGCTTCATGCAGGTCGCAGCGCGCGCCGAGCTCTCCCGCGACGGCTCCGCCCTCGGCACCAGGGAGCCGTCGCTGCGGTTCTACCCCACGATGAGCGAGGCGATCGGGCGGCCCTCGGTTCGCACCGGACTCACCGAAGACGTCTACCTCACGGTCTCCGCGGTGTCGGCGGACGGTTCGGGTGCCGTCGTGCGGCTCACGGTCACCCCGATGATGCTGTGGCTCTGGCTCGGTGGCGGCATCATGATCGGCGGCGCCCTGCTCGCCATGTGGCCGAGTCGCCGGGAAGCCCGGCGCACCGACGTGGCGGGTGTGCCCGCCGCCGTGGCGGACCGGCCCGATCCCGACCCCTCACTGGCCGGTGAGGTCCGATGAGGCGCTGGGTGGTGCTGGCAGCGGCCGTGCTCGGGATCGCAGCCGTGGTGTCTGTCCTGTCCGACGGCTTCGGCCGTGACCCGTCGGTGGTTCCGTCGAACTTCGTCGCCGAGCCTGCTCCCGATCTCGTCGGGCCCACCCTGGACGGCGGCAGCTACGACCTCGACGACCACCGTTCGGAGGTGGTGCTGGTCAACGTCTGGGCGTCTTGGTGCGGACCTTGCCGAACGGAGTACCCCGTCCTCGCCGCGGCCGCCGAGGGCCTGCGGTCGCGAGGGCTGACCGTCGTGGGGATCAACACGCAGGACTTGTCGGGCAAGGCGGAGGAGTTCCTGCGAGACATGGGTGGCGAGGTCTACCCGAGCGTGATCGACGAGGACGGCCGTCATGCCGTCGAGTGGGGCACCTTCGGCGTCCCGGAGACCTTCGTGATCGACGGGACCGGCACCGTGCGTGCCCGTCAGGTGGGGGAGGTGACCCCCGCATGGATCGACCAGCACGTCGTCCCCCTGCTCGACGAGCCCTGACCGCTGCTGCGGTGGTGGGCATCCTCGTCGCGCTGGCCGTCGCCGGCCTGGTTCGCTCGGCGGGGACCGACGGCCCGGTGACCGACGAAGAGCGTGCCCGAGCCGTCGCCGCCTCGCTGCGCTGCCCCACCTGCCAAGGCCTGTCGGTCGCAGACTCCAACTCCCCGCTCGCCAAGAGCATGCGCGAGATCATCGACGAGCGGGTGGCCGTGGGGGAGAGCGACGAGGAGATCACCCAGTACTTCGTCGGCCGCTACAGCGACTGGGTGCTGCTCGCTCCTCGCGCCGACGGGGTCGGCTGGCTCGTCTGGGCGGTTCCGGGTGCGGCCGTCCTGGTGGGTCTGTTCGTGGTGACCTCGCTCGTACGCCGACGGCACGATCGCGGCATCCGGACGCTGCGATGGGTGGGGGTCGGTGGCCTGCTCGCTGTCTCGTTGGGGGTCCTCGTCGCGACCAACCTCGACGGTCGGGGTGCCGACGAGCTCGCCACGGGCAACGTCACCCCCTTGGGCTCGCAGAGCTCCGACCAGGAGCGGCCGGACGAGGCCGTCCCACCCGCCGGTGCTGGTGAGGCCGAGTCGGCGGACCCCGATCTGGCGACGCTGCAAGCAGCCGTCGACGCGGACCCCGACGACGTACGTGCTCGACTGGCGCTCGCCTCGGCCGCGTTCCAGACCGGTCAGCTGGACCTCACGCGGGAGCAGGCTGAGGCGGCCCTGGACCGGGAGCCACGCAACGTCGACGCGCTGATGCTGCGCGGTCTGGGCGCCAGGTCCGCAGACGACCGAGAGGCGGTCAAGGCCCTCCGCGCCTTCCTCCGGCTGGCCTCTGCCGACCACCCAGCCATCCCGCTGGTGCGCGGCCTGTTGGAGGCATCGTGACCCGGCGCAGGCTTGCGGTCGCGACCGGGGCGGCGGGACTGGTCCTCGGCGTGGGTGCCTGCGCACCACAGGTCACCCCCGCCAGCCGCACCGGACCCCCGGCGTCCGAGGCGCGCATCGGACTCGTCGAGTGGGGCTTCACGTCGTCGGCGAGCGCCCTCGTCGCCGGCCCGGTCGTGCTGGAGGTCACCAACGCGGGGTCCACCCCCCACGACATGCAGGTGCTCCTGGGGGACGAGGTGGTGGCTGCGACCCCGGTGCTGCGGCCCGGCGAGACCCAGACGTTGCGCGCGGACCTGACCGGCGTACGCGGCTCGGCACTCATGCTCTGCACGCTGCCGGGGCACCGATCGCAGGGCATGGCGGAGGAGATCGAGGTGCTCGAGGACACGACCACAGGAAGCGGAGGAAGCCCAGGATGACGACAGGACATGACGAGTCACGGCCTGGACCCTCGGCCCCCCGGGCGAGAGTCGAGGCGAGCGAGGACCGCTTCCCCTGGCCGCCGTCAGCGACGATGGTGTGGGGCTTCATGGTCGGGCTCTTCATGCTCGCGGGGCCTCTGACCTGGTGGGCGGTGACCCGATGACGAGTGCTCCCCGTGAGCTCGAGCAGACGGCCGACAAGCGGGTCGCAGCACACGAGCCGGTGACTGGCGTCGACCTGCCACCGGGGTCTGCGGAACAGGCACCGATCTACCACGACCTGGTGCGTGCCCACGCTGTCGCCGGGTTGGTCGGGCTTCTCTTCGCGGCGACCTTCGGGCTCGTCGTGGCGACGAAGTTCTCGGCCCCCGAGTTCCTGGGTGAGACTGCGATGGGCAGCTGGGGGCGGATGCGGTTCGCCCATGTCCAGGGCATCCTCTACGCCTGGTTGATGAACGGGTTCATCGCCTTCGCCTATTACGCGGTGCCGACCCTGTCGGGGCGCCCGGTCCGCAGCCGCACCCTCGGCTGGGTGATCTTCTACGTCTGGAACATCGGCATCGTCGCCCTGGGCTGGACCTTCGTGCTCATCGGCTACAGCCAGTCGGTCGAGTGGGGCGAGTTCCCGGTGGTCGTCGACGTGGTCACGGTCTTCGCCTTCCTCGCCCTGGCAGTGCAGTTCCTGACGCCGTACCTCCGCAAGCCGCGAGGTCGTCTCTACGTGTCGAGCTGGTACACGACCCTGGCGCTGACCTTCACCCCGGCGGCCTTCGTCATCGGTCAGTTCTTCCCCGAGTACCTCACCCCCGGAGCCATGGGTGCGGTGATCTCGGGGCTGTGGATCCACGACGCCGTGGGGCTCCTGGTGACCCCGCTGACCCTGGCGATCGCGTACTACGTGATCCCGGCGACGACCGGCCGGCCGATCTTCAGCCACTTCATGTCCATGGTGGGATTCTGGAGCCTGGTGTTCTTCTACCCCCTCAACGGCATCCACCACTACGTCTTCTCCCCGATCCCGATGGGCGCCCAGAAGGTCGCCATCATGGCCTCGGTGTTCATGGGCATCGGGGTGGTCATCGTCGTGACCAACCTGCTCGCCAGTCTTCGCGGCAACGGCTACCTGGCCTTCTGGGACGTCCCGCTGCGGTTCGTCTGGACCGGCATCGTCTTCTACCTGCTGGTCTCCCTGCAGGGTGCTTTCCAGGCCTCGATGCGGGTGCAGGACCAGATCCACTTCAGCGACTGGGTGATCGCCCACTCGCACCTGGCCATGGCCGGTTTCGCGAGCTTCATCGTCATCGGCGGCATCCTGCACGCGTGGCCCAACGTGAGTGGTCGCACCGTCAACCGGCGGGTGGCGAACCTCGCCTACTGGGTGGCCACCGTCGGTCTCGTCACCATGGTCGTCTACCTGACCATCGTCGGGCTGCAACAGGCGGACGCCTGGACGAACGGTGCGCCCTGGATCGAGAGTGTCGTGGCGTCGGAGACCGGCTGGCTGGTCCGCTCGCTGAGCGGCAGCGCACTGTTCGTATCCTTCGTGCTCGTGATCGTGGCGCTCTACAAGGCTCCCGTCGACGGGGCGCGGCAGTCCCGCGTCGTCGGGGACCACGAAGACGCAGGGCTGAGTCGATGAACCACGAGCACAGCGGCGCCGAGCCCGCCGCCCCGGAGCTCGAGCCGAAGGCGGTCGACCCCGGGAGCGACCACGACCCGCGCTGGGTCCGCTTCCTCGAGCGGGGCGAGACGATCATGCTGCTGGGCGGGATCGGGTCCTTGGTCTTCTCCTTCGTCGCCCTCGGGGTGCTGCCGCTGATCGAGCTGCGCGACGAGGTCACCCGGAGCACTCCCGAGCAGTTCACCGCGATGACGGCGCAGGAGGAGCAGGGCTTCACCGTCTACAAGCGCGAGGGCTGCGCCTACTGCCACACCACGTTCGTCCGGGACACGCCCTCGGACGTGCGACGCTTCGGCCCGCCTGCGGAGGCGTGGGAGTACCAGGACCAGTTCCCGCAGCAGTGGGGCACGCGCCGGATCGGGCCGGACCTGTCGCGTGAGTCCGAGGCCCGTTCGGACGGCTGGCACTACGCCCACCTCTACGACCCGCGCAGCACGGTGCCGCAGTCGATCATGCCGGGCTACCCGTGGATGTTCTCCGAGGCAGCCGATGGCACGGTCGTTCCTGACGAGGACGCCGAAGCGCTCGTGGCGTACCTGAACTACCTCGGGCGAGACATGTCGGAGGCCGGCCCCCAGACCGAGCGGGGCAGGAACGCCATGGACGGGCATGCCGGCTCAGGACACGGGGGGATGGAGAACGATGAGTGACTCGGTGTTGACCGTCCTTTTCTGGGTAGGTGTCGTCCTGCTGAGTGCCTTCATCGTGGCCGGCCTCGCCAGCCGGAAGGTCCGGACCGTCCTCCAGCGCCCCGCTGACGACATGATCCGCCGAGACCGGGCGCGGTGGGGCGGGCAGCAGACCGAGGACCAAGGAGGCGAGGAATGAGGACGAGCATCGCCACCGGTGCGCTGGCGATCCTCCTGTCGGCCGCCGCGGCGGTCGGAGTGTTCTACCTGCTCGACCGCAGCCGGAGCGACGACGTCGCCGCCGCCGACGTCAGCACGGACGGCGACCAGGAGCAGGCACCGGCGGCATTCGACCAGGCGTGGGCTCCCGAGCCGGAGGCCTACGAGGCACTCACGCAGCGTGGCGGCGAGGTCTACGCCGCCAGCTGCTTCGTCTGTCACGGCGGGGTCGGCAACGGCGAGGGTCCGTGGGCGCCGACGCTGTCGACGCCTGCCCGTGACTTCACGGACACGTCGTGGATGCAGACCCAGTCGGACGGGGTCTTCTACACCTCGATCCTGCGCGGTGTGCCTGGCACACCGATGCCCTCCTTCGCCGGTCGGCTCTCGGAGAAGGACATCTGGGCCGTCACGGCCTACATCCGTGGTTTCTCGCCCGAGGTGGAGCTGGACCAGCCCCAGGTCGACCAGGTGCTGCTCAGCCAGGGCGAGGAAGTCTTCGGCGCCCAGTGCGCCGGCTGTCACGGCGAGTTCGGCGCCGGCGACGGGCAGGCAGCCAAGTCCTTCGACACCCTTCCGCGCGCCCTCTCCGACGGTGACTGGCTCTCGGGCAAGAGCGACCGGCAGCTGCACAACTCGATCGTCGAGGGCATCCCCGGCACGTCGATGCCCTCCTTCTACGACGAGCTGGACAACCGGGAGGTCGACTCCGTCGTCGCCTACCTGCGGCAGCTCGCCGACGTCCAGCACCGGCCCAACCCGCTGAGCGGCTGGGCACAGGACAGCTACCGCGCCTACTGTGCCTCGTGCCACGGAGTGGACGGCGATGGGCAGGGCGTGGCCGCGGGCCGTCTCGAGCCGGTCGCGCGGTCCTTCCGCAACCCGACCTGGATGGCGGGGCAGACCGACGAGGAGCTGGCGAGCGCAGTACGCGCTGGTCGTCCCGGCACCGCGATGCCGGCCTTCAGGGCACTGCTGAGCGATGCCGAGATCGCGCGCCTCGTCGAGTACATCCGCGCCTTCGCCGGGCCCGACGCCATTCCGGGCGCCGGGTCCGCCTACCGGTACGACCCGGCCACGGTGTCGGGAGCACGTTCGAAGCAGCCGGCGCGACCAACTGAGAGGTGATGAGAGTGGACAGACGAAAGTTCCTCCTGGGGGCCCTCAGCGTGCCCGCGGGCGCTGTCTTGGCCAAGACGGGCATCGGACTGCTCGGCGAGGAGTCCGCCGCCGCCGGCGGAGTGCTGCGCGCCGAGGACCTGAAGCTGATGAAGGGCACGCCGTTCCCGCTCGTCTCGCTGCCGGGCAAGGCCCCGATGGGTCAGGTCTACGACCGGCCCCCGAACTACGAGACTCCCGCCGAGCACCTGATCGGTCGGCAGAACTATCCGTACACCGACAACGAGTACTACTACGTCCGCTACCGCGAAGCATCCATCCTGCAGCTGACACCCGAGAACTACCGGCTCAAGATCGGTGGCGACGCCGCGGACAACGAGATCACCCTGAGCCTCGACGAGCTCAAGCGCCGGTCGTCGACGACGATCGGCGCCGTCGGCGTCTGCAGCGGCCAGGGGCGCGGACTGCACCACCCCATGATCCCGGGCATGCCGTGGACCAAGGGTGACCTGTCGTGCGCCGAGTGGACCGGTGTGCCGCTCAACGACCTGCTCGACGAGGTCGGGGTCAAGGACAGCGCGCTGCACGTCTCGTTCGGCGGCGGCCGCGTGATCAGCCTGGCCAAGCCCGACTACTGGCGCTCCTACATGATCGAGACCATCCGGCAGTACGAGCCCCTGGTCGCGTACCAGATGAACGGCGAGGACATCCCCTTCTGGAACGGCTACCCGGTCCGCCTGGTGTTCCCGGGCACGTGGGCGCCGACCTGGACCAAGCAGCTGGTCGAGATCGACATCCGGACGACGCCCAACGAGATGGAGTGGTCCGGGCGGGAGATCACGCCCAACGAGCTCCTGCCGTTCTCGCTCATCGTGACCCCCACGGACGGCACGCAGATCCCGGTCGGTCGCGAGGTCGAGCTGACCGGTATCGCGTACGACAAGGGCACCGGCATCACCAAGGTGGAGATCAGCCAGGACGAGGGCAGGACCTGGGAGCCTGCGGAGCTGGAGAAGGCCTACGGAAAGTACACGTGGCGGGTGTGGCACGCGACCGTCGGTTTCGACCAGACCGGCGAGCAACGGGTGCTGTGCCGTGCCACCAATGCCGACGGTGAGGTCCAGCCGACCGAGCCCGCGTCCGACGTGATGGACACCGGGGCCCGCAAGGAGACCGCGGCCAGGATCTTCGCCGGCGTCTACGAGGTGGTGTGAGCATGAAGGTCCCTGGTGGGTGGAAGATCCCAGCGGTGGTGGCGCTGGCGGCGACCGCGTCCGTGGGTGTCTACGCCGTGACGCAGGACGATCCCGCGCCCGTGGTCTCGTCGGGCCAGGGTGGTGTGGGGCAGTACCCCCAGGCGGAGGAGCTCTCCCTGGTCATGGCGGAGAGCAGTGGCCTTGTCGAGGCCTACTGCACGGCGTGCCACTCCCTCGCCCCGATCGTGCGCCACTCGGGCTTCACCGCCGAGCAGTGGGCCAGCGAGGTGGAGAAGATGCGGGAGACCTACGGTGCACCGATCGACGACCTGACAGCCAAGCAGATCACCTCCTACCTGCAGAAGTACTACACCGTGCCGGTGGGTGAGATCGCCGGCACCAGCAAGCAGACGTGGTCGGACCCGATCGGCCCGACGACCCCGGGAGGCTGAGCGTGACCGGCCTGGTCCGTCCGGAGAACGAGCCGGTGCTGAGGCTTCGGGCGACGAGCAAGCGGTACGACGTCGCGCTTGCCCTGTCGCCCGTGAGCCTGACCCTGCATCCCGGGACGATCAGCCTGGTCACCGGCCGCAACGGCTCGGGCAAGAGCACCCTGCTGCGGGTGGCCGCCGGTCTGCTCCGGCCCAGCTCCGGTTCCCGGGAGGCTTCCGGCCGCGCTCTCTACCTGCTGTCGGGGCAGGGTGCCCGGGCGGTGGAGTCAGCCCGCTCAGCGGTCGCGACCGCGGCCCGTCTGTCGGGGTTCTCGCGAGGTGACGCCGCGGAGGCTGCGGCCGCGGCGCTCGACGCGGTGGGACTCGCGCTCGTCGCCGACCGTGCGGTGGGCACGTTCTCCTCCGGGCAGCGGGCGCGCGTGACCCTGGCTGTCGCTCTCGCCTGCCCGGCTGCGGTGGTCTGCCTCGACGAGCCGACCGCTCACCTCGATGCCGAGGGGGCGGACCTGGTGGCGTCCACGACGCACACCCTCGCCGCCCGCGGGAGCGGGGTGCTCGTCGCGTCGCACGACCCGGTGGCCCTGACCTGGTCGGTGGACGCCCACCTCCGCCTCGACGGGGGTTTCGTGCGTGCTGCCGTCAGTCCGACCGAGGCTCTCCCGGCATGAGGACGGTCCTGGTCCTGGTCGGCCGCGAGGTACGTCTGGAGGCCTCCGGACGCGAGGCCACCACCACGGTCCTGCCGTTCGTCCTCGCGGCGGTGCTGCTGGCCGGATTGGCGATGGGGCCCTCACGCGACGTGCTGCAGAGCGTCGGTCCCGGTGTCACGTGGCTGGTCGTCCTGTTCGCCGCCCCGGCGCTCGCCCGCAGCGTGGCTGCCGTCGAGCGCGACGAAGGAGCCTGGGACACCCTGCGCGGACTCGTGCCGTCGCTGGCGTCTGCTGGCCGGCAAGATCGGGGGCCTGTGGCTGCACTACCTCGCGACGTGGGTCGTCGCGGCGCTCCTCGTGACGCTCATGTTCCCGGCGCCGATGCCGTGGGCGGGACTCGTCGCTGGCCCCCTGGGCACCCTGGGGCTCGCCGCACTGACCGTCGCGTTCGGTGCACTGCTCGTCGGGGCGCGGCGTCGGACGGGGCTGCTGGCGGTGCTCGTCCTGCCCGCTGGCCGTCCCCGTCCTTCTCGCCGGGGTGACGATGGGGACGCCGGGTCCGGACCACGCGCCCTGGACCGTCCTGCTGCTCGCCTACGATCTGCTCGTGCTGGTGACCGTCTGGGCGGTGCATCCGGCCATTTTGGAGGAATGATGACGCCGTCCCCCCTCGACCGCGTCCTCGGCCTGCTGGCCCTGGGCGTGTCGCTCGTCGCGCTCGTGCTCGCGCTCGTCGTGGCGCCCCCCGACGCCTATCAGGGCGACGCGCAGCGGCTGATGTACCTCCACGTGCCGGCGGCGTGGACCGCCTACCTGTCGTTCGCCGTCGTGGCTGGCGCCAGCCTTGCCTACGCGGTCCGGCGCGACCTGAAGTACGACCGGGTCGCGCAGGCCGGGGCAGAGCTGGGGGTCGGGCTGACCGCGCTGGCGATCGTGCTCGGGAGCCTGTGGGCCCACCCCACCTGGGGAACCTGGTGGACGTGGGACCCGCGACTGGTCACCACGGCGATCCTGCTCCTCGTGTACATCGGATACCTCGGCGTGCGCGGCCTGAGCACCGACCCCGTCGTCAACGCCCGGCGAGCAGCGGTGGTCGGTGTCGTGGCGGTCGTCAACGTCCCTCTCGTGCACTTCTCCGTCGTGTGGTGGCGCACGCTGCACCAGCCTCCGAGCGTCCTGCGGCCGGGCGGGCCCGATGGTGCGATCCCGCCCGTGATGTTGGCGACCCTGCTCGTCGCGGTCCTCGCTTTCACGTTGCTGTGGGCATGGGCGCTGGTGCGCCGTACCTGGTTGCTCAAGTCCCGTGCCTCCGACCGCCCCGGGGCCGCCTGACGAGGCCGCCGTCGACCACCCCGAGATCGTCGTCGTCGCCAGCGACCCGGACAGGAGCCGACCATGAGCTACGCCGTCGCCGGCTACGTGTTGACCGTGATCTTCTGGATCGGTTTCGCACTGTGGCTCCTGAGCGCGACGAGGCGCACGAGGTGAGACCAACGCTGACCACCCCACGTGCGCGACTGGCCGTCGTCGGTGTCGCGGCGGCCGGTGTCCTGGCGGTGCTGGGTGCGACCGGGTTGCAGGACAACCTCGTGTACTACCGCACGCCGAGCGAGATCGACACGAGTGCCGTCGACGACCAGCGCATACGCATCGGTGGCCTGGTCGCAGTGGGATCGGTGTCGCGCGAGTCCGGGACCCTGCAGTTCGTGCTGACAGACGGCGCCTACGACGTCTCCGTGTCCTACGAGGGCAGGGCGCCGGGGGTCTTCCGAGAGGGGCAGGGGGCGGTCGTCGAGGGCACCCTCGACTCCGCGGGCGTCCTCACCGCTGACAACGTGCTGGTCAAGCACGACAACCAGTACGTCGACG
>CAWCGI010000007.1:0-6489 GCA_963795065.1 uncultured Actinomycetota bacterium | reverse complement strand
CCGGGCGAGCTCAGCCGGAGAGCCCCTGTGCCGCCATCCAGTCGGGATCCGGCGCGACCGGCTGCACGAGCTCGACGACGAGCCCGTCCGGCCCCGACGCCTGCATCCGGCGCTGGCCCCATGGCTCGGTCGTGAGTGGCGTGAGGACCGAGACTCCGCCCGCGACCAGCCGGTCGTGCTGCCTGTCCACGTCCGGCACGACGAACGCGAGCATCGTCCCGCGCACGCCGACAGTCGGCTCGACCCAGGTCTCGTGGTCGTGCCGGAGGAAGTCCACTCGAAGCCCCTCGTGGTCCGGGTGCCGGGTGCTCACGTACCAGCCGAGGTCCACCAGCACCTGGAACCCGAGGTGCTCGGCGAACCACGCACCGGCAGCCGTGGGCTCGGTGGTCGCGAACGCGGCGCCGACCTGTGTGACCTGCATGCGATCCCCATCTGTTGACGGCCCGGGCGGCGAGCCTGTCACGCAGGCGAACTGCCGTGCCACTGCATTCACGGCCGCTGTCTCAGATCCGGCTCCGGTCCTCCCACAGCCCGCGTGCCCAGTCGGGCCGAGCCCAATCCATTCGGCTGGCGGCGCCGAATGCAGGCCAACGCTGTCCGTTGTGGGCAGGGTCACACCTTCCCGAAGGATCCTCATGAGACTGCGCCCGCCCAGCCCTTCCCTGTTCGTCTCCGTCGCCGCTCTGGTCGTCGCGACCAGCGGCGCCTCCTACGCCGCGGTGCAGTACGGGTCGGACGACATCCGGAACAACTCGCTGACCGGGAAGGACCTGAAGAACGACTCCGTGAAGTCCAACGACATTCAGGACGGCACACTGCGCCGGCGAGACTTCCGCGACGGTGTCCTGACGGCCGGCGCGCCGGGCGCCCAGGGCTCCGCGGGCGAGGCCGGTCCCCAGGGTCCGGCCGGTGAGACCGGTCCCCAGGGCCCTGCTGGTGCCATGGGGGCCCCTGGCCCCGCGGGTGCAGTCGGTCCCCAGGGGCCGGCCGGCGTGGGTCGCTGGGTGCTGGTGGACGCCGCCGGCGCGATCGTCGCCCAGTCCGGTGGCTTCACCGTGACCGCGGCGTACCCGACCCTGGCCAACACCGCTCCCGACGGCAGCCCGTCCAACGCGCTGCGCGCCAACGGCAACGTCTACATCAACGCCAACGAGGACCTGTCCAACAATGCGGTGGTGGCCGGGATCGCGCTGCAGAACACGGTCGACCAGAACGGCGACACGATCACCAGTGGGCGGGCCGCGGGTGCGGACGCCAACCCGGAGTTCTCCGGTGAGATCGCGGCCAGCCAGTGCATCCCCGGGCTGGTCAACTGCGCGCCCCCTGGCGCCGGCAACCTGAACCACTTCGTGGTCAGCCCGCGACTCAGTGACGGCAGCTTCACCACCGACGGCAACCGCAAGCGCTTCTACGTGATCATCAGCGGCGACTCGACCGACTACGTCGCACCGGCGATGACCCGCTGACCGCCGAACGACTCCCGGGGCCCCGCGCCTCCCACGGACGCCTCGCACCCTCCCGGGTGCGGGGCGTCCGGCCTTTCCGGAAGGGATGGGGACCCCCCACACCTCCAGCATGCGCAATGTGGCCTGGGTCACCATGGCTGGGCCGAAGCAGGGTTCCTAGTCTTGCGGAGAGCCGCCCGCGAGGGGTGGCGTGTGCGTGAGGAAGGAGACCGGTGCCGGAGACACAGGGGGCAACCCAGCGGTCGACCCGAGTGGCGCTGCGGACGGTCGGCCTGAGCAAGTACTTCCGTGGCTTCCAGGCAGTGCGCTCCGTCGACCTCGAGGTGCACGAGGGTGGCGTGCACGCCCTGGTCGGCCCCAACGGCGCCGGCAAGACCACGCTCTTCAACCTGCTGACCGGGTTCCTCAAGCCGAGCGCCGGCACGATCACGGTCTTCGACGAGGACGTCACCGGGCTCCAGCCCGAGCAGATCGCCCGCAAGGGCGTGGCCCGCTCCTTCCAGATCACCAGCCTGTTCGAGAACCTCACGCCGCGCGAGCACGTCGAGCTGGCGTTGCAGGGCCGGACCTCGCAGGGGCTGAGGTTCTGGCGCTCCGAGAAGCTGCTCGGCCGGCACCGCAGCGTGGTCGACGACCTGCTCGACCAGGTCGGGCTCGCCGATCTTGCCGACCGGCCGTCGGGGCTGCTTGCCTACGGGCAGAAGCGGGCCCTCGAGATGGCGCTCGTGCTCGCTCTCGACCCCAAGGTGATGCTCCTCGACGAGCCCACGGCCGGGATGGGTCTCGAGGACGTCGACCGCACGATCGAGCTGGTCCGCCGGATCTCGGCGGGTCGCACCGTGGTCTTCGTCGACCACAACATGCACGTGGTCGGGAGCCTGGCGAACCGGGTGACCGTGCTCCAGCAGGGGGAGATCCTCGCCGAGGGCTCCTACGACGAGGTGCGGCGCGACGAGCGTGTGATCACCGCCTACCTCGGAGAGTCCACCGATGCTTGAGGTCCGGAACCTGAAGGCCTGGTACGGCGAGGCCCAGGCCCTGCACGACGTGAGCCTCACCGTCGCTGAAGGTGAGGTGGTCACCCTCGTCGGCCGCAACGGGGCGGGCAAGACCACCCTCGTGCGCAGCGTGATCGGGCTGCACCGCCAGGTCGCCGGCGAGGTGACCTTCCTCGGCAAGGAGATGGCGGCACTGCCGCCGCACAAGCGGGCGCGGGCCGGCATGGGCTGGGTCCAGGACGACCGAGGCGTCTATGCGAACCTCAGCGTCGAGGAGAACCTCCTCCTGCCGCCCAAGGTCTCGGACCGAGCCTGGGACCTCGACAAGGTGTACGACGCCTTCCCGGTCCTCGCCGATCGCCGCCGCGCGGGTGGGACGACGCTGTCGGGCGGCGAGCAGCAGATGCTGGCCATCGCCCGGGTGCTGCGGACCGGCGCCAGACTGCTGCTGCTCGACGAACCGTCGGAGGGTCTCGCCCCGGTGATCGTGTCCCGGATCGGCGAGATCATCCGCGAGGTCAAGCAGTCCGGCGCCGGCGTACTCCTCATCGAACAGAACGTGAAGTTCGCCGCCACCGTCGCAGACCGGCACTACCTGCTCGCTCAGGGCCAGGTGGTCGAGTCGCTCGACAACCACGAGTTCATCGAGCGACAAGGAGAGCTGCTCGAGCACCTGGGCATCTGATCGCTGTACGCACCGACAAAGGGAGAAATACGCAATGAGCAAGAAGATCGCAGCTGGAACAGCTGCTCTGATCTCAGGAGCCGTTCTCCTGAGTGCCTGCGGTGGCGGGGGTCCCAGCGCGTCGGGGGGCGACTTCACCGACGACAAGGTCGTGCTGGCCGTCCTGAACGACCAGTCCGGCGTCTACAAGGACCTCTCGGGTCCGAACAGCGTCAAGGCCGTGGAGATGGCGGTGGCCGACTTCAACGAGAAGTACGGCGACGAGTCGGTCGTCGGCGACATCGAGGTGACCTCGGCGGACCACCAGAACGACCCGGGCATCGCCAACACCAAGGCCCAGGAGCTCTACGACCGGGAGGGCGCTGACGTCATCCTCGACGTGCCGACCTCCTCCGCTGCGCTCGCCGTTGCCGGCCAGGCGGCCGCCAAGAAGAAGCTCTTCATCGACATCGGGGCTGCGACCACCGAGCTCACCGGCGCGCAGTGCAACAAGTACACCTTCCACTGGGCCTACGACACCTACATGCTCGCCAACGGCACCGGCAAGGCGACCACCGAGACCGGTGCCAAGAACTGGCAGATCATCTACCCGGACTACGCCTTCGGTCAGGACATGACCAAGCAGTTCAGCAAGTCGGTCGAGGCGGCCGGCGGCAAGGTCCAGGGCACCATCGCGACGCCGTTCCCGAACGACAACTTCGCGACGTTCCTGACCAAGGCTGCCTCGAGCAAGCCCGACGTGATCGGCACCATGCAGGCCGGTGGTGACCTGATCAACGTGGTCAAGCAGTACAACGAGGCAGGCCTGCGCGAGCGCGGGATCGACCTGGCCGTCGGCCTGATGTTCATCACCGACATCCACTCGCTGGGAGTCGAGCAGTTCGCCGGAACCACGTTCACCGACGCCTGGTACTGGAACATGGACGACCAGGCCCGCGAGTGGGCCGACCGCTTCCTGGAGGAGACCGGGACCCGGCCGTCCTTCGCCCACGCCGGCAACTACAGCGCGGCCCTGCAGTACCTCGAGGCCGTCCAGGCTGCCGGCACCGACGACGCCGACACGGTGGTCGCCGAGATGGAGGGCAAGAAGGTCGACGACGTCTTCCTGCGCAACGGTGAGATCCGCGCCGAGGACCACCGCGTCATCCACGACGCGTACCTCGCCAAGGTCAAGGACGCCGACGAGGTCACAGAGGACTGGGACTACGAGGAGATCGTCTCGACGATCCCCGCAGCCGAGGCCTTCCAGCCGGTAGAGGACTCCGGCTGCTCCATGTGAGCCGCAGTCCGCTGACGGGTGCCCCGGGTGTCGAGTCGACACCCGGGGCACCTCCCGGGAGAAGGAACCCATGAACGCAGTAGTGCAATACACGATCCAGGGTCTGGCCGCGGGCAGCTTCTACGCGCTCGCCGCGCTTGGCCTGGCTGTCATCTTCGGCGTGCTCGGCGTCGTGAACTTCGCCCACGGCGCCTTCTACATGCTGGGGGCGGTCAGCGCCGCGGTGCTGCTCGACGTCCTGAGCCTGAACCTGTGGTGGGCCCTGCTCGTCGTCCCGCTGTTGATGTTCGTCTTCGGCGTCATCGTCGAGCGGCTGCTCATCCAGTGGCTGCTGCAGCTCGATCCGCTGTACAACTTCCTGCTGACCTTCGGGCTCACCCTCCTGCTGGTCGACCTGGTCAAGCGACGCTACGGCGTCTCCGGGCTGCCCTACGAGCGACCTGAGGTCCTCCAGGGGCGTCTCGACCTCTTCGGCGTGATCCTGCCTCGCTACCAGCTCTTCGTGTTCCTGTTCTCGCTGACGGTGTGCCTGCTGGTCTGGCTGCTGATGACCCGCACCCGGGTCGGCATGATCGTGCGGGCCTCCACCGAGAAGCCCGACCTGGCCCGCGCCCTCGGGATCAACGTCGGTCGCTGGGTCTCCCCGGTGTTCGGCTTCGGGGTCGCGCTGGCCGGACTCGCCGGCGTGCTCGCTGCTCCGTTCCGGGCCATCACGGCCGAGATGGGCAGCGACTTCATCATCATCCTGTTCGCCGTGGTCGTGATCGGCGGCCTCGGCTCCATCGTCGGTGCGGTGGTCGCCGGGTTCCTGGTCGGCCTCGTCGAGGCGTTCGGTCAGGCCTACGCCCCCACCTTCGCCCAGATCGCGATCTTCGTGCTGATGGCGGTCGTGGTGCTGGTACGTCCGGCCGGCCTCTTCGGTCGAGAGGAAGCAGCATGACCAGCCCCGTCACCAGCTCCGTCGTCATCCCCCAGGCCTCCGCCGAGGAGGGGCACGCCGCCCTCGTGGGAGGGCGGCCCTGGCAGCGCTGGGCGCTCCTGGCGGTCGGTCTCGCCGCGGCACTGTCCCTGCCCTGGCTGATCTATCCGCCGGTTGCGATGGACATCGCCGCGATGGCGCTGTTCGCGATCGCGCTCGACATCCTGCTGGGCTTCACCGGACTGCTCTCCTTCGGGCACGCAGCGTTCTGGGGCGGGTCCGCCTACGTCACCGGACTGGTCGCCATCCACTGGGGAGTGCCGTTCCCGCTCGCGATCCTCGCCGGCGCCGTCTTCGCGATGCTGCTGGCGCTGCCGATCGGGTATCTCTCGGTACGCCGTTCCGGCATCTACTTCGCGATGGTGACGCTGGCCTTCGGCCAGATGCTCTTCTTCATCGCCAACAAGTGGAGCAGCCTGACCGGTGGGGAGAACGGGCTGCAGGGCGTCCCGAAGTCGTTCTTCGGCATCGAGTCCGTCGAGACCGACGCGTTCTACTTCTACTACGCAGCCCTGCCGATCATCCTGCTCGGCATGTGGGCCGCCTGGCGGATCGTGCACTCGCCGTTCGGCCGGGTGCTGGTCGCGATCCGGGACAACGCGCCCCGGGCCCGTGCGCTCGGCTACGACGTGGAGAAGTACAAGGTGATCGCCTTCGTCCTCTCCGCCGGCCTGGCCGGCCTGGCCGGCGGTGTGTTCGCGGTCAGCCACGGCTTCGTGGCGCTGCCCGAGCTGCACTGGACCACCTCCGGGGAGGTCGTGCTGATCACCGTCCTCGGCGGGATCGGGACCCTGTGGGGTGGGATCGTCGGGGCCTTCGTGATCGTCACGATGGCCGACCAGCTCGCCTCGTCGGGGTTCAACGGGATCGACACGGTCACCGGCGCCGTCTTCGTGCTGGTCGTCCTGCTGTTCCGTCGTGGGATCTGGGGCACCGCCCGCCACTACTGGCTCCAGTGGCTGGCCCGCCGCGAGGCGAACCGCAACGCCGACTGACCCAACGCCGACCCGTCGCCTGTTGACGGTGAGGTACGCCGACCCGTCGCTTGTTGACGTCCGGCCGGGGATCGCTCGACGGCT
>CAWCGI010000006.1:0-32318 GCA_963795065.1 uncultured Actinomycetota bacterium | reverse complement strand
CTCGTCGAGGGAGAAGCGGCGGATGATCCGGCCGGGTCGGGTCACCCGGGGGTCGTCCTGGCTCTTGAAGAGCACGTGGTCGCGGGCCTCGAGCTCGGCGAGCCGTTCCTCGGCGTCGACCGACATCGACCGCAGCTTGAGGCAGGTGAACTCGGCACCCTCGCGGCCCACCCGGGTCTGCCGGAACAGGGCCGGGCCGCCGTCGTGGCGCCTGACCCAGACCATCAGCCCGAGGAGCACGGGCCAGATCAGGGCCAGGATGGTCAGCGCGCCGACGACGTCGAAGGCCCGTTTGGCGTCGTTGGTCGCGAGCTGCGAGCGCGAGCGCCCCAGGTGCATCAGCGGCAGCCCGGCCACCGGGCGGATCCGCACCCGCTCGCTGGAGACGTCGGTGACGTTGGGCGCGACGATGATCTGCACGGCGGCGTGGTCCTCGAGGTCCCAGGCGAGGCGCCGCAGCTGGCGGTCGAGGACGTCACCGCACCGGCGGTGAAGAAGACGACGTCGGGCGCGTGCTCGTCGACGACGGCGCGCACCTCGTCGATCATCCCGAGGACCGGGTATCCCGCTGGAGGTCTGCTCCAGGCCGGCGTAGTCACGCGGCACGAGGCAGCCGATCACGTGGTAGCCGAGCCATGTCTCGCGGGCGAGCACGGTGTGGATCTCGGTGATGTAGCCCGGGGTGCCGACCAGCAGCACCTTCTCGTTGAAGTGCCCGGCGACCCGGAGGCGCTGGATGACCCGACGGGACAGCAGCCGCCCGATCACCAGCATCAGCACGCCGATCGGGAACAGCAGGATGAAGAAGCCGCGCGAGAGCGGGAACTGCATGAGGAACGCCATCGTCGCGACCAGAGCGCCGGTGAAGAAGGAGGCGTTGACGACCAGCTCGAACTCCTCCGTGCCGGCGCCGAAGACATCGCGCTCGTAGGCACCGAAGAAGGCCAGCATCACCAGCCAGGTGCCGAGGAAGAAGCCACTGGCCAGGACCGTGTTCTGGAGGATGTCGCCGGCCGTGTCGAAGATCGACAGGGAGACGCGGAACCGGATGGCGAGCACGGTGGCAAGCGCGATCATGACGAGGTCGAGCACGCCGACCAGCCAGGGCAGGAGCTTCACGCCGTCGGGTCGCACGTCAGGTCGACCTTCCTGCGTCCAGCACGATCGAACGGATCCTCTCGATGAAGCGGCCCTCGCCGAACTCCTCGGCGCGCGCCCGCAGTCTGTCACCGTCCCACGCATGGGTGTCGGAAACGGCCAGCGCGGCCGCGATGTCCTCGGGCGTGGGCCGGTCGAAGAACACGCCGGTCTCGCCCTCGACGACCGTCTCGAGGAAGCCGCCACCGCGCAGCGCCACGGCCGGCACCCCGAAGGCGGCTGCCTCGAGCGGCGCCAGGCCGAAGTCCTCGTGGCTCGCGGCGACGAGCACGCCCGCCTCGCCGTACACCGCGCGCAGCTGGGCGTCGCTGAGCCCGCCGAGGAGACGTACGTTGTCGGGCAGGGTCGCGCGCAGCCGCGCCTCCTCCGGGCCGCGGCCCACGACGACCAGGCGCCGGTCGGTGCCCCGGACGGCCTCGATCACGGTGTCGACGTTCTTGTAGGGGAGCAGCCGGGACACGACGAGGGCGTAGCCGGGTGCCCAGCCGTCCAGCTCGGGGATGGCCTCGCGCGGAGCGGCGGCGTCCATCCCGTGCGGGGGCGGCAGCAGCTCGGCGTCGCGGCCGTACGTCGTGGCGATCCGCTTCTGCACGACGCGACTGTTGGCGAGGTAGACGTCGACCTCGTCGGCCTGGCGGCGGTCCCACCGCTTGAGGAAGGGTCGCAGGGCGAGCACGGGAGGACCGAGGGGGGAGCGCCACGCGGTGCCGCCGAGGTATTCGTCGGTCTGGTAGAGCCAGCGTGCGGGGTTGTGGCAGTAGACGACCGTGCGACCGGAGGTGTCGAAGCCGTGGGCCCACCCGCTGCTGGAGGCGACGACGACGTCGGCGTCGATCCTCATCCGCGAGGCGGCCGAGGCCAGCAGGGGCAGGGCCAGGCGGTGGTCGCGCCGGAGCGCGCCGACCCGGTTGAGCGGGGAGGTCCGGACGTCGGCGCCGGCGAACTCGGGGTAGGTCGCGTCGGGGTCGTAGAGGGTGGTGTGGACCGCGGCCTCGGGGAAGGCCTTCATGAGGGTGAGCACGACGCGCTCGGCGCCGCCGCGCTGGGTGAGGTAGTCGTGGGCGATGGCCACCGTGGGTCGGCTCATCGCCTCTCCAGCTCCTCGAGCAGTCGCTGCACCCGGAGTCGACCGGCCCGCGGGGAGTACTCCTCCTCCCAGCGCAGGCGCGCACGATCGGTCACGGCGCGCACCTCCTCCGCAGTGGCTGCGAGGGCGTGCTCGATCACCCGGGCGAGGTCGTCGGCGTCGCCCGCCCGCGCGACCCAGGGGTGGTCGGGGCCGGCGACCTCGGGCAGGGCGCCGGCATCGGAGATGACGAAGGGGACGCCGGCCGCCATGGCCTCGGCGACGACGAGGCCGAAGGGCTCCGCCCACACGCTCGGGAAGACCACCACGTCGTGCGCGACGGAACAGCTCGTCCGGCGGGACGTGACCGAGACGGACCGCGCGCTGACCGAGCTCCGAGATCGCCGCGTCGACCCTCGCCACGGACTCACGCGCCACATAACGCGTGTCGCCGGCCAGGAGCAGTCGTGACTCGGCACCGATGCGTCCCATGGCCCGCGCCAGGACGTCGACGCCCTTGTCGGTCGACAGTCGTCCGAGATAGCCGACGTCCTGGGTCCGCTCGGCCTGCAGGTTCTCCTGCCGGGGCAGCTCGGTCGTCCAGTTGGCGTGTGCCCGGCTGCCGGGGATCCGTGCCGACGCATCCGAGGACGGCACCAGGGTCGCGCGCGTGCCACGGCGGGCGAGATCGGCGGCGATGCGCTGCGCGCGGCTGCGGGGCTCCTGGTGCAGGTGCACGATCCGGTCCGGGCGACCGGTCGTCGCGAATGCCGGCACCAGCCCGTGGCACCACAGCACCCCGCGGCGTTCGGCGCGGTCCCAGGCCCGCAACCGGCGCACGTAGTCGCGACGACCGTCGGCACGGATGGCGACCACGTCGGCGCCCAGCGCGGAGGCGGCGTCGAGGACCTCGGACGGGGAGTCCGGCGCCACGACCGTCACCGGACGGCCGAGTGACAGCAGTGCCTCGGCGTGCCGCAGCAGCATCTGCTCGCCCCCGCCGAGATCGGGGTTGTTGGCGGCGAGGTGGATCCGCTCACCCATCGGGTGATCCGTCCGCTGGGGCGTGCAGGGCTCGACCCAGACCGAGCGCGACGGCCACGGCCATCGGGGTGTCGAGCAGCACCTCGCCCAGCGTGACCCCCATGACAGCGACCCCGATGATGGCGCCCTGCGCGCCGGCCGCGACCAGGTCGCCCCGCCGGGCCTGCGGGGTGAGGCGCAAGAAGGTGAAGACCATCAGGCCCAGCACCAGGAGCAGGGCCGGCCAGCCGCCCTCCTGGCGGGTGGCGAGATAGCTGTTGTGGAAGAAGAACTCGAGGTCGCGGATGTTCACCGTGCCTGTGCCCGGGCCGTGGCCGAACCACGGCGCGTCGGCCAGCTGCACCCGCTCCTGGGCGATGATCCGGTCGCGGAGCTTGTCGCTGCCGGACCGGTCGGAGAATGGTCCGAAGGTGGTCAGGCTCTTGGGGATGTTGCCCACGATCCAGACCAGGCCCCCCGCCATGGCCGCCCCTCCCGCGGTGCCGAGGCGTCGTCCGAGCAGCACCCAGACCAGGACGAAGGCACCCGCCAGCAGCCCGGTGCGCGAATAGCTGAGCACGAGGCCGGCGACGATGGGGACCGCGACTGCCAGGCGGACCTTCCAGCGCTCGTCGCAGAAGAAGACCGCCAGCGTCCCCAGGACAGCGATGAAGTAGGCGCCGGCGTTGGGGTCCCCCAAATAGCCGGTGAGGCGCCCGGAATATGCGCTGCCGCCGATCCCGGCGACGGCGAGCCCGACCACCGCGATGAGCCCCGTCGCCAGTCCCGCGCCCACGGACCGCAGCGAGAGCCGTCCGGTGCCACCCGCCCAGACCAGGCCGGCCAGGATCGCGACGTGGCCCACCCGCCGGGTCCAGTCGATGTGGTTGGCCATTCCCGAGAAGACGAGCAGAGCGATCAGGGCGCCGAGCAGGAGGACAGCCGGGCTGGGTAGCCGGGCACCGCCGCGGGCCGGCCGAATGAGGCACAGCCCTACGAGGGCGGCCATCGCGAACTCGTTGAGCGGATAGCCCGAGACCTCGAGCGACCGGAAGGGCAAGACCGCCATCAGCGCGAAGTCGGTGATCCGGATCTCGCGGTCCGCCTCGTCGGCCCGGTCGATCGTCTGGTCCGGCAGCACCCAGGGGGAGTCGATCCGGCTCACGGCAGTCCCCGCACAGCGGCGTACGTCTCAGCGATCCGGCCGCACATGTCGTCCACGCTCGGCCAATCGTGCAGCCCGGGGCGTGCTGCCGGGTCGAGGCCCTGGGCGGCCAGGGCCGCCGCCACCGCGCTCGGGTCGTTTGCCTCGACCAGGGAGCCGGAGGGGAGGATCTCCGGGTTGCCCCCGACGTCGCTGGCGACGACGCCCATCCCGCGACCGGCAGCGTCGAGCAGTGCGTAGGAGCAGTTCTCCCAGACCGACAGCATGGCGAGCACGTCGTGCTCGGCCATCGCCTGCTCGGGGTCGACGAAGCCGGGCAGGGTGACCAGGTCGCCGAGCCCGAGGCGTTCGACCTGCGCGCGCAGGCGGGCCTCCTCCGGTCCGGTGCCGGCGAGGGTGAGTCGTGCCTCGGGGTGGCTGCGGTGCAGCTCGGCGAAGCCGTCGATGAGGGCGGGGAGACGCTTCTCGGGAGAGAGTCGCGCGAGCGACAGGACCCGCAGCCCTGCCGTGGGGGCGACCGCGACGGGGTCGACCCCGTTGGGGATGACCACGACCTCGCGACGCGGGTGCCACTTCCCGGCCATAGCATCGGCGGTGGCCCGGCTCACCGCGATGGCGGCATCGAAGCGGCGCAGCCGCGCCGTGTGCGCCAGCGCCATCGCCCGCGCCTTGGCGGTGGACCGGTGGTAGACGACGTCGTCGAGAGCGATGCCGTGCTCGGTGGTGACCAGCCGCGGCCCGCGTCCCACCGCGAGGGCGGCCACGATGTCGGCGTACGACAGGTGGCTGTGCACGACCGCGGGGCGGAGGCTGCGCACCGTGTGGCGCAGGCTCGACACCGACGCCTTCACCCCGTGGTCGGGGCCGAACGGTTGCTCGAGGACGGCTGCGCCCGCGGCCTTGAGCTCTCGCGGCAGGTCGCCCGGCGGCGTCAGAAAGACCAGCCGCCAGCCGGGCACCCCGGCCCGCGCCACGTCGAGGACGTGACGGGCCACCCCGGCCAGGTCGCTCACCGGCACCACCCACAGGGCGGTGGGTGGGCTCAGAACCATTGCTCCAACCGCTCCAGGGCGATCCAGAAGCCTTCGCCGTCGTTGACGTGGCCCTGCCAGATCTCGGGGATGAAGCTCACCCCGGGTGACGTCACGTCGAGCTGCTTGGCGAGCATCGCCCAGTCGATCTCGCCGTCGCCGACCTGGACGCCCTCGCCGTCGACGCCGGTCGCGTCGACGAGGTGCAGGTGCTCGGTGTGGGGAGCCAGCAGGTCGGTCGCGTCGGCGAAGGACATGCCGAGGTAGTTGGCCGAGAGCTTGGAGTGGGACACGTCGAAGCACAGGCGGCGGTCGTAGCGCTCGGCGAACCCGGCGGTGTCGCGCGGGTCGACGAAGAGGTTGCAGTAGAGCTGGCCGCCCATGTACCACGGGTAGGGCGGCAGGGTCTGCGCGCAGAGGCGCACGCCGGTGTCGTCGATGCGGGCCAGACCGGCGGCGACGCGCGCATACATCTCCTCTCGCTCGGCCGGGGCGACGAAGGCATCCGTGGTGAAGCCGCCGAGGCTGGCGACGATCACCGGCCCCTCGGTGTCCGCCTTGGCGTCGGCTCCGCGGGTGAAGTGCTGCTGCATCTCGCGGGTGGTGTCGACGACGCGCTGGAGCTCGCGGATCGACCGCTCCCAGTGCGCGTCGTCCGCGGACGCGAGGTTGAGCAGGAAGTCGCCGGCGAAGAGGTCGGGGGAGTGCGTGGTGAAGCCCATCGGCAGGCCGTCGGGATAGGGCGCGAACACCTCGGCTACCGGGAGGTCGAGGTCCTTGTAGGAGAAGTGGAACTCGAGGAAGTCGGGCGTCGTGTCCCGCGTCATCGCCTCGATGTCGTGGTAGCGCGTCGCGAGCCCCCACGGGCGGCGGAAGTCGTACGCCCGACCGCGCGGTGCCGCGTCACCCAGGTCGGTGGCATAGAAGAAGTCGCCGGCCTCCAGGGCGCGGGTCGTCGTGCGGCCCACGAGCTTGTCGTAGGCGTTGGGCTGGAGCCCGCGACCGGGGCTCTTGATGTCGATGTCGTCGGCCGTGAGGACGTCGCCGACCTCGATCCGCCGGGTCGCGACGAGGGACTTGGCGAGATTGACGCGGTTCATCATCTCGCCGGTGGAGACCGCGCGAGGGGCGGCCGTGCCGAGGGCCTCCTCGACCTCGCGCACCCGCTGCACCATCTCCCTGAACTCGCCGGGCAGGAGGCTGACCTTGTGGTCGTTGCCCTCGAGGCCGCGATCGACGGTGAAGTGCTTCTCGATGATCCGGGCGCCGAGGGCGACGGCCGCGACGGCGACGTGGAAGCCCCGCTCGTGACCGGAGTAGCCGACGGGTGCCTGGGTGAGCTCGGCGAGCCGGGTGAGGTAGGCGAGGTTGACGTCCTTGAAGGGCGCCGGGTAGGTCGACTGGCAGTGCAGGAAGGCGTGCGCCACACCGGTGCTGCGGACCAGATCGACGGTCTCGCGGATCTCACCCTCGGTGGACATGCCGGTGGAGATGACCATGGGCGTGCCGCTGGCGGCCATGTGCCGCAGCAGCGAGTGGTTGGTCATGTCGGCGGAGGCGACCTTGAGCGACGGCACGCCGTAGTCCACGAGGCGGTCGACGCTGACCGGGTCCCACGCGGTGCACATGACGTCGACACCGACGTCGCGGCAGTGGTCGAAGACCTCGAAGAGCTGGTCGGCCTCGAGGTTGTACTTGGCAAGCAGGTCGAGGGTGTACTGCGGACCGAGGTCCTCACCGCCGGACCCGGAGGCCCCCTGGCGATAGAGCGACTCCATGTCGCGCAGCTGGAACTTCACGATGTCGGCGCCGGACTCGACGGACAGGTCCACGAGCTGCTTGGCCAGCGACGCGTCGCCCTGGTGGTTGATGCCGATCTCGGAGATCAGGAGCGTCGGGGCGTCGGGTCCGACGACGTGACGGCCGATGCGGAGCTCGTCGGCGCGGTTGATCGCGACCGCGACGAGATGGCCGCGCTCGTCGACGAGCGCCACGTGGTCGATGCCCGAGCCGAAGGCGTGGGAGATCTCGGCGGGGCTGCTCCCGATCGGGAGGCTGCGGGGCTCAGTGTTCGCGGCCTCGATCGCCGCCACGTCGACACTGAGGCTGGTGGAGCTGCTGACCCACCGGCGGAAGTCGCCGTCGGACAGCACGCCGTCGAGATGACCGTGCGAGTCGACCAGGAAGATCACGCGAGCCTTGTTGGCGGTGATCTTCTCGAGCGCGCGCAGGACCGGGTCGCCCGAGTAGACGACGTACGGCGTGAGGTCACGCTCGATGATCAAGGCGGGGGCCTTCCGTGGGTGTACGTACCGGGACAACCGTAGCCAGCGGAAGGCCCTCGCGTGCCACTTTGTCAACGTGGCGTCAAGAACCGCTCCGCGAGCGCGACGTCCAGTTCGGTGTCGATGTCGATGCCTTCGTCCTCGGCCATCACGAAAAGTCCGATGGCGCCGCCGAGGCGGTTGTCGTGCTGCTCGTAGATCTCCGTGCGGGTGACGTAGAGCGAGCCGGTCTCGCGGTATCGCCGCGCCGCGTCGGTCAGGTCCTGGCGTCGGGGCCGCGCAGCGACGTTGTACGCCGCCGTGGGTGGGGCGCCGGCCTGCCAGATGAACGGCGGCTGCTCGACGACGCCGACCATCGAGTCGACGCCGGTGGCGGTGAACTCAGTGAGGGCCCGAGCGAGCGTGCCGTCGCGGCGCACCGGCGAGGTCGCCTGGAGCAGCATCACGACCTCCGGGCGGCCGCGATCCTGGCTCACCTGCTCGATGGCATGGCGGACGACGGGCTCGGTCGGGGTGGTGTCCTGCGCCAGCTCGGTCGGGCGCAACCACGGGACCCGGGCACCGGCCGCCCTCGCGACCTCAGCGATCTCCTCGTCGTCGGTGGACACCAGGACATCGAGATCGGGCACGGCCAGGGCCTGTTCGATCGTCCAGGCGATGAGGGGCTTGCCGCCGACGTCGAGCAGGTTCTTGCGCGGGACACCCTTGGAGCCGCCGCGGGCCGGGATCACGCAGAGGGTCGTTCACGAGGCAGCCGTCGCTGACGATGGCTCGGCGATCCGCTGGGCCGGCTCCTGCTGCGGGGGCGCAGGGGCGCGGCGTGGGCGAGGTGCCGAGTCGATGCATGCCGTAACGCTCCCAGAACTCGCCCAGCCACGCAGGAGGACGAGGGAAGTCGACCCACGCATCTCGGCCTCGGGCGGCCGCCTCGAGGACGCCGGTGGAGAAGACGCTGACGATCGGCGCCTCGAGGTCGACGAGGGGCACGCCGCTGGCTGTCGACGGTGATGCCGGCGCGGGCGTACGCCGCTAGCACCGCTCGCGACGTGATGTCGCGCTCCGAGGGGTGGGGTCGATAGGTGGCGCGATGCTGCCGGCAGGTGGTCGAGGCGGCATGCGCCAGGCGCGCCCGCGAGATCTCGGCGGCATGCCCCTGTCCGAGGTAGACGAGGCGATCCTGCGGTCGAGGAGAGGGTCCTGGTGCTCGCGTGCCCCCCCGCCACCCACAACAGCTGGCTCCCGACCGCGGTCACCTGCACGTCCTGCCGCCCGGCAGTCCAGAAGTCCGCGTCCGCCTCGCTCCACGCGAGCAGGTGCGCGGCACGAGGGAGTGGCGGTGCGAACGGGGTGAGCGCGCCGTGCTGGGCGACGAAGAACGGGCAGGTCGTGCTTCTCCGCCAACGCGAAGGCGGCTGCACCGATCTCGGTGTAGTGCCCAGCGGCCAGCACCGCGCGGGTTCCCAAGAGCGCCGACAGCTCGGCGAGCGCGACCGTGCGACGCCGGTGACCGGCGTACGCCGCCGGCGGCTGCCAGCCGACGGGCGCCACGACAGCGGTGCGCTCGTCAGGCAGGTGTCGCAGCGGAGACACGACCGCTCGGTCGACGCTGGTGTGCGTCGCCTCGACGGCCACGAGCAGGTTGGCATCGGCGTTGGGTGTCAGCAGGTCAACGCTTGCCTCGGCGGATGGTCGGACCCGAGCGCGCACCGCCCTCGTCGCCTGTCGGACCGGGTGGCGCGACTCGTGCCAACGTCGCCATGCCACAAGGTCGCCGGAGTGCTGCAGCACGGCTCGTCGATCCCTTCACTCCCGGCCCGCCCAGCTCGGCACGCTCCGGCGCCAACGGTAGTGTCCGATTTCGTGCCTGACAGTCGACCCACCATCTCCGTGGTCATGATCGTGCTCGACGGGGCGCCCTGGATCGGCCAGCAGCTGGACGCACTCGCTGCACAGCGCGGCACGCCGGGATCCTGGGAGGTCGTGGTCGCAGACAACGGATCGACGGACGGCACCCAGGCGATCGTGCTCGCGCGCGTGGACACCTTCCCGGTCCCTCTCCGCCTGGTCGACGCCTCGGGCACCCCTGGTGCGAGCCATGCCCGAAACCTGGGGGCTTCGGCCGCACGAGCCCCGAGGTTGGCCTTCTGTGACTGCGACGACGCGGTCGACCGCATCGTGGGTGGGCCAGGCCAACAAGGCGCTGGGGGACAACAAGTGCGTCGTGGGGATCAACAGGGAGCTGCGGCAGCCGCACGATCCCCACGCGGAGGTGTTGAACCCTGGTGGCCTGGTGGGTCGTGGACTACAGAGCTGCAACTTCGGGGTGCAGCGGGACGTGTTCTTCCAGGTGGGTGGCTTCGACGAGAGTCTCCCGCCGTACGGGTGCGAGGACTCAGAGTTCTCGATCCGTCTGCTCGAGAGTGGTCACACCATCACGCCCGCACTGGAGATGGTGCTCTACTTCCGGCGCACCGTGGGGTTTCGGCGCACGCTCCGCAAGGTCTACATGTCGGGCATCGCGGAGACGGTGGTGTGGAGCCGCCACCCGGGAGCATCACCGCACCAGCTCAGCCTGCGGACGGTGCTGGGGGATCTGGTCCGATGGCCAGGCTGGGCTGCGCGGCAGATCGTGGCGCGCCAGCTGTCCCCCAAGCGTCTTGCGCGCACTGCTGTCACGGCGTGGGCCCACGTCGTCGGCTACGTGACCTGGATCCGGTCGGACCGTGCCGGTCGGGCGCGGCTGGTGTTCGAGCCCTACGAAGTGCCTTGACCATCCTCGCCCGACCCTCAGTCAGTGCGACTAGGGGTGTCCCACGCGTCCTCGAGCGCTGCCACCCGGTGGTCGAACGTGTGGTGCGCCAGGGTCCGCGCCCGGGCTGCGCCGCGGATCGCCTCGGCCCACGACGGGTCGGACGACGCCCGGTGGCAGAGGTCGGCGAGCTCGTCGGTGTCGGCCCACGGAAGCACCTCGGTGCCCGGGTCGTAGAGCCCGGACACGTCACTGCGGTCGATGAGCTGGACGCCGCCGACACCTGCTGCTTCGAACGTGCGCATGGTGAAGCCATCCTGGTTGCTGTGGAGGTTGAGCGTGGCGGCGGACGAGGCCATGACGTCGTACGCCTCGGCGCGGGTGACGTCGCGCTCGGACGGCACGTCGGGCGTGCGCACACGCCCCGTGCGCAGCCGGTCGACCGGGTGTGCCGACCAGTCGCGCCCGTAGGCGCGGACGCACACGTCGTGCTGGACGAGTGCAGCGAGGACCGCTTCTCGTGCCGGGTAGCGAGCTCCGACGAAGCTGACCTGCGGGATGCGGTCCCGAGTCGGCGCAGGCACGAGGCGGTGGTCATAGGCCAGCGGGAGGTGCCGGGAGTCCAGGCCTGCGGTCCGGAACATGTCGTGGTCGTGAGCGGAGTAGCTGGCGATCGGTCCGACATCGCGCAACCGGTCGGTGGTCCAGCGGGTGCGGCGCACCTCGTCGTAGAGCCACGTGATGCGGGGGATCCCGTGCAGCGCACTCCAGAACGCGTCACCCAGAGAGTCCCCCTTGACCACCACCACGGCCTCGGGTCGGGTATGGGCCACGGCCTCGGTCGCACGGGCAGTTTCCTCACGCCCGAGTCGACGCAGCGACCCGGCGCCCAGCCTGCTCGGCAGCTGGTGCCGCAGCTGGTGCCACCCGCGGCCCAGCAGTCCGCCGTGGGCGTCGTACACGTGGGTGGTCACATGGTGGCCGCTCGCGCCGAGTGCGGCGGCGATGGCTGCGTGGTAGCCATGGAATCCAGGGCTGACAAGCAGTACGCGCATCGGCTCAGGCGCCGACGGGTCGGGCAGGGATGCCGACGACCGTCTGGCCGGGTGCGACGTCCTTGGTGACGACCGCGTGCGCGCCCACCGTCGCGCCGTCCCCGATGGTGACGCCACCCAGCACGACGGACCGCTGCCCCAGGAACACCCGGTCGCCGATCGAGATCGGTCCGGTGCCGTGGACCTGGTGACGGTCGTCGCGGTCGTGGTCGGAGGAGCCGACGAAGACACCGTCGGCGAGCACGCAGCCCGAGCCGATCGTGACGGGATCGAGGGCGTGGAGGTGGACGTCGTGGCCGAGGTAGGTGTGGTCCCCGATTCGCAGCTCACCGCCCCCTGGCTCGCTGGCGAGCCAGGACCCCTCGAACACTGAGCAGTGCGCGCCGATGTGGATCCGTTCGACTCCTTGCAGCCGGTGGGGTCGCACGATCACTGTGTCGGCACCAATGCTGCCGAAAGCGTGCCGGTACACAAGGCGTGTGATCACCTGTCCCGTCCGCCACCGGAGGCTTGGTCCGGCCTCCGCAGTTCGGCTCATCAGGTTCACGGCGGTCACTCTAGTGATCGGGCCGTCAGGGTGCCGGACAACCAAGGCGCCGAGCTTCGACGAGCTTGCCTGCTTCGAAGGCCACCATCGTCACCCACATACGCCGTTGGTCCGCGGTTCCTCGCCAGGGAAACTGCCTGACAAGCATCAGCTCGTGGCGGAGCCGTCGGTGCACGGACTTCGGACGGACCGAGTCAGGACGGAACTTGCAGTAGAGAGTTGCCGTTCCGCGACCGGAGTTGTACTGCTGGCGCACCACGCCCCGGAGGTCGGTGCGGATGCGGTAGTGCAGCAACGCGTCCGGGACATAGGCGAAGCGGTACCCAAGGTCCGCGGCTCGCCACGCGAAGTCGATCTCCTCGGCCCCGGAAGGGTAGTCCTCGTCGAAACCCCCTACCTGTTCCCAGACCGCGCGTTGTAGCCCGAGGTTGCAGCCGATTCCGTAACGCAGTCCCCACACCTCGAAGAGATCGCTGGTGAGTCGGTCGATGGGCACCCACCCTGCTGAGCTACCTGACAGCAGACTTGTCTCGACGGGTCCGCTGACGAGGGGGCTGGAGCGAAGGCCCTCGGACATAGCGGCGACCCAGGCGTCGCTGACCTGGTCGTCCGCATCGCAGACGAGGATCTGCGTCGACAGAGCAGCACCGATCCCGACATTCCGCGCCACAGAGACTCCGCGGGCTCGCGAGGCGTCGACGATCCGCAAGCCCGGGATGCGGTCACTCCATCTCGCGACTACCTCGGCGAGGTCATCGGTCGAGCCGTTGTCGGCAATCACCACCTCGAACGATGGCGCCTCGCGCTGAGCAGCCAGAGCCGCCAGTTGGCCATCGATGAGATGTGCTGCGTTGTGGATGGGGATGACCACGCTGCACGCGAACAGTGACACCTCGTCAGCCTAATCGCGATGCAGTGACGAGAAGGCTGCCGCATCCTTCCTACACTGATCTCCAACCGCGAGAGGGGTATCGATGAGGGCCATGCGCTCGGCGCTGTCACTAGCTCTGCAGCCGGTTCGGCGCCACGGCAGGCGCGTTGCATGGACTCCAGAGTTTATGGGGCTGGGAAACCTCTTTCAGCTCGCCATGTGGGCTCATGACGGGAAGTCTGTGGGCGAGGCGCGGTTCATCCGATCGACTCCAAACCTTGATCCTTGGTTGAGGGTGTTCCCCGGGCTGAAGCAGGTCGTGGTGCGACCCGAGGAGGTGCGATTCACCGATCGACGGGTCGCACCCTGGAGCGAGACCGCCCGCCGCGCGGGTGCCGATGGTGCGGTGCCGTTGCACGAGCCGGTGGACATCACCGCCGTGGGGGACTTCTTGCGGACGATGGTTCTGCCCGGAGCCGCCCTCGATCTAGACACCAGCGGGGGCGCGGACACCTCACTGGTGGTCAACGTCCGGAGGGGCGACTACTACTCGGACCCGGCGACCCGCGAGCAGTACGGGTTCAATGTCGAGGCCTACCTGCGCGTCGCAGTTGAAGCGTCGATCTCGCAGTCGGGAACCCCGTCGAAGATCGTGCTGGTGTCTGATGACCTGGGTTGGTGTCGACGAAAGCTGGCCTGGCTTAGCGGCATTGCGCCGATAGCGGACGTCGCGGGTGGTGGTGCGGTGTCCGACTTCGAGACGGTAGCCCGAGCGCGCCGCATGGTGATCACCAACTCGACGTTCTCCTACTGGGCGGCCCATGTCAGTAACGTTGTGCACCAGGACAACCACTCGCAGGTGTGGGCTCCGCGGTTCTTCGATCGGTCCCAGAACGGTGGGCGATCGTGGTTGCTCGACGAGCGATGGTCAGTCCTGGAGACGATTCCGCAGGGGTGGGACTTGCTGTCGGAAAAGGATGGGTGTGCACATGACTGAGGATCTCGAGCAGCAAGGCATCTACGCAGACCAGCCGCGCGACGACCTACTTCCATGGGTGCCGCGCACCGCGCGGTCGGCGCTGGACGTTGGCTGCGGCAAGGGTGGATTCGGTCTCACGCTGCGTCAGGCGCTCGGCGACTCAGCCAGGCTGGTGGGTGTGGAGGCGGTCCCAGAACAGGCCGCGATAGCAAGCACCGGACACGGGTTCGACGAGGTGCGGACCGGGTACTTCCCGCAGGTGTTGGAGGACTCGAGCGAACGCTTTGACCTGGTGAGCTTCAACGACGTCCTCGAGCACCTGTATGACCCGTGGACGACCCTCAGTCAGGTGCATGGGCGACTGACGCCTGAAGGGCGCGTCTTCGCCACCATTCCGAGCATCCAGTACGCCCCAGTTGTCTGGCAGCTACTGAAGGGGCGATGGGACTACAGCGACTATGGCACGCTCGACCGGACGCACGTGCGGTTCTTTACCAAAGCGACCATGATCGAGCTCTTCCACAAGTGCGGATTCGAAGTCGAGACATGCGTCGGCGTGAACAACGTCGTCGACCTAGACCCCCGCGGTTGGCGTGGGCGTCGGCGCTACGCACGGCACCTGCTCGGTGATGCGCAGTGGCTGCAGTTCGTGATAGTGGGCCGGCCGTTGCCGTCCGCGCGCCAGGTGTGGTCGCGTGACTAGGTCGCGCACGTCCTCGCTGCGACCCTGGATGGCGCGCCAGCTCCGCCGCGGGCCTCGCACGGTCATGCTGACGCCGCTCGGTGCGCGCGTGGGCAACTTGCTCTACTTTTGGCTGCAGGCACACATCGCGCGGTCCGCTAGCCATGACCTGCGGGTCCGAGCGAACGACAACTTTGCGACGTGGACCGCCACGTGGCCTGGTCTCTCGGACTTGACCATCGAGCGGTCGGCCATCACACGGACTGACCGACTGCTCGAGGTTCCGGACTTGCACTTCCAGAGGTTCGGCGTCGACTTCAGTGAGGCGCAGATGCGCGCCTTCGCTGAAGAGCAGCTGCTAACACCGGAATTCACCGCTCTGCTGCTGCCGCCGGATCCCGGGACTCTCACCGTCAACGTCCGACGCGGCGACTATTACACCAATCCTGAGTACACGCCAAGGTACGAGATGGACATCGAGCACTTTGTGAGTCGAGCGATCGACGAGGTCTGCACGACAACGTCCTTCCGGCGAGTCCGGGTGGTGTCCGACGATCTCGATTGGTGTCGAAGAGAGCTGCCCCTGCTACGCGACATCGCGCCAGTCGACTACCTGGAGGGCAGCCAGGATCAGCACCTTGCGGCGCTTGCGTCCTCTGCTCATGTGATCCTGGCCAATTCGACCTTCTCCTACTGGGGCGCGCACCTGGCTCAGGTGGTCAATCCCGAGTGCCGAATCGTGGCGCCACGCTTCCATTCGAGGGGCGTCAATGGGGGAAGAGCGTGGCAGCTTGACCCGACATGGCACGTGATCGAGAACCTGGCGGACTCGCCGCACTAGTCGCCCAACGACCCCAGCGACACGAGATGCGCGAACTCTGCATTCTCCGCGCGAACCTGGTCGAACGTGCCAGCACTGGCAATCCGTCCGTCACTCATGAAGATCAACTGGTCGCAGTGCTGGACGGTCGAAAGCCGGTGTGCCACGACGACTACGGTCACCTGACCGCTCAACCCATCTATGGTCTCCGTCAGACGGCGCTCGGTGGCGTTGTCCAATGCCGAGGTCGCCTCGTCCATGACGAGAAGCTCGGGCCTGCGATAGAGCGCGCGAGCAATACCAATTCGCTGGCGCTGGCCACCCGACAGGCGGATCCCGCCCTCCCCGGCTCGTGTGTCCAGACCGTGGGGGAGCTCCTGGATGAGATCGGCCAGTTGCGCTTGGACCACCGCTGCGTCCAGCCGCTCAGGGTCTACCTCCTCGTCGAAGGCGATGTTGAGACGAATGCTGGTGTCGAGAAGTGTGACGTCCTGGGGTACTACTGCGACCGAGCGCTGCCACCCGGGGACGTTGTCGAAGATGCTGGTCGGTCCGGCCTTGACGTCACCCGCCGTGGGCCTGTGCAGACCAAGCAGGATGTCCACCAAGGTCGTCTTGCCGGCTCCGCTTGAGCCGACGACTGCAAGGGACGAGCCGGACGGCACCCTGAGGTCCACGCCCTTGAGCACCTCGGTGGCGGTTCCCTCGTACCCGAAGCGCAGTCCCTCGACGATGATGTCACCGCTCGGCGTCTCCTGGGTCCGGACTGCCGACTCCTCGTCCGCACGATGTTGGCGCATAAGACGGTGAAGGCCCACGAGTTGCTCCATGGGCGGGCGAGCGAATCGAATCGCTGAGAAGGCGTTGATCAGACGCACAGCGCTGGGCACGATGCGTGTACCTGCGGCTACGAAGACCCCCAGCACCACCACTCCGTCGCCCCTGTCGTTTCCCGAGGCCGCGACGACAGCCAGGCCGCCGACCCCGATGACGAAGGCGATCTCGAGGACGTACTTGGGGACTTCGTTCAGAACGGCCGCGCTGACGCTTGCCTCGGCTCCGGCCTCGCTGGTGGCGCGAAAATGGCTGATGAATTGTCGATGGGCGCGTCGGAGCTTGATCTCCTTCACGGCCGTGAGTGGCTGCAGCGCGGCTCCCGACGCGGCCTGTGAAGCAGCAAGGCTGCGGGCGCCCGCCTTCTGAACACGGGGTCGGATCAAGGCCTGTAGGACGACCGTGACGAGTCCGAAGTAGATCACCGCGGCGGCGGTGACAGGCGGAGAGATGACCACCAGCGAGGCGAAGATGAACCCGATCGTGAGCATCTCTGTCAAGGAGGCGAGAGCGGCCGCTATCCCGGCGGCATAACCCATCGAGACCGCCCCTTGAACGATCCAGAGCTTGTCTGCGGTGCTCTGACGCAGGTGCCATGAGTAGGGGCTCGTCAGGTACCCCTGGAGCATCGAAGAGGAGATCTGCACCTGCTGGCCAGCCATGAAGGTGAGCTGCCACCTTCGGATGAAGAGTGCCGCCACGTCCTTCACCACGAACGCGCCGACGATCATCGCGCCCAGGGCCGCGACGAGTGCCTGTTCCGAGGGGTCACCCAACGCTGAGCTGACAATCCCCAGCGTGCCCGTGTCCGTCGGCTGGCCGGTGATGTACTGCATCATGGGCAACATCGCGGCGACGCCAGCCATGTCGAGCAGCGCCAGCAGCACCGAGTAGCCCAACGAGACAACGAGCTTGCGTCGCGTGGGCCCGTCGATCAGTTCGCCGGTGCCGGGTGGGAATCCTAGAACGGCCGCCGCACGCCGCATCAGTACGCCAGAGGACATCGCCACCGGGCCAGTGTGCCTTGTGGGGCGTCAGATGGTGGACACTGCGTGCTCAATCGAGACGTGGACTGCAGTCGCACCGGGGAGCCCAAGTAGGTCCCACGCCACAGCCGTCGTGGCCAACGCGGTCGCCTGCTCACCTACGTCGACCATGACCCCTGCGTGCCCATCTCGCAGCCATAGCCCTTCAAGGCGAGTCGTGGCGTGGGGACGGCATTCACCCGAACACCGCGCTAGCGGCCGTGGCGCGATGGCATGACCAACTGGTCCGCGATAGCGACCCCCGACACCTCCTCGCACCAGCCCGCCCGCTCTCAGGGGCGGCGGTTTTCGTCACGTCCGAGCATCCTTGAGCTGCGCCGCACTACGGCCACGGCCTCGGAGCCGACGCTCCACCGGACGTTCGAAGAATTCGTACAGCAACCCAGAGAGGGCAACCGACACGACAACTGCCATCGCGGTGACCCACCGGTGCTCGAGCATCACGGGACGAGCGACCCGGAGCACCGGGTCGTGCACCATGTAGAGAGCGAACGACCACTGCCCGAGCCGCACCAGCCACGGCTGCGTGAGCACGCCCCGACCGCCGTCGAGATCGCGCGCCGCGAACGCCAGCAGAACGAGCACCATCCCAGGCAGCACAATCAGCGCAGCCACCCACTCACGCTCCACCAACCACCCGGCCGACAGGCGGTTGAGTACCACCAGAAGTGAGTAGGACCCAGCCGCCATGGCCATCGCCACGGCGGGATGGACGGGCATGCGATAGCCGCGTCGTAGTAGCAGCCCCAGCCCCATGCCCACGACGAATTCTCCGACCCGGTACGCAGGGAACGTCGGGGCGAACCATGCGTAGCCCGTCAGCTCGGCGACCACGCCGCCGATGACCAGCCACGATGCTCCGACTGCCAGCATCGCGGCACCAGCGAATCGGCGGCCGGCGAGATAGAGGGCTGGGAAGAGCGCGTAGAAGAACGCCTCGTCCGACAGAGACCAGGAGAGTCCGTTGAAGGAGAACACGACGTCGTGCTGGGGGGCCCACGCCTGCAGGAGTGCGAGGTTGACCGGGGCAGCCCAGATCGGACCGTAGTGGTCTATTAGACCCGCGAGGCCGAGGAGGGCAGCGAGGGTGAACGTCAGTGCGTGCAGTGGCCACACGCGCGCGAATCGCCGACGATAGAACGACCCGATGGCGTCGCCGTCTCTGGCCGACCACACGAGGACGATGCCGGACAGGACGAAGAAGAAAGTGACGCCGAGGCCACCGAAGCGCAGGAGCGCGCCAGGGTTGTACGAGAGCGAGGACTGGGCCGCAGCGTGGTAGACGACGACCAGCGCCGCGGCAAGAAACCGCAAGCTGGTCAGCGACCGCAGGTGCTGCTGGCTCCCCCGATCCACGGGGCACAATCTCTCACAGATCCACCGGCGGCCACCGTCGTATGTCTGGGCGTGCTGTCGCTGCTGTCTGACGGTCGGTCAGTGGTTCGGGCAGCTGGCCCGTGCAACAGATGCGGGCGAACTCCGGGGCTGCGAGTCCCGGCGTCCTTGTTCTTCGGCTGCCGTCGCTCTCTCCGGTCGTGTCATGCGCTGGGCGTCGTGGCACCTCATCGAGCGTCGATGGCTTCCTCGGCGACAACACCGTGAAGCGGGTTTGGGGTGAACCGCACCGGCGACAACAGGCATTGGTGTCGCCGGAGTCGGGCCCCATCTGTTCGCCAATTCGCAGGCACCCGAGGACGGAACTGGGAGAATGAGCGGGTGATCCGCTTCATGGCACCAGATCTGGCCTCCCCGAGCGGAGGCATCAAAGTTATCTACCGCTACGTCGAGCACCTGTGCGCCCTCGGATACGACGCGCGCGTCTGGCACGGGACTCCCGGATTCGCCTACGACTCCTGGGGGTCAACCGCCCCTGTCGACACTGGCCCACATCTCGGCTTCGCGGCCGGCGACATGCTGGTCATGCCGGAGACCGGCGGATCGAAGTGGAGCTCCCTATCTCAGGGGAACCCTGTGGTGATGCTGTGCCAAGGGATGGACTTCGTGTTCTCCAACTCGGACTTCCTCACGGATGAGCCTGGCTCTTACCCCGGATGGCCCCAAGCCAAGGCCGCGATAGCGGTGTCGGACGCGATCGATGCCTTCCTCCGGAAGGCGTGCGCGTCGGACTTTCCGATCCACAACGTTCCCGTCCAGGTCGAGGGCTGGTTCGAACCGGCAGCGAAGGAACGAAGAATTGCCTTGATGCCGCGACGGAGGCGCGAGGATCTTCTCGGTGCAGTCCAGCTCGTCCGCAGATCAGGGCAGCTCGGTGATTGGGAGATAGTGTTGATCGACGGCATGACGCAGCAGCAGGTGGCCGATGAGCTGGCCCGTGCGGCGATCTTCCTCTTCGGCGCCGAGCGTGAAGGGGTTGGCCTGCCGGGGGCGGAAGCCATGGCCTCCGGGTGCTACGTCGTCGGCTTCACCGGGGACGGGGCGAAGGAGTACATGCGTCCCGAGCACGCGTCGGTCATCGCCGATTCCGACGTCGTGGGGATGTGCGACCGGACACTCGAGGCGATGGAGTGGTTCGACCACGACCGGGGGACCTACGACGCTCGCGCCGAGGCTGGTCGGATGTGGGTGCGTTCGAGGCACAGCGCCGATCTCGTGCGCGAGCGACTCGACACTGCGTTCGCCGCCATCACCGCCCCGGGGTCACCCTCGCTCCTGCCCGAGCCAGCAATATTGGCGCACTACCAGGCTCACGCGCCAGCCACGGATCTGTGGAATCGGACGCGCATGACCGCGCGGGGCGCGGGGCGCAGGGCGCTCGATCGCGTCATCGAGCGACGGCAGGTCTGAGGTCGTCGGGCGACCTCGGCCGAGGCCGCGGTCGCCCGACGCCGCCAGGTGAAGCACGAAGATGACCACGGCGCCTTCGACGGCAAGTCCCGCCACGATGACGAGCCAGTAGGTCTTGTCGACTCCGGTCTCGGGTGTGGTGAACCTCGGATGTAGAGCCAGGTGGCCACGTAGTGGAAGGTCTCGTCTACGGCCAGCCCGACCACAGCCCAGCGGGCACGCGTCACCAGGAACACTCCTAGAACAACCCGCAGTGAGTACTGCGGCGAGTAACCCTGCCGAGAATGAAGAAGACAAGCATGAAGATGACGGCGGGCTCGGTGACGGTGGGTTCGATGACCCGGCGCCACGTGAGGAAGCCGATGAGTGCCTAGGCCCTGATCATGCCGACGCCCAGGACGAGGCTCAATGACTCCGAGCTCGTCGGGAGCCCGACCATCCGAAGTGCAAACCACGTGGACCCGAAACCGCCGATCTGTCAGTGCTGGTGCGCCAGAACTCCGCCCAAGCGTCCGGTTTCGACAGGTAGAGGGGCGCGTTGGCCCCGACGGTGAACGTGGCGAAGGTCAGGATCATCTTCACCACCGCCCGGAGGCTTCTCCGCCTTAACAGGAGGATCAATCCCGCGGCCAGGAAGACCAGAGGAAAAAGCTTGGCGGTAGTGCCCAGCGCCACCATGGCACCGAAGCTGCCCCACCGGTGCTGCTGCCAAGCCACGAGAGCCAGGACGGAGAACGCCAGCGCGATTGCAGCCCAGTTGAGCGTGAGCGTCAGAACGAGGATGGGCGCGACCAGAAGCCACGAGAATCGATCCCCCACGGTCCAGCCCGCCCGCGAGGCTGCGCGGACGGCTCACAGGATCGGCACCAACAGCCCGGCGCAAGCCACCAGAAAGAAGACGAGTTCCTCGGTCGCCATGCCGGGGACATCGTAGAGCGCTGGCTCACGCCGGCCCGGCCCGTCGGACGAGCTCTGAGTGTGGTGTGCCGAGAACCAGATGCGTGAGCTTGGCGCAGACCCGATGAACACGTTGATCACTGGTGGGTACTCGAGGTTGCGATAGCCGAGTGGTAGGTGGCCAAGCCAACCGAAGTCCGCAGCAAGACCGCGGCCGACGTAGAGAGCGGCACGTCGCTGTAGCACTGTGCGGTGGCGAGGACGTCGGTGTCCGCCCGTCCGCGCAGGCAGGGAAGCTTTTGAAGCGCCGGCAAGGCAGTCGCAGCAGCCGCGAGCAGCAGCCAGGTGAGCTGCGACTGGGATCGCCGTCGAACTAGGAGGTCAGAGTCCGCGACATCCGTGTGCGCCCCGCGAGATTGGTGGAAGATGGCCCCGTCGTAGACCAGCCGATCGTGGGGGCCCGTGAGTGAGGAAGCACTATTTGCTGTTCGCTCACGACCAGCCCGGGCACGTTGCGCGACTCATCGACCAGCTGGACGACGGGGAGGCCAGCTTCTGGCTGCACCTGGACGCGCGCTCGGACGAAGCGCAGTGGCAAGAGGTCCTGACGAGGACCGGTGTCGTGATGGTCGAGCCGCGCATCCGAGTGGTTTGGGGGACGTGGTCACAGGTCGAAGCGATGCTTGCCATGGTCAGGACCTGTGTGACCCGGGGAGTTCCTGGATATCTCGTGATGATGAGCGGGCAGAGCTACCTCGTGAAGAGCGCTCAGCACATCAGCTCGTACCTGGAGGCGCACCGGGACTTGTTGCACATGGATCTTTGGGATCTGCAGGAACGCTGGCCGGACAATTTCCGGAACCGACTCGACTACTTCTGCATCCCTCTTTCCGATGCGAAGGGCGACCTCGGACTGCTGCGGCGTCGACAAGACATGAATCCGCGCGAGCTGTTTGGGTGGAGCCGTCGCCTTGTCCGGAAGCTGGGCCTCGCTGGAGCCGCGAGGACGTTGCGGGTGATTGGTTCCAAGCGACCTGACGTGACGAGCCGCGTGATGGGTGGATCCACCTGGTGGGCGATGCCGTGGGCGGTGGCAGTGAAGATGCTTGCCTACCACGAGGAGCATCCGGAGTTCGCCGACTTCCTTCGGTGGAGTCAGTATGCAGATGAGTCCTTCTTCCAGACCTTGTTGGTGAACATGGATCCCCACATCCGGCGCCGAATCGCGCCAACTTTGACCTTTGTTGATTGGACCGAGGGGGATTGGGACCTTCCCAGGGTGATGACCATGGACGATGTGCCGATGCTCCTCGACCAGCCCAGCCATGTGCTGTTCGCGAGGAAGTTCCTGGCTCCCGTCAGCGACACGGCAGCAGCAGCCCTCGACGCGGTCCTTCATCGAGAGCGCAATCCGTGAGGGGGCTGGGCGATCTGCCTCAGGGCCGGGACGTTGCTCTGTGGAGATGGATCGCTCTCGTGGGCGCCGTGCTGTTGGCCATCCGACATGCCATCAGCGACTGGCGTCTGGCGGCCAGCGGGGATCTGGGGTCGAGTGGTGACATCTCGGTGTACATCGGTGCCATCAACTACCTCGCGACGGGCGGTGATCTGTACGACTACCCGCTGGAGGGTGGGTACGGGTTTACCTATCCGCCCTTTGCCGCCATCGTCCTCCGCCCGCTGACGTGGCGCGCCCCCAGCATCACCGGTCTCCTATGGCTGAGTGTGTGCCTGGCGGCCGCGCTCGTCATCGTCGCAATGGTGGCTTCCACCCGCCGCTGGCCCCCTGGGGCGGTTGATCGGCTCGTCGTGTTCAGCATCTCCGCAGGCGCCTTCCTTGGCTCGGTCCAGGTGCAGAGCGACCTGATCACCGGTCAGGTCAACCTCGTCCTGGCCCTGATGATCCTGCTCGACGTCGGTCGGTTCACCCCAGACCGCTTCCGCGGAGTGCTCGTCGGACTCGCGGCGGCCATCAAGCTCACGCCGATGGTCATCTGGGGGTGGTTCCTCGTCACCGGGCAGTGGCGTGCACTCGCCACCTCGGTCGGCACCTTCGCTACATGCGTCGCACTGGCCTGGCTGGTGCTGCCCGGCGACTCACGCCGCTTCTGGACCGAGACCATCTTCGACACAGGGCGGATCGGCGACACCGAGCTGCGCTTCAACAGCACGGTGATGGGCACCCTGGCTCGCGCCGGCGTGGACGGCTCGACGAGGACGGCGCTGTGGCTGCCCATCGGTGGGGTGATCGTGTTGGCGGCGTATTGGAACGCGCAGCGCGCCCGGCGTGCCGGCGACCACGTCGCCGCGGCCATCCTGCTGGGGTGTGCGGCCGTCATCGCGACGCCCATCGCGTGGCCGCACCACCAGATCTGGCTGCCGCTGGCCGGCATCGTCCTCGCGTTGCGCGAGCGGTGGCTGCCTCGCGCGCTCGGTCTGGGAATCGTGGTGTTTGCCTACCTGCACATCCCGCTGACCCGATGGTGGGACGCCCACGACCTCGGGTGGTTGTTCAACAACCTCGACTTCGCGATGTTCCTCGGAGTCTGTGTGCTCGGGCTGGCGGCCCGCTCGGTCGGACCCGTCAGTGCGGTGCCGCAGCCTTCGCCACGATCTCCATCGGATCGTCGTAGTCCATCAGCACCGTGACGATCGAGTCGCCGGTGGTCTTGTGGTGGTCGGAGAACTCCAGGCCGATCCCGAGCTCGCGGAACTTCGCCTGCGCCTCCTCGCCGAGGTAGTCCTTGGCGCCGGTGCCGGAGAGGTACGACGTCGCGCCGACCATCTGCAGCTGCTCGAGCACCCGGTCGGCTGCCTTCTCCTGCGGCGGGTCGGTCACCACGACCTCGGTCGTGATGCCGAGGTGGTCGCGCATCGCGAGGATCAGCTGGTGGTTGATGTCGGCGAGGTTGTGCGAGTCGACCGCGTGGATCATCCCGAGCACGTCGCCGCTGCGGTCCTTCCAGTGCCGGGCGCCGCGGTATCGGCCGGTGATCGAGGCTCTCGAGGTGGTCCTGCCAGCCCGGCTTCACGATCGTCTCGTTGATCGGGATCAGGTGCGGCTTGGTCTCCAGCGGCAGCGTCACCCACGAGTCGCGCATCATCACGCGGCGCTGCACCCAGTGCTTCTGGAGCTGGTCGTGCACGGCGAGGACGAAGCGGTCGCTGTTGAGCATCTTGAACCAGAAGCCCGGCCACGGCAGCAGGTCGGGCTGGTGGATCGCGACCTTCACTTGCGCACCGTCCGGACCAGCGCGTACTGCTCGGCGTAGGGGACGAGCCGCACCTGGCCCAGCGCGCCGGCGATCTGACGCACGCTGTTGATCGGGTGCACGTCGGTGGGGATCTCCGACTGGTAGGCCTGGCAGGCGGCCTCCTTGGCGGTGATCTGCTCCTCGGTCAGTGCCTCGAAGACGTTCCACCGCAGGTCGGTCGGATAGAGGTTCACGTCGTAGACCGCGATGTCGTAGACGTAGACGCTCGGCGGGAACCAGTGGTCCAGCGACATCGACACCCGGCACGACCGCATGCCGGCCTCGTAGACCGCGATGTGGTCCTGGTGCAGCGACGGGTAGGGGAGGTAGAGCTCCTCGGGCTTGAGCTCGGCCATGATCGCGTCGATCGCACCGACCATCTCGGTCATGTGCTGCGGTGTCTGGCCGTCGGGGAAGCCGAGCTGGCGCGACTCGGCGACGCCGAGGATCTTCATCGCCTCGACGTGCTCGCGGGCCCGCATCTCGCCGCTGTCGGTCATCACCACGACGACGCACTCGTCGGGGTGCTTCGCCATCAGGCCACCGCACCCCATGGCCTCGTCGTCCATGTGGGGGGCCAGGATCAGCCGCTTCATCGGAGCTCCTTCGTCGCCGACGGTCGCGAGTCTAGGTGGGTCGGCTGGTCTGGGAGGATGAACCCGTGACCCGACCCCGCGTGGTGCTGATCAGCATGTACGTCGGCCACGAGGGCGTGCCGCACGCCGGGGGTCGCTACCTGCTCGAGCTGCAGCGACTGCTCGACGCCGAGACCGACCTGACGATGCTGACGGTCGGCAACCGACTCAACCACGAGGCGACGACGAAGCCCGGGTGTGCCGCGTCGACTCCTGCTGCTCGGTCACGAGCCGCGTCGCGGCCCGATCGGGCAAGGCGCTCAACCGGCTGTCGGTCAACATCGACGGCCGGTGGCGCCGACGGGACCCCGGGCTGCCCAGCCTGCCCTTCCTGCTCGGTCTGATGCGGTCGCGCGAGGCGCGCGCGGCGATCCGCGAGGCCGACGTCATCGACCTCCAGTACTCCGAGTCCATCCGGCTCGTCCGCCTGCTGCGGCGGCTCAATCCCGAGCGCGCGGATCACCGGCACCTTCCACGACGTGATGAGCCAATCGTTCTCGCCGCGAGCCGCAGGACACGCGCGCAGAGCGGCGCTACTGGCAGGGCGTGGCGCGGCGCTCGCGCCGGCACGAGGCCGCGATGGTGGCCCGGCTCGACGAGGTGCTGGTCTTCAGCGGCAAGGACGCCGAGCTGCTCGGCAACCCGCCGCACACCGTCGTGCACCCGCCCCTGTCGGCCGGGGCCGAGCCGCCGCACCGCACCTGGCGACGAGCCGGTCGTGATCGTCGTGTCCTACCTGGCGCGCGACGAGAACAACAAGGCTGCGCTCTGGACGATCGACCACGTGTGGCCACTCGTTCGCGAGCGGCGCCCCGACGCCGTCCTGCGGTTCGTCGGGGGCGGGGTCACCGACGAGCTCCGCGAGCGAGTCGCCGGGCTCGCCCGACGACAGCGGGGTCGAGCTGACCGGGTTCGTCGACGACCTCGACGCGGAGTACGCCGCTGCGGCGGTCGCGCTGGTGCCCGGTGCTCCAGGGTGCCGGCGTGAAGTTCAAGACGGTCGAGGCGCTGTGCCACGGGGTGCCGGTGGTCACCACGACGGTCGGTGCCGAGGGCATCGACGGCGACGACCTCTACGCCGGCCTGACAGACGACCCCGACGGGCTGGCCGACGGCGATCGTGGAGGTGCTCGACGACGCCGCCGACGCCCAGCGGCGCTCCGACCGGGTGCAGGAATGGGCGCAGGAGACGCTACGGTCGGGACCGCTTCGCGGCCACGATCCGCAGCACCTGGGTCAGACGAGCCCGCGCTCGCGCCATGACATCGGCGAGCTCGGTCCACATGTGCCGCGCGTTGAACCGCGTCTCGACGCTCGGCGCGCAGCCGCTCCGAGCCGCTCCCGCTGGGCAGCGTCGTCGCGCAGCTCGGTGAGCACCGTGACGCCAGCCGTCGACGTCGCCCTCGTCGACGAGGCGCGAGTCCACCGCGTCGGTGAAGTAGTCACGCATGGCACGGGTGCCGGTGACGGCCACGCACGCACCCGACGACGCCGACTCCAGCGCGACGCTCGACCCGGTCGGGTAGGCGAGGTCGTGGGTGGGCACGACGACGACCTGGGCGCGCTGGAGCATCGCGGCGGTACTCCGGCAGCGGGTACGACGCCGTGCACCCGGACGTTGTCGGGCACGTCGAGGTCGGCCAGGTTCTCCGGCTTGCAGACGACGTCGAGCACCAGGTCGGTGCCGCGCACCGCGTCGAAGAGCGTGCCGTAGTCACGGCCGCGGTCCTGCCCGACAGCGAGCAGCTCGATGTCGCGCGGGCCGTCGCCGGGGACGTAGAAGTCGTGGCTGACGCCGTAGGTCACCGGGAACAGCCGGTCCTCGCTGATGCCGAGGTCGGTGAAGATCTCGGTCTCGTGGCGCGACAGGTGGGTGATCAGGTCGGCGCCGTCGAAGCGTCGCTTGAGCTTCGGCGCTTGGCCGGGTCTGCTGACCGGATGTCGTCGGCCAGCCAGCACGACCAGACGACCAGAGGCGTGGAGCCGTACGGCGGCACCTTGGCACGCCGCAGGAGTGACGGCGGCGGCACCCTGCCGCTCGAGGAGCGCGATCACGACGTCGCTGCGTCGTGCCTCGTCGAGCCCCGCGCACGGCGCGCTCGACCGGGAATCCCGCGCGGTGCTCGACGAGGTCGCGCCACCGGCCCCAGCGCGGGTCGACGGCGCGGCGCGCACCCGTCGAGGGTCCAGCCCGGTCATCGGCCAGCGCGTCGACGCCGTAGGGCAGTCGAGCGGGCACCTCGCCCGCCGCGGAACCGCTCGACCCCAGGCGTCGAGGTCGTGCTCGGAGAGGATCAGCGCCCGCGTCACCGGTCGGCCCGGATCATCGACATCTCGGTGCGCGCGACCTCGACGGGATGCACGTCTCGTCCCGCCGCCCGCCGCGCGGCGTTGACCACGAAGTTGGCCCCGGTTGCTGCGGCGAGGGCGAGCCTGGAGTCGGCGACGTCGAACCCCACTTGTCGGCGTACGCCAGCTGGCCCTCGACCAGCCAGCGGCGCCGCGGCGTCCGAGGGGGACGAGCCGCCGCCCTCGTGCACGACGGTCGGAGACCGCAGTGCGACCACGCGCACACCGCGCGCCCGGAGCCGGCGCTGGAGGTCGACCTCCTCGGAGTTCATGAAGAACCGCTCGTCGAACCCGCCGACGGCGCGGAACTCCGCCGTCGGGATCCACATCGCGGCGCCGACGACCCAGTCCACCTCTGCCTCGAGGCGGTGCGCTCGCACGTCGTGGCCGACCGCCCGGTGCCAGGCCGCGGTGTCCCGGAAGCGCGCCAGCGGGCGTCAGCCAGGCCACCGCCTGGTGGCGGATGCGCGGGAAGTCACGTCCCACCCACGCCTCGACGCCGTGCTCGTCGACCATCCTCGGTGCCAGCACCGATCCCGGGTGGGCCGTCGCGCCGCCGCGACCATGTCCGCGACGAAGCTCGGCTCGATCGTGAGGTCGCTGTTGAGCACCGAGCAGGGCGTCACCGGTCGCGACCGACGCGCCGGAGTTGACGTTGGCGCCGAAGCCGCCGTTGACTGTCGCGGCGCACGACCTCGACGCCCTCGATCGTCGGGGAACGGCGTGGGCGGAGGCGTCGTCCGCGACGATCACCTGCACGGGGTGCGTCTGGTCGGCGAGCTGGTCGACGCAGGGCGAGGGTGGGAGCGGGATCGCCGTGGTGCGGGACGACCACGCTGACCGCGCCCACGTCCCGGCCGGTATGTCGCGGACCCAGCGGGAGTCGCCCGACGCGGCGACCGGCCGCTGCAGCGGCCTCCACCGCCAAGGCGACGGCCTTGCCGTGGACCCGCTGGGGCAGTGCGGGGGAGGAGTGAGTCGATCCGTCGGCCGAGTGCCGCCGCGTCTCTCGCGCGAGTGGATCCGTCGCGCGGCCCAGCGCGACGAGCTCGATCCCACGGGCTCGTCGGGGCCGAGCCGGAGTGGCTGTGGGTGCCGGGGTGCCGGGTCTCGAAGGCGACGGTCGAGGCGCCCGAGGTGAAGGCCCGCCCGGCTCGGGTAGCCGCGTCCGTGGCGGGGCCAGCGGTGCTCGATCTCGAGCTCCGGGTCGATCACGATCTCGACGCCCGACCGCGCGAGGCGCAGGCCGAGCTCGGAGTCCTCGCGATAGGCCATGCCCGCGTCGAAGCCGCCCGACTGCCTCGTAGGCACGCCTTGGGCACCGAGTTGCACGCTGCCCAGTGCTGCCAGCGGTCTTCGGCGGGGCGGGCGTAGGCCTGCGCGCGGAGCCGCTCGTTGGCGGGACGGCCGTACGCCACGGCGTACGGCGTCTCCGCGAAGACGTCGCGCGTCATCGAGATGACGCCCAGCGGTGGCGCGCCCGCCGGTCGTGCCCGGTGTCGCGCAAGGTGGCCGGCCAGGAAGTCCGGGGCCCGGGAGTCAGGTCGTCGTCGCAGCGCATCACGATCCTCCCCGCGCGGCGGCGTAGCCCGCGGCCAGGGCTGCGCTGACGCCGTCACCGCCGGACCGTTCGAGCACCCGCACGGGGAGTCGGTCGGCGTACGCCTCGATGATTGCGCGACTACCGTCGACGTCACCGTCGAGGACGAAGACGACCTCCCAGGGCTCGTCGAGCTCCTGCGCGGCCAGCGCGTCGAGGAGCACCGGCAGGCGGCTCGCCCCGCCACGGGTCGGGCACGACGACGGACAGGGCGAGATCGGGCACGCGACGATCCTAGGAGCCGGACGCGGTCACTCGACGACGAACGGCTGCACGGGCACCTCGGCGAGCACGTCCGTCACGAACCCGGCCACGGCGCCCTCACCGGCGACCGGTCCTCCCGCGAGGAACCCGTCCGCCCCGAGGAGGATGGCCGCCGGGGTGCCGACCGAGAACACCCGGCGGACGTTGAGCTCGGGCTCCCAGGTCGCGAGCTCCGGGGCGTGCTCGACCGCGCCGGCAGCCGATTCGGCGGTGGGGTAGATCGCCACCACGCCCACGGCGGGGCCAGCTCGAGCCGCCCAGTCGTCGAGCTTCTCAGCGGTCCGGATGCACGGGCCGCAGCCAGGACTGAGCACCACCAGCAGCCGCGCCTGCGTGGCAGCCAGCTCGGACAGGGTGGCGGTCCGGCCCGTCAGCGAGGGTGAGTACGCCGTAGGGGATGGGCCGTCGGTCGTAGTCGAGCAGCTCGGCGTCGGCGTTAGGAGGCGCGGGCCGTGACGCAGCACCTCCCGCCGACAGCACCGCCACCGCCGCCGCCGTGACTGCGGCAACGAGTGCCCACACGTCGCCTTCGTCCATGCCCTCGACGGCCTGCCAGAGCCGACCAGCCGTCCACGGCGCGCCAGAGTGCAACGCCGGCGAGGACGACCAGCAGTGCGTTGCGGGCCAGCGTCACCCGGTCGACCTCGTGGCGGCCCAGTCTGACCGAAGCAGGAGCACGACACCGGCTCGTCGAAGCCCAGCGCACGAGCGACCAGCCAGGTGTAGGCCAGCATCAGCAGGACGAGAGCCACGGTCACCGGCACCAGCCATCCGGGAGGGTGCGGCGAGCAGCAGGACCGCCAGCGCGATCTCGACCCACGGGAGCGCGGGCGCCGCCGCGCCGACGACGGCGACGCGCAACGCGAGGAAGGCGTCCCGGGTCGCCTGTGGATCGCGGACCTTGGCGACCCCGCTGGTCAGCAGCACCGCGGCCAGGGTCAGCACGACGATGAGTGCTGCGACCGGTGCCGACGACATGGCCCGAATCCTAGGGTCCGCAGCCCACCGCTACCCCTGAAGCCGGTGAGACGAGGGGCGTGATCCACGCTGGCTTCTTCTGGCAGACGGAGGATTGAGAGTGATGCATCCTGGGCGTTGATCAGGTCGTGCAAATCGCAACCATGTGTTCTCGGCTGTTACTCGGACGTGCACAACTGCCCCCTACTTTGGCGAGGAGGGTCCACCTGGACGAGCTCAGGAGCAGAGGACGAACCCCATGGCCCACCTTGGCGGTGACGCGCACGTGAGCACGACCCGCCGCACGCTTGTGCGAGGCGCCGCGTGGACCGTGCCCGTGGTGGCAGCGTTCGCGACGGCTCCGGCGTACGCGGCGTCGACGTGCGCCTCACCCAAGACGTACACGCTCGACTGGGGAACGACGCCGTACAACCACACAGGCAACACGTCCTACGCGACTTTGGTCAGTGGCGGGACGACCATCTATGCCCACTTCTCGACGACCTTCCGGGGGAATGGAAAGGGCGATGGCAACATCCCCAACTCCACCGAGACGCGCAACCTGTCGGTCCCTCCGGGGTCCGGCTCGAACAGCACCCAGGATCCCGTCATCACTAACTTGGGAGGCATCGGGGCTGGCGAGCGGGGCCTCCGCATGCAGCAGATCAGCCCTCAGGGTTATGACAACCGGCAGGACGTGACCGTGACCTTCCGGGCCGGCACTGCGACCAACTCTGCGCTCGTCAACGTCCAGGGGCTTTCCTTCTACATCGTCGACATCGACAACCTTGCCTATCCCGCCTACGCCGATCGGGTGGCGCTCTCCGCGATCGTGGCCTACTCCCAGACCCTGGACCTCACCATCACTGGCACGGGCACGACGAGTGACCCCTGGTTCAACCTGGCCACTGGCAACCAGAGCGAGAACGCTGCCGGGGCTCGGGTCCGGATCGACTTCCCGGACGACAACTTGTCTCGCATCTCGACCTTCACGCTGTCGTACTGGACGAACACCGGCGCCACCGGCAACAACACGGGCCAGTACCACCGCATCTACATGAGCGACTTCGCGCTCAAGACCTGCCCCTGAGGCTGACGGCCGGCAATGAGGGGCCGCGAGGCAGGCCCGCAGCGCAGGCAGTTCCGCCGAAGCTGAGACAGACCTTGGCCGACCTCCTAGGATTCAGCGATCACGTGGGTGAGGAACCTCACCGTTGCGAGTTCGTTGATGTTGCCGATCCGTGCACAAGCGCCGCCTACCTTTGAATACGGGGAGTCCAACCGGGCCTTCTCCGACAACTAGAGGACGAACCCCATGGCCCACTCCGGCGCAGATGCTCATGTGAGCACGAGGCGACGAACGCTGGTGCGCGGCGCTGCGTGGAGTGTCCCTGTCGTTGGTGTGGCCGTCACGGCTCCCTCGTATGCCGCTTCGCCCTGTGATACGCAAGCCTATCGACTCGACTGGGGCACCAGCACCTACCAGAAGAACGCCCTCACCAATGTCGGAACCGCCACGGTGAACGGTTCCGCCGGTGGCGGTGGACTTCAGGTAACCCTGACCAGCACTGCTGTCGGCGTGGTCAGTCGAGCCAACGACAACCTCACTGTGTCCACCGAGACCAACATCGGCAATCTGGGCGCCGGCGAGCGTGGCCTCAACATCGCCCACAACGAGGGCATTTTGGAAGGACGGGCGAACCGGCAGGAGATCGCCATCAGTTTCAGCCGTGATGTAACTGGTCTCAGCTTCACGATCACCGACATCGACAGTTATAGCAACAACGTCGGCGGCAGACGGAACCCCGTCTACGAGGGTTGGTACGACCGGGTGGAGCTCACCGGTTCGAGGACCGCGACCATGGCCGGCAGCAGTGTCATCGGTGCAGGCACCAACACCAGCGAGAGCACGAATGGCTCGGGACCGTGGCGTCACTCGGACGATGACACCAACGCCCCCAACACAGGCTCCGATGACGGCAACGTCACCGTCACCTACGCGGGCACCATCGCTGCCAACACACCCGTCACTCTCAGTTACTGGTCGACACTGTCCGCGGGGAACCAGCGGATCTTCCTGTCGGACATGACATTCTCAGCCAGGGGCTGCTGACAACCTGTCCGGGGGAGCACCGCCAAGCTGCAGCGGCGCGCTCGGTGCTGGTGGAATGACCCGCCAGGGTCGGCTGTTGTGCACTCTTGATGACCTCAACAGCCGACGATTCCGCCACCACTGAGACATCTGA
>CAWCGI010000005.1:0-2243040 GCA_963795065.1 uncultured Actinomycetota bacterium | reverse complement strand
GGTTGATAGGCCGGAGGTGTACAGGAGTAATCCCTAGCCGACCGGTACTAATAGGCCGAGGGCTTGTCCCTCAAAGATGTTGCGCGTCCACTGTGTGGTTCCCGAGTTACGGTCGGGAGCCTGAATGATCCTCAATACTGGATCGATGGCTTTTGCATAACTCCATAGAGTTTCGGCGGCCATAGCGAAAGGGAAATACCCGGCTCCATTCCGAACCCGGAAGTCAAGCCTTTCAGCGCCGATGGTACTGCAACCGGGAGGTTGTGGGAGAGTAGGACGTCGCCGGACATATTCTTTTCTAAGGGCCGCCCCTCACGGGGCGGCCCTTAGTCATTTTCCAGCACCACCCAGCAGTCATTTTCGTAGGAGTATGTCGTGCCCGAAGACCGTCAACCACGCAAACCACGTACCGGGGGTCGGCCCGCCCAGTCGAGCGGCGGACGTGCCGGCGGCGGCAGCGCACGAACCGGTGGCCGGTCGGACGCTGGTCGCAGCTCGGGCGGCGGCCGCGACAAGACCAAGGGCTTCGACAAGGAAGGCGCTCGCCGAGACGGCCCCAAGCGTGACTTCAGCCGTCCGCGTCGCGACGAACGCTCCGAGGAGGCGAGGACGGAGAGCCAGGCCCGCTACGACGGGCCGCCGATCCCCGAGGAGATCACCGGCAAGGAGCTCGACCGGTCGATCCAGGCGCAGCTCCAGTCGCTGCCCGAGAAGCTCGCCCTCCGGGTGGCCAGACACCTGGTCGCCGCGGGGCTGCTGATCGACACCGAGCCGAAGACGGCCTACGAGCACACGCTGGCTGCGCGAGCCCGGGCGAGCCGGCTCGCCGTCGTACGCGAGGCGGTGGGCGAGGCGGCCTATGCCGCTGGTGAGTACACCGAGGCGCTGGCCGAGCTGCGCGCCGCGAAGCGGATGAACGGCGTGCAGGACTACGTGGCGATGATGGCGGACTGCGAACGCGCCCTGGGCCGTCCCGACCGCGCTCTGGCCCTGGTGCGCAACGCGTCCAAGGACAAGCTCTCGCACGCACTGCTTGCCGAGCTGACGATCGTCGAGGCCGGCGCCCGTCGTGACCGCGGGGAGATCGACGCCGCGTTGCGGACGCTGGAGACCTCGCACATCAACTCCAAGTCGCGCGAGCCGTGGGTGGCCCGGCTCCGGTACGCCTACGCCGACACCCTGTTGCAGGCAGGCCGGCCGACAGATGCGCTGGCCTGGTTCCATCGGACGGAGGCCGTCGACGCCGAGAGCATCACCGACGCGGCCGAGCGCGCAGCGGAGCTCGAGAAGAAGCTCGACGCAGAGAGGTGAGCGGCCTCGGCTCGAGCGACGAAGCGCTGTCCTCGGCCTATGACGTTGCCGTGCTCGACCTGGACGGAGTGGTGTACGTCGGTCCGCACGCGGTCGACGGCGCACCGGAGGCGCTCAACCGGGCACAGGACGCAGGCATGCACCTGGCCTTCGTGACCAACAACGCCGCGAGGCCCCCTGGGGTCGTCGGCGAGCACCTGCGCCGGCTGGGGGTGGAGGCGCGCGACGAGGACGTCGTGACCAGTGCACAGGCGGCGGCGCGGCTGCTCGCGAACCAGCTGGACCCTGGCAGCAGCGTGTTCCTCATCGGTGGCCCCGGGCTCGACGAGGCGCTCCGGGAGCGCGGCCTCGTCCCGGTCACCGACCCGGGGGAGGGCCCCGCGGCGGTCGTCCAGGGCTATGGCCCCGACATGCCCTGGAAGCAGGTGATGCACGGCGCCGGCCTGGTGGCCGCCGGACTGCCGTGGGTGGCGGCCAACATGGACCTGACCATCCCGACCGCAACGGGCGTCGGGCCCGGCAACGGCGCCCTGGTCCGGTTGATCGCGCAGTTCGCCGGCCGCGAACCACAGGTGGCGGGCAAGCCGATGCCACCGCTGTTCGAGGAGACCCTGACCCGGGTCGGCGGTAGTCGTCCGCTGGTGATCGGTGACCGGCTGGACACCGACATCGAGGGCGCGGTGACGATGGGCTGGGACAGTCTGCTGGTGCTCACGGGTGTGACCGGGCTCGAGGAGCTCGTCGGGGCTCGACCCCAGGAGCGGCCGACGTACGTCGCGCCGGGGCTCGAGGCCCTCGCTGAACCGCAGCCGGTGCCCGAGGAGACCTCGGAGGGTGCCAGCCTCGGAGGCTGGACGGCCGCCGTCGACGGGGATCGGCTGGCCGTCTCCGGCGCCGGAGAGGTCGCGGACTGGTGGCGGGTCGTGGCAGCCGAGGCGTGGCGTCATCTCGACCGGACCGGGCAGCCTGTCGCAACCGGAGGTGTGGAACCTCCCCGGTAGCGTGTCGGGCATGAGTGACTCCTTCGTGAACCCCATCTTCGGCGACCGCGCGGAGGTCGTGACCGAGGTCGAGGGCACCGGACACCTGGGCGTCGACGCCGTCGTCGGTTCGCTGGCCGGTCTCGACGACCTGCCCGTGGGTGAGCACGTGACCGTCTTCGAGCAGGCCCATGAGTCGCTGCGGCGGGCTCTGGTCGGCGCCGGCCAGGACGGCCGCGTCGACTCGGTGGCGTCCGACCGGAACTGACCTGTGCCGCCGCGGCGACTTCGGCTCGACGCCGAGCTGGTGCGCCGCGGCCTGGCCCGCTCCAGGGAGCACGCCACCGAGCTGATCGCGGCGGGCAGGGTGAGCGTCAACAAGGCCGTGGCGACCAAGCCGGCCACCGGGGTCACCACCGACTCCGACCTCGTCGTGCGCGAGGACTCCTCCACTCCCGACTACGCCAGCCGCGGAGGGCACAAGCTCGCGGGCGCGCTCGCGGCCTTCAGACCGCTGGGTCTGCAGGTGGAGGGGCGACGTTGCCTCGACGCCGGCGCCTCGACCGGAGGGTTCACCGACGTCCTGCTGCGCCAGGGCGCACGCGAGGTCGTGGCCGTGGACGTCGGCTACGGCCAGCTCGTGTGGTCCCTGCGCAACGATCCGCGGGTGCAGGTGCACGACCGGACCAACATCCGCGACATCGAGGCCGCGCGGATCGGCGGGCCGGTGGATCTGGTCGTCGGCGACCTGTCGTTCATCTCCCTCGAGCTGGTGCTGGAGTCGCTGATCTCGGTGACCGTGCCCGACGGGGACCTCGTCGTGATGGTCAAGCCGCAGTTCGAGGTGGGCAGGGACCGGCTCGGCAAGGGCGGGGTGGTGCGCGACCTGGGCCACCGGACCGATGCCGTGATGTCGGTCGCCGAGGCCGGCGCTGCCCGGGGCTGGGGTGCGCACGCGGTCACCACCAGCCCGCTCCCGGGGCCGTCCGGGAACGTCGAGTTCTTCCTGTGGCTCCGCGCGGGAGCTCCCACGCTCGGTCGGGACGCGATCGGGGCCGAGGTGATCGGTTCCGCGTCCTTGGGGGTGCCGGGTGAGAGGGTGAACCCGTGACCCGCCCGCCCGCAGACGAGCGCCGCATCCTCCTGCTGACCCACACGGGTCGCGAGGATGCGCGTGACGTGGCGCGCGCCGTGGTGTCGGCGCTGTCCGCCAACGGGCTGGTGGTGCGCATGCTCGAGGACGAGGCCAAGGAGCTGGAGCTGCCCGCCGGTCACGGCGTCGAGACGGTCACCGCGGCCCAGGCCGGCCCCGAGGAGTGCGAGCTCGCCGTGGTCATCGGCGGTGACGGCACCATCCTGCGAGCCGCCGAGCTCACCCATGGCTCCTCCACACCCCTGCTCGGGGTCAACCTCGGTCACGTCGGCTTCCTGGCGGAGGCCGAGAGCGAGGACGTCGAGAAGATGATCGAGCTGATCGTCCAGCGGCGGTACTCCAGCGAGGAGCGACTGACCCTCGACGTGTCGGTCTTCCGGGACAAGGAGCTCGTCGAGACGACCTGGGCGCTCAACGAGGCCAGCGTCGAGAAGGCTGCCCGGCAGCGGATGCTCGAGGTGGTCGTCGAGGTCGACGGCCGTCCGCTGAGCCGGTTCGGCTGCGACGGGGTCGTCTGTGCGACGCCGACCGGCTCGACGGCGTACAACTTCAGCGCTGGTGGCCCGATCGTGTGGCCGGGGGTGGAGGCGCTGTTGATGGTGCCGATCAGCGCCCACGCCCTGTTCGCACGCCCGATGGTGGTCGCGCCGTCCTCCGTGCTCGCGGTCGAGGTGTTGGCCCAGACCGAGGGGGCCGGGGTGCTGTGGTGCGACGGCCGGCGGACCGTGGACCTGCCTCCGGGTGCCCGGATCGAAGTACGCCGCGGCCGGTCTCCCGTCCGGCTCGTGCGACTCCACGAGGCGCCGTTCACGGACCGTCTGGTGGCCAAGTTCGGGCTTCCGGTCGAGGGCTGGCGCGGTGCCGCTGCCGAGCGACGCCGGCGCAACGGCCGGTCCGACGCGGAGCGCTGAGGTGATCGAGGAGATCCGGATCGCCTCGCTCGGCGTGATCGAGGAGTCGGTGCTCGAGCTCGGTGAGGGCCTCACGGTGATCACCGGGGAGACCGGGGCCGGCAAGACCATGCTGGTGACGGCCCTCGGGCTGCTGCTGGGTGGGCGCGCCGACACCGGCGCGGTGCGCACCGGAGCCCGAGCGGCGCGCGTGGAGGGAGTGGTCCGGGCGAACCCGGACCTGGCCGCGATCGCCGACGAGCACGGCGGCGAGGTCGAGGACGACCACCTGCTGCTGGGCCGCCAGGTCTCCGCGGAGGGGCGCTCGCGCGCCTTCCTGGGCGGGGCCTCCGTCCCCGCCTCGGCGCTCGCCCGGGTCGGGGAGGCCCTGGTGGCGGTGCACGGGCAGTCCGACCAGCACCGCCTGCTCAGGCCGGAGGCCCAGCGCGACGCCCTGGACTCCTACGCGGGACCGGCCCTGGCGGAACAGCTGGGGAGCTACACCGAGGTGTTCCTGCGCCTGCGTGCGGTGGAGTCGGAGCTGCGTGAGGTCCTCGGCTCGGCGCGCGAGCGCGCCCGCGAGGCAGACCTGCTCCGGCTCGGCCTGGAGGAGATCGAGGCCGTCGACCCGCAGCCGGGCGAGGAGGAGTCACTCGCCACCGAGGAGTCCCGCCTGGGGTTCGCCGACACCCTGCGGACCGCCGCCGAGACGGCTCGCGAGGCACTGTCCTCGGACCGCGACGCCCCCGACGCACTGGGTGCCGTGGCTGCCGCCCGTCGGTCGCTCGAGAGCGTGCGCGAGCACGACCCGGAGGTGTCGGGACTGGCCGACCGCGTGGCCGAGGTCAGCTACCTCCTCGCGGACGTGGCGGCCGACGTCGCGTCCTACTCCACGGCCGTGGAGACCGACCCGGCCAGGCTGGCGACGGTCTCCGAGCGGCGTGCGGCGCTGACCGGCCTGACCAGGAAGTACGGCGAGACGGTCGCCGAGGTCCTCGAGTGGTCACGCGTCTCGGCCCGGAGACTGTTCAGCCTGGACTCCTCCGACGAGCGCATCGCCGAGCTCCGGGCCGAACGGGAGCAGCTCCGCACCGAGCTGGCTGCGCTCGCCGGCAAGCTCTCCTGGCTGCGCGCCGATGCCGGATCCCGGCTCTCGGAGGTCGTGACCGCAGAGCTGCACTCGCTGTCGATGCCGGACGCCCGGTTCGGCGTGCACCTGGATCGGGTCAGCGACGAGTCGGGCCTGGAGATCGACGGGAAGCGGTGGCGGTTCACCCCCACCGGCGTCGACGAGGTCGAGCTGCTTCTCGCTGCCAACACCGGCTCCGAGCCACGGGTGCTCAGCAAGGGTGCCTCCGGTGGCGAGCTGTCGCGGGTGATGCTGGCGATCGAGGTGGCTCTCGCCGACACCAGGCCGGTGCCCACGTTCGTCTTCGACGAGGTGGACGCCGGCGTGGGAGGCCGGGCCGCCGTCGAGATCGGTCGCCGGCTGGCTGCCCTCGCGAAGACGGCCCAGGTGCTCGTCGTCACGCACCTGCCCCAGGTGGCGGCGTTCGCGGACTGCCATGTCGTCGTACGCAAGTCGAGGGACGGGAGCGTCACCACCTCTGGTCTCGAGACGCTCGATGACGCAGGCCGGGTGCAGGAGCTCTCGCGGATGCTCGCCGGTCTGGAGGAGTCCGACACGGCCATGGCCCACGCCCAGGAGCTGCTCGAGGTGGCCCAGGAGTCGAGGGCGCGGTCGCGGTCGATCCCGGGCCCGACTCCGACACGAAAGTCCTGATTGCGGGCCGCGGCACGACTCGCCACCAATCGTTGGTAGTCTCGAATCCCGTGGAGGACCGAACACTCAGCCAGTCCCAGGGCCCGTTGCCGGGCACCACACGAGCCCACGGGGAGCCCTGTTGGTAGCGCCGCAACAGACCAAGCACGTCTTCGTCACCGGGGGCGTCGCCTCCTCACTCGGCAAGGGGCTCACCGCCTCCAGCCTCGGCAGGCTGCTCCGCTCGCGGGGCCTGCGCGTGACGATGCAGAAGCTCGACCCCTACCTCAACGTCGATCCCGGCACGATGAACCCCTTCCAGCACGGCGAGGTGTTCGTCACCAACGACGGCGCGGAGACCGACCTGGACATCGGTCACTACGAGCGCTTCCTGGACACCGACCTCGGCCAGATCGCCAACGTCACGACCGGCCAGGTCTACTCCTCGGTGATCGCCAAGGAGCGTCGCGGCGACTATCTCGGTGACACCGTGCAGGTGATCCCGCACATCACCAACGAGATCAAGGAACGCGTGCTGGCCATGGGGACCCCTGTCGATGGTCAGGGCGCCATCGACGTGGTGATCACCGAGATTGGCGGCACCGTCGGCGACATCGAGTCGCTGCCCTTCCTCGAGGCCGCCCGCCAGGTCCGTCACGACGTCGGCCGTGACAATGTCTTCTTCCTCCATGTCTCGCTGGTGCCCTGGATCGGGCCGTCCGGCGAGCTCAAGACCAAGCCGACCCAGCACTCCGTGGCCGCACTGCGCTCGATCGGCATCCAGCCGGACGCCATCGTCTGTCGCGCCGACCGGGAGATCCCGGCCTCGGTGAAGCGGAAGATCTCGCTGATGTGCGACGTCGAGGAGGAGGCGGTGGTGACCGCTGCCGACGCCCCGTCCATCTACGACATCCCCAAGGTGCTGCACCGCGAGGGCCTCGACGCCTATCTCGTACGCCGCCTCAACCTGCCGTTCCGCGACGTCGACTGGACACTGTGGGACGACCTGCTCAAGCGGGTGCACCACCCCAACGAGGAGGTGACGGTCGCGCTGGTCGGCAAGTACATCGACCTCCCCGACGCCTACCTCTCGGTCGTCGAGGCGCTGCGCGCCGGCGGCTTCGCGCACGAGGCCCGGGTGAACATCGAGTGGGTCCCCTCCGACGAGTGCGAGACCCCCGAGGGAGCAGCGCGTCGGCTCGGCGACGTCGACGCCATCTGTGTCCCGGGCGGGTTCGGCATCCGCGGGATCGAGGGCAAGCTCGGTGCGCTGACCTTCGCCCGGACCCAGAAGATCCCGACCCTCGGCCTGTGCCTGGGGCTGCAGTGCATGGTGATCGAGTTCGCCCGGCTGTCCGGGCTGGACAAGGCGGCCTCGACCGAGTTCGACCCCGAGTGCCTCGAGCCGGTGATCGCCACGATGGCCGAGCAGCACGCCTTCGTCGACGGCGCCGGCGACCTCGGCGGGACGATGCGGCTGGGCCTCTACCCCGCCGACCTCAAGGAGGGGTCGGTGGTGCGCGCGGCGTACGGCCAGGCCCACGTGGAGGAGCGTCACCGGCACCGCTACGAGGTGAACAACTCCTACCGCGACCAGCTCGAGTCGGCCGGGCTGGTGTTCTCCGGGACCTCGCCCGACAACAACCTGGTGGAGTTCGTCGAGCTGCCTGCTGACGTCCACCCCTACTACGTCTCCACCCAGGCCCACCCGGAGCTGCGCTCGCGGCCCACTCGGCCGCACCCGTTGTTCGCCGGGCTCATCGACGCGGCGATCCAGCGGCAGCGGGAGCTGCTGATCCCGATCGACGAGAGCGCGCTCCGGCGTCGCTGGGTCGCCGACGACGCGGATGACCCGGTCGACAGCGGACAGGACCTCGTGGGCGACGCCGAGCTCGACCGCACGTGACCGGGTCCCGCCTCGCGGACGACCCGCACGCGTGGCCCGTCCTCAGCTCGCGGGACATCCACCGCGACGCGTGGGTGGTGGTGCTCCGCGAGGACATCGTGCAGCGCCCCGGACACCCCGAGGAGACCTTCGGCCGGCTGGTGATCGAGCACCCGGGTGCGGTGGTGGTCCTCGCCGTCGACGACGAGGAACGTGTCTGCTGCATCCGTCAGTACCGCCACGCCGGGGGAGCGGTGTTCGTCGAGCTGCCCGCCGGCATCCTCGACGCGGACGAGGATCCCCAGGTCACCGCGGCCCGGGAGCTCCGCGAGGAGGTCGAGCTGCAGGCGCAGCACTGGCGTCGCCTGCTCACCCTGTATCCCACGGCCGGCATCACCAGCGAGCTGCACCACCTCTACCTCGCCCGGGGGCTCTCGCACGCCGACCGGGGTGAGTTCGAGCTGCGCGCCGAGGAGGCCGAGATCGAGGTGCTGTGGGTGCCGTTCGAGGAGCTGCTGGACGCCGTACTCGACGAACGCGTGCGGGAGGGACCGTTGGCTGCCGCGGTCCTGGCCTACGAGGTGCTCCGGGGCCGCGGACAGCTCTGAGACGGGAGGCTCTCGCCGGTCTCGCCGCTCACGCAGCGCCTGCTGCACGGTCTGCTCGAGTCGAGGGAGCTACTCCGCAGTGCCAGCGGCAGACGGCGGGCTGCCCAGGAACCTGAGGTCGACCCCGCTCTCCGGCAGCGCGACGACCGGTTCGACGAGGTTCTCGAAACCGTTGGTCAGGCTGGCATGGTCCTTGAGGTTGCCGGGCTCGTAGCCGCCCTCCTGGAAGTGGGTGACGGCACTGCTGGCGACGCGCACCGACAGGGCGCGCTCGTTGGTGAGGCGACGCAGGCCGCCGCTGAACGCGCTGGCCTGCTTCCCCCTGCTGACCTTCTGCTTCGCCCCGAGGATCACGTTGTGCACCTTGAACATCCGGCTGAGCGGATCGTGCCGGATGGGATCAGACCCGCTGGCGACGTAGTGGCTCAGCAGCGGCACGTCGAAGACGAGGCCGGCACGGTGGGCTTCGCGCGCCATCCACAGCAGCGCAGTGTCGGAGAGCCCGGTCTCGCGGTAGCCGCCTCCGACGTCGGAGTGCGCACCCTCGAACCACACCTGCTTGACCCGCTCGTCCTCGGTGGGCGAGCCCTCGGGTTGCTCGGGAGCCTCCCAGAACGTGGGGGCGAACTTGTGGCGAGTCTCGTCGAGCGCCAGCGCGTGCCGAGCGCACAGCACCTGGCCGTTGAGCTGGACATCGTGGAACCGGGGGGCGTGCCTCATGAAGCCGGGCACGCCCAGCGCGCCCACGGTGTCGAAGACGCCGAGGAAGGTCACCTTGGCCGGATGGCAGTGGTCGTGCTTGAACTCGTCGACACTCGACCCGAAGGCTCCAGTGGGCAGGTCCGTTCCCTGGTACATGTGCACGGCCGCGGGCAGTCTCTCCTCGACGAGGGCCACCTTGGTGAGCAGTCCCACGCGCCCGACCATGCCGGCCACCGAACGCGCCGTGTAGGCGCCGCGGCTGAAGCCGACGATGAAGATCTCGTCGCCCGGTTCGTAGTTCTGGGCCAGGAACCGGTAGCAGGCGATCACGTTGTGGAACAGCCCGAACCCGAACGCTCCACCCAGGAGCCGGTCCGCCGCATAGCTGCCAGCGCCGACTCCGCTGACGTAGTACACGAGCTGGTAGACCTCGCCTGTCGCCCGGGGGTCGCTCTGCACCGTGCGCGCGATCTTCTCGATGTTGGTGATGGTGTTGTTGTCCGGCTTGTTCCACGTGCCGTCGCAGCAGACCACCAGTCGCTTCATGCACTCGATGCTAGGGGAGCCTGGCATCGACGACGGCCCGAACATGATGAGGTGACCCGATGAGCACCGAACGGATCCAGGCCCTGCTGCGCGACCACGGCGTCTTCGACGGGCACAACGACCTGCTCTGGGTGGCTCGGGAGAAGGCGGGCTACGACTTCGACCGGATCGACCTGGACGACACCGAGTCCTGTCAGGCGCTCGGAGCACACACCGACCTGCCGCGGCTGCGGGCAGGCGGGGTCGGAGCCCAGTTCTGGTCGGTGTTCGTGCCCGCGACGCTCACCGGCGGCGCGGCCGTCACGGCCACCCTGGAGCAGATCGACGGGGCCCACACCATGATCAGGAGGTACGCCGACCAGCTGGCTCTCGCGACCACGGTCGAGGACGTCGCGGCCGCCTGGCAGCAGGGCAGGATCGCCAGCCTGATGGGCGCCGAGGGCGGCCACCAGATCGACGAGTCGCTCGGGACCCTGCGGATGCTGCACCGGCTCGGGGTGCGCTACCTGACCCTCACCCACAACGACAACGTTCCCTGGGCCGACTCGGCCACCGACGAGCCGGTGCTCGGCGGGCTGTCCGGGTTCGGCCGCGAGGTGGTCGCCGAGATGAACCGCATCGGCATGCTGGTCGACCTCAGCCATGTCAGCGCCGACGTGATGCAGCAGGCGATCGACGTCTCGAGCGCGCCGGTGATCTTCTCGCACTCCTCCGCCCGGGCCGTCTGCGACCACCCGCGCAACGTGCCCGACGACGTACTCACCCGCCTGGCCGGGAACGGGGGCCTGTGCATGGTCACGTTCGTGCCCAAGTTCGTGAACCAGGACGTGTGCGACTGGACCGACCAGGCGAACGCGGCGGCCCGGGAGCAGGGCGTCGACCTGCGCGACGACGACGCCACGGACGCGTTCGTCGAGCGCTACAGCGCCGAGCACCCGTCGCCCACCGCCACCCTCGACGACGTGGTGGCCCACCTCGAGCACGTGCGCGAGGTCGCCGGCATCGACCACATCGGCCTGGGCGGTGACTACGACGGCGTGGGTGCGCTGCCCGCCGGCCTCGAGGACGTCTCCGGCTACCCGCGACTGCTCCAGGCACTGGCCGAGCGCGGCTGGTCCGACGGCGACCTGGCCAGGCTCACCTGTCGCAACGTGCTGCGGGTGATGGGCGAGGCGGGTCTGACGTCCGACCGCGAGGCGACCGAAGACTAGAGTGCTGACGTCGCCCCGACGGCGTGGCGACGCCCGCCCCGCGGGGCGGCGGAACTGAGGAGGACACGTTGCTGGTCGGCGTACCGAAGGAAGTCAAGAACCACGAGTACCGGGTGGCCATCACCCCGATCGGCGTGCACGAGCTGGTCGCTCACGGACACCAGGTGATCGTCGAGAAGGGAGCCGGTGCCGGCTCGCAGGTCGACGACTCGGCCTACGTCTCCGCAGGCGCCACGATCATCGACACGGCAGACGACGTGTGGGCCGAGGCCGAGATGGTGCTCAAGGTGAAGGAGCCCGTCGCCGAGGAGTACCACCGGATGCGTGAGGGCCAGGTGCTCTTCACCTACCTCCACCTCGCCGCCGACCTGCCGCTCACCGAGGAGCTGATGGAGCGCAAGGTCACCGGCATCGCCTACGAGACCGTGCAGCTGCCGTCCGGGTCGCTGCCGCTGCTCTACCCGATGTCGGAGGTGGCCGGCTGCCTGGCGCCGCAGGTCGGCGCGCACGCACTGCTCAAGGCGCAGGGTGGACGCGGAGTCCTGCTCGGCGGCGTGGGCGGTGTCGCCAACGCGAAGGTCGTCGTGATCGGTGCCGGCGTCTCGGGACAGAACGCGGCGAACATCGCCCTCGGCATGGGCGCGGACGTGACCATGCTGGACACCGACCTGGACAAGCTGCGGATGTCGTTCTGGCGCTATGACAACAAGGTGCAGGGCCTGGCGTCCTCCAAGCTGGCGATCGAGCAGCACGTGCTCGAGGCCGACATGGTGATCGGGGCGGTCCTGATCCCCGGCGCCAAGGCACCGAAGCTGGTGACCAACGACCTGGTCGCGGGGATGAAGCCGGGCTCGGTGCTGGTCGACATCGCCGTCGACCAGGGCGGCTGCTTCGAGGACACCCACGCCACGACGCACGACGACCCGACGTACACCGTGCACAACTCGGTCTTCTACTGCGTGGCCAACATGCCCGGCGCGGTCCCGAACACCTCGACCTACGCGCTCACCAACGCCACCCTCCCGTACGCCGTGGCGCTGGCCAACAAGGGCTGGCAGCAGGCCTGCCGCGACGACCACTCGCTCGCGCTCGGCCTGAACACCTACGCGGGTCAGGTCGCCAACGGCCCGGTCGGGGAGGCGCACGGCCTGGAGTCGGTGGCACTCGACGCCGTCCTGAACTGACGGTGACCACGGACGGCGAGCGGGCGCCGGGGCCGGGTGCTCTCACGCGCGCGGTCCGGACCTACCTCGACCACCTGGTGGTGGAGCGCGGCCTGGCCGAGAACTCGGTGAAGTCCTACCGACGCGACCTGCGCCGCTACCTGGCCTACCTCGACGCCGTCGGTCTCACCGAGCTCGACCAGGTGACCGAGCAGACGGTCAGCGGCTTCCTGATGGCCCTGCGCGAGGGGAGCAGCGAGCACCAGCCGCTCAGCGCCACCTCGGCAGGGCGGAGCGTGGTCGCGGTCCGTGGCTTCCACCGGTTCGCCGTGAAGGACGGCCTGGCGCTCGCCGACCCGTCGGCGGGCGTGCGGCCGCCGACCCCGGCCAAGCGGCTGCCCAAGGCCATCGCGCTCGATGACGTCGAGAGGCTGCTCGAGGCCGCCGGGGCGCCGGGCACTGCGCTGGCGCTGCGTGACCGCGCCCTGCTGGAGGTGCTCTACGGGACCGGCGCCCGGATCTCCGAGGCAGTCGGGCTGGACATCGACGACCTGGAGCTGGACCCGGACGATCCCGGCGGCAGCACGGTGCTGCTGCGCGGGAAGGGCTCCAAGGAGCGCATCGTGCCGGTCGGCACCTTTGCCCGCGACGCGGTCCGGGCCTATGTCGCCCGCGGCCGCCCCGACCTGCTCGCCGTCGGCGGTGCGACGCCCGCGACCACCGACCGGGCGGGCGCGATGTTCCTCAACGCCCGAGGTGGACGGCTCTCGCGGCAGAGCGCCTGGGCGGTCATCGTCAAGGCCGCCGAACGGGCCGGGATCACCGCGGAGGTCTCGCCGCACACCCTGCGGCACTCGTTCGCGACCCACCTGCTCGAGGGGGGCGCCGACGTCCGCGTCGTCCAGGAGCTGCTCGGTCATGCCTCGGTGACGACCACGCAGGTCTACACCCTGGTCACGGTCGACAGCCTGCGCGAGGTGTACGCCGCGGCGCACCCCCGGGCGCTCTCCTAGCGTCCCGCGGAGCCGGCCCCTGATCGGGCGCCCGTCGTGCACAGGTTTGTGCACAGGGCTAACAGAAGTTGTGCACCCACGGCGCGGCACTACCCACATCGCGTCCCCAGATTCGCATGATGGTGGGCAAGGGTTCGCCTTCGACCCCGCGCGTGCATAGAGTCGCGCGGGCGACGAGGCGGTAAGTCGACAAAGGTGGGCGATCCGGATCAGCAGATCCGGGTCTCGCCGAAGCAGAGGGAGACGACATGAGCGGTGCCAGCGGTTTCGGGCCGGAGTTCGCAAGCGCAGTCTCTGAGATGCCCCCGTTGGTCAGACCACCCGCGCCGCCGGAACAGCAGGTCGGCGGGGGCCAGCCCCTCCAGTTCCGCACCCACGAGCCCGTCGAGGCGCCGGTCGAGGCGCCCGTCGAGGCGAGGTCGCGGTCGACGCCCCAGTCGAGGCGCCCGTCGAGGCGCCGGTCGAGGTCGTCCTCGGCCCGACCGGTCGGCCGATGCCCGACCTGCCCGACCCCAGGCCGGTGACCCTCCCGCGTCGTGCCCGGGTGATCTCCATGTGCAACCAGAAGGGCGGGGTCGGCAAGACCACCACGACCATCAACCTGGGTGCCTCGCTCGCGGAGTACGGCCGCAAGGTGCTGCTCGTCGACTTCGACCCGCAGGGTTCGCTCTCGGTCGGCCTGGGGCTCAGCCCGCACCAGATGGACCTGACCATCTACAACCTGCTGATGCAGAAGGACGTCGCCCTCGAGGACGTGGTCGTGCCCAGCGGCGTGCCCGGCATGGACCTCCTGCCCTCCAACATCGACCTGTCCGCGGCCGAGGTCCAGCTGGTCCACGAGGTGGCCCGGGAGCAGACCCTCCAGCGGGTGCTCGCCCCGGCCATCGACCAGTACGACGTGATCCTGATCGACTGCCAGCCCTCGCTGGGCCTGCTGACGGTCAACGCCCTGACCGCCTCCGACGGCGTGATCGTGCCGCTGGAGTGCGAGTACTTCGCGCTGCGCGGGGTGGCCCTGCTCAAGACGACGATCGACAAGGTGCAGGAGCGGCTCAATCCCAGGCTGCACGTCGACGGCGTCCTCGGCACGATGTACGACGGGCGGACCCTGCACAGCCGTGAGGTGATGCAGCGGCTGGTCGAGGCGTGGGGCGACACCGTCTTCCACACCGTGATCCGGCGCACCATCAAGTTCTCCGACTCCACCGTGGCCGGCGAGCCGATCACCAGCTATGCCTCCTCCTCCGGTGGCGCCGAGTCCTACCGGCAGCTCGCGAAGGAGGTGCTGGTCCGGTGTCTCGACGCGTGAGCCTGCCGGCGGCCGACGACCTGTTCCGGGGGAGCCACCACGGCGCCGCCGCCCGTGAGCCGGTCCACGAGCCGGTGCGTGAGCCGGTGCGTGAGCCGGTGCGTGAGATGGCCGTGGTGCCCGATCCGAACCAGTCCGTCGCCCACGAGACTGCCGCCCAGACCGCGGCTCGCCGGTCGAGTGGCCGGGTCCGGCACGACGAGAAGATGACGGTCTACGTCACGGCCGACGAGATGTTGGACATCGAGCACGCCCGGCTGTCCCTGCGGCGCCACCAGGGTCTGGCCGTCGACCGGGGCCGTCTCGTCCGTGAGGCGATCGCGATCGTGCTCGAGGACCTCGAGGCCAACGGTGACGACAGCGTGCTGGTGCAGCGCCTGATCGGTCGATGAGCACTCCCGGATGACCGATCTCGCAGTCGAGGCACCCGAAGAGGCTGCAGCCGTCGGCTTCGCCGTACACCTGGAGAACTTCGAAGGACCCTTCGACCTGCTGCTGAGCCTGATCAGCAAGCACAAGATGGACGTCACCGAGGTGGCGCTCTCGACCGTGACGGACGAGTTCATCGCGCACATCCGGGCCGGCGGCGACCGCGCGGCGGGGAACGGGGCGGGTGAGAAGGCCCCGTGGGACCTCGAGCAGACGACCTCCTTCCTCCTCGTCGCCTCCACCCTGCTGGACCTGAAGGCCGCGAGGTTGTTGCCGCAGGGTGACGTGGAGGACGAGGAGGACCTGGCGCTGCTGGAGGCGCGGGACCTGCTGTTCGCGCGGTTGCTGCAGTACAAGGTGTTCAAGCAGATCGCCGGGATCATCGACCACCGGATGAACGGCGAGGCGCTGCGGCACGCCCGCTCGGTGGGTCTGGAGGAGCGGTTCGCCACGCTGCTGCCCGAGGTGCTGATCGGGCTGGGGCTGGAGGAGTTCGCCGGGCTGGCCGCCCGGGCGCTCGAGCCGAAGCCGGAACCCGAGGCGATCGGGCTCGGCCACATCCACGCTCCGGCGGTGAGCGTGCGGGAGCAGGCCACCGTGGTGGTGGGCAGGCTGCGCGGCAGCGGCACGATGACCTTCAGGGCGCTGGCCGCCGACGCCCCCGACATGATGACCCGCGTGGCGCGCTTCCTCGCACTGCTGGAGCTGTTCCGCGAGGGCGTCGTGTCCTTCGACCAGATGACCCCGCTCGGTGAGCTGAGCATCCGCTGGACCGGCAGCGACGACGCCGAGATCGAGATCCACGACGAGTTCGACGGGACGCCGCCCGAGGCGGACGCGGGCCCCGGCCCGATGCCTGACTCCGTCGAGACCCCTGAGGAGGGTGAATGACCACCGAGATGCTCGAGGACACCGGCAGCAGTCTCACGGAGCAGCTGACGGAGGGGGGCGAGACCCTGGAGGTCCCCCTCGCCGAGCTGCGGCCCGCCCTGGAGGCGGTGCTGATGGTCGCCGACCAGCCGCTCGACGACACCACGCTGGCCAGCGCTGTCGGCTACCCGGTCGCGCAGGTGACCGAGGCGCTGGACGCCCTCGCCCGCGAGTACGACGAGTCGGGCCGCGGCTTCGAGCTGCGCAACGTCGCCGGGGGATGGCGCTACTACACCCGCGAGGACTTCGCCCCCGTCGTGGAGAGGTTCGTCCTCGAGGGGCAGCAGGCGCGGCTGACCCAGGCCGCGCTGGAGACCCTCGCCGTCGTCGCCTACAAGCAGCCGGTCAGCCGTAGCCGCGTCTCGGCCATCCGAGGCGTCAACGTCGACGGGGTGATGCGCACCCTGCTCAACCGCGGCCTCGTCGAGGAGGCGGGCACCGACCACGAGACCGGGGCGCACCTCTACCGCACCTCCAACTACTTCCTCGAGCGCATCGGGGTCACCTCGATCGAGGAGCTTCCCGAGCTCGCGCCCTTCCTCCCCGGGGTCGACGACTTCGACGACGAGCCCGAGGTGGCCGCTCCTGCACCCGCCCCGGCCGTCGCCGGCGAATGAGGGAGATCGAGACCGACGACGAGGGCCTGGTCAGGCTGCAGAAGCTGCTGGCCCAGTCCGGTGTCGCCAGCAGGCGCAAGTGCGAGGAGCTGATGCTCGCCGGCGAGGTCGAGGTCGACGACGAGGTGGTCACCCGGCTCGGGACCAAGGTCGACCCGCGCACGGCCAGGGTCCGCGTCCAGGGTCGCCGGCTGCCGCCGATCACCGACTTCGTCTACCTGGTGCTGAACAAGCCGCGCGGCGTGGTCTCCACGATGTCGGACCCCGAGGGACGGCCGACGCTCAGCGACTTCGTGGCCGATCGGCCCGAGCGGCTCTTCCACGTCGGCCGCCTGGACACCGACACCGAGGGCCTGATCCTGCTCACCAACGACGGCGACTTCGCCCACCGGATGGCGCACCCGTCGTACGAGATCGACAAGACCTATGTCGCCGAGGTCGACGGCGTGGTCGCCCGCGCGACGCTGAAGAGGCTGCGCGAGGGCGTCACCCTGGAGGACGGGCCGGTCCAGGTGAGCGCGGCGAAGGTGCGCTCCAGCCACGGGGAGCGCTCGCTGGTCGAGCTGACGATCCACGAAGGTCGCAACCGGATCGTGCGGCGCCTGCTCGACCACGTGGGCCACCCGGTCCGGCAGCTGACCCGCACCCAGATCGGTCCGGTGCGCCTGGCCGGCCTGAACCAGGGGACCCTGCGCGAGCTCGACGAGAAGGAGATGGGCACGCTGCTCGACGCGGCCGGCTTGTAGGCTCGGGTGCGCCCCAGAACCAGGTCGTGGGACCCCCGAGTCCAGGAGGAAGCGTGTCCGTCCGCGCCGTGCGTGGTGCCACCCAGCTCGAGACCGACACCCGTGACCACATGCTCGACCGCGTCGCCGAGATGGTCCGCGGCGTGATGGAGGCCAACGGGCTCGGCGTCGAGGACTTCATCAGCATCATCTTCACGGCCACCTCCGACCTGCACGCCGAGTTCCCGGCGTACGCCGCCCGGCAGCTCGGCTTCGCCGACGTGCCCTTGATCTGCGCCCGCGAGCTGGAGATCGACGGGTCGATGCCGAGGGTGGTCCGGATGATGGCGCACGTGGAGACCGACCTGACCCGCGGGGACGTCACCCACGTCTACCTGCACGGCGCTGCTGCCCTGCGGCGGGACCTGAACCGGGTGCGGGCGGTCCCTGATGAGTGAGCCCGATGAGTGACTCCCGTGGATGACCCGGGGGCGCTGGTCGGCCCCGTCCACGTGATCGGGGCCGGGCTGCTCGGCACCTCCGTGGGGCTGGCCGCCAGGCGTTCGGGTCTCGAGGTCTGGCTCAGCGACCTGAACCACGAGCACGTCCGGACCGCCTGCGGGCTCGGTGCCGGTGTGCCGGCCCCCGACGAGGGGAGCGCGCAGCTCACGGTCGTCGCAGTCCCCCCCGACCACATCGCCGAGCTGGTCGTGGAGGCGCTGGAGCGCGGAGGGGTGGTCACCGACGTCGGCAGTGTGAAGAGCCTGCCGTTGGCACAGATCGCCGACCACAGCGACGAGCGGCAGCTCGCGCGCTACGTGGGCAGCCACCCGATGGCGGGCAGTGAGCGGTCCGGTCCGCTGGCGGCCTCGGCCGCGTTGTTCGACGGCCGCCCGTGGGCGATCACGCCGCACGTCCAGTCCTCGCCCGAGGCGGTTGGCGCTGGTGGAGGCGCTGGCGCTGCTGTGCCGCGCCGAGCCGGTGCGGCTCTCGCCGGTCGAGCACGACCAGGCCGTGGCACGTACGTCGCACCTGCCGCACCTGCTCGCCGTACTCACCGCCGGCCAGCTCGCCGAGGCGCAGCCCGACCATCTCCTGCTGTCGGGCCAGGGCGTGCGCGACGTGACCCGGATCGCCGCCGGGGACCCGGACCTGTGGTCCCAGATCCTGCGGGCCAACCACGCCGCCGTGAGCGAGATCCTGCGTGACGTGCAGGTCGACCTCGCAGGACTCGTCGACGTGCTGGCAGGCAACGACCCGGACGCGCTCACCGAGATCCTCAACCGCGGTGTCAGCGGCACCCGGGCGATTCCCGGGAAGCACGGGGGGACGGCGCTGGCGACCGCCTCGGTGTTCGTCTCGGTGCCCGACACCCCCGGCGAGCTGGCCCGCCTGCTGGCCGATGTGGGCGACATCGGGGTCAACCTCGAGGACCTCTACATCGACCATGACCCCGGCCGGCCGGTGGGCCTGGTCGAGCTGGTGGTGCAGGACACAGCCGCTGAGGCGCTGAGGCAGTCGCTCGACGCGAGGGATTGGCTCACGCACAGGTAGGGTTGGCGTTTGCACCGCCCCGCCGGGGGAGTCGAGACAGTGGGAGCTCAGCGCAGTGTCCAACACTGGATCCACCCCTGGGACCAGCCCCGGAACCGACGGGGTCGTCGTGGCGATGGACGGACCCTCCGGGTCGGGCAAGTCGAGCACGGCACGTGGCGTGGCGACGCGCCTGGGCCTGCGCTACCTCGACACCGGCGCCCAGTTCCGTGCGGTGACCGTGTGGATGCTCGAGCACGGTGTGGACTTCGCGGACCCCACGGCGATCGCAGCCGCGGCGGGGGTTCCGGAGATCGTCTCGGGCACTGACCCCCAGGACCCCACCATCACGGTCGACGGCCAGGACGTCGCGGCCGCCATCCGCACCCAGGACGTCACCGACCACGTCAGCGCGGTCGCGTCCGTGCCCGAGGTCCGACGGCGGTTGCTGGAGCTGCAGCGCTCGATCATCGGCGAGGGCGGGATCGTCGTCGAGGGCCGCGACATCGGGTCGGTGGTGGCTCCCGGCGCGCAGGTGAAGCTGTTCCTGACCGCGGACCCGTCCGCCCGCGCTGCCCGTCGTACGGCGGAGATCGGCGCCGGCACCGTCGAGGCCACCGAGGCTGACCTGCTCCGCCGGGACAGGATCGACAGCGGTCGCACAGCGGCCCCCCTGACCATGCCCGAGGGCGCCACTCACCTCGACACCACGCCGTACTCCCTCGACGAGGTCGTCTCTCAGGTGGTCGACATCGTCGACCAGGCAGTGGGCGCGTCCTCGGGGCGGACCGCCTCGTCCGGGTCGACCTGGATGGACCGGCCATGACCGATGCTCTCCGCATCGACGGTGGAGAGCTGCCCTCCACCGCCGGAATCCGCGCGCCGCGGACCCGGCTCCTCAGGGCTGGGCGCCCGCTCGCGCAGGCGCTGCTGCGCCGGTGGTACGACCTCGAGCTCCACGATGCCGCCAAGGTGCCGCAGAGCGGTCCGCTGGTGATGGCGGCGAACCACGTCGGCTGGATCGACGGTCCGCTGCTGGCGATCTGCTCGCCACGCCCGGTGCATGCGCTGACCAAGCAGGAGATGTACTCCCACGGGCTGGGCGGGTTCCTGACGGCGGCAGGCCAGATCCCGCTCGACCGCTTCCGGGTGGACGTGCGCGCGATCCGGGTCGCCGTGCAGTCGCTGCGCCAGGGCCTGGCCGTCGGCGTCTTCCCCGAGGGCACCCGCGGCGCAGGTGACATGAACTCCACCCGGGCCGGGGCGGCCTACCTCGCCCTCGTCACCGGTGCGCCGGTCGTGCCGGTGTCGTTCCTCGGCACCCGGATGCCGGGCGGCTCGGACAGCTCGATCCCCCCGCGAGGCAGCCGCATCGCGATGACGTTCGGCGACCCCGTGCGGCTGGAGCGACGCCCCTGGCCACGCACCCAGCAGGAGGTGGCAGAGTCGGCCCAGGCCGTCACGGCCGGGATCCTGAGGACGATGCGCACCGCCGAAGAGGCGACCGGCATGACTTTGCCCGGCCCGTTGGGCCCCAAGCGCGAGAAGAAGAGAGCATGAACCACACCTCACCAGACCGCTCGTCACGCTCCCTACTCGTCGGGGACACGGCATGACTGGGCCGCATGAAGAAGGACCCGCCGCGGCGCGGGTCCCCATCCTGGCCGTCGTCGGCCGCCCCAACGTGGGGAAGTCGACCCTGGTCAACCGCATCATCGGTCGTCGGGAGGCCGTGGTCGAGGACAAGCCTGGCGTCACCCGCGACCGGGTCTCCTACGACGCCAACTGGAACGGCCGCTCGTTCACGGTGGTCGACACCGGTGGCTGGGACCCGGACGCGCGCGGGCTCGCGGAGAGCATCCGCGCTCAGGCCGAGATCGCCGTGAACATCGCCGACGCGGTGATGTTCGTCGTGGACGCCGGAGTCGGGCGTCACCGACCACGACGAGGCCGTCGTACGCATCCTGCGCAAGTCCGGCAAGCCCGTCGTACTCGCGGCGAACAAGGTGGACGACCAGCGTGCCGAGGCCGAGGCCTACGGGCTGTGGAACCTCGGGCTGGGGGAGCCGATCCCGGTCTCCGCGTTGCACGGGCGTGGCTCGGGCGACCTGCTGGACGCCGTACTCGCGGCGCTGCCCGAGACGCCACCGGAGGACTTCGAGCCGGTCGGCGGTCCGCGCCGGATCGCGATCATCGGGCGTCCCAACGTGGGCAAGTCCTCGCTGCTGAACAAGCTGGCGGGGGAGAACCGGGTGGTCGTCGACGACGCCTCCGGAACGACGGTCGACCCGGTCGACGAGCTGGTCGAGCTCGGCGGCAAGACCTGGCGTTTCATCGACACCGCCGGCATCCGCAAACGGGTGAAGACCGCGTCGGGGCACGAGTACTACGCCTCGCTGCGCACCGAGACCGCCATCGAGCGCGCCGAGGTCACCGTGCTGGTGATCGACGGCTCGCAGTCGATCTCCGAGCAGGACATGCGGATCATCCAGACCGTTCGCGACTCGGGCCGCGCGCTGGTGATCGCCTTCAACAAGTGGGACCTGGTCGACGAGGAGCGTCGCTACTACCTCGACCGCGAGGTCGAGCGAGACCTCGTGCAGGTGCAGTGGGCGCCCCGGATCAACGTCACCGCCCGCACGGGGTGGCACATCGACCGCATCGTGCCCGCGCTGGAGAAGGCGCTCGAGGGCTGGGAGACCCGGGTCACCACCGGACAGCTCAACTCCTTCCTCGGCCGCCTCGTCGCCGAGCACCCGCACCCCGTCCGCGGTGGCAAGCAGCCGAGGGTGCTGTTCGGCACCCAGGCGACCACTGCGCCGCCGACCTTCGTGCTGTTCACCAGCGGCAAGCTCGATGCCGGCTACGAGCGGTTCATCGAGCGTCGCCTGCGTGAGGAGTTCGGCTTCGCCGGCACGCCGATCTCGCTGCAGGTGCGGCCGCGGGAGAAGCGCAAGCGCTGACCGCGCATCCAGGTCGGAGGCTGGATGGTGGGTCGCGGGCGATTCGAGCGACCGAGGGTATCCGACTGCCTCTTGGCAAGCCCTAGTTTGTAGCGGTCTAGTCCGCTGTGGGCTAGATGGAGCGCATTCGTCCCATTGAGGTGCATTCGTCAGGGGTGAAGTCCAATATGAACCAATCAAGCGATATCAGCGTTTTATGACTTTCAGGGGGGTACGTGATGGCTTCCATCACGCACAGGAGCACAGCATTGGTGGCGCTGATGTTGGCGTTCTCAATGGTCGGGGGACCGGCACACGCGGGCAAGGACAAGGCACCGAAGCTCATCAAGCTGCCCAAGGTCTCCACTCTGGCCACCACCGGCCTCGGCGGCACCCTGTGGGGTGACGACGACACCAAGGAGGGCAAGGAGGCGACCAAGCCGAGCGGTTCCTGGGACGCCGCCCTCGATCGGGGCTCGATGCACTCGTTGAACGCCTCGATCGGCGCCCACGACGCGTGGGCCCAGGGGGTCACCGGTGACGACATCACCGTGGCGGTGATCGACACCGGCGTGGCACCGGTTCCCGGTCTCGACGATGCCCACAAGGTGAGCTTCGGTCCCGACCTCTCCTTCGACAGCCAGATGCCGGGCACCCGCTACGTCGACGGCTTCGGCCACGGCACGCACATGGCCGCGATCATCGCCGGTGAGGACGATGGGTATGACCCCAAGAAACCCTCGAGCCGGATGTTCGCCGGGGTGGCGCCGGAAGCCGAGCTGCTCAGCATGAAGGTCGCCGCCGGCGACGGTGGGGCCGATGTGTCCCAGGTGATCGCAGCCATCGACTGGGTGGTCGAGCACGCCGAGGACGACGGCATGCACGTCCGGGTCATCAACCTCTCCTACGGCACCGCGTCCGACCAGATCTGGCAGGTCGACCCGCTCGCCCGCGCTGTCGAGAACGCCTGGAGGAACGGGATCGTGGTGGTAGCGGCCGCCGGCAACAGCGGCGCCGGTCAGCGCCTGCTGATGCCGGCGCTCGACCCGCACATCATCTCCGTCGGCGCCGTGGACCACCATGGCACCTCCAGCACACTCGACGACACGGTGGCCGACTTCACCAACAGCGGTGATGCCACGCGGCGCCCCGACGTGCTCGCGCCGGGCAAGTCCGTTGTCTCCCTGCGTGTTCCTGGCTCCTTCGCCGACCTCGCGCACCCCGAAGGGCAGGTGGCCGGGGACGACAGCGGCCGCTTCTTCCGGGGCAGCGGGACGTCCCAGGCCACCGCTGTGGTGGCCGGCGAGGCGGCGCTGCTGCTCGACGCCCATCCCAAGCTGACGCCCGACCAGGTCAAGGCGCTTCTCATGGGCACGGCCCGACCGCTGGTCACGGACCGCAATCCCGCACAGGGCGCCGGGGTCACCAACGTCGGTGCCGCGGTGCGAATCGCCAAGGCCAAGCTGCCGGTGCTCACCAAGAGCGCCTCGAGGGAGAAGTCGAACGGGTCCGGGACCCTGGAGGCCTCTCGTGGCGGTGAGCACGTGATCGATCCCACGACCGGCGATGTCCTCGAGGGGGAGGTCGACGCCCTCGGCGGAGTGTGGAACCCGGGCACCTGGACGGCTGCGCAGTCGCGCGGCACGACCTGGACGAAGGGGGCCTACAACGGCCGGCCGTGGACCGGCACCAAGTGGGACAAGAACCGGCTGCAGGCAGTCGCCTGGGTGGGCGACTCCTGGGGCAGCGTCCGCTGGGAGAAGCACGCATGGTCCGAGGACCAGTGGGCCGCCCGCAGCTGGCGCGGCGACAACTGGAAGGCGCGCAGCTGGCGTGAGGCCTCGTGGTCCGCACGCAGCTGGCGTGGGGTCTCCTGACTCGCCATCACCGATCCGGGGGGACGCGTAGCGCAGCGACACGTCGCGTGTGGCAGCCGTCGATGACGATGGCTCCCACCGCCGCGGCTGTCGCTGCGCCGCGCGGGCACTCCGGGCACCGAGCCGCCGGTCGGTTCGAAACCGTGTCGGGCGCTGCGGTAGGGTCGCATTCGCTCCTGCAGGTCCGCGAGGCCGGGGAGCATCGGGCTGTGGCGCAGCTTGGTAGCGCACTTGACTGGGGGTCAAGGGGTCGCAGGTTCAAATCCTGTCAGCCCGACTGAAGAACTGCAGGTCAGAGGCCGTATTTGCGATGTCCCGAGACACTGTTGACAGGTGTCTCGGGACATCGTTGCATCTCAGGCTTGTCTTGGTCGAGGTCCTGGTGGGCGGCCGAGGGGCTGGTAGTCCCGGTCGGGGTCGAGGGTGAGTTCGCGGAGGAGCTCGCCGGTCTCGGCGTGGATCACGCGGACGTTGAGGTCGGCGATCAGGGCCAGGACTCGGGTGCGGGCGTGCTCGCGGCCCAGGCCGATGTGGCGCAGTCGGCTGTTGTAGCGCAGCGTGATGACCCCGGTGGCGTCGACGCGGTCGCGGCGGACCCGGTAGTGCGGTTCGATGCGTGGTCCGGTGGGCGGGGCTTTGGGGCGGGCCGCGAAGGCCTCGGCGGGGGTGCGACGACCGATGGCCCGGTGCGGGCGGATGGTGTTGTAGTAGCCGCGGAACCGGTCGAGCTGGCGTTGGAGCTGGTCGAGGCTGGCTGCCGGGGGCTGGGCGGCGAGCCACTTCTTCTGGGTCTGGTGGAAGCGCTCGACTTTCCCGCAGGTCTGCGGGTGGTAGGGCCGGGAGTGGCGGAACTGGATCCGGAGCAGGTCGAGCTCGAGTCTCGAGGGCGTTGCGGCCACCGGTGCCGCCGGCGTGGCGGGTGGTGAAGACCATGCCGTTGTCGGTCAGGACGCTGGCGGGGATGCCGTGGCGGCGGAATCCGCGGCGGAAGCTGGTGACTACGTCGGCTCCGGTGGTGGTGGTGCGGGCGTCGGAGACCAGGTCGAGGCGGGAGTGGTCGTCTTCGATGTTGAGGATCTCCACGCCTGTGCCATCAGCGAGGTGCCAGTGGGTGATGTCGGCCTGCCAGCGTTCGTTGGGCATCTCGGCGCAGAAGCGTTTCCCGGCGCCCTTGGGGCGTTTGCGGGGTTGGGTGGTGACGAACCCGCGGCGGACCAGGATCCGCCAGATCGTGGAGACCGACGGGACCCGGGTCAGGTCCGGGTCGCGCAGCAGGTGCACCCGGATGGTCTCGGCTCCGGCGTCGAGACCCTTCTTGGAGAGTTCCTTGCGCAGCCGGATGATCTGGTCCTCGACCTCGGGGCCGACCGCGCGGGGGTTGGAGTGCGGTCGTTTGGAGCGGGGCCGGAAGGCGGCCTCGCCCTCGGCTTCGAAGCGTTTGACGAGCTGGTGGACCCAGTAGCGGGAGACCCGGTAGTCGCGAGCGACCTCGGTCTTGGTTCGTCCCTCGACCTTGACCGATGTGATCACGAGCTCGGCAAGCGGCATGGCGCACCTCCACGAACGAGGTGTCAACTATGTCGCGGGACAGGCGACAACTATGTCGTGGAATCGCACACTGTCAGCCCGACATTGTGATGTCTCAGGACATCGGATAGCCCGGACCTACGTTTCGTAGGTCCGGGCTACTTCTGTTTGGGGGGTCCGGGTGGTCTGCCGGTGGGTTGGTAGTCGCGGCGTGGGTCGATGGTGAGCTCGCGGAGGAGCTCTCCGGTGGCGGCGTGGACGACTCTGCCGTGGAGGTCCTGGACGAGCAGGATGATGTAGGTCCCGGCGTAGGTTCGGCCGATCCCGATGTGGCGGAGGCGGCCGGCGATGCGCAGGGTGACGGTGCCGGCCTTGCTGATTCGGTCGCGGCGGACCCGGTCGTGGGTATCGACTGCTCGGTGCCGGGTGCGGCCTTGGGTCTGGCGTTGTAGGCGGTGGCCGGGGTGGCGCGGTGGGGGAGCGAGCGGTGCGGTCTGCGGTGGTTGTACTCGTCGCGGAACTGCTCGAGGAGTGTCTGGAGGTCGGTGAGCGTGCTGGGCTGGAGGGGCTGGGCGCGCAGCCACTTCTTCATCGTCTGCTGGAAGCGCTCGGCTTTGCCGCAGGTGGTGGGGTGGTTTGGCCGGGAGTTCTTTTGGGTGATGTGGCGGCGGTTGAGTTCGGCTTCGAAGGAGTTCTTGCCTCCTTGGCGTCCGCGGCCTGCGAGCCGGACGGTGTAGACCATGCCGTTGTCGGTGAGTGTGGAGGCGGGGTATCCGTGCAGGTCAGCGGCCTGTCGGAAGGTCTTGAGGACGGTTTGTGCGGTGACCGTGGCGTGTGCCGAGACGTGGAGGGCGTAGCGGGAGTGGTCGTCTAGCCAGGTGATGATCTCCACGTCGACGCCGGGTCGGCCATCGGGGTGGGTGAGTCGGTAGTGGGTGAAGTCTGATTGCCAGGTCTCGTTGGGCTGCTCGGCTTCGAAGCGGATGTAGGAGGACTTGGGTCGCTTGGAGGGGTCGGGGCTCACCTGTCCGGCGCGGACCAGGATCCGGTTGATCGTGGCTCGAGCCAGCGTGGTCTGGTGATGGTGGCGAAGGTGCCAGTCGATGGTCTCCGCGCCGGCATCGAGGCCGGCCTCGGACAGCTTCTTCGCTTTCCCGGAGCAGGGAGGCGGCCTCTCGCCGTGCCAGGCGACGATTGCGCACCTTTTTCGCACACCTTTCCTCAGCGAGCGGCGGGCCGTGTTCCGGGGGCGAGGACGTGACCGGTGACTGCGCTCGCATCTGAGGCAGTGATGCCGTCGTCGGGCCGAACTGCAGGTACGTTGGCGTCATGGGTGTGACTCGGATCGTTCCCAACCTGCCTGTGGCCGACGTCGCTCGGGCCAACGAGTTGTATGCGCAGATCTTCGGACTCGGCGTCGGCATGGACCTCGGCTGGGTCGGGAATCTTGCTCCTGCTGACGCACCCGCCGTGCAGATCCAAGTCATGACCAGCGATGCGTCGGCACCCTGCAACCCGGCCATCAGCGTCGGCGTGGCCACTGAAGCAGAAGTCGACATGATCCACGAGCGCGTTGTTGCCGCCGATCTGGAGGTCGTTCATCCGCTCACGGACGAGGAGTGGGGAGTGCGCCGCTTCTTCTTCCGCGATCACGATGGCAACGTGGTGAACGTCGTCGCTCACCCGTGATCCGTTGAACTGGAAACTCCCCGGGTCTCGCTGACGGATCCGCCGACGGCACGCTCCGCGTGCCGATCCTCATTCGGTCTCGAGCTCCAGCAGATCAGGGCGCGTGTGGTAGTCGCTGGCATCGCGAACCCACACGGCCTGGGTCGTCCTCAGGTGCGTGGGTGGCTCCAGGGTGCCGGCGCAGATCGAGACGCTGCCCGACAGGTCTGGCGACCTCCAGAACAGGGAGGATCCGCACCGAGCGCAGAAGGCGTACTGCGCCTCGCGCACAGGGGCGTACCAGCGAAGGTTCGCGCCATCGTCCTCGACGGTGAGATCGACGCTCCTCGCGGCGGTGGCCGCCATGTGGTGCCCGGTGAACCGCCGGCATCTCTGGCAGTGACAGTTGATCACTGGGCGCAGCTCCCCAGAGACCTGGAACGTGATGGCGCCACACAGGCAACGACCAGCGGCAGTGCTCATCGCCTCATCATCCACGTTCATCACGCAACCACCGCGCAGGACCAGTCCGGGCGCCATTCACCCTCGGCTCAGGGCGCCAGCTCCTCACGACCCGCGGAGGGGTGATGCTCGACGCCCATCGTCGTAAGCGGATCCCCAACGGGGACTGCGACGAGGTCCCTCGTCGAAGCTCAACGGTCGCCATACGTGGTTCGGCTTGCGGGAGATCTCCGGGCGCCGGCGCGTGGCGACAGCAGAGTCCGCCTGACCCATTTCGTTGTCTCATGCTCGCCTGAGGGCGTGGTCGCCGGCCGGTGCTCGGGCGGCGTGGGTCATGCCCGGGTGTAGGGGATGAGGATCTCGTCGACGATGTGCTCGATCAGCTCATCGGTGATCGGGTCGCCGCTGACGAGGAAGCGATGCCAGAGCATCGCCTGGCCCAGCTCCCGGGCAACCTCGAAAGGCACATCGGAACGAACCTCTCCGCGGTCGATCGCGCGCTTGAGAAGCTCGGCCATGGCCTCCTTGCGCCATCCGATGACCCCATCCCGGAATGCTGAGGCAAGTTCTGGGTCCTGAGGCATGGCGCCGACGACGGCGACCCCGATGGCGCCCCGCGGGCTGGCGAAGAACTCCGCCCAGCCGCGCAGGAGGGCGAGCATGTCGCCTCGGTAGCTGCCCGTGTCGGCGTGCGGGATGGCCTCCATGAGAAGCGGAACGAGGGTCTCACGCAGCAGGGCGGCGCGGTCCGGCCAGCGCCGGTACAGGACCGGTTTGCTTGTGGCCGCGCGTGCAGCCACTGCTTCCATGGTCACCCCCGTCGCCCCCTGTTCTATGACGAGATCGAGCACGGCGGCGTGGATGGCCCGCTCGAGCACCCTGCCGCGGCGACGCGGCGTCAGCGCCGCGCCGTCGGCCTTCGCGGAATCGGTCATGGGTCGACCATACAAGAAACGCTTGCGTTTCTTTGAGGCTCGTCATACGGTGTCCACAAGATACGTCACCGTGTTCTAGGAGGGTTCATGAAGCAGCTACCTCTCCCCCCGCCGCGGCCCCTCCTGTACCCGCTTCGGGCTGCCGACACCGCGGTGACGAGCGTGCAGACGCTCTCCCGTCAGCGGCGCCGCGTCACCATCGACCATCAACCGCTGCGCGGGATCACCCCGGAGATGTTGCTGTGGTGGTTTCAGAGCATCGGCGGCTTCATGACCTACGGCGACACGGTCGTGGCCAACTACCTGGCGTGGCACCCGGTGGACCACATTCGGTGGGAGCTGGCGAGGCCGGCGCCCGGGGGCGGAGCCCGAGAGGGTGCCCGGTTCCGCATCGTGGAGGCTTTCCAAGGGCGGTCCGAGTTCTACGTCGACACCACCGAAACGGTGGAGAAGCTTGACGCAACCGGCATCCGACTGGTCCGACGCTTCGCGGGCGTGCCGGTTCTGCAGCTGAGCCACACGTGGTCAGCGTGTGAGGGCCACACCCATTACGTCAGCGTTCTCGAAGTCGGAGCCCTGGCCCGGCTCTTCGCCCCAGTGAACCGATACCTCACGAGGCGCCGGTTCCCGATGGCGATGACCCAGGCTTGGATCGTGCACAACATCGAGGAGGTCGGGCTGTTGGAGCATCTGCTCCTCGATGTGTACGCCGACCGCACCGCGAGCGAGCCGGTGTCCCAGCGTGTCCCGATCGTCGGGACCCAGGCGTCCAGTGATCGGGCTTGGCCAAGGTGGGCTGCGAGTCCAGTGCGTCAGGTCGTTCCCGGACCCGGATAATCGGAGCCGTGAACGTTCCGTCGTACGACGTGGTACCGGCCAACGAGGCGGCCTGGGCCGACCTGGCGGCGGTGTTCGGGGTTCGCGGACCGGCCGCGCGTTGCTGGTGCCAGCGCTACAAGCTTGCCCCAGGAGAGGCCTTCGCATCCTGTCCACCGGAGGCCCGCGCGGACCGGCTACGCGAGCAGATCGACGCGGGCAATCCGGGACCTGATGCCACGAGCGGCCTGGTTGCCTACGCGGACGGTGAGCCTGTGGGTTGGTGCGCCGTCGAGCCGCGTACGGCCTATCAGGGACTGGTCCGCAACGCCAGCATGGCGGCCTGGACTGGACGCGAAGAGGACCGCGCGGATGCCGGTGTCTGGGCGGTCACGTGTGTGCTGGTGAGAGCCGGCCACCGACAGCGCGGAGTCAGCCGCGCGCTGGTGCGGGCCGCGGTGGCGCACGCCCGGGATGCCGGAGCGCGGGTGCTGGAGGGATACCCGATGGTCACCGGCTCGGCTCTCAGCGAGGAGCTGCATCCCGGGGTGCTGAGCGCCTTCCTGGGCGCAGGCTTTGTCGAGGTACACCGGCCGTCAGCTCGGCGGGCAGTCGTCGCGATCCAGCTCTGATCGCTCATCGCTGTCGGGTACGACCGACGCTCCACCGATCAACAAGACGTCACTGCCCAGCACGACGCCCTGTCCCTTGGTCACCCTGGCCGTTCTGCGCCAGCACGAGCTGATCGATTCCGGGGTCGGGGATCAGTAGCAGGTCGGGCGCCCAGTGGAAGTGGTTCTGCAGCCTTCCGGAGTGGGCCTGACGAACATGTCCCAGCCGACGACACCGCCTCGGTGAGTGGGTACGCCGTTGCCGTCGACACCTGGCCAGAGGCACTCGACACCTCCTCCCGATCGTCAGGCGGAGCGTGACGACGCACATCGGACTCGGAGGCCGAGCACAGGCTCTGCACATGTGCTCCGGGGATGGTCGAGACCAATAGAGCCAGACGATCTCGACAAGGAGTCCCAATGAACAGGTCCACCATCATTCGACGCGGCGTGGCCACCGGCATCGCCGGAGCCGGTCTGGCCGTGGGCGGAATCGGCATCGCCTCGGCGGCCGACGACGGAGCCCAGTCAGACAGCTCGACGCCGGCCCCGAGTTCCGCAACCGACAACGGCTCCCCCAAGCACGGCGACCGTGGTCGCGGCCCGGGTGGCGGTCACATGCTGGGTGGCCCCGAGCTCGCCGAGGCCCTCGGAGTCAGCGAGACTGAGTTGCAGTCCGCACTCGAGTCGGTCCGCGAGCAGCTCGAACCGTCGCAGACCGACCGGTCCACCCCGCCCACCGACGGCGAGCGCGAGGAGCGTCGCGATCAGATGATCGACGCACTCGCCGAGGAGCTCGACCTGTCCGCAGCCGAGGTCACCACGGCCATCGAGGAGTTGCAGCAGGCTCGCGCGGACGAGCGGCGTACCGCGCTGGGTGATCGACTGGACGAGGCTGTGACCGCGGGCGACCTCACCACCGAGGATCGGGCCTCCGTGCTGAAGGCCTTCGACGCCGGAGTGCTCGGCGGCGGGCGTGGGGGAGATCGCGGGGCCCGCTGAACACGCGCGTCATCCAGGGGGTGGCGTTCACCCGCTCCAGCACAACGCTGCCCCGACCTGGCCAGGCCACAGGACCGGTGTTCCTGCGGGCACGTCCACCTGGCCAGGCCGTGATCTCGACTGCGCGGAACCGGGGCAGTCCGGAGTCCCCGCCGAACCCCGAGCGCAACAGCGGATCGGGTGACGGTGAGTGCCGGTTCGGCAACGCCGCTGGTCTGGCCGATGCGCTGCTGCCACTATCAAGCCATGAGGAGGCGGACCCCTCGCGGCGTCGTATCAGCGGGACTGCTGCTCGTCACCCTGCTGATCCATCAAGTCGGCTCACGCGGCAGTACGCCGACCAGAGGCACCAGGTCATGACCACGACGATCAGCCCGCGGAGCCGCACCCGGGCACTTGGCGTTTGCTGGCTCGCCCTCGGCGTGCCGGTCGGCGGCCTCCTCGGCTGGTTGCTCCAGATCTCCGACGCCGCACAGGACCGGCGCTTCGGCGCATACCTGCTCGCACTTGCGGCGCTCGCCCTGGTGCTGGGTGTGGCCTTGGTCCAGCGGTCGAGGCCGCGACTGCGGGTGATCTCGCTCGGCGCGAGCGGCCTGTGGGCGCTCGCCGCCGGCCTCGCGGTCGTGCTGGCCGACTTCCCGACCGATCGACTCTGGGGCGGCGGGCTCACCGGGCTGGTGGCGGTGGTGACGGGGGCTCTCGCGCTAGCCGTACGGCCCTGAGATCACCCCCGCCACCCCGCTCGGCCCCTGGACGTCAGGCTGAGGTGAGACGTCGCGTCAGGCTCCGTCGGGCGAGATGGTGCGCACCAGCAGGCCGGGTTTCACGGTTGCCGGAGCTTCCCAGCGGGTCACGTAGTGGTCGAGGAAGATCTGCCCGACCAGCTCGCCTCGGCTCCGCACGCCGGTCTTGTCGAAGATCGACTTCAGGTGGTCCTGGACGGTGTACGCCGAGAGGGCCAACGCGCGGGCGATCTCCTTGGTGACCCGGCCCTGTACGCACTGCATGGCCACCTGACACTCGCGCTCGGTCAGGCCGTAGGACAAGGCGATCACCGGTGCAACATCCTGCGGAGTGGCGGGATGGATGATGACAGCGGTCCGTCCGTCGGAGTCTCCGCTCAACCGCGTGCCGTAGAGCAGCAACCAGGTGCCGGACCGGGTGCGCACCCGCGCCCGCGCGGCCAGTTCGAGGGGGTCGGTCCCAGGTGCGATGGTGCGGGCTCGGGCGGCGACTGCCTGCACGGTCTTGGACTCGGTGGGGGTGCTCGGCGGAGGGTCCTCGATCAGCTCGCTGACCCAGCGCTCAGCGGCGGGCGAGATCGACTCCGGCTTCCCGTTGGCGTCGAACACGACCACGCCCGGTCCGTGGTCGACCGGGCCCGGGTCGTACAACGACTCGGGCGGCGCCAGGAGGGCATGACGAAGACCGGCGCCGATCACTGGCGCGAGCTCGACCAGCCTGCGCACGTCTGCCGCTGTGAACCATGGTTCGTCCTCGTGGCGGAGGAACGCCGCGGCTCCCCAGTAGATCCCGTCCACGACGAGGGAAACCCGCAGCTCGTCGCCGAATCCCGCTGCCTCATGGGTCCCGTGCCGGGTCGAGCGAGCGAGGTCACCATGGGTGTCGATGCTGCTCGCACCCGCGAGGCGGCCGCTGTGGGCCAGGTGCGACCACTTGTTCACGTCTTCGACGACGTACTCGTGGTGCGCGAGCCAGGAGCCGGAGCAGCCGACGTTCCGGTTGACGCTCCCGGTGAAGAGGATCGTGCCGGGATCGACGGTGTGCCAGCAGTAACCGTCGAAGGGCATCACGGTCGCCAGCGCGTCCGCGACGGCAACCCCGTAGTCGACCCAGGTGAGTTCGCTCGCGCCCAGCCGCTCGATGTCATCGACGACCCGTGGCACCAGCGTTCCGGTCACCCCTCGAGGGTACGGCGGCCGCATGCAGCGAGATACCCCCAGAATCGTGGGATGGCGACGAACGTCCCTGCTGCGCACGCTGGACACATGACCACCACAAGCGAAACCCCAATCGACAGTCTGGTGACACCCGAGCGCATCTTCGAGATGGCCCAGGGATTCATGACCAGCAAGCACCTGTTCGCGGCGAGCGAGCTCGGTCTCTTCGAGGCTCTCGGCGAGGGACCGGCGGACCTCGACAGCCTCGCTGCCCGCACCGGCCTGACCTGTCGTTCGGCCCGCATCAGTGCAGACGCGATGGTCGCCATCGGCCTCCTGGAGAGGAGCGGCGACCACTACTCGAACAGTGCGGTCGCAGCCACCTTCCTCTCCGGCCGAACCCCGGCCGACCTTCGCCCCCTCCTCACGTTCTGGGATCGACTCAGCTATCCCGCCTGGCTCGACCTTGCCGGCGCCCTCGGTCGCGGCCGGCCGGCACACGAGATCTTCGAGATCGACGACGAGATGGTGCCGATCATGTCCAACGGCATCGCGGCAGCCACCACGGCCGCCTGCCGTGCACTTCCGCTCGCGGCGTCACTGCCCACGGCGAGCCGGGTGCTGGACATCGGGGGCGGCACCGGCTCATGGTCACTCTCGCTCGCGGCTGCCGACTCCGAACTCACGGCGACGGTGTTCGAGATCCCCGAGGTCGCCGCCGTCGCCCGGGACACGCTGCGCGCAAGTGGCTTCGCCGACCGGGTCGACGTCCATGAAGGAGACGTCCTGGTCGACGAGGTGCCCCACGGTTACAACGCTTTCCTGCTCGCCAACCTCGTCCACTACTTCACTCCGGACACCAACCGCTCGATCCTGCAGCGGATCAGGGCAGCGGCAGAGCCGGGCTCCCGAGTCCTGATCGCCGACTTCTGGACAGATGCGACGCACACCCAGCCGCTGGCCGCAGCACTCATGGCCGGTGAGTTCGCCATCCACCTCAACGACGGCGACGTCTACAGCGTCGACGAGGGCACCGCCTGGCTCGCGGCCGCCGGGTGGAAGGCGACCGGCCACGCACCGCTCGCCGGACCGATCAGCCTCGTCACCGCCGAGGCGGTGTAACCCGCTGATTCCCTCGTGCATCCCCTTAGGCGTGGTCCCGTCGCCTCGTCTGCCAGCCCTTCTTTGCGGCACGGCTGCGCAGCCGGCGTCGCCGCTCTGCATCGAGCTCCGCTCGCTCGCTTTGCCGGCGCAGGCGTCGCTCCGCGTTGTCGGCCTTGCGTTTTTCGGCTGCCACCACCGAAGGGGACCTGACCGGCCAGACGTAGTCCACGTCGTCAGGCACGCCCGGGAACAGTGTTGAGTAGTGCTCGCGATCCTTGCGCACAAGCGCGGACTGGTGACTGCGGTGCACCGCCTCGTCGCCGAGCCACGGTGGCAGTGCGTCGGCGGCGGCAAGCTCGGGCTGGGCGCGCACGGTGAGGATGCCGGCCGCGCGTAGGTCCGTGGCAATCGTGAGCGCGCAGGTGTCGCCGAAGCCGAGCTCGGTCCAGGCCTCGCAGCACGTGAATCCGTATCGGCCGAGGGCTTCCTCGAATCCCTTCCACATGAGGACAGCCGGGTGGTTCTTCCACCCGTAATCAGGCCACGTCAGTGCGCGTACGACTTGGATCGTCTCCACGCGCTGCTTGCCGAGCCGCTTGTGATCCAGGGCATGCGCCGAGCGCTCGAAGTCGGCGTAGGGCAGGAAGGTCTGCACCGCCGCAGTGTGCCCGTCAATCGAGAATCAATACGTCGTGGACCCAAGCGCAGCTTCAGGCGCCGAACAGGCGATGTACCCGACCGTCATCAGTGAGGAGGGACTGCGAACCCGGCAGTGCGGTCGACTCCCGAGCGGACTCAGAAGTCGTCTGTGCGTCGCAGACGACGCGGCCGGCCGTCCGGGTCGTGCAGGAGGGCGTACGGCGCCGTGGCGACCGCGCGCGTCAGCAGCCCGAGCTCGGGTGGCTCGATCCTACGAAGACGCCCCGCCGGTCGCGGACGGGTCTGATCGCCGTCCCACCACGCGTCCAGCCGGGACGCACTCGCTGCGTAGGTGGCGAACATGTCCGCCGGCTCCACGCAGTCGGCCATCGCCTCCGCCAGATCCCCGGGGTCTCGGTCCAGGTGCTCGGCGGCCAACGTCAGTCGCAGCTCGCGGCCGTACTCGCCCTCTCGGTCGATGACGACCGCGGAGAGCTCGGAGTCGTGGGTCCAGGAGCGGCGGTTGAAGTTGTCGGAGCCGATCGTGGTCCAGGTGTCGTCGATGACGCAGGCCTTGGCGTGCACGTAGACAGGGGTGCCGGCATGGTTCTCGAGGCCGTAGATCGCGACCCGGTCAGGAGCTTTCCGCAACAGGTCCTGCATCGCTCGGCGCCGGCCCTCCAACTGCGGCAACCGACCCAGCACGCCTTCCAGGTCGGTGTACAGGGGCACCACCCCGATGATGAACAGGTCAGGGTCCTGGTCCAGCACCTCGCTGAACATCCGGGCCACATGACGTCCCCACAGATACTGGTCCTCCACATAGACCAGCCGACGGGCGCGCTCGAGCGCCTTCGTGTACCCGCGCGCCACACTTCTCTCCCCGCCCCTGGCGAAGGGGTAGTCCCTGCTGGACGGCAGGTCGGGATAGGTCCGCAGCAGCTGCACCACGTGGGTGCCTCCGGGAACGGCAGGCGGCGGAGGCAGCTGTGCCGGCATCGGGCTCGGCATCGGACTCGGGGCGGCAGGTGCGCTGTGCCGCCGCATTCCCCACCAGCGACGTGGACTGCCGTCCAGCGGTGCCGGGTCCTCCCAGCGCTCCCGGAAGACTGTCTCCACATCGTGCACGGCCGGCCCGGAGATCTGGGCCTGCACGTCGTGCCAGGGCGGGGTGGCGCCGTACTCCTCGGCCATGCCGTCGGACTGCGGGTCGCCGCCATGCGTAGCGTCATCCCGGCGCGAGTGGCACAGGTCGATGCCGCCCACGTAGGCCACGTCGCGCGTCGGGTCGTCTCGGTGTCGCAGCACGACCAGCTTCTGGTGGTGGGAGCCTCGGTTCCGGACCCGCATGTCGAGCCATGCCTCGACGCCGAGCGCCCGAAGTCGCGCACCGAACTCGGCATTGTCGCCCTCGGTGTCGGCCACGGCTGCCGCGCGGGAGTGCCACACGAGACCCCGGACGTCGACCCCGCGGGCGGCGGCCCGACCCAGCACGGCCAGGATCTCACTGCCCGCTTCGCCGGTGAGTCGCTCGTCGGCGTCGCCCTGCCAGTCGGCGAAGACAATGAGATCTCCGGCCCCGGTGGCCTCGATCCGCTCGAAGAGATCGGCGAAGTACGTCGCGCCGTGGATCAGCGGCCGCACCAGGTTTCCCTCAGACCACGCCTTGCCCTGGTGGGCATCATCGAGTCTTGTCTGGCCGTTGCCGCGCTCGGCGGGTGTCAGCAGCCACTCGACGTCGTCGTCCTGATGGGGCACGCCCACACCATGGCACAAGCGGCATGCCGCGTAAGGTGGCTCGCTCTGTGGCGGAGTTGCTTCCGTCTGGGGCACGCCTCTCCAGACCCGACAAGTCCGCGGCTTGCATCGCCGCAGTCAGCAACGAAATAAGGTGGTCACATGCGCAAGGCACTCCTCGTCATCCTGTGCTTCTTCTTCCCGTTCCTGGCTGTCCTGCTCAAGGACGGACTGAGCATCAAGGTGCTCTGGGCGTTCTTGCTGCAGCTGCTCGGGCATGTTCCAGGTGTGATCTACGGGCTGTACCAGGTGTTGAAGAGCTAGCCGATCCAGCGGGGTCGACGGATCCAGGATGCGGGTGAGCCACTCGATCCCCGGCGCATCCGGGCCATCGCCGACTCGGTCCGCAGCTTGCTCCTGGCCCGTCGCAATGGATCTCGGAGGTGCTGGTCGCGCGGTCAGTCTGCGGGGAGCCAGGAGCCCCCTTCCCCCTTCCAGCGACTGATCTGCTTCTCCGGAACCGAACCGTCGTCCTTGACTCGTGGTTCGGGCGTCGGGTCGGGCGGGCGCTGTCCGGTCTCATCGTCGGTCTCGTCCTGGATGCGCTGTCTTGTGCGGGCCGCATGAGCAGGTGCTGGTTTCATCGTGGCCTCCTTGGTGGCCGATGATCACCATCATGCCCAACGACGGGGACCTCGGCCAACGCTCGGACCCGGCGTACCTGACGGTGCTGCGGGCCCGCTGGGCGATCGATCCCACGACACAGCATGAGTCGCTTATTCTGCTGAGGTGCCCTTATAGTAGTAAGTATGAATCTCACTGACCGGGAGCAGCAGATCGTTGCCCTGCTGCGGCGTGACCCGCTGATCGGTTCGGCCGCGATCGCCGAGCAGCTGGCAACGACGCGCGCTGCGGTCAACGTGCACCTGTCCAACCTGGGCAAGAAGGGCGTCATCCTCGGCCGTGGTTACCTGCTCGGTGAGCAGCCTGGTGTCGTGGTCATCGGTGGAGCCAACATCGACGTGAAGGCACGCAGCGCGAAGCCCGCCGCGCAGCAGACCAGCAACCCTGGCCACGGCGTGATGTCACCGGGCGGCGTGGGCCGCAACGTCGCGGAGAACCTCGCCCGACTGGGCAACCGCACGCACCTGGTCGCAGCCATCGGGCGCGATGCCCTCGGTGACAGCCTGCTGGCGCAGACGGCCGCGGCCGGCGTCCGGCTGGAGTTCGTCCACCGCTCCGAGCTGCCGACTGGCACCTACACCGCGATCCTGGACTCGGACGGGGAGCTGATCGTGGCCGTGGCCGACATGGCCGCGACCGACCACCTCGAGCCGGACCACCTCAGCCCGGCGCGCGACGTCATCGCGACCGCCGGGCTGCTCGTCCTCGACGGAAATCTCGCGCCGGCGACGCTCGAGCACGCACTCGCCCTCGCTGACGCAGCGCAGGTCCGGACGATCCTCGAGCCCGTCAGCGTGCCGAAGGCGCGGATCCTCAGCGCGGCCATCACCGCCGACCGACCGTTGTACGCCGTGACGCCGAACCGGGAGGAACTCGCGGCCCTGACCGACCTTCCCGCACGGACGGATCGGCAGCTGCGCCTGGCCGCCGAAAGCCTGCACCGGCGGGGCGTCGAGCACGTCTGGGTTCGGCTCGGGCCGCGCGGATCGTTACTCTGCAGCGCGTCCACCGGGGCCACTTTCATCCCAGCCGTCCCGACCACGGTCGAGGACGTCACCGGCGCAGGCGACTCCATGCTGGCGGCCTTCTGCCACGCCGTGCTGGAGGGCCAGGACCCGCTCGATGCCGCGAGGTACGGCCACGCCGCCGCCGCTTTGACCATCGCCAGCGCTCACACAGTCCGCCCCGACCTCACACCGCGGCTGGTCCGCGCCGCAGCCAACCCGATCAGCTAGGAGACACCACCATGACCACACCCCACCCCTCTCTCGTCCTCACCGACGAGGTGGCACAGGCGCTGAGGGACGGCGCCCCCGTCGTCGCGCTGGAGAGCACGATCATCAGCCATGGGATGCCCTACCCGCAGAACGTCGAGATGGCCACAGAGGTCGAGCGCATCATCCGCGAGGGTGGCGCGGTGCCGGCCACGATCGCCGTACTCGACGGCCGTCCCCGGATCGGTCTGGACGCAGAGGGTCTCGAGCTGCTCGCGACCAGTCCCGACGTCGCCAAGGCCAGCGTGCGTGACCTCCCCTACGTCATCGCGCGGGGCAGCCACGGCGCCACCACCGTGGCTGCCACCATGCGGTTGGCCTCGCTGGCCGGCATCAGCGTCTTTGTCACCGGTGGGCTCGGCGGAGTCCACCGCGGTGCGCCGCAGACCTTCGACACCAGCGCCGACCTGACCGAGATGTCCATGACCAACGTCGCGGTCGTCTCCGCCGGCGTGAAGAGCATCCTGGACATCGGACTCACCTTGGAGACCCTGGAAACCCTCGGAGTCCCCGTCCTCGCCTACCAGACCGACGAGTTCCCCGCCTTCTTCTCACGATCCAGCGGCCACGAGGCCCCACTGCGAGCCGACAGCGCCCGCGAGATCGCCGACGTGATGGCCGCCAAGTGGAACCTGCAGATCGCCGGTGGAATCGCCGTGGTGAACCCGATCCGGAGCGATGACGAGATTCCTGCGGACGAGATCAACGGCATCATCGACCAGGCCATCACCGAGATGGAGGCCGATGGCGTCCACGGCAAGGAGGCCACGCCGTACCTCCTCGGCCGGATCGTCGAGATCACCGGCGGGGCGAGCCTGACCGCCAACATCGCGCTGGTCAACAACAACGCCCGCCTCGGTGCCCAGATCGCCAACGAGTACGCCGCTCTGCAAAGCACGCGCTGACCCGCCGGAGACCGGGCTTGCCGGGTCATGGCTGACCACTACGCACACAGGGTCGGGACGAGTGGGTCCGGAGAGAGATCGCGCGGAGTGACGGCGTCCCTCCTTGTCTCGTTGTCCGCTGCCAGCTCACGCATGATGATGGCGAGACATTGGATGCTGCGGGTCAGGCCCAGGTGTCCCGCCGAGGGGACCACTGCGTTGCGCACGTTCCCGGCACGGGGGAGACGTGCGTACTTCGCAGGCACGATCACGTCGTTCTCCCCTCCGAGCGCGACCCAGCGCGTCCCCTCCACCTCTCCGAGCCCGTGATCGTCGATCGCGAGGGCTCCTGGTCTGAGCTGGGCCACGATTCGTCCCAGCCCCGGCAGTCCGGACGGCGCAAGGTGTGCCGCGGGGGTCCCGCGGTGTGGGCTGCCGAGTGTGATGCCGACGCGCAACCAGTCGCCCAACCGGGTGTGTGCCACGGCCCAGCGGAGTACGACGCCCCCGAGGCTGTGCGCCACCACGTGGACTCGATCCGCGCCGGTCTGCTCGAGCAGCCAGCTGGTCTCGCGCTCGAGAGTTCTGGCGCACGTTTCGATGTCCGAGTTCATGCACGTGTAGCTGACGCTGTAGACCGTGTACCCAGCCCGATGGAGGAAGTCTTCCATCGCGCTGAAGCAGGACTTGTCGGCTCCGAGGCCATGAACAAGCATCACCGGAGGCTGAAGCAGGCTCCCGACGCGCAGCTGCCGCGCACCATGGGCTCGCTCTCCTGTCGTTGCCTGAGCGCCCAGGACCTTGGCAGCGGCAGCGACACCGCAGCGGACTTCGGTGAGGATGCCTTCGGTGCGACGAAGAACCCGGTCGACGTGCGCGACCTTCTCCGATCTCAACATCGTTCCTCCTGCCATCGCGAGCGGTCCGTAACGACTAGTGCGACGGGTCGGGGCTCCGGATACACGCGTGGTGCGTGTATCAAGCCGGCCGTGCCAGCACTGTCGACGGTTCAGCTCAGTCCGCTCACATCGTCGATCACATGATGTGGTGACGCACGGGCACCGCATCGGCTCCTACTCTCCTGGCATCACAACTGTTGCCCGTTCCTCGCTACCGCCTCGGCAGCGCTGGTAGGGGTGATCGAGCAGATCTTGGCTGACCAGCAAGGGCTTCGACCCGGGCCGAACACGCGCCCAGCTGCTCGCAAAGGGCTGTGGATGCCAACGTCAAGAGAAGGGGAATCGTCAGATGCATCATCATCTCGAGCAGCGGGGGTTCGCCACCGTTCGCCAGGGGAGCCCGTAGTGGCCACCATTCCCTGGGTCGGGCCCACCTCCGTGAGCGCTCCGACGGTCCTGGTCATGGTGTCCCGGTTCCGACTCGCGCGGTGGCGCGACGTGGTCCCCTTCCTGGTGGACGCACTGAGGGTCCGTGCACAGATGCGTCGCGCGGACGGGATGTTCGGCATCTCGCTGGTGGCCCGTCCCGCCCGACGCGAGTTCTGGACCCTCAGCGCGTGGCGCGACGAGGAGTCGCTGATGGCAGCGGTGAAGGCAGAGCCGCACCTCGGGATCATGAAGCGCTATCGATCCCGGAGCGACTCTGCCTTCGAGTCCTTCGCCGTCCCTTCCAGCGAGCTGCCCCTCAGCTGGCCGGCCGCGATGGCGCGGATCCCGACCTGACCCTCCGATGGGCTCGGCCGGTCGAGCGGGGGAATCGGGTCGATGCGAGTGCTCAGGTCTCCTTGGTCGGGCGGGTTCGAGCCGGCTGGCCGTCGATGCCGACCCGACGTGAGCTCACCACGAGCGCAGCGGCGACCGTTGCCAGGGTGAGGTAGAAGGCCGCGGACGTGGTCGAACCGCCCAGGACGGGATCACTGAAGCCCAGCTGTGCGTAGAGCGAGAGCGCTGCGAGCACAGGCACGACTGCGGCGCCGAGAGCCAGACCGGGGACCGAGGAGCGCGCCCAGCCGACAAGCAGCCCGCCCACGATCAGGAGCACCGCGCCCCCGAGGAGGTTGTAGGTGCCGATCCCGAGGGGGAAGTCCCCTGTCCTCAGGGACGGGCCGGTCGAATCGAGAGGGTCCCCCAGCGAGAGTGCCACCGCGAGGACGCCACCGACCAGGCCCAACGTTCCCCAGGTGAGGGCGAGACGTCGGCCGTCGTCGGTCCCGGCTCGCAGCGCGTCGACGGACAAGTACCGGCCGGAGGCACTGAACAGCAGGACGACGTGGATCCCGACCATCATGGCGTAGGCCCAGGGCCATTCGTCGGGCGCGAGGGCGACCGAGAGTCCGATCGCGACGGACTGCGCGACCCCGAGCGCTGCGGCGAGTCGGACGAAGGCGCCACTGAGCAGCAGGACTGCCAGCGTCGTCTCGGCGAACAGCACCACCCAGCCGAAGGGAGTGAAGTTCGGAAGGACCAGGTGCTCGACCACCCAGCTGTACGGCGGGAACACCGGGTCGCTGACCGCGAGGGCGGTGAAGTGGTACAGCCCCCGGTCGTCGTCCTTGCCGAAGTCGGGAGCCCGCTTCCAGGAGACGTTGTAGAGCCACAACAGTCCCGCCAGCACTCGCAGCCCCACAGCCGCGATCGCATGGCTGCGCGGGCCCTCCTCGACCTGCGGTGCGAGCAGCCACGTCATCGCCCTTCTGGCTGTGTCCGTCATCGCGCTCACCTTCTCCGGAGCCGGTAGTCCGAGGCTAGCCCAACCGCACGGCAGCGCTGCTCGAGCAGGAGCAGGAGACCATCAAGTGGAAGGCGCACGCACCGACGCACTCCGCGGCCTGGTCAGCCGAAGCGGGCAGGAGGTGTCAACCGAGGAAGATGCTCTGGAGCTTGCTCCCGGGACGCCCAACGGTGGAGGAGCTCTCCTCCGCGACGAACTCGCGCATCAGGTCGATCGCCGTCAGGATCTTGTGGCTGCGCAAGGAGTAGAAGACGCTGGTCCCCACACGTCGGGTCGTGACGATCCCGCGCTCGCGCAGGACTGCCAGGTGCTGGCTGGCATTCGACTGGCTCACGCCCAGGGTCTCGGCGATCTCCCCGACGCTGAGCTCGCCATCTCTCAGCACGCTGATGATCAGCAACCGCTTCGGATCGGCAATGGCCTTGCAGACGCGCTCGTGCAGCTCACGGAGCTCGGCTTCCAGAGCTTCGTTCACGGTCACCCTCCTGCGCGGTAGGACGGGACGGTGCGCCCCTCGACCCTTCCCGTACGACGCCGAGTTTAGCCTGCGGCGGGGCTCGGTCAGACTGCCGTCACCGGCGCAGACGACAGGGGGGTCGCACCCCGTCGGTCAGCCCAGCGAGGTGGATGCCGCGCACTGGTTGCGCCCCACGTCGAGCACCAGCAGCTCCTCCTCCGGCGGGCGGAGCTGCCCGGCGTTGATCAACCTGATGGTGTCGTAGGTGGCGGGTGCCTCCGGAAGTGTGGACACGATCTCCTCGACGAAGCGCTCGATGGCCTGCTCGTTGAGCAGGGTGGCCTCGAAGACCTGACGCAGCGTCGTGGTCACGGCGCCGGCGTCGTCGAACTCCTCGGCGCTCGACCAGTGGGCGGGGGCGATGACGGTTGCCGGGTCGAGCGGCTCCAGCCGGTCGTGGACGCTGCGGAAGAGCGAACGGGCCAGGTCTTCTGCCTGCCCGGTCAGGTCCGGTCGGCCGAGGCCACGCACGAAGATGGTGTCGCCCACCAGCATCAGGCGCTCGCTGACCAGCAGGGCGGTGGTCCCCGGCGTGTGCCCCGGCAGGTGCATGGTCAGGGCGCGCACGACGGTGTCGCCGCCGAGGGAGAGCTCCTCGCCGTCCCTGAGGGGGCAGTTGGGGAAGGGGATCTCCTCCGCACTGTCCTCCGGCGGAAGGTGGTAGGCCACGCCGAGGCTCTCGGCCAGGCCCGGTCCACCGCTGATGTGGTCCGCGTGGACGTGGGTGTCGATGACGTGGGTGACCGTCATCGCGTGTTCCTGGGCGAGGGCGAGGTACGGCGTGTGGTGGCGCGCCGGGTCGACCACGATGCAGCTCTCGCCGGGGACGCCGATCACGTAGGACAGGCAGCCCTTGGCGGGACGCTGCAGCTGCCAGGCTCGTGCGGGCGCGGGAACTCCGGGCAGCTCGACCGGCACGAGGAGCCTGGTCCAGGCCTCGATCCCACCGGCCAGGGACCTGGTCTCCTTGCCGAGGGAGCTGAACTCCTCGACCACGAGGGCCGAGCCGTTGCCGTGCGCACACACGATGATCGCGTCGTCCAGGGTGTCGGAGGCGAACCGCTCGGGCTCCTCGAGGACCTCGTAGACCGGGGCGTGGCGGGTGGGCACCTCCCGCCGGCCCTCGAGCTTGTGTGCTGCGAACTCGTCACTGTTGCGCACGTCGAGGATCTCGGGGATCCGTCCTCGCGCGATCTCGTCGTGGAGCTCCGCGGCGGTGATGGTCCAGGCTTCCATGCGGTGTCCTTCCTGGGTCCGAGGCGTGTCGGAGGCGTACGACGTCCCCCGGCGGCGGTTTTCGCAATGTCCGGACAACTTGCCGATCGAGGGGCTTGTTGCATGCGCCATCACGAATGTAATGTGACGCGCAGCACAGCGCAATCCCTCAAAATCTGCCGGAGGACCCGCCATGACCGATGCGGCACCAGAAGAGGAAACTCCCGAGAGCATGACGATCGTGGCGTGGAGCGGAGATCTCGACAAGATCTGGCCGACGCTGATCCTGGGGTCCACCGGTGCGGCCTACGGCATGAAGACCACCATCTTCTTCACCTTCTGGGGGCTCTTCCCGCTGGTGCGCGACGACGTGCGGATCACCGGCACCAACGCCATGACCAAGGCACTCGCCGGGATGAACCCGCCCGGGGTCAGCCACATGAAGCTCTCCAAGCTGAACATGGGGGGCGCCGGCTCCTGGATGATGAAGAAGCTGGCACGGGACAACAAGGTGGCCAGTCCCAAGGAACTGCTCGAGATGTGCTCGGAGCTCGGCGTCAACCTCTGGCCCTGCGAGATGACGATGGAGCTGATGGGCCTGCGCCAGGATCAGCTCATCGAGGGCGCCGGCGACCCGGTGGGTGCGGCGACCGCGCTCTCGGCGATGAGCCGCTCCCAGATCAACCTCTTCATCTGACCCAGATATCCGATCCCGACCGGCCGGGCATGCCGGTCGACCCCGAATGGAGATGGCTGATGGACCTGAACGCAGACGTGACCGTGGACGCCAAGGGCCAGAAGTGCCCGATGCCGGTGCTCCTCGCCTCCCGGGGGATGAAGACCCTGAGTCCGGGCCAGACGATGCTGGTCGAGTCGACCGACGGCGGCTCGCAGAGCGACATCCCGTCGTGGGCGAAGGACACCGGCAACGAGCTGCTCGACAGCTCCGTCGAGAACGGCGTCTACCGCTACCTCGTCAAGAAGAGCTGACGCGATGCAGCTCGGGTTCGCGATCGACCAGCGCACCTGCATCGGCTGTCATGCGTGCACGGTGGCCTGCAAGACCGAGCACGACGTGCCGCTCGGGCAGTTCCGCACCTGGGTCAAGTACGTCGACAGCGGCTCCTTCCCCGACACCACCCGTTCCTTCGGGGTCATGCGCTGCAACCACTGCACCGACGCGCCCTGCGTGAAGATCTGTCCGACTGAGTCGTTGTTCAAGCGCGAGGACGGCATCGTCGACTTCGACCAGGAGCGCTGCATCGGCTGCAAGAGCTGCATGCAGGCCTGCCCGTACGACGCGATCTACATCGACAAGGACACCAGCACCGCCGCGAAGTGCAACCTGTGTGCCCACCGCGTCGACGAGGACCTCGAACCCGCCTGCGTGGTGGTCTGCCCGACCCATTCCATCTGGGTGGGAGACCTCGACGACCCCACCAGCGGCATCGCCCGGCTGGTCAACGACCACCCCACGACGGTCCGTTCACCCGAGCAGAACACCGGGCCGAACGTCTTCTACCTGGGCGCCGACCGCGCAGTGCTCGACCCGCTCGCGGCTCCGGTCGAGGACACCTACATCTGGGCCAAGCCGGACCAGCAACGGCTCGAGAACGCAGCGGACCTGCCGAGGGACCCGGTCGCGAACGCCCGTACCACGCTGAACACGGCCCATCCCCGGCCCTGGGGCTGGAAGGTGACCACCTACCTGTGGACCAAGGGCGTGGGTGCAGGAGCGCTGGCCGTGGCCGGCCTGGCGCACATCCTCGGGATCGAGCTGGGGGCGGTCGGCGACTATGCAGCGCCCCTGCTGGGCCTGTTCGGCGCAGCCACGACCGGGGCCCTGCTCGTCTGGGACCTCAAGCGCCCCGAGCGCTTCCTGTACATCTTCTTGAAGTCCAACTGGACCTCGTGGCTGGTGCTGGGGGCCTACGTCCTCACGATCTTCTCCGGCGGGGCCGTCCTGTGGCTGCTGGCCGCATGGCTCGACATCACCGGAGCCATGACCGTCCTCGCCTGGCTGGCCCTCCCGGCCAGCGCGATGATGGCGGGCTACACCGCCTTCCTGTTCGGTCAGGCCGAGGGACGTGACCTGTGGCAGTCCCGCCTGCTGTTCTGGCACCTGCTCGTCCAGGCCCTGATGGTCGGGAGCGGCGCGCTCGCCCTCGGTGGTCTGCTGGTGGACCTCTCGGATGCGGCGTGGACGCTGCTCGCGGTGTCGTTCGTCAGCGGCGCAGCGCTCCACCTGCTGATGCTCGCGCTCGAGTACGGCGGCAGGCACGCCACGCCCCAGGCGGCGGTGGCGGCGCGGATCATCAGCTCGGGACGCTATGCGCGCACCTTCTGGTTCGCGGGGGTGCTCCCCGTGGCGCTCGCCGTCGTGCTCGGCGCCCTCACCTGGGCCGGGGGGTCGGTGCTGTTCCTCGCGCTCGGGGCACTGCTCGTCCAGCCCGCTCTCCTGGCCTACGAGAGCGTCTTCGTCCGGGCCGGGCAGGACGTCCCCCTGTCGTGATCACCGGCAGTGGACACCTCGACAGCTCACCGTGCCAGGAAGGGACATGTCATGACGCTTGAGTCGGAGCGCGAGATCACCCCGCTGCGCCTGCCGGGGGAGCGCACTCACGAACGCCTTCGCAACTTCCCCCCGGTCGCCGACTGGGACCACCACGTGGAGTACGACGCCAAGGCGCACCCGCGCAAGGTGCCCCACGAGTACATGCTGGTTCCGACCACCTGCTTCAACTGCGAGTCCGCCTGCGGACTGCTGGCCTACGTCGACAAGTCGGACCTGTCGATCAAGAAGCTGGAGGGCAACCCCGCCCACCCCGGCTCGCGCGGACGCAACTGCGCCAAGGGGCCTGCGACGATCAACCAGATCAACGACCCCGAGCGCATCCTGCATCCGCTCCGCCGCTCCGGGAAGCGCGGCGGGGGAGACTGGGAACGGGTCAGCTGGGACGACGCCCTCGACGACATCGCCGGACGCATCCGGGCGGCGATCGTCGAGGACCGCAAGGACGAGGTCGTCTACCACGTCGGACGCCCCGGTGAGGACGGCTTCGCGGAGCGCTTCCTGCTGGCGTGGGGAGTGGACGGCCACAACAGCCACACCAACATCTGCTCCGCCGGCGCCCGGCTCGGCTACTCGCTGTGGGGAGGCTATGACCGCCCCTCGCCGGACTACGCCAACGCCAAGGTCATCCTGCTGATCTCGAGCCACCTCGAGGCGGGGCACTACTTCAACCCGCACGCCCAGCGGATCATGGAGGGCAAGGTCGCCGGTGGCGCCAAGGTCGTCGTACTCGACCCACGGCTGTCCAACACCGCATCCCACGCCGACCTGTGGATCGCGCCGTGGCCGGGCAGCGAGGCCGCCATCCTGCTGGCGGTGGCGTCGCACCTGTTGCGGACCGACCAGGTGGACCGCGAGTTCATCCGTCGCTGGGTGAACTGGTCGACGTACCTCGAACACCTCCACCCGGAGGTCCCGGCCGACGACTTCGACAAGTTCATGGACCTGTTGACCGAGGACTACGCGGAGTACACGTTCGCCTATGCCGCCGAGCAGGCCCAGATACCGGAGGAGCAGGTCGAGGAGCTCGCCGGGATCGTGGCGACCGCCGGCAGCGCCCTGTCCGCCCACGTCTGGCGGGCGGCGACCGCAGGAAACCTGGGCGGCTGGCAGGTCTCCCGTGCCCTGTTCTTCCTCAACGTCCTCACCGGCAGCGTGGGCACCAAGGGCGGCACGAGTCCCAACGGCTGGGACAAGATCATCGCCCACGGGCCCAACGTCCCGGGCGGCCACGAGTCCTGGAACGAGCTGCTCTGGCCGGCTGAGTTCCCGATGTCGACCAACGAGATGTCCATCCTGCTCCCGCACCTGCTCAAGGACGGCCGAGGCAAGCTGGCGATGTACTTCTCCAGGGTCTACAACCCGGTCTGGACGAACCCGGACGGCTTCAGCTGGCTCGAGGCGCTCACCGACGAGGCCCTGGTCGACTGCCACGTGGCGCTGACCCCCACCTGGTCGGAGACGGCCACCTTCGCGGACTACGTGCTGCCGATGGGGCACAGCACCGAACGCCACGACACCCAGTCCTACGAGCAGTACGCCGGCAAGTGGCTGGGGTTCCGGCAGCCGGTGACGCGAGTCGCCATGGAGAAGATGGGCCGGATCGTCTCGGACTCCCGCGAGTCCAACCCGGGCGAGGTCTGGGAGGAGAACGAGTTCTGGTTCGAGCTGTCCTGGCGGATCGACCCGGACGGCTCGCTCGGCATCCGGAAGTACTTCGAGTCGCCCTACCGGCCCGGTGAGAAGGTGACGGTCGACGAGTACTACCGCTGGGTCTTCGAGAACAGCGTGCCCGGGCTTCCCGAGGCTGCCGCCGACCAGGGCCTCACCCCCCTGGCCTACATGCGCAAGTACGGCGTGTTCGAGGTGAGCAAGGACGCCTACCGGATCGACGAGCGTCCGCTGACCGAGGCTGAGACGCAGGGCGCCACCGCCGACGCCCGGGGCGTCCTGCGCAAGCCCGTCACCCTGGACTCGACCCCTCCGCTGGTCGGGGAGGCAGGCTCCGTGGGGCTCGTGCACCAGGACGGCACCCGGACGCAGGGCTGGCTGACGCCCTCGCGCAAGCTCGAGATCTTCAGCGACACGATGGTCGACTTCGGCTGGGCCGAGTACGCCGCGCCGGGCTACATCGAGTCCCACGTCAGCCACCGCTCCGTCGACCAGGACAACGGCGAGATGGTCCTGATGCCGACCTTCCGCCTGCCCACGCTGATCCACACCAGGACCGGCAATGCCAAGTTCCTCAACGAGCTCAGCAACACCCACCCGCTGTGGATGAACACGCTCGACGCTGCCCGCTTCGGGTTCGCCACGGGCGACCTGGTGCGGGTCAACACCGAGATCGGCTACTTCGTCGCTCGGGCCTGGTCCACCGAGGCGATCAGGCCCGGCGTGATCGGGCTCTCCCACCACATGGGGCGCTGGCGGACCTCCGAGCACGCCGGGTCGCGCTGGGCGATGGGCCTGGTCGATCTGGCGCGGACCGACGACGGTGTCTGGAAGCTGCGCTACAAGGAGGGGATCAAGCCCTTCTCGAGCGAGGACCCCGACAGCGAGCGCATCGACTGGGACGATCCCGGTGTGCACCAGAACCTCGCGTTCGCCGTACACCCCGATCCGTTGTCCGGGATGCACTGCTGGCACCAGAAGGTCCGGCTGGAGCGGGCGCACGACGACGACCACTACGGCGACGTCGTCGTCGACACCAAGCTCTCGCGCGAGATCTACCGCGCCTGGATGGCCACGACCAGACCGGGACCGAGCGCGTCGGGGTTGCGTCGGCCGGAGTTCATGATGCGCCCGGTCAAGCCGACCAGACGCGCGTTCCGCGTGGACGGCGGGCGCTCGGAAGCTCCAGGAGGCGGCGCATGAGCATCCTCTCGCGCAACCGGACCGGCACGCGCCCCGGGCCCGAGGTGAGCCTCGACGCCGTCCACGCAGCCCTGGGCCGCGTCGAGGATCCGGAGCTGAAGATGCCCCTCGCCGATGCCGGCATGGTCGGCAGCGTCGAGCTCGGCAGGAACGGCCTGGTCCGTGTCGTCGTACGCCTGACCACGCCCTCGTGCCCGATGAAGGAGCGACTCGTCGCCGACGTCACCGCTGCGGTGAGCAGCGTGGCCGGAGTGACGCGGGTCGAGATCACCCTGGATGCCATGAGCGAGGGTGAGCGCCTGCAGCTGGCCGCCAAGCTGCGCGGCGGTCGGACCGAGGGCACCCACCAGTTCGGCGACAGCTCGACCACCAAGGTGTACGCCGTCGCCAGCGGCAAGGGGGGAGTCGGGAAGTCCTCCGTCACCGCCAACCTGGCGGTCGCGCTGGCCCAGCAGGGCCAGCGGGTCGGCGTGCTCGACGCGGACGTGTGGGGCTACTCGATACCGCACCTGTTCGGCGTACGACGCTCACCCGTCGCGCTGAAGGGAGTCATGCTGCCCGTCGAGGCCCACGGGGTGGCGCTGATGTCGGTGGGGTTCTTCGTCGAGGAGGACGAGCCCGTGGTCTGGCGGGGGCCGATGCTGCACAAGGCGCTCGAGCAGTTCCTGACCGACGTGCACTGGGGCGAGCTCGACACGTTGCTGCTCGACCTGCCGCCCGGCACGGGCGACGTCACCCTGACGCTGCTGGACCTGATCCCCGATGCCCAGCTGCTCGCCGTCACCACCCCGCAGCTGGCAGCCCAGACGGTGGCCGCCCGGGTGGGGCGGATGGCGCGCGATGCGCGGATGCCGATCGCGGGTGTGGTCGAGAACATGTCGACCCTGGTCTGCCCCTCGTGTGCGGAGCACACCCCGATCTTCGGTGAGGGTGGTGGCGCCCGGCTGGCCGAGGCGATCGACGCGCCGCTGCTCGGACAGGTTCCTCTCGACCTCCCGCTGCGCACGTCCGGGGACCTCGGGGTGCCGGCCATGGTGGCTGCCCCCACGGCTGCCTCGGTCGTGGAGCTGCGGAGGATCGCCGGCCACCTGCCCTCCGTGCGGCGGAGCCTGGTCGGGCGAGCACTGCCCTTGTCAGTGGTCTGAGTCGATCAGGTCCCGGACGCCGTCAGCCCGAGCTCCACAGCCTTCTCGAACTCGTCATCGACGAGCACCACGTCGTGACCCTCGCGCGCCAACAGGCTGGCGCAGATGGATGCGCGGTACCCACTGGCGCAGTGCACCCAGAGGGTTCCGGACGGCACCTCCTCCAGCCGCTCCAGCAATGCATGGATCGGGATGTGGTGCGACCTCGGGATCGCCTCGTCCGCGCGCTCGTCGTCGCGGCGGACGTCGAGGACCGTCGGCGCGTCCTGGCCCTCGGTGCGCTCGGCGAGCTCCTTCTTGAGGTCCTCGAAGGTGACCACGGGATAGTCGGCCAGCTCCTCGTCCGGGACGAGCGAGCCCACCTCGCCGGCAGCCGCTCCCGCGGGCCGGTCGATGCCGATGCGCACCATCTCGCGCTGCGCGTCGGCGACCTGGTCCGGCGACTCGCCGATCAGCGTCACCGGGGTGCCCCACGGCATCAGCCAGCCCAGGTAGGTGGCGAACTGCCCGCCGAGGTCGATGCCGATGCTCCCGCGCAGGTGTCCGGACGGGTAGATCTTCCGGTCGCGCAGGTCCACCACCCACTCACCGGCGTCCACCCGACGGCGCAGCTCGACGGCATCGACGCCCTGCGGGGGGCTCAGGTCGATCGGACCGGGTCCCTCCTTGTTCAGCGCGCTCATGTGGGCGTAGTAACGGGGGTAGGCGGTGAGGTTGGCGACGAGTGCCGCTACGAACGTGTCCTCGTCCTCCTCGGTCAGTGCGTCGTTGCGGGTGCGTTCCTCGCCGATGGTCGAGGAGTCGCCGCCTGCGGCCGACCCCGACGAGCAGAAGCTGCCGAACCCGTGGGTGGGGTAGACGCCGGTGTCCTCGGGGAGGAGGGACACCAGCTTGCGGGCGGAGTGGAACTGCGCCCTGGTCAGCTCGTCGGTGTGCTCGTCCCCCAGGAGATCGGTGCGACCCACGCTGCCGTAGAGCAGCGAACCACCGGTGAAGACGGCCTGGTCCTCGGTGTTCTCCTCGTGCCAGACCGCGTAGGAGACATGGGTGTGCGTGTGGCCGGGGGTCGCGATCACCCGGATCTGGAGTGGGCCGTAGGCGATCACCTCGCCGTCGGACACGGGCCGCCGGTCGAAGGAGACCTCGTCATCGGCGCAGACGAGATAGTCGGCTCCGGCCTGGCCGGCGAGCTCGAGACCGCCGGTCAGGTAGTCGTTGTGGATGTGCGTCTCGGCCACGGCGGCCAGGTGCAGCCCCAGGTCGGTGAGCACCGACTGCACCCGGTCGATGTCTCGCTGCGGGTCGATGACCACTGCCGTACGCCCGTCGTGCACGACGTAGCTGCGATCTCCGAGTTCGCTGGTGTCAATGACCTCGACGCTGAGCATCCCTGGGCACCCCTTTCATATGACCGGACATTTCCAGCACCGTATGACGCCGGGGCCGGGCGCGACAAGGCCCGCGGTGGCAGACTCGGGGTGTGGTCCTCCCGTCGTCTCGCGTCGATGATGCGAACCCCGCCGGCGTGACGGGGCCGCGGGGGCGTGCTGGCGTCATCGGTCCCCGATCCGTGGACCGGGATCTTGCGGTCCCCCTGTGGGAGCAGGTGCGCACCGATCTGGTCCGCCGGGTGCGCCAGGGCGAGTTCACCGACTCGTTCCCGGGCGAGTTCACGCTGGTCGACGAGTACGCCGTCAGCCGGCACACGGTGCGCGAGGCGCTGCGCCGGCTCCGGGAGTCGGGCGTGGTGTCGGGGGAGCGGGGGCGCACCTCGCGCCTGACCGGCCCGGCCGAGATCGACCAGGCGATGGGCACCCTCTACAGCCTGTTCTCCGCGGTAGGGGCTGCCGGCCAGACCCAGCGCAGCATCGTCCGGAGGCGCGACATCCGGGCGGACGGCGTGGTGGCCGAGCGGTTGTCACTCGAGGCGTCGACGCCGCTGTTCTACCTCGAGCGGCTGCGTCTGGCCAGTGACCGTCCGCTGGCCCTCGATCGGGTGTGGATGCCGGCCGAGATCGCAGCTCCCCTGCTCGAGGTCGACTTCACCGAGACCGCGCTCTACGAGCAGCTGCGGGTCCGGTGCGGGATCACCCTCTCGGGCGGGAGCGAGCACCTCCGCGCCGTGGTGCCGACCCGGGCAGAGCTGACCCTGCTGCAGATGCCGGCGAACGTGGCGGCGTTCGCCATCGAGCGGCTCGGGTTCGACGGTGGCCGGCCTCTCGAATGGCGGCACACGCTGGTCCGGGGCGACCGCTTCGCGGTCACCACGGAGTTCACGCGTCCGGACGGCCACCGCGGTTCCCGCGGGCCCCTGGGCGACTCGTAGGACGCACCTGCGCCGCTGCCCGTCACCGGGGCTCGCCGTTGGGAAGCGCGACATGACACTGCGGGAAGATCCGGGCGGTGCAGGTGCGGCAGATCTCGGAGTCGAGCTGCGGGTAGATCGTGTCGACCGGGTGGGACTTGGTGGGGAAGAGGTTCTCCTCACCGATCACCTCCAGATAGGGGCCTTGCTCCAGGACCGCCTGCACTCCCGTCTGGACGCGGTAGAGGTAGAGGCCCACCACCCAGCCGGCGGCGTCGCTTCGCTTCCTGGACGAGCAGCTCGGCGCCGGCGACGTCGACGAAGTTCATCCCCCTGGCAGCCAGCAGCACATGTCTGCTCTCGGGCGACCGTTCGTCGATCCGGCGCAGCTCACCCTGGACGTGGTTGACCGCCCCGAAGAAGAGGGAGCCGTGGATGCGCATCATCTTGTACTGCGGGCACTCCGCACGGTCCTCGGCGGGGACGTAGTAGTAGCTGGCGGGATCGGGGTCGGGCACCACGGGGACCATCTCGGGCCTGGAGGTTCGAGAGAGGTACAGCATCAAGGAGAGCAGGATCCCGAAGACGATCCCCTTCTCGAGGTCGATCAGGGTCCCGATGAAGGTCACGAGCAGCACGGCTGTCTCCTGCCTGCTCGTGCGCAGGATCGACCCGATGTGGTGAGAGTCGATGAGCCCGTAGGCCACCAGGAACAGCAGGCCGGCCATCGCGGCAGTCGGCAGGTACGCCGCCAGGGGGGAGATCAGCATCAAGATGACGAGGAGGAAGACCGAGGCGTACACGGCCGCGAGCGGGGTGCGGGCCCCGGCGGCATGGTTGACCCCACTGCGGTTGAACGACCCGCTGACCGCGTAGCTGGAGAAGAAGCTGCCGACGAGGTTGCCCAGTCCCTGGCCGATGAACTCCTGGTTGCCGTCGATGCGCTGTTCGGACTTGACCGCGATGGCGCGAGAGATCGACACCGCCTCGGTGAGTCCGAGCATCGTGACGACCAGCGCAGGGAAGATGACCTGCTCCAGGGCGTTCGGTGAGAAGTTCGGCAGGCTGATCGGCGGCAGCCCTGCCGAGAGAGCACCCACGGTGGTGATGTCGGTGACGTCGTTGCCTCCCGCGAACCGGTTCAGGGCCAGCGCAGTGAGGCTGCCGACCACGAGGGCCAGGATCATGTGCAGTCTGGGCAGCAGTCGGCGCAGCACCACGCCGCAGACCAGGGTGACGACGCTGACCGTGACGACGTACGGGTTGACCTCGCCCAGCCGCGACGCGGCCTGGACGATCACCTGATGGAAGCGGAGGCCGCGCTCGAGGTCCAGCCCGAGAAAGCTGTTCACCTGGCTGGTGGCGATCAGGACGGCGGCGCCCGCCGTGAAGCCGATCACGACCGTGTGCGAGATGAAGTTGACCAGGGCGCCGAGCCGGGCCAGGCCCATCACCAGCTGGAAGAGCCCGGTCAGGAAGGTCAGCGTCAGGACCAGCCGGACGTACTCCGCCGAGCCCGGCTCCGCGAGGGGAGCCACCGATGCGAAGACGACGATCGAGATCGCCGTCGTCGGGCCGGTCACCAGGTGCCAGCTCGAGCCGAAGAGCGCAGCTATGACGGCAGGCACCATGGCGGCGTAGAGGCCGTACTCGGGGGGCAGTCCGGCGATCGTCGCGAAGGCCACTGCCTGGGGCAGGACGATCAGCGCCCCGGTCACCCCGGCGGCGAGGTCGAACCGGGCGCTGTGCCGGTCCACCCGGGGCCACCAGCGCAGGAACGGCAGGATCCGGGCCGCGCGGCCGGCGGCACCCGGCATCGTCAAGGGTGGCCTCCAGGGCTTTGGAATCGTGCCAGCACGGGGCCAGCATATGCGTGGGGGCGCATCTTCGTGCCGGAGTCCTGAGCGATGTCCTCCGGCGTCGCGAGGTGCGCAGGTGACGCACCACCAAGGCCCCGACGGGGTGGTTGGGGGTACCTCCTACACTATTCCAAAGATCATTGGAGGAATGGTGGACACAGCAGATCGCCGTACCAGGGTGTTCGACGAGCTCGCGGTCGTCGGCAAGGCCTTCGGCAGCACCAAACGGCTGGAGCTCGTCGAGCTCCTGGCACAGGGGGAGCGCACGGTCGAGGGACTGGCCCGCGCGGCGGGCATGGGTGTGACCACCGTGTCCGCCCACCTGCAGGTGCTCAAGCTCGCCAACCTGGTGCGCACTCGGCGGGCGGGCACCCGGGTCTACTACCGCCTCGCCGGCGACGACGTGATCGCGCTCTACGACGCGATGCGCAGCGTGGCTCGCGAGCGGTCGGCCGATGTCGGCCAGGCACTCGACGCCTACCTGAACCTGCCCGGCGCGGACGAGGTCGGCCTGGTCTCGCGTGAGGAGCTCACCCGGCTTCTCGAAGGTGGCCGGATCACGCTGCTCGACGTCCGCCCCGAGGACGAGTTCGCCGCCGGCCACATCCCTGGCGCCGTGAGTGTTCCGCTGGGAGCGCTGATCGCCCGTGCGAAGGATCTTCGGGATTCCCCCGAGGTGGTGGCCTACTGCCGCGGCAGCTTCTGCGTGATGGCGCATGATGCCGTCCGCCTCCTGGGCTCGAGGGGTGTCGAGGCCCGGCGTCTGGAGGACGGCATGCTCGAGTGGCGTACGCACGGTCACCCCGTGGAGGTGAGCGCGGCGTGATCGCCCCGCCCCTGGTCGGCCTCCGCTCCTGGCCGGCTCGCCGTTGGATCGCGGCCGTGGCGGCAACGACCGGGTTCGTCCTGGTGGTGGCCATCCCCACGGATCTCATCGACAACCCCGTGTTCGGTCGCGAGATCGCCCCGCCCTGGTGGGCCTGGCCGGCACTCGTCGTCTCGTCGGTGCTGGGCGGGCTGCTCGTTGCGACGTACGTCGCAGCGCCGGAGCGGCCCGACGCATCCGCCAGCCGCCGCGGTGGCTGGATCGGGGCGGCGCTGACCTACTTCGCGGTGGGCTGCCCCGTCTGCAACAAGCTGGTGCTGCTCGCGCTGGGCAGCGCCGGTGCCATCACCTGGTTCGAGCCGGTCCAGCCGGTGCTTCAACTACTCGCCATCGCCCTGCTCGCCTGGGCGCTACGTCGCCGACTCCTCGGCGAGCTGTCCTGTCCCACCACCACGTCCGGAGATGTAGCACGTGTCTGACCAACGCAAGAGCCCCTTCGTCCCGCTGGCCATCGCCGCCGTCGCGGTCATAGCGCTGGTCGCCACACTGGTGGGCACCCGGGGCTCCGACGACACCCCCGAGAAGACCAGCGCAACCACCTCGAGCCAGTCGACGGACTCGAACAAGGCGCCGGACGACACCTGGCAGCGACTGGTCCGGCGGGAGGCAGACGACCCGATGGCGATGGGCGACGTGGACGCACCCGTCGTGATGCTCGCCTACTCGGAGTTCCAGTGCCCCTTCTGCGGCAAGTTCGCGCGTGACACCGCGCCGACGCTGATCAAGAAGTACGTCGAGAACGGCACCCTCCGGATCGAGTGGCGCGACTTCCCCTACCTGGGTCCTGAGTCGACCACCGCCGCGCAGGCCGGACGCGCAGCAGCAGCCCAGGACAGCTTCTGGGCCTTCCACGACCAGATGTATGCCAAGCAGCTGCCGCCGAACTCGGGGAAGCTCGACGCGGGCTACGTCGCCGGCATCGCGAAGAAGCTGGATCTCGACGTCGAGAAGTTCCGCGCGGACATGACCTCCGAGGTCACGAAGCAGGCCATTGCCGCGGACTTCTCCCAGGGTCAGGCGATCGGTGTCACCGGGACCCCGGCGTTCGTGATCAACGGGGTCCCGATCATCGGTGCCCAGCCGACCGAGGTCTTCGAGAAGGCCATCGAGCAGGCCGCGGCGGAGGTGGGCTGATGGGTGAGGTGGGAGTGCTGGCGGCCTTCGCCGCCGGTGTCCTCGCCCTGCTGTCGCCCTGCAGCGCGTTGCTGCTCCCGTCGTTCTTCGCCTACGCCTTTGCGAACAAGCGTGCGCTGGTTGCCCGCACCCTGGTGTTCTATGCGGGGCTGCTGGTCACACTGGTCCCGCTCGGGACAGGCGCCGGAGCCGCCTCGGCGCTCTTCTACGGCCACCGGCCGCTCCTGATCGGCGTCGCCGGCTGGATGATCATCGGGTTCGGGGTGCTGCAGCTGCTGGGCAGAGGCTTCACCGTCCCCTTCTCCGAGCGGCTGAGCACGGCCGTCGCCCGCCGCGGTGGCGACGGGTGGATCTCCACGCTGATGCTCGGTGCCGTCTACGGACTGGCGGGCTTCTGCTCCGGGCCGGTGCTCGGCGCCATCCTGACCGTTGCAGCGACCCAGGAGTCCCCATGGCAGGGCGGTGTCCTGCTGGCGATCTACGCCCTCGGCATGGCAGCGCCGCTCCTGCTCCTGGCCGCTCTCTGGGACCGCTACGACCTCGGCGGCCGCCGCTGGCTTCGCGGTCGCACGCTGACCCTGGGCCGCCTGCGCGTGCACACGGTCTCGCTCGCCTCAGGACTGCTGTTCATCGCGATCGGAGTCATCTTCCTGCGCTACGACGGCACGGCGGGCCTGACTGGATCGCTGGGAGTCGGGGACCTGACCGACGTCGAGTTCCGTGCGCAGCGGTCCGTCACGGAGCTGACCGCAGGGGTTCCGCCCTGGACGATCCTGGCGCTGGTGGCCCTGGTGGCGGGCTACGTCGCGTGGCGTCGCTCGCGCGCTCCGGAGTCGAGCGGTTGGTCGGGGAGCGAGCGGCCCGCGCAGAGCCGGCTACCGGATCCATCTCGTGGCGCCGGGCAGCACGATGACCGCCGGGCTCGCCGGTGACGCCCGGGTGGAGTTCCGCGAGGGCACGTTGCAGTCGCTGGATGCGGAAGCCCGGAGCGCGGTGACATCGGCCGGATCCCGCCCGCCGTACGACGTTCCCGATCAACCTCGGCGGCAGCGCGGCGATACTGGTCCCATGGACAACCGCAATGGCGATGTGGACGCCTGGTTCGAGACCTATGACAATCCGCAGAAGGAGCTGGTGCAGGCCGTACGACGGATCATCCTGGACGCTGACCCGCGCATGGAGGAGACCATCAAGTGGAAGGCGCCCACGTTCATCTACCAGGGCAACCTGGCCTCCTTCTACCCCAGGTCCACCAAGCACGTGTCCCTGATGTTCCACGCCGGCGCCACACTGCCCGATCCGACCGGGCTGTTGGAGGGGGACGGGGACACCTCGCGGGTCGCCCGGTTCCTGGACCACGCTGATCTCGCGACCAAGACCGACGCACTCCGCGGCCTGGTCCTCGCCTGGATCGAGCTGAAGGGCTGACTCCTCGTCGGCCGTCGGCGCGCGGACGCCCGACGGTGGAGGAGTCCCCTCCGCGACGAGCTCGCCCCTCGGAGCACCAACAGTCCGTCCTCAGGCGGTGGAGCTGTGGCTAGGGACTGAGCACGTAGAAGCGGAACAGGTCGTGCTCGATCGGGGCGATGTCGACGGTGGCGTAGCCGGCGTGGGCGGCATAGTGACGCACCATGTGCGGGCGCAGCAGCGCGCCGGTGGCGGCGGACTCGGCCTGGGAGCGGCCGACCGGGAGGCAGTGGAGCACGCTTGAGACCGCGAGCAGGCGTTCGATCGGCGAGCCTTCCGGGGCGAACTCCTCCTCCGCGTGCTCGTCCATGATCACGACCCGGCCTCCGGGGCGCAGCGAGCGCCGGGCGGCAACCAGGGCCTCCACCGGGTGGGCCATGTCGTGCAGCGCCTCGAAGAAGAAGACGACGTCGTGGCCGTCCTCACCGAGGTCGGTGTCCGCGTCGTTCACCTCGAACCTGACCTGGCCCGCGAGACCTGCCGCAACCGCGTTGGTGCGCGCGTCCATGATCGACGCGTCGTCGCTGTCCACGCCCAGGACCGCCAGGGCGGGGAATGCCCGCGCGAGGGCGATGCTCGACCAGCCGACTCCGCAACCCAGGTCCAGCACGGCGGCGCCGTCGCGCGCCAGCAGCGCCGCGACGTCGGGCATGGCGGGCACCCACTCCTGGGCCAGCTGTTCGAGGAAGGACCCGCGGTTGAACAGTCCCTGTCCGAGGCGTACGTCGTCGCCGTACTCTCCGAAGCTGATCCCCGTGCCGTCCCGGTAGGCCTGCGGCAGACGGGGCAGCACGGTCGCGACTCCGCCGAGCAGCAGCGCCATCGAGGCGGCGTACACCGGGGAGTCACTCTCGGCCAGCGCCTGGCGTTGACCCGGGCTGGTGACGTAGCGACGAGTGCGGGTGTCACCGGGTTCGGCGATCCGGATCAGGCCGCTGATCGCCTGCTGCTCGAGCCACTCGCGAGCGTAGCGCTCGTCGATGCCGGCGGTGCTGGCGAGCTCGTCGGCCGTCCTCGGCTCCTCGAGCGCCGCATACAGCCCGAGGTGCGAACCGAGGTACACCGTCGCCAGCTCCAAGGACCCCAGCAGCGACTCGAAGAGACGCTCCATGACGGCGCCACCCTCCTCGATCGCGCCATCCGGGAGCATGGCCGAGACGTCTTCGACCGTGCTCATGACTGGTTCCCCTTCCAGGTCTCGAGGGACGCGGAGTGGCCCGGGTGGCCGCGGTCGGCCAAGAGCTTGTCGAGGTGGCCGGTGTGGAGGTCGATGATCTGTGGGGAGCCCATGGCGAGGCCTTTCCGTGAGGGTCGGTGTCACCCCTCAGGCGTGGGAAAGCGCCTCACGACGTGGGACGGGTCTCCCACGTCGTGGGCGTCTCCGGCGCGTAGACGCAGTAGGTTCCGGTCCGGACGGACGCTCGGAGATGTCGTCCCAGCTCCGGCAGCTCGGAGTCGATGCGCTCGATGGCGTCGCGCACCCGCGAGGTGACCGTGGTCCGCGCACGTTCGGCGGGGTCCCCGGCTCGGCGGGCGCGGCCACCCAGTCCGTAGGCGGCGCCCAGCTCCGCCAGCAGGAACTCCCGCTCCGTGGCGGCGCGTTCCGAGGCGCTGGCGTCACCCGTGGCCTCGGCCTCGGCCAGCTGCTCGTCCAGCTCGGCCAGCCTCGAACGGTAGGCCTCGCGCGCCGGGGCGTCGATGACCGAACCGAGATCGCCCCGCGTTGCGGGAGCGGCCCCCACCAGGTCGAGCACGTGAACCTCCCGGTCGGGCCGGGCCAGCAGCTCCGCGAGGTCGCTCATCCCCTTGACTGCCGGCAGCGTCGCTCCACGGCCGCGCCAGGCGACCTCCCAGAACGACCCGGACCGACGAAGCACGCCCGTCCCCGCGGGAGCGGGCTCGAGCGCGGGCCGGGGGCCGAGCAGCGCCTCGACCTCAGCGACCCGCTCGGCGATCCCGACGCGGCTGTAGAACCTGAGCGCCTCCTGGAGCAGGCTCACCCGCAGTGCGTCGTCCTCGGGGCGGCGCCCTCGTCGCTCGAGCATCCGCGCCTGGGTCCGCTGGGTGTTGGCGACGGCAAGATCCGCCCCGGCCGCAGCGTTCACCTCCAGGGCCCGCGTGAAGTGACCGGCTGCGACGTCGTACTCCTCCAGCAGGGTGGCCAGCTCACCCAGCAGCAGCTCCACCGACCCGGTGCAGCCCGCGCCGATGCCATCGACGAGGAACAACCCGGCCCACGGCTCGAGGGTGTCGTAGAGCAGCCGGGCTGGTTCGCCGCCGATGCCCTGCTCCCAGAGTCCCGAGACGACCGCGCCCAGGTTGGGCAGCCACTCCTTGTCGACCGGAAGATGCGCCAGCATCTGGGGGAGCAGCGGCAAGGCTGCCGAGCGCATCTGCGCCGACTGCCCGTGGTAGAGCCGGACCAAGGACCCACCGTCGCCGGCCAGCTCGGGCAGCTCCCCGAAGACCGAGAGGAGCCGACCCATGGCCTCACTGGTACGCCCGCGCTCGAGGAGCGGCCAGACGCCCTGCACCATCCCGAGCACTGCGGCGTTGCGGCTCCCGCCCAGCTCCGCGAGCCGACCCACCTCCTCCGCGCAGGCACTCATCGCTTCCAGGTCTCCCGCCAGGTGTGCCTCCAGCCCGCGCCACAGCACGGCATACCAGGAGTAGAACGGCTGGCGAAGTCGCGTGACCAGGCGCTCGAACTCGGCGACGTCGAGCCTCGCCTCGGCGAGGCTGCCGCGCTCGAGTCGCGCGATGACGCGAAGCCGGAGCCCGAGGAGCTCGAGTCCCACATCGGGAACCCTTCGCGCCAAGGTCACTATCTCGCCGGCCTGCGACTCGCGAAGCTCGACGTACGCCGGACCGGCGATCGAGTCGCAGTGCGCCGCAAGAGCACCCGCCAACGCAGCCGGGTCACCGAGCCTCCGGGCCATGGCGACGGCCTCCTCGGCCAGCTGCCGTCGGCGCTCGTCGGACGCCGAGAAGGACAGGGCGACCGAGAGCCGCGCCGACACCTGGGATCGCCGTACCGAGTCATCGGCGCCGACGCGCACCAGCGCCTCCTCGAGCAGGTCGGTCTGCACCCGGTCCCACAACCGCACCTCGAAGCCGGACAGACCAGAGGCGAAACCCAGGGCAGCGCGTGCGAAGAGGTCCCCGTCGTTGCGACGCCGAGCGATCTCGGCGGCCTCCAGGAACGCCTCACGGCCCCGCTCGACATCCCCTGCCGCAAGACGGGCCTCACCGGCGAGCAGCGCGAGGTCCGGGTAACGCGCCGCCCCTGGCTCGACCAGCGCCAGGGCACGGTCGCACCACCGCGCGGACTCCTCGTAGGCCAGCATCGAGGCAGCGGCACGAGATGCGTCGAGCACGGCATCGGCGACCTCGTCCACCGCGACCATGGGCAGGGCCTGGACCAGGTGGTGGGCTCGCTCGGCCGCCTGTTCGCCGGTGGGTGCCCACGCGGCGTCGATGAGTCGTGCCGCTGCGAGGTGCAGCTCTCGACGCCGGGGGAGGGGAAGGGAGCCGTAGACCGCGTCCCGGACGAGGGCATGGGTGAACTCGAGCCGGTCGCCGTCCTGCGCGACCAGCCCGGCCTGGACGAGCTGGTCGACGAGCGAGGCGAGCCTGCTAGGTGACGTCTCCAGCAGGGCGCCCAGACGTGTCACTGACAGCGACCCACCCAGCACCGCCGCTGCGCCCAGTGCCGACTCGGCCGGTTGGGCGAGGCGCGCCACGCGACGGCGGATCGTGGCCTGCGCCGACTCCGGCAGCATCGAAGCCACCGAGCGTGCTCCGCGGGCGTTGGCCAGTCGTGCCATCTCGGAGACGAACAACGGATTGCCGCCGGTCCTGGCGTGGACTAGGTGGGTCTCCGCCTCGTCCGGCGAGCGACCGGTCGTCGCGGCGATCAACCTGCCCACGTCGTACTCAGCCAGTCCGTGCAGCGGCCACGACTCCCCTCGCGCGGCGACCTGTGCAGCGAGCTCGCGGTGCGCCGCCCCGACGAGGTCGTCGTGGTCGCGCCAGGCGCAGGCGACCAGCATGGCCCTCGAGGACAGGTCGGCCGTGAGGAAGTGGAGCAGCCGGAGGGAGCCCTCGTCGACCCAGTGGACGTCGTCGAGCACCAGCAGCACCGGCTGCCGGCGAGCGAGGTCGTCGAGCACCCCGGTGACCGCGTCGAAGAGCGGAAACCTCCCGGGAAGGTCCTCCGACCCCTGGCTGCTCCCGTTCAGCAGGGGTAGGGCGCGCAGGCCACGCTCGCTCCACTGGTCGGGCGGGCACGTCGCCGCGACACACCGGAGGACCTGGGACCAGACCCAGAACGACGGAGTGCTCGGGTCCTCCCAGCCAGTCCCGCGGAGCACGACGGCACCCTGCGCACGGTCCGCCACTTCGCTGAGCACCCGCGTCTTGCCGATGCCGGCGTCTCCATGGATCCACAGCAGACCGCCGCGTCCACGGCGGCAGCCCTCGAGCATCGCGTCCACCCGGGCGAGAAGGTCATGGCGACCGAGAAGGGGGGAGTGACCGGCCTGCCTCACGGCATCACCCGGATCGGCGTTCACGATGTGCTCCTTCGGCCCGGAGGGAACGCCCTCAGGCTAGTCCAGCGCGACCCTGCGGGCTCGGTTCAGCGCCGCCGAGGACCGGGCTCGATCACTGTCCGGGTAGCCTCACGAAGCCGTCCGTGAGTTCGATCCGGGCTGCGGAACTTCCCCTTCTCGCTCTAGTCACTGAGGTCGCCGAGTGCCGGTCCTGCTCCTGGTCGGCGCCGGCCACGCCCACCTCTACGTCGTGAAGCACGCAGAGGTGCTCGCTGCCGCCGGCTATCGGATCCATCTCCTGGCGCCGGGGTCCTTCGACTACAGCGGTGTCGCGTCGGCCACGGCCGCCGGTGCCCTGTCCGTCGACGCCGGGCGGCTCGATGTCCGCGGGCTCGCCGGTGACGCCCGGGTGGAGTTCCACGAGGGCACGTTGCAGTCGCTCGATCCGGAAGCCCGGGTCGCGGGGACGTCGGCCGGATCCCGCCTGCCGTACGACGTGCTCTCGATCAACATCGGCAGCGTCGTGGCGCCGGCCGGCATGACGGTCCATCCGACGGTGCTGCGCGTGAAGCCGTTGAGCGGTCTCGCCGATCTGGATGCGCGGCTGCGTGAACCGCGTCGACCCGGTGCCACGGTCACGGTCGTCGGCGGCGGCGCCTCGGGCCTGGAGCTGGCAGCACACCTGGCGGTCCGCCCGGACGTCGGACACGTCCGGCTGGTGGAGTCCGGGCCATCCCTCGGGGCCGACCTGCCCGAAGGTGCGCGCAAGCGGATGGTGCGTCTCCTCGCGGCGCGCGGTGTCACCGTGCGCACCGGGTGCGCGGTGCAGGAGATCGGCGAGCGGCGTTCGGTCTGCGCCGACGGCACCGTGATGCCGCACGATCTCGCTCTGCTCGCCACCGGGCTGACGGCGCCCCCGCTGCTCGCCGAGCTCGGCCTGGGCGACGACCGCGGGGTCCCGGTGCGGGCGACCCTGCAACACACGGACCGAGACGAGATCTACGCGGTGGGCGACTGCGCACGCTTCCTTCCGCGCGCGCTTCCGCGCATCGGCGTGCACGGGGTGCGGCAAGGACCCGTGCTCCAGCGCAGCCTGCTCGCCCGGGTCCGGGGGGAGCCCCTGCCGGTCTACGAGCCCCAGCGCCACGCACTGTCGATCCTCGATCTCGGCGACGGCGTCGGCCTCGCCGTCCGCGGACGCTGGTGGTGGTACGGCAGCGGACCGCTGCGACTCAAGCGGTTCATCGATCGACGCTGGCTGAGGATCTATCGCGTGTCCACGCCAGCTCGGCGGGTCTGGAGCACGGATCAGTCCTCCCAATAGTCCTCCGGGCAGCTGAGGGCAGATCCGCTGCAGATGGGGCTCTCAGCGGTACTCAGGATTGGGATGCGTGGGGTTGCTCAGATCCCAGTTGGTGCTGACGTTGCCGTGGGCGGGGAGGCCGCCCTGGTCCTTGAGCCGCCGGGCGGTGTGCAGCATGTTCCAGGCAGCGAAGACGGTGTTGCGGGTGGTCCAGTGGTTCTGCGCACCGCGATCGTCGTCGAGGTACGACGGGCCAGGGCCCGCCTCGCCGACCCAGTAGGCGTCGGCCTGGGGCGGGATGGTGAACCCGATGTGGGAGAGGGCGTAGAGCATCTGGGCGGCGCAGTGCTTGCCTCCGTCCTCGTTCCCGGTGACCAGCACGCCCCCGACCTTGCCGTAGTAGGACCACTGGCCCGCCTGGTTCAGGTCTGCGGACCAGCCGTAGAGCCGCTCGATCGCGAGTCTGGTCATCGAGGACTGGTCGCCGAGCCAGATGGGCGTGGCGAGCACCACGATGTCGGCCGGCTCGATCAGCTCGCGGTAGAGGTCGGGGAACTCGTCGGTGTCCCAGCCCTGCTCGCGCATGTCCGGGTAGACGCCCGGCGGGATGGTGTGGTCGACGACGCGGATGATGTCGACGCGCGCTCCGACGCCCCGCAGGACGCGTGCCGACACGTCGATCAGGCCGTCGGTGTGGCTCGGTGTGGGGGATGGCTTGAGGGTGCCGTTGAGGATGACGGCGCGGAGGTCGCTGAAGTCGGTCTGGCTCGCGGCGATCTCGGCGTCGATGTAGTTCTGGACGTGTTCGGGCAGCATGATCTGGTCTCCCTGGTCGATCGGACGATCTGCCCAGTGAACCCGCCGACCCCTCCGGGAGCATCCCCGGGGCCCGAGGTCGCGGGTCCCACCACGCAGCCGAGTGGGTGTGGCGCCTCATGGGACCCTTGCGTCTCGGAGAGACGATGTGGCCGGTGCCGAGCAACCGTGCCAGGAGGAGTGTCAGATCAGAACGGTGTCGAACCCCCAGGTCCCAGAACCACAGGTCTCGGAGACGCACGTCTCGAAAACACCGGATGACGTGGGAAGCGTTTCCGGCGCTCAGTGGGTTTCCCAGTCGTGACGGCCCCCCGACCCGCGGATGACGCCACCCGGAAGTCCTCGTTCCGGGACTTGGTGGAACCCGAGATCGAGGTGCTGCTCAGGGTGGCACTGAACATCACCTCGAGCCGCGCCGACTCCGAGGACCTGGTGCAGGAGACCCTGCTGCGCGCCTACCGGGCCATCGATCGCTTCGACGGGCGCCATCCGCGTGCCTGGCTGCTGACCATCCTGCGCAACACGAACGCCAACCTGCACCGCCGTCGGCGTCCGGGCACGATCGGCGACTGGGAGCTGATCCGCACCGCCAGACCGGCCTTCGGCAGGTCCGAGCTGCCCAGCGCCGAGGACAGCTACGTGCACGAGGAGCTGCATGCCGATCTCGACGCCGCCGTACGTGCCCTCGACCCCCGCTTCAGGGCCGCGCTCATCCTGGTCGACGTGCACGACCTGAGCTACGCCGAGGCGGCCGCCGTGATGGGGGTCCCCGTGGGCACGGTCATGTCCCGGCTCAGTCGCGCCCGCGACCGGGTCCGCACGTCACTCCGCTTCAGCCCACTCACCCGAGGAGACCTGTCATGACTGGGACTCTGCGTCAGATGCTGACCTGCCACTGGTCCGCGCGCCGCATCCAGCGCTACCTCGACGCCGACCCGTCTGCTCCGCTCACGCCCGGAGAGGTCGCCCGGCTCGAGGAGCACCTCGCCACGTGCGAGAAGTGCAGCCGGGTCGCCGCCGAGCACCGGGCCCTGCACCGCGCGCTGTCCCTGTGGTCCGGTGGAACAGGCGTCGATCCTCGCTCGGTCGACCGGGTCCGTGACTTCCTGTCCACCATCAACGACGAGGACACCGCATGACCACCCGGCAGTCGACCTCCGTCCCCTCGCACGTCGACTCGCAGAGCGAGCCGTGGGACCTGCTGGTGGTCGGCGGTGGGACGGCCGGGATCGTGGGGGCCAAGACCGCGGCGCGGCTCGGCGCACGGGTGCTCCTGGTGGAACGCGAGCGCACCGGGGGTGACTGCCTGTGGACCGGCTGCGTCCCGTCCAAGGCCCTCCTGGCTGCTGCGGGCGTCGCGGCCGGCGCACGCACCGGGCATCGGTTCGGCATCGACGTCGGCGGAGTCTCCGTCGACTTCGCGAGGGTGATGGACCACGTGCGAGCGACGATCCAGCACATCGCGCCCGTCGACTCCGTCGAGGCGCTCGAGAAGGCGTCGGTCTCCGTCCGCTCGGCAGCGGCCCGTCTCACCGGACCGGACTCGGCCGAGGTCGACGGGGTTCAGGTGAGATTTCGACAGGCGCTCATCGCCACCGGTGCCTCGCCGGCGGTGCCTCCCATCCCCGGCCTGAGCGAGGTCGACCACCTGACGAGCGACACCGTCTGGGAGCTCGATGAGCTCCCCGCTGAGCTGGTGGTCCTCGGCGGCGGGAGCATCGGGTGCGAGCTGGGCCAGGCCTTCGCCCGCCTCGGCGCCAGGGTCACCGTGGTCGAGGGCGCACCGCGGATCCTGCCTCGCGAGGACCCTCTGGCAGCGGCAGAGCTGGCCCGAGCACTGGTCGAGGACGGGGTCGAGCTCCACACGGGCTCGGGAGTCGCCAGGGTCGAGCCCACCGGCCCGCGGTCCGGGGTGCTCCACCTCGAGAGCGGGCAGCAGGTGCCGTTCTCCTGCCTCCTGGTGGCCGTCGGCCGAGCGCCCCGGACCCGGGACATGGGGCTGGCCGCGGCGGGAGTGGATGTCGATGAGCGCGGGTTCGTCGTGGTCGACGACCTGCTGCGCACCACCAATCCACGCATCTGGGCCGCGGGCGACCTCACGGGTCACCCGCAGTTCACTCACACTGCGGGCGTGCATGCGAGCCTGGCGGCGTCCAACGCCATCCTGGGGGTACGCCGCAAGGTCAACCTGACCGCGGTGCCGCGGGTCACGTTCACCGACCCCGAGGTCGCCGCGGTCGGCCTCGACACCGACCGGGTGCCCTCAGGGCTGCGCACCATCGACTGGTCGCACTCCCACGTGGACAGGGCGGCCGCGGAGGGCGCGTTCGGGGGCTTCGCGCGGCTGGTCATCGACAAGCGGGGCCGGGTCCTCGGCGCCACCGTGGTCGGACCGCGGGCGGGGGAGACCTTGGGCGAGCTGACCCTGGCGATCACCCGCGGGCTCACCACCCGTGACCTGGCCGGCGTGACCCACGCCTACCCGACGTACAACGACGGACCGTGGAACGCGGCGATCTCCGACGTCCAGGACCAGCTCGAACGCCCGGGCACCCGACGTGCCCTGGGCGCGCTCGCCAGGGCCCGCACGTGGTGGGTCAGCCGGAACGACTGAACAGGAGCGGCCGGTCGGCCGCACCGTCACGAGAGATCGCGGAAGCCGGCCACGATGCGCTGGGCGGCGCTGAGGCCGACGACGGCGGCCCACACCATGGCGATCACCCCTGCGTGCGCGGGCAGGATGAGCCACAGCGAGTGCACGGCAATGGTCTCGGTGCCCTCCGCGAGGCCACCGAGGAAGCTCAGCGAGCGTCCATCGTCGCGTTGCCGCCCGGTGCGCTCGGCGATGGAGGAGAACGCCAGGAACGCGGTGCCGTTGACGTAGTAGGCCAGCAGCACCAGCAGGAAGGGCAACCACTCGGCGTCGTACTGGCGGGTGGCACCGATGGCCACCCCGACCACTGTCGCGCCGTAGACCGCGAAGTCGGCTGTGATGTCGAGGAAGCCCCCCGCCTCCGAACCGTGCTGGGCCTCGCCGCTGCGGCGACCGGGTGGAGGGCGCCGACGAGCGAGCGGGCCGTCGAGTCCGTCCATCGCACGGGAGAACAGCCACAGTCCCAGTGCCCACCACCACAGCTGCCCGGCGGCCGCGGCGGCGCTGGCCAACCCGGTCACCAGGCCGACCAGCGTGAGCCGGTTCGGGCTCACGATGGGTCGGTCGACGAGCCTCGCGACCCGGGAGAGCGGTGGGTCGAGAACCCGGCGGGCGACGACGTCAAGCATGGGTCCGGACCTCGGTGGGGTGAGCGGCACGTCGCGGGTCGAGCCTCCGGGCCCACCAGGATCCGCCGGTGAGGAGAAGGAGCAGGAAGGAGGCGGCGGCGGCCAGGCCCCACGGGTTGGTGCCGTAGGCGCCCAACGCGGCGTACGCAAGGCTGCCGGGCACCATCCCGAGCGCGCTGCCCAGCGCGTAGTGGCGGAACCTCACCCCCGAGAGGCCCGAGGCGTAGTTGATCGCGATGAAGGGCACGAGCGGCACCAGGCGGACGATCAGGACCGCGGACAGGCCATGGTCAGCCAGCAACGCGTCCACGCGCGCCAGACGGCCGCGGATGAGGCGGTCGACGGCCTCACGCCCGAGAAGCCTGCCGACACCGAAGGCGATGACGGCACCCACCAGGGCGCCGGTCAGCGCCAGGCCCGCTCCGGCCCACAGACCGAAGAGGGCTCCGCCGGCCGCGGTGAGCAGTGCCTTGGGGCAGGGGATGAGCGCCAACCCCGCGTAGAGGGCGAGGAACAGGGCGGGCGCCCACACGCCCGCCGCGTCGACGCGTGCCCTCATCGCGGCGATGTCGGGGGTGCCGAGGGTCAGGGCGAGGCCGATGGCACCGAGCACGATCAGGACCAGCGCGCCTGCCTTGACGAGGGCAGATCGACTCATGCGCCATCCTGACTGTGGTGGAAGAGGGGGTGTGCATCGGGAAGTCCTCGAGCACCTCGAAGTGTTCCCGATGTGACAAGTTTCCTTCCCCGGAGGTCCGATGTTCTCGCGCCCTGCCCGACTCATCCTCCCAGCCGCGCTGCTCGGCCTGGTCGCCTCCGCCTGTTCCGGCGCGGACGCGCCCGCGGGCTCCGCGAACGAGAGCCGCTCGTGGGCACAGATCAGCGAGCAGGCCCGAGACCAGACCGTCGACCTGTGGATGTACGGGGGCGACCAGCAGGGCAACGCCTACGTCGACGACGTGCTCACGCCTGCTGCGGGCAAGCTGGGAGTGACGTTGAGACGCGTCCCCGTGGCGGACACCAAGGACGCCATGACCCGCATCCTGGCCGAGCGGCAAGCAGGCAAGGACGACGGCGCGGTGGACCTGGTGTGGGTCAACGGTGACAACTTCGCGACCGGGAAGCAGGCCGGGGCCTGGCGCTGCGGCTGGTCCTCCCAGCTGCCGAACATGAAGTTCGTGGCGGCCGACGACGCGCTCGTCACCGAGGACTTCGGGACCGAGGTCGGCGGCTGCGAGGCGCCGTGGCACAAGGCACAGTTCACGCTGGTCTACGACTCGGCGCGGGTCGCGGAGCCGCCGACGTCGATGTCGGAGGTGCTTCAGTGGGCTCAGGACCATCCCGGACGGTTCACCTATCCGGCACCGCCCGACTTCACCGGTTCGGTCTTCATCCGCGAGGCGCTCTACAGCACCTCGGGTGGCTACGCCAAGATTCCGGCGCAGTTCGACCAGGACGCCTACGACGAGCTGACCCCCAAGTTGTGGGATGCCCTCGAGGACGTGGCACCCTCGCTGTGGCGCCAGGGGCGGACCTACCCGCGCGACTCGGTGGCCCTGGACCGGCTCTACGCCGACGGCGAGGTCGACATGACGATGACCTACGGACCCGCAGCGCTCACCGAGCTGGTGGCGGCAGGCACCTTCCCCGCCACCACACGAGTCCTGGCCCTGGAGGAGGGGACCATCGGCAATGCCAGCTTCCTCGCCATCCCCTCCTCGGCCGGCGACCCCGAGGGGGCGATGGTGGTGGCCAACCTGGCGCTGGCCCCCGAGCAGCAGGCGCTCAAGGCCGACCCGCGCACGTGGGGACAGTTCACCGTGCTGGACACCGACCTGCTGGGCACCTCCGACCGGGCGCGCTTCGAGGCGCTGCCCGCCTCCGACGTCGTGCCGGCGTACGACGTCCTCTCCCGCAACGCCAATCCCGAGCTCGCCTCCTCCTGGGTGCCCCGGCTCGACGAGGGCTGGCGCAGGGCCGTGCTCGGTTCCGGGTCGTGAGCCGGAGGCCGACAGGCGGCGGTGACCTCCGAGCGACCGGACGGCTCGAGGGTCTTCGCCTCGTCGCGCCGGCGGTGCTCCTGGTCGTCGCGGTCACCGGTACCGCGATCGTCACCGTCGTGGCCACCAGCCTCGGACTGCTGCCCCTGGTGGGACAGCCCCGCCTGAGCCTCGACGGGTTCACCGGGCTGGGCGTGGACCTTCGTGCCGCGACACAGGAGACACTGCTCAGCGCTGCCGCAGCGACGGTCGTGGCCGCGGTCATCGGTCTCACCATCGCGACCTCCGTCGTGCGCAGCGGCCGCGGCGTCCGGCTCGTCGTCGGCCTGGCCGTCGCCGTACTCACGGTGCCGCACCTGGTCGGTGCCGCCTCCACCGGGCTGCTCCTCTCCGATGTCGGGCTGGCCCAGCGCTGGACCGGGATCGCGCCAGCCTCGTGGCCCGAGCTGGTGGGCGGCCGCTGGCCCTGGGCAACCGTGCTCGAGCTCGCGTGGAAGGAGTCCGCGTTCGTGGCCCTGGTCGTCACGGCCTCGCTCGGACGTCGATTCGCGGACCTGCGCGAGGTTGCCGCGGTCCTCGGCGCAGCTCCGCGAGAGCAGTGGCGCCGAGTGCTCCTGCCGTTGTCAGCGCCGGCCCTGGCGTCGTCCTCGCTCATCGTCTTCGTCTACTCGCTCGGCACGTTCGAGGTCGCACGCCTGCTCGGCCGGGCCTACCCAGAGGCGCTCCCGGTGATGGCCTACCGGCTGTTCACCGACATCGACGTCGCCGCCCGACCGCAGGCCGCGGCCACGGCGGTCGTCGCCACGGGGCTCGCCCTGCTCGCTGCCGTCGCCGTCCTTCCGCTCGTGCGTCGGCTGGGGGCGGAACGATGAGCTGGCGGACCCGCCCGGGTGCCGCGCACCAGGCGGCTCGGGTCGTGCTCGCAACGATGCTGGTGCTCTGGCTGGTCCTTCCGCTCACCCCGTTGGTCCTGTGGGCAGGCGCCTCCCGGTGGTCGGGCACCGCACGGCTGCCGCAGGACTTCGGTCTCCAGGGCTGGCAGGAGGCGCTGGATGCGGGCCTCGTCCCGGCGCTGGTCCGGTCCGCCCTCCTCGGGGCGGCCGTCGCGCTGATCGCCACGCCTCTCGGGGTGATGGCTGGCCGCGCACTGGGGTGGAGGCTGTTGCGCCGCCCCACCCTGCCCTCCGTCGTGCTGCTCGGGCCGGTCGTGCTGGCACCGTTCGCGGTCGCGATGGGGCTCGATGTCGTCATCCTGCGCCTGGGAGTCCCGGGTGAGGTCGCGGTCGTCCTGGTCCTGAGCGTGTTCGCGCTGCCCTACACGACCTTCACCATGCGGGTCGCCTATCTCGCACTGGATCCCGTCCTGGAGGAGCAGGCCCGGGTTCTGGGGGCCACCCCGGGTGAGGCCCGTCGGCGGGTCACGCTCCCGTCGGCCGGCGCTGGACTCGTGACAGCCACCGGTCTCGCGTTCCTGGTCGGCTGGAGCGACTACGTCGTCACGCTGCTCATCGGTGGCGGCCGGCTCATCACCGCGCCCTTGCTGATCGGGTCCTCCGCAGCCGGCTCCGGCAACGACGCCCTGACCTCGACCCTGGCCATCTCCGCCAGCCTGCCGCCGTTGCTGGCGCTGGCTCTCTTCAGCTACGCGGCCTCGCGCCGCAGGACGGCTACCCACCCATGACCGCCGCACTGAGACTCTCCGCGATCACCCACCGCCACCCGGATGCCGCGCGGCCGACCCTTGTCGACGTCGACCTCGACGTCGAGGCCGGGCAGATGGTCGCCGTGCTCGGGCCGTCCGGATCCGGCAAGACCACCCTGCTCCGGGTCGCGGCCGGCCTGGACCGGGCCGAGTCGGGTGACGTGCTGCTCGACGGGACCAGCGTGCTGGACGTGCCACCGGAGAGGCGCGACCTCACCGTGATGTTCCAGAAGCCGCACCTGTTCCCGCACCTGACCGTGCTGGACAACGTCGCCTTCGCGGACCGGCTGCGCGGCCGGGGTCGCACCGGGAGCCGGGCCGCCGCCCGGCGCTACCTCGAGCTGGTCCGGCTGGGTGAGCTCGCCACCCGCAGACCACGACAGCTCTCCGGCGGCCAGGAACAACGGGTGGCCCTGGCCCGAGCGCTCGCCGCCAACCGCCGGGTGATGCTCCTCGACGAGCCCTTCAGCGCGCTCGACACCAACCTGCGGACCTCGATGCACCAGCTGCTGGGCGAGGTCCGCGCGGCCCTCGACCCCACCATCGTGATGGTGACGCACGACCTCGACGAGGCAGGCCTGGCCGACCGGGTCGCCGTACTCGTCGAAGGCCGGGTCGAGCACTGCGACACCATCCAGTCGCTCTACAGCGCGCCGAGCACGTTGGCTGTCGCCCGGCTCGTGGGCGGGTTCAACGAGCTGCCCGGGAACGTGGTGGCAGGTGTCCATCATTCGTGCCTGGGTGCCGGGGTGCTTCCCGGCTCCGTCGACGTGCACGGCAGGGCGGTGCTGCTGGTGCGCAAGGAGCGTCTCGCGCTCGTCGAGCCCGAGGCGACGCCGGGAACGCCCACCGGTCGGGTGGTGGAGATTCGACAGTCGGGGCCCCACCGGGACGTGATCGTGGAGGTGGGCACGAACGCCGACCACCGGACCAGGGTCGCCGTCGAGGTACGCCTCGGGACCGCGCTGCGGCCAGGGGATCGCACCGGCTTGCAGCTGCCGGGGCCCGATGGACTCTGGGCTGTTGCGGGTGCGGTTCCCGAGCTCGCCGACCAGTTCCGGCACGCGACCGAACCCGGCGACGCTTCACCGGTGCGGTCCCTGGACAGGGACCCGGCAGCGAGCACGATGGGTGTCCGACGCGAGTCCGGTTCGACCTGAGAGCAGGTGCCCACACGATGCTGACCTTCTGGAAGCGGCTGGAGCTGGCCACCAGACCCGTGCATCCGGTCACGCGGCGAGTGCTCGAGGAGCGCTGGGCGGCGCTGCCTCCGGGGGTGAGGACCGACCAGCAGATCCTCGGTCGGCACGCGGTGGGCTGCGAGGGCACGCACGGCGTCTTCCCGAAGTGCGACCTGACCTGCTCACCCTGCTACCACTCCAAGGATGCCAACAAGGTCCGTGTCGACGGCGCACACACCGTGGCCCAGGTCGCCGCGCAGATGCGCCTGCTGGAGCAGGTGCGGGGCCCGCGAGCGCACGCCCAGCTGATCGGCGGCGAGGTGTCCCTCCTCGACCCCGAGGACCACGCTGCGGCGTTGGCGGCCATGCGCCGTCACGGTCGCGAGCCGATGTCGATGAGCCATGGCGACTTCGACAGCGCCTACCTGCGCGCGCTCGCCCTGGACGAGAACGGAGCACCCCGCTCCCGTCGGCTGTCGTTCGCCGCGCACTTCGACTCGTTGATGCGGGGTCGCACCGGGATCCCCCGGCCCCGGAGCGAGGTCGAGCTGAATCCGTTCCGCGCCGGGTTCGTGCAGATGTTCCGCGACCTGCAGCGCGATCACGGCGTACGTTCCTACCTGGCGCACAACATGACCATCACCCCGGCGAACCTCGACCAGATCGAGCACGTCGTGGCAGACGTGAGCGCCATGGGGTTCTCCATGCTGTCCTTCCAGCCGGCCGCCCAGGTGGGGGACGAGCGACGCTGGACCGGAGGCGACTACCGCACGGTCGGCATCGACGACGTCTGGGACCGCCTCGAGGCCGGGCTGGGCCAGCCTGTCGCCTGGCAGGCGTTGCAGTTCGGCGACACCCGATGCAACCGCACCGCGTTCGGTCTCCGTGTGGGCGGCCGCTGGGTGCCGATGTTCGACCCCGCCAGTGCGGCCGACCTGCTGACGCGGGACCGGGCACTCGGCCACTTCGGGGGCATGAACTTCGGCGGTACGAGGCCGCCGGTGCTGGTGGTCAAGGTGTTGCGCGTGCTCGTACGCCATCCCGGGGACGTCAAGGTCGCGGCCGCCTGGGCACGCCGACTGGTCGGGAGGTCCGGCGGACTCCGGCGCGTCTGGACTGCCTGGCGCCGGGGCGAGGTCACGCCGATGACCTATGTGGTGCACAACTTCATGGACGCCTCGGACGTCGACCCCGCGTGGCGGCTGATGCAGGCGGGCCGGGTCGCCACCGACCCTGCGGTCCGGGCGACCCAGGAGCGGTTGTCCGCGTGCACCTACGCGATGGCGCACCCCGAGACCGGCCAGCTCGTCCCCGCCTGCGTCCAGCACTCGGTGCTGGACCCGAGCGAGAACGTCGAGCTGCGCCGTCTCCTCCCGCTCACCGTCGTCGGATCGTGAGCCAGCGGGCATCGAGTGCGCGGCAACCACGTGGCCGGCTGGTGGTTCGCTCAACCGGGGACCGCCGACGAGATCCACCTGGCCCAGTGAGCCTTCCTCTGCTGCCACAGCAGCGGGTGGTCGACTCGGTCAGGCCGTGATGGCGGTGGGTCCGCTCTCGTGGCCCAGCAGGCGATCGCGTAGGGCGACCAGCTCGGAGACGGCGTCGAGGAACCGGTGGGTGCTGTCACCGACCTGCAGGTCGTCGAAGTAGTGGTGCCTCATGGCCACCCGGGCGAGGTGGTGCTCGTCGTGCTGGAGCCGGGCCGTGATGAGGCCGGCCAGATCGGCCACGTTGAGGTCGTTGATGACGTCTGCGCAGCGGCTCACGGGGATCTCCTGGCGAAGCAGCTCCGCGTCGTTGCGCCGGTCGGTGAGGAAGATGGGCCTGTCCGTGCGCAGGTAGAGCCAGTCGAGCCCCACCGAGGACACGTCGGTCACCATGGCGTCGCAGTCCGGCAGGATGGCCAGGATGTCGCCGACGGGGATCGAGAGGTGACCGGCCTCCGGGTCGCGCAGGTTCGCCTCGCCCACCACCCCCAGGATGTCGTGGTGCGCGGATCGGACCCACGGCGTGCGGCTGGTGACCACCTTCGGATGCGGCTTGTAGACCAGCCGGACGTCCGGGACCGCCAGGATTTCTCGGACGATCTCGCGGCCGACCGTGTCCACGGAGGTGTAGTCGTTGTACTCCGCGTCGCCCTCCCACGTCGGGGCGTAGAGGACGGTTCGCCGCGGGCTGGGGGCGAGCGTGGCCTCGGGACGCAGGTCGAGCTGCGGGCGTCCGATCCGCACCAGGCGGTCGGTGTCGAACTCGAGCAACCCGGCGGTGTGCCGCTGGACCGCGGCTGTGCCGGCGACGAAGACGCGGTCGTAGGCCTTCGCGTTGTTGCTGGCCATGCTCTGCTTGTCGCTCTCACCGTGGTTGATGTGCACGTGCAGCATGCGCCCGCTGATGAGGGACTGGAAGTTGAGCACCGAGTTGTTGCAGTACAGGACGACCTTGGCGTCCAGCTCCTCGTAGAGGGCGGTCAGCTCGGTCAGGGACGGGGCGGTGAACACCGGCAGCCAGGTCCGCGCTGCCAAGATGACCGCCGACTCCGGGTCCCGCACGACGATGCCGACCGGGTGCCGCTCGTGCAGGGTCTCCAGGACAGGCAGCCACTGAGCGAGCTGGTAGGTCCTCGTGGGGTCGTCCGCGAAGTACGCGACGGTGGAGACTTCGGCATGCACGCAGTGATGTTAGCCGTCCCAGATGAACTGTCCGGACCTCGATCGGCTCCGCGACGACCTCTGCCCGAAATCGATCGGGACGGTGCATGAAGGCTCGTCGTTGGGGCACCGGAGAGCGTGACCTCGCTATGGCTCGACCGCGCCCAGACCCTGCCCAGTGATCCGCTGCCGGAGGGAGTGGTGGACGAGATCGTGGTCGGTGCCGGCATCACCGGCCTCACGACTGCTCTGCTCCTGGCCCGGGCGGGCCGCCGCGTCGCGGTCCTCGAGGCACGTGAGGTCGGAGCAGCCGCCACCGGGAACACCACGGCGAAGGTGTCCCTGCTCCAGGGCACCAAGTACACCGATCTGGTCCGCCACCAGTCCAGGAAGGTGGCCGCGGCGTACGTCGAGGCCAACCGGGAGGGCCAGCAGTGGCTGCTCCGGTTCTGTGACGACCACGGCGTCCCCGTGCAGCGCCGTGCCGCTGTCACCTATGCCGCGCAGAAGAGCGAGATCTCGACCGTGCGGAAGGAGCACGACGCGGCAGTTGCGCTGGGCCTCGAGGTCACCTGGCGCGACACCTTCGACGTCCCGTTCCCGATCCTCGGCGCGACCGTGCTGGAGGACCAGGCGCAGTTCGACCCGTTGGACTTCCTGACGGCGTTGGTCACCGACCTGCGAGCCCACGGAGGCACCCTGCACCAGGGCCACCGCGTGACCGGTGTGTCCTTGTCGGGACCCCCCGAGGTCACGGTGGAGGACGGCACCACGCTGCGGGCGGAGCACGTCGTGCTGGCGACCGGCGCGGTCATCCTCGACCGCGGCCTCCACTTCGCCAAGGTGGAACCGGAGCGCTCCTACGCGCTGGCCTTCGACGTGCCGGAGGCGCCCGAGGGGATGTTCCTCTCCGCCGGTTCGGACTCCCGCTCGCTCAGAGACGCGCCCCGCGAGGAGGGAGCCGCGCTGCTCGTCGGCGGTGCCGGCCACGGGGTCGGGCGGACCCGCTCGGAGCTCGAGCACGTCGACCGGCTGCGCCACTGGACCGCGGAGTACTTCCCGGGCGCCGTCGAGACCCACCAGTGGTCGGCGCAGGACTACTCGCCGGTCGACGCCATGCCCTTCGTCGGTCTGCTGCCACGCGGGGGTGGACGGATCTACGTCGCCACCGGATTCGACAAGTGGGGGATGACCAACGGTGTCGCAGCCGGCCTGGCCATCTCCGGCCGCATCCTGGGATCGGAGCCCAGGTGGGCCCAGCCCTTCGACCGGCGCAACCCGCGGCTCCCGGGCCTCACCAGCCTGGCGATGGTCAACGCGAAGGTGGGCCTGGCCCTCGCCGGTTCGGTCGTGGACACCGCGCGCCGGGACCGAGCCTGCGGCGTGGTGGCTGTGTGCACGCACCTGGGCGGGCTGCTGCACTGGAACGACGCCGAGAACACCTGGGACTGCCCACTGCACGCCTCGCGCTTCGCGAAGGACGGTGCGGTGCTGGAGGGGCCGGCGACCAAGCCGCTCAAGCGGCGCCGTTCCGAGGGGTAGCCGGCGCTGGCGCTGGCGCTGGCAGCGGCGCGATACTCGCGGCATGCCAGGCATGGACTTCGAGTTCGACGGCCCGGTCGTCGAGTGGCGAGGACCGGCGCCGTTCTACTTCGTGCGCATACCCGAGGAGGAGTCCGCGGACATCAAGTTCGCGGCCAAGGGGGTGGAGTACTGGGGTCAGGTCCCGGTGTCGGTGTGCATCAACGAGATCGAGTTCAGGACGGCACTCTTCCCCAAGGACGGCCGGTTCCTGCTGCCGCTGAAAGACGCGGTGCGGAAGTCCGCAGGCATCGAGCTGGACCAGGTGCTTGCGGTGGGGCTGAACGTCGGACGCGACTAGGACGCACCCAGGTCGGCCCGAGCACGGAGCTCTGGTCGGTGCTGCCCGAGCCCACACCCGGTCCCTTCGGGTACGCGATCGCCTGGCTGGGGGATAGGTTCGGTTGGGGAACACCTGCGAACCTCACGAAGGAGAAGCGCCATGAGCGGCACGAGCACATCCGGACCGGCCTACCAGACGGTCAACCCGGCCACCGGTGAGGTGGTCGAGACCTTCGACAGCGCGACGGACGCGGAGATCGAGGCGGGTCTCGCCGCTGTTCAGGCGGCGTACGACGTGTGGCGGGACGTGCCGATCGCGGAGCGCGCTGCGACGGTCAAGCGGATCGGCGAGCTGTTCGTGGAGCGACGGGCGGAGCTCGCGGCGCTGGCCACCGAGGAGATGGGCAAGCCGCTGGGCGAGTCCCGGGGTGAGGCGAAGTTCTGCGGCGAGATCTTCGAGTACTTCGCGACCGAAGGGCCCGAGCTCGCCGCCGACCAGCCGATCAAGACGTTCTCGGGCGGCAAGGCGATGGTGCAACGACTCCCCATCGGCCCACTGCTGGGGATCATGCCGTGGAACTACCCCTTCTACCAGGTGGCGCGGTTCGTCGCCCCCAACCTGATGCTCGGGAACACGATCGTGCTCAAGCACGCTGAGTCGGTGCCGAAGTGTGCGCTCGCCGTCGAGCAGATCATGATCGACGCAGGGCTGCCGGAGGGTGCCTACGTCAACGTCTTCGCCACCCACGACCAGATCGAGCAGATCATCGGCGACCCGCGCATCGCCGGCATCTCGCTCACCGGCTCCGAGCGAGCCGGTGCGGTGGTCGCGGCCATCGCCGGGAAGAACCTCAAGAAGTGCGTGCTCGAGCTCGGTGGGTCCGACCCCTACGTCGTCCTGGACAGCGACGACGTCAGCGCGGCTGCCGACCTCGCCTGGGAGACGCGGATCAGCAACACCGGTCAGGCCTGCAACTCCAACAAGCGGATGATCGTGATGGACGACGTCTTCGACGGGTTCGTCGGACGGCTCACCGAGCTCGCCAAGGACCTGCGGCCGGGAGACCCGGCCGAGCGGGGTGAGGGCACCTTCGCCCCGCTCGCCTCACGCGCGGCGGCCGAGCAACTGGCCGAGCAGGTCGAGGACGCGGTCAGCAAGGGCGCCACCTTGCACGCCGGTGGCGTGCTCGGTGACGGCCCGGCGGCGTACTACTCGCCCGCGGTCCTCACCGGGATCACCGAGGAGATGCGCGCGTTCCGAGAGGAGCTGTTCGGACCCGTCGCGGTCGTCTACTCCGTCTCCAGCGACGACGAGGCACTCGCCCTGGCCAACGACACCGACTACGGGCTCGGTGGCGCGGTGTTCAGCACCGACACCGAGCGAGCGACCAAGGTCGCCGCCCGGCTCGAGGTGGGCATGTCCAACGTCAACACCCCGGCAGGGGAGGGGGCCGAGGTTCCCTTCGGCGGCGTCAAGCGCAGCGGCTTCGGACGCGAGCTCGGCCCGCTCGGCATGGACGAGTTCGTGAACAAGCGGATGTTCTACGTGGCCGACTAGCTCGGCGCGGAGCCACGGCGAGCTGAACGCCTGGGGGACACCCATCAAGAGGTGCGCATCGTCGTTCGGCTGCTCAGCAGTCGTCCGCGCAGTCGGTGCAGCTGTGGCATCAGCCCGTAGATCACGATCGGCACGGCGATGGTCGCGAGCACGAAGGTGCGCGGGACGGGCGAGAGCGTCCCCAGCCAGTCACCGAGAGCGAGGTTGAGAACGGTGAGCGTCGGGAAGACGGCCAGCCAGATCATCAGCGCCAGCTGGTGCTTGGTCGGCGGTCCGGGGGCGCCGCGTCGGGAGGCGGGAGCTGGGGTGGTGTCGGTCATGGTGACTCCTTCGGATCGGTGTTCCTGGGTGGCTTGGCGGTGAGCCCGGATCGAGGTCCGAGGTCGCGTACGGCGACCTGCACCTCCTCGTCGACGAGGTCGGCCTGGAGCGCGATGGCGGCCGCGGACCCGGCGCCGGCAGCGGTGATCACCTGGGCTCGGGGGTCGACGACGTTGCCGGCGGCCCAGACACCGGCGACGCTGGTGCGGCCGCTGCTGTCGACGCTCACCCAGCCGTCGGCGTCGTGAGCGCAGCCGAGGTCGACCAGCAGGCTGCTGTTGGGGACGAAGTGGGGCGGCACGAACAATGCGTCGCGTGGCACCACGCAGCCGTCATGCAGCCGTACGCCGCGAAGGCGGTCGGCGTCGTCGATGACCAGCTCTTCGATGGTGCCTTCGACGACGCCGATGGCCCGGGCGAGCAGCTGATGGCGCTCGTCGGCGGTGAGAGTGTCCGGTGGGGTGAAGTAGACGAGGTCGTGGGTCCACTGGCGCACGATCTGGGCGTACCTGACCGCACCGGGAGTCCCGCCGAGGACCCCGAGCCGGCGGTCGCGGACCTCGTAGCCGTGGCAGTAGGGGCAGTGCAGGACGTCTCGGGCCCAGCGCTCGTGCAGCCCGGGCACATCCGGCAGCTCGTCGCGCAGGCCGGTCGTGACCAGGAGTCGCCGCGTCGAGACCCGCCGGCCGGCGTCCAGGAGCACCCGGAACCCACCCTCGCCGTCGGGCAGCCAGCTCGGTGACGGTGTCGGCGACGACGGCGCCGCCGTACCCCTGCACCTCTTGCCTTCCCGATGCCACCAGGTCGGCGGGCGGCATGCCGTCGCGGGAGAGGTAGCCGTGCAGGTGGGTGGCCGGTGCGTTGCGCGGCTCTCCGGCATCCACCACGAGAACTCGGCGGAGGGCTCTGGTGAGGACCAGTGCCGCGGAGAGGCCGGCGGCGCCTCCTCCGATGACCACTACGTCGTATCTGTCCATGCCCCAAGGTTGGAGTCCGAGGGGCGGATCGCCTACCCACGTTGCTGTTTCCGGGAAACGGGCGTGGGATGGCTCTCGTGGGTGACACGTCAGCGGCGATCGCCGAGGCACTGGAGCAGGTCGGACCGAGGCTGAGGCGCGTCCGCGCCCAGCGCCGGATGAGCCTCACCGAGGTCGCGGAGGTCACCGGGATCTCCAGGAGCACGCTGTCGAGGCTCGAGACGGGGCAGAGACGACCGACGCTGGAGCTGCTGCTGGCGCTGTCGCAGGTCTACCGGGTGCCGTTGGACGACCTCGTCGCGGCCCCGGAGGTGGGCGACCCCCGGATCCGGCTCAAGCCAGGGCGCCTCAAGGGGCGGACGGTCATCCCGCTGACCCGGCAGCCGGACGGCACACAGGCATGGAAGATCGTGATCCCGACCAGCAACGTCACGCCGGAACCGCGTGCGCACGACGGGTTCGAGTGGATCTACGTCCTGTCCGGCCGGATGAGGCTGGTGCTCGGCGACCGGGACTGGGTGCTCGGGCCGGGCGAGGTGGCGACGTTCGACACCCAGGTGCCGCACTGGTTCGGCAGCACCGGCGAGGAGCCTGCGGAGATCCTCAGCATCTTCAGGCGACCCGGCGAACGCATGGATGCGCGCTCTCTCCCGATGTCCACGGAACGCGACTAGAGCACACGGTGGACGCAGCGTCGGCGTAGTGCTTTGGTTGCCTCGTGATGCGCGTGGTCGAGGTCGACTACCTGGTGGTCGGTGCCGGGGCCATGGGGATGGCGTTCACCGATGCGCTGATCGACCATGCCGACGCGCGCGTCGCGATGGTCGACCGCCGCCACGGTGTCGGCGGGCACTGGCTCGAGGCCTACCCGTTCGTGCGGCTGCATCAGTCGTCCACGTTCTACGGCGTCGCGTCCACGGTGCTCGGCGGCGGGCGGATCCAGCAGTTCGGCCCAGAGGCGGGACTCCACGAACGGGCCAGCCAGCCGAAGATCGTCAGCTACTACGACGACCTGCTCGCGGACAGGATGGTGGGGTCCGGCAGGGTCGAGTTCTTCGGTGGCTGCGAGTACGTCGGGGATCGCACCTTCGTCTCACGGGTCTCGGGCGAGCGCTTCGAGGTCCCGGCGAGGTGCCGGGTCGTCGATGCCCGCTACCTCGCCCCCGACATCCCGGCGGAGACGCCCCCGAGGTTCGGCGTCGCTGACGGTGCGCGGGTGGTCCCGGTCAACGACCTCGGGAGATCTGACGAGGCTCCGAGCCAGTACGTGGTCGTGGGCTCGGGCAAGACCGCGACCGACGCGTGTGTCTGGCTGCTGGCACGAGGGGTCGACCCGGACGCGATCTGCTGGGTGCGGCCACGCGAACCCTGGATGCTGAACAGGGCGTTGATCCAGCCGGATCCCGTCGTCTACCTCGGCATGGTCGCGGACATGATGCAGGCGGCGGGCGCAGCGGAGTCCCTGGATGGCCTGTTCCTGCGGCTGGAGGAGCTCGGCATCATGCTGCGGCTGGATCGTTCGCTCACGCCGACCATGGCCAAGGCGCCGACCCTGGGGACCTGGGAGCTCGAGCAGCTGCGCACCATCGAGCATGTCGTACGGCGGGGCCACATCGACGCGGTGAGTCGTGGCCGGATCGACTTCGAAGAGGGATCGATCGCGATCGCGGACGACGCTCTCGTCGTGAACTGTGCGGCAGACGGTCTCAAGATGCTGCCGCTGGTGCCCATCTGGCAGCCGGAGGCGATCACGCTGCAGCCGATCAGGGCCGGGTTCCCGTGCTTCGGGGGTGCGCTCGCCGGGTACGTCGAGGCCACCCGCGAGGACGACGGCGAGAAGAACAGGCTGTGCCCGCCGTCGTCCTTCGGCAACACCCTGGCGGACTGGGCGAGGATGAACGTCCTCGGGCTGCGCAACTCGATGTCGTTCAACTCCGAGCCCGACATCAGGATGTGGGCGGACGCTGTGGCCCTCAACCCCTCGCGGATCCCGCCGGAGCACGCCGGATCACCCGCGCTGGACGATGCCGTCGAGCGGCTGCAGACCCACGTGGACGCGGGGATGGCCAGGCTGGCCCAGCTCAGTGGCTAGCGCGTGGGCCGAGTCCGATCCGGCCCCGTGCGAGAGATTGCGGAGCGCACCCCGGGGAACGTGACAGCCATGCCGGAACGGGAAGTTGCGGAGCGCACCCCGGGGAACGTGACAGCCATGCCGGAACGCAAGCTCGGAGTCGAGGAAGAGCTGATGCTGGTCGACCCCGAGTCCAGCCAGGTGACGGCGGTGTCGCAGTCCGCGGTGCCCGCCAACGAGGCGAAGGAGGAGGTGGCCGAGGAGCTGTTCCAGCAGCAGATCGAGACCTCCACCCCGCCGTGCCTGCGGGCGGACGATCTGCTCCGGGCGCTGCGCGAGGGCCGTCGTGCCGTCGGGGAAGCGGCGGCAGCGGCCGGTGCGAGGGCCGTTGCCCTGCCCGTGCCGGTGCTGGACGACGCACCCGAGGACATCACCCCCACGCCGCGCTACCGCAAGATCCAGACCGAGTTCGGCGAAACGTCTCGCGGAACCCTGGCGTGCGGGATGCACATCCACGTCGAGGTCACCTCCGACGAGGAGGCTGTGCGGGTGGTCGACGGTGTGCGTCCGTGGCTGCCGCTGCTGGTGGCGATCGGCGCGAACTCTCCCTACTGGCGGGGTCGTGACACCGGTTACGCGAGCTGGCGGTCACAGATCTGGAGCCGGTGGCCCACGGCCGGAGCGGGTGAGGCGTTCGGTGACGTCTCCACCTACCGGGCGGTGTCGGGGCGGATGGTCGAGTGGGGCGGCGCCCTGGACGCGGGAATGCTCTACTTCGACGTCAGACTCGCCCAGAGCTACCCCACCGTTGAGATCCGGGTGGTCGACGTGTGCACCGATGTCGAGGACGCCTTGCTGGTGGCGCTGCTCGTCAGGGCCCTCGTCAGCACGACGGCGGTGGACCGAGCGGCTGCTCCATGGAGGAGCGACCTCCTGAGCGTCGCGGGATGGCGGGCAGCGCGCGACGGACTGTCCCACCAGCTCGTGCACCCGGTGGAGGCCCGGCTCGCGAGCCCACGCTCCGTGTTCGAGGCCACCGTCGACCACCTTCGTCCGGCCCTGGAGGAGGCCGGGGACCTCGAAGTGGTGCGGGACTCCTTCGAACGGCTCGTCGCGCGGGGCAACGGCGCGACCCGTCAGCGCCGCCTCTTCGAGAGGTCCGGCTCCCTGCGCTCGGTGGTCGATGACCTGGCGCGTCGTACCGAAGCGTCCTGGGCCGGAGGGTGAGCTGGCCCGCTGCAGGGCCCGCTGCAGGGCCCGCTGCAGGGCCCGTACGGCGCGTGGCGGTCAGGTCACCGGCTGCCGTGGACCGGAGCGCCTGGTCGAAGGCGGGGTGGTGGGTGCCCACCTTGCGGGCGGCCGCGAGGTGGCCGCCCAGATAGGCACCGGCTCCGGAGACGACGGCACCGGTGAGAGCGAGCCTGGCCCCGGTGTCGTGGCGACCCCGCCGGCGCGCGATCCATGACCCTGCGTAGATGCCGATGGCGACTGCGTTCGTGACGGCGTGCACCAGACCCACGCGCTTCTCGCGGGGCCCGGCTGCTGACCACTCCGCCCAGCCGGTCCAGGCGGTGGGGCCGACAGCGAGCAGTCCGGTGCCGATCAGCCGCTGGGCCGAGGCGGGGGAGCCGGGCCCTCCGAAGAGGTCGAGCAGGGAGGCCGAGGTCCAGGTGCCGAGCACCACGTCGGTCAACAGCGGGTGGACCGCGTGACCGAGCCAGTCACCGCGCAGCACCGAGCCTCGGGCCCCGCTCCCGAACACCGACCGGATGCCGGGCTCCAGCGCCTGCACCGGCCGGTCCAGAGCCGTGGCCTCCTCCAGCTGACGGGTCCAGCGCACGATCGTCGGCGGTCGCTCCATGGTTTCGTTCCTCCTGCTCGCTGTTTGGACATTGCCGAAATGGGGTAATACCTCGGTGCGGTGCTGCTCGGGCTCCGCCATCGGCACCTCACACCAACTGGACGGAGTCTCACAATGTTGTGGACTATTCTCATCATCCTGGCCATCGTCGCGCTCGTGCTGTTCATCCTCGGCCGCATGCGCGGACGCAAGGGCGTCTGATCAGGACGCCTTTCCGCTGGCGTTGTCGGTGATCCACATGTCGATGAGGCCACGGAAGTGGGCGACGAACTGCTCCTGCTCGTGGGCGGGGTAGGTCGCCTGCACCGTCTGCCGTAGCAACCGGTCGAAGTCGTCGGAGGACACCCAGTCCCAGACCTGTTCGTCGAGGTGCGGCAGGTGCTCGGCACACCACTCCCAGTACCTCGCGCTGTCGAAGTACTCGTCCGCGATCACGAGGTAGGCCCTCATCTTCTCCTCGTAGGAGAGCTCCGGGTCGTCGGCGATCGCGAAGTAGCGAGCGGTCTCGAGATCTCCGTTGGCCCGACGGCCGGTCATCACGCAGTACGTCGACCACCGGACCAGGGCCTTGATCGCCCACGGGAAGTAGTAGTGCAGCGACGTGAGGGCGACGTCGGGGCACGCGTTGGCGTAGTCGATCGGGTAGACCTCGTCGCCGACGACCAGCATCTCCGCCGAGTTGAACTCCCACTGGAAGAACGCGTTGACGATCCGGCTGACCGCAGCCGTCTGCCAGCCGGCCTCTTCGGAGAGGAAGTCGTGGGACACGGCGTAGCGGTTGTGCATCGGCTGGTCGGGCCGGAAGTCCATCACCATGGTCTCCGGGCCGATGGACAGCGCGCGGGCGAAGTGCTCGAAGTCGATGGTCGCCTGCAGGTGCATCAGCATCTCCCCGGACTCGTCGTAGGCCCGGTGCAGGTCGCCGCGGTCGTTGATCCGTGAGACACCACGCCACCCGCCTCCGTCGAACGGCTTCATGTAGAGCGGGTAGCCCAGCTCCTCGGCGATCCGATCGAGGTCGAAGGACTGGTTGTAACGATCAGCGGTGTAGGCCCAGCGCACGTTGTCGATCGGGTTCTTGTAGGGCACCAGGGTGGTGGGCGGCACCTTCAGGCCCAGCCGCACCATCGCGCAGTAGGCGCTGTGCTTCTCCATCGACTGGAAGGTGAACGGGCTGTTCAGCAGGTAGGTGCCGTTGACCAGCGACGCCTTCTTCAGCCACTCGCGCGGGTGGTAGTACCAGTGGGCCAGCCGGTCGATCACCAGGGGTGTGCGCACGGGGTCGTCGAGCCGGAAGGGCTCGATCGTCAGCCGCTCGCTGGAGACGGTGTGCTCGACGCCGTCGTGGGTCACCGGTCCGACCATTCGCTGGATGGTCTCGAACGCCCGCGGCCAGTCCTCCTCGGCACCGAGGAGCAGTCCGATCAAGTGATTGGTCACGCCACGACCTTGCCGTAGCACTGGGCGGATGTCCACGATGGCCTCGTGAAGAAGACAATCGACCACTGGTTCTCGGACAGGCTGCAGCAGGAGTTCACGGTGGCCCGGTGGGGGCACTTCGGCGCACCGGTGCTGGTGTTCCCCACAGCCGGTGGCGACGCCGAGGAGATCGAACGCCACCACCTCGTGGACGCCTGCGCCGGGTTGATCGAGTCCGGTCGGGTGAAGCTCTACTCCTGCGACTCGATCGCCGGCCGGGCGCTGGCGACCGCGACCGGGACACCGGAGCACCGGATGTGGCTGCTGAACCAGTTCCACCACGCGGTGCGCCAGGAGGTCGTCCCGGCCATCCATGCCGACATGGGCGGCTCCACGCAGAGGATCGTCGCCGCCGGCGCCTCGATCGGCGCCTTCAACGCGGTCGCCCTGCTCTGCCGGTTCCCCGACACGTTCGAGGCCGCGATCGGGATGAGCGGGACCTACCGCCTCCAGAAGTTCCTGGAGGGCCGCTGGTCCCAGGATCTCTTCTTCGCCTCGCCGCTCGACTTCCTCCCGGGGCTCGACGGCGCCCAGCTCGAGCTGCTGCAGCAGCGCCGCGTGATCCTCGCCTCCGGCGAGGGGGCCCACGAGGACATCGGGGAGTCCTGGGCCGTGGCGAACGTGCTCGGGAGCAAGGGTGTGCCGAATCGCGTCGACTCCTGGGGGCCGGACACCATCCACGACTGGCCGACGTGGTGGCGGATGCTGCCGCAGTACCTCGAGGAGGTCTGCGGGGCGCGCGACCAGTGAGGCTCAGCGCCCGGTCGCCAGCCGTTCCAGCAGCAGTGCCTCGGCCAGGCACGCGGAGGCGAAGTCCGCGAGGTGGAGACTCTCGTTCGGGCCATGAGCACGCGTGTCCGGGTCCTCGACCCCGGTGATCAGGATCTCCGCATCGGGGAAGGCGGTGGCGAAGGGCGCCACGAAAGCGATCGACCCACCCACGCCGATCTCGACGACCGGCTCACCGAAGGCCTCGGCGTACGCCGACCTCGCCGCGGTGTAGGCCGGCCCGGAGGTGTCCGCCGTGTACGGCGCCACCGGCGCACCGGCCGTCACCGTCAGCTCAGCCCCCCAGGGGGCATGCGCGTGCAGGTGCGCGACCAGGGCCTCGCTGGCTGCCACCGGGTCGTCGCCCGGCGCGATCCTCAGGGTGAGCCGGGCGCGTGCGGAGGGCACGAGCAGCAGGCTGGCATCGTCGACCCGCGGCGCGTCGATCGCGACGACCGACAGCGCCGGAGCCTGCCAGAGCCGTGACGTCAGCGACCCGCTCCCGAGCAGGGCAACTCCGTCGAGGACGCCCGCGTCGGCGCGGAACTGCGCATCGGTCAGATCCAGTGGGTCGGCGGTCCCGCGCCAGAGTCCCTCGACGGCCACGTCCCCGGTGTCGGTGTGGCAGGTGGCGAGCAGTCGCGACAGCGCCGTCAGGGCGTCCGGCGCCGGCCCGCCGTACACCCCGTTGTGCAGGGCGTGCCGCAGGGTGCGCACCTCCACGACGACCCCCACCCCGCCGCGCAGCGACGTGGTCAGGGCAGGTACGCCGACCCGCCAGTTCGTGGAGTCGGCCAGCACCAGCACGTCGGCGTCCAGCCGGTCCCGGTGCTCGGCCAGCAGGGCCGGCAACGTCGGGGATCCGATCTCCTCCTCACCGTCGACGAGGACGACGACGGCCACCCCCGGGTCGTCGGCGAGTGCTCTGATGGCAGCGCAGTGCACGGCGATCCCGGCCTTGTCGTCTGCGGCGCCCCGCCCGTAGAGCCGACCCTGGCGTTCCACCGGTTCGAACGGCTCGCTGTCCCACCTGGAGAGGTCCCCGACGGGCTGCACGTCGTGGTGGGCGTACAGGAGCACGGTCGGGGCGCCCGGCCTGCCGGGCCGGGAGCCGATCACCGCCGGGTGCCCACCGTCGGCAGTGACGATGTCGACCTCGGTCAGCCCGGCACCGCGGAGCTGACGGGCGACCTCGTCGGCACTGGCGCGCAGGTGGGGTCGGGCCGCCGGGTCCGCCGAGACCGACGGGATGCGAGCGAGGCGCTCCAGGTCCGCGCGGACCGTCGGCAGCACCGAGGCCACCAGGACGCGGATCTCCTCCGCGGACCGGGTCATTCGGCGTGCATCTGGAAGTCGGCCGCGAACCGCTCGGTCATCTCGATCACCCGCTGCAGCTCGGGGTGCCGGACCATCAGGATGCCGTCGCCGATGGTGCTGGCCCGCCAGTCGCGTCGAGGAGCGCCGATCGGGAGCAGGTCCATCATCACGACCTCGGCGCCGTACTCCGCCATCAGCGCGTCCATCCCGGTGATCGCCGTGATCCGTCCGGAGCCACGCGCTCGCTTGCTGACCATGCCCACGTTGTACTGACGACTCAGCGCAGGCATCCGGCGCGTGCACGACGGCCTCCGCCCACCCGACGTACAGGTCGCCGTCGGTGTTGAAGTTCATCATGTCGACGACCCTCACTCCGGGAGGGCGGGCACCGATCTCGCCGAAGACGACCTCGCCGCTCTCCTTGCGGTACCACTCCATGTGCGTGAACCCGGTGTCGAACCCGAGCGCCGCGAGCACCTGGTGGCCCATCGTCCGTCCGTCCTGCAGGTGCGGCACGTCCAGGTCGCGGAACGAGATCCCGGTCGGGCTGATCCACTCGTGCATGCGCATCTGCAGGGGGCGGGGGCGGTACCACAGGACGTGCTCGAAGAGGACCCGCCCGTTGGCGCACACGGTGTCGTGGGTGAACTCCTCGGCCTCGACGAACTCCTCCACGCTGACCTCGGGCACGTGGCGCAGCATCGGCAGCACCTCGGCGAGCTCCGCGGCGGAGTCCACCCGGTAGGTGTCGGCGGACCCGGCCCCGGCGATCGGCTTGACGATGAGGGGATAGCCGATCTGCTCGCTCGCCTCCCAGACCTGGGCGACGGTGGTCGCGCGGACGTGCCAGGGCGTGCGGATCCCGGCGGCGTCGAGGCGACGTTTCATCTCCTCCTTGTCCCGGAACGGCAGCGTCTGCTCCACGGTCATGCCGGGCAGCCCGAAGGTCTCGCGGATCCGGGCCGCCAGCAGCATGTAGGGCTCCCAGAGACACTCCACCTGGTCGATCCGCACGTGTCGGGCGAGTCCGTGCAGCGCCGTCAGCACGGCATCCTCGTCGGCGAGCGAGACGTGCTCGTAGTGGGCGAGTGCGTGGCGGGCGCGCTCGGGCACGGCGTGCGGCGGCTGGTCCCCGACCCCGATCACGGTCGCTCCCACCGCCGCGAGCGCGCGGGTGAAGTAGCTCATCTCGACGGGGTAGCCCGGGGACAGCATCACCACGTTCGTCCCCGACCCGGTCACAGGTCCTCCACCAGCTCGACCCTGACTCCGTCCACGATGCGTCCGAGCGCCTGGCGCACCACGTCGGTGTCCGCGTCGCGCACCATGAGGTAACCCTCGCCGAGGTAGTCCGACGCAGCCGGCTGGCCGGGCTGGGGCAGCCGTGACTCCACGACCAGGTGGCCGAGCGTGACGCTGGAGCTCCTCGAGACCGTGGACGGCGCGCACCCGCCCCCGGCCCAGGCCCCGGAGGTACGCCGTACCGCTGGCGTAGCGGCGCTGAGGCGGATCGAACCGGTCGAGCACGACCAGCTCCGCCCAGGCCCGGAACAGGTCGAAGTCGTGGGAGTAGCCGTGCATCGAGGTGAGCTGGGCGCCTGGTGGCCGTGCGGCGACCTCCGAGACGGCCACCGACCCGTCCGGCCGGCGGAACCACTCCATGTGGGTGAGCGCGTCGCGGACCCCGAGCGCTCGCAGGGCAGCGGGGCCGACCTCGTGGATACCGGCGTACTCCGGACCGGAGATGTCTCGAGGCAGCATCACCGTCCACTGGATCCAGGGGTTCCGCAGGACCTCCAGCGGCGGTGGCCGGTAGTCGGCGATCGAGGACCACACCGTGTCGCCACCGATCGTCACGCTGTCGAAGGTGTGCTCCTCGCCGACCAGGAACTCCTCGAGCAGAGCCGGTTCCTCCCCGCTGGGGGGCACGTGACGCAGCCAGCCCTCGAGCGACTCGGCGTCGTCGAGACGGTAGGTCGCCTGGGAGCCGGCCCCCGCCGGCGGTTTGGCGACGAGGGGGAAGCCGACCTCCCGGGCGAACGCGGTGGCCTCCGCGGAACTCGTGACCAGGGCGTGCGCGGCACAGGGGACACCCGCCTCACGGAGCACGTTCTTCATCTGCGACTTGTCCCGCACGTTGTGCGCGGTCCTCTCGTCCATCCCCTCGATGCCCATGGCCTCGCGCACCTGCGCGAGCGGCACCTGCAGCTGTTCGAGTGCACCGACGAGGCGCTCCACCCGGCCGATCTGACGGCTGAGCCCGCTCACCGCTTCCGCGATCTGACGGGGGTCGAGCGCGTTCTCGACCCGCCAGTGGCCGGCGAGCCGCTCTCGCAGCGCTGGCTGGATCCGGTCGATCGGGTCGCAGGTGATCAGGCCCAGCCGGACACCGGGGAGCGCGGCTGCATCCGAGACGAACCGGGCGGTGGCTTCCAGGAGGTAAGGCGCGACGAACGCGGCGGCGACCATGGTCCGCACCCTAGTAGCGCCGGGGCCACACGGACAGGGCGCGGCCGGGAGCCCCGCTAGCATGGCTGCCGTGCGCGTGGTCTTCGTCGAACCGTCATTTCCCAGGAACCAGCGAGAGTTCGTCCGGGCGCTCGCCTCGGTCGGTGCCGAGGTGATCGGCATCGGCGAGTCGCCCCCGGAGGCGCTCGACGACGAGCTTCGAGGGTGGCTGCGGCACTACCACCAGGTGCCGAGCGTGGTCGACGTGCGGCGTGATGACCGACGCCGTGCGGTCGGTGCAGGACCGTGTCTGGGTGGACCGCCTCGAGTCCACCATCGAGTCGCACATCCTGCCCGTTGCGCAGGTGCGCGAGACGTGCACCATCCCGGGAACCTCGCTGCGTACGGCGTACCTGTGCCGCGACAAGCCGTCGATGAAGGACGCGCTGCGCGCGGCGGGGGTGCCGACGGCGGCCTCGACCGCTGCCGACAACGCCGAGCAGGTGCAGCAGTTCGCGATGGCCGTCGGCTTCCCGTTGATCCTCAAGCCACGCAGCGGTGCGGGCGCAGCAGACACGACCCGCGTCGACGACCAGGCCCAGCTCGGACAGGCACTGGCGTCCTTCGGGGCGAAGGGCGTCGACTCGATCGCGGTCGAGGAGTTCGTCGAGGGCCACGAGGGGTTCTACGACACCTTGTCGATCGACGGTTCAGCAGCGGCCGACTTCGTGTGCCACTACTTCCCCAACGTGCTCGAGGCGATGCGGAACCGCTGGATCTCGCCGCAGTTCATCTCCACCAACCAGGTCGAGTCGGTGGAGGACTACCAGCAGCTGCGTGAGATGGGCCAGCGCGTGGTCGAGGCGCTCGGGATCGGCACCAGCGCGACCCACATGGAGTGGTTCTTCGGGCCCAAGGGGCTGAAGTTCTCCGAGATCGGCTGTCGCCCGCCGGGCGTCGGCGCCTGGGACCTCTACTCCGCCGGCAACGACCTCGACCTCTATCTGCGAGTGGGCGAACGCGATCGTGCACGGCACCGTGTCGAGCCGACCGTCGCGCCAGTTCGCCAGCGGGATCATCGCCCTGCGGCCCGAGCACGACGGACACATCAGCGGATACTCCGGGGTGGAGGCGATCCAGGAGCGTTACGGCGAGTGGGTCCTCGACGCCCATCTGCCCGACCCCGGGACACCGACCCAGTCGCCCGAGGCCGGCTACATGGCCAACGCCTATGTCCGGATGCGGCACCCGGACTTCGACGCTCTCCGGCAGATGCTCGACGACGTGGGCCGGACCATCACCGTGCATGCCGCGTGAGCCCCCGGATCACGCTCCTGGGGCCCCAGCCACGGTCGAACCTGCAGCGCGCCTTCGCGGACCTCGACCCGGAGTCGACGGTGGCGGTGGTGACGGCGGGGTGGCAGGAACGCGAGGTCGACGACGCCGAGCTCCGCGAGCACGTGGGGCCGCGGACCGTGAACCTCTCGCTGCACGCGCGCCTCCTGTCGGTCTACGACGAGGACCGCGAGTACGCGCACGCCGAGCGGGAGCACGAGGCTGCCCTGGCCGAGGTGCGCCAGCTCTACCTCGTGCAGCTCGACCACGCGCTCAGTGCGGCGTACGACGTGGCGCGCCGCTCCGAGGCGCGGCCCCGACTGCGTGAACGGGCCCTCACCGACGCACTCCGCGTCGTGCAGCTGCTCGACGAGCAGCACATGCAGCGGGTGAAGGAGCTCCACGAGGCGTTCTACGACGCCTGGCGTCCCCAGGAGCGGGACTCGGTGGCTCGGCACCGCGAGGAGGTCCGACACGCGCTCGAGGGATCTTCGGCGCTGGCGATCGCCGGCGGTCACGTGGGGGAGCTCGCCAGGGTGCTGCACCTGTTCCACGTCGCGCCGCATCTGCCCGCCCGGGTGGTGGCCTGGTCGGCCGGCGCGATGGCGCTGACCGAGCGAGTGGTGCTGTTCCATGACTTCGTCCCGCACGGCGTCGCCCAGACCGAGGTCTACGGCACCGGCATCGGGGTGGTGACCGGCCTCGTCGCGCTCCCGCACGCCCGGCGTCGGCTGCGGGTGGGCGACCAGATCCGGATGTCGGTGCTGGCCCGCCGGTTCGCACCCGCCCGCTGCCTGGTGCTGGACGACGTCACCAGTGTGTCGCTCGGCGAAGATGGCGGCCTGCCTCCCGAGGCGCGGGTGCTGGACCACGACGGGCACATCGCCACGCTCGAGGCGGCATGACGACCTCCGCCGCCCAAGCGCAAGCTGGCGATCAACCGGCTCAAGGACCGCAAGCCACTGGACGGACGCTGCCGTCGACCGGTTCCTGGCACGTCACGAGGTGCCGATCGTCGAGGGCGCTCGCTGCACGTTCCTCTACCGCGGCGAGGCCGACGAGGTCCGGCTCGCCCAGCGTGTGGTCGGTCTGCCGGAGCAGCTGCCCATGCGCAGACTGCACGGCACGGACCTCTGGTACCTCGTCCTCGAGCTGCCCGAGGGCTCGCGCGTCAACTACCAGCTGGAGGTACGCCGCGGCGAGCACGTCGAGCGCATCAACGACCCGCTCAACCCCAAGGTCTCCTACAGTCCCGTGGGCACGTCCTCCGTCTGCTTCGCGAACGGCTACCGGACCCCGGAGTGGACCGAGCCCGACCCGACCGCGCGCCAGGGCACTCTCGAGCATCTCGAGGTGCCCAGCCGCGCGTTGAAGCGCGACGTGCCGGTCACCCTGTACCTGCCCGCACGCTTCCGCCGGACCTCGACCTACCCGCTGCTCGTGGTGCACGACGGTCCGGACTTCCTGCAGTACGCCGCAGCCGGCACCGTGCTGGACAACCTGATCGACTGCTCCGAGGTCGCGGAGACGGTGGTCGCCTTCCTGCACCCGGGGGACCGGCTGACGGAGTACACGAACTCGACCGCCCACGCGAGGTTCCTGACCCACGAGCTGCTGCCGCGACTCGAGATGCAGCTGCCCCTGACGGGCCGGCCGTCGGGCCGGTGCCTGATGGGCTCGAGCCTCGGCGGCGTCGCCTCGCTGTCGGCAGCGGTGCGCTCCCCGCGCACCTACGGTTCGCTGATCCTGATGTCGGGGTCGTTCGTGTTCACCGACATCGGCAACGACCACGGCGGCGGACCGGTCTTCGACCCCGTGGTCAAGTTCGTCAACCGCTATCGGGCCAGGCCGACGCAGGTGGCGGACCGGGTCTTCCTCAGCTGCGGTGTCTACGAGCCGCTGATCGCGCCCAACCGCTCGATGGTCCCGACGTTCGAGTCCACCGGGATGACCACGCGCTTCGTCGAGACCCGCGACGGGCACAACTGGGAGAACTGGCGTGACACGCTCCGCGACGCTCTGTCGTGGGTCTACCCGGGGGCGCAGAAGTTCGTCTACGAGTGAGCCGAGGCGCCGGCCCGGCCGGGCTCGGGCCAGCCGGTCCCTGCCCACCGTCTAGCGTCGGACCGTGACCGCCACGCGCACCGTGCTGCTCATCCACGGCATGTCGTCGAGCCGGAGCACCTGGTGGCGCGTGGGGCCGGAGCTCGAGGCGCGGGGGTGGGACGTTTCCATGGTCGACCTGCCCGGGCACGGCGGCCGGCCGGTCGGAACGGCGCGATCCGTGGCGGCACTGGCCGCGGACGTGGTGGATCGGCATCCCGGCGGCGCGACGCTCGTGGTGGGGCACTCACTGGGTGCGATCGTCGCCCTCGAGCTGGTCGCGGCGGCCCCGGCGTACGCCCGTGGAGTGCTGCTCGAGGACCCGCCGTCCAGGGGGAGAGACCGTGCGGTGGGAGCCGATCCCGGAGACACCGCCAGTGAGGTGAGCCTTGCCCGAGCCGATCCGCACGGCGCGATCACGTCGGTCCTGCGGGGCCATCCGACGTGGAGCCGTCGCGACGCCCGCAGCATCGTCGAGGGACGGTTGTTGACCGATCCGCTGATCACCCGGCTACCCCCGGGCGACCTCAGCTGGGACCTGCCGGCGCTGGTCTCGGCGTGCCCCGTGGCGGTGGCGCTGGTGGCCACGCTCGGCAAGTACTCGGCCCTGGTGGGGCCGGACCGGCTTGACCTCCTGCGGTTGCTGCCACCGGAGCGGGTCACCGAGATCCCGGGGAGTCACCATGTGCACCTCGACCAGCCGTCCAGGTGGGTCGACGCCGTCGACTCGTTCGGTGCCTCGGTGACCTGACGGCACTGAGGTTGCTTCTATGATCCGGGGGTGTCGACTCCGGTCCTCGCGACCAAGCTGTTCGCGCCTTCCCGGCGCCCGCAACTGGTCGCGCGCCCACGGCTCACGGATCATCTCGACGCCACCCTCGACTCGGGTCACGGGCTCACGGTCGTGTCTGCGCCCGCAGGGTTCGGCAAGTCCACCGTGCTGAGCGACTGGCGGGCCGAGCTCCACGAACGCGGGTCAGGTACGCGGGTCGGGTGGCTCTCCCTCGACGAGGGCGACAACGACCTGACGCGCCTGCTCACCCACCTGGTGGCGGCGCTGCGCAGCGTCGGCCTCGGGGTCGGCCCGGCCGTGCTCGACTCACTGCACGCCGCCGCGGTCCCCACCGCCCTGACCTTGCTCGTCAACGACGTCACCGCTGCCGGTGCGCAGACACCGGGGGAGCAGTGGGTCGTCGTGCTCGACGACTACCACTGCATCGAGGCCGCCGAGGTGCACGAGGCAGTGGCGTTCCTCGTGGACCATCTGCCCGAGCACCTGCACCTGGTGCTGGCCACTCGCTCGGACCCACCCCTTCCCCTGGCCCGGCTGCGCAGCCGGGGGCAGCTCGTCGAGCTGCGCGCCGCTGAGCTCCGCTTCACCCCGGCGGAGGCGCAGGCTTTCCTGAACCGTGCCATGGGGCTGGACCTCGACGACACCGCTGTGCGCGCGCTCGAGGAGCGCACCGAAGGCTGGATCGTCGGCCTCCAGCTTGCCGCTCTGTCCTTGCGCGGCATCGCGGAGCGCAGCGACGTGGGGGGCTTCATCGAGGCGTTCACCGGCAGCAACCGGTTCGTCATCGACTACCTGGTCGACGAGGTGCTGCACCGCCAACCCGGAGAGGTCCGCGAGTTCCTGCTCGACACGTCCGTCCTGGACCGGCTCACCGGCCCGCTGTGCGACGCGGTCACCGGCACCCACGACGCCCTCCGGATGCTGGAGAACCTCGAACGAAGCAACCTCTTCCTCGTCCCGCTCGACACGGAGCGGACCTGGTTCCGCTACCACCACCTGTTCGCCGACGTCCTGCGCGCGCGCCTGCGTGCCGATGCTCCCGAGCGGATACCGGTGCTGCACCGCCGGGCCAGCGACTGGTGCGCCTCCCACGGCCTCGTGCAGGACGCAGTCCGCCACGCCCTGGCCGCGGAGGACTTCGACCGCGCCGCTCTCCTCGTCGAGCAAGCAGTGCCCGAGCTGCGTCGTACGCGACAGGACGACCTGATGCTGGGGTGGGTGCGCGCGCTGCCGGACCCTGTGGTGCGTCGCAGCCCGGTCCTGTGCGTCCTGGCCGGTTGGTCGCTGATGCTCGCGGGCGATCTCGAGGGCCTCGAGCAGCGACTCGACGACGCCGATGCAGCACTGGCCGCCGGAGCGCGCGACGAGGACCTCCGGGCTGCCTGGGCGGACACCGAGGACCTGCGCACAGCCCCGGCAACCGTCTCGGTCTACCGTGCGTCGCTGGCACAGGCACGCGGTGACGTGGCCGGAACCGTGCGGCATGCGCGTCGAGCGGTGGAGCTGGCCGGCCCCGAGGACCACTTCGTGCGTGGCGCCGGAGCCGGTTTCCTCGGTCTGGCCGCCTGGGCGGCCGGCGACCTGCACGAGGCCCTGTCCACGTTCTCCATGGCGGTGCGCAGCCTGCACTCCGCGGGGAACCTGGTCGACGAGCTGGACAGCACGGTCGTGCTCGCTGACATGTGGGTCGCCTCGGGCCGACCCAGCCGCGCGCGGCGGCTGTGCGAGCGCGCCCTGCTGAGGGCCGACGAGGGCGGCATCCCCTACCTGCGAGCCATGGCCGACCTGCACGTCGCCCTCGCCGAGCTGGACCTCGAGCTCGACGAGCTGACCCTGGCCGAACAGCATCTCGAGACCGCACGAGTTCTCGCGGAGCGAACCTCGATCACCGAGAACCGGCACCGGTGGTTCGTCGCCATGGCGCGGCTGCGCGCCGCCCGTGGTGAGTACGACGCGGCGCAGCCCCTGCTCGACCGGGCGAGCTCTCTCTACCGGCCCGGCTTCTACCCCGACGTCCGCCCGATCGATGCGGTCACGGCCCGCGTCCAGATCTGTGCAGGAGATCTGTCGACGGCGGCCGGGTGGGCCGACGAACGCGGGGTCAGCGTCGTCGACGCTCCCGACTACCTGCACGAGTACGAGCACCTGACGCTCGCTCGGCTCCTGCTCGCCCAGCACCGCGCAGGGGCCCGGACCTCCTCGGGGGTCGCGCCGGTTCTCGGCCTGCTGGACCGACTGCACGCGACAGCCGTGGCTGCCCGAAGAGCCGGGAGCGTGCTCGAGATCCGGGTGCTGCAGGGCCTGGCACACCACGCCGACGGTGACCAGCAGCGAGCGCTGGGCGCACTGACCAGTGCCTGGGCCGAGGCGCCGGAACCGGACAGCCACGTGCGGCTCCACCTGGACGAGGGCCCGCCGATGCTGGACCTGCTGCGCGACGTCGTGCGTGCCGGGACCGACGAGGCACTGCGCGAACGTGCCCGTGGACTGCTCGCACGAGCACACGCCCATGGGTCAGATGAGGACGCCGAGCGGCAGCAGACGCTGGTGGACCCGTTGAGCCAACGCGAGCTGGAGGTGGTTCGGCTGCTCGCCAGCGAGCTGACCGGGCCCGAGATCGCGCGGCAGCTCTACGTCTCGCTGAACACGCTGCGCACCCACACCAAGCGGATCTTCACCAAGCTCGACGCCCGGACGCGCGCGACTGCCGTGCAGCGGGCCCGGGAGCACGGGCTGCTGTAGCGGCCCGGGGTGTCACCACCCCAGTCACATCATCTGGTGACGTCGCGTCACCCCCTGGGCTCCTAGGTTCCTGTCATTCCGCGGCACCCGCCGCAGAAGGACGAGAACAGGAACCGACATGACCATCACCCCTGCCACCCTGACCAAGTCGGCCGGGATCGCCGCGATTGCGGCCGGCCTGATCTTCATCGGCGTCCAGGTCAACCACCCACCCTCGGACGTGACGGCGGCCGTCACGACGGAATGGGCGGTGCGCAACTCACTGAAGGTGCTGATGGCCGCCCTGGCACTGGTCGGCATCACCGGCATGTACCTGCGCCAGGTGAAGGAGATCGGACTGCTGGGCCTCGCCGGCTACGTCGTCTTCAGCGCGGGCTATCTCACGATCATGAGCGTCGCCTTCGTCAGCGCGTTCGTCCTTCCCACGCTGGCCACCACCGACCCCGACTACGTCTCGGACCTGCTCGCCGCGGCGACCAACGGGAGTGCGGCCGGGGACATCGGCCTGATGCAGACCGCCCTGGCGGTCTCGGGCATCACCTACCTGGGTGGGGGTCTGATCTTCGGCATCGCGATGTTCCGGGCGCGGGTCCTGGCCCGCTGGGCGGCAGTTCTCCTCGCACTGGCCAGCGTCAGCACCGTCGCGCTCGCCGTGCTGCCGGACACCTTCTACCGACTGCTCGCCTTCCCCAACGGCATTGCCATGGTCGGCCTCGGCTACTCGCTGTGGCGTACGACGCGGGCCGGGACGACCGCGGTGTCGGGAGCACCGGTGACATCCGACCCCACCACGACAGGTGTGGGGATCCTTCGCACCCGGCCTGCTCGCCACCGCACCCTGCCGGTCGAATCGCGATGATCGCTCTGCCGTGGCGCCAGGAGCCCGCCTGCTACGAGCTCCGGGTCGAGGGTCACCTCGACGAGCACTGGTCGAGCTGGTTCCCCGGGCTCGCGATCACGCTCGAGAGCGACGGAACGACCACGTTGCGTGGGCAGGTCGCCGACCAGGCGGCGCTGCACGGCCACCTCGCGCAGGTGCGCGACCTCGGTGCCCCCCTCATCTCGCTGAGGACAGTGGACGGCCCCGACGGGGTCGGTGACCCGCTGCTGTAGCACCCGCCACCACCACCACCACCAGCCCGGCCGTCCGGCTCGGAGCTGTCCTGCACCAGTCTGCATCGGAGGAACCATGTCCCATCCCGTCCCCACGACGATCCATCGCATCGGTGCGGTCGCCGGCTGCCTCGGCGCCGCCATACTGCTCGTCAACGCCGCCAAGCGTGCCGAGATCATCCCGACCACTGCCTTCACCCAGCTCGTGGCTCCTCTCGCACAGATCATGGCGCTGGCCTTCCTCACCGCTCTGTACGTCGCGTTCGGGCGCCGGGCAGGAACCTTCGGTCTGGTCGCGTTCCTGCTGAACGCGTTCTCGCTGACGGCCCTGGTCGGGGTGGAGTTCGTGATCAACCTCGTCTTCGTCGAGCTCCCGAGTGGAACTGTCGATGCCTTGCGCGCCGGCCCCCTGGGGGTGGCCCTGAGCGTGGCATCCATCTCGTTCCTGGTCGGCACCCTGGCCTACGTCGCGGCGATGCTGCGCGGCCGGGAGGTGCCCACGGTGCCGCTGGTGCTGTACGCCCTCGGCGCCGTGCCGGTCTCCCTGCGTGTGGTCGTGCCGGAGGTGGTGCTGGACCTCGGGCTGCTCACCCTCGCCGTGGCCCTCGGCTGGCTGGCGATCTGGTTCCTCGGTCGGGCCCGTGACATCAGCGCGCCGGTGGGCCACGTCACCATCGAGCCGGTCTCCCGGACCGCGGCCGCCTGAGCGGTCCCCGGTGCAGTGTCAGCGTGCGGGGCCGGTGCTCGACGGCGGGATCGCGGCCGCGGCGACGTCGTTGGCGATGGTGGCCGCCGCCGGCTGCCTGTGCCACCTGTGCGGCAGCAACCTCGGCCCGGATGTGCACTCCGGTCGCGGTCCGGTCGGCGGCACGGGCCAGTGACCTCGCGGCCCGTTCCGCGGCAACGGCGCGAGCCGCGGTTGCCCTGGCAGCGGCTGGATCCCGAGACCTGCGACGCCGGGTGCACCGGACACCTCTCGCCAGCATGGGTCGGGCCCGACCGGAACGGAGGCTTGCCGGTTCCCTGACTGAAACCTGTCCGTTCCGGGGGTGTTCAGGGAAGCCCGGACCACGTCTGCGCCACCACGGAGGTTGTCCGCTCCTTCTCACCGCTCGTGGGTGTGGTCCCCGTGGTCGCCGTGCTCGTGCTCCCCGGCGCCGGTGTGGCAGTGATCGCCGCCGGCCTTGGCCGTGGCAGGAACGTCGATGGACGGATTCTGGTCGAAGAACCCGAACGGCTTGAGGAAGAACGCGATGGTGTCCGCGGGCATGATCGGCCAGTCCTCCACGCGGGTGACGTGGTGGATGCCGAAGACGTACCAGAGCACCACGTCGGTGTTCTCCAGCGACTCGTCGTCCTCGATCCAGCGGGTCATCCCGTCGTCGTGCTCCGACTGGGTCGGGTAGGCACCACAGGGCCAGCGTTCGTCGTCGTGCTGGCGCGTCACCCAGAGGGTGTGGCCGATGACCGGCGCCCGGAGGTACTGGGGGGTGTCCGGCTCCATCATGGGCGGGATCGATGCCGTCGGCACCAGCTTGTAGGCGGGGTTGGTGCCGACCGCGTTGGTGCGGTTGGGGTTGACCACCTTCCACGACCGCTGGGTCGACCAGTTGAAGTCCCGCGCCGCCTCGGCCTCCGAGGTGACCGGGGTGGCCTCGGTGACGACCGCGAGGCCGTAGGGGTTCTCCTCGGAGACCGGCAGCGCCGACGAGTCGACCTCCATCACCGTGTTGTCGTCACCGTCCACGTCGAGGTCCAGCCGGGCCACGAGGAAGTGTTGGTGGAACGGTGCATAGGTGCGGTTGTCGACCACGGTGCCCGTGGGCGGAGGGGAGCCGTTCTCGGCGAACGGCGTGGTGACCATCAGGCCGGTGGCGCGCACCTCGCACTCGATGTTGCCGTCCTGGTAGAAGCGCCAGTAGATGAGGTACTCGTAGTTCGCGACGGTGGCGTGGCACGACACCACCATCCGGCGCATCCTGCGGACCTCGGCGCCGTGGGCGTGGTCGACGTGCTTCCAGAGGACGGCGTTGTCCTCCTCGTGCAGGCAGATCGCGTTCTTGATCGTGTAGGGCTCGCCCGAGGTGTCGTGCAGCACGGCATCGAGGTAGCGGATCTCGCCGAGACAGTCACAACCGAGCTCGAGCGAGGTCGTCATGAAGCCGAGTCCCCACTCGCCGATGTCGAAGGCCGTGCGCCGGTAGTGGTCGAAGGAGGCGTCACGGTAGGGGACGACCATCTCGGTGAACGACATCCGGTAGGCGATGTCGCGGGTGGTGCCGTGGTCGTCGTAGCTGACCTGGTAGATGACCGGACCCTCGCGGTAGTTGAAACCCAGCCGCATCGTCCAGTTCTGCCACTTCAGCTCAGTGCCCTCCACCGTGAACGACACACCGTCCGGCTGGGTGATGTGCAGGGGTGCCAGGTCGGTGCGGGGCTCCCCGGTCCAGGCGCCCGGAACGTACTCCCCGTCGACCTCCGGCTGGCCGTGGTCGTGGTCGTTCTCGAGCTCGAGCAGCTCCATCGTGTTCACGTCGACGACCACCTTGAGCCCGGAGACCGGGTGGGCGTAGAGGTTGCCCTCCGGGGTCTCGCGGTACCAGATGTCGCACCAGCCCAGGCGCCGGTCCCGCCACTGCTCCGGCATGAGCGCCTTGGCGTAGGTCCAGACCTCGATCGCCACCAGCGACATGTCCAGGATCCCGCGCGCGGCCAGGGCCGCGATCACGTCGGGGTGAGCGCGCATCGCCTCGTCGACCTCGTGGTACTCGTCGACGGTGAAGTGCGGGGTGACGCCCGGTACGTGGGTCCACGACACCACCTCGTCCGCGGTCAGGTCGACGACGCCTTCCCAGGTCTGGTTGTCCTCCCGGTTCCAGAGCACCGCGAATGCCGTGCGCGGCAACGGGTCTCCGTGCCGCCAGGCCTTCACCTCGGCCTTGGGGGGTTCGAGGAGCTCGATGGAGGCGAACCGCCACGAGGCCGTCAGGGATCGGTCCCTGCGCAGGGCCGCGACGGCCTGGCGGAACTCGGTCTCGTCGAGTGGCTCGAGGGGGTGCTGCGCCATCGGTTCTCCTGGATCGTAGGGAACACTCCAGCGGTGTCGTCTGGCACTATGCCACGCCAGCGTCGGGGCCGAACAGGCCCGAGGATCTGCGACGCGGCGACTGTCGACGTGGCGCCCCGGTACCCCCTACATTGGTCTGCGCCGGGGTGCGGGACACCGTGGTTCGTGCGCGGTTTCACCGAATCACAGGCAGGAACACACCAGCCTCGGGCGTCGAGAGGGACAGCCATGCAGGGAGACCACGATCCACACCACCAGGCCGAGGCCGACCTGGTCGGCAAGGGACTGTCCGAGGGGGCGGTCGGCCTGTTCGGCGGCACCGTTCTCGGCATCTCGTCGGTGGCGCCCGCCTATGCGCTGACCGCGACCATCGGCATCCTCGTGGCCGAGGCCGGGGACAAGATGCCGGTGATCATCATCGCGGGCTTCCTGCCGATGTTCTTCGCGGCCTACGCCTACCGGGAGTTCAACAAGGTCGCGCCGGACTGCGGCACGTCGTTCACCTGGACCACCAAGGCCTTCGGCCCGTACGTCGGGTGGCTGGGTGGCTGGACGGCGATCCTCGCCACCATCATCGTGCTCTCGAACCTCGCGGGTGTCGCCGTGCAGTTCTTCTACCAGCTCCTCGGCGACCTGCTCGACACGGGGGCGATCGGCGATCTCTGGGAGAACCGACTGGTCAACGTGATCACCTGCATGGTGTTCATCGCGATCGCCACCTGGGTCGCCTACCGGGGAATCACCACCACCGAACGGGTCCAGGTCGTGCTGGTGCTCTTCCAGCTGGTGGTGCTGGGGATCTTCACGATCGCCGCCTTCAGCAAGGCCGGCGACGCCGCCACCGGGATCTCCTTCGACCTCGACTGGTTCAGTCCCGCCGGACTGACCCTGTCGGCCTTCATCGCAGGGCTCTCCGGGTCGATCTTCGCGTTCTGGGGCTGGGACACCGCGCTCACGGTCAACGAGGAGAGCACCGACTCCGACAAGACCCCCGGCCGGGCTGCGCTGCTGTGCGTCGTCTCGATCCTCCTGACCTACCTGCTGGTGGCCGTGTCGCTCCAGATGTACGCCGGAGTCGGCACCGAAGGGCTCGGTCTGGGCAACGAGGAGATCTCCGACAACGTCTTCGGTGCCCTCGCGCGGCCAGTGCTCGGACAGCCCCTCGACCTGGTGCTCTTCCTGGCCGTGCTCGCCTCCAGCGCGGCGAGCCTGATCACGACGTTCCTGCCGACGTCGCGCACGATGCTGGCGATGGGCACCTACCGGGCCTTCCCGGCGAAGTTCGCGACCATCCACCCCGAGCACAAGACCCCGTCGTACGCCACGGTGGCTGCAGGCATCGGCGCGGCCACCTTCTACACCGTGCTCACCTTCCTCAGCGAGCGGGTGCTGACGGACACGATCTACTCGCTCGGCATCATGATCTGCTTCTACTACGGGCTCACCGCGTTCGCCTGCATCTGGTACTTCCGCCGCGAGCTCTTCGACAGCGTCTCCAGCACCGTCTTCAAGCTGGTCTTCCCTCTGCTCGGCGGGCTCGGTCTCGCCGGGGTGTTCGTGGTCACGCTGCGCGACAGCGCCTCGCCCGACTACGGCAGCGGCGCGGAGATCGGCGGAGTGGGACTGGTGCTGATCCTCGGCCTCGGCCTGATCGTCCTCGGCATCGTGTTCATGCTGGTCCAGCGTGCGAAGGACCCGGCGTACTTCCGCGGCGAGACGTTGGTCAAGGACACCCCGGCCCTCGTCGTCGAGGAGCCCTGACCCGACCGCTCAGTCGACGTCGCGCGCCGACAGGTCGTCCCAGGTCTCCCGTCGTACGACCAGCCGGGCCCCTCGAAACGTCCCACGATGCCGGCCTCGAACCGCTGCTCGAACAGCGCGACCTCGAGGATCTGTGAGCCCACGTGCACGTGCAGGCCCCGCATCCGCAGGCGCGGGCTGCTCTCGATCCGCCTGATCAGTGGTGCCGCGTCGGAGGGGGCGAGACCGAACTTCGAACCCTCGTGTCCGGTCAGCACGTGCGCGTGGGTGTCCGCCGTGACGCCCGGGATGATCCGCACGAGGACGTCCTGCGTGCGCCCGGCCGGCACTCGGCCAGAGCGCTGCCGGCGGGGAACAGGGACAGCAGGTCGTCCATCACTCGGTCCGGGCCAGGACCTCGCGCACCACATCCATGCTGGTGCCCGGGTGCAGGAAGGCGAACCGGCCGACGGTCTCGCCGTCCCACTTGCTGGGTGGGATGAACGCGACTCCCTCGTCGTGCAGCCGGGCCGCCCAGCTGTCGTAGTCCTCGGGCTTCCACCCCACCCGGCGGAACAGCACCACCCCCAGGTCGGGCTCGCGGATGAGCTCGAGCTGGGGCGCCTGCTTGACCAGGTCGGCCGTCTCCCGGGCGAGGCGCACCGCCACCTCGATCGCCTCGCGATAGGCGTCGACGCCGTAGACCGCGAGCGAGAACCACAGCGGCAGCCCACGGGCCCTGCGGGTCAGGTGGTAGGCGTAGTCGGTCGGGTTCCACTCGCCGTCGGAGACGTGGATGACGTCGAGGTAGGACGCGTCCTGGGTGTGTACGGCGCGCGCCAGCTCGGGCTCGCGGTAGAGCACGGCGCAGCAGTCGAACGGGGTGAACAGCCACTTGTGCGGGTCGAGGATGAACGAGTCGGCCAGCTCGAGGCCGGCGTACTTCGGCTTGATGGACCTGGCGAAGATCCCGGAGCCGCCGTACGCACCGTCGACGTGGAACCACCAGCCCTGCTCGTTCGCGATCGTCCCCACGCCGGCGAGGTCGTCCACGATCCCGGCGTTGGTGGTGCCGGACGTGCACACCACAGCCGCGATGTCGGACAGGTCGGACTCTGCCTCGATAGCGGCCCGCACGCTGTCCGCGGTCATCCGGTGGTCGGGTGTGTCGACCACGAGGGCGTCCATCTCCAGCAGTCGCAGGGTGTTCACGATCGAGGAGTGGGCCTCGGTGCCGACGACGACGCGGAGCCGCCGCCCCGAGCCTGCGTCGCCCAGCTTCTTCTTGGCCGTCTCACGTGCGACCGCGAGGCAGGAGAGGTTGCCGGCGGAGCCGCCGGAGACGAAGCAACCGCCGGCGCTCGCCGGCAGCCCGGCCTCGTCGGCGATGAGCCGCAGCACCGTGTTCTCAGCCGCGATCGCCCCGGACGCCTCGAGCCAGGAGATGCCCTGGATCGAGGCACAGGACACGAGCATGTCGAAGAGCAGGCTCGCCTTGGTCGGCGCTGCCGGGATGAACCCGAGGAAGCGCGTGCTGTCGGCGGAGATGATGCTCGGTGCGATGACCGACGAGTAGACGCCGAGCACCTCGTCCGGGTGTCGCCCGGAGTCGCGGATCAGGCCGGCCAGCCGCGCGTTCAGCTCACCGGCCGGGAGGGTGCCGATGTCGAGTGGCACCGGGTCCATGCGCAGCCGGTTCTCGGCGTACGCCAGGACGCTGCGCACCATCTGCTCGGTTGTCTGGTCGATCTCATGCATGCGCCAACTCCTCTGACCGATTGCGCGGAACCACGAAACAGGGGACCGGTGAGTGCCGCAGGATCTTGGTGGCCCGCGACCCGAGGAAGACCTGCGCGACCGGGCCCAGGTCGCTCGAACCCACCACCAGGACGTCGCCGTCGGCCCAGCCGATGTCGTCCAGTGCCTCGGCCCAGCTCGCGCCGCTGCCGATCAGGGTCTCCACCGGCGGGGCGGGGTGCAGTCCCTCCACTGCCGCGACCGCCTCGCTGGCGGCTCGCTCCATGGTGCGGGTCCACTCCGCGAGCACGGCGTCCTCCGGGTCGGTGCCCAGCCGGGTGGTGTAGTCGGGCCGGGCCCAGACCGCGAACGACGCGATCCTCAGCGAGGCGCCGACGCGTGCCGCGACTCCGGCCGCCGCCACCACCAGGGTGTCCGCGCTCTCGGACCCGCCGTAGGCCGCGGTGGCACGGGTCACCCTCTGGTCGGGCCTGCAGCGGTACCCGCGCGGTGCGAGTGCCAGCGATACCGGTGAGCTGTGCACCAGCCGGTCGGTGACGCTGCCCAGGGCGATGTGGCCGAACGCGCCGTGCGAGGAGGAGCCGAGCACGATCAGGCTCGCCTCGTGCTGCCCGGCGAGCTCGAGGAGTCCGACGGCAGCAGACCTGGCACTGTGCCGGACGAAGGAGACCGTCGTGTTCCCGGGCAGGTCGGCCCGCGCCCGCCCGAGTGCCTGCTCCGCGGTCTCGTCGAGGTACTCGCGGTACTCCGCATCCACCCTGGCCATCCCCGGGATCCACGGTGCCGGCACCACGGTGGCCACGACGAGGTCGTCGTCCGCGGAGCGCGCGAGCATGCTCGCCAGGTGAAGTGCGGCCTTCCCGCGCGCATCTGGCGCGTAGCCCACGATCATGGTCACGGTGGCTCCTACTCGTCGTGGATCAGGCCGACGTGCTCGTGGCGACCCAGGTGAGAGTGCCTGAAGCCGTAGAGGAAGTACCAGACGAGGGCAACGCCGACCCAGATCAGGAACACCCAGATCGTGACGGCTCGCAGGTCCTGGATGATCCAGATGCACCCGGCGATCGACAGGAGCGGCAGCACCGGGCCGAAGGGCACCTTGAAGCCGCGAGGCAGGTCAGGGTGGCTGTGGCGGAGCACGATGACCCCGATCGAGACGACCAGGAACGCCACCAGGGTGCCGATGCTGGTCATCTCCGCGAGGAAGTTGATCGGGATCAAGCCGGCAAGGAGCGAGATGACCGTCGCCACGATGACGGTGTTGTGGACCGGCGTGAACGTGCGCGGGTTCACCTTGTGGAAGATCTCCGGCAGCATCCCGTCGCGGGCCATCGCGAACAGGATGCGGGTCTGGCCGTAGATCACGACCAGGGTCACGCTGAAGATCGAGATCACGGCCCCGGCCGCGAAGACGGTTCCCGGCCAGCTCGACCCGGTCACGTCCTCGAGGATCTGGGAGAGCCCGGCCTCCTGGCCCTCGAACCGCTCCCAGGGCTGAGCAGCCACCGCGACGATCGCGACCAGGATGTAGAGAGTGGTGACCGTCAGCAGCGCGATCATGATGGCCAGTGGCATGGTCCGCCTGGGGTTCTTCACCTCTTCGCCAGCGGTCGAGACCGCGTCCAGCCCGATGTAGGAGAAGAAGATGATCCCCGCGGCCGCCGTCGCCCCGTTGAACCCGAACGGCGCGAAGTCGGCGAGGTTGTCGGAGTTCCAACCCTGGAGCCCGAGCAGGATGAACATCACCAGGACGGCGATCTTGATCAGCACCATGACGGCGTTGGTCCTGGCCGACTCGCTGGCGCCGCGGAGCAGCAGCATCGTGCAGAGGAAGATGAGGATGACCGCCGGCAGGTTGAGGATGCCGCCCTGCTCGGGAGCCTGCGACAGGGCCTCCGGGATCTGGAAGCCGAACGAGGTTGTCCAACAGCTGGTTGAGGTACTGCGACCATCCCACGGCAACGGCTGCCGCCGAGACGCCGTACTCCAGCAGCAGACAGGCCGCGACTCCCATCGCCGGCAGCTCGCCCAGGGTCGCGTAGGCGTAGGAGTACGACGATCCCGAGACCGGCACCGCGCTGGCCAGCTCGGCGTAGCAGACGGCGGTCAGACCGGCGACCGTGCCGGCGATCACGAACGACCAGATCACCGCGGGGCCGGCGACCGGAACCGCGGACCCCAGGACGATGAAGATGCCGGTGCCGATGGTCGCGCCGACGCCGAACATCGAGAGCTGGAAGAGCCCGATCGTGCGGGCGAGCTCGCTGTCACCGGTGTCGGTCCCGGTCTCCTCGGCCATCTCGGTGACTGGCTTGCGGCGGAACAGCTGTTGTGCCAATGAAGCCATGATTCCTCCCGACCCTGGAAGGCGCTCAAGGGGTCGAGCGCCCCTGCCTCATCGGAGCATGGCACTCCGAACCGTTCGTGTGAACCGTCAGCTGTCCGCGTTGCCCGGGTTGCCCGGGAGTGGGTCCCGATCGGCCAGAAGTGGTCTTGCCGGGTCCCACGTCGTCCCGTCCCGTTCGTCGCGTCGCCTGCGCGCGATGGCCGACAGAGCCTCCAGGACGACCCGGTTGCCCAGGGCTGCGGTGATGTCGGCGTGGTCGTACGGCGGGCTCACCTCGACCACGTCCACACCCACGACCGGGAGCTCGAGGCAGATCCGGCGCACGGCGTCGAGAAGCTCGCGGGCCGTGAGCCCGCCCGGCTCGGGCGTGCCCGTCCCCGGGGCGTGCCCCGGGTCGCAGACGTCGATGTCGACCGACAGGAACACGCCGTCACAGTCGTCCATCGCGATCACGAACGCCTCGGTCAGGCACTCTGTCAGGCCCCGGTGGACGATCTCGGTCATCTCGTAGGACCGCATCTTCTGCCCAGCCATCCAGTCCAGGGTCTCCGGCGGCGGCCAGTAGCCGCGCAGCCCGACCTGGAGGAAGCGGTCGCCGCGCAGCGCACCGGACTCGATCAGCCGCCGCATCGGCTGCCCGTGGCCCCACAGTGAGCCGAACTCGATGTTGGCGGTGTCCGCGTGAGCGTCGAAGTGGATCATCGAGATGCGGCCGTGACCCAGGACGTTGGCCACGCCCTTCGCGTCGGGGAAGGTGACCGAGTGGTCTCCGCCGAGGATGACCGGGATGGCTCCCGAACGGGTCACCTTCTCGACCGCAGCCTCCAGCGCGGGAAGTGCCACCTCGATGTCGCCGGAGTACATCTCGACGTCGCCTGCGTCGACCACGGCGAGGTCGACCAGCCCGTCGGTTCTCAGCGCCAGGCTCGGCCGTGAGCCGTCGTGACCGAGGTAGTCGCGCATCCGGATGGCCATCGGACCGAAGCGCGCACCCGAGCGGGCAGAGGTCCCACCGTCGAACGGCGCTCCGAGGATGACGACCTGCGCGTCGGCGTAGGACGCCGGATCGTCGAGGTCACACATGGGGACCCCGAGGAAGGTGAAGTCGGGGCCGAACTGCTGTCCGTAGCGGCTCATTCCCGGAGTCTGGCACCGGCCCGCCGGATGTCAAGCGCCCCTCTCGTCGGCGGTGCCGTGATCGGTGCCGCGGGGGTCAGCGGCCCTTCCACACCGGTGGTCGCTTCTCGGCGAACGCCTTGAAACCCTCCAGGCCGTCCTCGGACCCGTAGAGCGTGTCGACGGTCTTCAAGGTCCGTCCCGTGACCTGGTCGAGCACGTCCTGGAACGCGACGCCCTCCGCTGCCCGGGCGACCTCCTTGATCGCCGCGAAGACCAGCGGCGGACCCGCCTCGAGCACCCGCGCGACTTCCCAGGCGCGCTTGAGCACGGCGTCCTGGTCAGGCAGCACCTCGTTGACCAGTCCCCACCGGTGAGCCTCCTCGGCTCCCATCCAGCGTCCGGTCAGCAGCAGCTCCATCGCCACGTGGTAGGGCATCCGCTTGGGCAGCTTGATCGTCGCCGCGTCGGCCAGAGTGCCGGCGTTGATCTCGGGCAGCCCGAACTGGGTGGATCGGGAGGCGTAGATGAGGTCGCAGGAGAGCGCGAGCTCGAAGCCACCCCCCATGGCGAGACCGTGCACGGCGGCGATCACCGGCTTGTTGAGTCCGGGGAGCTCCTGGAGCCCGCCGAACCCGCCGACGCCGTAGTCGCCGTCGACAGCGTCCCCGCCCGCCGCAGCCTTCAGGTCCCAGCCGGCCGAGAAGAACTTGTCTCCGGCGGTCCGCAGGATGGCCACGAACAGGTTGGGATCGTCGCGGAACTCCGCGAACACCTTGCCCATCACCCGACTCGTGGCCAGGTCGATCGCGTTGGCCTTGGGCCGGTCCAGGGTGACCTCGAGAATTCCGCCTTCTCGCCACACCCGCACTGCGTCGTACACGTGCTCTCCTTGTGTCATCAGGCGATCATGCCCCGAGCGGCCGGAGCAGCGCCCGGGAGATGATGTGCCGCTGGATCTCCGAGGTGCCGTCCCAGATGCGTTCGATGCGGGCGTCGCGCCAGATCCGCTCCAGGGGCAGCTCGTCCATCAGCCCCATGCCCCCGTGGATCTGGATCGCCTCGTCGGCCACCATCGCCAGCACCTCGCTCGCCTTCAGCTTCGCCATGGCGATGTCGGAGTCCGTGGCGACCCCGCGGTCGTACCTCCAGGCCGCGTCCAGGGTCAACAGCTCCGCGGCCCGCAGCTCCAGCGCCATGTCGGCGAGCTTGAAGGAGACCCCCTGGAAGCGCCCGATCCTCTGGCCGAACTGCACGCGGTCCGCAGCATGCCGAACAGAGAGGTCCAGGGCCCGCTCGGCGCGCCCGAGGCAGGTCGCGGCCACCTGCAGCCGGGTGCTGCCGAGCCAGGTCCCGGCGAGGTCGAAGCCCTTGCCCTCCTCACCGAGGAGCGCGTCTGCGGGCACGTGGCAGTCGAAGTCGAGGATGGCGTTCGTGTAGCCACGGTGCGAGACGTTGCGGTAGCCGTCGTGCACGCTCAGGCCGGGGGTGTCCAGGTCGACCAGGAACGTCGACATCGCCTTCTGGCCGTCGCCCGCTTCCTGCGTCACGGCGAAGAGGATCACGAAGTCCGACTCCTGGGCATGGCTGATGAAGTGCTTGGTGCCCTTGATGTGCCAGCCGTCGGCGTCCCGGACGGCCCGGGTCCGCATGGCACGCAGGTCGGAGCCGGCGTCGGGCTCGGTCAGCGCGAGGCAGTCGCGCCGTTCGCCGCTGATGCTGGGATGGAGGTAGCGCTCCTTCTGGGCGTCCGTCCCGGCCAGCAGGATGTTGGACGGCCGGCCGATGCAGGAGTGCAGCGCATAGCTCGCCTTGCCGAGCTCCTTCTCGTAGAGCACCCACGTCACCGTGTCGAGGCCGGCGCCGCCCACGTCCTCCGGCATGTTCGCCGCGAAGAGCCCCGTCCGGATCGCCTTCTCCTTGATCTGCTCGCCCAGCTCGGGCCGGAGGACGCCCGTGCGTTCGACCTCGGCCTCGTGCGGGTAGAGCTCGCGCTCCACGAAGGACCGGGTTACCTCGACGATGCTGCGCTGTTCGTCGGTGAGCGAGAAGTCCATCAGCGCACCTTCCTTCCTTCGGTGATCGAGTTGTCCTGGTGGTCCATGGTTCAGCCGTGCCGGAGAGCCTCGCGGGCCGCTGACCGCCCGGTGCGTACGGCGCCCTCCATGTACCCCGCGACCCACTGGTCCGACCCGCAGACGTAGAACGGGGGCTCGTGGGTGCCGTGCAGCGGGCCGACGTCCTCGACGTCGCCCGGTCTCCAGTTGGTGACGTAGCCCTGGGTCCACGGGTCGGTGCCCCACATGCGGGTCCAGGTCCCGATCGGGTCGGCGGCGGCGGGGCCGTACATCCCGGCGACCTGCTCGAGGGCCTCGCGAGTCCGGGTCGCCGGGTCGGTGGCGGCGAACGCCGCGTAGCGCTCCGGCGGCACCAGCGCGGACAGCACGCCCTCCTGCTGCGGCCAGGTCGACCCGAGCACGCCCTCGCTCTCGGAGAGCGCGTTCTGGCCGGTCTCCCGCCAGAACGGCGCGTCGTAGGCAGCGACGAACTTCGCGGCCCACGCGTGCCGCTGGCGGCGCAGTGACCGGAGCCGCTCGTCGCTCACCCCGGTGATCGAGAGGTCACGCGCTGGCCCCGCGGGAACGGCCAGCACGACAGCGTCCGCCTGGATCACCTCGCCGGGGACGGTGGTCACCCGGACACCCCCCGGATGGACCTCGATGACGGAGACCGGCGCGGACAGGCGTACGTCGGCAAGGCCCTGGGCCAACCGCTGGGCCACCGTTGCCGAGCCCTCCGCCACCCGGAGGTTCTCCCACTCCTCGAAGTCGTAGGAGCCGGTTCCGCCGCCGACGGCGATCTTGCGGGCGTAGGCGAACAGGCTGGTGCGCTCGATCGACCCGTCCGCGAGACCGAGCTGAGCCAGCTCCTTGAGACGCAGCACCCCAGGCGTGGCTCCGACCTCGCGGAGCCAGTCGCCCACGCTCAGCCGGTCCAGGCGGTGCAGGTCCGGGCAGCCGAGCGGGTGGTCCGGATCGATCCCCGCGACCACGGCGGTGAGGGCCTTCTCGACGTCGTCGTAGGAGGCGATGTCGACCGAGGTGAACCACGACGGCCAGTCACCCACGTCGAGGGACTCCGGGGTCTGCCGGGTGATCTCGCCCGGCTCCGCGACGTACGACGGGACGAGGGTGAGCCCCAGCTCCCCGACGAGCCCGAGATAGGCGGTGTGGCCGTTGCCGACCACCTCACCGCCCAGCTGCACGAGGCGGCCGTCGTCGAGGGGCACCTGCTCGACCCGGCCCCCCACCCGGGTGCGCGCCTCGAGCACGGTGACCGAGGCACCGCCGGCCTCGAGGTCGCGGGCGGCACTGAGCCCCGCGAGCCCGGCGCCGACGACGACCACGTCCCGACCGGTCATGGGCGCCTCACCTCAGCACGACGGCGTGCTCGGGCAGCCACCCGATGTCCACCCGGTCGCCGGCCTCCCACCGCTCGTCCGCACGCATCCGCGGCAGGTTCTGCTCGAGCACGGTGATGGTCACGCCGGTGCCGACGGCGACGAGGTACTGGGTCGTCGATCCGTGGTAGCTGGTGGACACGATCGTCCCCGGTGTCTGCACCATCGTCGGCGTGAAGTCGCTCATCCAGATCTTCTCGGGGCGGATGGCGACACAGATCTGGTCGCCCTCGGCCGAGCCGGTGTGTCCCGGGATCGGCAGCCTCAGGTCGGCCGCGACGGTCACCGCGCCTGCGGCGTACGCCCCGGTCATCAGGTTGCTGGTGCCGATGAACTCGGCGGCGAACACCGAGGTGGGGTTCTCGTAGACGTCCTCCGGGGTGCCGCACTGCTCGATCACGCCCCCGTTCATGATCGCCACCCGGTCGCTCATGCTCAGTGCCTCGTCCTGGTCGTGGGTGACGAACAGGAAGGTGATCCCGACCTCGCGCTGGATCGACTTCAGCTCGGCCTGCATGGCGTGACGCAGCTTCAGGTCCAACGCGGCCAGCGGCTCGTCGAGGAGCAGCACCTTCGGGCGGTTGATCAGGGCGCGCGCGAGTGCCACCCGTTGACGCTGGCCACCGGAGAGCTCGGCGGGCCGGTCCTTGCCCCGTGAGCCGAGCTCGACGAGTTCGAGCATCTCGGCGACCCGCCGGTCGATGTCCGAACGGTCGACACCCTTGCGACGTAGCCCGAACCCCACGTTGCGGCGCACGTCGAGATGCTCGAACAGCGCGTAGCTCTGGAACACCGTGTTGACGTCACGCTTGTGCGGGGGAGTGCTGGTCACGTCCTCGCCCCCGACCAGGACCGACCCCGAGGTGGGGTCGCTGAATCCGGCGATCATCCGCAGTGTCGTGGTCTTCCCGCACCCCGACGGGCCGAGCAGGGAGAAGAACTCGCCACTGCTGACATCCAGGTCGAGGTCGTCGACGACGGTCGCGCCGCCGAACACCTTGGTCAGCCCACGCAGGGAGACGGCTGGGGAGTTCATCGGCGTTGGCCTCCTGTGATCAGGTCCAGGCTGGACGACTTGCGGTTGAACAGGCGCGGCAGCAGCAGGGCCGCCACGATGAGCATCGCCGACAGCGCGAGCATCAGGGTCCCGACGGCGTTGATGGCCGGCGAGACGCCGAACCTGATCGAGGAGTAGATGCGGACCGGGAGCGGCTGCGGGTCCACGCCGGTGGTGAAGAAGGCGAGCACGAAGTCGTCGAAGACGAGCGCGAAGACCAGGAGGCCCGAGGCGAGCAGCGCCGGCACCAGAGCGGGGAGGGTGACCAGCCGCAGCGACTGCCACGGGGTGCAGCCCAGGTCGCGGGCCGCCTCCTCGACCTCGAGGGGGATGCTCGCGAGCCGACCCCGCACGATGACGGTGACGTAGGCGATGGAGAAGGTGATCTCGGCGAGGATGACGGTGCCCAGCGAGAGCTTGAGGCCCACCCCGGTGAAGACGAGCAGCGCGGCGACGCCGGTGACGATCTCGGGCGTCACCAGCGGCAGCAGCGTGACTGCGCCGATCACGCGGCCGCGCCTCGACCGGACCCGCTCCAGGCCCAGCGCCAGCATCGTCCCCAGCACCAGCGAGCCGACCGCGGAGACCAGGGCGATGCCCAGGCTGGCGACGAGGGACTCCAGCAGGGCCTCGTTGTGGAAGAAGTCGTCGTACCACCGGAAGCTGAACCCGGAGAACGACGAGAGGGACTTCTGGTCGTTGAGGCTGAACAGCGCCACCGTGAGGATCGGCAGGTAGAGCCACGCGAAGAACACCACGGTGACCGCGACGGCGAACGCGGGCTTGCGCTCCAGCCTGCGGGCGCGGGCCATCACTGCTCCCGGGCTCTCGTCGAGGTGGCGCGCAGGTAGACGACCATCAGCACCGTGAGCGCGATCATCATCGAGACGGTCATCGCCGAGCCGAGCGGCCAGTTCTGGCCCTCGGCGAACTGCTGCTGGATCAGGTTGCCGATCATGAACGTGCTCGAGCCGCCGAGCAGCTGCGCGCTGACGAAGTCGCCCAGTGCCGGCAGGAAGACGAGCAGCATTCCGCCGTACAGCCCCGGCCGCGTCGCCGGCAGGGTCACCGTCAGGAAGGTCCTGAAGGGGGAGTGGTAGAGATCCTTGCCGGCCTCGATCAGCGAGACGTCCATCCGCTCGAGTGAGGCGTAGATGGGCAGGATCATGAAGACCACGAACCCGTAGACCAGGCCGCCGATCACCGCCCACGGGGTGTTCAGGAGCTCGATGCCGTCACCCAGGCCGGTGTTGCGCAGCCCGCTGTTGACCAGTCCCTCGTCGGAGAGGAGCGCCTTCCAGGCGTACATCCGGATCAGGTAGCTGGCGAAGAACGGCACCACGATCGCGGCGATCAGGGCGTTCTTGTAGCGACCACCATGCAGCGCGATGGTGTAGGCGACGGGGTAGGCGATCAGCACCGAGACGACCACCGTGGCCAGCGCGTAGAGGAGCGAGCGGAGGAAGAGCCGGAGGTAGACCGCGTCCCACAGGGCGGTGTAGTTGTCCGTGGTCGTGCCGAACACCGGGAAGCCGTCGCGCGTCGTGGTGCCGAACGACAGCAGCACCACGATCACCATGCTGGAGACGAAGAACGTCACCATCCAGGCAGTCGGCAGCGCCAGCAACGCACCCCACAGCGAGGTGCGCTGGGAGGAGCGCCGGGGTCGTGGCGGCCGCTCGCCGGAGTCCTGGGGTGCTCGGGTCGGCGCGTCGACTGCCACGTCAGCTCGCCTTGACTTCGGTCCAGGCTGCGGTGCGTCGCTGAACCTCCCGGGAGCTGAGCAGTCGGAACACGTCCGGGTTCTCCAGCGCCGTCACGTCGACGTCGCAGGCCGGGACGTCCTTGGCCAGGTCGGTGAAGGTGGCGACCGCGTCGCGGACCGGCATCGGGTAGTAGAGGTAGCCGATGTTCCTGACGGCGTTCTCGGGTCGCAGCAGGTAGTCGATGAACACCATCGCGGTCCCCGGGTGCCGGGCGTTGGTCGGGATCGCGTAGGCGTCGGAGTTGATCGGGGTGCCCTCCCGGGGCGCCTCGAAGTCGTAGTTCGCCTTCTTCTCCACCAGTCCCTCGCGGAGGTACATGAAGTCCCCGCTCCACATGTGGTGGATCCAGGCACCGCCGCCGTTCATGTTGTTGACGTCGTCGGAGGAGTAGGCGCGGAGGACCTTCTTCTGGCTGATCAGCAGCTTCTTCATCTCGGCGAGATGGGAGGGCTTCGCGGTGTTGACGTCGAAGTCGAGGAGCAGCGCGGCCATCGCCAGCGCCTCGTCCTGGTCGTCGAGGGTGAAGATGTGGCCTGCGCCCTCGGGGTTCCACAGGTCCCGCCAGCTGCCCGTCATCCCACTGACCTTGTCGGTGCGCCAGCCGATCCCGGTCTTGTAGACGGTGAAGGGCACGGTGACCCGTGACTTCGGGTCATACCAGGGGTCGTTGAAGTAGGAACCCGGGTAGAAGACCTGCTCGGCGTTGGTGAGCTCGCCCGCGTCGATCGCACGGAGCTTGCCCTCGCGGCGCATCTTCACCACCCACTTGGCGATCGGGAAGATGATGTCGTACTGGTTGCCGGCCGCGATCTTCGCGTACATGCCCTCCATCGAGTCGAAGTTGGACTCGATCACCTTGACGCCGTACTCCCGCTGGAAGCCCTTGACCACCTTGGGATCGAGGTAGTCGGCCCAGTTGAAGTAGACGAGGTCGCCGTCGATCTCCGCCTTGGCGGACTTCGGCAGCGGCGCCGAGACGGGTGGCTCGTCGCGGATGTAGGCGCAAGCCGGCAGGGTGGTGGCCGCGCCGAGGGCCAGGCCGCCGCGCAGGAAGGTGCGGCGGGTGGTCGAGGGCACGGTCGCGTTCACGTCCTCGACCCCGCCAGCAGGGCGGACGGCTCGGGGAGCGGACCGTCGTGGCCGACCAGCATCCCGACGGTGGCTGCGATCGTCGCCCGCGCGTCATCGAGGCTCAGCTGGGGGTCGTGGGCCACCACCCGGGCACCGAGACCGTCGCAGAGCGCCACAGCCGTCTCGGCGATCTTCCTGGTCTCGATGACCGGCGCGAACAGCCCAGTGCTGGTGCCCTCGGCGATGATGCCCTCGACGGCGGAGTAGAAGTCCTCGTAGAGCTCGGCACCCACCTTGGCCAGCTCGGGCTGGCGGATGCAGAGCAGCGCCAGCTCCTGCCACAGCAGCCACTCGTCGGCGAGCCGGTCATCGCTGGGCAGGCACCGGTCCAGGAAGGTCGACAGCCGTTGGGCAGGGCTGTGGCCGGCGCTGCTCATCGCCTGCTGGTTGAGGAGCGCCGAGACCTCGTGCGAGTAGGTCAGCACGTCGGCGAAGAGCTGTTCCTTGGTGTCGAAGTGGTAGTGCAACAGGCCGGCGGAGACCCCGGCCGCCTTCGCGATTCCGGCCATCCGCACCCTCGCCAGGCCGTCGCGCACGATGCACTCGGCGGCCGCTGCGAGGATCCGGGTCCGGGCCTCGGCCGCAGCCATGGCGCGCTGGTTGGGCTCCTTGGGCGGGCTCTGGCGCGGGTCCAACTCGGGTCCTCCCTGCGACGGGTGGGCGGTGCCGCACTCTGACTGTTCAGTCAGTCAGTGATGCTAGGCTCACCGCGATGAGGCGTCAAGGGTCCCCTCGGCGGGCCCTCCCACAGTCAGGACCCGGCTCCGCACCAGCGACCGGGATGTCGCTGGACGCCCTCTTCGACCCGGCCTCGATCACGGTGGTCGGTGCCAGTGCAGATCCCTCCAAGTGGGGCAACATCCTCAGCCGCCGGGCGTTCGACTCCTGCGGCGAGCGGACGGTCCTGCTGGTCAACCATCGCGGAGCCGAGGTGCTGGGGCGTCGTACGCACCGCACCCTCGCCGAGGCGCGCGTGGACCTGGGGGAGCCCCTGGACCTGGTCGTCATCTGCGTCCCGGCGGCTGACCTCATCCACACGATCGAGGACGCCCTCGAGGCGGGAGCCCGATCACTGGTGGTGATCACCGCCGGGCTCTCCGAGCTCGGCGGGGACGGCGTCCGGACCGAGCAGGAGGCGGTACGACTGGCCCGGTCGGGCGGTGCCGTCCTCGTCGGGCCGAACTGTCTGGGGCTCGTCGACACCAGCACGGACCTGCAGCTGACCCACGACCTGCTGCCGGTCGGTGAGGTGGCGGTACTGAGCCAGAGCGGCAACGTGGTGCTCGACCTGGCCGCGCTGCTGGAGGATCGAGGGCTGGGCGTCTCGCGGTTCGTGTCCCTGGGGAACCAGGCCGACCTGTCCGTGGTGGACCTGATGGCGTCCTGCCTGGACCACGAGGGCACCCGGGCAGTGGCGATCTATGCCGAGGACCTCGTCGACGGCCGGGCGTTCATCGCGGCCGCCCGGGCCCTGGGCGCCGTGGGCAAGCCGGTCGTGCTGATGGCGCCCGGTCGCTCCGCGGCAGCCGTCCGCAGCGCCGTCTCCCACACCGGCTCGCTGACCAGCGCCTACCAGGTGGTCGGGGCCGCCTGCGCAGCCGCGGGCGCCCACCGGGTCGACAACCCGACCCAGATGGCCGACCTGTTGCAGGGCCTGCTCCGCGCCCGTCGCCTGGCCGGGCGCGACGTCGCGATCCTCACCGACGGAGGAGGGCACGGCGCGATCGCCGGCGACGCCCTGTCCGCCGTCGGGCTGGAGACGCCGGTGCTGGCCGAGCAGACGTGCGCCCGGCTGCGGGCCCAGCTCCGGCCGAGCTCCACGGTGACGAACCCGGTCGACCTCGCCGGTGCGGGGGAGCAGGACCCGATCGCCTACGCCGGGACCCTCACGACGCTGCTGGCGGCCGAGGAGGTCGACGGCGTGCTCGTCACCGGCTACTTCGGGACCTACTCGACCCAGACCTCCACGATGGCCCCTCTCGAGATCGCCGCCGCGCGGGTGATGGCGGAGGTGGTCGCCGGACAGTCCAAGCCGGTCGTGGTGCAGACGATCCATCCCCACGGCGAGACAGGGGTGCTGCTGCGGGCTGCCGGCATCCCGGTGCACCGAGACATCGACCGCGCGGCGGCTGTGCTTGCGGGCCTGGTCGCGGACTCGGTGGCGGATCCGGTGGTCGGGCAGGAGGAGCTGATCCTCCCGCCCGCTGCGGCCCCGGTCACCGACACGTCGTACGACGGGGCGCGGCGGCTGTTCGCCGACGCGGGGGTGTGCTTCACCGTCGCCCACACGGTGCACAGCGGGCCTGAGCTCGAGGTGGCGCTGGCCGACGTGGCGATCACGTTCCCGGTGGTGCTCAAGGCGCTGGGCCCCCAGCACAAGTCGGAGGGAGGGGGCGTGGTGCTCGGACTCCGCGACGAGGCCGAGGCCCGGGCGGCGTACGACGCGATGGTGGTCCGGCTGGCCCCTCCCGCAGTCTCTGTCGAGGCGATGGTGGACACCGCGAGCGGGGTCGAGCTGATCCTCGGCTGCGTCCGCGACCCCCGGTTCGGGCCGGTGCTGATGGTGGGGCTCGGGGGTGTCTTCGCAGAGGTCCTCGCGGACACGGCGCTCGCGATCGCCCCGGTCTCTGCTGCCGGCGCGCGTCGACTGCTGATGTCCTTGCGGGCTGCCCCGTTGCTGCTCGGGGCACGTGGCCGGGACCCGGTCGACCTCGACGGGCTGGCGGACACGATCTCGCGCGTCTCCCACCTGGCGGCGGCGCATCCCGAGGTGGCGGAGCTCGAGCTCAACCCGGTCTTCGCCGGGGGCTCGGGGGTGGTGGCGCTGGATGCCCGGGTGGTCCTCGGTCAGCCCTCGACGTCGCGCAGGTAGCGCTGGTCGAAGCCGTGCACCCAGCTGTCCTTGGCCGGGAACACGCCGTGGTCGAAGGCACGTGAGGTGACGCCACGCTGCACGCGCTCGCACGCGTCGTTGTCCTGACGGGTGACCAGCTCGTTGAACTCGATCACCGGGGTGGGGTCGAAGTCGGGCTGGTCCAGTGCCTCGGGGCTGAACAGGTACTCGGTCACCAGCCGGCAGCTCTGCGGGCCGGTCGGGAAGATCGCCGTGGCCAGGCAGGTCGAGCCGTCGACGTCGAGGAACATCGTCGGGTAGACCATCGCGCCGTAGTAGGCCTCGGGGTCCCCCTGCCCCTTGAAGCCGGGCAGCAGCGGAAGCCGCAGGCGCGGGTCGGTGACCATGGCCGTGCGCCCGTCGGCGAGGGTGACGCCGCCGTCCTCCCGGCCACTCTCGAAGATGGAGCCCTTCTTGTACGCAGGCACCACGGCCACCAGCTCGGGGTGGATCGTCGGGCAGTGCAGGCACTCGTTGTAGTTCTCGAGCACGATCTTCCAGTTGGCGTTCACGTCGATGGTCGAGATGTGCCCGATGCGCAGGTCGGAGAGCCCGACCCGGGCCAGCGCGAGCGGGTCGTCCTGCTGGTCCGCAAGGTGCTCGAGCAGGGGGCGAGGCTCCTCGCGGGAGAGGTTGACGAACACGAAGCCCTCCCACACGTCGGTGTGCACCGGCCACAGCGAGGTCTTCTCGCGGTCGATCTCGTGCCGCTCGATCATCGGGGTGGTCACCAGCGTCCCGTCGAGGGCGTACCCCCAGGCGTGGTAGGGGCAGCGCAGGTGGGAGCGCGCGAAGCCCTGCTCGTCCTCACAGATGCGTGATCCGCGGTGGCGGCAGACGTTGTAGAAGCCGCGGATCTGCTCGTCCTTGCCGCGTACGACGAGCAGGCTCTCGCCGCCGATCTCGATCCGGATCCACGAGCCCGGCTTGGGCAGGCGCTCGGCCCGGCCGACGTAGATCCAGTTGCGGTAGAAGACCCGTTCCTGGTCGACGTGGTAGGTCGCCTCGTCGTGGTACGCCGCGCCGGGCAACGTCTCGCGGATCGGTTCGGTGGTGGTCATGGTGACTCCTGGGTCGAAACCTGATTCGCTAACTGTACAGTCAGTCAGTCACTCTGTCCCGCCCTGGACGTCGTGCTCGTCGGTCCCGACACTCGACCTCCTCCTTGACCCAGTCCTTCCGGGGGGTGCTTGGACGACTGAGTCCAGCGTAGGACGATCGCTGCGAGTTGTCCTTCCCCGTCAGGGCTCGAGCGAGGCCAGGTGCTCGGCCAGGCGGGCGTCGATCTCCTCCCGTGGAATCTCGCGCTCCTGGAACTCCTCGAGCCAACCGGTGAGAACCGTGGTGGCGGTGCTGAGCTCGAGGGCGATGTGGTCGGGATCCCGGAAGTTCAGGTGCGCTCCGAACTCCATGTCCCGGATCGGCGTGTACTCCACACCGAGCAGCTCGAGCCGACGCTCCCACTCCACGAGCTCCTCGCGGGAGTCCACGCCGAAGCCGAGGTGGTCCAGCCCGGTGTGCAGCTCGGTGAACCTGGCACCGTGCGCCGCGTCGTGGCGAGCGAGCGCCAGCATGAACGACGACGGCCGATGCAGGAGGACCCGAACCGTGCCGAAGTCGGCCAGCCGGACCAGGCCCAGCACCTCGGTGTAGAAGGTCTCGCTGCGGTCGAGGTCGGTCACCGACAGACTTGCGTGATCGACACCAGCGAGCTCAGGCATCGCGCCGCTCCGACGACACCCGGGTTCCTGCCGGGCGCCATGGCCCCGAACGCACGAACATCGGGTAGTACCACAGCGTGCAGCACGCCCAGCTCGGACTGGTCAGCGCACGGTCGAGTCGCCTTAGGATTCGTGTTGATGTCCGCATCACGGCCTCCTTCCGCAGAGAACTCTCCGGTTCAAGCTCGCACCGGCGGCGCCCGCGTCGCGTCCGGCAAACCCCCCAACTCCTTGGTCGGCCGCGACCACGAGCTGGCGCGCATCGACGCACTGCTGGACGATGCGACCGCCGGCCGCAGCGGGGCGCTGCTCGTCGTGGGTGAGCCCGGAGTCGGCAAGACGACACTGCTGGAGGTGGCCCGGGCGCGGGCTGCCTCCTTCACCTGCCTCAGCACGCGCGGCATCGAGGCCGAGTCGCACCTGGCCTACGCGGGGCTGTTCGGTCTGCTCAACCCGATCCGGCACCGGGTGGCTGACATCACGGAGTACCAGGCGTCCGCGCTCGGGTCGGCGCTGGCCTGGTCGAGCGACGCGACGACGGCCGACCCCTTCCTCCTGGGTGCTGCCACCCTTTCGCTTCTCGCCGCGGCCGCGGAGCACCGGCCGGTGCTCGTGCTCGTGGACGACGTGCAGTGGCTGGACCCGGAGTCCGCGGCCGCGATCGCCTTCGCAGCGCGCAGACGCGGGCCGGACGCCGTCGCCTTCTTGCTGTCGGCCCGGCAGGACGCCGTTTCCGGCAGGCTCGGCCAGGGCATGCCGGTCATGGCTGTCGCTGGCCTTTCCACGTCCGCCGCGACCATGCTCCTGCCCACCCGAGCGACGTCGGAGGTCGTGGAGCGCCTGGTCACCCTCACCCAGGGCAACCCCCTCGCCCTGGTCGAGGTGGCGGAACGGTTGACTGATGCGCAGTGGCTCGGCGCCGCTGGACTCCCGGACCCGATGCCCTCCGGAGATCGACTGCGCGAGCACTTCCGGACCACCCTCGCCGAGCTCTCTCCAGCGGCACGCAAGGCGGCACTGTGCCTGGCTCTGGTCGGTGACACGGGCTCGGAGCTGACGGCGGTCGTCACGGCCCTGGGCGACACCGGCATCAACGCCCGTGAGGCGCTGCAGGAGGCTTGTCGGCGCGGCGTCCTCGTCGAGGTGCGGACGGGGTACCGGATCCGGCACCCCCTGCTGCGCAGCGCCGTCCTCGAGCTGGCGACGCCGGGCGAGCGGCGCGACGCCCATGCGGAACTGGCAGCGGTCCTTCCCGTGAGTGACCGGAGCCGGGTCTGGCACCTGGCAGAGTCCGTCGTCGGCCATGATCCGCAACTCGCAGATCAGCTCGCGACGCTTGCGGAGGGCAACCGTGACCGGTCGGGCTTCGCCGCCGCTGCGACGGCGCTCGAACGCGCCGCCGAGCTGACCCGAGACCCCGACCTGGCGCGACGACGACTCGCCCTCGCCGCACACGACGCCTTCCAGGCCGGCGACATCGCTCGGGTCCGCGGCCTGGTCGACCGGGTCCTGGCCGAGGGCGTGCAGGACCGGTCCCGCGGCGAGGCCCTGTTCACGCTCGGGATGCTGGAGCAGTACGCCGGATCCGTGCCGCGGTCCGTCGAGTACCTCGACGAGGCGTCCTACCTCCTCGAGGGAACGGCGCTCGTCCGTGACCTGACCGAGCTCGCGCTGGCGCGGTTCCGTCTCAACGACCTCGTCGGGATGGCCGACTGCAGTCGTCGCATCGACGCCGTCGCCGACCCCGACCATGCCGAGCAACGGCTGATGGCGGCCTTCAGCGGTGGCGCAGCACTGCTGCTGGCGGGTGACCTCGAGGCCGGCATGGGCCGGCTCGGTGAGGTGAGTCGGCTGGCAGACCTGCCCGCACTGCGTCACGATGCGCGGGCCCTGCTGCTGATGGCGCTGGCCGCGGGCTTCACCGGCCAGGTGGGTCACGCCGTGGCGGCCGGTGCCACCCGCCTCGGTGAGCTTCGCCGGCGCGGGGCGATCGGCGTCCTCGTCCCATGCCTGGCGATCCTGGCCTCCGGCCGGGCGTGGTTGGGGGATCACACCGGTGCCTTCGCGGATGCTGGTGAGGCCGCGGAACTCGCCGGACATCTCGGCTACGCCGCCGACGGATCGGTCGCGGTGGAGATGCTGGCCTGGCAGTCGGCGGCTCGCGGGCTGCACGACGACGCCGCCAGGTCGCTGGCCCGGGCACGCGAGCTCACCGATCGGGCCGGCACCACCGCCCATGCGGCACATCACGCGATGACGGCGGCGTTCTGCGCACTGTGCCGCGGCGAGCTCAGCGAGGTGGTGACTCTCATCGAGGCGCGGGTAGCCGCAGACGGCGGGAGCGGCGCCAGTGGGGAACCGCTCGGCGTGGCACCCCTGCTGGTCGAGGCCTACCTCGGTCTGGGCAGAAGTGACGAGGCACGGTCGCTCGCGGTGCGGTTCGCCGAGGCCACCCCACCCGGGTCGCCCGCGCTGTCGACAGCGCTTGCCCGGAGGTGCGAGGCGCTGACGGTGGCCGACGAGACGATGGCCGACGCCCTGATGGTGGCCGCGCTGACGGCGCACGCCGAGGGTGGGGACCCGTTCGAGACGGCCCGCACCCGGTTGCTCTACGGCGGACGGCTACGCCGTGGTGGCCACCGGGTCGCAGCCAGGGACCACCTGCAAGCGGCACTCGACGCGTTCGACGGGATGGACCTGACGCACTGGGTCACCGTCGCCGAGCGGGAGCTGGCGGCGACCGGTGCGACTGCTCGGCGGCAACGCGCAACGGGCAACGAGCCACTGACGTCGCAGGAGACGCGGGTCGCACTCCTGACGGCCCAGGGGATGTCCAACAAGGAGATCGGCGCCTCGCTCTTCATCAGCCCGAAGACCGTCGAGCGCCACCTGGGCAACGTGTTTCGCAAGCGCGGGGTCCGGTCGCGGACCGAGCTGGCTGTGGCCTATGCCCGGGATCCCGTCCACGATGACTGAGGGGCAGCCATGACGGTTCAGCGCGTCGACCTGCGCGGCGGCTCGCTGCTCCAGATCGACGAGCCGGTCCGGGTCGCGGCCGAGATCAACGCCCTGGCTCAGGGCTGAGGGGACCCGTCGCCCGACCCGCGAGCCGGATCGCGCGAGAGGCCTCGGGACCGGGAGGCACGAGCGCCGCCTCGATACCGGCGTGGATCTCCTCGGGGAAGCGAGTCGAGGAGGCGCCGGTGACGTGCACGCCCAGGATCTCCTCGGTCGCTCGCAGGGTCCCTCCTGACCACAGCTCGTGCCAGATCCACAGCAGCTTCGGCGTCGCGCCGATCAGCCACGAACGCGCCTCCAGCGACTCACCGGGACCGACCTGGTCGAGATAGCGGACGTGGGCCTCGACGGTGAACAGCGAGGAGCCGGTCTCCTCGCGGTACGCCGGCCCGAGCCCGACCGTGGCCATCACCTCGTCGGTGGCGTGGCCCAGCACCAGGACGTAGTACGGCTCGGAGAGATGCCCGTTGTAGTCGATCCACTCCGCCCGGACGTCCTCGGTCCAGGTGCACAGCGGCTCAGCCACGGTCGGTCGCGCTCACGTCCGGCCCAGCGCGCGGAGCACGGCGATCACCCCGGCGTCGCGCTCGGCGACGAGCTGGTCGATGGTGCGTCCCTCGCACTCGCGGTCGCACCCTCCGACCACCGCGTCACGCAGCTCGGACGTCAGGTCGGCGGCGACCAAGCGCGTCCACGGGGACTTCAGGGACGGGCCGAAGTGGTCGAGCATGTGTGCCATGCCGCCCTGGCCGCCCGCGAGGTGGAAGGTGAGCATCGGGCCCTGGACCGGCCAGCGGAGACCGGGGCCGTCGGTGATCGCCAGGTCGATCTGCTCCACGGTCGCCTCACCCTCCGCGACCATGTGCAGCGCCTCGCGCCAGAGCGCCTCCTGCAGCCGGTTGGCGATGAACCCCGGCACCTCGCGGTCCATCGTGATCACCGACTTGCCGACGTGCCGGAAGAAGTCGGAGGTCCAGGCGACCACCTCCGGCGAGGTCTGGTTCCCGCCGACGACCTCGACGAGCGGGATCAGGTAGGGCGGGTTGAACGGGTGCCCGACGATGGTGCGCTCCGGGTGGGCGCAGGCGACCTGCATCTCGCTCATCCCGTAGCCGGACGTGGAGGAGGAGATCACGATGCCCTCGGGCGCCGCGGCGTCGATCTCGGCGAGCAGCTTGACCTTGAGGTCGAGGTCCTCCGGCGCGCTCTCCTGCACGAACTGCGCCTGGGCCAGAGCCCTGGCCAGGTCCGGCTCGAACCGCAGGCGGGAGCGGTCGGCCCCGTCAGCGAGCCCGAGCTCGGTCAGCGCGGGCCAGGCCGCGTCGACGAGGTGGCCGAGGCGATCTGCGGCGTCGGGCGCCGGATCCCAGGCGACCACGTCGTAGCCGCGCGACAGGAAGTACGCCGCCCAGCCGCCGCCGATGACGCCTGCCCCGACACAGCAGACCGTGCGGACGTCCTCGACGGCGACCGGGACGGGCACAGGGGTGGGGCTCATCCGTGCCTCGGCGCGAGGTCGAGGAGCTCGCGAGCGTCGTCGGGCGACGCGACTGCCGCACCCATGGCCTCGACGATGGTGCGTGCGCGCTCGACGAGCTGCGGGTTGGTCGCCTTCACGCCCTTGCTGAGATAGAGGTTGTCCTCGAGGCCGACCCGGACGTGGCCACCGAGCAGCACGGACTGGGCCACCCACGGCATCTGCATCCGGCCCAGCGCGAACGAGGCCCAGACGGCGTTCTCCGGCAGCTGGTCCACCATCGTCACCAGCAGGGCAGGATCCGCCGGTGCGCCGTACGGGATGTCCATGCAGAGCTGGAACATCGGTGGTGCGTCGATCAGGCCCTCCTCGACGAGCTGGCGGGCGAACCACAGGTGGCCGGTGTCGAAGATCTCCATCTCGCAGCGCACGCCGAGCTCCTGGATCTTCTTGGCGCCGTCCCGGAGCATGTCCGGCGTGCTGACGTAGACCAGGCTGCCCTCGCCGAAGTTGAGACTGCCGCAGTCCAGGGTGCAGATGTCGGGCAGCAGCTCCTCGACGTGCTTGAGCCGCTCCACCCCGTTGACCAGGTCGGTGCCCTCGACGAACTCGGTCGGGTTCTGCGGGTCGAGCATCAGGTCGCCGCCCATGCCGGCGGTGGTGTTGATGATGACGTCGACGTCGCTGGCACGGATCCGCTCGACCACCTCGCGGTAGTACGCGACCTCGCGGGAGCCCTGCCCGGTCTGCGGATCGCGCACGTGGATGTGCACGATCGTGGCGCCTGCCCGCGCGGCTGCGATGCCGGACTCGGCGATCTGCTCGGGGCTCACGGGCACGTGCTCGGACCTGCCCACGGTGTCGCCTGCCCCGGTCAGAGCACAGGTGATCATCACCTTGCGGTTCATGAAACGCCTCATTCGTTGCCTCCACGATCGTTCACGATATGAACAACTCCGTTTACCATGCGAACATACGGATCCGGGTGACGGGCCGTCAAGGAGTTCCGGGAGGTTCCACCATGGGCGAGACGACGCCAGCGGAGCGTACGCCGCGCGTGCAGTCCGTGGACCGGTCGATGCTGCTGCTGCGCGCCGTCGCCGCGGCCGCCCCGGAGGACTCCACCGCGGCCCGGCTCGCGGAGACCTGTGGCCTCAACCGGGCCACAGCATGGCGGATCCTGCACACGATGCAGGCACACGACGTCGTCTCGTGCAGCCGCGAGGGCGGGCGGTGGTCGATCGGTGTCGCCGTCGTCGACATGGCGCAGTCGGCCGGCACCGAGACGATCATCGCCCTGGCGCGGACGCGTCTGCAGCGGCTCAGCCTGCAGACAGGCGAGACCGCGGCGCTGGCCGTCTGGCGCCAGGGCGCGCTCACCTATGTCGAGGAGGTGGTCCCGCCCGCCATCGTCGCGGCGACCTGGTTGGGGCAGACCGTCCCGCTGCACGCCACCTCAACCGGCAAGGTGCTGCTGGCCTTCGGTGACGTCCCCGTGCGCGTCCGTCCGGACCGTCGTCGCCTCGAACGGTTCACCGACACGACGATCACCTCGGTGGCTGCCCTGGACCAGGAGCTGGGGCAGGTCCGGCTCCGCGGCTTCGCAGCCTGCCGGGGAGAGTACGAGCCGTCCGCGTGGGGGGTGTCGGCCCCGGTGGTCGACAGCTCCGGGCGTCTGGTCGCCGTGCTCAGCATCTGGGGCCCGGGGACCCGGGTGACCGACGACCGCCTCGAGGTGCTGGGGCCGCTCGTGCACGGCGCGGCGGCCACCCTCCTGGACCCGTGACGACGACCTGCCGTCACCCGGGGGCGGTCAGGCAGAGACGACCATGTCGTGGCAGTCGCAGATCGCGCCGGCCCTCTCGCCGGGTGCGAGCTCGTAGCCGCACAGGAGCGGGAACGTCACCCGGGAACGCAGCTCGCTCCAACAGGCCTCGAGCTCGAGAGCCAGGTGGTCGTCGCTCTGGCGCCAGTAGAGGTCGACGATCTCGCCGAAGACCCGGAACGCCCGCCAGCGATGGCTGATCTGTTCGACCGGGACGCCGATCAACGCGTCGAAGCGGTCGCGGTCGATGTGGTGCAGTCGAGGCAGGTCCTGGTGCAACGAGTCCGCGTCGAGCGGAATGTACTGGCCCGAGACGATGGCGGAGACCGGGTCGATGCCGATGGCTGCCAGCCCGGACTCCAGGCGCCGGTGGTGTGAAGGGGTCGCGGCGACCAGGACGGCCTCGCCCGCAGCGAGCCCGTTGGCGACGTAGGCGACGAGGTCCTCGGTGAGACTCTCCTCGAGGTGCCAGAAGGCCACGGAGTGCCCTGCCCCCGCCACATCGGGGCCCAGCTTCTCGGTGGGGACCGGAAGCGCGGGGAACGTCGCGGTGAACCGGGTGTCCTGGGCGCCGTCGTACTCGATCGAGCCGGCCATGGCCTCGCAGAGCTGCCGGACGATCAGCATGCCGAGCCCGCTGCCGCCGAACCGCTGGGACGACGGGCCCCGGACGTAGGCACGGAACAGGTTGTCCACCAGCTCCTCGGGCACTCCGTTGCCGTCGTCGCTGACGGTCAGGCGGACGCTCTCCGAGTCACGGGTGGCGCTCACGTGGACGTGCGGACCGCCGTAGCGGAGCGCGTTGGTGATCAGGTTGTCCAGCACCTGGGTGATGCGCGTCGGGTCCGCGAGCGCGACCGCGTCCTCGGCGACGTCGATCGTGATGTGCGCGCCGATCGCGGGCTGGCGTTCGGTCAGCAGCTCGTGGCACACGTCCGAGAGCGAGACGGGTTGCAGCGAGAGCTCGAGCTCACCACGCTCGGCGAGGTGGGAGGTCGAGAGGTCGCCCAGGAGACGCACGAGCATGTCGCTGCGCCGCATCATCATCTCGGTGAGATGCGCCACGACACCCGGAGGCAGGGTCTCACCGTTCTCGTGGAGCTGGGACGCCGCCTCACGGAGCACCAACGCGGTGTTCTGCATGTCGTGGATCAGCTGCGCCTCGACGTTCCTCATCAAGGAACTCCCCTCGTCGTCCCGGTCGTGAGCCCCGGGTCCGGGCGCAGTATATGTGACGTACGACTCATCTGGACAACCGGTCTAGGCTTGATCGCGTGAGCAGACCCGTGGTGTTGGTCGTCGGCGCAGGACCGGGAGTCAGCGGGTCTGTTGCGCGGCGGTTCGGACGTGACGGATACGACCTGGCGCTCGTCGGGCTCGACGAGCGAGTCCTGGAGGATCTCGGTGGCTCGTTGCGCGCCGCGGGTCTGGGTGCTCGATGGGAGGCGGTCGACATCACCGATGCGGAGGCGTTCACCGCAGCTGTGGTCAGGCTCGGTGAGGAGGCCGGTCGCATCGACGTGCTCCACTTCAATCCCAGTGCTTTCCGCCAGAAGAGCCCGTTGGAGCTGACCGCCCACGAGCTGGCCGTCGACGTCACGCTGGGCGTCGGAGCACTCCTCACCGCCCTCCAGGCCGCGAGGCCCTTCATGGCGGCCGGAGGGCGCGTCACAGCGACCGGCAGCATGGCGGCCGACAAGCCCTGGAACGAGGCCGCAAGCCTGGGTGTCCAGAAGGCCGGGCTGCGGAACCTGGTGCAGAGCATCGACACCACCCTGAAGCCGGACGGGATCAGGGCCGTCTCCGTGACCGTCCGAGGGACGCTGTCCCGCGAGGGACCGTTCACGCCGGACAGCGTGGCAGAGGCGGTCTTCGGCGCCGCCCGCCAGGACGAGGCGGAGTGGCAGACCGAGGTGCCCTACTCGGGCTGAGCGAGGTCGCGCAGGACCCGCTGGCTGGCCAGCTTGCCGGGCGAACCGATGACGCAACCACCGGGATGGGTGCCGGAACCGCACTGGTAGTAGCCGGTGATGGGGGTGCGGTACTGGCTCCAACCGGGGGCGGGCCGGAAGAAGTACATCTGCGGCGCGAGGAACTCACCCGCGAAGATGTTGCCCTCGGTGAGTCCGGTGACCCGCTCGATGTCGACCGGCGTGACCACCTCGCGGTGCAGCACCAGCTCGCCGAACCCGGGGAAGTGGGACTCCAGGACGGCCTGGGCCTTGTCCCCGAACGCGTCGCGCTCGGTCTCCCAGTCGCCCCCGCGCAGCTCGTACGGCGCGTACTGGACGAAGCACGACATCACGTGCTTGCCGGGCGGCGCCATGTCCGGGTCGACGACCGACTGGATGGCGGCGTCGATGAAGGGACGCTCGCTGTACCAGCCGTACTTCGCCGCGTCGAAGGCTCTCTCGACGTACTCGATCGTCGGCCCGATGTTCAGGAAGCCGCCGTAGTGGTCGACCGTGCTCGGGAGTGCGGGGAAGACCGGCAGACCGTCGAGGGCGAAGTTGACCTTGGCCGAGACTCCCCGGAACCTCATCCGCTCGACGTTCTCGACCAGGTCCGCCGGGAGCTCGCGAGGGTCCACCAGGTCGAGGAAGGTACGCCGGGGGTCGAGCGCCGAGACGACCACCGGAGCACGGAACTCGGTGCCGTCCTCGAGGGCGACGCCGACAGCGCGACCCTGCTGCGTGATCACGTCTGACACCCGGGCACCGAGCCGGATCTCGGCACCGTGGGCCTCGGCGGCCCGGGCCAGCACCTGGGTGAACCCGCCGTTGCCGCCCTTGTGGAAGGCCCAGGAGCCGAGGTGCCCGTCGTGCTCGCCCATCTTGTGGAACAGCAGCACCAGGCCCGAGCCCGGTGACATCGGTCCCACCTTGGTGCCGATGATGCTCGACGACGCGTGGTAGCCCTTGACGGCCTCGTGCTCGAAGTAGTCGTCGAGCCAGTCCGCAGCGCTGCCGGTGAGGAGGCGCACGACGTCGTGCATCACCTTCTGCTCGACCCCGCCGAGGTGGTCCAGCAGCCAGGCCACGTCGGCCTGGTCCTCGGGATCCTTCCCGAAGACGTTGGGAGGCGGGTTGTCGAACAGCGGCTGGATCGCCTGGCAGACCCGGTCGAGGTCGTGGTGGTAACGGTCGTAGGCGTCGGCGTCGTGGCGCGAGTGGCGCCGGATCTCCTGGAGGTTCTGCCCGTGGTCGTCGCCGAGCAGCAGGTAGTCGCCGTCCCCGGTCGGGTGGAAGGAGGACGGCATCATCAACGGCATGAACCCGTGCTTGACCAGGTCGAGCTCGTGGATGATCTCGGGCCGCAGCAGGCTGAGCGCGTAGGAGAAGGTGGTGAACGAGAAGCCCGGCACGATCTCCTCGGTGATCGCGGCGCCGCCGACCAGGTCTCGCTGCTCGAGCACCAGGGTGCGCAGCCCGGCCCTGGCCAGGTAGCCGGCGTTCACCAGCCCGTTGTGGCCACCGCCGACCACGATGGCGTCGTAGGAGCCCCGGTGGTCCAGCTTGTCGAGACTCATGCTGTCGCCGTCTTCCTCGCGGGGTTGAACAGGGGCAGCCTCGCCGTCCGGGCGAGGACCGTCTGGTTGGAGTGGTTCAGCGCGAGCTCCATGTGCACCTCGGTGCCGGGGGCGGCGAGGTCGGGGCGGACCCGCGCGAGACCGATGTGCCGCTGGAGGACGGGGGAGTACATGAAGCTGGTGACGTAGCCGACCTGCGAGCCACCGTCGGTGGTCGGTCGGTCGTGCAGCACCGACTCGTAGGAGAGCGGCTGCTCGTCCTTGGCGGGGAGCAGTCCCGCGTCGCGGTGCAGCGCGTTCCAGCTCTGCCAGTCCACGACGATGCCGACACTGGCCCACCGGGAGGACTTCGTGGCCAGCTCACGGCGGATCGCGACCCCGCCGATGAAGAGTCTGTCGCCGTCGGCCACCCCGCGCAGCATCCAGCGCATGCCGAGCTCGGCGGGAGTGATCCGCTGCTGGTCGGTGAAGGCGAGCCTGCTGTTGGTCCACTCGACGTCGACGAGGGGCAGCCCGGCCTCGATGCGCAGCATCATCAGGGCCTCCTCGCCGAACGGCCGGACGCCGTGGCCGCGGCCGGCCTCGAGGATGGTGTCGAGCACGTCGAGCGCGTCCCCCGCGGCGACGGTCACCTCGAACCCGAGGTCACCGGTGTAGCCGGTGCGCGACAGCGTGACCGGGGCGGAGCCGATCTTCGCGTGGGTGAGGCCGAAGAAGGGCAGCGACTCCGCCTCGGGCATCAGCGCGGTGAGCAGCTCGCGCGACCGCGGCCCCTGGACCGCGAGGATCCCGTGCTCGTCCGACACGTCCTCGATCTCCACCCGGAGGCGGCCGCGATGGTCGCTGAACCAGCCCACGTTGGGCCGGGCCGCGGTCAGCAGGAAGTCGGTCTCCGAGTGCCGGAAGACGACCCCGTCCTCCATCACGAACCCCCGGTCGTCGCACCACAGGGTGTACTGGGCCTGGCCGGGCCGGCAGACGCGGATGTCGCGGACCAGCATCCCCGCCAGGAACCGCTCAGCATCGGGTCCGTGGATCCGGTACTTGAACAGCGGTGAGGTGTCGAACACCCCGACGGAGTTCCGGACCGCGAAGTACTCGTGCTTGGGGGCATGCGTGTAGCGCAGCGCCGAGAGATGTCCCTGCCAGTGGGTGTAGAGCCCTTGGCTGTTGAGCTCGCTGAGCCGGGGGTGGAAGGGGGTGGTCTTGATCATCGTGGCTCCGACGTTAGCCGTTACTGACTGGCGCGTCAGTAGTGACGCCCAGCGAGTCGAGCAGCCAGGCGTAGACCTCGGCCTCGTAGTCGAGCCGCGCGAACCGTCCTGACGGCCCGGTGTGCCCCCCGGCGCCGGTCTCGCACCGGAAGACGCACCGCGGCGACCACGTCGGGTCGGTCGCACGGAGCGCAGCCACCCACTTGGCCGGTTCGTGCACCATCACCCTGGGGTCGTGCAGGGCACCGGTGACGAGCAGGTCCGGCCGCGATCCGGCCGGCGGCAGGTGGTCGTACGGCGACCACGAGAGCATCCGGTCGAACTCCTCCGGACGACGCGGGTCGCCCCACTCGTCCCACTCGGTGACGGTGAGCGGGACGGACACGTCGAACATCGTCGTGACCACGTCGACGAAGGGCACCTCCGCCACCACGGCGCGCCACCGGTCGGGGCGCTGGCTCAGTACCGCCCCCTGGAGCAGGCCTCCGGCACTCATGCCGCGGGTCCCGATCCTGCGCCCGTCGACGAGCCCGTCCATCCCGTCCGCCACGGCGAGGTGATCGGTGAAGGTGTTCTGCTTGTGCGCGAGGTGCCCGTCGACCCACCAGCGGCGGCCGCCCTCGCCGCCTCCGCGGACGTGTGAGTGCACGAAGACCACGCCCGCGTCGAGGAGGCTCGGCAGGGCGGGGTCCCACTCCGGCTCGTCGACCGACTCGTAGGCGCCGTACCCGTAGAGCAGGGCAGGGGCGGTGCCGTCGAGCGGGGTGTCGCGGTGCCGGACCAGCGTCGCTGGCACCAGGGTGCCGTCAGGGGCGGGAAAGTGTCGGCGCTCACTCACGTAGTCCTCCGGGTCGTGACCGGGCGCGAGGTGACGGTGACGCTCGGTGCGCTCGCCCGTCCGCAGGTCGACGTCCGACCAGACGGGTGGGTGGACCCAGGACTCGTCCACGACAGTGACGGCGGAGGCCTCGAAGTGCTGGTTGTGGGTCTGGTCGACGCTCCCGTCGGGCAGGGCCGGATCGATCACGAAACCGGGGGAGTCGAGCGCATCGAGCGGTACGACGCGCAGTCGGTGGACTCCCTCGGACCGGAACCCGATCACCACGTGCGTGGCGAAGGCGTCGACGCGGTAGACCCGCTCGGTCGGGACCTCGGGGCGCAGGGGCTCCCAGGAGGTGTGGTCCTGGTCCGCCACTCTCGGGACCGGGCAGCGGGCCAGGCGGAACTCGCCGGCGTCGTCGTTGGTCACGACGAGCAGCGTCTCCTCGCCGTCGGGCAGGACCGCATGCTCGGCGTGGTACTCCACGCCGGGTCGACGCCCGCCCACCGAACGCGCGGGCAGCAGCGGCTGCCGGGTATCGAGCACCCACACCTCGCGAGTGTCGCGGCTCTCCGACCAGATGACGACCAGGCCGCCGCTCCTGGTCGCGCGCAGGCTCAGCTCGAAGCGCTCGTCCGGCTCGTCGAGGACGAGCGCGTCCTCGTCGTACGACGACCCGATCGCGTGGCGCCAGACCTGGAAGGGTCGGTAGGAGTCGTCGTGCACCGTGTAGAAGAAGTGGTCCGACTCGGCGCTCCAGGCACCGCCGTAGTAGCAGCGGGGGACCAGGTCGTCCAGGTCCTCCCCGGTCTCGAGGTCGCGGAAGCGGAGCTCGTAGACCTCGTCGCCGGTGCGGTCCACGGAGTAGGCGAGCAGGTTCTCGTCCGGGCTGACCGCGGTGAGGCCCAGCTCGAGGTAGCCGGACTCGTCCGCGAGCAGGTTGGCGTCGAGCAGCACCTGACTAGTCCCCTCGGCCGCCAATGTCGAAATCACGCAACAGTTGGGTGTACTCCCTTCCCGCAGGGAGGAGCGTGTAGTAGTAACAGTTCTGATGTCGCCAACTGACTGACCGATCAGTAGCCGGCACCCTGTCCTTCATCTCGGACCGCAGCGCTTTGACGAGGGAGCTCAGATGTCCGGTGACAGATTCGTACCAGAGGCGTTCAGCGACGAGGTGCGCGACGAAGTCCGGCGAGTCGACCCGGCGCATCCAGTGGTACGGATCCGGGCGGCGGACCCCGTGGTGGGTGTGCTCGTAGGGCTGTTCGGCCGCGACCGGAGGAGACGTCACAGCCGGCACCGTACTCCCACCCGAGTCCTCGCGGCGCTCGGAATCGTGGCTGGCCTGCTCACCCTCCTCCCGGCGGCGCCGGTGGCCGCAGCGGAGGACGACGCCGACAAGGAGGGCGTCACCTTCACCGTCGGGCTGAAGAACGAGGTGGACTCGTTCAACCCGTTCCTGGGGATCGAGGCCCCGTCGTACGAGATGTGGGCACTGACCTACGACTACATGGTCGGCTACTCGATGGACGACATGTCACCGGTCCCGGGGCTCGCCGAGTCGTGGGAGACCTCGCAGGACGGACTGACCTGGACCTTCAAGATCCGCGAGGGTGTGACGTGGTCCGACGACCAGCCGTTCACGGCCGCCGACATCGCCTACACCTACAACCGCGTCCTCGACGGCGGTCCCGAGGCGACGACGTGGGAGTCCTACCTGGCCTCGGTCAAGACGATCACCGCGCCCGACGACACCACGGTGGTGCTCACGCTGTCCAAGCCGAACGCCGTGCTGCCGCTGCTGCCGATCCCGATCATTCCCGAGCACGTCTGGAAGGGAGTCAGCGAGAAGGCGGTCAAGACCTACCGCGCCGAGCCGACCGCCGCCCAGCCCGTCGTCGGCACCGGGCCGTTCCGGCTGGTGGAGGGCAAGGTGGGTGGCTCGACGTACCGCTTCGAGGCCAACCCGGACTACTGGGGCGGGGCGCCGCACATCGACGAGGTCGTGTTCCGCGTCTACAAGGCGGAGGACCCGATGGTCCAGGCGCTGATCAAGGGGGAGCTCGACTTCATCCACGACATCACCCCCCTCCAGGTCAAGGCGCTCGAGGGACGCGACGGGATCACCGCCATCAGCGGGGACTCGCCGTACTTCGACGAGATCGCCTTCAACACCGGCGCCATCGACACCGAGACCGACAAGCCCATCGGTGACGGGAACCCGGCACTGAAGGACCCGAAGTTCCGTCATGCCCTCGGCTACGCGATCGATTCCGAACGGCTGATGCAGGCCGCCTACCAGGGCGCCGCCGAGCCCGGCGACGTGATCGTGCCCCCGGCGTACGAGAAGTACCGCTGGGAGCCGTCGGAGGACGAGGCGTTCACCTTCGACCTCGGCCGCGCCGGGGACATGCTCGACGAGGCCGGCTACGAGAAGGGCGCGGACGGGTTCCGCACGATGCCCGACGGAAAGCCGATCGGGACCCTGCGGCTCTTCGCGCGACCCGAGAGCAAGGAGTCCGTCAACACGATGGACTTCTTCGGGGAGTGGCTGGCCGACCTCGGCCTGAAGTCCGAGGTCAAGGTGATGGAGAGCGGCAAGCTGACCGACACGATCCTCGAGGGCGAGTACGACATGTTCCACTGGGGTTGGTACATGGAGCCCGACCCGGACTCGATCCTGGACGTGTTCACCTGCGGGCAACGCGGCCGGCTGGTCCGACTCGTGGTACTGCGACGAGGAGTACGACGCGCTCGACGCCCAGCAGAACGAGGAGGTCGACGACGCCAAGCGCGTCGAGCAGATCCAGCGGATGCAGCAGATCCTGTTCGAGGACTCGCCCTACCTGGTCGTCGCCTACACCACCGACGGACAGGCCTACCGCAGCGACCGGTTCGCCTGCTTCGTGCCACAGCCCGAGCCCACCGGGGTGCTGCTGATGCAGTACGGCTCGTACAACTACCGCCTGGCTCGCCCGGCGGAGGACGCCGGTGACTGTGACGGGGTCGCACGTGCCGTGGGTGCCAGCAACTCGTCCTCGTCCTCGTCGGCGTCGGACGAGGACGGCGGCAACGCGGTGCTGATCGGCGGCGCGGCGGTGCTCGTCGTGCTCCTGGCAGGCGGCGGGCTGATGGCCTTCCGGCGACGCTCCAGCGCGGACGAGCGCGAATGACCTTGGTGTGACGACGCTGATCAGTGCGACCAGCGCCCAGCCGGTCGCGAAGAGACGGAGCTACGGCAGGTATCTCTCTGCCAAGCTGCTCGGGGCGCTCGGCAGCCTGTTCTTCGTCCTGGTGGTCAACTTCTTCCTGTTCCGCGTGATCCCGGGTGACCCGGCCCGCACGCTGGGCCGCGGTCGATTCCGGACGCCGGAGCAGCTGGAGGAGTTCAAGCGGACCTACGGGCTCGACCAGGGGCTGTGGGAGCAGTTCCTGACCTTCCTGCAGAACACCTTCACCGGTGAGCTCGGGATCTCGCTGCGCTACCGGGTGCCGGTCTCCGAGCTGATCGCCGACCGGTTCTGGCCGACCCTGCTGCTGGTGGGCACCTCGACGATCCTCGCCTCGGCCATCGGCATCTACCTGGGTGTCCTGAGCGGCTGGAACCGTGGCAAGCGCGTCGACACGGCATCGACGGGCACCACGCTGACGCTGTACTCCATGCCGGAGTGGTGGCTCGGCCTGCTGCTCATCGCAGCCGTCGCCGTCGGTTTCGGACCGCTGCCGGGCATCTTCCCGACCGGAGGCCTGCACTCGGTCGACGCCGACCCGGGCACGTTCTCCTACGCCATGGACACGGCGTGGCACCTGACGCTGCCCGTGATCACCCTGACTCTGGCCTTCCTGGCCGACTACTCGCTGATCATGCGCTCCTCCCTGGTCGACGAGCTCGGCCAGGACTACCTGACGACCGCGCGGGCGAAAGGGCTGCGCGACGTCGTCGTACGGCGCAGGCACGCGGTCCGCAACGCCCTGCTGCCCACCACGACCGTCACGGCCCTGAGCATCGGGGGCATCCTCGGAGGTGCCATCACCGTCGAGACGATCTTCTCGATCCCGGGCCTGGGCCTGCTGTCGAGCGAGGCGCTGACACTGCCCGACTACTGGGTGCTGCAGGGGACCTTCCTGGTCTCCTCGGCCACGGTGATCTTCGCCAACCTCGTGGTGAACATGGTCTACGGCCTGCTCGACCCCCGGGTCCGGACATGAGCGCCGAGCCGAGCACGCCCGTCCTCTCCGCCCGGCAGATCAGGCGCCGCCGACGGGTGCAGGCATGGCGCACGAACTGGCGACTGTTCCGCAGCCATCGCGCGGGGCTCGTCGGACTGGGAGTCCTGCTCCTGTTCATCCTGATCGCTCTGGCGGCACCCCTGATCGCACCCCGGGAGACGATCGAGGTCACCCGGGCCACCGGCGACGTCCTGGAGTCGCCGTCCGGTGAGTTCTGGCTCGGTACCGACGACGCCGGCCGGTCGGTCCTCGCGCTGTGCATCTGGGGCGCCCGCATCTCCCTGTTCGTGGGGCTCCTCGCGACCGCGATCTCCATGCTGATCGGCACCGTGATCGGGCTGGCGTCGGGGTTCCTCGAGGGCTGGACCGCGCGGATCCTGTTCCGGTTCACCGAGTGGGTCCTGGTGATTCCCTACCTCGTCCTCGCACTCGTCCTCTCGGCGGTGCTGGGCCGTTCCCTGGTCACCATCGTGCTGGTCATCGGTGTCACCAGCTGGCCGAGCACCGCACTCCTGATCCGCAGCCAGACCCTCACGATCAAGGAGCGGCCGTACCTGGAGCGCGCGAGGGCGCTCGGCGCCGGACGGTGGCACCAGGTGACCAGGCACGTGCTGCCCAACGTGATGCCGATGGTGTTCGCGAACACGACGCTGACAGTCTCGATCGCGATCCTCACCGAGACCACGCTGAGCTTCCTCGGGCTCGGTGACCCGACCAGGGTCTCGTGGGGCTCGATGCTCGAGGACGCCTTCGGCGTCGGCGCGATGACGACCGGGGCCTGGTGGTACATCCTCCCGCCCGGCCTCTGTGTGGTGGCGGTGGTGCTCTCGTTCAACCTCGTCGGCCGCGCGCTCGAGGAGATCTTCAACCCCCGGCTGCAGGGGCGCTGAGATGTCGACTCCATCCGGACCCGGCCTGCTCGACGTACGAGACCTCACGGTGGAGTACCGCACGTCCGAGGGACGCCTTCCCGCACTGCGCGGTGTGGACCTGGTGGTGAATGCGGGCGAGATCGTCGGCGTCGCGGGTGAGTCCGGGTGCGGCAAGTCGACCCTGGCGAGCACCGTCCTCAGGCTGCAGCCCAAGGACGCCACCGTCTCGGGCGAGGTCCGGGTCTCCGGTGAGGACGTCCTGACCACGGGCTGGAGCCGACTTCGTGCGCTGCGGTGGGCAGAGGCATCGATCGTCTTCCAGGGGGCACTGCACTCGCTCAACCCGGTGCAGCGGATCCAGGCCCAGATCGCCGAACCGATCCTGTTGCACGAGCCCGAGGTGAGCAAGGACGAGGTGGTCGAGCGGGTGGCGCTCCTCCTCGAGCAGGTCGGGCTGCCGCGCGCACGCAGCCGCGCCTACCCGCACCAGCTCTCGGGTGGGCAGCGCCAGCGAGTGATGATCGCGATGGCCCTGGCCTGTCGACCGTCGCTGATCATCGCCGACGAGCCGACGACGGCCCTCGACGTGATGGTCCAGGCGCAGATCCTCGACCTGCTCGCAGGCCTGGTCCGCGACCTCGGTGTCGGGATGCTGATCATCAGCCACGACCTGTCGGTGCTGGCCGACATCTGCGACCGGGTCGCGGTGATGTACGCCGGCCGCGTGGTCGAGATCGGGAGCGCCAAGCAGGTGTTCACCGATCCGCAGCACCCCTACGCCCGGGCGCTGTCCAACGCCTTCCCCCGCATCGGGGACGCGGCGGCGCGCTACTCCCCGGCCGGGCTCGGCGGGGACCCGCCCGATCCACGTGCGCTACCGACGGGCTGCTCGTTCGCACCGCGGTGCCCGCACGCGAAGGACGCCTGCCGAACGGCCGAACCGCCGCTGCTGGTGCTCGAGGACGGCCGCTCCGCGGCCTGCATCCGGGTGGGGGAGCTGTGACGGAGCCACAGGCACCGCTGATCGAGGCCCACGCGGTGACGGTCGACTTCACCACCCGCGGCGGCGCGGTGGCCAGGGCGCTCGACGGTGCCGACATCTCGGTCGCCCGCGGGGAGATCCTGGCCCTGGTGGGGGAGTCGGGGTCGGGGAAGACGACGCTGGCCCGGACGCTGATGGGACTGCAGTCCCCGACCGCCGGGTCGGTGCACTTCGACGGGAAGCCGCTCGACTACTCCATGCGCGCCCTGCGCGACTTTCGCGCACAGGTGCAGATGGTGCTGCAGGACGCCTCCGGCTCCCTGAACCCGCGGCAGACCGTCTACGAGTCGGTGGCCGAGGGCATCCGGCTCCATCGCCGGGTCGCTTCCGACCCGGAGGGCCGCAGCGAGGTGGACCTGGTCGCGGCCGCCCTCGCCGAGGCGGGTCTGCGTCCTCCCGAGCGGCTGTTCCTGCGCTACCCGCACGAGCTGTCCGGCGGTCAGCGGCAGCGGGTGCTCATCGCCGGCGCGCTGGCGCTTCGTCCGCAGCTGCTGATCGCGGACGAGCCTGTGTCGTCCCTCGACGCGTCGATCCGTGGCGAGATCCTGGCGCTGCTGCTACGACTGCGGGAGGACCTCGGTCTCGGCATCGTGGTGGTCACCCACGACCTGGGCCTGGCGTGGAACATCGCCGACCGGATCGCGGTGATGTATCTCGGTCGGGTGGTGGAGTGCGGCAGCACCGAAGAGGTGCTCGAGGCGCCACGACACCCCTACACGCAGGCGCTGCTGTCCGTCGTACCCGAGATCGAGCGGCTGGAGCCGGTGGTGCTGACGGGCGAGATCCCAGACCCGACCCGCATCCCTGGTGGCTGCCGTTTCCACCCCCGATGTCCCGCGCTCGCCGACGGCAGTGCGGAACGCGCCGGCGTGGCCGAGCAGTGCCGGACGCAGCCCCTGGACCCCCTGCCCGCGACGGGGGCTCACCGGGTTGCGTGCCACCTGGACGCAGCGCTGCAGCCACGCACGGCTCCCTGAGCCAGACGATCAGGTGCGGAGGACGTGGCGCAGTCACTGCCCAGCTCTCAGGGCCCTGTCATCCTGCGGGCCGCCACCTCGGCCAGGAACGCCGCGCAGTCGGGCAGCACCGAGTCGTCGAACACGGCTCGCGCGGAGTGGTTGTCGGGCGCGGTCAGGGGATCCTCGGCAGCACACGCGCTGATGGACAGGTAGGCGCCAGGGACACGTTCGAGCACGTAGGAGAAGTCCTCCGTGCCGGGATCGGGAGCTGGCTCCTCGGCGTACCTCGACTCGCCGAAGAGGTCCACCACGGTGTCGCGTGCGAAGGCGTACTCGTCGGCGTCGTTGACGGTGGGTGGATACCCCGGCGTCCAGTCGACCTCCGCGTGCAGCCCGTGTGCCGACGCGATGCCGTCGAGGAGCTGGAGCACGGCTTCCTTCATCAGCACCCGGTTGGCCGCGCTGAAGGACCGGATCGTCGCCTCGAACACCGCCTCGTCCGGGATGATGTTCTCCTTGGTCCCTGCGGCGAACTTCCCGACGGTCACGACCACCGGGTCGTTGATGTCGACGCGCCGGGTCACCAGCGTCTGCAGCGCGGTGACCATCTCGCAGGCGACCGGGATCGGATCGCGCGTCAGGTGGGGCGCGGACCCGTGCCCGCCGACGCCGACAACGCGGACCACGAACTCGTCCGAGGCGCCCCAGAGGGTCCCCGGGCGCGAGAACCACGTGCCGAGCGGGCGTCCTGACGACATCACGTGCAGGCAGTACGCCGCGACCACGGGTCGGCCGGCGGCCTCGAGCAGCCCCTCCTCGATCATCGCCAGGGCACCGGCGGTGGTCTCCTCGGCCGGCTGCCACATGAACACCACATCACCGCGCAGCTCCTCGCGACGCTCGTGCAGCAACCGTGCGGCACCGACGAGGGCTGCGACGTGCAGGTCATGGCCGCAGGCATGCATCCGCCCCTCGTGCTCGGAGGCGTAGTCGAGACCGGTCTCCTCCGTCAGTGGGAGGGCGTCCATGTCCCCGCGGAGCAGGACCACAGGTCCGGAGCCGTCGTGCGCGCCACCCCGGAGCACCGCCGTCACCGACGTGAGGTGCTGGCCTGTCGTGACCTCGAGCTCGAGTCCCTCAAGCGCGTTCAGCACCAGTGCCTGGGTCTTCGGGAGCTGGCGGTCCAGCTCGGGGACGCGGTGCAGCTGCCGGCGGAGTTCGATCAGCTCAGGGGCGATCGCGCTGGCTCGATCGGCAAAGGTGTTCATCAGGCCATTGTGTCGGTCCGGGTCGGGGGAGTCGGCGGGTGCCGGTGTAGCCGACGGGCGCAGCGGCCCTGGGAGGAGGCAGTTCGGGGGAGTGACCACTGGTTCACGCGAGGACAGGCGAGCTGCTGCCGCGAACTGCCTCCCCCGGGGCGCGGAGCCACGGCAACTGTTGGTCACGACTGCTCCCTGCCCGGTCACGTTCGGGTGCCCGACCACCGACCGGCGCTCATCGCTGGCGTGGCTGAGTGGTCTCGTGCGACGATGCTTACTGACTCGGCAGTCAGTAAGGAACGAGGAGACGCGGAGGCTCCATGGCTGAGGGCTCTCTGGAGGCGGCGCTGCCGCGGGAGATGTACGTCGACGAGCAGACCTGGCTATCGGAGCGGGACATCGTGCTCTTCGGGCAGTGGTACTGCGTCGGTCGGCAAGACGATCTCGGCCTGGCGACCGCCTCCCGGGTGGTCGTGGTCGACGTCGTGGGGGAGTCGCTGCTGCTGACCAGCGACGCCGAGGGGCGTCTGCACGGCGCCTACAACGTGTGCCGTCACCGTGGGTCGCAGCTCAGGCCGGTCGTCGACGAGCGGTCCGCCACGCCGGTCGCCTGTGCTGCCGCGGCGCTGCGTTGTCCCTACCACTCCTGGACCTACGCACTCGACGGCCGGCTGATGCATGCACCGCACGCCGATCTCGGCGGCGAAGACGTCGACGCTTTCCGGCTCAACCCGGTGGCGGTCGAGGCCTGGGCGGGCTTCGTCTTCGTCCACCTCACCCCCCAGACGGCCGCGCCACTCGGGGAGGCGGTCGAGAGGGCCGGTCTGGCGCTGGCGAACTACCGCCTGTCCACCCTGGTCACCGGCGCCACGATGACCTACGAGGTCGCCGCCAACTACAAGGTCCTCCTGGAGAACTACAACGAGTGCTATCACTGCGGTCCCGTGCACCCGGAGCTGTGCCGGCTGGTGCCGGCCTTCGCGGGCGGAGGTGGCGGCCTGCCGTGGGAGGAGGGGATCCCGCACCGCGAGGGCGCGTGGACCTTCACCACCTCCGGGACCACGACGCGTGCGGCCCTGCCGGGACTGAGCGAGGAGGAACGGACCCGGCACAAGGGTGATCTCGTCTATCCCAACCTGCTGCTCTCGGCGTCCGCGGACCATGTCGCCGCCTTCGTGCTCCACCCGCGTGGCGTCGACCGGACCGACATCGTGTGCTCGCTGCTCTTCGCGGCAGACGAGGTGGCGTCCGAGCACTTCGATCCGAGGGACGCTCGCGACCTGTGGGACCTCGTGAACGGCCAGGACTGGGCGATCTGCGAGTCCGTGCAGCGCGGCATGTCGTCGCGGAGCTACCGCCACGGATGGTTCGCACCGATGGAGGACGACAGTCTCGACATCCGGCGGTGGCTGCTCCCCCTCCTGGAGGAGGGGTCATGAGCGAGCACGTCGACTACGTCGTCGCGGGACTCGGCGCGCTCGGTAGCGCTACCTGCATGGAGCTCGCACGCGCAGGGCACCGTGTCGTCGGGCTGGACCGCTTCGAGCTCGGACACTCCCGAGGGGCGAGTCACGACACCAGCCGGATCCTGCGGCACAGCTACCACACCCCCGGATACGTCCGGCTGACCCAGAACGCGTACGCCGACTGGGCGCGGCTCGAACGGGACAGCGACACCACTCTGATGACCGTGGTCGGCGGCCTGGACCTGTTCCCCGAGGGAGCGGCGATCAGCCCGGTCGACTACACCGACGCCCTCGACGAGGTGGGGATCGTCTACGACGTGCTGGACGCGGCCTCGGTCACCAGCCGGTGGCCACAGTTCCGGCTTCCCGAGGGCCTGATGGCGCTGCACCAGGCCGACGCGGCGATCGTGCCGGCGGGCCACGGCACCAGGGTGATGCAGGACGAGGCCCGGCGGCACGGTGCCGACCTGCGCGAGATGAGTCCCGTGCTCGCCGTACGTGACCTCGGCGCGAAGGGCATCGCGATCGACACTCCCCACGGACTGCTGCACTGCGACGGGCTGGTGCTGTGCCTCGATGCCTGGACCAACGACATCCTCTCGGGTCTCGGCCACGGGATCCCGCTCGAGGTGACACTCGAGCAGGTGACCTACTTCGAACCGCCGGACCCGGAGGCCTTCGCGCCCGGGCGCCTCCCGCTGTGGATCTGGATGGACGACCCGTCGTTCTACGGCTTCCCGTGCTTCGGGGCCCCCACCGTCAAGGCGGCCCAGGACTGCGGTGGCCCGGTGGTCGACCCCGAGCGGCGTACCTCGGAACCGGACCCGCAGATGCAGTCGCTGCTCGCCGCGCACCTGCGGCAGATGCTCCCCGGCAGCGGCGAACCGGTGCGGTCGCTGCGGTGCCAGTACACGCTGACCCCGGACCGGGACTTCGTGATCTCACCGGTGCCCGGCCACGAGTCGGTCGTGGTCGGCATGGGTGCCGCGCACGGCTTCAAGTTCGCGCCGACCTTCGGCAGGCTGCTCGCGGACCTCGTCGTGGAGGGGACCACGACGACCGACCTCGCGCCGTTCCGGATGGACCGGCCGGCGTTGACCGACCCTGCCTACCAGGCACACTGGCTGGTGTGAGGTGCAGAACCCGCTGCAGCTCCGCTCAGACAAGGACCTCGGGGTCGAGACCGAGCTCGCCGGCAACTGCGCCGGCGACCCACTCGCGCAGCTGCGCACGGGTGACCGTCCGGTAGACCAGGGTCGCCACCGAGAGGCCGTCCAGCAGCGCCGAGACCCGAGCCACGGCCGAGGCGGGGTCGGCGCAGGTGAAGGAGCCGTCGGCGACGCCCTCCTCGACGACCTCGAGCAGCGCCGCCGACCACCGGTGGTCCAGGCGTCGCAGCACCTTGCGGATCACCGGCTCGCGCTGTGCGAGGGCCCAGGCGTCGATCCAGACCCGCCAGCCGATCGCCGCACCCGTGGGGCCGTAGAGGCGGAGCACCCGGCGCAGCCGGTCCATCGGGTCGGTGCCGTTCGCGGTCGCCCGCTCGAGCTTGTCGAGGTCGCGGTCGACGGCGTACGCGAACGCGTCCGCGACGAGGGTGTCCTTGGTGCCGAAGTGGTAGAAGACCAGCGACGGGCTGATGCCGAGCTCCTCGGCGACGTCGGCGACCCGGATCGCAGCCAGCCCGATGCGGTCGAGCAGGTCTGTCGTCGCGGTCAGGATCTCCTCGCGCCGCACCTCGACCGTACGACGGGCCCTGCCTCTCGCCGGGCCCTTCGGCGCGGCCACCACTATCGCTCTCCCATGGCGCGAAGCCTATGACCACAGGACAGGAGACAGGCCGATGACCGACACGGAGCTCGACCCGCTGGCGAGCGTACGTCGCCACACCCGCGCCGAGGGGGAGCCCGAGAGGATGCTGCCCGCAGCCGCCTACACCACGGACGAGGTGCTGGCCTGGGAGCAGCGGCACCTGTTCGCCGGCAGCTGGTCGTGCCTCGGGCGCGTGCGCGACCTGTTCCCGTCGCCCTCGGACGGCAAGCCGGTGCGGCAGCGCGCGCTGGTCGTCGGGGACGTCTCCACCCTGCTGGTGCAGGACCGGTCCTGCCTGCGCATGTTCGCCAACACCTGTCGGCACCGCGGCCACGAGCTGCTGCCGATCGGTGCGTCCTCCGACCGCCGCAGCATCGTGTGCCCCTACCACGCGTGGAACTACGACCTCAGCGGCAACCTGGTCGCAGCGAGCGGCTTCCGGGACGACCCGACCTTCGACCGCGACGAGCACGGCCTGGTCGAGCTGCCGGTGCAGGTCTGGGAGGGGTGGGTCTTCGGCCACGCACTCCACCCGCTGGGCAGCGACCTCGTGCCGTCGTTCACCGAGCACGTCGGCGACCTCGATCCGATCGTCTCGGCGTACGACTGCGCGGAGCTGGTGCTGGCCGACCGGCACTCCTACGAGGTGGCGGCGAACTGGAAGGTGATCGCCGAGAACTACCACGAGTGCTACCACTGCCCGCTGATCCACCCGGAGCTGTGCCAGCTCTCCCCACCGGACTCCGGCGACAACTACGACCTGCCGGGGGACTGGGTGGGCGGCTCGATGATCCTGCGCGACGGCATGGCCACGATGTCGATGACCGGCGAGCTGGCCGCCACTCCGATCCCGGGGGTGGACCCGGTCCGGGTCGAGTACCTCCACCTGCTGCCGAACCTGCTGGTCTCGGCCCACCCCGACTACGTGATGTCCCACCGACTGCTGCCCCTGGCCCCCGGCAGGACCTGGATCGAGTGCTCCTGGCTGGTCCGGCCCCGTCCCGACGGCAGTGCACCGGACGCGGGTGGTGCCGTCGAGTTCTGGGACCTGACGAACAAGCAGGACTGGGCCGCTTGTGAGTCGGTGCAGCGAGGGCTGGCCAGCCCGCACTTCCAGCCCGGCCCCTTCGCCCCCAGGGAGGACGCGGTGGCGCACCTGGTGGGAGCGATCGGCGAGGCCTACCGGGTGGGCAGGCTCGTGCCATGAGCGGCGTGCGCACGGGACCGGTGCTCGCCCTGACCCGTCGGAGAAGATGGGCAAGAAGTTTCCGACAGGATGTCGAGGACGGAGGACCGGCTCCGTCCCAGGGGTGAGGGCGACACCTTGGCCGCCCACGACGCGAGGAGTCAGACATGCCGAAGTACCTGCTGCTCAAGCACTACACCGGTGGCCCCACCGAGGATCCCGGCTTCGCGCCGATGAGCGAGTGGACGCCGGACGAGATCACCGCACACATGGACTTCCAGCACGAGGTCACCCGGATCCTGCGGGAGAGCGGGGAGTACGTCGACGCTCAGGCCCTCAGCCCCGAAGGCGCCTGGGTGCAGTACGGCGGTCCCGATGCAGCACCGGTCGTGACCGACGGCCCGTTCCCGGAGACCAAGGAGCTGATCGCCGGGTGGTACATGATCGACGTGGAGTCCGAGGCGCGCGCGCACGAGGTGGCGGCACTCGTCTCCTCCGCACCGGGCAAGGACAGCCTGCCCATCCACGAGTGGCTCGAGGTGCGGCCGGTGATGTGGAGCGCACCGGCCGACGTGTGAACGAGGCCCTGCTGCGGGAACTGACCCCGCAGGTGCTCGGTGTCCTCGTCCGTCGCGGGAGCGACTTCGCGGCGGCCGAGGACGCTGTGCAGGAGGCGCTGATCGAGGCCCACCGGGTGTGGCCTCAGCGCACGCCGGACGAGCCCAGGGCGTGGTTGATCACGGTCGCGCAGCGCAAGCTGGTCGACGCGCATCGATCCGAGACGGCCCGGCGCCGCCGGGAGGAGGCGACCGCCCTCGAGCCGGCGAGCGGGCCGACCGAACGGGCCGACGACACCCTCCTGCTGATGTTCCTGTGCTGCCATCCGGTCCTGAGCCCGACGTCAGCGGTCGCCCTGACGCTGCGCGCCGTGGGCGGACTGACCACCCGGGAGGTCGCCGAGGCGTTCCTGGTTCCCGAGGCGACGATGGCGCAACGGATCTCGCGGGCCAAGCGCGCCCTGTCCGGCAAGCCGTTCACCCGCCCGGCCGACATCGCAGTCGTGCTGCGCGTGCTCTACCTGATCTTCAACGAGGGGTACGGCGGACGGGTCGACCTCGCGGCGGAGGCGATCAGGCTGACCCGGCTGCTGGTCCTCGAGTCCGACGAGCCAGAGGTGGCCGGCCTGCTCGCGCTGATGCTCCTGCACCACGCTCGTCGTGACGCACGCAGGGACGAGCACGACTCGATCGTTCCGCTCGACGAGCAGGACCGGAGCCGGTGGGACGCAGGCGAGATCGCCGAGGGGCTGCGGATCATCACGGCGACGCTGGCGCGCGACCGACCGGGGGCCTACCAGATCCAGGCGGCCATCGCCGCTCTTCACGCCGACGCCCCGAAGGCCGAGGAGACCGACTGGCCCCAGATCCTCGAGTGGTACGACGACCTCGTCGCCCTGACCGAGAACCCGATGGCAGCGCTGAGCCGGGCGGTCGTGGTCGGCGAGGTCCACGGACCGCTGGCCGGGCTGCGCGCGCTCGACGCCCTCGACGAGGCGCTGGCCGACCACTACCGGCTCGACGCCGTCCGGGCACACCTGCACGAGCGGGCCGGCGACCTCGCGGACGCGGTCGACCTCTACCTTCGGGCGGCGCGTCGAACGCGGAGCACCGCGGAGCGGGACCACCTCACCAAGAGGGCCGCACGGCTGCGGAACCTCTAGCTATCGGGGGATGTGCTCGCTCCAGCTGCGGTGGGGCATGGCCGTGTCGCCGTCTGTGGCGTCCGCCTCGATCACCACGTCGTAGCCGTCGGCCGTGACCTCCACGGTCATCATCGAGGTGACCGAGACCTCAACACCCGGCCAGCTGAGTCCGTAGGTGCAGTGGGCCACGGCGCGCTGGGCGAACGTACGACGGTCCACGCTCACCGTGCCGACGTACTCCTCGGTCGCGCGGCCCTGATGAGGCACGTCGTAGGCCGAACCATGGCGGACCGTGCAGGTCGTCGTGTCGCGGAGCACGTCCCTGGACACCGTCCACGAGATGTCGGCGGGTTCCTCCGAGGACGACTCCGCACCAGGGGTGAACGGCGGTGGCGCCTGCTCCTCGCCTGCCCGCAAGGGCAGCTCGAGCGAGCCTTCGTGGACGGTCAGGGTCACGGGGGCGGGGGGAGCGATCGTGTTCGGCCAGTCGGCTCCGGCGATCGAGAGGCGCAGTGTCTGTCCGGGAGCCAGCTGATAGGCGCAGGCGTCGAGGACCACCTCGACGTCGTACTCCGCCCCGGGGACGAGTGGCCGTCGGCTCCACCGGCGCGTGCACGCCGTCGCGGAAGGCGAGGTCGAGGCTCCCTCGGCTGATCAGCGCCGAGGTGCCGTCGGGGAACACGTCGCACAGCTTGACGGAGACCGACGCTGCGGGAGCGTCGGCGCTGAGACGCAGTCGTACGCGCGGCTGGCCGAGGACCAGGTCGGAGTCGCCGGCCCACTCCCAGGTGAGTGAGTGCGCGTCGTCCTCCCGTTGGTCCACCGATAGTCCCCACGGCAGGTGGCCGGCGCAGTCGATCCAGGCAGCGGTGCCGACATCGGGCTCGACCGGGAGGGTCCGCGGCCCCGTCAGCGGACGTGTCCGCCGGGACACCGCCGAGGAGGGCCACTCGTCGCGGATCCAGCGACCGTCGTGCTGGTCCATGAAGGCGACCGGCCGGGTGGAGGTGCGCACGAACACGTCGACGACGTCACGATGCGGGGTGTCGTCGCGGCCGCGCAGCCAGCGGTCCCACCACGCGACCATCTCCTGGGTGAGGTCGATGCGCGGGCCGGGGTAGGCCGTCGAGGGGTCCGCGTGCACCCAGGGCCCGGCGAGGAGACGGTAGGGGACGCCTGCTTCGCCGAGGGCCTCGACCGTGCGGAAGGAGTTGTTGCGGTAGCCGTCGGCCCAGCCGGCCACGATCATCACGGCACAGTCGATCCGGTCGTAGCCGTTCCCGGCACCGTCGCTGCGGACCGACCCGTGTCGCCAGTAGGGGCCGTCCCGGTTCTCGCGCAGCCAGGTCAGCACCCACGGCTCCTGCGTCGCCAGCCGGTGCTGCCACTCCTCGCGCCAGTCCCGCGCCTGCTGATCTCCCCACACGGCCGGCACGGGAGGCAGCATCATCATCGGCGTCATGTAGTGGCAGTAGTCGACGAGGTCCACGAGCCGGAGCGCGCCACCTCGCCAGTGCACGTCGTCGGTCCACCGGTCGTCGCTCGCGTAGATGGCGCAGATGGCCTTCAGTGCGGGTGGCCTCTCGCAGGCGAGCTGGAGCGAGTTGAACCCCGAGTACGACGTGCCCCACATGCCGACGTTGCCGTCACACCACGGCTGCTCGGCCAGCCACGCGATCACCTCGACGAGGTCGGACTGCTCGGCCTCGGGGTACTCGTCGGTCCCGTCCCCACCCGACGACCCGGTGCCGCGCAGGTCGAGGCGGCACACGGCGTAGCGGTGGAGGTCACGCAGCTCGACGTAGGACTCGGCGTACGACGAGGTCAGGTCGTCCTTGCGGTAGGGCAGCGCCTCGAGCAGGCAGGGCTGTGGCCCGTCGCCCTCGTCGGGCAGGTAGAGCGTCGCGGCCAGGCTGACACCGTCGGCCATCTCGATCCGGACCTCGCGCTCAGTTCCCGTCATGGCCGGCCTCCGACAGCAGTCGGGACACCACGGACGGGTCGAGTCCTTCGCTCGTGTTCCCGTCACGCCCGACGGTCGTCGGCGAGGCGAGCAGGGAGTTGAGCACCGACTCCTCGGCCGCGTCGACCACCGCCTCGAACAGGTCGTCGAGGCCGCGACCGGCGACCCGGGTGGACCCTGGCTCGGGACTCCCGTCCCGGTCGACGCGACTGGTCGTCGAGGCCGCCAGGAAGATCTCCCCGCTGCCGTGGTGCGCCGTGGATCCGGTCCGCGCGAGACCGAGCCCGATCCGCCGGGCCAGCCGGGCGCAGTCGCTCGCGATCACCGGCGCGTCGGTGACGACGATGCCGATGCACGACCCTGCGGGGCGAGGGTCACCCGGCTGCGGAGCAGGGAGCAGCCGACCGACCGGGACCCCGGCCACGGTGAGCCTCTTCCGTTCGCCGAAGTTGGTCAGGAGCAGCACCGCGACGGTGTGGCCATCGGTGGTGACGCGGGACGCCGTACCGATGCCGCCCTTGAAGCCGAGACAGGACATGCCGGTGCCTGCCCCGACCGAGCCCTCGTCCGGTGGCGTGGGGCTGCCGCGGGAGTCGAGGGCAGCCCGGTGGGCGGTGCGCACGTCGGCGACCTCCACCTGCATCACCCTGCAGTCGTTGAGGAAGGAGTCGTCACACTCACCGACCACGGGGATCACCACGTCGTCTGCGACCCCTGGGTCCTGCTCGAGGGCGATCTGGCAGGCCGCGTCGTAGACCCGGCCGAGCTGCATCGTCGAGGTCAGGTAGACGGGGGTCTCGATGGTGCCCCACTCGGTCGCCGTGAGGAAACCGGTGCACTCACCCGCGCCGTTGAGGACGGCGCCCCCCGCGGCAAGAGGGCGCCGGTAGGCGTCTTCGGCCAGGACGAGCGTGGTGACACCGGTGCGGGCGACACCACGACCCCCAGGAGCGGCTGCTTCGTCACGCACCAGCGTCGTGTGGCCCAGACCGACGCCGGCCACGTCCAGGACGGAGTTCGTGGGACCGCTCGGCAGCAGGCCGATGCGGATCCCGGTCTCGCTCGATCGGGGCATGCCGACATCCTGCCCGACCGCCGCCCGAACATGGTGGGATACTGACCCATGAATCAGTACGCCGTTCCGGTCGTGTGGTCACCGGCGACCCGCGACCACGACCCCAGGCACGAGATCTGGGTCGGCGCCGCGACCGCGGCCACCGAGGTGGCCGCGAGGGTCGACCTCATCCTGGAGAGCCTGCGGTCGTCGGGGCATCGCCTCGTCGAAGCCACCACGCACCCCGACGAGGCGCTCGCCGGGGTGCACGACCGTGAGCTGCTCGACTTCCTCCGGACGGTCTCCGATCGCTGGCGCGAGGGTCCGTACGCCGACCTGGTCGGCCAGGACCGCGTGGTGCCCTACCTGTTCCCGACACCGGCCATGACCGGCGGCCTGCCCACACGGCCGGCAGTGGCCGTGCACGCCGACGCGGGGCGGTTCGCCTACGACACGATGACCCTGGTCGGCCCCGGAACCTGGCGGGCTGCGCGAGCAGCCGTGGACTGCGCGCTGACCGCCGTCGACCTCGTGGCCGCGGGCGAACCGGTGGCCTACGCGTTGAGCCGGCCGCCGGGGCACCACGCGACCCGCGCGGGCTTCGGTGGGTCCTGCTACCTGAACAGCGCTGCCGTCGCGGCTGACGCGCTCCGGCTCAGGGGCTTCGACCGGGTCGCGGTGATCGACATCGACGCGCACCATGGCAACGGGACGGCCGCGATCTTCTACGACCGCGCAGACGTGCTCTACGGATCGGTGCACGTAGACCCCGGAGCAGGGTGGTTCCCGCACGTGGTCGGGTTCGCCGACGAGGTCGGCCGGGGCGCCGGGGTGGGCGCGACCAGGAACCTCCCGCTGGCCGAGGGCACCGCGGACGCCGGCTGGCTCACGGCGATCGACGACCTGGCGAGCTGGGCCGGCTCGAGGGGCTGCACCGCCCTGGTGGTGTCACTCGGGGTCGACGCCGCACGGGACGACCCGGAGAGCCCGCTGCAGGTGACCGCAGAGGGCTACCACCGGGCCGGCGTGCGGCTCGCGGGCCTGGGCCTGCCGACCGTCGTGGTCCAGGAAGGCGGCTACCACCAGCCCACACTGGGTGGACTGGTGGCGGCCTACCTGGCTGGTCAGGCTATGGAGCGCTAGTTCACCGCAGGGTCGGTGAGGACTTGCTGACGTAGGTGAACGCGTTCTGCTTGGTGGGCAGGCTGAGCTTCCAGTTGGCCACACTGTGCAGGTTGGTGTTGAAGTACGCGAACGCGATGCCCCCGTGGGCGACCATGTCCTTGTAGGTCTTCGACATCCAGCCGGACCACACCTTGGCCGCCGGGTCGCTGTAGCCCGTCTCGGCCAGACCCCACGGAACACCGCTCTTCTTCGACCACGCCTGAATGGGCTTGTAGTAGTGGTTGATGAAGTCCTTCCAGATCTTGATGTTCTTGACGCCGTACTTCTCGTAGACGTCGAACCCGGCCACGTCGACCTTGGTGCTCGGCCAGATCGCGCTCATGGCGAACTTCTTGTCGCCGTGGAAGGAGTGGTAGCCCATCAGGATGACGCTGAAGCCGACGTTGGGCGCCGCGGCGCGGATGATCGGGCCGAGACGGTTCTGCATCGCCTTCCACTTCTGGATGTCGCCCCCGTCGTTCTCGGGCTCGTGACCGATCGCGACCCAGACCGGCCCCCCGGCGGTCTTCATCTTCGTCGCGAGGTCCCTGGCCCAGGCGTCGCCCCGGCCAGCAGCCATGTCGGCCCAGGAGTACGGCGGCTTGAAGCTCATCCAGGGAAGCCGGTTCCTGGCGATGTCGGACTTGGCGGTGCTGACGGCCGAGTTGACCGAGGAGCCCCAGTAGGTGCGGCGCACCCCGAGGTTCTTGCCCATGGACTTCTCCCACGAGGTGGGATCACTGTTGGCGCCGTAGGCGGCACCGAAGTACGCGCCCGAGGAGGGGATGCCGCGTGCACTGACGGTGGAGCCGTTGGTCAGGGTGGGCGCGGACGCCTTCGAGGGCGCGAGCGGGCCGGCAAGGGCCAGCACCACTGGGATGAGCACTGCGATGGACAGGAGACTGATCTGACGTCTGGACATGATCTCGCTTGGGGGGAGGCGACAGGACAACACATGGGCACCGATGACGCTGGAGTGACCCATGTGGGGGGTGACACGCTAGCCCGAACGGGCCATCTGGATGCAAGTCGAGCGGTCGGGGTGGACCCCTCGTGCTAGCAGCCTGTTAGCACTGTCCCGGTGTGTCGGCAGCCCAGCGGACCGAAGTGACCCTGCCGGTCCGGATATGTGTGGCGACCAGCCAAAGGCCCTGCCGGGGCACCACCCCGACGGCACAAATGACACTGATGGACCTAGTCCGAACAATCAGGAAAAAGCATGAGATGCGCAGCCCGGATTCCGCGGGTTCGCGCGCTATGCGGCGAAGATGAGATAGGCGCGATACACCCCGGTTCGCGGAGTACTGCAATTTCGTCGAGGGGGTGGTCGCCGAGGGCGTCCCGGAAGGTCCGAGCTGTGCAGTGGTCCTCGACCCGGCGCCGGATCCCGGCCGCGGGCGAGCTGGTCTATTTTGGTGCTGGACCGGGCCATCGGGTGGGCACGAGGCGAGCCGGTGGCGTCAGGCCAGGCCGGCGTCGTGCACGCAGATCGCGATCTGCACCCTGTTGGTCACCTGCAGCTTGGTGAACAGCCTGCCGATGTGCGCCTTCACGGTCGGGACCGAGAGGTAGAGCCGCGCGGCGATCTCGGCGTTGCTGAGCCCGGCGCCCACCGCGACCGCCACCTCGCGCTCGCGCTCGGTCAGCCGCTCCAGACGTCCTCGGGCGGCGCGGGTGCGGTCGGGTGCCGACCCGGCGGTGAGCTGGGCGATCAACCGGGTGGTGACGCTCGGGGAGAGCATCGGGTCGCCGTCGGCGACCTTGCGGATGGCGTCGATGATCCCGGCTGGCGGTGTGTCCTTGAGGAGAAAGCCGCTGGCCCCCGCGCCGAGTGCCCGCGCCACGTAGTCGTCGGCGTCGAAGGTGGTCAGGACGATCACCTTCGGCGGGTCCGCCCAGGCGCCGATCAGCTCGGTGGCCTCGAGCCCGTCCAGCAGCGGCATCCGGATGTCCATGAGGACGACGTCGGGCCGGTGCTCCCGAGCGGCCGAGAGGCCTTCGCGGCCGTTCACCGCCTGGCCGACGACCTCGATGTCGGGTGCGCCGCCCAGGATCATCACGAGTCCGGACCGCACGAGGGCGTCGTCATCGACGACGACGACCCGGATGGCCGGAAGGGCGCTCACGTCGTCCACGGCAGCCACCCGGTCAGCTCGAAGGACCCGCCGTCGCGTCGGGCGCTGAGGTTGCCCCCGGCGAGCTTGACGCGCTCGACCAGGCCCACCAGTCCGAGCCCGGCACCAGGCGTCTGCGACCGGTCCTGGGCCTGGGTGCTGCGTGCGGGGTTGACGATCCGGATGCTGAGTCCCTCGGCGGCCGAGCCGGTCACCTGCACCAGCACTGTGACGCCGGGGGCGTGCTTGCGGACGTTGGTCAGACCCTCCTGGATGACCCGGTACGTCGTCCGGCCGACCTGTTCGGGCATGTCGGCCGCACCGCGAACCGCATCGTCGTACTGGATCCTCATGCCGGCGCTCTCCGCCTCCAGCACCAGGGCGGACACGTCGCCGAACGTCGGCTGCGGGCGCTCGCGCAGCACCGCGGTCTCGTCGTGCCGGAGCACCCCGAGGACCTGGCGGAGATCAGTGAGCGCCTCGTGCGCCTTGTCCTGGATCAGCCGGGCGGTGCCCTGCATCTCCTCCGCGCTGAGGTCGGTCCGGTAGGCCAGGGCTCCGGCGTGCATCGCCACCAGGCTGATCCGGTGGGCGAGCACGTCGTGCATCTCACGGGCGATCCGGGTGCGCTCGTTGAGTCGTCCCTGCTCCACCCGCAGCGTCTGCTCCGCCTCCGCCCGTTCGGCCCGGTCGCGGAGCGTCCAGAGCAGCTCGCGCCGCGAACCGACGTACATCCCGCCGACCAGCATGGCGACGGTCGAGAGCAGACCGAGCACGAAGTCGATCCACACCGGACCGCCGCTCGCACCAGGCTGCAGCATCGGGATCGAGGCCGACGTCACCAGGCTGATCAGCAGCACCACCACGATCTGCCAGATGACGCGGCGGGTGGCGAGCGAGACGTTGGCGAGGGTGCTCGGTCCGTTCGCGGTGACCGACACCGCACCCATGACGCTCGTGGCCACGGCGATCGCGAAGGGCCAGCGTCGGCGCAGGAAGCTCAGCGCGAAGGCCAGGATGCCCAGGGAGGGGTCGAGCCAGAAGAGCACCCGCGCCTGCTCCCACTGCAGCGGGGCCGACATCGACCAGAATCCGGCGGCGAAGGCGATCACGGCCGCGCTGCGCCACAGGTGCGCCGGCCAGTCCAGGGGCGGGTTGTACTGGTCCGGGGTCGGTCGCTGCACGCTCCTCACCCTACGAGCCCGCTCAGGGGGCAGACAGGTTCCAGGGTCGCGGCGTACCCCCTGCTTTGGTAGCGCTTGTGCGATCCCTCGGGCCGATGTGCGTGCCGTCCTCGGCGCACAGACTCGGTGCATGATCACAGTCGACGGAATAACCAAGACGTACGGCGGCCACAAGGCCGTCGATGACGTGTCGTTCGTGGCCCGGCCTGGCCGGGTCACCGGCTTCCTGGGGCCCAACGGCGCCGGCAAGTCCACCACCATGCGCATCATGGTCGGCCTCACCCCCGCCAGCCGAGGCCGCGCCACGATCGGGGGGCACAGCTATGGCGACCTCCCCAACCCGGGCCGGGTGGTCGGGGTGCTCCTCGACGCCTCGGCCCAGCACAACGGCCGCACGGGCCGGGAGATCCTCACCATCGGCGCGGAGACCATGGCCCTGCCCAGGTCCAGGGTTGAGGAGATGCTCGAGGTCGTCTCCCTTTCACCGACCGAGTCGAAGCGTCGACTCAGGGACTACTCCCTGGGAATGCGCCAGCGACTCGGCATCGCGCATGCGCTCCTCGGCGACCCGGGCATCCTGGTGCTCGACGAGCCGGCCAACGGCCTCGACCCGGCCGGCATCCACTGGATGCGCGGCCTGCTGAGGGACTACGCCGGGCGAGGCGGCACCGTGCTCCTGTCCTCGCACCTGCTCCACGAGGTCGAGAAGATCGCTGACGACCTGGTCCTCATCGGTCGCGGCAGGGTCGTCGCACAGGGGACCAAGCAAGAGCTCCTGCAGACCCGAGGCGCCTTCGCCCGGGCCATCGAGCACGAGTCGCTCGTGGACGCGCTGCAACGCGCCGGGATCCTGACGATCCCGTTCGGTGAGGGGCTGCGCAGTGACGCGGAGCCCGTCCAGATCGGCAAGGTGGCCGCCGCGGCCGGCCTCACCCTCGCAGAGCTCCGGCCGGCCGAAGGAGCCGGGCTGGAAGACCTCTTCCTCCAGCTCACCGCCGACACCCAACGCGAAGGAGTTCCCGCATGAGCACCCTGACCATCGAACCCGGCCAGACACCCCCGATCGACCTGTCCGCCACACCACGGATCCCGCTCGCGCGACTCGTACGGGTGGAGCTGCGCAAGATGGCGGACACGCGGTCCGGCACCTGGCTGCTGATCGGCATCGGCGTGATCACCATGCTCGTGATCGGCGTCTTCTACGCCACGGCGGACCAGTCGGACCGCACGTTCTTCAACTTCATGGCCGCTACCAACGGCCCGCAGGGCCTGTTGCTCCCCGTGCTGGGCATCCTGCTGGTCACCAGCGAGTGGAGCCAGCGCACGGCGCTCGTGTCCTTCACCCTCTCACCGGTGCGCAGCAGGGTGCTGGTCGCCAAGGTGCTCGGCGGCCTGATCGCCGGCATGGCCGCCATGGCGCTCACCGTGGTCGTTGCCGTCCTCGCCACGGTGGTGGGCGGTGCCGAGAGCGCCTGGGCGCAGGTCGGGGTCGACGACCTCGGCAAGTTCGTGCTGCTGCAGGCCACCGGCATCCTCCAGGGCCTGGCGTTCGGGCTGTTCTTCCTGAACTCCTCGGCCGCGATCGTCAGCTACTTCGCGTTGCCCACGGCCCTGAACATCGTGGGCTCCTTCTGGGCAGAGCTGCGCGAGGTGCAGCCCTGGATCGACCTGTGGAGCTCGCAGACCCCGTTGTTCCTCGGCGGGAACCTGACCGGCGAGCAGTGGGCGCAGTGCGTCACCAGCACGGTGATCTGGGTGGTGCTGCCGTTCGCGATCGGTTTCGTGCGGGTGCTCCGGGCAGAGGTGAAGTGACCATGCCGAGGCACCCGGTGGGCCGGGTCGTCGCCCCCACGATGGCTGGCCGCACCGTGCTCGTCACCGGAGGGACCGGCGGCATCGGCAAGGCGACGGCGCTGGGCCTGGCCGCCCTGGGTGCCGACGTGGCGATCACGGGACGGCACCCGGTTCGTGCCGAGGCAGCGGCCCGCGAGATCCGCGCGGTCGGCAGCGGACGGGTGGACGTCTTCGTCGCGGACCTGTCCTCACTGCGGGAGGTGAAGCGGATGGCCGACGACGTACTCCAGCGCCTGTCCCGGCTCGATGTGCTCGTCAACAATGCCGGTGGCTACTGGAGCAGCCGGCACCGGACCGCGGAGGGGCTCGAGCAGACCTTCGCGCTCAACCACCTGGCCCCCTTCCTGCTCACCGGCCTGCTGCTCGATCGCCTGGGCCAGGGTCCGGAGGGGAGGGTGGTCAACGTCGCGAGCAACGCGCAGGCGATGGGACGCCTCGACTTCGACGACCTCCAGGGTGAGCGTTCCTACTCCGGTTCCCGGGCCTACAGCCAGTCGAAGCTCGCCAACGTGCTGTTCACCTACGAGCTGGCCAGGAGGACGCGCCACACCTCGGTGACGGCCAACGCCCTGCACCCCGGCGTGGTCAGCACCGGCTTCGGCGCCGAGGACCCGGGCCTGGCCCAGCGGGTCTTCGTCCCCCTCCTGCGACCGTTCATGCAGTCCCCGGCGCGGGGCGCCGCCACCTCGATCCACCTGGCGTCCGCACCCGCCCTCACCGGGGTCACGGGGTGCTACTTCGCCGGGAGCAGGCCCCGGCGCTCGTCGAGGCGCACCTATGACGAACCTGCTAGCCGCGAGACTGTGGCGGGTGAGCGCGGACCTCGTCCGAACCCGGTAGGCCCCGACGAGGCAGCGGTGCCCGTCGGGTCGACGACCCCGGCACGGAACTTCTCGACCCATCGGCTCAGGGCCGCCTGACCGGGATCTCGGGGTTCCTGGTCTCGAGCACGTGCTCGACGAACAGCTCGGCCGAGGGCAGCAGTCGACGGCTGGTGGACCAGGCCACGCCGACGTCTCGATGCGCGCCGGCGTCGGTGAGTCCGATCAGGGGCTCGCCCGGTGAGCTGACCGCCCGGGCCATCGTGTCCATGGCCGGGACGACGGCCACCCCCAGCCCGGCGGCCACGAAGCCGCGCACCACCGGCAGGTCGTTGCCCTCGAACGCGACTCGGGGTGTGAAGCCGGCTGCGGTGCAGAGGTCGTCGGTGAGCGTGCGCAGTGCCCAGGAGGAGCGCAGCATCACGAAGTCCTCCTGCGCGACATCGGCCAGCGCCACCTGTTTCCTCCCGGCCAGGGGATGGCCGGCAGGGACTGCCAGCAGGAGCGGCTGGGCGAACAGGTGCTCCCAGTGCACCTCCGGGTTGCGCGGGCGGCGAGCGGTGAACTCGAGGTCGACCCGGCCTCCTGCCAACAGCGAGGAGCCCAAGGCATCCTCGGAGTGCTCGAGCCGGAACTGCACCCGGGGGTGCTCACGGCGGAACCGGCTGATCATCCCGGGCACCAGCCACGTCCCCAGGGACAGCTGGAAGGCGACCACGACCGTGCCGGTCTCCGGATCGATCAGCTCGTTGACCGCAGCCAGGCCGTCGTCGAGCCGGTGGAGCATCGCGTCCACATGTCGCTTGAGCACGCTGCCGGCCTGGGTCGGCCGGAGCACGCGACCTGTCCTGTGCAGCAGGGGGGTGCCGACCTCGGCCTCGAGCCGCGCCAACGCGCGCGAGATCCCCGGCTGGCTGACCCTGTCGGTCTCGGCCACCTCGGTGACGGTGACCCCGTCGGCCACCTGCTGGAACCAGCGCAATACCTCGGTGTCCATACCCATGACGCTAGCGCATGGGTCCGGGTGACTACGGTTATTGGACGTATGGATGGCAACCGCGGAGACTTGACCCATGAACACGACCACACAGACCACCGAGACCGCCCGCACGCGTTCGCACCGGGCCTGGGCCACTGTTCGCGACGAGCTCCGTGAGCGTCGTCAGGCGCGGGCCGAGTACCGCTCACTCGAGCGCGACCTCGCCTCCTACGTCACCCGCGCCGAGGTCGACGACCTGCTCGCCTCCGTCGGGCCCACCGAGGGTCCCGACGCCGAGCGGATCCGGCTGATCCTGGCTCGCAACTTGCAGCGCAGCCAGCTCGCGTCCTGACCCTGCACTCTCCCCGCTGAGGCAGGACTTTCGAAGAGAGCCTGCACAAGTGGGCGGGCAACGTGGCAGGATCCAGTCATGGTGCACGTGCTGTCCGGCCGAGCCGAGACGCGAACCCAGTCGCGGATCCTGTCCTATGTGCGTGACGAAGGCCCGCTGTCGCGGATGGATCTCGCCACCCGGCTGAACGTCTCGCGCACGACCGTCGCCGCCGAGGTGGGGCGACTGGTCGAGCTGGGTCTGGCCGAGGACGGGGGACCGGCAGCCTCGAGGGGGGGCCGCCGATCGAACCTCGTCGACCTCGACGCCGGGCTGCGGTTCGTGGGCATCGAGCTCGGTGCCACCTCGGTGCGCGTCGCGGTCACCGACGGCAGGCTCGGTGTCCTGGCTCGAGCCTCCTCGCCCAGCGACATCCGCCGCGGCCCCGAGCCCGTGCTCGCCCAGGCGATCGAGATCACTCGCAAGCTGCTGGCCGAGCAGGGCGTCGAACGACCAGCCGGTCTCGGCATCGGTGTCCCCGGCCCCGTGGACTTCCAGTCCGGCGTCCCGGTCTCGCCGCCCATCATGCCGGGGTGGGACCGCTACCCCGTGCGAGACGCCCTCTCGCGCGAGCTCGGCTGTCCGGTGCTGCTCGACAACGACGTGAACGTGATGGCTCTCGGGGAGCAGCACACCGGGGTCGCGCGGTCCGCCTCGGCCTTCCTGTTCGTCAAGATCGGCACCGGGATCGGCTGCGGCATCGTGGTCGACCGGCATCTCTACCGGGGTGCAGACGGCTGCGCCGGCGACATCGGCCACATCCGGATCGACCAGAACGGCCCGGTGTGCGCCTGCGGCAACCGGGGCTGCCTCGAGGCCTTCTTCGGCGGCGCCGCTCTCGCTCGTGACGCCACGGCCGCGGCACGGTCGGGCAGATCCGCGGTGCTGGCGCAGATGCTGGACCAGAGCTCGGCCCAGAGTCGACCCAGAGATCGGCCCAGAGATCGACCCAGGCGCCGGAGGGGCTCACCGCCGAGCACGTCGGCATCGCGATGGGCCAGGGCGACGCAGTGGCGCTGCAGCTCTCGCGTGACGGCGGACGTCTTGTCGGGACGGTCCTGGCCAACCTGGTGTCGTTCTTCAACCCCGGGCTGATCGTGATCGGCGGCGGGGTGGCCGGACTCGGGCACGCCCTCCTGGCGGAGATCCGCAGTGTGATCTACCGGCAGTCGCTGCCCCTTGCGACAGGCAACCTGCCGGTGGTGCTGAGCGAGCTGGGCGGCGACGCCGGTGTCATCGGGGCTGCACGGCTGATCAGTGATGCGGTCTACGCCACCAGCTGAGGATTCAGTACTTTCGCAAGAAACTTGCGAATGCCTATTGTCAACTTTCGGTTGATCGCCTAAGTTCGCCTCACAGAAGTGACGGGTGTCGCTTCCCGCATCTGTGGAGGAGCAACGGTGACCCAGGGTCCGCAGCAGGCCGAGGCGGCTTCGTCGACCGGTCTCGAGGGGCGACCGCTGCTGGAGATGCGCGGCATCGTCAAGGAGTTCCCCGGGGTGCGCGCCCTGGACGGCGTCGACCTGGTGGTCCGCCCGGGGGAGGTGCACTGCCTGCTCGGCCAGAACGGAGCCGGCAAGTCGACCTTGATCAAGGTCCTGGCCGGCGCGCACCGACCTGACGAGGGCGAGATCCTCTGGCGCGGGGAGCCGGTCACCCTGAACACGCCCGAGTCCGCGATCTCCCTGGGCATCTCCACCATCTACCAGGAGCTCGACCTCGTCGCCGGTCTGAACGTGGCCGAGAACATCTTCCTCGGGCACGAGAAGTCGCGCGGCGGCGTCATTCGCCGCGCGGACACCCGCAGGGCCGGCCGGGCCCTGCTGGCCCGGCTCGGCCACCCGGAGATCCGGGTCGACCGTGAGGTCGGCACGCTTCCGGCTTCTGGCCAGCAGATCGTCAGCATGGCGCGCGCGTTGTCGCACGACACCCAGCTGATCGTGATGGACGAGCCCTCTGCTGCACTCGACCAGCAGGAGGTCCAGACGCTGTTCCAGGTGATCCGCGAGCTCACCTCGCAAGGCGTCGCCGTCGTCTACATCTCCCACCGGCTCGAGGAGATCCGCCAGGTGGGCGACCGGGTCACCGTGCTCAAGGACGGGCGCACCGTGGCCACCGACCTGCCCGCACGCGAGACCCCGACGAGCGAGCTGATCCGCAGGATGACCGGCCGCCAGATCGAGTACGTGTTCCCCGACCGGGTCCCGCGGGACGACTCGGCGGCCACGGTCCTCGAGGTGGAGGGCCTGGGCCTGAGCAAGAAGTTCGCCGACGTGAGCTTCTCCGTCAGGGCCGGCGAGATCGTGGGCCTCGCCGGGCTCGTCGGGTCCGGTCGCTCGGAGATCCTGGAGTCGGTGTACGGCGCCCGCAGGCCGGGCCAGGGGACCGTCACCGTCGACGGCAGACGGCTGCGACCCGGCTCCGTGGGCGCTGCTGTCCGGGCCGGAGTCGGTCTCGCGCCGGAGGAGCGCAAGAGCCAGGGCCTGCTCCTCGACCAGGCCATCTACCGCAACATCACCGTCTCCAGCCTCGGCAGGTTCGCCCGCGGGGGATTCCTCGACAGTGCCGCGGAGCGTGCTGCCGCCCTCGAGCTCACGAAGTCGCTCGACGTACGCCCTCCGGGAGTCGACCGTCCGGTCCGGACGCTGTCCGGAGGCAACCAGCAGAAGGTGGTGCTGGCCCGCTGGCTGATGCGGGACTGCCGGGTGCTGCTGCTCGACGAACCGACCCGCGGAGTCGATGTCGGTGCCCGGAGCGAGATCTACGTGCTGATCCGAACGCTCGCCGCCCGCGGGGTCGCGGTCGTGGTGGTGTCCAGCGAGATGGAGGAGGTGCTGGGCCTGTCCGACCGGATCCTCGTCGTGCGCGAGGGACGTGTCGTGCACAGCGGCCCGGCATCCGAGATCGACGAGCACCGGGTCCTCGACCTGGTCATGGAGGGAAGCGCGGCATGACACAGGACGTAGAAGTGGCCCAGGAGCCCCTGGCCGGCGCCGGGCAGGAGCGCGCGGGGCTCGCCGCCTTCCTGCTCGGTTCCTCCGTCGGGCGAAACCTCGGGCTGGTGGTGGCGTTGATCGTGCTGTGCCTCGTGGGAGTCGCCACGGCCGGAGAGCAGTTCGGCACCCTCGACAACGGACTCACGATCCTGAGGCTGGCCTCGGTGATCGGCGTGGTGTCGGTCGGGATGACCTTCGTGATCACCGGCGGTGGCATCGACCTGTCCGTGGGCGCGATCGTCGCGCTGTCGTCGGTGTGGTCGACCACCCTCGCGACCCAGTCCCTGGCCCGCGGGAACCACTGGACCCTGATCATCATCGTCGCGCTGCTCGTGGGTCTGGGTTGTGGCCTGGTGAACGGGCTCCTGATCGCCTACGGCGGCGTGGTGCCGTTCATCGCCACGCTGGCGATGCTCGCGGCGGCCCGTGGCCTCGCCGAGATCATCGCCCAGCGACGCACCCAGATCGTCAGCGTTCCGGGCTTCACCGACTTCTTCCGCACCGACGTGCTCGGCATCCCGCTCCTCGTGATCATCTTCGCGCTGGTGGCGTTGGTCGGGTGGGTCGTGCTCAACCGCACCACGTTCGGCCGGCGTACCTTCGCGGTCGGCGGCAACCCGGAGGCGGCGCGGCTGGCCGGTGTCAACGTCAAGCGGCACACGGTCGCCCTCTACACGATCCTCGGCGCGTGCTGCGGCATCGCAGCCGTGATGATCATCGCGCGTACGACGACCGGGTCGTCCACGCACGGGCTCCTCTACGAGCTCGACGCGATCGCGGCAGTCGTGATCGGCGGCACCCTGCTCTCCGGTGGACGGGGCACCATCGTCGGCACCGTCCTCGGCGTCCTGATCTTCACGACCCTGTCCAACGTCTTCACGCTGAACAACCTGTCCAGCTCGGCCCAGTCCGTCGCCAAGGGCCTGATCATCGTCGTCGCGGTCCTGCTCCAGCAGCGGCTCGCGCAACGCAGCAACAGCGGGGGCACCTAGCGAGCGCCCGAACCGTCCTGCCATCGAGAAGTCGTCAACCAGATCTCGCACACCAGAAGGAGCAGTCATGTCCCACCACCCACGTCGCCGCCAGCTCAGGCTGGCCACCGGCGCCGCCCTGGCCGCCGGCCTGCTGTTCGTGTCCGCCTGCAGCACGGACACGGACGACACCGACAACACCAGCAACAGCGGCGACAGCGCCCGCGCCACGTCGAACAACGATGAGCCCGGCGACAAGGTCGTGATCGGGTTCTCCGGTCCGGCCGCCGACCACGGCTGGCTCGCGGCCATCAACAGCTCGGCGCTCGCGGAGGCGAAGAAGTACACCGACGTGGAGCTCAAGAGCGCTGAGGGCACCAACGACGCCAACCAGCAGATCAGCCAGGTCGAGACCTTCATCAACGACAAGGTGGACGCCATCGTGCTGCTGCCCACCGACGGTGCGGCGCTGACCGACGTGGCCACCAAGGCCATGGAGGCCGGGATCCCCGTCGTCAACGTGGACCGTGAGTTCTCCACCCCGTTCGCCGCCAGGGCCACCATCCTCGGCGACAACTACGGCATGGGCGTCTCGGCGGGCACCTACGCGTGCCAGGTGATCGAGGAGAAGGGCCTCGACGACGCGGTGGTGGCGGAGATCGCCGGCATCGACGCGCTCCCGCTGACCCAGGACCGGTCGAAGGGCTTCAAGGACGCGTTGAAGGGCTGTGACCAGGAAGTGGACAACCGCGTGGCTGCGGAGTTCACCGTCGAGTCGGGGGAGAAGGTCGCCTCGAACCTGCTGCAGGCAGCATCGAAGATCGACGTCATCTGGAACCACGACGACGACCAGGGGGTCGGTGTGAAGGCGGCCTTCGAGAACGCCAACCGTGACGAGTTCACGTTCATCGGCGGTGCCGGTTCCTGCAACGCGATGCAGTGGATCACCGACGGCCAGATGGGTGCCACTGTCATCTACCCGCCGACCCAGGCTGCGGACGGCATCAGGCTGGCGCGCCTGATCGCGCAGGGCAAGGGCATGTCCGACCTGGTACAGGTCGAGGTTCCCAAGAGGGTGGTGCTGAACGCCCCGGTGGTCACCAAGGACAACGTCGAGGAGTACCAGGACCTCTGCTTCGAGTCCTGACCGGTGGGCGGCCGGGTCACGTGACCCGGCCGCCCGCTTCGGCTCCACCCCCACGGACACGAAGGACATCGCATGGATCCGCTAGTCCCCGAGCCCGTCCCCGTGCTCGACCCCGTGCTGGGCGTCGGCCTGGTCGGGTACGCCTTCATGGGCGCGGCACACTCACACGCCTGGCGCACCGCACCCCACTTCTTCGACCTGCCAATGCGGCCGCAGCTGCGTGCGCTGGTCGGCCGCGATCACGATCGCGTGACCCAGGCCGCTGAGCGCCTCGGGTGGGAGTCCAGCGAGACCGACTGGACACGACTGCTGTCCAGGGACGACATCGACCTCGTCGACATCTGCACCCCGGGTGACACCCACGCCCAGATCGCGATCGCTGCTCTCGACGCGGGCAAGCACGTGCTCTGCGAGAAGCCGCTGGCCAACACGGTGGCCGAGGCCCAGGCCATGGCCGAGGCGGCGGACCGGGCAGCGGCCCACGGCGTTCTCGCCATGGTCGGCTTCACCTATCGGCGCGTCCCGGCGATCGTGCTCGCCCGCCAGCTGGTGGCGGAGGGGCGGATCGGCGACATCCGCCACGTCCGGGCGCAGTACCTCCAGGACTGGATCTCCGACCCGCTGGCCCCGATGACCTGGCGGCTGCAGAAGGAGAAGGCCGGCTCGGGTGCCCTGGGTGACATCGGCGCGCACATCGTCGACCTGACCCAGTTCATCACCGGGGAGCAGGTCCTGAAGGTCAACGGGCTGCTCGAGACATTCGTGCGGGAGCGCCCCCTGGGCCCCGGGCAGCCGAACGGCACGGTCACGGTCGACGACACGGCCGCGTTCCTCGCCCGGTTCAGCAGCGGCGCCGTGGGCGTGTTCGAGGCCACCCGTTATGCGACCGGGCGCAAGAACGCGATCCGGATCGAGATCAACGGCTCGTCGGGCAGCCTCGCCTTCGACTTCGAGGACATGAACGTGCTGCACTTCTACGACGCGGAGGAGTCCCCGCAGACGGCCGGGTTCCGGCGCATCGTCGTGACCGAGCCCGAGCATCCCTACACGGGTCACTGGTGGCCGCCCGGCCACGGGCTGGGCTACGAACACGGCTTCGTGCACCAGGTGGCAGACCTGGTGACTGCGATCGGCCACGGTCAGCAACCGCTCCCGTCCTTCGCCGACGGGCTCCAGGTGCAGAGCGTCCTGGCAGCTGTCGAGCGCAGTTCGGAGCGGGGCTCGTGGGAGTCCACAGAGGTGCTCGTCGAGCACCAGGAGCGGAGGATCGAACCATGACCCGACCCATCACCCTGTTCACCGGACAGTGGGCCGACCTGCCGTTCGAGGAGGTCTGCCGGCTCGCCTCCGGCTGGGGGTACGACGGCCTCGAGATCGCCTGCTGGGGTGACCATCTCGATGTCTGGAAGGCGGTCGAGGACGACGGGTACCTCGCCGAGAAGAAGTCCGTGCTCGCGAAGTACGACCTGGGGGTGTGGGCGATCTCCAACCACCTCAAGGGACAGGCAGTCTGCGACGACCCGATCGACCAGCGGCACCAGGACATCCTGTCGAGCCGCATCTGGGGCGACGGGGATCCTGAGGGCGTGCGGCAGCGTGCGGCCGAGGAGATGAAGATGACCGCCCGAGCCGCTCGTCGTCCTCGGTGTCGACACCGTGGTCGGCTTCACCGGCTCCTCGATCTGGAAGTACGTCGCGATGTTCCCGCCGGCGACCGAGGCGATGGTCGACGCAGGCTACGAGGACTTCGCGAACCGGTGGAACCCGATCCTCGACGTGTTCGACCAGGAGGGCGTGCGGTTCGCACACGAGGTGCACCCCTCGGAGATCGCCTACGACTACTGGACCACGGTGCGCGCGCTGGAGGCAGTGGGGCATCGTGAGGCGTTCGGCCTGAACTGGGACCCGTCGCACTTCGTCTGGCAGGACCTCGACCCGGTCGGCTTCCTCTGGGACTTCCGGGACCGGATCTACCACGTGGACTGCAAGGACACCAAGCTCCAGGTCGGGAACGGGCGCAACGGCCGCCTGGGTTCGCACCTGGCCTGGGCAGACCCTCGTCGCGGTTGGGACTTCGTCTCGACCGGCCACGGCGACGTCCCGTGGGAGCGGTGCTTCCGGATGCTCAACACCATCGGCTACGAGGGGCCCATCTCGGTCGAGTGGGAGGACGCAGGCATGGACCGGCTCCGTGGAGCACCAGAGGCCCTGGAGTTCGTCCGGTCGCTCGCCTTCGACCCGCCGGACTCGTCCTTCGACTCGGCGTTCGCCAGCACTGACTGAGCCTACGGGCCGGCTCAGCTCCGGAAGCGTGCGCGCCGGCGACGGCGTCGGTCCAGCTCGCCCGGGTGCTCCTTCAGCGGCAGGTTCACCGTGAACGTCGTCCCGTGCTGTGGGGCCGAGACCACCGAGACGTCGCCGCCGTGGGCGTGCGCGATGGACTCGACGATCGTCAGGCCGAGACCCGAGCCCTGGATCGCGTGATCGAGTGCCGTCGAGGACCGGAAGAACCGGGTGAACAGCTCGGCCTGCTCGTCCTCCGGGATGCCGATGCCGTTGTCGCTCACGTCGAGGCGTGCCCTGCCGCCACGCACCCGAAGGCGACACCTGACCCACCCGCCGTCCTCGGTGAACTTCACCGCGTTGGTGACCAGGTTGAACACGAGGCGTTCCAGGTTGATCGCGTCGCCGGGGACGATCACCGGCGCCGCCGGCGTCTCGAAGGTCACCTCGAGCTCCCGACCGTCCATGACCGGCTGCATGGCGGCGTGCGCTGCGCCGACGACGGCTGCGAGGTCCACGTCGGTCTGGTCGTGCCTGAACGTGCCGGACTCGAGGCTGGACAGGGTCAGCAGGTCGTTGGCGAGACCGGTGAGGCGGTCGCAGTTGCGTCCGATGGCGTCGACGAACTCCTGTTGCCCAGGGTTGAGCCCTCCGACCTCACCGTCCTTCAGCAGCTCGGTGTAGCCCGAGATGCTGGTCATCGGGGTGCGCAGCTCGTGGCTGACAGTGGCCACGAAGTCGGTCTTGGACTGGTCGATCAGGCGGAGCCTCTCGACGGCCTGACGCTCCATCTCGAGGGTGGCGAACAGCAGGTCCTCGGTGATCCGCTGCTCGGTGACGTCATGACCGACTCCGAGGTGGCCGACCAGCTGCCCGGAGGCGTCGGTCACGGGGTCGACGGACAGGGACAGGGTGAACTGGGTGCCGTCCGGGCGCACCATGGTCCAGTCCCGGGCGCTCGGACCGGACACCCCGGGCTCGGTCGAGGAGTGCGGGTCCGGGTCGCGGCGGCGCCGCTCATGGACGCCGAGGTCGAGCTCGCGATCCTTGCGACGGTCGAGCTTGTCGCCGTGCTCGGTGAGCGCGCGCAGGTCCGGGGGCACGCCCAGCGCCGCTGCGCGCTCCTCGAACTGCGTTGGCTCGAAGCAGGACGTGGGGAAGACCTCGCCGAGGATGTCCCGCGCCTGCACCCCGAGGATCTGCTCCGCTCCGGAGCTGAAGAACGTCACCCTCCCGTCCAGGTCGGTGGCGACGAACGCCGTGGTGGTTGCGGCGCGCATCAGGTGGCCGAACAGGCCACCCGTCGACGGTGTGCTGGTGACGTCGATGCCCTTGACCACCACGTGGGTGCGTCGGCCCTCGTCATCCACCAGGAACTCGCCGGACCACACCAGCCTGCGCTGTCCTCCCGACTTGGTGATCACGTTCGCCTCACAGTGGAACGGGATCCTGGCGTGCACCGACGTCTCGTACGCCGCCTGCATCGCTGCCCGGTCGTGAGGGTCGACGACCGTGGCCCAGAGCGGTCGGCCGACCAGCTCCGAGGAGACGTACCCCGTGACGACCTCCGTCGGCCTGTTGGTACCCACGACGTGACCGCTGCTGATGTCGACGACCATGACCACGCAGCCCGTGTCGTCGAGTGCGCTGGTGAGGACTTCCTGGTCGATGACCGAGTCGTGGGGGCCCCGCGGCTCGGGGACGTACCCCTCCTGCAAGATCCGGCGACGAAACCAGTTCCTGGCCTGGGTCATGCGATCCCCTCCGATCCGACGAGCTGCCGAAACACTTCTGCTGACACGGACGGGGAGAAGTGATGCCCCTGGTAGAAGTCGCAACCGAGGTCACGAACGCGTTCGTACTGGTCCTCGGTCTCCACGCCTTCGGCCACCGTGCGCATCCCCAGCCGATGAGCCAGACCGACCACGGCCTCGACGATGTGCCGGCTCTGGGCATGCGAGGCCAGGTCGCTGACGAAGCCCCGCTCGATCTTGACGATGTCCACCGGGAAGTCACGCAGGTTGCTCAGCGACGAGCTGCCCGTGCCGAAGTCGTCCAGGGCCGTCTGCACGCCGACCTCGCGCAGGGCGCGGAGCACCACCTTCGCGCGGGCCCGGTCCTGGATGAGGGCACCCTCGGTGACCTCGAGAGTGACGCGCTCCGGCGAGACACCGACGGCGTCCAGGGTGTCCCGGACGAACGGGACGAACGCAGCGGACATCAGCTGGTGCGGTGACACGTTCACGGCGACACCGAGCCCCGTCGAGTGCCGGGACTGCCACGACGCCATCTCCAGGCACGCCTCCTCCAGGACGGCGCGCCCGATGTCCACGATCAGGCCGGACTGTTCCGCCAGGGACACGAACAACCCGGGATCCACCGGGCCGAGGATCCGATGCGACCACCGGAGCAGAGCCTCTGCGCCGGTCACCAGCCGGTCGCCGGTGGAGACGATGGGCTGGTACTCGAGCCGGAGCTCCCCCCGCAGATGCGCTGCGCGCAGGTCGTCACTCAGGTTCAGGCGCTGCGTGCTCTCGTGAAGCTGATCCAGGTCGACCACCCCGGCGCCGTCACCCCCGGCCCGCTTCACCTGGTACATCGCGGCGTCGGCCTGCCGCAGCAGCTGCTCGGCCGCAGGGACGCCGCCACTGGTGAACTCCACGCCGGTCTCCGGGTCCGACGGCGGGCTCGCGACCGCGATCCCCACACTCGCCGCGACCCGCAGCTCGGTGGTCGAGAGCTGGAAGGGGTTGCTCAGCGCCTGCCTGATGCGGGACGCCACCAGGGTGGCCAGTGCCGGTCCGTCCATGTCCTCGCAGACGATGACGAACTCGTCCCCCGAGAGCCGTGCGAGGGTGTCGTCGGTGCCGAGCAGGAGATTGAGCCGGTTCGCGACCGCCACCAGCAGTTCGTCCCCCACGTGGTGGCCGAACGTGTCGTTGACCTGTTTGAACCGGTCCAGGTCGGCGTACAACACCCCGACGCACCGTCCGGAGCGACGGCTCCTGGCCAGGGCGTGCTCGAGCCGTGAGACCAGCAGCGTGCGGTTCGCCAGTCCGGTCAACCCGTCGTGCAAGGCAGTCCGGCGCGCCCTCGCCGAGGCAGCCTTCAGGTCGACGCGTGCCTGGGCGTTGAGCAGGTAGGCGGCCGCCACGTCCGCGAGGGTCTGCGCGGCGGACAGCTCGGACTCGTCCAGTGCTCCCGCCGACGTCCGGTAGAGGTCGAGCGCACCGAGGCACCGCTCACCCTCACGGAGCGGGAAGGTGAACACGGCCACGAGTCCCGCGTCCAGTGCGTGCGCACTGAACCTCGGGAAGCGCTGGTCCAGCGCCAGGTCGGGAATCGCGATCGCGACATCGCTCAGGTAGGCGGCCAGGCACGGCCCCTCACCCAGCTCGGTCTGCAACTGCTCGTAGCGCATGGCCGACTCGTCGGAGGCGGAGATGAAGTGCGGCTCCGTGGTGGGCGAGATGAGCGTCACGCCTGCGGCGTCGATCGGCAGGATGTCGACGATGCGCTGCACCAGGTGGTCCAGGATTCCCTGGATCGGGAAGTCGGTGGACAGTGTCCGGGCGAACTCGCTGAGGACGTCGGAAAGGCGGTTCCCGAGCAACACGACGGCACTCCGAACGACACGGTGCAGGTCCGCGGGGGCCGGGCGGCTGACTGAGGACTGCAATCTACCCCGCTCGAACGCCTCGTACCCGCGCTTTCGAGACTCGGACGTCCGCATCTCGCCGTGGCCCGGCCGGGCTGGTTGGGCCATGCTGGGTGGTATGGCGCAGACCGAGCGCGTCCCCGAGCCCGGGGACGGCGACGAGAGCAGCATCCTGCGGGGCTGGCTGGCGTTCCACCGCAGCGTCCTGGCGTCGAGGTGCGCGGGCCTGACGGACGAGCAGCTGGTGCAGCGCTCCAGCTCACCGTCAGGCCTGAGCCTGCTCGGGCTGGTGCGGCACATGGCCGAGATGGAGCGGGTCCACGGAGTCTGGGGAAACGGCTGCACCTCGGAGCTGGTCCGCGTGTGGGGTGAGTACGCCGACGACGGTGCGGACCACGAGTTCGACTGCGATGTCTCGCAGGTGGAGAGGTCCCTGCGTGCGTGGCGCGACGAGAAGGCGGGCACCGACGGCGTGCTGCGCGGGCTCGACCTCGATGACACCGGGGGAGCGAACGGGCGCAGCGTCCGCTGGAACCTGCACAAGCTCATCGCGGAGTACGCCCGGCACAACGGGCATGCCGACCTCGTGCGCGAGCGGATCGACGGGGCCGGCTGAGCAAGGCCAGGCCGGGTCGACCTACCTGGCCGAGGCCTGCCCGGGCTGTCCGTGCGGGGCTGTCCGGGCCGGGGCTCGCGACGCCGGCGGACCGGTTGGCAACCCCTGGCGCCATTTCGGACATACCGGTCCAGACCAGCCCACGATTGTGATGGCCTGTCTGGGTCAAAATCCATAGCCCAATTGGGTCATTTCGGCGTGTTGACAGCCCACGCATATCGGACAAGGCGTCCTATGGGGGAGAGAGATCTGAGGAGATATCGATGATTGCGACAGAAGCGGCCCTCTACGGCCCCGCCAACGCCAGCGGATCGGGTGTGACCACGGTCCTGGTGTGCGGTTGCGGCCAGGAGATCGGCGGCACGAAGCGGGCGCACTGCCCCCGGTGCGGTTGCTGCCTGAACTGAGGTAGCCGCGGATAGGGTGACCTCCGACGACCCGTCAGGAGGAACCACCGTGGCCCGGCAGCTGGACGGCGCGCGCACCTCTGCTGTGTGGACGCTTCCGAACATGATCAGCATGCTGAGGCTGGCCGGCGTACCACTGTTCCTCTGGCTGGTGATCGGTCCCGAGGCGGACGTCTGGGCCCTCGTCGTCCTGATGATCTCCGGCTTCACCGACTGGCTCGACGGGTATCTCGCCCGGCGCCTCGACCAGATGTCCAAGCTCGGCGAGATCCTCGACCCCGTCGCGGACCGGCTCTACATCCTGGCCGCCGTGATCGGTCTGCTCTATCGCGACATCATCCCGTGGTGGGTGGCCGTCCTGCTGCCGCTGCGGGACGCGTTCTTGTGGCTCCTGGTGCCCTTCCTGCGCACGCGCGGCTACTCCGCGCTGCCCGTGCACTACCTCGGGAAGGCCGCGACCGCAGCGCTGCTCTACTCCTTCCCGATGCTCTTCCTCGGTGACGCCGAGGGCCCGATCCCGACCCTGGCCGAGGTGTTCGGCTGGGCGTTCGCGATCTGGGGGATCGGCCTCTACTGGTGGGCGGGACTGCTCTACGCGTGGCAGGTGCGCAAGCTCCTCGCAGACCGTGACCGCCGGGCCCCGAGTCTCGCGGACGGATGACCGCGTGCCCTCTGCAGACACCCCCGAGCGACTCCCCGCGCAGGCGACGATGGGGCTGCTGGACTACCTGACCACGCACACCCTCGACGAGGACTATGCCTTCGTCTCCGAGCAGAAGGCGTCTCGTCCCGAACCCGCTCGCCGGCGCATCGGCCTCGTGGCGGCGCTGGTGATGGCCGCCTTCGCGGTGCTCGTCGTCACCGCCGCTGTGCAGACGTCACGCAACTCCGTCAGCGACGAGCGCGCCAGAGCCGAGCTGGTCGAGCAGGTCAACGCAGCCCAGGACCAGCTGCAGGACCAGCGGACCCACCTGGCCGACGTCCGCGCCGAGGCCGGGGCCCTGGAGGCGCGCCAGCTGAGCAGCGACACCTCGGCCAAGGGGCTGCTCGACACGATCAACCTCCTCGGTGTGCAGGCGGGCACGATCGCAGTGCGCGGCCCGGGCGTGCGGGTGGTGGCCGACGACGCGAAAGGTGCCGACAGTGCCCGCAACCAGGTCCTCGACACCGACCTGCAGCAGCTGGTCAACGGGCTGTGGGAGGCCGGGGCCGAGGCGATCGCCCTCAACGGACAGCGTCTGACCAACCTGAGCACGATCCGGCTCGCGGGACGCGCCATCACGGTCAACGCGCGCTCGCTGCGGCGGCCGTACGTCGTCACCGCGATCGGCAACCAGGACACGCTGCCCGCACGTTTCGCCGAAACCTCCAGCGGTCAGGCATGGTTGGACCTGCAGCGCGAGGTCGGTCTGCGGCTGAGCATCACGCCGGTGTCCTCGCTGCGACTCCCCGCCACCGAGGTGTCGCTGCGCTATGCCAACCAGGACGAAGCAGAAGGAGCGTCATGATCGCGATCCTCGGGTTGATCGCCGGCATCGTCCTCGGCCTGGTGTTCACCCCGGACGTGCCGTTGGCCATGGAGCCCTACCTGCCGATCGCCGTCGTCGCAGCACTCGATGCCGTGTTCGGAGCCTTCCGGGCGTTCCTCGACGGCATCTTCGACGACAAGGTGTTCGTCATCTCCTTCATCAGCAACGTGCTGATCGCCGCGGTCATCGTCTTCCTCGGCGACAAGCTGGGTGTCGGCGCGCAGCTGTCGACGGGCGTGGTCGTCGTGCTCGGCATCCGGATCTTCTCCAACGTGGCAGCCATTCGGCGACACCTCTTCCACGCCTGACGAACATGACCGCATCCGACGAAGAGCCCCCCACCGCCGCCGCCGAGCGCCCCACAGGCATCCAACGGCTGCGGCGTTCGTTCTTCTCACCCTCGCGTGGGCAGGCCGTGGTCGCGGTGCTGGTCGGGGTGCTCGCCTTCGCCGCGGTGACCCAGGCGCGCCTGACCGGTGATGACGACACCTACGCCGGTCTGCGCCAGTCCGAGCTGATCCAGGCCCTCAACGGACTCCAGTCCGCCTCGCGCAAGGCCGAGCGGGACATCGCCGACCTGGAGGGGACGCGCGACAGCCTGCGCAGCAGCACCCAGCGTCGAGCCACAGCACTGGAGCAGGCGCGCCGGGAGGTCCGCACCCTCGGGGTGCTCGCCGGCACCGTACCGGCCACCGGGCCGGGCATCCGGATCACCGTGTCCGACCCGAAGGGTGAGCTCAGCCTGAGCCACCTGCTCGACGGCGTGGAGGAGCTGCGCAACGCCGGCGTGGAGGCGATCGAGATCAACGACCGGGTGCGGGTCATCGCCCAGACCTCGTTCGAGGACGACCCAGACGGCATCCGGGTCGACGGTGTGGTGATCAAGGCCCCCTACGTCATCGACGCGATCGGCAACCCCGAGACCCTCGCCGGCGCGCTGCAGTTCCAGGGCGGCTTCACCGACGACGTGGAGCTCGACGCCGGCTCGGTGGAGGTCGAGGAGGCGGACCGCATCCAGGTCACCGTCACCAGGACACCCTCCGAGCCCCGCTACGCCGAAGCCGTCCCCGGGCAGTAGCCTGCGTGGGAGTCGCCCAAACAACGAGGAGCAGCGTGATTCCCGAAGACCTGAAGTACACCTCGGAGCACGAGTGGCTTCGCGAGCCCGGCCAGGCAGCGGGCTCGGTCCGCGTCGGCATCACCGACTTCGCCCAGGACGCCCTCGGCGACATCGTCTTCGTGCAGCTGCCGGAGGTCGGGGAGACCGTCACCTCCGGAGCAGTCGTGGGTGAGCTCGAGTCCACCAAGTCCGTCAGCGAGGTCTACGCGCCCCTCGGGGGCGAGATCGTCGCCCGCAACGAGGCGCTGGACGCCACCCCCGAGCTGGTGAACACCGATCCCTACGGCGACGGCTGGTTGTTCGAGATCGTCGCGGACAACAGCGGATCGGCCGATCTGCTGGACGCGGCGAGCTACCAGAGCACCGTCGAGGCCTGAGCGTCGCGCACGCATCTCGAAACTCCGTCGTGGGTCGGACACGGCGTTGTCGCCCGCTGGTACGTTGACGCCACAACCTTGACCCTTCAGTGACGCTTAAGGGTTCGGGCGACCAGGGATTCCACTAGAACGGGGAGATCGACGACATGCCCTACTGCTCGCAGTGCGGGAGCCAGAACTCCGAGAATGCACGGTTCTGCTCGCAATGTGGCACCCCGCTGGCCTCGCCGGCCGGTGACCCCGCTCCCAGCGACGCCACCGCGACGATCACCTTCGGGGCCCCCGCGAAGTCCGACGCGGACGAGCGGGCCTCGCTGAACCCGGCTGACGCCGCCGCGGTCAACGCCCTTCCGGGCGGCAGCGCGCTGCTCGTCGTGCAGCGAGGTCCGGGCGCCGGCAGTCGTTATCTGCTCGACACCGATCTCTCCACGGTGGGCCGTCACCCCGAGAGCGACATCTTCCTCGACGACATCACGGTGTCTCGTCGCCACGTCGAGTTCCGCAGGGAGGAGCAGACCTTCCGCGTCCACGACGTCGGCAGCCTCAACGGCACCTACCTCAACGGCGACCGGGTCGACGACGCCGAGCTGCAGAACGGTGACGAGGTGCGCATCGGCAAGTTCCGCCTGATCTTCTTCGCCAGCGACGCGAAGGACAGCTGAGCCGTGCGTCAGGCGGCGCGCATCACCATCGGTCAGGCGGTCGCCGACCTCAAGGCGGAGTTCCCGGACGTCGACATCAAGGAGTCGAAGATCCGGCACCTCGAGAACGAGGGCCTGATCGCGCCCGAGCGAACCCCCTCCGGCTACCGCAAGTACGCCATCGAGGACATGGAGAAGCTGCGCTACATCATCCGGACGCAGAAGGAGCACTACCTGCCGCTCCGGGTGATCAAGGAGCACCTCGAGGCGCTGGACCGGGGCCTGGACCCACCGCCGGTGAGTGGCTCCCCGAGCATCCCCGGTGCGCTGATGACCAACCCGGCGCCCGGGGTCGAGGCGTTCATGTCCGGCCACTCCGAGGTCCGGATCTCCCGGCGCGAGCTGGTCAAGACGGCGGAGATCACCGAGGACACCCTCGACGCCCTGGAGAACTTCGGCCTGGTGCGTCCCCGGCCCGGCTCCAAGCACTACGACGCCGACGCGCTGGTGATCGCCAAGGCAGCGGGAGAGCTCGCGGCGTACGGCATCGAGCCACGTCACCTGCGCGCCTTCAAGACGGCCGCCGACCGTGAGGTCGGGCTGATGGAGCAGGTCGTCTCGCCGATCCGCCGCAGTCGCGAGGACGGGGCCGAGGGCCGGGCCGCGCAGACCATGGACGAGATGGCGGTGCTCTCGGTGCGCCTGCACGCAGCCCTGGTCAAGGCCGGACTCCGTTCCCTTCGCTGAGGCGCAGTAGGCTGGCCGGGTGCGCGAGGTAGAGGTCGTCGGAGTACGGGTGGAGATGCCCTCCAACCAGCCCATCGTGCTGCTCCGGGAGCTGATGGGGGAGCGTTACCTCCCCATCTGGATCGGTGCCGTCGAGGCGACGGCCATCGCCTTCGCACAGCAGGGTGTGGTGCCGCCTCGCCCGCTGACCCACGACCTGCTGCGCGACATCCTGGAGGCGACCGGCAACGAGGTCGCGGAGATCCGGATCACCGAGATGCGCGACAACGTCTTCTACGCCTCCCTGGTGCTGGCCTCCGGCGTCGAGGTCAGCGCGCGACCCTCCGACTCGATCGCGCTGGCCCTGCGGACCGGGTCGAAGATCGTCTGCTCCGAGGAGCTGCTCGACGACGCGGGGATCATCGTCCCGGACGAGCAGGAGGACGAGGTGGAGAAGTTCCGCGAGTTCCTGGACCACGTCTCGCCGGAGGACTTCGACAAGGGCCAGGCCTGAACGGTCCGGGAGCGAGGCGCGACCCTCAAGTTCAACTTGAAGGTTAAGGCGACACGCCGCGCATGTCTTTGACCAACCCTCAAGTGGGGGTTTACCTTCGCAATGTCTTCGCTGTAACTCCACGGCTGCGATTCCCTGACCCTTTGCGGGCCAGGAGACTCCGCAGCCACCCTTCCGGGGTTACGCTCAGCAGGAAAACTTCGGAGGTAACAGTGGGCACGAAGAACGGCGACGGCACGGCGAGCACCACGGCAGGCAACGACCCGCTGGGCGAGCAGGCAGCCCTCGAGGCAGCCCTCCACGCGGACGAGCAGGGGTTGCTCTTCGACGACGACGTCTCCTCGCTGCCCCAGGACCTGGGCTACCGGGGCCCGACCGCGTGCAGCGCGGCCGGGATCACCTACCGTCAGCTCGACTACTGGGCCCGCACCGGACTCGTGGAGCCCACGGTCCGGGGAGCCACCGGCTCCGGCACCCAGCGGCTCTACGGCTTCCGCGACATCTTGCTGCTCAAGGTGATCAAGCGTCTGCTCGACGCGGGCATCTCGCTCCAGCAGATCCGGACCGCCGTGGCGCACCTCCGGGCGCGCGGCACCGACGACCTGACCCGCGTCACGTTGATGAGCGACGGCGCGAGCGTCTATGAGTGCACCAGCAACGACGAGGTCATCGACCTGCTGCAGGGCGGGCAGGGTGTCTTCGGCATCGCCATCGGGGGAGTGTGGCGCGAGATCGAGGGATCCCTCGCCGACCTGCCCTCCGAACGCACGGCCGAGGCCGAGGCCGACCTGGCCAGCGACGAGCTCGCAGCCCGGCGCAAGGCCCGCCTCACCGGCTGAGGGGTCACTCAGCTCCGTCTCATCCGGCCCCGGTACCCGCGCCTGCGGGGCCGGGGCTGGTAGTTTTGTCCCTGCTGACGAACCCGCACGGGAGAGTTCCCGGACTGCTCATCGAGCGGACCGGGGCGCCGAAGGGGCAACTCCTCCCATCAACCTCTCAGGCTCCAGGACCGTGCGGGCTGGCACTCAGGAGCGACGACGGCGTCGTGACTGACGGGAGGCGTACCCACCGTTGTCGGTAGATCGCCTCACCACCAGGAGTGACATGTCAGACCGAACCCTCGCAGCCGCGCTCGAGCCGCGCCCGTTCCGCGACCGGCACATCGGCCCGGACGACCAGCAGGTCACCGACATGCTCAAGGCCCTCGGCGTCAGCAGCCTCGAGGCACTGATGGACGACGCGGTGCCCGGCCGGATCAGGTCCGCCGCCCTCGAGCTGCCACCGGCGGCCTCCGAGCGGGCGACCGCGGCCGAGCTCCGCGAGCTCGCGGCCATGAACAACCCGCTCGTGCCGATGATCGGCCTCGGCTACCACGGCACGGTCACGCCGCCCGTCGTACGACGCAACGTGCTGGAGGACCCCTCCTGGTACACCGCCTACACGCCCTACCAGCCGGAGATCAGCCAGGGCCGGCTGGAGGCGCTGATCAACTTCCAGACGATGGTCGCCGACCTGACCGGGCTGGAGACCTCCAACGCATCGCTGCTCGACGAGGGCACCGCCGCGGCCGAGGCGATGACGCTGGTTCGTCGGGCGAACAAGAACGCGACGGGTCCGTTCGTGGTCGACGCCGACGCGCTGCCCCAGACCATCGAGGTGGTGCAGACGCGAGCCCGGGCCATGGGCATCGACGTGGTGGTGGCCGACCTGGCCGACGGGCTGCCCGAGGGTGAGCTCAGTGGGGTGCTGGTCCAGTATCCCGGCGCCTCGGGCCGCATCCTCGACCCCCGGGCGGTGATCGAGGAGACGCACGCGCGCGGAGCGCTCGCCGTGGTCGCGGCCGACCTGCTCGCACTGACGCTGCTGGAGTCGCCCGGCACCCTGGGCGCCGACGTGGCCGTCGGGTCCTCCCAGCGGTTCGGCGTGCCGCTGTTCTACGGCGGTCCGCACGCCGGGTTCATGTCCGTGCGATCCGGCCTCGAACGCCACCTGCCCGGCCGGCTGGTCGGGGTCTCGGTCGACTCCGCCGGGCGTCCGGCGTACCGCCTCTCGCTGCAGACGCGCGAACAGCACATCCGCCGCGACCGGGCCACCTCCAACATCTGCACCGCGCAGGTGCTGCTCGCGGTCGTCGCTGCCATGTACGCCGTCCACCACGGTCCCGAGGGGCTGACCCGGATCGCCGTGTCGGTGCACGCGCAGGCCGTCGCCCTGGCGGCGCGGCTGCGCTCCGGAGGAGTGCAGGTCGTGCACGACGCGTTCTTCGACACCGTCCTCGCCCGGGTGCCCGGACGGGCCGCCGAGGTGGTCGAGGCCGCCCGCGCTGCCGGAGTGCACCTGCGGCTGATCGACGAGGACCAGGTCGGGCTGAGCACCTCGGAGGTGACCGACACCGACGTGCTCGACGCGGTCCTCGGCGCCTTCGGGCTGGAGGGCGGCACCGCGGACGACGCGTTCGCCGAGTCGTTGCCCGCGGCCCTTCGCCGTACGACGGACTTCCTGACCCATGAGGTCTTCAACACCCACCGCTCCGAGACCTCGATGCTGCGCTACCTCCGGCGCCTCTCGGCCCGCGACTACGCCCTGGACCGCGGCATGATCCCGCTCGGGTCCTGCACGATGAAGCTGAACGCCACCACCGAGATGGAGCCCGTCAGCCTCCCCGGGTTCGCCGACCTGCATCCGTTCGCGCCGGCCGAGGACGCCCAGGGCTACCGGCGCCTGATCGACCAGCTCGAGTCGTGGCTGGCGACGGTCACCGGCTACGACCGGGTCTCGATCCAGCCCAACGCCGGATCGCAGGGCGAGCTCGCCGGGCTGCTGGCGATCCGCGGCTACCACGACGCGAACGGCGACGCGCAGCGGCAGATCTGCCTGATCCCGTCGTCCGCCCACGGCACCAACGCGGCGTCGGCCGTGATGGCCGGCATGAAGGTCGTGGTCGTGAAGTCCGCCGAGGACGGGTCGGTCGACATGGAGGACCTGCGCAGGCACTGCGAGGACCACCGCGCCGACCTCGCCGCCATCATGGTCACCTATCCCTCGACGCACGGCGCCTACGAGGACACCATCTCCGAGCTGTGCCAGATCGTGCACGACGCCGGGGGTCAGGTCTACGTCGACGGGGCGAACCTGAACGCGCTGCTGGGCTATGCCAAGCCCGGCGAGTTCGGTGGCGACGTGTCGCACCTGAACCTGCACAAGACGTTCTGCATCCCGCACGGCGGCGGCGGACCGGGCGTGGGCCCGGTCGGCGTGCGCGCGCACCTGGCGCCGTACCTGCCCTCGCACTCGATGCACCCCGAGGTGGAGAAGCGCTCCGGGATCGGGCCGATCAGCGCAGCGCCGTACGGCTCGGCCGGGATCCTGCCGATCTCGTGGGCCTACGTGCGGATGATGGGCGCCGAGGGCCTGACCCAGGCGACAGCCGTCGCCGTGCTCGCGGCCAACTACGTCGCCAAGCGGCTGCAGGACCACTTCCCGGTCCTCTACCGCGGCCACAACGACCACGTCGCCCACGAGTGCATCCTCGACGTGCGCGGGCTGGCGAAGGCCAGCGGAGTCACCGTCGACGACGTCGCCAAGCGGCTGATCGACTACGGCTTCCACGCGCCCACGATGAGCTTCCCGGTCGCGGGCACGCTGATGGTCGAGCCGACCGAGAGCGAGGACCTCGGCGAGCTCGACCGGTTCTGCGAGGCGATGATCGCGATTCGCCAGGAGATCCGCCTGGTCGAGAAGGGCGAGTGGACGCCGGAGAGCTCCCCGTTGCGAGGCGCCCCGCACACCGCGGCGGCGGTGCTGACGGGGGACCAGGACCGGGCCTACTCCCACGAGGTGGCGGTCTTCCCCGCCGGCCCCGATCCGGACAAGTACTGGCCGCCGGTCGGTCGCATCGACCAGGCCTACGGCGACCGCAACCTGGTCTGCGCGTGCCCACCGCCCGAGGCGTTCGCCTAGCAGCATGCGTCACCACCACTACCAGGCGGTCCTGGATCGCTACCAGGCCGAGCGTCGACTGCCCTCGATCATCGCTGGAGTGCTCCTCGAGTCGGAGCTGGTGTGGACGGGCACGGCGGGTGCCGAGACCAGCACGGACATGCAGTACCGCATCGGGTCGATCACCAAGACCATGACAGCCGTGCTCGTGATGCAGTGCCGCGACGACGGGCTGCTCGACCTCGAGGACCCGATCGGACGCTTCGTCCCCGAGAGCGGGTACGCCGCCGCGACCGTGCGGTCACTGCTCGCGCACACCTCCGGCATGCAGAGCGAGCCGGTCGGTCCCTGGTGGGAGCGCTCACCCGGGGTGTCGGTCGAGGACCTGCTCGCCGCCAACGACGGTTCGGGTGCCGTGTTCGGGCCGGGGGAGCACTACCACTACAGCAACCTGGGCTACGGGCTGCTCGGCGAGGCCGTCGCCCGTCTGCGGGGCCGGTCCTGGTTCCGGGTGGTGGAGGAACGTCTCCTCGGACCGCTCGGGATGACCCGCACGTCCTATCTTCCCGTGGCGCCGCACGCGCCCGGCCTCAGCGTGCACCACCTCGAGGGCACCCTGACCGAGGAGCCGCTGCACGACACCGGCGCCATGGCCCCGGCCGGCCAGCTGTGGAGCTCGCTCGAGGACCTCGCCAGGTTCGCAGGGTTCCTCTCCCGAGGAGATCGCGACGTGCTGGCCGCGCGCACCCTGACCGAGATGCGCCAGCCGGTCCCGCCGGCTCTCGACTACGGGCTCGGCTACCGGCTGCTGCCGTACGCCGACGGCGTGCTCACCGGCCACACGGGCTCGATGCCGGGCTTCCAGGCGACCGCGTTCGCAGACCCGTTGAGCCACACGGGCGTCGTCGCCCTCACCAACGCCACCACGGGCTTCTCCGGGTCCGAGCTGGCACTCGCGCTCCTGGTCGGACGGACCCCCGGTGCGACCGAGCCGTGGGTGCCCACCGAACAGGTCCCGGCCTGGGCGCGCGAGCTGCTCGGCTACTGGCACTGGGGGAACTCGGCCTACGAGGTGCGGTGGAACCTCGGCCGCCTGGAGTGGCGCGACCTCGCCCGCGGCGCGCTGGCCGAGCAGTTCGGCCTGGACGGCGACCGGATCGTCGGGCTGGCGGGGTACCACCACGGCGAGACCCTGCACGTCGTACGACGTGAGGACGGGTCGGTCGACCACCTCGACTGCGCGACGTTCATCTACACCCGAGAGCCCTACCCGGAGCAGCGCTAGAGAGCCTGGGAGACCGAGCTCATGTTGAAGTCGGGGATGCGCAGCGCCGGGGTGGCCGTGCGCGAGAAGAAGTCCTCGCCCCACTCGCGGGAGAAGCTCGGCACCGTCGCCGAGGCGTGGGTGTAGCGCCTGAGCAGGTCGACCGGGCTCTCGTTGAAGCGGAAGTTGTTCACCGCACCCGTGATCTCGCCACCCTGGACGCGGTAGACGCCGTCGCGGGTGAGACCGGTCAGCAGCATCGTCTGCGGGTCGACCTCGCGGATGTACCACAGGCAGGTGAGCAGCAGCCCGTCCTCCATGCCTGCGACGAGGTCCGCCTCGGTGCCCGCCCCGTCGGCGATGTCGAGGATCACGTTGTCGATCGCCGGCGTCGTCGGCTGCCCGGTCAGCCCGGCGGTGTGCCGCGTCTGCATCAGCGAGGTGAGCCTCCCGTCCCTGATCCAGTCAGTGGTGCCCAACGGCAGGCCGTTGTCGTAGACGCTGCTGCGGTCCGAGGAGGCCCCGGTGGCCACGAAGGGCGCGCACTCCAGGCTGCCGTAGGACGGGTCGCTGTAGAGCCGGACGGCAGCGTTGACCATCTCCTCACCGATCCGGGTGCCACCACCTGGTCGGGAGAAGATCGTCTGCCCGTCGTCGGCGTTGCGGGCACCGGTGTTCCCGTAGGCGTCGATGACCAGGTCTGCGACAGCAGGGGGCGGCAGGATCGTGTCGTAGCGGCCGGCGGGCAGGTCAGAACGCCGCTCTCCCCAGGAGAGGCGGGTCGCGAGGTCCGCGGCCATCCGGGATCCGTCGACGTCGGTGAAGTCCCGGGTCGCACCGCCGACCCAGGCGCTGTTGGTCAGCTCCACGTTCTTGCCGGTGCAGCCGTAGTGGCCGGTCGGCTGCACGTGGCGCAGCCGCAGGCCCGTGGAGGAGCCGAGATAGGTGGTGGTGACCTCGTGGAAGACGAAGCCGTAGAGGATCCTTCGTTCGACGTCGGCCTGCTTGAACGCCTCGCCCAGCTGGGCGGCGAACTCCTCGAACACCGAGATCGTGGTCTCGCCGGGGGAGTCCTCCCAGTCGCGCGCACCGTCCCCGCTGAGCAGGTCCGCGCGATCCTCCGCGGCCGGTGCCAGGGCAGCCGCACGATCGGCACTGGCGACCAGCGCGGTCACCTGTTCCAGCGAGGCGGCCGTGCCGCTGACCGAGGCGTTGCCCGCGCCCTGGAAGGCGATCACGGTGACGTCGATCGTGTGCATCACGCCGTTGGTGGTCAGGGTGTTGTTCGCCCAGCGCAGGTTGGCGCTCGTGGTGTCGTTGACGATCACGATGCACTGCTCGGAGGTGGAGGTCTCCAGCGCGTGCTCGACGAGTCGCTGGGGGCGACCACGCATCAATGACTGGGCCATCAGGCGGTCCCCTCCTCGGTCGTGTTCAGGATCCGGATGTCGCGGAACAGCGCCGAGGGACACCCGTGGCTGACGGCAGCGATCTGGCCCGGCTGGGCCTTGCCGCAGTTGAACGCGCCGCCGAGCTGATAGGTCTGCGGACCGCCGACCGCCTCCATCGAGCCCCAGAAGTCGGTGGTGGTGGCCTGGTAGGCGACGTCGCGCAGCTGGCCCTTGAGCTGACCGTCCTCGATCCGGAAGAACCGCTGACCGGTGAACTGGAAGTTGTAGCGCTGCATGTCGATCGACCACGACTTGTCGCCCACGACGTAGATCCCGCGCTCGACCTGGCTGATCAGGCCGTCGGTGTCCGGCCCGTCGGCGGCGGGCTGCAGCGAGACGTTGGCCATCCGCTGGATCGGGATGTGGCCCGGTGAGTCGGCGTACGCGCAACCGTTGGAGCGTCCCTCGTTCAGCTCGGCCCCGTAGGTGTGCGCCATCTCCCGGTCGAGCTGGTAGCCGACCAGCACACCGTCGCGGATGATGTCCCAGGACTGGCCCTGCACCCCCTCGTCGTCGTAGCCGACCGTGGACAGGCCGTGCTCGACGGTCCGGTCGCCGGTGACGTGCATGACCGGAGAGCCGTACACGAGCGTGCCCAGGTGGTCGTAGGTGGCGAACGAGGTGCCCGCGTAGTTGGCCTCGTAGCCCAGGGCACGGTCGAGCTCGGTCGCGTGCCCGATCGACTCGTGGATGGTCAGCCACAGGTTGGAGGGGTCGATCACGAGGTCGTAGATGCCGGCGTGGACGCTGGGCGCGACCAGCTTCTGACGGAGCAGCTCCGGGAGCTGGGCACGCTCGGCGGCGAAGTCGAAGTGGTCGCCGGTGAGGTACTCCCAGCCACGCGCGACCGGCGGGGCGATGGTGCGCATCGAGTCGAACGAGCCGCTGGCCCGGTCGGTGCCGTGGACCTCGAGATGCGGCTCGAGCCGGACCCGCTGCTGGGTGATGGAGGCTGCCGGCGAGGTCGGCGTAGTACTTGTTCTCCTGGACCTGCTGCAGCCCTCCCGTGGCGTGGTCGACCCCGTCCGCGGCGAGCAGCTCCTGGGTCCAGCCGGCGAACAGGCCGGTCTTCTCCGCGAGCGGGACCTCGAGCGGGTTCACGTCGTACGACGAGACCCAGGTGACGTCCTTGTGCACGGGTTCTGGTGCGAGCTCGACGGGGCGACGGGTCATCTTCGCAGCGACCTGAGCCACCGTGACCGCGGTCTCGGCCACGGTCACCGCCTCGGACTCGGTCAGGGCCACCCCGGAAGCGAAGCCCCAGGCGCCGTCGAGGATGACCCGGACGGCGAAGCCGAGGTCCTCGGCGTCCTGGGCACCCTCGAGCGCGCCGTCGCGGACGGAGAAGTGCTGGTAGCGGTTGCGCTCGAACCGGAAGTCGGCGTGCGTGACCCCGAAGTCGCGAGCACGCTCGAGGGCCACCTGGCCGAGCCGCTCGAAGGGCAGCGACAGGAACGTCGGGTCGATCTCGTTCGGTGCCATGCGGACGACCCTAACCAGTCGCGACCGACGCGCGGAGGGTGGATCCCCGGCGCGCCTTGCGCACCTCGAGCTGGGAGGGCACCCGGCTGCGCAGCTCGATCACGTGACTGACGAGGCCGACCACTCGTCCGCCGTCGCGCAGCGAGTCGAGCGTGTCCATGACGCCGTCCAGCGTGGTGGCGTCGAGGGCGCCGAACCCCTCGTCGATGAACAAGGTGTCGAGCTGGGTGCCGCCTGCCTCGTGGGTCACCGTGTCGGCCAGCCCGAGGGCGAGGGCGAGCGAGACCAGGAAGGTCTCACCACCCGACAGCGTGGCCGGGTCGCGTTGCTTGCCGCTCCACTCGTCGCGGACCCGCAGGCTGAGCCCGCCACGCTGCTCGCCTGCGCCCTTCTCGTCGGCCTGCTCCAGCGCAAAGCGCTGGTCGGTCATGTCGCCCAGTCGCTCGTTGGCTGCTGCGACCACCTGACGCAGCCGCTCGGAGAGGACGTACGCCGAGAGCCTCATCTTGAGCTGGTTGTCGGCGCTGCGGCCCTCCGCCAGCGCGGACAAGCCAGCGGTGAGCTCGTGTTCTGCGCGCACCGGCTCCCAGGCGGAGACCTCGCGCTCCAGGTCACGGAGCAGCGTCTTGAGCCGGGTGACCCGGGCCAGCGCCTGCTGGTGCTCGGCGTGGGCGCGGTCGCGCGCCATCCCGGACCGGCGTACGGCACTCGCCTGGGCCTCCAGGTCGGGTGCCTGGACCGCCAGCGCCTCTGCGACCATCGTCTCGCCGAGCACGGCGACGGCCGCCGCCCGGGTGGCGCGCCGGGTCTCCAGGTCGGCGGCCCGGGCAGCCGCCTCGCCTCCCGGCAGGACGGCCGCGAGAGCGTCGGCCAGGGACTCGAACCCGGCAGCGACGGCAGCTGCAGCAGCGCCGGCCGTGGCGTCGTCCAGCTCGTGTGCTGCGCGCTCATGCCTGGTCAGCGCCTCGCGGGCGCCCTCCAGGAGATCGTGGGCCTTCGAGTGCAGGTCGACGAGTGCCGCGACGGAGCCTGCTTCGGGGTGGGTGGCAAGCAGCTCACGCAGCTCTGCGGCCAACCGCTGGGAACGCTGCTCGGACTCGGTGTGCTGCTGGGTCCGAGCCATCAGGGTGGCGCGTACCCCGGCCAGGCCCGTGACCAGCTCGGCGGCGCGTTCCTCCACTGCTGCCGCCTCGGACTCGAGGGCTTCGATGCTGAGGCCGGCGCCACGGCTCTCCTCGAGGGCGTGCACGGCGGCGTCGAGGGCTTGTTGCCACCCAGGGAGCGTGTGTCCCTCGCTGCGCGAACGCGCTGCCGCGAGCTGGGCCGTCGAGTGCCGAGACCGACTCCACGACGGCCTGGCGTTCGAAGTCACCTGTCTCGTACCGCTGCCGCGCCGTGTCCTCGTCGGCGCGGCTCACCCGGCCCGAGGCGAGGGCAGGGGAGGGGTGGTCGGCGCTTCCGCAGACCGGACACGAGCACCCCGCCGCCAACCCGGCGGCCAGCTCCGCTGCCATGCCCGAGATCCGGCGCTCCCGCAGGTCGAGGTAGCGGTCGCGCAGGTCCTGGGCGCGTTCCGTGCTCCGCTGGAGCCGGAGGTGTGCCTCGCCGACCTGACCCGCCAGCGCCGTGGCCTCCCGGGCGGCGGCCAGTCCGGCCTCGGCGGCCGTGACGGCGGCCAGGTCCGCCGCACCGCGAGCCGCCAACGTCCGGGCCTCGCCCAGCAAGGGGACGAGGCGCTCGCGTGAGCCAGCCAGCCGGGCTGACTCCTGCTCGCCCGCAGCGATCTCTGCGGCGAGGCGCGCCTTCTGCGCCGACAACGACGTCAGCCGCGCGCGCTCATCGTGGAGCTCGGACTCCCGGGGCAGCCAGGACTCAGCAACCGCCCGTGCCTCGCTCGCCCGGGTCGCAGCCCGGTCCAGCGACTCCGGACGCACCTCAGCGACGGGCAGCCCCACCACGGGGGCGACCAGCGCGGCGTGGGCGGCGGCCTCGCTGCCCGTCGCCGCGGCCGTCTCGGCTGCGTTCTCCGCGCGCAGTGCCGTGGGCAGCACCGACGCGGCGCGACGATGCGCCTCGACCGACTCGCCCAGTGCTGCCTCGACATCGGCGGTCTGCGCCAGGTGGTCGAGCGTCCGCTGTGCCTCCTCACCTCGCGCTCGTGCCTGCGCCAGCTGTCGTGCGATGTCGTAGGACTGCGTGCGCAGCTCGAGCTCCTGCGAAGCGGTGGTCAGCTCGAGCTCCAGCGCCGCGGCTGCGCCCACCGCCCCGTGCGTCAGGTCGCGGGCCCAGGGAAGCAGGGCGCCGTCGCCGAGCACCGGGTGGAGGTCGTGCAGGTCCCAGTCCTCGGGCGTGCTGACCCCGGCGGCCTCCTGGATGCGGTTGAGCACCCCGGCCGCGCGGTCGTGACAGGTCTGGCTGCGCCGTCGCAGGAGGTTGCGCCGCTCGGCCAGCCAGCGTTCGACCTCCTCGAACCGGCGGGTGCGGAAGAGTCGCTGCAACACGTCGTGCCGCTCGGTCGAGGTGGCTCGGAGGAACGCCTGGAAACGGCCCTGGGGGAGCATCGCCACCTGGGTGAACTGGGTGCAGGTCATGCCGAGCAGGTCGGTGACCAGCTGGCCGGCCTCGTCGAGCCGGTTCGTCAGGGTCAGCCAGTCACCGGATCGTTGCTCCTCGACGATCACGTGTGCCGGCACCCTGGTGGTCCCGGTGCCGCGCTGCTTGGGCCGGTCCCACGAGGGAGAGCGGGTGAACCGGAAGGTGCGCTCCGCGATGCTGACGCGCAGGACCACCGACGGCTCCGCCCGCGGATCGGCGTGGTCGCTGCGCAGGTGCCTGGCGCCGTGACGGTCACCGGGGACCTCGCCGTAGAGGGCGAAGCAGACTGCGTCCAGGACACTGGTCTTGCCCGCCCCCGTGTCGCCGGTCAGCAGGAACACGCCGCCTGCCGCCAGCTCGTCGAAGTCCACGTGGACGGTGTCGACGAACGGACCGAACGCGGCGATCGAGAGTGCGTGAAGTCGCATCAGCCGCTCACGACCGCATCGCGCTGGACCCGCAGGTCGGTGTCCTCCGAACAGCACTCCAGGGCGCGCTGCAGCAGGTCGGACTCCTCGGTGCCAGCAGGCGTCCCTCGGACATGCGCAACGAAGTCGAGGGTGATCTGGTGGGCGGACTTGCCGGAGGTGGTGGGCCGGGCAGCGGGCTCCGGACAGCCCGCAGGCGCGAAGCGCAGCGCCAGCGCGTGCGGGAAGCGGGTGCGGAGCCGGTCCATGGCCTGCGCAGGCCGGACCAGGTCGGTCAGCGTGGCCTGCACCCAGCTCTGCTCGTGGGCCGTGTAGCGGGGCTCGGTCAGCAGGTGCTCGATGGTTCCCTCGAGGCACGCGAGGGAACGCGCGACGGGCGCCTCGACGAACCGGGCGTCGGCGAGCCCCTGGGCGTCGAGGTCGACCAGCCAGGAACCCTTGACGTGACCGGCCTCGGAGAACGAGTAGGCCAGCGGAGATCCGCTGTAGCGGACCGAGGCGGACAGCGTCGCGCGCCCGTGCAGGTGCCCGAGCGCGGTGTAGCTGATGCCGTCGAACAGCTCGAGCGGGACCACCGAGACGCCACCGACCGCGATGTCGCGCTCGCTCTCGCTCGGCAGGCCGCCCGCGACGAACGCATGCGCCAGCACCACCGACCGGGTTCCCGAGGGACGGCCGGCGAGGTCTGCCCGGATCCGTCGCATGGCCTCGCTCAGCGCGGCGTGGTGGGAGCGCTTGGGCAGGTCCCACGCGTGCTTGAGCACGTCGGGCTCGAGGTAGGGGATCGCGTAGACCGCGACGGGACCGTGACCGTCCTCGAGCATGATCGGCTCGTCGGTGCGACCGGCGTCGGTGCGCAGGTGAACTCCTGCGGCGTCGACCAGGCGCGAGCTGAAACCCAGCCGCCGCGCGGAGTCGTGGTTGCCGCTGATGATGACGATCCGCGCTCGCGAGGCGGCGAGGCGGGTGAAGGCATCGTCGGCGAGCTCGACGGCATCGACCGGGGGCAGGGCACGGTCGTAGACGTCTCCCGAGACCACGACGAGGTCCACACGCTCGACCTCGACGGTGTCGATGAGGTGGTCGACGTAGGCACGCTGCGCAGCAAGGAGGTCCTCACCGTGGAACGACCGGCCGAGGTGCCAGTCGGAGGTGTGCAGGATGCGCATGTGGCCACGCTAGGAGAGGTCGCCGACAGAACCCCCGCCCCACGCCGTGACGAGCGTTGCCGCACCTTGCGGAGCGTCCGGTTGGGTCCGACGCGCACACCGTCGCCCTGAGCAACCCTGACAACCCTGAGAACCCCGACAACCCCGGCCGCCCCTGCGTCGGGGAGCACGCCCGGAGCTGTAGCCTCCCGGAACCGCATCACCCCCGCGGCCGCGAACCTCACGGAGGCACTGCATGCCCCAGCCCAGTCCCGTGCCTGCCACGCGTGCCGCCGTCCGCTGGTCTCTGGGTCATGCCCTGCCCCGAACCGTGCTGCGCCGGGCAGCCAGGGCGGGCGACCTGCACGGGCGGATGTTCGTGGCCACCCACTCCGGCAACGGGGCGGACCTCGATCCGATCCTGGACGAGCTACGGGCACAGGGCCCGCTGTACCAGGGCAAGTTCGCCTGGGTGAGCGCGGACAACGCGACCGTCCGGGCCCTGCTGTCCCACCCGGAGGCCGGCTCGGGATTCGCTCCCATCGACGGGGACAGCCGGCTGGCACGGCTGCAGGCGTGGGCGATGAAGGACGCCCCTCTCGGCCCGCTGACACCGCCCAGCCTGCTGGTCTCGGAGCCGCCGGACCACACCCGGTACCGCAAGCTCGTCTCACGCGTGTTCAGCGTCCGGGCGGTCGCGCGGCTGCGTGGTCGCACCGAGCAGATCGCCGCCCGGCTTCTCGACCAGATCGAGGCAACCTCCCCGTCCGACCCGGTCGATCTGGTGGCGGCGTACTGCAGCCTGCTGCCGGTCACCGTGATCGCCGAGATCCTGGGCGTCCCGGAAGCAGACCGGGCCAAGGTGCTGGGCTTCGGTGCTGCGGCCGCTCCCAGCCTCGACCTCGGACTCGGCTGGCGGGAGTTCAGAGGCGTCGAGGCGGCGTTGCGCGAGTTCGACGAGTGGCTCACGCAGCATCTCGAGACCCTCCGGCGCAATCCGGGCGACGACCTGCTGAGCCAGCTGGTCGTGGCGCAGGAGGACGGAGTGGGCCTGAGCGACCCCGAGCTGCGGTCCACCGCCGGGCTGGTGCTCGCCGCCGGCTTCGAGACCACCGTCAACCTGCTCGGCAACGGTGTCGCGCTCCTCGCTGCCCACCCGGAGCAGCGCCGGCTGCTCGCCGATCGGAGCGAGCTCTGGCCCAACGCCGTCGACGAGGTGCTCCGGCTCGACCCACCGGTGCTCCTCACCGGGCGGATGGCGATGGCGGACACGGAGCTGGCGGGCACCCCGATGCGACGTGGGTCGGTGATGGTCGCTCTGCTGGTGGGCGCGAACCGCGACCCGCAGGTCTTCCCGCACCCGGAACGGTTCGACGTCGCGCGCGAGAACGCGCGTGACCACGTCTCCTTCTCAGCGGGGCGGCACTACTGCCTCGGCGCGGCTCTGGCCCGGATGGAGGGCGAGGTCGGGCTCCGGACGCTGTTCGAGCGGCATCCGGACCTGCGGGTCGAGCCGGGAGCCGCTCGACGGGAGACACGCATCCTGCGCGGCTACGAGCGCCTTCCTGTCACCCTCAGTCCCTGACCCGGTCCTCACCGGCGTAGACGACGCAGCGCTCGTTGCGCGTGAACCCTGCGAGCAGCAGGCCGGCGTCCTCCGCGAGTGAGAGTGCCAGGGATGTGGGAGCGCCCACGGCCACGATGGCCGAGAGCCCGGAGACCACCGCCTTCTGGACGAGCTCGAAGCCGATCCGGCCGCTGAGCACCAGCACCGGCGGCACCGGCTCGGCAGCCAGGATCCGTGATCCGATCACCTTGTCCACGGCGTTGTGCCGACCGACGTCCTCGCGTACGACGACCGGGGTCCCGTCCGCCTCGAAGAGACCGGCGGCATGCAACCCGCCGGTCCTGCCGAAACCGGGCTGGTTCTCACGCAGGACCTCGGGCAGCCCGAGCAGGGTGGCCAGGCTCAGGAAGACCGGTGGTGGGGGAGCGGCCGCTGCCAGCACGTCCTGCACACTGTCGACGCCGCAGACCCCGCAGGCCGAGTTGACCAGGCGGGCAGCGGGCAGCGACAGCGGGGGAGCGGCGAGCTCGACCGTGACGACGTTGAACTCCTCCAACGGCCCCAGCTCCGCATCCGTGCAGTAGCGGACCGCGCGCACGTCGCCCGGAGTGGTCACGCCCTCGTGGACGAGCCAGCCGGCCGCCAGCTCGAAGTCGTTCCCGGGGGTGCGCATCGTGACCGCGACCCGCCGGGCGGGTAGTCCGGGCGCGGACACGCGGATCTCCAGCGGCTCCTCGGTCGCGACCCGGTCCTCGTGCTCGAGGCGGGTCCCCCCACGGAACTCGGCGACCCGGACTCGCACCGACGGTCCGGGGCGCTTCGCCTTCATCGTGCTCACGCCTGTGACTCTAGGTCGTGGGTTCAACGTCGGCACCTGAGTACGGTGACCAGATGACGGAACCGATGCGACCGGGTGCGCGTCCCATCCCCATGACCTGCTCGCCTGCACGCCCGCTCCTGGCCGCCCTCGTGCTTGTGCTGCTGGCCGGGTGCGGGTCGGTGGCAGAGCAGGGGAGCGGTGACGCTGGGGGAAGTCGGCCCAGTGCGTCGTCCACCCCGTCCACCCCGTCCCCGTCGTCGAGCGCACAACCGGGCTGTACGCCGGACGAGGGGGCCACCCGGTCCGTCACGCCGCTGGCGAGCGTGGATCTCGACGGCGACGGGACCTCCGAACCAGTGGGGCTCACCGGGGCCGAGGACCCCTGCCCGGGCCACCTGGTGGCCGAGCTGGGCGGCGCTGAGGTGTCGGTGTCCCTGCCGGTCGACGAGCCCCCGGTGAGCTCGGCGTTCGCGGTGGCGCTTCCGGGCCGGGTCGGCCAGCTCGTCGTGACGCGTCAGGACCACCCGCGTGGCGGCTTCCAGACGCGCGTCTTCGCCCTCGACGCGGACGGGCTCGCTCAGCTCGAGGCCGACGGCCGCCCACTCGTGCCGTTCGTGGCCACCGACGTGCAGGAACATCCGGTCAGCATCGACTGCGGCGAGAACCTGATCACCGTGACGGAGGCAGTGGCGCACGAGCCTCCCGGTGTCATGTTCGCCTGGGACGTCAAGCAGACGGCGTACGCACTGCAGGGCGTGACGGTGACCGCCGGGCCGACCCGCGAGATCGCCGACAACGTGCTGCCCTCGCAGCTGAAGCGGCGGCACCCGGAGCTCGCGCGCAATGCGGTCTTCCCGAGCTGCCGGGTCCCTGGCTGAGCCCGCGTCAGGCGACGCGGGTCTGCGGTGCCGTCTCCACGGTCTTGCCGGCGTCTCGTTCGACGATGTCCCCGAGCTCCTCGTCGATCCGCTTCATCAGCTCGTCCGGGATCCTCACCCCGGCCGCCCTGACGTTCTCGCTGACCTGCTCCGGACGCGAGGCGCCCACGAGCGCCGCGGCGACGTTGTCGTTCTGCAGCACCCACGCGACAGCCAGCTGGGCCATGGTCAGGTCGAGCTCGTCGGCCACGGGCTTCAGCGCCTGGACGCGGGTGAGGACGTCGTCGGCCATGAACCGCTTGATCATGTTGGCGCCACCCTTCTCGTCGGTGGCGCGTGACCCGGCCGGCGGGGCCTGACCCGGCTGGTACTTGCCGCTGAGCACGCCCTGGGCGATCGGTGACCACACGATCTGCGAGACGCCGAGCTCACTGCACGTGGGCACGACCTCGTCCTCGATCACCCGCCAGAGCATGGAGTACTGGGGCTGCGAGGAGATCAGCTGGATCCCCAGCTGGGTGGCGAGGCGGTGACCCTCGCGGATCTGGTCGGCGGTCCACTCGCTGACGCCGATGTAGTGCGCCTTGCCCTGGCGGACGATGTCGGCGAAGGCCTGCATCGTCTCCTCGAGGGGCGTCTCCGTGTCGTAGCGGTGTGCCTGGTAGAGGTCGACGTAGTCGGTCTGCAGCCGCCTCAACGACCCGTCGATCGACTCCATGATGTGCTTGCGCGACAGGCCGGTGTCGTTCTTGCCGCCCGGCCCGGTCGGCCAGTAGACCTTGGTGAAGATCTCCAGCGACTCGCGTCGCTCGCCCTTGAGGGCGTCGCCCAGCACCGACTCCGCCTTGGTGTTGGCGTAGACGTCAGCGGTGTCGAAGGTGCTGATGCCCTCGTCGAGGGCGGCTCGGACGCACTGGGTCGCCACGTCGTTCTCGACCTGGGAGCCATGGGTCAGCCAGTTGCCGTAGGTGATCTCGGAGATCTTGAGGCCCGAGTTGCCGAGGTATCGAAATTCCATGACGCCGACATTACGGGCCGGGCAAGGCGGACCGGGCAGCCTGCCTACTTGACGGAGGTGATCCGGACCGGCTGCTTGGGAGCGGTCCCGTCGGCGGCGATGCCCTGCGCCGCGACCGCCTGGACGACCTTCACGCCGGCGGCGCTCATCCGGCCGAACGCGGTGTACGCCGCCGGCAGCGGCGAGTCCTGGTAGACGAGGAAGAACTGCGAGCCGTTGCTGTCCGGACCGGAGTTGGCCATCGCGAGCGTTCCCGAGGTGTAGGTGCAGACCTCGGCGCCGGTGGTCGGGTCGGTCTGGCCCAGGCACGGCTGGAGTCGCGGGTCGCCGGGGAGCAGCTCGTCGGCGAAGGCGTACCCCGGACCGCCGGTGCCGGTGGCCGTCGGGTCGCCGCACTGCAGCACGAAGAGCCCCCCGCTGGTGAGGCGGTGGCACGAGGTGTCGTCGAAGAAGCCCTGCTTGGCCAGCGAGAGGAAGGAGTTGACCGTGCAGGGCGCCTTGTCGGCGTCCAGGCTGACCTTCACGTCCCCGCGGTCGGTCGCGATGGTCACCTCGGTCGGGGCGTCCTTCTCCGGGTCACCAGGCGGCAGCTCGACCGGCTTGGTGGGCTCGGGCCCCTCCTCGGTGTAGCTGCACTGGGAGTCGTCGGCCTTGGGAGTCTCGGTGCTGTCGTCACCGCAGCCTGCGGTCAGGGCGAGCATGGCGATCAGGACAGGGACGGAGAGGCGGCGCAGGGAAGTCACGCCGCAGATGGTAGCGACGGGCACACAGCGCACGGCGCGAGGTGGGTGGGCCGCGGATCCCGGCCTCGACAGCGCCAGGTGGTGGTCGTCCCTCACACGTGCAGGTCGCGACGACCGGTGATGCCGAACTTGCGGGCCACGATGCCCTCGACCACGGAGCTCGGGAGCGCACGACGGAGTGCGAAGACGGTGGAGGCGTTGTTGCCCGCGGCGTAGAGCGCATCGGGCCGGTCCGCCTCGATCGCGCGGAGGATCGTCCGGGCCACCCGCTCGGGGTGGATCCCTTCCTTCTCCTCCCGGTCCAGGATCTTCAGCATGGTGCGGAAGTGCTTGTGGTGTGGGGAGTTCTGGGCGATGTACTTGGTGCGCCGCTGGCTGATGCCGGTCCGGACCGAGCCCGGCTCCACCGTCGTCAGCCACACGCCGAACGGCGAGAGCTCGAAGCGGGCCGCGGTGGCGAACCCCTTCAGCGCGGCCTTGGTGGCGACGTACGACGAACGGTAGGCGAGTGGGAAGCTGGCCAGCATCGACCCGACCATCACCACCCGCCCGTAGCCGCGCTGTCGCATGCCGGGGAGGAGCATCTGGGTCAGGTGCACGGGTCCGAGGACGTTGAGGTGGAAGACCCGTTCCAGTGCGCCGATCGGGAGGTCCTCCAGCGGTCCGCTCTGCGACTCACCCGCGTTGTTCACCACGATGTCGACCAGGTGGCCCTCGGCGCCGAGGGCCGCGACGAACCCCTCGATGGCGTGCAGGTCGGTGAGGTCCAGGGGGCGGTAGGTGACGCCCTCGATGCGGGAACCGGACGGGATGGCCCTCGGGTTGCGGCTGGTGCCGATCACCCGGTGGCCGCGGTCGAGAAGCATCTTGGCGGTGGCCCGGCCGATCCCCGAGGAGGCGCCGGTGACGAGAGCGGTGCGGGTGGTGGTCATGTCACTCCTGCCGTCGAGGATCGCGCACGTTCACGATGCCACGACAGCGCCCGTCAGGGGAGTGGCTGACCGACGTTCAGTGGCTCAGCGCGCGGCGGTCGGCCACGAGCGCGACCGTGTTCAGCGCCGCCCAGCCGAGCGTGACGGCGAGAACCTTCGTCCGCACGTCGGACCGGGAGGTCCCGGTGCTCAGGATCACCGCGTCGGAGACGTCACCGAGGATGCGCAGGGCCATGGCGGCGGTCACGACCGAGGGGTTGCCGGAGGCGATCGCGAGTCCCGAGATCGTCAGGTCGCGGCCGGCGTAGGTGTAGGCCATCCGGTCGAACGCAGGCGCCTGCTGTGTCGGAGCCTCGAGGCCGTCGGCGAGGTGTCGGGGCCTGGCAAGCGCGAACGCGCCGTAGCCGGCGGTGGCCAGGGAGATCAGCTTTGAGTACTTCACGTCTCGAACCTAGAGAACCGTCCCAAGCGGGGCGGCCAGACGAACGCTTGGTGCGGATGAGAGCGTCGGGGCATGAGCCACCTCTTTCCGTTCTCCTTCACGACGCCCTATCGAGCTGCGGGGCTGCCGTTCGGCGTCACGCCTCGCACCGCCTGGGTGCGGGTCGACGCCGAGGAGCTCAGGGTCAGGTTCGGCCTGTGGTCACTGCGTACGCCGATCAGCAACATCTCCGGCGGGGAGCTGACCGGCGGGTTCGCCTTCCTCAAGACGGCCGGCCCGCCACACCTGTCCTTCTCCGACCGCGGGGTCACCTTCGCGACCAACGGTGACCGGGCCCTGTGCCTGCAGTTCCACCGGCCGGTGCCGGCGATCGACCCGACCCGCACGATCAAGCACCCGGGTGCGACGTTGACGGTCGCGGACCCGGAGGGGCTGGCCCGGGCGCTGGGCGTGGCCTGAGGCACCCGGGCGGCGGTGGCGACAGTTGTCAGTGGTCCGGCCTAGCGTGGACCCCAGAGGCACGGACCTGACCCGACCAGCCGAGGAGACGCCATGAGCACGCTGCCTGACCGACCCCACACCGCCCTGCTCGTGATCGACGTCCAGAAGGGCGTCGTCGACGGGGCGCACGAGCGCGACGCCGTCGTCGCCAACATCGGCACCCTCGTCCAGCGGGCACGTGAGGACGGTGTGCCGGTGGTCTGGGTCCAGCACTCCGACGAGGAGATGCCGATCGGGAGTGACGCCTGGGAGTACGTCCCGGAGCTGGAGCGTCGGGACTCCGAGGCGTTGGTGCACAAGAGCTTCGGTGACTCGTTCGAGGGCACCGACCTCGAGGAGGTGCTGGTCGACGCAGGGGCCGGACGTCTGGTCGTCACCGGCGCGCAGTCGGACGCCTGCATCAGGTCGACCATCCACGGCGCCTTCGTGCGTGGATATGACGTGACGCTCGTGGGTGACGCGCACACCACCGAGGATCTGACCGCCTGGGGTGCGCCACCGCCGGACCAGGTCATCGCGCACACGAACCTCTACTGGGGCTTCCAGTCGGCGCCGGGACGCACCGCGGGGGTCGTCGAGACGAAGGACGTGGCGTTCCGGGACTGAGCCCGGGGGAGTCAGTCGGGCGGCCGACAGGTGATCGCACTGACGGCGCGCCTCCGCGGCCTACCCCGGCCCCCGGCCGAGGTAGGCCACCAGGCGCGCGCTTCCAGAGGCGTTGTCGGGTACGTCGATCGGCGCAGCGAAGTTCTCGCCACGCGCGTCCTCGTCGAGGGCTGGCGAGACCAGCGAGAGCACGTCCGCGGCCAGTGACTCCGGGATCCGGTGAGCTGCGTCGCAAGCCACACCGATGTCCCAGCTGTGCGTCGTCAGCTCGACCGCACCTGCCGTGGCTGCCTGCTCGACCCTCGTCGCATCGGTGGCGACCGAGAGTGCGTGTGCCAACTTCGCCAGCCGCGTGTCCACCAGCGCCAGGGGGTCGGGATCCGCGGTCCGTGGCGGCTCTGGCATGGCCAACGTTCCCGTCCCGAGCAGCTCGACGAGGGCGTCGACGACGTCGGCCAGGTGCAGGACGACCTGACCTGCATCCCAGTCCTCGCAGGGCGTCGGCCGTCGGAGATCCTCGGTCGTCACCCCGGAGAGGACGTCACGTGCGTAGTCGGTGGCACGCCCGAGCAGTGCGGTGTTCATGCGCGCGACCTCTCCGGCATGCTCCAGGGCGCTGTGGGCAGCACCTCGCCGGTCTCCAGCAGGGACTTGAGATTGGCGAGCACCGCGGGCCAGCCCCGTGAGATCCCGTTCAGCATGTCGCTGTTCGGAAGGTTCTCGTGGGTCACGGTCAGCCGGACGATGTCGTCGTGAGGTTCGACGAGGAAGGTGACGACAGAGGGTCCGTTCGCGCGCTGCTCCTCGGAGTCGTCGAAGGTGAGCACGAGCCGGGTGGGCGGCTCGGACTCGAGCACCGTGCCGGTCACGTCGATGGCACCGGAGCCGTCCACGCGACGGTGCTCCCAGGGGGAGCCGGGTTGCCAGTCGGAGACGTTGGCGTGTCCCCAGTAGCGCGTGGTGAGGTCGGCGTCGGTCAGGGCCCGCCAGACGTCCTCGCTGCTCGCGCGGATGTAGGTGACGTAGACATAGGTCGGCACGGTGGTTCTGGTGTCGGTCATTGCATACTCCTGTGCTCGGTTCTTGATGGCGCTGATCGTGGCGAGTCGAGGTGCGTCGTACGCCGCGATCCAGCGCTCGCCCATCTCGTGGATCGGTGCGGGGTTGAGGTAGTGCAGCCGCTCCCGCCCTTGCCGCACCACGGCGACGAGGTTGGCCGCGACGAGGAGGTCGAGGTGCTGGGTTGCCGACTGCCGGGCCATCTCGAGACTCGCGCACAGCTCGGTGAGGGTCTGCCCGTTGCGGTGTCGAAGACGATCGAGCAGCAGGCGCCGCGTCGGGTCGGCCAGCGCCTTGAACACCGGATCCAGTACCTCGTCGGTCATGCGGCCATCGTGCAGGTAAATACCTGCATATGCAAGCCCGCGGCTGTCCCGGCTTCTGATCGGACCAGCAGGGGCCGACCTGCCGCTCAGTGCCGCCTCCAGCAATCCGCTCCGCCGGTTGCAGTCCACGGCAGCTCGGCCCCCTCTGATGAGGCCGGGTCAGCTCCAGGGGAGGGTTCTGACGAGATCCACGCCCACACGAGTTGACATAATGCACCTTATCGGCGGTATCTCCAGACTCAGAGGGAGTGGGCCGGCTCGTGCCTGGGTTGGTAGAGCCCCAGCTCGCTACTCCAGGACCTCCCTGAAGAACGCACGGTCGGCGTCGGCGTCGTTGCTGTAGAGGATCACGTGAGCACCATTGATCATGCTGTTCTCCTGACGTAGGCGGCGAGATGCTCGCCGGTGAGCGTCGACTTCGCAGCGACGAGGTCAGCGGGCGTTCCCTCGAAGACCACCGTGCCACCGTCGTGCCCGGCGCCGGGTCCGAGGTCGATGATCCAGTCGGCGTGCGCCATCACAGCCTGGTGGTGCTCGATCACGATGACCGATTTGCCCGAGTCGACGAGCCGGTCGAGCAGACCGAGCAGGTTCGCCACATCGGCGAGGTGCAGGCCGGTGGTCGGCTCGTCGAGGATGTAGACCTCGCCCTTGTCGGCCATCTGGGCGGCCAGCTTCAGTCGCTGCCGCTCGCCGCCGGACAGCGTGGTCAGCGGCTGGCCCAGGTGGAGGTAGCCGAGTCCGACATCGGCCAGACGATCGAGGATCTTGTGGGCGGCCGGCGTCTTCGCCTCTCCGTCGCCGAAGAACTCCTCGGCCTCGGCCACCGACAGGCCCAGCACCTCGCTGATGTTCCTCCCGCCGAAGGTGTACTCCAGCACCGCCGCCTGGAACCGCTTGCCCTCACACACCTCGCAGGTGGACTCGACGGTGGCCATCACGCCGAGCTCGGTGTAGATGACCCCGGCGCCGTTGCAGTTCTCGCAGGCGCCCTCGGAGTTGGAGCTGAACAGAGCCGGCTTGACGCCGTTGGCCTTGGCGAACGCCTTGCGGATCGGCTCCAGCAGCCCGGTGTACGTCGCCGGGTTGCTCCTGCGCGACCCCTTGATCGCGCCCTGGTCGATCACCACCACGCCCTCGCGGCCGTCGACCGAGCCGTGGATCAGCGAGCTCTTTCCGGAGCCGGCAACGCCAGTGATCACGCAGAGCACGCCCAGCGGGACGTCGACGTCGACGTCCCGCAGATTGTGCGTCGAGGCACCGCGGATCTCCATCGCGCCGGTGGAAGACCGCACGGACTCCTTCAGGGTGGCCCGGTCGTCGAGATGACGGCCGGTCGTGGTGTCGCTCCTGCGCAGCTCCTCCACGCTGCCCTCGAAGGTCACGGTGCCGCCCTCCGTGCCGGCGCCGGGGCCGAGGTCGACGGCGTGGTCGGCGATCGCGATGGTCTCGGGTTTGTGCTCCACCACCAGCACGGTGTTGCCCTTGTCCCGCAGCTGGAGCAGCAGGTCGTTCATCCGCTCGATGTCGTGCGGGTGCAGGCCGATCGTGGGCTCGTCGAAGACGTAGGTGACGTCGGTGAGCGACGAGCCGAGGTGCCGGATCATCTTGGTGCGCTGCGCCTCACCGCCGGACAGGGTGCCGGCCGGACGGTCGAGCGAGAGGTAGCCCAGGCCGATCTCCGTGAACGAGTCGAGCAGGTGCCGCAGGCCGGTGAGCAACGGGGCCACGGACGGGTCGTCGAGGTCCCTGACCCAGCCGGCCAGGTCGCTGATCTGCATCGTGCACAGGTCCGCGATGTTCTTGCCGCCGATCTTCGATGCCAGCACTTCCCCGGTCAGCCGGGTGCCGTCGCACTCGGGGCAGACCTGGAAGGTCACCGCCCGCTCCACGAACCGACGAACGTGCGGCTGCATCGCCTCGACGTCCTTGGACAGCATGGACTTCTGGATCTTCGGGATGATCCCGTCGAAGGTGAGGTTGATGCCCTCGACCTTGATCTTGGTGGGCTCGGCGTAGAGCATCGTCTCGAGCTGCTTCTTGGTGAACGAGGCGATCGGCTTGTCCATCGGCAGCCCGACGCCCTCGAACAATCGGCCGTACCACCCGTCCATCGAGTACCCGGGGATCGACAGCGCGCCCTCGCTGAGCGACTTGGTCTCGTCGTACAGCGCCGTGAGGTCGATGTCGCTGACGTTGCCCATGCCCTCGCAGCGCGGGCACATGCCGCCGAGGTAGATCGCCTCGCGCACGACGTCCTTCTCGACCCTGCCGCCCGCCTTCTCGGTGCTCATCACCCCGCTCGCCTTGCGCGTGGGGACGTTGAACGAGAACGCGGTGGGCGGCCCGACGTGGGGCTTCCCGAGGCGGCTGAACAGGATCCGGAGCATCGCGTTGGCGTCGGTGGCGGTGCCGACGGTGGAGCGGGGGTTGGCACCCATCCGCTCCTGGTCGACGATGATCGCCGTCGTCAGGCCCTCCAGCAGATCGACCTCCGGGCGTGCCAGCGACGGCATGAAGCCCTGGACGAACGCGCTGTAGGTCTCGTTGATCATCCGCTGCGACTCCGCGGCGATCGTGGCGAAGACCAGTGAGCTCTTGCCCGAGCCGGAGATCCCGGTGAAGACCGTGAGTCGTCGTTTCGGGATCTCGACGCTGATGTCCTTCAGGTTGTTCACACGCGCACCCTGAACGCGGATCAGGTCGTGGGTGTCGGCAGCGTGGGGGGCATCCGGCGCGCTGCGAGCCATGCCAGCCGTTGCCACGGTCAGCCTGGTTTGCCGGTGTCCATGAACCGCATGTTGTTCATCCGGCCGGTGAAGGCCTCGACCTTCGCGTTCTCGGTGAACGGCTTCAGGGTCTCGTAGAGCTTCTGGATGTTCTCTGCAGACAGGTGGATCGTGAACCTGGTGCTGTCCAGGGTCAGCACCACCGGGTCGGTGCCCTCGGGCAGCGGTTGTCCGTCGAAGTCGTCCACCAGGCCGGTCTCGGGCTCCATGGCTCCTCCTCAGTCGCGGGTGTGACGCGTAGACCGTCTACGCCTCGTCGTCCTCGATGGTCGTCATCGCGGACGATCTGATGCTCATCGGTCCGACCGTATCGGGCTCAGGACGCGGGTTCCAGCAAGGCGTCCACGAGCTCGAGCAGGCGGCTCATCGAGCCGCCCTTGACGACGTAGTGGTCGGCGCCTGCCTCGAGGGCCTTCTGCGCGAGGGTGCTCTGGTTGAACCCCGAGAGCACGATCACGCGCACGCCCGGCACGGCGGCGCGGATCAGAGGCAGTGCCTCGAGCCCGTCCATGCGTGGCATCGCCAGGTCGAGCAGCACGAGATCGGGCTGCAGCTCGGAGGCCAGCTCCACGGCGGCGACACCGTCGGCAGCCTCCCCCACGACGGTCAGCCCTGCTGCGGACTCCATGCGGGCTCGCAGGAGCATCCTGAGGTCCTCGGCGTCGTCCACGACCAGGACACTGTGTGAGCGTTGCGACTCCATCACCTGCTCCTGTCCCGCATGGTGCTTCTCCGGGTCCATCCCGATGACGGCGGGCGCCTTGCGCACCAGGTCTCCAGGCTGCAACCCCATGCCGTCGAGGGGATCCAGCAGATCATCCATCATGGCCCGGGCTGCTGTCAGCGTTCGGTCGAGATAGGACAACGTGCCGGCGACCTCGCCCTGGTCCAGCGAGTAGACCGCCGCGACGAGTCCCTGGACCACGTTGTCGTTGATCTCGAGCGCCTGACGTCGCCGCAGCCGTGCCTCGCCCAGTCGGGCGGCGACCGCCTCGCCCTCGAGCCTGGGCCGCGCGTCGCGCAGGAACACCGCGTTGAGGGGGTCGCCGTCGGCATCGGGCGCGGGGCTCATGCCGACGGTGATCACGTCGAGCTGGACTGCGTGGCCGTCCAGACTGGTCGCGTCGACGGCCACGGTCCCGCAGCTCGGCCAGCCCGGGATGATCTCGTCGATCGAGTGGTTCTGGGGGTCTCCCCCGAGCAGCTCGTGTGCTCGCGGGTTCGCCTCCACGACGTGGTGCTTCTCGTCGAGCACCAGGATCGCGTCGGGGGCCGAGTCGACGAGACCCTGGAACCGGGCGGCGATCCGCTCCCGCTCCTGGTCGGCGAGCACCCGCTCGGTGATGTCGATGCAGGTGCCGCGCATGCGAACCGGCTGCTGCGTCTCCGCGTCCCTGATGACCTCGCCGTTGGAGGACAGATAACGGACCTCGCCCGTGGGGCGCACGATCCGCTCGATCATCTGGTAGGGCTCCCCCGTCGCATAGGCGTTCTGGTGCAGCGCGGCGATGCGCTCGCGGTCGTCCGGATGGATCATCGAGAGGAACGTGTCGTACGACGGCAGGAAGGACTGCGGCTCGCGGCCGTAGATGCGGAACAGCTGGTCGGACCACGTGTTCGCGTCGGTCGGGATGTGCCAGTCGTAGTCGCCCATGCCGGCCAGGTGCTGGGCGCTGTCGACCCGGGTCACGAGGTCTGCCAGATCCTCCTCGGTCCGCGCCCGGACCAGGTGCGCCTGGAGTGACGCGACGGCCAGCTCGAGGAACTCAGCCGTGCCCTCGTCGATGTCGGCGGACCAGGCGAGCACGAGCACGCCTGCGTGCGCGAGCAGCGGGTGGGCTGCGATGCGGGTGATGCCCTGAGCCGCCCAGGCGGGTGGGACCGGGCCATCGGCGAGGCGTTTCGCCGCGGCCTCCACAGACTCCTCGGTCTGCTCGACCACGAGCTCGTGGCCCACTCGTGCGCTGACGCGGGCACCGTCGGCCGTCTGCGCCAGCACCATGGCGGTCTCGGCCGAGGCGAGGCCGGCGAGCAACGGAAGGGCAACCTCGAGAAGGCGCTCAGGCGTGTGCTCGTCCGCGAGGGCCGCTGTGAGCCCACGGAGCTGCGCCATCTGGCCGGTCGAGTTCATCACCGCTTCCTCAACGATTGCGATGTGCCACTCCGGGGTGCCCGTCCACGCGGGCTGGGCAGCACGGCAGTTGGTTGCGTTGTGACTCTACGGCTGTGGCTGATGTGGCGTGACGATATTGGTGGACTCGAACAACCTGACCCGCGACGTGTCAGGGCGGGCGGCGCCCGTCCCGCGGCTAGGCTCAAAGATCGGCATGATATGGCCTGATAAAGCAGGGCATAGTGCCCGGCGTCCAGCACCAGATCCGCCCTCATGCCGACGCCGAAGGCTCCGGATTGCCGTCGCGAGATGGTCTAGGCCACCGTGCGGCTCAGACGTCGAGATAGACCTTGATCGCGCGTCGTTCGTCCATCGCCCGGTAGCCCTCGGCCACCTGGTCCAGCGGCATCCGTGAGTCGAAGACGAGCCCGGGATCGATGGCACCGGACGTGACCAGGTCGAGGAGCTCGGGAAGATAGCGACGCACCGGAGCGATGCCTCCGGCCAGGCCGAGGTTCTTGCCGAACATCCGGGAGACCGGGAGGTCGACGCCGTGCGGAACCCCGACGAAGCCGACGGTCGACCCGGGACGGGCTGACCCGAAGGCCTGGGCCATCGAGTCGTTGGTGCCCACGCACTCGAGCACGGCATCGGCGCCGACCCCGTCCGTCAGCTCCTTGATGCGCTCGGCGCCCTCCGCTCCCGCGCTCGGCCACGATGTGGGTCGCCCCGAACCGTCGGGCGATCTTCTGCCGGTCCTCGTGCCGCGACATCGCCACCACGCGCTCGGCACCCATCTGGGCTGCGGCGAGCACCGCGCAGAGCCCGACCGCGCCGTCTCCGACCACCACGACGGTGTCCCCCGGCTTCACCCCGGCCGAGACGGCGCAGTGCCAGCCGGTCGGGAGGACGTCGGAGAGGGTCAGCAGTGACGGGAGCATCGACGCCTCGGGCAGACCGTCGGTCTTCATCAGGCTGCCCTCGGCCTGGGTCACCTTCGCGTACTCGCCCTGCCCGCCGGTGGTGATCCCGAAGTTCACGCAGGCGGAGGTGACACCTGCCACGCAGTGCGGGCAGGTGTTGTCGCTGTGGCAGAACGGTGCGATCACGAAGTCGCCGGCCCGGAAGGACCGGACCTCGGAGCCCACCTCCTCGACGATCCCGATCATCTCGTGGCCGATGGTGGCCCCCGGCGTGATGTCGTTCTCCCCGCGGTAGGGCCACAGGTCGGAGCCGCAGATGCAGCCCGCGGTGACCTTGATGATGGCGTCGGTGGGCGCGTCGATCGTGGGCGTGGGGCGTTCCTCGAGACGGATGTCGCGGGTGCCGTGGATCGTGGTGACTCGCATGACACGCATCCTGACAGACCAGTCCGTATCTCATATCTGAGATACAGTCGCGCGGTGACTGAGGGCTACCTGGGACGTATCGGCAACCTGATCCGCGACGCGCGCAAGCACCGCGGGTGGACGCAGCAGCAGCTGGCCGAGGTGCTCGCCACCAGCCAGAGCGCCGTGAACCGGATCGAGCGGGGCCACCAGAACCTCTCGCTGGACATGCTGGCGCGCATCGGTGAGGCCCTCGACTCCCCCCTGGTGAGCATCGGGCAAGGTCCCACGCACCTGCGCGTGACCGGGCCCACCACCCTGCGCGGGGCGATCGAGGTGAAGACCTCCAAGAACGCCGGCGTGGCGCTGCTCTGCGCCGCGCTGCTCAACCGTGGTCGTACGACGCTGCGGCGGGTCGCGCGGATCGAGGAGGTGAACCGGCTGCTCGAGGTGCTGGAGAGCATCGGGGTGAAGGCGCGCTGGCTCAACTCCGAGAACGACCTCGAGATCACCCCGCCGGCGAACCTCGACCTGAGCAGCATCGACGCGGTCGCGGCGCGTCGTACCCGCTCGATCATCATGTTCCTCGGCCCGTTGATGCACCGGACGAGCGACTTCGAGCTGCCCTACGCCGGTGGCTGCGACCTCGGCTCGCGCACCGTGGAGCCGCACATGACCGCCCTGCGGCCCTTCGGCCTGCAGGTGAAGGCGACCGAGGGCACCTATCACGCGCAGGTCCAGACGGGCATCGTCCCGACCCGCCCGATCGTGCTGATCGAGCGTGGAGACACCGTCACCGAGAACGCCCTGATGGCGGCGGCGCTGTGCGACAGCACCACGACGATTCGCAACGCCAGCTCCAACTACATGGTGCAGGACCTGTGTTTCTTCCTGCAGAAGCTCGGGGTGCGGATCGAGGGCATCGGGACGACCACGCTGGTCGTCACCGGTTGCACCGACATCTCGGTCGACGTCGACTACTCCCCGAGTGAGGACCCGATCGAGGCGATGTCACTCCTGGCTGCCGCCATCGTGACCGACTCCGAGATCACCGTGAGGCGGGTGCCGATCGAGTTCATGGAGATCGAGCTCGCCGTGCTGGCGGAGATGGGCTTCCGCTACCGGCTCTCCGAGGAGTACCTCGCCGCGAACCAGCGCACCCGACTGGTCGACGTCAGCACCCTCCACTCGGTGCTCCGCTCCCCCATCGACAAGATCCACCCGATGCCGTTCCCCGGGCTGAACATCGACAACCTGCCGTTCTTCGCAGTCATCGCGGCGACCGCGCAGGGACAGACGATGTTGCACGACTGGGTCTATGAGAACCGGGCGATCTACCTGACCGAGCTGAACAAGCTGGGCGGCAAGGTCACCCTGATGGACCCGCACCGGGTGATGATCGAGGGGCCGACCCGCTGGTCAGGAGCCGAGGTCGTCTGCCCGCCGGCCCTGCGACCTGCGGTGGTGGTCCTGCTGGCGATGCTCGCCTCGCGGGGCACCTCGGTGCTGCGCTCGACCTATGTGATCCATCGCGGCTACGAGGGGCTCGCCGACCGGCTCAACGAGCTCGGCGCGCAGATCGAGACGTTCCACGACCTGTGACACCTCAGCCCTGGAACAGCCCGTCCAGGTAGGAACGCGTCTTCGGCACCGACGGGGGCGCGGCCATGTCCGCAGTGATCCGGGGCAGCTGGGCGGTGTCGGCCGACCGATGGGCATGCCAGTCGTTCTCCGCCTCGACCAGGCTGCCGAGATCCGAGCGGTCGAGGAAGACTCCCCGACAGCTGTCGCACTGGCGAACCCGCACCCGGCCGTGTGGCCTCTCGACCATCGTGCCGGCGCACTTGGGGCAAGTCATCTCCTCCATGACTCGCACCGTACTCCTCCGCGCTGCGCAGCTGAGTAGGAACGCGGATGGCCGCGGCGGCGATTCGGGGACACCATCGACAGATGCAGGTGAATACTGCTGCCGTGACCGCGGACCCGAGTCCTCAGCGGGGCGCCAGCCCCGTGACGGGCTACCGCTATCTCGACGCGATCCTCGAGCAGCCGGGTGCGGTCGTCGCCATGGCTCATCGTGGCGGCGCGCTCCACCCCGAGATCCCGGGCGTCGAGAACACCCTGCATGCCTTCCGGCACGCGGTGAGCCTCGGCTACCGCTACCTGGAGACCGACGTGCACGCCACCAGGGACGGGGTGCTGCTGGCCCTGCACGACGACGCGCTCGATCGGGTCACCGACCGGTTCGGACGCGTCGCCGACCTCACCGCCGACGAGGTGGCGCTCGCCAGGATCGCCGAGGTGCACGCGGTCCCCACGATGGCGGAGCTGCTGCACGCGTTCCCCGAGTGCCGGTTCAACATCGACCTGAAGTCGGAGTCCGCGGTGGCGCCCCTGGCCGAGCTGGTGGACCGGGCAGCGGCCCACGACCGCGTGTGCGTCGGCTCCTTCTCCGGCCGGCGGCTCCAGGCCTTCCGCCGTGCGACCTCCGGGCGGGTGGCCACGGCAGGCACCCCGGCCGAGGTGGCGGCCCTGCGGTTCTCGCCGGTGCGGCCGCGGCCGAGGGCCGCGGTGATGCAGGTGCCGTGGCGGCACAAGCGTCGTCGGCTGACCGTGACCACCGCTGGGTTCGTACGCCGCGCCCATCGCTGCGGGGTCCAGGTGCACGTGTGGACCGGGGCCGAGGGCTCCCAGTGGGTCTCGATCGACGACGCCGACAGCATGCACTCGTTGCTCGACCTGGGCGTGGACGGGCTGATCGTGGACCGCACCGACGTGCTCAAGGACGTCCTGATCAGCCGAGGACAATGGATGGGAGCAACGCCATGACCACATCGTCCGGCATCGCCGACCTGGAACCGCTCGCGCGACGCAGGGAGCAGCGCTCCTGGTACTTCTACGACTGGGCGAACTCCGCGTTCAGCACCACCATCGCGGGTGTCCTGTTCGGCCCCTACCTGATCGCGATCGCGAAGGAGGCCGCGGTCGACAACCGGATCGAGGTCCTCGGCCTCTCGATCGCGCCCGGCGCGCTGCCCTCCTACACGATCACCGCCTCCACCCTGCTCTCGGCGATCCTGCTGCCGTTGCTCGGGGCGCTGGCCGACCGGACCTCGAGGAAGAAGGACCTGCTGGCCGGGTTCGCCTGGGCCGGCGCGGCCGCCGCGTCGCTGCTGTTCTTCGTCACCGGCGACAACTGGCAGCTGGGCGTCGTCTCCTTCATCGTCGCGAACCTGTGCTTCGGTGCGGCAGCCGTGTTCAACGACGCCCTGCTGTGCCTGATCTCCGACGAGGAGGAGCGCGACCGGGTGTCGTCCACCGGGTGGGCCTACGGCTACGCCGGCGGCGGGCTGCTCCTGGCGCTCAACTTCCTGCTCGTCACGATCCTGCCCTTCGGCCTGAGCGAGGGCATGGCCGTGCGGATCAGCATGCTCTCCGCGGCGCTGTGGTGGGCCGCCTTCACCTTCATCCCGTTCCTGGGCATCAAGAACCGGGCGCCGGAGCACGTGGTCCCGGAGAGCGGCGGCTACGTCTCGCAGAGCTTCGGGCAGCTCTGGGCGACCCTGAAGAGCCTCCGGAGCTACCCGGTGGCGCTCACCTTCCTGCTGGCCTACCTGTTCTTCAACGACGGCATCCAGACCGTGATCGCCTCGGCATCGATCTACGGTGTCGAGGAGCTGGAGTTCGCGACCGGCACGGTGCTGGCCACCTATCTGGTGGTCCAGTTCGTGGCCGTCTTCGGGGCGCTCGGGTTCGGCCGGCTCGCGGCCCGGTACGGGGCCAAGTCGGTGATCCTGGGCGGTCTCGTCATCTGGATGCTGATCGTCACGGCGGCGCTGTTCGTCCCGGCGAAGCAGTTCGTCGCCTTCCTGCTGCTCGCGGTGGCGATCGGCATCGTGCTGGGCGGCACGCAGGCGCTGGCCCGTTCCTACTTCAGCCTGCTGATCCCTCGGGGCCGAGAAGCCGAGTACTTCAGCTTCTATCACGCGATGGACCGCGGAACGAGCTGGTTCGGAACCCTGGTGTTCGGTCTCGTCTACCAGCTCACCGGCTCCTACCGCCCCGCGATCTTCGCGCTGATCATCTTCTTCGTGGTGGGCGGCGCCCTCCTGCTCAAGGTGGACACGGCCAAGGGCATCCGGCAGGCGGGGAACGAGCCGCCACCGGTGCTCTGAGCACGGTGTGACCCGGGGTGGCACCTGTCACATCGGATCAGAACGGCCACGGGGGAATCCTGCGCGCCGTACGCTCGTTGAACACGTGATGGCGCCGCGCGGCGGCGCCGGATCAACGAATCCGACCGACCGGCGTCATGTCCGGCTTGCCGATCCGTCTCAATGTCGGTACGCATGAGGGTAAGACTCCCGAGACCTGTCCGGTCCCGGGTGCAGAAACTTTGGAGGTTCTCATGGGAGAGCGCACGCTACGCGGAGCACGACTCGGGGGTCAGAGCTTCGAGGACGAGCGCGGCATCGAGTTCGCCGCCCGTCAGCAGGTGGGCTACCGCTGTGCCCACGGGCACGAGTTCGAGATCACGATGTCGGTCGAGGCCGACGTCCCCGCGCTCTGGGAGTGCCCCCGCTGCGGCGCCGAGGGACGCGCGCTGTCGGGCATCGAGCCCGAGGTCAAGGACGTGAAGCCGGCCCGTACGCACTGGGACATGCTGCTCGAGCGACGTTCCATCAAGGAGCTCGAGGACATCCTCACCGAGCGCCTCGAGCTGCTGCGCGGGGGCGAGATCGGCCCGGCGCACCTGCACCGCGCCAGCGCCCGCAAGAAGAAGGCAGCCGTCGGACGCTGAGGCGTCAGTAGGGCGGTCGCTCTCCTTCGGGAGGCCCGTCGTCGACAACCTCGCCCTGGACCACCCCGCCGTCGGGGTCCGGTCCGGGGCGTTGTCGCGTCTGCGCCCCCTGGCTGAAGCCGGGCCGCGCGGGTGCGCCCGGGAAGCCCACCCCGACGAGTCGGCGGCTGATCACCCCGGTGAGCAGCCGTCGGCCCAGCGGCCTGGTCAACGGGAGGATGCAGAGGATCCCCACGATGTCGAGGACGAAGCCCGGGGTGAGCATCAGGATTCCGCCCACCAGGATCAGCATCCCGTCGGCGAGCTCGCGCGTCGGCATCCGGCCCTGCTCGAGTGCGGCGCGCAAGGCGCTCCAGGCCCGGCCCCCCTCGCGCTTGACCAGCCACGAGCCGAGGATGCTGTCGGCGATGAGCAGCGCGATGGTCCACCAGGCGCCGATCACCTGTCCGATCTGGATGATCACGTAGATCTCGACCAGGGGCACCACGATGAAGGCCACCACCAGCAGCCACCACGGGAAACGGCGTCGCGTCATCACGTCAGGGTCTCTCATGCCTCGTCAACGTCCGGGTGTGGGCGGCCGTTCCGCGAGTCACGGTGGGCTGGCTGCGGGTGCTGAGCGGGTCGCAGCGCCCGGCGGATCCGGCGGCTGCGTTCGTGGATCCCCCACCGGGTGATCCGCTTGAGTGACTCGGTGGCGACGTCCCGGCTCATCTTCGAGTCGCCGAGAGCCCGCTCGACGAACTCGATCGGCACCTCGACCACGCGCAGCCCCTCCTGCAGCGTCCGGTAGGCGAGCTCGGCCTGGAAGACGTAGCCGAGCGAGACGATCTCGTCGAGATGGATCCGTTCGAGCGTCGTACGACGGAACAGGCGGTAGCCGGCCGTCGCGTCGCGGACCCCGATGCCGAGGAGCACTCGGGTGTAGAGGTTGCCGGCCCGCGAGAGCAGCTCGCGGCGCCTGGGCCAGTTCGTGATGCTGCCACCCGGCACCCAGCGGGAACCGATCACGAGGTCTGCCCCGGGGAGTGCCTCGAGCAGGCGGTGCAGCTGCTCCGGCTGGTGGGAGCCGTCCGCGTCCATCTCCCCGATCACGTCGTAGCCGCGCTCCAGCGCGACCCGGAATCCGTGGAGGTACGCCGCCCCCAGGCCCTCCTTGTGCTGCCGGTGCAGCACGGTGACCTGCGGATCGGCGTCGGCGATCCGGTCGGCGAGGTCGCCGGTCCCGTCGGGTGAGCTGTCGTCGACCACGAGGACGTCCACCGCGGGCTGGGCGACGCGGAGCCGATCGATGACGCCGCCCACGTTGAGCGCCTCGTTGAAGGTGGGGATGACCATCACGACCCGCATGGGGCAGAACCTATCCGGACGGCGTGGGGTCCCCCGTCCCGAGGTCGGGGGCACTCTCACTCATCGGTGAAAGGCAGGGCGGGGGGAGCCTGGTGACCTTCGGACCGCACCCGCCCTGGCCGGATGCCAGAGTCGAACGCGTTGTCTACTGGTCGCCTCACTCCCCCCGTGTCCTCCCGTCGAGGTCGCAGTGCCCGACCCGCCAAGTGCGACCTCCGCGACCATCATGGCGAGATGGCCCGAAACCGCATCCGTCGGACATGCAACTGACGTTCTGCCCGGAGTAACGAGACAGACCCTCACCCGGCGGGATGCTGCCTGTCAACACCCTCTCGACCAGCGCCGATGGCGCGAATCTGCAGGTCAGGCGATGGATCCCAGATGAACAGGAGGTTTCAGAAAGTTCGGTTCAACGGCGTGTCGCCGTGGACACGCCGAGCTGGTCCAGACCTACGGGACCACCACGGTCCCGACGGCGGTGGTGGCGAGGATCGGCTCGGCCAGGATTCGCGCGGCGGAGGAGGACGTCACTGGCGGGTCGTCGGCTCCCCCGCCCCGGGCCACCACGAGCAGGGCGAACTCGATCTCGCGTGACCGGCGACCCACCCGGACCAGGGTGGCACTCGCCTCCACGACGTCGCCGGCTCGCACCGGTGCCAGGAACTGCACCTCGGAGTACGACGCGAACAACCCCTCGTCGCCGTCGGTGCGGATGCACATCTCGGTGGCGACATCGCCGAACAGGGCGAGGCCCCAGGCGCCGTCGACCAGGTTGCCCGCGTAGTGGGCGTGCGCGTAGGACACGTAGCGCCGGTGGACCACCGTCAGACCCACCTCGGCGGTGCTCACGACGCCTCCCTGTCGGTGACCAGCCGGTGCACCAGATAGCTCGCGACCTCGCCGGGCGTCGTACCCCGGGTGAAGACGCGGTCGACGCCGAGCTCGCCGGACATCTTCTCGTCGAACCGTGGGCCGCCGACGACCAGAAGCGGACGGCGAGCCGGCGGGAAGGCCTCCCGGAAGGCCGCGGACATCTCGCGGGTGTTGAGCAGATGGGCGTCACGCTGGGTGACCACCTGGGAGACGAGCACGGCATCGGCCTTCTCGGCCACGGCACGCTCGACCAGCTCCGGCACCGAGACCTGGGCGCCGAGGTTCACCACCTTGAGCTCGCGGTAGTACTCGAGCCCCTTCTCCCCCGCGAAGCCCTTGATGTTCAGGATCGCGTCGATGCCGACGGTGTGGGCGTCGGTCCCGATGCAGCCGCCCACCACGACCATCCGGCGGCGCAGGGCCCGCTTGACCGCCGAGTTCACCTCCTGGGGGGTGAGCAGCTCGTAGTCGCGCTCGACGATCTCGACCACCGAGGGGTCGACGAGGTGGTGCACCCGCCCGTAGACCACGAAGAAGGTGAAGTCGGGTCCCATCGGCTTGGAGTGCGCGACCAGGGCCGGGTCCATGCCCATCTTGTTGGCCAGCTGCACGGCGGCGCCGTCGGCGATCTTGGAGTGGGGCATCGGCAGCGTGAAGGAGAGCTGCACCATCCCGTCCCCGGTCGTGTCGCCATACGGTCTCAGCAGTCGCTTCTCCTCGGTCATCACTGTGCCTCCAGGATCTCGGTGGCCGGGTTGTAGTAGCCGTCGGCCTTCGCTGCGACGCCGTCGAGGCCGCGCCCGGCGTCGGCGGGTCGCTTCATCAGGCCGAAGGTGCCGTCGGCGATCGCGGCGAGCAGTGGCGGGTGGCCGGCACGGTCGCCGTCGGCGGCGATCCGGTCCAGCAGGTCGATCGTCTCGGCCAGCACCTGCCGGGCGCGCTGGGCGATGAACCCGTCGGGGGCCGGCCGGAAGTCCTCGTGCAGCGAGCCGGCGGCCTCCATCACGTAGCGGACGTTCTGCAGCGCGAGGTCGCGGTCGCTGATCCAGGGCGTGACCACGGCCTCGGTCATCATGCCGACCAGCAGGATCCCCTGGCCGGTGAGGGCGCCCGCTAGGTTGAAGAAGCCGTCGAGCAGGTAGCCGCGGAAGACGTCGCCGGTCATGTGCCGCGTCGGCGGCATCCACTTCAGCGGCGCCTTGGGGAACAGCTCCCGTGCGAGCAGCGCGTGGGCGAGCTCCATCCGGAAGGAGTCCGGGAGGTCCGGGTCGATCTCGAACGCGTGTCCGAGGCCGAGCTGCCAGTCCTCGAGGCCAGCCTCCTTGGCGAAGTACTCGTTGAGCAGCTGGCTGGTGGTCACGGTGTGCGCGGCCTCGACCGCGTCGGCCGTGGTCAGGTAGTTGTCCTCGCCGGTGTTGATGATGATGCCCGCGCGCGCGTGCACCTGCCGGCTGAACCGCTGGTCGACGAAGGTGCGGACCGGGTTGATGTCGCGGAACAGGATCCCGTACATCGAGTCGTTGAGCATCATGTCGAGACGCTCGAGGCCGGCCAGGGCCGCGATCTCGGGCATGCACAGGCCGCTGGCGTAGTTGGTGAGCCGGACGTAGCGTCCGAGCTGGCGGCTGGACTCGTCCAGCGCGGCGCGCATCAGCCGGAAGTTCTCCTGGGTCGCGTAGGTCCCGGCGAAGCCCTCGCGGGTGGCTCCCTCGGGCACGTAGTCGAGCAGTGACTGCCCGGTCGACCGGATCACCGCGATCACGTCCGCGCCCTCACGGGCCGCCTGCTGCGCCTGCGGGATGTCCTCATGGATGTCGCCGGTCGCCACGATCAGGTAGATCCAGGGCTGTCGAGGTGCGTCCCCGATGCGGGCGATCAGTCGCTCGCGCTCGCGGCGTCTCGCGTCGATGCGAAGGATGCCTCGGCGGACACCGGCACGACTGGCTCGTCTCGCGGCGTTGGCCGGCGCTCCCGTCGGCAGCCGGAACCGGGTCGAGCCCGCCGAGGCCTTCTGGGCGAGCGTCTCGAGGTCCTCGGCCTCTCCGCGGAGCAGCGCGTCCCAGACCGGCAGGGCGAGGCCGTGCTCGAGGCCGACGTCGGCGCGCACCGCATCGGCCAGCCGGTTGACCCAGGGGGTGCCGTCGGGATCCGCGCCGGCGAGTCCGGCCAGGCGGAGGGTGGCCCGCTCGACGGACACGGTGGTGTGCGCCTGCGCGAGCTGCACGATGGGCCTGCCCACCTTGCGCGCGAGACTGCGGGCCTTGCGCACCGTCGCCGGGTCAAGGTCGAGCTTCGTGGTCCGCACCGGCCTGGCCATCACAGCCTCCTCTCGAACAATGCTCGCACCAGTGGCTCGGAGCGCACGATCTCCAGCGCCAGGTCGGCGTGGCCGGGGACGTAGCCGTTGCCGACGATCATGGTCACGTCGGCTGCCAGTCCTTCGGCGCCGAGGGCGGCGGCGCTGAACGAGGTGGCCATCGAGAAGAAGATGACGGTGCCACCCTCGGTCGTCGCCAGGATCGCTCCGCCCTCGCAGCCGGGAACGTCCACGCACACGATGGTCAGGTCCGCGGGACCGCCTGCGGCCGCCACGGCGTCGCGCAGCGCGACGGGGTCTCGGGCGTCGCAGACGACCACGTGGTCCGCCAGCCCGTGCGCGAGGCCGCCGGGCTCGAGCAGGTCCGCCTCCGCCTGGTGCGGTACGACGGCGATGGTGCGTCGGGCGCCGGCGCGACGGGCGGCGGCCAGGCACAGCGAGCCGGACTTTCCGGCACCCCCGACGACCACGACCACCGGGTCGGCGTAGCGCGAGACGTGCCGCTCGGTCAGGGCCGGGGCACCGCAGACGTCCATCACCGCGAGGGCCAGTGGCGCGGGCAGGTCCACGGGCAGCCGCGCCGCGATGCTGCGACCGAACAGGATCGCGTAGCCGTCGGCGGGGACCTGCTCGGTCCGACCGTCCCAGGCAGCCAGCCCGTCCTCGATGACCAGCGGGGTCAGGGTCAGGGAGACCAGCGTTGCGATCCGGTCGCCCACGCGCAGGCCGAGGGGCGAGCTCTCCCCCACCTCCTCGACCGTCCCGACGAGCATCCCGCCGGAGCCGGTCACCGGGTTGTGCATCTTGCCCCGGCTGTCGACGATCTCCAGCACCTCCGCCCGCACCGCGTCCCCGTCGCCGTGGTGCTTGCCCTCGAGCTGGCGGAACGACGCGGCGTCGAGGTTGAGCCGCTCGACCCGCACCCGGACCTCGTCGTCGCGCACCAGCGGGTCGGTGTCGAGCCGCAGGGCTGCCTGGGGCAGCACCCCGGAGGGCTCCAGCACCCGGTGCATCCCCACCGGGTCGCCTGTCATACGTCGCACGCCGCCACATACCTTCCTGTCGAAAGACAGATGAACGAGATATCTTCCGGTGTCGCGTTTGGTCTGCCGCAAGATCGTGTTCATACTGTCTCAGGTAGGGCAGTCAAGAACCAAACATCGCCGCGGCCCGTCGCAGGAGGAACCCATGAGCATCGAGACGTCCATCGCCTCCCTCGTCGAGGGCCAGACCGGTCAGCCCTATCCCTACCGCCGGGTCGAGCTGGTCGAGCCGGACTGGACCCGGTTCCCCGGGCTGGAAGGACGTCACGACCGCGGAGTGGCACAGCGCGCAGTGGCAGCGCTCGCACTGCGTGAAGAACCTCCAGCAGCTGCGCGACCTGCTCGGCGACCTCGTCGACGAGCGCTTCTACGCCGACCTCGAGCGTGACCAGGCCGAGCGGGCGACGATGTCGATGTTGATCCCGCCCCAGATGATGAACACGATGGCGCCTCACGAGACGCCCGCGGGCCCGGGCTCGCTCACCGAGGCGTTCTTCGCCGATCCGGTGCGCCACTACATGATCCCGGTGTTCTCCGACCGGCGCACCGACTGGCCCTCGCACCCCCATGCCAGCCGGGACTCGCTGCACGAGCACGACATGTGGGCCGCCGAGGGGCTGACCCACCGCTATCCCACGAAGGTGCTCGCGGAGCTGCTGCCGACCTGCCCGCAGTACTGCGGGCACTGCACCCGGATGGACCTGGTCGGCAACTCCACCCCGACGGTGGAGAAGCTGAAGTTCATCGGCAAGCCGGTCGACCGGTACGCCGAGATGCTCGACTACCTGCGGCAACACCCCGAGGTCCGCGACGTGGTGGTCTCCGGCGGCGACGTCGCGAACATGCCGTGGGCCCGCCTCGAGGAGTTCCTCACCCGGGTGCTGGAGCTCGACAACATCCGCGACATCAGGCTGGCCACCAAGGCGCTCATGGGTCTCCCCCAGCACTGGCTGCAGGACGACGTGCGTGCCGGGATGGAGCGCGTCTGCACGATCGCCCGCGCCCGTGGCGTGGCGATCGCCATTCACACGCACGTCAACCACGCCAACTCCGTGACCCCGCTGGTGGCGCAGGCTGCGACCGCGATGTTCGAGGCCGGGGTGCGCGACGTACGCAACCAGGGGGTGCTGCTGAACGGCGTGAACGCCGACCCGCACGCCCTCCTCGACCTCTGCTTCCGCCTGCTCGACGGCGCGCAGATCATGCCCTACTACTTCTACATGTGCGACATGATCCCGGCCTCCGAGCACTGGCGGGTCTCGGTGGCCGACGCGCAGCGCCTGCAGCACCACATGATGGGCTACCTGCCCGGGTTCGCGACGCCCCGCATCGTGTGCGACGTGCCGTTCGTCGGCAAGCGCTGGGTGCACCAGCTCAGCGACTACGACCGGGTGCGCGGCATCTCCTACTGGACCAAGAACTACCGCACCTCGATCGAGGCGGCCGACCCGGAGGCGCTGACCCGCACCTACGAGTACTTCGACCCGATCCACACCCTGCCCGCCGAGGGCCAGGCATGGTGGGCCCGGCAGGAGCAGGGCCAGCTCAGCCGCTGACGCACGGTCCGGTCATCCGGCACTCCCACGGCACGAGCTCACCTGCGCCGGGGTCCGGCGTTGTGTCGCGAAACACCGCATGCCGACCCCCGCCGCGGGGAACATAGGGCGCATGCCGCGACTGAGGACCGTCTCCCCCAGCACGAAGGGACTCTCGCGCCGTCGTCGGGGATCGGGTTTCGTCTACCTGGACAAGGCGGGTCAGCGGATCACCGACCCCGACGAGATCGCGCGCATCCGGGGGCTCGCCATCCCGCCGGCCTGGCAGGACGTGTGGATCTCGCCGTACCCGAACGGGCACATCCAGGCGGTCGGCACCGACGACGCCGGACGGCGGCAGTACCTCTACCACCCCGACTGGCGGGTCAAGCGGGACAAGCTGAAGTTCGACCGGGTGCTGTCCTCCGCACGGAAGCTCCCGGCTGCCAGGCGTGCGATCGCCCGCGACCTCGCCCTGGAGGGGATGCCCCTGGAGCGGGCCAACTCCGTGGCCGTCCGGCTCCTCGACCTCGGCTACTTCCGGATCGGCAGCGACATCTACGCCGAGACGAACGGCTCCTTCGGGCTCACCACCCTGGAGAAGCGGCACGTGCGCCGACAGCGCGACAGGCTGGTCTTCAGGTTCACCGGCAAGTCCGGGATCGAGCACAGCATCGAGATCGACGACCCCGAGGTGCTGCTCGCCCTGGAGAGCCTGCGCAAGCGCCGGGGCGGGAGCGCCCGGCTGCTGGCCTACCAGCTCGAGCGTCGCTGGCGCGACCTGGACTCCGCCTCGGTCAACACCTACCTCAGCGGCCACCTCGAGGACCTGACCGCCAAGGACTTCCGCACCTGGCACGCCACGGTCCTCGCCGCAGCCGCGCTGGCCGCGTCGGAGGAGCCCGGGGACACCAAACGCTCGCGTCAGCGGGCGATCAAGTCAGCGGTCGGCGAGGTGGCCGACTACCTCGGCAACACCCCCACGATCGCGAAGAACTCCTACATCGACCCGCGGGTGATCGACCTCTACGAGAGTGGTACGACGATCGACCCCGACCTGGTCCGCAAGGCCTACCGCTCGCCGTCGGCCAAGCAGCGCACCCTCGAGGCCGCCGTGCTCGACCTGCTCAGCTGACCGTGCCGCCCACCTGGGTCAGCTGGTGTGGTGCACCTCCTGCAGCCCGTAGACCGGGGTCGGGATCTGCTCGAAACGCGCCTTGAGCTGCAGGGCGAGATAGAGCGAGTAGTGGCGCGACTGGTGCAGGTTGCCTCCATGCATCCACAGATGCTCCACCTGGGTGGGCTTCCACATGTTCCGCTGCTCGCCCTCCCAGGGACCCGGGTCCTTGGTGGTCTCCGAGCCGAGACCCCACACCTTGCCCAGCCGGTCCGCGACCTCCTGGCTGATCAGGTCAGCCGCCCAGCCGTTCATCGAGCCGTAGCCGGTGGCGAAGACGACCAGGTCGGCCGGCAGCTCGGTCCCGTCGGCGAGGACGACCGAGTGCTCGGTCAGGTGGTCGATCTGGCCCTTCACCAGCTTCACGTCGCCGTTGGCCACCAGGTCGGCCGCGCCGACGTCGATGTAGTAGCCCGAGCCACGACGGAGGTACTTCATGAACAGGCCTGATCCGTCGTCGCCCCAGTCGTGGTCGAAACCGGACTTCTCGAGTCGCTCGTAGAAGTCCTTGTCCCGCTCTGCCATCGCCTCGTAGGCGGGGATCTGGAAGGTGTGCAGGATCCGGTAGGGCAGCGAGGCGAAGATCAGGTCCGCCTTCTCGGTCGTCACCCCCGCGGCCAGGGCGCGCTCGGAGTAGAGGTCTCCGAGGCCGATGTCCATCAGGCTGTCGCTCCGGACGATGTGGGTCGAGGAACGCTGCACCATCGTCACGTCGACGTCGTTCTCCCAGAGGGCGCCGCAGATGTCGAAGGCGGAGTTGTTGCTCCCGATCACCACCGCCTTCTTGCCGCGGTAGGCGTCCGGCCCGGGGTGCGCCGACGAGTGGTGGTGGTCGCCCTTGAAGATGTCGGTGCCCGGCACCTCGGGGATGTTCGGCTTGCCGGACATGCCGGTGGCGAGCACCAGCTCAGTGGGCTTCAGGGTCAGCGGCTTGCCCTCCCGCTCGACCTCGACGGTCCACTGCCCGGTCTCCTCGGAGTACGTCGCGCTCGTGGCCACGGTGTTCGACCAGTACGGCACCTCCATCACCCGGGTGTAGGACTCCAGCCAGTCGCCGATCTTGTCCTTCGGTGCGAACACCGGCCAGTTGTCCGGGAACTTCAGGTAGGGAAGGTGGTCGTACCAGACCGGGTCGTGCAGGCACAGGGACTTGTAGCGGTTGCGCCACTGGTCGCCGGGGCGGCTGTGCTTGTCGATCACCAGGCTCGGCACACCGAGCTGGCGCAGCCGGGCGCCGAGGGCGATTCCGCCCTGTCCCCCACCGACGACGAGGACGTAGGGCTGGGTGGTGCTGCCGAGGCTCTCCGACTCGTCCTGCAGCTTCTCCTTCCACGTCATCCGGCGCTTGTCGGCACCGTGCTCGGCGCCCATCGGACGCTGTGTCCCTCGGGGCTCCTCGTGACCCTTCAGCTCGTACAGGGTCGTGAGCAACGTCCAGGCACGGTCCTCGCCGTCCTCCTCCCTGAGCCGGAGGAGTCCCCGGCCGCGACCCACCCCGGTCTCGAAGACGATCCAGGCCGTGGTCACCCCGTCGGCCTCGTCAGGTGGCTCCTCGGTCGCGAAGCTCGACGCCGCGGTGGTCTCGAGCGTCGCGGCCAGCAGGCCGGACACCCCGTCGCGACCCTCGACCGTCTTGAGGTTCCAGGTGAAGGACACGAGGTCGCGCCAGTAGCTCTCGGTGGCGAACAGCGCGGCTGCTGACTCGACGTCGTGCGCCGCGAGAGCCGACTCGAACGCGCTCAGCCACGCGTCCACGCGCGCCTGCGGGCTCGACTGGGTGGTGGGCTGCACGGACTCCCGTTCGGGGGCCTGGGTCATGGTTGCTCCTTCGCCTAGGCTGGTGTGACCGAGCACACACCGCCGGGCTGCCCGGCGACAGGGTTGCAACAGGTTGCATCCCGCCACCTGAGCTCGTGGGAGGCCAGCCGTGGACGGCGAGCAGGAGCAGCACCGCACGCGTGCGGCCGTGCTGTCGGGCGGGCGCTCGTCCGCTCCGCCGCGCGGGACCGTTGCGGCCTCCTGGCGCCGCGTCGCTGCGTGTGGGCTGGAGCCGGGCTCGACCCCCGACGTACCTCCACTGCGCGGCAGCGAGCTGGAGCGTCGCCGTGCGGAGAGCCGCCTCGCCGACTACGTCCCGCGGCTCACCGCAGCGCTCTCCTCGGTGACCGACGCGGGCCAGCTGGTGGTGATCGCCGACGCCGAGGGGCGGGTGCTGTGGCGGGTCGGCAAGTCCGGCGTACGCCGGATGGCGGACGGGCTCGGCTTCGTCGGCGGCTCCGCCTGGACCGAGAGCAACGTCGGGACCAACGCGATCGGCACCTGCCTCGTCCTGGGCGAAGGCGTGCACATCCAGGGTCCGGAGCACTTCGTGGAGTCCCACACGCGGTGGGGCTGCGCGGCCGCACCGCTGACCGATCCGTGGTCGGGGCAGACGCTGGGGGTGGTCGACGTCAGCGGGCCGACGCGCGGGATGCACCCTGCAGAGCTCGCACTGGTGCAGATGGCGGCCCGGCTGACAGCGCTGGAGATCGTCGAGCAGCACCGAGCCGAGCTGGACCGGCTGCGCGCCCGAGCAGCGCCGGTGCTGGCCGGGCTCAGCGGTGACGCGCTGGCGGTGGACGCCGACGGCCACCTCGCGGTCGGTGTCGGCTCGCGCCTGCCCGACCGCGTCGCGCTTCCCTCGGACCTTGCCGGAGGACCTGTCTGGCTGCCCACGCTCGGACCGGCGTACGCCGAACCCCTCGCCGGAGGGTGGCTCCTGCGGCTCGGTGGGGACGGCGACGACGTCCCCATCCACCTCGCACTCGACCTGACGGGGACTCCCTGCCTCCGGGTGACGGGCCACAGCGGGTCGTGGTCGCGACAGCTCTCGCCCCGGCACGCGGAGATCATGGTGGCGCTCGCGACAGCGGGGGTCCATGGGCGCACCGCGACGGAGCTCTCCGGTGACCTCTTCGACGACCCGCGACGAACGGTGACCGTGCGCGCCGAGATGTCCCGGCTCAGGCGAGCCGTGGGCAGCGTGCTGCTGTCCGCTCCCTACCGGATCGCCCCCGGAGTGGTCGTCGCCCTCGACCTGCCGGACGACCCGCTGGGCGCCCTGCCGGGTTCGAGTGCTCCGGTCGTCCGGCTGCTGCGCCAGCAGCGGCACTCCTCCCGCGATGGGCCCTGACGCTCGCGCCGCCGTCGGCTGTGACAGCCAGGACGAGGGCGACCGACCGCGTGACTGACTGCTTCACGTCGGTCAACGGCCGCAAGTTCGAGATCGCCGAGCTCGAGGCGGCCTTCGAGCATCGCTGAGCTCAGTGTGTCGGGCGGTTCTCGAACGGTGTGCAGCTCAGGCGCCGGCGCCTCCTCCAGCAGCTTCTGTCGTCGCCGCTGGACCGAGCAGTCACGCTCGAAGGTGTGTGCGACGTTGCCGTGCTGGTCGGCGACGACCTGCACCTCGACGTGGCGCGAATCCGTGATCACCTTCTCCAGGTAGACGCTGCCGTCGCCGAAGGAGGACTGGGCCTCCGACTGCACGGCCGAGATGGCCTGGACCAGGTCCTCGCGTGCCTCCACGAGCCGGATCCCGCGGCCACCGCCACCGGCAGAGGCCTTGATCAGGACCGGGTAGCCGATGTCGTCGGCCACCTCCAGGGCCAGTTCGGTGTCGGAGAGGACATCGGAGCCGGGGACGACGGGAACGTCGGCTGCGCTGGCGGCAGCCCGGGCGGCAGCCTTGTCACCCATCTTCGAGATGACGCCGGCGTCGGGGCCGACGAAGGTGAGTCCGGCGTCGGCGACGGCCTGGGAGAACGAGGCCCGCTCGGAGAGGAACCCGTAGCCGGGAGAGCACGATGGTCGTGCGCGTCGAGACGTTGGCCGCAGCCCGGACCCGGGCGAGGAGGTCCTCGAGGTCGGCGGGAGTCGCCACCCGCACCTTGAGGATGTAGGACTCCTCCCCCGCCACCGACCAGCAGGACTCGATCTCGCCGATGTGCTCGAGCCGGTCCGGGTAGTCGTCGGTCTCGGAGGGGTCGAACGGCGTGATCGAGACGAAGGCGGTCAGCGGCTTCCCGGCAGCCGCGTGGTCGATGGTGGCGCCGTACCCGAGGATCAGGCCGCGCTCCTCGAGCCTCTTCACGCGCTGGTGCACGGCGCTGGTCGAGAGACCGGTCGCCTTGCCGAGGTCGGTGTAGGACATGCGCCCGTCGTCGGCCAGCAGGCCCAGGATCCTGCGATCCATCTTCTCCACGAGCCGAGCCTAGAGGAGCGGCGCCCGATGGGATCGACTCCTCTAGGCTCGGCGCGTGATTGATCGCGAACCCAGGCTGATGCTCCTCGACACCGCCTCGCTCTACTTCCGCGCGTTCTTCGGGGTGCCGGACACGGTGACGGCTCCGAACGGGATGCCCGTCAACGCCGTCCGGGGTCTGCTGGACTTCATCAGCCGACTGGTCGACGAGTACCAGCCGACGCACCTCGCCTGCTGCTGGGACAACGACTGGCGACCGCAGTGGCGGGTGGACCTGCTCCCGACCTACAAGGCCCACCGCGTCGTCGCGCCCCGGCCCGGGGACGCGCCGGACATCGAGGAGGTCCCCGACCCGCTCGAGCAGCAGATCCCGATCATCGTCGCCACCCTCGAGGCGTTCGGGATCGCGATCGTCGGGGCCGACCACTACGAGGCCGACGACGTGATCGGCACGTTGGCCACGGGCGCCGGGATGCCCGTCGACATCGTCACCGGGGACCGGGACCTGTTCCAGCTCGTCGACGACGACGCCGAGGTGCGGGTGCTCTACACCGCGCGCGGTGTCGGCAAGCACGAGCGGGTGGACAACGCCTGGGTGCGGGAGAGGTACGGCGTCGACGCCGACCAGTACGCCGCGTTCGCCACCCTGCGCGGTGACTCCTCGGACGGGCTGCCCGGGGTCGCGGGTGTCGGGGACAAGACCGCAGCCGTGCTGCTCAACCGGTTCGGGGACCTCGACGCGATCATCGCTGCCGCGAAGGACCCGGACGGCGACATGGGTCCGGGCCCGCGCGGCAAGATCAAGGCCGCGCTGGACTACCTGACGGTGGCCCCGACGGTGGTGGCGGTGGCGCGGGACATCGACCTGGGCACGCCGGAGCTGGCGCTGCCCGGCTCCCCCGCGGATCCCGAGATGCTGGCTGCGATCGCCGAGCAGTGGGGCCTGACCAGCCCGGTGTCCCGGCTCAGCGACGTGCTCGGGGCCTAGCAGGACAGTCGCCGGCGGTGCCGGACCCGCCCTGGCCTACTCGCTCACGCTCGAGTAGGCCACCACGCCCCGACGCAGCCTCGCGGAGGTCTCCCGGGCGACCTTGCGGAGCTCGGAGTCGCCCGACGCGTCGGCGACCTGGTCGGCGAGGTCGAGCAGCTGCTTGACCCAGCGGACGAAGTCGCCGGCTGCGAGGTCGGTGGTGTCGAGGATGTCGTCGAGCTCGTCCCCCTCCGCCCAGCGGTAGGCCGCCCACGCGAAGCCGAGGTCCGGCTCGTGCAGCTGGTCGAGGTGGTGCTCGCGCTCCAGGGCCTCGAGGTCTGACCAGATGGAGACCATGTCGGCCAGGATCTGCCGCACCCTGCCCCCGGGAACCCGCGGCGCGGCCGCGTCGTCGGGTCGCCGCGACTCGTAGACCAGCGTGGACAGCACGGCCGCCAGACCCGAGGGGTCGAGGCCGTCCCACAGGCCCGCCCGCAACGACTCGGCGGTGAGCAGGTCCATCTCGTTGTAGATCCGCATCAGGGTGCGTCCGCGTTCGGTGACCGAGGACTCGTGACTCTCTCCCTCGAGGTAGCCCAGGGTGGTGAGCACGTCGCAGACCCGGTCGAAGTGCCGGGCGATGGTGTTCGTGCGCTGCTCGATCCGGCGCTTGAGCGTCCTGGCGTCCCGGTCCAGCTTGAAGTAGCGCTCCGACCAGCGGGCGTGGTCCTCGCGGTCCGGGCAGGCGTGGCACGGGTGGGCGCGCAGCTCCCGGCGGACCTCCTCGATGCGGCGGTCCTCGAGCGGGTTGTGCGCCGACGGGCTGCGAGCGCCGCGCTTGCCCGGGGGCGGCGGCGTCAGGTCGTGGGTGCGGTTGCGCAACGTCGAGGCGAGATCCCGCCTCGACTGCGGATTGCGCCCGTTGAAGTTCTTCGGGATCTTGACCCGCGTGAACGAGGCGACCGGGGTCGGGAAGTCGACCAGGCTGAGCCGGCGGGCGTGCTTGTCCGCGGTGAGCACGTAGGGCCGCGGGCCCTCGCGGTCGGCGCCCCTCGACGACGAGCCGAGCCCCGGGTCGAGCACGACGGCCATCCCGGCGAACCGGCCGCTGGGGACCTCGATCACGTCACCGGGTCGCAGCGACTCCAGCGAGTCGATGACCTCCTGGCGACGGTCGAACCGACGGGACTTGGCGAGGTTCTTCTCGGTCTCGGAGAGCCGGTGCCGCAGGGCGGCGTACTCCATGAAGTCGCCGAGGTGGCAGGCGGCCGCATCGGCGTACCCCGCCAGGGCGTCCTCGCTCTTGCGCAGCTGCCGGGCCAGGCCGACCACGGCCTTGTCGGCCTGGAACTGGGCGAACGACGACTCGAGCAGCTCGCGGGCACGCTCGCGACCGAACTGGTGCACGAGGTTGACCGCCATGTTGTACGACGGGCGGAACGACGACTTGAGCGGGTAGGTGCGCGTCGAGGCGAGGCCGGCCACGGCCTTCGGGTCGAAGCCCTGCTGCCAGAGCACGACCCCGTGGCCCTCCACGTCGATGCCACGCCGTCCGGCCCGGCCGGTGAGCTGGGTGTACTCCCCCGGGGTGATGTCGGCGTGGCTCTCACCGTTCCACTTCGACAGCTTCTCGATCACGACCGAGCGTGCCGGCATGTTGATCCCGAGGGCGAGGGTCTCCGTGGCGAAGACCGCGCGGCACAGCCCGCGCAGGAACAGCTCCTCCACGCACTCCTTGAAGCTGGGCAGCATCCCCGCGTGGTGCGCAGCGATGCCACGGGTCAGGCCGTCGAGGAACTCGGGGTAGCCGAGCACCTCGAGGTCCTCCTCGGGGATGTTCGAGCAGCGGTCCTGGACGAACGCGTAGATCTCGTCGCGCTCCTCGGGCGAGGTCAGCCGGAGATTGGCGTTCAGGCACTGCTGTACGGCGGCGTCGCAGCCGACGCGACTGAAGATGAACACGATGGCCGGCAGCAGGCCGGCGCGGTCGAGCTGCTCGACGACGTCGGCACGGGTCGGGGTCCAGGCGGCGCGGGTGTTGCCCGGCCCCTTGTTGGGCCGTTTGCTGCCGCGCGCCGGCCTGCGGTCACGCATCCGGCCGCGGGCCCAGTCGTCGCGGGCCACCCGCACGAGCTCGGGGTTGACCTGGGGCTCGCGGTGCTCGGCCCCGTGGTCGGCCCCGTGGTCTCCCGGCCCCGTGGTCGGCCCTGAGATCCACGGGGTCGGTGCCGGTCTCGTCGGCGAACAGGTCATACATCCGTCGGCCGACGATGACGTGCTGGTAGAGCGGGACCGGTCGCCGTTCCTCCACGATCGTCGTGGTCTCGCCGCGCACCGTGCCCAGCCACTCGCCGAACTCCTCGGCGTTGCTGACGGTTGCGGAGAGCGACGCCAGCGCCACCGACTCCGGGAGGTGGATGATCACCTCCTCCCAGACCGCGCCGCGCATCCGGTCGGCGAGGTAGTGCACCTCGTCCATCACCACGAAGCCGAGGCCGGTGAGTGTGCGGGAGCCGGCGTAGAGCATGTTGCGCAGCACCTCGGTGGTCATCACGACCACCGGTGCCTCCCCGTTGATGCTGTTGTCCCCGGTGAGCAGGCCGACGTTCTCCGCGCCGTACCTCTTCACCAGGTCGTTGAACTTCTGGTTCGACAGCGCCTTGATCGGCGTGGTGTAGAACGCCTTGCGGCCACTGCCGAGCGCGAGGTGTACGGCGAACTCCCCCACGATCGTCTTGCCGGACCCGGTCGGGGCAGCGACCAGCACCGATCGGCCCTCCTCGAGCTCACGGCAGGCGCGCACCTGGAAGTCGTCGAGGCTGAACGCCAGCCGGGAGGCGAAGTCGGCGAGCCGGGGGTGCTCCTGGCCGCGCCGGAAGCGCGCGTACTGCTCCGAGGGAGAGGCGCTGGCGTTCATGGGACGAGCACACGCAGCGCGAGCGGCGCGACCTCCACGGTCAGTGGCAGGGCAGCGATCCGCTCACCGTCGGCGTACGCCGTGATGCCGGGTGCGGCGATGGTGACCGTCCTCGCGTGGTGGTGCCGGTAGTCCCGGTGATGGATGTGGGTGCCCTTGAACAGCTTCGGGTAGGTCCGGACCAGCTCCAGCTTGCTCATCGGCCGGATGATCACGACGTCGAGCAGACCGTCGTCGAGCACGGCGCCCTCGGTGATCCGGAGGCCGCCGCCGAACGACGGCCCGTTGCCCGACGGCGACCATCATCGCCTCGAACCGCTGCTGCTCCCCGTCGATCTCGAGCACGTAGGGGATCGGCTTGAACGTGCGCAGCTCAGCGAGAGTGGCGAGGTTGTAGCGCATCTGGCCCTTGGGCCAGGTCATGTCGTTGGCCCGCTCGTTGACGATGGCGTCGAAGCCCGCGGCGAGGACCGTGAGGAAGTACCTCGAGCCGATCCGGGCGAGGTCGACCTGGCGCTCCTTGCCGCCGATCACCACGTCGGTGGCAGCGGCGGTGCTCTTGCGCGGGATGTCGAAGTAGCGCGCGACGTCGTTGCCCGTCCCCGCCGGGATCAGCCCCAGTCGGGTCTCGCTGTCGGCAAGAGCCTGCAGCGCGAGATGCACCATGCCGTCCCCGCCGACCACCACCAGGGTCTCCACGCCGTCGGCGACACACTTCCGGGCCAGGTCCTGCGCCTCGTCTGCATCCCGCCCCGCCAGGTTGCGCACCACGAGACCGGCGTCCCGGAGTCGCGACAGGGCCTCGTCGACGGTCCGCGCACCCCTTCCCTTGCCGGATGTCGGGTTGGTGAGTAACGCGATCTCCTGGGGCACGGTGAAACCCTATCTGTCGGTCAGCGTGCGAGTGGGCCCCTAGATGGGTGAGGCGACGTCGTCGTCGATCTCCTCCGGGCTGGCTCGTCCCCGGCGACGGTCGACGATGCGGGCGATGATCTCCGAGATCCCGATCAGCACCAGCATCGGGATCGCCAGCATCAGCATCGAGAACGGGTCGGTCGACGGCGTCGCGACGGCCGCGAAGATGAAGGTGCCCACGATGATCCACGGACGGTGGCGGCCGATGGCCTTTCCGGAGACGACGCCCGCGAGGTTGAGGAGTACGACGAACAGCGGGATCTCGAAGGCGACGCCGAAGACGAGCAGCATCCGGGAGACGAACGAGAAGAAGTCGCCGAACTCGGTGAGCTGGGTCAGTCCGCCCGGGGTGAAGCCGATCAGTGCGGCGATGCCCTTCGGCAGCACGTAGTAGCCGACGGCGACACCGGCGATGAACAGCGGCCCCGCGGTGAGGGCGAAGATCCGAGACCACATCCGCTCGTTGCGGTGCAGCCCGGGAACCACGAAGGCCCACATCTCGTAGAGCCACAGCGGTGAGGTGGCGACCAGGCCGGCGATCGCGCAGAGCTTGAGCTGCAGCAGCAGCGGGGTGCCGACGCCGGTGATCACGGCCTCGGTGACCGCCTTCTCCCCCAGTGCCTCGCGCGCGGTGTTGTAGGGCTCGAAGATCAGGCCGAACAGGAAGTCGTAGAAGAAGAGAGCGACGATGGTGCCGACGACGAGGTAGACCGAGGCGCGCATGACCCGCGCCCGCAGCTCGCGGAAATGGTCGCTGAGCGACATCCGCCCGCCCTCGCCGATCGGGTCACGGGGTCGCCCGCGGAACAGCTCGACGACACCGCCGACGGACACAGCTGTGATGGCCCTTCGTCAGAGCGTGCTGGAGGACCCTGGGCCCTCGGGCCGGGTCTCGCGCTCCGGGTCGGCGGCCGCGCGGTTCTGGGCGTCGATCTGGCGCTGCTCGGCCGTCTTGGTGCCGTCGTCGTCATCGTCGTCCATCAGGCCCTTGGTCTCGGCCTTGAAGATCCGCAGGGCACGCCCGCTGCCTCGGGCGAGCTCGGGGAGCTTCTTCGCACCGAAGAGCAGCACGAGGACGCCGAAGATGATGAGCAGCTCGGTGGTACCGAGTCCTGCGAACAGCGGAGTGACGAGCGCGTGGGTCATGACTGTCATGCTACGCCGTGGTCCTGAGCCGCCGCTGTGCCTTGACGGTAGAGGTCGAGCGTGGCGCGAGCGCTGGCGGCGACTGCCTCGCGCAGCGCGGACGGTTCGACCACGTCGAGGTCGGGCGCCAGCCGGAGGGCCAGCCTGACCAGCCAGCGCGGGTCACCGACCCGGAGGGTCGCCGCGAGCCGGCCCTCGCCGAGCTCCTCGACCGAGTCGACCGGGTAGTAGTCGGCGACCCATCGGGCGTGTCGCTCGAGGTGCACCACGGCCACGACGTCCTCGGGCCCGGGCTCGAAGAGCCCCGCCGCGAGGTCGCGCGGGCGCAGCGAGTGTTGTTGCTGCGGCTCCTCGACCACCTCGACGGCGTACATCCGGTCCAGGCGGAACAGGCGCCGCGCCTGGGCGAGGTGGCACCAGGCATCGAGGTAGTCGCGACCGTCCCGCGTCAGCACCGCCAGCGGGTCGACCGTCCGCTGGGTGGTCTCGTCGCGGGTCGGCACGTAGTAGTCCAGCCGGGCCTGGCGGTCGGTCTCGATCGCCCGCTGCAGCGTGGCCACATGCTGCTCCCCGGTGCCGGAACGGGACAGGTGCACCTCCACCTGCGGCGTGGCCGTCCCGCTGGCTGCGGCGTCCTCGAGCTTGACCAGGCAGCGGTCGATCACCTCGTGGGAGGTCTCCGGGCTCCCCTCGCGCAAGGCGCGCAGGGCCACGATCAGCGCGGACGCCTCCGAGCTGCCGAGACGGACGGGCCGATCCAGGAACTCGGCGTTCTCGATGCGTACGACGCCCTCGGGATCCTCCTCGATCGCCTCGAAGTCGACCTCGATCATCTTGTCCGGGGTCAACCCGGGCAGGCCGCACATCCACAGGACCTTCAGGTCCTTCATGATCTGGTCGGGAGGGACTCCGAACTCCGCGGCGACCTGCGCCAGGGACATGTCGGTGCGGTTCTGCAGGTAGGGCACGAGCGCGAGCAGGCGCGAGACCTGCTCCCGGGCTCCGCCGCTCACCGGACGGCTCCGGTCAGGACGCGAGTGAGTCGGTGGCGGACCGAGGCCCGGAGCTCGACCGGCGACTCCACGACCACCGCGTCGGCGTACCCCAGCAGCTCGCCGGCGAAGTCGGACTCCGAGACGTAGGGCACCTCGAGCCGGTCCCAGTCCGTGGAGGTGTCGGGGCCGGTGACGCCCTGGGCGACGACCTCGGCTCGGCGACGCAGCCCGTTGGCGGCACCGGCACGGGCCAGCACCTCGGCGGTCCGGTCGGGTCTGCGGGGGGCCAGCGACTGCGACAGGGCGCGCAGGTCGGTCCCGTCGGGAACGGCGAAGGACCCCGGGTCCCCCGTCGCGGTGACCTCCGAGACGATCCGGCTGAGCCGGAACAGCCGCGCCTCCCCGCGGTCGGTGTCCAGCCCGGCGACGTACCAGCGACCCTGGGCGGTGATCACCCCCCACGGTTGGACGTGGCGGGTGGTGGCGTCGGTCTGGCCTGCCCGGCTGTAGTCGAACTCGACGGGGGTGCGGTGCACCGTGGCGTGCCACATGGCTTCGAAGGCGGGTTCCTCGGCGGCCAGGGTGGGCTGCACGTGCTCCAGCTGCTCCCGGTCGAAGCTGAGGCCCGCGGCCTTGAGCTTGACCAGGGCGTCGGAGGTGGCGGCAGCGAGCCCCGCGTGGCGCCACACCCGTGCGGCCAGGCCCAGGACCACCACCTCGTCGGCGGTGAAGTCGATCGAGGGAAGCTCGAAGGCGTCACGCTTGATGCGGTAGCCCTGCTCGTCCTCGAAGAACTTGTCCACGAAGCCCACCTCGAGCGGGATGCCGAGGGCACGGAGGTCGTCCTTGTCGCGCTCGAACATCCTGTCGAAGGCCTCGGCACTGCTGGCGCGGTAGGGCTCCATCAGCTCGCGGATCTGTTCCTTGGTGGTGTAGTTGCGCGCGACCAGCAACAGGATCACCAGGTTGAGCAGCCGTTCGGACTTCGCAGCGGACACAGGTCTGTCTTCTCCTCCCTCAGCCCACGCCGAGCACGTCGACGACGAAGACCAGGGTCGAGTTGGCGGGGATGTTCGGTTGTGCCGCGGCACCGTAGCCGACGTTCGGCGGGGCGATGATCATCACCCGGGCGCCTTCCTTCTTGCCCGCCAGGGCGGTGTCCCACGCCTGGATCACGCTGCCGAGACCGATCGAGAACTTCGCCGGCTCCGTGCTGAAGGTCTCGTCGAACGCCTTCTTCGCCCCCCACACCGCGCCGAAGTAGCGTGCCGCGATCCGGTCCGGGCTCTCCACCGCGGGTCCGGTGCCCTCGCGCAGGGTGACCACCTGCAGCTTCTGCGGCTTGCGCGCCTTGGTGAAGTCGAAGCCCGTGGGTGTCCCTTCCTTCTGCAGAACGACCGGGACGGTGGCGGCTGGGGCGACCGTGGGGCCGGTCGGGCCGTCGAGCACGGACGTGGGGTCGGTGGACAGGATGTCGGCGACCATGACGACCGGGTCCCCGCCCTTGATGTCGATCTGGGGCGCCCCGTTGTCGCCGTAGGTGTCGTCCGACGTCGAGGCCACCACGACCCGGCTGTCGGCCGACTGGCCGGTCAGGGCCTGGACCAGGGAGGGGAAGATCTGGTCGCCGAGCATCGCCTCGATCGGTCGCTGCCCCTCCTCGTAGGTGGAGAACGCGGTCTTCCCGGTCCGACCGTTGGCCAGGGTGAGCTGCAGGATCGCGGTGGCTCCGGCGCTGACCTTGTCCCCCTTCCCGGTCTCGACCACCCATGAGGTGGACTCGGAGACCCGCACCGGTGCCTTGATGTCGAGGGTGGGCATGGTCCCGAAGGCGCCGCTGGTCTCGATCTTGTCCTGCAGGCTCTCGGTGTCCTTCTGCTCCTCCGAGCCGCAGGCCGACACGCTGAGCGCGAGCACCGCCGCGGCTGCGGCGCACCGGTGGAGCCGGGTCACATTCCCTCGATCAGTCGCTCGACCCGCTCGTCGTGGGAGCGGAAGGGGTCCTTGCACAGCACGGTGCGCTGGGCCTGGTCGTTGAGCTTCAGGTGGACCCAGTCGACGGTGAAGTCGCGGCGGCGCTCCTGGGCACGCTTGATGAAGTTGCCGCGCAGCCGAGCCCGCGTGGTCTGCGGAGGCACCGACTTGGCCCGGAACACGGCCAGGTCGTTGGTCACCCGCTTGACCGCACCGCGGTTCTCCAGCAGGTAGTAGAGACCGCGCTCGCGGTGGATGTCGTGGTAGGCCAGGTCGAGCTGGGCCACCCGCGGGTGACCCAGCGGCAGGCCGTGCTTGGAGCGGTAGCGGTCGATCAGCTTCCACTTGATCACCCAGTCGATCTCACGCTCGACCAGCGACAGGTCTCCTGAGTCGACGGCCTTGAGGCCGCGCTCCCAGAGGTCGAGCGACTGCTCGATGACAGGGGTGTGCAGCTCGCGGCGGTCGACGAAGTCGCGGACCCGGGAGAGGTACTCCCCCTGGATGTCGAGCACGCTGGCCTCGCGTCCGTTCGCCAGGCGCACCTTGCGGCGACCGGTCATGTCGTGGGAGATCTCCCGGATCGCCCGGATGGGGTTCTCCATCGTGAGGTCGCGCATCACCACCCCCTCCTCGATCATCCGCAGGACGAGGTCGCAGCTGGCCACCTTCAGCATCGTGGTGGTCTCGCTCATGTTGGAGTCGCCCACGATCACGTGCAGCCGGCGGAAGCGCTCGGCGTCGGCGTGCGGCTCGTCGCGGGTGTTGATGATCGGACGGGACCGTGTCGTCGCGCTGGAGACGCCCTCCCAGATGTGCTCGGCCCGCTGGCTCACCGAGTACGACGCGCCTCGCGGCGTCTGGGTGACCTTCCCCGCGCCGCAGATGATCTGGCGGGTGACCAGGAACGGGATCAGCACGTCGGCGAGCTTGCTGAACTCCCCGTGCCGGCTGACCAGGTAGTTCTCATGGCATCCGTAGGAGTTGCCGGCGCTGTCGGTGTTGTTCTTGAACAGGTAGACGTCGCCGGAGATGCCCTCGTCCCGCAGCCGCCGCTCGGCGTCGACCAGCAGCCCCTCCAGCACCCGCTCGCCGGCCTTGTCGTGCGTGACCAGGTCGATGATGTCGTCGCACTCGGGGGTGGCGTACTCCGGGTGGCTGCCGACGTCGAGGTAGAGACGGGCGCCGTTGGCCAGGAAGACGTTGCTGCTGCGCCCCCAGCTGACCACCTTGCGGAACAGGTAGCGGGCGACCTCGTCCGGCGAGAGGCGGCGCTGGCCCTTGAACGTGCACGTGACGCCGTACTCGTTCTCGATCCCGAAGATTCGCCGGTCCACGTGGACACACTATGTGGCGGCTGGGGATTACGGGTCAGGGCGCGACGGGTGGCTCGTCCTGACCTGGAGCCTCGGGCTCGACCGGTGCCGGCTCGGGGGCTGGCTCAGACGCTGGGGCCGCCGTGAGGAGCTCCTCGAGCACCTGCCCGTTCACCCGCCTGAACTTGCGCTCCTGCGATCGGGTCCGGTCCAGCACCGCCACCTCGAGGTCACCGGCCGGGATGTCACGGTGTCCCGTGTCGCTGTGACCCAGGGCCGCCGCGGCCAGCTTGATCGCGTCGTCGCGGGACAGCCCCGCGGCGTAGCGCTCGTCGAGGTACTTCGTCACCGACTCGGCCGCACCGCCCATGACGGCGAAGTCGTGCTCCTCGACGACCTGGCCGTCGAAGGTGAGCCGGAAGATCTGGTCGTCCTCGGCGGAGTCGCCCACCTCGGCGACGAAGATCTCGATCTCGTAGGGCTTCTCCCCGCCGCTCGAGAAGATCGTGCCGAGAGTCTGGGCGTAGGCGTTGGCCAGGCCACGACCCGAGACGTCGCGACGGTCGTAGGAGTAGCCGCGCATGTCGGCGAGCCGCACCCCCGCGATGCGCAGGTTCTCGAACTCGTTGTAGCGGCCCACGGCGGCGAACGCGATCCGGTCGTAGATCTCACTGATCTTGTGCAGCGCTGCCGACGGGTTCTCCGAGACGAACAGCACGCCGTCGGCGTACCGGACGACGGCCACCGATCGACCGCGGGCGATGCCCTTGCGCGCGAAGTCCGCCCGGTCCTTCATCAGCTGCTCGGGAGAGACGTAGAACGGCATGGTCATGAGCGACCTCCGGTCGCCGACGAGCATGCCGAGGCATCGCTGTGTCCTCTGGTTCCCTCGCTGTGCTCGGTCACGTGCTCGCTTCGCTCGCTCATGGGTTCAGGTCCGTTCACGTCGTCAGGTCAGATCAGGGGGGCCGCGGGGCCGTCGGGTCGCTGCATCCGGCCGGCGACGATCTGGTCGGCGATGTCGGCGACCTCCTCCTGGGAGAGGCGCACGTGGCCGTCCGCGGTGATCGCACTGACCACCGGGAAGATCCTGCGGCTGAGGTCGGGACCGCCGGTGGCCGAGTCGTCGTCCGCCGCGTCGTACAGCGCCTGGACGACGGCGGTGACCGCCTGGGTCTGGTCGAAGTCGTCGCGGTAGAGCTTCTTCAGCGAACCGCGGGCGAACACCGAGCCCGACCCCACCGAGTGGAACGCGGTCTCCTCGTAACGACCGCCGGTGACGTCGTAGGAGAAGATCCGGCCGTGCTGGCTGAGCAGGTCGTAACCGGCGAACAACGGCACCACGGCGAGACCCTGCATCGCCATCCCGAGGTTTCCGCGGATCAGCGCGGAGAGCCGGTTGGCCTTGCCGTCCATGGAGAGGGTGGTGCCCTCGATCTTCTCGTAGTGCTCGAGCTCGGTCTGGAACAGGCGCACCATCTCCACGGCCAGGCCGGCCGTTCCGGCGATCCCGACCACGGAGTACTCGTCGGCCGGGAAGACCTTCTCGATGTCTCGCTGGGCGATGATGTTGCCCATCGTGGCCCGCCGGTCACCTGCCATCACCACGCCGCCCTCGTAGGTCGCCGCGACGATCGTGGTGGCGTGCGGCGCGAGCGACGTGGCGTCGCCCGGGGGCAGTGGACGCCGCGAGGGCAGCAGGTCGGGTGCGACCGCGCCGACGAACTCCGCGAACGAGGACGTGCCCGGCGTCAGGAAGGCATCGGGCAGGCGGGCATCAGCCATGTCGGGTCACTGCCCGCCCTTCTGGATGAACGACTTCACGAAGTCCTCGGCGTTCGTCTCGAGAACGTCGTCGATGTCCTCGAGGATCGCGTCGATGTCCTCGTCGAGCTGCTCCTTGCGTTCGGAGACGGCGTCGGCCGGCGCTGGTGCGGCGTCAGCCGGCTCCTCCTCGTCGTGGGACTTGCGCGGTTGCTTGTGCTCCTGCGCCATCGCGACCTCCTCAGTCTGTCGATGTCCCGACCCTATCCAGACGCCCGAGGCAGCGGGACGCGAACACACCGCAGCTCCGGTCCGCCTCCCACAAATCGTGACGAATCCGTGGTGCCATGTCCGGGACCCGCTACTGACCTTGCGACGAGGAACGATGTCCCTCCCACTCAAGGCCTTCCCCCATGGCAGGCCCAGCACCAGCGTCCGTGCGCTGGCCCCTGTCCACGCAACGGTCCACGCAACGGTCCTCGTGACGGTCCTCGTGACGGTGCTTGCGCTCGTCGTCGTGCTGCTCCCGCTCGCCGGCACTGCGGAGGCCAAGCGCAAGCCGGCAGCGCGATCAGCGCGGGCGAAGGCGGTGCCGAAGGTCGTCGGGCAGCCCCCTCGCAGCTATGTGATCCCGCCCTCGAGCTACTTCAGCTTTCCCAACGGCGGGAAGCGGGAGCGTCGCGCGATTCGCAACCGGGTGCTCTACACGATCCAGTCCACGTGGGGCGGACGGCGCAACTCCCTCGGCGGCCCACTGCCCGCCAACGGCCGGATCCGGATGGCGACCTGGTCCTTCGACGACTGGGGAATCGCGAAGGCGCTGGTCGCTGCGCGCAAGCGCGGCGTGAGCGTCCAGGTGATCGCCGCCAAGGGTGCCAACAGGGGCATCCCCTCGTGGAGGTGGTTGCGCAAGAAGCTGGGCTCCAGCCTCTACCGCCGCGGCCACCCGATCACCCGTGAGATGCACAGCTTCGCCCGGCAGTGCCCGGGCTCGTGCCGCGGTCCTGGCGGGACGCCGCACGCGAAGTACTTCCTCTTCGACAACGTGGGCGCCCGGCACACCCGCAACGTGGTGGTGCAGACCTCGGCGAACCTCACCGAGATGGCGTTCGACGGTCAGTGGAACCAGGCGCAGGCGATGTACTCCTCGCGTGCCTACCGCGACTTCTACAGCGTCTTCTACCAGGCGGCGGCTCGCAAGCGCCTCCCCCAGCCCTACCACGTAGCGGCCATGGGCAGCGTCGTGAACTACTTCTTCCCGCGCCCCAAGGCCACCGTGGCCCAGGACCCGGTGATGCAGAACCTGAACGCGGTGAACTGCCTGGGTGCCACCACCGGGAGTGGCACCGGGCGCACCATGATCCGGATCATCCAGTACGCCATCTACGGCGACCGCGGCGTGTGGATAGCGAAGAAGCTGCGTCACCTCTGGGAGGCCGGCTGCGACGTCGCGATGATCTACTCGGTGGCCAGCCGCCCGGTGCTGAGCATCCTGCGCAAGCGCTCTGGACGCGGTCCGGTGCCGATGCGCCAGTCGGTGGTGAAGGACCCGTGGGGCAACCTGGTGAAGTACAACCACAGCAAGTGGATGACCATCACCGGACACTGGGCCGTCTCGACGGCTGACTACGTGACCTTCAGCGGGTCGGCGAACTGGTCGGACGTGGCGTTCGGGGGCGACGAGCAGATGCAGCGGATCCAGAACCGGACCGTCACGCTGCGTCACCTCCGGGCATTCACCAAGACCTGGCGGCAGCGGAGCTCCCGCCCGCCGACCTCGGGCCGGGTCTCGACCTTCGGACGCACGGCCGGTGTCTCCACGGCAGACATCCCCGAGGACATCCCGGAGGAGCCGGTCTTCGGCCAGGGCATCTACCGCTACCTCCCCGAGGACTGAGCGGGTCCGCCAGTGAGTTTCGAGACCGAACGTCCTCGCATGTTAGGTTTTTGAACCGCAAACTGCCGGTGTGGTGGGTGTTCCCGCCCGAGGGAGGTCAGCGTGTCGTTCTCACGCATGTCTGCTGTCGCTGGGTGCGTGTCGGTGTTGACCGCACTCACCATGATCGGGACCGCGCAGGCGGTCCCCTCGTCCACGAGCGCGTCCCAGTCCCTGGTGCGCGCCGCAGTGAGCGGCCAGCCTCCGCGCAACTACTACCCGCCGGCGGGCTCCCACTTCGCCTTCCCCAACCGCGGCGCCCTCGCGAAGATGGCGATCCGCAACCGGGTGCTGTTCGCGATCCAGGGTGTCTGGGGCGGCACCCGCGACCGCTACGCCCTGCCGCTCGCGGGCAACGGCCGCATCCGCATCGCCACCTGGTCCTTCGACGACTGGGACATCGCCAAGGCGCTCGTGGCGGCGCACCGTCGCGGCGCCAGCGTCCAGGTGATCGGGGCCCGGAGCCGGAACTCCGACAGCAACAGCTGGAGGTGGCTCAAGCGCTCGTTGGGCTCTCGCTACTACAAGCCGGGCGTGCCGGGATCGAGCGAGCGGGTCAGCTTCACCAGGGACTGTGCCGGCGCGTGCCGCGGCCGCGGGGGCACCCCGCACGCGAAGTACTTCCTGTTCGACAACGTGGGGTACGCGCACAAGCGCCACATCGTGTTCCAGACCTCGATGAACCTCACCAGGTTCGGTTTCAACGGCCAGTGGAACGAGGCCCAGGTCGTCTACTCGCCCTACGTCTACGACCGGTTCATGCGCGTCTACCGCGAGGCCCGCATCGGCAGGCCCAACGTCGCCCCCTACCGCCGCTACCCGGTGGGCCAGGTGACGAGCATCTTCTTCCCCGGGGCGAATGCCTCGAGAGACCCGGCGATGCAGATGCTGAACCAGACCCGCTGCACCGGCGCCACGTCGGGCGGGAACAGCGCCGGGCGCACCCGGATCCGGATCGTCCAGTACGCCATGTACGACCCGCGCGGCCTCGCCCTGGCCAAGAAGCTGCGCAGCCTGTGGAACGCCGGCTGCGACATCCAGATGATCTACAGCCTCTCCACGCGTCCGGTGATGGCCATCCTGCGCAACCGTTCGGGACGCGGCCCCATCCCGGTCAAGCAGTCGGTGATCCGCAACCGGCGCGGTGAGATCGTCAAGTACAACCACAGCAAGTGGATGACGATCACCGGCAGCTACGGCTCCTCACGAGGGGCCTGGATGACCCTCACCGGCTCCGCGAACTGGAGCAGCATCGCGTTCAGCTCCGACGAGCAGATGATGGAGATCAACAACTACGGTGTCGCGCACGCGCACATGCTGAACTTCATCACCACCTGGCGGCAGAAGACCTCGCGCAACCCCTCCTTCAGAGGCGGCGGGTCCGAGGCGCGTGGGCTCCCGGCGGGCAACACCATCCCGTTCGGTCGCGGCGAGTACAGGTACCTCAACCCCTACGGGGACTGAGAACGAATCGTCCGCCCCCGGCCATCAGCGGCGGGTGAGCGCCTCGAACAGCCCCAGAGCCGTGTCGTGGGTGTCGAGGAGCGCACCGACGTGGGCCTTGCTTCCACGGAGCGGGTCGATCGTCGGCACCCGCTGCAGCGACTCGTGCCCGGGCAGGTCGAAGATCACCGAGTCCCACGACGCGGCGGCGATGTTGTCGGCGTACTTGCTCAGGCAGCGGCCACGGAAGTAGGCACGGGTGTCCTCAGGAGGCTCGTGCATGGCCTCCTCGACCACCCCGTCGCCGAGCAGGCGCTTCATCCGGCCCAGCTTGAGCAGCCGGTGGTAGAGCCCCTTCTCCGGTCGCAGGTCGGCGTACTGGAGGTCGATGAGGTGCAGCTTGGCGTCCGACCACTCCAGGCCGTCCCGCTCCCGGTAGGAGTTGAGCAGCCTCAGCTTGGCCACCCAGTCCAGCTCGTCGGCGCACTCGAACGGGTCGCGCTCCAGACGCGTCAGCACCGACTCCCAGCGGGCCAGCACGTCCAGCGTCTGCTCGTCCGCCTCGCCACCGCGGCGTTCGGCGATGTGCCGCTGGACCAGGTGGTAGTACTCCCACTGGAGCTCGAGGGCGGTCATCTTGCGCCCGTCGCCCACCTCGAGCAGGTGGGTGAGGCTGGCGTCGTGGGAGACCTGCTTCAGGCTGGCGACCGGACGGGAGACGGCCAGGTCGGAGGTGATGAACCGGTCCTCGATCAGGGTCAGCACCATCGCGGTCGTGCCCACCTTGAGGTAGGTGGAGATCTCGGAGAGGTTGGCGTCGCCGAGGATGACGTGCAGTCGGCGGTACTTCTCCGGATCCGCGTGCGGTTCGTCGCGGGTGTTGATGATCGGTCGCTTGAGCGTGGTCTCGAGCCCCACCTCCACCTCGAAGTAGTCGGCACGCTGGCTGATCTGGAAGCCGTCGCCGTGACCGTCCTGGCCGAGCCCGACGCGCCCTGCCCCGCAGACCACCTGGCGGCTCACGAAGAAGGGGGTCAGGTGGCGCACGATGTCACCGAACGGCGTGGACCGGCGGACCAGGTAGTTCTCGTGGGCGCCGTACGACGCTCCCTTGTTGTCGGTGTTGTTCTTGTAGAGCAGCAGGTCGCCCTCACCGCTCACCGAGGCGAACCGGCAGGCGTCGAGCGCGATCTGCTCCCCCGCCTTGTCCCACCGCACGATGTCCAGGGGGTTGGTGCACTCCGGCGTCGAGTACTCCGGGTGCGCGTGGTCGACGTAGAGCCGCGCTCCGTTGGTGAGGATCACGTTGGCCAGGCCCAGATCCTCGTCGGTCAGCTGGCTCGGGTCAGCCACGTCACGTGACATGTCGAAGCCGCGGGCGTCACGCAGCGGCGACTCCTCCTCGAAGTCCCAGCGGGCGCGGCGCGCCTTCAGCGTGGCAGTGGCATAGGCGTTGACCAACCGGGTGCTGGCGACCATCGGGTTGGCGTGCGGGTGCCCCTGCACCGAGATGCCGAACTCCGTCTCGGTCCCCATGACCCTGCGTACGCTCACCGAGTGAGCCTACGGGTGGACACGGCCTAGACCGGGCGTCGGGGGGAGGGCGATCATGCGTGTTAGATTCTGCGAGCCCCATGCTGGGCGTCTCGGCCATCTGTTCCTTGGGGGATCCCACATGTTGAATCGTCGAACTGTCGCGTCAATCGTCGGACTTGTCGTCCTGTCCGGGACGCTGAGCGTCGGCACCGCCGCGGCGTCGCCTGCGCCGCGCGCCGCCGCGCCGCAGCAGGCCCCAGCGGCCGTGAAGACCGCTGCTTCGGCGTGGACACCGCCGCGCAACTACGTGATGCCCCCCGGCAGTGCGTTCAGCTTCCCCAACGCCAGGGCGGCCGACAAGTTCGCCATCCGCAACCGGGTCCTGCTGACGATCCAGAGCGTGTGGGGTGGCCCCCGCGACCGCAACCGGCTGCCGATCAACGACGGCAGCATCCGGATCGCTTCCTGGTCGTTCAACGACATGGGCATCGCCAAGGCCCTGGTGGCCGCACACAACCGCGGCGTCAGCGTCCAGGTGGTCGCGGCGGCGAGCCGCAACAAGGGTGACAAGGCGTGGCGGCTGCTGCGCAAGCGGCTCGGCGGCAACTACTACAAGGCCGGCGTGGCGAACTCCTCGGACAAGGTCAGCTTCGCGCGTCAGTGCCGGGGCGCCTGCCGCGGTCGCGGTGGCACGCCACACTCGAAGTACTTCATGTTCAACGACGTGGGCAGCCGGCACGTGCAGAACGTCGTGATGTCGACCTCCATGAACCTGACCAAGATGGGCTACTCCGGCCAGTGGAACCAGGCTCAGACGTCCTGGACGCCGACCATCTACAACAACTTCCTGGCCATCTTCCGGGAGACCCGGACGGGCGTCCCGCAGTCGGTGCCCTACCGCCGCTACGCGGCCGGCAACGTCGTCAACATGTTCTTCCCGAGGCCGGGCACCAACGCCTCGACCGATCCGGTGATGCAGGTGCTGAACCAGACCCGCTGCACCGGATCGACCGCGGGCACCAGCCGCACGAAGATCCGGATCATCCAGTACGCCATCTACGACGCGCGGGGCCTGTGGCTGGCCAAGAAGCTGCGCAGCCTGTGGAACGCCGGCTGCGACGTGGCCATCATCTACTCCCTCTCCACCCGTCCCGTCCTCTCGATCCTGCGCAGCGGCTCCGGGCGCGGCGCCATCCCGATGCGTCAGTCGGTGATCACGAACAAGAAGCGCGAGATCGTGAAGTACAACCACAGCAAGTGGATGACGATCGCGGGCAACTGGGGCTCCTCCACGGCCTCCTACGTGACCTTCGGGGGTGCCGCCAACTGGAGCAACGCGGCCTTCTACAACGACGAGCAGATGCAGCAGATCAACGCCTACGGCACCGCTCGTGCCCACCTGCTCAACTTCAACCGCACCTGGTCGCAGGGGTCCTCGCACGCGCCGGGCTTCGGCACGAAGGGCTCCGAGGGCCGGTTGCTGCCCCCCGGCTACAGCAACTCCATCCCGTGGGGCAAGGGAGCCTTCAAGTACCTCTCCCCCAACGGCTGAGCAGTCCCGGACCCGGTCCGGAGAGAACCACGAAGGGCGCCGACCGCGAGGTCGGCGCCCTTCGTCGTTGCTACTGCTGGCTCCGTCGGCGGTGCGGGGAACTCAGAGGTACTGACCGGTGTTCGCCACCGTGTCGATCGATCGACCCGGCTCAGTGCCCTGCTTGCCGGTGATGAGGGTGCGGATGAACACGATGCGCTCACCCTTCTTGCCCGAGATCCGCGCCCAGTCATCGGGGTTGGTGGTGTTGGGCAGGTCCTCGTTCTCCTTGAACTCGTCGACGCACGCCTGGAGCATGTGCTGGACGCGCAGGCCCGGCTGGTCGTGGTCGATGACCTCCTTGATGGCCATCTTCTTCGCCCGGTCGACGATGTTCTGGATCATCGCGCCGGAGTTGAAGTCCTTGAAGTAGAGGACCTCCTTGTCGCCGTTGGCGTAGGTCACCTCGAGGAAGCGGTTCTCCTCGGACTCGGTGTACATCCGCTCGACCGTGGCGGTGATCATGCCGGCGACGGTCGCGTCCTTGTCCCCGCCGAACTCGGCGAGGTCCTCGACGTGCAGCGGCAGCTCGGCGGTGAGGTACTTGGTGAAGATGTCGCGCGCGGACTCGGCGTCCGGACGCTCGATCTTGATCTTGACGTCGAGACGGCCCGGCCGCAGGATCGCCGGGTCGATCATGTCCTCGCGGTTCGAGGCACCGATGACCAGCACGTTCTCGAGGCCCTCGACCCCGTCGATCTCGGAGAGCAGCTGGGGAACGATGGTGTTCTCCACGTCGGAGGAGACGCCTGACCCGCGGGTGCGGAACAGCGAGTCCATCTCGTCGAAGAACACGATCACCGGCGTGCCTTCGCTGGCCTTCTCCCGGGCACGCTGGAAGACCAGCCGGATGTGGCGCTCGGTCTCGCCGACGTACTTGTTCAACAGCTCGGGACCCTTGATGTTCAAGAAGAACGAGCGCCCCGACTGGCCGGTCTTCTCGGCGACCTTCTTGGCCAGCGAGTTGGCGACGGCCTTGGCGATCAGCGTCTTGCCGCAGCCGGGCGGACCGTAGAGCAGCACACCCTTCGGTGGCTTCAGCTTGTAGTCCTTGAACAGCTCCGGGTAGAGGTAGGGCAGCTCCACGGCGTCGCGGATCTGCTCGATCTGGCCGGCGAGACCACCGATCGAGGTGTAGTCGATGTCCGGCACCTCCTCCAGGACGAGCTCCTCGACCTCGGACTTGGGCACCTTCTCGTAGACGTAGCCGGACTTGGCGTCCAGCAGCAGCGAGTCGCCCGCGCGCAGGGTGATCTCGCGCAGCGGGTGAGCGAGGCGGACCACCCGCTCCTCGTCGGCGTTGGCGATCACCAGGACACGTTCGCCGTCGGCGAGCACCTCCTTGAACATGACGACCTCGCCGACCTCCTCGAACTCGAGGGCGGCGACGACGTTCAGCGCCTCGTTGAGCATGACCTCCTGGCCCTTGGTCAGGGTCTCGAGGTCGACCGAGGGACTCACGTTCACCCGCAGCTTGCGGCCGCCGGTGAACACGTCGACGGAATCGTCCTCGTTGCGCTTGAGGAAGGTGCCGAAACCGGTGGGTGGCTGGGCGAGGCGGTCGACCTCCTCCTTGAGGGTGACGATCTGGTCGCGGGCCTCACGCAGGGTGTCCGCGAGGCGCTCGTTCTGGGAGGTGACGGCTGCGAGCGAGCGCTGGGTGTCGAGCAGCCGCTGGTCCAGGGCCCGGGAGCTTCCGGGGGCGTCGGAGAGCCGGCGGCGCAGGTCCGCGACCTCGGCTTCCAGGAAGGAGACCTGGTTCAGCAGCTGAGCAGTGGTCGGTCCTTGTTCGGCACCTGAGTCAGGCACATGAACCACCTCCGTGGGCAGGATCTGGATTTTGACCCTACTCGGCCACACCCACAACCCAAGCGGTTATGCGCGTGTCTCATCCATCACGTTGCCGATCTGCAACGTCCTCCGCAACTGCAGGGAGCCCGGCGGGTCGGGGGCCGTCGTAGTCGACGCCGTAGGCCCCGGGCGCCGGACGTCGCTTCTTCCGGGGGGCGGCGTGTCCTGGTGACATCCGCCGCGCCGTCACCAGGAAACCGGTGTGGCCGTTCATCTTGTGGCCGGGGCGTACGGCGAGTCCCTCGACGTGCCAGTCACGGACCAGCGTCTCCCAGGGCTGCGGCTCGGTGAACTCGCCGTGGGCCCTCAGCGTCTCCACCACCCGGGCGAGCTGGGTGGTGGTGGCCACGTAGGCGACGACGAGCCCGCCGGGTGTCAGCGCGTCGGCGACGACGTCCACGCACTCCCAGGGCGCGAGCATGTCCAGCACCACCCGGTCCACGGTGCCGGCCGGCTCGCCTGCCGGCAGGCACTCGAGCAGGTCTCCGACCGTCAGGGTCCACGCGGGATGGGTCTGGCCCTCAGGAGCGCCGAAGAACTGGTCGACGTTGCGTCGCGCGACGTCCGCGAACTCCGCACGCCGCTCGTAGGACGACAACCGGCCCGTGGGGCCGACGGCGCGCAGCAGCGAGCAGGTGAGCGCACCCGAGCCCGCGCCTGCCTCCACCACGTGGGCGCCGGGAAAGATGTCGGCCATGGCGACGATCTGTGCGGCGTCCTTGGGGTAGACCACGGCTGCACCGCGGGGCATCGAGACGACGAACTCGCTGAGCAGCGGGCGGAACACGAGGTACTCGCCACCGGAGGTGGAGGTGATCGTGAAGCCTTCGTCCCGGCCGATGATGTCGTCGTGGGAGAGCCCCCCGCGGTTGGTGTGGAAGGACTTCCCCACCTCCAGGCAGATGTTGTGCCGGCGGCCCTTGGCGTCGACCAGGCGAACCCACTCACCCGGACGGAGCGGCCCGCGGCGTACGCCGGACCAGTCGGGCTGGCCCGACGCGATGCTGGTGGTCACTTCGCAGCGCCCGCCTCGAACGCGCGGTCCACGTCGACCGTGGCGAGCACACCGAAGATGGTCCCGTCGGGCTCGACGAGGACGTACTCCTCGGCCGGCGTGCTCGACATGGCCCTGATCAGGTCCTCGCCCGCGATGTCGGCGCCGAGCACCAGCCCGTCCTCGATCGTGCGGGCGACCGAGCTGACGGGGACCCAGGCCCGGCGCTCCTCGGGGGTGGCCAACAGTGCGGTCTCGTTGACCACGGCGCTCAGCCGGTCGTCGCCGGCGTGCACCACGATGGCGCCGGCGCCGACCTCCTGCGCACGGCGCACCGCCTCGGTGATCGGCGTCTCGTGCGGCACCGCGACCACCCGCCGGGCCAGCGGCCTCGCCTTGAGCGCCGGCAGCCGACGTCGCACGCGGGCGTTGAGCATCGAGGCACTCGCACCCGTCCAGAGGAACGAGGCGATGACGACCGCCATCAGGTAGTCGAAGATGTCCGGGTCGATGCCGAACCACAGGCGGGCGAACGCCGGCCAGCCGAGCACCACCACTGCCGCGACGCGCCCGCCCCAGGCGGCGACGATCGTGCCCCGGTGCATGTTGTTGGTGAGCTTCCAGACCAGCGACTTGAGCACCCGGCCGCCGTCCAGCGGCAGCCCCGGGACGAGGTTGAGCACGCCGACGACCAGGTTCGCGCCGGCGAGGAGCTGGACCGCGAGCCGGAGCAGCCCGTCCGGCGTGACCGTCACGAGTGCCAGCGCGAGCAGCCCGACGACGATGGAGGTGAGCGGGCCGACGACGGCGACCTTGAACTCCTGACCCGGCGTGCGGGTCTCGGAGTCGATCTCGGTCGCACCGCCGAGGAAGTGCAGGCTGATCGAGCGCACGCCGAGCCCGTAGCGCTGGGCCATCACCGCGTGCGCGATCTCGTGCAGCAGCACGGAGAGGTAGAGCAGCACCGCGAAGACCACGCCCGCGACGTACTTCAGCGCACCGAGATCGGGCTGCACCTGCTCCACCCGAGGGGCGAGCAGCACCGCGATCAGCAGCGCCACCAGGAGCCAGGAGGAGCGAACCAGGACGTCGACTCCGGCAATCGATCCGATCCGCAGCGTGCCGGGCGGGTACGCCGACCTGCCGGGCGGTCCACCCGTCTGCTCCGGTCCCTCTGATCCGCTCACGCCGCAACGCTAGCTCGCGCCGTACCTGTCGGCCCGGCGACCTACTGTGTCGCCATGGAGGAAGCACCGGAACGCACCCGCATCGGCACGCCTGTCGACGGCGAGCGGGTCCTGGCGGCGCTCTCTCCCAGCCGCGCCGGCGACTTCCGGGCCTGTCCGCTGATGTTCCGCCTCCGCACGATCGACCGGCTGCCCGAGCAGCCCTCGCCCCTCGCCGTCCGGGGCACCGTCGTGCACAAGGTGCTGGAGGACCTGTTCGACCTGCCGGCGGCCGACCGCACGCCGGAGCGTGCCGAGGAGATGGTCCAGGACGCCTGGGCCTTCGTCCTCGACGCCGAGCCGGAGCTCGCCACGCTGTTCCCCAGCGGCCCACGGGATGCGGAGCACGACGCTGGGCCCGGGGCGGAGATCGCCGCCTGGCTGGCCTCGTGCCGCGAGAGCCTGCGCGGCTACTTCGCCCTGGAGGACCCCCGTCGGCTGGAGCCGGCCGAGCGCGAGGTCTACGTCGAGGCCCTGCTCGACTCCCGGCTCCTGCTGCGCGGGTTCGTGGACCGGATCGACATCGCCGCGGACGGGGCGCTGAGGGTGGTGGACTACAAGACCGGTCGCTCCCCCGGCGTCGGGTTCGAGGGCAAGGCACTCTTCCAGATGCGGTTCTACGCGCTGGTCATCTGGCGCACGCGCGGCGTGGTCCCGGCCCTGCTCCAGCTGATCTACCTCGGTGACGGCCAGATCCTCAGCTATCAGCCCGACGAGCAGGACCTGCGCGCCACCGAGCGGCTCGTCGAGGCGCTGTGGCGCGCGATCGAGGAGGCCCAGGCGGCCCGGGAGTGGCTGCCCAACCCCGGCGCCTCCTGCCGGTGGTGCAGCTACCAGGAGCACTGCCCCGCCTTCGGCAACGAGCCCCCTCCCCTGCCGGAGGCAGTGGCCGGACCGTCCTAGCGCAGCTGGGTGAGGCTGTGCGGGTCGAGCCCGACGAGGGTCTGGCGCAGGACCCTGCGCTCCCCCGGCGCAACGTCCACGTGGTTGGGCACGACCAGCACCTGGCAGCCCGCCGACTCCGCCGAGGTCGTGCCCGTCGCCGAGTCCTCGATCGCGATCGTGTCCCCGGGTGGGAGGCCGAGCAGCTCGGCCGCCCGCAGGTAGGGCTCCGGATGGGGCTTGCCGCGGGACACCTCGTCGCCGCACACGAGCGCGGCGAACGACCCTTCGGGCAGCGCGCGTACGACGGGCTCGACGAACCGGCGCCACGACATCGTCACCAGCGCGCACGGGACGTCCAGCTCCCGGAGCGCCGCGAGCAGCTCCCGGGCTCCCGGGCGCCAGGGGATCTCGCGCTGCACCATCTCCACCACCCCGTCGAGCAGCTCCTCGACGATCTGGTGCGGGGTCCGGTCGATGCCCATGTGCTCGCGCATGTAGGTCGCGGAGTCGATCAGGTCTCCGCCGACGACCGCCAGCCCGTGCTCGTGGGACCAGGTCCCGCCGTACCTCGCGGCCAGCGCGAACTCGCACTCCATCCAGTAGGGCTCGGTGTCGACCAGGGTGCCGTCCATGTCCCACAGGACGGCCTTGGGGAGGGGGCTGCTGGTTTCCCCGGCTGGCCGGGGAAACCTGTCGTTGTCGGCCGAAGCATCACCCGACAACGACAGGGACTGCCCATCAACCCCATGCGACTTGTCCATCAGTCCTCGGGGTCGTAGCCGAGGTTGGAGGAGAGCCAGCGCTCGGCCTCCTGGAGCGTCCAGCCCTTGCGCTCGGCGTACGACGCCACCTGGTCGCGCGCCAGCCGACCGACGACGAAGTACTGCGACTGCGGATGGGAGAAGTACCAGCCGCTGACCGAGGCCCCGGGCCACATCGCCATCGACTCGGTGAGCTCGATGCCGGTGTTCTCCTGCACGTCGAGCAGCTCCCAGAGCGTGGGCTTCTCGGTGTGCTCGGGGCAGGCGGGGTAGCCGGGTGCGGGCCGGATGCCGGCGTACTTCTCCGCGATCAGGGCCTCGTTGTCCAGACCGTCGTCGTCGGAGTAGCCCCACAGCTCGGTGCGGACGCGCTGGTGCAGCCGCTCCGCGAACGCCTCGGCGAGCCGGTCGCACAGCGACTCCAGCAGGATCGCGCTGTAGTCGTCGAGGTCGTCCTTGAACTGCATGATCCTGTCCTGGCCGCCCAGTCCCGCGGTGACCGCGAACGCCCCGACGTGGTCCGGGAGGCCGGTCTCCTTCGGTGCGACGAAGTCGCCGAGCGACCGGTTCGGGATGCCCTCGCGGTGCTGACCCTGCTGGCGCAGGTTGAACAGCCTGGTGAGCACCTCGGTGCGGTCGGCGTCGCGGTAGACCTCGATGTCGTCGCCGACGGCGTTGGCCGGGAAGAAGCCGATCACGCCGTTGGCGGTGACCCACTTCTCCTTGATCATCGTGTCGAGCATCTCCTGCGCGTCGTCGTAGAGCTTGCGCGCGGTCTCGCCCGTCGCCGGGTTGTTCAAGATGTCGGGGAACTTGCCCTTCATCTCCCAGGCGTTGAAGAACGGCAGCCAGTCGATGTACTCGCGCAGCTCGGCGAGGTCGTAGTCCTCGAAGACGCGGACCTGGGAGCCGGGGCCGCTCGCCGCCGTCATCGCCGGCACCGGCGGGGTGTACGACGACCAGTCGATCGGCGTCCGGTTGGCGCGAGCGTCCTCGAGCGAGAGCATCGGCCGGTCGTTCTTGGCGGCGTGGCGCTTGCGCAGCGAGTCGTAGTCGGCCTCCGTGTCGGCGAGCAGCTTGCCGCGCTGGTCCGCGGAGAGCAGCGCAGCGGCCACCGGCACCGAGCGGGAGGCGTCCTTGACCCAGAGCACCGGGCCCTTGTAGCGCGGCGTCACCTTGACCGCCGTGTGCGCCCGCGACGTGGTGGCGCCGCCGATCAGCAGCGGGATGTCGAAGCCCTGGCGCTCCATCTCGCTGGCGAAGTGGACCATCTCGTCCAGCGAGGGGGTGATCAGCCCGGAGAGGCCGATCAGGTCGGCGCCGACCTCCTTGGCCTTGTCCAGGATCTTCTGCGCCGGGACCATCACGCCGAGGTCGATCACCTCGTAGTTGTTGCACTGCAGCACCACGCCGACGATGTTCTTGCCGATGTCGTGGACGTCGCCCTTCACGGTGGCCATCACGATGGTGCCGTTGGTGTCCTTGGCGGTGGCGTACTCCGGGTTGTCGAGCTTCTCCTGCTCGATGAACGGGATCAGGTAGGCGACGGCCTTCTTCATCACCCGGGCCGACTTCACCACCTGGGGCAGGAACATCTTGCCCGCGCCGAACAGGTCGCCGACCACGTTCATGCCGTCCATCAGCGGGCCCTCGATCACCTCGATGGGCCGGCCGCCGCGTGCCTCGATCTCGGCGCGCAGCTCCTCGGTGTCCTCGGTGACGTGGGCGTCGAGGCCCTTGACCAGCGCGTGCGTGATCCGCTCGCCGATCGGGAGCGAGCGCCACTCGAGCGTGGCCACCTCCTGCTGCTCGCCGGAGCCGCGGTGCTTCTCGGCGATCTCGAGCAGCCGCTCGGCGGCGTCCGGGCGGCGGTTGAGCACGACGTCCTCGATGCGCTCGCGCAGCTCGGGCTCGATCTCGTCGTACACGACCAGCGCGCCGGCGTTGACGATGCCCATGTCCAGCCCCGCCTCGATGGCGTGGAACAGGAAGACCGAGTGGATCGCCTCGCGCACCGGGTTGTTGCCGCGGAAGGAGAACGAGACGTTCGAGATGCCGCCGGAGACCAGCGCCCCGGGAAGGTTCTGCTTGATCCAGCGCGTCGCCTCGATGAAGTCGACGCCGTAGTTGGCGTGCTCCTCGATGCCGGTCGCGAGGGCGAAGCAGTTCGGGTCGAAGATGATGTCCTCGGCGGGAAGCCGACCTCGTCGACCAGGATCCGGTAGGCGCGCTCGCAGATCTGCTTGCGGCGCTCGAGGTTGTCGGCCTGGCCGTCCTCGTCGAAGGCCATCACCACCGCGGCGGCGCCGTACTTGCGGCACAGGCGGGCCTGCTCGCGGAACTTCTCCTCGCCCTCCTTCATGGAGATCGAGTTCACGATCGGCTTGCCCTGGACGCAGCGCAGCCCGGCCTCGATGACCTCCCACTTGGAGGAGTCGACCATCACCGGAACGCGGCTGATGTCGGGCTCGCCCGCGATCAGCTTGGTGAAGCGGTCCATGGCCGCGACCCCGTCGATCATCCCCTCGTCCATGTTGATGTCGATGATCTGGGCGCCGGCCTCCACCTGCTGGCCGGCCACGGCCAGGGCGGCGTCGTAGTCGCTGGCCTTGATCAGGTTGCGGAACTTGGCCGAGCCGGTGATGTTGGTGCGCTCGCCGATGTTGACGAACAGCGAGTCCGCGTTGATGTTCAGCGGCTCGAGGCCGGAGAGCCGCATCGCCGGTCCTGGCTGCGCGACCTCACGCGGAGCGGCACCGTCGACGACGTCGGCGATCCGGTTGATGTGGGCCGGAGTCGTGCCGCAGCAGCCGCCGACGAGGTTGACCAGTCCGGCACCGGTGAACTCCTGGAGCACGGCCGACATCTGGTCCGGGGTCTCGTCGTACTCGCCGAAGGCGTTGGGCAGGCCGGCGTTGGGGTAGCAGGAGACGAAGCAGTCGGCCACCCGCGAGAGCTCGGCCAGGTAGGGGCGGATCTCCGCGGCCCCGAGGGCGCAGTTCAGGCCGACGGCCAGCGGTCGGGCGTGCCGGATCGAGTTCCAGAAGGCCTCGGTGACCTGGCCCGACAGGGTGCGCCCGGAGGCGTCGGTGATGGTGCCCGAGATGATCACCGGCCAGCGGCGCTCGCGCTCCTCGAACAGCGTCTCGAGGGCGAAGATCGCCGCCTTGGCGTTGAGCGTGTCGAAGATCGTCTCGACGAGCAGCAGGTCGGCGCCGCCGTCGACGAGTCCGGCGGCCTGCTCGGTGTAGGCCTCGACGAGCTCCTCGAAGCTGGTGTTGCGGAAGCCGGGGTCGTTGACGTCCGGCGAGATCGACGCCGTCCGGTTGGTCGGCCCCAGCCCTCCGGCGACGAAGCGGGGCCGGGACGGGTCGGACTCGGTGACCGAGTCGGCGGCCTCACGGGCCAGCCGGGCGGACTCGTAGTTCAGCTCGTAGGCGAGGTCCTCCATGCCGTAGTCGGCCTGGGAGATGCGCTGGGCGCTGAAGGTGTTGGTGGCGACGATGTCGGCGCCGGACTCGAGGTACTCGCGGTGGATCGACCGGATGATGTCCGGCTGGGTGAGGCTGAGCAGGTCGCTGTTGCCGCGCACGTCGCTGTCCCAGTCGGCGAAGCGCTCGCCGCGGTAGCCGCTCTCGTCCAGCCCGTGCCCCTGGATCATCGTGCCCATCGCCCCGTCGATGACGAGGATGCGCTCGCCCAGGAGCACGGTCAGCGGGTCCGTGGCGTCCGGGCGCTCCAACGAAGGTCGCTCGGTGTGGCGGGCGTTGCTCACTGTTGCGCTCCGGTGTGTCGACGAACCCCAAGCCTAGGCAGGGCGGCTACCGGGGAAGGACCATTTTCACATGGTGGCTCCTACTAGGGTTGGGGGGTGATCGAGATCGACGACGTCCCGCGCCTCGTCAACCCCGTGATGGTGGCCGCCTTCGAGGGCTGGAACGACGCAGCGGGCGCCGCGACGGGCGTGGTGGACCATCTCATCGACGTGTGGTCGGCCCAGGTGGTGGCCGTGGTCGATCCCGAGGAGTTCTACGACTACCAGGTCAACCGGCCGATGATCGGCACCACCGACGAGGGGATGCGCCGGATCACCTGGCCCTCGACGCAGGTGTACGTCGCCCGCCCGCCCGGCGCCGAGCGGGACGTGGTGCTGCTGCGCGGCATCGAGCCGAACATGAAGTGGCGCCAGTTCTGCGCCGAGCTGCTTGCCTGCGCCGACGAGCTCGGCCGTCGAGCTGGTGGTGACCCTCGGCGCGCTGCTGGCCGAGACCCCGCACACCCGGCCGATCCAGGTCAGCGGCACGGCCACCGAGCTCGACCTCGAGGACCGGCTCAAGCTGGAGCCGGCCACCTACGAGGGCCCGACCGGCATCATCGGGGTGCTCCAGGACGCCTGCACCAGGCTCGACGTGCCCGCGGTGTCCTTCTGGGCGGCAGTCCCGCACTACCTGCCGCAGCCGCCCTGCCCGAAGGCGACCCTGGCCCTGCTCGGTCAGGTCGAGGACCTGCTCGAGACCAGCATCCCGCTGGGAGACCTGCCCGAGGACGCGCGGGCCTGGGAGCGCGGTGTCGCCGAGCTCGCCGAGGAGGACGAGGACGTCGCGGAGTACGTCCGCAACCTCGAGGAGAGCCAGGACACCGCCGAGCTTCCCGAGGCGAGCGGCGAGGCGATCGCCCGGGAGTTCGAGCGCTACCTGAAGCGGCGCAACCGACCGGACGAGTAGGCGGCCCAGCTCAGAGCTGAACGCCGAGGGCCGAGTCGACCACGGCCCGGATGACCTCGCCGGCGCCGGGCTCGACTGTCGTCCCCGAAGTCGGTGGCGTTGGCCCAGTGGTCGAGCAGCCGCAGCGCGAACGGTGCGTCCAGGTCGCTCGCGAGTGCCGTGAGCACGTCGGTGACGACGTGGGCCGTCGGGGCGCCGGCCGGCTTGGCGACCGCGCCCCGCCACTTGTCCAGGCGCGCACCGGCCGCGGACACGTCGGCCTCGTCCCACTGCCAGTCGCTGCGGTAGTGGTGGCCGAGCAGCACCAGTCGGATCACCATCGGGTCCAGCCCGCTCTCGCGCAGCGTGGAGACCAGCACGAGGTTGCCCTTGGACTTCGACATCTTCTCGCCGTCGAGCCCGACCATGCCCGCGTGCACGTAGGCCTGGGCGAAGCGGGAGCCGGGATCGGCCACCTGCGCCTCGGAGGCGCTCATCTCGTGGTGCGGGAAGACCAGGTCGCTGCCCCCGCCCTGGACGTCGAACGCCAGACCCGAGGTGAGCCCGGGCGATCGCGGAGCACTCGATGTGCCAGCCCGGGCGACCACGCCCCAGCGGCGAGTCCCAGGCAGGCTCGCCGGGACGTTCGGCCTGCCAGAGCAGGCAGTCGAGCGGGTCCTTCTTGCCCGGGCGGTCGGGATCACCACCGCGATCGGCGAAGATGGCGAGCATCCGCTCGCGGCTCCACCCGGAGACCTCGCCGAAGGCCGGGTCACGGGTCACCGAGAAGTAGAGGTCGCTCGCCTGTCCCGGAGCGGGTGAAGCGACCTCGTAGACGCTTCCCGCCTCCTGCAGCTGCTGCACCATCTCCACCACGAGCGGGATCGCCTCGACCGCGCCGACGTAGGCGTCCGGAGGCAGCACGCGCAGCGCCTCCATGTCGGTGCGGAACAGCTCGATCTCCCGCTCGGCCAGCGCTGCCCAGTCCTCGCCGGTGGCGGTGGCCCGCTCCAGCAGCGGGTCGTCGACGTCGGTGACGTTCTGCACGTAGTGGACCTCGAGCCCGGCCGACCGCCAGGCGCGGTTCAGCAGGTCGAAGGCGACGTAGGTCGCGGCGTGGCCCATGTGGGTCGCGTCGTACGGCGTGATGCCGCAGACGTACATCCGGGCCGGGCCGTCGGTCGGCGCGACGAGGCGGAGGGAGCCGGTGGCGCTGTCGAAGACGCGGACGCCGGGACCGACGACGCCCTGGGGAAGGGCGGGCGTCCCGGGCTGGCCGCCGGGTGGGCTCCACGAACGCATGCGGCCGACCCTATCCGCCGCAGGTCAGAACGGCGGCCACGGGATGGAGGGCCAACCGGCACGCGGCACGGGGAACGAGCCGACCCGCAGCAGCCGTTCGCAGCGCCGCTCGACGGCGTCCACCTCGCGCGCCGTGAGCAGTTCCTCCAGCACGTCGCGCAGCGCGCACCCCGGACCTCCCCGCAGGCCCTCGAGCACCGACTCGACGCCGCGGACCTCCTCGGGCGAGAGGCGTTCTCCGGCCCAGCCCCACAGCACGGTGCGCAGCTTGTCCTCGGTGTGGAAGCAGACGCCGTGGTCGACGCCGTGGCGGTGTCCTCCGGGCATCGGCAGCACGTGCCCGCCCTTGCGGTCGGTGTTGTTGGTGATGATGTCGAAGACCGCCATCCGGCGCAGCGGCCGGGAGTCCTCGTGCACCAGGACGACGGGTTCGTCCTCGGCGCCGGTGGCGTCCAGCACGTGCAGGAAGCCGGGCGGCACCGTCCCCTCGGGGACGACGTCCACCGGGTCCGGCTGCTCGTCGGACCCCGCCACCGGCTCCATCCACAGCTGCACCATCCCGTGGCCGGCCGGGCCGTCGCGCAGCACGGTGGGCGGGACGATGTCCCAGCCCAGGTGGTCGGAGACCACCCAGGCGGCGTACTCCCGGTCCGCGAGGGTGCCGTCGGTGAAGTCCCAGAGCGGTCGTTCCCCCGAGCTCGGCTTGTAGACGCACTGGGCGCCGGAGTCCCCCAGCCGCGTCAGGAAGGTGTGGTTGGAGGCGGGCATGATCCGACCGAGCACCACCAGCCGGCCTTCGAGCAGCTCATCGAGTCCCGGGGCCTGCACGAGGCTTCAGCCCCGGGTGCGCCGGTAGCCGTTGGCGCGGGGGCACAGGTGGCCCTCGGCGTCCATCGGGCCGCCGCAGAAGGGGCACGGCGCCCGGCCGGCCGCTACGACCGACTCGGCCCGCGCCGCGAACGCCCGCGCCATGGCGGCGTTCATCCGCACCAGCAGCAGCTCGTCGGGCTCCGGCTCCTCGATCGGCAGGTCGATCAGCTCCTGCTCCGCGGCCTCGACCGGCAGCTCCACCTCGACCTCGACGACCGGGAACACCTCGATCACCACCCGCTCGTCGTCGGCGTCCCAGGACAGCGTGATCGTGCCCGCCCGGAACTCCTCCTCGATGGGCTGGTCGAGTGGCTCGTTGTCGATCAGGGCGACCGGCGTGATCGCCGGCACCGTCTCGATCGCCTCGTCGGCCTGGATCAGCTCGTCCAGCAGCTCGGCGACCCGCTCCCCCAGGATCTGCACCTGCTGCTTCTCCAGCGCGACCGAGGTGACCTGGTTGCCAGCCCGCGCCTGCAGGAAGAAGGTGCGCTGCCCGGGCTCGCCGACCGTGCCGGGCACGAAGCGCTCGGGTGGGTCGAACCGGTGGACGACAGGCATGGCTCCGAGCCTAGGGGTTGCCCGAAACCGGGACGCCCGAGGGACCGGCCCCTCCCCCGACGGGTGCGTCGCCACGGGCAGAGCGACGGCCCGAGCGTCGGCGTCCGGGTCTGGCCGAGAGGTGGCCGAGTGAGCCGGAACCGGAGTTCATCGTGACCACGAACGCCCGGTCCGGTGTGTAGCGGACGACCGACAGGCTCGCGGGGTCGACCATGATCCGCTGGAACGCGTCGAGGTGCATGCCCAGCGCATCGGCGAGGATCGCCTTGATGACGTCGCCGTGGGAGACCGCCAGCCACACGGCATGGTCTCCGCTCTCCGCCTCGACCGAGGCGTCTCGGTCCCGGATGGCGGCGACGGCGCGCGAGGAGAGCTCCTGCAGCGACTCGCCGCCCGGGAACCGCGCTGCGGACGGCTGGGACTGCACGGTCCGCCAGAGCTTCTCCTTGGCCAGCCGCTTCAGCTCCTGACCGGTCCAGTCGCCGTAGTCGCACTCGAGCAGTCGACGGTCCGGCACGGCCCTCGCCCCGGGGACCAGCAGCCGCGCGGTCTCCCGGCACCGCTCGAGGGGGCTGGTGACCACGAGGGCCAGCTCGAGCCCGCTCAGTCGCTCCGCGGCCGCTCGGGCCTGCGCAGTGCCGGTGTCGTCGAGGTGGACACCCTTGCTTCGCCCAGCCAGTACGCCGGTCGCGTTGGCCGCCGTACGACCGTGGCGCGCCAGGATCACGGTTGCCATTCCCGGAGCGTACAAGTCGTAGCCTGCACCTGTGATCGTCGACAACGCGCTGTACCGCCAGGGGGAACGGGTCGATGTCGGCCTGGAGACCGAGGACCTCGCCGGCGTACGGGCCAGCGCGACCGAGGACCACGACTTCGTGTGGGTCGGCCTGCACGACCCGAACAGCGAGGAGCTGCAGGCTGTCGCCGATCTCTACGACCTGCACGAGCTGGCGGTCGAGGACGCGATCAGGGCTCACCAGCGACCCAAGGTCGAGCGCTACGACGACTCGCTCTTCATCGTGCTCAAGACGCTGTGGTACGTCGACGCGGAGGACGCCGTCGAGACCGGCGAGATCAGCCTGTTCGTCGGCCACAAGTTCGTGATCACCGTCCGGCACGGGGCCGGCGGGGCGCTGAGCGATGCCCGGCACCGGCTCGAGGGGATGACCAACGTCCTGGCCCACGGCCCCTCGGCAGTGGTGTACGCCGTCTGCGACCAGGTCGTGGACCGCTACGAGGAGGTCGCCGGCTCGCTCCAGGAGGACGTGGACGAGGTCGAGCACTCGGTGTTCTCCACCGAGCGCACCAACGACGCCGCGCGCATCTACGTGCTCAAGCGCGAGCTCGCCGAGATGCGACGGGCGGTGCTGCCGCTGCGTGAGCCGATGAACAAGTTCGCTGCCGGCCTCACCCCCGGGATCCACAGCGACGCGGCGCCCTACTTCCGGGACGTCGCGGACCACCTCACCCGGGTCGCCGAGACGATCGACACCCTCGACTCGCTGCTGTCGGCGGCCTTCGAGGCGCACACGGCCCAGATCTCGATCCAGCAGAACGACGACATGCGCAAGATCACCGCCGCCGTCGGCCTGGTGGCCGCGCCGACGCTGGTCGGCAGCATCTACGGGATGAACTTCGACCACATGCCCGAGCTGCACTGGGCGTTCGGCTACCCGATGGCGCTCGGGATGATGGTGCTCACCTCGCTCACGGTGTTCATCCTCGGCAAGCGCTCCGGCTGGCTCTGAGCGGCCAGGGCTAGGCCGTCAGCACGCCGGCCCACAGCAGGCCGAGCGTGAACAGGCCGAGGGCGACGCGGTAGATCACGAACGGCAGGTAGGAGCGCGTCGAGACGTAGCGCAGCAGCCAGGCGATGGCGGCGTACCCGACGACGAACGAGACCACCGTGGCGACGATGGTCGGCCCCCAGCCGTAGTCGTTGTGGCCCTGCGGGATCTCCGCGAGCTCGAAGAGTCCGGCACCGACGACCGCCGGGATGGCCAGGAGGAAGGCGAACCGGGTGGCCGCCTCGCGGCTGAGCCCGAGGAAGAGCCCCATCGAGATCGTCGCGCCGGACCGGGACACCCCGGGCACGAGGGCGGCGGCCTGGGCCAGGCCCAGGAGCACGGCGTGCTTCAACCCGACGTTCTTCATCTCCCGCTTCCCGGTGGCCATCCGGTCCGCGACCCCGAGCACCAGGCCGAGGACGATCAGGGCGGTGGCGATCACCCACAGGTTGCGCAGGTCCTGCTCGATGACCTCCTTGAGCAGGACGCCGAGGATCACGATCGGCAGGGATCCGACGATGACGTACCAGCCCATCCGGGCGTCGAGGTGGCCGCGGTACTCCGGCTTGAACAGCGAGCGCACCCAGGTCGAGCCGATCCGCCAGATGTCGTGGCGGAAGTAGATCAGCACGGCGAGCTCGGTGCCGATCTGGATCACGGCCGTGAACGCGGCGCCCGGATCGCCCCACCCGAAGAGCTCCGGGAAGATCCGGAGATGGGCACTGCTGGAGATCGGCAGGAACTCGGTCAGCCCCTGGATCAGCCCGAGGACGACGGCCTTGAGGAAGTCGAGCACCGGGTCAGTGTAGGGAGCGGCGGCGAGCCGCGCGTCCCGGGTCGAGGTGCGCTGGATAGCGTTCGGACATGCAGCAGCGGTTCCTGGGCTCCACCGGTCTCTCGGTCTCGCGACTGGGCCTGGGCACCATGACCTGGGGACGCGACACCGACGAGCACGAGGCGCGCGAGCAGCTCGTCGCCTTCGTCGATGCCGGCGGGACCCTGGTCGACACGGCTGCCGGCTACACCGACGGCGACTCGGAACGGTTGATCGGGTCGCTGATCGGCGACGTGTGCGAGCGCGACGAGATCGTGCTCGCCACCAAGGCCGGCATCAGCCGCCGGGGGGCCGAACGGGTCACCAATGCCTCGCGTGGCCACCTGATCCGCACGCTGGACGCCTCCCTCAAGCGGTTGGCCGTCGACCACGTGGACCTCTGGCAGGTGCACACCTGGGTCGACGACGCGCCCCTGGAGGAGACGCTCTCTGCGCTCGACTACGCCGTGAGCACCGGCCGTGCGGCGTACGTCGGGGTCAGCAACTACACCGGGTGGCAGTCCGCGCAGGCGGCGACCTGGCAGCGGGCGCTGCCGGGCCGGGCGGTGCTCGCCTCCAACCAGGTGGAGTACTCGCTGCTGAACCGAGCCGTCGAGGCAGAGGTCGTCCCCGCGGCCCAGGCCCTGGGGCTGGGGATCCTGCCGTGGTCCCCGCTGGGGCGCGGCGTACTGACCGGCAAGTACCGCGCAGGCACGCCTGCGGACTCCCGCGCCGCCTCCCCGCACTTCTCCACCTTCGTCGGGCGCTATCTCGGAGCACCCTCGCAACGGGTGGTCGAGGCGGTGGCGCGGGCGGCAGACGGCCTCGGCTGGTCCCTGCTCGAGGTCTCACTGGCCTGGGTGCGGGACCGCCCCGGGGTGACCGCGCCGATCCTCGGCGCCCGCACGGCCGCTCAGCTGCGCGACTCGCTCGGTGTCGAGCAGTGCGAGCTCCCGGTCGAGATCGTGCAGGCACTCGAGGACGTCTCGGCCGCGCTGGAGGTGGGTGGGTGAGCTCTGCGAAACAACGGCGAATCGATCGGGGGGTGCTTCGTCCCGGGGTCGAGTACGAGTTCGACAAGCTGCTCATCTCCCGTGAGGTCTCCCGGGGGGCAGTGACCAGGATGCTGGTCGAGCTGGCGGAGCAGGGGGGCTGGGAGCTGGACCGGCTCCGGCTCGGGTCCGACGGCACGCGCCGGGTGCAGCTGCGCCGCCGGATCATCCGGCAACGGGTCGCCTACCTGATCTAGCACCCGCCTCAGATCTTGCCGAGGAACCTGTCGAAGACCCGGGCACCGAACTCCAGGGCGTCGACCGGCACCCGCTCGTCCACCCCGTGGAAGAGGGCGGTGAAGTCGAGCTCCGCCGGAAGCCGCAGGGGGGTGAAGCCGAAGCAGCGCATGCCGAGTCCGGCGAAGTACTTCGCGTCGGTGCCGCCGCTCATCAGGTAGGGCGCCACGATGGCCTCGGGGTCCTCCTCGAGGAGGGAGGCCGTCATCGCCTCGGACAGCTCTCCGTCGTACGGCGTCTCCAGCCCGTGCTGCTTGGAGATGAAGTCGATCTCGATGTCGGGACCGGCCAGCTCATGGAGCGTGGCCAGGAACTCCTCCTCACGGCCCGGCAGGAAGCGCCCGTCGATCTGCGCCGTGGCCCGGCCGGGCACCACGTTCACCTTGTAGCCCGCCTCGAGCATCGTCGGGTTCGTGGTGTGCCTGATCACCGCCGCGAGCATGCGCGACGCGGACCCGAACTCCTCCACCAGCGCCTCGGCGTTCTCCGGTGTGGCCTCGGTTCCGGCGAGCTCCCCCACTGCAGCGAGCAACACCTCCATGGTGGGGGTCAGCCGGACCGGCCACGGGTGCCGACCGATGCGGGCCACGGCCTCGGCCAGGGTGGTGACGGCATTGTCGGGGTGCCGCATCGACCCGTGGCCGGCGTTGCCCCTCGCGGTCAGGCGCATCCACGCCATGCCCTTCTCGGCCGCCTCGATCAGGTAGAGCCGGCGTCCGCGCACGGTCGTGGAGAAGCCACCGACCTCGCCCACGGCGTACGTGCAGCCCTCGAACCACTCGCGGCGCGCCTGCACCAGCGGCCCGGCGCCCTTGGTCCCACCGGCCTCCTCGTCCGCGGTGAAGCACAGCACGAGCGGCCGGTCGGGAACGACCCCGGCACGGGCCCGCGCTCGCACCGTGGAGAGCAGCATCGCGTCGAAGTCCTTCATGTCCACGGCCCCGCGACCCCACACCTGCCCGTCCTGGACCTCGCCACTGAACGGGTGCAGCTTCCAGTCGGCGGGGTCGGCCGGGACCACGTCGAGGTGGCCGTGGATCAGCACGGGGTCGCCCTGGGAGCCGCCCCACCGCGCCAGGACGTTGGTCCGGCCGGGCTCGGCCTCCCAGAGCTCGCTCTCGATGCCGACCTCGTCCAGCAGCGTGGCCACGTGCTCGGCGGCCTTGCGCTCACCGGGACCCGGCTGGTCGCCGTAGTTGGTGGTGTCGATGCGGATCAGGTCACGACAGATCTCGGTGACCTCGGCGGCGGGGTCGTAGTCGGGCGTACTCATGCGCCCATAGTGCCCCAAAGGTGCGTTCAGAGCAGGTGGCGGGAGCCCACCCGAGGGCTCATCGAACGCGGCTCGGACCAGCGCACGGCGTGGTCGGTCACCACGCCGAGCTGGAGGACCTCGGCAACCGGGCGGGTCTTGGTGGTCTCCCAGGACCGCGGGTGCTTCCAGCTCTCCTCGAAGACCTGGATCTCCAGGATCCGGGCCCCCCGCGGCGCTCGCTCGACCGTGCGCTCGCACCAGGCCCGGGCCGAGGGCATGTCAGGCCAGCGACGCTCGACCAACACTTCCTCGAAGCCGTCGTTGTCTGGCACACGCATCTGCAACCGGCCCAGGGCGGTGGTCCCGATCCCCGAGGCGACGACGGGGCGCGCTCGTGTGTCGTCCATGTTTCGAGGCTAGGGGCGAGTTGCGCGGGGAGCACGATCCGCCACCCGCGCAGGTCCCACCTGTCTAGCCCGGTTCGGATGTGCAGGGGTCAGCCCTCGGTGCGGTGACGCCGCGGACGTCCTACTTCTTGAAGGCGTCGCGGACGTTGCCTGCGGCGTCCTTGAGGTGCTCCACGGAGTCCTTGACAGCGGCCTCGGCCTGGTCGGCCTTGCCCTCCCCCTCGAGCTGCTCGTTGTCGGTCGCCTTGCCTGCGGTCTCCTTGACCTTGCCCTTCGCGTCCTTGAACGAGTTGCTGGCCTTGTCCTCCATGCCCATGGTGCTCTCCTCTTCGTAGGTTGCTGCGACCCTAGCCAAGCCCTCACCCCGGCGCCGGAGAATGTGACATCGGTCATGGGCAGCGCGCCGCTGAGCGGCGACCGCACCGGGCAGGTGTGACCGCGCTAACAGTCTGCTAACTGCGAGTTTGCACTTCTGCGCCGTGCATGGCTGACTGGATGCATCGCGTTGCTTGCAAAAGGCAGCGCATCTTTCCCGAGAACCAGCCCGGTGTGGAAGCGCTCCTGCTCGTCCCCCCGGTGTGCCCCCTACAGGACCCTCAGACGAGCAGCGAGGCGCGCAGAGACGCGCCGGGCGACGGGTAGGAAGACACACCCCCGCCGTCGTAGCGCGACGAGGAACGACGCCTTGCCATGCTGACCACACCGAGAATCCGACGCGCCGCCGCGCCCGTGCTCCTCACGGGGCTGCTGGCCACGACCACGTTGTCCGCAGCCCCGCCCGCGGCCGCTGCGATCGAGTCACCCGCCGTGGCGACCCCTGACCTGGTCGCCGAGACCCTGATCCCCAGACGTGTCGTCGCGGGCGTGCGGCTCAAGGCCAAGCCGCCGCCGTGGGTGCTGCCGGTGAGCGGCTATCGCCTCACCGGAAGGTTCGGGCAGTCCAGCGGCCTGTGGTCGAGCACGCACACCGGCCTCGACTTCGCTGCCCCCGAGGGAGAAGAGATCCGCTCCATCGGTCCCGGTGTGGTCACCGAGGCCGCTACGGACGGAGCCTTCGGGAACAAGACCGTCGTACGCCTCGATGACGGCACGGTGATCTGGTACTGCCACCTGAGCGAGTTCGGTGCCGAGGTCGGACAGCGCCTGGCCCCCGGCGACCTCCTCGGGTACGTCGGATCGACCGGCAACGTCACCGGCCCGCACCTGCACCTGGAGGTGCACCCGGGCGACGGCGAGCCGGTCGACCCGGAGGGCTGGCTGCCGGAGCAGGGAGTGACACCCTGACCCTGCCGGTCAGTCGCCGGTGGGTCTCACCCGACGCCGTGCACAGTCGACCACTGTCGACAGGTCGAGGCCGTAGGTCGGACCCGCCGTGGCGTCGTACCTCGAGAGCCGTCCGGCTGCCCGGTCGACCAGGCGCAGGGCGCCGACCTGGTTGCCACGCAGATGGTGGGTGATGCCGACGCACAGCTGCGCCAGCCCCTGCCACAGCTCACGTTCATCGTCGGGACCTGACTTCCATCGGACCTCGAAGACCTCGTGTGCCGCGAACGGCCGACCCAGCTCGAGCAGGCTGCGCGCGAGGCTGATGGTCTCCTCAGGTGGCAACGGCTCCTCCGAGACCGGCTCCACGCCCTCGGCGCCGTAGGGCAGTGGGCGCCCCAGGGCGTCGCGTGGGCGCGCCTGTCTGGCCCGCCCGGTCACGTCCCGGTCACGTCCGGGGCTCGCCTGATCGTCCACACCGAGATCGTAGGCGCGGTGGGGCCGGGAGGTCTCAGGCACCGGCCTGCGCGTCGACCTCGCCCGACTGCGCGGGGGTCGCGGGCAGCAAAGTGGGCTGCAGGTCGGGAAACCGCCGGTACACCGCCGCGGCCCTCGATGCCTCGGGCGCGTCGCGCTCAGGGGCTTGCACCACTGACATGGCGACATCCTAGGCGCCGGACGGGAGTTGTCGATCGCCGTTTCGACACGTGGGCGGCCCGCAAGTATTCCGCCGAGCCGCTCAGGAAAGCGCGAGCTAGGTGCGGACGATGGCCTGGGCCGCCTCACGCACGCTGGTGCCGGCCTCGACCGAGGCCTCGACCAGCATCGAGTAGGCGGTGGACTCGTCGACGTCGTGCTTGGTCGTGAGCAGCTCGACGGCCCGGCGGAACACCTCTGGGCCGCGCTCGCTGGTGACCGGCGCGGTCGAGACCGCTGCCGGGATCGACTGGTCTTGAAGTCGCATGTCGCTCCAACCCCTTCCCCGGACCCCGACAGCATCGGGGTAGATGCGTCGTAAACGACGTCAATCGGGCGGGGTTATGCAGCAGCGCGGATCAGGCGGCGCGAATCCGGTAACCGGGGACGAGCTCGTCGACGAGCGCGTCGGTCCGGGGCGAGGCCCCGACGGGCGACCCGTGCTCGGAGATGGCGGCGTACATGCGATCGGCCACGAGCCTCAACGGCTCCCGGTCCCCCTCGCCCGCCTCGAGCAGCAGGCGCGCGCGCCACAGGTCCTCGTTGGCCGGCAGCAGCACGAGGCTGCGCTCCAGGCAGGCCCGGGCCGCGGGGATGTCCTCTCGCGCTACGGCGGACTCGGCCAGCGCCTGCGCCGTCATGGCAACGGCCAGGGCGGTGTCGGCCTCGAGGGTGGTGCCGCCCACCCAGGCGTATCGGCCGAGGGGCACGCCCTCCAGGGTCTCACCGCGCACCTGGTCCAGGGCCGCGCGCAAGTGCCGTTCGCGCTGTCGTCCGTCGCTGGCGGCGCTGTTGAGCTCATCGCGGAAGACGTCCCAGTCCAGGCACAGGGCGCCGGGCGTCACCGACCACACGCCCGAGTCGTGGGCGAGCACCGGCGCCCCGTCGGCGGTGGTGCCCCACCAGGCGACCAGCTGTTCGAGGGCGGCGTCGCGCAGCCCAGGCTCGACGCCGCGCGGCCACAGTGCGGCACTGATCCGGTTGACGTGCACCCCCGTGGGATGCAGGGCGACGAAGCAGCCCAGCTCGGTGAGGAAGTCGCGTCGGTCGGCGTCCACGGTGCCCGGCGCCTCGACGGACACCGGACCCAGGATGCCGAGGTCTGACCACCGCGTCGGCTGCGGCGGAGCCGGTGCCCTCGAGCACGTCGACGAGGTCGTCGAGCGTGAGCGTGGAGGTCGCCGCTGGGGCGTCGTAGAGACTCGCGAGCTCGCGACAAGCCCCCACACCGAGCACCTGCGCGTCGAGGTCGATGCCGTGCAGGGGCGAGACGAGGCGCCCATCGGCTCGGGCGGTGAGCCGCAGGGCCGCCGTGGGGAGGGCCCCGATCACGACCACCCCGAGGGCGACCTGGGGGTCCCCGGCCAGCGCGGACAGCGCCGAGACCTCCTCCGCAGACGGCACTCCTGAGCACACGACGAGGTGGTAGGTCCAGTCCTGCTCGGGCCGCAGCACCCGTGCGTCACGCACCGTGGCCGCGCCGGCGTCACGGCACCCGCGACGCTGGAAGCTGGCAAGGTTCTGCAGCCGCTCCAGCACACGGCCCAGGTCGGAGGTGCGCCGGATCTGGCCTTGACCCACAGCGGTGACGTCGTCGGCGAACCCGACGAGGGTCACCAGGCGGTCATCGGCCCAGGCGTGGGTGCCGGTGTCGATCGCCATGCTCAACGCCACGCCGCGGGCGTCACCGTCGGGACCGTCGATCGAGACGATGCCTGGGGTCGACTCAGGGTCGATGAACACGGCTGCGCCGTCGTCGTCGCGTCCGACGGTGACCAGCCCGGGCAGCGGCGCGGGTCCGGTGCCCTCGATCCGGGCGTCTCGAGCCAGGCTCCAGACCTTGCTCCCGTGGGTGGACCATCCCCGGGGTGCGCCGCACGGGGGCTCCTCGTCGAAGATGACGGCAAGACCCGGGGCGCCCAGTGAGACTGCACTGGGAGCCGGCAACGGGTTGAGGCCGTTCCAGGAGCGCAGCGCCCGGTCCAGCCACGCGGCCGTCGAGACGTCCGCCTCGTCCCTCAACCTGCGATCGGCGCCGTCATCGTCCGGCGTGGGGTCGGTGGGGTCCGGCTGCGGGCCGCGGGCGAGGCGCTCAGCCCACAGCTCGGCGATGGAGTACGACGCCTTCCGGCGACGCAGCCCCAGGGCGGCACCGGCCAGGGCCAGGCCACCGGTGACGCCGAAGAACGGCGCCCAGGCACCGAGCGAGACACCGCGCTGCTCGACGGTGTCGGCGGCGGTCGCGGCAGCCGCGTGCTCGCCCGACTGCTGTGCCACCTGGTCGGTGAAGCGACTGGTGGCCTGCCCGTCCGATGGCCCGGCCGCTGTGCGACCACGCACGTGGTCTACCACCTTGAGCCCGGGCCCCGTGGCGTCGTTGGGCAGCTTCATCACCCAGCCGGGGTAGATCAGGTCGGCGTTCTTGAGCTGGCGTCCGTCGGGCTGGGTGACGTCCTTGTTCAGCTCCCAGATCTCCTTGTAGCGCAGCCCGTTGCCCAGGTAGCGCTCGGCGATGTCCCACAAGGTGTCATAGCGCCTGTCGTTGGGCGGCTTGACGTCGTAGTAGGTGGTCAGCCCCCCGGCCACGTCGGCCTTGGTCGCGCGATCGAGGTCAGCGAGCGTCGGGAGGGCCGCGTTGTCCTGCTGCCCCGTCACTTCGTGGGCGCGGCCGTCGGTCCCCGCGGTCGAGGGCCCCGCCGTCACGGCGCTCGCGGTGCCGGCACCGTCGTGCGCGGGAGCGGATGCCGCGCTCGCGGTGCCCATGCCAACAGCCGAGGTGCTGGCGATCAGCAGGATCGTGGCCACGGCGCGTCGCGCGAGGGTCTGGGTGCCGATGCCGCCGCCCGGCACATGCGGGGCGAGGCCCCGGTGACGCCGCTCGGCGATCGCCTCGACCACCAGGCACACGACGAAGTGGGCCCAGGCGAGCCACACGACGGCTGCGAGGACGCCCAGCACGACGTCGCTCGTGGTCGGCTCGGTGAGCCAGTCGAGCCTGGGTGACTCGTCGGGCCACGGGGTGCCGAAGGCGGAGTACAGCACGACCGGCAGGCCGAACACCACCAGGGCGGTGCCGATGAAGGCGGCGACGCCCTGGGCCACCTCGACGCGTCTGTCGGGTAGGTGTGCCGGAGCCGGAAGCCGGGTCCGGGCGCTCCCACGTGTCGAGGTCGACAAGCGACTCACCCCATCCTGATTGCGTTGCTCTTAGTAGATGACGGCCGGAGGCTGGTTCGGGACCTGGATCTCCTGGACCGGCAGCACCTGCTTGAGGCGCATCGTGAACCCGTTGCCGAGGTCTTCCATGTCGCCGTCACCGCGACCGTAGGTGATCCGCCACTCGACCTGGACCGAGACGTTGAACGCGTCCTTCACGTTCGCCGGGATGGGCTCGGTGGCGTACTTGCGCGCCGACGCCGAGGAGCGCGGGAAGTTGATCTTGCACGCCCCCGCGGGCTGGTTCGCGGGGCTGGCGCCCTCGCGGTACGGCGTGTCCGCTCGGCAGTTGACCGCGGGGATCCCCTGCTGGTTCGGATCGACGGTGATCCCCGTCGCCTGGGCGCGCATCAGCAGGCCGTTGCTGCGGATCTCCCTGAACGGTCCACCGTCGCTCTCACCTGCGAACGGCCCCTCGGCCACGACGTCGTTCGTCGCGGGGTCCAGCCACCGGAACGTGAAGAAGGCGGGCACGCCGACCACTGGGACGAGGCTCGGCCGCGTGCGCATGAACGGCACCGGCAGCTGCGAGCTGGACTCGAACTGCCGCCACAGGTAGTCGGTGATGCCGTTGTGGCGGTCGGAGGTGTCGGTGCCGTTCTCCACGAAGACGACCGACATGTCCAGGGTGCGGTCGGGGCCGCCGGTGATCGTGTCGAAGTCGATGTTGCCCAGGCAGGTCAGCACCATGTAGCGGCCCTCACCCTCCCGGCTGTTGAAGGGGGTCTGGATCCCGGCCGGGACCGGGCGGTAGCGGCAGCGCTGCAGCGTCTGGCTGCCGAAGCGCTCGCGCAGGGTCTTGAGGCTGCTGTCGCCTCCTGCACTCACACAGTAGGAGCCCATTCCGGCACCGTTGGCGTAGACCGAGCAGCTGATCGCCGGTTCGGTGGGCGCGGACGGGGCCGAGGAGTACTGCTCGACCTCGGTCGCCGAGCTCGAGTCGGAGTCGGAGGACGACGGTGGCGGCGGCGAGTCGCCGCCGCTGGGACATCCGCCGAGGCCGCAGGCCGCGACGGCCGGGGCGGCCAGCATCAGGGGGATGCCGATCACGATCATCCCCCACACGATCAGTCGCGCGGCCCTGAGGCGAATCAGCTTCACGGTCGTGGCACTCCCTTGCAGATTCCAGCGTTGAAATTGACGTCGGCCACTCGTGAGCGGCCACCGGCCGAGGTGACGCGCACCACCTGGCGGTTCCATTCCTTCTTCACCGAGCCACCGCCGACCGGGGACCCATCCTTGAGATAGACGCTCGTCGTGGGACTCCACAGACAGAGTCGGAGCGTGGTCCTCGCCCCGCGGGTCTTCGACGACTCCGCCCGGACCTGGGCCACCGGCTTGACCTGCCAACCCTGCTCCAGTCCGGTCGCCACGTTGGCGTAGTAGACCCGGAACATCGCGGGGGTGGTGTGCTCTCGAAGACCCGGGAGCAGCTTGCCCTGTGCCAGCGACCCCGTCCCCGCCTCGATCGCCTGCTTCCAGGCCAGCAGCGCCGGGTCGTCGGCGTACTCGTCCCAGTTGAGGATGTCGTAGGTCGTGCCCGTGCTGCTGGGGGGCTGTTGCGTGGCCGTCGGCGACGCACTGGCGGTCGTGCTCGGAGTCGCCGATGGCGACGAGGCGCCCGGCTCCGGGTCGGCCGCCGGCTTCTCCCCGCCCCCGCAGCCGGACGTTGCCAGCGCCAGGGCGGTCGCGACCGCGGCGAAGCGCATCCACGCCATGCTCATGCGGCCCCCCAAGGCAGTTCGCTCGACTTGTCAGTGGAGCATTGCCACATTTGCCCTCGTCTAAACGGGTCCTGCCACTGCACTGACCAGCGGGCGCTCACGGCGGGGGGTCCTTGCAGACCGGGGGTTGCGGGGGCAGGGGCTTGGGCGGCTTGGTGGGCTTCGGCGGCTTGCTGGGCCGGCCCGGCCGTGGCTTGGGGGGCTTGGGGGGCTTCGGGGTCGGCCTGATGCTCTCCTTCGGGGTGCACGGAGCCACCGTCACGTCAGGGATCGAGGGAGGTGCGGTGGACGGGGACGGGCCCTGTCCGGGGGCCGCCACGGTGGGCGGGCCGACCTCCGAGACCTTGCCGCTGTCCGCCTCGCGGATGCCGCTGACCGGTCGCGCGAGGGCCTCGCCGGTCGATCGCAGCTCCGATCGCCCGATGATGCCGAGCAGGATCGCCTTGATCTGGACCCTGACGGTCACCCTCACCGCCTTGAACGTTCCGGCCTGGTCGGTGACCGACGTGATGCCCGGGGCACAGGACGTCAGCTGCGCGTCGGCCGCCATCGCCTGCCGGCAGTAGGTGCTCGCCGCCTTGATCGCGTCCCCGGAGTCGAGGTCCAGCCTGGGATCGGAGACGTCGACCGCCTGGGAGCCGGCGCGCGCCGCTTCCTGGGCGTACGCCGTGGCGCGGCCACGCGCGTTGAGCTGTCGCCCCCCGTCGAGGACGAGGGCCGCGAGCATCAAGATGGCGAGCGAGACGATCACCACGAACGGTGTGATGGAGCCCCGCTCGTCGCGGGCCCGGCTCATCGGTAGCCCCGGTAGCGGTCCAGAGGGCTGGTGAAGGTGCGGCTGATCTCCACCGTGCTCAGCGGCAGGGCGGCGAGGTCGGTCATGTCCAGGGTGCAGCGGACCGTGACCGTCACCGAGTCGATGGCCAACGGGTCCTCGGGGTCCGGGAGTCCGAACGCCGTGGGCGTGAGCGAGGACGTCTGGCGCACCGAGCTCCTGCACGAGGACGGTGCATCGTCCATGGACTCCTTGACCACCTGCTCGACCACGTCCGGCACCTGGCCCCGCTCGTTCTGTGCCGTGGCGGCGCGGGCTGCGTCCCGTGAGGCCTGGTCGATGATGTTCTCGGTCTGGGAGTAGCGGGCGAAGGCGATGATCAGCATCAGCAGCGCGAGCACGAAAGGTGCTGCGATGACCACCTCGAGGCTGGCCGTGCCGTCTTCGGTACGCCGGGTCACGATGCGTCCCGGGTGTCGCCACGGAACTGCTCGAGCGTGGCGTCGGCGCTCTGTTGGACCTGGACCGAACCGCCCAGTGGGAGCACGACCTCGCCGACGACCAGCATGTCGACCCGGCCCGTCCTGGTGTCGATGCGACCGACCGCGGTCACGTTCTTCAGACGACCGACCTCTTCGGCGAACCCCTGGGTGACCCTCTCGGCGCCGGCGACGAACGCCTGGGGGTCGGAGTTGTTGCCCGCCAGTCGCAGGTAGGAGACACCCTCGCGGGCAGCCGACTGGGCGGTGTTGCGCGCCTGGAAGTAGAGACCGGCCTGGATGACCGAGAAGATCAGCAGCAGGAAGACCGGCGCGATGACGGCGAACTCCACCGCGCTGGCGCCGCGCTCACCTGTGGAGGACGCGGCGACCAGAGACCGCAGGGTGGCTAGTTGGAGCCCTGCTCGATCTTGCTGGCATTGTCCTCGACGACGCCCTGGATGACGCGGCCGACCAGCAGGGCGAGCAGGACGACGACAGCCGAGATGATGGCCCACTCGATGGCGGAGGTGCCGATCTCGCTGCGGCCCTCGCGCCGGGCTTGCGCGGCTCGGCCGCGGACGACCGCGATGACGGCCCAGGCGTGGAAGAGCACTGACGGCACGGTGTTTCTCCTCGGACGAGTGGGGACATCTCTAGCCAAGCCGACTAACGGCAGGAAACGCCAAGAATACCAAGAAAGCGATGCACAGAAGCAACTGCGCCATCAACATGGACTGGGAGCTCTCCCCGGCCGCGCCCTCGATGTCGACCATCTCGCGGCGGCGCATGCTCTCGGCCCTGGACATCAGGGACAACCGGATCCGGGCACCCTCGTCACCGGCGAGGGCCAGCGCCGAGGCGAGGTCCCGAAGCTCGTCCACGCCGAGCTCACGGCCGAGTCGGGCGATCCCCTCCCAGGGCGTCCAGCCCATGATGCGCGCGTTCGACAACGCCTGGCGCAGACGCACCATGGCCCAGTGGTCGCCGAAGGAAGAGGCTGCGACGAGAGCCTCGGGGAGTCCGCGCCCGCCGGCCAGGTTCATCGCGACGAGGTCGAGGAAGCTGCCCGTGACATGGCGGAAGTCGCGACGCCGCCGCTCAGCGTCTCGGTGCAGCTGGAGGTCGGGGAGGATGAAGAAGAACAGACCTGCGGCGAGGGCCGCGACGATCGGCACCCCGAACCCGCCGCCGAAGCCGGTGACCCACACCATGGCGGGCAGCCACACGAAGGCGCCCAGCCCCAGCAGCGCCTTCGTGCCGAGGTGTGTGGTCAGCGGGCGGCTCATCACCGCCAGGTCCTCACGCGTGCGGGTCATCTGCCACCCCCGGGACGCTGCCTCCATCACGATGCGGTCGCCCACACCGTCGCGAAGGCGTCCGAGGCGGCCCTCGGCCCGCTCGCCCGACGAGCTCGCGGTCGCGGAGCGCTGGCCATGGCGGGAGTCGTCGATGCGCTGAAGTGTGGCGGCGATCCCCGGGACAGGGCGTCGCAGCACCGCGACGAGGAGCAGGACACCCGCACCCACGCAGGCGCCGGCCAGCAGCTGGGCGATCATGGGTCGCTCCTCACCCGCCCCTTGGTGACCAGGAAGCGCTCCGGCTCGACCACCCCGGCCAGCTGGCGCATCCAGAAGACACCGATGCCGAACATCCCGAGCACACCTGCGAGCACCAGCTGCCCGACAAGGGTGCCGTAGGGCTCGACGTACTCCTGGTTGAAGACGACGAGCATCCCGGCCACGAACACGATGACGCCGACGACGATCTGCACGCTGCGGCGGGTGCTGCGGCGACTGCTCTCGACCCGACGGCGTACGTCGAGCTCGTCGCGGGCGGAGACGGCAAGCGCCGAGAGGACGTCACGCAGACCGGGACCTCTCAGTCGGGCGTTCAGGATGAGCGCGGCGACGACGAGGTCGGCCGAGGGGTCGTCCAGGTCGTCGCTGAACTTCATCAGGGCGTCGGGCAGTGGTTCGCGCACCCGCAGCCGGTCGACCAGCAGGTTCAGCGCCGGCCGGATGGACGGCGCGGCGTTGGTGGCAGTCGCCGGGATGGCCTGCTCCAGACCCACCGCACCCGCGATGGTGTCGCGCAGGGCCTCGATCCAGGCGGCGAGACCCTCCACCCGGACGATGGCCTCGCGTTCGTTGCGGGCACCGCCGAAAGCGCGGTCCCAGAAGGAGACCACGAGGCCGACGACCGCGGCCAGCACGACCCACTGCGTCAGGGCCAGGGTCAGTGCCCCGAGGAGGACGCCGGCCAGCAGGAACTGGGAGCGCCGCCTGGCCGCGGCTGCGCTGACCCGACGACGGCTCGGCTTCGTGGCCTTCGTGCGTGCGGGAGGGTGCTTGCGGAGCGCGAGCAGCAGCAGGGTCAGCCCGATCCCCAGGAGGGCGCCGGACGTCACGGCGAGTGGCAGGCGGAACTCCTCGAGCATCAGGTCCACTGCCCGTGCACGAGTGGCCGGTAGCCGTGCTCCTCGAGCTCGGCAAAACAGGAGATCGGCGCGTTGGCTGCGGCCCGACCGTCCGAATCCGGTGCGAACACCTCGCTGGAGAGGACCTGCCCGTCGTGGCCGTTGACCTCGCGCACGCTCTCCACCACGCGCGTCTGCCCCCCGCCCTGCAGGTAGTCGTTGCGCTTGCGCAGGAAGACGACGAAGTCCAGCGCCCCGGCGATCAGCAGGTTCGTGGCCTCCAGCGGCAGCCGCTCACGGCTCTGGATCGCGTAGGTGCCGATGCGGTTGAACACCTCCACGGAGGAGTTCGCGTGGATGGTCGAGAGCGAGCCGTCGTTGCCCTGGCTCATCGCGTTGAGCATCGTCACGATCTCGTCGCCGAGCACCTCTCCGACGATGACGCGTGAGGCGTTCATCCTCAGAGAGCGTCGGACCAGCTCCGCCATCGAGACCCCGCCCAGACCTTCCGAGTTCGGCAGCCGCTCCTCGAAGGAGACCACGTTGGGATGCAGGTCGGCGTACTCACCGAGACCGAGCTCGAGGGCTCGCTCCACCGTGACCAGTCGCTCCTCCCCCGGGATCTCGTTGGCCAGGGCGCGCAGCATGGTGGTCTTGCCGGCGTTGGTAGCCCCCGCGATCATGATGTTCTTGCGTGCTCCGATGGCCGCCTTCAGGAAGTCGCCGACATCGGCCGACATCGTGCCGTTCTCGATGAGCTCGTCGACGAAGACCCGGCCCATCCTGGCCTTGCGCACCGAGATGGCCGGGCGCGAGCAGACGTTCATCACCGCCGAGAGGCGGGACCCGTCGGGCAGGCGCAGGTCGAGCTGGGGGTTCGCTGAGTCGAAGGGCCGGCTGGAGAGGCCGCTGTGGGCAGCCAGCACCTGGATCAGCTCCACGAGCTCCTCGTCGGACTCGGCCACCGGAGGGTGTCGCTCCTCGCGACCGTCGTGGTACTGGACGAAGACGGCGTCGCACCCGTTGATGTCCACGTTCTCGACGTCGGGGTCCTCGAGCAGCGGTTGCAGCCGACCCACGCCGAACAGGGCCGAGTGGACCGCGGTGGCCACCTCGGCCTCCTCCTCGGGGTCCGTGGGCGTCCGCCCCTCGGCCACCTCCTGGCGGGCATGGTCCTCCAGCACCTGGACGATCAGGGAACGTGCGTACTCGCGCTCGTCCTCCACGCTCATCGGGGTCACGCCGCTGAGCTGGTCACGACGACGCTGCTCGGTGAGCCGATCGGCCACCTGAACGCGCAGTCGGCGGACGAGGTCGTGGTCGATCATCGGTACTCCTGCCTCGCCTGGGCCCTGGTCTCCGGTTCGTGGGGTGTCTGGCGACCATCCGCCGGCACGAACGCCGTGGACGCGCGCACATCCAGCTGCTCGACGAGCGGCCGTGCCGAACGCACGAGCTGGGTGCGGTTCGGGTTGCCTCGCACCTGGCCCAGGAAGAACGAGGCGCCCGTGCGGTCACGCGCCAGATGGTGCACCCCGGCCACCGGCGTGGCCGACCGCTCGATCGCCTCGCGCACCTCTCGCACGGCGCGACCACGCTTGGCCTCCGCCACGACGGCGACATAGATCGGCGGAGCCATCGGGCCTCCGGACTGGTGCACCCGGGCCAGGCGCTCACGCAGGTGCACGATGCTGCTCGGGACGGTGTCCACGACGAAGAGGACCGCCGCGGCGGAGTGGAGCAGCGCGTTCTGCGGGGTGGTCGCACCGATGCGACCCAGGTCCGCGATCACGTCGACGCCGGGAACCTCGGCGAAGAGCGCTCCCAGCTGTTCCCACTGGCGGATCCCGGCTGCCTGCTCGGGCGAGGAGACACCGACAACCACCTCCAGGCCACCGACGATCTTCTGGCTGGAGGCCATCACCAGGCCCGGGTGGAACGACTTGCGACCCGCGGCAAGAAGATTCAGGATCCCACCCTGCGGATCCAGCGTGGCCCCCACCGGCGACGGCATCCGCCAGGCGACGTCGCCCCCGGCGGGGTCGCACTCGACGAGCACGCTCGGGCGCGACCACAGCCCGGCGACGATCATCGCCGTCGTGGTGACCCCCGGAGATCCCTTCGCCGAGGCCACAGCCAACAAACCCATGACTCAGCTCCCGCAGGTCGCCTGGATCGAACCGTTGTCGGCACTGCCCACCAATGCCGGCGTGATGGTCTTGTCCTCGATGCCCTGCGAGATCGCGGACAGGCACGAGATGTCGACCGAGACCACGATCGGCAACGTCGAGCTCCCGGAGCCACTGAGGCCACCGTCGTCCTCCGCCTGCCCGACCGAGACCAGCTCCGCCAGGATCGCCGCTCGGGACTCACCATCGGCGCTGCCGACGTCGAGGGCCAGCTGGGCACCCGGCTGCAGGCCGCGGATGAACGGGCTGGAGTCGACCGGCAGCGTCAGCCTGGTCTTCCCGTCCTCGACACCGGCCGTCTTCGAGACCATCGCGCGCATCAGGATCGTGCCCGGCAGCAGTCGCGTGGTCGCGGACTGACCGACCACCGAGTCCACGTCGTCCGCGGGGATCGCGTTCTCGAAGCCCTCCGGCAGACTGACCCGCGCGAGGTCGTCCTCGGTGATGCGGGCTCCCTGGGCGATCTCCTGGTCGACCTGCACGTAGTAGGCACGGTGTCCGGACTGGATCGCCAGCCACGCTGACGCGAGCGCCCCGCCGACGATCAGCACGATCGCCAGCCCGATCAGCGCTGGGCGTGACTCGCGGGTCGATGGCAAGCGCGACGCCGTCTGCTGCTTCACAGCCGTCTGGACCATGTGACCTCACCTCTCGACGTGCGGCAACCCGCCTCGAGGCACTCCCCCGCGCAGACCCGGCAGCAGAACCGTACACCGACCAACGAGACCAGTCGGGACAAACCCCCTCACCTCGAGGCGTCCCGAAGCGGGCCGATCGACTCCGCCCTTTGCTGCTGATCCTGCTTCTTCTTGTTCTGCTCGGTCTTCTGGAACGCCTGCGTCACGGCGAGGGCCGCGATGATGACCGCGACCACGATCAGCCCGACCACCACAGCCGGCCAGGCACGCGCATGTTCGCGCCACGTGCGTCGGCTCCCGTGCAACAGGGCCGAGCGCAGCTGACGCCGACGCATCGCGTCCGCCTCGAGCACGTAGCGCTCGGCGTTCGGGGTGTTCTGGTAGGCAAGCGCCGGCGGCGGGGTCGACGGCGTCGGTGGCTGCTCCCGCTCGCTCATCCGTGCACGCTCCCGAGCGCCACCGCTGCCGCGACCCGCAGCACCGCCTGGCGGGTTGCGGCCGAGACCCCGCGGGCGTCATAGACGTGGCCGCCCAGCAGGTAGGGATCGGGGGGAACGACGACGACCCCTGAGCCCGCAGGGTTCCGCCGACTGGTCTCGCGGAAGGAGTCCTCGTGCGGGCAGACGATCACCTGCACCACCCGCGCGACCAGGTTGGGGTTCACGGTGCGGACTCGCATCAGCGCCTCGGCCAGGGCCGCGGCCCCGGCGGGCCCGGGTCCGCTGACCACGACTGCCTGGTCGGCACGCGCCAGGGCGGCGTGACCACCTTCGCCGCAGTCGTCCCCCACGTCGAGAAGGTTGAAGGCGTGGTCAGGTCCCAGGTTGTCGAGCACCCGCGCGACGTCACCTCGGCTCACGGTCTCGTCCCAGGTGCCGCCGCCGACCATCGCGAGCCCTGACGGGACGGTCGGGGCGACCAGTGCGTGGCCGTCGTTCGGCACGGCCGTGATGGTCATCGGGTTCGCCACGCCGTAGAGGTCACTCAGCGCGGGGGGCCCCGTCTGGACGTCCACCACGACTGATCGGTCCTCGCGGAGAGCCATGAAGGTGGTGCCCACGCCGACGGCGAGCGTCGTACAGCCGACGCCCCCCTTGCCCGCGACGAACGCGACGATGCGTCGGTCGGTCTGGCGTTGTCGGGCCGCATCGACGATCGCGCGCTCGTCCTGGGCCACGACGGCCGCGTCAGGTGTGGTCAGGCCACGTGCCACCAGGCGCACGAACCGCGAGGTCTCCCGTGGCGACGCCGGAGCGGTGCGCTCGAGGAGGTCTTGTGACGCGCTCGGATGCGACCCGGTGTCGCGCTGCTGCGCAGGCTCGGGCTGCGGCGCGGGAGCCGGGTCGTGGGACTGCTCCGGGCGGAGCTGCACCACTGAGGCCCCGGACTCGGGCGCCTCGACGAGCGCCTCACGAGCGGGCAGGTCCCCCAGCCCGAGGCTGCGAGGGTCGATCCCCATCCGCTCCAGGTCACCGGCAGCGTCCTGGGCGCGCCGGCGGCGCACGAGGGACGGGTCCGGCTGCTCCTCGCCCGGTGGTTCCTCCGGACGTTCCTGGGGACCTGCTCCTGGGTTTTCGTCGTCGGCCATCAGAAGATCCCTCCGAGCGCCGAGTAGACACCCATCGATCCGGCGAGGACCACCAGCAGGTCGACGATCACCAGGAACTCCACGATGTTCAGGGTGCGTTTGACCCGGGCTCTGGTGATCGCCGAGATGGGCACCCCCGCCACACCGATGGCGGCTGCGAGACAGAGGGCGCCGATCGGAGCCAGCCAGGCGCCCAGATCGGCGTGGTCGACGGCATGGCGTGTCAGGACGAACCCGAGCACCGCCAGCGAAGCAATGCGCAGCGGGAGCATGTGCTGGGTCCGGGAGAACAGCCGCGACCGCAACAGCGCCGCGACGGCGAGGCTCAGCGCCAGCGTCTGGTCCCAGTCGTCGCCGCGCACGTCGAGCACGACACCTGCCCACACCACCACGAGCGCGATGCCGACCAGCGAGCCCACGAGCAGGGCGTTGCTCGCGCGGTAGCGCGCCCGCAGCACGGAGAGGTCGAGGCGACCCACGTGTCGGACCCGGTAGTCGGCGCTCGCCAGCCCACCGACCGAGAGCGACACGCGCGGGATGACGCCGACGGTCAGCAGCGCCAGCACCGGCAGCACCCGCACTGCCTGTTCGACCGGCAGATCGAGCCACCCGACGATCGCGTGCACGAGTCCGGCGGCGACCAGCACCGCGGCTGCCGCGGCGTGCCCGATGGCGGCCCGGGTGAGGAGCACGGCGACCCCGGCGACGATCCCGAGGCCGAGCATGGTGCTGGCCAGTTCGGTCCACGGCTGCACGTCGAGGTCGGCGACGACCGCGCGACCGAGCAGGGCACCCCAGAGCATGGCCGACGCTGCGGCGCCGGCGGCATCCACCGGCCGCGCGAACCGTGCCGCCCACCAGGTCGCGAAGAGCAACCCGACGATCGACGCCGTCGCTGCCCCGGCCGTGTCGACCTCAGTGGTCCAGGAGGGTGACCCGAGGAGTCCCCCGGCCAGGCTGGCCAGGGCGGGGATCGCGAGCAGAGCGGCACCGGCAAGCACGGCGAACGATCCGGTCGTGCGCGTCGACCACACTCCGCCGGCGTCGTCGACGCTGTCCTCGACCGCATCCCGGACGTCCTCGACCAGCGCCGGCCGCACGTCCTCCTGCTGCCCGCGCAGCTCCAGCACGTCACCGTCGAGCACGCCGGCGTCGGCCAGGGACTGGGTGAGCGGGAGCGAAGCCGCTCCGAGCCGGGCGAGGGTCCAGCTGGTCGGAGCGCCCGTCTGCTGCTCCGGCGAGGCGAACCGCATCACCTGCGGGAGGACGTCGGAGAGCGGCAGCGCGCTGGGGAGTGCCAGGTCGATCGTGCGCTCACCGGTCACGACCGTCACCCGGCTGTACGCCGTCAGCACCTGCTACCTCCCCCACGTTCTTCAGTGCGAGTGCCCCTTTTGCAACGCTCTCGGCGGTGGCGAGCATATCGTTGCCGCACCCACCAGGACGGGACAAAGGCACAGATGACGACGACACTGGTCAAGCGACCTGCCCGGATCGCGCCACCGACCGTGGCCCGGCAGTCCTTGGAGATCTCGCCTCCACCCTCCCGCGGACACGCGGCCCCGGCGATGGCCGGCGCGAGCATGATGATGATGCCGATCATGAGTGGCACCGGCTCGGTCACCGTGGCGATCACCCAACGCGACCGGCCGATCGTGGCCGTGGCGGCCTTCCTGGCGCTGATCGGCTCCATCGCGATCGGCGTGTTGATGATGATCAGCCAGCGCAGCGGCACCAAGCGCCAGGTCCGCGAGTCCCGTGAGCGCTACCTGGACTACGTCGAGGCACTGCGCCACGCCGTACGCGACCAGATCGCGGGGCAGCGGGCCGAGCAGGCGTGGCGCCACCCGCGGACCGACCAGCTGCTGGACATCTGCCAGGACCCGACGCGGCGGTGGGAGCGGCGTACGTCCCACGTCGACTTCCTCGCGACCCGGGTGGGCACCGGGACCGTGCCGCTGGCCGCGGGGTTGACCCTGAACGCCGACACCGGACCTCTCAACGACTTCGACCCCGTGTGCCTGCAGACGGCACAGGAGCTGCAGCTCAGGTATGCCGAGCTCCGCGACCAGCCGATCGTGCTCTCTCTCCGGGAGCTCGGACAGGTCAGCGTGCTCGGCGACCCTGCCAACCGTCGTCTGCTCGCCACCAACCTGGTGTTGCAGACCGTCGCGCTGCACAGTCCCAACGATGTCGACGTGGCCGTCGTTCGATCCGAGGACGCCGCAGCCCACTGGGACTGGGTCAAGTGGCTCCCGCACGCCCAGGACGGGCAGCTGCTCGACGGTGACGTGCCGTCGCGGCGGGTGACCTCCAGCGTCCCGGCCATGACCGAGCTGCTGGCGGCCGACATGGAGACGCGGCTCGACCGGATGCAGCGCACCCGTGGGAGCCAGACCTCCATGCGCCACCTCGTCGTCGTCGTCGACGGCGAGGGTCTTCCGCCCGGCCAGCACCTGGTCCCCCCGGGAACCCAGGCTGCGTTCGCGGACCTCGGCATCCACGTCGTCTCGCTGCTGGACACGGCACGCGACGAGCCCGAGCGCGTGGACAGCCGGATCGAGATCGCCGCCGACGGCTCGGCCACGGTTTCGGACCGAGAGGCGCCGTTCACCCTCGACGTAGCGCCCATGGGAGCCGAGCAGGCCGTTGCGCGCACGTTGGCGCCGCTGCGGCTGAGCGTCGAGCACGTGTCCGAGGACGGGCTCGCCGACACGGTGGGGCTCGCCGACATCCTCGGCGTGGCCGATCCCGCGGAGCTCGACCTTCGAGCCACGTGGCGGCCCCGGGCCCAACGGGACCTGCTCCGGGTGCCGATCGGCGTCGGTGCGACCGGCAACACCGTGATGCTGGACCTGAAGGAGTCTGCCCACGGCGGCATGGGGCCGCACGGCATGGTGGTCGGCGCGACCGGCTCCGGCAAGTCGGAGATGCTGCGCACCTTGGTCAGCTCCCTGCTGATCGGACACGGACCAGACCGGCTCGCCCTGATGCTGGTCGACTTCAAGGGCGGCGCGACGTTCGCCCCCATGGAGGGAGTCCCCCACCTCGCCGGCATGATCACGAACCTGCAGGACGACCTGACTCTGGTCGACCGCATGCGTGATGCGCTGTACGGCGAGATGCAGCGGCGTCAGGAGATCCTGAAACGGGTCGGCAACCTCCCCAACGTGAGCGCCTACCAGGCCCGCATCGACGCCGGCGAGGAGCTCGAGCCACTCCCCCACCTGCTCGTCATCGTCGACGAGTTCTCCGAGCTGCTCACTGCGAAGCCCGACTTCGCGGAGCTCTTCGTCGCGATCGGGCGGATCGGTCGTTCGATCGGGGTGCACCTGCTGCTCGCGACGCAGAAGCTGGAGATGGGCAAGATCCGGGGGCTGGAGTCCCACCTGTCCTACCGGATCAGCCTCCGCACGTTCTCCGAGGGTGAGAGCCGCGACGCCATCGGCGTACCCGATGCGTTCCACCTGCCCCCCGAGCCGGGTTCTGGCTACCTCAAGGTGGACACGTCCGTCTTCGACCGGTTCAAGGCGGCACTGGTCTCCTCGCCCTACACACCGCCCACGGAGGGGCCGAAGACGACGGTCCCGGTGGTGCCCTACCTCGCTGTGAACGGGCTGGGCGCCTGGGTGGCGCAGCAGGCCGCCACCGAATGGGCCGCAGCCCGGACTGGGGGCGACGCCCTCGACGAACCGGCGCTGCGCTCGGCCTCCAGCGTCCTGGACGTGCTCTGTGGCCAGATCGTGGCGGCCGGCGCGACTCCGGTCCGGCCGGTCTGGCTGGAGCCACTGCCCAGCCAGCTCGCTCTCGGCGCGTTGGTCTCGGTGGAGGACACCGGCCGGGTCGGCACGTGTGCGGCCGTGATCGGCATGGTCGACGACCCGTCCAGGCAGGAGCAGCACGCGCTCGACTGGGACTTCACCGGCGGCGGGGCCAACCTCGTGATCACCGGCTCGCCGCAGACCGGCAAGTCGACGCTGGTCCGCACCCTGATCCTCTCGATGTCGGCCCGCTACGCCCCGGGAGACGTCGCCTTCTACTGCATCGACTACGGCGGCGGATCCCTCGCGCCGCTGCAACGACTGCCCCACGTGGCTGCGGTGGCCACGCGTGTGGACGCCGAGCGCATCAGCAGGACGGTCAACGACGTGCGGAGTGCGTTGAACCACCGAGAAGCCCTGTTCCGCGAGCACGGCCTGGACTCGATCGCCGCCTACCGCCGCGCCCGCGCGGCCGGCTCACTCCCGGAGGAGGAGACGGGCGACCTGTTCCTGGTCGTGGACGGCTGGGGAACCTTCAGGGACGAGTTCGACGACCTCGACTACGCCATTGCCGACATCGCCGCCCGGGGCACCAACTTCGGCATCCATGTGGTGGTCACCGTCACGCAGGCGATGCAGGTGCGCATGCGCATGCAGGGCTCCATGGGCGGTCGCCTCGAGCTCCGTCTCAACGACGTCTACGACAGCGAGTTCGAGCGCGCGGTGATGGAGCAGGTCCCGAGGGACACCCCCGGCCGCGGAGTCACCGGTACCCGTCAGAAGGCCCTCGTCTTCCAGGCCGCCCTCCCGGTCCTCCAGTCCTCGATGGCCGACGACGAGGACGACGGCTCCGACCAGCGCGAGCTCGTCGACGCGATCATGGCCAAGTGGGGTGACCGCAACGTCACGAAGGTCGAGGTGCTGCCCACCCTGGTCCGACCCGCTGACCTCCCCGCGGTCCAGCAGGGGGACGCCGGTCTGCTGGTCGGCATCTCCGAGCTCAACCTCGGCCCGGCCGAGATCAACATGTTCGGAGCGGACCCGCACCTCCAGGTCTACGGAGACGGCGAAACCGGCAAGTCCAACCTGCTCAAGCTGCTCATCAACAACCTGGTGGCCACCAGAACCCCCGAGGAGATCGGCATCGTCGCGGTCGACTACCGCCGTTCCCTGCTCGATGTGGTCCCCGAGGAGTACCTGCTCACCTACGTCACGGGGCAGGAGCAGGCCGCTCAGATGGCCGGCGAGATCAGCGGAGCGATCGCCCAGCGGGTGCCCGGTCCCGACGTCACCTCCGAGCAGCTGCGCAACCGGACGTGGTGGTCGGGACTCGAGGTCTTCGTGATCATCGACGACTACGACCTCGTGTCGACCTCGCAGGGCAACCCGCTGATGCCGCTCGTCGACCTGCTCCCCCAGGGCCGTGACCTCGGCTTCCACGTCGTCCTGTCGCGGCGTACCGGAGGGATGTCGCGCGCGGTGTTCGAGCCGATGGTCCAGCGCCTGATCGATCTGAGCGCCCCGGGGTTCATGTTCTCCGGCGACCGGCTCGAGGGCCGGCTGATCGGCGGTCACCCCTCCCAGCGACTCCCGCGGGGACGGGCGATGTTCGTGACGCGAGACGGGTCCACGTCGTTGGTGCAGACGACCCTGGTCGACGACGAGAATTTCGAGACTGAGCGAGAAGAGTGAACCCGGGCTCGATCACTCCTGCATTTGGGGTTTGGCGAGGGTAGGTTACGGGCATCACGGGATAGAACGCACAGGTCGACCGTGCCGATCGTGAGTCGGACCGGCCAGACAACCACACCACCGGGGATGGAGTAGAGATGCCTGCAGACCGCGTATCACTGACCGAGGGCTACGGCGGCGCCCAGCAGAAGAACAACGCCGTCAACGACGAGGCCACGAACGTCACGGGTCTCTCCAAGAAGCAGCACGGCCACACCGAGGCATTCATGGGAGCCAACAAGGGTGCCCTGGCCACGCAGGGCGGCAACGGCTCCACGGCCACCGCCAACAGCCTCACGGCCGGCGGCAACCTGCACGGCGCGAACGCCGACAACAGCCAGCAGTTCCTTCGCCAGACTGCCGGTCACGAAGAGTCCGGTGCCCACGTCCAGGCTGGGGAGTCCCGCACCGTCGAGACCGCAGCCATGGACCTGAACAGCAAGATCAACCGCGCCTAGGCGCGGACCACGAGATTCAGAGGGGAACTGTCATGGCCAACAACGGAGACTCACTTCGCGTCGACCGCGCCGCCTACCAGACGCACGCCGACGACACGCACAGCAACATGGGCGCCTTCCGCGGCTCGGCGGACAACGTCGACCGCCAGCAGGGCTACCTGCAGAGCATGACCGAGGAAGGTGTCGGTAGCGAGGAGCTCGGCCAGGTGCGGAGCGGGACGAGGCACGCCACCGAGGACATCCACACCAACGCCACGAAGCTCGCCGGACGGACCTCGGAGACGGCCGACGAGTTCATCGGCAACGTGCGCAACTCCGCGTCGAAGAACATCCGCCCGATCGGCTGAGGCAGCACCATGGGATCGGACTCCGGGGCGATCGGCGTCGAGGTGGACGCCCTGCATGGCACTGGCAGGGCCATCTCCGCTCGTTCGAGTGGAGGCGGGGCCGCTGCCAGGGGGCTGATGGAGGGGTTGGACTCGGCCGGTGGCACGGTCGGTCACTTCGCGGTGAAGAGCGCCATGGGTGCGTTCGTCACCGACAACGTGATGGACCCCGCCACCAAGCTGCCGGTCCAGCTCACCGACGGCGGTCACAACGTGTCCAACGTCGCCGCCACGTCCCGCGAGAGCGACAACGCTGGCGCTGCTGCACTGAACGCACCGATCTCGGGGACCTCCGAGATCGGGAGCCGCATCAACAGGCAGATCTGAGCCGATTCACCGTCCAAGGCTCTGACCAGGGCTCTGACCAGGGTCGGGGCGCAGCACCGTCGGTCCGGCCCTGACGTCTGAATCTCACCAGGGGGAAACAACGTGGTCGACCGCACCGATGGGCCTTTCGAGTACTACCAGGACATCCACGCGGGGGTGAACGGTGACACCATTCGCGCCGATGCCCACGACCCCGGGCTCAAGGCCGCCACCATCGGTGCGTTGGCCGGCGAGCTCGAGAGTGACTCCCGGCAGGTCGCCGGACAGCTGAGCGGCGACATCACCGCCGACGTGCAGCTCAACCCTGACACCGCCTCCGCGACAGCCAGGACACTGGCAGCGAAGGGTCACTACGCCGTCGGTCTGGTCAGCAGGTTCGCGGACATGGTCGACACCTTCGACACCACCGTGAGCTCGCTCAACCAGCGTTATCGGACCGATCTCGCGTCGGCCATGCGCTATGCCGGACAAGGGGCTGCGGCGACCCCGGACCCCGCGGACGACCAGCAGGTCACCGAGGCCGCGATGGGTCCCCCTCTCAAGGCCCACCTGCAACCTGAGTACGACGCAGCGGTCAACAAGCTCGACAACGACGCGGACACGATCGCCACCAAGTTCAAGCAGGGTGCGACCAACGACAACGTCGCGGAGCTGATCGCGGCCGGGCTGATCCCGCTCGCGGCCGCGTCGTTCTACCCGGGTCTGGAGCTGACCAGCGAGGACAAGCGCGCCTACTACGAGTCGACCCTGGGCAGGATGACGGCTCAGGAGCAGATCGACTGGGTCAACGCGCACAAGGACAACCTCCCTCCCGAGGCAGCGGACGCGATCAGCCCTGCGGTTCAGGAGCACTTCGCCAACGACGTCGCCGACGACATCAAGGATCCTGACGACATCGACGGCGACACCGTCAACCTCCTCACCTTCTTCCAGGAGCAGCCGGCGTTCTCCCATCAGCTCTACAGCGAGGTCTCGCCGAACGAGATGGCGGACGCTGTCCGGCACCTCTCGCTCGACGCGTTCCCTCCCCAGACCGGGTCGGGACCCGGCCCCGACGCGGTCGAGAAGGCGGAGCTGTACCAGGGTTTCCTGGGCGCGGCCGGTGTCGCCTTCGCCACCTACACCAAGGGCACCGGCACCTACCAGCCACCGTCCGACCTGGCCGACACGTGGTTCAACGCCATCACCGACGAGGAGAACCCGGAGAACGCCGCCGCGCTCACGTTGCTGATCAGGCACGGGGGGCAGCAGACCTCCCTCGACGACTCCTTCATCACCGACCTGACCGGCAAGGTCTATGAGTGGGAGCGGGACCATGACGGGGATCCGGTGTGGAGCCCGCTGAACGAGTCGCTCGGCGCCGACTACGGGATCAAGGACCCCTCGATCGACTACGGCGACGACCCGGACTCGTCCTACGACGACCTCACATTCGGCAACTCGGCGTACGACGGGCTCGCGAACCTCCTCGGCGCGATGACGCACACCCCCGAAGGTGCCCAGGACTTCTTCATGGGCAACTACGACGGGAGCAGCGAGTCCCTCGAGGAGAGGATGGACTACCTCATCGGCGGTGAGCACGCCCGCACCTTCGCCCAGGACGACGGCGACGGCCTCGGGCGAGCGCTGCAGGCTGCTGCCGTAGGTGGGGAAAGCCGCGACGCCGACGGCACCGCGATCACCAACGAGCTGTTCTCGACCATCGCGGAGCACTCCGGCGAGGGTGACGGCTTCGGCCCCGACGACACGTGGCACGTCTGGAACGGCATGACCGACAGCCTGGGCACCATTGCGGCGGGCTACACCGGCGATGTGTACGAATCCCTTTCGGGAGGGGTCACCGACAGAGGCTCCACCCACCTCTCGGTGAGCCCGGACGAGCTGGAGAAGGTGCTCGGGGAGATCGGCCACAGTGACGACAAGAGCGGGCTGGAGACGCTGACCGCCGCCATGCACATGGAGGTCCGCAACCAGAACGTCGAGTACCTCCAGGGCGTGAACGGTCCGCACGACCTGGCATCGCTGCCGAGCACCGCCTTCGAGGGCATGCAGATGAAGCACGGCGAGGTGATGGCCAGCCTTCTCGACCACGGGTTGGCGATCGCCGAGGACCAGGACAAGACCGAGGAGGCGCGCGCGGCCCTGCTGTCCAAGGGCCTGGACATCGCCGGTGGGTTCATCCCGGGAGCCGGCACGGTGCTCGGCGAGGGTGCCTCGGAGCTGGCGAAGACCACCTACGACACGATCTCCGGCGAGGCGCTCGGTGCCCTCAGCGAGGGCGTCGCGAACTCCCCGTCGTCCACCACCGACGCATACCGCTCCGGAGCCATCGACACGGTGCCGGAGAAGCTGCGCTACGGGGCGATCTCGGATCTCTATCGGGCCGGCTACCTCGGGGAGCAGGAGATGCCGAGCGGCAACCACTTCGACGGCGCCGCGGACAGCCTGTTCACCGGGCAACCCCCCACCCTGCGGCCCGAGCTGCTCGACGACGACGGCTACCTTCTCGACGAGACCGACATCCCCGAGCGCGACCGGGCAGGCATCATCGACGCATGGGACAACTTTCACTCCAGCGAGGCCTGGGACGCGGTCTACGAGGAGACCTACACCTCGACGTTCTACGACGCAGTCGCCAAGAAGGACTGATGACGCCCTCGACGCCGGGGACCCGGTCATGGGTCCGTGGCGGCCTCGTGGCCGTCGCGCTCCTGGTCCTGACCGTGTCAGGTGCCTGCGGCAAGGACGAGCCGAAGGAGCCTGCCGCCGCGTGCGGTCTGGTCGACCCGGAGCTCGTCTCGGACCTTGCCGACGGCCGCGACTGGAAGACCGTCGGGTCGCTCTACAGCGACGGACGCTTCCGGGACGGCTGCACCGTGCTCGTCAGCGACGAGCAGCTGCTCCTCGTCACCCTCGTGGACTTCGGTGAGGCGGGCAACGTCGACACGGCCAAGCAGCAGGTCCTCGAGGAGCGGGACGCCTACGCGCGCACGTGTCCGGACACCACGCCGGCGCCGGTGACCGACGACAGCGTGACCTCCGTGTGCCTCAGCGAGCGGAAGCTCGACTACAACGAGTGGAACCCTCGGCGGCTGGTGCGGCTGACGATCGACCAGACGCCCGGTGTCTCGCTGTCCACGGAAGATGCCGCGCGCATCAGCGAGGACATCAACGAGAGAGCCGACGAGCTGTCCGAGTAGACATGAGCCCCACGCTCCTGACCTGCAGGAACATGGGGCTCGACTCGTGTCCGAGGGGGGACTTGAACCCCCACGCCCTAATACGGGCACTAGCACCTCAAGCTAGCGCGTCTGCCTATTCCGCCACCCGGACGAGCGCCGTAACCCTAGCAAGTCCGGCAGGGCTTCGAGTAATCGGGAGGGGGTGTCACCAACCGCCCGGGAGCGGTCGCCCCTCGGCGAAACCGGCTGCCGACTGGACGCCGATCACTGCGCGCTCGGTGAACTCGGCGAGGTCGTGGGCACCGGCGTACGTGCAGGCCGAGCGGACGCCGGAGCAGATCTCGTCGACGAGGTCCTCCACGCCGGGACGGTCCGGGTCCAGGTACATCCGCGAGGAGGAGATCCCTTCCTCGTAGAGCCCCTTGCGGGCCCGGTCGAAGAGGCTGTCGCCCGACGTACGGTTGGCGACGGCACGGGCCGAGGCCATCCCGAAGCTCTCCTTGTAGGGCCGGCCGTCCGTGCCGACGTGCAGGTCACCGGGCGACTCGTGGGTGCCTGCGAACCAGGAGCCGATCATCACCTGCGAGGCCCCTGCTGCCAGCGCGAGGGCGACGTCGCGCGGGTGTCGCACTCCCCCGTCGGCCCATACGTGCTTGCCGTGCCTGGCCGCCGCCTCGGCGCACTCGAGCACGGCGCTGAACTGCGGCCGACCGACGCCGGTCATCATCCGGGTCGTGCACATGGCGCCGGGACCGACGCCCACCTTGACGATGTCGGCGCCGGCCTCGATGAGGTCGTGCACGCCGTCCGCCCCGGCGACGTTGCCCGCCACGATCGGGACGCGCGGGTCGACGGAGCGGACCGCAGCCAGGGCCTCGATCATCCGCTCCTGATGGCCGTGTGCGGTGTCGACGACCAGGCAGTCCACTCCCGTCGCCAGCAGGCGCTTCGCCTTCCCGGCCACGTCACCGTTGACGCCGATCGCGGCAGCGATCCGCAGCCGGCCCCGGGAGTCGAGTGCGGGCCGGTAGATCGTGGAGCGCAGCGCGCCGGTGCGGGTGAGGATGCCGACCAGGGCGCCGTCGTCGTCGACGGCAGGCGCGAGCCGGTAGCGGGAGGCGGCGAGCACGTCGAAGGCCTCGCGCGGCTCCATCGAGTGCTTGAGGGTGACCATGTCCGTGGTCATCGCGTCGGCGAGCTGGGTGAAGCGGTCGACTCCGGCGCAGTCGGCCTCGGTGACGACGCCGACCGGTCGGCCGTCCTCGACAACGACCGCGGCGCGGTGGGCGCGCTTGGGCAGCAGCGCGAGCGCGTCGCTGACCGTGTCCTGGGGACCGAGGGTGATCGGGCGTCTCGAAGACCGGGTGCCGCTCCTTGACCCAGGCCACGACCTCCTCGACCACGTCGAGCGGGATGTCCTGCGGGATCACGCTGAGGCCACCGCGACGAGCCATCGTCTCGGCCATCCGGCGTCCGGAGACGGCGGTCATGTTGGCGACCACCAGCGGGATCGTCGTACCGGTGCCGTCGCCGAAGCCGGATCCTGGGCGAGGTCGACGTCGTACCGCGAGGCGACGGCGGAGCGCCGAGGCACCATGAACACGTCGTCGTACGTCAGGTCATAGGGTGGCTGGGTGTCGGAGAGGAATCGCACAGGAGACGAATCTACCGGCCCGATCGCGGGTGGGGAGAGCGCAGGTCCGGTGACGGGCATCGCACCAGGCCGGGTCAACCTGATCGGCGAGCACGTCGACTACAACGGCGGCCGCTGCCTGCCGATGGCGTTGACCCAGTCGACGACCGCGCGGCTGACCCTGCGCGGGGACGACCTGGTCGTGGTGACGAGCGGGTCGCGATCCTGGCGGGGCCGGATCGGCGAGCTGCAGGGCGCCGACTCCTGGGTGCTGTACGTCGTCGGGGTGCTGGTCGCCCTCGAGGTGGAGCAGGGCATGGACATCGAGATCTCCAGCGACGTCCCGATCGGTGCCGGGCTGTCGAGCTCGGCTGCACTCGAGTGCAGCGTGGCCGTGGCCGTCAACGAGGCACTGGGCCTGGAGCTGTCACCCGACCAGCTGGTCGCGGCGTGCGTCCGCGCCGAGAGCGAGACTGTCGGTGCTCCGACCGGCGGCCTCGACCAGGCGATCGCCATCCACGGCAGGGCCGAGCACGCCCTCCTGATCGACTTCGCCACCGACGCGCGGGAGCAGGTGCCCTTCGATCCCGGCTCGCACGGGCTCGCCGTCCTCGTGATGGACACGAAGGTGAGCCACGAGCTCACCGACGGTGGCTACGGCTCCCGACGCGACGAGGCCTGGGCGGCGGCCGAGCAGCTCGGCCTGGACAAGCGCTCGCTGGCGCGGGCCACCTCGATCGAGGCCCTGCCGGAGCCGTTGCTGAGCCGGGCCCGGCACGTCGTCACCGAGGTCGTTCGCGTGGACGAGTTCGTGGCGGCGCTGCGCGCCGACGACTGGGCGGCCCTCGGTCCGCTGATGGACGCCTCGCACGCCTCCCTGCGCGACGACTACGAGGTCTCCTGCGAGGAGCTCGACGTCGCGGTCGCGACCGCGCGCGAGGCGGGCGCGCTCGGTGCCCGGATGACCGGCGGCGGCTTCGGCGGTTCGGCCATCGCGCTCGTGCCGCTGGAGCGACTCGCTGCGGTGCAGTCCGCCGTCGCGACGGCGTTCGTCGCACGCGGCTGGGCCGAGCCGGACTTCTTCGTCGCCGAGCCCGGGGCCGGTGCGCGCGTCGGGTGACGGCGCTACGTCGCGGCGACTCCGATGCGCCCGCTGCGGAAGGCGTCGACGAACAGGGCGTGGTCGCGTCGCACCGTGTCGGCGTAGCGCAGGCCGAAGTCGACGATGTGGTCGGTGAAGGCACGGCGCCGACCCTTCAGCGAGGCGACGATCGCGCCTCTCCACCTGGAACGACGACCAGGTCCTGGTCGCTGTCCTCGTCTGAGGCGCAGTGCACCTTCGCGGTCGCGCGGCCCAGCAGGTCCACCACGGCAGCCATGTCGTCGGGCTCGGTGATGTTCTCCCAGTCCAGGTCCACCTCGTAGGGCGACGACCTCCGAGATCACGTAGCCGACGCCGTCCATCTCGGCGTACCCCAGGAGCGGGTCGGTGTGCACCTGGAGCGCACGCTGGCTGACGACGGTGCGGTGGCCCTCGTGCTCGAAGTAGCTGGTCCGACGCTCGCGCTGTCCGCGAACCGGCTCAGGGCCGGGATGTTGGCCTGCTTCATCGACAGCACCACGTCGTTGTCCAGCGCCTGGCTGTAGCCCTCCACCAAGCAGGTTGTACGCCGGGAGCCCGGCGCTGCCGATGCCGAACCCGGACTTCCCGACGACGTCGCGCAGGTCGTAGAACAGCTCCCGGTCGAAGCGCTTGGACCGCGGGATCGTCTCCAGGTAGGACTTGAACGCCTTCTCGACCGCGGCTCGCTCCCGCTTGGCCAGGTGCCTGATCGTGGCGTCCTCGGTGAAGACCCGGACGGCGTCCTCGACGTGGGTCAGCTCGTCGAGCAGGTCAGCGCGCCGGATGGTTCGTGCACTGACCAGCGCCTCGAGCACCGGCCCCTCGGTGTTCTCGAGGTGCAGCGCGAAGTCCTCGTCCTCGTCCTCGCTGGCGTAGTGGTCGACCTGGGAGAGGTAGGCCCGGACGTAGCGCCGGATCAGGGCGACGATGTCCTCCTCGGGCAGCGCCTTCTGCCAGCCCAGCAGCGCGAGGCTGGCGGCGAACCGCTGCAGATCCCACGTGAAGTGGCCGATGTAGGCCTCGTCGAAGTCGTTGATGTCGAAGACGAGCCGGCCGTCGGAGTTGAGGTAGGTGCCGAAGTTCTCCACGTGCAGGTCGCCGTGGATCCAGATCGCACCGCTCTGCTCGTTCGACCCAGGGTCCGGCTTCCCGGTGACGTCCGCGTAGTACAGGCAGGCCGAGCCGCGGTAGAAGGCGTGCGGGTCGGCGGCCATCTTGCGGTACTTGGTGCGGAAGGCCTTCGGGTCCGCCTTCATCAGCGGGTCGAAGGCGTCCTTGAACACCTCGACGATCAGGTCGGTGCGCTTCGCCTTGCTCATCGCCCCACCCCGTCAGGGGCAGCTCGGGCAGGTGACCCCCGCGGGCGGTCTCAGACCGACCGAGTGCAGCTCGAGCCGGGCGAGCCGGTCGACGACGTCACTGTCCCCGCGGCGCCAGGCGCCCGCCGGGTCGGAGGACGACGCCTGCGAGGACGTGCAGCGGCTGGTGGGCCATCGCCCGCAGGGCGAACAGGTCGAGGTCGGCGCCGGAGTCGAGGAACCGCTGGCCGGCGCTGGCCCGTCGTACGAAACGGATGCGGGAGGGCAGGTAGAACCACAGCAGCATCAGGATCGGGATCAGCGCGACGGCCCAGCCGAGCCAGCTGCGCCAGGGTGTCGACGGCCGCGACCTGCTGCCGGCCGGCGTCGGCCAGCCCACTGGCGGCGTCCCCCGCCCCGTCGAACGGGCTGCGTACCTCGTCGCCGACGAGCGGCACCTTCGCGACCGACCTCCCTGCGTCACGGAGCCGGTCGGCCAGGTCCGTGGCGCTGGTGTCGATCTTGCAGCCGGGGGTCGCCAGCTCCAGCGTCGCGTCGTGGACCTTCATGGCGATGATCACCCACAGCCAGACCCAGAGCGCGGCGGCCAGGTCGCCGGTGATCTGGATCGTGCGTCGTACGGAGGTATCGGCGTAGAGCTTCATGGGGCCGTAGTGCCCAAAACGGGCGGGGTTGTACGCCTCTCCCTGACGTTGTCGGGTGATGTATCGGCCCACGAACGTCCGGTTTCCCCGGCCGACCGGGGATTCCCGCAGTCCCCCTACTTCAGCTCGGCCGAGCTCAGCCCGAGCACCCGGCGGGCCACGATCAGCTGCTGGATCTGCTGGGTGCCCTCGAAGATGTCGAGGATCTTGGAGTCGCGGCCCCACTTCTCGAGCAGCTCGACCTCGGAGTAGCCGAAGGTGCCGGCGAGCTCCACGCAGCGCAGGGTGACGTCCGAGCCCATCCGGCCGGCCTTGGCCTTGGCCATCGAGGCCTGCATCGAGTTGGGCTGGCGGTTGTCGGCCATCCAGGCCGACTGCAGGGTGAGCAGGTACGCCGCCTCCCAGTCCGCCTCGAGCTGGAGGAAGGTCGCCGCTGCGGCGGACTGGTTCAGCGCCGGCCGGTCGTAGTCGATCTCGACGCCGGCCTCGGCGAGGATCTCGCGGGTCAGGTCGAGCGAGGCCCGCGCACAGCCCAGGGCCATCGCGGCCACCAGCGGGCGGGTGTTGTCGAAGGTCGCCATGGCACCGGCGAAGCCCTGCTTCGGGTCGACGTCGGCGTCGCCGAGCAGGTCCTCGGCGGGCACCCGGCAGTCCTCGAAGATGATCACCGCGGTGTCGGAGGCGCGGATGCCGAGCTTGTGCTCGAGCCGCTCCACCCGCATCCCGGGGTTGCCCTTCTTGACCACGAAGGACTTGATCGCGGCGCGCCCCAGGCTCTTGTCCAGGGTCGCCCAGACGACCACGCTGTCCGCGCGCTCGCCGGAGGTGACGTAGATCTTCTCGCCGTTCAGGACGTACTCGTCGCCGTCCTTGCGGGCGGTGGTCGAGATGTTGCCGGAGTCCGACCCGGTGCCCGGGCTCGGTGATCGCCATCGCGGCCCAGGTGCCGGCGAACCGCTCGAGCTGCTCGTCGTTGGCGACCGAGGCGATCGCGGAGTTGCCGAGGCCCTGGCGAGGCATCGAGAGCAGCAGGCCGACGTCGCCCCAGCACATCTCCATGACGGAGAGGACGGAGGCGAGGTTGGCGCCGTTCTTGTTGCCTTGCTTCTCCTCCGGCCTTCTCGTCGCGACGGACGCCAGCAGCGCCGGCACCTCCGGTCGCGCCGGACTCGGAGATGCCGTCGATCATGGCGGCGAGCATGTCGAGTTCCTTGGGGTACTCGTGCTCGGCCTCGTCGTACTTGCGCGAGATGGGTCGCAGCATGTTCATCGCGACCTGGTGGGCCTGGTCGACGAGCGGGCGGATCTTCTTGGGGGTCTCGAGGTTGATCATGAGTGTGTGCTCCTTGGCGTGACGGGCGTCGGTCCGGGCGTGCTCGACCAGCGTCGTCAGACGAGGACCGCTCCTTCCATCAGTCCGATGGCTCGCAGGTCGCGGTACCACCGCTCGACGGGGTGCTCCTTGACGAAGCCGTGCCCGCCGAGCAGCTGTACGCCGTCCAGGCCGATCTGCATGCCGCGCTCGGCACAGAGCCGACGGGCAAGGGCGATCTCACGCTCGGCCGGCTTGCCCTGGGCGACCCGGCTGGCTGCCCGGTAGGTCACCAGGCGCATGCCCTGGAGCTCGATCGCGATGTTGGCGACCATGAAGGCCACCGACTGGCGGTGTGCGATCGGCTCGCCGAACGCCTCACGCTCCTTGACGTAGGGGGTGACGTAGTCGAGGACGGCCTGTCCGGTGCCGACGGCCAGGGCGCACCAGGCGAGCCGGGAGAACCGCACGCACTCGCGGTAGTCCGACGGCGTCGCCGAGCAGCGCGATCTTCTCGACCGCGACGTCCTTCGAGGACGAGACGCGACAGGCTGGCGGCGCGCAGGCCCATCGACGGGTCGGACTCGATCGTGATGCCCTTGTCGCCGGACTCGACGATGAACAGCTGCGGCTCGCCGTCGAGCTCGGCGCCGACGACGAACAGCTCGGCGTCCGCCCCGCGCACGACGCCGGACTTCACGCCGTTGAGCACGTACCCGTCACCGCGCCTCTTCGCCGAGGTGGCCGGGGTGAGCGGGTCGAACAGCGCGGTCGGCTCGCTCGAGGGCGAGTGCTGCCGCCGGGACCTCGTCACCGGTGAACGCCGGGAGGTAGGTGGACTGCTGCTCGTCGGTGCCCCACAGGGACAGCGCCGTCGCGACGGCACCCGGAGACAGCGCGGCCACGGCCAGGCCCATGTCGCCCTGGCCCAGGGCCTCGTGCACGAGCGTGCCCGGCCATCGCCGAGCGCTCGGTGGCGATGCCCCCGAGCTCCTCGGGGACACCGAGGATCGGCAGGCCGATCTCCAGCGAGGCCTTGAGCAGCGCGTCGGGCGCGGTGCAGGTCTCGTTGGCCTCGCTGGCGGCGGGACGCACCATCTCCTCGGCGAACTCCCCGACGACGTCGGCGAGCATCTGCTCGTCCTCTCCCGGGGTCAGGTCGAAGAGCCCGGTGTTCTTCGCGGAGGGCACCCGGTTGCCTCGCGTCGCGCGGCCGGCGCGGGCGAAGGTGCGGCCGACGTTGCTGGCGGTGCGGAACCCGGCGCTGGTGACGCGGTAGACGGTCTGCTCACTGGCCTTGCGCAGACCGAGGCGAGTCGAGCAGGTCGCTGGAGGCGAGCCGGTTCAGGGCTGCGACGGCCAGTCCGATGGGGTCGCGCTTCTCGCTGTCGGAGAGACCGTGACGGCCTCCGGCCCGGAGCAGGCTCCAGGGCAGTTTCTGCGGCTCGCTTGCGGAGTTCGAAGACATGCCTCGAAATGTAACTGCGAGTTACACTTTGCGCCACACCTTCCGTACGTGTCGCGGGTCACGCCTATCATTCCGGGCATGGCTGGCTCCGATCCCGTGCAGGGAACCGCCCCTCGCTCCCCCGCCTCCGTCGACGTCCCGGGTGGTGGCACCGTGCGCCCCGTCGTGCGCTGGGGCACCGACGTGATGCACCGGACGGCGCGCCCGGTCACGTCGTACGACGAGGAGCTGCGCACCCTGGTCGCCGACATGTTCGCGACGATGTACGCCGCCGACGGGGTGGGTCTCGCGGCCTGTCAGATCGGCGTGGATCTCGCGGTGTTCGTCTACGACTGCCCCGACGACTCCGGGACGATGCATCGCGGGATCGTGTGCAACCCGTCGCTCGAGCTTCCGGAGGGTCGCGAGCGCCGGCTCGACGACAGCGAGGAGGGCTGCCTGTCCTACCCGGGGGCGTTCGTGGACTGCGCCCGCCCCGACCGCGCACGGGTCGTCGGCCAGGGTCTGGGCGGCGAGGACGTGACCTACGAGGGGGACGGCCTGCTCGCGCGCTGCCTCCAGCACGAGACGGACCACACCGTCGGCACCGTGTTCGGCGACCGGCTGAACGACCGCGCACGCAAGAAGCTGCGCAAGCAGATGGAGGAGGCGGCGGAGGACTACCCGGCGAACTGGCCGGTGGGCTCCGACAGCGGGGGCGGCCCCGGGACCGACGTGGACCACGCCGACCGCTGAGCCGGCGCCTCAGGCTTCAGGGCCCTGGTCGTGGGCAGCTCGACGGTGACAGTCGTCCCGACCCCCAGCTCGCTGTCGATGGAGACGGTCCCGTGCTGCTGCTCCACCAGGTCGCGCACGCTGGAGAGCCCGAGGCCCGTGCCGCCGTCGTTCTGGGCGAGGCGACCGCGCGCGAACTCGTCGAAGATGAGGTCGACGTCATCGGGATGGATGCCGCGGCCGTGGTCTCGCACGCAGAGCTGGACCCGGCCCGGGCGGGGATGACCGAACCCGACCTCCACCTGACTTCTCGACGGTGAGTACTTCAGCGCGTTGACGACCAGGTTGGTCACCACCCGGTGCATCGCCACCCCGTTGGCCTGCGCCAGCGCCACGTCGTCCTCGTCGATGTGCACGCGCACTGGCTCCAGAGCGGGCGCCAGGTCCCGCACGGCAGTACGCGCCACCTGTGCGATGTCGATGTCGTCGAGCAGCAGCGAGGCCTGGCCGGCACGTTGGCTGGCGAACGTGCACCAGGCCCTCCACCATGGTGAGCAGGCGGTCCGCGTTGGCCTCGACCCGCGTGATCAGCTCGTCGCGGGTCTCGACGTCGGAGTCACGGATCGCGTCGACGAAGCCCTTGATGGCCGTGATCGGTGTCCGGAAGTCGTGGCTGAAGGCGGCGTAGAACGCGTCCTGTGCCTCTTCGAGCGCCTTCATGTCGGTCCGGTCACGGGTGACCTTGGCAAAGCCGGTGACCTGACCTTCGCGATCGTGGATCGCGGTGATCACCACGTCGCCCCAGAACCGGGAGCCGTCCTTGCGCACCCGCCAGCCGGTGTGCTCGACCCGTCCCCGCTCGCGGGCCTCGGAGAGCAGCCGCATCGGCAGACCGGCGCGCCGGTCCTCGTCGGGGTAGAACATGGCGAAGCTTCGGCCGATCGCCTCCTGGGCGCTGTAGCCCTTGACCCGCTCCGCGCCGAGGTTCCAGGTCTCGATGGTGCCCTGGGGATCGAGCGAGATGATGGCGTAGTCGACCACCTGGTCGACGAGCAGGCGCAGGCGTTCCTCGCTCGACCGGAGGGCGACCTCGAGCTCGTGCTGCTGGGTGAGATCCCGGGTGACCTTGGCGTAGCCGGAGAGTCGACCGGTGCTGTCGCGAAGCGCGGTGATCACCACGTCGCCCCAGAACCTGGTCCCGTCCTTGCGCACCCGCCACCCGACGTGTTCCACCCGGCCCTCCTCCCGGGCCTGGAGCAGGAGGGACAGCGGCAGGCCGTCGTGCTGGTCCTCATCGGTGTAGAACATGGCGAAGCTCTCGCCGATGGCCTCGCGCGGGCTGTAGCCCTTGACCCGCTCTGCGCCGAGGTTCCAGGTCTGGATGGTTCCCTGCGGGTCGAGCCGGATGATCGCGTAGTCCACCACCTGGTCGACGAGGTCGTCGCCGAACCCTGGCCCCTCTGCTGGTGACCATTCCACGCGGCAAGAATAGGGGTTCCTCACTGTTGTGCGTGAATTGTTCTCCGCGACGTCTCGTAGCAGGCGACCGCGGTGGCTGCGGCGACGTTGAGCGAGTCGATGCCCGCGCGCATCGCGATGACGGCCGAGCGGTCCGCGGAGCGTTCCCACCGGGGCGAGAGTCCGTGTCCCTCCGATCCGAGCACGAGCGCGACCTTGTCTAGTCCGGCCACGGCCTCCGAGAGCGGCACGCGCATCGTCGGCCAGGGTGAGGGCGACGGTGGTGAAACCGTGCCTGGCAAGCAGGGGCATGGCGTCGTACCAGTCGGGCAGGCGGGTCCAGGGCAGCGCGAACACCGCGCCCATGGCGACCTTCACCGAGCGCCGGTAGAGCGGGTCCGCGCAGCGGGCAGCCAGCAGCACCCCGTCCACGCCCAGCGCCGCGGCACTGCGGAAGATGGCACCGACGTTCGTGTGGTCCACCATGTCCTCGCACACGACCACGGTGCGGGCCTCCGCGAGCACCTCCTGAACGCTGGGCAGGGGCAGCCTGGCCAGCGAGGCGAGTGCTCCGCGGTGGACGTGGAAGCCAGTGACCTCCTCGGCGAGGGACTCGGGGAGCACGTAGCAGGGCGCATCGGTCGCCTCGATCACCTCGGACAGGGACTCCAGCCACCGGGGCGCCATCAGGAAGGACCGCACCGGGTAGCCGGCAGCGGCAGCCCGTCGGACGACCTTCTCGCCCTCGGCCAGGAACAAGCCGTGCTGCCGCCTCCAGCGACTGGCGCAGCTGCACGTCCCTGAGGTTGCGGTAGTCGTCGAGGCGCGGATCGGCGGGATCGGAGATCTCGACGTAGGTCGCCATGCTCAGCTGTCCCCCGGGCCGGTGGTCACGTCGTAGCGCTCCGGGTGCGCCACGCCCACGACCTCACCGATCACGATGATCGCAGGTGGCTGCACCCGTTCCGCGACGATGGCCTCGGCGAGGTCGCCCAGGGTGGTGAGCACGGTGCGCTCGGTGGGCATGGTGCCGTCGCAGACGATCCCGACGGGGGTCCCCGCGGCACGCCCTCCCCGGAGCATCACCTCGGCGATCATCGGGTGCGTTCTCGACGGCCATCATCAACACCACCGTGCCGCGCAGGCTGGCCAGGGCACCCCACTGCACCAGGGAGTCCGGGTGCCCCGGGGGCAGGTGCCCCGAGACGATCGTCAGGTCGTGGGTCACTCCGCGGTGCGTGACTGGGATGCCGGCCATCGCGGGTACGGCGAGCGGGCTGCTGATGCCGGGGATCACCGTGACGGGGACTCCGGCCTCCCGGCAGGCGAGCACCTCCTCGTAGCCTCGGCCGAAGACGAAGTTGTCCCCGCCCTTGAAGCGGGCCACCCGGCGTCCCGCGAGCGCGGCGTGCGACGATGATCTGGTTGATCTGCTCCTGCGTGGTCGAGCGTCCGCGCGGCAGCTTGGCGACGTCGATGATCTCGGTGTCCGAGGGCAGGTCGGCCAGCAGCTCACGCGGCGCCAGCCGGTCGGCGACCACCAGGTCAGCCTCCATCAGGGCCTTGCGACCGGCCACCGAGATCAGCTCGGGGTCACCCGGCCCGCCGCCGACCAGGACCACCCCCGCCGTCCGGTCGCGGTGATGACGCGAGGCCACCGAGCCCTCGCGCAGGGCCGCGACGATGCCGTCGCGCACCCCGGCGGATCGGCGCGGGTTGCGGTCGGCCGCCGAGCTGCCCATGACGGCCACCGTCACGCCGTCGTGGTTGCCCACGGCTGGAGTGAACGCGGTTGCGGCGTCAGCGTCGTCGGTGCGCACGCAGAAGATCCGCTGGCGCTCGGCGAGCGCGCTGATCCGCTCGTTGACCTCGAGGTCGTCGGTCGCGGCCATCACGTACCAGGCGCCGTCCAGGTCGCCGTCCACGAAACCCCGTTGCTCCCAGGTGACCTCCCCGGACCCGACCAGGCCCTCGATCGCGGGCGTGACCTGGGGCGAGACGAGGTGCACGTCGGCGCCCGCAGCGATCAGGGTGGGGACCCGGCGCTGTGCGACGTGACCGCCACCGGCGACCAGGACCTTGCGACCGGCCAGGCGCAGGCCCACGGGATAGGTCGGGAAGTCGCCCGACGGGTGGGAATGAGGTCTCACCGCACCATTGTGGCGATCCTGGGTGTCCGGGAGGTTGGACAGGCCCACCCAGCGGACTATGTTGCGCCCATGAGCCTCGACCGGCCCGCGGACCCGGCCCCCACCAACAAGGAGTGAGCAATGCCAGATCTCCCCAAGCCGAGCGACACCTCGATCGCCACTGGCCCCTCGGCGGAGGCCGACCTCGGGTCGACGACCGACACCGGCGCCCCGGCGCAGAGTGACCGGAACACGCTGACGGTCGGCCCGGACGGCCCGATCCTGCTGCACGACGTGCACTTCCTCAACCAGATGGCGCACTTCAACCGCGAGCGGGTCCCGGAGCGCAACGTGCACGCGAAGGGGTCCGGGGCGTTCGGGCAGTTCGAGACCACCGAGGACGTCTCGCAGTACACCAAGGCTGCCCTGTTCCAGCCCGGCGTGAGCACCGAGATGCTGGCGCGCTTCTCCACCGTGGCCGGTGAGCAGGGCTCCCCCGACACCTGGCGCGACCCGCGTGGGTTCTCGCTGAAGTTCTACACCAGCGAGGGCAACTACGACCTCGTCGGGAACAACACCCCGGTCTTCTTCATCCGCGACACCATGAAGTTCCCGCACTTCATCCGGTCGCAGAAGCGTCGCGGCGGCAACGGCCTGCGTGACAACAACATGCAGTGGGACTTCTGGACCCTCAACCCCGAGTCCGCGCACCAGGTGACCTACCTGATGGGTGACCGTGGCATCCCGCGTAGCTATCGCCACATGAACGGCTACGGCTCGCACACCTACCTCTGGGTGAACCAGGCCGGCGAGAAGCACTGGGTCAAGTACCACTTCCACAGTGACCAGGGCGTCGAGGGTCTCTCCGACGACGAGGCCGCCCGGATCGCCGGCGAGGACGCCGACTTCCACCGTCGAGACCTGTCCGAGTCCATCGCCAGGGGTGACTTCCCCAGCTGGACCCTGTCGGTGCAGGTGATGCCCTACGAGGATGCGAAGAGCTATCGCTACAACCCCTTCGACCTCACGAAGATCTGGCCGCACAGCGACTACCCGCTGATCAAGGTCGGCACGATGACGCTGAACAAGAACCCGGACAACTTCTTCGCGCAGATCGAGCAGGCCGCCTTCGAGCCCAGCGCACTCGTGCCGGGCATCGGCTTCAGCCCCGACAAGATGCTGCTCGGCCGGGCCTTCGCCTACGCCGACACCCACCGTCACCGGATCGGGCCGAACTACCTGCAGCTCCCGGTCAACCGCCCGCGCGTCGAGGTGAACACCTACACCCAGGACGGGCCGATGGCCTACGAGCACCGCAGCGACGACCCGGTCTATGCACCGAACTCGTTCGGGCGCGGCTACGCCGACGAGGTCGGCGAGGTCGACGAGAGCTGGGAGACCGACGGTGCCATGGTGCGGCAGGCCTACACGCTGCGCGAGGCCGACGACGACTTCGGCCAGGCCGGCACGCTCGTGCGGGAGGTCTGGAACGACGAGATCCGCGAGGCCTTCGTGAAGACCGTGGCCGGTCACCTCCTCGGGGGGGTCGAGGGCGACGTGCTCGAGCGGGCCTTCGCCTACTGGAACAGCGTCGACGCCGACACCGGCAAGAAGATCGAGGCGCTGGTCCGCGAGGGATCCTGACACCCGCGCGAGGAGCTGACCGACTGGCCCTCGCCGGGTGCCATGACAAGATCGCGCGCATGGCCGAGCCGCAGACAGACCTGCTGGGCGCGCCGTACACCTCCGAGACCTGGCGGCTCAGGCCGGACGAGGAGGGTGAGGTCGTCGCGACCCTGGTGCACCGCCCAGCCGAGGCGCCGACGCGCAAGGCCGTGCTGCACGTGCACGGCTTCTGTGACTACTTCTTCCAGACCGGCGAGGCCGACTTCTGGGTGCGCAACGGCTACGACTTCTACGCGCTCGACCTGCGCAAGTACGGCCGGTCGCTGAGGCCGCACCAGACCCCCAACTACGTGGCCGACCTCGGCGACTACTACGAGGAGCTCGACCTCGCGTTCCGCCGGATCTCCGCGGAGCACGACCACCTGGTCTTCTCGGCGCACTCGACCGGCGGCCTGACGCTGCCGCTGTGGCTGCACGACCGCGGCCACTCGGCCGCCGGGGTCTTCCTGAATGCTCCCTGGCTGGAGATGCACGGCCCGCCGTTCACCCGCCTGGTCGCGATGCCGGCCATCCACCGGATCGGTGCCGTGTCGCCCATGCGGCCGGTACCACGCAACGTGAGCGGCGGGTACGGGCGCAGCCTGCACCGGGACTTCCAGGGCGAGTGGGACTACGACCTCGCCTGGAAGCCGACTGCCTCCTGGCCGGTGTACGCCGGGTGGATCCGCGCCGTCCGCACCGGGCAGTCGCGGATCCAGCGCGGGCTGGAGGTCGACGCGCCCGTGCTGCTCGTCAGCTCGGCCAGGTCGGGCAGCCCTACGTCGGCCACGGACCTCCGGACCTCCGACGTGGTGCTCGACGTCGAACGGATGCGGCGCCGAGCCGCACGACTCTCTCGGCACATGATGATCGCGCAGGTTCCGGGGGCCCTGCACGACGTGACCCTCTCCGCCGAGCCGGTCCGCAGCCGGGTCTACGACGAGGTGCGGCGGTTCCTCGACGCATACGTCGACTGAGGTCGTCGGGGGTCCCGCTACCCTCACCCCATGAATCCCGTCTCCGGCCTCGCCATCGGCCGCATCGCCGTCGGTGTCGTCTCCCTCCTGTCCCCCAACCTGTCCGCGAAGATGCTGCTGCTCGACGCCAGGTCGAACCCGCAGCTGCCGCTGGTGACGCGGATGTTCGGCTCCCGGGAGATCGCGCTCGGGGGGCTCACGCTCGTCGCGACGGGCGCTGCCCGGGAGCGTCTGGTGCAGGTGGGCATTGCCATCGACGCCGCTGACGTCTTCACCGGCATCGCTGCGGCAGCCTCGGGTGCCGTGCCGAAGAAGGCAGGGATCCTGCTCGCCGTCGTCGCTGCCGGTGCCGTCGCCAGCGGCGTCGCCGGCCTCCAGGAGGACTGACCACGCGCCGTCAGAGCGGGAAGACGAACGAGACGACGGCGACCAGCCCCACGACCACGATCACGCCCCGCAGGACGACGGGCGGGAGCCTTCGACCGACCGTGGCGCCGAGCTGGCCGCCGATGACCGAGCCGGCCGCGATCAGGCCGACGGCTGCCCAGTTGATGCTGCTGGTCGCGCTCTCGGGGAGGAACGGGACGTCCACGAACGCCAGCAGCACGAACACGGCCGCGGCGATGGCGTTGACCAGCAGCGCCAGCACGTTCTTGGTCGCGTTGTGTCGCTGCATCGAGTCGACCACGCCGATGCCCAGGATGGCCATCAGCAGGACTCCCTGGGCCGCACCGAAGTAGCCGCCGTAGACGCCGGCCAGGGCGACCGCGGGCCACACCCACCAGACCCCGTGATCGGGCAGTCCACCGGTGGCCTCGGCTCGGGCAGCGACCCGCCTGGAGATGCGCGGCCCGAGGATGACCAGGGCGCAGCCGAGCAGGATGAGCACGGGCACGATCGCGTCGAACGCCGCGGAGGGCAGCCACAGGAGCAGCAGCGCCCCGGCCACCCCGCCCGCCAGCGAGGCGCTGGCCAGCCGGGCGAGGCGGGCCCGCTGACCGGCGAGCTCGGCTCGGTAGCCGATCACTCCGGAGACCGACCCCGGCACCAGGCCGATCGTGTTGGACACGTTGGCCGTGACCGGCGGTATGCCGAACGCGAGAAGGGTCGGGAACGTGATCAGCGTTCCCGACCCCACCACGGTGTTGATGGTCCCGGCCGCCATGCCCGCGAGCAGGATGGCGACGATCTCGAACGGGCTCACTGACTGGTGGGGGCCTCACCTGTGGGGTCACCCGGGTCGACGGACGGCGCGGCCTGCGGGTCCTGGGCGGCAGCTGGCTTCGCGCCACCCGGTGCAGGGGCTCCGGCGGCGCTGCGGGCCGCGCCCTCGGCCGCGGCGATCGCCTTCTGCACCTCGGCGTGGGTGTCCGCGAGCATGGAGCCGGGATCGTGGCTCCTGGCGGACTCCGCGTCGGTCTCGACTCGCACGCGCGGCCCCCCTGACTTCTTCGGGATCCCGGAGGCCTCGTGCATCGCGGAACCGAGCCCCTCGAGGGCCTTGGTGATCTCCGACGGCACCACCCAGACCTTGTTCGCGGAGCCCTCGGCGATCTTCGGCATCATCTGGAGGTACTGGTAGGCCAGCAGCGCCTGGTCGGGCTGCCCGTCGTGGATCGCCTGGAAGACGGTCTGGATCGCCTGCCCCTCACCCTGCGCCTTGAGGATCGCTGCCTCCCGATTGGCCTGGGCCCGCAGGATCAGCGCCTCGCGGTCACCCTCGGCGGTCAGGATCGCCGCCTGCTTGTTGCCCTCGGCGGTGAGGATCGACGACTGCCGCTGGCCCTCGGCGGTGAGGATGACGGCACGCTTGTCGCGGTCTGCACGCATCTGCTTCTCCATCGAGTCCTTGATGGAGGGCGGCGGGTCGATGCCCTTGATCTCGACCCGGCCGACCCGGATGCCCCAGCGGCCGGTGGCCTCGTCGAGCACGCCGGAGAGTCCGCGGTTGATGTCCTCACGTGAGGTCAGCGTCTGCTCCAGCGTCATGCCGCCGACGATGTTGCGCAGCGTGGTCATGGTGAGCTGCTCGACCGCGGAGATGTAGTTGGCGATCTCGTAGGTCGCGGACACCGGGTCGGTCACCTGGAAGTAGATCACCGTGTCGATGGAGACGACCAGGTTGTCCTCGGTGATCACCGGCTGCGGCGGGAACGAGACGACCTGCTCGCGCATGTCGATGACGTAGCGCACCCGGTCGACGAACGGCGTGACCACGTTCAGTCCCGGGGACAGCGTGTTCTTGTACTTCCCGAACCGCTCCACGATGCCGGCGCGCGCCTGCGGCACGATGCGGATCGTCTTCGCCAGGACGAGCACGACGAAGACCAGGGCCAGTGCGAGCAGGATGAGGATTGCGGCACCCATGGGGAGACCTCTCTATCTTGGGGTAGCCCGGACCGTCAGGACCCGAGCCGGTGGACACGCAGCACGTAGGCCGTCGCGCCCTTGATCTGTACCACGTCAACTGTTTCGCCCGCCTCGATGCGGTCGTCCTCGTCGTAGGGTTCGGCGGTCCATTCGTCGCCGCCGATCTTCACTCGTCCCGGCGTGCCGTGCGCCAGCTCGCGCAGCACGGTCGCGCGCTTGCCGATGAGCGCGTCGGCCCCGATCTTGAGGTCGGGACCCTTGTGGAGACGGCGTACGACGCTGGGCCGGATCAGGCCGAGCAGACCCACGGCGGAGATCAGCGCGAGCACGATCTGCAGCGCGATCGGTCCGCCCAGCAGGGCAGTGACGGCACCGATGAGGGCACCGCCGGCCAGCATGGCGAGGAACAGGTCGAGGCTGACCAGCTCGAGAGCGCCGAGGACGACGGCAAGGCCCAGCCAGCTCTCCCACATGTGGTCACGCAGCCAGTCCATGCGGGGAGCCTATCCAACGGCTCGCAACCTTCAGGTGCGCCGACGCGCGGAGTAGCGGCCGTCCTCCTCGCGCAGGACGAGCGACATCGCGAAGGTCTCACCGAGCACCTGCTCGTTCATCACCTCGGGCAGCGGACCCGCAGCGACGACACGTCCCTCTCGCAGCAGCAGCGCGTGGGTGAAGCCGGGCGGGATCTCCTCGACGTGGTGGGAGACGAGGATCGTCGCCGGAGCGTACTCGTCCAGGGCCAGCCTCGACAGCGTGGCGACCAGGTCCTCGCGGCCGCCGAGGTCGAGCCCGGCCGCGGGCTCGTCGAGGATCAGCACCTCGGGATCGGTCATCAGCGCGCGGGCGATCTGGACCCGCTTGCGCTCGCCCTCGCTGAGCGTGCCGAAGGTCCGCTCCAGCAGGGCGCCGGCACCGACCTCGACCAGCAGCGCACGCGCCCGGTCGTGGTCGAGCCCGTCGTAGCGCTCGCGCCACCGGCCGACCACCCCGTACGAGGCGGAGACGACGACGTCGCGGACCAGCTCGTGTGGGGGGATGCGCTCGGCGACGGCTGCACTCGTCCAGCCGATGCGGGGACGCAGCTCGAACAGGTCGACGGTGCCGACGACCTCACCGAGGATGCCGACCACCCCGGAGGTGGGGTGGATCTGCGCGGAGCACAGCTGCATCAGGGTCGTCTTGCCGGCGCCGTTGGGGCCGAGGATGACCCAGCGTTCGTCCTCCTCGACCATCCAGTCGACGCTGTCGAGGAGGGTGGCCTGCCCTCGCCTGACGGTGACGGACGCGAGCTCGAGTACGGCGTTCACAAGGGGACCTCAGGGGCGGGGTCGGGAGCGGATGCGGACGCGGTCAACCTACCCTCGCTCCTGTGAGCTCCCTGCCGGTGTCTGCCCGACTCGCCATCTGGCTCGATGCCGTCCGCGCCGGGCACGCAGGACCGGACGACCTGGCCGACGCTGTGCGCGGGAGCGATCCGCGGCACCTCGTCACCGGGCTGCCGGAGCGGGGTGTCCTGGAGCTGCACGAGCTCCCCGCCGCGCTCATGGGGCCCGTCTCGCTCGCGCTGCCCGTCCCCGGCGACCCGGTGGGCCTGGGTGGCCCGGCTGCGTTCAACCTGGCTGCGATGGAGGCGGGCGAGGCCGTCGTCGCCGGAACCGTCGGTCTGGTGCCCGAGCAGGACGCCCGCACCGTGGTGTGGCGGGCGCACCCGGCGGAGCGCGTGCCGTGGGTCGACGAGCGGGAGACGGCCTCGGACCTCCGTGCCACGCTCGTCGGCGTGACCGGCCGGCTGGTGGACCTGGACGTCGCCGACTGGCAGCCGGAGATACCCGACCTGTTGCTCAACCTGCGTCATCGTGCGCCACTCCCCCTCCCTCCCGGGTACGACGCCCGCCGGACCGAGACCGTCGAGCGGGCGGTGCTCTGCCTCGACATCCTGGAGCTGGCCCGGTCAGGCGAGGGGGGTGCCGTGTCGGCGTACGAGATGGACCGGAGGCGCGCGGCCCTCGGGGATCTCGACCGCGCCGCCCGCCGCGCCCTCGTGGGAGCGTGCGTCTCCCGGACCGACTGAGGCGGCGGTGGCCGGCCCGGTTAACCTCGTGCCGTGCCTGAGGAGACGACGCGGGAGCTGCCGCGGACCCTGCTGATCACGCTGACCGGCAAGGACCGGCCCGGTGTGACCTCGCTGGTCTTCGACACGCTGGCCCAGTTCGGCGTCGAGGTGATCGACATCGAGCAGATAGTCCTGCGGCGCCGGCTGATCCTCGGTCTCCTGGTCAGCGCCCCCCGCGACTGGAAGCCGTTGCGCCGCGCCATGGAGCGGGTCGCCGACGAGCTGGGCATGACCCTCGACCTCGACCGCGGCTCCGGCGACAACAAGCCGCGACCCGAGGGGCGCAGCCACGTGACCGTCCTCGGCACCCCGCTGAAGTCGCCCGCTGTGGCCGCCATCGCCGGCCGGATCGCGGACACCGGCGCCAACATCGACCGGATCGAGCGGATGGCGCGCTACCCGATCACCGCCATCGACCTGCACGTCTCCGGGGTCGACCCCGACAAGCTGCGCGACATCTTGGCCCGTGAGGCCGCGCACCAGGGAGTCGACATCGCCGTGCAGGCCGCGAACCTGCTGCGCCGCGGCATGCGGCTGATCGTGATGGACGTCGACTCGACCCTGATCCAGGGCGAGGTGATCGAGATGCTGGCAGCGCACGCCGGCTGCGAGGCCGAGGTCGCGAGCATCACCGCTCAGGCGATGCGGGGGGAGATCGACTTCGCCGACAGCCTGGTCGACCGGGTCGCGCTGCTGGAGGGCCTGGACGCCGGCGCCCTGGACCAGGTGTACGACGACCTGGTGCTCGCCCCCGGGGCGCGGACGACCGTGCGGGTGCTCAAGCGGCTCGGCTACCGGTTCGCGATCGTGAGCGGCGGGTTCAGCCAGCTGACCGACCGGCTGGCCGAGGAGCTCGGCATCGACTTCTCGGTGGCCAACGAGCTCGAGATCGTGGACGGGAAGCTCACCGGGCGGTTGGTCGGCGCCATCGTGGACCGGGCCGGCAAGGCAGCCGCGTTGCGCCGGTTCGCGGCCGAGTCGGGAGTATCCGTCACGGCCACGATCGCCATCGGGGACGGGGCCAACGACCTCGACATGCTCAACGCCGCCGGGCTCGGCATCGCGTTCAACGCCAAGCCACTGGTCCAGGAGGCCGCCCACGCGGCGGTCAACGTTCCCTACATGGACGCGGTGCTGTACCTGCTCGGGATCAGCCGCGAGGAGGTCGTCGCTGCCGACGCCGAGGCGGGCATCACGACCCCTCAACCGACCCTGTGACCGCTGTGGGACAGCCGGCGAGTGACCCCGGAGGGTCCGGGTCCCGCCCACAGGGCTCAGTCCAGACCGGGGTGGAACGCCACCAGGTGTCCGGTGGCGGCATCGAGCTCGGACCACGGAACCGCGATCTCCAGGACCGCGATCGAAGCGGTGGAGAACCCGGCGCTCATGGCGCGGAACGCCTCCGGCTCGGGGTCGCCGTCGTCGAGCAGGTGCGCCAGCGACGCAGCCGTGGGGTTGTGCCCGACGTAGAGCACCACCTCCGCGTCGGCAGGCGCCTCTCGCAGCACGTCCAGTGCACTGTCGGCATCCGCCGAGTAGACCGCGTCCTCGACCCGAGCCTCTGCGGGCGTGCCGCTGCCGGCCACCAGCGCCTCCCAGGTCTGCCGCGTGCGGGTGGCGGAGGACACGAACGCCTCCGTGGGAACGATCCCCTGCGCGGCGAGCCACGCACCCGCTGCGGTGGACTGGCGGTGTCCGCGATCGGTCAGCCGACGGCGGTGGTCCTCGGCCGCGAACGCCTCTGCCTTGCCGTGGCGCATGATCACCAGGAGTCGCCGCGGGGGTCCGGACGAATCGGGCGAAGGTGGGCTCACTGCCGCACTCTATTCACCCCTTAGGCTTCCTGTCATGCCATTGGGTGCCGATCACGGCGAAGGCGACCTGCTCGTCATTGGAGGGGCCGAGGACAAGCTCGGCAAGCGCACGGTTCTCAGGGAGTTCGTCGAGCGGGCCGGAGGGGCGGACGCGCGCATCGCCGTCGTACCCACCGCCTCCTCGCTCGGCCCCGAGATCATCGAGGTCTACGCGGCGTTGTTCGCGCGTCTGGGGGCCAGCGAGGTCTACGGCGTCCGCCCGGAGGACCGGTCGCAGGCCTCCGACCCGGCGGTGGTCCACCAGCTCGACCGGGCCACCGGGATCTTCATGACGGGCGGCAACCAGCTCAAGCTGTCGACCGTGATCGCAGGAACGCCGTTCGGCCGGGCCATCGTCGAGGCCCGCGACCGCGGCGTCACCATCGCCGGCACGTCGGCGGGGGCGAGCATCCAGTCCTCGCACATGGTCGCGTTCGGGCCGGGCGGTTCCACGCCCAAGCAGCGGATGACCCAGGTGGCGGCGGGGCTCGGCCTGGTCGACCACTGCGTGATCGACCAGCACTTCGCCCAGCGCAACCGCTACGGCCGGCTGCTGATGATCGTCGCCCAGAGCCCACAGCTGCTCGGCATGGGCGTCGACGAGGACACCGCGGCCATCATCAGCCGCACCGACGAGGGCGACGTCATGCGCGTCGTCGGGCGGGGCTCAGTGACGCTGATGGATGGCACCCACATGGTGACCAACGCCCACCAGGCGCAGGAGCACCGGCCGATCCTCGCCTCGGGAGTGCTGCTGCACGTGCTTCCCGCCGGGTCGGTGTTCAACCTCACCGCACGCGTGCTGCTGCCGTCCCTGCGCCGGGTGGACCCCGAGGAGTCCGGCGAATTGGCCTCAGCCAACCGTGACCTGCGCAAGATGGCCCGTGACATCGCCGCGGGGGACATCGGACCCTCGGTGTTGCGACGCCGTATCGCCCGACGAAGCAAGGGAGCCGTCCAGTGACCGACAGCGCGAGTGACGAGAAGACCCGCGAGGACCGGGCAGCGACGCTCGGGTCGGCCGGGCGCCCCGCTGCCGACCTCGCCATCCTCGAGACCCGCGTCTACCGCGGCGCGAACGTCTGGTCCTACGACAAGGCGATCCATCTGGTCGTCGACCTGGGGGTGCTCGAGGAGTACCCCACCAACACGCTGTCCGGGTTCACCGACCGCCTCCTCGATGCGCTGCCCGGGTTGCGCGAGCACTCGTGCTCGCGAGGACGACGCGGCGGCTTCGTGGAGCGGCTCAACGAGGGCACCTGGCTGGGCCACGTCGCCGAGCACACGGCGCTCGCGCTCCAGCAGGTCGTCGGCCACGACATCCGCCGCGGCAAGACGCGCCAGGTCAAGGGGCACAAGGGGCGCTACAACATCGTCTTCGGGTACGTCGACGAGCAGGTCGGGCTCGAGGCGGCCCGGCTCGCCGTACGCCTCGTGAACCATCTGGTCGAGGCCGACCCCGACTTCGACTTCGCCGACGAGCTCGACGCCTTCATCCTGCGGGCTCAGCGCACGGCGTTCGGCCCGTCCACGCAGGCGATCCTGGACGAGGCGGTCTCACGCGACATCCCGTGGATCCGGCTGAACAAGCACTCCCTCGTCCAGCTCGGCCAGGGCGTCCACGCCAAGCGGATCCGCGCCACGATGACCTCGGAGACCAGCTCGATCGCCGTCGACATCGCCTCCGACAAGGACCTGACCACCCGACTTCTCGGTGCGGCCGGGCTGCCGGTGCCCAAGCAGGAGTCCGTGCGCACCGCTGACCAGGCCGCGACGGTCGCCAGGCGCATCGGCTTCCCGGTGGTCGTGAAACCACTCGACGGCAACCACGGGCGCGGCGTCTGCCTGAACCTGATGGACGAGGACGACGTCCGCGAGGCGTTCCCGGTCGCCAAGGACCAGTCGCGTCGCGGCTGGGTGGTGGTCGAGTCGTTCGTGACCGGCAAGGACTACCGCTGCCTGATCATCGACGGGAAGGTCGCCGCCATCGCCGAACGGGTGCCGGCACACGTCGTGGGCGACGGCAGCAGCACCGTGCAGCAGCTGGTCGACGACACCAATGCCGACCCGCGTCGTGGGGTCGGCCACGAGAAGATCCTCACCCGGATCAAGATCGACGCCGCAGCCGTGGAGGTGCTCGCCGGGCAGGACCACACGCTGGTGTCAGTGCCCGAGCAGGGTGAGATGGTCAAGCTCGCGCTCACCGGCAACATGTCCACCGGCGGCATCTCCATCGATCGCACCTTCGAGGCGCACCCGGAGAACGCCGAGATCGCCGAGGAGGCGGCCCGGATGATCGGCCTGGACATCGCCGGCATCGACTTCATCTGCCCCGACATCACCCAGCCCGTGCGCGAGACCGGCGGCGCGATCTGCGAGGTGAACGCAGCACCCGGCTTCCGGATGCACACCCACCCCACGATCGGTGAGCCGCAGTTCATCTCCAAGCCGGTCGTCGACATGCTCTTCCCGCCCGGTGCCCCCAGCCGGATCCCGATCGTCGCCGTCACCGGCACCAACGGCAAGACCACGACCAGCCGGATGATCAGCCACATCTTCAAGGGCATGGGCCGCAAGGTGGGGATGACCTCGACCGACGGCGTCGTCATCGACGAGCGCCTGCTCATCCGCGCGGATGCGTCCGGTCCACGCAGCGCCCGGATGGTGCTGCAGAACCCGCGCGTCGACTTCGCGGTCTTCGAGGTCGCGCGCGGCGGGATCCTGCGCGAGGGACTCGGCTACGAACGCAACGACGTTGCCGTGGTGCTCAACGTGCAGCCGGACCACCTCGGACTGCGTGGCATCGACACCGTCGAGCAGCTGGCCGACGTGAAGGCGGTGCTGGTCGAGGCGGTCCCGCGCGACGGGCATGCAGTGCTGAACGCGGACGACCCCCTGGTGCGGGAGATGCGGCGCCGCTGCTCCGGACAGGTGGTGTGGTTCTCGATGGCCGAACCCGGCTCGGAGGAGCGCGACATGATCGACGCGCACTGCCGTCGAGGCGGCAAGGCGCTGGTGCTGCAGCCGACCGAGCGCGGCGAGATGATCGTCGTACGCCACGGTGGGCGGGACATGCAGCTCGCGTTCACCCACCTGCTGCCCGCGACGTTCTACGGTCGAGCCAGGATGAACGTGCAGAACGCGCTCGCCGCGGCTGCGGCCGCGTTCGCCTCCGGCGCTCCGCTGCACGACATCAGGCAGGGCCTGCGCACCTTCTCCACCAGCTACTACCTCTCCCCCGGCCGGCTCAACGAGATCGAGGTCAACGGGGTCAACGTCATCGTCGACTACTGCCACAACGCGCCCGGCATGCGAATGCTCGGCGACTTCGTCGACCGCACCGGGGACAGTCTCGACTCGGGCAGTGAGCTCGGCAAGCGCTCGCGCATCGGCGTCATCGCGACCGCTGGCGACCGGCGTGACGAGGACATGCGTGAGCTCGGTGACATCGCGGCGCAGCACTTCGACGTGGTGATCGTGCGCGAGGACGTCAACCTGCGGCGCCGACCCAAGGGCGAGACCGCGGGCTTCGTGGCCGACGGTGTCCGGGCCGCCATGGAGACCGGGTCGCGCTGCAAGCAGGTCGAGGTCGTCCTGGACGAGATAGACGCCGTGCGGCACGCGATGAGCCGCTCCAACTACGGCGACCTGCTCATCCTGTGCGTCGACCAGCACCCTGCGGTGATGTCGGAGCTGGAGAACTGGTCACCGCACGCACAGGCGGGCGCCGCCACCGCGGGTGGGGACGACACGCACGTCGCCGACCCGGACTACACGCCTCCGCCGCCGGAGGTCTGAGTCACCTTCCGCGTGGTCCGGCGGCGGGCCGGGGCCTTCTTCGCCGGTTCGGCGTCAGGTCCTGCCTCCGCGGCCGCGGGATCGACCACCGGCTCGGGCACAGCCTTCTTGCGGCTCCTGGTCGCGCGGGCGGGCTTCGCAGCGGGCTCGGCCTCCGACTTCGCCGGCGCCGCGCGTCGCTTGAGGCGGACCCAGAGCTGCGCCTGCCCGGACGGGGCACTCACGGTCTTCGTCTCGAGGAAGGGCTGCGCCTTGGCCAGGTCGCTGAGCTTGGCGAACCCGTAGGTCCGCGGGTCGAAGGAAGGGTCGGTCCTGTTGAGGTGGCTGCCCAGGGAACCGAGCGCCGACCAGTCGTCGTCGGTGGCGGTCTTGTTCACCGCCTTGGCGAGCAGGCTCTCCAGGTTGCCCTTGGCCTCGCGGACCGGCTCCGGTGAGGACGTCTCGGCTGCCTCCGGGGGTGTGGAGGCCTCGGCCGAGGCGGGCTCCGGGGCCGCCCGGAGCACCTCGAGGAAGGTGAACTTGTCGCACGCGTCCCGGAAGGCGCGCGGGGTCTTCTTCGCCCCGACCCCGTAGACGATCATCCCGGACTCGCGCAGCCGGGTGGCCAGTCGGGTGAAGTCGCTGTCGCTGGACACGATCACGAACCCGTCGAGGTGACCCGCGTAGAGCAGGTCCATCGCGTCGATGATCAGGGCGGAGTCGGTCGAGTTCTTGCCCACCGTGTAGGCGAACTGCTGCATCGGTGCGATCGCGTGGGCGTGCAGCTGCTCCTTCCACCCGTTCAGCTGGGTGGTGGTCCAGTCGCCGTAGGCACGCTTGACGGTGAGGGTGCCGTAGCCCGCGAGCTCCTCGAAGACGTCCCGGGCGACCTTGGCGGAGACGTTGTCGGCATCGATCAGTACCGCGAGCCTGGTGGTGTCGTCGCTCATGTGAGGTCCTTCTCCTTGGTGGAGTTGCGGGGTGTCCCGCCGAGCCGGCCGGCGTCCTGCAGGCCGAGCCAGGAGATCGTTCCTCCGAGGGCCAGCATGCCCGACGCCAGGAGCAGGGCGCTCCGGTACCCCGCCGTGAGCGCGCCGGGTCGCGATACTCCGCCCCCACCAGGCCCACGACGGCTGGCAACGCGGCCACCGCGAGCAGTGACCCCGCCCGGGCCACGGCGTTGTTCACGCCGCTCGCGACTCCGGCATGTCGGTCCGGCGCCGCGGCCAGCACGGCCACGGTCAGCGGCGAGACCAGTGCCGCGAGGCCGAGCGCGAACAACGTGATGCCGGGGAAGACATCGACCCAGTACGACGACCCGGGCGCCACCCCGCTGAGCAGGAACGCCCCCACCGCGCAGACCAGCGGCCCGACCGTCATCGGCAGGCGAGGACCGGCCCGCGAGGCCAGCACCGAGAACCTGGAGGACAAGAACAGCATCACGACCGGGATCGGCAGGGTCGCCGCGCCCGCCGCGACCGCGTCGTACCCCACGGTGACCTGCAGCTGCAGCACCAGGAAGAACAGCACGGCTCCCAGCGCGCCGTACACCAGCAGCGTCATCAGGTTCGCCGCCGAGAACACCCGGGACCGGAACAGCGACAGCGGCACCATGGCGCCCGCCCGGCGCTCGAGCACGACGAAGCCGCCCCAGGCAGCGAGCGCGACCGCGACCCCGGTCGCGACCACGACGTCAGAGATGTCGCGCCAGGCGGTCAGGAGGTACGTCGTGACGCCGAGGGCCACGACCCCGACCAGCGCGCCGGGGACGTCGAAGTGGCCGGTGTGACGGTTGGCGTCCGAGATGACCCCGGAGTCGTCCTTGGACTCGGGGACCCGCAGCCCCATCAGGATCACCAGGGCACAGAGCGGCAGGTTGATCGCGAAGATCCAGCGCCACCCGGCGTGCTCGACGAGGAAGCCGCCGAGGAACGGTCCGAGGGCCACCGCGACACCGGACACACCCGCCCACGTGCCGATGGCCGCCGGGCGGTCCTCCGGTCGGAAGGATCCCTGGATCAGTGCCAGCGCGCCGGGGGTGAGCAGGGCGGCGGCCACGCCCTGGAGCACCCGGAACCCCGCCAGCTGCACCGGTGACTGGGCGAAGGCACAGAGCGCGCTGCCGAGGGCGAACCCGGCGACGCCGACGAGGTAGATGCGCCGACGACCCAGCCGGTCACCGAGTGCTCCCCCCACCAGGATCAGCGAGGCGAGGCTGAGCAGGTAGCCGTTGGAGATCCACTGCAGCTCGGCCAGTGAGGCACTGAGGTCGGTGCCGATCTGGCGCAGGGCGATGTTGACGACGGTGCCGTCCAGCATGGCGACCCCCGATCCCAGGGTGACGGTGGCCAGGGTGATCCGACCGCGCACGGAGCGCAGTTCCAGCAGCCGGTCCCCCGGCTGCGCGGCCGCGTCCGGTTCAGGCTCTCCCGGAGGCACGGGTGACCTTGGTCCTCAGCCGGGCGGGCGAGTCCGCGGTGGCGCCCTGGGCCTCGAGCCACTCGTAGACCTCCTCGCGCTCGGCGTGGCACATCAGGCCGACGACGTCGCCGGAGTCAGCCTGCTGCACCAGCGCCTGGAGCGACTCCAGCTCGGTCGGGTAGGCGGTGATGTCGCGGACCCCGACCCGCTCGGCACCGGCGCCGAAGAGCCCCTCGAGCTCGTCCCTGGAGCGGCCGCGCAGGTACTTCTCCTTGTGGCCGATCACGATCACGTCGGAGTCCCGGGCGGCGATCTCACCCAGCATCTCGAGCAGCTCGTCCTGACGGTCGCCGACGGCACCCAGGCCCAGCAGCAACCGGCACCCCGGTGCCCGGAGGCCGCGCATGACCTCGATCATCGCCTCGAGCCCGGCCTCGTTGTGGGCGAGGTCCATCACCACCGACACCTCCTCGGAGGTGGCGGTGTCCAGGCTGAAGATGTTCATCCGGCCCGGGTTGTGCTGCGCATCGGGGAGGAACGAGTGCAGTCCCGAGACGACGTGGGTGCGGGCGATGCCCGCAGCCAGGGCCGCGGAGGCCGCAGCCAGGGCGTTCTCGACGTTGAAGCGGGACAGGCCGCTCAGCGTCATCGGGACGTCGACCACCTCGATGAGTGGGTCGGCCCGGTTGCCTTCGAGGATGGTGATCCAGCCGTCGATGACCGTGGTGGCGCGGCCGCCGTGCGCCAGGATCTCGCGCAGGGCGGGAGAGTCGGCCTCGCGCGAGAACACCCACGGACGCGCCGGCGTCGTGGTGCGCATGGCGAACACGCGGGGATCGTCGGCGTTGAGCACGGCCCAGCCCGTCTTCTTGGTGATCCGGGCGACCACGCCCTTGACCTCGGCCAGCTGGTCGACCGTGTCGATGCCCTGCAGCCCGAGGTGGTCGGCGGTGACGTTGGTGACCACCGAGACGTCGTTGCTGACCAGGCCGATGCCCTTGAGCAGGATGCCCCCGCGGGCGGTCTCGGTGACCGCGAAGTCGACCTGCTCGTGGGCCAGCACGCGACCTGCCCCCGAGGGTCCGGAGTAGTCGCCTGCCTCGACCAGCTCGCCGTCGACGTAGACGCCGTCGGTGTTCGACCAGCCGACCAGGCGCCCGGACTCGCGGGCGATGTGCGCGATCATCCGCGAGGTCGTGGTCTTGCCGTTGGTGCCGGTGACGGCGACCACGGGGACCCGCGGCCTGATCGTGGTGGGTGAGGGGCCCCGCTCGACCGTCGAGACCCTGCGGGCGGCATCCTCGACGAGGGTCGCCACGTCCTGGGCGCCGAGACCGTCGATCACCGAGGCCACGGCCTCGCCGAGCGCGCAGGCCCGGTTGCGGTCGCGCCAGGGGTAGGCCACCACGATCTGCTCCGGCTGGGCGGTGGGACGCACTCGTACGCCGAGCCGCGTGGTCCCCGCCTCGGCCGCGACGCGGCGTACCAGCTTGGTGACCAGCCGGGTCAGCGACCGCTGACGGAAGCCGCTGAGCGGGACACCGGCACGGATGGAGGCGATGCCGAGCCGTTCGGCCAGGCGGCGCAGGTCAGCCTCAGGCGCCTGCGCCAGGGCGGTCACGTCGAGGGTGAGCTTGATGGCGGCACGCGGGAAGTAGAGGTTGGGCCCCTCGAGGACCCTCAGCTCGAGCAGCGCGGTCACGCGCGCGGGTCAGTCATCCTCGAGGCGGAAGCCGACCTTGATGCCCACCTGGAAGTGCTCCACCGCACCGTCGAGGACGGCGCCACGGATCTGCGTGACCTCGAACCAGTCGACGTGGCGCAGGGTCTTCGCGGCACGCTCGACACCGTTGCGGACGGCCTGGTCGATGCCGTCTGGGGACGTGCCGACGATCTCGGTGACGCGGTAGGTGCGGTTGGACATCGGCGATCACTCCAGGGTGTGAAACGGCTCGGGAAGCGGACCCACGCAAGTTTGCCACGTCCAGCGAGGCGGTGATCACCCGCGACGTACGCTGGCAAGTGTGGTAGCACCAGGAGGAGCCCGACGCGGGGCGGAGCCGGTTCGGATCACCACGGCGCCGACCAGTCATCGAGACGATCTCAACCGCCGTCGTCGGCGCTACAGCTTCTCGATGGCCGTTCGCACCCTGTGCTTCATCGGCGCCGTCGTGGTGGGTGACGGCTGGCTGAGGTGGGTGCTCGTCGCGGCCGCGTTCATCCTTCCCTCCATCGCTGTGGTGATGGCCAACGCGGCCAGCCCGCGGATCGAGGGGGCCGACCTGGTGCCTCCCGGCGGCGGCCACAAGGAGCTCGGGTGACCGACGGGTCGGAGACTCCCGCGACGTGCTCGGCGAAGGGGTGCCGGGCCAGCGCCGTGCACGAGCTCCGATGGAACAACCCCAAGCTGCACACCCCCGAGCGCCGCAAGGTCTGGTTGGCCTGCGAGGAGCACCGGCAGAGCCTGTCCGACTTCCTCGCGGCCCGTCAGTTCCTCCGCGAGGTCGCGCCGCACGAGGCGTGAGTGCCCGCAGTCTCGTAGCCTGCGTGGATGGCCACCTTCATCCTCACGGTCCTCGGCGACGACCGGCCAGGTCTTGTGTCAGCGCTCTCCGCCCCGATCAACGCCCACGGCGCGAGCTGGGAGCGAAGTCAGATGTCGCGGCTCGCGGGCAAGTTCGCCGGCATCGTGCTGGTGACGGTCGACGACGCGAGGCTCGAAGAGCTGACCGCGGACCTCACCGCGCTGAGAGCCCACGGACTCCAGGTGGTGCTCGAACGTGCGGACGAGCCGGGCGAGCGCGAGTCGCAGCGGATCAACCTCGAGCTGCTCGGGGCCGACCACCCCGGCATCGTCGCCGAGATCTCCGCCTCCCTGGCCACGAGGAACGTGAGCATCGAGGAGCTCAGCACCCAGGTGCGGGAGGCGCCCATGGCCGGCGGGACGCTCTTCGAGGCCCGTGCCGTGCTCAGCGCCCCACCGACCGAGAGCACCGAGGCGCTGCGGTCCATGCTCGAGGGGCTCGCTCACGAGCTGATGGTCGAGATCCGGCTCTCGGACGACTGAGAAGGGCTCACCGTCAGCTCGTGAGGATGACGAGCTGCTGGGTCGCGCGGGTCATCGCGACGTAGCGGTCGACCGCTCCCTCGATTCCCTCGCCGAAGCTCTCCGGGTCGAGGAGGATGACGAGGTCGAACTCGAGTCCCTTCGACAGCTGAGGGGTCAGCCACCGGACACGTGAGGTCGCCTCGAGCGAACCCGCCTCCGCCTCCACGGCACCGATGACGCAGGCGATCCCTTCGGCGTGCTCCTCGAGCCAGGTGTCCAGAGTCGCGCCGAGCTCCGTGGTGGATCCGCGCAGGACGGGGAGGTGACTGCTGCGGACCGAGGTCGGCACGTTGGCGTCCGGGAACACCGCCCGGATCACGGGCTCGGCCTGGGCCATCACCTCCTCGGGGGTCCGGTAGTTGATGCTCAGGCCGGCCAGGGCGACGCGCTCGAGCCCGATCCGCTGGAGCCGCGCCTGCCACGACTCGGTGAACCCGTGCCGGGCCTGCGCACGGTCACCGACGATCGTGAAGCTCCGGGACGGGCAGCGGAGCAGCAGCATCTGCCACTCGGCGTCGGTCAGCTCCTGGGCCTCGTCGACGACGACGTGCGCGAAGGGCCCCGCGAGCGGGTCAGCGTCGGACTCGGGCAGTGCGGACTCGTCCACGAGGGCGTCCCGGATGCCGTCCTGGCGGAGCTGGGCCAGCATCCCCTCGTCGTCGTCGAGCTGGAGGATCTCGTCGACGACCCGGTCCATCTGCCGGCGCTCGGCGGCCACGGCCGCGTCCCGACGAAGCCTGCGCCGGGTCGCCTCCGGATCGCCGAGCCGTTGCCTGGCAGCATCGAGGAGCGGCAGGTCGGAGGTGGTCCAGGCACGCGCATCGTCGCGTCGCAGAAGTCGGGCCTCCTCCGCAGTGAGCCAGGGCGCACAGAGTCGCAGGTAGGCAGGCACCTCCCAGAGGTCGCCGACGAGGTCGCTCGCCTCAAGCAGGGGCCAGGCCCTGGTCAAGGCAGCGGCCAGCTCCCGGTTGCGGGCGATGGCCGCACGGACCATCGCTGCCGGGGCCGCGCCGTGCTCGTCGTCCTCGTCGTTTTCGTCGTCGTGGTCGTCGCGGTCAGGCTCGTACTTGCTCGTCAGGATCGTGAGCAGCTCCTCCCAGACCTGGTCGCGGGCCTCGTTGTGGGGGGTGCCCGGGGGTGGCGCGGCGAAGGCGTCGGCCCAGTCGGCGGGGCTGACCCAGATGTCGGCGTACGGCGTCTCGACCTCCATGCCCTCGGTGGGCGGCGCCTCGTGGAACCGCACGGCGGGCTCGATCGCCCTCACCATGGCGGCGGACGCCTTCAGGCGGCCCACCTCCGGGTCCGCTTCCGGGACAGCCGTTGCGCCCTCGGGAACGAGGTCGACCAGGGTGCAGGTCTGCACGCCCTCCTCGCCGAGGCTGGGCAGGACGTCTGCGACGTAGGCGAGGTAGGGCTGGTGCGGTCCGACGAAGAGCACGCCGCCGCGACGGTGACCGAGGCGTGGGTCTGAGTAGAGGAGGTAGGCAGTGCGGTGCAGTGCGACGACGGTCTTGCCCGTGCCGGGACCGCCGTCGACGACGAGAGCGCCTTGCGACCCCGCGCGAATGATGGCGTCCTGGTCGGCGTGGATGGTGCCGAGCACGTCTCGCATCCGGGAGGACCGGGTGCTGCCCAGGCTGGCGATGAACGCGGACTGGTCGTCGAGCGCGGCGCGGCTCCTGAGTCCGTCGGCGGTGAAGACCTCGTCCCAGTAGTCGCTGATCCGGCCACGGGTCCAGCGATAGCGGCGGCGGCTCGCCAGTCCCATCGGATGGGCGTGGGTCGCTCCGAAGAACGGCTCGGCCGCCGGGGAGCGCCAGTCCAGGAGCAGGCGTCGCCCCGAGCTGTCGGTGAGGCCGAGTCGGCCGACCCAGGTGGTCTCACCCTCGGCACTGACCATGTGTCCAAGGCACAGGTCCAGTTCGAAACGGCGCAGCGAGCGCAGCCGGACACCGAGCCGGTGGATCTCCTCGTCCCGGTCCATCGCAGCCTGGCCGGTGCCTCCGGGTGCCCTGAGCTCGGCATCGAGCCGCTCCGACAGCTCCTCGATCGCATGCTCGAGGCTCGCGGCGATGGTGGCGAACTGCTCCTCGTCGGCGGCGATCAGCGCGGGGTCCGACTTTCGAGCGAGCTGGTCGGGAAGGGCGAAGGCGCTGGTGGTGCTCAAGGGTCCACGCCTCCCATCTCCGTCTGCTGGCTCCGTCGTTCCTGCCTGGGCCCGGAGATTCTGCGGCACGACCCGGGTCTTGCCGCAAGCCCCCCGGTGCGCTATAGGTTGAAAGTGGAAGGGAACCGTCGCCCTCCTGGGCCGGTCCTCACCAGGCGCCGGGGAAACGAGCCGAGCCGGCGACCACAGCAAGGACCACCGCGACGGCGACGGCCGCCGCCAGCAGCAGCTCCCGGCCGATGTGCCGCCAGGACGCGACGAGCAGGAGGGCCAGCCCGAGGGCTGCCACGGCGATCGGCAACGACAGCAGCAGCGCCAGCGGCTCGGCCACACCCGCGACGACACCCAGCACGAGCCCGCTGACCACCGCACGTCGCGCGGACATCGGGCGTGCCTCTCGGGGTAGCCCCACCACCGTCACCGCTCCCCCGGTGGCCAGCTGGTCGGGGGCGAGGGCCCGCACCAGCAGCGTCGAGGTCGCCTGGTCCGTCACCACCACCACATCCCGGAACCGGTCATCCAGGGCGTGGCGCCGCACCAGCGAATCCACTCGGTGACCGCGGTCGGCATCGGGAAAGCTCACCGGTGCCAGCACCATCTCCGTGTGTGGCTCTACCGCGAGCATGCGCCCCAGCCGAGTGGCTTCGGCCGTCGGCGCGATGAGGACCACGGGGTTGCGACCCAGCTCGTCGCGGATGCGAAGCAGCTCGGTCTCTCCCGCCGTGGTGCTGACCACGAGGATGCGCTGGTGATCGGGCACAGGAATCCTTGACAGTTCTGCCGCGACGTCGAGACGTCAGGGCAGCACCCGCGCTCAGCCGCCGATGGCCGACATGGGGCGGGTGGGCTGCAGGAAGCTCTCGTCGTCGATGCCGTGACCGGGGCGCTTGGTCATCATCGCCAGCCGCCACTGGTCGGCGATCTGCTCGTCGGTGGAGGTGCCGCGCAGAGCGGCCCGCAGGTCGGACTCCTCGCGGGCGAACAGGCAGTTGCGCACCTGACCGTCGGCGGTCAGCCGGACCCGATCGCAGTCGCCGCAGAACGGCCTGGTGACCGACGCGATCACCCCGACCATGGCGGGGCCACCGTCGACCAGGAAGGTCTCGGCCGGCGCGCTCCCCCGGTGCTCGGGATCGGGGGTGAGGGTGAACTCCGCCTCCAGCGACGCGAAAATCTCCTCCGCCGTCACCATGCCTTCGCGGGACCAGTTGTGCTGCGCGTCGAGCGGCATCTGCTCGATGATCCGCAGCTGGTAGTCGCGCTCCAGACACCAGCGCAGGAGCTCGGCAGCGTGCTGGTCGTTGATGCCCCGGAGCAGGACGGCGTTGACCTTGACCGGCCCGAGACCCGCTTGCTGCGCCGCAGCGAGGCCGGCAATGACGTCGTCGAGGCGGTCGCGCCGGGTGATCTGCTCGAACAGGTCACGACGGATCGTGTCCAGGCTGACGTTGACGCGGTCGAGGCCCGCGGCAGCCAGGGCGCCAGCCGTGCGGGACAGGCCCAGCGCGTTGGTGGTCAGGGACACCTCAGGACTCGGGTCCAGCGCCTTCGTCCGCGCCACGATGTCGGGCAGGCCGCGTCGCAGCAGAGGCTCGCCGCCGGTGAACCGGACCTCGTCGATGCCCAGCTGCTCGACGCCGATCCGGACCAGCCGCACGACCTCGTCGTCGGTCAGCGTCTCCTCCGTCGGCAGCCACTCCAGGCCCTCCGCGGGCATGCAGTAGCTGCACCGCAGGTTGCACCTGTCGGTCAGCGAGACGCGCAGGTCTGACGCGACACGGCCATAGCTGTCGGCCAGCCCGAGGTTCCGTTGCGATGAGCTCACCCGACCAGTCTAGGGACCGACGCAACGAACTACTCTCGCGGCGTGAGATTCCTGCTGAGCCGGCGCTGGGTGTTGTTCGCCCTCACGGTCGTGCTCCTCGCCTGGGTGGCCACCCAGCTGGGCCAGTGGCAGTTCCGCCGGCTGGACGACCGCAGGCAGGACAACCGGATCGTGTCCACGAACCTGCGGCTGCCACCGGCCCCCGTCGACGACGTCCTGTCCACCGAGCGAGGGCCACGAGCCGAGGACGAGTGGCGCCGGGTGACCGTGCGCGGTGTCTGGGACGACGAGCACACCGTCGTGCTGAAGTACCAGACCCGGGACCAGGGCGCGGGTGTCGACGTGATCACCCCGCTGGTGACCGACCAGGGCGAGGCCGTGCTCGTCGACCGCGGCTGGATCTCCACCGAGAACACCGGTGGCAGCCGTCCCGACCTGCCCGAGGCCACGGACGGCCAGGTCACCGTCACCGGGTGGGTACGACGCGACGCGACCGGCAAGGCCACCAAGGTGAGCGAGCTGTCCACCAGGGCGATCTCGTCGCGCGCCATCGGCGAGGTCACGCCGTACCCCCTCTACCGAGGTTTCATCGATCTCGCGCAGGAGAGCCCGGAACCGGCCCGGCAGCTCGAGCTCACCGAGCTGCCGGACAGCACGGGCAGCGGCCCGCACTTCTTCTACGGGCTGCAGTGGTGGTTCTTCGGTGCGCTGGCGATGTTCGGGTTCTGCTACCTCGCCTGGGACGAGTTCCGGCAGCGGCGCGGGCGACGCAGACCGAGAGGCTCAGAGCGCCCGGAGCATGCCACCGTCCACGGGCAGCATCACACCCGAGATGAAGGATGACGCAGGGCTGAGCAGGAACGCCGCTGCGGCCGCGAACTCCTCCGGCTCGCCGTAACGGCCCAGCGGGATCGACGTGATCGCCTTCGCCCTCGCGGCGGCGGCGTCGCCGGTCGAGGCGTCGAGCTGGTCGACACGGTCGGTGCCGACCCGGCCGGGCAGCAGACCGTTCACCCTGATGGCGCGCGGACCGAGCTCGTCGGCCAGCGTCTTCGCGGCCATGGCGAGGCCCGGTCGCAGCCCGTTGGAGATCGCCAGGTTGCCCAGGGGTGCCCGCACCGAGCTGGACAGCACGAAGGCGATCGAGGCGGGGCCCTCCACCGCGCGAGCGACCGCTCGCGCCACCCGGAGTCCACCGACGAACACCGACTGGAAGCTCGTGGTCCAGGCGTCGTCCGGAGTGTCCATCACGGTGCCGGTCGGAGGCCCACCGACCGAGATCAACGCGCCGTCCAGACGGCCCCAGGTGTCCTGCGCGGTGTCGACGAGTCGTTCGGCCGTGTCCGGGTCGGCGTTGTCGCCCACGACGGCCACGGCGTTCCCACCGAGCTCGTTCGCGGCCGCCTCGACGGTGTCGGCGTGGCGCCCGGAGATGACGACCCGTGCCCCTTCGGCCACCAGCAGGTCGGCGGTGGCGCGACCGAGGCCACCTGAGCCGCCGGTCACGACGTAGACGCGGTGCGAGAGTCCGAGGTCCATGTGAGCCAACCTAGTGCCAGACCGGGGTGCCCGAAATGGGTGCCCGAGCCGGGGCCCCAGAGCCGGCGATCACTCAGCCCACCGGGTTCGGCTGGGCCGCACTCCCAGCTGCCTCGTCCGTGGAGGTTCCCGCGTCGGCGACGGCGTCCTCGATGAACTGGGTGCGGTAGAGATGCGCGTAGAGACCACCCTCGGCGAGCAGCTCGCGGTGCGTGCCGCGCTGGACGATGCCGCCCGCGTCGACGACCAGGATCTGGTCGGCGTTGCGCACCGTGGAGAGCCGGTGCGCGATCACGAGCGAGGTGCGCCCCTCGAGCGCCTGGTCGAGGGCGCGCTGCACGGCGTACTCGGACTCGGAGTCCAGGTGTGCCGTCGCCTCGTCGAGTACGACGATCCCGGGAGCCTTGAGCAGCAACCGGGCGATGGCGAGCCGCTGGCGCTCCCCACCGGAGAGTCGGTAGCCGCGGTCCCCGACGACCGTCTCGAGCTCGTCGGGCATCGAACGCACGAGATCGGCGATCCGGGCCGACTCGAGGGCGCGCCAGATCTGCTCGTCGGTCACGTCGGGGGCCGCGTAGCGCAGGTTCTCGCGGATCGTGTCGTGGAACATGTGGGCGTCCTGGGTGACGTAGCCGACGGCGTCCTCGAGGGACTGCAGGGTGAGGTCGCGGACGTCCTGGCCACCGACGCGGACGGTGCCCGAGGTCACGTCGTAGAGCCGCGCGACGAGGTGCGTGATCGTGGTCTTCCCGGCCCCGGACGGACCGACGAGTGCGATCATCTGCCCCGGCTCCGCCACGAAGCTGACGCGGTGCAGCACCTCGCCGCTCTCCCGCTTCTCCACGCGCGCCACCGTCTCCAGCGAGGCGAGGGAGACCTCGTCCGCCCGCGGGTAGGTGAAGTGGACGTCGTCGAACTCCACCCGGGAGGCCCCTGGGACGAGCGGGACGGCGTCCGGCCGCTCCTGGACGGTGGACGGCAGGTCGAGCACCTCGAAGACCCGGTCGAAGCTGACCAGCGCGGTCATCACGTCGATGCGCACGTTGGAGAGGCCCTGGAGCGGTCCGAGCAGCCGCAGCAGCAACGTCGCGAGAGCGGTGAGGGTGCCGATGGTGAGCGCGCCCTCGACCGCGAGCGTGCCGCCGATGCCGTAGACGAGAGCCGTGGCCAGCGCCGGGATCAGCATCATGATCGCGATGAAGATCCGGCTGACCAGCGAGATCCGGACGCCGAGGTCACGCACCAGCCCGGCCTTCTCGGCGTACTTCTCGTCCTCCTCGTCGCGGCGTCCGAACAGCTTGAGCAGGAGCGCACCGCCGACGTTGAACCGCTCGGTCATCATGTTGCCGAGGTCGGCGTTGCCGTCCATCTGCCTGCGGGTGAGCCCGCTGATCGCGCGCCCGACCCACCGCGACGCCAGGAGCAGGAACGGGAACAGCGCCAGGCAGGCGAGCGTGACCTGCCAGCTCAGGGCGAACATGGTGATGCCGACGACGACCACGCTGATCGAGTTGGACACGGTGCTCGACAGGGTCGAGGTGAACGCGCGCTGGGCGCCGATGACGTCGTTGTTCAACCGGGAGACCAGAGCGCCGGTCTGGGTGCGGGTGAAGAAGGCCAGGGACATCCGCTGCACGTGGCCGAAGACCTTGGTGCGGAGGTCGAAGATCAGGCTCTCGCCGATGCGCGAGGAGAGGTAGCCCGACCCCACCCCGAGGACCGCGTCGAGCACCGAGACCAGCGCCATCGCGAGCGCGAGCCAGACGACCAGACCGGTGTTCCCGCCGAGGATGCCGTCGTCGAGGATGTGCTTGACGAGCAGCGGGTTGGCCACCACCAGCCCGGCGTCGAGCACGACGAAGACCAGGAAGCCCGCGATCAGCCTCTTGTGGGGTACGGCGAAGCCCGCCACGCGGCGCACGGTCTGGCGGGTCAGCTTCTGGTCGACCACCGACGGGTCGGTGCGCATGGAGCGCATCAGCGCTCCGGGGTGCATGGAGCTCATCTGCGCTCCCTTCCTGTCCCGGGGTGAGCCGGGTGCTGCTGTGCTGAGCCTGTCAGGTGCCACCGACAAGATCGCGGAACCTGCGGAGCTGTGCCTGGCGCTCGGCCAGCCGTTGCTGCTCGAGGTCGCGGCCGCCGGCCGCCAGCAACAGGCCCTTGGTCTCCCGAACGGCCCCGGTGTTGCTGGCGAGGACTGCCTCGACCAGGTCTGACGTGGTGGCGTCGAGCTCTGCTCGGGGTACGACGACCGTGGCGATGCCCAGCTGGCCGGCCTCGTCGGCGTCGACGTACCTCGCGGTGGCACAGATCTCCAACGCTCGTGAGTAGCCAACAAGCTCCACGAGGGGTTTTGTTCCCGTGAGGTCCGGGACGAGGCCGAGCGCCGGCTCCTTCATGCAGAACCGCGCGTCGTCCGCGACCACCCGCAGGTCGCAGGCCAGCGCGAGCTGGAAGCCGGCGCCGATCGCGTAGCCGTGCACCGACGCGACCGTGACGATGCTCGGGTCCGAGAGCCACACGAAGCCGCGCTGGTAGCCGTCGATGGCGTCGAGGACCTGCTCGTCGCTGCCGTGCATCAGCTCGGCGACGGACTCCTCGCCGCTCGCTCCGTTCGGGTCGAGGAGGCCGATGTCGATGCCCGCCGAGAAGCAGTCCCCCGCTCCCCTGAGCACGACCACGCGCACCTCGTCGGGCAGGTTGTCACCGATCTGCGCCAGCGTGTGCCACATCCGCGGCGTCTGGCTGTTGCGACGCGCGGGCTTGTCGAGGGTGATCGTCAGGACGTCGTCCTTGTGGACCGCCTGCAGGCCGGCGGCGGCCAGGGTCGCGTCGTCAGGTTGGCTCATCCCCGAAGCGTAAGGCGGAGCCGCAGCGCCGTGCAGAGCGGTCAGGCGAGTGCGACGAGATCGGCGTAGTCCGGGGTCCAGAGGTCCTCGACGCCGTCGGGCAGGATCAGCACCCGGTCCGGCTCCAGCGCGTGTACGGCGCCCTCGTCGTGGGTCACGAGGACGATGGCGCCGGCGTAGGACCGGATGGCCGCGAGCACCTCCTCGCGCGACGCGGGGTCGAGGTTGTTGGTGGGCTCGTCGAGCAGCAGCACGTTGGCACTCGAGACGACCAGGATGGCCAGTGCCAGTCGGGTCTTCTCGCCACCCGACAGCACCCTTGCGGGCTTGTTGGCGTCATCGCCGGAGAAGAGGAACGAGCCGAGCACCGAGCGCGCCTCGGTGTCGGTGAGCTGGGGCGCCGCCGAGTGCAGGTTCTCCAGCACGCTCGCCGAGGTGTCGAGGGTCTCGTGCTCCTGCGCGTAGTAGCCGATCTTCAGGCCGTGCCCCGGCTCGACCGCGCCGGTGTCGGACTGGTCGACCCCCGCCAGGATCCGCAGCAGCGTGGTCTTGCCCGCCCCGTTGAGGCCCAGGATCACCACCCGGCTGCCCTTGTCGACGGCGAGGTCGACGTCGGTGAACACCTCCAGGGACCCGTAGGACTTGGACAGCTCGCTGGCGGTGAGCGGTGTCTTGCCGCAGGGCGCCGGTGACGGGAACTTGATCCGGGCGACCTTGTCGGTCCTCCGCTCCCCCTCGATCCCCTGCATCAGCTTCTCGGCGCGCTTGAGCATCGACTGCGCGGCCTGGGCCTTGGTCGCCTTGGCGCGCATCTTGTTGGCCTGGTCGGTGAGCGTCTTGGCCTTGCTCTCGGCGTTGACCCGTTCGCGCTTCCGGCGCTTCTCGTCGGTCTCCCGCTGGGCGAGGTAGGCCTTCCAGCCGATGTTGTAGATGTCGATCGCCGCCCGGTTGGCGTCGAGGTGCAGCACCCGGTTGACGCAGGCCTCGAGCAGGCCCACGTCGTGGGAGATGACCACCAGCCCGCCCTTGTGGTTCTTCAGGAAGTCGCGCAGCCAGACGATGGAGTCGGCGTCGAGGTGGTTGGTGGGCTCGTCGAGGAGCAGCGTCTCGGCGCCGCTGAACAGGATGCGTGCCAGCTCCACCCGGCGCCGCTGGCCCCCCGAGAGGGTGCGCAACGGCTGGTCCATCAGTCGGTCGGCGATGCCGATGGAGGAGGCGATCTGCGCCGCCTCGGCCTCGGCGGCGTAGCCACCGGCGGCATGCAGCGCCGCCTCGGCCTTCTCGTAGCGGCTCATCGCCCGGTCGCGGATCATCGGGTCGTCGCTGCCCATCTCGGTCTCGGACTCCCGGAGGCGGCGTACGACCTTGTCGAGGCCGCGCGCGGACAGGATCCGGTCACGGGACAGCACCTCCGGGTCGCCGGTGCGCGGGTCCTGCGGCAGGTATCCGATCGAGCCCGACGCGGACACCGTGCCGCCGGCGGGCAGCGCCTCGCTCGCGAGGATCTTGGTCAGCGTCGTCTTCCCGGCGCCGTTGCGGCCGACGAGACCGATGCGGTCGCCGGCAGCGATCCGGAACGAGACGTCGTCCATCAGCAGGCGCGCACCGGCGCGCACCTCGAGCTTGGAGACAGTGATCACGACAGGCTTTCGAAAGTGGTGGTCGTCACCGCCTCATGGGGCGGGTCCGGCGGGGTACGACGAGGGCCGGTGGTGGTTAGTCTACGAGGCCATCACGGGTGAAAGGGACACGCATGCGCTTCAACCCGAAGGCCAGGATCGACCAGAGCCAGGTCCAGGCCCGCAGCGGCGGCAGCCGGGGCGGGGGGATGAGGCTGCCGATCCCCGGTGGCGGTGGTGGCGGCGGCGGCAAGATCGGGATCGGCACGATCGTGGTGATCATCCTGGTGGTGGTGCTGAGCCAGTGCACGGGCGTCGACCTCCTCGGCGGGGGGACCACGCCCTCCGGCGGCAACGAGACCACGGCCAACGAGTGCAAGTCCGGGGAGGACGCCAACAAGTCCGACGCGTGCGCCGTGGACCTGTTCACCACCTCGGTGCAGAACTACTGGAAGAAGGCCTACCCCGACGAGACGGGCGACCCCTATGAGGTCATCCAGACGATCCGCTTCGAGGGTTCGACCGACTCCGGGTGCGGCCCGGCGAGCGCCGACATGGGCCCGTTCTACTGCCCCAACGACAGCCGGGTCTACCTCGACCAGACCTTCTTCGACGACATGCTCGAAGGCCAGCTCGGGGCCGAGGGCGGGCCCTTCGCGATCGGCTACGTGGTCGCCCACGAGTACGGCCACCACCTCGAGAACCAGCTCGGTGTGCTGGGCCGGATCCGCACCCAGAAGGGCCCGAAGAGCGACGCCGTCCGCGTGGAGCTGATGGCCGACTGCCTGGCCGGAGTGTGGGCGAAGGGCGCCCAGGGCACCTCGGACCAGGACGGCGTCGCGATCTTCGCGGAGCTGAACCAGGAGGACATCAAGCGCGCCATCGACGCCGCGCAGGCGGTGGGCGACGACCGGATCCAGAAGCGCAGCGGCGGCCGGGTCGACACCGACTCCTTCACCCACGGCTCGGCCGCGCAGCGGATCCGTTGGTTCAACCAGGGGATGTCCGCGGGCACGATCAAGAGCTGTGACACCTTCGCCACCGACGACCTGTGAGCGGTGTTGTGACCGTCCAGTAAGGCACTGCTCGTCCTCGTGAGGTCTCTGCTCTGGTAGACATGTGCGCATCCTGGCCCGTCTTCCCGGAGGTCCACCCATGTCCAGTTCCGCCATGTCCGCACCGCTCCACCTGCGCCGACCTCTGGTCCTTGCCGACCTGGTGCCGGGTGCCCGCACCCGCGACGTACTTCTCGTGCTCGGCGGGGCCATCTTCACCGGCGTGTTCGCCCAGATCGCGATCCCCGTGGCCGGCTCGCCCGTTCCCGTGACCGGACAGACCTTCGCGGCGCTCACCGTCGGCGCAGCCCTCGGCTGGCAGCGCGGCGCGGCCTCCCTCGCGCTGTACATGGTCGCCGGCATGGCCGGGATGCCCTGGTACGCCGACGGCGGGTCCGGCTTCAACTTCCCCTCGTTCGGCTATTCTCCGTGATCGGCTTCGTGTTCGCGGCTGCCCTCGTCGGCGCGCTGGCCAGCCGGGGTGGCGACCGCAGCCCGCTGCCGACCATCGCCACCATGGTGCTCGGCAACGCGCTCGTCTACGCCTTCGGCCTCGCCTACCTGATGTTCGACCTGAACATCGGGCTGGCCACCGCCTGGGACATCGGCATGAAGAACTACCTCCTCGGCGACGCCCTCAAGATCCTGCTGGCGGCGGGCTGCCTTCCGGCCATCTGGCGTGGGGTGGACGCGCTGCACAAGCGCTGAGCTCGGTCCTCATCAGGTAGTCCTTGGTCGGCCCGGTGACGTCCCACTCGACGCTCCACCCCTCGGGCGTGCCCGGACCAGCCCCCGGTAGGTGTCCCCACCACAGGGGCTGTACGACGGGCTGGCCGGGGGTCCAGGGATGGAAGTCCCGGTCGTCCTCGAAGCTGACCCACCAGCCGTCGGTGTGCTCTGCGCGCACGAGCCAGAGCAGCCGTCGAACCTCGACGTCGCCGTGCGCCTGCCGCCAGCGCCCCTGCTCCTCCCGCGGATCCGGCCCGGTGTCACCAGCCCCAGGGCCGGCGACGTCCCCGCTGATGCACGCCCGTCACCCGGCCTCGATCGGTGCGCAACTTCTACCCCCGGGTCGCAGACGAGTGCCTACAGCTTTGTGACTCGTGTCCTACGCACCCCCGTAGGTGTCCGCATCACAGGATGTACGACGGGCCGGCCAGGGGTCCAGGGATGGAAGTCCCGGTCGTCCTCGAAGCGGACCCACCAGCCGTCGGTCTGCTCTGCGCGCACGAGCCAGAGCAGCCGTCGAACCTCGACGTCGCCGTGCGCCTGCCGCCAGCGCCCCCGCTCCTCCCAGCGTCTCCCCGCCCCGCTCTCCCAGCGATCCGGCCCGGTGTCACCAGCCCCAGGGCCAGCCGACCGTCGACCCGGCTGTGCTCGCCGGTCACCCGGTCCTCGATCGTGCGCGCCAACTGCCAGTCACCCACGAGGGTGGCCGGGTCGCCGAGGCCCGCGGACAGGGAGGTCATGGGCCCAGCCTAGGCAGCCACTCGTCGCCCCGCCCGCGGCACGACGTCACGCTGGTCGAGGGATCCGGTGGCGTGCTGGTCAATCTCGGTGACCGGCTGGAACCTGCTCGACCTCGCCGAGCGGCTTCAGGCGAGGGCCACCAGGTGAGCTTCGTCGTGGTCGCGCGTGCCGGACTCGGCACCCTCAACCACACCGCGCTCACCGTGCACGCCATCGCAGGCCCGCGGGCTCGCTGTCGACGGCGTCGTCATCGGCTCGTGGCCGCACCATCCCGGCTCGCCGCCGCGCAGAACCTCGTCGACCTGCCGCTGCTGACCGGCGTCCCGGTGCTCGGCGAGGTCCCCGAGGGTGCCGGCGGAGCTGAGGTCGCGGACTTCGGCGCGCCGCGCTCGAGCTGGGTGACTCGCTCTGACGCGTCGCGCCCGACTGGTCACCGCGCAGTAGGTTGGAGGCGATGGACTCCCCGTCGACATCGAGAACCTGGTCAAGACCTTCGGCCGCACCCGCGCACTCGACGGTCTGGACCTCCGGGTCCGCGAGGGCGAGGTCCACGGCTTCCTCGGCCCCAACGGCTCCGGGAAGTCCACCACCATCCGGGTGCTGCTCGGTCTGCTCCGCGCAGACTCGGGTGAGGTCCGGCTGCTCGGGGGCGACCCGTGGGGGGAGGCGGCCGAGCTGCATCGCCGTCTCGCCTATGTGCCGGGGGACGTCACCTTGTGGCCGAACCTGAGCGGTGGCGAGATCATCGACCTCCTCGGTCGACTCCGAGGTGGGCTGGTCGCCTCCCGGCGCGCCGAGCTCGTGGACCTCTTCGAGCTCGACCTCACGAAGAGGGGACGCGCCTACTCCAAGGGCAACCGACAGAAGGTGGCGCTGGTGGCAGCGCTGGCCTCCGAGGTGGACCTGCTGCTCCTCGACGAGCCGACGTCCGGCCTGGACCCGATCATGGAGAGCCGCTTCCAGACCTGCGTGAGCCGGTTCCGCGACGGCGGCGGGACCGTCCTGCTCTCCAGCCACATCCTGGCCGAGGTCGAGAGCCTGTGCGACCGGGTGAGCATCGTCCGGGCCGGTCGGGTGGTCGAGTCGGGCACGCTCTCCGACCTGCGCCACCTCACCCGCACCTCGATCCGGGTCGAGCTGGACCGGCCGGCGACCGGGCTCGAGCGGTGCCGAAGGGGTCCACGACCTGGTCGTCGAGGGGACCCGCGCCACCTTCGAGGTGGACACGGTGCGCCTGGACGGCGTGCTGCGGACGCTCACCGACCTCGGCGTACGCGCGTTGACCAGCCAACCGCCGACCCTGGAGGAGCTGTTCCTGCGTCACTACGGGGACGAGGTCGAGACCCCGGAGCCGGCATGACCGGCCTGGGCGTGTTCCTGGGTGCCTTCGCCCGCCGCGACCGGTGGATGGTGCTGGCCTTCGTGGTCGGCATCACGTTGCTCTACTGGTCCCAGGCGCCCAGCGTCGACGGGATCTACACGACCCGGGAGGCCTTCGAGGAGGCCGCGGCGATGATGGCGAGCAACCCGGCCTTCATCGCGATGACCGGGCCGGCGCGCGCCCTCGACACGACCGGTGGGCAGGTGGCCTGGCAGGCCTCAGCCTTCGGTGCCGTGGTCGCCGGGCTGATGAGCATGTTCCTGGTCGGCAGGCACACCAGGGGCGAGGAGGAGTCCGGGCGTGACGAGCTGCTTCGCGCCGGCGCGGTCTCCCGTCGTACGCCGATGACCGCCGCGCTCGTGGTGGTCGCGGTCGCGAACCTTCTGGTCGGGATCGGTGTGGCGGCCAGCCTCGTCGGCTACGGCCTCGCGGTTCCGGGGGCTCTGGTGCTGGGGGTCGGCGTCACGTGGACCGGCCTCGCGTTCGGTGCCGTGGCGCTGCTCGCCGTCCAGGTCACCTCCAGCACCCGCGCGGCCTACGGCATCACCGGCAGCGTGATCGGGGTCGCCTACGCCTTGCGCGCGATCGGCGACGTCAGCGGGGGTGGCCTGTCGTGGCTGTCCCCGATCGGGTGGTACCAGGCGATGCACGCGTATTCGGGTGAACGCTGGTGGCCCTTGCTCCTGCTGGTCGCGTTCACGGCGATCGTCGGCGCTGCGGCGTACGCCGCCTTCGACCGGCGGGACTTCGGAGCCGGGCTCTGGCCGTCGAGACCGGGACCGGAGGTCGCGGGACCGGAACTGCGCAGCGCCCTGGGCCTGAGCTGGACGCTGCAGCGCGGCAGTGTGCTCGGCTGGACCTTCGGGATGCTCCTGGGCGGGGTGGCCTACGGGTCGATCGGGGACGACGTGAAGTCGCTGCTCGGTGACTCCGAGCTCTCGCGAGACATCTTCCTCGGTGGCGCAGGAGCACTGGTGGACTCGTTCTACGCGACCGCGGCGCTGATGCTGGCGCTGATCGCGTGCGGTTTCACCGTCTCCTCCGCACTGCGTCCGCGCACCGAGGAGGACGAAGGTCGCCTCGAGGCGCTGGTGGCCACCGCCATGCCGCGCAGCCGGTGGTGGCTGGGCAACGCGGCGATCACCGCCGCCGGGAGCGTCGCCGTGGTCGCTGCGGGAGGCGCCGGCATGGGCATCGGCTACGCCCTGACCACCGGGGAGTGGAACAGGTTCGGGGACCTGCTGGTCTCCGCCCTGGTGCAGCTGCCCGGCGTGGCGGTGGTGGGCGGGCTCGCCGGACTCCTCGTCGGCGCACGTCCGCGGTGGTCCGTCCTGGCCTGGCTGGTGCTCCTCTTCTGCGTCGTGGTGCTGATGTTCGGTCAGGTCCTCCGGTTCCCGGACTCCGTCATCGACCTGTCCCCGTTCAGCCATCTGGGCAGGTTTCCCGCCGAGCCGGTCGACTGGGCCTCGCTCGCCGCCGTCCTGCTGGTCGGGCTGGGGCTCGGGGCCGCCGGGCTGGGCACCTTCCTGCGCCGGGACCTGACCTCTCGCTGAGCCGCCCTTCGCCCGGTCGGTAGATTCGCGGCCATGGACCTCGCCGCCCGATTGATCACGACTCGTGCACCCCAGAACCCCGAGGGGCTGGTCCTTCTCCTGCACGGTGGCGGTGCCCGACGCGACCGCACGGCCGTGAGCCCGACCCAGCTCTCCGTGCTTCGGATGGTGCCGATCGCCCACCGGATCGCCCGCGCCGGCCGGGGCCGCCTGACCGTCGTACGCCTGCTGAACTCGGCGCGCGGCTGGGACACCCGGCACACGCCCGTGCACGACGTTGCCTGGGCCCTGGAGCAGCTCCGTGAGCAGCACGGTGCCGACCTCCCGATCGGCCTGGTGGGTCACTCACTGGGTGGGCGGGCGGCGCTGATGTCCGCCGGCCACGACGGCGTGCGCAGCGTGGTGGCCCTCAACCCCTGGATCGATGCGCGCGACCGCGTGGACCTCGACGGGCGCCCGGCGCTGGTGGTGCACGGGACCGAGGACCGGGTCGCCGACCCCGGGCGCGCGGCGGCGCTCACGAGGTCCCTGGCCCTGTCCGGTCCGGTGGGCTTCCTGCGGGTGAGCGGAGGGCGCCATTCCATGCTGCGGCACCGAGGCGTCTTCGAGCAGGCCGCGGCGGACTTCGCGCGTGCCACCTTGCTGGGCGATCAGGTCACCGGGCCCGTCGCCGACCTGCTCGACGGCGAGCAGGTGGTCACGGTCTGACCGCTGAGGTCAGGGGCTGGGGCTGGGCGAGGCGTTGATGCTCGCCAGGTCATCGGGTGAGTAACAGACCTGCGTCATGTCCTGGAAGGGCTTCGGGTACGCCGTGGCCACCGCGTCCAAGGTCTTGTAGTACCCCCGCGCGGACCGGTTCTGCGACTTGCGCTCGTCGCTGTCGAAGCCGGCGAGCAGCCCCTCCACCTGGCTCTTGAGCCCGGTGTAGGTCACCTGCGCCTTGCCCAGCGACGTGACGCACTCCTCGGGGAGATCCTGTCCGGCGAGCGTGCCGAACACTGTGGCGAGTGCGCCCAGCTCTGTGGCGTAGGGATCCAGCAGCTTGTGCAGGCACGCTCGGTAGGGCTTGACACCCCGGCTGGTGGCCTTGTTGCAGGCGTTGACGCGCTTGGTCGCGGCGGCGTTCACGGCGGCCTTCGAGACCTTCGCCGCGACCACGTTGATCGAGTCGGTTTCGGTGTCGGTGAAGTAGTTGCTGCCAGGGACCGCCGACGATCCGGCGGATGCCTCCGGAGTGGGCGCACCTGTCTTGGCGCCTCCTGCGGTGCCCTCCGAGTCGTCAGGGGACGCAGAGGAGCCACATCCGCTGCCGAGCAGCAGGACCGACAGGCATACCACCAGAAGTCGACGCATCACCCGAGGGTGGCCGCACCCGGACCGGACGTCAATGCCCAGTTCGGGTCATAGCGGTCTAGGCGATGAGGTGCTCGATCTGCGGGAACTGCCGCTGCAGGGCGCGCAGGTGCGGCGCGACCGCGGGGTGTCGGTACTTGCCCGCCAGTGCCCCCGCGCCCTTGGCGGCCTGGGCGAGGGCCCACTCGGCCCGCGACAGCACCGTGTAGACGGCTGTCACCCGGGCAGCACGAGTGATCGCATCCGCATCGGCGTCAGGTCCGACCCCGGCAAGGAAGGCGTCGAGCAACACGCCGAAGTCTTCCTTGCTGGACAGCGCGTAGTAGCCGAGGTCGGTCCCGACCGGGCCGACCCCGAAGCACTGCCAGTCCACCGCCACGACGTCCTCGCCCCGCCTGGTCAGGAAGTTGGCCGGTGTCGCGTCACCATGGAGGCGGCCCATGGGCCCCTCGGCACAGCGCTGCAACCAGTGCTGCCTGCGGGTCCAGAGACGGTCTGCGACATCTGCGAGGGTCGTACGGGCGAGGGTTCGCCAGCCGGAACGCGCCTCGGCCATGGCGAGACGGTCGGCCAGCAGCCGCCGGGACGCCCAGCGCGGCGTCGTGTGCGGGGCACCGGCGAAACGCCCCAGCGCGTGCGCCACGAACACACCTGACGGTGGCGTCCCGGACTGCTCCAGGCTCCACACGGTGACGCCTTCGTTGTCGTCCTCGACCCGACCGAATGCCGAGGGCACCAGGCCCGGCCCGTCGACGACGGCGACGTCCTGGGCAACCTCCGCCTCACGGCGCCAGTAGCCGGCATGACCCGGGTCGCTGAGGGCAGATGTCCGATCCTGCGGCGCCGCCAGCCGTTTCACCACCCATCGCCGCCCGTCGAGCACGGCTATCCAGACACCCTGGGTGGCTGGCCCGCCGGCTCCACGTAGCTCCTGCCACGCCGGGTCGGGCTCCCACATGGCATCCATCCTGACAGAGCGGTCCTCGGGTTCCGTGCTCATCGGCAGGGACCGCCTGCGCCGGTGGGAGGTCGTCTAGAACAGGCCTACCGGCACCAAGCGACGTCCGGCTAAGGTCCCATCTCAGGGTGTGATCTCGGGGCGCCGGGGGCGGGCCTGCAGAGACCATTCAGGGGGGAGTCCAGTGCAGCATCACCTCGGCAGGGCGGAGGGGCACCATCACCGTCCGAGCTTCCCGGACCACGCCCTCTCGGAACCCGTCGCACGCGATCAGGTGGCGCTGCCAGCGACCCGCCTTCAGATGGCGTCGGACGCCGCGCTGCTGAAGCAGTGTCGTCGCGGGGACGGAGCCGCCTGGGACACCCTCGTACGCCGCTACGAGGCACTCGTGTTCGGCGTGGCCATGAGCAACCAGCTCTCCCGCGAGGAAGCTGCCGACATCACCCAGATGACCTTCATCGCTCTGCTCGACGCCATCGACGACCTTCGGGAGGACGAGCGGCTCGCCGGATGGCTCGCCACGGTCGCGCGGCGGTCGGCCTGGCGCGCCCGACGCGACGCGACCCGCGACAGTCACCTGGCGGTGCCGGCGGCTGACAGCATCGACCCGATCGCTCAGTGGGAGCAGGTGGTCTGGCTGCACGAGTCGCTCCAGCTTCTCGCCGAGCCCTGTCGCGAGCTCCTGACTGCCCTCTACCTCGATCCTGCGGGATCCTCCTACAAGGAGGTGGCCCGGCGTACCGGTCGGGCCATCGGCACCCTCGGGCCGATGCGAGCGCGTTGCCTGGCGCAGTTGCGCGCCATCATGACCGACGGCCTGGATCGATGACTCCGATCCAGGGTGGCCGTGGCCCCAGCATTCGACAGCTGATCGACTGGCTCGACGGCCGCCTCACAGCCGAGGGGGCGGCCATGGTGCAGCACCAGGTCGACGACGCCGACGCGCGCACGCTCGCACTGGTGGACTGGCTCCGGGGGTTCAAGACGCTCACCCGAGCCTCGTCAGTGCACGACGTACCCCCGATCGTGCGGCAGAACCTGACCCGGCACTTCGAGAGCTGGAGCAACGCGCACGCCACGGAGGCGTCCGCGACCGTGGACAGTGTCGCGCGGTTGACCTTCGACAGCCGCTGGGACCTGGTGCCGGCCGGGGCCCGCGGTGGACCAGGCGATCAGGAGACGTGGCACCTGGCGTACACCACCGAGGAGGCGGACCTCGTCCTCGACCTCCGCCGACTCCGGGATCAGCGAGTCCGCATCGACGGACAGGTCCTGCTGGCCCCCGACATGGACGAGGGACCGGTGTTCGAGGCCGTCGCGCTGGGTGGAGGCGCGCACGCACGCACGGTGGACGGAGACGAGCTCGGAAGGTTCTCACTGGCATCCGTCCCGGACGACGCCACCGGGCTGCGCTTGACCAACGGGAGCCTGGTGATCACCGCGTCGGTCGATCTGAGCGCAGGACGATGAGCGCCAGCTCCACGGAGCTCGGCGGCGCCGACCTGGTCAGTGACCTGCTGAGCGCGTCCGACAGCTCGGCCAGGCTCCGCCGGCTGGCACGCGAGGGACTGGACGACGAACCCGGGCTGACGTGGTTGCTGGAACGTGCCGCAGAGTTGGTGCATGCGCAACCCGCCGCGGCAGGCGAGCTGTGCGCTCTGTGCGACGCCGCTGCTCGGACCCAGGGTCTGTCGCTGGTCAGTGCGCAGGCCCTGTATCTACGCGCGCGGGTGCTGGCCGAGCGTGGAGAGCTGCAGGACAGTCTCACCCTGATCGAGCAGGCGCGAGACCTCTGGCGCGACGCCGGCCAGCACGTGCAAGCGCTGCGTACCGTGCTCGGCACGATGCAGATCCTCGACGACCTCGGCCGGCATGACGATGCGCTGGCCAGGGGTGAGGAGGCGCTGGCCGGGTTGGCCGCGCTCGCCGCCGACGCGATGGAGGCGGTGGAGGCGGACCCGGGTGATGAGGAGCTGCGTCAGTGGTTGCAGGCGGCCGTGGAGGAGAACATCGGTGTGGCCTGCGGATTTCTCGGTGACCACGAGCGGGCGCTCGAGGCCTATTCTCGTGCGGAGGGTGCCTATGAAGCGCTCGGACTCGAGGACGAGACCGCACGGCCGATGGCCAACCGCGGCATCGAGCTGATCACCCTCGGTCGCGGTCGCGAGGCTCTCGAAGTGCTGGGCGCGGCCGCAGAGGTCTTCGAACGCAGTGGCGACCGACTGTGGTCGGCCAAGTGCCTGGGGCACGTTGCCCAGGCGCACCAGCAACTGGGCGAGCTGCTGGCGGCGTTGCAGGCCATCGGTCCAGCCCGTGACACGCTGCACCAGCTGGGTGCCGAGGTCGAGGCCACTCGACTGCAGCTCGCCGCGGCCGATCTCTACCTCTCGATCGGCCTCACTCAGGAGGCACGGACCGAGGCCACCGAAGCGGTAGCCCGCACGACCTCGGCTGGGCTGCGGCACGACACCGCGACCGCGCACTTCGTGGTGGCGCTCGCCGAGATGGACATGGGCAACCTCGAGGAGGCCGGAACCAACCTGCGGGCGGCACACCGGATCTTCGACGAGGTCGGTGATCGGCACCAGGGTGCCCGGGCCCAGCTGGCTCTGGCTGAGCTGCTCCGGCGCGAGGAACACCTGGACCAGGGAGTCCGCGTGGCCACCTTGGCAGCAGACGCACTCAGGGAGGGCGACTGGCCGGTCTCCCTGGCCGCGGCCGAGCTGTGGCTCGCGGAGACGGCCCCGGACGACCTGCAGGCGCAGGCCCATCTGGACAGCCTCGAGACGATGCCTTCCGTGCTCCGACTGCCCCAGGTGCGGGAGCCCTACCTCGTGGGGCGTGCCCGGCTCCTGCGCTCCAGGGGTCGACAGTCGGAGGCGGTCGCCATCTTGCACTCCGTGATCGACGAGATCGACCACGGCCGACGACGGCTCGCTGACGCCAGCCTGCGCCGGGCCTTCTTCAACAGACGGCTCGCGGCGTACGACGAGCTGGTGGACCTGCTGGTCGACCGCGCAGGGCCGGACGATCTCCAGGCAGCGCTGCGACTCAGCGACCGGGCCAAGGCGCGCACACTGACCGAGCTCGTCCACGGAACCCTCGGCCGTCCCACTCCCCTGACGCAGACCGACGCGTCGGAGTCACATTCCCGGGCGGTCCTCGAGACCGACCTCAACGCGGTCCATGGCGAGCTGATGGCGGCCGCCGACCCGATGCTGATCACTGCGCTGCGGCGGCGCGCCGACGCCCTCGAGCAGCAGATCGGCATGCACCGGGCCCGCGAGGCTCCCTATCGCGTTGCCATCGCAGGGACGAGCGGCACCCGATCCGCGAACACGCCCATGGAGCCAGAGCGCCTGCTGAGCTACCACGTCGTCGGCGACGACGTCATCGGGTTCGCGCTCCAGAACGGGGTGCTGAACGTCCACCGGCTGACCGGCGTTCTGCCCAGGGTGCGTGCGGAGCTCGACCTGCTCACCGCCCAGTGGAGCAGGTTTCAGCTGGGGGGCGGCTTCACCCGGCGTACCGGTCCGCTTCTCCGTGCGACCACCGAGGACATCCTCGGCACGCTCCACGACCTCTTGGTCAGACCGCTGGCGCACCACCTCACCGGAGCCGATGGGGACTCGCTGGTGGTGGTCGCCCCCCGAGCACTGCTGGAGGTCCCGTTCCATGCGTTGCACGACGGGTCCCGGCCGCTGGTGGAGCGCTGGTCGATCACGCTCGCTCCGACTGCGAGCGGTTTCCGCGCGCATTCCGGTCCCACTGGCCGGCGAGCGGTCGTGCTGGCAGTGCCGGACAGCCGCGCGCCGGAGGTGGAGGCGGAGGCGCTCGCAGTCGCCGAGGTCCTGCCTGGTGCCCGTCTGTTGCTCGGTGACGCGGCGACGACCGCGGCGTTCGTCGCCGCGATCCCCGGGGCCGACCTGGTCCACATCGCCTGTCACGGGCTCTACCGGTCCGAGAACCCGCTGTTCTCGTCGGTGCAACTGGCCGATCGGGCGGTCACGGCCTCGGAGATCCTCGAGCTCGATCTGCACGGCGCGCTGGTCATCCTCAGTGCCTGCGACTCAGGACGACAGGGCGGGCTGACGACGGAGCCAGTCGGTCTCGCCTGGGCGTTCCTGGCGGCGGGTGCAAGCGGCCTCGTCGTCAGTCATTGGGTGGTCGACGACGCGGTCACCAGCGAGCTGATGGTGTCCTTCCATCGCCATCTGGCTGGCGGCGTGGACCCGGCTGCGGCCCTCCGCCTCGCTCAGCGCAGCACCCGCGAAACGGCCACGCACCCGTACTTCTGGGCCCCCTTCAGCTATGTCGCAGCGCCCGTTGCGACTGGATCGGAGACATCATGAGAATCTCGAGCGGGGTCCTGCCGATGGCCCTCGTCGGCGCGCTGGGGATGAGCCTCCTCGCCCCGAGCACCGGATCCGCCGCGAGCTGTGCCGCGAACAGCCGAGCCCTCGTGGTGGTCAAGGTCGATCCAGGTCAGGACCGCGCCATCGACCGGCTGACCTCCCAGTTCCCGGTGGAGGTCGCCGACGCGCTGGTGCCCTCGCGAGCCATCTGGGAGCTCCGTTCGACCGACCCCGCCTACTGCGACGAACAGTCCTCTGCCCGCAAGCTCGCGAAGAGGATCAGCGCGGACCCGAGCGTCCGCTACGCGGAGGCCAGCTATCTCACCGAGGTCGATGACACCCGCTTCCATGCGTGGGGCTCGACCGGCCCCGCGGATGCGGGAACCGATCCCGACACCTGGCGTCGGCAACCTGCCGCCACCGGGCTCCGACTCGACGAGGTGCACCGGCGATACCAGGGAGCAGGCGCGCTCGTAGCCGTGCTGGACACGGGGGTCGACTCGCGACACTCCGCGCTCTCAGGGGTTCTGGTGCCTGGGTGGGACTACGTCGACGACGACCTCGACGCCTCCGAGGTGAGCAACCGCACCGACGACGACGCCGACCGGGCAGTCGACGAGTCCTTCGGCCACGGCACCTTCATCAGTGGCATCGTGGCCCTGGTGGCCCCCCAGGCTCGAATCATGCCCCTGCGGGTTCTCGACAGCGACGGTCGCGGCAACACGTTCGTGGTGGCGCAGGCCATCGAGGACGCCGTGGCAGCCGGAGCCGACGTGATCAGCCTGAGCTTCGGCACCATGTACAAGCCGCAGTCCGGGGTTTTCGTCGACGCGCTCAAGGAGGCCAAGAAAGCGGGTGTGGTCGTGGTCGCGGCCGCGGGCAACGCCGGTGGCAACGCCGAGAACTTCCCCGCCGCCATGAACGATGTCGTGGGTGTGGGTGCGCTGAGCGCGGGCGGGGACAGGCTGAGCGAGTTCTCCGGGTCCGGCGGCTGGGTCGAGGTGGCGGCACCCGGTGAGCGTGTGGCCGGCCCGGTTCCCGGCGGCAGGTACGCCTGGTGGAACGGCACGTCAGTCGCGACGCCCTTCGTCTCCGGCCAGTTGGCCCTGCTGATCTCCCAACGTCGCGGGGAGCAGGGCACGAAGCTGGTCAAGGTGCTGCGTGAGTCAGCCCGCACGATCAAGCCCAAGGGGCTTCCCAAGGCCGACGCCATCGACATCCTGAAGAGTCTCGCGGGCGGCTGAGTCGCTCAGGTCCCGGGGGAGGTCCAGCGAGACGGACTAGTCCGTAAACCCGAGGATCCAGGCTGCGACCAATGATCTCGGCGATCCGCTGCATCAATGCGTCGGATGCGTGACACCGCGGGGGCGCGATAACAGGCGTGTCCGGCACAGCACCAGTCTTGTCCTCGCCTTCGCTCCGCCAGAACCTAGCGGCGCAAGAGACACCACGGAGGGCGGGCTTCGCTCTCCGAACGACAAACAGGAGACCAGTGATGGCGCGTTCGGGAATGGTCAAGGCCGTCAAGGCCAACAAGTGTGGCGGGGGCCGTAAGTCCTCGAAGTCGAGCAAGTCCTCGAAGTCGAGCAAGTCGAGCAAGTCCTCGAAGTCGCGCAAGAGCCACGGCAGCGGCTGCAACTGCGGTTGCGGCGGCTACTGACGGGGGCGAGCAGGACAACCTCGATGTCGAGATCGAGGCGTAGACCCACGGCGGGGCCGTCGCACCGACGGCCCCGCTTCGGGCGCGCCCGTTGGTGGTGCGGCTCGCCGCGCCGGGCAGTCCACCGGTTCCTCAGCCCGGTCCAGGGCCCCCGGGACCTCGTCCAGGACGCCCCCGACCTGACTCTGCGCGAGGTCTGGCGCCTGTTCTGGCCCGACGTCCGCCCCCTGCGCTGGTGGGTGGCCCTCAGTACGGCTCTCGGTTCGATCCTCTCGGCGATCACCGTGATCGAGATAGCGCTGTTCAAGTTCGTGGTCGACGACGTCCTCGTTCCCGCCGATCTTCGCCCACTGGTGTGGATCGGTGGCTGCTACCTGGCGCTGGCGGTGGTCTCGGGGATCCTCTCCGGCCTGAACTCCTACCTCTCCACCTGGCTCTCGCACACCTTCCTGACCCACCTGCGCACGCGCGTCTTCGCCCACGTCCTCTCCCTTCCGCAAGAGGTGCACGACCGACGCCGGCTGGGTGACTCGATGCTGCGGATCACGAGCGACTCCTCCAGCGTGGAGAGCTTCATGATCGGTCGGGTTCGCTCGGGCATCACCACGGTCCTCACCGCTGCCTTCTATCTCGTCGCGCTGATGCTGCTCGACGTCCAGCTCGCGCTCGCGTCGCTGGTGATCGTGCCGATCTTCTGGCTTCTCGCCCACCGGTTCGCACGGCTGATCAAGGTCACGGCTCGCGAGCAGCGACGCCGTGGCGGGTCCCTCTCGGCGATCACCGAGGAGCACCTGGGCAACGCGGCACTGGTGCAGACCTTCAACCGGCACAGCGACGCCACCGAGCAGTTCATGCGAGAGAACCTCGGGATCCGCGCAGCCTCCCTCGCAGCCACTCGCGTACGCGCCGTCTTCTCCCCCGTGGTCGACCTGGCGGAGCTGGTCGGGGTGCTCACCGTGATCGTGCTCGGCACCTACTCGCTGGCCTCGGGCCGGCTGACCCTCGGTGGGCTGCTGGCCTTCATGACGATGATGGTCCAGCTGTACGGACCGATGCGTTCACTCGGTGGCCTCTACCCCGGCCTGTTCGGCGATGCCGCCGGCTGCGAACGTCTCGCCGAGCTGCTCGACGAGACGCCGCCCGTGGAGCGGTCCGGGGCCGAGCCACTCCGGGAGGGCAGCCGAAGGGTCTCCCTGGAGCACGTCACCGTCGTCTACCCCGGTGCCAGGCGGGCGGCTCTCGACAACGTCACCCTGCATTTCGAGCCGGACATCGTGATCGCCGTCGTCGGACCCAGCGGGGCCGGCAAGTCGACCCTGGTCAAGCTCCTGCTGCGAGCGGTCGATCCCACGGCGGGAGCGGTGCTGGTGGGCGGCCAGGACCTGCGGGACGTCACGCTGCACTCGGTGCGGGACAACGTCGCCCTGGTTCCCCAGGAGATGGCGCTGCTCGACGCCTCGGTGCGCGACAACATCGCCTACGCCCGACACGGCGCCTCCGATGCCGACATCGTGCAGGCGGCCCGAGCGGCAACGGCGGACGAGTTCATCCGGGCCCTGCCACGCGGCTACGAGACCACGGTCGGTCAGCGGGCGCGCACGTTGTCCGGTGGACAGCGTCAGCGGGTCTCGCTCGCCCGCGCATTCCTCAAGGACAGCCCCCTGCTCCTCCTGGACGAGCCGACCACCGGACTCGACCCGGAGGCTGCCCGCCGGGTGCTGCAACCGCTGCGGGACAACCGTCAGCCAGGGCACACGATCATCATGGTCACCCACGACCCGGTCGCGGTGGAGATGGCCGACCGGGTGGTCACCCTGGACCATGGCCGGGTGGTATCCGACGTGGTGACCATGGCCAGCGCACGACGAAGCGAGAGCGCATGATCGAGCAGAGACCGCGGGTCGAGCCACCGCTGGTGCCCCCTGGCGCCGAACTGGTCCCCGGCTACGAGGTCGTGGCGCACCTCCGCCGCGGTCACCGGCTGGACGTCTACGAGACCTGGTGCACGGAACGACAGGCGCGGTGCATCGTCAAGCTGGTCCGGCCCGATCGAGTCTCGGAGCCGCACACCGAGGTCTACCTGCGGCGTGAGGGCGAGCTGCTGCGCGACCTGGCCCATCCCCACCTCGTCCGCGTCTACGAGCTCGTGGAGGAACCCCAGCTCGCCATCGTGATGGAGACGCTGACCGGTCGCTCCTTGAGCGATGTGGTGGACGAGCACGGACGCCTGGTCCCTCTGGAAGTCGCGCTGCTCGGCCTGCAGCTTGCCTCGGCGCTGCGGTACCTGCACCGAAGAGCCTGCATCCACGGCGACGTGAGTCCCGGCAACGTGGTGCTTCAGGACGGCACCGCGAAGCTGATCGACCTCTCGCTCGCAGGACCCCCCGGACCGATCACACGCGGGACCGGCACATCGGGGTACCGCTCCCCGGAACAAGTCAACGGCGGGCACCAGGACGAGCCCACGGACGTGTGGGGTCTGGGCGCCGTCCTCTTCGAGGCCCTCAACGGGTTCACCAGCGACGAACCTCCGACTGGGCTGGCGTCGGTCCTGCACCGGGCGCGGTACTGGCGACCGGGTGGTTCTGTTCGTCACCGGGTCGCCGAGGTCATCGAGGGATGCATGCGCGACGACGCAGCCGAGCGGCTCACCCTGGACGAGGTGAGCCGTGACCTGGGTGCCCTGGTCGACCTGCGGCAGGAATGACCGTGGCCGACCCGGCCGCTCCGAGGTGACAGCCGAGAGGGCGCCTCGGCTGCGGGCCGACGAGGCTCAGGACTGGTCGGTCACGGTCACCAAGACCGAACAGCCGTCCACCACCGCGCGCTCGAGGACGGCCCGCCGTGGGTCGGGAACAGGGAGCCAGGGCTCGACCCGGAGCTCGGTGAGCTGACGCAGGCGCGGGTCCTCCAGCACCCGGTCGACCGCCGTCCTGTCACCCCCGCAGACGAGGGCTGTCAGCGGACCGGCGAGGATCCGGTGGGCGTGGCCCGCGGTCGCCTCGAAGGCCGCTCGTGCCTGGTTGTCCCGACGACGTGAGAACCGCTGCTGGCTCTGGCCACCTGCCTTCGTGCGGCCCTGGACGTGGCGCTGTCCGACCTTGGACTCGACCGTGCGCTCCCCCGCCAGCCGGGCGACGGCGAAGCCGCCCTTGCGGACGAGGAGGATGCCCCAGGTGCGCGGCGGCTCACAGGTCGTCGCGAAGGCGGCCGGATCCGCAGCGCCGGCGTACGACGCACCGAACGGCGGCCGCGCGACGAAGCGGGAGCCGTCAGCCGCGGTCCCGGCCAGCGCCCCGTCGACGACGTCCAGCGCCGTCTCGCCGTGCCGGGTGACGAAGTTGCGCACCCACGGCTCGATCCGCGCGACCGGCACCAGGACCTCGGTCATCGGCGGGGTCTTCGCTCAGACGTTGAAGCCGAGGGCCCGCAGCTGCTCGCGCCCGTCGTCGCTGATCTTGTCCGGGCCCCACGGCGGCATCCAGACCCAGTTGATCGTGACGTCGCCGACGATCCCCTCGAGGGCAGAGTTGGTCTGGTCCTGGATCACGTCGGTCAGCGGGCACGCGGCCGAGGTGAGGGTCATGTCGAGCACGGCGTTGGAGTGCTCGTCGAGGTGCACGTCGTAGACCAGGCCGAGGTCGACGACGTTGATCCCCAGCTCGGGGTCGACGACGTCCTTCATCGCCTCGAACACGTCGTCCTTCGTGGCGGTGGCCGTGCCACCGCCGTTCGCCTCCGGCACGTCGGGCAGGTCGGCGGGGTGCGTGCGGTCAGTGTGCGGTGCGTCGGTCATGAGTCCTCCTTGGAGACAACCTGGGCGGTGGCGTCCTTGAACGCCATCCATGAAAGCAGGGCGCACTTGATGCGTGCGGGGAACTGGGCGACCCCGGCGAAGGCGATGCCGTCCTCGAGGACCTCCTCGTCGGGCTCGACCTTGCCGCGCCCGTGCATCAGCTCGACGAACGCCTCGTGGGTCTGCATCGCCTTGGCCACGGGCTGGCCGATCACCAGGTCGGCCATCACGGAGGCGGCGGCCTGGCTGATCGAGCAGCCTTCCGCGTCGTAGGACACGTCGGAGACGGTCTCGCTGCCCGGGGCACCCTCGAGGTGGACGCGCAGGGTCACCTCGTCGCCGCAGGTGGGGTTGACGTGGTGCACCTCGGCCCCGAAGGGCTCCCGCAGTCCCGCGTGGTGCGGGCTGCGGTAGTGGTCGAGGATGATCTCCTGGTAGAGGCTGTCGAGGTCCATCACTTCACCTTGAAGTAGCGCTTGGTGTAGTTGATTCCCTCGATCAGGGCGTCGATCTCCGCCGGGGTCGTGTAGAGGTACGACGACGCGCGGGTCGAGCTCTGCACGCCGTACCGCTTGTGGGCCGGCTTGGCGCAGTGGTGCCCGGCGCGTACGGCGATCCCGCGGGCGTCCAGGGTCTGGGCCACGTCGTGCGGGTGCACGCCGTCCACCTCGAAGGACACCGCTCCCCCACGCAGGGTCGGGTCGAGCGGGCCCATCACGGTGACGCCACCCACGGTCGCGAGACCGTCGAGCAGGTAGCGGGTGACCGTCTGCTCGTGCAGGTGGATGTGGTCCAGTCCGATCTCGGTGAGGTAGTCCACGGCGGCACCGAGCCCCACCGCCTCCACGATCGGCGGGGTGCCGGCCTCGAACCGGTGCGGGATGGCGGCGTAGGTCGACCGCTCCATCGAGACGGTGGCGATCATCTCTCCGCCGCCGAGGAAGGGGGGCAGCTGGCCGAGCAGCTCGCTCTTGCCCCAGAGCACGCCGATGCCCGTGGGACCGGTCACCTTGTGCCCGGTGAAGGCCAGGAAGTCGGCGTCGACGGCCTGCACGTCCACGGGGAGCTGCGGGGCTGCCTGCGAGGCGTCCACGACCACCACGGCACCGACCTCGTGCGCGCGGCGGGCGATCTCGGCGATCGGGTTGATGGTGCCGAGCATGTTCGAGACCCAGGTCAGGGCGACGACCTTGGTCTGCGGGGTGATCAGCTCGTCGATGTCGGAGAGGTCCAGCTGACCGTCGTCGGTGAGCCCGAACCAGCGCAGCTCGGCGCCCTTGCGCTCGGTGAGGAGCTGCCACGGCACGATGTTGGAGTGGTGCTCCATCTCGGTGATCACCACGCGGTCGCCCGCCTTCACCTCGAGCGGACCGGCCCACGCCATCGTGTTGGCGACCAGGTTCAGCGCCTCGGAGGCGTTCTTGGTGAAGATCACCTCGTCGCGCGACGGTGCGTTCAGGAACGCCGCGACCTTGTCGCGGGCCTCCTCGAACGCGGCCGACGACTCCGCGCCGAGCTGGTGCATCGCCCGCGCCACGTTGGCGTTGTGCCGCTCGAGGTGGTCCACCATCGAGTCGATCACGCACTGCGGCTTCTGCGAGGTGTTGGCGCTGTCGAGGTAGACCAGTGGCAGGTCACCACTGAGCCGGCGATCGAGGATCGGGAAGTCCTTGCGGATGACCTCCAGACCCGGCAGCAGTCCCTCCATCAGACCGCGGTCTTCTGGTACTTGTCGTAGCCCTCGGCCTCGAGCTGGTCGGCCAGCTCGGGGCCACCCTCCTCGACCATCCGGCCGTCGACGAAGACGTGCACGAAGTCGGGGGTGATGTAGCGCAGGATCCGGGTGTAGTGCGTGATCAGCAGGACGCCCTTGTCCCCGGACTCCTTGAAGCGGTTCACGCCCTCGGAGACGATCTTGAGCGCGTCGATGTCCAGGCCGGAGTCGGTCTCGTCGAGCACGGCCACCTGCGGGTCGAGCAGCTCGAGCTGCACGATCTCGTGGCGCTTCTTCTCGCCGCCGGAGAAGCCCTCGTTGACGTTGCGGGTCGCGAACTCCTTGTCCATGTTCACCCGGTCCATCGCCGCGTTGACGTCCTTGACCCAGGTGCGCAGCTTGGGAGCCTCGCCGGAGATCGCGGTCTTGGCGGTGCGCAGGAAGTTCGAGACCGAGACACCGGGGACCTCGACGGGGTACTGCATCGCGAGGAACAGGCCGGCGCGCGCACGCTCGTCGACGCTCATCGCGAGGACGTCGACACCGTCGAGGGTGACCGATCCCTTGGTCACGGCGTACTTCGGGTGACCCGCGATCGAGTAGGCGAGGGTGGACTTGCCGGAGCCGTTGGGGCCCATGATCGCGTGTGTCTCGCCGGCCCTGATGGTCAGGTTGACGCCCTTGAGGATCTCCTTGGGGCCGTCCTCGGTGTCGACCGAGACGTGCAGGTCCTTGATCTCCAGCGTTGCCATGTGATGCTCCTTGTTCTCGAAAAAGTCAGTCTTGAAGGTCTGGTCAGCCCGCGAGGGGCGCTTCGATGTCGATGAGTACGTCGTCCCCGCTGATCTGGACGGGGAAGACCGGAACGGGCTCGGTGGCCGGCGGTCCGGTCGGCTTGCCGGTGCGGAGGTCGAACCGTGATCCGTGCATCCAGCACTCGATGGTGCAGTCGTCCACGTCGCCCTCGGAGAGCGCGACGGCCGCGTGGCTGCACTCGTCCTCGATGGCGAAGATCTCGTCGTCGTGCTTCACGACCGCGACGTCGAGGCCGTCGACCTCGACTCGCAGCGGCGTGCTGTCGGTCAGCTCGCTCAGCGAGCAGGCGCGCAGGAAGCTCATCGCAGGATCCTGTGCACGTTCTTCTCCAGCTCCGCCTCCACGGTGAGCACGAGCTGGCTCTCGAGATCGGGCACTCCGATCTTGCGGATCAGGTCGTTGAAGAACCCGTGGACGACGAGGCGCCTGGCCTCGGACTCCTCGATGCCGCGCGAGCGCAGGTAGAACAGCTGGTTGTCGTCGAACCGGCCGGTGGCCGAGGCGTGCCCGGCTCCCAGGATCTCGCCGGTCTCGATCTCGAGGTTCGGCACCGAGTCGGCCTGGCAGCCGTCGGTGAGCACCAGGTTGCGGTTCTCCTCGTAGGTCTCGATGCCCTCGGCCACCTTGCGGATCAAGACGTTGCCGATCCACACGGTGTGGGCGCCCTCGCCCTGCAGCGCGCCCTTGTAGACGACGTTGCTGCGGGTGTGCGGCTGGTTGTGGTCCACGAAGAGGCGGTGCTCGATGTGCTGCCCCTCGTCCGCGAAGTACATGCCGAGCATCTCGACCGACCCACCGGGGCCGGCGTACTCCGCCGTGGCGTCGTGACGCACCACGTCGCCACCGATGGAGACGGCCACGTGGCGCAGCGTCGCGTCCCGGCCCACCATGGCGTGCTGGGTCGAGTGGTGCACTGCGTCGTCGTCCCAGTCCTGCACGGTGACCACGGTCAGCTCGGCGCCGTCGCCGACGACGATCTCGACGTTCTCGGCGAGAGTGGCCGTGCCCTGGAAGCGCAGCACGACCCGGGACTTCGAGAACGCGCCGGCACGCACGACCAGGTGACCGGCCGAGGCGACCTCGTTGCCGGTGCCGGTCAGGGTGACGGTCGTCGCGCTCTCACCGAGGTGCTCCTTGGGGACGTCGACGAGGAAGACGGAGTCGGCAGCCGCCCACGCGCGGGCGCTGACGCGGTCCGGCGGCACCAGCCCGGACGTGCCGCGGGCCTCGTGGTCGATGCCCACCGCTCCGGCGGTGACGCCGGCCTCGGCATGCACCTCGACCTCGAAGGCGCGCCCGTCCAGCGCGGCACCGTCCTGGATGCCACGCAGGCGCTTGAGCGGAGTGAACCGCCACACCTCCTCGCGGCCCGTGGGCACCGCGTGGTCGGCAAGGTCGAAGGACCCCTCCGGGTGCAGGTGGCTCAGCACCTTCTCGGTAGGCATCTCCAGCGCGTCTCGGACGCTTTCGGTAGTCACAGTCACAGGTTCTTTGGCCTTTGGCTTTCTGGGGTGATGGTCAGGTCGCGTCGGCGCCAGAGGCGTCGACGGGCTCGGCGGCGGACCGTGGATGGGACTGGCCCCCGCGGAGCGAGGAACGAGCGGAGCGGGTGGTTGGGCCGCCGCCGTGCCCGGCGACGCCTGTGGCGGCACCAGGAAGGAGCGTCACCCGACAGCGCCTTCCATTTGCAGCTCGATCAGCCGGTTGAGCTCGAGGGCGTACTCCATCGGCAGCTCCTTGGCGATCGGCTCGACGAAGCCGCGCACGATCATCGCCATCGCCTCGTCCTGCTCCATGCCGCGCGACATCAGGTAGAACAGCTGGTCGTCGGAGACCTTGGAGACACTCGCCTCGTGGCCCATCGACACGTCGTCCTCGCGGATGTCGACGTAGGGATAGGTGTCGGAGCGGCTGATCTGGTCGACCAGCAGCGCGTCGCACAGCACGTTGCTCTTGGAGCCGTGCGCGCCCTCGTTGATCTGGATCAGTCCGCGGTACGACGTACGGCCGCCGCCACGGGCCACCGACTTGGACAGGATCGAGCTCGACGTGTTCGGCGCGGCGTGCACCATCTTGGCGCCCGCGTCCTGGTGCTGGCCCTCGCCGGCGAAGGCGATCGACAGGGTCTCGCCCTTGGCGTGCTCACCCATCAGGTAGATGGCGGGGTACTTCATCGTCACCTTGGAGCCGATGTTGCCGTCGACCCACTCCATCGTCGCGCCGGCCTCGCAGGTGGCGCGCTTGGTGACGAGGTTGTAGACGTTGTTCGACCAGTTCTGGATGGTGGTGTAGCGGCAGCGACCACCCTTCTTGACGATGATCTCGACCACCGCGGAGTGCAGCGAGTCCGAGCTGTAGATCGGCGCGGTGCAGCCCTCGACGTAGTGCACGTAGGCGTCCTCGTCGACGATGATCAGCGTGCGTTCGAACTGGCCCATGTTCTCGGTGTTGATCCGGAAGTAGGCCTGCAGCGGGATCTCCACGTGGACGCCCTTGGGCACGTAGATGAACGAGCCGCCGGACCACACCGCGGAGTTCAGCGCGGAGAACTTGTTGTCACCGACGGGGATCACGGTGCCGAAGTACTCCTGGAACATCTCCGGGTGCTCCTTCAGCGCGGTGTCGGTGTCCAGGAACAGCACGCCCTGGGCCTCGAGCTCCTCGTTGATCGCGTGGTAGACCACCTCGGACTCGTACTGCGCCGCGACGCCGGAGACCAGGCGGGCCTTCTCCGCCTCGGGGATGCCGAGCTTGTCGTAGGTGTTCTTGATGTCCGCCGGCAGGTCGTCCCAGGTCTGGGCCTGCTTCTCGGTGGAGCGCACGAAGTACTTGATGTTGTCGAAGTCGATGGTCGACAGGTCGGAGCCCCAGGTCGGCATCGGCTTGCGGCCGAACAGCTTGAGCCCCTTCAGGCGCAGGTCGAGCATCCACTGGGGCTCGCTCTTCTTGGAGGAGATGTCGCGGACGACGGCCTCGTTGAGGCCACGCGTGGCGTCTGCGCCCGCGTCGTCGCTGTCGGACCAGCCGAACTCGTAGCGGCCGATGTCCTTGAGCGACGGGTTCAGTTCTTCGATGGAAGTCATCGGGTGACCCTCTCCTTGCCTTGGGTGGTGATGGCGTCTCTGACGGGGGTGGAGCCGGTGGTGACCGGGTTGTGCGGGATACAGGTGGTGCACACGCCGTCACCGTGGGCGATGGTCGCGAGTCGTTGCACGTGCCGGCCGCCGAGCATCCGGCTGATCGCGGCCGTCTCGGCCTCGCACAGCTCGGGGAACTCATGGGCGACGTGCGAGACCGGGCAGTGCTGCTGGCACAGCTGCTCACCCATCGGGAGGTCGCGCACCGCGGCGGCGTACCCCTCGTCGGTGAAGACCTGCGCCAGGGCGTCGACGGGCGCCAGCTCCGGGCGGGCCTCGACGAGGGTGTCGAAGCGCTGCTCGATCTGGGCGGCACGGCGGTCCGCGAACTGGCGGACTGCCTCCTTGCCCCCGGTCTCCGCGAGGAAGCGGATCGCCTGCACGGCGAGGTCGTCGTAGGCCTGGTCGAGCTGGTCGCGTCCGGCGGCGGTCAGCGCGAACGTCTTGGCCGGCCGGCCACGGCCCCGGGTGGCGCTGGAGCGTGGCTCGCGAGCCTCGAGCGTGCCGTCCTCGAGCAGGTGGTCGAGGTGGCGTCGTACGGCGGCGGGAGTCAGCTCCAGGCGCTCCGCCAGTGCGGCGGCGGTGGAGGGTCCGTTGACCATGACCGAACGCACCACACGCTCGCGCGTGGGCTGGTCGTGCTGGGGCTGCCCATGACCTGGCAGGTGACCGGCGATTTCCACAACACCAGTGTGCCCTTAATGCGGAGCGGCTTTCAAATAAGGTCACCCTAAGCCGAGGAGGGTGCCCTGACCGGGGCGAGCCGTTCCACCGGACCCGGAGGTGCGCTCACCGGAGTATGTTCACCTGGCATGGAGACCGCTGAGCTGCTGACCGACGCGTTCGGTCGCGTCCGCGCACTGTACGTCGAGACGGCGCGTGACCTCGATCCGGACCTGGCCCGCTGGCGCCCCCAGGGAACCGGGCAACCCGATCGCCTGGCTGCTGTGGCACACCGCACGGGTCCAGGACGACCACGTGGCCGACCTCGGCGGGGTCGCGCAGGCCTGGCAGACGACGTGGGCGGCACGACTCGACCTGCCCTTCGACGAGGGTGACATCGGCTACGGCCACTCCTCCAGGACGTCGACGCCGTCAGGGTCGAGCGCCTGCAGGACCTCGTGGACTACCACGAGGCGGTGCACCAGATGACGCTCGACTATCTCGGGCGCGCCGACGCCGATGAGTTCGACCGGGTCGTGGACCACCACTGGGACCCGCCGGTGACGGCCGGCGTCCGCGTGGTCAGCCTGCTCGGCGACTGCCTGCAGCACCTGGGCCAGGCCGCCTACCTCAAGGGGCTGCGCGCGGAGTGACCGGCCCTCCGTAGAATCCCTGCGTGCCCGACTCCCCCATCGCCCCGGACGCCCCGGGCACCGCCCCCGGGGCTGCAGTGGTGGTGTCCGGCCTGGTGATGCGGTACGCCGACAAGGTGGCCGTCGACCACCTCGACATGACCGTCGAACGCCGCACGATCACCGCCGTGCTCGGACCCAACGGCGCCGGCAAGACCACGACCCTGGAGACCTGCGAGGGCTACCGCAGGCCGCAGGGCGGCTCGGTCTCCGTGCTGGGCCTCGACCCGCAACGCCAGCGTCGTGACCTGCTCCCGCGCATCGGCGTCATGCTGCAGGACGGCGGGGCCTGGTCCGGGGTGCGTGCGATGGAGATGCTCGGTCACATCGCACGCCTGCACGCGGATCCCCTGGACATCGAGATGCTCGGCGAACGGCTCGGTCTCGGCGACTGCGGCCGCACGCCCTACCGGCGGCTGTCGGGGGGCCAGCAGCAGCGGCTCAAGCTCGCCATGGCGGTCGTGGGCCGTCCGGAGCTGATCTTCGTCGACGAGCCGACCGCGGGGATGGACCCCGCTGCCCGTCGTACGACCTGGGAGCTGTTGCAGGAGATGCGTGCCGACGGTGTCACCGTCGTCCTGACCACGCACCACATGGACGAGGCCGAGCGGCTCGCGGACCGGATCCACATCATCGACCGCGGCCGGATGATCGCGTCCGGAAGCCCGCTGGAGCTGACCCGGGGAGGGACCTCGACCATCCGCCTGGTGGTGACCAAGCCGTTCCCCGAGGGTGCGCCGCAGTCGCTGCAGGAGGCGCTGGGCCACCGGCTCGACGTCCGCACGATCAGCGAGACCAGCCTGCTCATCACCGGTCCGGCCGACAGCACCACCCTGGCGACGGTGTCGGGCTGGTGCGAGCGGCACGGCGTGCTGCCCGAGTCCCTGCACCTCGGCCAGCGCAACCTCGAGGACGTCTTCCTGGAGCTGACCGGTCGAAGGCTGGCCGGTCGGGAGCCGGCGGCATGAGTACGCCGCACGGCGTCTTCACGCCGAACCCCGGCGCCGCCCCGCTGGCCCGGCAGGTGCTGGCGCAGGCGGTGATGGAGTCGAGGCTGATGCTCCGCAACGGCGAGCAGCTGCTGCTGGCCGTGGTGATCCCGGTGATCGTGCTGATCGGAGGTGTCGAGGCCGCCCAGCACCTCGAGCTCTCCTTCTCCCGCCGGCCGGTCGACGTCTTCACTCCCGGCGTCCTGGCCCTGGCCGTGATGTCGACGGCGTTCACGTCGCTGGCCATCGCCACCGGGTTCGAGCGCCGTTACGGCGTGATCAAGCGGCTGGGCTCCTCACCGCTTCCGCGATCCGGTCTGCTCCTGGGCAAGGTCGGCGCACTGCTGCTCGTCGAGGCGCTGCAGATCGTGGTGCTCGCGCTCGTGGCCCTGGTGCTCGGCTGGCAGCCGCACGGGTCACCGCTCGCCGCGCTGCTGGCGATCATGCTCGGGACCGCGGCGTTCGCCGCCCTCGGGCTGTTCGTCGCCGGTGTGCTGAGGGCGGAGGCCACGCTGGCTGCGGCCAACCTCGTCTACCTGCTGCTGATGGCGGGCGGGGCCGTCGTACTCCCCTCCTCGGCCTACGGCGCCTTCGGCGGCGTCACGACGCTGCTGCCCTCCGGTGCGCTCGGCGACTCCCTCCGTGCTGCGTTGTGGTCCGGCACCATCGAGTGGGGCTCCCTGCTCGTCCTGGCGCTGTGGGCCGCGATCGGTGCGGTCCTGACGGCGAGGACCTTCACGTGGGAGTGAGCGTCTGGGTACGCCGGTTCGCGTGGGCCACCCTGCTGGCGAACATGGGCATCGTCCTCACGGGCGGTGCGGTGCGGCTGACTGCGTCCGGTCTGGGCTGCCCCACCTGGCCACGATGCACCGACGAGTCGTTCACCCCCCACGGCGCCCTCGAGTTCCACTCGGCCATCGAGTTCGGCAACCGGACGCTGACCTTCGCGCTCGGCGCGATCGCTGTCGCCACCTTCGTCAGCGCCTACCGGAGCGGGCGCGTCGACCTGCGCCGGATGGCGCTGCTCCTCGCCCTGAGCATCCCGGCGCAGGCACTGCTCGGCGGCGTCACCGTGCTCACCGACCTCAATCCGTGGGTGGTCGCCTTCCACCTGCTGTTCTCGATGGGCATCATCAGCCTGGCGGTGCTCTACCTGCACCGGACGCGGCATCCCGCGGCCGAGGCGGGCCCGCCCGCCCCGAGCGCCGCAGGTCCTGCTCGCCTGGTCGACGTACGCCGCTGCGTGGGTGGTGCTCGCGCTCGGCACGGTGGTGACCGGCTCCGGCCCACACGCGGGCGACCTGGATGCACCGCGCAACGGTCTGGACCCGCTCCAGCTCTCCCAGCTGCACGCGGACTTCGTCTTCCTGCTCGTCGGGCTGAGCCTCGCCCTGGTGATCGTGCACCGGTCGCGGGCGACAGTGACCCTCCTCGCGGTCGAGCTCGCCCAGGGGCTGATCGGGTTCGTGCAGTACTTCACCGACCTCCCCGTGGTGCTCGTCGGCCTCCACCTCGTGGGGGCCACCCTGGTCGCAGCGACGGTCACCTGGGTCGTGATCGAGGTGCGGGAGGGCCGTTCGGCCCGGGAAAGCCTCGCGGCGCCCTAGCCGGAACGGCCACCCGGACGCTCTTCACTGTGGTGGAATGTGGCCCGTTGCAGCAGCGCCGACGAGCAGGAGGGCAGATGGCGGTACGACGACGTCCCGCACAGCTGGGCACCCTGCTGGCCACGCTTGTGCTGGCCGCCGGGTGCGGCGGCACCGACCCCGAGCCGCTGACCGTCATGAAGCCCGAGGTCCCGGCCGACCTGTGCGCCCTGATCCCAGAGGCTGCCCGTGCCGGACTGGTCGCCAACTCCAGCTCCGACGACACCGCCAACCCCACGGCGGCCTGCTCCCTGCGCTCTCCGGATGCCGCCTCCACCGAGGTGCGCGCCATCGTGACGTGGCTGCAGGCCGGCGACGAGATCTCCGCCGACGAGGTGCAGAAGAGCCAGTGCCTGGCCATCGACCGCACCGAGTTCCGCGACCGGGCCGGGTTCAAGGCCGCAGGCGCCGAGGAGTCCTGCGCTGCCACCGCGAACGGCGACGGAGCCGACTCCGCGACGATCGCGGTGGTCAACGGGCTCGAGGTCGTCACCGTGCGCCTCACCTCCGTGCCAGCGGCGGGAGCGCCCGCACTCACGCGCGCCCAGCAGATGATCGAGGGCGTGCTCAGCTCGCTCGCCGGCGACAGCTGACGGCGGGACCGGACGGTCCGCTGCCGGGGACGGGCTCAGAGCTTGAGCAGCGGGTCCAGCGCCACGGCGACGAAGAGCAGCGAGAGATACATGTTCGACGCGTGGAAGAGTCTCATCGGGCGCACGTCGACGAGCTCGTTGCTGCGACGGCCGCGCTGCCACAGCAGGTGCGCCTCGACCAGGAAGCCGGCGCCGAGCACGGCAGCCGCCACGGGGTAGAGGATCCCGGTGCCGGCCACCGGCCACAGCAGCAACGACGTCGCGACCATGACCCACGAGTACGCCACGATCTGCCGCGCGACAGCCTCTGCGTCCTTGAGCACCGGGAGCATCGGCACGTCGACCAGGGCGTAGTCCTCGCGGTAGCGCATCGCCAGGGCCCAGGTGTGGGGTGGCGTCCAGAAGAACACCACGAGGAAGAGCACCACGGGCGGCCAGGCGAGCTCGTTGGTGACGGCCGTCCAGCCGATCAGGGTCGGGAAGCAGCCCGCGAGCCCGCCCCACACGATGTTCTGGGTGGTACGCCGCTTCAGCACCATCGTGTAGCCGAACAGGTAGAAGGCGCTCGCGGCCAGCGCCAGGCCCGAGGAGAGCCAGTTGACGTAGAGCCCCAGCACCAGTGTCGAGACCACCATCAGCACCACGCCGAAGACGAACGCGGCGCGCGGAGTGACGATGTGGCGAGGCAGGGCCCGGCGGCGGGTGCGACGCATCTGCTCGTCGATGTCACGGTCGTAGACACAGTTCAGGGCGTTGGCGCTGCCCGCGGACAGGGTGCCGCCCACCACGGTGGCGACCACGAGCCCCCACGGCGGGACGCCACGCTGGGCGAAGAACATCACCGGAACCGTCGTGAGCAGCAGCAGCTCGATCACGCGCGGCTTGGTGAGCCCCACGTAGGCGCCCACCACGTCACGGACCGTCGCCTGGCTCGAGGAGCGCCCGTTCAGGGAGACCTCGGAGTCGAGCGCGGTCAACGGGGCCTCGCCTTCACCGCGCCCGGACGGGGCGGATCGTGGAACGGAAACGGGGTACAGACGGTCGGAGTCTATCTCCGGGAGCACCGGCCCCACGAACCGACCGGCGTGACCTGGACGCCATCATCGGACTAGGCTCGATGAGACGGCTCAATGCTGAGGAAAGGACCCCACCGACGTGCCCACAGATGCCCGACTCGACTGGACCGAGCTCGACGATCGCGCGGTGGACACCGCCAGGGTCCTGGCGATGGACTCCGTGCAGAAGGTGGGCAACGGTCACCCCGGCACGGCGATGAGCCTCGCCCCGGCGGCCTACCTCCTGTTCCAGAAGGTGATGCGGCACGACCCCGCCGACCCGGACTGGATCGCACGCGACCGGTTCGTGCTCTCCTGCGGCCACTCGAGCCTGACGCTCTACATCCAGCTCTTCCTCGGCGGCTGGGGCCTCGAGCTCGAGGACCTGAAGTCGTTGCGCACCTGGGGCAGCAAGACGCCCGGCCACCCGGAGTACGGCCACACTGCCGGCGTCGAGACGACCACCGGCCCGCTGGGACAGGGGGTGGGCAACGCGGTGGGCATGGCGATGGCCGCTCGTCGCCAGCGCGGCATGCTCGACCCCGAGTCAGCGGTCGACGCCTCGCCGTTCGACCACCACATCTACGCGCTGTGCTCCGACGGGGACCTGGAGGAGGGCGTGAGTGGCGAGGCCTCCTCGATCGCGGGCACCCAGAAGCTCGGCAACCTGACCCTGATCTACGACGACAACCAGATCTCGATCGAGGACGACACCAAGATCGCCTTCAACGAGGACGTCGCCAAGCGCTACGAGGCCTACGGCTGGCACGTGCAGACCGTCGACTGGACCAACGGCGGCAAGGAGTACAAGGAAGACATCGGGGCGCTGCACCGCGCCATCCAGAGCGCCGCGAAGGTGACCGACCAGCCGAGCTTCATCGTCCTGAGGACGATCATCGCCTGGCCCGCACCCAACGCTCAGGGCACCGGCAAGGCGCACGGCTCGGCACTCGGCGAGGACGAGGTGGCCGCCACGAAGGAGGTCCTGGGCTTCGACCCGGACCAGACCTTCGAGGTAGCACCCGACGTGATCGCCCACACCCGGAAGCTCCGTGAGCGCGGTGTCGCCTACGGCAGCGAGTGGGACGAGAAGTACGCCGCCTGGGAGAAGAAGCACCCCGACCGCCACCAGCTGCTGCACCGGCTGAAGAGCCGCACGCTGCCCGACAAGTGGGACGCCAAGCTGCCCAGCTTCCCCGCCGACGAGAAGGGCATGGCCACCCGCAAGGCATCCGGTGCGGTCATCCAGAAGATCGCCGCGGTCCTCCCCGAGTTCTGGGGTGGGTCCGCCGACCTGGCCGAGTCCAACAACACGACGATCGAGGACGCTCCCTCGTTCATCCCCGAGGAGCGCTCCACGAAGATGTGGAAGGCGGACCCCTACGCCGGTCGCGTGCTCCACTTCGGCATCCGCGAGCACGGGATGGGCGCGATCATGAACGGCATCGCCGCCCACGGCGACACTCGCGTGTTCGGCGGGACGTTCCTGACGTTCTCCGACTACATGCGCGGCGCGGTGCGGCTCGCCGCCGTGATGCAGCTGCCTGTCACCTACGTGTGGACCCACGACTCCATCGGCCTCGGCGAGGACGGACCGACCCACCAGCCCGTGGAGCACCTGGCCGCCCTGCGCGCGATCCCGGGCCTGGACGTCGTACGCCCTGCTGACGCGAACGAGACCACCGCCTGCTGGAAGGCGATCATCGAGAACAGCGACCGTCCTGCCGGCATCGTGCTCACCCGGCAGAACGTGCCGGTCTACCCCCGGGACGAAGACGGGTTCGCCGGGCTCGACGACGTGCGCAAGGGCGGCTACGTGCTGCTCGACGCCGAGGACGGCACGCCCGACGTCGTGCTGGTCGGCACCGGTTCCGAGGTCCAGCTCGCCGTGCAGGCACGCGAGATCCTGGCCGGCAAGGGAGTCCAGGCGCGCGTCGTCTCGATGCCGTGCCGGGAGTGGTTCGACGAGCAGGAGCCCGCCTACCGCGAGACGGTCATCCCGCCCACTCTCAAGGCCCGCGTCGCGGTCGAGGCCGGAGTGGCCCAGGGATGGCGGGAGATCGTCGGCGACCACGGGCGCATCGTCTCCCTCGAGCACTACGGCGCCTCCGCCGACTACGCCCGCATCTACCGCGAGTTCGGCATCACCGCCGAGGCCGTGGCCGCTGCTGCCGAGGACAGCATCCGGGTGGCGACCGGCTGATCCGGCCCACCGACCGAAGAACACATCCAGCGAACCAGGGAGCATCACATGACCGACCACCTGCAGGAGCTTTCAGACGTAGGCGTCTCCATCTGGCTCGACGACCTCTCCCGCGAACGTCTCGACTCGGGCAACCTCGCGGAGCTCGTCAAGAACGACAACATCGTCGGGGTCACCACGAACCCCTCGATCTTCGCCGCCGCTCTGGCCGAGGGTGAGCGCTACGACGACCAGGTCAAGGAGCTCGCCGCTTCGGGGGCCGACGTCGACAAGACGGTGTTCGCACTCACCACGACCGACGTACGCAACGCCTGCGACGTGCTCAAGCCGGTCTTCGATGCCACCAACGGCGTCGACGGCAGGGTCTCCATCGAGGTCGCCCCCGACCTCGCGCACGACACGGACGCGACGCTCGCCTCCGCCAAGGAGCTGTGGGCCGAGGTCGACCGGGAGAACCTGTTCATCAAGATCCCCGCGACCACCGAGGGCGCACCCGCCATCTCGGACACCCTCGGCGAGGGGATCAGCGTCAACGTCACCCTGATCTTCGGTCTCGAGCGCTACCAGGGCGTGATGGACGCCTACCTCACCGGGCTGGAGAAGGCGAAGGAGAACGGCCAGGACCTCTCGAAGATCCACTCGGTGGCCTCGTTCTTCGTCAGCCGGGTCGACAGCGAGATCGACAACAGGCTCGACGCGAGCGGCGCTTCCGCCGACCTCAAGGGCCTGGCAGGTGTCGCCAACGCTCGGCTCGCCTACGAGGCCTATGAGAAGTTCTTCTCCGGCGACCGCTGGGACAGCCTCGCGGCTGCCGGAGCCAACAGGCAGCGTCCGCTGTGGGCCTCCACCGGCGTCAAGAACCCCGACTACGACGACACGATGTACGTCGTCGACCTCGCCGTGGAGAACACCGTCAACACCATGCCCGAGAAGACGCTCCTCGCGGTCAAGGACCACGGCGAGGTCAAGGGCGACCAGGTGCGGCCGCACTACGACGACGCGCGCCAGGTCATGCAGAAGCTCGCGGACGCCGGCGTGGACTACGACGACGTCATCGACACCCTGGAGAAGGAGGGTGTCGAGAAGTTCGTGAAGTCCTGGAACGAGCTGCTCGAGACCGTCGAGCAGAACCTCGCCGCCGCGCGTGGAAAGGCCGGAGAGTGACCGACTGGAGCACCTCGGCAGGAGCCGGGTTCGAGCTGTTCTTCGGCTACCCCGACGAGGACGTCTTCAGCGGCACGGTCGAGCAGCTGGTCTCCGACAAGGTCGCCTCCGGCATCGCGAGCCGCGACGCCACCCTGTGGGGTCCGGCCGCAGAGGACGAGGCCGGCAAGCGGCTCGCCTGGGTGGGTCTGGCCCAGGACTCCCGGTCGCTGGTCGCGGAGATCGTCGGCCTGCGAGACGTGCTGGCCGACCGCGGCGCGTTCCACGTGGTCCTCTGCGGCATGGGCGGCTCCTCGCTCGCGCCCGAGGTCATCTGCGCGACGCACGGTGTCGAGCTCACCGTGGTGGACTCCTCCGACCCCGACTACGTCCGAGGGGCGCTGGCCGACCGGCTGGAGCGCAGCGTGGTGGTGATCTCCAGCAAGTCCGGTGGGACCGTCGAGACCGACAGCCAGAAGCGCGCGTTCGAGCAAGCGTTCCGCGACGCCGACCTCGAGCCGGCCGCGCACATCATCGTGGTGACCGACCCGGGCTCTCCGCTCGACCAGGCATCACAGGAAGCGGGCTACCGGGTCTTCCATGCCGACCCCGATGTCGGCGGACGCTACTCCGCGCTCACCGCCTTCGGGCTGGTGCCGAGCGGACTGGCCGGTGCGGACATCGAGAGGCTCCTCGACGAGGCTGCGGCCATCCAGCCGGTCCTGGAGAGCGACCACCCGGACAACCCGGGCCTCCGACTGGGCGGGCTGCTCGGCGCGGCCAACACCCGCGGTGTCGACAAGGTGGTGCTCGGCGACAACGGCTCCGGCATCCCCGGTCTCGGCGACTGGGCCGAGCAGCTGATCGCGGAGTCGACGGGCAAGGACGACCAGGGCATCCTGCCGGTCGTCGTACCCGCCCTGGACGCGCCGAACTTCGCCCCGAGCACGCCCGACGAGGTGCTGGTGACCATCGGCTCCGGCGTACACCAGGACGCGACGCCTGCCTCCGGGTGGGGTGCGGCGGTGGATGCCCCGCTGGGCGCGCAGATGTTGCTGTGGGAGTACGCCACCGTGGTCGCGAGCCGCGTCATCGGCGTCAACCCGTTCGACCAGCCCGACGTGGAGAGCGCGAAGCAGGCGGCGCGCGACATGCTGGAGGGCGGGGGTGAGACCCCGGCCCCGGCGTTCGCCGACGGCGCGATCGAGGTCTATGCGACCGACGGACTGCTCACCGGTGAGGGCACCGTGGCCGACGCCGTCGCCACGCTGCTCGGCCAGCTGGACGGCGAACGCGGCTACCTCGCCGTGATGGCCTACCTCGACCGCGCCGAACATGCCGACCTCGCGAACGTGCGTGACGGGCTGGCCACGCGCACCGGCCGACCGACCACGTTCGGCTGGGGACCGCGGTTCCTGCACTCCACCGGGCAGTACCACAAGGGCGGACCGCCGGTCGGGGTCTTCCTGCAGGTGACCGGGGAGCCTCTCGAGGACCTCGAGGTTCCCGGGCGCCCGTTCACCTTCGGCAGCTTCATCAGCGCGCAGGCGATCGGTGATGCCACGGTGCTCGCGGGTCACGGAAGGCCGGTGCTGAGGCTCCACCTGACCGACCAGAAGGCCGGGCTCCAGACCCTGCGCGAGGTCCTTGGGTGACCAACGCCGGCAACCAGCGCGAGCGGTGGACGAACCCCCTCCGGGACCCCGACGACCGACGGATGCCGCGGATCGCGGGCCCCAGCGGCATGGTGCTCTTCGGCGTCACCGGAGACCTCGCGCGCAAGAAGGTGATGCCGGCGATCTACGACCTGGCCAACCGCGGGCTGCTCCCGCCCGGATTCAGCCTGGTCGGCTACGCCCGCCGTGACTGGGCCGACCAGGACTTCGCCCAGATCGTGCACGACTCGGTCCGGACCCACTCCCGCACCGAGTTCCGCGAGGAGGTCTGGCGCCAGCTCGCGGAGGGGCTCCGCTTCGTCCAGGGTGACTTCTCCGACGACGCCGCGTTCGAGAAGCTGCGCCGCACGATCGAGGAGCTCGACGAGGTCCGGGGCACGGGTGGCAACCACGCCTTCTATCTCTCGATCCCGCCGAAGTTCTTCGGCGACGTGATCGACCAGCTCGAGGAGCACGAGCTCACCACGCCCCGGGACGGGTCGTGGCGCCGCGTCGTGGTGGAGAAGCCCTTCGGGCACGACCTCGAGTCCGCCCGGGAGCTGAACGCGGTCATCGACCGGGTCTTCCCGCCGGAGTCGGTCTTCCGGATCGACCACTACCTCGGCAAGGAGACGGTCCAGAACATCCTGGCGATGCGGTTCGCGAACAACCTGTTCGAGCCGATCTGGAACGCCAACTACGTCGACCACGTCCAGATCACCATGGCCGAGGACATCGGCATCGGCGGTCGGGCCGGCTACTACGACGGCATCGGCGCCGCTCGCGACGTGATCCAGAACCACCTGATCCAGCTGATGGCCCTCGTGGCGATGGAGGAGCCGGTCTCGTTCGACGCGGAGAGCCTGCGGGTCGAGAAGCAGAAGATCCTCTCCTCCGTCGTACTCCCCCGGCGGCTGGACCTGAACACCGCTCGCGGGCAGTACGCCGCGGGCTGGGCCGGTGGCGAGAAGGTCAACGGCTACCTCGACGAGGAGGACATCGCGAGGTCCTCCACGACCGAGACCTTCGCAGCGATCCGGCTCGACGTGGAGACCCGTCGCTGGGCCGGCGTGCCGTTCTACCTCCGCACGGGCAAGCGCCTCGGCCGGCGGGTCACCGAGGTCGCCGTGGTGTTCAAGCGTGCGCCGCACCTCCCGTTCAGCGAGACGGCCACCGAGGACCTGTCGCACAACACGGTGGTCTTCCGGATCCAGCCCGACGAGGGCATCACCATGAGGTTCGGTTCCAAGGTGCCCGGGACGGCCATGGAGATCCGCGACGTGAACATGGACTTCGCCTACGGCGGCTCGTTCACCGAGGCCAGCCCGGAGGCCTACGAGCGGCTCATCCTCGACGTACTCCTCGGCGATCCACCGCTGTTCCCCCAGCAGCGCGAGGTGGAGCTGTCCTGGAAGATCCTCGACCCGATCCTCGAGCACTGGGACAAGCAGGACAGGGCCGGGAAGTCCAAGGTCGAGCAGTACCCGTCGGGCCAGTGGGGACCGGAGTCGGCACACGCGATGCTGGCCCGCGACGGCCGCGTCTGGAGACGACCATGACCTCACCCCACGCCCCACAGGTCCACCAGGGCACTGCGCCGGCGCTCCACGAAACCGCTGGGACCACGAGATGATCGAGCTCACCGAGACCAACTCCGCCGGCATCGCCGCGGAGCTCGTCCGCGCCCGCAAGAAGGCCGGTTCGCCGGCGATGGGCATGGTGATGACCCTGGTCATCGTCGTGGACGAGGACCAGGCGCACGACGCCATGGAAGCGGCCAGAGCCGCCTCGCAGGAGCACCCCGCACGGGTGCTGGGCGTCATCCTCGGGGATGGTCGAGGCAAGGCCGTGATCAACGCCCAGGTGGGCACCGGTTCGGGGTGGAGCGGCGAGACCGCCCTGATCCGGCTCAAGGGCGAGGTGGTCAAGTACCCCGAGTCGGTGGTGCTCCCACTGCTGCTGCCCGACTCCCCCGTGGCTGCCTGGTGGCCCGCCGACGCGCCGCAGGACCCGGCCAACGACGCGCTCGGCGCCCTGGCACAACGGCGGATCACCGACGCGGCCGCTGCGACCAGGTTGAAGACGAAGGCCATCCAGCACCAGTGCGCGTCGTACGCACCGGGCAACACCGACCTCGCGTGGACCCGGCTCACACCCTGGCGGGCGTTGCTCGCCGCAGCCCTGGACCAGCATCCCGAGAAGGTGAGCGGCGCCTCGGTGAGCGCCGAGCGGATCAGTCCGAGCGCCGACCTGCTGGTCGCGTGGCTCAACGACCGGCTGAAGGTCGACGTGGACCGCCACAGCTCCGACGGACCCGGCATCACCGAGGTGGTGCTCAGGACGAAGTCCGGCGACGTCAGCATCAGCCGTCCGGACGGCAAGCTCGCGGCGTTCGTGTCGCCGGGCCAGCCGGACCGGCCGGTGGCCCTGAAGCGACGTTCCGTGCCCGAGCTGCTGGCCGAGGAGCTGCGGCGCCTCGACGAGGACGACACCTATGCCGCCACTGCGCGCCGGCTCGTGAAGCTGGCCTCGACGTGACCGACATCCGGGTCCTGCCGAGTGCGGACGGAGTGGCCCGTGCGGTCGCCGAACAGCTCGTCGGACGGATCGCTGCGGTCCAGGCCGAGGGGCGGGTGCCGTCGATCGTGCTGACCGGCGGCACCATCGCCAACGAGATCTACCAGTCCGTGGCGGCCCTCCCCTCCTCCGACGTCGACTGGACCAAGGTGGACTTCTGGTGGGGCGACGAGCGCTACGTGCCGGCCGACTCCACCGACCGCAACGACCGGGCCGCCGAGCTCGACCTGCTCGACGTCGTCGGGGTCGACCCGGCCAGGGTGCACGTGATGCCGGCGGCCGACGAGGTCCATCCCGATCTGGAGGATGCTGCTGCGGCGTACGCCGAGCTGGTGCGGACGCACCTGCGCGGGGAGTTCGACCTGGTGCTGCTGGGCGTCGGCCCGGACGGGCACGTCGCCTCCCTGTTCCCGGGCTTCCCCCAGCTCGACGTCGACGACGCGCTCACCGTCGCGGTCACCGACTCCCCCAAGCCCCCGCCCGAGCGGATCTCGCTCACCTTCGCAGCGCTGAACCGCACCCGGGAGGCCTGGTTCCTGGTCACCGGGGAGGGCAAGGCCGACGCGGTGGCCCGCGCCCTGGCGCCGGACGGCTCGGTCGCGCAGACCCCGGCCCGCGGCATCACCTGCGAGAACAGCACCTGGTGGCTCGACCAGGCCGCCGCCTCCGCCCTCTAGCCCCGCCGACCGGTCAATGGACGCCCCCAAAAGACCGCCGACCGGTCACTGGGCGCCTTTGGGGTTGCGCCGACCGGTCGCTGAGCGTCCCCCCAAGTCCACCGACCGGTCACTCCCCGTCCATTGGGACAGTCACGTCCGACGGCGCGGAGTCCACAGACTCACCTTTCGCCGAGCTGCGGCGAACCCGGCCTGCAGCTGGACGACTGGATCGCCGCCCGGAGCGTAGACAGCGGCCTTGGTGAACGGGTCGATCAGCCAGGCTCTGTGCTCGCTGATCCACTCGCGTCGCACCACGTCGTGCTGCTGGTCGTTCTCGGCGGTGTGGAACTCCTCGCCGTCGTACTCCGCCGCATAGCGACACTCCGGGGCTGTGATGTCGAGGCGGTAGATCGGAATCCCGTCGTCCGAGTAGATCCAATGCTGCAGGTCAGGCTTCGGCAACCCTGCGTCGTACCAGTGGAGTCGCAGCGCAGACTCGGCCACCGACTCCGACCTTGCATCCCCGAGAGGGGTCAGGACGCGCAGCTGGCGTACGCCGCGATAGCCCTTGAACCGACCGCACTGGTCCGCCATCGCCTCGTGGGGTACGCCGCAGCGGAGGAAACCGTCGATCGCGGCGAGAGCGTCGAACCGCCACAGCAGCCGCCCGAGGTCCAGTGCGGTTCGCAGGCCGGTGGTGACCCGGACACCGTGGACTTCGGTGATGTCCGAGGCGATGAGGCCTCGGCGCCGTCCATCCACGCCCGGCCGACGCGTTCGGCTCTGCTCGGTGTGAGCGACGTTGAGCGGTGGCGGAACGGCTACTGCCGACCGGGGAAGGATGTCGACGCCATGCAGCCAGGCCGCTGTCCGGTCAGTGACGACAGCAGCCTCGGGTACGACGAGTGCCAGCGCCTTGGCACGGAGCAACATGTCGTCCGGCGCCTGCGCCACGGCGTACACCTCATGCAGGAGGGGGCGGACAAGCCCGGCACGGAGAAGGGCGTCGAACGCGTGGCGACTGACGCCCAGAACACGTGCCTGCGCTCGGGTGAACGGCTCATCAAGCGGGAGTGGGCAACCCGCTGCCAGAAAGGTGCCGAGGTCGTCGAGCCAGGAGCGATTCATCGCACGAGGATGGGGCTTCGGCGCGGTCTCTGCTTTCGCGATCCACAGGCACGGTGGGGCGACCTCGTCGAGTGACCTGTCGGTGCGTGTGGAGAGACGATCAGTGACCGGTCGGCGGGCTCCGGCTCTAGAAGATGACGTCGCCGCTCTTGCGGCGCGCCCGCAGGGTGGCGATCGCCTCGTTCAGGATGTCCTTGGCCTCGGCGTCGGAGCGGCGCTCCTTCACGTAGGCGAGGTGCGTCTTGTAGGGCTCGATCTTCGGCGCCGGGGGTGGGTTGTCGCAGTCCAGGCTCGCGGGGAGTCCGCACCTCGGGCAGTCCCAGGTGTTCGGGACGGCCGCCTCGACCGCGAACGCGATCAGGGTGCGGTGCTCGTGGGAGCAGAAGTAGGTGACGTTCTGTCGGGGAGCCGCTTCGCCGCGCTCCGCCTCACCCATGGGGCCCGCACCGACACGGCTGCCCCGGATGGCGTTTCCTCCGCCTGCCACGCTTGGTCTCCTTCGAGATCGTTGAGGATCAGTTGCCGGTCTTGAGCAGCAGCCCGAGCCCGACCACGCACGCGAACCACACCAGCCCGATGCCGATCGTGATGCGGTCCAGGTTGCGCTCGGCGACGGACGAACCGCCGACGCCGCTCGAGACGCCACCACCGAACATGTCGGAGAGCCCGCCGCCGCGCCCCTTGTGGAGGAGCACCAGCAGGATCAAAAGCAAGCTCGTGATGACGAGCAAGACCTCGAAGACGATAACCACCCGGGGAGCCTAACTGATGGGACGCGCGGAACAGTGGCTGGTCATCCGAGCACCGGCATGTCGTAGAAGCGGCAGATTCCGCCGAACTCCTCGACCTGGAGGCTGGCGCCTCCGACGAGGCAGCCGTCGACGTCCGTCTGCTGCATGATCCCGGCTACGTTGGCGGCCTTGACCGAGCCTCCGTAGAGCACGCGGATCCCCGCAGCCGCATCGTCGCCCGCGGTCTCGGCCACCCTGGCCCGGATCGCCGCACAGACCTCCTGCGCGTCGTCGGGGGTCGCGACCTCGCCGGTGCCGATGGCCCAGACAGGCTCGTAGGCGACCACGAGACCGGCCAGCTGCTCGGCGTGAGAAGCCGGCGAGCGACCCGTCGACCTGCGCGAGCGTGTGCTCGACCTGGCGGCCCTCCTTGCGGACCTCGAGGCCTTCGCCGACGCACACGATCGGGGTCATCCCGGCCGCGAGTGCCCGGTGCGCCTTGGCGTTGACCAGGGCGTCGTCCTCGCCGTGGTGCTCGCGACGCTCGGAGTGGCCGACGACCACGAAGGAGCACCCCAGCTTGGCCAGCATCGCGGCGGAGATCTCACCGGTGTAGGCGCCTTCGTCGTGGACCGACACGTCCTGGGCGCCGTACTTCAGCTGCAGCCGGTCGCCGTCCACCATCGTCTGCACGCTCCGGATGTCGGTGAACGGCGGCACCACCACCACCTCGACCCTGGGCGTAGTCGTGCTTCTTGTCCGACAGCGTCCAGGTGAGCTTCTGCACCAGGACGACAGCCTCCTGGTGGTTCAGGTTCATCTTCCAGTTGCCGGCCATCAGGGGCGTTCGGGTGGAGCGGGCCATGTGGTCCTCAGTCCTCGGTCTCGGGTGGGGCTCGGGTTGGGGCTGGTCAGTCGTCGAGTACGTCGATGCCCGGCAGGTGCTTGCCCTCGAGGTACTCGAGGCTGGCTCCGCCACCGGTGGAGATGTGCCCGAAGGCATCCTCTGCGAACCCGAGCTGGCGTACGGCGGCCGCCGAGTCACCACCGCCGACCACCGAGAGGCCGTCCACCTCGGTGAGGGCCTGCGCGATCGCCCGGGTCCCACCGGAGAACGCCTCGAACTCGAAGACGCCCATGGGTCCGTTCCAGAACACCGTGCGGGCACCGCTGATCGCCTCGGCGAAGGCCTTCGCGGACTCCGGTCCGATGTCGAGCCCGATCTGGTCAGCGGGCATCGCGTCCGCAGGCACCGTGGTCGGTGGCGCGTCGGCCTTGAACTCGGGTGCGACCAGGACGTCGGTCGGCAGCACGATCTCGACTCCGCTCTCCGAGGACCGGCGCAGGTAGTCCCTGCACGTCTCGATCTGGTCCTTCTCGAGCAGGCTCTGGCCGACCTCGTGGCCTTCGGCCGCCAGGAAGGTGAACACCATGCCGCCGCCGATCAGCAGCTTGTCCGCCTTGCCGAGCAGGTTGTCGATCACGGCCAGCTTGTCGCTGACCTTGGAGCCGCCGAGCACCACCACGTAGGGCCGCTCGGGGCTCTCCGTGAGCCGGCGGAGCACCTGGATCTCGGCGCGAACGAGCTGCCCCATGGTGTGCGGCAGCCGCGAGGCGACGTCGTACACACTGGCCTGCTTGCGGTGCACCACACCGAAACCGTCGCTGACGAAGGCGTCGCCCAGCTCGGCGAGCTGGTCGGCGAACGCGCCGCGCTCGTCGTCGTCCTTGCTGGTCTCGCCGGCGTTGAACCGCACGTTCTCCAGCAACGCGACCTCGCCGTCCCCCAGCTCGGAGACGACTGCTCGTGCGGACTCCCCGACCGTGTCGGTCGCGAAGTGCACCGCGGTGCCGAGCAGCTCGCCGAGACGGGTGGCCACCGGCTGCAGGGAGTACGCCGGGTCCGGCGAACCCTTCGGACGCCCGAGGTGCGCCATCACCACGACCCGCGCGCCGGCTTCGGAGAGCGCCTCGATCGTCGGGACGCTGGCCCTGATCCGGCCGTCGTCGGTGATCTTGTCGGCGTCGAGCGGCACGTTCAGGTCCGAACGGACCAGCACCCGCTTGCCGGCGATGCCCCCCGATCTCGCGCGAGAGGGACTCGACGATCTGTGCGTTCACCCCGTGCGCCCGGTCAGAGCGTGGCGCCGACGTGGACGATCAGGTCCGAGAGGCGGCAGGAGTAGCCCCACTCGTTGTCGTACCAGCCGACGACCTTGACCTGGTTGCCCAGCACCTTGGTGAGACCGGAGTCGAAGATGCACGAGCTCGGGTCGGTGACGATGTCGGAGGAGACGATCGGGTCCTCGGTGTACTTCAGGTAGCCCGCGAGCGGGCCGGACTCGGCTGCCTTCCTGACTGCCGCGTTGACCTCCTCGGCGGTGGTCTCACGGCCCACCTCGATGGTGAGGTCGGTGGCCGAGCCGGTCGGCACGGGCACGCGGATGGCGTAGCCGTCGAGCTTGCCCTTCAGCTCGGGCAGCACCAGGGAGATGGCCTTGGCGGCACCGGTGGAGGTCGGGACCAGGTTGACCGCCGCCGCCCGCGCACGGCGCAGGTCCTTGTGCGGCCCGTCCTGCAGGTTCTGGTCGCCGGTGTAGGCGTGGATGGTGGTCATCAGGCCCTTGACGATGCCGAACTCGTCGTTGATGGCCTTGGCCATCGGGGCGAGGCAGTTCGTGGTGCACGAGGCGTTCGAGATGACGCGAGTGCTTCTCGCTGTCGTAGTCCTCGTGGTTCACCCCCATCACGATGGTGATGTCCTCGTTGGACGCGGGCGCGGAGATGATGACCTTCTTGGCGCCACCGTCGATGTGCGCCTTGGCCTTGGTGGCGTCGGTGAAGAACCCGGTGGACTCGATCACGACGTCCACGCCGAGGTCGCCCCAGGGCAGCGCCGCCGGGTCCTTCTCGGCCAGGATCTTCAAGGTCTTCCCACCCACCTTGATGCCGCCGTCGACCACGGAGACCTCCTCGGGGAACCGGCCGAGGATGGAGTCGTACTTGAGCAGGTGGGCCATCGTCTTGAGGTCGCCGAGGTCGTTGGCGGCCACGATCTCGATGTCGGAGCCCAAGGCGTGCACGGCTCGGTAGAAGTTGCGGCCGATGCGGCCGAAGCCGTTGATACCTACGCGGACAGTCACAGCAGTTTCTCCTGGTCAGCGAAAAGAGTCGGAGAAGTGACCCTATCGCGCGCTGCTCGAGGCGCGAGACGCCGAGTCCGCCGTACGTGCCGGTAACCGAACGGCACAGCCGGGCGATGTAGTGGGGCCGGTTCAGACTTCCTCGGCGAGCATGTCCGGGGTCAGCGACGACTCGGTGTCCGGCACGCCGAGCTCCTCGGCGCGCTTGTCCGCCATCGCCAGCAACCGGCGGATCCGGCCGGCGATGGCGTCCTTGGTGAGCACCGGCTGGCTGAGCTGGCCCAGCTCCTCCAGCGATGCCTGCTTGTGCTCGAGCCGCAGCCGGCCGGCCTGGCGCAGGTGGTCGGGGATCTCCTCGCCGAGGATCTCCAGGGCGCGGTCGACGCGAGCACCGGCGGCCACGGCGGCCCGCGCCGAGCGTCGCAGGTTGGCGTCGTCGAAGTTGGCCAGCCGGTTCGCCGTCGCCCGGACCTCGCGGCGCATCCGGCGCTCCTCCCAGGCCAGGAGTGACTCGTGGGCGCCGAGCCGGGTGAGCAGCTGGCCGATCGCGTCACCGTCGCGGATCACCACCCGGTCGACGCCGCGCACCTCGCGGGCCTTGGCGGAGATGCCGAGCCGACGGGCCGAGCCGACGAGGGCGAGGGCGGCCTCCGGGCCGGGGCAGGTCACCTCCAGCGAGCTCGATCGGCCGGGCTCGGTGAGCGACCCGTGGGCGAGGAAGGCCCCCCGCCAGGCGGCGACGGCGTCGCAGCCGGAGCCGTTGACGACCACTGGTGGGAGCCCGCGCACGGGGCGGTTGCGCTGGTCGATCAGGCCGGTCTGCCGGGCGAGGGACTCACCCTCGCGCGAGACGCGCACGATGTAGCGGGTGCCGCGCCGGATGCCGCTGCCCTTGAGGAGCACCACCTCGGGCTGGTGGCCGAAGACCTCGGCGATGTCCTTGCGCATCCTGCGGGCCGCGGCACCGGTGTCCAGCTCGGCCTCGACCACGATGCCGCCGTTGACCAGATGAAGCGCGTCGGCGAACCGGAGCATCGAGGAGACCTCGGCCTTTCGACAACAGGTCTTCGTCACCGTCGTACTGGCCAGTTCTGCCTTCACCTGTGCCGTCATTGCCATGAGGCACACCCTAGTTCTCTGTCAACAACCTCGCATACGCCGCAGCCAGTTTGTGCGCATCGTGGACGCCCGGTCTCGACGACGCGAGGTCGGCGAGGTCGAGACCGGCCCCGGCAGCGGCCACGCTCCTCCGCAGGCGCCCGCTGTCCCGGACCGAGGTGGGATCGACCAGCACGGTGTGGACCCGCAGGTCAGGCGCGTGCCGGAGGAGGACGTCGAGGTGGTCGGCGACATCCATGCCCCTGGTCTCGTCGGCGTGGGGCTCGAGGTTCATCGAGACGATCACCTTGCCGGGTGCGCTGCACAGCGCGTCGCGAAGTCCGGGTACGAGCAGGTGCGGGATCACGCTGGTGTACCAGGACCCGGGTCCCATCACCACGAAGTCGGCGGCGGCAATGGCCTCGACCGCCTCCGGACAGGCCGCGGCGTCGTCGGGAAGCAGGCTGACCGAGAGCACCTGGCCCTGCGTGCTGGCGACCTCGACCTGTCCTCGCACCGTCGAGACCCCGTCGGGGTCGGGGCCGGCTCCCCGGACCTCGGCGGTGATGTCGAGCGGGGACAGGGCCATCGGCAGCACCCGGCCGCGCGCACCCAGCAGGCCCGCCACCCAGTCGAGTCCGTCGACATGGTCGTGCAGGAGCTCCCACAGCGTCACGATCAGCAGGTTGCCCATCGAGTGGCCGTGCATCTCGCCCTCCGAGGCGAACCGGTGCTGGAGCACGCGGGCCCAGGTCTGGCCCCAGCGGTCATCGCCACACAGCGCGGCGAGTGCCATCCGCAGGTCACCCGGCGGCAGTACGCCGAACTCCTCGCGCAGCCGCCCGGACGATCCCCCGTTGTCCGCCACCGTGACGACCGCCGTCAGGTCGGTCGTGACGCCCCGCAGGGCGGTCAGCGAGGCGGCCAGGCCGTGCCCACCGCCGAGCGCGACGACCGAGGGCTCCGGTGACCAGCGCATCGGGGCTACTCCCGGCCCATGTCACGGTGGGTGGCGTCGGCCTCGAGTCCCAGCCCCCGCAGGCGGGCGACGATCTCCTCGGTCATCGCCACGCTGCGGTGCTTGCCGCCGGTGCAGCCGATGGCGACGGTCATGAAGCGCTTGCCCTCACGCAGGTAGCCGTCACCGACGGTCTCGATCACGGGCAGGTAGCGCTCGAGGAACTCCTCGGCGTCCGGCCGGTCCTTCACGTAGGCCGCGACCTCCGGGTCCTGGCCGGTGCGTGGGCGGAGCTCGGGCACCCAGTGCGGGTTGGGCAGGAACCGCATGTCGGCCATCAGGTCGGCATCCACCGGGACGCCGTACTTGAAGCCGAAGCTGACCACCGTGATCCGCAACCGGACCGCGTCGGGCGTGCCGAAGGCGCGCGCGACCTTGCTCTTGAGCTGGTTGACGTTCAGCGAGGTGGTGTCGATGACCAGGTCGGCGTCACCCCGCAGCCCGGCCATCACCTCGCGCTCGCGATGGATGCCGAGGAGGAGCCGACCGGAGCCCTGCAACGGGTGCGGACGCCGGGCCGCCTCCTGGCGCCGGACCAGGATGTCGTCCTCGGCCTCGAGGTAGAGCAGCGTGGTGCGTCGCGTCGGGAAGTCCCCGGCGAGCTGCTCGCGCAGCGACTCGAAGAAGACCCCCGCCCGCACGTCGACCACGGCCGCGACCGGCTGGTGGAGGCCCTGCTTGCCGTCGACGAGGCGGACCACGTCGGCGACCAGCTCGGGTGGGAGGTTGTCGACCACGAAGAAGCCGAGATCCTCCAGCTCCTTGGCCGCGGTGCTCCTGCCGGCGCCGGTCATGCCGGTCACCACCACGAGCTCGCCCAGGTTGCCGTCCTCCGGGGTCCCCATCAGCGCTCCTCGTTCGTGTCGAGCCCGGTCGAGATGATCTCGCCCGTGGCCGTGTTCACCGCCGCCGGCTGTGGCGTGGCCGCCACCGCGTCCGAGATCGCCGTCGCTGTCCGCGTGCCGATCCCGGGAACCTCGGCGATCTCCTCGATGGTGGCAGCCCGGAGCTTGCGGAGTGACCCGAAATGCTTGATCAGTGTCCTGCGCCGCACCTCGCCGAGGCCGGGCACCTCGTCGAGCAGGCTCTCCACCATCGTCCTGGACCGGCGCGAGCGGTGGTGGGCGATCGCGAACCTGTGGGCCTCGTCGCGGATGCGCTGCAGGAGGTAGAGGCCCTCGCTCGACCGCGGCAGGATCACGGGGTCCTGCTCGTTGGGCACCCAGACCTCCTCGAGGCGCTTGGCGAGACCGCACAGCGGCACGTCGTCGATGCCGAGCTCGTCGAGGGCCCGCTGAGCGGCCGCCACCTGCGGTGGCCCTCCGTCGACGACCACCAGGCCGGGGACGTAGGCGAACTTCCGTGGCCGGCCGGTGTCCGGGTCCACCAGCATCGGCCCCTGGTCGGGGTCCACCTCCCCGCCGGGGAGGTCGGGCGCCTCCATCCGCTCGTCGAGCATCCGGCGGAACCGGCGGGTGATCACCTCGTGCATCGAGGCCACGTCGTTCTGGCCGTCGACGCCGCGGATCACGAACCGGCGGTACTCGCTCTTGCGGGCCAGGCCGTCCTCGAAGACCACCATCGAGGCGACCACCTCCGTCCCCTGGAGGTTGGAGACGTCGTAGCACTCGATGCGCAGCGGCGCGGAAGGCAGCTCGAGCGCCTGCTGGATCTCCTCGAGTGCCTGGTTGCGCACGGTCAGGTCGCTCGCTCGCTTGGTCTTGTGCAGGGCCAGCGACTGCGCCGCGTTCTTGGCGACGGTCTCCTGGAGCAGGCGCTTGTCGCCCCGCCGGGGCACCCTGATGGCGACCTTGCTCCCCCGCGTCTCACCGAGCAGCTGCTCGAAGGTGGTGGCGTCCTCGGGCATGGCCGGCACGAGGATCTCGCGAGGGATCCCGTCGGCCTCCTCGCCGGCATAGAGCTGGAGCAGGAACTCCGAGACCAGGCCGGCGGTGTCGATGTCCTCCACCCGGTCGGCCACCCAGCCCCGCTGACCGCGGATGCGGCCGGCGCGGACGTGGAAGACCTGCACCGCGACCTCGAGCGGGTCCTCGGCCAGGGCGATCACGTCGGCGTCGGTGCCGTCGCCGAACACGACCGCCTGCTTCTCGAGGGCCTTGTTCAGCGCTCCGAGGTCGTCGCGGAGCCGGGCTGCCCGCTCGTAGTCCTGGGACTCGGAGGCGGCGTACATCTCCCGCTGGACGCGTTTGACGAACGCGTCGGTGCGGCCCCCCATGAAGTCGGCGAAGTCCTCCGCGATCCGGCGGTGCTCCTCGGCGTCGACCCGGCCGACGCACGGAGCCGCGCACTTCTCGATGTAGCCGAGCAGGCACGGCCGGCCGATCTGTGAGGAGCGCTTGAACACCCCGTTGCTGCACGACCTCATCGGGAACACCCGCAGCAGCAGGTCGACGGTCTCCCGGATCGCCCAGGCGTGGCTGTAGGGCCCGTAGTACTTCACCCCCCTCTTCTTGGCGCCACGTCCCACCATCACCCGGGGGAACTCCTCGTTCATGGTGATGGCCAGCCACGGGTAGGACTTGTCGTCGCGGTACTTCACGTTGAAGCGCGGGTCGTACTCCTTGATCCAGGAGTACTCCAGCTGCAGCGCCTCGACCTCGGTGGCCACGACGGTCCACTCGACCGAGGCTGCCGTCGTCACCATGCTGGCCGTGCGGGGGTGCAGGTTGGCGACGTCCTGGAAGTACGACGAGAGCCGCGCCCGCAGACTCTTGGCCTTCCCGACGTAGACGACGCGGCCGTCCTTGTCGCGGAACCGGTAGACGCCGGGCTGGGTAGGGATCGACCCCGGTTTCGGTCGGTATGTCGAGGGGTCGGCCACGACCCAACCCTACGAGGGCCCGCTGACGTTGCCGGTGAACGGGATCTCGCCGGAGCCTCTGCTCACCAGGATGCTGGGCACCACCTCCACGCGGACGGGCGAGTCGTCACCGTCCAGGCGCGCGAGCAGCAGGTCGATGGCCCGGGTGCCGATCTCGTAGGTGTCCTGGCGAATGACGCTGATCGCCGGGTCCACCATCTCCGCCACCGAGACCTCGTCGAAGCCGATCAGCGCCACCTTCGAGGCGAGGTGCTCGTCCTGCAGGGCCATCAACGCCCCCTCGCAGATCACGTTGCGCGCCGCGAAGATGGCCGTCGGGGGCTCCTCGAGGGCGAGCAGCTCGGCAGTGGCGGCTCGGGCATCCGCGCGCGATCGCAGGCCGACCCGTTCGAGCGCTGCGTCCAGGGTGACGCCGGCGGCCAGCAGCGCCGCGCGATGTCCGTCGCGGCGCTCGACCGCGGTCGTGATCGACATGGTGTCGCCCAGGAACGCGATCCGGCGGTGCCCGTGCGCCATCAGGTGATCCACTGCCTCGGCGGCAGCACCCCGGTTGTCGACCACCACGCCGTCCAGCTCGGGGATGGTGGGTCCGCGGTCCACGGTGACCACCCTCAGGCCCGAGTCGAGGTCGGCCTCCAGCCAGGTCATGTCCGGCTCGGTCGGCATCAGGATCAGGCCGTCGATGCGCCGGGAGACCAGACCTCGGGCCAGCTGACGCTCACGCTCACTGTCCTCGTCGGTGCTGGCGGCGATCACCACCACCCCGCGCTCGCGGGCCCGGTCCTCGACCGCGCGCAACGTCTCGCTGCAGAACCCGTTCGAGAGGTCCTGCACCAGCATCCCGATCGACCCGGTGCGCTGCCCCGTGCGGCGCAGGTTGCTGGCCGCCAGGTTGTGGCGGTAGCCGAGCTCCTGCACGGCCTGGGTGACACGGAGGGTGAGGCTCTCCGAGACTCCCGGCTCGCCGTTCACGACCCGGGAGACCGACTTGAGCGACACCCCGGCGAGCGCGGCCACGTCCGTCATCGTCGCGCGGCTGGGTGGGCCCTCTCGACCGTTCGGTGGCACGCCTTCCGCGGGTGGCTGCACGGGGCTCTCCGTCCTCCAGGTTGACAACGTTGTCAGAAAGTTGGCTGTGACCCTTGACACAGGGTCTCGTGATCGCAGAGTATCGAAACCAGACAACGTTGTCATCCCTCGTCCGGAACGCCGGATCGAGCGGCGTTGTGAAGGGACTTGACCTATGTTCGCAATGATGCGCAGTCGGCGAATCGCCGTCGTGGCCGCAGTTGGTGCGGCGTCGCTCGTGCTCGCCGCGTGCGGGAGCAACGGAGACTCGGGCGGAGATGGTGGCGGCGACGACGTCGCCGTCACGTTGATCACCAAGAACGCCTCGAACCCGTTCTTCGTCACCATGCAGAAGGGCGCCAAGGCCGCCGGTGAGAAGGAGGGCGTCTCCGTCACGACGGCCGCCGGCAAGGAGGACGGCGACGAGCAGGGCCAGATCGCCGCCATCGAGGACGCCATCGCCAACGGCGACGCCGGCATCCTGATCACGCCCAGTGGCCCCGGGGTCAACCCGGCGATCAAGAAGGCCCGCGACCAAGGCCTCTACGTGATCGCCCTGGACACGCCTCCGGACCCGCCGGACACCGTGGACATCACCTTCGCCACCGACAACTTCAAGGCCGGCGAGCTCGTCGGCCAGTGGGCCAAGGCCCAGCTGAAGGGCGAGAAGGCGACGATCGCGATGCTCGACCTGTTCAACGACAAGATCGTCTCCGTCGACTACGACCGGGACCAGGGGTTCCTCACCGGCATGGGCATCGACACCAAGGACAAGAAGCGGAACGGTGATGAGGCCAAGACCGGCAGCTACGACGGTGGCGAGTACGAGATCGTCTGCAACGAGCCCACGCAGGGGGCCGAGGACGGTGGTCGTACGGCGATGGAGAACTGCCTGACCAAGAACAAGGACATCAACGTCGTCTACACGATCAACGAGCCCGCCGCGGTCGGTGCCTATGGCGCCCTGCAGCAGGGTGGGTCTCCCGACGGCGTGCTCATCGTCTCGATCGACGGTGGCTGCCAGGGAGTGGACCAGGTGAAGAAGGGTGTCATCGGCGCCACGTCACAGCAGTACCCCGTGAAGATGGCCGAGCTCGGTGTCGCGGCCATCAAGAAGATCGCCGATGGCGGGGACGCGCCCGAGAACACCGAGGGTCTGGACTTCTACGACACCGGGGTCGAGCTCGTCACCGACAAGCCGGCCGAGGGCGTCGAGTCGATCGACACGACCGAGGGAGCGAACCTCTGCTGGGGCTGATCGCGCAGAACTGACCGCAACCGCACATCCCTCATTTCGCAGCGGTGGCCCGGGTAGCCACCCGGCCGCCCGGGCCACCGCTGCACAACGGCAAGGAGGAAGCCGTGACACCTGCCACCACCACCGGAACGGGCGCAGCCACGCCCCCACCGTCCAACACCGCCGCCGAGCAGTTCGCCCGACGACGCCAGTCCCCGGTGCAGCGCATCCAGCATGTGCTGCACGCACACCCCGCGATCAGCCCGCTCCTGCTTCTGGTCGTGGCGTTCCTGGTCTTCAACTACCTCAACCCGAACTTCGGCACGCTGCGCACGCAGTCGCTGATCCTGCAGCAGGTCGCCGTCGTCGGCGCCCTCGCCGTCGGGCAGACACTGATCATCCTGACGGCCGGGATCGACCTGTCCTGTGGCGCGATCGCCATCCTGGCGATGCTCTACAGCGCCAAGCTCACCGCCGACGGCGGCATCCCCGGCCCGATCGCGATCCTGATCGGCCTCGCCGTGGGAACTGCAGCAGGGGCCGTCAACGGCCTCCTGGTCACCCGGTTGAAGCTGCCACCCTTCATCGTGACGCTCGGGACGCTCTCGATCTTCACGGCGATGGCGTTGCTCTACTCCAGTGGCCAGAGCGTGCAGGCCTCGCAGATGCCTGACCTGATGACCTGGACCGGTGAGATCGTCAACCTCGGTGGCTTCCGGGTGACCACCGGTGTCGTGATGGTCGGACTGCTCTACCTCGCCGTCGGCTTCGCGCTGAAGCAGACCATGTGGGGCCGCCACGTGTTCGCCGTGGGCAACGACGCCGAGGCTGCGCGGCTGGTCGGTATCTCCGTCAACCGCGTGCTGTTCAGCGTCTACGCGCTGGCCGGCCTGATCTACGGCATCACCGCGTGGATCCTCATCGGACGTGCCGGTGCGGCCAGCCCGAACGCTGCCGCCGATGCCAACCTCGAGTCGATCACCGCCGTCGTGATCGGTGGGACCAGCCTCTTCGGCGGGCGCGGAGCCCTGCTCGGCACCCTGCTGGGTGCTCTCATCGTCGGCTACTTCCGGACCGGGCTCTCGCTCGCCGGAGTCGACGACCAGTGGCGGGTGCTGACGATCGGCTTGTTGGTCATCGTCGCGGTCTCCGTCGACCAGTGGATCAGGAAGGTGCGCGCATGAGCACGACAACGCCCAGCCCGGTGTCCTCACCGGTCCGTTCGGAGACCCCGGTGCTCTCGGCACGCGGTCTGGTGAAGACCTTCGGCAAGGTCGTGGGTCTGGACGGGGTCGACCTCGACCTCTACCCCGGAGAGGTGCTCGCCATCATCGGCGACAACGGTGCCGGCAAGTCCACGTTGATCAAGGCCGCCACGGGTGCGGTGATCCCGGACGCCGGCGAGGTCAGGCTCGACGGCGAGGTGGTCAACTTCCGCCGTCCGCAGGAAGCACGGGAGGCCGGCATCGAGACGGTCTACCAGACCCTCGCGGTCGCGCCCGCCCTGGACATCGCCGCCAACATGTTCCTGGGACGTGAGATGCGCGGACGCGGGCCGCTCGGCTCGGTGCTGCGCATGCTCGACCACAAGGGCATGCGGGAGAGCGCCGCACAGTCGATGGCCGACCTGGGCATCGGCACCCTGCAGAACATGGCACAGGCTGTGGAGACGCTCTCCGGTGGTCAGCGGCAGGCGGTGTCCGTGGCACGAGCGGCGGCGTTCGCCACCAAGCTGATCGTCCTCGACGAGCCGACCGCTGCGCTGGGGGTCAAGGAGACCAACCAGGTGCTGTCCATGATCAACCGGGTGCGGGAGAGCGGCCTGCCGGTCATCCTGATCAGCCACAACATGCCGAACGTGTTCGAGGTCGCGGACCGGATCCAGATCCAGCGACTGGGGCGGTCGGCCGGCGTGGTGACCCCCAAGTCGCACACGCCCAACGAGGTGGTCGCGATCATGACCGGGGCCACCACCCTCGAGGAGACCCCGGGCAGGGCGGACGCCTGAGCCGTCGAGTGGCTGATCGACGGCCCTCCTCCCGCCCGCCCTGCCTGGGTACCACCCTGGCGCGGGAGGCTCACCGCGGCCCCCGGACGATGCACTCCGCAACGTCCGGGGGTCGGGTCAGCTGACGATCAGGTTCTCGCCCTCGATCGCGACCTTCAGCTCCACCAGCGGCCTGGTCGCCGGCCCCTTGACGACCGAGCCGTCGGCGATGGAGAACTCGCTGAAGTGGCACTTGCACTCGATGATCTCGTCCCTGATCTCGCGGACCACGCAGGACTGGTGGGTGCACACGGCACTGAACCCCTTGAACTGCCCCGCCTCCGGCTGGGTCACCACCACCTTCTCGGCCTCGAAGATCTTCCCGCTCCCGACCGGCACCTCGGAGGTGGTGCCGATCACCCCGGACGAGGTGGTGCCACCGCCGTCGTTCCCGGAGTCGGCGTTCCCGGAGTCCCCGTTCCCGGAGTCCTCGTTCCCGGAGTCCCCGGATCCGCAGGCGGCGAGCAGCGGCGCGGCGACCCCGAGGCCGACGAAGCCGCTCATCACGGCTCGTCGTGAGGCGTCGACCTTCTCCTCGCTCAGCTTGTCGTTCGTCACCCGGACCTCCAGATCGCATGGTCTGCCCGGCCGTCGGCCGGGCGACGGCAACGCTAGCGCCTGGGTGGGCGGAGCCTCTGTTGTCCAGAGGCGCGGCGACCGTTGGCACCCGCCCGCTCGGGAGTGCGCGACGTGCCCTGGAGCAGCGGCTGCAGGAACTCACCGGTGAAGCTGCTCTCGTGGGCCGCCACCTGCTCCGGGGTGCCGGTCGCGACGACGGTGCCGCCCTTGTTGCCCCCGGCAGGACCCATGTCGATGATCCAGTCGGAGGTCTTGATCACGTCGAGGTTGTGCTCGATGACCAGCACGGTGTTGCCCTTGTCGACCAGACTGGACAGCACGCCGAGGAGCTTGCGGATGTCCTCGAAGTGGAGGCCGGTCGTGGGTTCGTCGAGCACGTAGACCGTGCGCCCGGTGGACCGCTTCTGCAGCTCGCTGGCGAGCTTGACCCGCTGCGCCTCACCGCCGGACAGGGTGGTGGCCGGCTGTCCGAGCCGCACATAGCCGAGGCCGACCTCCATCAGCGTGACCAGGTGCCGGGAGATCGCGGGGATCGCCGCGAAGAAGTCCACCGCCTCCTCGATCGGCATGTTCAGCACGTCGGCGATGGTCTTGCCCTTGTAGTGCACCTCCAGCGTCTCGCGGTTGTAGCGCGCGCCGTGGCAGACCTCGCACGGGACGTAGACGTCGGGCAGGAAGTTCATCTCGATCTTGATCGTGCCGTCGCCGGCACACGCCTCGCACCGACCGCCCTTGACGTTGAAGGAGAACCGGCCCTGCAGGTAGCCGCGCATCTTCGCCTCGGCCGTGGAGGCGAACAGCTTGCGCACGTGGTCGAAGACGCCGGTGTAGGTGGCCGGGTTGGACCGCGGGGTTCGCCCGATCGGCGACTGGTCGACGTGGATCACCTTGTCGACGTGCTCGACCCCGCTGATCTTGCGGTGTCGCCCCGGCACCGTCCGGGCGTTGTAGATCTGCTTGGCGAGCGAGGTGTAGAGGATGTCGTTGACCAGGGTCGACTTGCCGGAGCCGGAGACCCCCGTCACCGCGACGAAGCAACCCAGCGGGAACGTGACGTCGACGTCCTTGAGGTTGTTCTCCCGGGCTCCGTGGACCGTGAGCTCGCGACCGGGGGTCGGCGGGCGGCGTACGTCGGGAACGGGGATCGACTTGCGGCCCGACAGGTAGAGGCCGGTCTCGGAGTCGCGGTGCTTGAGCAGCTGCTTGACCGTGCCGGAGTGGACGACCTGACCGCCGTGCTCCCCCGCGCCCGGGCCGATGTCGACGACCCAGTCGGCCGTCAGGATCGTCTCCTCGTCGTGCTCGACGACGATCAGGGTGTTGCCGAGCTCCTTGAGCCGGACCAGGGTCTCGATCAGCCGCTTGTTGTCGCGCTGGTGCAACCCGATGCTGGGCTCGTCGAGCACGTAGAGAACGCCGACCAGCCCGGCGCCGATCTGCGTCGCCAGCCGGATGCGCTGTGCCTCACCGCCCGACAGGGTGCCCGAGGGACGGTCCAGGGAGAGGTAGTCGAGCCCGACGTCGAGCAGGAACCGGAGACGCTCCTGGATCTCCTTGAGCACCCGCTCGGCGATCTGGCGCTCACGCTCGGAGAGCTCGAGGTCGTTGAGGTAGTCGGCCGCCTCGTTGATGGGGAGCGCGCACACCTCGGCGATGTTCTTGCCGCCCTGCTTTCCCCGGGAGGCAGCCTTGTCCCCCAGGGTCACCGCCATCGAGACCGGCTTGAGGCGGGTGCCCTGGCAGGCAGGACACGGCACCTCGCGCATGAACCCCTCGAAACGGTCCCGGCTGGTGTCGGTCTCCGCCTCCTTGTGGCGCCGCTCGATGTAGGGCCGGACGCCCTCGAAGTTGGTGTAGTAGGACCGTTCGCGGCCGTAGCGGTTGGTGTGCCGCACGTGCACCTTGGTGGCATGCCCCTCGAGGATCGCCTTGCGGCCCTTGGCCGGCAGGTCCTCCCACGGGGTGTTCAGGTCGAAGCCGAGCTCGTCGCCGAGGGCACCCAGCAACCGGATGAAGTAGTCACTGACGTGGGCACCGGACCAGGGTCCGATGACGCCCTCGCCGAGAGTGGCCCCCGGGTCGGAGATCACCAGCTCGGGGTCGACCTCCATCCGGGTGCCGAGCCCGTGGCAGGTCACGCAGGCGCCGAACGGTGAGTTGAAGGAGAACGACCTCGGCTCCAGCTCGTCGGTCTCGATGTCGTGCTCGTTGGGACACGCCATCCGCTCGGAGAAGCGCATCTCGCTCGCCGGGTCCCTGGCCCCCGACTTCAGCAGCGGGGTGTCGACGAGGTCGAGCAGGACCAGGCCGGAGGCGAGGTTGAGCGCGGTCTCGACGGAGTCGGTGAGCCGGCGCTTGGAGCCCGGCTTGGCAGCGAGCCGGTCGACGACGACCTCGATCGTGTGCTTCTTCTGCTTGTCCAGCTTGGGTGGCTCGGAGAGCTGGATCGTCTCGCCGTTGACGCGCGCGCGGCTGAAGCCCTGGGACTGCAGGCTGCGGAAGAGCTCGATGTACTCCCCCTTGCGGCCCCGGATCACCGGTGCGAGCACCTGGAAGCGGGTCCCCTCCTCGAGCTGGAGTACCCGGTCGACGATCTGCTGCGGGGTCTGGCGCTCGATGGGGGCACCGCACTCCGGGCAGTGCGGCCGGCCGGCGCGGGCGTAGAGCAGCCGCAGGTAGTCGTAGACCTCGGTGATGGTGCCGACCGTCGAGCGCGGGTTCTTCGAGGTGGACTTCTGGTCGATGGAGACCGCGGGGCTCAGGCCCTCGATGAAGTCGACGTCCGGCTTGTCCATCTGGCCGAGGAACTGCCGGGCGTACGCCGAGAGCGACTCGACGTAGCGGCGCTGCCCCTCGGCGAAGATCGTGTCGAAGGCCAGGCTGGACTTGCCCGAGCCCGAGAGGCCGGTGAACACGATCAGGGAGTCGCGGGGCAGATCGAGCGAGACGTCCTTGAGGTTGTGCTCGCGCGCGCCCCGGATGACCAGTTGATCAGCCACGGATGTAACCCCTGAGGTGTCGAGGGATGGTTCGAACAAGTGTTCGCCATCCTAACGGATCGGACCAGCCGCCACGCGGGCGGCCGGAGCATGGAACGTACCCAGCCTCTAGTGTCTTACTACGTGTCCCCCGTCTCCCGAGCCATCGACCGGGCCGCCGCCCCTGCCATGGCCGTGAGTGCCGTGCCTGCAGCGGTCGCAGCCCTGCGCGGTCACCGCCGAACAGCCCTGGCGCTGAGCGCACTCCCGCTCGGCGTCGCCGCGTTCTTCCGCGACCCCGACCGTACGCCGGACCACCGACAGGTTGATCCGGACGACGTCGTGGCCCCGGCCGACGGCATGGTGATGTACGCCGGACCTGGCCAGGTCGGCGTGGCGCCGGAGGGTCACTGGCAGCAGGTGAGCATCTTCTTGTCCCTCTTCGACGTGCACATCAACCGCACGCCCTACGCAGGCCGCGTGGAGGAGGTCACCTACCGCCCGGGCAAGTGGCACGCGGCCTACCGGTTCGAGAGCGCCACCGAGAACGAGCGCAGCGAGATCACTCTGAGCGCCTCCGTCGAGGGGGAGCAACGCCGGGTGGTGTTCCGTCAGATCGTGGGCCTGGTGGCTCGCCGCGTCGTCACGCGGGTGCAGCCCGGCGACGTGCTGAGCACCGGCCAGCGCATCGGCCTGATGAAGTTCGGCTCCCGCATGGACGTCTTCGTCCCCCCGCACGTCGACCTGGTCGTCACCAAGGGAGACCGCACCGTCGCCGGCGAGACCGTCATCGCCACGTGGCCGCGCCCACCGGACGCGGCGCACACCAGGTGACCCGCGGAGCCGCCAGGCCCAACCGCCGGCTGCGTGACCGCTGGCGTCTCCGGTCGCCCTCGGGCGCCGTGGTCGTCTCGCTGCGCCAGCTCAACCCCAAGGAACGGCTGCGGGTCACCGCACCCAGCATGTTCACCACCGGGAACATGGCCTGCGGCTTCTCCGCGATCCTGCTCGCCTTCAGCGACGAGTTCAGCTGGGCGGCAGCCCTGCTCTCCGCAGCGATCGTCCTCGACATCGCGGACGGCGCGGTCGCCCGCCTCGTCGGCGCCACCTCACCGTTCGGGGTCCAGCTCGACTCCCTGGCCGACCTGGTCTCGTTCGGCGTGGCCCCGGCTGTGCTGGTGCACACCTGGGCGCTGCCGGAGAACCCGATCGTGGCCTGGCTGTCCGCGTTCTTCTGGCTGGCCTGCGCCGGTTTCCGGCTCGCCCGGTTCAACGTGACGGTCGACCCGTTGGCGGACAAGAAGTACTTCGTCGGCCTGCCCAGTCCCGGTGCCACGCTGGTCGTGATCGCGACGATCCTCGCGCTGCAGACCCCCGAGCACGGTCCCTGGATGTTCGTGCCGGTCGCGGTCAGCGTCGTACCCGCGCTGCTGATGGTGACCACCGTGCGGTTCCGCTCCTTCCGGGGACTGCTCTCTCCCAGGACGCCACAGGCTCGGCTCGTGACCACTGTCCTCGGTGTCGCCCTGGTGGCGGGTCTGGTCCTCGACGCAGCCGCCACCGGTCTGGTCGTGGCGTGCGCCTACCTGCTGACGCCGCCTCTGGGACTGGCCACCGCACCCGTGCGCGCCAGGATCTTCGGAGCGCAGGCCGTCGCACCTCCGCGCACCCGGCTGCAGTCGGTCTTCCTGCCGATCGTGGAGGACGACGACGAGGAGTGCGCGACCTGAGGCGGGTCCGCTGGCGTCAGGACGGCTGCCGCGTTTTAGTGGAGCCATGACCCTTGATCCCGGCAACCTGACCGGACTCGCGGCGTCGTCGCTCGAGTTCACGCGCACCGTCGACAGCCTCACCGACGAGCAGCTCACCGCCCCCTCGCTGCTGCCCGGCTGGACACGGGCGCACGTCGTGGCGCACGTCGCGCTCAACGGGCTCTCGCTGGCGGCGGTGATCGATGGGCTCGTCCACGACAACCCCGTGGCGATGTACGAGACCGACGAACAGCGTGACGCGGAGATCGAGGACCTCGCCCGTGCCGAAGCCAGTGAGCTGCGCGAGCGTCACCTGATCGCGACCACCGAGTTCGCCGACGCCGTGGGCCGGCTCGACGAGAGGCACTGGTCCGGCCGGATCGACCGGCTGCCAGGAGGTCCGGCGTGGCCGATGGTCACCGTCGTGCCGACGAGGCGGCGCGAGGTGGAGATCCACCACGTCGACCTCGGTACGGCGTACACGCGCGAGGACTGGCCTGCTGACTTCGTGGTCGAGCTGCTGGACGCGGTCACGGTGGACCATGCCTCGCAGGGCCGGTTCCGGGTGCGTGCGACCGACCTCGGTCGCGACTGGGTCGTGGGTGACGACCGCGGTCCCACCGTGATGGGCAGGGGGTCCGACCTCGGCTGGTGGCTCACCGGCCGTGGCGAGGGCGAGGGCCTGTCCTCGGAGTCCGCAGAGCTGCCCGAGCTGGGTCCCTGGCGGCGCGCCACCGGCACCGGCACCCGCTGAGCGTCACCAGCCCAGGGTGCCCGGCTCACCCTTGAACGGTCCGACCACGCGGCCGGTGATCCAGCCGCCGTAGAACCGACCGGGCTGGGCGCGGACGACCTCGCCGTCGACCCGGCAGCTGTCCACCATCCCCGGCATGACGGCGACCGCCCCTGCGATCGCCTCGAAGCCGGGTGTCGTGCTCCGGTAGGTCCAGGCCGCGCCCGGTGCGACGACCTCGCCGGCCACGAGGTCGAAGTAGGACGCCTGCCCCTTCCACTCGCACCAGCTCGACCCACCGGCCGGTCGGAGGGTGCCGTCGAGGAAGGCGTCCTGCGGCAGGTAGTACGTCGGCGGGTGGCTGGTCTCGAGGACCCGCCAGCTGCGCGTCGTACGGGCGATCACGCCGCCCCCGAGCGACACCTCGATGGACTCGCCGCTCTCCTCGAGTCGTGGGGGACGCGGATAGTCCCAGACGGACTCCTGGCCGGGACCCGGACTGTGCGGCTTCGGTGGGCGCATGGTCCGAGCCTAGGCTGGGGCCCATGGCAGCGAGCATCGGCGACAGTGGTCCCTACACCGGCGAGGTCACCCCGAACGGTCCTCCGGACACCCGGGAGCTGGCCGGGCTGATCATCACCAAGCAGTCGGTCGACGCGGACATGTCGAACAACTGCTACCTGCTGCGCTGCCGGGCGACCGACGAGCAGGTGCTGATCGACGCTGCGGCGGACTCGGGGCGCCTGCTCGCCCTGATCGGCTCGTCCGGCGTCACGAAGGTGATCACCACCCACCAGCACTGGGACCACCACCGCGCACTCGCCGACGTGGTCGCCGCCACCGGGGCGGTCGTGATCGCCGGCGCAGACGATGCAGCCGCCATCACCGAGCAGACCGGGGTCGCGGTCGACGACGCGGTGCAGCACGGCGACTCCATCGATGTCGGTCGCTGCCGGCTGGAAGTGATCCACCTGGTCGGGCACACCCCCGGATCCATCGCACTGCTGTACGACGACCCGGAGGGGACGCCGCACCTCTGGACCGGTGACAGCCTCTTCCCCGGCGGCGTGGGCAACACCTTCGGCGACGCCCAGGCCTTCGCATCGCTCATCGACGACGTGCGCACCAAGCTCTTCGACCGGCTGCCCGACGAGACCTGGTTCTACCCCGGTCACGGGAACGACTCAGTCCTCGGCCACGAGCGTCCGCATCTGGAGGAGTGGCGCGAGCGGGGCTGGTGAGCGCTCAGACGGGCCGGTAGCGCACGTGCAGCACGCCGCTCGCCAGGGTGCTGCTGTGGGTGAGCTCCAGCGGGACGGTCCCGGTGTCCTCGAAGAGACGCTGACCCTTCGCGACGGCGATCGGGTGCACCAGCAGGGCGAGCTCGTCGAGCAGGTGGTGGGCGAGCAGCCAGCGGACCGTCGTCGCGCAGCCCGACATGCCGATGTCGCCCTCGGTCGACTCCTTGACCGCCTGGAGCGCCGCCGCGTGGTCCTCGGTGATCGCGGTCGTGTTGTTCCAGAGCTCGCCCTCGATCGGGCGATGGGTGAGGACGTACTTCCTCAGGTTGTTGATGAAGGGGCCGAACCCGTCCTGGTCCGCGTTCGCCGGCCAGTACTCCGACCACTCGTCGTAGAGCGTCCGGCCGAGAAGGAAGGCGTCCTGCGTCTCCATGCCGGACCCGATGACCGCGCCCATGTCGTCGTCGAAGTACGGGAAGTGCCACTGGTCCGGGCTCTCCACGACCCCGTCGAGTGAGATGAAGAAGTTGGCGATGATCCGGCCCATGTCGTCCTCCTGGTCTCGTTGCTGTCATCACATCAGACATGCGGCACGTCGGGAACTCATCGCTTGCCCCGGACCGGGCGCGGCGAAAGACTGTCGAGATGGCCACCGGGCACCCTTCCGGGACGGTCGTCGCCGCAGCGCTCCTGTCGCTGCTGCCCGTGACGGCCTGCTCCGAGGAGCGCGAACGGACCCGGATCAGCCGTGAGGATGCGGCGGTCCTGATCACCGAGGTCAACGAGCAGCTCAGCCTCGACCCGGACATCGACAACCTGCGGGCGTTGGTGGTGTACGTCGATGGCCAGCCGGTGCTGGAGAACTACTACGACTGGACTGCCGACTCGCGCTGGGACACCTCCGCCGTGACCAACACCATCGTCAGCGTCCTGGTGGGGATCGCGATCGGGGAGGGGGCGATCCCGAGCCCGGACACGACGCTGGGCACCCTCCTGCCCCACCACCGCGGGGACATGGCGCCGGCGGTGGCCGCTGCCACGCTGGCCGAGGTGCTCACCATGACTGCCGGGTTCGCCGGGGTGGACCGTGACCGGACGCAGGAGTACATGGCCGACCCGGACCCCGTGGGTCGGATCCTGCGAGCGGCGCCGGACCCGCTCGGCGGGGGGTTCGAGTACTCCAACCAGGGAGCGCACGTGCTGGCGGCGGTCCTCGCCCGCACGACCGGCGGCTCGGTGCTCGACTACGCCAGGTCCCGGCTCTTCGACCCGTTGGGCATCGACACGAGCGCAGCAGCCGGCTTCACGTGGCCCCAGGACAGCGCCGGCCTCCATCTCGGGTGGGGTGGGCTGCAGCTGCGGCCCGCCGACCTCGTCCGGCTCGGTCAGCTGTTCCTCGACCGGGGCAAGTGGCAGGGTCGCCAAGTCGTGCCGGCGAGCTGGATCCGTCAGGCCACCGAGGAGCACGCGGACGCGGCGGCGCAGACCGAGCTCGAGCACGCCGCCGACGGCTACGGCTACGGCTGGTGGCTCGCCGAGGCCGACGGGGAGACGGCGTACCTCGGCTACGGGTTCGGCGGGCAGCTGGTCGAGGTGGTGCCCAGCCGGTCGCTCGTGGTCGTCGTCGCCAGCGAGATCGAACCCGGGAAGCCCCGGAGCTCCGGCCTCTCGGGCGTCGGGCTGACGTTCCTCGTCGACGACGTGATCGCGCCTGCCCTGGCACCCTGATCGCTAGCCGTTGTAGGTGATCCGCAGCTTCTCGCTCGCGGGGAGCGACTGGCACACCAACCGGAGGCCCTCGGCGAGGTCCTCGGCGTCCAGGACCTCGTTCTGCCTCATCGTGACCTCGCCCTCGAGGACCACGCAGGCACAGGCGCTGCAGTTGCCCTCGCGGCACGAGAACGGCGCGTCGACGCCCTTCTCCTCCAGGAACTCGAGCAGCGGCTTGTCGCCCTGCCAGTCGTCGAAGCTGAAGTCGTCGCCGTCGAGATGGACCTCCACTGCGATGGGTCCCGCGATCGGCGTCTCGTCGCCGTCCTCGTGGTCGTCGGCGTCCGCGAGGGTCCTGGCCGCGGCCTGCATCTCCTCGACGTCGCCGAACGGGTTGCCGCCCAGGGAGACGAACTTCTCCTGGTGGCGCCGTTCGCGCGGGAAGCCGAGCTCCTTGAGGGAGTCGACCACCGCCTTCATGAACGGCCCAGGGCCGCAGACGAACGCCGTGTAGCTGGTGAAGTACGCCGCGAATGCCTTCAGCTGGTCCTGGCCGGGAAGCCCCTGCACCGACTCCAGCCAGTGCACGACGACCAGCCGGTCGGCGTACTCCGCCGAGAGCTCCGCGATCTCGCGGGCGAAGATGACCGAGCTCTCGTCGCGGTTGGCGTAGAACAGGACGACCTTCCCGTGACCCTTCTCCAGGGCGGTCCGGGTGATCGACATGACCGGGGTGATCCCGGACCCGCCGGCGAAGAGCAGGAGGTCGGCCTCGAGGTCCCGGGGGGTGAAGATGCCACTGGGCGGGAGCACCCGCAGGGTGTCACCCTCGCGGAGGTTGTCGCAGATCCAGTTGGAGGCATAGCCGTCGGCGGTGCGCTTGACGGTGATCTGGTGCCGACCCGAGTGCGGGGCGGAGGACAGTGAGTAGCACCGCGCCGCGAGGCCGGTCTGGTCACTGGGCACCGCGACCGTGAGGAACTGTCCCGGCGTGTAGGTGAACCGCGCGGCGAGGTCGTCGGGGACCTCGAAGACGATCGAGTGCGCGTCGGCGGTCTCCTCGACCACGTCGAGCACCGTCAGGACGAAGGAGTCAGTAGCCATCGAGGGCACCGATCTCGAGCTCGCCCTCGGCCACGGCGCGGTCGATCGACGACCCGCAGCCGCGAGCAGGACGCGTGCACGCGACGCCCGCCGGGCTGGTTCGACATCTTCTGGAACTCGGCGCACGAGGCGAGCGATCCCCCGTCCCACTGGATCGAGGTGTGGTGCTCGCTGTTCTTCTTCACGCCCACCCTGGCGAGGCAGTCCAGGCAGGCGACCTCGGTCAGACGTGCACGCGTGTAGAGCCGCTGGTCCTCCAGCGTCTCGTCGCTGGTGGGTGCGAAGGAGACCATCAGACCCCGCCACCGGCGGTCGGGCCCCCGACCTTCTCCGAGGCGCCGTCGTCGGTCTCGGCGTCCCTCTTCGCCAGGTTCTCGGCCACCTCCGCCCGCCAGTGCTCGTTGGCCCGGGTGGTGTCGACCTCGAACTCGAAGCGCTCGGTCATCTCCGGCGCCACGTCGGCCCGGTCGACGTAGAACTGCTCGTACCAGCGCCGCAGCTGGTAGACCGGCCCGTCCTCCTCGCAGAGCAGCGGGTTCTGGACCGGCGCCTTGTTCAGCCAGATGTGCACGTCCTGCATGAAGCCGTCGCCGAACATCTCGCTGTACTTCCGGCCGATGTAGCTCGTGGTCTTCTCGTCGATGCCCTCGGGCTTGAGCACCTTCAGGCCGTACTGCAGCACGAACGAGTTGTCGCTCGTCGGGATGTGGCAGTTGACCAGCACGACGTCGGTGATGAACCCCTGGTAGTCGGTCTTGAGCCAGTTGACCATGAACGACGGGCCGAAGTAGGTGGCCTCGGACTTGAGCACGAGGTCCTCGTCGCCGTACCCCTCGCCGGCCATGTCCGGACGCCCCGTGGACTCCATGAACTGGGTGGCCATGTGGCCCTCGAAGACGTTCCGGAAGCTGGTGGGGAAGGCGAAGTGGATGTAGAAGAAGTGCGCCATGTCGACCACGTTGTCGACGATCTCGCGGCAGTGCGCCGTCGGGACGTCCAGCTGGTGCCAGGTCCACTCGGTGTAGATGTCGGGATCGCTGATGTCCTCGAGCTCGGGAGGCAGGATGTCGTGGTCGCCGGCGCTACCCTCGGGGTCGTGCCAGATCATCAGCAGCCCGTTGCGCTCCGCGGTCTCGTACTTCTGCGTCCGGGCGCGCAGCGGGATGCGGCGTGCGTAGGGGATGGCCTTGCACTTCCCGTCCCCTCCCCAGCGCCAGTCGTGGAAGGGACACGCGATCTCGTCGCCCTTGACGGTTCCCTGGGTGAGGTCGCCGCCCATGTGCCGGCAGTAGCCGTCGAGCACGTTGAGCCTCCCGTCGGTGGAGGCCCAGACGACCAGCTTGCCGCCGAAGGCCTGCACCGCGTGCGGCCTGCCGTCGCGGAACCCTGCCACGGGCCCGAGGCAGTGCCAGCCGCGCGCGAATCGCTCGGGGGCGGTGCCGTGGTCCAGAGCACGTGCGGCGGAACTGGATGCAGGGGTGGTCGTCGTGCTCATCGGTTCCTCCGTGATGGTGGCCGGAAACAAGAACAGGTTATAGTTTTGCGCGGGAGAATGACAGTCCATCTCCTCATCGAGAGCCATTCCCAGAACCAGCTGCAGCGCGGTCAGGAGCCTCATGCACATCGCCTTGACACCCGAGCAGGAGGCGCTGCGCGCCGAGCTGCGTGAGTACTTCGCGGCTCTGGTGACGCCCGAGCGGCGAGCTGGTCTCGCGGGCGCCACCAGCGACTTCGACGGCGGTGGCGGCAACGGCGGTGAGTTCGGCGACGCCGACGTCTACCGCGACGTGATCCGCGAGATCGGGCACGACGGCTGGCTCGGCATCGGGTGGCCCGAGGAGTGGGGCGGCCAGAACCGCTCGATGATGGACCAGCTGATCTTCACCGACGAGGCCGCCATCGCCGGGGTACCGATCCCCTACCTGACCCTGAACACGGTCGGCCCCACGATCATGCGGTTCGGCACCGATGCCCAGAAGGAGGACCTGCTGCCCAAGATCCTCAAGGGCGAGATGCACTTCTCCATCGGCTACTCCGAGCCCGAGTCGGGCACCGACCTCGCCAGCCTGAAGACGAAGGCACGGCTGGAAGGCGACGAGTGGGTGATCAACGGCCAGAAGATGTGGACCTCGCTGATCCAGTACGCCGACTACATCTGGCTGGCGTGCCGCACCGACCCCGACCTGCCCCGGCACAAGGGCCTGTCGATGATCCTGGTGCCGGCCGACAGTCCCGGGTTCTCCTACACCCCGGTGCACACGGTCGCCGGCGTCGGCACGAGCGCCACCTACTACGAGGACGTGCGGGTGCCGAGCGACAACCTCGTCGGCGAGCTCAACGGAGGCTGGGCGCTGATGACCAACCAGCTCAACCACGAGCGCGTGGCGCTCACCTCCGCCGCGCCCGTCACGCACTCGATCGGCCTGGTCACCGAGTGGGCCCGGCAGACCCGCAACCCCGACGGCAGGCGGGTGATCGACTCCGAGTGGGTGCAGATCCTGCTCGGCCGTGCCCAGGCCCGGGCGGACATGCTCAAGCTGCTCAACTGGCAGCTCGCCTCGGCCACCCAGGACCTCTCCCCTGCCGACGCCTCCGCCACCAAGGTCTACGGCTCCGAGATGGCGACCGAGGTCTACCGCTCCCTCATGGAGGTCGTCGGACCCAAGGCACTGGTCGCCGCCGGGTCCTCGGGCGCGGTCCTGCGGGGGCGGCTCGAGCGCTACTACCGGTCCTCGCTGGTGATGACCTTCGGCGGCGGCACCAACGAGATCCAGCGCGACATCATCGGGTACGTCGGCCTCGGCCTCCCGGCAGCCCCGCGACAGCGACTGGGATAGGAACCGACATGGACTTCGAGACCACCCCCGAGGCCGTGGACGCAGCCGGCCTCGCCGCCACCATCCTGGCGGACCACTGCACCCCCGACCGGCTCCGCGCAGTGGACGCCGAGGAGGCACGATTCGATCCGGCACTGTGGAGCGCGATGGGCGACGCGGGCCTGCTTTCCCTGACCGTCCCCGAGGGGCACGGCGGAAGCGGGCTCGGCCTGCTCGAGCTGTGCAGCGTCCTGGTCGAGACGGGCCGGAGCGTCGCGCCAGTGCCGCTCGGGACCCACGCGGTCACGGCGATGGCCGTCGCGCGCTTCGGCAGCACCGCCCAGCAGGCGCGGTGGCTTCCGGTGGCGGCCTCCGGGGAGACGATCCTGACCACCGCGCTGACCGAGGATCGGCAGCACTCCCCCGTCGACCCGGTGACCCGCGCGGAGAGCGACGGCCGCTCCTGGTTGCTGACCGGCACCAAGGCCGTCATCGCCGCCGGGACCCTGGCCGACCTGTTCGTCGTACCCGCCGGGACGTCGGACGGGCTCACCGTCTTCCTGGTCCATGCCGACGACCCCGGGGTCATCGTCGTACCCCAGCACCTCAGCGACGGGGACGTCGCCGGACGGCTGGAGCTGGACCGGGCCGCGATCCCGATGGACCGCGTCCTCGGGGGCATCGGGCAGGGTGCCGCGGTGTGCGAGTGGCTGACGGAGCACCTGACGGTCGCCGTCTGCGCGCAGCAGCTGGGCACCGTGGAGGGGGCGCTGGCCCTCACTGCGGGCTACGCCGGGACCCGTGAGCAGTTCGGCCGCCCCATCGGCACCTTCCAGGCCGTCTCGCAACGCCTGGCGGACGGCTACATCGACGTCCTCGGGGCGCGCCTGACCATGTGGCAGGCGGCCTGGAAGCTGAGCGCGTCCCTGCCGGCAGCGGCCGACGTCGCGGTCGCCAAGCTGTGGGCAGCCGATGCGGGACACCGGATCGCCCACACCACGGTCCACGTGCACGGCGGCGTCGGCATCGACCTCGACGGTGAGGCGCACCGCTTCTTCACCGCGGCCAAGCGGCACGAGTTCACCCTGGGCGGCACCACCGACCAGGCGCGGGCCCTCGGAGCGTTGCTGGCGCACGAGCCCGTCTGACCCGTGACGACGATCCGTGACGCGCTGCTGGCGCGCGCTGAGGACCCGCACCCGGCACTGCTCGCCGGCGACCGCGCGTGGACCTGGCACGAGTCCGGCGCCCAGTCCGCACGACGGCTTCGTCCAGGGTGACTTCTCCGACGATGCCGCGTTCGAGAAGCTGCGGCCGGCCTCGGGGCTCACGTCGCAGTCGGACTGAACACCACCCGTCGTGGTGCTGCCCTGGTCGCGGACATCCACCGGGCCGACTGCCAGCTGGTGCTCGCGGACCCATGGCTGATGTCCCTGCTCGACGGAGCCGACCTGGGCGACGTGCGGCTCCTGTCCAGCGGCGACCAGACGTGGCGAGGTGCGGTGGTGCACGCGTCCGCGGCGGGATGTACTGGAGCGGCGACCTGGCCTACCGCGACCCGGAAGGCTTCGTCTACCACGCCGGCCGTACCGCCGACTGGCTGCGCATCGACGGGGAGAACCTCGCCGCGGCCCCGGTGGAGCGGATCCTGGTGCGACACCCCTCGATCGCGCAGGCCGCCTGCACGGTGGGGCGGCTGCGGACGGGCGAATGTCGCAGAAGTGGCCACCGCAGCGGTCCTGCGCCACAACCGCGACATTCGCACGTTTGGCGCGCCCCCGACGCACCCCCACCCGCCCTACCGAGTCAGCCCCGGATCTTCTCCAGGCGCCCGACGGCCTCCTCGTAGTCCCGGACCAGCTCGGCCATCACCTCGGCCACCGGGCGGACGGAGTTCATCCGGCCGACGATCTGACCGACGGGCATCGAGATCACGTCCGGGTCGCCGTGCTCGTTCATCCGGTTGTGCGCGTCGGCGACGAGCAGGTTCTGCAGCGGCATCGGGAGCGGTTCGGGAGCGCCCTCCTCGGTCCAGGCGTCGGTCCACTTGGTCCTGAGCAGGCGCGCCGGCTTGCCGGTGTAGACGCGGGTACGGACGGTGTCCGCGCTGCCGGCGCGCAGGAACGCCTCGGTCATGCCCTTGTTGCTGTTCAGGTTCTGGTACTCCTCGGTGGTCAGCCAGAGGGACCCGGTCCACACGCCCTGGGCGCCGAGGGCGAGCGACGCGGCCACCTGCCGGCCCGAACCGATGCCACCGGCACCGAGCACGGGCACGTCCGGCCCGACCGCGTCCACGATCTCCGGGGTGAGCACCATGCTGGCGATCTCGCCGGTGTGACCGCCCGCCTCGTAGCCCTGCGCCACGATGATGTCGACGCCGTTCCTCACATGGGACAGCGCGTGCTTGGCCGCACCGGCCAGTGCCGCGACGGCGACCCCCTTGGCGTGCGCCTGCTCGATCACGTCGACGGGCGGCGAACCCAGGGCGTTCGCGATCAGCACCGGTCGGTGGTTCAGGGCGACGTCCACGTGCGAGCGGGCCACGGAGTGCAGCCAGCCGAGGACGCCCTCACGGCCCTCACCGTCGGCCAGCGGGGGTACGCCGAGCTGCTGGAGCGTGCGCTCCACGAAGGAGACGTGCTCCTCGGGGATCATGGTCTTCAGGTCGACCGAGCTGCCCTCGGACGGGATCTTCATCGGCATCACGATGTCGACGCCGTAGGGCTTGCCGTCGGTGTTCTCGTCGAGCCAGGTCAGGGTCCGGTCCAGCTCGTCGGGGTCGTTGAACCGGACCGCGCCCAGGACCCCGAGGCCACCCGCTCGCGAGACGGCCGCTGCGACGTGCTCGGACGGGGTGAAGGCGAAGATCGGGTGCTCGATGCCGAAGCGGTCGCACAGCTCGGTGTGCATCGGACTCAGCCCCCGGTCGGCGAGGTTGCGACCTTCGCGCCGAGGGATGCCATCGCCAGCTCCTTGGCCCTCGGGTACTGCGCCTTGCCGGTGGCGTTGCGCGGGATCTCCTCGACCACGGTGATCGCCCGCGGCAGCTTGTAGCCCGACAGCGACGAGCGCAGGAAGGAGCGCAGGTCCTCGAGCTCGATCGTGGCGTCCGCTCGCGGCTGCACCACCGCGGTGACCGACTGGCCGAACTTCTCGTCGGGGATCCCGACCACCAGCACGTCGTAGACGTCGGGGTGGGCCTTGAGCGCCATCTCCACCTCTTCGGGGTAGACCTTCTCGCCGCCGGTGTTGATGCAGTTCGAGCCACGACCCAGCAGCGTCACCTTGTTGTCCGCCTCGATGCGGGCGAAGTCGCCGGGCACGGAGTAGCGCCGGCCGTCGATCTCGAGGAAGGTCTTGGCCGACTTCTCGGGGTCCTTGTAGTAGCCGATCGGCACCGAGCCGCCGCGGCCGAGGCGGCCGACCGCTCCGATGTTGGCCGCGAGGTCGAGGACGTGGTTGTCGTCGTCGATCACCACGCTGGACGGCCCGAGACCGACCACCGGGCCGTCGGTGCTGATGTGGTCCTTGTCCTGCATGCCCATGCCCTGGAAGCCGGTCTCGGAGGCTCCCACGGAGTCGGTGAAGACGCTGTTCGGGAACGCGTCCATCCACCGCTTCTTGACCGAGGCGCTGAAGATCGCGGCGCTGCTGGAGATCGCGAACAGGCTCGACCCGTCGTACGGCGTGCCGGTCTCGGCCTTGCGCTCGAACTCCTCGATCAGGGGTCGGGCCATGGCGTCGCCGGTCATGAAGATCAGCTGCACGCCCTCACGCTCGATCAGCTCCCAGGTGCGCCGGGCGTCGAAGCGGGGCTCCAGGACGGTCAGGTGCCCGGCGAACAGGTGCATCAGCAGCCCGGCCTGGGCACCGCCGTGCATCAGCGGGCTGAGCGGGAAGGTCACCATGCGCGGGTCATTGGCCTGCTTGGACTGGTCGTACTCCTCGAGCGGCTCACCGGTGTAGAAGTCGATGCCACCGCCGAGGACCCGCCAGAAGTCCTCGTGGCGCCACATCACGCCCTTCGGGAACCCGGTGGTGCCGCCGGTGTAGATGATGTGCAGGTCGTCGTTGCTGCGCTCGGCGAAGTCGCGCTCGGCACTCTGGTCCGCCAGCGCGTCGGCGAGCAGGACGCCTCCGAACGAGGAGACGTCGGCGTCGTTGCCGGGGTCCGTGGCGTCGGACTCCAGCACATCAGGCAGGGCCACGAAGGTCTTGAGCCGCTCGTGCCTGGGTGCGCACGCCGCCACCAGCGGGGCGTAGGTCCGATCGTGGATCAGGGCCACCACGTCGGCGTTGTCGAACAGGTAGTCGAGCTCTCCCTCGACGTAGCGGTAGTTCACGTTGATGTTCACCGCGCGGATCTTGACGATCGCCAGCACGGCGACGACGTGCTCGACGCTGTTCTTGGCGTAGACGGCCACGTGGTCGCCCTGCCCGACGCCCTGTGAGGCCAGGTAGTGAGCGAGCCTGTTCGACTCCGCCTCGAGCTCGGCGTAGGTCACGACCCGGTCCAGGACCTTCAGCGCGCGGTTGTCCGGGGCGGCGTCGACGGCATGCTCGAAGAGGTCTGCGATGTTCAGGGCCATGACCGCAAGACTAGAACACGTTCTTGTTTCTGACTACCATCACCCCATGACCGACACCGACGCCGACCAGACCGCCGGAACCACCCCGCCGCACGCTCTCGTCGAGCTCCAGGGGCACACGCTCGTGGTGACCATGAACCGCCCGGAGGCCCGCAACGCCCTGTCCGGGGAGATGCTCGCGATCATGGAGCAGGCCTGGGAGCGGGCCAACGAGGACCCTGCGGTCCGGGTGGTCATCCTCACCGGCGCCGGCGGCTACTTCTGTGCGGGGGCGGACCTGAAGGCGATGTCCTCGAGCTCACCGTCGGAGAAGTTCGAGTCCGGCGAGTTCGACCCGTCGGTGATCAAGTCGCTGCTCAAGGGCTACCGCGTGACCAAGCCCCTGATCGCTGCCGTCGAGGGACCGGCCATCGCCGGCGGCACCGAGATCCTGCAGGCCACGGACATCCGGGTCGCGGGCGAGTCGGCGCGGTTCGGCGTCTCGGAGCCGAGGTGGGGGCTCTACCCGCTGGGCGGATCGGCTGTCCGCCTCCCGCGACAGCTGCCCTACACCGTGGCGGCCGACCTGCTCCTGACCGGCCGGCACGTCACGGCTCCCGAGGCCAAGGAGATCGGGCTGATCGGGCACGTCGTACCCGACGGCGAGGCGCTGGCCAAGGCGCACGAGATCGCGGACCTGATCGCCGCCAACGGGCCACTTGCTGTCCAGGCGGTGCTGAAGACCATCCGCAGCTCGGAGGGCAAGCACGAGGACGACTGCTGGCAGGACGACGCCAGGGTCGGCGCCGCCGTGTTCGCCTCCGACGACGCCAAGGAGGGTCCCCGCGCGTTCGCGGAGAAGCGATCTCCCAACTTCACCGGCAGCTGACTCTCCACTCGAGCCCGGGCGAGGCAGGGTGAGTCCCATAGTTCCTCGGCACTACCGTCATCTCGTGCCCACGATCCGTCTCGTCACCCTCGGCGAGGAGCACGTGCCCGCGCTCCTGGAGACGATGCGGGACCCCGAGGTCCTGCGCTTCACGCGCACGCCGGACCCGATGCCGGAGGAGTGGCTGGGGCAGTGGATGGCGCAGTTCGACGGCACCCACCGCGCCGCCTTCGCGATCCTGGACCCCGAGGGAGAGTTCGCCGGGTACGCCGTCACGGGGCCCATCGACTGGGAGGGGCTCGAGGTGGAGCTCGGCTACGCCATCTCGCCCTGGGCGCGAGGCCGGGGTGTGGCCACCGAGACGCTGCTCCAGCTCACCCGCTGGGCCTTTGCCCGGGGCATGAAACGGGTGACCGCGCTGGTCTCGGTCGACAACCCGTCCTCCTCACGGGTGGCGGTGAAGGCGGGCTACACCTTCGAGGGCGTGCTCCGCTCCGTGCACAGCGTCAACGGACGCCGCGGCGACCTGGAGAGCTGGTCGATCCTGCCGGGCGAGCTCCAGGAGTGATGGCCGTCGAGCCTGGTGGTGCGAGGCAATCGCGCCGCACGTCATTCCGGAATTGCATGACCGAGTGCCTCCTGTGTCGTTTGATGAGGCATGCCCAACGCCCAGTTCGCCCACGGTGTCGCCTCCGGCGACCCACGTCCGACCTCCGTCGTCCTGTGGACACGGGTCACGCCCACCGCAGCCAGCACGCCCGGATCGGGCGTCGGTCCCGACGTCACGGTGGGTTGGCAGGTCTCCACCAACAGCCGGTTCACCAACGTCGTCAGGTCCGGCAGGCTGACCACCGGCCCGAGCCGCGACCACACCGTCAAGATCGACGCCACCGGTCTGCGGCCCGCGCGCACCTACTACTACCGGTTCAGCCTCGGCTCGGTCCGCAGCCCCGTCGGACGCACCCGCACCGCCCCGGCCGCCACGGCCTCCCCGACCAACCTCAGGCTCGGTGTCGTCTCCTGCGCCAACCTGCAGGCGGGGTGGTTCAGCTCCTACCGGCACCTCGCCGACCGTGACGACCTGCACGCCGTGCTGCACCTGGGCGACTACATCTACGAGTACGGCCCGGGCGAGTACGGCTACGGCCAGGGCGAGGTCGACATCCGATCCCACGAGCCGGCCCACGAGATCCTGGATCTCGCCGACTACCGGACCCGGCACGGGCAGTACAAGCGGGACGCCGATCTGCAGCGCCTGCACGCGAAGTACCCCTTCATCGTGACCTGGGACGACCACGAGTCGGTGAACGACGCCTACAAGGACGGTGCCGAGAACCACAACCCCGGGGAAGGCACCTGGACCGAACGACGCGCTGCCGCGCACCGGGCGTACGACGAGTGGATGCCGGTGCGGATGAGCGGCACCGCGCGGCTCGGCGACGGCACCGCGCTCTACCGCCGGCTGACCTTCGGCGACCTCGTCGAGATCAGCATGCTCGACCTGCGGACCTACCGCGACGTCCAGCTCGCCGCCCAGGTCGACCCGGAACAGGCCGACCCCGCCCGGAGCATCACCGGACGCCGGCAGATGGACTGGCTCAAGGACTCGCTGACCCGCAAGGTGTCGCAGTGGAAGCTGGTGGGCAACCCGGTGATGATCACTCCGGTCACCTTCGCCGGGCTCCCCCGGGACCTGGTCAAGCCGGTGAACGACACCGTCGGGCTGCTGCCGCCGGACGGCGCGCCGTACAACGTCGACCAGTGGGACGGCTACACCGACGACCGTCGCGAGGTCTTCGAGCACCTGCGCGACAACGGGGTCACCGACTCGCTGTTCGTCACCGGGGACATCCACTCGGGCTGGGCCTGCGACCTGCCGGCCGACAAGGCGACCTATCTCGGGACGCGGGACTCGGTGGGAGTGGAGTTCGTCGCCACGTCGGTGACCTCGAACAACCTCAAGGACATCACCGGCACGCCGCGTCGTACGACGAGCGTGGCGGCCGAGGAGGGCCTCAAGGCCAACAACCCGCACATCAAGTACCTCAACTTCGACGACCACGGCTTCTCGGTCCTCGACATCACCCCGAAACGAGCACAGATGGACTGGTTCATCATCGGAGACCGCGCCAGCAGGACCACCGGGGCGACCTGGACCACGTCCTGGGCGACCACGGCGGGCAGCCAGACGGTCCGCCAGGTCTTCGGGCCGGTGGGTTCCTGATGGCCGGCGTGGCGGCAAGCCGCCGTACGGTCCTGAAGGTGGCGGGGGCCTCGGGCGCCGCCCTGGCGTTCTCGTCGGCGGCGGGGGTCTCGCCGGCGAGCGCGACGACGCGGCGCAGGCGCGCGTACGTGCTGGTCGTCGACGGCTGCCGACCGGGCGAGATCGACGCGATGTCGAACCTGAAGGCGATGCGCGACGCCGGCACCTGGTACCCCGCCGCGCGCTCGCTGCCGGTGATGGAGACCATCCCGAACCACGTGATGATGATGACCGGCTGCCGGCCGGCGCGGAACGGCGTCCCGGCCAACGACATCTACGACCGTGCCGAGCAGGCCGTGCGGCACTGTGACCGGCCGACCGACATCAAGGTCGCCACGATCATCGAGCAGCTCAACGCCTCGGGTCGTACGACGGGGACGGTGCTCTCGAAGGACTACCTCTACTCGGTCTTCGGCGACCGGGCGACGCACCGCTGGGAGCCGTTCCCGGTCATTCCCGTCTCCGATCACGCGCCGGACGCAGCGACGATGGATGCCGCGCTCGCGATGATCGAGGAGTTCGACCCCGACTTCACCTTCATCAACCTCGGCGACGTGGACCGGGTCGGTCACGCGGACCTCAGCGGCACCACGCTCCAGGTGGCACGCGAGGCCGCACTGGCGTCGACGAACGTGCAGATCGGCCGGTTCGTGGACCTGCTCACGACCTCCGGGCGCTGGGCGTCCTCGATGGTGCTCGTCCTGGCCGACCACTCGATGGACTGGTCGATCCCGACGCAGACGATCAGCCTCACCCCGGTCTTCGACGCGGACGCCACGCTGGCAGGCAGGTTCGAGATCGCGCAGAACGGCGGTGCGGACCTCGTCTACTGGACCGGCCCCGCCTCCGAGCGAGGCGCTGCCCTGACGCGGATGCGCACGCTCGCCCTGGGCACGCCCGGGGTCTTCGAGGCCCATGACGTCGCCCGGACCCCGAGCCTGCGACTGGGCGCCAACGCCGGCGACCTGCTCGTCTACTGCAAGGCGGGCTGGAGGTTCAGCGACCCCGGCCCGCAGAGCAACCCGATCCCGGGCAACCACGGCCACCCTGCCTCGCAGCCGATCCCCTTCTTCATCGGCGGCGGTGCGCCCGCCGTACGCAAGGGCGTCGCGAGGTCGGCGAAGGCGCACACGATGGACGTGGCTCCCACCCTCGGTGCCTACTTCGGCCTGCGGGCACCCGCCTCGGGCTGGGAGGGGTCCTCGCGGCTCTGAGGCCTCATCGAGGGCTCAGCCGACGTGGCGTGCCCGGTCGCCCCAGTACTTCGCCCGCAGCGCCTTCTTGTCCGGCTTGCCGAGCCCGGTCAGCGGAAGCGCGTCGGTCGCGATCACCTGCTTGGGCGACTGCACGGCACCCTTGCGCTCCTTGACGGCATCCTTGATCTCGCGGACGACGTCCTCGGTGAGCTCCGCCCCCTCACGGAGTACGACGACCGCGGTCACCGCCTCGCCCCATTTCTCGTCGGGCGTCCCGATCACGCCGACCTGGGCCACGGCGGGGTGCTCCGCCACCACGTCCTCCACCTCGCGCGGGAAGACGTTGAAGCCGCCGGTGACGATCATGTCCTTGGTCCGGTCCACGATGAACCAGAACCCGTCCTCGTCCTCCCGGGCCACGTCGCCGGTGTGCATCCAGCCGTCCCGGAACGTCTCTGCAGTCTCGTCGGGCAGGTTCCAGTAGCCTCCGGCCAGCAGCGGTCCGGCGACGCAGATCTCGCCCGGCTCCCCCACCGGCACCGGCGTGCCGTCCTCGGCGAGCAGGGCCGTGCGCAGGAAGGCGGACGGCCGCCCGCACGAGGACAGGCGCGCCTGGTCGTGGTCGTCCCTGGCGAGGTAGCTGATCACCATCGGCGCCTCGGACTGCCCGTAGTACTGGGCGAAGATCGGACCGAACCGTTCGATGGCCTCGGCCAGCCGCACCGGGTTGACGGCCGAGGCCCCGTAGTAGACGGTCTCCAGCGAGGACAGGTCCCGCGTCCTCGAGTCGGGATGGTCCAGCAACGCGTAGAGCATCGACGGCACCAGCATCGTCGCGGTGATCCCCTGCTCCTCGATGGTCCTCAGCACCTCGGCCGGGTCGAAGCGGGGCAGCACGACGAGACACCCACCCTTGATCACGGTGGGCACGAAGAACGCCGCGCCGGCGTGCGAGAGCGGCGTACACATCAAGAACCGCGGCGTGTCCGGCCACTCCCACTCGGCGAGCTGGACCTGGGTCATCGTCGACATCGCCTGGGCGGTGCCGATCACCCCCTTGGGCCTGCCCGTCGTACCGCCGGTGTAGGTGATCGACACGATGTGGTCGGGTGGCAGCAGCCGGGCCTCGAGCGTCTCGGGCTCGAAGGCCTCCGCAGCCGCCGCGAGGTCCCGGCCGATGTGCGCGAGCTCGTCCGGGACCGGTCCGATGGTGAGCACCCGGGTCAGGCCGGGCACCTTCTCGATCAGTCCGAGCGCCCGCTCGACGAACATCGGCACCGGATCGATGATCAATGTCGAGATGCCCGCGTCCTCGAGCACGTAGGCGTGGTCGTCGAGCGAGCCCAGCGGGTGCAGCGACGTACGCCGGTATCCCTGGGTCTGGCCCGCGCCGAGGATGAACAGCACCTCCGGCCGGTTCAGCGCCAGCAACGCGGCCGGCGTGCCCTGCCCCGCACCCAGCGACTCGAAGGCCTGGACGTACTGGCTGATCCGTCGCGCCACCTCGCCACCGGTGAGCGTGGTCTCGCCGAGGAACATCACCGGCTTCTCGCGGTGCCGCTTCAGCGCCGCCACCATCAGATGGCCGTTGTGGGTGCCGAGGCGAAGCGGGTCAGGGTGCGGCGCGTCGGTCATGCCGCGAGACTAGAACGTGTTCCAGAAATGATCAATCAGGGAGCGGTAGGAGTGGCGAAGCTCGCCAGCGCCTGCACGGCCTCCGGCGGCAGGGTCAGCCCGCCCTCGCTGCCCGGGTCGATCGCCATCCACAGGTTCTCTGCCGGCCAGTTGGCGGCCAGCTCGGCGACGGGCATGCGCACCGCCGGCCCGGGGTCGGCCCCGGCGGCCTGCAGCGATGCCTCCGAGGTGAACACCGGCACGTACTGGGTGCCGTCCTGCTCGATCACCGGAATGGCGATCGAGCCCTCTGGCGGCGTCTCGCCGTCGGACATGCCTTCCTGGGGCAGCAGCGCGACGCTGGTGGCGATGGCCTGCAGCAGCGCCTGCGCCTCGGCCTCGGTCGTCGGTGCGGTCAGGTCCGTGGGCTGCTCGTTCGGGGTGCTCATGGTCGTTCCTCTCATCAGGGAGTTCGTCCTGGGCAAACGTCCACCGTAGCGAGGTCGGCCAGGCTGGGCAAAGCCAAGCCCCGGACGCGCACGGATCCCGGGAGACGCTCAGCGTCGGGTGACCCGGAAGGCCGTCCTGGCAGCGCGGCCACCGAACTCACCGGTGGCCCGGAGGTGCCGGAGTCCGGGACGCTTGCCGACGTAGAAGATGGTGCGGTAGCGGCCGGCGTTGTTCGCGGAGGCGTTGTCGGCGGAGATCCGTCTGCCCCGGTACCTGACGATCACCCTTTCTCCGTCGGCGAGACCGCTGATCGTCACCCATTGGCGGTGGCGGACCTTGACGGTGCGTTTCGCCAGGTCGATCCCGACCGCCTTGCCGGTGGTGACGCGGGGGCCGGCCACCTTGCCGGTCGGGGCCGAGAGGTCACTGGAGTCCTGGTAGCCGCCCCTGGACGCGGTCACCTCGACGGTGATGACCGCACCCTGCTCGGCAGCGGTGGGTCTGAACGTGGCGCTGGTCGCCCCGTCGACCACGGCGGCGTCGGCGAACCAGCGATAGGTGAACGAGTCCGGTGCAGGAGCAACCGCACCCGCGCCCGCAGTCAGGACCCGGCCCACCATCGCGGTCCCGGCGATGCTGGCCGTCGTACCGGTCGTGAACGCGCTCGGCGACACGATGGCCAGATTGTGGTAACCGCCGGCCGACATGGCGGTGACCGTCTTCCCGGTGAGGCCGGTGGGCACGGTGGACTGGTTCAGGTCGTCGGCACCCCAAGCCGTGAGCTGACCATCGGAGGTCAGCGCCAGGCTGTGGTTCTGTCCCCCGCCGATGGCGGTGACGGTCTTGCCGGTGAGGCTGGCCGGAACCGCGGACTGACCGTTCCCGTTGTGACCCCAGGCGGTGACCTGTCCGTCGGAGGTCAGGGCCAGGCTGTGGTAGCCGCCACCGGCGATGGCCGTGACGGTCTTCCCGGTGAGGCTGGCCGGCACGTCGGTCTGGCCCATGTAGTTGTAGCCCCAGGCGGTGACCTGTCCGTCGGAGGTCAGCGCCAGGCTGTGGAACCCACCGGCCGCAACGGCCGTGACCGTCCTCCCGGTGAGGCTGCCCGGCACGCTGGACTGGCCCATGCCGTCGAAACCCCAGGCGGTCACCATGCCGTCATCGGTGAGCGCGAGGTTGTGGTACTCACCGGCCGAGATCGCGGTGACGTTGCGCCCGGTCAGGCTGCCCGGCACGGTGGACTCCCCTTCGTTGTCGGCGCCCCAGGCGGTCACGGTGCCGTCGTCGGTCAGTGCCAGGCTCTGGCCCCTGCCTGCGGAGACCGCGGTGACCGTGCGCCCGGCCAGGCTGGCCGGCACGGTCGTCTGGCCCGCGCCGTCGAAGCCCCAGGCAGTGACGTGACCGTCGGAGGTCAGAGCCAGGCTGTGGACGATGCCGCCGGCGATGGCCGTGACGGTCTTCGCGTCCAGGGAGGCCGGCACCTCGGCCTGGCCGTAGGTGTTGTCACCCCAGGCCCATGAGGTGGCACCGGCGTCAGCGGCCTGGGCTGGCGTGCCGGTGAGCGTCGAGCCACCGAGCGCGAGGAGTACCACCATGCAGGCAGACGTCGCGCGCTGGGACAGGGGTAGAGAGGGCAAGGAGATCGTGGTCACGGGCGGTCCTCGGCTGGAAGGGCCGGCGCCCGCGTGTCGGAGTGACGGGTCTGCTGCGGTGCCGCGCGTGTCACTTTAGGGCAACAACTAGGACAAAGCGTGCGAATGGCTACAGCCGGGCGAAATCCTCCCGGCCCCTCGTCAGGCCAGCGTCTCGGCGACCTGTCGCACCTCGTCGGGCGAGCGCAGACTGAGCAGCAGCGTGGTCACGCCCGTCTCCTGCCACGCTGCGACCCGCTCCTTCACGTGTCCGGCGTCGCCGACGATGTGCATGTCCTCCACGAGGTCGTCCGGGATCAGCGCCGTCGCCTCGTCGCGCTTCCCCGCGAGGAACAGGTCCTGCACCTCGTCGGTGATGGCGGCATAGCCCATCCGGTCGAACACGTTCTTGTGGAAGTTCTGCTCCTTGGCCCCCATCCCCCCCATGTACAAGGCGATCGAGGGCTTCAGTGCGTCGAGCACGCCCCGCCGCTCCTCGTCGCTGCTGGTGATCTGCAGGTGGCAGGTCGCCGCGATCTCGAAGTCCTCCCGCGTACGACGCGCGCCCGGCCGCCCGAACCCCTCGTCCAGCCACGGCTGGTACATCCCGGCCGTCTTCGGGGTGTAGAAGATCGGAATCCACCCGTCGGCGATCTCGGCGGTCTGCGCGACGTTCTTGGGACCCTCGGCGCCGAGCCAGATCGGGATGTCGGCGCGCAGCGGATGCACGATCGGCTTCAGCGGCTTGCCCAGACCCACGGCGCCCGGGCCGGCGTACGGCAGCGGGTAGTGCGGTCCGTCATTGATGACCGGCGCCTCGCGAGCAAGGACCTTGCGGACGATCTCGACCACCTCGCGGGTCCGGGCGAGCGGCTTGGAGAAGGGTGCGCCGTACCACCCCTCCACGACCTGCGGACCGCTCACGCCCATGCCCAGCACCACGCGGCCGCCCGTGAGGTGGTCCAGCGTCAGCGCGTGCATCGCGATCGAGGTGGGGGAACGCCCGGACATCTGCACGATCGAGGTGCCCAGACGCACCCGGCTCGTCTCGCGGCCCCACCAGGCAAGAGGGGTGAACGCGTCCGATCCCCAGGCCTCCGCGGTGAAGACCGCGTCGAACCCGGCCTCCTCGGCCGCGGCGACGAGCTCGCCCACTCCCGTCGGGGGGCTGTGCCCCCCAGTAGCCGAGCTGCAGTCCCAGCTTCATCGAACGGTCTCCTTCGCGGGTCAGGTGCTTGCTGAATAGTAGAACGTGTTCTACTTTCAGACCATGACACGAACTCTGTCAGCACCGGTCACCGTAGCCTTCGACTACACCCGGTCGACCGGTCCGGTGCTCGGCCGCTTCCTCACCGGGCTCCGCGACGGCGTGCTCGTGGCCGGCCGTACGTCGCAGGGGCGGGTCGTCCTGCCGCCCCCGGAGTTCGACCCGGTCACCCACGAGCCCACCACCGACTTCGTCGAGGTGGCGTCCACCGGCACCGTGACCTCGTGGACCTGGGTGTCCGAGCCGGTCGCCGCACAGCCCTTCGACCGGCCGTTCGCATTCGTCCTGGTGACCCTCGACGGCGCCGACGTACCGCTCCTGCACGCGCTCGACGCCGCCTCCCCCGAGGAGGTCAGCACCGGCATGCGGGTCCAGGTGCGGTGGGCCGAGGAGCGCCAGGGGGCGATCACGGACATCGCGTGCTTCGAGCCCGTCGACGACTCCGTTCACGAGGAGCGGGCAACGAGCGTCTCGTCGGCGGCCGACCCCGTCACCGACGTCACCACCCCCGTCGCGCTCGACTACCTCTACGCCGCGTCCCCCGAGGAGTCGGCGTTCTACCGTGGCCTCGCCGAGGGGCGGATCCTCGGACAGCGGTGCCCGACCTGCCACAAGGTCTACGTCCCTCCGCGATCCGCCTGCCCGGCCGACGGCACCCCGACCACCGACGAGGTGCAGCTGCCCGACCGGGGCACGGTGACCACGTTCTGCATCGTCAACGTGCCGTTCCTGGGCCAGCGGATCACGCCGCCGTACGTCTCGGCGTACGTCCTGCTCGACGGCGCCGACATCGCCTTCCTGCACCTGATCCTGGACATCCCCGCCGAGGAGGTCCGGATGGGCATGCGCGTGGAAGCGGTGTGGAAGCCCCGCGAGGAGTGGGGCACCACGATCGAGAACATCAGCCACTTCCGCCCGGTCGACGAGCCGGACGCGGACTACGAGACCTACCGGCAGCACCTCTGAGAGGGCGAGGACTGATGAGAGACGTCGCCGTCGTCGGGTTCGCCCAGCGACAGATGGAGGAGTTCGACGGGTCCCCCACCTGCGTGGAGATGCTCGTCCCGCTGTTCAAGGAGTGCTACCAGCAGACCGGCTGGACCCGTCGAGACATCGGGTTCTGGTGCTCGGGGTCCTCGGACTACCTCGCCGGCCGGTCCTTCTCCTTCGTGCAGGCCGTCGACGCGATCGGCGTGATCCCGCCGGTCAACGAGTCCCACGTCGAGATGGACGCCGCCTGGGCGCTCTACGAGGCCTGGGTGAAGATCCAGACCGGCGAGGTCGACACCGCACTCGTCTACGGGTTCGGGAAGAGCTCGGCCGGAGTGCTGCGCCGGACGCTCGCGCTGCAGCTCGACCCCTACACGATGACGCCGCTGTGGCCCGACACCGTGTCGCTCGCCGGTCTCCAGGCTCGGGCCGGCATCGACGCCGACCTCTGGGACGAGCGCGCGATGGCCGAGGTGGTCAACCGGTCGCTCACCGACGCGGAGAAGAACGAGTACGCGATCCGCAAGGGCGGGTCGTCCGTCGACGAGCTGCTGCAGCGCCCGATGTACGCCGACCCGCTGCGCAAGCACGACTGCGCACCCGTGACCGACGGTGCCGCGGCGATCGTGCTGGCCGCTGACGACCGGGCCCGCGAGGTCTCCGAGCGCCCTGCCTGGATCACCAGCCTGGCGACGTACGTCGACCCGATCAGCATGGGCACCCGGGACCTGACCCGCTCCCCCTCGACCGCGCTCGCCGCGGGGAGGTCCGACCTCGACGGTGTGGAGGTCGCCGAGCTGCACGCGCCGTTCAGCCACCAGGAGCTGATCCTGCGCACCGAGCTCGGCCTGGCCGACGACGTGGCGATCAACCCTTCGGGGGGCCCGCTCTCGGGCAACCCGATGTTCACCGCCGGCCTGATCCGCTTCGGCGAGGCCGCGAAGAGGGTGTGGTCCGGCGAGGCCGGCAAGGTCCTCGGCCACGCGACGAGTGGTCCGGCGCTGCAGCAGAACCTCGTGTGCGTGATGGAAGGAAGGTCCTGATGGCGAGCACCTCCGCCCACAAGCTGCCTGCCGCTGTGATCGGCGTGGGCCAGACCCACCACCGCGCCAAGCGCGAGGACGTCTCGATCGCCGGCCTGTGCCGGGAGGCGATCGACCGCGCCCTCGCCGACGCCGACCTCGGCTTCGACGACATCGACGCGATCGTGGTGGGCAAGGCGCCCGACCTGTTCGAGGGCGTGATGATGCCCGAGCTGTTCCTCGCCGAGGCACTGGGCGCCGCCGGGAAGCCCCTGCTCCGGGTGCACACCGCCGGGTCGGTGGGCGGCTCGACCGCGATCGTGGCTGCCTCGCTCGTGCAGTCCGGCGTGCACAAGCGGGTGCTGACGATGGCCTTCGAGAAGCAGTCCGAGTCCAATGCGATGTGGGCACTCTCCGTGCCGGTGCCGTTCAACATGCCCGTGCATGCGGGCGCGGGGGGCTACTTCGCCCCGCACGTCCGCTCCTACATCCGGCGCTCCGCGGCGCCCACGCACATCGGTGCCATCGTGGCCGCCAAGGACCGGCAGAACGCGCTGAAGAACCCCTACGCGCACCTGAGGAACAAGGACACCACCGTCGAGTCGGTGCTCGCCTCGCAGATGCTGTGGGACCCGATCAGGTACGACGAGACCTGCCCCTCCTCCGACGGCGCCTGCGCCCTGGTGATCGTCGACGAGGAGTCCGCGAGGTCCTCGCCCAACCCCGCCTGGATCCACGGCACCGTGATGCGCTCGGAGGCCACGACGGCGGCCGAGCGCGACCAGGTCAACCCGCAGGCCTCGCGCGACGCGGCTGCCGCGATCTTCAAGCAGGCCGGCATCACCAACCCGGTGGAGGAGATCGACTGCGCCGAGATCTACGTGCCGTTCTCCTGGTTCGAGCCGATGTGGCTGGAGAGCCTCGGGTTCGCCGGGCAGGGAGAGGGCTGGAAGCTCACCGAGTCCGGCGCCACCGCCCTCGACGGGACGCTCCCGGTCAACATGAGCGGTGGCGTCCTGTCCTCCAACCCGATCGGCGCGAGCGGCATGCTCCGCTTCGCCGAGGCCGCGCTGCAGGTCCGGGGTGCCGCCGGTGAGCACCAGGTCGACGGCGCCAGACGCGCCCTCGGACATGCCTACGGCGGCGGCTCCCAGTTCTTCGCGATGTGGATCGTCGGCAGCGAGAAGCCGACCAGCTGAACCTCAGACGAGCAGGTCGTAGGTCAGCCAGTCGGTCCGGTCCGCGAGGTCGTCGTACAGCCGCTGCGCGACGGTGTTGTCGGGAGCAGTCACCCAGCGCACCTTGGCGGCGCCGTGCTCGCGCGCCAGCTCACTGAGCCGGGTGATCAGCGCGCGGCCGACTCCGCGCCCGCGCACCTGCGGCAGCGTGAACAGGTCGTCGAGGAACAGCCCGGTGGCGCCTTCGGAGGGTCGCGAGTAGAGCCGGTGGTGGGCGAACCCGACCACGTCACCGTCCACCAGCGCCACGAGAGCGTGCTCCTCGTGTCCTGGATCCTGCAGCCAGCCCCAGACCCGCTCGACGACCTCGGGCTCCTCCTCGAGCTCGTAGAACTCCCGGTACGCCGCGAACAGCACGGCCCAGACGTCATGGTCAGCGGCTTCGACGGGGCGTACGACGACGGCAGCGGTCATCTGCCCATCATGCCGGTCCCGCACCCGCGACCGTTCGTTTGCGTGAGCCCTTGAGTTCGGGGCCAGGGCGTTACATGATTACTTCATTACAACGTTTGAGAGAGGTCGTCATGACGACGAGGACAACCGACAGCACCGCCGCGATCACGGGATGGCTGCAGGGCCGCCTCCCCGACGAGTGGTTCACCGGCCCGGCCGAGGTGACGATCGACCGCGAGGAGATCCTCGTGCTGGGCACGCTGCCCACCCCCGAGGGCATCGAGGGTGAGCCCGACGGGCCCGAGATCACCGAGGCGGCCCACGGCCGCATCTCCCGCTTCCGCGAGGACACCCGCGACGAGCGGATCGCGATCGCGCGCGAGGCCGAGCACCGGTTCGGCCGCAAGATCGCCTGGGGCGCAGCCTGCGGTCCGGTGCGCGGGCTGTTCACCCACCTGGCCGTCCCGGTGATGACCCGGCTGCGGCAGAGCGAACGCGTCGTCCTCGACACGCTCGTCGAGGCCGGGGTGGCGCGCAGCCGCGCCGACGCTCTCGCCTGGTGCGTCCGGCTGGTCGGCGAGCACGCCGAGGACTGGCTCGGGGAGCTGCGCGAGGCCATGACGAGTGTCCAGCGGCTGCGCGAGCAGGGACCGACGGTCTAGCCGGGCGCAGCGCGGGGTTAACTTGTCGGGTGCCGTTCCCCCGAGCCCTGCGCGAGCGCGCAGGCGCACTCTCCGCCGTGGCCCTGGTCGTCACCTGGAGCTCCGGCTTCGTGGGCGCCGAGCTCAGCAGTCGAGCCGGGGCGGTTCCCCTCACCCTGCTGGCCTGGCGCTTCGTGCTGCTGGCGGCGCTCCTGGTCACGGTCGCCGTGATCCGGCGTACGACGTGGCCGTCCTGGCGGGCGTGGCGCCGACAGATCGTGCTCGGGGTGCTGTGCCAGGCGGCGTACCTGCTGCTCGTCTTCGAGGGTGTGACCCGCGGCGTACCGGGAGGGACCGCGGCCCTGATCGCGGCGCTCCAGCCGCTCCTCGTCGCCACCGTCGCCGGAGCGCTGCTCGGCGAGCACAGCACGCCGAGGATGTGGGTCGGCATGTGCGTCGGCCTGGCGGGGGTCGCCGTCGTCGTGTCCGGGGACCTCGGCGTCACGCAGGCGCCCCTGGCGGTCTACCTGCTGCCCACGGCGGGGATGCTCTGCCTGGCCTTCGGCACCGTTCTCGGTCGCCGCCTCCGACCGGCGGAGACCCTGCTGGAGACGATCACCATGCAGGCCGTGGTGACCGCAGTGCTGCTGATGACCCTGGCGCTCGCCCTCGGCCGGGCGAGGCCGCCGGCGTCGCCGGAGTTCTGGTGGGCCGTCGCCTGGCTGATCGTGCTGGCCAGTCTCGGCGGTTACGTGATGTACGTCTTCGTCGCCCGGACGCAGGGTGCGACCGTCGTGAGCACGCTGCTGTTCCTCACCCCCCCGACCACGATGCTCTGGGTCTACCTGATGTTCGGCGTGCCCGTGACGATCGCCGGGCTCACGGGTCTGGCGATCAGCGGCGCCGGCGTGTGGCTGGTCCTGGGTGGGCGCCGCACCCGGCCACCCGTCCGCCGAACCGACCCGGCCCTCAGGCGTACGTGACCGGCAGGTGCTTGATCCCGTTGATCCAGCCGTGGCGCAGGCGGACCGGGTCACCGACCTGCGCGATGTCGGGCATCCGGTCCGCGATCGCGTTGAACATGACCTCGACCTCGAGCCGGGCCAGGTTGGCACCGATGCAGTAGTGCGCGCCGTGGCCACCGAAGGCGAGGTGCGGGTTGGGGCTGCGCATGATGTCGAACGTGCCCGGTGACTCGAAGACGTCCTCGTCGTGGTTGCCGCTGGCGTAGAAGATGCCGACGCGCTCGCCCTTCCTGACGGGCTGTCCGCCGACCTCGACGTCGTGGAGGGCGGTGCGCTGGAACACCGTGACGGGGGTGGCCCACCGGATGATCTCGTCGGTCGCGCTCTTCGGCCGCTCCCTCTTGAACAGCTCCCACTGCTCGGGGTGCTGGAAGAAGGCGTTCATCCCGTGGGTGATCGCGTTGCGCGTGGTCTCGTTGCCGGCCACGGCCAGCATGATCACGAAGTAGCCGAACTCGTCCTCGCCGAGCTTCTCGCCCTCCAGGTCGGCGTGGACCAGCTTGGTGATGATGTCGTCCTTGGGGTTCTTCAGCCGGTCGTCGGCCATCTCCATGGCGTAGCCCAGGATCTCGGCCGCGGCCACGTCCGGCTGACCGCCGTACTCCGGGTCCTCCCCGGCCATCATCTGGTTGGACCAGTCGAACAGCTTGCGCCGGTCCTCCTGGGGTACGCCGAGCAGGTCGGCGATCGCCTGCAGCGGGAGCTCGGCGGCGACGTCCTCGACGAAGTCCCCGCTGCCCTGGGCGAGGGCATCGTCGATGATCTTGTTCGCCCGGCCGATCAGCACCTCGTGCAGGGCGTTCATCGCGCGTGGGGTGAAACCGCGGCTGATCAGCTGGCGGGTGCGGGTGTGCACCGGCGGGTCCTGGTTGATCAGCATCACCTGCTGCAGCTCGACCTGGTCGCGGGTCATGTCCGCGCCGAAGCGGATGATGGCGCCGTTCTCGGCGCTGGAGAAGTCCTTGCTGTTCTTGGAGACCGCGGAGATGTCAGCGTGCCGCGTCACGGCCCAGTAGCCGTTGTCCTCGAAGCCGGCGCTGGCGCCCTCGGACTGGCCGACCCACCACACGGGCGCGGTCCTGCGCAGCTCGATGAACTGCTCGAGCGGGACGGCGTCCTCACACAGCAGCGGGTCGGTCGGGTCGAAGCCCGCGGGCAAGGTGGGCGAAGCGGTCACAGCGGGAAACCTCCTGGAATCTGAAACACGTTCTAGTCCCAGATCTTCACATACTCTCGGTTTGTTAGGAAGGGCCGACGGGCGCCGATCGCCGCCGAAGTTTGCCGACAACCAGAACGTGTTCTAGTTTTGTGCCATGGGGAACCCGGTGATCATCGAAGCGGTCCGCACTCCGCTCGGCAAGCGCAACGGCGGGCTGGCCGGCGTACACCCCGGCGAGCTGCTCGGCTTCGTCCAGCGCGAGGTGCTCACGCGCGCCGGGGTCGAGCCGGAACTCGTCGAGCAGGTCGTCGGCGGGTGTGTCTCCCAGGCAGGCGAGCAGTCCAACGACATGGTGCGTCGCGCCTGGCTGCACGCGGGCCTCCCCCAGCCGACCGGCGCCACCACGATCGACGCGCAGTGCGGCTCCGGCCAGCAGGCCGCCCATCTGGTCAACGACATGATCAGGGCCGGCACCATCGCGGTCGGGATCGCCTGTGGCGTGGAGTCGATGAGCCGCATCCCGCTGGGGGCCAACGTCCCGCCCGGGACCGGCGACCCCCGGCCGGAGTCCTGGTCGATCGACATGCCCAACCAGTTCCTCGGTGCCGACCGGATCGCGGGCAACCGCGGCCTCACCCGTGAGGACCTCGAGGTCTTCGGCGCGGAGTCGCAGCGCAAGGCCCGGGTCGCCGTCGACGGGGGCCGCTTCGACCGGGAGATCGCCGCGCTCGAGGCGCCGGTGATGGACCGCGAGACCGGCAAGCCCACCGACGAGGTCCGCCTCGTCTCCGTGGACGAAGGACTCCGCGACACCACGCTCGAGGGACTGGCAGGGCTCCGCACGTGCTGCCGGGCGGGCTGCACACTGCCGGGACCTCCTCCCAGATCAGTGACGGCGCCTCGGCGGTCCTGATCATGGACTCGGGCCTCGCCGAGTCCCTCGGTCTCACGGCGCGCGCCCGGATCCTGGACCACGCCCTGGTCGGGTCCGACCCCTACTACCACCTCGACGGGCCGATCGACGCGACCCGTCGCATCCTCGAGCGCACCGGGATGGCGCTCTCGGACCTCGACCTCTACGAGGTCAACGAGGCCTTCGCGTCGGTGGTCCTCTCGTGGGCCCAGCAGACCGGCGCCGACCAGGAGCGGCTCAACGTCAACGGCGGCGCGATCGCGCTCGGCCACCCGGTCGGCTCGACCGGCACCCGCCTGATCACGACGGCCCTGCACGAGCTCGAGCGACGCGACGGCGCCCGGGCGCTGATCTCGATGTGTGCGGGCGGGGCGATGGCCACCGCGACGGTCATCGAGCGGCTCTAGGCGACGCTCTCAGGTGCCGCAGAAGGTCTGGTAGCGACCGAAGTCCTCCGGCGCCGGCCCGGCGTAGCGCTCCAGGCCGGGCCGCTCCACGAAAGGCCTCCCGACGACGGCCACGAGTCGCTCGAACGGAGCCAGGTCACCCACGGTCGCCGCGTCCAGTGCCTCCTCGACGAGGTGGTTGCGCGGGATGTAGACGGGGTTGACGCGGTCCATCGCGTCGGCTTCCGGACCTGTGGCCCGCCAACGCTGCACCCACTCGTCGAAACCAGCGAGGTCGAGGAACAGGCCGCGGGTGGGCTCCAGGTCGCCGCGAGCGGCTGCGCCCAGCCCACGGAAGAAGGAGGTGTAGTCGACGTGCCCGGCCGCCAGCAGTCCCAGCACGTCGTCCACCAGGGTCCTGGCCACCTCGTCGTCGAGCCCCTCGGGCAGGCCGAGCTTGCCCCGCATCCCCTCCGACCAGGTCGCGCTGTAGTGCCGCGAGAAGGCACCCAGCGACTCCACCGCGAGGGCCACGGCCTGCTCCTGGTCCTCGTGCAGCAGCGGCAGCAGCGCCTCGGCGAGGCGGGCGAGGTTCCACTCCCCCGCGACCGGCTGCATCCCGTAGGCATAGCGCCCACCCTCGTCGATCGAGCTGTAGACCGTGGCCGGGTCGAAGGCCTCCATGAAGGCGCAGGGCCCGTAGTCGATGGTCTCGCCGGAGATCGTCATGTTGTCGGTGTTCATCACGCCGTGCACGAAGCCGACCAGCATCCACTGGGCGACCAGCGACGCCTGGGTGGCCACCACCGCGTCGTACAGCGCGAGGTAGGGCTGCTCCTGCTCCGCGGCGTCGGGATGGTGACGCCTGATCGCGTGGTCGGCGAGCCGGCGCAGCAGCGCGAGGTCTCCGGTGGCCCGGGCGTACTGGAAGGTCCCGACCCGCAGATGGCTGCTCGCGACGCGCGCCAGCACGGCGCCGGGCAGCACGGTCTCGCGGCGCACCGGGCGACCGGTCGCGACGACCGCGAGCGAGCGCGTGGTGGGGACGCCGAGGGCGTGCATCGCCTCGCTGACGACGTACTCGCGCAGCATCGGCCCGACCGCGGCCAGGCCGTCGCCGCCGCGTGCGAACGGGGTACGTCCGGATCCCTTGAGGTGGAGGTCACGAACCCGGCCGTCACGATCGAGGAGCTCGCCGAGCAGGAGCGCGCGACCGTCGCCGAGACGTGGCGAGTAGCCGCCGAACTGGTGCCCGGCGTAGGCCTGGGCCACCGGGGTGGCGCCGTCCGGGACGAGGTTGCCCACGAGCAGACGCAGACCTTCGGGACCCCTCAGGGCGGTGGGGTCGAGCCCGAGCTCGTCGGCCAACGTGTCGTTGAGCGCCAGCAGGACCGGGTCGGGCGCCTCGGCCGCCTGCCAGGGCACGGCGAGCTCCGGCACCTCGCGGGCGAAGCGGTCGCCGAGAGTGACGGCCGAGGGCATGGTGACGCTCACACTCTCGAGACTACGTGTAGCCGAGGAGGGCCCGCAGCCGCCGCAGCGCCAGGCTGGCGCCGGCGCGGACCGTGGCCGGCGCGTGCAGCTCGTCGAGGACGGGAGCGCGCATCCGGGTCCAGTCCGGGTCGCTCGGCAGCGGTGCCTCCGCGGAGCTGCCCACAGGCCCGAGGGAGAGGTCCATCGCCTCGCGCACGCCGAGGAGCGGCAGGCCGTCGCCGGGCACCCAGGTGCTCCCGGTGCGGCAGACCATGTCGTGTCGCAGGCTGGCGATCAGTGCGGTGACCGTCCAGAACGGTGCGGCCGACAGTGCGGCCGTGCCCAGTCCGACCAGCGGCGCCGGGACCGGGACGGTGGGCACCCGGATCCGCAGCAGCCCGGCGGCTCGGGAGCACTCCGCGAGCAGCCGCGAGTAGGGCAGCACGTTGGGCCCACCGATGTCGATGGCACCGGTGAGCCGGTCGTCGGCGAACGACTCGACCAGGGCCCGCAGCACGTCGCTGATCGCGATCGGCTGGACCTTGTGCTCCAGCCAGCTCGGCACCGGCTGCACCAGCAGCAGGGTGGCCAGCTGGCGGATCACCTCGAACGAGGTGGATCCCGCGCCCAGCACCACGCCGGCACGGAACGAGAGCACGGTGCGCTCCTCGGTCCGCGCCTGGTCGAGCACCTCCTCGACCTCCAGCCGGGAGGAGATGTGCCGGGACAGGTCCTCGGCGGGCACGTCCGGCACCAGCCCGGAGAGATAGACGATGCGGCGTACGCCGGTGCCCGCGACCGCGTCCCGGACCACCTCGGCGCCCCGCCGGTCGCGGTCCTCGAAGCTGCGCGAGTTCAGCGAGTGGACGAGGTAGCAGATGCCCTCGACGTCGGTCAGGGCCAGCCGGACGGCGTCCTCGTCGGTGACGTCGCACTGCACCCAGTCGACCTCGTCGCCCCAGGAGAACCGTTTGGGCGCCGGGCTCGAGGACGAGGCAGCCACCACCGAGTGGCCGGCCCCGAGCAGGGCCGGCACCACGCGGGATCCCACGTAGCCAGTGGCCCCGAGGACGAGGATCTTCACTTCTCGCCCAGATGGCGCAGCAGGTTGTGCGCGAACCGCCTGCCCATGACGGCCATCACCCCGGCGATCGCGCCCTCCACCGGACGACGCATCGCCTTGGGGAACGGCAGCTCCACAGTGACGCCGAGCTCGATGGAGACCCGGGTTCCGGAGCCCACCTCCTCGAGGTGGTACTCGCCGTGCACCTCGGTCTTCTCCTCGGTGCGCTGCGGGTCGTGCTCGAAGCCGATCCGCTTCGGCTCGTCGAACGTCATCACCTCGGTGAACGTCGACCCGATGTTCTTGCCGAGGACGGGGACCTTCGCGACGTGCCAGGTCCACCGGTCGCCGTCGACGTCGATGCGGTGCAGGTAGGGAGTGAGCCTGGGGAGCAGCACGGGGTCCGTGAGCGCCGCCCAGATGTCCTTGCGGGCGGACTTCAGCGTCGGCAGCGGACTTGTTGCTCGCGGTGAAACGGGTCATGGATCGTCTCCTGGCTCGGGCCTTGCCCTCTAGCTCTCTTGGGGGCGCGGTCTGCTCGACGCCATCTTGACCCAACGTACCCATCGGCTAACGTCGCACGATGGTCGCCCTCACGCTGCACGCGCACGGTGTGGCCACCGTCACGCTCGCCTGGGAGAGGTACGCCGACCCCGCGCTCTGGGCGACCTGGGCGCCACAGATCCAGCGCGTCGAGACCGGCATGACACGACTCGTGGCGGGAGGACGCGGAACCGTCCACGCCGGACTCTTCGCGAGGCCGACCCTCGGGGTGCCGTTCCAGGTGCTCGCGGTCGACGAGCCGGCCATGGAGTGGTCCTGGCAGGCACACCTCGGACCGGTGCGCCTGCGCCTCGAGCACGGGGTCACCGCTCACCCGACCGGCTGCTCCACCTGGCTGCGGGTGCACGGTCCACTTCCCGTCGTACTCGTCTACGCGCCGGTGGCACGCCTGGCACTCAACAGGCTCGTCGCAGCGTGACTCCACGAGTACGCTGACCGCACACCTTTCTAGGGGGCATCCATGCCGATGTACGTGTGGCTGATGATCTGGGCCTTGCTGATCGTGACCGTGGCCGCGTTCTACGTGCGCGAACGGCGCTCCGGGCGCCGGCAGATCGGCGAGTTCGACCGGCACGACCACGAGGCCGCCCGCGAAGCAGGGATCCGGGCTGATACCCGCGGACCGAGCGCCCAGTCGGGCTGGTTCTGACCCTCAGGCGCCGTAGACGGGGTCAGGCGTCGCCGCCTGACCGACCAGGTCCCTGACCGCCGCACCCACCTCACCGGCCTCCCAACGACGGCCGATGTCCTGCCTCGGGCCGTGGCGCCAGCCCTCCTCGACACAGATCTGCCCGCCCTCGATCTCCAGCACGCGCCCGGTGATGTCGCAGTCCGCCGAGGCCAGCCAGGCCACGACCGGCGAGTTGTTGGCGGGGTCCATCGCGTCGAAGCTCTCCGGTCCTGCGCCGCTCCCGGCGGCCATCATCTCGGGGAACGCACCTTCGGTCATCCGGGTCCGCGCGACGGGCGCGATCGCGTTCACCCCGACGCCGTAGCGCCCCAGCTCGGCGGCTGCGACCAGCGTCATCGCGGCGATGCCCGCCTTCGCCGCGGAGTACGTCGTCTGCCCGATCGAGCCCTGCATCCCCGCCCCCGAGGAGGTGTTGATGACCCGGGCGACCGGCTGGCGTCCGGCCTTCGCCTCGCTGCGCCACCACGCGCCGGCGTGCCGCAGCGGCGCGAAGTGGCCCTTGAGGTGCACCCGGATGACCGCGTCCCACTCCTCCTCCGAGGTGTTCACCAGCATCCGGTCGCGCACGAAGCCGGCGTTGTTGACCAGGATGTCGAGGCCCGCCGAAGGAGTCGATCGCCTGCTGCACCATCGCGGCGGCCTGCTCGAAGTCGGCCACGTCCGCCCCGTTGGCGACTGCCGCGCCCCCCGTCGCCTCGATCTCGGCGACCACCTCGTGGGCGACCTCGGAGGCTGATCCCTCGCCGGAGCCCGACGTACCGAGGTCGTTGACCACGACGCTGGCACCCTGCCGGGCGAGCTCGAGCGCGTGGGCCCGCCCGATGCCGCGGCCCGCCCCGGTGACGATCGCGATGCGTCCTTCGAGGATGCCGGTCACTGCTGCTCCTTGTGGTCGACGTGCTGGTGCTGTGCCACCAGGAAGGCGGGTGGCTCGCCGCCGCCGTGGCACTCCAGCGAGGCACCGGAGACGTAGGAGGCGAGGTCCGAGACGAGGAACGCGACGACGTTGCCCACCTCGGCGGGCTCGGCCATCCGGCCCAGCGGGATGGTGGCCTCGATCGCCGCCACCGTGGTCGTCCCCGCCGTAGTGGTCGGCGGTCTGCTCGGTGCGGCACAGTCCCACGTCGACCGTGTTCACCCGCACCCTGGGACCCCACTCGACGGCCAGCGACCGGGTCAGGCTGTCCACGCCGGCCTTGGCTGCGCCGTACGCCGCGGTGCCGGGCGAGGGGCGCAGGGCGGAGACCGACGAGATGTTCACGATCACACCTCCGGACTCCTGTCCCTGCATCACCGCGTTCGCGGCCTGGGCGACGACCAGCGGAGCCGTGAGGTTCAGGCCGAGAATCTTGTCGTGGAAGCGCGGGCGAGGCGTCGGCAGCGAGGGCGTACGGCGAACCCCCCGCGTTGTTGACCAGGACGTCCAGGCGACCGTGCTCCTCGACGACGTCGTCCACCATCGACGAGACCGCGTCGGGGTCCCGGACGTCGCACTGCACGGTGGGTGGTGCCGGCCGCCGGGGTGTCCACCGCCGAGCGGGCGCAGGTGACCACGGTGGCTCCCGCGGCGACGAGGACCTCGGCGATGCCCGCCCCGATCCCCCGGGACCCACCGGTGACCAGAGCCACGCGACCGCTGAGATCAAGCTCCAGGCTCATCCGCACTCCTCACGTCGTGGTGCTCCGTCAGCCGACTGACCAAGCAACTGTTAGGCTACCAAGCAAACGTTAGGTTTGGTGGTGCGCCACCGGTCAGGGGTCACACCGTGGGCATCTCCAGTGAGCTCGACAGCAGCGGCATCCGCGTCGTCACGATGAGCTATCCGCCGGTGAACGCGCTCCCGGTGCAGGGCTGGTTCGACCTGGCGACCACCCTCGACGAGGCCAGCCGCGACCCGGCCACCCACGTCGTCGTGCTCCGCGCCGAGGGCAAGGGCTTCAACGCCGGCGTGGACCTCAAGGAGATGCAGCGCACCGAGGGGTTCGAGGCCCTGATCGGCGCCAACCGCGGGTGCTTCGCCGCCTTCAGGGCGGTCTACGAGTGCGCGGTGCCGGTGATCGCCGCGGTCCACGGCTTCTGCGTCGGTGGCGGCGTCGGCCTGGTCGGGAACGCCGACTGCATCGTGGCCAGCGACGACGCCTACTTCGGCATCCCCGAGGTCGACCGTGGCGCCCTCGGCGCCGCGACCCACCTCTCCCGGATGGTGCCGCCCCACCTGATGCGCACGCTCTACTTCACCGGCCGCAACATCTCCGCCGCCGACCTGGTGCAGCACGGCTCCGTGCTCGAGGTGGTCCCGCGCGACCGGCTCGACGAAGCAGCCCTCGCGGTCGCCGCCGAGATCGCACGCAAGGACACCCGGGTGATCCGGATGGCCAAGGAGGCCATCAACGGGATCGACCCGATCGACGTCAACAAGAGCTACCGGTTCGAGCAGGGCTTCACGATGGAGCTCAACCTCGGCGGGGTCGCCGACGAGCACCGCGACCTGTTCGTGCAGGGCCAGGGTGCCGGGACCGACACGTCGAGGAGCGCCAGCGAGTGAGCATGCCGAGCAAGGTGATGACGTGTGCGGACGTCGTCGGCCGCATCGAGAGCGGGATGACCGTCGGCATCGGCGGCTGGGGCTCCCGCCGCAAGCCGATGGCGCTGGTGCGGGCGATCCTGCGCAGCGACCTCGAGGACCTCACGATCGTGTCGTACGCCGGCCCGGACGTCGGCCTGCTCCTCCAGTCGGGGAAGGCCTCCAGGGTGGTCTTCGCGTTCGCGACCCTGGACTCGATCCCGCTGGAACCGCTGTTCTCCCGGGCCCGGCAGGAGGCGACCGCGTCGTTCCGCGAGTGGGACGAGGGCATGTTCCAGACCGGGCTGCGTGCTGCCGCCCAGCGACTGCCGTTCCTGCCGATGCGTGCGGGGCTCGGCTCCTCGGTGCTCGACAACGACCCGACGCTGAGGACGGTCGCCAGTCCCTATGACGACGGCGAGACCCTGGTCGCCGTACCTGCCCTCGAGCTCGACGTCGCACTCGTGCACCTGAACCGGGCGGACCAGTTCGGCAACGCCCAGTACCTCGGCCCGGACCCCTACTTCGACGACCTGTTCTGCATGGCCGCGAAGGAGGCCTACGTCTCGACCGAGCAGGTCATCGACACCGCCGGCATGACCGTGGACGCTGCGCTCCAGACGATGCTGCTCAACCGCACGATGGTCGCCGGCGTGGTGGAGACCCCCCACGGTGCCCACTTCACCACCTGCACCCCGAACTACGAGCGCGACGAGAAGTTCCAGAAGGCCTACGCCACGGCCGCGAAGACGCCCGAGGACTGGGCGGTGTTCGAGCAGCGGTTCCTCTCCGGCAGCGAGCAGGACTACCAGGACGCCGTCGCGGCCTTCACGGAGGAGGACCAGTGACTGACGTGACCCGCGCCGAGTACTGCGCCGTTGCGATTGCGGACTGCTTCGCCGACGACGGCGAGATCATGGGCAGCCCGATGGGCCTGCTGCCGAGCCTGGGCGCCCGGCTGGCGAAGCTCACCTCCAACCCGCTGCTGATGATCACCGACGGCGAGGCGCGCATCCTGCAGGGCGCTCCCCCGCTGGGCGTGACCCAGGACGTGGTCGAGGGGTGGATGCCGTTCCGCCTGGTGCTCGAGTCGGTGGTCACCTACGGCAAGCGGCACGTGATGATGGGCGCCACCCAGATCGACCGCGAGGGCAACCAGAACATCTCCGCGATCGGCGACTGGGCCCGGCCCGAGCGGCAGCTGCTCGGCGTTCGCGGCGCTCCCGGCAACACGGTCAACAACAAGACCTCCTACTGGGTGCCCCGGCACTCCCGACGGGTGTTCGTCGACCACGTGGACGTCGTCTCCGGAGTCGGCCGCACCCGCGCCGAGGCGGCTGGGCCGGCAGCCACGCGCTTCCACCAGGTGCACCGGGTGGTCAGCAACCTCGGCGTCTTCGACTTCGAGGGCCCGGACCACACGATGCGGTTCGTCTCCGTGCATCCGGGCGTCACCGTCGCGGACGTGCAGGAGGAGTCCGCCTTCGAGATCGCCCTGCCGAGATCGGGCGGCGGCGAGGTCCCCGCCACCCGCGAGCCCTCCCCCGGCGAGCTGATGCTGATCCGGGAGATGCTCGACCCGAAGACGCTCCGCGACCGCGAGGTGCCGCCCGTGGCGGTGTCCTCATGATCGAGCAGCTGCTCCGCACCCCGCTCACCGAGCTGGTGGGCGTCCGGCATCCCGTCGTACAGACCGGCATGGGCTGGGTCGCCGGGCCGCGCCTCGTCGTCGGTACGGCGAACGCCGGCGGGCTCGGCATCCTGGCCAGCGCCACGATGACCTTCGAGGAGCTCGAGCGCGCCATCCTCGAGGTGCAGGCCCGCACCGAGCAGCCGTTCGGGGTCAACCTGCGTGCCGACGCGAGCGACGCCGGCGCCCGGGTGGACCTGCTGATCAGGCACCGGGTCAAGGTCGCCTCCTTCGCGCTGGCCCCCAAGAAGGAGCTGATCGCCAAGCTGAAGGACCACGGGATCGTCGTGATGCCGAGCATCGGTGCGGCGCGGCACGCCGAGAAGGTCGCCGCCTGGGGCGCGGACGCCGTGATGATCCAGGGTGGCGAGGGTGGCGGCCACACCGGCACCGTCCCCACCACGCTGCTGCTGCCCACGGTGCTCGACGCCGTCGACATCCCCGTCGTGGCGGCGGGCGGGTTCTTCGACGGGCGCGGGCTCGCGGCCGCGCTGTCCTACGGTGCCGCCGGCATCGGCATGGGCACGCGGTTCCTGCTCACCCGGGACTCGACCGTGCCCGACGCGGTCAAGCAGCGCTACCTCGAGGCAGACCTCAACGCGACGGTGGTGACCGCCAAGGTGGACGGCATGCCGCACCGGATGCTGCGCACCGCGCTCGTCGAGGAGGTCGAGGAGACGAGCGCCCTGCGGCGGCTCGGTCCCACGGCCCGGCGGACGCTCGAGTTCAAGCAGATGAGCGGCATGTCCTGGCGCCAGCTTGCCGTCGACGGGCGCGAGATGCGCAGGAAGCAGGGGCGCACTCTCGCCCAGATGACCCTCGCCGCGAACACGCCGATGATGCTCAAGGCCGGACTCGTCGACGGCGACACCCGCGCCGGCGTGCTCGCGAGCGGCCAGGTGGTCGGACTGATCGAGGACCTGCCCACCTGCGAGGAGCTCATCGACCGCGTGGTCACCCAGGCCGCCGAGGAGCTGCGCCGGACGCAGGCCTACCTCGTCTGACCCAGCCACTACGTCCGCCGGCTGAACCGCACGTCGCCGTTCGGCGTCTTGCTGGCGTCGTAGGTGGGGTCGTGGACCCGATGGTGGTGCCAGGAGCAGAGCAGGAGTCCGTCCTTGAGGTCGGTGTGTCCGCCTTGGGCCCAGGGGGTGCCCCAGTGATGGGCTTCGCACCAGGTGGCGGGGATGGTGCAGCCCTTCGGCGCGGCACTCGCGGTCGCGGAGGATCATCGCCTTGCGCTGGGCCGGTTTGAAGAGTCTTGATGCGCGTCCGAGATCGAGGACCTCGGACCTGCCACCCAGGACAGCGGGGACGATGCTCGCGGTGCACGCCAACCGGCGTACCTCACCGGCGCTGAGCTTGTCCGAAGGGCCGAGCTCGCCGATGCCGAGCCCCGTGCGCAGCTCCTCCAGCGACATCGTCACGATCAACGTGGTCGCGTCCCCGCCATGGGCCGGCAACCGTGACGCCTCGACGGCCTCCAGCATCGAGCAGAACGCCAGCCCGCGCTTGCGGTCGGCCGGGATCCGGTCGGCCTCCCCGGCACCATGGTGGCGCGGTGAGGTGTAGGACTCCAGGTAGGTGCTGAGTCGCACGGCAAGAGCATCGGGAACGTTGATGGTGATCCGGGTGACGCCGTCCCCGAGCCGCTTGCTGGTCAGGCTGGTGCGGCGGTCGGCCCGGCGTTCCTCGGCGGCGAGCTGTTCGGCCTCGTGCTGCTCACCGATCTCGGGGGCCACGATGTCCAGGATCCGCCGGCCCAGGACCCGCAGCTCCCGCGGCCCGAAGTCGGCTGCCTGCGCGACCAGGTGGGCCTCGGCGGCCGCGAGGACCTCGGCCCCGACCTTCTCGGCCGGCAGCTCGTCCAGCGCATGGCAGATCACCCGCGCCTGGGCCAGATTCACCTCACCGCGACCCAACGCGACACCCACCTGGGCCCAGCGGCGGTCCAGCGCCTCGGCCAGGGCGAGGTCGCGCCGGTTGGCACCGAAGTCCCCGCGGGTGTGATGGGTCAGGAGCGCGGCCACGTCCCGAGCACCCTCGGCCAGCGCGACATCGTCGGCGGCCGCCATCAGCCGCAGCCGCAGGGCAGCGAGCTGGGCCTCCACCTGAGCGAGCCGCAACATCGCGTCCCGCTTGTCACCGGCATCCATGAACATCACCTCGACGTCGGCGGTCTCCTTCAGTGCGACCGCCATCGCGTCGGCGCACGCCAGCACCGGGTGCACCGCAGCACGATCGAAGATCGAACCCACCACGCACCTCCTGCACCGACGACGGACCACTGGGTCTCACGTGTCGATGCAGCGCGCCTGTGAGCGGCGGACCTCGCGGTCCGGGCCGATCCCTCAGCATCACTATTGGATCGAACCTGTGTTCGATTCTACAGGCACAATGAGAGATTCGCAAGAGGGCGCACCAATCGGTTGCTGCAACGAGCCTCTTGTTGAGGGCTTGACCGGGAGTCTTCCATTCCAGCGTCTTGCGGGGTCGTGTGTTCAGGCTCAGGGCGACGCCGTCGCACTCGGTCTGGGTCAGTTCCCGCAGGTCGGCGCCCAAGGGCTGCGTACTGGCGCAGTAGCCCGTGGGGGTGTTCTCGTTGGTGCCGCGTTGCCAGGGCGACCGGGGGTCGCAGAAGTAGATCTGTACCCCGGTGTCGGTCTTGACTGGGCGTGTGGGGCCATCTCGTTCCCAGGTCCCAAGTGATCGACTTGCGCAGCGACAGCGGCAGGGTCGCGATCATCTCGGTCAGGCTCGTCCGGGCCAGTTCGGCAGGGTGCCGGCCAGGCAACGGCGCCAGCTTGTCGAACCGGCTGGAGCGTTCAACCAGGGTGATCACCGCGCCCTTGCCCTGCCGCCCAACAGCAGATCGCCCTCCCAGGGGCCAGGAACTGCCCGATCAGCGGCCTCGGCCGGCCGAGCCGAGATCCAAATGTCCTCGTTGATCCCCAGCGTGACCCCCTTCGCGCCACCATTCTGGGCCCTGCGTCTGGTCCGCTGGGTGCGCAGGTGCGCAGATCAACTCGAGCGTCGAGGGAACGCTTGGTCTGCACGAACAAGGACTGGTGGCCTAAAGGACGAGGCTTAGGCCGCTTCGCGTGCAGCACAGCGCGCCGTTGGGCCTGCTCCGCGTCATAGACCCGCCGGCACGCCAGAGCAGAAGCAGCGCCGATCGCGGTGCCGACGTACCAGAGTGATGAGTTGTCCCGCCCGCACGCGTCACACCTACAACACGACGAAGCGGAAGGATGACGTGATGAGTGCGGACACGCAACTGGAGGAGCTGGGCGTGAACGGTCTGGGCGAGGTCGAGGAGCCGGAGTTCTCGAGGCTGGCGGAGCGGCACCGCCGGGAGCTGCACGTGCACTGCTACCGGATGCTCGGGTCCTTCGAGGACGCCGAGGACACCGTTCAGGAGACGTTCCTCCGTGCCTGGCGACGGCGGGAGACGTTCGAGGGGCGGTCGACGTTGCGGACCTGGCTCTACAGCATCGCCACCAACGCCTGCCTGGACCTGCTCGCCAAGCGCCGTCCGAAGGCCGCGACCGGCGGCGAGGTGCTGTGGCTCCAGCCCTACCCGGACCAGCTGCTCGACGAGCTGCCCGCGGGCGACGCGGACGAGCCGGAGGCCCTCGCCGTCGCGCGGGAGACGATCGAGCTGGCCTATCTGGTCGCGGTCCAGCACCTCGCGCCGCGCCCGCGGGCCGTGCTCATCCTGCGAGACGTGCTCGGCTGGCCGGCCAAGGAGGTCGCAGAGCTCCTCGGCGACTCGGTCAACTCCGTGAACAGCGCACTGCAGCGCGCCCGAGCGGGCATGCGCGAGCACCTGCCACCCGAGCGGCAGGACTGGACCGGCAGCGAGGAGGACACCGCGACGCACGAGCTGGTGCGCCGCTTCACCGAGGCGAGCGTGGCCACGGACATCGACGCGCTCGCCGCCATGCTCCGCGACGACGTGCGCTGCTCGATGCCACCCACGCCCGGCCTGTACGTCGGCCGCGACGCCGTCGTGGACGACTGGGTCGAGAGCGGCTTCGTGGGCATGAAGGGCCTGCGCGGCGTACCGACATCGGTGAACCGGCAGCCGGCCGTCGCCTTCTACCAGTGGCAGGAGCACGAGAGCGCCTACCTGCCGTTGACGCTCGACGTCCTGCGTATCACCGGAGGAGCGATCGCCGAGATCCTCACCTTCCACGACGACCAGTTCCCGCGACTCGGGTTGCCGGAGCGCCTACCGGCTGTCAGCACGGAGTAGCTGGAAGGCCAGCTCGCGGCCCAGCGCCCGGTAGCCCAGCCGCTCGTTGACGCGGATCATGTGCTCGTTCGACTCGGCGTTCCAGGTGTCGATGGAGGCGACCTGGGGCTCGGCCTCCGCCAGCCAGCGCACCATCTCTGCCTTGAGGAGCAGTCCGAGTCGGTGACCACGGTGGTCGCGGGACACCGAGGTGTCGTGCTGGTGTGCCAGGTGGGGGCTCTCGGCGTCGACCAGGACGACCGTGTGTCCGCCGAGTGCACCTGTGGCGCGATGCCGCGCGACCACCCGGTAGAGCCGGTGGCCGGAACTGACGGCCGCGTCCTCGTAGTCCTGGATCCGCTCGACGGGGAACACCTCGTCCTCGATGTCGAGATCGTCGATCGGCGCATCGTTGATGGAGGCGGTCAGGTCGGCAATGGCAGGGAGCATCGCGACCGGTGAGGACCCCTCGATCCGGAGGAGCTCGTAGTCGACCGCATGAGGTGCCGCTTCGTCGTACGCCGCGTCGGCGAACCCGGCCGGCAGGTCGGGCAGCGTGACACGTCGGTAGATCTCCTGCGTGGCGAGCTCGAACCCCTGCCGCTCGGCGAAGGCCTCGGTTGCCTGGGTCTGCCACCAGGCGCCGCCGATCTTCGTGCGCCCGGCCGCGCGGACGATCTCGTGGATCTCGGAGAGGAATGCCGAACCGACACCGCGACGCCGGTGCGCCGGGTGTACGACGAGGTAGATCCAGGCGACGTCCCTGTTGTCCCACTCCCCCAGCTCGACCTCGGCCAGGGCGACTGCGACGCCGTCCACGCAGGCCAGGAGGTGCCGCTCCGGACTCTGGTCCCAGCCGTAGCGAATCTGCATCTCGCGCCGGTGCGGCGTGATCTCGGGCAGCCAGGGGCAGTCGGCCCGGTGGGCGGCGTTGAGGATCCGCCGGCCGGCCTCGACGGACCGGACGTCGTCCGCGTCGTACTCCCTGAGCTGCATGGACCTCAGCGTGACCCCGCCTCCCGCGGCTGTCGACCGAATATTCGGTTGCTCATCGGACCTCCAGGGGCAACCATCGAACGCACGAGACGCGAGTGCTGCGGCACGTGCATCCAGAGGAGGCGCGACATGACCACGACTGTCACCGGCCTGTCCGCAGACCACCCCTCTCACCCACGGAGCACCGTTGTCCACTCCACCGCAAGCCCTTTCCACCAGCCCTGAACCGATCGACCCAGCCTTCGTCCTCGACTTCCGGGCCTACGACGACCCCGACGCCAGCAACCAGCGCTGGTCCACGTGGTACGACGTGCAGCCCCTCTGTCGCGGACCGGAGCCGCGGCCCGACTGGGTGATCACCGACCGGGCCGCCATCGACACCGAGCTCGGCGTGCTCAAGACCGGCAAGGAGGCCGATGTCTTCCTGCTCGAGCGTGCGGTGGACCGCGGCCCGTCGGTGGTGATGGCAGCCAAGCGCTACCGCGACCCCGAGCACCGCAACTTCCACCGCAACGCTGCCTATCGGGAAGGACGCCGAGGCCGCGACAGCCGAGAGGTCCGCGCGGCTGCGAAGGGCAGCGCCTTCGGGCGGCTGGTCGCCGCCGGTCAGTGGGCCAACGCCGAGTGGGAGTCGCTCAAGGTGTGCTGGTCGCTCGGCCTGCCGGTCCCCTACCCCGTGCAGATCGACGGCACCGAGCTGCTGATGGAGTGGATCACCGTCGGCCCCGAGAGCGACCGGGAGACCGCGCCACGACTGGCCCAGGCGCGTCCGACGCCGGCCCTGCTCGCGTCGTACTTCGACCAGCTGCGCGAGGCGATCGCGACGATGGCGCAGCACGGGATCGTGCACGGGGACCTGTCGGCGTACAACCTGCTGGCAGCCGGTGAGCGGCTCGTGATCATCGACCTGCCACAGGTCGTGGACCTGGTCGGGAACCCCCAGGGAATGGACTTCCTGCTGCGCGACTGCGCGAACGTCTGTGCCTGGTTCCGAGGAAGGGGGCTCGATCCGGAGGTGGCGGACGGGGACGCGCTGTTCGCTGACGTCCTGGCGACGGCTTTCTGAGGCGTGTCCGACGGAGGACTATCGTCGGTCCATGTCCGGCTCGGATCACATCTTCGACTGTGAGGGAGAGATGGCTGCCCGGCTGGGGTCGCTCGACTGGGCGTCCACCCCGCTGGGCCCTCTCGAGTCGTGGTCCCAGAGCCTGCGGACCTCGGCGGAGATCGTCTTGCGGAGTCGCTACCCCATGCTGCTCAGCTGGGGCGAAGACCTGGTGATGCTCTACAACGACTCCTTCATCCCCACCCTCGGCACCAAGCACCCCGACGCCGTGGGTGGCCGGCTCCCCGAGGTGTTCGCAGAGGTCTGGGAGGCGGTCGGTCCGATGCAGCGTTCGGTGCTGGCCGGCGGGCCGGCGACCTGGGACGAGGACCTGCGCCTCGTCATCGAGCGCGGGATGGGCCCGGAGGAGTTCTTCTTCACCTTCTCCTACTCCCACGTCCCGGACGACGGGCCGGGCCCCGGTGGAGTCCTGGCGGTGCTCACGGTCACGACGGACAAGGTCGTCGCGGCCCGTCGACTCGGCCTGCTCAACGGTCTGGCTCAGGTCGCCAACCGGGCGACCGGACCCGAGCAGGGCATGGCTGCCGCCCTGGAGGTGCTGGCCCTCGCCGAGCAGGACCTGCTGGCCGGAGCCCTCTACACGCCGTCCGACTCGGACCCGGCGACGGGCACGGCGCTGCGCCGCACCGAGTGTTTCGGCCAGTACGACGACCCCTTCCTCCCCGAGCTCCTCACCCCCGAGCACCCTGGCATGGGGGCCTGGAACACCGGCGAAGCCGTCGGTGGAAGGACCCCAGCAGGCGTCGGGAGCCTCGAATCGCCCGGGCCGTGGACGGCACTGCCGGTGCGCGGCCAGGACGAGGTCGAGGCAGTGCTGGTCCTGCTGCCTCATCCGCTGCGACCCTTCGACGACGCCCACGAACGGTTCGTGGGGCTGGTCGCGGACCAGCTCGGACAGATCCTCGTCGTCGCCACGTCCCGGGCCCGCGAACATGCCCGCCTCGAGGCCCTGGCCGCGCTCGACGCGGCCAAGACCGCCTTCCTGTCCAACGTCAGCCATGAGTTCAGGACCCCGCTCACCCTGCTCCTCGGTCCCCTGGAGGACGTGCTCTCGGGGCGTGAGGAGGCGATCGCACGCACCGAGGCCGAAGTGATGCACAGCAGCGCCCACCGACTCCTCCGCATGGTCAACGGGTTGCTCGATGTTGCCCGGATCGAGGCGGACGGGCTCTCCGCGACACCCGAGATGACGGATCTCGAGGCGCTCACCCGGGACCTGCTCCAGCCCTTCGAGGTGGCAGCCGTCCGCGCCGGGTTGGTGCTCGAGACCGAGCTGCAGTCCGAGCTCGGCCCGGTCCTGGCGGACCCGTCGCTCTGGGAGAAGATCGTGGTCAACCTGGTCTCGAACGCGATCAAGTTCACCCGGTCCGGAACCGTCGCGGTCACCTTCAGCCACTGCGACGAGCACGTGCTGCTCAGGGTCGCCGACACCGGCCCGGGCATCGCCCCGGCCGAGCTGGGCCGGGTCTTCGACAGGTTCTACCGGGTGCAGAACGGCGACGGATCGCAACATCGAGGGCGCCGGCATCGGCCTGACGCTGGTCTCGGAGGCCGCGCGGGCGATGGGCGGAGTCGCCTCGGTCGAGTCGGAGTACGGCGTGGGCAGCACCTTCGAGGTGATGCTGCCGCTCGTGCGCGGAACCGACGCCTCGCAGCCCGACTGGAGTCACGACCGCGAGGCCGTGGCCGCCCTGGCCAAGGACATCGCGCCGTACGACCAGCCCTGGTCCGGGGTGACCGTCACGGCGGAGGCGCGAGACGAAGCGGGCCGCCCGTCGATCCTCGTGGCCGAGGACAACCCCGCCATGCGCGCCCGCGTCGGGCGCCTGTTGACGACACTGGGTGAGGTCACGACCGCTCCTGACGGAGTAGCAGCCCTCGAGGTGCTCCGCACCCAGGACATCGACCTCGTCGTGACCGACGTGATGATGCCTCGGCTCGACGGACTCGGCCTGCTGGAGGCGATCCGGGGTGACGAGGCCCTGCGCGGCACTCCGGTCCTGCTGCTCTCCGCTCGTGCGGGCTCCGAGGCTGCGGCCGGGGCGATCGAGGCCGGCGCGGACGACTACGTGGTCAAGCCCTTCACCTCCGGCGAGCTGCTCGCACGGTGCCGGATGAGCCTGGAGCTCGCCGAGTACCGCGCACGAGCTACTGCCAGCCGCGCGCGCAGTGCCCTGCTGGCCGGAGTGAGCCACGACATGCAGACCCCACTGGCCGTCGTCACCACCTCACTCGCCCTGCTCGGGGAGCCCGGCCTCGACGACGAGCGACGACAACTGATCGCCGGACGTGCGCGCGCCCGGGCAGCCCAGCTCGCTCGTCTGGTGACCCAGTTCCTCGACTGGTCCCGGCTGAGCATGAGTCAGCCGCTGCCGGTCCGCATCGAGCACGTGGACCTCGCCGAGCTCGTCGCGGACGTCGCCTCCGAGCACGACCACGTCGAGGTCAGCGGTGAGCTGGAGCCCGCCCACAGCTGGTGTGACCGGCAGCGGACGGAACAGATCGTGCACAACCTGGTGGAGAACGCACGACGCGCCGCCGTGTCGCGGATCGAGATCCAGCTGGCGGGTGACCAGGACACGTGCTCCATCCGGGTCGCGGATGAAGGCCCGGGCGTCAGCCCCGACGTGCTGCCGTCGCTCTTCGAGGCGTTCGGTCCCACCACCTCCACCGGCGGACACGGACTCGGCCTGCACGTGTCACGAGAGGCCGCGAGGGCCCAGGGGGGCAACCTGGAACTGGAGTCGACCGGGTCCGACGGAGCCGTGTTCCTGCTCACCGTCCCGAGGCGGCGGACACCATGAACGTCCTCGTCGCCGACGACGATGCCGACATCCGCACGGTGACGGCCCTGCTCCTGCGAGGCAAGGGGTGCCAGGTCACGACCGTGTCGTCCGGGGTCGAGGCCGCGGAGGCGCTGGTCCGTGACACCTACGACGTCGCGGTGCTCGACCAGAACATGCCACCGGGGAGCGGGATGGAGGTCGTCGCCGAACGCCGACGCCTCGGGGACCCGATCCCCGTCGTCCTGTGGACCGGGTGGGCCGGCACGGTCGATGCGGACGAGGTGCAGCGCCTGGGCGTGCGCCTGTTGAACAAGTCGGACGTCACCGCGCTCGCGAAGGTCGTGCTGGAGCTCGGTCGACCGGGGTGAGCACGCGCGCCCCAGCGCGCACTCCCCGGTCAGTCCAGTCGCTCGATGATCGTCACGTTGGCCTGGCCGCCGCCCTCGCACATCGTCTGCAGGCCGTAGCGCCCACCGGTGCGCTCGAGCTCGTTGAGCATCGTCGCCATGATCCTCGTCCCGGTGGCCCCGATGGGGTGCCCGAGCGCGATCCCACCGCCGTTCACGTTCACCTTCTCCAGCGGTACGTCGAGCTCACGCGACCAGGCGAGCACCACGGACGCGAAGGCCTCGTTGCACTCGAGGACGTCGATGTCGTCGATCGAGAGCCCGGTCTTCTCGAGCGCGTGCCGGGTGGCCCGGATGGGTCCGGTCAGCATCCACACCGGGTCGTCCCCGCGCACCGAGAGGTGGTGCACGCGGGCGCGAGGGGTCAGCCCGTGCTCCTCGACGGCCCGTTCGCTCGCCATCAGGAGGGCCGACGACGCGTCGCAGATCTGCGAGGCGAGGGCAGCCGTGATCCGGCCGCCCTCGCCGAGCGGTTCGAGCCCGGCCATCTTCTCCAGGGAGGTCTCGCGGGGGCACTCGTCGACCGCGAAGCTCTGCCCGTCAGCGAGGCCGACCGGCACGATCTCGTTCACGAAGCGGCCCTCGTCGATGGCGGTCCGGGCGCGAGTGTGCGACTCGAGCGCGAACCGCTCCATCTCGGCCCGCCCGATGTCCCACTTCTCGGCGATCATCTCAGCGGAGCGGAACTGCGAGACCTCCTGGTCGCCGTACCGGGCGGTCCAGCCCGGCGACTCGGCGAAGGGGGTGGTGAAGCCGTACTGCCGGGCCACGAGCATCGCCGCGGAGATCGGGATCGCGGACATGTTCTGCAGGCCACCCGCGACGACGAGGTCCTGGGTCCCGGACATCACGGCCTGGGCCGCGAAGTGGACGGCCTGCTGGGAGGATCCGCACTGCCGGTCGATGGTGACCCCGGGCACGTGGTCGGGCAGTCCGGCGACCAGCCAGGCGGTGCGGGCCACGTCGCCGGCCTGGGAGCCGATCGTGTCGCAGCAGCCCATCACGACGTCGTCGACGGCGCCCGGGTCGATCCCGGTGCGTTCGACGAGTGCCCTCAGCACGTGGGCGCCGAGATCGGCGGAGTGCATCGACGCGAGCGAGCCGCCACGCCTGCCCACCGGGGTGCGGACCGCGTCGATGATGTAGGCCTCAGGCATTGCTCGGTCCCTGCGTGGCGATCCCGTCGAGCAGGATGTGCAGGTACTGGTCCGCCACCTGGTCGGGTGAGAGGTCACCGTCGGGGCGGTACCAGCGCACCGCGACCCACACGGTGTCGCGCAGGAACCGGTAGACGAGCTCGACGTCGAGATCGGCCCGCAGCTCGCCGGCCTCGACGCCCTCGCTGAGCAGCCCGGTCCACAGGGTGCGGAAGCGCTTGTTGCGCTCCTCGAGGTAGGCGAACCGGCCGAACGTGCTGAGATGGGCCGCGTCGGTCTGGAAGATCGCCACCTCGCTGTGGTGACGGTGGATCGCGTCGAACGAGGCGCGCACCACCGCGTCCAGCTTGCCGCGCGGCGTCCGGTCGGAGGCCTCGATGGCGTCGTAGGTCCGCCAGAGCTCCTGCTGGAAGGAGTCGAGCAGCTCGTCGACCATCGCCTCCTTGGAGTCGAAGTGGTGGTAGAGGCTGCCGGAGAGGATGCCCGCGGCATCGGCGATGTCGCGCACCGTCGTGTTCTTGAAGCCGCGCTCGGCGAACAGCCGCGCCGCGATCGCGAGCAGCTCCTCCCGACGCGTCGGGCTCGGCACGTCAGGCATGCTGGCTGCTCACGGAGATCACCTCGCCGGTGAGGTACGACGAGTAGTCGCTGGCCAGGAACACCATCACGTTGGCCACCTCCCACGGCTCGGCCGCCCGGCCGAACGCCTCGCGCTGCTTGAGCTCGTGCAGCAGCTCATCGGAGGTCACCTTCGCCAGGAAGGGGTGCATCGCGAGGCTGGGCGAGACCGCGTTGATCCGGATGCCGTGGGGTGCCACGTCGAGTGCCGAGCACCTGGTCAGCGCCATCACGCCGGCCTTGGCTGCCGCATAGTGCGCCTGTCCCTCCTGCGCCCGCCAGCCGATCACCGAGGCGTTGTTCACGATCACGCCGCGCTTGCCGGTCTGGATCATCTTGTTCGACGCGGCCCGAACGCAGCGGAACGTGCCCGTGAGCGTGATGTCGAGGACGCTGGTCCACTGGTCGTCGGTCATCTCCACGACGCTGGCGGTGCCGCCGAGACCGGCGTTGTTGACCATCACGTCGACTCCGCCGAACTCGTCCGCGGCGTCGACCAGCGCCTGCACCTGAGCCTCGTCGGTGACGTCGCAGGGCAAGGACCGGACCCGGTCCGCGCCGAACTCCTCGGCGAGGGACGCCTGGGCCTCCGCGAGACGACGCCCGTGGGTGTCACCGAGCACGACTGCACGCGCCCCCTCCTCGAGGACACGGCGTACGACGGCGGCACCGATCCCCGCTCCGGCGGCGGCGGTCACGACGACCACCTTCTCGAGGAGCAGGTCGTGGGCCGGCACATAGCCGGGCGTGGGCTGCTCGGGTCTGATGGCCGTCATCTCTGCTCCCTGGGTAGGCCTAGGACGCGCTCCGCCAGGACGTTGCGCTGGATCTCGTCGGAGCCGCCGTAGAGGGTGTCCGCACGGGTGAACAGGAAGAGGCGCTGCCACTCGTCGAGGTCGTAGTCCGCGCCGGTGGCCAGCGAGTCGGTCCCCCGGACCTGCATCGCGAGGTCACCGAGCGTGCGGTGCCAGTTGGCCCAGAGCAGCTTGGAGATGCTCGCCTGCTGTGGCGCCTGCTCCTCGGCCGAAGATGTGGAGAGTGTGCGGAGCGCGTTCAGACGGATCACCTCGAGCTCGACCTGGGCCTTCGCGAGCCGGTCGTGGATCACCGGGTCGTCGTGGCTCCCGTTGTCCCGCGCGACCTCGAGCAGCGCGTCCAGCTCACGCTGGAAGCCGATCTGCTGCCCCACGGTGGAGATCCCGCGCTCGAACCCGAGGGTGCCCATCGCGACCTGCCAGCCGTTGCCGGCACCACCGACGACCAGGTCGGCGTCGGCGCGCGCAGCGGTGAAGAAGACCTCGTTGAACTCCGAGGTGCCGGTCAGCTGGATGATCGGCCGGACCTCGATGCCTTCCTGGTCCATCGGGACGAGCAGGTAGGAGAGGCCGCGGTGCCGTTGCGAGCCGGGCTCGGTGCGGGCCAGCACGAAGCACCAGTCCGCCTGGTGGGCCAGGGAGGTCCAGACCTTCTGGCCGTCGATCACCCAGTGATCGTCCTCGAGGCGCGCCCTGGTGGACACGTTCGCGAGGTCGGAGCCGGCGTCCGGCTCGGAGTAGCCCTGGCACCAGAACTCCTCGACCGCCACGATGCCGGGCAGGAAGCGCTGCTTCTGCGCGTCGGTCCCGAAGGCGATCAGCGTCGGACCGAGAAGCTCCTCGCCCAGGTGGTTGACCCGCGCGGGCGCGTCGGCGCGGGCGTACTCCTCGTGGAAGATCACCTGCTGGGACAGCGGCAGCCCGCGGCCGCCGTACTCCTCGGGCCAGCCGATGCAGGTCCAGCCGTGCCGTGCCAGGTGCCGATCCCACTCGATCCGCTCGGCGTGGGCCTCGTGCTCGCGGCCCGGGCCGCCCTTGCCGCGCAGGGACGCGAAGTCGCCGCTGAGGTGTTCCGCCAGCCAGGAACGGACCTCGGCGCGGAACGCCTCGTCCTCCGGACTGTCGGTGAGATCCATGTCGATAAGGTAGCCTACCAAGCACTTGTTTGGTCGTCACCGAGGAGCCCGATGCCTGACACGCTGCCGCGCCTGCTGCGCGCCGCCGCGGAGCAGTACGACGGCCGGGCGGCGTACGTCGAACCGGACCGGACCCTCTCCTTCGCCGACCTCCTCGAGCGGGTGCGTGCCACGGCCCGAGGCTACGCAGCGCTGGGCCTCGACCCCGGGGAGCGCGTCGTCCTCTGGGGCCCGAACAGCATCGACTGGGTGATCGCCGCACTCGCCGTGTCCTACGCAGGCGGCACCCTGGTCCCCGCGAACAGCCGCTACACCGGCCACGAGGTGGCCGAGATCGTCGACCGCACCGGCGCCGTGCTGGTCCTCGCGCAGGACGGCTTCCTCGACCGCACCCAGCTGGCCGACCTCAGGGCGGCCAGCGACCTCGCCGGCGTGCGTGAGGTGATCGACCTCGCCGACCTCGAGTGGGTGGCCGGGCTCGGGGACTCCTTCCACGAGGAGATCGACGCGCGCGCCGACGCCGTCTCCCCCGACGACGTGGCGGACATCCTGTTCACGTCCGGGACGACCGGCCGACCCAAGGGTGCGATGTCCGCCCACCGGCAGACCGTCGGGGTGGCCCGCGCCTGGGGTGACCTCGGCGGGGTGACCCCCGAGGACCGCTACCTCGTCGTCAACCCGTTCTTCCACTCCTTCGGCTACAAGGCCGGCATCGTCGTCGGCCTCACCACCGGGGCGGCGCTCTACCCGGTCGCCACCTTCGACCTCGACCAGACGATGCAGTCGATCCAGGACGACCGGATCACCGTGCTGCCCGGTGCCCCCACGATCTACCAGTCCCTGCTCAACGCCCCGGGCCGTGCGGGCTACGACCTCTCCTCGCTCCGGCTGGCGGTGACCGGCGCTGCCGTGGTGCCGGTCGTGCTGATCGAGCGGATGCGCGCCGACGCACCGGCTGGGCTCGGCATCGACAACGTCGTCACCGCGTTCGGGATGACCGAGGCGGTGGTCGCGACGATGTGCCGCCAGGGCGACTCGGCCGAGGTGGTCGCGAACACCTGCGGGCGGGCGATCCCGGGCATGGAGACGCGGATAGCTCCCCCGGAGGACGACCGGGAGACCGCTCAGGGCGAGCTGCTGCTGCGCGGTGACTACGTGATGCTCGGCTACCTCGACGACCCCGAGGCGACCCGCGAGGCGATCGACGAGGACGGCTGGCTGCACACGGGCGACGTCGGGACCCTCGACGAGGACGGCAACCTGAGGATCACCGACCGGCTCAAGGACATGTACATCTCCGGCGGGTTCAACGTCTACCCGGCCGAGGTCGAGCAGGCCCTGATGCGGCTCGACGGTGTCGACGACGTCGCCGTGGTCGGCGTACCGGACGAGCGGCTGGGTGAGACCGGCACGGCGTACGTCGTACGCGGTGATGCCGGTCTCGGAGCGGACCAGGTGATCGCCTTCGCCAGGGAGCGGCTGGCCAACTTCAAGGTGCCGCGCCAGGTGGAGTTCGTCGACGCGCTGCCTCGCAACCTCGGCGGCAAGGTGCTCAAGAACGCCCTTCGAGAGGCTCGGGCACCGGGCGTGACGGCATGAACCTGGACCTCTCCCCCGGCGGAGCTCGCCTTCCAGGCGGAGGCGCGGCAGTGGCTGGCTGCCCACGTCCCCGCCGAGCCGCTGCCGTCGATGGACACTCCGGAGGGCTTCCGCGCCCACCAGGCCTGGGAGGCCGAGCTCGCCGCGGCCCGTTGGGCGGTGGTCAGCTGGCCGGAGGACTACCACGGACGCGGCGCCTCGCTGGTCGAGTGGGTGATCTTCGAGGAGGAGTACTACCGCGCCGGCGCGCCCGGACGCGTCAGCCAGAACGGCATCTTCCTGCTCTCGCCCACGATCTTCGAGAACGGCACCCAGGACCAGCAGGACCGCTGGCTGCCCTCGATGGCGACCGGCGAGCAGATCTGGGCCCAGGCGTGGTCCGAGCCCGAGGCCGGCTCCGACCTGGCCTCCCTGCGTTCGCGCGCCGAGAGGGACGAGGAGCGTGGCGGCTGGGTGCTGAACGGCCAGAAGACCTGGTCCTCGCGGGCGTCGTACGCCCACTGGGGGTTCGGCCTGTTCCGCAGCGATCCCGAGTCGCAGCGCCACCACGGTCTGACGTACTTCTGCTTCCCGCTCGATGCGGACGGGATCACCGTGCGTCCGATCGCGCAGCTCGACGGTGAGCCCGGCTTCGCCGAGCTGTTCTTCGACGACGTGTTCGTGCCCGGACGCCGACGTGCTCGGGGATCCCGGCGCGGGCTGGTCGGTGGCGATGAGCACGGCCGGCAACGAGCGCGGCCTCTCGCTGCGCTCCCCCGGCCGGTTCTGCGCCACGGCCGACCGGCTGGTCGAGCTCTGGCGCAGCCAGGGCTCGCCGGTGGAGCACCGGGACCGCGTCGTCGACGCGTGGCTGGGTGCCGAGGCCTACCGGCTCTACACCTGGGGAACGGTCAGCCGGCTGCTGGACGGCGGCGCGATCGGCTACGCAGGCTCGGTCAACAAGGTCTTCTGGTCCGACCTCGACGTGGCGATGCACGAGACGGCGCTCGACCTCCTGGGGCCCGAGGGGGAGCTGCGAGGCGCCTGGGTCGACGGCTACCTGTTCTCCCTCTCCGGCCCGATCTACGCCGGCACCAACGAGGTGCAGCGCAACGTCATCGCCGAGCGGATCCTGGGACTGCCCAGAGAAGGTCGCGGCGCCTGATGGACTTCCGACTCACCGCTGAGCAGACCGGCTTCGCGCAGTCGCTGGGCGAGCTGATGACCAGGGCCGACTCGGTCGCCGCTGCCCGCTCGTGGGCCACGGGTGACTCCGGGCCCGGGCTGGCCCTGTGGCAGCGGCTCGCCGAGCAGGGCGTCACCGCGCTCGTCGTTGCCGAGGACGACGGTGGTCTCGGCGGGACGCCGGTGGACATGGTCGTCGCCTTCGAGGTTCTCGGCCACCACCTTGCCGTCGGCCCGTGGATCGAGTCTGCGGCGCTGGTTCCCCAGGCGCAGGGCGAGATGGTGACGGTGGCGGCCGCTCCTCTCGCGCCGTACGCCCTGGACGCACACGTGGCCAGGCTGCTGCACGGCACCGTCGGCGAGGAGGTCCGGTCGATCGACACGACCCGACGACTCTTCTCCGTGGACACCTCTGCGGTGTACGACGACGCGGCGCTCGACCGGGCCACGCTCGCCGCAGCGGCACAGCTGCTCGGCTGTGGCGAGCGGCTCCTGGCGGACACCGTCGAGTATGCGAAGCAGCGCAAGCAGTACGGCCGCCAGATCGGGTCCTACCAGGCGATCAAGCACCAGCTGGCCGACGTCCGGATCGCCCTCGACTTCGCCCGCCCCCTGGTCCACGGGGCGGCACTGTCCGTCGCTGAGGGATCACCTGGGGGATCACCTGGGGGATCACTGGGGGGAGCACCCACCGCGAGTCGCGACGTGTCGGCTGCCAAGGTCGCAGCCGGCGACGCGGCGTACCTCTCCTCGCGCGTGGCGCTGCAGGTGCACGGCGCCATCGGCTACACGGCCGAGTTCGACCTCGGGCTCTGGATCAACCGGGTGCGCGCCCTCGTAGGGGCCTGGGGTGGGTCGGCCCACCACCGCAGCCGGATCGCCCGGTCGCTGGCGGAGGCGCTCTGATGCACTTCGCCCGGACCGAGGAGCAGGACGAGCTCGCGACGATCGTCCGCTCGATGCTCGACAGGCGCAGCGACAGCGCCGCGGTCCGAGCCGCCCTCGACTCGGAGACCGGCTACGACGAGTCGCTGTGGCAGGCGCTCTGCGAGCAGGTCGGCGTGTCCGCGCTCGCCGTTCCCGAGGAGTACGACGGCTTCGGCGCCTCCCTGGTCGAGACCGCGACCGTGCTCGAGGAGCTCGGGCGCAACCTCACGCCTTCCCCGCTGCTGGCCACCGCCATCGCCACGACCGCGGTCCTCCTGCACGCCGACCCCGACCACCTGACATCGCTCCTCCCCCGGATCGCCGGCGGCGAGATCGCCACGCTCGCCCTGGACGACCTCGTGCTCGATGCCCCTGCTGCTGCGCTGGTGCTGCGACTGGAGGACGGACACCTCGAGCTGCTTGACGACCCGGAGATCGAGCCCGTGGGTGCGCTCGACCAGACGCTCCGCTTCGGGCGGGTCGCAGGCACCGGTGAGCCGATCGGTGACGTGGCGACCGACGGACCGCTGCGCGACGTGGCGATGGCCCTCACCTCTGCCCTGCAGGTCGGCACCGCCCAGCGTGGCCTGGACATGACGGTCGCCTACAGCAAGGAACGCGTGCAGTTCGGGCGGCCGATCGGCTCGTTCCAGGCGCTCAAGCACCGGATGGCCGACATGCTCGTGCTCGTCGAGGCGTCGCGGTCCGCGTCCTGGGGAGCGACTGCAGCGGCGGCGGCGTACCTCAGCCGGCCGACCGAGCGTAGTGCCGAGATCCTGCGACGGCGTTCGGCGGTGGCTCGTTCCTACTGCTCCGACGCCCTGGACCACGTGGCCGCCGAGACCGTCCAGCTGCACGGCGGCATCGCGATCACCTGGGAGCACGACGCGCAGCTGGTGCTCAAGCGGGCGCACGCCCTGAGCCAGCTGTGGGAGCCGGCTCACCTGGCCCGGTCCGGGCTCGTCTGACGGGCGACCCGGCTCAGATGAACAGCAGCTGGGCCCCGTCGGTCATCTCGATGAAGTCGGAGGCACTGATGATGGCCTCCACCTCGTCGTAGAGGTCGCCCTCCTCGAGGTGCTGCATGTCCGCGGACATCCGGCAGGCCCAGAGGTGGCCCCCGGAGTCGACGATCTGCTGGAGGAACTCCGGCACCTCGGGGACGCCGGCCCCGGCGATCGACTTCTTCATCTGGTGCGTGGCCATCGCGGTCATCCCGGGAATGCCGCCGATCCCCTGGGGCAGGTGCGTCGCGGTGTTGCCCAGCATCGTGAACTTCAGATCACCCATCGTTCTCTTGTTGATCATGTCGAAGCCCCAGAACGTGAAGAACAGGTGCGTCTCCACGCCCTCGCCCAGGGCGGCGTTGGCCATGATCAGACCCGGGTAGGCCATGTCCAGGTTGCCCTTGGAACAGATGATGGCGAGCTTGCGGTCGGTCTCGGCCTCACCGAACGAGGGTACGAGTGGGGCGGTCTCAGTGGTGGTCATCACGATCTCCTTGGGGTCACACGCAACCGCGGGGCTTGGGCAGCCCGGCGACGTAGGCCATCTTCTTGGCCGGCTTCTTGGGGAACAGGGCGAACAGCTGCTTGGTCGGGATGCCGCCCAGGGTGGAGACCCGGCGCAGTGTCGCGGTCTCCCCCTGGCCGGGGAAGTCGGTGCGCAGGAAGCGGATCGCCTTCCAGTGGTCGTCGGTCATCTCGATGCCGATCTGGGCGGCGAGGGACGTCCCGAGAGATTCGTTCCACTCCTCGTACTCCGTCATGAAGCCCTCGTCGTTGACGCGGACCTCGTGCCCGTCGATGGTCGTGGTGGGCATGTCAGGCCTCCTGCTTCTGATAGCTGTCCGGGATCTTCTTCCCGACCATGGACATGTGGGCCGGGAGTGGAAGGGGTCGTCCGGGGAGCAGAACGTTCCAGTAGATCCAGCGGAACGCGAGCTTCCCGAGGTGGTTGGCGCGGGTCTCCTTGAGCAGGTCCATCGGGCCGACCACGGGCAGCGGGTACTTCCCCTGCAGCGGCTCGGTGTCGTAGTTGAAGTCGATCAGCAGTGCCTTGTCGTCTCCGGACTCCACGAAGCAGTTGGCGTGCCCGTCGAAGGAACCCGTCATCGTCCTGCCCTCGATGTGCTGGAGGAAGTTGCCGACGAAGATCTCCACGGCGAAGTGCGCGACCGAGCCGGCCTTGGAGGCGGGGATGTCGCTGGCATCACCCACGGCGAAGACGTTGTCGTGGCTCCGGGAGAGCAGCGTGTGCTTGTCCACGGGCACGTAGTTGAGCTCGTCGCCGAGGCCGGAGCGCGCCACGAAGTCCGCTCCCATGTTCACGGGCACGGTCACCAGCAGGTCGAACGGGACCTCGCGCTCGTCGTAGGAGACGAGCACCATCCGGTCCTGGTCGATGCGCTCGACCATGAAGTCGGTCTCGACGTGCACCTTGCGCTCGTCCAGCATGTCGCCGAGGTGGGCGGAGGCCACGGGTTTGGTGAATGCGCCGTCGAGAGGGGTGACGTAGGTGAGCTCGACGCGGTCCCGCAGGTCGTGATCGCGCAGCCACGCCTCCACGAGGAAGGTGAACTCCAGCGGGGCCACCGGGCACTTGATCGGCATCTCGGTGACGTGCACGACCAGGCGGCCGCCCTCGAAGTCCTCCAGTGCGCCGGCGAGCGCCTCGGCACCCTCCAGGGTGTAGAAGTCGAAGATCTTCCGTTGCCACTCCGGGCCCAGCATCCCGGGGGTCTCGTCGGGGCGTGGGGTGGTGCCGCTGGCGATCACGAGCTGGTCGTAGGCCAGCTCGCGGCCGTCGGTCAGCCGGACCACGTTCTGCTCCGCGTCCACCACGTCGACCGAGGCGATGACGAAGTCCACTCCGTCCGGGAGCAGCGCGTGCCGCGAACGGACGACCTGGTCGCGGACATAGCCGCGGAAGGGCACGAACAGGTACCCGGGCTGGTAGTGGTGCTCGTCGTCGCGGTCGACGACGGTGATGTGCCACTCGTCCGCTGCCAGCTTGCGACGCAGCTTGTTGGCGATCATGGTCCCGGCCGTTCCCGCGCCGAGGATGAGGAGATTCCTCATGCAGTCCTCCTTGGTCCGTGCTTCGACGCTAAGCGGGCAGGCAGGACGGCGGGGAGGGCCGAAGGTCCCGACCCGTCAGGGCGTCGGACCCGACGCCTGGCGGCAGGGGTGGCATGCGTCATACCCGTGCGGCAACGCCGCTGCTAGCGTCCGGCGCATGCGCTCTGCCAAGGACTTCTTCGCCCCTCTCGCCGTCGGTGCTCCCACCCCGCTCCGGGAGATCCCTGCGCGGCCCAGCCGGGCGATCCACTTCTTCGACCCGAGCAACGCCAAGATGGCCGGCAAGATCCCCGACATGGTGGGCAAGGTCGACGTGCTCCTCGGGAACCTCGAGGACGCCGTCAAGGCCGACAACAAGCTGGCCGCGCGCGAGGGACTGGTGCAGATCGCCCGGTCGACGGACTTCGGACCCACCCAGCTGTGGACCCGGGTCAACTCGCTCGACTCGCCGTGGGGCCTCGACGACCTGACCACCCTGGTCGGCGAGATCGGCGACAAGCTCGACGTGGTCATGGTGCCGAAGGTGCAGGGCGCCGAGGACATCCACTACGTCGACCGGCTGCTCGCCCAGCTCGAGGCCAAGGCCGGGCTGGAGCGGCCGATCCTGGTGCACGCGATCCTCGAGACGGCCCGCGGCATGGTCAACGTCGAGGAGATCTGCGGCGCCTCGCCCCGGATGCAGGGCCTCTCGCTGGGCCCGGCCGACCTCGCTGCGGACCGCAGGATGAAGACGACCCGGGTCGGCGGTGGCCACCCCGGCTACCTGGTGCGACAGGACCCCGCATCCTCGGACCAGGCCGACATCGAGGCCCAGCGGACCGACCTACCAGCAGGACCTCTGGCACTACACCATCGCGCGCATGGTCGATGCCTGCGCGATGCACGGGATCTATCCCTACTACGGGCCGTTCGGCGACATCGCCGACGTGGTGGCGTGCGAGGACCAGTTCCGCAACGCCTTCCTGCTCGGTTGTGTCGGTGCCTGGTCGCTGCACCCGAAGCAGATCGCGATCGCCAACAAGGTGTTCAGCCCGTCGCCGGAGGACGTCGCGCACGCGCGTCGCGTCGTCGAGGCCATGGGCGACGGCACCGGTGCGGTGATGCTCGACGGCAAGATGGAGGACGACGCCTCCCTCAAGCAGTGCCTGGTGATGGTCGACCTGGCCGAGGAGCTCGCCGCGATCGACCCCGAGCTGAAGAAGCAGTACGACGCGATCGAGCTGGGGGCCTGACCGATGACTGACGATGCCTTCCGTCCCCGACGGTCCGTGCTCTACATGCCCTCCTCCAACGAACGCGCGCTGGAGAAGGCCAAGTCGATCCCCTGCGACGGGCTGATCCTCGACCTCGAGGACGCCGTCGCGCCGGAGGCCAAGCCGGCTGCCCGCGAGGCGGCCTGCGCGGCCGTGCGCTCCGGGGACTACGGGCGGCGCGAGCTGGCGATCCGGGTCAACGGCGCCGACACCGAGTGGCACGCCGACGACCTGTTGGCCGCGTGCGCTGCCGGGCCGGACGCGATCGTCGTGCCCAAGGTCGACTCCGCCGACGCCGTCCTCCAGCTCGTCGAGGCGATGGCCGGCAACGACGCCCCCGAGCACACCAAGCTCTGGGCGATGGTCGAGACGCCGTACGCCATGCTGCACGCGGAGGACATCGCGTCAGCCTCGGACCGGCTGACCGTGCTCGTGATGGGGACCAACGACCTCGCCAAGGAGCTCTACGCCGAGCACGTGCCCGGGCGCCAGCCACTGCTGACCGGACTCTCGCTGGCTCTGCTCGCCGCGCGCGCCACGGGCAAGGCCATCCTCGACGGCGTCTACAACGACGTGAAGAACACCGAGGGCTTCCTCGACGAGTGCCGACAGGGCCGCGAGATGGGCTTCGACGGCAAGACCCTGATCCACCCCGGCCAGGTCGAGGGCGCCAACGAGGCCTTCGCACCGAGCGAGCAGGCGATCGAGGACGCCCAGCGGCATCCTGCAGGCCTGGGAGGACGGCCGCGGCAGCGGTGTGGTGACCTACAACGGCCGGATGGTCGAGAACCTGCACGTCGAGTCCGCCCAGCGCACGTTGACGATGCACGAGACGATCACCGCACGCGGCTGAGGCTCAGTCCTCCAGGTTGGCCGGACACTCCCGGTTGGGGCAGTAGTCGACGGCTGCCATCTCGCCGGGGTTCATCTCGGCACGGTTCTCGTTGGTCTTGTCGAAGTCGATGACCGCGTGCTGGAGCTCGGTGCCGCACTCCGGGCACGTCGTCGGCCAGGTCTTCTCGTCCACCGTTGGTTGGTCCACACCAGCCACAGTAGCCGCGAACCGACCTCCACCCGCCTCAGCCTGCCTCGGTCTGGGCGAGCAGGTGCAGGTGGAACTCCCGCTCGAGGTGGTGCACCCAGAGGTCGGGGTCGCCGCGCAGCACCCGCTCCTCACTGAGTACGACGACCCGCCAGCCCGCCCCCTGCAGCGCGACCAGGTCGGCGTGGTCCACCTGGTCGCAGAGCACCGCACCGAACTGGCGGCGCTCGACCCCGAGGCTCAGCCGGACGAGTCGACCACCGGCTCCCACGGGCAGCCCCGGTGTGGCCGTCGGGAGCCGAGCGCCGTGCCAGCGCAGGCGGAGCGCCGACTCGGCCAGACCAGTGGACCGCGCGTCGACCTGGACGGCGAGGGTGCGCAGCTGACCCACCCCGCGGTGCCCCGCCAGCCGCGCGACCTCGGCCAGCAGGTCGACGTGGCTGAACGTGCCTGCCGACAGCAGCCGGTCCATCGCGCCCAGCGCCAGGTCGGGACGCAGCAGCCGGCCCAGATCCAGCGCCGTCCGGAGCGGCGTGGTCAACCGCAACGACCCGATCCGCTGGACGTCGTGCCCGGCCAGCTCCCGCCCGCTGCCCAGCGCCCTGCGCGCCGAGCGTCCCGGGGAGACGACCTCCACGGGGCGCGGCTCCCCGGCTGGCAGCGATGTCACGTCCACACCGTGCACCCACGCCGCCGTGCGATCGACGGCGATCGACTCCCGCCCGGTCACCAGCGCCACGGCCGCGGCTCGAGCCGGCGTCGAGTCCGGTGCAGCTGCCGCGGCGTACACGCCTCGCAGCACCCGGCGCACCGATCCTTCCCGCAGCATCCGTTCGAGCGACGGGCGCCCGACCCCCACCGCCCTGGCCATCGCGGGGGTGAACGGGAGATCGAGGGGCAGGAGCGCGTGCGGCGGGTCCAGCGGGAGGGTCTCGTCCATCCGGACAGGGTGAACGCGGCCGGCCGTGGCGTCGAACGGCAATCCACAGGCCCCTCACCAGGGGACGCTGGCGAGCTCCGTCCTCTGGCAGGCACACACGTCCAGGGCCGGCGACTGCTCGCCGCCGCGCACGCACGCCCTCAGCGGCGGCGCCATCAGCGACACCAGGTCATCGACGTCGAGTGAGGCGATCGGCTCCACCTTGAGGACGTAGCGGATCATCGCCAGCCCGATCAGCTGGGAGCCGATCAGCTCGAGCCGGACCGCGGAGGTCTGCACCCCCGTCGCGCGAGCGACCGGGTTCAGCACGACGCGGTTCACCAGGGCGTAGAAGGCCGCGCCTGCTCGTGCGTTGCTCACACTCCCCCGCACCAGGGCGAGCGCACGTCGCTGGGTACGCGGGTTCTCGCAGAGCAGCAGGAAGCGTCGCAGCAGACGTTCGGTGAAGTCGACGGAATCGCGCTCGGCGCTCATGCGCCAAACCTGCCAGAGACCTACTCCGGTCGCGTGTAGGCGCCGCGGTGGAACAGCAGCGGTGTTGCGACGTCTCCAGCCTCGGGTCGGCCGTCGCCGATGTCGAGCTCCTTGACCCGCCCGACCACGATGTAGTGGTCTCCGGCCTCGTGCACCCGGTCGATCGTGCAGTCGACGTACCCCAGGACCCCGTCGATCAGCGGCGCTCCGGTCGAGGCCGCCCTCCAGCCGACCCCCTGGAACTTCTCGCTGCCCTTGCGTGGCCATCCCGTTGGAGATGTCCTGCTGCTCCGCGGAGAGGAAGTTGACGCAGAAGAAGCCGGCCTGGCGCATCAGCGGCCACGCGCGCGAGGTCTTCGCCGGGCAGAACATCACCAGGGGCGGGTCCAGGGAGACGCTCGAGAACGACTGACAGGTCATCCCGACCGGCTCGTCGCCCGACATCGAGGTCACGACGGTGACCCCCGTGGCGAACATGCCCGAGGACGTCACGGAACTGACGGGCACGCTCGGCGGCCTCCGGGTCGTCGACGGGCAGCGGGGTGTGCTCGCCGAGCCGCAGCTCGAAGTCGAACCCGGTCCCGAGGAAGGAGTCGATCAGCTCGCGGCTGGGCCAGGTCTCGCGCGCGTCGGTCCGCATCCCGTCGGGGATCTCCGGGGCGGGATCGGAGGGGGAAGCCATGGGTGCAGTCATACCAGTGACCTGGGCCCCGTGATCGTCGACTCGTTCACTGACCGCCGAAGACGTGGCCCCAGTAGGAGACCGCGGTGCTCTCGCGGGCCACCCACCGCGCGTCGTCCACGGTGCAGTCCCTCGGTGCCGAACTCGACGTCGAACCCGCCGGGCGACCGCACGTAGAACGAGACCATCTGGTCGTTCATGTGGCGACCCAGCGTGGCTGAGAGCGGCGCCTGGTGCTTGCGCACCCGCTCCAGCGCCCGGCCCACGTCGTCGAGCTGGTCGACCTCGAGCATGATGTGCACGCACTTGCTGGGGTTGGCCCCGCGCCATCGGCAGGAACGCGAGGCTGTGGTGCCGTGGGTTGACGCCGAGGAAGCGCAGCCAGACCTTCGAGCCCGGCTCCTTGCCGACGAACTCCCCCGGCATGCTCATCGAGTCACGCAGCCGGAAGCCGAGCACGTCGGTGTAGAACCGCAGCGCCTCGACGTCGTCGGTGACCGGGATCACGACGTGCCCCATCCCCTGGTCGCCGGTGACGAAGCTCGCGGCGTACGGCGTGACGACCGGCCGCGACTCGTAGGTGATGCCGTGGAACAGCTCGAAGACGTTGTCGAAGGGGTCGGTGAACCGGACCAGCTCCTGGACCCGTCGCTCGGCCAGCTCCTCCGCGGTGCCCTCCTCGAACTCGACGCCCGCCTTCGAAGAGATGCTCGCGCGCCCGCCTGCAGGGCGGGGTGGTCGGCGAGCTCCCAGCCGATGCAGGAGAGCTGGTCGACGTCGGAGGGGAAGACCACCAGCCGGGCGGAGACCTCGTCGATGCGGAAGTAGAGGTTGTCGGGGTCGGGTCCGCGCCCCTCGGCGAGACCGAGCACCTTGGACCCGAAGTGCTTCCACTGCTCGAGGTCGGTGCTGGCAACGCGGGCGTAGCCCATGCTGCGGATGTCGATGCGTCATCGGGTCTCCCCTCGCTCGTGCTCGCGTGGGCGCTCCACGTGACGCGACAGGAAGGCCGTGGCCACCTCGCGGAACTCCTCCGCCGCCTCGATCTGCGCCCAGTGCCCGCACTTGGGGAAGACGTGCAGCGAGGCCTTCGGGATCAGCTTGAGAGCGACCATCGCGCCGTCGAGAGGGTTGACCCGGTCCTCGCGGCCCCAGGTCAGCAAGGTGTGCTGGCGCAGTCGGTGGGCCTCGCGCCAGAGCATGCCGTCCTCGTAGGTGTCGGGGTTCCAGAAGGACGCCCCCATCGAGGCCATCGCCTCCTGTGCGCCCGGCGAGGTGGCGTCGGCGTACCGCTCCTCGACCAGCTCGTCGGTGACCAGGTCCTGGTTGACCACCATCGTGGAGATGAACGCTCGCAGCGCCTCGCGCGACGGGTTGGCAGCGAAGTCCATCAGCCGCCGGACGCCCTCGGTGGGGTCGGCGTGGAAGAGGTTCAGCGAGGCGCCACCGGGGCCCATCAGGATCAGCCGCCCGACCCGCTCGGGGTGGGTCAGCGCCAGTCGCATCGCGGTACCGCCGCCGAGGCTGTTGCCGAGCAGGTGCACGCGGTCGATGCCGAGCTCGTCGAGCAGGCGGACGACGTGGTCGGCCGCGAAACGGTAGTAGTTGCCCTCGACCTCGGGCTTGTCCGACGCCCCGAAGCCGGGCTGGTCGACGAGCAGCGTGCGGAAGTCTGCCGCGAAGCCGGGCAGTGCGGCCCCGAAGTTGCTCCAGGCCGAGGCGCCCGGTCCCCCGCCGTGCAGCATCACGAGCGGCAGTCCACCTCCGACGTCCGTCGGCGTCGCCGGCCTCGTGGTAGTTCAGGGTCAGGTCGCCGGCCTTGCCCGACCGACCGCGCCCGATCGGCGTGTGCCTCCTTGCCGAAGTCAGCCATGCCGACTCAGTACATCCCCGGGTCGACCTTGTGGCCGAACTCGTGGGCGCCGAACATCTGCAGGGCCCGCTCGGGGTCGTTGGCAGCGTGCACCCGGCCCGCGTGGGCGTCGCGCCAGGCCCGCTGCAGGTAGGTGCCGTTGGCCAGGGCGCGCCCACCGGAGGCCTCGAACAGCGAGTCGATCGCGTCGATCGCCCGCTGGCTGCCGATGACCTGGTCGCGGCGTACCTTCAGGCGGGTCTTCAGCGGGATCTTCTCGCCCTTGCCGACGTAGTCCTGCTCCTCGCGGATGTTGTTGACCAGCAGGGCCCAGGCCGCGTCGATCTCGCTGGAGGCGCGTGCGATGCGGACGGCCGCGAACGGGTCGAGCGACGCCTTCTCGCCGAGGTACGCCGCGCGGGTGCGCTTCTGCTGCATCTCGACGTGCTCGTCGTAGGCGCCCATCGCCATGCCGATGATCGGCGTGGTGATGGTGCCGGTGAAGATCGAGTGGAACGGCAGCTTGTAGAGGTCGGAGGTGTTCTGCTCCTGGCCCGGGCCGAAGCAGCGGCCGGTGTCGCCCATCGAGAGCGTGAACGCCTCGGGGATGAACACGTCGTCGACCACGATGTCGTTCGAGCCGGTGCCGCGCAGCCCGACCATGTTCCAGACGTCGACGATCTCGTAGTTCTCCCGCGGAACCATGAAGGTGCGGAAGTCGACGACCTGGTCCTCGGCGTTGAACACGAGCCCGCCGAGCAGCACCCACTGGCAGTGGTCGCAGCCGGAGGAGAAGCTCCACTTGCCCGACAGCCGGAAGCCGCCGTCGGTCGACGACGGCCTTGCCGGTCGGCGCGTACGACGAGCTCAGCCGGGTGCCGGTGTCGCTCCCCCACACGGCCTGCTGTGCCTCGTCGGTGAACAGCGCCACCTGCCACGGGTGCACCCCGACCACGCTGGACGACCCAGCCGGTCGAGCCGCACGCGGACGCGATGTCGCGCACCGCGGTGTAGAAGTCGATCGGGTCGGACTCCAGCCCGTCGAAGCGCTTGGGCTGCAGCAGCCGGAAGAACCCGGTCTCCTCGAGCTCCTTGATCGACGCCTCGGGCACGACGCGCAGGCGCTCGGCCTCGTCCGCCCGCTCACGCAACGTGGGCAGCAGGTCGCGGACGCCATCGAGAACCGCCTGGCTCATGGGCTCCTCCTCGTGCAGTGGTGATCTCCCTGGCCACAATACTAGAACACGTTCTAGGTTTCCGTCCACGACCCCCGACGCGATCACGGGACCAGACCCCTCCCGGGCGTCTCGAAATGGCCGGCAGTCCGGGGCGCACTGGGACTAGGGTCGGTGCCATGACAGACATGTGGACGACCATCGCCGCCGAGCGCAGGGCGCTGGCCGACGACCTGGCGGCCCTCCCCACGGAGTCCTGGAGCACCCAGTCCCTGTGCGAGGACTGGACGGTCCAGGACGTGCTCGGCCACATGACCTCGACGGCGGCGCTGACCCCACCCGCGTTCCTCGCCGGGTTCATCGCCTCGGGCTTCGACTTCGAGAAGTTCGCAGCCAAGGGCATCGCCCGGCACCGCGGCTCCTCGCCGGAGGAGGCGCTGCAGAACTTCCGTGCCCGGCAGGACGCCACGACGGCTCCCCCCGGTCCCAAGCTCTCGTGGCTGGGCGAGACCATCGTGCACTCGGAGGACATCCGCCGGCCGCTGGGGATCCAGCACACCTACCCCACCGACGCCGTTCGCTCGGTGCTCGACTTCTACCAGGGCTCCAACACGCTGATCGGCACGAAGCGCCGCATCGACGGCCTGGCGCTGCGGGCCACCGACACGGACTGGAGCCACGGGTCCGGCGCTGCCGTCGAGGGCCCGATTCTCTCGCTGCTCATCGCCGCCACCGGTCGAGGCGAGGCCTGCGTGGACCTCACCGGCGAGGGTGTCGCCACCCTGCGTGCCCGCGCCAGCTGACTCACCCGTTGGCGTCCTGCTTGGCGCGCAGCTCGAGGGCGATGTCGATGAGCTGGTCCTCCTGGCCGCCGATCAGCTTGCGCTCACCGGCGATCTGCAGGATGTGGGCGCCCGAGACGCCGTAGCGCTCAGCAGCGTTGCCGGCGTGCTTGAGGAACGACGAGTAGACCCCGGCGTACCCCATCATCATCGTCATCCGGTCGAGCCGGCACTCCTCCGGCATCGCCGGGCGTACGACGTCCTCGGAGGCGTCGATGATCTTCATGAAGTCCACGCCGGTGCGCCAGCCGAGCTTGTCGCAGATGCCGACGAAGGCGTCCAGCGGCGTGTTGCCCGCCCCGGCCCCGAACCGGCGCACGGACCCGTCGATCTGGGTCGCCCCCGCACGCACCGCCAGCACCGTGTTGGCCGCGCCGAGGTCGAGGTTCTCGTGGCCGTGGAACCCGACCGTCGCCTCGCTGCCGATCTCGGCCACCAGCGCGGAGACCCGGTCGGAGACACCCTCCATGATCAGGGCGCCGGCCGAGTCGACGACGTAGACGCACTGGCACCCGGCGTCGACCATGATCCTGGCCTGCTTCGCCAGCACCTCGGGCGGCTGGGTGTGGCTCATCATCAGGAAGCCGACGGTCTCCAGGCCACGTTCGCGGGCGAGCGCGAAGTGCTGCTCGGAGGTGTCCGCCTCGGTGCAGTGCGTGGCGATCCGGCAGATCGAGCCACCGTTGTCCTGCGCCTCGAGGATGTCGTCCTTGGTGCCCACGCCGGGCAGCATCAGGAACGCGATCCTGGCGCGCTTCGCGGTCTGCGCCGCGATCTTGATCAGCTCCTGCTCGGGGGTGTGCGAGAAGCCGTAGTTGAAGCTCGACCCGCCGAGACCGTCCCCGTGGGTCACCTCGAGGACGGGCACTCCCGCCTCGTCGAGCGCAGCGATCACCGAGCGCACCTCCTCGCCGGTGAACTGGTGGCGCTTGTGGTGCGACCCGTCGCGCAGGCAGGTGTCGGTCAGGCGGATGTCCAGGTCGGCCGACCAGGTGCGGTCCAGGGCGTTCAGCCCAGGGTCTCCGAACACGGTCATGACGGGTCACCTTTCTGGGCCATTCCCTTCTCCTGCTCGCGTCGCCGCGGCCGTCATGATGTCGAGGTTGCCGGAGTACGGCGGCAGGAAGTCGCCGGCGCCCTCGACCTCGATGAAGATGCTGACCTTCGTCTGGCCACGCGTCGCCTGTGTCGGCGGGTCGAACTGCGGGTCCTGCAGCAGGCGGTAGCCCGGCACGTAGTCCTGCACCGCCTCGACCATCCGGTGGACCGACTCGGAGATGGCGTCCTGGCTCTCGTCGTACGCCTCGGGGCCGACGGCGCAGAAGATCGTGTCCCGCATGATCATCGGCGGCTCGGCCGGGTTCAGGATGATGATCGCCTTGCCGTGCTCGGCACCACCGATCGTCTCGACACCCGTGGCGGTCGTGCGCGTGAACTCGTCGATGTTCTGGCGCGTCCCCGGTCCTGCTGACAGGGAGGCGACCGAGGCGACGATCTCGGCGTACGACACGGGGGTCGCGCGCGAGACGGCGGCGACCATCGGGATCGTGGCCTGTCCCCCGCAGGTGATCATGTTGACGTTGTCGGCGGACGCGTGCTCGTCGCCGTTCACCGCCGGGATGACCGCGGGGCCGACCGCTGCCGGGGTGAGGTCGACGGCACGGATGCCGGCCTCCTGGTAGCGCGGTGCGTACTCGCGGTGGATGTGGGCACTCGTGGCCTCGAAGATCAGGTCGGGCAGCACGTCCTGCTTGAGCAGCCAGTCGACGCCCTCGTGGCTCGCCTCGAGACCCCGGTCCCGGGCACGGCCGAGCCCCGGGCTGTCCGGGTCCACGCCGATCATCCAGCGTGGCTCGATGCTCCCCCCATCACTGGCACTGCGGAGCAGCTTGTACATCAGGTCGGTGCCGATGTTGCCCGGGCCGACGATCGCGGCAGTCAGCTTCGTCATGGTGATCCTCTAGTCGATGAAGGTCAGGTGGACCGAGCCGAAGCCCTGGAACTCGGCGACGAACTCGTCGCCCGGGCGTACGTCGACGGCCCGGTGCACAGAGCCGGGAAGGATGACGTGCCCGGCCTCCAGCGACACCCCGAAGTCGGCCACCTTGTTCGCCAGCCAGGCGACCGCCGTGACCGGGTTGCCCAGCACCGCGTCCGATCGACCCTCCGCCACCTTCTCCCCGCTCCTGGTCAGCACGGCGCCGATCGACCTGAGGTCGACAGCGCGCGGGTCGACGCGCTCGGGTCCGAGGACGAAGCCGGCCGAGGAGGCGTTGTCGGCGATGGTGTCGCCGATCTTGATGTTCCAGTCCACGATGCGGCTGTCGATCAGCTCGATCGACGGAGCGACGAACTCGGTGGCCCGGAGGACGTCCTCCTCGGTGCAGCCCGCACCCGGCAGGGCCTCGCCGAGGATGAACGCCACCTCCACCTCGACCCGGGGGTAGCAGTAGCGGCCCGCGGAGACCGGCTCGCCCTCGAAGTGCTCCATGTCGGTGAGCAGGTGCCCGTAGTCGGGCTCGTCGACGCCCATCATCTCCTGCATCGCGCGTGAGGAGAGCCCGACCTTGTGCCCACGCACCCCGGCGCCCGCCTCGAGCCGCTGCCGGATGTTGAGCAGCTGGATCTCGTAGGCATCCACCACGTCGATGTCGGGCCAGGTCTCACGCAGCGGGCGGATCGGCCGGCGGCTCGTCTCGGCGTCCCGGAGTGCGTCGGCGACCGTGCGGCGTACGTCGTCGGAGAGCATGGGCCAACAATAGAACCTGTTACAGTTTTGCGCCATGAAGCCCCCGCACGATGTCACCCACGATGCTGTCCACGACGTGGTTGTCGTCGGCGCCGGCGGCGCGGGCATGACCGCGGCCCTGGCGGCGGCCAGACAGGGCCTCGACACGGTGCTCGTGGAGAAGAGCAGCTACTTCGGCGGCTCCACCGCCCGCTCCGGTGGTGGGGTCTGGATCCCCGGCAACTACGCGCTTCGCGACGCGGGCGAGGCCGACTCCCCCGAGGAGTCCAAGCGCTATCTCGACGCGATCGTGGGCGACGTCGTGCCCAAGGCACGACGCGACACCTTCATCGACCGCGGCCCCGAGGTGATGGACTTCCTCCGCGACCAGACCCGGGTGCGGTTCACCTGGGTGCCGCTGTACTCCGACTACCTCCCCGAGTCGCCGGGCGGGCGCTCGCGCGGACGGAGCGTCGAGCCGGTGCCGATGGACGCCAGCTTCCTGGGTGCTGAGCTGGAACGCCTGCACCCGCCGTACACCAAGGCCCCGGCCAACCTGATCGTCACGCAGGCGGACTTCCGGAAGATCAGCCTGGGCCTGCGCACCCTCAGTGGTCCGCTGACCATGCTCCGGGTGATGGTCACCCGGATCATCAACCTGCTGCGCCGCCGCAAGATGTATGCGATGGGCAACGCCCTCGTCATCGGCCTGCGCCAGGGTCTGATCGAGGCGGGAGTGCCGGTCGAGTACGACACCGAGCTGTGTGACCTCCTCGTCGAGGACGGACGGGTGACCGGCGTCAAGGTGATGCGCAGAGGCGTCGAGCAGACGATCCGGGCGACCCGCGGCGTGATCCTGGGCAGCGGCGGCTTCGAGAAGAACCTCGACATGCGCGAGCGCTACCAGCCGAAGCCGACCAGCATCGACTGGACCACCGGGGCAGCCTCCAACACCGGTGGTGGCCATCTCGCCGGGATGGACGCCGGCGCCGACGTCGCACTCATGGACGACGCCTGGTGGGGCCCGACCATCCCGCTCCCCCGCGGTCCGTGGTTCGCCCTGGCCGAGCGCAACCTGCCCGGCTCGATCATCGTCAACGCGGCCGGTCGCCGGTTCATGAACGAGGCGCTGCCGTACGTCGAGGCGGTGCACGAGATCTACCGGGGCGAGGAGACCGGCGTCTCGCACGTCCCCGCGTGGATGATCATCGACCAGCGCTACCGCAACCGCTACCTGTTCGCGGGCCTGTCCCCCCGGCAGCCGTTCCCGGGACGGTGGCACAAGTTCGGCACCATCAAGAAGGCGGACACCCTGGAGGCCCTCGCTGCCGAGATCGACGTCCCCGCCGACGGACTGCGCCAGACGGTCGAGCGGTTCAACGGCTTCGCGACGAGCGGTGTCGACGAGGACTTCCACCGTGGTGAGAGCGCCTACGACCAGTACTACTCCGACCCGACCGTGAAACCGAACCCGTCGCTGCACCGCATCGACCAGGGACCGTTCTACGCCGTCAAGATCGTCCCCGGCGACCTCGGCACCAAGGGCGGACTGGTCACCGACGAGAGAGCGCGCGTGCTGCGCCCCGACGGCAGCGTCATCGCAGGCCTCTACGCCGCAGGCAACGTGTCGGCGGCCGTGATGGGCCGCACCTACGCCGGCCCCGGGGCGACGATCGGTCCGGCTCTGGTGTTCGCGTTCCTGGCCGCCGAGGACATCGCGATGAACGCTCAGCACCCCACCCCCGGAGCACCCTGATGCCCATCGATCCCGACGTCGCAGTCGGCGCACGGCTCCCGGACCGCACCTTCTCCTGGGAGAGCAGCGACGTGCTCCTCTACCACCTCGGCATCGGTGCAGGGTCGCGTCGCGGTGACAACCTGGACCGTGCCGCGCTGCGCTACACACTCGACGACGACGACCTACAGGTGCTGCCCAGCTTCGGCATCGTCGCGCCCACGTTGCACGAGACCGACCCTCCGCCGCTCGACCTGCCCGGCTGCGACATCAACCTCTCCCAGGTCGTGCACGGCAGCCAGGAGATCCAGGTCAACGGGTCGATCCCCACGTTCGGCTCGGCGACGCTGCGCACCCGGGTCACCGACGTCTGGGACAAGGGCACGGCTGCGGTCATCTGGCAGGAGGGCCGCGCGGTCTCCGCCGAGGGCGACACCCTCTGGACGGTGCGGTCCTCGATCTTCGTGCGCGGCGAGGGCGGCTGGGGAGGTGACCGGGGCAGCTCGACCCGGGTGGAGCTGCCCGGCCGCGAGCCGGACTGCGACGCGTCGTACGACGTGACGCCGCAGCAGGCGATGCTCTACCGCCTCTGCGGCGACCGGAACCCGCTGCACGCCGACCCGGCCTTCGCGGAGGCAGCAGGGTTTCCTGCGCCGATCCTGCACGGACTGTGCTCCTACGGCATCGTGCTGCGCACGGTCACCGACGAGCTGCTCGACGGCGTCGCCGGCAGGGTCCGTGGCTTCACCGCGCGCTTCGCCGGTGTGGTCTTCCCGGGCGAGACGATCCGGGTGCGCGCCTGGACCGGCGACGAGGGCATCCTCGTCTCCGCGACAGTCTCCGGTGCCGGCGAACGCGACGGGGCGCCCGTGCTCGCCGACTGTCTCCTGACCCCGGCCTGACCGCTCGCGCCTCAGGTCGACGGCGAGAGCGCTGCGACGAAGTCGAGCTTGTCCAGCACGGTGTCCGGGATCACGAACGGGTAGAGGTCCTCGTGACCCATGCTCCGGTTGATCATGTTCAGGGCGACGCTGAGCGGGACCCAGATCCCGACCACGACGTCGCGGAACCGGGAGAACCGCGTGACGGCGCTGACGGTCGTGAGGCTGTACTCCGACGCGGTCTGGATCGTGTCGCAGATGTGCAGGTAGTGCGCCCAGGTCTCGGCGAAGTCCTCGAACGGGTGCATCGTCGCGTAGCTCGAGATGTACGACCTCTCCCATCCGTCGGGCGGACCGTCGGCGTAGTGCCGGTCGATCTCGCCCTGGTAGTCGAGCGTGTCGTCCCCGAACAGCTCACGGCACTCGCTCAGCAGCTCCTCCCCACGCACCAGCTGCCACTCGTAGTAGTGGCCGACCTCGTGGCGGAAGTGCCCGAGCATCGTGCGGTAGGGCTCGCCCAGCCGCTCACGGATCTTCTCGCGGTGCGAGGCCTCGCTCTCGGCCAGGTCGATCGTGATCAGACCGTTCGCGTGGCCGATCACGACGTTCTCCTCGACGCTGCTGAGCAGGTCGAAGGCGAGCCCGTTCTCGGCGTCCTCGTGCTTGCCCACGACGGGGAAGCCCAGCGTGTCGAGCTCCACGACGAGGTGCCGCTTCGCACGCTCGGCGGCCGGATAGTTGGCGAGCCCCGTGCTGTCGTCGTCGTGGGGACGCGTGCGGGTCAGGTCGCAGGCGAAGCACTGGCCGTCCTCGGCCGGCGCCAGCCAGGTGCAGCCCGAGAGCGTGAGGTTGCGGCAGACGAACCACTCACTCCCGTGTCCGTCGACGTAGCGGCCCTTCTCGTCGACGGGCACGATCGCTCGTTCGTCCCGGGAGTACCCCAGCCTCGTTCCGCAGGAGACGCACGCGGAGTTCTCGAAGTGCAGGGGCTGGTCACAGGTTCGACAGCGGAAGGCCTTCACTCGCGCAGCCTTCCACAGCGCCCCTGACCGTCGACTGGCAGGATCGCCGCCATGCCTCTCCTCGACAGCTGGACCTCCGGCGCGCACTCCTTCGGCGGGGTCAGCCACCCGACGTACCGCAAAGGCACCGGACCGGGCGTCATCGTGATCCACGAGATCCCGGGACTGACCCCGCCCGTGATCGGCTTCGGTGAGGAGGTGGTCGCTGCTGGCTTCACCGTGGTGATGCCCCACCTGTTCGGCACACCTGGAGCACCCAAGACCATCGCGACGATCGCCCGGTCCCTGCGGCAGGTCTGCGTGAGCAACGAGTTCACCAAGCTCGCCACCGGCGTCACCTCACCGCTCGCCGGCTGGTTGCGCAGCCTGGCCCGCGAGCTGCACGACGACCTGGGTGGACCGGGAGTCGGCGCGATCGGCATGTGCTTCACCGGCGGCTTCGCGCTCGCGATGATGGTGGACACCTCGGTCGTCGCTCCGGTGGTCGCGCAGCCCTCGACACCGTTCGCGGTCAGCCCTGCGCGCAGCCGGGACCTCAACCTCAGCGCCGATGACCTCGCCACGGTCCGGGAACGTGCCGCCGCCGGGTGCGAGGTCCTCGGCCTCAGGTTCAGGTGCGACCCGATGGTGGGAAACCGCTTCGCCACCCTGACGCGCGAGCTCGGTGATGCCTTCCTCAAGGTCGAGTTCGACGGTGCCAGGCACTCCACCGTGACCGAGCACCGGCAGCAGGAAGGCGTCGAGCGAGTCCTCGAGTTCTTCACCGCGAAGCTGCAGGCGGTCTAGACAGGAACAGCGAATCTCGAGCGACCTCCGGCCCGAGGATCAGCCCGCCTCAGACCGCTGAGAGTCGACGTGCGGCCTCCATCACTGCGTCTCCGAGGGCAGGGAAACGGGCGGCGTCGATCCGGTCCGGCGGGCCCCAGATGCTGAGCACGGCGATCAGCCGCCCGTCGAGCTGGAGGACCGGCGCTGCCACCCCCCACGCCGACGGGTCGAACTCACCGCTGCAGGTGGAGTAGCCACGCTCCCGGACGCGGACCAGGTCCTCACGCAGCGAGGTCCGGTCGGTGATGGTCGCCGCGTTGAACCGTTGCAGGCGGCGCGGCAGCAGGCCCTTCATCACCTCCTCCGGGGACCAGGCGAGCAGCACCTTGCCGGCGGAGGTCGCGTGAATGCTCATCGTGCGGCCGGACCAGCTCGCGGCCACCACCGACCCGGGAGCAGCCTCGTCGACGCAGACGAGACCCCCTTGCCGCAGCACCGAGAGCGCCGCTGTCTCACCGGTCTGCTCGGCGAGCTTCTCGAGCACGCCGTGGGCCTCGCGCAGGACGGCGTCGAAACCGGAGGCGCGCACGATCTCCACCAGCGCCGATCCGATCGTCCACTGGTTGGTGGCCTTGTCACAGGTGACCATCCCGTGGCTCTCCAGCGTCGAGAGGATCCGCCAGGCCGTGGCTCGGTTCAGACCGCACGAAGCCCCCAGGGCCACCGTCCCGGCCTCCCACATCGGGGCATTGGCCACCGCGTGCAGCAGTTGCACGGCGCGATCGACCGACTGCACGCGCCACGCCGGCGGCTCGACCTGCCCGTCGACGGGCGCTTCCACCGTCGAGGAGATCGTGCGCAGCGGTTCGGTCACGGAGCCATGTTGCCCTTGACTCGCGATTTGGGCCACCTTTAGGTTCGCATCACACACGGAGGTGTTCGGATGACGAACCACACAGACGCAACCCCGGGAAATCCCGGTTACTCCCGCCGCCAGGTCTTTCGGACCACCGGTCTCGCCGCTGCCGCCGTGGGTGGCGCACAGCTCCTCACCGCCTGCGGCAGTGACGACGATGGTGGCAGCGGCGGTTCGTCGACCGGCGGCATCCTGATCCACGGCGCGACCGGCGGCAGCGGCAAGGACACGCTCGACGCCCATGCCCCGGTGACCAACCCGGACATCGCGCGCGCCAGCAACCTCTACGAGCCCCTGCTCTTCTGGGACAGCGACTACGCCCTGACCCCGGCCCTCGCCGAAGAGGTCGTGCCCTCGGCCGACGCGCTGACCTGGACGATCACCCTGCGTGACGGTGTCACCTTCCACAACGGCAAGGACCTCACCGCCGAGGACGTGCTCTTCAGCATCAAGCGCGTGGCCGACCCCAAGGCCCCCACCTCGGCCGGTGTCGCGCTGGCGCCGATCATCGACATGGACGGCACCAAGAAGGTCGATGACAAGACGGTGGTGATCGCGCTCAAGACGCCCTACGCCGTGCTCGACATGCTGCTGGCCGAGTACACCTTCGGCATCGTCCCGGCCGACTACGACCCCAAGAACCCGGTCGGCACCGGCGCCTTCAAGTACAAGTCCTTCACCCCTGGAAAGGACAGCGTCTTCACGAAGTACGCCGACTACTGGGGCGACAAGGCGCTCGTCGACGAGCTGCACATCCAGGACTTCGCCGACCCCAACGCGATGGTCAACGCACTCCAGGCGGGCCAGATCCAGACGATCGACAACCTGCCCTACAACCTGATCGACACCTTGAAGGGCCAGGGCGGCAAGATCCTGGAGTCCGAGACCGGCGCCTGGGTGCCGTTCACGATGAGGGTCGACCAGAAGCCGTTCGCGGATGTCCGCGTCCGACAGGCGATGCGGCTGATCTGTGACCGCCAGCAGATGATCGACCAGGCCCTCAGCGGCTACGGCACCCTGGGCAACGACCTCTACGGTCCGTTCGACCCGGCGTTCGCCAAGGACCTCCCGCAGCGGGAGCAGGACATCGACCAGGCCAAGGCGCTGCTCAAGCAGGCCGGTCAGGAGGGCCTGCAGGTGCAGCTGTTCACCGGGGACGACATCGGCTCGGTGGCGCCCGCCTCCGCGTCGCTGTTCGTGGAGCAGGCCAAGAAGGCCGGTGTGGACGTCAAGGTGGTCAAGAAGAACCCGTTCTACGGCGACGACTACCTGTCCTACCCGTTCGCCCAGGACTTCTGGAACACGCGCAACTACCTCCCGCAGGCGGCCGTGTGCGCGCTGAAGAGCGGGACCTACAACGAGACGCACTTCGACGACCCGAAGTTCGCCGGACTGATCGCCGCGGCCCAGCAGGAGACCGACGAGGCCAAGCGCACCTCGCTCCTGCAGGACGCCCAGGAGATCGAGTACAACACCGGGGGCTACATCATCTGGGGTTTCCGCCGACAGGTCGACGGCTACTCCGGAAAGGTCTCCGGCATCAAGCCGAGCAAGTACCTCCCACTCGGGTCCTACAAGTTCCAGTACGCCTCGATCTCGGGCTGAGTCGTGGCCGACCTCGCGACCACGCCGGAAGCACAGGAGGTCGCGCCACCCAAGTCCCGCCACGGCGCCGCCGCCTGGACGTCGTGGATGCTGCGCCGCCTCGGACTGGCCGTCCTGACGTTGTGGCTGGTCTCGGTGCTCGTCTTCGTGGCGACGACCGCGCTCGGCGATCCCGTGCGAGCCATCCTCGGCCGCGAGTACAACTCGAACCCGGGCCGGGTCGCGCAGCTCACCGAGCAGCTCAACCTCGACGAATCGCTGGTCACCCGCTACCTCGACTGGCTCGGTGGCCTCTTCTCCGGTGACCTCGGCAACTCCATCGCCAACCAACAGCCGGTGGGTGAGCTGATCGGGAGCAACGTGCTCAACACCCTGGTGCTGGTGCTGATCTCGGCCATCGTGATGATCCCGCTCGCTTTCGGCATCGCGATGATCTCGGCGAACTACCGCCGTCGGCGGCCCGACACCGTCATCCAGACGATCCTGCTGGCCCTCGCCGGGCTCCCTGAGTTCGTGACCGGGATCCTGTTGGTCGCCCTGTTCTCGACCACGGTCTTCAAGGTGCTCCCCGCCGTGACCCTGACCGGCGCGGACGGAAGCCCCTGGGACGAGCCGCAGTCGATGATCCTGCCGGTGGCCACGCTGGTCCTCGCGGTGGCGCCGTACGTCTCCCGGATCGTGCGCTCCACCCTGCTCGAGGTGCTGGACAGCGACTACGTGGAGCTGGCCCGGCTCAAGGGCATCCCGGAGAAAGTCGTGATGCGCAAGCACGCCCTGCTCAACGCCGTCGTGCCGGGCATCCAGGTGATCGCGTTGCAGCTGGCCTGGCTGGCCGGTGGCATCGTGATCGTGGAGACGCTGTTCAACTATCCCGGCGTCGGGTTCCGCCTCGTCGACTCGGTCCGCAACCACGACGTCCCCATGGTCCAGGCACTCAGCATGATCATCGCGGCGGTCTACGTCGTGGTGAACCTGGTGGCCGACCTGCTCTCGATCCTGCTCACCCCCCGCGCACGGACGGCGATCTCCTCATGAGCGCAGCAGCAGGGTCCGCCACCCCGACCCCGGCCCAGGATCCGACCACGCTCTCGACCTGGCAACGTGCGGTGCGACAGAAGCGGTTCGTCTTCGGCGGCGGCCTCACGCTGCTGATCGTGCTGTTCGCGATCTTCGGTCCCCTCTTCGCACCCCACGGCGAGAACGAGGTGGTCGGCGCGCCCTTCTCCTCGCAAGGCGTCTTCGGGACCGACTACCTGGGCAACGACGTCCTGTCCCGGCTGATGTACGGCGGCACCCAGCTGCTCATCATCGCGGTGACCGGCACCGTGATCAGCATGGTGGCCGGCACCCTCATCGGCGTGGTCGCGGCGTACGCCGGTGGCTGGTGGGACGAGGTGATCATGCGCCTCAACGACGTGCTGCTCGCCTTCCCGCAGATCCTGCTCGCCCTGGTCGTGCTCACCGCGGTCAACCAGCCCAGGGCCTGGATGATCATCGTGCTCGTCGGCCTCTCCAACGCTCCACGCACGGCCCGCATCGCCCGCGGGGTCGCCCTGGGCATCGTCTCGCGCGACTTCGTCCACTCGGCCGAGGCGCTGGGCGAGCGACGCAGCCGCGTGATCGTGGCCGAGGTGCTGCCGAACATGAACGCACCGCTGCTGGCCGAGGCCGGCCTCCGGCTCACGTTCTCGATCACCCTGGTGGCCGCGCTGGGATTCCTCGGCTTCACCACCGACCCGGGTTCGGCCAACTGGGGCCAGATGATCAACGAGAACCGGCTGGCGATGGCCACCCAGATCTGGTCCGTCCTCACACCTGTCGCGGTGATCGGCCTGTTCACCATCGGCACCAACCTGATGGCTGACGGCATCGCGCAGCTCTCACAGCGAGGAGGTGAGGACCAGTGAGCAGCCCTCCCGCCCCTGAGCCCACGACGGCCCGCACCACGACCGGCATCGCGATCGAGGACCTCCGCATCGGTCTCACCGCACGTCCTGGCGTCGACGTCGTCGACGACATCGACCTGGTGCTCCACCCCGGCGAGGTGGTCGGCCTGGTCGGTGAGTCCGGCAGCGGCAAGACCACCGTCGGCACCGCCCTGCTCGGCTACACCCGGGCGGGGGCCCTGATCGAGCGCGGCAAGATCATGTACGAGGAGAAGGACGTGCTCGAGCTGCCCTGGCGGCAGGTGCGGCAGCTCCGCGGCGAGGAGATCGCCTACGTCCCGCAGGACCCGGCCTCGGCCCTGAACCCGAGCATCCGGATCGGCCGCCAGATCGTCGAGCTGATGGAGCTGCGCGGACTCGGGACGACCGAGAGCCGGATGCAGGGAGCGCGCGAAGGACTGGCCGAGGTCGGCCTGCCCAACGACGACGAGTTCCTCAGCCGCTACTCCCACCAGCTCTCGGGCGGCCAGGTCCAGCGGGTCGCGCTCGCGATGGCGTTCCTGCCCAAGCCGAAGGTGCTCGTGCTCGACGAGCCGACCACCGGCCTCGACGTCACCACGCAGGGCATGGTGCTGCAGACCATGAGCGCGCTGTGCCGCTCCCACGGGGTCGCCGCCCTCTACGTGACCCACGACCTCGCGGTGATCGCCAACATCGCCGATCGCGTCGCGGTGATGTACGCCGGCCAGATCGCCGAGCTCGGGGACCGGGACACGATCTTCGGCTCGCCGACGCACCCCTACACCCGGGCCCTGCTCGACTCGATCCCCCACCTCAGCCAGGCCCGTCACCTCACCGGCATCCCGGGCCGGACGCCGGCCCCCGGAGCCCGGCCGGACGGATGCCGCTTCAACGACCGCTGTGAGTTCGCGATCGACGAGTGCAGGCACGACGTGCCCGCACTGCGCGAGGTCACTCCGGGCCACGAGGTGCGGTGCATCCGGGTCGGCGACATCGGGAGCTGGGACATCTCCCGGGGCGCGGCCGCGGACACCGATCCGGGCAAGCCGCGAGACATCATCCTCAGCCTCGAGAACCTCGGGGTCTTCTACGGTCGCAAGCAGGTCGTCTTCGACGTCACCTTCGACCTGGGCAAGGCCGAGGTGGTCGCGCTGGTCGGTGAGTCAGGCTCGGGCAAGACCACCATCTCCCGCTGCGTCGGCGGCCTGCACAAGGAGTGGACCGGCGGGATCAGCTTCGAGGGCAAGCAGCTCGGCCACGGCTCCCGCAAGCGCAGTGCGGAGGACCGGAAGCGGATCCAGTACATCTTCCAGAACCCGTATCTCTCCCTGAACCCGCGGCTCACCATCGAGCAGATCGTCAAACGCCCGATGGAGCTGTTCGGGATCGCCTCCGGCAAGGCAGCCACGGAGCGGGTGATCGAGCTGCTGGACCAGGTGGCGCTCGGCCCCGCAGTGCTCAAGTACCAGGCGAGCAGACTCTCCGGTGGCGAACGCCAACGGGTGGCCATCGCCCGGGCGCTGGCGGCAGAGCCCGACGTCCTGGTCTGCGACGAGATCACCTCCGCGCTGGACGTGTCGGTCCAGGGCTCCATCGTCTCGCTGCTGGAGTCGCTGCGCGTCTCGCGCGGCATCAGCATGCTGTTCGTGACCCACAACCTCGCACTCGTGCGCTCCATCGCGGACCGGGTGCAGATCCTCAACGCCGGCCGGGTCGTCGAGGCGGGCTCGGTCGTCGAGGTGATGGACTCCGCTCGCGAGGACTACACCCGCAAGCTGCTGGCGAACAGTCCACGCATCGACTGATCGACCGATGGCCTACGGCGAGACCCCGTCCCGGCTCTCAGGGCTCCCCTTCGTCAACCCGCACCAGGTGCAGGTCCAGACCTTCCGCACCGTTCGGGCGGGCGCTCCGGTCGAGCTGCCCCGCGCGCCCCGCGACCTGCACGTCGACATCGCGGGCGCAGGCCGGATGTTCGACCTCGACGAGTGGAACACCTGCACCCACGGCACCTCGCTGCTGGTGCTGCTCCGCGGCCGGGTCGTCCATGAGAGGTACGCCGACGGCCTCGGTCCGGCCGACGTCTTCCTCGGCGCCTCCATGACGAAGTCGGCGCTCGCGCACCTGGTGGGGATCGCTGCGCGGTCCGGGGTCCTGAACCTGGAGGACCGGGTCGTCGACCATGTGCCCGAGCTGACGGGCGGCGGCTACGACCCCTGCACGGTGCGCGACCTGCTCACCATGACCTCGGGTGTCGACTGGGTCGAGGACCACCGCGACCCGCAGAGCCCGGCCAGCAGGCTGATGGCCTGCTTCGCCGGTGACGGCGGTGAGTCGCGCGCGCTGCTCGCCACCATCGGCGCACGGTCCTCGCCCGGGACCCGCTACGAGTACTGCACCGCTGACTCGCAGGTGCTCGACTGGGTGCGCGAGCGAGCCACCGGGTCGGCGTACGACGTGGCGCTGGGCGCGCTCTGGCGCACCCTGGGCTGCACCTCGACGGCGTACGTCGGCACCGACTCGGAGGGCGTGCCGATGGCGGGCGGCGCACTCGCCGCGACAGCGGGTGACTGGGCCCGGATCGGGTTGCTCCAGCTCGACGGCACGGTCGACGGGCACCGGGTGCTCGACAGCAGCTGGGTCGAGCAGAGCACGCGTGCGGCGTACCCCTTCCTGGAGCCGGGGCGGCTGCCGAGCACCATCACCACCCACGCCGGGTTCGGCTACCACTGGTGGCCGACCGATGACACCGGTCGGCGGGCCACCGCCGACGGCAGCCGCGGGCAGTTCACCTACGTCGACCGCGACCTCGACGTGGTCGTCGTGAAGACCTCGCAGTGGCCCTACGACGACGTCGTCACCGACCGGCAGCTCCGCGACCTCAGCTACCTCGGCCTGCCCGCGATCGCTCGGGCAGCCGCGGCCGCCCACTAGGCTGGGGCTGTGGCACGTGAGGAGATACGACAGCGGGCTCGGCAGCCGACCACCGTGGCGACCTTCCTCGTCGGCAGTGTGGTCTTCGTCGTCGGCTGGCTGGTGCTGGAGTGGCGCTACACCTTCGGCATCGGCCTGGTCCTCATGGTGCTCTCCCTGATGCACATCCTGTTCGGCACCTACGACCGCCGGACCGACTGAGCCGCGCCGATCGCTCGAGCCGAGCGCCCGGGTCGCGCGATGTATCAGCCATCGACCTGCCACCTCTTTGGGTCCCGAGGACCGGGGAGGTTGGACGATGCGATTCAGCGACGTACGGCAGGTGGCGGCGCCCACCGCGCAGGTGTGGACGGCACTGCACGACAGTGAGGTGCTGCGCGCAGTCATCCCCGGTTGCGAGCGCCTCAGCCCGGTCAGCGCCGGGCAGTACTCCGCGATCCTGGCGGCCCGGGTGGGGCGGCTGGCCGACACCTACCGCGGCACCTTCGCCATCGACGACGTCCGGCCCGGACACGAGCTCGTGGTCTCGGTGGCAGGGCGGGGGCGCTGCGGTCACCTGGAGCTGGACCTGTCCGTCCGGCTGGACGAGGGACGCACGTCGCAGACCACCACCCTGGTCTATGACGCGCACGCGCGGGTCGGCGGACTGGTGGCACGGCTCGGCCGGACCCCGCTCACCGTCGCCGGCGGCCACATCACCGGCTTCTTCTTCCGAGAGCTGGAGCGGGTGGTCCGTGCCGGGTCATCGGCAACGCTGACCCCCTCCCGGTCCTGACTCAGCGCAGCGGGTCGGGCCAGCCGTGAGCATGGGCATGCACGCGGATCTCCACGTCGCGGTCACGGTAGGTGGCGCTGAGCTGAGGCAGCCGCGGGTCCTCGAAGCCGGCGTGCACGTCCTCCGCGTCCAGCACCCAGCCCTCCACCGTGTGCCGCCAGTGGCACAGCACCAGCACGCCGTCCGGTGCGAGTGAGCCCGCGATGCGGCCGACGAGCTGTTCGAGCCCTGCAGGGCTCATGAAGTAGCCGACCTCGGAGACCACGACGAGGTCGAAGGCGACGTCCTGCGGCCACTCGTGCGGTACGTCGAGGTCGCTCACCCGCACCCGCCCGTCGTCGCGGAACCGCTCCCGGGCAGCCGCGAGGGCGGCACGCGACCGGTCGACGGCGAGCACCTGGCCCGACCGGTCGGCCAGCGCCTGCGCGAGCGCGCCGGTCGAGCAGCCGAGCTCGAGGGTCCGGTCGAAGGTCGGGCGGGGCAGCATGGCGAGCACGAGGTCCCGCTTGCGCCGCTCGTACCACCGCGACTCGACCCCCCACGGGTCGGCCTGCTCCTGGTGCAGGAGGTCGAGCGAGTCGTCGGGGCAGTCCACCGACGCCGTCCGCAGGTAGTGCTCGGGCCCGTCCTCGAAGTGCGCGACGAACTCCGGCGTCAGCAGCCGCTCGTCCCCCGGCAGGTTCGAGAGCGGGGCGACCTGGCTGGTGTGGGCCCGGATGGCGTCGTCCTTGGCGCGCCGTGCCGCCACGTCGAGGACGAACGGGTGCAGCATCGACCACGGCGCGTCCTCCGGGTGGCCCCGGTGCCAGAACCAGACGGGGTACTCCCACAGGTCCGCGCCCGTACGACGTGCCGCTGTCGCAGCGCACCGGCCGGCCGCCTCGTGGTCGGGATGGCCGTCGCGGCGCCACGGAGCCACGATCACGGTCTTCCGCCCGTCGCCGACCACCTCGACCAGATGACGGGTGAGGGCGTCCTCGTGGTCGCACAGGCCACCGTCGGGCAGGCCGAGCCGATGCACGAGATCGACCTCGACCCCGAGCGCCCGGGCTGCCCGGAGCGCCTCCTCGGCGCGGAGCACGGCCAGCTCAGCCGGCGGGTGCGTGGGTGAGTCGGGGTGGCTGCCCTCGCCGTCGGTCGCGCAGACGAGGTGCACGCTCAGGCCCCGCCGGGTGGCAGCGGCGACCAGCCCGCCCGCCCCGAGGCTCTCGTCGTCGGGGTGGGCGGCCACCACGACGAGCCTGCTCACACCCGCGAGGTCGATCGGCTCACCGGTCCCCCAGCCGGGCTGGCGACGCCAGGCGATCGCGGGCGTCCCGGGGCCGACGCGGGTGAAGCTGAGGTGCTCCTCGTTCATGTCGCGGTGGCCAGGAACTCCAGTGCCTGACGGTAGCCGTCGATCCCCTGCCCGGTGATCTCCTTGGCGGCGTACGCCGTGAGCACTGAGGAGTGACGGAACTCCTCCGCCCGCTGCTTCGGGTCGCTGATGTGCAGCTCGACCATCGGTGCGCCCAGCTGCGCGCAGGCGTCGAGCAGGGCGAAGGAGTAGTGCGTCCAGGCGGCTGCGTTCAGCACGACCGGGATGTCGTCGTCGGCAGCCTGGTTCAGCCAGTCGAGCATGGCGCCCTCGTGGTTGGTCTGACGGACCTCCACCGCGAGGCCGAGCCCGCGACCCCACTCGCGACACAGCTCGGCCAGGTCGGCGTGGGTGGTGGTGCCGTAGATCTCCGGCTGGCGGCGCCCCAGGCGCCCCAGGTTGGGCCCGTTGAGCACCCAGACGGTCCGCAGGTCGGTCACGACTCCTCCTCCTGGCCTCTCACATGGTCGTACGCCGCCCTGAGCACCTCGTCGCCGGGATCGGTGAGGATCGCCGGCCGGGCCAGCCCGTCCAGCACCACGAACCGCAACGAGGCCCCGCGCGCCTTCTTGTCCACCCGCATCGTCGCGAGCAGGTCCTCGTAGGACACCCCGCGCGCACCGGCCTGCGCCAGCGTCGTCGGCAGCCCGACGGAGGAGAGGACCCGTGCGTGCCGGTCGGCCGTCTCCTCGTCCAGCCTGCCGGTGAGCCGCGCCAGCTCCGCCACGAAGACCATCCCCAGGGCGACCGCCTCGCCGTGCCGGACCAGGTAGCCGGTCTGCTTCTCGACCGCGTGCGCCAGCGTGTGGCCGTAGTTGAGCACCTCGCGGCCGGGGTGACCGTCCTGGCCACCCCGCTCCTCGAGGTCACCCACGACGACGTCGACCTTGACGCGGATGGCTCGCTCGATCACCGCCCGCAGCACGCTGGACCGCGGGTCGAGGAGGTCGGCAGGAGCCCTCTCCGCGAGCTCGAGGATCTCGGGGTCGGCGATGAAGCCGGCCTTGAGGACCTCACCCAGACCGGCGACCAGCTCGGCCTCGGGCAGCGTGGTCAGGACGTCGAGGTCGCAGATCACACCGGCCGGCTCGTGGAAGGAGCCGACCAGGTTCTTCCCCGCCCCGGTGTTCATGCCGGTCTTGCCGCCGACCGCGGCGTCCACCATCCCCAGCAGGGTCGTGGGCACGTGCACGACCCGGACGCCCCGGAGCCAGGTTGCCGCGATGAAGCCGCCCATGTCGGTCGTTGCCCCGCCACCGACCGTGACGACGGCGTCCGAGCGGGTGAAGCCGGCAGCACCCAGCTGTTCCCAGGCATCGACGGCCACCTGCGCGGTCTTCGCCTCCTCACCGTCGGGGAGGGCCAGGCGTAGCAACGTGACGTCGTCGCCCAGCGCGGCCACCGCCCGGTCGGCGAGGTGGCCGAGCGGATGCGGGTGGCACAGCGCTACCCGGCGGACGTCGGGTCCGAGCATGGTCGGCAGCTCGTCCAGGACGGCGTGGCCGACCACGACGTCGTAGGGCGAGGCGCCGCCCACGTGCAGCCGGGTGCGCTCAGGCATGGGCACCGTCCTCCACGAGCCGGGTGACCTGCGCGACCACCTCGTCGACGTCGAGCCCGTCGGTGTCGACGACGTGCGCGGCCACCGACTCGTAGAGGGGTGTGCGTTCGTCGATCAGCTGCTTGATCCGACCGCGGACGTTGCCGAGCAGCAAGGGCCGGGAGACCCCGAGTCCGACGCGCCTGGCGGCGTCGCTGAGCCCGACGCGGAGGAACACCACGCAGTGCCCAGCCAGCGCCGCGCGGGTGCGCTCGTCCAGGACCGCACCGCCGCCGAGGGCGAGCACGCCGTCGTGCTCGGCCAGCGCTGCGGCCACCGCCTCGCGCTCCAGCTCGCGGAACCTGGCCTCGCCGGAGTCGACGAAGATGTCCGAGACCGTTCGGCCCTCTGTCGCCTCGATGTCGTGGTCGGTGTCACGGAACGCGACGTCCCAGGCGTCGGCGACGCGGCGACCGACCGTGGTCTTGCCCGCCCCCATCGCACCCACGAGGACGAGCTTCGGGGTGAGGGTCAACGGAACCTCAGGGTGTCCAGGTAGGACTCGACGTTGCGCCGGGTCTCGGTCACCGAGTCGCCGCCGAACTTCTCCAGGACGGCGTCGGCGAGGACGAGCGCGACCATCGCCTCGGCCACGATGCCCGCGGCCGGGACGGCGCAGACGTCGGAGCGCTGGTGGTGGGCGACGGTGGCCTCGCCGGTGGCGACGTCGACGGTCCGGAGCGCGCGGGGGACGGTGGCGATCGGCTTCATCGCGGCGCGCACCCGGAGCACCTCGCCGGTCGACATGCCGCCCTCGGTGCCCCCCGAGCGTCCCGACGTACGCCGCAGCACGCCGTCCTCGCTGACGATCTCGTCGTGTGCCTGCGAGCCGGGCGTGGCCGCCAGCTCGAACCCGTCACCGACCTCGACGCCCTTGATCGCCTGGATGCCCATCAGCGCACCTGCGAGGCGAGCGTCGAGCCGGCGGTCCCAGTGGACGTGCGAGCCCAGGCCCGGAGGCAGCCCGTGCACGACGACCTCGACCACCCCGCCCAGGGTGTCGCCGTCCTTGTGCGCCTGGTCGATCCGCTCGACCATCAGCTTGGAGGCGTCGGCGTCCAGGCAGCGGACCGGGTCCCCGTCGAGGTGGGCGACGTCCTCGGGGGTCGGCACGGAGCCGGCCGGAGCAGGGACCCCGCCGAGCTCGACCACGTGCGCCACCATCCGGGCACCGGTCGCCTGCTCGAGGAACGCCGAGGCCACCCGCCCGAGCGCCACCCGGGCCGCGGTCTCCCGGGCAGAGGCACGTTCGAGGATCGGGCGGGCCTCGTTGAAGTGGTACTTCTGCATGCCGACGAGGTCCGCGTGGCCGGGCCGGGGCCGGGTCAGCGCCGCGTTGCGGGCGAGAGCGTCCAGCTCGACCGGGTCGACCGGGTCCGCGGACATCACCTGCTCCCACTTGGGCCACTCGGTGTTGCCGATCACGATCGAGACAGGACCGCCCTGCGTGCTGCCGTGCCGGACGCCGCCGGTGATGGTGACCTCGTCCTGCTCGAACTTCATCCTGGCTCCGCGGCCGTAGCCGAGCCGGCGCCGGGACAGCGCGTCGGAGATGTCCGCGGTGGTCACCTGCACGTGGGCAGGCAGACCTTCGAGGATTGCGGTGAGCGAGGGGCCGTGGGACTCCCCTGCCGTGAGCCAGCGCAGCATGGGGCCAGTGTTTCACGCACCCCGGGGCGTGCCCTCCCGGCCGTCAGTACCCGAGACTTCGCGCGAGCCACGGGCCGGCCACCACCGCGACCGCAGCCCCGAGCAGCATGGAGGGGCCGTAGGGCACGCGTGCCCTCAGACTGCCCCGGATGGCGGCCATCACCAGGCCGCCGATGGCGCCGACGAAGAGGATCAGCGCCAGCCCCATCAGCAGGTGCGCCCAGCCCAGGTAGCCCAGCGCCGGGCCCAGCACCCGGGAGAGCCGCACGTCGCCGAACCCCCACGCGGTGACCAGCCACCAGAAGACCCAGAACCAGCCACCGAGGATCAGCCACCCCCAGCCCGCCCGGTAGAGCGAGTCCAGGTCCTGGTCGACCAGTGCCGCCAGCGGGACCAGCACCGCCATCAGCACGTACGTCGGGTGCAGGATCCGGGTGGGCAGCAACGTCGTGCGCCAGTCGATCACCATCAGCACCGCGCCGATCGGCACCAGCGGGACGAGATACAGCAGGGCGCCGGTCCACCCGAGCGCCAGGCCGAAGACCGCACCGATCAGTCCCGACCAGAGTGCGACCCACCCGCCCAGACGAGGCAGCGCGGCGATGTCGGCGTAGAGCTCCTTCGGCGGCGCCGGCGGGAGGCTGCGGGCGAAGAGCTTGCGGTCCTCGCTCTGCGCGACCACCTCCACCTCGGGCTCGGGCTGGGCTTCGGGCTGGGCTTCGGGCTCGGGCTTCCGGCAGGGGCTCGGGCAGGCGAGCGATCAGCGGTGGAGCGAACCAGCCCAGAGCAGCGCACACCACGAGACAGACCAGGGCAGCCTGCAGGTCGGAGCCCTGGACGTCGAGCGCCGTGAGCGGGTGCATGGCCTGAAGGCTAGAGGCTGCTCACGGTCCTGCGTCGTGGTTCTGCACAGCTCTGCGCCTCAGCTCGGCGCGTCCGGCGTCCCGGACGAGGTCGACGGGCACCGATCGCCCGGTCATCAGCTCCACCTGGATGATCGCCTGGTGGGCGAGCAGGTCGAGCCCGCTGACCAGCCGGCGACCGGACTCCAGCGCCGCTGCCGCGATCGGCGTCGGCCAGGGGTCGTAGACGACCTCGAAGACGGTCTGCGCTGCCGAGCACGCGGCGAGCAGCGCTGGTGTCTGGGCGGCGGCCGGGACGGTGGAGACCACGATGTCGACCTCGAGCGGCCCGGCGTCGGCGAGGGTGGTCACCGAGACCGCGGGGGCCCGCGGGTGCGTGGCGACGGCCGCGACGGTCGCCGCGGCCCGGGACGGGTCGCGCACGAGGATCTGCGCCGACGTACACCCCAGCTCGGCCAGGGCGAGCAGCACCGAGGTCGCGGTGGCTCCGCCGCCGAGCACGGCGGCCGAGCGCAGCGGCGCGTGCACCCGCTCGGCCAGGGCAGCCATCGCGCCGGGGATGTCGGTGTTGGCGCCCTGCCTGCGCCCCTCGGCGAGCAGGACGGTGTTGGCCACGCCGGACAACCGGGTCCACTCGTCCACCGAGTCCAGCAGCGGCACCACGATGCGCTTGAGCGGCATCGTCAGCGACAGCCCCCGCCAGGTGTCGTCCAGGCCGTCGAGGAACCCAGCGAGGTCCCGCGACTCCACCTCCACCGCGGCATAGGTCCAGTCGAGCGCCAGGCGTTCGTACGCCGCCGCGTGCAGGGCGGGCGACAACGAGTGGGAGATCGGCGAACCGAGGACCGCGCAGCGCTTCACGGGGTGCTCAGCAGTCCTCACTGCTGCGGCAGTACTCCCGGAGCTTCGCGACCCACTTGTTGTGCTCCGCCAGCGTCTCGGAGAAGCGGGTCGTGTCCTCCTCGTAGTCCGGCACGAAGAACAGCCAGTCGCCGTCCGCCGGCGCCAGCGCGGCCTGGATCGTCTCCTCGCCGGGAGAGCCGATCGGCCCGGGCGGGAGACCCGTGTGCACGTAGGTGTTGTAGAGCGAGGTGTTCGACCGCTCCTCGGCCGTCGTCCACACGTCCCCGGAACGCTGGCTGACGTAGGACACCGTGGAGTCGAGCTGGAGCGGCATGTCGTCGGCCAGGCGGTTGTAGAGCACCCGCGCGACCTTCGGGTAGTCCTCGGACTTGTTGGCCTCGTACTCCAGGATGCTGGCGACCGTCAGGACCTGGGCCGGGGTGAGGCCCAGGGCCTTCGCCTTCGTCGCCACATCGAGGGACTCCTCGACCTCGACGCTCTTGGCCACCATCTGCTTGATCAGGCCGACCGCCGTCTCCTTCGGGGGCACGTTGTAGGTCGCCGGGAACAGGAACCCCTCGGGGTTGCCCTTGGCCTCGGGCGGCAGCCCGATCGCCTGGGGATCGGCGAGGGCGGCGGTGACGGCCTTCTTGGTGATGTCGGTCTTCTCCACGATCGTCTTCACGATCTGGCGGACCCGGGCGCCCTCGGGCACCACCACCAGGCTCTGCATCAGGTTGGCGGGGTCCACGAGGACGCCGAGTGCCTGGCTGGCCTTCATCTGCTTCTTCAGCTCGTAGTAGCCGACCTGGATGCTGCGCGACTTCTCGTTGCCCCGTGCGGCCTCGTTGAAGGCATCGACGCTCTTGACCACGTCCGCGGCCTTGAGCTCGCGTCCGATCTCGGCCGACGAGGCGCCCGACTTGACCTGGTAGAGCACGCTGCCCGGTCCCGGGGCCCTGGTAGTCGGGCGCAGGAGCCAGCCGCGAGCTGATCTCGTCGTAGGCGTAGCGGCCACCGAACCAGGCACCGCCCGCGAGCACGGCGAGCACGATCAGCACCGGCAGGCAACCGCGTCCTCGACGAGAACGCCGCGGCTCGGGTTCCTCGACCGGCGTGTCGGCGTAGCCGTCGTCCTCGTAGCGGTCGTCCCAGTGCTCGCCCGAGTCCTCGTCCGGACTGCTCTCTGGGCTGTCCGTCTGGGCCGCCTTCTGGGTCACCTTCTGGGCCGGTCTGGCTCAACGCATCGGTCCTAGTCGCTCGTGTCCCCGGGCGTCACCGGCTCCCCTGCCAACGCCCCTGTCTGTCGTTCCCGCTCGAGGGCTCCCTGCAAGATCACGACAGCGGCAGCCTGATCGACCACCGCGCGGCGCTTCCTGCCCTTCTTCCCCTGGCTCCGCAGCTGCCCCTCAGCCGTCACGGTGCTCAGACGCTCGTCACACAACCTGACCGGGACCGGACTCACCCGGTCGGACAGCTCGCGCGCGAACGCTCGAACCTTACCGGCCGAGGGTCCCTCACCCCCGGACATCGATCGCGGAAGACCGACGTAGATCCGCACGGCCTCGAGCCCCTCGACCAGGGCGGAGATCCGGTCGAGGTCACCCTCGCCCCGGGCGACGGTCTCCACCGGAGTGGCCAGGATCCCCGACGGGTCGCTGCTGGCCACCCCGATCCGGGCGTCGCCGGGGTCGATGCCGAGGCGTACGCCGAACAGGTGGGTGTCCATGCGCGGGTCAGCGACTGCGCTGTTCGCCGACCAGCGCCTGCCTGATCGCCGCCATCGCGGCACCGGTCCGGCTCACGTCCGAGCCGCCGCCCTGCGCCACGTCGTCCTTGCCACCGCCCTTGCCGCCGAGGACCTCCGAGGCCGCGCGCACCAGCGTGTTCGCGGAGAGTCCGGCGGCCCGGCCTGCCTCGTTGACGGCCACCACCACCGACGGCTTCCCGTTGGCCGTGCCGATGACCGCGGCGGCTCCCGGCCGGTCCCCCGGCAGACGGCTGCGGATGTCGAGGGCCAGCGTGCGGACGTCGCCACCACCGGCACCCGGCGGCCTCGTGGCCCACGAACGACACCCCACCGACGTCCTCGGCGTTCGCAGCCAGCTCGCCACCTGCCGCGAGCAGCTGCTGCAGCCGGACCTTCTCGATCTCCTTCTCCGCGACGCGGAGCCGGTCGACGATGTCGTTGACGCGTTCGGGGAGCTGCTCGGGCCGCACCTTGAGTGTCTCGCTGAGCTGCGCGACGAGCACGTGCTCGCGGGCCAGGAACTGGTAGGCGTCACCGCCCACCAGGGCCTCGACGCGTCGTACGCCGGACCCGATGGAGCTCTCGCCGAGCAGCTTGACCACGCCGAGCTGGCCGGAACGCTGGGCGTGCGTGCCACCACAGAGCTCCCGGGCCCAGTCGCCGACCGAGATCACGCGCACGCTGTCGCCGTACTTCTCCCCGAACAGCGCCATGGCGCCCGAGCGGACGGCCTCCTCCTGGGTCATCGTCTCGGCGTGCACGCCGAGGTCGGCCATCACCAGGTCGTTCACCCGTGCCTCCACGTCGTTCATGGCGGAGGCGGGCACGGAACCGGTGGCCGAGAAGTCGAAGCGGAACCGGCCCGGCGAGTTCTCGGACCCGGCCTGCGTGGCGGTCTCCCCCAGGGCCTCGCGGAAGGCCTTGTGCACCATGTGCGTGGCGGTGTGGGACCGGCTGATCGAGCGGCGGCGCTCGATGTCGACCAGGGACTGCGCGCGACCACCCACGGTCACCTCACCCGCGAGCACCCGTGCCTGGTGCACGATCAGCCCGGTGATCGGCGACTGCACGTCGTACACCTCGAGCCGGGCACCGGTCTCGAGCTCGATCACCCCCTGGTCGGCGAGCTGGCCACCGCCCTCGGCGTAGAACGGCGTGCGGTCCAGCACGAGCTCGATCTCGGCACCCTCGCCCGCGGACTCGACGCTCGAGCCGCCGGCAACGATCCCGCGGACCGCACCCTCGCTGACCACCTCGGAGTAGCCGGTGAACTCCACCGGCTCGCCGATCGTGTCGGCGATCGCGCGGTAGGACCCCGTTGCTGCGTGCTGCCCCTTCTTCGAGCGCGCGTCGGCCTTGGCCCGCTCGCGCTGCTCTGTCATCAGCCGCCGGAAGCCGGTCTCGTCGACGGAGAGGCCCTTCTCCGCGGCCATCTCCAGGGTGAGGTCGATCGGGAACCCGTAGGTGTCGTGCAGCGCGAACGCCTTGTCCGCCGAGAGCTGGGGCGCCTTCCCGGACGCCGGCAGGTCGGCACCGCTCGGCTGCAGGCCGGCCGTGGCCTGCTCGAAGATCTGCGTGCCCGTGCGCAGTGTCTGCCGGAACGCGTCCTCCTCGGCGAACGCCACGGTCGAGATGCGCTCCCAGTCCGTGACGAGCTGGGGGTAGCCCTGCGACATCTTGTCGCGGCTCACGGGGAACAGCTCCGGCAGCGCACGGTCCTCGTAGCCCAGCAGCCGCACCGAGCGCACGGCCCGGCGAAGGAGGCGTCGCAGCACGTATCCCCGGCCCTCGTTGCCCGGCGTCACCCCGTCGCCGATGAGCATCATCGAGCTGCGGATGTGGTCGGCCACCACCCGGAAGCGCACGTCGTCCTCGGGGTTCGCGCCGTAGCGCCGGCCACTGAGCTGCTCGGTCTTCTCGATCACCGGGAACATCACGTCGATCTCGTACATGTTCGGCTTGTCCTGCAGCAGGAACGCGACCCGCTCGAGGCCCATGCCGGTGTCGATGTTCTGCTTCGGCAGCGAGCCGGAGATGTCGAAGTCGGACTTGCTCCGGACCGCGGAGAGCTCGTCCTGCATGAAGACGAGGTTCCAGATCTCCAGGTAGCGGTCCTCGAGCTCGGTCGGCATGTCCAGCCCCAGCGACGCGAAGTCCGCCTCCGGGCCGTGCGCGGCTCCACGGTCGTAGAGGATCTCCGAGCACGGTCCACCGGGACCCGGGACCCCCATCGACCAGTAGTTCTCCTTGCGCCCGAGCCGCACGATGCGCTCGTCGGGCAGGCCGGTCACCTGCTTCCAGAGCGCGACGGCCTCGGGGTCGTCGATGTAGACGCTGGGGTAGAGCCTGGCCTCGTCGAGGCCCCAGCCCCCGTCGGCGAGGGGCTTGGTGACCAGGTCCCAGGCCAGCTCGATGGCACCTTGCTTGAAGTAGTCCCCGAAGCTGAAGTTGCCGCACATCTCGAAGAACGTGCCGTGGCGGGTGGTCTTGCCGACGTCCTCGATGTCCGGGGTGCGCACGCACTTCTGCACACTGACGGCGCGTGGGTACGGCGGCTTCTCCTGGCCCAGGAAGTAGGGCTTGAACGGCACCATGCCGGCGTTGACGAACAACAGGTTCGGATCCGGCACGAGCAGCGACGCGGAGGGCACTGCCTGGTGTCCGGCTGCCTCGAAGTGCCCGATGAAGCGGCGGCGGATCTCGGCGGTGTCCATCAGTCGGTGATCTCCAGGTCTGCAGGGGCGGTTCGAGCCATCTCGAGCCGTCTCGGTCCATCAAGCGTCCACTCGAGGCGCTCACGCAACTCGGTTTCCTTCTCGGTCATCCCGGCGCGCACCTCCTCGGCGAACAGGTGGGCCCCCAGGCCGAGACCGGCCATCCGGTCGTGCAGGCCCTCGGGTGTGAGCACCTCGGCCGCACGGCGTGCCTTGACCATGGCGTAGATGCCCGCGCCGGCGCCGGCCACGAACCAGAGGCTCCTGTTCATCGCAGAGTCCTCACGCGGCGCGGTCCTCGGCCTGCATCCGGCGCCACGCGTCCTTGGTCTCACGACGACGCTGCTTGCGGGCGCGACGGACCTCCCTGCGCATCTCGAACCAGATCCGGTTGCGTGACTCGGCCGACAGCGCCCGTCGTACGCCGTGCCCGAACGCCACCACCTTCACGAGGGGTTCGCCCACCGTCGCGCTGAGCACGACCCGGTCGGCCACCGTCGGCTCGGGCCGGGGAGCACCCGCGTCGGTGATCACGTAGGCGGGGTCGTCGACCCTGATCATGGAGGCGGCCTGCCGGTCGAGCTGAACCGTGAGCGCGTCCAGGCGGCTGCGGAGCTCGGCCGTCTCGGCCTGCGCCGCCGCGAGGGCGAGCGCCAGCTCTCGACGGGAGCTGGAACGGCTGCGCAGCGCGAGCGCGAGCACACAGGCGACGAGCACCAGCACGCCGACGGCGCCGGCGATCAGGACGGGCGGTTCCATGGTGTCCGACCCTACCTGCCGCGGATCAGTCGTCGGACCCGCTCCCACCGCTCCTTCAGCGCGCCCTCGGCTCCGAGGCTCGTGGGCCGGTAGTACTCGGCGTCGGCGACCACGTCCGGCGCGTACTGCTGCTCCGCGATCCCGAAGGGAGCGTCGTGGGAGTACTGGTATCCCTGGCCGTGGCCCAGCTTCTTCGAGCCGCCGTAGTGGGCGTCACGCAGGTGCGCCGGGACCGGGCCGATCTTGCCCGCGCGGACGTCGGCACTGGCGGCGTCGATCGCCTTGATCACCGCGTTGGACTTGGGTGCCAGCGCCAGGGCGAGGGTCGCCTGCGCGAGGTTGAGCCTGGCCTCGGGCATCCCGATCAGCTGTACCGCCTGGGCCGCGGCGACAGCGGTCGTCAACGCCGTCGGGTCGGCGAGGCCGATGTCCTCACTGGCGAGGATCACCAGCCGCCGGGCGATGAACCTCGGGTCCTCGCCCGCCTCCACCATCCGGGCGAGGTAGTGCACGGCCGCGTCGGCGTCCGAGCCGCGGATCGATTTGATGAAGGCGCTGGTGACGTCGTAGTGCTGGTCCCCCTGACGGTCGTAGCGGACCGCAGCCCGGTCGACGGCAGTCTCCGTGGTGGCCAGGTCCACGGTGAACGGCCCTGCCCCGGTGGTCGAGCCGCCTCCGGTGGTCGAGCCTGTCGAGACCGCCGCCCCGGCAGCCGCCTCGAGGTAGGTCAGCGACCGCCGGGCGTCTCCCCCGGCGAGCCGGACGAGATGCTCGAGCGCTTCCTCCTCGAGCGTCACCCGGCCGTCGAGACCGCGGGGGTCGACGAGCGCACGCTCGATCACACCGCGTACGTCGAGATCGGTCAGCGGTTCGAGGGTGAGCAGCAGCGACCTCGAGAGCAGCGGGGAGATCACCGAGAAGAACGGGTTCTCCGTGGTCGCCGCGACCAGGGTGACCCACCGGTTCTCCACCCCCGGGAGAAGGGCGTCCTGCTGCGCCTTGGTGAAGCGGTGCACCTCGTCGACGAACAGCACGGTCTCCTGGCCCGACGACACCAACCGCGCCCGGGCGCTGTCGATGGCTGCCCGCACCTCCTTGATGCCGGCGGCGACCGCGGAGACCTCGATGAAGTGGCGGTTGGTCTGCCCGCTGACGATCGAGGCGATCGTGGTCTTCCCGGTCCCGGGCGGGCCCCACAGCAGCAGCGACATCGGCTGGTCGCCCTCGACCAGCCGGCGCAGGGGCGCACCCGGCGCGAGCAGGTGCTGCTGGCCGACGAGCTCGTCGAGGTCGCGCGGCCGCATCCGGACGGCCAGGGGTGCCGACTCGTGGGTGTTGCCGGCAAGCGTGCCCCCTGACGGCGCGCCGACAGACGAGGGCCCGCGAGCCGACCCGGGTCCGTCGTACGCGAAGAGGCCTTCCATTCCCGCGAGCCTATCCGGGCGGCCCGACGGCGCGGAGCGGCTCGCTCAGGAGATCCCGGAGCGCGCGATGAGGTCGTCGCGTGCCTGACGACGGCGGCGCTGCTCGGCCGGGTCGGGCACCGGAACCGCGGAGACGAGCCGCTGGGTGTACTCGTGCTGCGGGTTGCGCACGATCTGGTCGCGCGGGCCCAGCTCCACGATCTTGCCCATGTACATCACCGCGATCCTCGAGGCGAGGATCTCCACCACGCCCAGGTCATGGCTGATGAACAGGCAGGCGAAGCCCTGCTCGCGCTGGAGCTCCTGGAACAGGTCGAGCACCTTGGCCTGCACGGAGACGTCGAGGGCCGAGGTGGGCTCGTCGGCGACCAGGAGCTCCGGGTCCAGTGCCAGGGCCCGCGCGATGCCCACGCGCTGGCGCTGGCCTCCGGACAGCTCGTGCGGGTAGCGGTTGCGGAAACCGCGCTGGAGCTGCACCTTGTCGAGCAGCTTCTCGACCTCGGCGCCCAGGGCCTTGCCCTTGAGCTGGCGGTGCAGGAACAGTGGCTCCCCGATCGACTCCCCGATCGGCAGGCGCGGGTTCAGCGACGAGCCGGGGTCCTGGAACACGATGCCGACGCGGTCGCGCAGAGGCTGCAGGTCCTTGCGGCTCGCACCCTTCATCTCGATGCCGGCGATCTCCAGCTTGCCGTCAGCCACGGGCAGCAGCCCGAGGGCAGCGCGCCCGATCGTCGTCTTGCCGGACCCGGACTCCCCGACGAGTCCCACGACCTCGCCGGAGCTGATCGTCAAGGAGACGTCGTCCACGGCCCGGAACACCGGCTGGTTGCCTCGCTTGGGGTACTCCAGCACCAGGTTCTCGGCCACCAGGATCGGGGTCCGGACCTGCGCGTGGCTCTCCACCCGCTCCCGCTCGGTGCGCTCCGCAGCCTGCGCTGCGGTGACCGACCCGAAGTGCGGGACGGCCGCGAGCAGCTGACGCGTGTAGGGGTGCTGGGCGTCGTTGAAGATCTTGTCCGTCGTGCCGCTCTCGACGATCCGGCCCTGCTGCATCACCACGATCCGGTCGGCCATGTCCGCGACCACTCCCATGTCGTGGGTGATCAGCAGGACGCCGGCGTTGACCCGCTCGCGCAGGTCGCGCATCAGCTTGAGGATCTCCGCCTGCACGGTGACGTCGAGCGCTGTCGTCGGCTCGTCGGCGACCAGCAGCTGCGGCTCGCACGCGAGTGCCTGGGCGATCATCGCGCGCTGGCGCTGCCCACCTGACAGCTGGTGCGGGAAGGCGTCGAAGCGCCGTGCGGGCTCGGGGATCTCGACCATCGTGAGCAGCTCGATGGCGCGTTCCTTCGCCTGCTTCGGCGACAAGTCGAAGTGGGACCGGAGGGTCTCGACGATCTGGAAGCCGATCGTGTAGACCGGGTTCATCGCGGTCATCGGCTCCTGGAAGATCACCGCGATCTCCTTGCCGCGGATCCGGCGCATGCCAGCCCCGGTCAGCCCGACGAGCTCGGTCCCCTTGAGCTTCGCGCTGCCTTCAGCGCGACCGTTCGCCGGGAGGAGCCCGAGCAGGGTCATCGCGGACTGGGTCTTGCCGGACCCGGACTCGCCGACGATGGCCAGCACCTCGCCGGCGTCGACGTGATAGCTGACGTCGATGGCCGCCGGGAACCACGCCCCGTCGACGAAGAACGAGACGTTGAGGTCCTGCACCTCCAGGATCGGCCCCTCGTCGTCGGGGACAACGGGCTGCCGGGCGTCCTGGGCGTGGTCGCCAGAGGGTGTGCTCACGAGTTGCCTCTCGATCCTGCTGTAACAGCTGTCGGCACGTCTGTCAGGGTGGCGCCATGGGACCGACGGTGCAGCTGAGGTCGCGTTCTGCCCAGGGCCTGGGCGCCGCGATGGCAGTCCTGTCCCTGATCGGGCTGGCCTCCGTCGTGCTGGCCGGTTCCGACGCCGTGCTGCAGTTCGCCGCACCCCTGGCCCTGTTCGGACTGCTGGGCTGGGGTGCGTTCTGGGAGCCCCGCGTCGACGTGACCGACGGAGGGGTCACCGTGGTGAACACGCTGCGCACCGTGGAGGTGCCGTGGCCGGCCGTGCAGTCCGTGGACGGTCGCTACGGGTTGCGCCTGGAGACGGCGTATGGCCCCGTGAACGCCTGGGGTGCAGCTGCACCGGCCGGTCGTCAGCGCGCCCGGGGAGCGCAGAGCGCTGCAGCCGACGCGGTGACCGACCGGCTGGAGCTGTTGCGGGCGGCCGGGCATCTCGACGACGGGAGGCTCGAACGTCCGGCACCGCGCATCACCTGGCACTGGCCCCTGATCGCGGGGCTGACGGTGCTGGCTCTGGCCACGGTCGTGCTGCCGCTCCTGGCCTGAGACCCGGCTGGTCATCGTTCGGCCTCGTCGGTCGAGGAGGGCGAGGTGTCGACACGGACGGCCCTGGCCATCTTGCGGGCGGACGGAATCCGCTTCTGCCGGGGGTCGAACGCGTCGCGCAGTCCGTCTCCGATGAAGTTGACGGACAGCGCGATGATCACGATGAACAGCCCCGGCCACCAGAACAGCCACGGTCGCGTCGAGAAGGCCGACTGGTACTCCGAGATCATCGTGCCCAGGGAGACGTCGGGTGACTTGATGCCGAACCCGAGGTAGCTCAGGGCCGTCTCCAGCAGGACCGCCTGCGACGCGAGCAGAGTCGTGTTCACGATGATCACGCCCATGGCGTTCGGGAGCATGTGCTTGCGCATGATCCGGAAGCTGCTGGCGCCCGCGACCTTCGCCGCGTCCACGAACTCACGTTCCCTGAGGCTCAGGAACTCTCCCCGGACGAGTCGCGCCAGTGTCGTCCACGTGATGGCTCCCAGCGCGACAGCGAGCCAGAAGGGACCGGCGCCACCCGCGAGCTTGCCGAGCACGGCGCCGATCACGACGACCGGGAAGGTGATGAACAGGTCGGTGAACCGCATCAGTGCCTGGTCGATGCCGCCACGGAAGTAACCCGAGAGCGCGCCCACGGTCATCCCGATCACGGCAGCGAGCACGCTGATGACGATCATCACGTTGAGCGAGGTCTGGGTCCCCTTCATGGCCCGCGCGAAGATGTCCCGGCCGATCTCGTCCTGGCCGAAGGGGTGGTCGCCGATGGCGAATCCGCTGCCGCCGAGCCAGCCGGGCAGGCTCAGGCTCGGTGAGCCCCCGTCGACCACGTCGCCGGGCGTGATGTGGTCGAACTTCCACCAGCCCGGGATGCCGAAGGCACCGATCGAGGTGTAGGCGAGCAGGGCGACGAGGAACAACGCGCCCAGCCCGGCGATCGCACCGCGGTGCCGGAAGAAGCGACGCCGGACGATCTGACCCTGCGAGAGGCCCTCGACGTCCTTGAGCTCGATCGCGTTCTCGACCGTCTCGCCACCGGTCGGCTCGAGGTGCCCGGTGGGCTCCAGTGGCGTACTCATGCCGCCACCCGGATCCTCGGGTCGAGCACCGCGTAGACGAGGTCGGCGACGAAGTTCGCGGCGACCGCGAGAATGCCGACGATCACGATGTAGGCCATCACCGGGTCTATCTGGTTGCCGGCGAGCGAGACCACGAAGAGGCGACCCATTCCGAACCAGCCGAACACGGTCTCCGTGATCACCGCGCCACCGAGGAGCGTGATGATGTCGATCGGCACGATCGACGCCAGCGGGAGCAACGCGTTGCGGAAGGCGTGCCGCATGATCACTGTCCGTTCGGTCAGGCCCTTCGACCGGGCCGTGCGGATGTAGTCCTGGTTCATCACCTCGAGCATCGAGGCCCGGGAGTAGCGCGTGTAGGCGGCGAACGAGATCAGGATCAACGTGGCGGTGGGCAGCACCAGGTGGGTGAAGGTGTCGATCGTCTGGACCCAGAAGTCGCCTTCCAGGTTCGGCGTGCTGCTGCCGAGCGTCGCGATCGGCCGGCCCTTGATCGAGTTGTTGTTGTTGTACGACGGCCAGCTGGCCATCAGCCGGTCGACGAAGAGCATCGTGCTGACCGGGATGGCCGTCAGGGCCGCCGTACGCGCTGATCGCGAACGGTCCGGGCCGCCCCAGGCCAGGCCGATGCCCGCGCTGACCACCAGTGCGACCAGGAAGGCGCCGATCACCAGGGGCCAGCCGAGGACGTCTGCGCTCCTGGCCCAGTCCCAGACGTAGAGCATCGGCAACCACAGCACGGCGCCGAGAGCCGCCACCGACAGCGCGGAGTAGAGCGCCTTGCGGTTGCGGAGTCCGGTGCTCAGCAGCGTGACCAGGAACGCCCACGCGACCGAGCTGACCGTGATCAGCACGATGCCGATCGAGGGGTTGGTGAACCAGTCGGTGATGTTGAAGTAGATGAGGAGGGCGGTGATCAGGACCGCGGTGATGGCGAAGCTTCGCAGGCGGGTCGACATGGAGCCGGCCACGGCCGCCGAGACGACCAGACCCAACACGACCGCCGCGACGACGATCGTCGTGGCTGGGAAGTGGGCATCTCGCAGGAAGTCGTTGAAGTCGATCGCCAGGAACACCTTGGCGAGCACGGCCACCCAGAAGACCGGCAGCGAGTAGAGCAGGAAGGACAAGAAGGTGATCGAGTAGTCGAAGCCGGTGTACTGACGAAGCGCGCTGACGATGCCGACCAGGACTCCCAGCACGATCGCCAGGACCGTGGCGACACCGACGAGCTGGATCGTCGTCAGGACCGCACCGCTGAGCAGGCTGGTGACGGGTTGGTTGGTCAGCCAGTTCTCGCCGAGGTCGCAGTTGCCGTAGAGACAGCCCGCTGCGCCCCGCAGCCAGTCGATGTAGCGGAGCAGCACCGGGTCATCGAGCCTGAGCTCGGCGATCCGGTTGGCCATCTGCTCGTCCTTGTTCGGAGCCGTGCTGGTCCGCAGGTCCTGGAGCGGGTCGATGGCCAGGTCGACCAGGACATACATGATCACGGTCGAGACGAGCACGACGAGCAGCGACATCAGAAGCCGCTTGACGAAGAAGACCACCACAGCGAAGACCTGACCTGTCTGGGAAGACGGTGTACAGACGGACCACGTGGTGGGCACCGCCGACAAGCGACAGTACCCACCACGCAGGTGCTAGGAGAAGATGTGCAGCTTCCGGGTCAGTTCTTCGGAACCTCCCAGTTCCAGTACCCGTAGAACATCGTCGGCGAGAGGATCGCCGGCTCGAGTCCCGTCACACGCGTGCTGTTGGAGATGTTGGCCGAGGGGAACTGGAAGATGGTGATCCCCACAGCGTCCTCGAACAGGATCTTCTCGATCTCGGTCTGGAGCCTGACCTGCTCGGCCTGGTCGGCGGTGACGACCAGCTCGTCGAACAGTGCGTCGACCTCCTTGTTCGAGTAGCCGATCAGGTTGTTCAGGCCTCCGGTCGCGAAGATCTCACGGTCCGAGCTCACCGCCGGGGTGGTCGACTGCCAACCGAAGAAGACGGCGTCGTAGGTGCCGTCACCCAGCTTGGCGCCCCAGTCCGGGTTCCCCTTGTCGATCAGGTTGAACCCGGCCTTCGCGAGCGCCGGCTTGTAGAGCTGGAACTCGTTCTCGCGCCGGACGTTGCCCTTGGCGTACATCACGCGCACGTCGATCGGCTTGGTGATGCCGGCCTGCTTGAGCAGCTTGTTGGACAGGGCCGGGTCGACCTCGGCGTACTCCGAGGAGCCGTTCTGCGCGACGATCTCGTCGTAGCCGGGAGTGCCCGCGGTCTTGACGAACGAGTTGCGCACCTCGGCCTCGGGGTTGATCGGCTTGATCAGCTTGTCGATGACCTCCTGGCGCGGGATGCCGTGCAGGAACGCCTGGCGCACCAACAGTGCCTTCTTCTCGTCCCCACCGTAGGAGGCGGGGTCGAACGGACCCTTGTTGTTCAGCACCATGTCGAAGTGCTCGTAGGTGCCCTCGACTCCGGCCTCGATCTCGGCGTCTTCGATCTTCTTCGCCGCGTCGACCACGTCCGTGGTCACCTGCGGGGAGAACATGTCGAGCTCGCCGTTCTCGAGTGCCTGGACCTGGGCCAGCGGGTCCTCGTTCCAACGCACCGTCAAGGTGTCGATGGCCGCGTCGCGCTCACCCTTGAAGTCGGGGTTCTTCTCCAGGGTCATGAACTGGTTCTCTTCGAACTTCTTCATGAGGTAGGCGCCGCTCGACAGTGCGAGGTCGCCATCATCGGGCATCGAGGTGTAGTCGTAGCCGGTGTTCCAGAAGGCCGAGATCTTCTCGAGTGCTGCCGCGTCCTCGTCCTGGATCGCCTTGACCAGCGCGTCCTTGGCCTCCTGCGGGTCACTGACGCCCAGAGCCTTCTCGGCGGTGACGTGCGCCGCAGTCTTGACCTCGATGTCGTACTGCCAGTCGGCGTACGGCTTGGTGTAGACGAGGGTCAGGGACTTGCCGTCCTCGCTGATCTCCGGGGTCTCCTTGACCAGGCTCAGGCCGGCCGAGGAGCTGTCGAAGTAGACCTTGCCCTTGGTGTTCTGGGGCAGACCAGTCGCGTCGTCGCGCTTGACCTTGTCGGCGTCGATGGTGTTCACGTTGCCGCTCTGGGCCGCCCAGACCAGCAGCAGGTCCGCTGCGTCGACCGGGGTGCCGTCGGACCACTTGGTGTCGTCGCCGACCGTGTACTTGACGGTCAGCGGGTCGTCACTGGTCTTCTCGTAGGTCCCGTAAGAGGTGTCTGCCTCCAGCTCACCCTCGGCGTTGACGTACCAGAACTGCCCGTGCATCAAGTACTTGACGATGGCGTTCGCGGTCGCGTTGCCGTTCGAGGTCTGATCGTTATAGGAGTAGAACGGCTGGTTCCAGCCGAGGTTCAGCGAGGTCTTCTCGCTGCTGCTGCCCTCGTCCTCGGCATCAGGGGTGGCACCGCAGGCCGTCACCGCCAGGCTCACTGCGGCGATCACCGCCCCCACGGCAAACATTCGCTTGCTTCTCACGTAATTCCTCCTCGGTGTGGCCCGTCACCAGTGGACGGGACCAGCAGGACTACCAGTCAGGGACCCGACTGAACTACGTGACCCTAGGCACATCGGGTGGTGCGGGTTAAGCGTTCCGCGCGATGTAGGCGTGATTGTTACCAGAGCGCGACTATTCGTTCGTCGCCCCGACCGGGCTGCCCGGGGCTTCGGGGCGCGCGTCGACCCCGGCTTCCTTGCGCTGCTCCGCCGCGATCGGAGCCGGGGCGCCGGTGAGCGGGTCGTAGCCACCACCGCTCTTCGGGAAGGCGATCACCTCGCGGATCGAGTCCGCACCGCTCAACAGCGCGCAGATCCGGTCCCAGCCGAAGGCGATCCCACCGTGCGGCGGGGCGCCGAACGCGAACGCGTCGAGCAGGAACCCGAACTTCTCCTGAGCGGCGGTGTCGTCGAGACCCATCAGGGCGAAGACACGCTTCTGCACGTCACTTCGGTGGATCCGGATCGAGCCACCGCCGATCTCGTTCCCGTTGCAGACGATGTCGTAGGCCCAGGCCAGCGCGTTGGCGGGGTCCTGGTCGAAGCCGTCGAGGTCCTTGGGGCTGGTGAAGGCGTGGTGGACAGCCGTCCAGGCTCCCCCACCGACCGCGACGTCACCGGCGGCGGTGGCCTCTGCGGCGGGCTCGAACAGCGGGGCGTCGACGACCCAGACGAAGCTCCAGGCGGACTCGTCGACGAGTCCGCCTCGGCGTCCGATCTCGAGCCGTGCGGCACCCAGGAGCGCCCGGCTGCTCTTGACGGGCCCGGCCGCGAAGAAGATGCAGTCGCCGGGGTTGGCACCCACGTGCGTGGCGATGCCGGCCCTCTCCTCCTCGCTGATGTTCTTGGCCACCGGACCGGTCAGCTCGCCGTCCTCCTTGACCAGGAGGTAGGCCAGCCCCCGTGCACCGCGCTGCTTGGCCCACTCCTGCCAGGCGTCGAGCTGCTTGCGCGGCTGGCTGGCGCCTCCTGGCATCACCACCGCCCCGACGTACTCGGACTGGAAGACGCGGAACGGCGTGTCCTTGAAGAACTCGGCGCACTCGACCAGCTCGAGCCCCATCCGCAGGTCGGGCTTGTCGGAGCCGAACCGCCTCATCGCCTCTGCGTAGGTCAGCCGCGGGATCGGCCGGGGCACGTCGTACCCGATCAGGCTCCAGAGAGCCGCCAGGATCTCCTCGGTCAGCGCGATCACGTCGTCCTGCTCGACGAAGCTCATCTCGATGTCGAGCTGGGTGAACTCCGGCTGGCGGTCGGCCCGGAAGTCCTCGTCCCGGTAGCAGCGCGCGATCTGGTAGTAGCGCTCCATCCCAGCAACCATCAGCAGCTGCTTGAACAGCTGTGGGCTCTGCGGCAGGGCGTACCAGCTGCCGGGCTGGAGGCGCGCCGGGACCAGGAAGTCGCGCGCTCCCTCGGGCGTCGAGCGGGTGAGGGTCGGGGTCTCGATCTCCACGAAGTCGTGCGTGTCCAGCACCTCACGCGCCGCCTTGTTGACCTTGCTGCGCAGCCGGAGGGCAGCGTTGGGGCCGGTGCGACGAAGGTCGAGGTAGCGGTGGCGCAGCCGCGCCTCCTCGCCGACCGACCCGCTACCGAATGACGCAGCGTCGTCGATCGGGAACGGCAGCGGCGCAGCCGCGCTGAGCACCTCCACCTCGGTGGCGATCACCTCGATCTCACCGGTGGGCAGGTTGGGGTTCTGGTTGCCCTCGGGGCGCACGCTCACGGTGCCGGTGACCTTCAGGCAGTACTCGCTGCGCAGGTGGTGGGCGACGGCCTCGTCGCGGATGACGACCTGCACGAGGCCGCTCGCCTCGCGCAGGTCGATGAAGGCCACTCCACCGTGGTCGCGACGACGCGCGACCCAGCCGGCGAGGGTGACTTCGGTGTCGACGTGGGCCGGCCGCAGGCTGCCGGCGTCGTGGGTGCGGATCACGGTTGCTCCTGTTGGTTGCTACGGACGCGCGGGCGCAGGTCCTCGACCGGGGGCGCCCACGTGGTGAGGTCCACCGCGGTCTGCTCGCCGCTGCGGATGTCCTTGACCTCGGGGACACCGTCGGGGCCACCGGGGAAGAGGACGTAGGGGATGCCACGCCGCTCGGCGTGCCGGATCTGCTTGCCGAACTTCGCTGCGGACGGCGACACCTCGCAGGGGATGCCGTGGTGGCGCAGCTGGTCGGCGAGGGCGTCGCTCTCGGGTCGGCTCTCCTCACCGACCACCGCCACGAGCACCGCGCTGGGCACGGACCGGTCGGCCTCGACCACGCCCTTGGCGAGGAGTGGCACCAGCAGCCGGCTCACCCCCAGGGAGATGCCGACGCCGGGGTACGTCGTACGCCCGTCGCTGGCGAGCGTGTCGTAGCGTCCTCCCGAGCAGATCGAGCCCAGGCTCTCGTAGCCGTCCAGCCGGGTCTCGAACACGGTGCCGGTGTAGTAGTCCAGCCCGCGGGCGATCTTGAGGTCGGCGACGACCCGGACCCGGTCGGTCACCAGTGCGGCGCACCCCTCGATCACGGCCGCGAGCTCGGCCAGGCCCTCGTCCAGCAGCTCGTGGCGTACGCCGAGGGCACGCACCTGCTCGACGAAGGAGCCGTCGGTGGTGCTGATCCTGGCCAGGGCGAGACATTGGTCGGCCTGCTCGCGGGTCAGTCCGACGTCGTCCACGAGGAGTGCCGCCACGCGATCCTCGGAGAGCTTGTCGAGCTTGTCGACGGCACGCATGACCGCGTCGGTGTCGGTGAGGCCCAGCCCGGAGTAGAAGCCCTGGATCAGCTTGCGGTTGTTCACCTGGAGCCGGAAACCGGGCAGGCCGATCGACCGAGGGTCGGCGAGGCCGCCGAGCGCATCGACCATCACCCGAGCCACCTCGACGTCGTGGTGGAACGCGAGGGTGTCTCGTCCGATCACGTCGATGTCGGCCTGGGTGAACTCGCGGAAGCGACCCTCCTGCGGCCGCTCGCCCCGCCACACCTTCTGGATCTGGTAGCGCCGGAACGGGAACTCCAGCTGGCCGGCGTTCTCGAGCACGTAGCGGGCGAACGGCACGGTCAGGTCGAAGTGCAGCCCCAGGGAGGACCCGGTGAGACCGGCGTCGCCGTCCTCGTCGTGGATCCGACGCAGCACGTAGACCTCCTTGGAGGTCTCCCCCTTGCGCAGCAGCTGGTCGAGGGGCTCGACCGCGCGGGTCTCGACGTTGGCGAACCCGTGCAGCTCGAAGGTGGCCGCCAGCCGGGCGAGCACCTGCTGCTCGACGTAGCGCTGGGCGGGCAGCAGCTCGGGAAACCCGCTGAGCGGGGTGGGTCGGCTCATCTCACAGACCTCGCGTGACCGGGCTGGTGTGGCCGCTCTGGTCCTCGACCAGGTCGAGCAGGAAGGGGTTGGTCGCACGCTCCCGCGCGATGCTGGTCTGCTCACCGTGGCCGGGCAGGACGACGATGTCGTCGGGCAGGGTGAGGACCTTCTCGCGCAGGCTGCGCAGCATCGTCGGGTGGTCGCCTCCGGGCAGGTCGGTGCGGCCGATCGAGCCGGCGAAGAGCAGGTCGCCGGAGAACATCAGCTCGGACACGTCCGCCTGGTCGTACGGCGTCCGGAAGGTCACCGAGCCCTCGGTGTGCCCGGGAGTGTGGTCGACCACGAAGGTCAGACCCGCCAGCTCGAGGCTCTGCGCGTCGCTGAGCTCCTCGACCCGGTCCGGCTCGGCGAACTCGTACTTCCCGCCGAGCAGCATGGCGGTCGTCTCCGCGGACATGCCCGCCATCGGGTTCGCGAGCAGGTGCCGGTCGCGCGGGTGGATCCAGGCGGTGGCGTCGTAGGTGCCGGCCACAGGCGCCACGCACCACATGTGGTCGACGTGGCCGTGCGTCACCAGGACGGCGACCGGCTTCAGGTGGTGCTCGCGCACGGCCTGCTCGACACCCTGGGTGGCGTCCTTGCCGGGGTCGATGACCACGCACTCGGTGCCCGGACCGGTCGCCGCGATGTAGCAGTTGGTGCCCCACGGTCCGGCCGGGAAGCCTGCGATCAGCACCTTGACGTCTCCTGCTTCGGGGTTGGGGGTCTGGATTGGGCTCCGGCCCAGCCTACTGGCCGCGGATGACCACCTCAGCATGCGTACGATGAGGCCACGCTGAACCGCACCATCCACGACGCAGAAGCAGGTGTAGCAACGTGACCGCGCAGGGCAACTCCCCCGTCGAGGGTCAGCAGAGCCACCCCGGGAAACCTGGGCCGCCGCCCCGTCCGTCGGCACCTCCGCCCCGGCCCCCAGCGGCCCCTTCCGGGCCCCCCGCCAGCGACTGGGGACGAGTCGAGGACGACGGAACCGTCTACCTGCGCACGGCCGACGGCGAACGGGTGGTCGGCCAGTACCCGGAGGGCACCCCGGAGGAGGCACTCGCCTTCTTCACCCGGCGTTTCGACGCGCTCGAGTTCGAGGTGCAGCTGCTCGAGCAGCGGGTCCGGGCCGAGGCGCTGTCGCCCGACGAGGCCACCGAGTCGATCAAGCGGGTCGCCACCCAGGTCGCGGAGGCCAACGCCGTCGGCGACATCGTGGGGCTCACTGCCCGCCTCGATGCCCTGCGACCACTGCTCGGGCTCCAGCGCAGCAAGCGCCGCGAGGAGCGAGCTCTCCGGCTCGAGGAGTCGCGCGCCCGCAAGGAGGCGATCGTCGGCGAGGCCGAGAAGATCTCCCTCGGCAAGGACTGGCGCAACGGGGTCAACCGACTGCGCGACCTGCTCGAGGAGTGGAAGGCACTCCCCCGGCTGGACAAGAAGAGCGACGACGAGCTGTGGCACCGCTTCTCCGGAGCTCGTACGGCGTACACCCGTCGCCGGAAGGCGCACTTCGCCGAGCTCAACGAGTCGCGCGAGGGCGCCCGGGTGGTCAAGCAGAAGCTGCTCAAGGAGGCCGAGGCGCTCAGCGACTCCACCGACTGGGGTCCGACCTCGACCAGGTTCCGGAGCCTGATGCAGGACTGGAAGAACGCCGGCGCTGCTCCGCGCGAGGTCGAGGAGGATCTCTGGCAGCGCTTCCGCGCGGCCCAGGACACGTTCTTCGGAGCCCGTGACGCGGCCAACGCGGAGCAGGACAAGGAGTTCGCGGCCAACGCCGAGACGAAGCGTGCGCTCCTCGTCGAGGCCGAGGCCCTGGTGCCCGTCACCGATCTCGACGCGGCCAAGCGTGCCTTCCGCGACATCAGCGAGCGCTGGGACGCCGCCGGCAAGGTCCCCCGCGACGACATCAAGCCGCTCGAGGCCCGGATCCGCAAGGTCGAGACCGCCATCCGCTCGGTCGAGGACGACAAGTGGAAGCGCAGCGACCCCGAGAAGTCCGCCCGCGCGGGGGACATGCTCGGCCAGCTCGAGCGCGCCATCGCCGGGATCGAGGCCGACCTCGAGAAGGCCCGCGCCGCCGGGAACGAGAAGCAGGTCAAGGAGCTCGAGGAGAACCTCGCCTCGCGCCAGGCGTTCCTGGAGATGGCTTCGAAGGCAGCCTCCGAGTTCAGCTAGCCCGCCGACCGGTCAGTCCCCGCCGGTCGTACGACGCCCACCGGTCAGTCCCCGCCGGCCGTACGACGCCCACCGGTCAATGCCCGCCGGTCGTACGACGCCCACCGGTCAATGCCCGCGCCATCGACTGACCGCTCGACGCACCCCCACCAACCCCGACTGACCGCTCGGCGCACCCCCAGCAACCCCGAGTGACCGGTCGGCGGGGTTACTGGGTGACGCGGTAGGCGTCGAAGACCCCGTCGACCTGACGGACGGCCTTGAGGATCGCGCCGAGGTGCTTGGGATCGCCCATCTCGAAGGCGAACCTGCTCTTCGCGACCCGGTCCCGGTTGGTCGTCAGGCTGGCCGAGAGGATGTTCACGTGCTGGTCGGAGAGCACCATCGTGATGTCGGACAGCAGCCGGGCCCGGTCCAGGGCCTCCACCATGATCTGCACCAGGAAGGTCGACTGCGAGCTCGGCGCCCACTCCACCTCCGCGAGCCGCTCCGGCTGGCTCAGCAGCTGCGTGGCGTTCGTGCAGTCGCGGCGATGCACCGAGATGCCGTCACCCCTGGTGACGAAGCCGAGGATCTCGTCGCCCGGCACCGGGGTGCAGCATCGGGCCAGCTTGACGAGCACGTCGGTGGCGCCCTTGACCACCACACCGGAGTCGTGCGCCGCCTGGCCACGCCTGCGGGGCCGGGTGATGGTCACGGCCTCGGCCAGGTCCTCGGCCGCGCCGTCCTTGCCGCCGGAGACCTCGATCACCTTGCGGACGACCGTCTGGGCGCCGAGGTTGCCCTCGCCGACGGCCGCGTAGAGCGCCGTCACGTCGGCCACGCGGAGCTCGTTGGCGACCTGGGTGAGTGACTCGTGCGTCATCACCCGCTTGAGCGGGAGGCCCTCCTTGCGCAGCAGGCGGCCGATCTGCTCCTTGCCTTGCTCGATGGCCTCCTCGCGCCGCTCCTTGGTGAACCAGTGGCGGATCTTGCTGCGAGCCCTCGGCGACTTCACGAACGTCAGCCAGTCCCGGGTCGGCCCGGCGTTGGGCGACTTGGAGGTGAACACCTCGACCACGTCGCCGTGCTCGAGCTCGGACTCCAGCGGCACCAGCCGGCCGTTCACCCGGGCGCCGATCGTGTGGTGGCCGACCTCCGTGTGGATCGAGTAGGCGAAGTCCACCGGAGTCGAGCCGATGGGCAGGCCGATCACGTCGCCGCGCGGGGTGAAGACGAAGACCTCGGCGCTGTTGATCTCGAACCGCAGCGAGTCGAGGAACTCGCCCGGGTCGTCGACCTCGTTCTGCCAGTCCAGGAGCTGGCGCAGCCACTGCATGTCGGAGTCGGCTGCGGACTTCTCCGTGTCCACGCCGGCGCGCACGTCCTCCTTGTACTTCCAGTGGGCGGCGACGCCGTACTCCGCCCGGCGGTGCATGCCGACGGTGCGGATCTGCATCTCGACGGGCTTGCCGGACGGGCCGATCACCGTCGTGTGCAGGGACTGGTACATGTTGAACTTCGGCATCGCGACGTAGTCCTTGAACCGGCCCGGGAGCGGGTTCCACCGGTTGTGCAGCACGCCGAGGACGCCGTAGCAGTCCTGGTCGTTGTCGACCAGGATGCGGATGCCGACGAGGTCGTAGATGTCGGTGAACTCGCGGCCTCCGTGGATCATCTTCTGGTAGATCGAGTAGTAGTGCTTCGGTCGGCCGGTCACCCGGGCGTTGATCCTGCCGGCGCGCAGGTCGCCCTCGACCTGGTTGATCACCTCGGCGAGGAACTGGTCCCGCGAGGGCGCCCGCTCGGCGACGAGTCGCACGATCTCGTCGTAGATCTTGGGGTGCATCGTGGCGAACGCGAGGTCCTCGAGCTCCCACTTGAGGGTGTTCATGCCCAGCCGGTGGGCCAGCGGCGCGTAGATCTCCAGGGTCTCCCGGGACTTGCTCTCCTGGGTCTCCTGCTTGACGTAGCGCAGGGTGCGCATGTTGTGCAGCCGGTCGGCGAGCTTGATGACCAGGACCCGGATGTCCTTGCTCATCGCGACGATCATCTTGCGGATCGTCTCGGCCTGCGCCGTCTCGCCGTACTTGACCTTGTCCAGCTTGGTGACGCCGTCGACCAGCAGCGTCACCTCGTCGCCGAAGTCTCTGCGCAGCTCGTCCAGGGTGTACGCCGTGTCCTCGACGGTGTCGTGAAGCAGGGCGGCCACCAGCGTGGGCTCCGTCATGCCGATGTCGGCCAGGATCGTCGTCACCGCGAGCGGATGGGTGATGTAGGGGTCGCCGCTCTTGCGCACCTGGCCGCGGTGCTGCTTCTCCGCGATGTCGTAGGCCCGCTCGAGCAGGGCGAGGTCGGCCTTGGGGTGGTTGGCCCGGACGGTGCGGAACAGCGGCTCGAGGACCGGGTTGCCGATCTGCTTGCTGGTGCCGATCCTGGCGAGGCGTGCCCGGACGCCACGGCCGGTCAGCGTGGGAGCGCGTTCGGGCGCTGCGGGGTCAGCGGTGGCTGGGTCGGCAGCCGGCTCGGTCACCACGCGGTCCTCGGCCATGATCCCTCCCTCCAGCCCGCTCAGACGATCGTGCTCCAGTCTAGGCGCGCAGTGCGACCGCTGACTCCTAGACCGTGTGCAGGACCGTGAGGGGGAGGTCGCCGACAGCAGCCCGGCCCGGGCAGGAAGCTCAGCTCCAGCAGCATCGCGAGTCCGTGCACGACCGCGCCGGCTCCCTCGATCAGCTGGGCGGTGGCCCGGGCGGTCCCGCCGGTGGCGAGCACGTCGTCGACGACCAGCACGCGCTCGCCGGGCTCGAGGGCGTCCGTGTGCATGGCGAGGGTCTCCTCGCCGTACTCGAGCTCGATAGCTGACCTCACGGGTCTGCCAGGGCAGCTTGCCCGGCTTGCGCACCGGGACGAAGCCGACGCCGAGCGCCAGCGCCACCGGAGCCGCGAGGATGAAGCCACGCGCCTCCATCCCGACCACCTTGTCCACGACGACGGCTCCGGAGTCGTCGCGGCCTGCTGCAGCCAGCGCAGCGACGACGGCGGTGAACGCCGCGTGGTCGTCGAGCAGCGGGGTGATGTCCTTGAACATCACGCCCGGCTTGGGGAAGTCGGGAACGTCGCGGACCAGCCGGTCGACCATCTCGCTCAGGGCAGGATCGGGCACGCCGGCAACCTCACTTCCCGCGCTTGGACCTGGGCTGCCGCGTGGGTTGGCTGCGCTTGGCCGCCCCGGAGTCACGCAGCGGCGCCTTGGCATCGGGTACGACGCGGCCGGACCCGGATGCCTCGGGACGACGCGGTGGGGCCGTGACCGGAGACGTCTCGTCCTGGTCCTCCAGCAGGTCCTCGTCCTCGTCGTGGTCGCGCAGCGGCAGGTCGTCGGTGAACACCGGCACGTCGGCGTAGCGGTCCACGCCCCGACGGGAGCGGGCCCTGGCGCGCGCGTCCTGCTGGGTGATCTCCTTCTCGTGCGCCTTCAGCTGTACGGCGAGCGGCGTGGCGATGAAGATCGAGGAGTAGGCACCGGCGGCCATCCCGACGAACAGGGACAGGGCGAGGTCCTTGAGCGACCCGGTGCCGAGGCTGACCACGCCGACGTAGAGGATCGCGCCGACCGGGAGCAGCGCCACGATCGAGGTGTTGATCGAGCGCACCAGCGTCTGGTTCACGGCCAGGTTCGCGAGCTCGGAGTAGGTGCGACGGCTCTGTCTCAGGTTGCGGGTGTTCTCCCGCACCTTGTCGAAGACGACCACGGTGTCGTAGAGCGAGAACCCGAGGATGGTCAACAGGCCGGTGACGGTGGCCGGGGTCACCTCGAAGCCGGACAGGGCGTAGATGCCGACCGTGATCACCACGTCGTGGGCCAGGGCCACCAGGGCGGCCACCGACATCTTCCACTCACGGAAGTAGGCCCAGATGAAGAGCACCACCAGGATCAGGAACACGACCAGGCCGGTCAGGGCACGCTTCGCGACCTGCTCACCCCAGCTCGCGCCCACGTCCTGGGTGGAGATGTCGTCCTCGGCGTCGATGCCGATGGCGTCGGCGATGGCCCGGGTGATCTCCCGTGCCTGGTCGTTGGTGAGCTCCTCGGTCTGCGCCCTGATCGTGTCGGTGCCGGCGGTGTTCACGATCGGGGCCGACGCGGCGTCGATGCCGGTCTCGGCGATCGTCGTCCGGACCTTGTCGGCCGTGTCCTGGTTGGCCTGGTCGGCGGGGACGGTGATGGCGTACTCGACGCCGCCCTCGAACTCGATGCCGAAGTTGAGGCCCTTGAAGTAGAGACCGCCCACGGCCATCAGCACGATGATCGCCGAGACGGAGTACCAGAGCCACTTGCGGCCGACGAAGTCGATGGAGACATCGCCCTCGTAGAGGGCGTTGCCCAGCCTGCTCATCTTGCCCATCAGGCAGTCCCTCCGACCAGCTGTGCGTGCTTCGGGCTCTCGTCGATGCCGAGGGTCTCGCGGGAGAGCCCGGAGAACCTGTGTCCGGTGTTGAAGAAGCGTCGCTTCGCGAGCAGCGTCATCGTCGGCTTGGTGAAGAAGAAGAACACCGCGACGTCGATGAGCGTGCTGATGCCGAGCGCGAAGGCGAACCCGCGCACGACACCGATCGCGAAGATGTAGAGCACCACGGCGGCCAGGATCGAGACCGCATCGGCGGCGAGGCAGGTGTTCCGCGCCCGGGCCCAGCCGGTCTCCACGGCGACGCGCATCGACCTGCCGTCGCGCATCTCGTCGCGGATCCGTTCGAAGTAGACGATGAAGGAGTCCGCGGTGATGCCGACGCCGACGATCAGGCCCGCGATGCCGGGCAGCGTCAGGGTGAACCCTGCCGCCTTGGCGAGCACGAGCACCGTCCCGTAGGTGACGATGCCGGCCACGAGCAGGGACGCGATGACCACCAGCCCCAGTCCGCGGTAGTAGACGAGGCAGTAGAGCATCACGATGAACAGCCCGGCCAGGCCGGCGAGGATGCCCGCGGACAGCTGGTTGCCGGCGAGCGAGGGTCCGATGGTCACGATCGTGGGCTCGGCGAACCTGATCGGCAGGGCGCCGTACTTCAGTGAGTTGGACAGCGAGCGTGCCTCGTCCTCGGAGAAGTCGCCGGTGATCTGCGCGTTGCCGTCGAGGATCGGCTCGTTGACGCCGGCGTAGGAGATCACGCTTCCGTCGAGCACGATCGCGAAGGTCCCCTGGTTCTGGTTCAACGCCGTGGTGGTGTCACCGAACACCTTGCGCGCGGAGCTCTTGAAGCCGAGGTTCACGGCCCATCCGACACCGTTCTGCGGGGTGCCGTAGGACGCCGACTTGAGCTCGGTGCCCTCGATCAGTGACTGGGAGAGCAGGAACTTCTGCCCGTTCTCGTCACACGCCATCAGTGGATCGTCCGGGTTGTCGGCGACCGGCGCGGCGGCCTCGCCCTTGGGCGGGCAGGTGAACGCGGCGAACTTCTGCAGCCACTCGACGCCGGGGTCCTGGGACCAGGCCAGCGGGTCGTCGACGGAGGCACCCTTCTCGGTGACCTGCGGCTGCTCCTGCGTCGGGGCCGTCGGGTCGGCCGGCGCGGAAGGCTGCTGGGAGGGCGCCGGCGTGGGGTCCGGCGTGGTGGCGAACGGCGCCGGCCGCGGGTTGGGCGTGGCCTTGCCGACCTCGGGTGTCTTCTTCGGCTTCGCCTTGCCCGAGGGCGAGGCCGCACCGGACGGAGAGGCCTTGCCCGAGGGGCTCGGTGACGCGGAGTCGCTCGGGTCGGGGGCAGGTGTGCCCGGCTGCGGGGATCCGACCACGAGGCGGAACCTGAGCTGGGCGGTGCGCTGGACCGCGTCCACGAGGTCGGTGCGGTTCCTGCCCGGGATCTCCACGATGATGTTGCGGTTGCCCTGGGTGGAGACCTCAGCCTCGGAGACGCCGCTGCCGTTGACGCGCGAGTCGACGATGCTGGCTGCCTGGTCGAGCTTGGTCGCGGTGATCTCCCCGCCCTCCGGGATCGCCGACAACGTGATCCTGGTGCCGCCCTCGAGGTCGAGCCCCAGGCGCGGCTTCCAGGTCTGTCCGAGCGCGGCCAGCCCGTAGAGCACCGCGATCGTGAGCCCGAAGACGATCAGCGTTCGTGCGGGGCGGAGCTTGCTCTTCGCCACGGTGATGTTGTCTCCTCAGTCCTCTGCCTGGGTCGGGTCCGACTCCCCCGACGGGTCGGATGCGCGACCGGCCTCGAGATCTTCGACCCGGCGTACGACGACCTGGCGCGCCACCGTGATGACGGTGCCGGGTGCCACCTCGAGCTCGACCCGTCCCTCGCTCAACGAGCGGATCGTGCCGAAGATCCCCGCGGACAGCACCACCTCCTGGCCGACCTCGAGCTGGCTCTGCAGGTCCTGGACCCGTCTCTGCTGGGTCCGGGCGGGACGCATCACGATGGCCCAGAAGACGAGCATCGCCACGACGATCACGAGCAACTGCGCATAGGCAGGCACGACAGACAACTCCCAAGGAAGGAAACAGGTCGGTGGTTGCCGTGGATCCGCCGTCGAGACCGGAGAGGTCTCGAGCGCAGGGACCGGTACGGCACCGAACGTGAAGTGTAACGGCCGTCACCGGTTCATTCTGACTCCGACCCGAACAGTGTCGGGTCGCCGTCTCCTCCCACGCCCGCAGGCGGAGTGAGGCCGAGGTGGTTCCACGCGGCGGGCGTGGCGACCCGTCCGCGCGGTGTGCGCGCGAGCAACCCCTGGCGCACCAGGAACGGCTCGGCCACCTCCTCGACGGTCTCCCGCTCCTCCCCCACGGCCACGGCGAGCGTGCTGACCCCGACCGGACCGCCCCCGAAGCGACGGCAGAGCACGTCGAGCACGGACCGGTCGAGGCGGTCCAGCCCCGACTCGTCGACCTCGAACAGCTCCAGGGCAGCGCGGGCGAGATCGCGGGTGACGATGCCGTCGGCGCGCACCTGGGCGAAGTCGCGGACCCGGCGGAGCAGTCGATTGGCGATCCGCGGGGTTCCCCGCGAGCGCAGGGAGATCTCGCGTGCTCCGTCGGTGCGCAGCTCGACGTCGAGCAGCCCGGCCGAGCGGTGCACGATGCGCTCGAGGTCCTCCGGCTCGTAGAACTCCAGCCGGGCCGTGAACCCGAACCTGTCGCGCAGCGGGCTGGGCAGCAGACCGGCCCGCGTCGTCGCGCCGACGAGGGTGAAGGGCGGGATCTCCAGCGGGATGGCCGTCGCGCCGGGGCCCTTCCCGATCACCACGTCGACCCGGAAGTCCTCCATCGCCATGTAGAGCATCTCCTCGGCCGGCCGCGACATCCGGTGGATCTCGTCGACGAAGAGCACGTCTCCCTCGTTGAGTCCGGACAGGATCGCTGCGAGGTCACCCGCGTGGGTGATGGCCGGACCGCTGGTCAGGCGCAGCGGCGCACTCATCTCGGCAGCGATGATCATCGCGAGCGTGGTCTTGCCGAGCCCGGGTGGCCCGCTCATCAGGACGTGGTCCGGCACGCGTTGCCGAGCCCGGGCAGCCTGGAGGAGCAGCGAGAGCTGCTCGCGGACTCGCTCCTGGCCCACCACCTCCTCGAGCGTGCGGGGGCGCAGGGCGGCCTCGACGACCCTCTCGTCCCCGTCCGCGTCGGCCGCGGTCAACGGCCCGCCGGAGGGCCTGGTGGTCAGGTAGGCCACCTCTGCCGCCTCGAGCTCGGAGTCGTTCACCGGTTCACGCCTTGCTCAGCGTGCGCAGGGCGGCGCGGAGCAGGAGTGCCACGTCCGGGACGGTCATCTGCTCCGCCTCGGGCGTCACCGCGCTGACCGCCTGGTCCGCCTCCCGGGCCGACCAGCCGAGTCCGACCAGGCCGGCCTGCACCTGCGGCTGCCACCCGGCGGACGCGGACGAACCCGGCCTGGCGGGTGCCGAGGACGTGGTCGGGGCGCCGATCCGGTCACGGAGCTCCAGGATGATCCGCTGCGCACCCTTCTGGCCGATCCCCGGGACGTGGGTCAGCGTCTTCACGTCGTCCGCGCTCACGGCGCGGCGCAGGGTCTCGGGCCGGTGCACGGCGAGCATGGCCTGGGCGAGCTTGGGCCCGACCCCGCTGGCGGTCTGGACGAGCTCGAACATCTGCTTCTCGTCCTCGTCGGCGAACCCGAAGAGCGTCAGCGAGTCCTCGCGCACCACCATGCTGCTCGGCAGGGTGGCCTCGGAGCCCACGCGGAGTGCGGCGATCGTGTCGGGCGTGCAGTGCAGCTCGAGGCCCACTCCCCCGACCTCGAGAACGGCGGAGGTGAGTCCGACGGCTGCGACCCGTCCCCGGACGAAGGCGATCATCGTGCGTGCTCCTGCTCTCGAGCGGCTGGAAGGTGGGCGTGCGGGGTGGGCCGCTGCGTGCGCCGCCACGGCCGCGTCGAGCCGGTTGCCGGCGCCTCCACGCCAGATGTGGCAGATGGCCAGCGCGAGGGAGTCGGCCGCGTCGGCCGGCTTCGGCACCTCCGCGAGCCGCAGCAGCCGGGTGACCATCGCACCGACCTGGGCCTTGTCGGCGCGGCCGCTGCCGGTCACCGACGCCTTCACCTCGCTCGGCGTGTGCAGCGTCACCGGCAGCCCGCGGCGGGCCGCCACCAGCAGCGCGATGCCGCTCGCCTGGGCGGTGCCCATCACGGTCTTCACGTTGTGCTGGCTGAACACCCGCTCGACCGCCACCGAGTCGGGCAGCGTCGCGTCCAGCCACTCCTCGATGCCGGCCTCGATCAGGCACAGTCGCTGCTCGATGGGCAGCTCCGCACCGGTGCGGATCACTCCGACGTCGACCAGGGACAGCGGCCTGCCGACCGAGCCCTCGACGACCCCCACACCGCAGCGGGTGAGGCCCGGGTCGATGCCCAGCACGCGCATGGAGTCTCCCTCGGTCGTCCGAACACCTGTTCGCACCACGCTAACGCCGCGGCCGGGCACCGGCGGTACGACGCGCCGTGACCGGCCATGGCCCGCAGAGACCGTGCTGGCTACGGTGGCACGGTGAGCGACGAGCATCCCGGGACCCTGAACGTCGGAGCCGTCCAGCGCACCTTCCACGTGGTGGCCCCGGTCACGCCGCCGACATCGCTGTTGCTGGTGCTGCACGGCTCGGACTCCGACGCCGCCGGGATCCGCGAACTCAGCGGACACACCTTCGACCGGCTGGCCGACGAAGGCGTCCTCGTCGTCTATCCCGAGGCCCATCGGGGCAAGTGGAACGACGCCCGGCTGGGCACGCAGGCGCCGGCGCGAGAGCTGGGCATCGACGACGTGGAGTTCCTCTCGACCCTGGTCGCGGGGCTGCGGCGAGCAGTACGCCGTACCCGCGTCCCGGGTCTTCGCGGCGGGGTTCTCCAACGGCGGCGCAGATGGTGATCCGGCTCGTCCTCGAGGTGCCCGACCTGATCGCCGGTGCCGCGATCATCGCCTCCAACCACCCCACGGCCGAGAACCTGCTCCCCGAGAGCTCCGAGCGGGACCAGCACCGCGCGATGCCGGTGCTCTGCGTCAACGGGACCAAGGACCCGATCGTGCCCTTCGAGGGCGGCGTGGCCAGCCTGTTCGGCCTGATGCCCCGTGGGCCGGTGATGTCCTCACTCGACTCGGCGCGCCACTTCGCCGAGCGCAACGGGATCACAGGGGATCCCGTGACCGAGCAGGTGACCTCCGGCCGGCTCGCCACGACCCTGACCCGCTGGCGGGAGCAGGGGCGCGCGCCGGTCGACTTCTACGCAGTGGAGGGCGGCGGGCACACCATCCCCAACCCGGACCACCGCGCGCCGCTCATCCTGGGCGGACGGCGCGCGACCTGGACAGCGCGACGCTGGTCCGCGACTTCTTCGGGCTGGCCGCGACCTCGGCGGCCTAGGCCTCGAGCGACTCCATCACCTCGTCGGAGACGTCGAAGTTGGCGAAGACGTTCTGCACGTCGTCGAGGTCCTCGAGCGCCTCCAGCAGGCGGAACACCTTGCCGGCCCCGTCCCGTCGAGCTCGACCTGCATGCTGGGCACGAACGACGCGTCCGCCGAGTCGTAGTCGACGCCGGCAGCCTGCAGCGCGGTGCGTACGGCGACCAGGTCGGTGGCCTCGCTGAGCACCTCGAAGGACTCCCCCAGGTCGTTGACGTCCTCGGCTCCCGCGTCGAGCGTGGCCTCGAGCACGTCGTCCTCGGTGACCCGCTTCCCCTCCTGCTCGACCGGGACGATCACCACGCCCTTGCGGTTGAACATGTAGGAGACCGACCCCGGGTCCGCCAGCGAACCGCCGTTGCGGTTCATCGCGGTGCGGACCTCCATGGCGGCGCGGTTCTTGTTGTCGGTCAGGCACTCGATCAGGAAGGCCACCCCGTTGGGTCCGTAGCCCTCGTACATGATCGTGCTGTAGTCGGCACCGCCGGCCTCGGCACCCGAGCCGCGCTTGACGGCGCGGTCGATGTTGTCGTTGGGCACCGAGGACTTCTTGGCCTTCTGGATCGCGTCGTAGAGCGTCGGGTTGCCCACCGGGTCACCGCCACCCATGCGCGCCGCGACCTCGATGTTCTTGACCAGCTTGGCGAACATCTTGCCCCGACGGGAGTCGATGATGGCCTTCTTGTGCTTGGTCGTCGCCCACTTGGAGTGGCCTGACATGCGGTGTTCCTTCCCTAGACGGCTTGACGCCCTAGTCGGTGGTCGTGCTGCCCGCGACCAGGTCGCAGAAGAGTCGATGGATGCGAAGGTCGGCGCCCACCTCAGGATGGAAGGACGTCGCCAGCAACGGCCCCTGACGGACCGCCACGATCCTACCCACGGCGTCGCCGGTGCCCACGCGAGCAAGCACCTCGACCTCCGGACCGCGCGGACTCGACCCAGGGCGCACGGATGAAGACGCCGTGCACCGGATCGTCGAGGCCGCTGAACTCGATGTCCCCCTCGAAGGAGTCGACCTGGCGACCGAACGCGTTGCGGCGCACGGTGATGTCGAGCCCACCGAGGGTCTCCTGGTCGGCGGTGCCGTCCTCGACGCGGTCCGCGAGCAGGATCATCCCGGCACAGGTGCCGAAGACGGGCATCCCGTCGGCGATCCGCTGCTGGAGCGGGTCGAAGAGGTCGAAGATGCGGGCCAGCTTGGCCATCGTCGTGGACTCACCGCCCGGGATCACGATCGCGTCGCAGGAGTCGAGCTCGGCGGGCCGGCGTACGGCCAGGGCGGCGACGCCGAGGGAGTCGAGGGCCGTGAGGTGCTCCCGCACGTCGCCCTGCAGCGCGAGAACCCCGATGCGCGGGCCGGTCACGGGACCTGCACCAAGAGTCCCGGTGGAGTGCCTCCCCCGCGGCGGCACTCCACCGAGACCAGGTGGGTTGATCGCACGAAGCGATGCAAGAGCAATCTTGCTGCCAAATGTGGACAGATGTAACTATTTCCGACAATTGACTCAAGTGGGCTATACCGGACTGGTCTCACCAGCCGCGGTCGGCCAGCCGATGCGGCTGCGGGAGCTCCTCGACGTTGATCCCGACCATCGCCTCGCCGAGCCCGCGGGAGACCTTGGCGAGCACGTCGGGGTCGTCGTGGAACGTGGTCGCCTTCACGATCGCCTCGGCCCGCTGGGCCGGGTTCCCGGACTTGAAGATGCCCGAGCCGACGAAGACGCCCTGGGCGCCGAGCTGCATCATCATGGCGGCGTCGGCCGGGGTGGCGATGCCGCCCGCGGTGAACAGCACGACCGGCAGCCGGCCGCTGGCGGCCACCTCCTGGACCAGGTCGTACGGCGCCTGCAGCTCCTTGGCGGCGACGTAGAGCTCGTCCTCGGACAGGGCAGCCAGTCGACGGATCTCGCGCCGGATGGTGCGCATGTGCGTCACCGCGTTGGACACGTCGCCGGTGCCGGCCTCGCCCTTGGACCGGATCATCGCGGCGCCCTCGGTGATCCGGCGCAGCGCCTCGCCCAGGTTCGTCGCCCCGCACACGAACGGCACCGTGAACGCCCACTTGTCGATGTGGTTCGCGTAGTCGGCCGGGGTGAGCACCTCGGACTCGTCGACGTAGTCCACGCCCAGGCTCTGCAGCACCTGCGCCTCGACGAAGTGCCCGATGCGGGCCTTGGCCATCACCGGGATCGAGACCGCCTCGATGATGCCGTCGATCATGTCCGGGTCACTCATCCGCGAGACCCCGCCCTGCGCGCGGATGTCGGCGGGAACGCGCTCCAGCGCCATCACCGCGACCGCCCCGGCGTCCTCGGCGATCTTCGCCTGCTCCGCGGTGACCACGTCCATGATCACGCCGCCCTTGAGCATCTCGGCCATGCCGCGCTTGACGCGCGAGGTGCCTCGCTCGGGCGAGCTCTGCGGGATCGATGAGGGGATGTCAGCCATGGCCGCATCGTACGTCCGGCGGGAGGTGCCGGCGTACCCGGGCGGCGCCGGCCGGGCGATGCTGCCGATCAGGCCGTTCCGGCCTCGGAGGACTCCGCCAGCGCCTGCTTGCGCACCATCAGGATGCGACGTACGACGGTCTCGGTGTTGGCCAGCGCGAGCGCCCAGATCGTCACCTCCATCAGGATCGGCAGGTCGAACAGCGCGCCCAGCCCGGTCATCACCAGGATCGCCACGATGCGGTCGGCCCGCTCGGCGAGGCCGCCCTGGGCCTTCAGGCCCAGCGACTCGGCCTTGGCCCTGGCATAGCTGGTGACCGCGCCCATGACCAGGCAGTAGAGGGAGAGGCAGAGGTAGAGGTAGCTGTCCCCCGGGCCGGCGAAGTAGAGCAGCAGCCCGCCGAAGATGGCGGCGTCGCCGATGCGGTCGAGGGTCGAGTCGAAGAAGGCGCCGAACTTCGAGGTCCGCCCCGTGGCCCGGGCCATGGCCCCGTCGACCAGGTCGCTGAACACGAAGGCGGTGATGACGAGGACGCCGGTGAGCAGCTTGCCCTGCGGGAAGAACACCAGTGCGCCGGCCGAGACCCCCAGGGTCCCGACGAGGGTCACCGCGTCGGGACTGATGCCGAGCCTGATGAAGGTGTTGACGATCGGCGCCAGCATGACGCCCTGCCAGAAGTTCTTGAACCTGTCCAACATGTCGCGAGCAGGCTACCGCCCGGGGCGGACCTCCCCTGCGAGCAGGGGCGTACCGTCAGCAGCACGGAGCCATTCAGGCTTCCCACCAAAGGGTCCGCCATGAGCGACAAGTCCCCACGTCAGAGCATGACCAAGAAGACCGGCAAGTCGATCAAGGAGAAGCGGGCAGCGAAGCGCGGCCAGAACGACGACTCCTCGATCATCAAGGAAACCCCGCGGGGCAAGAAGCGTTGACGGCGACGCCCCTGCGCCTGGGGGTGATCGGGTCGTCGTCGAAGGAGAACGAGCACCGGCTGCCGCTCCACCCCGACCACCTCGAGCGGATCCCTGCGAGCTCCGTCGCGCGATCACCCTCGAGCACGGGTACGCCGCGCGGTTCCGGCGTTCGGACGCTGAGCTCGCCGACCTGGTGGCGGGCTTCGCGAGCCGGGAGGAGATCCTGGCCTCCTCCGACGTCGTGCTCCTCCCCAAGCCGCAGCACGCGGACGTCGAGGCGATGCGGCCCGGTGCCGTGCTGTGGGGCTGGCCGCACTGCGTCCAGGACCCGGTGATGACCCAGCTGGCCATCGACCGCGACCTGACCCTGATCGCGTTCGAGGTGATGAACCACTGGACCGTGGACGGATCCGTGGGACTGCACGTCTTCCACAAGAACAACGAGCTCGCCGGCTACTGCTCCGTGCTCCAGGCGCTCGAGCTCACCGGGACCACCGGTGACTACGGCCGTCGGCTCGAGGCGGTGGTGATCGGGTTCGGCGCCACGGCGCGCGGGGCGGTGACGGCGCTGAACGCCCACGGGGTCCACCAGGTGGCGGTCCTCACCAACCGGGGGGTGGCCGCCGTCGGGTCACCGATCCACTCGGTCCGGATCAGGCAGTTCGCCCACGACCCCGAGCCGCCCCATCTCAGCCACGTGACCACCGAGCGCGGCCGCGTGCCGCTGGCGAGCTATCTGGCCGAGAACGACATCGTGGTCAACTGCACGCTCCAGGACACCGCCGCCCCGCTGAACTTCCTCTCCGTCGCCGACCTCGCCCTGTTCCGACGGGGCAGCCTGATCGTGGACGTCTCCTGCGACGAGGGCATGGGCTTCGAGTGGGCCCGGCCCACCACGTTCGACGACCCGATGTTCACCGTCGCGGACACCGTCGACTACTACGCGGTGGACCACAGCCCGTCGTACCTCTGGAACTCGGCGACCTGGGAGAACAGTGAGGCCCTGTTGCCGTTCCTGCCCGTCGTGATGGCCGGCCCGGACGGCCTGGGACGGCGACGAGACGATCAGCCGGGCGATCGAGGTGCGCGACGGCCACGTGGTCAACCCGGCCATCCTCAGCTTCCAGGGCCGCGACGCAGCCCACCCGCACGTGATGGCCTCAGCTGTCGGCTGACTCCGCGTCCCCGGTGTCGTCCCACGCCTCGGCGAGGAGGCCCCGGGTGCTCTGCAGCAGCTCGGGCAGCGTCTTGGTCTGCCCGATGATCGGCATGAAGTTCTGGTCGCCCAGCCAGCGCGGCACGACGTGCTGGTGCAGGTGGGCCGCGATGCCCGCGCCCGCGACCGCTCCCTGGTTCATCCCGATGTTGAAACCCTGCACCGCGGAGACACGGCGCAACGTGCGCATGGCCCCCTTGGTCAGTGCGGCGATCTCGGCGGCCTCCTCGTCGGTCGTCTCGGGGTAGCCGGCGACGTGCCGGTAGGGGCAGACCATCAGGTGGCCCGGGGCGTAGGGGTAGAGGTTGAGCACCACGAACGCCCGCTCCCCACGTCGTACGACGAGACCCTCGGCGTCGTCGAGGGACGGGACCCGGCAGAACGGGCACTCGCCCTCGGTGTCGTCGCTGGGCTTGCTCTCGCCACGGATGTAGGCCATCCGGTGCGGGGTCCAGAGCCGGTCGAGCGCGTCCGGCTCACCGACGCCGTCCTGGTGCCCGCTCAGGTGATCGGGCTCGCTCACACCTGCACCCGTGAGGAGACGGCCTCCGCCACCCTGGCGACCGCCTCGTCGACGGGAACGCCGTTGTCCTGCCGGCCGTCGCGGTAGCGGAAGCTGACCGCGCCCGCCTCGACGTCGCTGTCTCCGGCGATCACCATGAACGGCACCTTCTGGAGCTGGGCGTTGCGGATCTTCTTCTGCATCCGCTCGTCGGACTCGTCGACCTCGACCCGCAGTCCCTGCGCGCGCATCCGCCCGGCGACGTCGGCGAGGTAGTCGTTGTGCCGCTCCGCGATCGGGATCCCCTGCACCTGGACAGGCGCCATCCACGGCGGGAACGCGCCGGCGTAGTGCTCGACCAGCACGCCGAAGAACCGTTCGATGGAGCCGAACTTCGCGGAGTGGATCATCACCGGCTGCTGGCGGGTGCCGTCGGCGGCCTGGTACTCGAGCTCGAAGCCCTTGGGCTGGTTGAAGTCGTACTGGATCGTCGACATCTGCCAGGTCCGCCCGATCGCGTCGCGGGCCTGCACCGAGATCTTCGGTCCGTAGAAGGCGGCGCCACCGGGGTCCGCGACCAGCTCGAGTCCGGTTTCCCGGCCCACCTCCTCGAGAACCTTCGTGGCCACCTCCCAGTCCTCGTCGGTGCCCACGAACTTCTCGGGCCTGGAGTCGTCCCGCGTGGACAGCTCGAGGTAGTAGTCGTCGAGCCCGAAGTCCCCCAACAGGCTCAGCACGAAGCCCAGCAGGTGCTTGATCTCCTCAGGAGCCTGCTCCTGGGTGCAGTAGGAGTGCGAGTCGTCCTGCGTCATGCCGCGCACCCGCGTCAGGCCGTGCACGACACCGGACTTCTCGAAGCGGTAGACCGAGCCGAACTCGAAGAGCCGGAGCGGCAGCTCGCGATAGGACCGCCCGCGTGAACGGAAGATCAGGTTGTGCATCGGGCAGTTCATGGCCTTGAGGTAGTAGTCGCTCCCCTCCATCTGCATGGGGGGGAACATCGTCTCGGCGTAGTAGGGCAGGTGCCCGGAGGTGTGGAAGAGCCCCTCCTTGGCGATGTGCGGGGTCCCGACGTACTCGAAGCCCTCCTCGATGTGACGCTGCCGGACGTAGTCCTCCATCACCCGCTTGATCACGCCGCCCTTGGGGTGGAAGACCGCCAGCCCCGAGCCGATCTCGTCGGGGAAGGAGAACAGGTCGAGCTCGCGGCCCAGCTTGCGGTGGTCGCGCCGCTCGGCCTCCTCGAGTCTGGTGGAGGTGCCCCTCGAGCGCCTCCTTGTTCTCCCAGGCGGTGCCGTAGATGCGCTGCAGCTGCTTGTTCTTCTCGTTGCCGCGCCAGTACGCCGCAGCCGAGCGCATCAGCTTGAAGGCGGGGATGCGCTTGGTGGTCGGCAGGTGCGGCCCACGGCACAGGTCCTTCCAGGCCACCTCGCCCTTGCGGTTGATGTTGTCGTAGATGGTCAGCTCGCCCGCCCCGACCTCGGCGCTGGCCCCCTCGGCCGCGTCCGCGGCCGAACCCTTCAGCCCGATCAGCTCGAGCTTGTAGGGCTCCCCGGCCAGCTCGTCGCGGGCCTCGTCGTCGGTGAGCGGCCGACGCTGGAAGCGCTGGTTCTCCTTGACGATCTTGCGCATCCGGGTCTCGATCTTCTCGAGGTCCTCGGGGACGAACGGCGTCTCGACGTCGAAGTCGTAGTAGAAGCCGTTCTCGACGGGGGGTCCGATGCCGAGCTTCGCGTCCGGGAACAGCTCCTGGACGGCCTGCGCCATCACGTGGGCGGTGGAGTGGCGCAGGATGTCGCGGCCGTCGGCGCTGCTGATCGTGACGCCCTCCACCTCGTCACCGTCACCGAGCTCGTGCGCGAGGTCGCGCAGTGCGCCGCCCACCCGGGCCGCGATCACGTCGGGCTCCTCGGTGAACAGCTCCCACGCCTTGGTGCCGGTCGCCACGGTCCGGTCCTCGCGCGCGTCGGCGTTGACGAGGTGGACGCTGATGTCGGACACGAGGTTGCTCCCTGACGTGGTGGTTGCCGCGGTTGGCACGGCGGTGGTCGCCCCGCGGGCGGCCCGGGTCCGATCGTATCGACGGGTCGCCGGTGCGGCGTACCGGGTTTCGCGCGGGGCGTGCCCGGACCGGTCAGGTCAGCGCTGCAGGGAGCCAGCGCACGAGCGCGGCGTCGAGGTCCCGGGGGTTCACCGGCTTGGAGACGTAGTCGTCCATCCCCGCTCCACGACAGCGATCCCGCTCCCCCTCGCTGACCCCGGCCGTCATCGCGATGATCGGCGTCCGCGCGCCCCCGCTCTCGAGGCGCCGGATCTCCCTGGTCGCGACGTACCCATCCATCTCGGGCATCTGGCAGTCCATCAGCAGGGCGTCGAAGGGTGTCCGCGCGTACGCCGCCAACGCCTCGAGCCCGTTGCCGGCGACCTCGGTCGTGTAGCCGAGGTACTCCAGGATGCCGACGGCGACGAGCTGGTTGACGTGGTTGTCCTCGACCACGAGCACGTGACCGCGACTCCTGGGCTGCTGCGCCACCGGCGTGGAGCTCATCCGCGGCGGGCCGGTGAGGACGGTCTTCGTGACCTCCTGCAGGGCGGAGTGCAGCCGGGAGAGCTGCACCGGCTTGGTCAGCCGGACCGCGATGCCCGCGTCGCGGGCCTGATCGGCGCTGACGTCCGGCACCGAGGTGAGCAGCACGAGTGGGACACCGGTGAGCTTCGGGTTCGCCGAGATGCGGGCGGCGAGCTCGAGCCCGTCCATCTGCGGCATGCAGAGGTCGAGCAGGACCATGGCGTACGGCGCGCCCCGGTCGGCCGCCTCCTCGAGCAGCGCCAACGACGAGGGACCGTCCACGGCGACGTCGGCGCGCATCCCCCAGGCGCCGAGCTGCTCGAACAGGACGAGCCGGTTCGTGTGGTTGTCGTCGACGACGAGCACCCGCTGGCCGGCCAGCCCGTCGGTGGAACGGCTGGGGGCCACGGACTGGTCGGCGGCGGCGAGCTGGAGCGGGAGGGTGAACCAGAACGTGCTGCCACGTCCGAGCTCGCTCTCGACCCCGAGAGTGCCGCCCATGGCCGCGACCAGCTGGCGACAGATGGCCAGCCCCAGGCCGGTGCCCCCGAAACGACGGGTGGTCGTGGAGTCGGCCTGGGAGAACGGCTCGAACAGTCGCTGCCGATCCTCCTGGTCGAGTCCCAGCCCGGTGTCGCTGACCTCGAAGCGCACCACTGGCCCGTCGGCCGTGTCGCCGTCCACCTGGGCGCGGATGACGACTTCGCCCTCGGTGGTGAACTTCACGGCGTTCGAGGCGAGGTTCAGCAGGATCTGGCGGAGCCTGGACGGGTCGCCGCGCAGACCGAGCGGAAGCTCAGGGGAGCAGTAGGCCAACAGCTCCAGGTTCTTGCTCTGCGCGGACTCCGCGACCAGGGCGGCGGTCTCCTCGACCACCTGGACCAGGTTGAAGTCGATGATGTCCAGCTCGAGCTTTCCGGCCTCGTTCTTGGAGAAGTCGAGGATGTCGTTGATGATCCGGAGCAGCGCCTCGCCGGCCAGGTGCACGCCGTCGACGTACTCCTTCTGGCGTTCGTCGAGCCGGGTCTTCTGCAGCAGTCCGGTCAGGCCGATGACGCCGTTCATCGGCGTGCGGATCTCGTGGCTCATGGTGGCCAGGAAGGCCGACTTGGCGCGCGAGGCCTCGACTGCGGCATCGCGGCTTGCGCGAGCCTCGGTGCGCGCGCGGCTCTCCGAGGCCAGCAGTCGGGAGCTGCGCAGGAAGCTGAGCAGCAGCAGCACCGTCACGCTGATCATCGTCGCCACCAGGTGCTCCTCCGCACCCCTGGCGTGCTCCACCATGTGCAGCACGAGTGGGAACAGGATCGGGACGGTCGCGATGCCGAGTCTCCAGGACAGGTGGCCCGACTCGACCTCCTCGCTCACCGCCTCCGGCTCCGGCTCCGGCCTGCGCCACGCGGAGACGGCGATCAGCATCGCGCCGGTCATCCACGCGGCGTTGAGCACCCCCGTGAGCTGCCCGGACGTCGTGAGGACGTACCCGACGTCACCCACCATCCAGAAGCCGAGGCCGATTCCGAACACCAGCCCGATCGACGCCTTGGACCGCCGGCTCGTCATGGCCCGGGCGACCAGTGCCAGCAGGATGGCGTCGAGCACGGGATAGGCGGCCCAGACGAGGCGGGTGGACCCGGTGACGGTCGTGTCGGCGACGATGGCCGAGATGGAGAGGCTCCAGAAGACCAGCACGCTCACGACGGTGATCGTCAGGGCGTCGATGACCGCGTCGAGGTCGATCCGGGAGCCACGGTCGGTGCGGACCAGCGTGGCGATGAAGAGCGCTGCTCCGAGAGCCACATATCCCGTGAAGTACGCCGCGTCGGCAACCGAGACGTTGGGATTCTGTCCGCTCGAGGTCGTGATCACCCAGATCCACTCACCGACCGCGTTGCCCGTGAGCCCGACGGCGATCAACCGGGCGATGGGCGATGGCCCGAGTCGTGGGCGCAGCGCGCCGACGCAGGCGACGACCGCGGCGCCCGTGACCGCTGCGAGGTTGGTGAAGTCGCCGATCTGACCCGTGGGTCGCAGCAGCTGGACCACCACGAGCGCCACGCCGGTCAGCGCCAGCGCGGACCAGACCAGGTCGGCGCGAGCTCTGGTGGCCCACCACGGCGTCGCCTCCGGGCGTGACCGATCACGCGTCGACGGAACAGTCACCGCGCTGGTCGGCTCTCGGAGGGCTCAGCTGTGTGCACACCTCAGGGTAACCCGATTGGCCCGTTTCGTCCGTTTAGTCCCAATAGTGAGGCCTGGGGACCAGCAGCAGGTGTCGCTGCTGTGCGGCGAGCCAGGAGCAGCTCCTGAGCGTGCGTCCTCGCGTCAGGGCTGTGGAGTGCTGGTGGGCGATACTGGGTTCGAACCAGTGACCTCTTCGGTGTGAACGAAGCGCGCTACCACTGCGCCAATCGCCCCCGCGGAACGGGAGTTGCCTTGCGTGGCTGTCGAGATGTTGCGTCGGAAACCCTAGCGCAGGCACTCGGACACGCCGACACGACCCCGGAGTGGGCCGCGGAACCCCTCCGCCCCATAGCCTGACGCAGCAGAGAGGGCACATTCGATGCCCGACCTGACTAGACCATCGGCACCCAAAAATAGACCAGTGGCTTGGGAAACGTAGACCAGTAGTGGGATTAAACGGACATATCGGAACTTCGCCTGTCGGACTGGGCAAACCCTGCGCAGAATCAGCCCATCGCGTGGAGGGCGCGTTGGGGTTTCTGGAGGGAGACCCTGTCCGTAACAAGGGGAGTAACGATGAAGCAGACGAAGACCGCACAGGTCATCACCCACAACGTTGAGCTCGAGTTCGTGGACCCGCAGGGTGAAGCGACCTCGATCGACGCTGACCTGGTCTTCGACCCGGCCGACCCGTACGCCGTGACCATGGTCTTCCGGACCGGCGTTCAGGAAGTCCTCTGGACCTTCGGCCGGGATCTGCTCGCCGAGGGTCGCTACGAGCCCACGGGTGACGGCGACGTGCACGTGTGGCCCTGCCTGAGCTCCGAGGGCAGCGCCGTGGTCATCATCGAGCTGTGCTCCCCCGACGGCGAGCTCCTGGTCCAGGCCGGTTCGCGCAGCGTCGACCACTTCATCGACTCGATGCTCGACTCCGTGCCGGACGGCGAGGAGAGCGCGTTCGTGAACTTCGACGACGAGCTCGCCTCACTCCTCAGCGCCTGACCCCTCACGGGTCCGGGTTCTCGGCCTCCCGGTTCGACCAGAGCGTCATCAGCTCACGAGTCACCGGCCCGGGTCCTGCGAGCTCCCGATCGTCGATGCGGTGCACACCCTGCACGTCGCGCGTCGTCGACAGCAGGAAGATCTCGTCAGCGGTGTCGAGAATCTCGACCGGCTCGTCGATCTCCAGCACGTCGTACCACTCGAGCAGGAGCTGTCGGGTGATCCCCGCCAGACAGCCCGCCGCCAGCGTCGGGGTTCGAACCTCTCCCCCGACGACGTAGCCCACGTTGGAACCCGTGCCCTCGCACAGGTTCCCGGCCAGGTTCGCGAAGATCGCCTCGCTGGCCCCCTGCTTCGCCGCGGCCGCCAGCGCGACCACGTTCTCGGCGTACGACGTGGACTTCACGCCGGCCAGGGCCCCGCGCTCGTTGCGTGGCCACGGCACCCGCGCGACCGCGGCTGTGTCTGGCGCCGGCTGCATCGGCGCAGCGACCACCACCGTCGTCGGCGCGGCCTCGCCTCTGCCCGACCCCAGCGGCGCTGGGCCACCGGTGTAGGTGATCCGGATGCGACCCAGCTCGAGGTGCTCCTGCGCGAGCACCTCGTGCACGGCGGCCCGGAAGAGCGTCGGATCCGGCTCCGGCAACCCGAGGGAGGCGGCCGATCGGCCGAGTCGTGCAAGGTGGCGCGTCAGCGCGAACGGCTGACCACCCACCACCTTGATCGCCTCGAACACGCCGTCCCCCACGGTGAACCCGTGATCGGTGACTCCGATGGCCGCAGCCCCCGGATCCTCCAGCAGCTGACCGTTCACCCAAGCGTGCATGCGTCCGAGATTAGCCCGTGCCAATGGGGGTCTCGCGGTGTCCGACGCGCGAAGGATGCCCGGAGTTTGTGACGGTCCCCCTTTCGGCTATGGTTTCCTTCGCACCGCGGGGAGACCGGCGGCGCAGGCGGACGTAGCTCAGTTGGTAGAGCACAACCTTGCCAAGGTTGAGGTCGCGAGTTCGAGCCTCGTCGTCCGCTCGGAGTAAGCCGAAACCTCCACGGTGGGTTGGCCGAGAGGCGAGGCAACGGACTGCAAATCCGTCTACACGGGTTCAAATCCCGTACCCACCTCAAACTCAACAGCTAGGGCGATTGGCGCAGCGGTAGCGCGCTTCCTTGACACGGAAGAGGTCACTGGTTCAAACCCAGTATCGCCCACCAGAACATTCGGGCCCGGGGCCCTTTCGGCGGCCGCCCGGTCGGGCAGCTGGGTCGTCCACCTGTCAGCCATGCCTGCGTTCCGAGTGGTCCCGCACCCGATACGCGTTGGTCTCTGTCACGCGCTCGGAAGCCGGCTGATGCGCCTGCCGCAGCAGGAGTACGCCGAGTGCGGACCACGCCGCGAACATGACCGTGAGGCTGATGTCGTGCCAGGGGTCCGGCTCGATCGCCAGAGCGCCGAAGGCCGCGACGCCGGAAAGCAGGAGCAGCTGCCACGCCCCGGGACTCGGCGTACGCCTCCTCAGTGACAGTCCCCACGTCACCGGACCGACCGCCAGCAGCAGCATGCCGAGCAGGAAGGCGATGAACGACGCCTCCAGCGGGGACCCGCTCAACAGGGCAGTGACCAGAGCGACCAGGCCGAACACGACCAGCAAGCCGGCACCGGCCAGCGTCAGCAGCGAGCCGATGCGCGCCGCCCTCGTGGAACCGCCCGATGAGGCTCGCAGACCCATGATCGCGACGAGCAGCAGTGCGAAACCGGCCGTGGCTGTGAGCAGGAGAAGTGCGAAGACCGGCATGTTCGTGACCGTGCCGTCGTCGCGCTGCGGGTTGAACAGCCACTCGCCCTGCACGCCGGCAGTCATCAGCACTCCTGCTGCGGCTGCCGCTCGCCCCGTCCGCTGGAAAGTCGACCTCATGACGAGCTCCCTTCACTTCCGGCGTCGCTCGCCGGTCCTCCGACGGTAGGGACGCCGGGTATCTGGCGTCGTCAGCATTGCTGCCGGTCTTCAGGTCCCCCGCACGGCGGATCCCGGTCGGTGAGCCTCCCCCGCAATGTGGATGTGCGAAAGCACGGCAGTGGCTACCGTCGAGCCATGCCTCGTGCCCGGCTGCAGCTGCTCGTCGACGTCGTGGTCGTGCTGACTCTCGCCGTCACTGCGGTGGTCCAGCTCTGGGTCTCGCCCCCGGCAGGTCTGGTGGGTGGCGCCGAAGTCCACACCGTCCTGGCTGCGGCGTTCACGGTTCCGCTCCTCGTGCGCCACAGGTTCGCGGTGGCCGTCCTTGTGACCGTCGTGGCCTCGGCATGGTTGCAGTTCGAGCTCGGTGGTGGCCTGGGGCAGCCCTTCTTCGCCGTGCTCCTGGCGTTGTACGCCGTGGGAGCGCACGTGTCTCACCCATTCACCCTCGTCGGCCCGGCGGCCGTCGTACTCCTTGCGGTCGTCGCGGACATCCCGCGCCTGCGAGACGGAGCTCCCTGGGACGAGGTGGTCCCGGCGTGGTTCATCCTGCTCGGGGTGTGGGGGCTCGGCCGGTGGGTGCGCCGGCGCACGTACGCCGCCGTGGCCCTCACCGAGCGCGCCGAGGAGGCGGAGCGAAGCAGGCACGAGCAGGCGGAGAGGGCCGTGGCCGAGGAGCGGGCCCGCATTGCTCGCGAGCTGCACGACCTCGTCGCGCACAGCATGGGCGTGATCGTGATCCAGGCACAGGGCGCCCAGCGGGCGCTCGACTCCTCCCCGGATCAGACACGCGAGGCGCTGTGCGCCATCGAGACGGCCGGCCGCGGTGGCCTGGCCGAGATGCGTCGCCTGCTCGGTCTGCTGACCGACGGTGGCGCGGACCCGGGCACAGTGCCGCAACCGACCCTGCACGAGATTCCTGAGCTCGTGGCTCGGCTGAGGGCAACGGGAATGCCGGTCGACCTCCGGGTCGAGGGCGCGGTCCGGTCGCTGCCGGCCGGGATCGAGCTGACCGGCTACAGGATCGTGCAGGAGGCCACGACCAACGTCCTGAAGCATGCCGGACGGGTCCGGGTTGACGTGCGCCTGCGGTACGAGCCGGACTGGTTCGACGTCGTGGTGACCGACCGGGGACCGGCCGACAGCAGGCAGCCGGTCAACGGCCACGACAGCGGCTCCCACGGTCTCATGGGCATGCGCGAGCGGGTCTCGTTGTACGGCGGCACTCTCGAGACCGGTCCCCGCAAGGGGCAGAGTGGCTTCTCGGTCCATGCCCGGATCCCGCTGGAGGCGAAGCGCTCGTGATCCGGGTCCTGCTCGCCGACGACGAGGAGCTGGTGCGCACCGGCCTGCGGATGATCCTCGACGCGGAGGCGGACATCACCGTCGTCGGGACTGCCGTCGACGGCGCGGACGCTGTCGCCCGGGCCGAGGAGCTCGCACCCGACGTGGTGCTCATGGACATTCGGATGCCTCGCCTCGACGGCCTCGAGGCGACCCGCCGGATCGGCGCCATGGAGGCCGGCCCCAAGGTTGTCATCCTCACCACCTTCGATCTCGACGAGCACGTCTATGCCGCACTCGCCGCAGGTGCCAGTGGTTTCCTGCTCAAGGACGCACCCGCCAGCCAGCTCGTCGACGCGATCAAAGTGGCGGCCGCAGGGGACGCGCTGCTCGCGCCGAGCGTGACGAGGCGGTTGATCGCGCAGTACGCCAGCAGTCAGCCGCCCCCACGACCCCAGTTGCCGGGCGACCTCACCGCACGCGAGACCGAGGTCCTCGGACTCATGGCAGAAGGCCTCTCGAACGCAGAGATCGCCAACCGGCTCGTCGTGGGCGAAGCAACCGTGAAGACGCATGTCGCGCGGGTCCTGGCCAAGCTCGGCGTACGCGACAGAGTGCAGGCGGTGGTGCTCGCGCACAGGTCCGGGACGGTCAGGTGAGCTGTGACCGACGGATGCACCGCCACGTGGCGGCTGTGAGCATCAGCGCGACCAGCGGCAGGGGTCAGGGCGCGGCTGGTTCTTCGACGATGGCCCTCGCCGCTTCGCGCACCGAGCTGCCCGCCTGGACAGCTCGAGTGACCAGCATCTCGTAGGCTGCCATCTCGGAGACCTGGTGCCTGGCTTCGAGGATGCTCGCAGCCTGACGGAGCACCGTCGGCCCCCGCTCGGAGCCGCTTCGGACTCGTGGCCGCGTGGTCGTTGCCTGATCGCTCATGATTCCCCCGAGAACCACTATAGAGGGACCAATCGCCTCATAGCGGGCAAATCCGGAAGTCTCGCTCGAGGAAACTCGTTTCCACTTGTGTGGGGTGTCGACCACCCCCCGATGCCAGTTCGAGTCCATTTTGTCTGTTTTGCAATACTTTCGACCGATTTCCCGCATTCTCACCATATGAGACAACCATCCCGGACATCGCGCTTCGTACCCGCCGCCCTACTCGCCTCGATGATGCTGGCACTCGCCGGCACCGCCGCCTACGCCGGCACCGCTGCTTCCGCCGTCACCGGCGCTGCCGCAGCGGCAGCCCCGGCACCTGCCTGCGTCGCTCCCACTGGCACGGTCACCGATGCCAAACGGGTGACCTACCTCGAGTGCCAGATGACGGCACTCCAGGCCCGAGTCAGCAATCTCGAGCCGACTCCCACCCCGACCCCCACGCCGACTCCCACCCCGACCCCGACGCCGACTCCGACCCCCACCCCGACCCCCACCCCGACCCCCACCCCGACCCCCACCCCGACCCCGACTCCGACCCCCACGCCCACCCCGACTCCGACGCCCACCCCGACCCCCGCACCTGAGCCGATGCTGCTCGGGGCCGGTGGCGGGAACATCGACCGCACCAAGACCGGCGTCGACATCGACCGGTGGTACGGCGGCTCCGGTGACGTCGACAAGGCGATCACCCGGGCCAAGCTGAACCAGGCCGCCGGTGTGCGCACCTGGATGAGCTTCAAGCTGCCCCACAGCTGGGCCAACATGGCCACCGGCAGTGGCGACGCCTGGGCGAAGGACCTGTTCACCAAGCTGGACGCGCTCGACTTCCAGGTCTGGGTCGCGTTCCACCACGAGCCCGAGGGTGACGGTGTCACCACCGACTGGCGCAAGATGCAGGACCGCCTCTCCCGGATGGTCCCGGGCGGCATCAAGGGCGACATCAAGTTCTGGCTGATCGTGACCGGCTGGGCCCAGGAGTTCAACCCGAGCGACACCGCCAACCAGTGGTCGACGCTGTTCCCGAAGGGCGCCCCCATCTACGGGATCGCCTACGACGCGCCGTACCTCAAGTACGGCTACAAGTGGGTCAACGGCACCAGGACCACCACGATGGACACCGGCTGGACCGAGGCTTCGGTCTACGTCGACAAGCTGGCCGCTCGTGCCGCGTCACTGGGCGTCAAGGCCGGCATCGGCGAGTACGGCTTCTCCGACGAGGCCTTCGCCAAGGACAAGAAGTGGCTCGACCGGTTCATCGCCTCGGCCAAGGCCAAGAAGCTGCTGGCGGTCTCCTACTTCGACACCAGGTACAACTCACAGCGCTCGTGGTTCCTCGGCGCAGAGGGCAGCGCCAAGCGCGCCTACTTCGACTCGGTGATGGCCCGCTGATCTGACCCGACACACCGAACCGACAACTGGCACGACCGTCCCTGACCGGTGAGCAGATTCACCGGCGGGGACGGTCGTGTGTCGGCCGAGACAGGCCTGACGCATGAGCTCACCGCAGAAAGAACCGCCCCAGCCAGTGGCTCCCCCGACCCGGGGCGGTTCTTGCCCACGACGTTAGACCTTGGTGATCGACGCCGAACACCATGTGGTCGGGAAGTCTGGACTGTGAGACAACGCCCGGGTCCGCCCTAGACCAGAGAGCGAAGGGCTCCGCCGCGAGGTCGAGACTTGGAGCAGGGCAGTCACCCCGTGCCGTTGTTTCCCCCCGAGGCAGCACATGGGGTGGCTGTCTCTTCGTCGCGGCCCGGTCAGCCGAAGACGCTCACTCCACCGGGGCCGACCAGCAGGCCGACGATGATCAGCAGGGCGCCGAAGAGCATCTGCCCCCGGACGAGGGTCACGATCCCGCTGATCACGAGTACGACGGCGATGAGCCACAAGATGGTTGTCATGATGTTCCTCCCTGAACGTTGACGGTGTCCCTGTACACCGCCAGCCGAAGTCCAAACCTCTCCAACCGGAAGAACCCGGACGCGGATAGAATCGTGATGCTCTTTCGGGAGCGGGCCACCCGCGTCGCCCCGTCCCCCCGTAGGGGCCGTGGGTGGTTCCACCGGCAAGGCTGAGGCACGCGCCTCGGAGCCCTGGATCAGGAGGTTCCGGCCGGCGCCTGGGCCTCGTCCTGGCGCTGGTCGTCCTTGATGTCGCGGAAGTTCAGATAGCTGTAGACGACGATCGCGCCGGCGATGACCCCGGAGCCGATCAGGGTGGCGCCGGTCCCCCAGCCCCCCGTCAGCCACCACCGGTCGTCGATCGGCCACCAGGAGGGCGCCGGCGGGCTGATCCCCCAGTAGACGCCGAGCGCGATCAACCAGCAGACGCCCGCGAACGAGGCCAGGATCCGCGGCCAGCTGCTGACGCTGTCCGCAGCGGCGCGCAGGGCCGCCTTCCTCACCGGGTCGAGACGGCGCTCGGCCCACTCGTACTGCGTGGCCAACAGCGCCACTCCGGCGAACAGGGCCAGCAGACCAGGGCCCGGCAGGACGAGCGCGGCGATCCCGACGACGACGAGCAGCCAGCCTGTTCCCTCGACCGCGACCCGTTTGGCGGTGTTCCGCACGACTGTCCCCATCCCCTCGACGCAGGCCACACGGCCGGCTGCGCCCATGCTACGAGGGGGGTGCGCGGGAGTCAGCAGATCAGGGCTCAGTCCTCCTCGTCGGACCCGGCCTCGTCGTGGGTGCCCGGCCGCGGGGCCCACGGCAGCTCCTTGGCCGGCCGTACGACGATCAGCTCGTCGCCGCGGGCCAGCAGGGTCACGGTCGGGTCGAAGTAGCGGTAGACCTTCTCGTCGCGCACCACGGCGATGACCTGGTCCGGCAACGACTGCGGGGCCTTGCCGACCTCGCTGACCAACAGGTCCCGCTGGGCGACCTCCAGACCCTCGCCATAGGTGAGCAGGTCCTCCATCACCGAGCCCAGGTTCGGCGAGAAGGACGCGAGACCGAGCAGCCGGCCCACCGCGTCGGAGGAGGTGATCACCGAGTCCGCACCGCTCTGGCGCACCAGCGGCACGTTGTCCTGCTCGCGGACCGCCGCGACGATGTAGGCGTCGGGGTTCAGCTGACGCACGGTCAACGTCGCGAGGACGGTGGTGTCGTCGCGGGCGGTGGTGATGATGACCTGCTTGGCGGTGCTGACGTGCGCCCGCCGCAGCACCTCGCGCCGGGTGGCGTCGCCGGTGACGATGGCGAGCCCGTCGGCATGTGCCTCCTCCTGCGCGACCGAACCGGGGTCGACGACCACCACGGCGTCACGCGACGTGCCGTTGTTCACCAGGGTGTCGACGGCGCTTCGCCCCTTGGTGCCATAACCGATCACGACGACGTGCTGGTCCATGTTCTTCCTCCACCGGGCGACCCGGAACATCTCTCGCCCCTGCGAGGCGAGCACTTCGAGCGTGGTCCCGATCAGCAGCACCAGGAACGCGATGCGGAGCGGGGTGATGAGAAAGGCGTTGATCAGTCTCGCGGACTCGGTGAACGGTGTGATGTCGCCGTACCCCGTGGTGCTGAGCGTGACGGTCGTGTAGTAGATGGCGTCGCTGAGATCGACGGTCCCGTTCGGGAAGCCCGGCCTGATGTCGGCGCCGTCGCGATAGCCGTTGCGGTCGAAGTAGACGAGCAGCACGGTGAAGACCAGCAGACCGAGCGCCATCAGCAGACGGCGAGTCAGCTCCCACCACGGAGATCGGTTCGGGGCGGGCAGCTTGAGCAGGCCGGTGAACCCTCGCGCGGTCGTGTCGGTGGCCACAGAGTCCTCGGATGCCGGTTCTCAGTCGACTACGTCGCCGTAGATGACGATCTGCTGGTCGGTCTTGCCGTCGACCTCACGGGAGTTGCGCACGGAGACGAAGCGGAACTGGTCGCCCTTCTCCGGCGTGCGGGCGTTGGCCGTGCGCCGCAGGGTGCCGCAGAGCCTGCCCGCCGGGTCCACGCCCTCCTGGCCGTCGATCGCATCGCCCTCCAGGCAGAGCTGCGACCGGGTGGGATCGAAGCTGGCCACCTCCGCTGTGGTGCGCTGCGGGGTGTCGGGCAGGAGGAGCTGGCCGACGAGAATGCCCGCCACGACACACAAGGCGCCACCCGCCAGGAAGATCGGCGTCGGCAGGGTCACGTTTCCCACGCGTGCAGCATGGCACGCGGGTGCGAGCGTGCGCGGCATTGACCCCGGCTCGTGAGCCGGCTAACGCGGCCGCCGGCGACGGTGCAGCGACACGACCTGCGCGAGCCGGGGCGTGGCGGAGCGGGTGAGAGCGCTCTCGACAGTGACCGGCCCGTCGGCCCACCGGCGCATGCTCACCCAGTCCCCCGGATCCGGGATGAGAGAGCGGTCACGGGCGATCGTCCTCAGCATGCGGGCGCCGTACGTCGCTCGCAGCGGGCCGGCGTCGGTCAGCACCACCAGGATTCCGAGCTCTCGCGCGAGGACGCAGCCCACCTCGAGCTCCGGGCGGTCGGTCCGTGCTGCCGTCAAGGAAGGACTCCCGTCATTCCCGCAATCTACGTCGCGACCGCCCGGGCGTGCACCGGGTTATCGGTCAGCGGAGGTCTGGGAAGAGGTCTGGGCAGACGTCTGGGCAGAGGTCTGCGCGGAGGTCTGAGCGGGTGTCTGGGCGGAGGTCTCCTCGGCGGGCGGGTCGGCCCCCGGGTCGTTCGCCTCGGCGGAGCGCTCCTCCTCGCTCGCGGCCCCCTCGAGCGACGTACGCCACGGGAGCACGTTCTCCAGCCTGAGCCGCTTGAGCCGCTCCATCCGGGCCGTGGTCAGCTCCTTCTGGGGCCAGATCTGGTCGAACGCGGCGTTCAGCGCGGCACCGATCAGCACCGCGATCGAGAGCAGGTAGAGCCAGAGCAGCACGGCGATCGGAGCGGCGAGCGGACCGTAGATCGAGGTGGACCCCTGGGCCGTGCCGACCAGCACGATGCGCAGCAGGGCGGAACCGAACACCCAGCAGAACATGGTGAACACGGCGCCCGGCAGGTTGGAGCGCCAGGCCGTCCGCACCGGCACCGACACGTGATAGAGCGTGGTCAGGAAGCAGACGCCCAGGACCAGCACGGTCGGCCAGTAGAGGTTGTTCAGCACCGAGACCCGGTCGGGCAACCACTTCGCCACCAGGGTCGGGCCGGCGACCACCAGCGGGATCGTCACCACCCCGGTGATCATCCCGAGCACGTAGAGGAGGAAGGAGAGCGCCCGGGTGCGCACGATGCCGCGCTGGCCGCCGAGGCCGTACATGATCGTGATGGTGTCCACGAAGACGTTCAGCGCCCGCGATCCCGACCACAGCGCGAGGATGAAGCCGATCGAGACGACGTCGTAGCGGCCGCCGCCCTGGAGCACCTCGTTGAGCGTGGGCTTGATGATGCTGTCGACCGTCTGCGGGGTCAGCGCCTGACTGGCCAGGGACAGCACGGTCTCGCGGACCTCGTCGATCTGGCTGTCGCTGAACTGGGCGAAGATGTAGCCGATCGAGCCGGCCAGCGCGAAGATCAGCGGCGGCAGCGACAGCACCGCGAAGAAGGCAGCCTCCGCTGCCAGCCCGGTCACCCGGTTGCGCATGCAGGTGCCGACGGTCGAAACGATCAGGCGCCACACCGACGTGCGGAAGGTCTCCCACGAAAGCGCCCGCACACCCGCACGCAGACTGCTTTCCACTGCCATGACAACTACGGTAAGGCCATGACCGGTCCGAACCCCGCTGCCCGCCGCGTCGCCGCCAACCAGGCGCCTCCGCTGGTCGGGCACAACGTCGTCACCTCCGACGCCGCGCTCGTCGAAGCCGTCGTCCGGCACGCTTCCTCCGAGGTCGTCGACGACCTCACGCCGCTAGGAGCCGAGGCCGGTTCGGCACAGGCTCGCGAGCACGGCCTCCTCGCCAACGAGTTCCACCCCGAGCTCGTCCCCTTCGACCGCTACGGCAACCGTGTCGACGAGGTCCGGTTCCACCCCTCGTGGCACTGGCTGCTGGAGCGCGGCGTCGGCCACGGCCTGCAGGCGGCGCCCTGGGAGTCCGACCACCCGCAGGCCCACGTACGCCGTGCCGCCGGGTTCCTCGCCTGGTCGCAGACCGAACCGGGGCATGGCTGCCCCATCTCGATGACGTACGCCGCGATCCCGGCGCTGCGGGTCGACGACGCGATCGCGAAGGAGTGGACCCCCAAGCTGGCCGCCACCTCCTACGACTTCGGGCTGCGCCCCCTCGCGGAGAAGACCGGCGCCCTCGCCGGCATGGGCATGACCGAGAAGCAGGGCGGCTCGGACGTCCGGGCCAACGAGACCGAGGCGAGGCCGACCTCCGTCGACGGCGAGTACACCCTGCACGGCCACAAGTGGTTCACCTCGGCCCCGATGAACGACGTGTTCCTCGTGCTGGCACAGGCCCCCGGTGGCCTGAGCTGTTTCCTCCTCCCCCGCGTCCTTCCGTCCGGCGAGCGCAACCGCCTTGACGTCGTACGCCTCAAGGACAAGCTGGGCAACCGCTCCAACGCCTCCTCCGAGCTCGAGTTCGACGGCACCTGGGCGCAGCGGCTGGGAGACGAGGGCCGCGGCGTACGCACGATCATCGAGATGGTGGCCGCGACCCGCCTCGACTGTGTCCTGGGCTCCGCCTCGCTGATGCGACACGCGCTCGCCGAGGCCTCCTGGCACGTGGCCCACCGCTCCGCGTTCGGCGGCCTGCTGGCCGACAAGCCGCTGATGCAGAACGTGATCGCCGACCTCGCGGTGGAGTCCGAGGCCGCCACCGCCGTCGCGATCCGGCTCGCCGCGGCCGTCGACAACCGCTCCGACCCGCACGAGGCAGCCCTGCGGCGCATCGCGCTGCCGTTGTCGAAGTTCTGGGTGTGCAAGCGGACGCCGATGATGGTGGCCGAGGCGCTCGAGTGCCTGGGCGGCAACGGCTACGTCGAGGAGTCCGGGATGCCGCTGCTGTTCCGCGAGTCCCCGCTGAACTCGATCTGGGAGGGATCGGGCAACGTCAACGCCCTGGACGTCCTGCGCGCCCTCTCCCGCGAGCCCGAGGTGCTCGAGGCCTGGCTGACCGAGGTCGGACTGGCGCAGGGCGAGGACCCACACCTGGACCGTGCCATCGACGGTGTGCTCACGATGCTCGCGGACACCTCCACGCTCGAGGTCTCGGCGCGGCGCCTGGCCGGACAGATGGCTGCCTGCCTGCAGGCCTCGCTCCTGCTGCGCTTCGCTCCGCCGGCCGTCTCGGACGCGTTCTGCGCCACCCGTCTCGGTGGCGACTACAACGGCACGCTCGGCACGCTGCCGAAGGGGACCGACCTTCGCTCGATCGTGGAGCGCACCACGCCGTACGTCGACTGAGCCCCCGCCCGGGCAAAAGGGACGGGGTTGATGGGTCTTCCCTGACGTTGTCGGGTGATGCTTCGCCCGTCAACGTCCGGTTTCCCCGGCCGGCCGGGGAAACCCACAGTTACCCCAGCGCAGCGGACACGACCTCGCGAGCCTCGGCCTGGACCTCGGCGAGGTGGTCGGGGCCGCGGAAGGACTCCGCGTAGATCTTGTAGACGTCCTCGGTGCCGGACGGGCGGGCGGCGAACCAGGCCGACTCGGTGGTGACCTTGAGGCCACCGATCTTCGCGCCGTTGCCGGGTGCCTCGGTGAGCTTGTCCACGATCGGTTCGCCGGCCAGCTCGGTGGCGCTCACGTCGTCGGGCGAGAGCGCGGCGAGCTTCGCCTTCTGGGCGCGGTCCGCCGGAGCGTCGATGCGGGCGTACGCCGGCTCGCCGTGCCGGGCGACCAGGTCCGCATAGTGCTCGCTGGGAGATCGACCGGTCGCGGCCTGGATCTCCGAGGCCAGCAGCGCCAGGATGATCCCGTCCTTGTCCGTGGTCCAGGTGCTGCCGTCGCGCCGCAGGAAGGATGCCCCGGCCGACTCCTCACCGCCGAACCCGAAGGAGCCGTCGATCAGCCCGGGCACGAACCACTTGAAGCCGACGGGGACCTCGACCATCGGCTTGCCCAGCGAGGCCGCTACCCGGTCGATCATCGAGGACGAGACCAGGGTCTTGCCGATGCGGGCCGAGTCGGGCCATCCGGGACGCGCGCCGCCGAAGAGATAGCCGATCGCGACCGCGAGGAAGTGGTTGGGGTTCATCAGTCCCGCGTCGGGCGTCACGATGCCGTGCCGGTCGGCGTCGGCGTCGTTGCCGGTGGCGATGTCGTAGTCGTCCTTGCGGACGATCAGCGACGCCATCGCCGACGGTGACGAACAGTCCATCCGGATCTTGCCGTCCCAGTCGAGGGTCATGAAGCGCCAGGTCGGGTCGACCAGCGGGTTGACCACGGTCAGGTCCAGCCGGTGCCGGTCGGCGATCTCGCCCCAGTAGCCGACGCTCGCGCCGCCGAGGGGGTCCGCGCCGATCCGCACGCCGGCCTCACGGACCCGGTCGAGGTCGAGCACGTTCGGCAGGTCGTCGACGTAGGTGCCCAGGAAGTCGTAGGACGACACCGCCGCACGGGCTCGCGTGAACGGCACCCGGCTCACGTCGGTGAGACCACCGAGGATGAGCTCGTTGGCGCGCGCGGCGATCACGCTGGTCGCGTCGCTGTCGGCCGGGCCCCCGTGCGGCGGGTTGTACTTGAACCCGCCGTCGCCCGGCGGGTTGTGCGACGGCGTGACGACGATCCCGTCGGCCAGCCCGGTGGTGCGTCCCCGGTTGGCCCGGAGGATCGCGTGCGAGACACCGGGGGTCGGCGTGTAGCCGTCCCGGTCGTCCACGAGCACGTCCACGTCGTTCGCGACCAGCACCTCCAGTGCGGTGGCCCACGCAGGCTCGGAGAGCCCGTGGGTGTCCCGCCCGACGAACAGCGGCCCGTCGTACCCCTGTGCGCGGCGGTAGTCGCAGATCGCCTGGGTGGTGGCCAGGATGTGCGTCTCGTTGAACGAGGTCTTCAGGCTGGAGCCACGATGTCCGCTGGTGCCGAAGGCGACCTGCTGGTCGACGTCCTCGGGATCCGGGACCCCCGTGAAGTACGCCGTCACCAGGTGCGCCACGTCGACGAGGTCGTCCGGCTGGGCCGGCTGTCCCGCGCGGGAGTGGTTCACCGCCGACCCCTCAGCCCTTGGCCGTCGGGGGCGGGACGACCTGGTCCTTGGCCAGCACCGTGAGCCCCTCGTCGACCACGAACCCGCGTGCCAGGTCGTCCTCCTGGTTGACGCCGATCTCCGCACCCGGAGGGACCACCACGTTCTTGTCGATGATGGCGTTTCGCACGATGGCACCGGCACCCACCCTCACCCCGGGGAGCAGCACGGAGTCGGAGACCTCGGCGCCCGTCTCGACGTAGACCGCCGGTGAGAGCACCGACTTGCTGACCGAGCCGCCGGTGACCACGACTCCCGGCGACAGGATCGAGTTGTAGGTCGTGGTGGGGACACCCTCGAGTCCCTCGACCAGCTTGGCCGGCGGCTGCGGGCCATAGCTGGTGTAGATCGGCCACGAGCTGTTGTAGAGGTTGAACACCGGCAGCGGAGCCACCAGGTCCATGTGCGCCGCGTAGTAGGACCGCATCGTCCCGACGTCGCGCCAGTAACCCCGGTCCCGCTCGTTCGAGCCCGGCACGTCGTTGTCCTTGTAGTCGTAGACGGCCGACTCGGTCCGGTCGACGAACCACGGCACGATGTCGCCGCCCATGTCGTGCTTGGACCTCTCGAGCTCCGCGTCGCGCGTCACGGCCTCGCGGAGGGCGTCGGCGTCGAAGACGTAGTTGCCCATCGAGGCGAGCACCTCGTGTGGCGCGTCCGCCAGCCCGACCGGGTCCTTGGGCTTCTCCAGGAACGCGCGGATCCGCTCCGGGGACTTCGCATCCATGTCGATCACGCCGAACTGGTCAGCGAGCTCGATCGGCTGCCGGATCGCCGCGACGGTGCACCCGGCCCCGGACTCGACATGCGCGTCGACCATCTGGGAGAAGTCCATCCGGTAGACGTGGTCGGCACCGACGACCACCACGATGTCGGGCTTCTCGTCGGTGAGCAGGTTGAGGGACTGGTAGATGGCATCGGCGCTGCCGAGGTACCACCGTTTGCCCACTCGCTGCTGCGCCGGCACCGGTGTGACGTAGTTGCCGAGGAGCGTCGACATGCGCCACGTCGTGGTGACGTGCCGGTCGAGGCTGTGCGACTTGTACTGCGTCAGCACGACCACCTTCAGGTAGCCGGAGTTCACGACATTGGACAGCGCGAAGTCGATCAGCCGGTAGATGCCCCCGAAGGGCACCGCAGGTTTCGCCCGGTCGGCGGTCAGCGGCATCAGCCGCTTGCCCTCCCCACCGGCCAGCACGATGGCGAGGACGTTCTTCCGAGACGATGAGGGACTCATATGACGAACCTAGTGGTGCGCGCGAACGGTGGTCGACCCCTACGGCAGAGATGAGTAGGTTCGTTGCATGCGTATCGACGTCATTTCTCGCGAGTACCCGCCCGATGTCTACGGCGGCGCCGGTGTCCACGTCGCCGAGCTGGTCCGTGCCCTCCGCACCGTGGACGGCGTCGACACCCGCGTCCACTGCTTCGGCGACGAGCGACCCGAGGACGGCACCACGGGGTACGCCGACCCACCCGGCCTGGCGACGGCCAACGCCGCGATCCGCACCCTCGGCGTCGACCTCGAGATGGTCGCCGGCATCGGCGGGACCGACGTCGTGCACTCGCACACGTGGTACGCCAACATGGCCGGTCATCTGGCCAAGCTGCTGCACGACGTCCCGCACGTCGTGACGGCGCACAGCCTGGAGCCGATGCGCCCCTGGAAGGCGGAGCAGCTCGGCGGCGGCTACGCCGTGTCGAGCTGGGCCGAGCAGACGGCCTACGAAGCGGCCGACGCGGTCATCGGCGTGAGCGCCGCCATGCGCGACGACATCCTGCGCAGCTATCCCGCCATCGACCCCGCCCGCACCCACGTGGTGCACAACGGCATCGACACCGACGACTGGCGACCGGTGCACGACCCGCGCCGGGTGCAGGAGCTGGGCGTCGACCCCAACCGGCCGAGCGTGATCTTCGTCGGCCGGATCACGCGCCAGAAGGGTCTGCCGCTCTTCCTGCGCGCGGCGGCCCAGCTGCCGCCGGAGGTGCAGCTGGTGCTGTGTGCCGGCGCTCCGGACACGAAGGAGATCGAGGCCGAGGTCTCGGCACTCGTCGACGGGCTGGCCGCCGATCGTGAGGGCGTGGTCTGGATCCGGGAGATGCTGCCGCGTCAGGACGTGGTCACCCTCCTCACCGCCGCCACGGTCTTCGCCTGCCCGTCGATCTATGAGCCGCTCGGCATCGTCAACCTGGAGGCGATGGCCTGCGAGACGGCGGTGGTGGCCACTGCCACCGGGGGGATCCCGGAGGTGGTGGTCGACTCGTCGACGGGTTCGGGGCAGGCGGCGACGGGCTGGCTGGTCCCCATCGAGCAGGCCACCGACGGCACCGGCACCCCACTGGACCCAGACCAGTACGTCGCCGACTTCGCAGCCGCGCTCGTCGAGGCGGTCGAGGACCCCGAGGTGGCGCGCGAGCGAGGACTCGCCGGCCGGGCACGGGCGCAGGAGGCCTTCAGCTGGCCCGCGATCGCCCAGCAGACCCTGGACATCTACCGGTCGCTGACCTGACCTCGGGGCCTCCTGCAGCCCGGCTCGACGCTCCTCCGTCGAGCACCCGGCCTACTTGTTCCCCGGCGCCGGGATCCCGTCGTCGACGCCCGCGACGATGTTGCTGCGCTCGCCCTCGGAGTGGTCGTCGTCGAGCATCGTCAGCTCGTCGAACGGATCGTTGCCCGAGAGCACCCGGTCCAGCTGGGGCCGGTTGTAGGTCCCGGTCCAGTGCCCGACCAGGAGCGTCGCGATCGAGTTGCCGGCGAAGTTGGTCAACGCTCGGGCCTCGGACATGAACCGGTCGATCCCCACGATGAAGCCGACGCCGTCGAGCAGCTCGGGACGGTGCGAGGAGAGGCCACCGGCCAGGGTGGCCAGCCCGGCGCCGGTGACGCCCGCAGCCCCCTTCGAGGCGATGATCATGAACAGCAGCAGCGAGATCTGCTCACCGATGGCCAACGGGGTGCCCAGCGCGTCGGCGATGAAGATCGAGGCCATGGTCAGGTAGATCGCGGTGCCGTCCAGGTTGAACGAGTAGCCCGTCGGGATGACCACGCCGACGGTGGTCCTGTCGACGCCTGCGTGCTCCATCTTGGCGATGACGCGCGGCAGGGCGGACTCCGAGGAGGAGGTCGAGAGGATCAGCAGGAACTCGCGGGCGAGGTACCGGAACAGGCTGAAGATGTTCACCCCGGTGACCACCTTGAGGATCGTGCCGAGCACGCCGAACACGAAGATGAAGCAGGTGAGGTAGAACGCGATCATCAGGACGGCCAGGCTCTTCAGCGCCTCCCAGCCCGTCTCGCCCACCACCGCGGCGATGGCACCGAACGCGCCGACCGGGGCGACCCACATGATCATCGAGAGCACCCGGAACACCAGGCGCTGGAGGTGGCCGATGCCGACCAGGATGGGCTCGCCCGCGCGGCCCATGGCCTGGAGCGCGAACCCGACCAGGAGCGCGACCAGGAGGGTCTGGAGGACCTCGCCCGAGGTCAGCGACGAGAACAGCGAGTCAGGCACGATGCCGACGATGAACTCCGTCGTCGACCCGGCGCCCTCCGCCTGCTTCGACCCCTCGGAGGCCAGCTCGTCGGACAGGTTCAGCCCCTTGCCCGGGTCGATGACGTTGCCCACGACGAGGCCGATCGCCAGGGCGAAGGTCGACATGGTGATGAAGTAGCCGAGCGCCAGTCCGCCCACCCGTCCGACGCTGGCGGCACTGCGCACCGACCCCACCCCGATCACGAGGGTGCAGAAGATGACCGGCTGGATCATCATCTTGATCAGGGCGACGAAGGTCTCCCCGATCCACTTCAGTCCCGCCGCGAAGTCGGGAAAGAGGATGCCCACGGCAGCGCCGAGGAAGACCGCCACGACCACGGCGATGTAGAGATAGTGGGTCCGGTCGCGGCTCGGTGCCTTCTCCGGCTGGGTTGCGTTCGCGCTCATGCTGCCTCCAGGTAGGTGCCCCGGGCTCGTCCCGGCACGATCATGGTGCTGGCCTGCGTGACCGGCGTCACCCTTGTGTTCGTTGTGTTCACGGACGGGTCATACCCCGCGAGGTGCGGCACAATGCGCACATGCGCAGGCGGCTTGGTGGCCACGAGACCTCCGTGGCCCAGCAGGTGCTCCTGCTCCAGGTGGTCGTGGTCGTCGTACTCGTGGCCGCTGCCCTGACGCTGGCCACGCTCGACGCCCGTCGCGACAGCCGCGACCGCGCCCGGCAGCAGGCCGTCTCGGTGGCGCAGTCCGTCGCCGACTCCCCCACCGTCGTCGAGGCCCTGCGCGATCCGGACCCCTCCAGCATCCTGCAGCCCTACGCCGAGCAGGTGCGCGCCGACACGGCCGTCGACTTCGTGGTGGTGATGTCGCTGGACCGCACGCGTTTCTCCCACCCCGATCCCGACCAGCTCGGTCGCGACTTCGTGGGTGATCTCGGCGGCGCTCCGCAGGGAGAGGTCTTCACCCAGGAGTACGTCGGCACGCTCGGCCCTTCGGTGCGAGCGGTCGTCCCGGTCCTCGGCGAGGGCGACGTCCTCGCCCTCGTCTCGGTCGGCATCACCCTGGACCGCATCAGTCGACAGCTGCTCGACGACCTCCCGTCGATCGGGCTGGCCGGGCTGGGCACGCTGCTGGTCGGCCTGACCGGCGCCTGGTTCATCACCCGCCGCCTGCGGAGGCAGACCCATGGCCTCGGCGAGCGCGAGATCACGCGCATGTACGAGTACTACCGCGCGGTCCTGCAGGCCGTGCGGGAGGGACTCGTCCTCGTCGACACCGAGGGGCGGGTGCAGCTGGTCAACGACGAGGCGCGCCGCCTGCTCGACCTCCCGCCGGACGTCGTCGGGCGGTCGCTCGCCGACCTCGGCCTTCCTCCCGCGCTCGTCGCGGCTGCCACGGGGACCAGCCCGGAGCCGGACACCATCTATGCCCTGGGCGACCACCTGCTCGTGGTCAGCGCGGCGCCGGCGTACTGGAACGACACCGAGGTGGGCGCCGTGGTCACCCTCCGCGACCGGACCGAGCTCCAGCTGGTCACCGGCGAGCTCGACCTGGTCCGCGGCCTCACCGAGTCGCTCCGCGCGCAGAACCACGAGTCCGCCAACCGCCTGCACACGGTGGTCTCCCTGATCGAGATGGGCAACCCCGACGAGGCAGTCCAGCTCGCCACTGCCGACCTCCGCGTCGCCCAGGACCTGACCGACCAGATCGTCGCTGCCGTGCACGATCCGGTCCTGACGGCACTCCTGCTGGGCAAGAGCGCGCAGGCGGCCGAGCGCGGGATCGACCTCGTCGTCGAGGGTGACGTGGGCATCGAGTCGCTGCCGGTCGCGCCGCGCGACCTGGTGACCGTGGTCGGGAACCTGGTCGACAACGCCCTCGACGCCGTGGGCGAGTCGGGTGAGCGCCGCGTGAGCGTCGACGTGGTGGCGGACGAGCAGGGTGTCCAGGTCATCGTCGGCGACACCGGCCCCGGGGTGGATCCGGCGGATGTCGAGCGGGTGCTGGAGCGCGGGTGGTCGACGAAGGCCCCGGACGGTCGTGGCCTGGGCCTGGCGCTCGTGGGCCAGGTGGCCAGACGGTACGGCGGCTCCGTGAGCGTGGGCGACTCCCCGCTGGGCGGCGCCGAGTTCACGGTGACGTTGCTCGCGACCTCGCCCGCCCGGAGCGACGGGCCGCCGTCGTGACCGTCCGGGTGCTCGTCGTCGAGGACGAGAAGCTCGCCGGCGAGGCGCACGCGGCGTACACCCGACGGGTCGAGGGCTTCGAGGTCGCCGGCGTGGTGCGCTCAGCGGGCGAGACGATGCGCCACCTGGCCGCGGACCCGCAGGTGGATCTCATCCTGCTCGACATGCACCTGCCGGACAGCCACGGACTCGCCCTCCTCCAGCGGCTCCGGGCCGAGGGGCACCTCTGCGACGTGATCGCGGTGACCTCCGCGCGCGACGCCGAGGTGGTGCGCCAGGCCGTGGCCCGCGGTGTCGTGCTCTACCTGCTGAAGCCGTTCTCCTTCCGCACCTTCCGCGACAAGCTCGAGCAGTACGCCGCCTACCGCGAGCAGCTCGCCGGGACGACCGAGGACGTGCTGCAGCACGAGGTCGACCAGCTCTTCGGCACCCTGCGCCAGTCCGGACGGACCGACCTGCCCAAGGGGATGAGCGACGCCTCGATGCGCCAGGTCACCGAGGTGCTCCGGGAGGCGGAGGGCGGCCTCTCCGCGAGCGAGGTCGCCGTCGCGATGGGTGCCTCCCGGGTCACGGCGCGCCGCTATCTCGAGCACCTGGCCGACCAAGGGCTGGCCGAGCGCTCACAGCGCTACGGCGGTGGGGGGCGACCCGAGGTCGGCTACCTCTGGGTCAGGTGAGCTCGAGACCGGGGTACAGCGGGTGCCTGTCCAGCATCTCGTCGGCCCGGGCCTGCACGCGCTCGGCGATCCCGTCGGCCGTGCTGTAGGTCGCCTTCGAGGGCGCGCCGGCCTTGTTGGTCCCGGGTGAGGTGTGGGAGAGCACCTCGACGACGAGGTCGGCGACGGTGTCGAACTCGTCGTGGCCGAAGCCCCGCGTGGTCAGCGCCGGGGTGCCGAAACGGATGCCGCTGGTGTACCAGGCGCCGTTGGGGTCGGCGGGCACCGAGTTGCGGTTGGTCACCACACCGGCGTCGAGCAGGGCCGACTCGGCCTGCCTGCCGGTGAGGCCGTAGGAGGACACGTCGAGCAGCACGATGTGGTTGTCGGTGCCACCGGTGACCAGCGTCGCGCCACGCGAGAGGAACCCGTCGGCCAGCGACTTCGCGTTGTCGGCGATGTTCTGCGCGTAGGTCTGGAAGGAGGGCTGCCTGGCCTCGGCGAGCGCGACGGCCTTGGCGGCCATCACGTGGGACAGCGGACCCCCCAGCACCATCGGGCAGCCGCGGTCGACGTCGGCCGCGAACTCCTCCTGCGCGAGCACCAGTCCCCCGCGTGGTCCACGCAGGGACTTGTGTGTGGTCGTGGTGGTGATGTGGGCGTGCGGCACCGGGTTCTCGTCGCCGGTGAAGACCTTGCCTGCGACCAGGCCCGCGAAGTGGGCCATGTCGACCATCAGCACGGCCCCGACCTCGTCGGCGATCTCGCGCATCTTGGCGAAGTTCACGCGTCGCGGGTAGGCGGAGTAGCCGGCGATCAGCACCAGCGGCTTGAACTCGCGGGCCTTGGCCGCAACGGCGTCGTAGTCGAGCATCCCGGTCCCGGGGTCGGTGCCGTACTGCTGCTGGTGGAACATCTTGCCGCTGATGTTGGGCCGGAAGCCGTGCGTCAGGTGGCCGCCGGCGTCCAGGGACATGCCCAGCAGCCGCTGGTTGCCGAACTCGTGCCGCAGCGTCTCCCAGTCGGCCTCGGAGAGCTCGTTGACGTTCTTCGCGGAGAGCCGCTGCAGCGTGGGCGTCTCCACGCGGTTGGCCAGGATCGACCAGAAGGCGACGAGGTTGGCGTCGATGCCGGAGTGCGGCTGCGCATAGGCGTACGGCGCACCGAAGAGCTCGCGTGCGTGCTCGGCCGCCAGCGCCTCGACGGTGTCGACGTTCTGGCACGCGGCGTAGAACCGGTGGCCGACGGTGCCCTCGGCGTACTTGTCGCTGAACCAGGTGCCCATGGTCAGCAGGACGGCGGGCGACGCGTAGTTCTCCGACGCGATCAGCTTCAGCGAGGAGCGCTGGTCGGCCAGCTCCTGGCGGGTGGCCTGCGCCACACGGGGCTCGACCGAGGCAATCACCTCGAGCGCTGCGTTGTAGGCCTGGGAGGTGGTCTTCGCGAGGGTCTCGTCGCTCATGACCACACCCTAGGTGACCCGTTCCGGGCTGGGCTACCGCTACCGGCGTGTCCAAATCACGGACTCGCGTCTCACCACATGAGATTGCGATTTGTGGAACGGGCGTCCGAGGACTGAGACTCGACGCATGATCAGCGCTGCAACCTCGACCTGGCTCGTGGCACGTCGCCACGTGGACCTCGGTCGTACCCGCAGCATGATGTGTCATCTCCAGCCTTGAACCTTCGGACTCCCCCTTCCAGGCTGCGCCGCCCGTCGCGACACCGTTGTCCTACGACGCCCGCAGGCCCTCCGATCTCCAGGACTTGTGACTGATGACCTCCGCTCCCCCCACGCCCGCTCCCCCACGCCCGCTCCCAGCCTGGGCCGCCGCCGCTGAGGTCCGTGTCGGCCGCTCCGGACGAGCCCGCCCGAAGAAGGGCGAGGGCCAGTGGGCCCTCGGCTACAACGAGCCCCTGAACAAGAACGAGCAGTCCAAGAAGGACGACAACCCGCTCAACGTCCGGGCGCGCATCCTGAACATCTACTCCAAGCGGGGCTTCGCCTCGATCGACCCCGCCGACCTGCGCGGCCGGTTCCGCTGGATGGGCCTCTACACCCAGCGCGCCCCCGGCTTCGACGGCGGCAAGACGGCGATGCTCGAGGAGGAGGAGCTCGACGACTCCTTCTTCATGCTCCGAGTGCGCAGTGACGGCGAGCTGCTCGACGCCGCGAAGCTGCGCGCCCTCGGCAGCATCTCCACCGACTTCGCGCGCGGCACCGCCGACATCACCGACCGGCAGAACATCCAGTACCACTGGATCGAGATCGAGAACGTCCCCGAGATCTGGGAGCGCCTCGACAACGTCGGGATGACCAGCCTCGAGGCCTGCGGCGACTCCCCGCGACCGTTCCTCGGCTCCCCCGTCGCCGGGGTCGCCGCAGGACGAGATCATCGACGCCACCCCGGCGCTCGAGGAGATCAAGCGCCGCTACATCGGCAACCCCGACTACTCCAACCTCCCGCGCAAGTTCAAGACCTCCGCCAGCGGCCACCCGAGCCTCGACTGCGTGCCGTCGGTCAACGACGTCTCGTTCGTCGGCACCGTCCACCCCGAGCACGGCCCGGGCTTCGACCTGTGGGTCGGCGGCGGGCTCTCCACCAACCCGATGCTCGCGCAGAAGCTGCGGGGTGTGGATCCCCATCGACGAGGTCCCGGACGCCTGGGAGGCCGTGACGTCGGTCTTCCGCGACTACGGCTACCGCCGGCTGCGCTCGCGGGCCCGGCTGAAGTTCCTGGTCGCCGACTGGGGCGTGGAGAAGTTCCGCGAGATCCTCGAGACCAAGTACCTCGACCGCAAGCTGGTCGACTGCCCCTCGCCCGAGGCCACCAGTGATGGTGGTGACCACATCGGCGTGCACGCCCAGAAGGACGGCAACTTCTACATCGGCGTCGCACCCGTCGCCGGGCGCATCGACGGCGCGACCCTCACCGGCGTCGGGGACCTCGTGGAGAAGTACGGCGCCGCCGGTGCCCGCCTGACGGCACACCAGAAGCTCGTGGTGCTCGGCGTCGAGGAGTCCGACGTCGAGCCGCTCATCGCCGACCTGGCGGCCATCAACCTCGAGGCCCGGCCGTCGAACTGGCGTCGCTCCACGATGGCCTGCACCGGCATCGAGTTCTGCAAGCTCGCGATCGTGGACACCAAGCAACGCGCCATCGACCTCGTCGCCGAGCTCGAGAAGCGCTTCCCCGACCTCGACACCCCGATCACCGTGAACGTCAACGGCTGCCCCAACGCCTGTGCCCGCACCCAGGTGGCCGACATCGGCCTCAAGGGGATGCTCGTCCTGGACGACGACAACACCCAGGTCGAGGGCTTCCAGGTGCACCTCGGCGGAGGACTCGGTCTGACCAACGGCTTCGGCAAGAAGCTGCGGGCCCACAAGGTCACCAGCGTGGGCCTCGACGACTACATCACCACGGTGGTCGGCAACTACCTGACCGACCGGGAGGCCGGCGAGAGCTTCGCCGCGTGGACGATCCGCGCCGACGAGATCCTGCTACGCGGCGAGAAGGCACTGACATGAGTGCTCGTGCGGTCCCGTTCCACTGCCCCTACTGCGGGGACGTGAAGCTGCGTCCGCACGAGGTGGAGGACGGCCCGTCCCACGGCGCGTGGGAGTGCCGGTCCTGCCTGCGAGCGTTCAAGCTCAGCATGATCGGTCAGCTGCGGCGCCCGAGCACCACTCCCACGGAGATTCCCACCGGCTCCGAGGTGCAGCGATGACCGCACCGAACACGCTCAGGGCCCGGGCCCGTCGCGGGTCCGACACTGCGGGACGAAGCACCGACGAGCTCCGCGAGATCGTGTCCCACGTCGGCGCCGAGCTCGAGCTCGCGCCTGCCGAGGACATCATCGAGTGGGCCGTGGCGACCTTCAGCAGCCGGTTCTGCGTCACCTCGTCGATGAGTGACGCCGTGTTGTCCGACCTCGCTGCCCGGGTGGCCCCGGGGGTCGACGTGGTCTTCCTCGACACCGGCTACCACTTCGCCGAGACGATCGGCACCCGCGACGCCGTCGAGGCGACGATGCCGGTGAACCTGATCAACCTCTACCCCGGTCCAGTCGGTGGCCGAGCAGGACGCGACGTACGGCCAGGACCTCTACCGGACCGACCCGGACCTGTGCTGCAAGCTGCGCAAGGTGCAGCCCCTCGCCGACGGCCTCGCGGACTACGACGCCTGGGCCACCGGCCTGCGCCGCGCCGAGACGCACAACCGGGTGATCGCCCCGGTCGTCGGCTGGGACGAGAAGAAGCAGAAGGTCAAGGTCTCACCGCTCGCGCGCTGGACCGACGAGGACGTCGAGAAGTACATCGCCGAGAACGGGATCCTGGTGAACCCGCTCCAGTACGACGGCTACCCGTCCATCGGCTGCTGGCCGTGCACCCGCCGGGTCGCCGACGGCGAGGACGCCCGCGCCGGGCGCTGGTCCGGGACCAACAAGACCGAGTGCGGCATCCACCAATGACCCACGACCACCGATCCACCAACGCCAACGACGACGCAGTTCGCGGCACGAGCACGAAGGGAGACGGATCGTCATGACCGCTCCAGCACTGATCACCCTCGCCCACGGCAGCCGTGACCCCCGGTCCGCAGCCACGATCAAGGCGCTCGTCGCCGAGACCCGCCGGATGCGCCCCGACCTGCGCATCGAGCCCGCGTTCCTCGAGCTCGCGAAGCCTGACTTCGGGAAGGTCGTCGACCGGCTGGTCAAGGCCGGCTTCGACGAGATCGTGGTCGTGCCGCTGCTGCTCAGCAACGCCTACCACGCCAAGGTCGACGTGCCCCGGTCCGTCGCGCTCGCCACCGAGCGCCACCCCGGTCTGCGGATCCGGGTGACCAACATCCTCGGCCTGGAGCCGAGCTTCCTCGACGTGCTCGACCGGCGCCTGCGTGAGGCCCTGCGCTCGGCCAGGGTCCGCGAGCTCGACGCCCTCGTGCTCGCCGCAGCCGGTTCCTCGGACCCGCTGGCCAACCAGGCAGTCGCCCGTCTGGCCCGGGTCTGGGGCGCTCACCACCGGCTGCCGGTCACCGCGGCGTTCGCCTCGGCCGCTCCCCCGGCCACCGGGGAGGCTGTCCGGGCCTTCCGTGCGGAGGGGCGTCGGCACGTGGCGGTCGCGTCGATGTTCCTGGCGCCGGGGTTCCTGCCCGACCGGGCCACCGAGCTCGCCCTCGAGGCTGGTGCCGTCGCCGTCTCCGAGCCGCTCGGCTGCGACCCGGAGCTGGCACGCACGATCCTGGCCCGCTATGCCGTGGGTGCGGTGGAGCTCGTCCCCGTCTGAGCAGCCAAGACGGGATCATGAGACGGGCCGCTCGGGCCCACGAGGAGGCAGTTCGAGGCGGCCGCCGGCCGCTCACGCGGGGTGTCTGGACGACGCGCACGAACTGCCTCCCCATGGTGCACTCACGGCAACAGACGCACTTCCGCGACCACGCGGATCGCGGTGGCCGGGCTCTGGTGTCGAAACCCAGCCGTAGCTCCCGGTCGGGCGGGCCGTTCCCGTCGAGGGCTCGATCCACAACGTCAGCCCTTCCTGGCGACCCGCAGCGCATCGCTCGGAACGCCAGATGAGTGCGATGTCCGGCAGGATGCTCGACCCGCGGAGATGAGGAGGTCTCAGTGAGTCCAGCGTCGCATGATGTAGGCATCTGGACCCGCGGGATCGGCGAAGGTGCTGAGCACCTCGTACCCCAAGCCGTTGTAGAAGTGGACTCGATCAGGTGCGCACTCGAGAACCAGCTCCGCTGGTTCACCCATCGCGATAGCGGCGGCGGCTGACTCGAGCAGTCGGCGTCCGATGCCCAGGCCGTGAAGCATCGGTTCGACGGCAGCCTTCTCGATCCAGGCGTGCACCCCGAGTTGTCCATGAACCTGGGCGACGTTCTGGTGGAACTGCCAGTCGACAGCGAGGTGATGATCGTTGGGACGCGGCTCGGGCGCCAGCACCTGACAGAGCCGGCAATGTCCTGGCGTGCTTCCCATGACAACGCCCACCAAAACCTCACCGACTCTAGCCCCGAGGGCGACGGTCGAGCTCTCGATCATCAACGAGGAGTACAGACTCCACGATCCGCCCCATCGATCGAGCAGCTCCGGACCGTACATCTCCTGTGTGAAAGGTTCGTTGACGAAGGCGCGATGGAGCAGGGCGCGGGCAACCGGCCACTCAGTCTCGGCGAGAGGACCTGTCGACAACTCCATGCGCTGGAGTATCCCGCAGAGCCACTGTCCCGGTCCGCTGGGCTTGACGTCGGCATCCGCTTCTCGGCATTCCGGTCAACGCGATGTCCGGCGCGCGGTCAGCTAAACACCGCAGTCAGCCGACCAGGCGTGCCAGGAGGCGCTGGAGCTCGGTGGCCGGGTCGTCGGTGAGCCCCCCGTGCACCGGGCCCGGCTGGACGACGGTGCTGCGGGGTGCCCGGAGGAAGCCGAACCTGGTGCTCTGGTCGTCCCGGCCCTCGCGGACGCCGTACGCCGTGACGCGTGAGCCGACCCCGAAGTCGACGTGCGCCTCGCCGCGGCAGACCTGCTCCACGGCCTCGAGCGCATGGCGTACGGCGTCGACGTCGACCGACTGGTCCAGGGCCCGCAGTCGGTCCTCGTCGAGCAGGAACGCTGAACCCAGGAAGTCCTCGGCGTGGCAGTAGAGCACCACGCCGACGTTGACGAACTCCTCGCGGTCCACGCGTGGGACGCAGCGCAGGACGACGTACTGGTAGCCGTTCACGCGGTGCGCTCCTCGGGCACGGGGAGCCAGACCTGGGGCGCAGCGACCCGGGCGAGCAGGTAGTCGACGTAGCGCTGGCGCAGCAGGTGCGGTGTCTCCGCGCCGGGCACCGCTTCGAGCCACTCCTCCGGCACCTCGGCGACCACACCCGCCAGTGCGTCGGCGGTGATCCGGGAGGCCAGGTCGTCGTGCTGGGCGGCGGCCTCGGCCGCGTAGTGCCGCATGATGTGCTCGTCGACGGCGTAGGGCTGGGCCGCGAACCGCTCGGGGGAGCCGGTGCCACCCGGCCAGCCGTGGTGGAAGTACAGCGCGGCGCCGTGGTCGATCGCGTACAGCGCTCCGCGCCACACGAGCAGGTTGGGGTTGCGCCAGGAGCGGTCCACGTTGGCGCAGAGCGCGTCCAGCCACAGGATGCGGCCGGCGAGGTCCCGGTCGGGCTGGTAGGCCGAGTCGTAGCCGAACGCGCCGGGCAGGAGATCCACCCCGAGGTTGACGCCCAGGCTCCTGTTCAGCAGGTCCTGCACCTCCTGGTCGGCCTCGTAGCGCCCGATCTCGGGCTGCAGGTCGACCGAGACCAGGTCGGGGACCGGGACATCGACGAGCCGGGCGACGCCTGCGACGACGACCTCCGCGACCAGCACCCGCAGGCCCTGACCAGCACCCCGGAACTTGCACACGTAGGTGCCGAGGTCGTCGGCCTCGATGATCCCGGGCAGTGAACCGCCCTCGCGCAGCGGCGTGACGTAGCGAGTCGCCTGGACCTGCCTCAACGGTCGCCGGGCTCCTGCAGCCTTGCCTGCTGCTCGTCGACGTCGTAGTCCGGCTTGGGCCACTGCAGCTTCATCCCGCGCAGCGCCTCCACGACGAGCTGCCCGACGGCCCAGTTGCGGTACCACTTGTGGTCACTCGGTACGACGTACCAGGGCGCGGCCTCGGTGTTGCACCGCTCGAGGGCGATCTCGTAGGCCCGCTCGTAGTCGCGCCAGTGGGCGCGCTCGTCGATGTCCGCAGGCTTGAACTTCCACTGCTTCTCGGGGTCCTCGAGCCGGGCCAGCAGACGCTCCCTCTGCTTGTCCGCGGAGACGTGCAGCATGCACTTGATCACCACCGTTCCGTTCTCCACCAACTTCTTCTCGAAGTCGTTGATCGCGCCGTAGCGTCGCTCGATCTCGTCCTCGTCGGCCAGCTCGTGCACCCGGCCGATCAGGACGTCCTCGTAGTGCGAGCGGTCGAAGGACCCGATCACCCCGGCGTCGGGAAGCGCCTTCTCGATCCGCCACAGGAAGTCGTGGGCGAGCTCCTCTGCCGTCGGCTTGCGGAAGGTCGTCAGTCGCAGGCCGTGCGGGTTCACCAGGCCGAGGACATGGTCGACGACGCCACCCTTGCCGGACGTGTCCATCCCCTGGAGCACGAGCAGCATCCGCCGCGATCCACCTGTGTAGGCGTCGGCGTACAACCGCTCCTGCAGGTCGGCGAGCTCCTCGCCGAGGTCGGCCAGCGCCTTCTGTGCCTGCTTCTTGGTGCCGTCGAAGCCGGACGTGTCGCCCGCGTCGTGTTCGGCGAGCGAGACCGGTCCCTGGGGAAGTCGGAGCAGGTCGGTGACGGTGTAGGCCATGGGCGCGAGTATGTCGCACGAGGCGCGCCCCGCGCTGGTTGCGCGGCTGGCGCCGGACTAACGTCGAGGCATGGATCTTCCCGTGATGCCACCCGTGCAGCCGATGCTCGCCAAGGCGGTCAAGGGGATCCCCGATCCCGCGAGGTTCGACGAGGGCCTGTCGTTCGAGCCGAAGTTCGATGGCTTCAGGGCGATCCTGTTCAAGGACGGCGACGAGGTCGAGATCACCTCGCGCAACACCAAGCCACTGACCCGCTACTTCCCCGAGGTGGTGGACGCCGCACGCGAACAGCTGCCGGACCGGTGTGTTCTCGACGGCGAGCTGTTCGTCGCGATCGGGCCACGGATGGAGTTCGAGGTTCTCCAGGAGCGGATCCATCCGGCCGAGTCCCGGATCACCATGCTGGCCGAGAAGACCCCTGCGTCCCTCGTGATCTTCGACGCGCTCGCCTTCGGCGACCAGTCCGTCGTGGACCGGCCGTTCGTGGAGCGACGTCGGCTCATGGAGACCGAGCTCGGCGGGCTGACCGGTCCGACGTACCTCACCCGGACCACCACCGACGCCGAGGAGGCGCAGGGCTGGTTCGAGGAGTTCGAGGGGGCCGGGCTGGACGGGGTGATCGCCAAGCCCCTCGGCTCGCCGTACCAGCAGAACGCCCGCACGATGCTCAAGATCAAGCACGAGCGAACGGCCGACGTCGTGCTGGCGGGCTACCGGCTGCACAAGACCTCGACGCCGGAGAAGCCACTGCTCGGCTCGATGCTGCTCGGGCTCTACGCGGACGGGGAGCTCCAGCACATCGGCGTCTCGGCGTCCTTCACGGCCGCGCGACGAGCCGAGCTGCTCGAGGAGCTGAGGCCGCTCGAGACCGACATCGCCGACCATCCCTGGGGCCGGTGGATGGGAGCGGGGCAGGACTGGGCGATCGCCAACCCTGACCGGATCCCCGGCACGCAGAGCCGTTGGAGCGGCGGCAAGGACCTGTCCTTCACGCCGTTGCGCCCCGAGCGGGTGCTGGAGGTGAAGTACGACGCGATGGAGGGTCGTCGGTTCCGGCACACGGCGCACTTCAAGCGCTGGCGACCGGATCGCGACCCGGAGTCGTGCGGATATGAGCAACTGGAGCAGCCGGTCAGCTACGACCTCACTAAAGTGTTGGGTATGAACCCTTCCGGAGGTGCGTCATGAGTGACTACGACGTCATCCTGCTCATCGAGCAGCCGTTCACCGACACCGATGCCACCAACGTGCGCAGCCTGCACGAGGACATCGAGGACCCGGTCCGCTACCACGTGATGCTGCCGGTCGAGGACGCCTCGTCACGGGTGGAGACCGCGATGGGCTCGCTGGCCACGGGCGAGGTGCTGGCCACCCCTGCCGTCGCTGTGGGTGACGCGGACCTCGAAGGCCTCCGCAACGAGCTGCTCAGCACCTGCCGTGCCGGGGTCGACTCCACCGTCAAGACGATCGAGGCCGCTGGCGGCCGGGCGGTCGGCGAGCCGGTGACCAGCGACCCGATCCGTGCCCTGGTCGCCAAGGTGGAGGAGGTGGACGCCCGCGAGGTGATCATCCTGACCCGTCCGCACGTGGTCAGCGAGTTCTTCCACGTCGACTGGACCTCCCGGGCCCGCCGCAAGCTCGGCGTTCCCGTGCTGCACCTGCTCGAGCACGAGAACTTCGACGAGCAGGCGGGCGACGGCGAAGGCATCTCGGGGTTCTAGATGTCGTTCTTCCGACGCCGGCCCCGGGCGGCCGGCGAGGACCGCGTCACGTCGTTCTGGCAGTGGTGGGTCGCCGAGGGACGCGCACTCGCCGAGGGGAGCATCGACGGGCGCGTGGAGGCGGAGGAGTTCGCCGAGGTGATGACCGACCGGGTCCGCACCCTGGGCGAGCTCGGCTGGGAGCTCTCCGGGGGCGAGGTCTCCCGGCACGTCCTGGCCGTCACGTCCGAGGGCGACCCCGACGGTCGTGCCGTCGCACGACGCGTGGTCCTCGCGGCCCCCGCCGCCGACGCCACCTGGTCCTACGTCGACACCCGCCCGCCTGCGGCTGACCCGGAGGCGCTCGTGATCTCGGTGGGCGGCCTCCAGGACATCGACTTCGCGCGGGTGCAGGTCTCCGCGCGGATGGAGTCCGGCCGCTTCGACGTACAGCTGCACCATCCCGCGTTCGCGGACCTGCCCGAGGACGGTCGGGCCATGGTCACCTTCCTCGCCCTGGACGCGGCACTCGGCGAGGTGGACACCGAGCTGTGGCTGGGCGAGGTCCAGCCGGTCGAGTTCCCGCCGCTGGACGGGTTCGGTCTGACCGCGCTGCGTTCCGTCGTACACGACCTCAAGGGGCGCAGGCTCGATGCGGACGGGCGATCAGGCTGGGTGATGCTCCGCGGCGAGACCCCGCAGGGTCCGCTCGTCGCGATGGCGCGTTCCCCGCTGCATCCCCTGACGGCGCCCCACCTCGACACCTACGTCGCCGTGGTGCTCCCCTACGCACATCGCACCTCCGACGGCCTGCCCGACGAGGGCTCGCTGGAACCGCTGCGCGACTTCGAGGGTCGGCTGGAACGAGCGCTCGGCACTGCCGGTCAGGTGGTCGCGCACCTCAGCAACGACGGCACGCGCACGTTGCACGTCTACGTCGACTCGACCGCTGGGCTGCTGCCGGCGGTCAAGGACCTGGCCCGCTCCTGGGGCCAGGGCACCGCCAACGTCCACGAGATGCGCGACCCCGGCTGGACCGCGGTCACCCACCTGCGCGGCTGAGCTCGGTCAGGCGGGAGTGATCTCCTCCGCCGGAAGCCACCGCGCGACAGTGGCCCACCCCACGGCATCGACCCAGACCACGCTGATCACGCGCCCTTCCCAGCCCGTCGGACCGCGTCGCCACTCCACCAGCAGGCTCGGCTGCGCACCGACGTGGCAGTGCCGCGCGGGTGAGGGCGGGTCCATCCGGGTATCCGCACCGGTGCGGTTCGCCAGGTTGCCCTGGCCGCTGCTGCCGTAGCCGCCGCGCATGGTCGCCTCCCGACGGTTGCGACCCCTACGGCAAGGGTGGCAGACCCGAGCCCCGGCGTACGACGTGGGGTCGAGCAGGCGGGCCGGGACCGGCAGGTGGTCTGATCCACAGGAGTGAACTCCCGCGACCGGGTGGAGCGGGACCGGTTCGGTCACTACCGTTCGATCATGCTCATCGAGGTGTCGGACAGTGAGACGGCTCGGAGTGTGGCACGCCGTCTCGAGGAGGTCGGTTACGTCGCCTACGTGCCCACCGTGAGATTGCAGAAGAAGCGTCACCTCGTCCAGGTCGCCGACCTCAGCGGTCACGAACGAGTGGCCGGCCTGCACGCGCAGCGCGTCTACGAGGTCGTCCGGGCAGTGGACCCGGCCGCCCGGCTGCTCGGCTGATCAGTCCTCGACCCGCTCGCCCTTCTCGTTCCAGTGCGAGGCAACCTTCTTCGAGGGCTGCACCCGCGGCGGCTCACCGGGCATCTTCGGGTAGTCCGGCGGGTAGTTCGCCTCCCCCTCGCCGGACTCGTCGTACAGCCTGATCAACGGCTCGATCGAGTGCGCCACGTCGTCGATCGAGGACCACGGGTCGCCGTCGGTCATCCGCTCCGGCACCGTGAACAGGTTGAACCCGCTCGGGGAGGTCAGCCCGGCCAGCTCGTCCCAGGTGACCGGAGTCGACACCGGAGCGCCGGGGATCGGCCGCAGCGAGTAGGCGGAGGCGATGGTGCGGTCGCGCGAGTTCTGGTTGAAGTCGACGAAGATGCGCTCGCCGCGCTCCTCCTTCCACCACTTGGTGGTGACCCCCGGGTCACGCTTCTCCAGCTCTCGGCCGAACCCGATCGCGGCATGCCGCACGTCGACGAAGTCCCAGCGCGGCTCGATGCGCACGTAGATGTGCACGCCGCGATTGCCACTGGTCTTCGGATAGCCGGTGATGCCGAGCTCCTCCAGCAGCTCCCGTGCGACGCCGGCCACGCGGACCGCATCGGAGAACGTCGTGCCCGGCTGCGGGTCGAGGTCGATGCGCAGCTCGTCCGGATGGTCGTTGTCGGCGCTGCGTGTGGGCCACGGGTGGAAGACGATGGTTCCCATCTGCGCGCACCAGGCGACGGTGGCCAGGTTGGTCACGCACACCTCGTCCGCAGGCCGGCCGCTGGGGAAGGCGACGCGGGTCGTCTCGACGTACGACGGCGCACCCTTGGGGACCCGCTTGCTGTAGAACGCATCGCTCTTGTCGCCGCGCCCGGTGGCGAGCTTGATCCCCTCGTGCACACCACTGGTCCAGCGCTCCAGGGCGACCGGACGGTCCCTGAGGGCACGCAGGATGCCGTCGGAGACGCTGAGGTAGTACTCGACCACCTGCAGCTTGGTGACCTCGGGCGTGGAGTCCGTCGCGGGATAGATCACCCGGTCCGGGCTGGAGACGCGCACCGCCTGTCCGTCGGCGTCGACCTCGACTGCTGCAGTGGCCATGGGGAAACCCTAGAGCGTGCAGACCGGTGACACCTCGCCCGGGGAACTACGGCCCAAGGTCACCTTCCACCACCGGAGCCAGCCACCACCTCGGTCGTCGAAGACCAGATCCGGTCAGGCGGTCATCCGGTGACACGGAGAACCGAGCGCCGAGCGCCCTTGCTCGCCCCACCGACGAGCGCCTCCACGGGTCCTCTGGTCCGGGTCAGGGCGAAGACGATGCCGACGGCGACCGCCGCGCCCAGGTGTCCGAAGTACGTCGCCGGGGTCTCTCCGTCCCAGAGCTCGACGCGGAGCAGGACATGGGCTGTGTAGAGGGTCAGCGTCATCGCACCCGCACCGAAGACCACCGCGCTGACCGACGGCAGCAACCGGCCGACCACCAGGCAGCCTGCGATGACGAGCAGGGCGCTGCCGATGGTCTGCGCGAGGTCGAACGGCGTCGCCGTGTGCGGCGCCCGCACCGCGAGCCACCACCAGGTGTCCGTCGGGGTGATGCCCGGGAAGCCACGGGCCAGCATCCGGTCCAGGAACTGCGGCGACCCCATCGACTCGAGCAGCTGTTCCCTGACGCCGGCCGCCCCACCAGCGCATCGGAGACGAGCACCGCCACGGCCACCAGCGCGGCCCCGGCCGCGGCGAGGATCGCAGCTGCTCGCCACGTGGTCAGGTCGGTCCGACCGATCGCCATCCCCACCAGCAGGTAGGCCAACCACGGCACCGCCGGGTAGTGGCCGGTGAAGGTGAGCTCGCCGAGCAGCCGAACAGGGTCGCCGAGTGCGTCGAACGAGGGACTGGGGTCGAACCCGGGAGGAGGCAGCTGCGGCCGCACCAGGTGTGCGAGCACCGGTCCGAGCACCAGCCAGCCGGCCGCCAGGACGAGGAGCCACGGTGTCCGCAGCGCCAGGAACGGGATGCCGAGCAGGAACAGCACGCCGTAGTAGCTGAGGATCACGGCGATCCCCGAGTCGAACCCGCCGAGCGCCAGCCCGATCGCCGCGATCAGGACCGCCCGGACAGCGAGTCCAGCAGCCGCGGCCACCAGCTCCCACCCACGCGCGGGCTTCGTGCGACCCGTCGTCAACGCCAGGCTGACCCCCGCCAGCACCGCGAACAGCGCCGACGCGCGCCCGCCCGCCAGTGACTGGGAGAAGGTCAGGTCCGCAGTGCCGTCCTGGAAGGAGGGCAGGATGTGGGTGGCCATCATCCCGGCGAGCGCCACCAGCCTCGCCATGTCGACGCCGACGACACGAGCCGTCGACCGGGGAGCCATCACCCCCCGATCGTGTCAGCCGGACCTAGCCTCCGATGACCTTCGTCGAGATCACCGAGTTCGGCGAGAACACCGACCGCCGCTCGTCGGCCCCGGCCGTGGGCCTGACGTACTCGAACCCCGAGGTGGTCACCATGGCCCACGCCTCCGGCTCGGAGGTGTGGCCCAGGGCCGCGCTGTTGCTGCCGGCCCACACGGTCAGCGCGGTCTCCGCGCACTTCACGTGCGCCGGCGGGAAATGGAACGCGTTGCTCTCGGCCTCCGCAGAACTGCCCACGAACGCGACCGGCCGCGCCAGGCTCTCGCCGCAGACCCCGCAGATCCTGCTCAGTGCGCACTGCGTGACCTTGCGACGGTCGAGCCCGAGGTCCCCCATGCTGGCGAAGGGGAGGTCGGTCACGCGGAGGCCCTGGAGGTCCATCCACCTGTCTCGGTACGACGGTCGGGCCGGTCGCTCTCGCTGCGCCGTCCGCGCGGCACCTCCGGGGTCTCCGGGTAGTCGTGCCGGTTGGGCTCGGTGAACTTGTTGGGCAGCGCCAGCTTGTTGATCGTCCGCAGCGCCTGGCCGTACTGCTTGTACAGCGGGCCGGTCGTGTAGGGGATGCCGTACTTCTCGCACAGCGGCCGCACCCGCTCACTGATCTCGGAGTAGCGGTTGCTCGGCAGGTCGGGGAACAGGTGGTGCTCGATCTGGTAGCCGAGGTTGCCGGACAGGATGTGCAGCAGCGGGCCCCCCGTGAAGTTGGCCGAGCCGAGCATCTGCCGCAGGTACCACTCCGCGCGGGACTCGTCCTCGACCTCCTCCTCGGTGAAGTGCAGGGCACCGTCCGGGAAGTGACCGCAGAAGATGATCATGTAGGACCACAGGTTGCGCATCAGGTTCGCGGTGGCGTTGGCCATGATCGTCTGCCGGTAGGCGGGTCCGGTCAGCAGCGGGAAGAAGATGTAGTCCTTGCCGATCTGGCGCCGGATCTTGCGCCCGATCTGCGCGAGCTGCTTCTTCATCACCTTCGGGTCCTTCTCGCGCTTGCGGATCGCCTCGATGTCGAGGTCGTGCAGCGCGACGCCCCACTGGAACAGGCTGGCGAGCAGCGCGTTGTAGACGGGCTGCCCCAGGTTCACCGGGTGCCACTTCTGCTCGCGCGCCATCCGCAGGATGCCGTAGCCGATGTCGTTGTCGAAGCCGAGCACGTTGGTGAACTGGTGGTGCACGTAGTTGTGCGAGTGCTTCCACTGCTCGGCAGGCTGGGCGGTGTCCCACTCCCAGGTGCTGGAGTGGATCTCCGGGTCGTTCATCCAGTCCCACTGGCCGTGCATCACGTTGTGGCCGATCTCCATGTTCTCCAGGATCTTGGCCACGCCGAGCATCGCGGTGCCCGCAAAGAACGCCGGCTTGTACCTGCTCGCGAACAGCGTGATCCTCCCCGCTGCTGCGAGGCGGCGCTGGAAGGTGATCATCCGGTTGATGTACGCCGCGTCGTCGTCTCCCCGCGACTCCTCGATGTCGGCCCGGATCGCGTCGAGCTCGCGCCCCAGCTCCTCCACCTCCTCGGGTGAGAGATGGGTGTACTCCTTGACGTCTGCGATCGCCATGTCGCTCCTTCGCTGGTTCGTCGTACGGTCAGATGTCGAGCGTGAGGTCACCGGCTGCTGCAGTGACACAGGTCTGGATGGGTTCGTTGGGTCCCGAGGTCTCGTCGCCGCTGCGCAGGTCGCGCACCGTGCCCTCGACCAGGGTGATCGTGCAGGTGTGGCAGATGCCCATGCGGCAGCCGTAGGGCATCCCGATGCCGGCCTCCTCGCCGGCCTCCATGACGGTCGTGGCACCGTCCGCATCGAAGGTCTTGTTGGAGTTGCGGAAGGTGATGGTGCCGCCCTCGGCCCCGTCGCCGCCGAGCTCGAGGGTGAAGCGCTCCAGGTGGAGCTCGTCCTCGAGGCCGGCCTCCTCCCAGTGCTTCTCGGCTGCGTCGAGCATGGGCGCGGGACCGCAGGCCCACGTCTCGCGCTCCTTCCAGTCCGGGCAGACCCGGTCGAGATCGTCCATCTCGAGCATGCCGTCCGCGTCGGTGTGCTGCTCGTGCAGCGTGAGCCGGTCGTGCTTCTCGCTGAGCGCGACGAGCTCGTCGCGGAAGATCATCCGTTCCTGGGTGGGCGAGCTGTAGGCCATCACGACGTCGGGCATCGTGCTGCGGCGGTCGAGGGTGCGGAGCATCGCCATCACCGGGGTCACCCCGCTGCCGGCCACCAGGAAGAGGATCTTCGCGGGCGGCGGCTCGGGGAGGACGAAGTCACCGTTGGGGGCGGCCAGCCTGATGATCGTGCCCGGCTCGAGCCCGGAGACGAGATGCTCGGAGAGGAAGCCCTCCGGCATGGCGCGGACGGTGATGGCGATGGTGCCACCGGTCTTCCTCGGTGCGGAGGAGACCGAGTAGGAACGCCAGTGGAACTTGCCCTTGACCTGGATCCCGATCCCGACGTACTGGCCGGGTCGGTGGTCGAAGCTCCAGCCCCAGCCCGGACGGATCACGATCGTGGCCGCGTCCTCGGTCTCCGGGATGACCTTCTCCACCCGGCCGCGAAGCTCTCGCGCCGTCCAGAGCGGGTTGATCAACGAGAGGTAGTCGTCGGGGTGGAGCGGTGTGGTGAGTCGGGCGCCGATCCTGCGGACGCCTGCCCACGAGACCCTCTCTGCGAGCATGCGTGCGCCTCCTGTTGCTCAGTGGGCCGGTCGGCCTAGGTCAGTGAACAGTTGTGCACTCAGAACGTCAACCCCGTGTCCGCGGAGCGTGACATGGGGAAAGTACCCCTTGAGGCGATCACTAGCATGGGGGTCATGGGTTACCAGGTGAACAAGACCGAGGCCGAGTGGAGCGAGCAGCTCACCCCCGAGGAGTTCCAGGTCCTCCGTCAGGCCGGCACCGAGGCGCCGTTCGTGGGTGAGTACACCGACACCAAGACCGTCGGCGTGTACAACTGCCGCGCCTGCGACACCGAGCTGTTCCGGTCCGAGACGAAGTTCGACTCCCACTGCGGGTGGCCGTCGTTCTTCGCACCCCTCGCCGAGGATCGGGTGGAGTACATCGAGGACCGCTCCATGGGCAGCGTGCGCACCGAGGTGCGCTGCGCCAACTGCGGCTCCCACCTCGGGCACGTCTTCGAGGGCGAGGGCTACGGCACGCCCACCGACCAGCGCTACTGCATCAACTCGGTGTCGCTGACCCTCGCCGAGGCGCCCCTCACGGAAGGGCGCTGAGCAGCTCGGTGGGCGACCGCCGGCGGCCGGTGTAGAACGGCACCTCCTCGCGCACGTGCCGGCGCGCGTCCGAAGCACGCAGGTGCCGCATCAGGTCGACGATGCGGTGCAGCTCGTTGGCCTCGAAGGCGAGCATCCACTCGTAGTCCCCGAGCGCGAAGCTGGCCACGGTGTTGGCGCGCACGTCCTTGTACTCGCGCGCCATCTGGCCGTGCTCGGCGAGCATCCGGCGCCGCTCGGAGTCCTCGAGGAGGTACCACTCGTAGGAGCGGACGAACGGGTAGACGCAGACGTAGTCACCGGGCTCCTCCCCCGCCAGGAACGCCGGGATGTGGCTCTTGTTGAACTCCGCCGGTCGGTGCAGGGCGACCTGCGACCACACCGGCTCCAGGCGCCGGCCGAACGTCGTACGCCGCAAACGCTGGTAGGCCTCCTGCAGCGGCTCGATCTCCTCGGCGTGCCACCAGACCATCAGGTCGGCGTCCGCTCGCAGGCCACTCAGGTCGTAGATGCCACGGACCAGGATGTCGTCCGCCTCGAGCTTCGCCACCAGCTCCTCGAGCTCAGCGGCCTCTGCGTCCCGGTCACCGTCCTCGCCGAGGACGTCGCGCAGGCTGAACACGGACCACATCGTGTAGCGGATGCTGTCGTTGAGCTCGCGAGCCTTCTTGCCGGTGCTGGTCATGGGTCCATTCTTGCAACTTCGGCGGGTTCTCCACCGTCCGGGTCTTTCAGATGCGACGGGTCGGCGAGGTTGGGGCTTTCAGATGCGACGGGTCGGCGGGGTGGGGGGTGCGAGGTCGGCCAGGATCTTGGCGGCGGCGAGGTCGGCCGAGGCGATGCAGGCCGGGATCCCGATGCCGTCGTACGCCGAGCCGCAGACCGCCAGCCCGGTCATCGTCTCGAGCTCACGCCGGACCGAGGCGACCCGGTCGAGGTGACCGACGGCGTACTGGGGCAGCGCACCGCCCCACCGCTGGACGTGGCTGTCGACCGGCGGCGCCGTCGGCCCGATCGCGTCGGCGAGGTCGCGCAACGCGGTCTCGACGAGCTGCTCGTCGCTGACCTGGAGAATCCTCTCCTCGCGGTGGCGCCCCAGGGAGCAGCGCAGCACGAGCACCTCCTCCCCCGCCCCGCTGTTCCGGCCGGCCTCGCGGACCCAGTCCCACTTGGCGAAGGAGAAGGTCGAGGCCTTGATCGCCCGGCCGTCGACGGGTGGGCACCAGGAACCCGGACCCGACGACCTCCGGGAAGGCCCGCGCGGGGAACGCCACGGTGACGATGGCCATCGAGGCGTACTCGATGCGCGCCAGGGTCAGTGCCGCCGCGGGCGCGACGTCGCTGAGCAGTCGGGCGGTCGCCCGCGCCGGGGTCGCGAGGACGACCGCGTCGGCCTGCACCACCTCGGGATCCCGGGTGGAGCCCACGACGAGGTTCCAGCCGCCGTCGGGACGACGAGCCAGGTCCCGGACGGTGGCACCGGTGCGCACGGTGGCTCCCGAGGCCGTCGCCACCGCACCCGGGAGCCGGCCGACTCCCCCGCGCAGGCCGGCGAAGACCGGCACGTCGCTGGCCTGTCCGGGGGTGGACATCGCGGCGGCCGCGGCCCGGCTGAGCGAACGGTCGCGCTCGCAGCAGCGCCACCACCTGGGGTACGGCGGCCCGGGCGGAGATCTCGCGGGCGTGGCCGGCGTACACGCCGCCGAGCAGTGGCTCCACCAGCCGGTCGACGATCTCCTTGCCCAGGCGCTCCTCGACCAGGTCGCCGATGCTGACGTCGCGATCGCCGAGCTCGGTGGGCGGCAGCACGCTGTCCATGGCCGCGCGGGCGAGACCCGCGGCCGAGATGACACCGTCGAGGGCGCGGAGGTCGATGCGGGACGCCCATCATCGTGCGCGGCAACGGGACCAGACGGCCCCGGTTCCACAGGTTCGCCGCCGTGGTGGCCGGGTGCACCAGGTCCTCGCCCAGGCCGACGGCGGACGCCAGCCCGACAGCCTCCGGCCGCCGGTTGAGCATCGTCTCCGCCCCGACGTCGACCGTCACGCCACCGACCTCGGCCGTGCGCAGGCTGCCGCCGAGTCGCGTCGGAGGCCTCGAGGACGAGCACCTCCGCACCGGGAGCCGCGAGCGCGGACGCGGTGTGCGGCGGCGAGTCCGGACACGCCACCGCCCACGACGGCGATGCGCAGCGTCCGCGGTTCCTCGGGCACCCGGGAAGCGTGGCACAGCACCGAAGGGAACCGATCGGCGGTGAGGCGCGTCACAGGCCCATGAAGAAGCTGCGGATCCTGCTCGTCGTCCCCGTCCTGTTGCTCGTCGCGGTGCTGGGCATCGCGGCCTTCATCGTCAGGAGCGGCTCCGGGTCGGACTCGGGTGCCGACGTGGCCCGGGGCACGAACTCGGACAGCTCAGCGGATCGCGACCAGTCGGGCGGCTCCGCCGAGTCGCCCTCGGACGGCGCCGACGCCAAGCAGGTGCTCGCCACGGGGCCGATGAGCACGGCCGTCATCTCGACCGGGCAGGTCAGCCTTCGACCGGAGTCGATGAGCAAGGCCCGCTCCGAGGTGATGCGGATGGTCGCCGCGTGGGGCGGCACGGTCGCCGACGAGCAGACCAGCAGCGACGAACGCGGCCGGATCGTCGACTCCACGATGACCCTGCGAGTGCCGAGCGCGAAGTTCTCGGAGGCACTGAACGCGTTCGGCGCGCTCGGCAAGGTGGAGCAGCGTCAGCCGCAGCTCGGAGGACGTGACCACCAAGGTGATCGACAACGAGGCCCGCGTCCGCGCCGCGGAGCGCAGCATCCGCCAGATCGAGAACCTGCTCGGCCGGGCCGAGCAGCTCAGCGACATCATCGCCATCGAGTCCGACCTGGCGCGGCGCCAGGCCGACCTGGACTCGCTGAAGTCGCAGCAGGCCTACCTGGCCGACCAGACCTCGCTGAGCACGATCAGCGTCTACCTGAGCCGCCCCGGCGCACCTCGCCCGGAGACCGACGAGGCGCGGGGCTTCCTGGCCGGCCTCGACGGTGGCTGGACGGCCCTGAAGGGCGCCACCGTGATCCTGCTGACCGTCCTCGGCGCGGTCCTGCCGTTCGCGCTGGCGCTCCTCGTGCTCGGTGTCCCGCTCCGGCTCGTCGTACGCCGTCGGCTGCTGGCCGGTCCGATCAGCGCCGGGAGTGCTCCTGCACGAAGTGCGTGAGCCGGGCGAGCTGGTCGGGGTCGGTGGACGGGATGACGCCGTGCCCGAGGTTGAAGATGTGGCCGGGCGCGGCAGCACCTGCCTCGAGCACCTGGCGCGCGCGGTCGAGCATCACCTCGGTCGGGGCGAACACCAGGGTCGGGTCCAGGTTGCCCTGCACGGCCCGGCCCCCGACGCGCTCGATGCCGGCGTCCAGCGGCACCCGCCAGTCGACGCCGACGACGTCTGCTCCGGCCTCGCCCATCAGGTCGAGGATCTCGCCGGTGCCCACCCCGAAGTGGATCCGCGGTACGCCGGTGCCGCCGATGCGCTCCAGCACCCGTGCCGAGTGCGGCATCACGTGCTGGACGTAGTCCTGGCGCGTCACCGCGCCGGCCCAGGAGTCGAACAGCTGGACCGCCGAGGCGCCCGCGTCGACCTGCACCTCGAGGTAGGCGGCCGCGATCCCCGAGATCTTGCGCATCAGGGCGTCCCACACCTCGGGGGCCCCGAACATCATCGCCTTCGTCTTCGCGTGCTCCTTGGACGGCCCGCCCTCGACGAGGTACGACGCCACGGTGAACGGCGCGCCGGCGAACCCGATCAGCGGCGTGTTGCCGAGCTCGCCGACGAGACCCTGGACCGCCTCGGTGATGAAGGGGACGTGGTCGGGCGTGAGGTCGGGGATCGCCTCGACGTCGGCCAGCGTGCTCACCGGGCTGGCCACGACGGGTCCGACGCCGGGCACGATGTCGAGGTCGACGCCGACCGCCTTGAGCGGCAGCACGATGTCGGAGAAGAAGATCGCCGCGTCCACGCCGTACCGTCGGACGGGCTGCATCGTGATCTCCACGACCAGCTCAGGACGCATGCACGACTCGAGCATCGTGATGCCCTCGCGCACCTTGAGGTACTCCGGCAGCGAGCGTCCGGCCTGCCGCATGAACCACACCGGGGTGTGCGGCGACGGGCTCGCTCCGGGCCGCCTTGAGGAAGGCCGATTCGTGTAGTTCTGGGTTCGTCGTGGAGGCGGCAGGCATGGCCCGATCTTCGCAGGTCAGGCGGCGAGTCGATGGCCCGGCACCGACGGGTCGGCCTAACCTGTCGACATGGCGGCACCCGAACAACCCCGCATCGAGCCACCCGACGGCTCCCCCGGAGTTCCGTCGCGCGGTGGCCCAGCTGCAGGCCGCGAAGTTCCGCACCGAGCTGTTCGTCGAGGAGATGCCCGCACCCCAACGCATCGCCCCCTTCGCCTCCGCCCTCTCCGCGGACGTGACCGTCGACGGCGAGGAGGTGGGCTCGGGTCGCATCGTGGTGCTGCACGACCCTGCCGGCAACGACGCCTGGGCGGGAACCTTCCGCTGCGTCGCCTATGCCCGCGCCGAGATCGACCCGGAGCTGGTCAGCGACCCGATGCTGGCCGGAGTGGGCTGGAGCTGGCTGACCGAGGCGCTGCTGGCCCACGGCGCGGAGTACGCCGTGCCCTCGGGCAGCGTCACCTGCGTCAGCTCGGAGAGCTTCGGCGGGATGGCCGACGAGCCGCCCACCGCCCAGCTGGAGATCCGGGCCTCCTGGTCGCCGTCGGTGACCTGACACCACACGTCGAGGCGTGGGGTGAGCTGTTGTGCACCGCTGTCGGGCTACCGCCGGTGCCGGAGGGTGTGGCGACGATGCCCTCCCGACGCGGACAACGTGGCCCGGGCTGATGGCGGAGGAGCCGACCGAGCCACGCGCAACCCCCGACCCCCACTCCGCTGAGGACTCCGTGACCCCCGCGGACGAAGCTGTCCTCGACGAGGTCGCCCCCATCCCGCTGCTCACGCTGCGCGACGGGCTCCCCGAGATCACCGAGACCCGGGCACAGCTCGACGACGTCGTCCGCCGGGTCGCGGCCGGCACCGGTCCGATCGCCCTGGACGCCGAACGTGCCTCCGGCTACCGCTACTCGCCCCGGGCCTACCTGATCCAGCTGCGCCGCGAGGGCTCGGGCACCGCCCTGGTCGACCCGATCGCCTATCGACGACCTGACCTCGCTCCACGACGCCATCGGCGACGCCGAGTGGATCCTGCACGCCGCCAGCCAGGACATCCCGTGCCTGCGTGAGGTCGGGCTGGTGCCGACCCGGCTCTTCGACACCGAGCTCGCGGCCCGGCTGCTCGGCTACCCGCGGGTCGGGCTGGCCACCCTGGTCGAGGTGATCATGGGCCGGTCGATGCGCAAGGAGCACTCGGCCGTCGACTGGTCGAAGCGGCCGCTGCCCAAGCCGTGGCTGGAGTACGCCGCCCTCGACGTCGAGGTGCTCCTCGAGCTGCGCGAGGTGATCGTCGCCGAGCTCGAGGAGTCCGGGAAGACCGAGTGGGCGGCGCAGGAGTTCCAGCACCTGATCAACCACGTGCCCCCGCCGCAGACAGGACCCGTGGCGGCGTACGTCCGGCATCCACAAGGCCAAGGGTCGACGGGCCCTCGCCGCCGTGCGCGAGCTCTGGACCACGCGGGACGAGATCGCCCAGCAGCGCGACACCACCCCCGGCCGGCTGGTCCCCGACTCGTCGCTGATCATCGCGGCCAACGCGATGCCGACCACCATCGGCGACCTGCTCGACACGCAGGGCTTCCACGGCCGTGGCGCGCGGAGGTACGCCGACCGCTGGCTCGCCGCGCTCGAGACCGCACGACAGCTGCGCGACAGCGACCTGCCACCGCTGACGGTTCGCTCCGACGGTCCGCCGGCCCCGAGGGTGTGGGCCGAACGCGACCCGGTGGCCGCGGCCCGGCTGAGCACCGCGCGCGAGCTCGTCAACGCCTTCGCCGAGGAGCGCCAGGTGCCGGTGGAGAACCTGCTCACCCCGGACTACCTGCGGCGCGTCCTCTGGAAGCCGCCTGTGGCCGAGCGAGCCGAGATGGAGCTCGGCCGTCGTCGCCGAGCTGCAGAGCCTCGGTGCCCGGACCTGGCAGATCGAGATCATCGGCCCCGATGCTGACCGAGGCGATCCTCGACCCCCATCGCCCCGCTGCGCCAGACGCCTGAGCTGGACCAGCGCTGCGCGTCCGGTCGAGGCTCCGGTCAGGGGCTCGGTCAGGGGCTGGGGCTTCCGCTCGGCGTCGGTTCCGGGGACGGGCCGAACAACGGCGCCGACGCCGCGTCGATCGCCTCGAGCCGTTCCTGGCAGGGGCAGGATCACCGGGTCGTAGAACAGCTGGGTGAGGTCTTGCGCGGTCGCGCGCTTCACGTCGGGCCACTGCGGGGTGCTGGGCAGCAGCCGGGTGTCGCGCACCTCGCGACCGAAGACGCCCGGCGTTGAGGGGGCGCAGGCCGCTCTGCAGGAACACGTCGTCGTTGACCACGTCGAGGTTCGCGGGCATCACGTAGCCGGTGGCCGCCAGGGTGGCCGCGCCCTCGTCGGAGGTCACGGCCGCCAGGAAGTCCGCAGCCTTGGAGATCTCCTCGGACTCCGAGGAGATGCACAGCCCGGACATGGTGGCGATCGTCGCCCCGCTCGAGAGCCTCGGCAGCGGCATCACGTCGAAGATCAGCCCCGTCTGGGCCCGCAGCTCGGGGGTCAGGTCGCGGTAGCCGAGCATCATCCCGAGCTTGCCGGCCTTGAACCGCTGCAGCGCGGATCGCCGCTGCGCAGCGCTGCCTGGTTGAAGGTCAGCGCCGGGTCGCGCACCAGCTCCAGCAGCTGCTCCAGCGCGGTGGCCGACGGTCCGTCGGACAAGGTGAGCGTGGTCGGCTCGTCGGTGTCGTCGACGACCTCCCCGCCCCCTGACCAGATGAACGGGGACACCTGCTCGAGGTCGGGGGCGATGTGCAGCCCGCGGACGCCGGGGCTGCGGGCCTGCAGCGCAGCACGACCGAACTCCTCCAGGGTCCAGCCGTCCTCCTGCGTCACCGGTCTGCGGCCGGGCTCGGCGATCAGGTCGAGCTCGATCAGCTCGAGGGTTGAAGTAGACGACCAGCGGCGAGACGTCCATCGGCATGCACTGCAGCGCGGCCTCGGCGCTGAACGCCTCGAGACCGCTGCGCGTGTAGCCGTCGCCGAAGTCGACCTCGCGTTCGGCGAGCAGGTCGTCGACGCGGCGTACGGCCTTGGCCTCGGAGAGCCCGGCCAGGTCGTCGTGGTCCATCAGGAAGACGTCCGGCGGGTCGCCCTCCGCCATCGAGGCGCGGTCAGCGCCGGCCATGGCTGCGTCGTGGGCCGGGTAGGGCTCGACGACGATCTTCACGCCGGGGTTCTGCACGGTGTAGCGGGCGGCGATCTCCTTGTAGGCCGCAATCACCGGCTCCGGGCCGTAGACGGCGAAGGTGAGCTCGGCGGGGCCGCTCGGCGTCGCCGACGGCTTCGCCTTCGGCGGCTCCTCGGCAGAGGCGCAGCCGGCCGCGAGCACGACCGAGCGCCACGACCGCGGACACGGTCCTGCGGAGCGAGGATCCCACCAGCATGTCCTTCCTCGCGCGCTTCCCGACGGCCCCGGGCGCCACACCCTGGGACGCGCCGATGTTGGCCGACCGGCATCGCCACGATATCGGGACACGCCACGCGAACGTCACCCGCCTGTGACGACGAGCGTGGCTCTACGCTGACGCCATGTCAACGACTCGGATCCGGACGGCCGTCGGCCGGTGCTGGCCGCCAGCGCTGTCGTCCTGGCCGGCGCACTCGCCGGATGCTCGGTCTCTCGCGACGAGGAGCCCGAGCCGCAGGGGCAGCTCGGAGCCGACGGACGTGGACGAGCCGTCCCCGGAGCCCTCCCCGTCCCCGACTCCGTCGGCACGGCCGACCGCGTCCGCATCACCGGCCAGCACGGCGACGCCGGACGCCGCAGGCGGCCCTGCTCACCGCAGCGCGAGCTGCCCCAGCTCAACGACTCCTCCCCCTGGACCGAGGGGCGCACCGACCATCCCGGGCAGCCGACCCGTTCGGGCTGTGCCAGCAGTTCGACCTGCTGACCATCGGTGCGACGGGCGCGGTCGAGCGCACCTTCACTGCCGGCCCTCGGCAGCGACACCGCAGGACAGCTGGTCGCGGAGTTCCCCGACGCCCAGAACGCCGTGCGCGCGAGCAAGGTGATCGAGGCCTGGCACCGCAAGTGCCGGGCGCGGATCAAGGGCGCACCAACGTCAGGGTCCGACCGATCACGGACGTGCCGGTCGCGCGTGGCTCGGGCTGGTGGTACCTCGTCAGCTTCGAGCGCGGCGGCAGCGGGCACTTCCACTCCCTCGGAGTGGTCCTGTCCGGCACGCCGGATGAGCCTGATCCGGATGGACCACGACGGTCAGGACCACAACTACGAGCCCGGGCAGGACCCGATGGAGCTCGCGGTCAAGGCTGCGTCGGCAAGACTGGGGTGACCATGGGCAGCCAGTCGATGACCGAGCGTCGACACCACCGACCCCGATTCCCCGGAGCCAAGCACTTCGAGGCGATCGAGGGCGACGTCGACCCGGCGACCCTCAGCGAGGCTGCCGACCGTGCTGCCGCCGCTCTCGTGCGCGGCGCCCGTGACCAGGCCGACGAGGCCCTGGTCGCCCGGGTGGTGCACCTCGCGGACTCCGAGGGGCTCGAGACCCTGGCCGAGCTCTGGGCCGGGGCTCCCGCCGACTCGCTGGCCGGCGCGCTGTGGCGGCTCTACCTGCTCCGCAGCTGGGTGTACGCCGACCCGCAGACCGCCGCGACGGAGTTCGACCGGGGCCGACTGCACGTGCCGGTCGCCGAGGTGATCTCCGGCGTGGTCGAGCCGCCCGGCCCCGACGAGGTCCGCGCCCTGGTCGACGAGGTGCTCGGCGGAGTGGTCGTGGGTGACTTCGCCGACACCCTGTTCCGGGCCGCGGCGTTCGCCCGGGTCGCGGCGGCAGGGCGGGTGCACAGCACGTCCCGACGCGTCGGACAGCGGATCGTCGTACGCCTCGGACGTGTCGGCGTCGCGGCTGCTGACGCTGGCCGACCAGCTCGAGCGAGCGGCCCACCTGGAGCTCACCGGCGCGCTGGGCTGAGGCGATGTCTGCCCCCGCGCGCATCGGGCTTGTAGAGTCGGCGGTGCGCCGGGCCGCGGCAGCCCCGGGTCCCACATGAAGCCGCCTCGAGCGGCCACGCGCCGTGAGGCGCTCCCGGCCCGGCGCACCAAACCGCTCATGGTGGAAAGGTGTCTCGGCGATGCAGATCCGGCTACCGCGCATCCGTGCCGTCCGTCCGGCCATCCCCCGTCTCGGCTTCGCCCCGAAGGGTGACGGCCGTCCCGACCCGGGCGAGGTCGTCTGGGCCTGGGTGCGCCTACGAGGACGACCCCGCGCAGGGCAAGGACCGCCCGGTGCTGGTGATCGGCGACCGAGGGGAGCCTGCTGCTCGCGCTGGCGCTGACCTCACGCGACCACGACCTCGACGCCGCCCAGGAGTCGCGCGACGGCCGCGAGTGGATGGACATCGGCACCGGCGCCTGGGACTCCCAGCGACGACCGAGCGAGGTCCGGCTCAACCGGGTGCTGCGCCTCGACCCCGACGACGTACGCCGCGAGGGGGCCGCTGTGAGCAGGGGTGTCTTCGACGCCGTGCTCGAAGCCGCACGGCCCCAGCATCGTCAGCGCTCAGCCGAGGGCCTTGCGGATGCGGGCGTCGGAGACCGGCTGGGCGGTGCCGAGCGACTGCGCCCAGAGGCTGACCCGGTACTCCTCGAGCATCCACCGCACCCGGCGCAGGTCGGCGCCCATCGGTCGACCCTCGGGCAGGGCGTCCACCCGGTGCTGCCAGGCCGCTGGAGCACGTCGACGCGGTCCATCAGCTCGCGGTCGCGCGCCTGGTCGGCCAGCCGCTCGACCCGCAGGGCCATCGCGCGCAGGTAGCGCGGGTAGTCACGCAGCGCAGCGGCACCGGCCTCCGCGACGAACCCCGGGTGGACCAGACGCCCGAGCTGGGCGCGCAGGTCGGTCATCGCCGGCAGCATCGCCATCTCGACCCGGCCGTGCAGGGCCTTCTCCACCGGACGCCACTCGGCGAGCACCCGGAGCACCTGCTGCAGCACGCCCGCCGATGCGTCGGGGAGCTCGCGCCGGGTGCGCTCGACCAGCGCCTGGAACGACTCCGGGTCGCGCACGGGTGCAGCCTGGTCGACCACCTCGCCGGCAGCGGCCGTCACACAGTCCTCGACGAGCGCCCGGACGTTGGCGTACGGCGACGCGGCGAGCCCGAGCTTCGAGGCGTTGTCGAGACCGGCGAGCAGCTTCGCCGCAGGGCTCGGCACCGCCAGCAGCAGCAGCCGTCGTACGCCGAGACGGTGGTGGGCGTCCTGCTCGCCGGCCGAGGCCATCACCCGGAGCCCGACCGTCGCGCCCTCGTCGACCAGGGCCGGGAACCCGCGCACCTCGTGGCCCGCGCGGGTCTGGGTGAAGGAGGGCTCGATGGTGCCGAAGGTCCAGTCGGTCTGCTCCGGTGGCACTCAGCCCGGACTCCTCGGCCACCTGTCGCATCGCCCGGTCGAAGGACGGGCGCAACGGCCGCTTGAGCGCCTCGAGGTCCTTGCCGACGCCGACCTCCTGACCGGCGTCGTCGAGACCCGGAAGGTGGGGCGCAGGTGGTCGGGCACCTTGGCCGCGTCCCAGGCGTCCTCGGGGACGTGCACACCGGTGAGCGAGCGCAGGTAGCGCGACAGCGCCGGGACCAGCGGCTCCTCGCCCGGCGGGACCGCCTCGAGGAACCGGCGGGCCACGTCCGGGGCGGGCACGAAGTTCACCCGCAGCTGCTTGGGCAGCGAGCGGATCAGGGCGGTGACCAGGTCGTGCCGCAGCCCGGGCACGTTCCAGCTGAACGGCGCCGGCCCCACGGTGTTCAGGGTGGCGAGCGGGACGTCGATGGTGACGCCGTCGGCCTCGTGGCCGGGCTCGAAGTGGTAGCGCAGCGGCAGCGTCGTCGCCCCTTCCTGCCACTGGTCGGGGAAGTCGTCGGGCCGCACCTCCTCGGCGCGGTCGTGCACCAGCATCGTGGGGTCGAAGGTCAGCAGGTCGGGGCGGCTGCGGCGTTCCTGCTTCCACCAGGTGTCGAAGTGCGCCCCGGAGATCACCTCGGCGGGCACGCGTGCCTCGTAGAAGTCGAAGAGCGTCTCCTCGTCCACCACGATGTCGTGGCGGCGGGCGCGGTGCTCGAGCTCGGCGGCCTCCTCGAGGAGGCGCAGGTTGGTCTCGAAGAAGCGGTGCCGGGTGTGCCACTCACCCTGGACCAGCGCGTGCCGGAGGAACAGCTCGCGGGCGACATCTGGCTGGTGCCGGCCGAGTGGGACGAGCCGGTCGGCGACCAGCGGTACGCCGTACAGGGTGACCCGCTCGTGGGCCAGCGCCGAGGCGCGCTTCTTCGACCAGTGCGGCTCGGAGTAGGTGCGCTTGACCAGGTCGCCGCCCAGCCGCTCGGCCCAGAGCGGGTCGATGGCGGCGTTCTGCCGACCCCAGAGCCGTGAGGTCTCGACCAGCTCGGCAGCCATCACCAGGTCGGGCTGGGACTTGAACAGACCCGAGCCCGGGAAGATCGCGAACCGGGCACCCCGGGCTCCGAGGTAGTCGCGCCGGTCCCGATCCCGCAGCCCGATGTGCGAGAGCAGGCCGGAGAGCAGCGCCTGGTGGATCGCGTCACCGTCCGGTGCCGTCCCGTCGCTGGCCGACCTGCCGGCCTTGAGACCGACCTGCCTGGCCACCTGCCGCAGCTGGGACTCGAAGTCCTGCCACTCGCGCACGCGCAGGTAGTTCAGGTGCTCCTCGCGGCACATCCGCCGGAAGGCGCTCGAGCCCATCTCCTTCTGCTTCTCCTTCAGGTGCCGCCACAGGTTCAGCCAGGCCATGAAGTCCGAGCGCGGGTCCCGGAAGCGGGCGTGCTGCTGGTCGGCGCGGGTGCGCTGCTCCACCGGGCGCTCGCGAGGGTCCTGGATGGAGAGCGCGGCGGTGATCACCAGCACGTCGCGCAGGCAGCCGAGCCGGTCGGCCTCCAGGATCATCCGGGCGAGCCGCGGGTCGATCGGCAGCCGCGCGAGCTTGCGGCCGATGCCGGTGAGCCGGGGTCCCTTGCGGCTCGCCGTGGTGGCGGGGACGAGGGCCCCGAGCTCCTCCAGCAGCTGAACGCCGGCCCGGACGGCCCGGCTGTCGGGTGGGTCCACGAACGGGAACCGCTCGACCTGGCCGAGGCCGAGGGAGGTCATCTGCAGGATCACGCTGGCCAGCGACGTGCGCAGGATCTCCGGCTCGGTGAACTCGGGGCGACCCTGGAAGTCCTCCTGGCTGTAGAGCCGGATCGCGACGCCCGCCTCGATGCGACCGCACCGCCCCGAGCGCTGCTGGGCAGATGCCTGGCTGACCGGCTCGATCGGGAGTCGCTGGACCTTGGTGCGCGACGACCACCGACTGATCCTGGCCAGCCCGGTGTCGATCACCGCGGTGATGCCGGGCACCGTCAGCGAGGTCTCCGCGACGTTGGTGGCGAGCACGACGCGGCGCCGGGCGTGCCGCTCGAAGACCCGGTGCTGCTCGGCGGCGGAGAGTCGCGAGAACAGCGGCACGATGTCGAAGCCCTTCGGTCCTCCCGCCCTGCGCTCGAGCACGTCCGCCGTGTCCCGGATCTCGCGCTCACCCGGCAGGAAGACCAGGATGTCGCCGTCGGTGTCGGCCATCAGCTCGGCCACAGCCTCCTCGATCGCCTCGGTCTGGTCACGCAGGACCGGCTCGCCGTCCTCGTCGTCGTAGGACTCCTCGAGCAGCGGTCGGTAGCGGACCTCGACCGGGAACGTGCGACCGGACACCTCGATGATCGGTGCCGGCCTGCCCGCGGCGTCCGCGAAGTGCTCGGCGAACCGCTCGGGGTCGATCGTCGCCGAGGTGATGATCAGCTTGAGGTCGGGACGCTGCGGCAGCAGGCGCTTGAGATAGCCCAGCAGGAAGTCGACGTTCAGGCTGCGCTCGTGCGCCTCGTCGATGATCACCGTGTCGTAGCGCCCGAGCAACCGGTCGTGCTGCAGCTCGGCCAGCAGGATCCCGTCGGTCATCACCTTGACCCGGCTCTGCTTGGAGGTGCGGTCGGTGAACCGGACCTGGTAGCCGACCGTCTCCCCCAGCTCGGTGCCGAGCTCCTCGGCGATCCGCTCGGCGACGCTGCGAGCGGCGATCCGGCGTGGCTGCGTGTGCCCGATCATCCCGCCGCCGTCCACGGAGGGGTCACCGCGCCCCAGGGCCAGGCAGATCTTCGGCAGCTGGGTGGTCTTCCCCGACCCCGTCTCCCCCGCGACGATCACCACCTGGTGGTCGCGGATCGCCTCGGCGATGTCGTCACGACGGGCGGAGACCGGCAGGTCGGGAGGGAAGTGGATGCGCACAGCCCGGCCATTCTCCCCCGGTGGGTGGGGGCGCTGGCATGGGGGTTTCCCCGGCCGACCGGGGAATCCGGTAGTCGTCGGCCGAAGCAACACCCAACAACGTCAGGGATCGGCCGACAGCCCTGTCCGTTATGCCATCCGGACGGCTAACCGGTCGGGGTGGGTCTGGTGGGCGAAGGAAGGCCCGACGGAGGTACGCCGGGCGGACCGTCCTGGCCCCACTGACGTTGACCCTGCCCGCGCTGGTCGCGCCACTCCTTCATCCGCTCGCGCCGACGCTGGTCCATCGTCCCCGGCCCACCCCCGGGGCCTCCCCGGTTGAACCTGGCCTGTCCCGGCCCGGAGCGTCGGTCGTCGTCGTCCTGCGCGACGCTGGCCAGGGCCGCACCGCCGAGTCCGCCGACGATCACCGAGGCGAGAGCGACCGCGATCACCGCCCGGAAGGACCAGACGCGCTCGCTGAGTCGTTGCTTCGGCCCCGGGGGCTCCCGGTCCGGCGGCAGGACGCGGGTGTCGTTCGGGTCGGGCTCCGGCGGTGGCGCTGGCCGTGACTCGGGTGGCAGGTCGCTCATGTCCATATAGTGCGCTTCCAACCTGTGTCTGTCCTGTGACTGTGAGGTTCACAGGAAACGCACAGCGTGCTCATGGACTCCAGTGTCCCTGGACGTCCAGAGTGGGGAGCATGAAGACCGCTGCCCCCGACCTGACCCGCCCGGACGGCACCCCGCTGCGCGTGCTGGTCGTCGACGACGAGGCCAACATCGCGGAGCTGCTGAGGATGGCGCTGCGCTACGAGGGCTGGGACGTCGAGGTGGCGCTGAACGGCACCAAGGCGGTCAGCACGGCGAAGCGTCAGCGGCCGGACGCGGTGGTGCTCGACATGATGCTGCCGGACTTCGACGGGATGGAGGTGCTGCGCCGGTTGCGCGGCGACCAGCCCGACGTACCGGTGCTGTTCCTCACCGCGCGTGACTCCGTCGAGGACCGCGTCGCCGGGCTGACGGCAGGCGGTGACGACTACGTGATCAAGCCGTTCTCCCTCGAGGAGGTGGTGGCGCGGCTGCGCGCCCTGATGCGCCGGGCCGGAGCCCGTCAGGCCGAGAGCGACTCCACGCTGCAGGTGGGCGACCTGAGCCTGGACGAGGACAGCCACGAGGTCCACCGCGACGGCGAGGACATCTCGCTGACCGCCACCGAGTTCGAGCTGCTGCGCTTCCTGATGCGCAACCCGCGGCGGGTGCTGAGCAAGGCCCAGATCCTCGACCGGGTCTGGAACTACGACTTCGGCGGGCAGGCCAACGTGGTCGAGCTCTACATCTCCTACCTGCGCAAGAAGATCGACGCGGGGCGACCGCCGATGATCCACACCATGCGCGGCGCCGGCTACGTGCTCAAGCCGGCCGACACCGCGAACGCCGGCTGACCGTGCACGCCCCCCGCACCCTGACCGCGCGGCTCGTCGTCACCGCGGTGGTGCTCGTGACCATCGTCTCCACGCTGATCGCCGTCATCGCCACCGTCGGCATCCGGTCCTCGCTGATGGACCGCCTCGACGAGAGCGTGCTCTCCTCGGTGCGGCGAGTCGGCGACGGTGACCGCGCGGGGGGCGGGCGCACTCCGTCGCCGAACCCGAGCAACCAGGGACCCGGGACCCTGATCGCGATCATCGACGCACCGGGAGGGAGCGCGGGGTACGTGCTGACCGAGCAGCGCGGTGGCCAGCGGGAGCTCTCCAGCACCGCGCTCGACCAGCTCGGCGAGATCCCGGTGGACCGGGACGTGCACGGCGCCCAGCTGAAGGCGCTCGGCTCCTACCGGGTCACCTCGGTGAACGGCCCCCAGGGCAGCAGGCTGGTCAGCGGCCTGCCCACTGCCGAGGTGGACGAGACGGTGACCGCGCTCATCGGCTACGAGATCCTGCTCATCGTGCTCGGAGTGCTGACGGCTGCCGGGCTCGGTACCGTCCTCGTACGCCGCCAGCTGCGTCCCCTCAACGAGGTCGCGGAGACCGCCCACGCCGTCTCCGCGCTCCCGCTGTCCTCCGGTGAGATCGACCTCACCGAGCGCGTCCCGGCGCACCTCACCGACGAGCGCACCGAGGTCGGGCGGATGGGCGCCGCACTGAACGTGCTCCTCGAGCACGTCGAGACCTCGCTCGCGGCCCGCCACCGCAGCGAGCAGCAGGTCCGCCAGTTCGTCGGCGACGCCTCCCACGAGCTGCGCACCCCGCTGGCCACCATCCACGGGTACGCCGAGCTCTCCCGTCGTACGCCGGACGACCCCACCGCCCTCGCCACCGCCCTCGCGAAGGTCGAGACGGAGGCCGACCGGATGTCGGGGCTGGTCGACGACCTGCTGCTGCTCGCCCGCCTGGACGCCGGCCGACCGTTGGCGCGCAGCGAGGTGGACGTGACCAGGATGCTGCTCGAGTCGGTGGTCGATGCGCGGGTGCTGTCCCCCTCCCACCTGTGGCAGCTCGACCTGCCCGACGAGCCCGTGCTCGTCACCGGGGACGAGCAGCGGCTGCACCAGGTGGTCACCAACCTGCTGGGCAACGCCCGCCACCACACCCCGCCCGGCACCACCGTCACCGTCTCGGCGACCACGGCCCCCGACGGCGTACGCATCCTCGTGCACGACGACGGCCCCGGACTCCCCGAGACCCTCGCGGACAACGCCTTCGAGCGGTTCAGCCGCGGCGACTCCTCCCGAACCCGGGCCTCCGGCGGCGCCGGTCTGGGCCTCTCGCTGGTCTCCGCGATCGCGCAGGCCCACGGCGGCCGCGCCAGTGTGCAGACCCGGGCGGGCGACACCACCTTCACCGTCCTGCTGCCGCACTGACGCACCCGAACCAGCACCCAGCGCTCAGCGCTCAGCGCTCACAGCAGGGGCACAGAACGACCACACGGCCGTCGCAGGTCGCAAGGACAGAGTCCTGGCATGGACACCACCAGCACCCTGCCGCGGCCGCCCGGACCGGCCCCCGCAGCGCCCGAATCCCCGCCCTCCCTCGCCTCGGCCGGAGCCGGCCGCCGCACCGACCGGATGCACCGGCTGTGGCGCGGTCCCGCCCAGGATCCCGCGTGGGCGCGGCCCGCGTTCCTCGGTCTCCTGCTCGCTACCGGACTGCTGTACCTGTGGGGCCTGGGCGCGAGCGGGTGGGCCAACTCCTTCTACTCCGCAGCGGTCCAGGCGGGCTCGGAGTCGTGGAAGGCGTTCTTCTTCGGCTCGAGTGACGCGGCGAGCTCGATCACGGTCGACAAGACCCCGCTGGCGCTGTGGCCGATGGCACTCTCGGTGCGGCTCTTCGGCCTGTCCAGCTGGAGCATCCTCGTGCCCCAGGCCCTGATGGGCGTCGCCACCGTGGCGCTGCTGCACCACGTGGTCCGGCGTACGACGGGGTCCGCCGCCGCGGGCCTGCTGGCCGGAACGGTGATGGCCCTGACCCCGGTCGCGGTGCTCATGTTCCGGTTCAACAACCCGGACGCCCTGCTCACGCTGCTGCTCGTCGGTGCAGCGGCTGCGACCCTTCGTGGCGTCGAGGCGACGCGGCTCCCGGCCGGAGTCACCGGGCACCCGGTGCGCTGGCTGGCCCTCGGCGGCGCGCTGGTCGGGCTGGCCTTCCTGACCAAGATGATGCAGGCGTTCCTGGTGCTCCCCGCCCTGGCGCTCGTCTACCTGCTCTGCGCACACACCTCCTGGGGCAGGCGCATCGGCCACCTGCTCGTCGCCTTCGGCTCGATGCTGCTCGCCGGCGGCTGGTGGATCGCCGTCGTCGAGCTCTGGCCGGCCGCGAGCCGCCCCTACATCGGTGGGTCGCAGACCAACTCCATCCTCGAGCTGACGCTCGGCTACAACGGGCTCGGCCGCCTCAACGGTGACGAGGTCGGTTCCGTGGGCGGCGGTGCCGGCGGCTGGGGTACGACCGGCGCGCTGCGCCTGTTCGACTCCGAGATCGGCGGCCAGATCGCGTGGCTGCTCCCTGCCGCCTTCGTGCTCGGGCTCGCCGCCCTGTGGTTCGGACGCGGTCAGGTCCAGCTGCGGGCCGGCGTGGTCCTGTGGGGCACCTGGCTCGTGGTCACCGCACTCACCTTCAGCTTCATGGCCGGGATCTTCCACGCCTACTACACGGTGGCGCTCGCACCGGCCGTGGCGGCGCTCGTCGGCATCGGCGCCTGGGTGCTCTGGCAGCACCGCTCCTCCCTCGTCGCGACCGGCCTGCTGTCCTTCACGGTCGCGCTGACCTCGGTGCTCGCCTGGTTCCTCCTGGACCGCACCACCGACTTCGTCCCGTGGCTGAAGTGGGCCGTCGTGGTCCTGGGCATGGCCTCGGCACTGGTCCTGGCCGGCGCCGGTCAGCTGCCCCGCAGGATCGCGCTCGCTGCGGCCGGTGTCGCGATGGTGGCCACGCTCGCCGGGCCCGCGGCGTACGCCGTGAGCACCGCGGCGTCACCGCACACCGGGTCGATCCCGAGTGCCGGGCCGGCCTCGACCGATGGCCCCGGTGGTCGCAACCCCGGGGGTGGACCCGGCGGTGCACCGGGCGGCCTGCTGAACGGCAGCACCTCCAGCGCGGAGGTGACGGCGCTCCTGCAGACCGAGGCCGCGGCCTACACCTGGACCGCCGCCGCGGTCGGGGCGAACAACGCCGCCGGGTTCCAGCTCGCCAGTGAGCAGCCGGTGATGGCGATCGGCGGGTTCAACGGCAGCGACCCGAGCCCGACGCTCGCCCAGTTCCAGCAGTACGTCGCCGACGGCCAGGTGCACTGGTTCATCGCCAGCGGGACAGAGACCGGTCCCGGCGGAGGAGAGCGGCGGAGGAGACGGCGGTGGACGAGGCGGCGGCAGCAGCGGCAGCGGCAGCGAGATCGCCACCTGGGTCGAGGCCAGCTTCACGGCGACCACGGTCGACGGTACGACGCTCTACGACCTCTCGAGCGGGATCCAGTGAGTGCGCTGGCCCAGCCGGTGACGCCCGACGGCGGCTCCACCCGGCCTGCGACCGGAACCGTGCTCGACATCGTGATCCCGGTCTACAACGAGGAGGTCCAGCTCGCGGACTCGGTGGAGCGCGTCCTCGCGCACCTCCGCTCGATGCCCTGGAGCTACCGGGTCACCATCGCCGACAACGCGAGCACCGACCAGACGGCCCTGATCGCCCGCCGGTTGAGCCACAGCCACCCGCAGGTCTTCGTGGTGCACCTCGCCGAGAAGGGTCGGGGCCGGGCGCTCAAGCGGGTGTGGAGCGGGTCGGAGAGCGACGTCCTCGTCTACATGGACGTCGACCTCTCCACCGACCTGGCCGCGCTGCTGCCCCTCGTCGCTCCCCTGGTCAGCGGGCACTCGGACCTCGCGATCGGCTCGCGGCTCACCCGCACCTCACGGGTACGTCGCGGCGCGAAGCGCGAGCTGATCTCGCGCAGCTACAACCTGCTCCTGCGCCAGGCCCTCCGGGCGCGCTTCAGTGACGCACAGTGCGGCTTCAAGGCGATCAGGAGGGACGCAGCCCGCGAGCTGCTCCCCCTCGTCGAGGACGATGCCTGGTTCTTCGACACCGAGCTGCTCGTCGTGGCCGAGCGCGCCGGCCTGCGGATCCACGAGGTCCCGGTCGACTGGACCGACGACCCGGACAGCAGCGTGCACATCGTCCGGACGGCGATCGACGACCTCAAGGGCGTGGCGCGCCTCGGCCGATCGCTCGTCCGCGGCACGCTGCCGCTGCGTGAGATCGGGGAACGGCTCGGGCGGACCAGCGCCGAGGCCGGGCGCGGGCGACTCGGCATGCAGCTCGGCATCTTCCTGGCGATCGGGATCTGCTCGACCCTCGCCTACGCGGTGCTCTTCCTGGCGCTGCGGCCGGCCATGTCGCCCTGGTGGGCCAACTTCATCGCCCTGCTCGCCACGGCCGTGGTCAACACAGCGGCCAACCGGCGGTTCACCTTCGGCGTGCGGGGCCCGCACCGCGTCGTACGCCACCAGGTGCAGGGGCTGGCCATCTTCGCGGCCGGGCTGGCAGCCACGTCGGGGTCGTTGGCCCTGCTGCACGCCACGGGGTCCCCCGGCCGGGGAGTCGAGGTCGTCGTCCTGACGGCGGCGAACCTCGCTGTCACGGTGCTCCGGTTCGTGGCGATGAAGGTCTGGGTGTTCGCCCCGGGGTTCGGCCCTCGCCGACTCAGGGCTCGCGGAACGGCGCCAGGATCCCCGGCAGTGACGCCGACAGGGTCACCAGCAGCTCCTCGCGACTGATGCCGCGGTCGTCCCGGACCCATTCCAGGACGACATCCTCGGTGAAGGCCGCCCAGCCGTGCACCAGCAGTCGGACCGCCGGGGTGTCGGTGAGGCCGATCGCCGCCGCCTCCTCGGCGACCGGACCCTCGAAGAGCCGGCCGGTCAGGGCCGCTCGTGACGAGTCGTAGATCTCGCGCAGCCCCTCGTGGCCGCCGGCGGCTCCGCGCAACAGGGAGACGTAGCCGTGGTAGTTCTGCGCGACGTAGTCGACGTAGCGCTCCAGCGAGCCGGCCAGCTGCTCGAGGGGCGAGCCCTCACCGGTCGGGGCGGTCACCGCGAACAGGTCGTCGGCCGCGCGCTGCACCACGGCCGTGTGGAACTCCTGCTTGTTGCCGAAGTAGTGGTAGAGCAGGCCGCGGGAGATCCCGGCCTCCTCGGCCAGCGTCTCGATGGACAGGTCCTCCAGCGACCGGGTCGCGAACAGGCGGACGCCGAGAGCGAGCAGCTGCTCCCGCCGGTTGTCCGGGGTCATCCGGACGCGGGTGGAGGTCATGTGGCGCATCTTACTGAACTTCCTTCAACACCGCTATTGACGCTCGTTCAGTATTTTGTAGAGTCAGGGCCATGACCCAGACCAACCTCCCCGACCGTGTCCGGACCCTCGTCGTGGGCGCAGGCTTCGCCGGGCTCGGCACCGCCATCAAGCTCGAGGAGAGCGGCTTCTCCGACTTCGTCGTCCTCGACAAGGGCGACACCGTCGGTGGCACGTGGCGCGACAACACCTACCCCGGTGCGGCGTGCGACGTGCCCAGCCAGCTCTACTCCTTCAGCTTCGCTCCCAACCCGGGCTGGACCCGTTCGTTCTCCCCGCAGCCGGAGATCCAGGCCTACCTCGAGCGCACGGCCGAGCACTCGGGCGTGCTGGACCGGTTCCGGTTCGGGGTCACCGTCCAGGACATGGTCTGGGACGAGGAGGACCATGTCTGGCACGTCAGCACCAGTCACGGCGACGTCGTCGCCGACGTGGTGATCACCGGGTCCGGCGGACTCTCCGAGCCGAAGCTGCCCGAGATCGCCGGCCTCGACTCCTTCGCAGGTGAGATCTTCCACTCCGCCCGCTGGGACCACGACTACGACCTGACCGGCAAGCGGGTGGCCGTGATCGGCACCGGCGCCTCGGCGATCCAGATCGTGCCCGAGGTGGTCAAGCAGGTCGCTCACCTCGACCTCTACCAGCGCACTGCTCCCTGGGTGATGCCGCGCCGGGACCGGGACTACCGAGCCGTCGAGAGGCTCGCCTTCCGCTACCTGCCGTTCGTCCAGAGGGCCTACCGCACCGGCATCTACTGGGGTCGCGAGTGCTTCGTCCCCGGGTTCACGGTGAACCCCAGGCTGGCGGCACCGGCGAAGAAGATGGCCCTGCAGAACATCGCCAAGGGCATCTCCGATCCGGTTCTGCGGGAGGCGGTGACCCCGGACTTCGAGATCGGCTGCAAGCGCATCCTGATCTCCAACGACTACTACCCCGCACTCGCGGCCGACCACGTCGACCTGGTCACCGACGGGATCGCCGAGATCACGCCCACCGGGATCGTCACCAGCGACGGCACCGTGCGGGAGGTGGACGCCATCGTCGTGGCCACCGGCTTCCACACCACCGAGCAGCCCATCGCGCAGCACATCAAGGGTCGCGACGGCCGCACTCTCGCGGACAGCTGGGCGCAGGAGGGGATGACGGCGTACAAGGGCACCACGATCACCGGCTTCCCCAACCTGTTCCAGATCGTCGGCCCCAACACCGGGCTGGGTCACTCCTCGATGGTCTTCATCATCGAGAGCCAGATCGCCTACATCCTCTCGGCGCTGCAGAAGATCGGCGCGCAGGAGATCGTCAGCGTCGAGCCACGACCGCAGGCGCAGGAGGCCTGGAACGAGGACGTGCAGCGGCGGATGCAGCGCACCGTGTGGAACACCGGTGGCTGCTCGAGCTGGTACCTCGACGCCCACGGCCGCAACACCACCCTGTGGCCGCGCACCACCTTCAAGTTCCGCTCGCTGCTCCGCGACTTCGACCTCGACCAGTACGTCGCCGTGACCCGCCGGGACACCACGACGGACTCCGCCGACCGGACCAGGGAGAACGTCGCATGAAGACCCTCGAGGACAAGGTCGTCGTGATCACCGGAGCGGGCTCCGGCATCGGGCGGCAGCTCGCGCTGAACGCTGCCGGTCGTGGAGCGCTGCTCGCCATCTCCGACTGGGACGCGGGCGGCCTCGCCGAGACCGTCGACCTGCTCAAGTCGGCCGGTGTGCGCGAGCTTCGCAGCGACCGGGTCGACGTGTCCGACCGAGCCGCCGTGGCCGAGTGGGCCGCCGCCGTGGCCGAGCAGTTCGGCCGGGTGAACATGGTCATCAACAACGCCGGGGTCACGGTGACCGGCGACTTCGAGGAGATGTCCTACGAGGACTTCGACTGGATCGTCGGGGTGAACCTGATGGGCGTGGTCAACGGCACCAAGGAGTTCCTGCCCCACCTGATCGCCTCCGGGGACGGGCACGTGATCAACCTGTCCAGCCTGTTCGGCCTGATCAGCATGCCGGGCCAGACCGCCTACAACGCCACGAAGTACGCCGTTCGCGGCTTCACCGAGGCGTTGCGCGAGGAGATGCTGGTCAGCGGCCACGAGGTCGGCGTGACCTGCGTGCACCCGGGCGGCATCAAGACCGGCATCGCGCGCAACGGTCGCAAGACGGCCAGCCAGGACGCCGCAGCCATCGACTCGCTGTTCGAGCAGAAGCTCGCGAGGATGACGGCCGAGAAGGCGGCCAGGATCATCCTCAGGGGAGCACTGTCGGGCAAGGCCCGGGTGCTGGTGGGCGCCGACGCGCATGCCATGCACCACTTCGCCAAGCTGGCCGGTTCGCGCTACCAGGACGTCGTCGCGAGGTCCTTCGCCAGGATCGTCCCGACGCGCAGGCACTGACCCCGGACCTCACAGGCCCGACGGATCCGCGTTCCCGCCGCAGACGACCACGCAGACCCGTTCGCCGGCCACTGGACGGTAGGCCCCGGACCGCAGCGCGGCGAGGGCGGCGGCGCCTGCCGGTTCCGCCGCGACGCGCGCAGTGCGCCAGAGCCAGCGCCGGGCGTCCACGATCGCCTCGTCACTGACGAGCACCGACGTCGGTTCCAGCTCCTGCACCGTGGCCCAGGCGATGGCACCGAGGCGGGAGGCACCCAGGGCGTCGGCGGCCACGCCGCCGACCCCGACGTCGACGGGACCACCGTGCTCGAGTGCGCGGCTCAGCGTCGGACACGCCTCCGGCTCCACCGCGACGGTCCGCGCCGACGGCCGGGCGCCGGCCAGTCCCCTCGCCAGCCCGCCCAGCAGCCCGCCTCCACCCACGGCGACCACGACGGTGTCCACGTCCGGCACCTGGTCGACGATCTCCGCGCCGAGCGTGCCCTGTCCGGTGACCGTGCCCCACGCGTCGTAGGCGTGCAGGGCCAGCGCGCCGGGACGCGAGGCGGCCTCTCGACTGGCCTCGAGGGCCTCCGCGTAGGTGCTGCCGACCTGGTTGAGCTCGGCTCCCAGCGACCCGATCGCCTCCACCTTGACCGCCGGGGCGCTCGCCGGGACGAAGATCCGCGTCGCGATGCCCAGCGCCTGGCCCGACGTGGGCCACGGCCAGGCCGTGGTTGCCGCCCGAGGCGGCCACCAGGGTCGCCGGCGCCTCCGGCGCACTGAGCACGCTCGTGAACGCGCCCCGGACCTTGAACGAGCCCGCGTGCTGCAACAGCTCGAGCTTGAGGATGACCGGGCGCCCCTCGACCTCGATCTCCAGGGTCGGCGTACGACGGACCCGGGGCCCGATCAGGCCGGCGGCGCGCCGGATGTCGTCGTAGGTCGGCAGCCGGATGTCGCTCACGCGGGCCAACGTATCCTCGGCCCCATGCCGCGCCCTGTCCGCGTCGAGTGCCGCAAGTGGCCCGACGCCCCGCACTGGGAGTTCGACGGCCTGCTCCTCGGAAGCGACGTCCACGGCACCTGGATCGGCATCACGAAGGGCACCTTGCTGGCCAGCCCGGTGCGCGCGTTCTACGCCGCGGCCGACCACGTCACGCTGGTGCCGCACGACGCCTGGTGGCTCGGCACGTTCTACGGCGACGACCCGAAGCGGCCCTTCGACACCTACGTCGACGTGGCCACTCCGGCGGTGTGGCACGGCGCCGACCTCGTCCGCGCGGTGGACCTCGACCTCGACGTGATCCGCGGGACCACGGGCCGGGTGTGGGTCGACGACGAGGACGAGTTCGCCCAGCACCGGGTCTCCCTCGGCTATCCCGAGGAGGTGGTCGAGCAGGCGATCACCAGCTGCCAGGAGGTGCTGGGTGCTGTCACGGGCGGCACCGCGCCCTTCGACGGCACCCATCGGGACTGGATCGCCCGGCTGCAGCAACGTTGAGTGTCCGCCTGTCGCGACCTGTCTAGTCCGGTTGGTGACTTCTGACACTATTTTGTGCGAAATAGGCTGTTCTGGGCAGCCTGTCCCCTGTGGGTGCCTACGCTGGTGCAGCCTGTCCGATATCGCACGAAAGTCCCCCCACATGACGTTCCACTGGGCACCGCTCGGCGCCCTCGCCCTCTCCGCCACGCTGGTCGCGACCAGCGTCGCTGCCGGGGCCGCAACCCAGCCCTCGACGGACGCCGCGCAGCGGGCGGAGTACACCCCCGCGACCACGTCCCTGGCCTCGACGGTGGCGGCGCACAGCTTCTTCTGGCGGCTGACCCCGCCCCAGGACATCGTGGCGGGCGCCTTCGTCGTGGCCCGCAAGGACGCCCACCGCGGCTCGCGGGGCACCCGCAGCGACAAGCAGTTCTTCGAGATCAGCAGCACCGGCAGCAACGACGTCCCCGAGGCCGCCCTGCGTGCCTACCGGCACGCGGAGAAGGTGATGGCCGTCCAGGACCCGGACTGTGACATCTCCTGGACCCTGCTGGCCGCCATCGGCCGGGTCGAGTCCAACCACGGTCGCTTCGGGGGAGCCCAGCTGGGCTCCGACGGGGTCTCGCGTCCGGAGATCCGCGGGCCGCGGCTCGACGGTGCCGGCCCGTTCGCCGCGATCCGTGACTCCGACAACGGCACCCTGGACCGGGACAAGCTCTGGGACCGCGCCGTCGGCCAGATGCAGTTCCTGCCCCAGACGTGGAGCTCGGTCGCCCGCGACGGCGACGGCGACGGTCGGATGAACCCCGACGACATCGACGACAGCGCCCTCGGGTCGGCGGTCTACCTCTGCGGTGCCGGCGGCAGCCTGGCCGACGCCGCGGGCATGTCCCGCGCGGCGTTCCGCTACAACCACTCCGACTACTACGTCTCGCTGGTGCTCTCCATGCAGGCCGGCTACCTGACCGGGGTGTTCGCCGTCCCGTCACCGCCGCCCCCGCCGGAGCCCACGACGAAGAAGGTGCGGGCCAAGGCAGCCAAGCCACGGTCGACCACGAAGCCCCGCACGCCTGCCGTCACGCCCGCGGCCCCCAAGCCGACCACCGGACCGACCCCCAAGCCGAGCGCCGGGCCGACTCCCAAGCCGAGCGCCGGGCCGACTCCCACCCCGACACCGAAGCCGACCGGCCCCCAGCTCGTCAGGGTCGACGGGAACTGGAACGCCTGCGGCCCGAGCTTCTGCCTCGGCGGGTCCGCGCTCGACCTCGGGTCCCCCGGAGTGCGCGGCAACCAGGCCGCGGCGGACTTCGACGGTGACGGCACCGTCGAGACCAACGAGGAGGAGTTCACCGGCCTCGTCGGCAAGCACGCGAACCTCCAGGTGGAGCGCAACCCGGGCGGCTTCGTGGTCTTCACGATCAACGGCGACGGCTTCCGCAACGCCGACGGGTCCTTCGCCCGCGCCGCCGGTGCCTCCGTGGCCGCCCCGAGTGCCTCGGCGACCGCGACACCCTGACCGAGGGGCCCGGCATCGTGGAACGATGTGCCCGTGCCCATCGAGTTCACCGACTCCCACGAGCCGACCCTCGGCGTGGAGTGGGAGTTCGCCCTGGTGGACAAGCACTCCCGCGACCTGGTCAACGCCGCTTCGGAGCTGTTCGACCTCGGCCTGGCACGGCACGGCCCGGAGCCACGGATCCACAAGGAGCTGCTGCGCAACACCGTCGAGCTGACCACCGGGATCTGCCACACCACCGGCGAGGCCGTCGACGAGCTCGCCGCGCTGATCGACCTCGTCCGGCCGCTCGCCGACGAGCTCGGTGTCGACCTCTACTCCGCGGGGACGCACCCGTTCGCCGAGTGGTCGCACCAGCTGCTCACGCCGGGTCACCGCTACGAGGAGCTGATCGCTCGCACCCAGTGGTGGGGCCGGCAGATGCTGATCTGGGGCGTGCACGTGCATGTCGGCGTACGCCGGGAGCACGTGATGCCGATCGTCTCGGCGCTGCTCAAGTGGTACCCCCACCTCCAGGCGCTCTCGGCCTCCTCACCGATCTGGGCCGGCACCGACACCGGCTACGCCAGCAACCGCGCGATGATGTTCCAGCAGCTGCCGACCGCCGGCCTGCCGTTCCAGTTCGAGACCTGGCCCGACTTCGAGCACTACGCCCAGGACCTGATCACCACCGGTGTGATCGAGGAGATCAACGAGATCCGGTGGGACGTGCGCCCCGCGCCCCACCTGGGCACCGTCGAGGTCCGGATCTGCGACGGTGTCTCGACCCTGTGGGAGATGCGCGCCCTGGTGGCGCTGACGCACTGCCTGGTGGTCGACCTGTCCGACCGTCTCGAGCGCGGCGAGAGACTGCCGCACCTGCCGCCGTGGCACGTCCAGGAGAACAAGTGGCGGGCGGCGCGCTACGGGCTGGACGCCTGGATCATCCTCGACGAGCACTCCGACGAGCGCCTGATGCAGGAGGACCTGGTCGAGCTGGTCGAGCACCTCGCCCCGGTGGCCGAGCGGCTGCACTGTGCCGACGAGCTCGCCCTCGTCCTGGAGATCCCTCGCCGGGGTGCGTCGTACCAGCGCCAGCGCGAGGTGGCGGCCAGCTCCCACGGCGACCTCGTCGCCGTCGTCGACTCGGTCGTGCAGGAGCTCTGAACCGCGGGGGGCTCAGTCGGCGATCGGGGGGATCTGGTCGGTGGCGGCGAGAGGGTCCATGCCGGTCACGGCGAGCAGGTCGGCGATCAGGGAGCGCGCCTGCGCCAGCACCACCTCGGCGGAGAGCTCACTCGTGCGCTCCATCCGGGAGGTCGACCGCCCCACGGCCACGAGTCGGTCCCTGACGGCAGTCGCGGCGCGACCCTCGCTCAGCTCGTCCGCGATGGCGTCGGCGCACTTCGCGATCTCCTCCAGCATCTCGGCGTACGACGCGGGGATCGGCTGGTGCCGATAGCTGGCCACCGCGACCCGGCGGACCAGGACCCGGGTGTTGCGCAGGGCGAAGTCCAGAGGCTCGACCAGGTCCGCCATCGCGCGCACCCGCCCCCGGTGTCGCCGGCGGAACGGTGAGGAGCGGACGACGGAGAGCCCCTCGTCCGAGGCCGCGCGGAGCTCGACGACGAGCTCGTCGGTCGCCCGGGCGTCCTGCAGCACGGCCAATGACCGTTCCGCGTTCCCGTCGCGGATCCCCTCCCCCGCCGCCCTCAGGAGCTCGGAGATCTTGCGGACGACCACGCCCGCCTGCTCCCGCGGCCGCCGCAGCGGCGCCCGGGGTACGACGGCCGCCGCGACCAGCGCCACCCCTCCGCCGATCAGCGCGTCGGTCCAGCGGATGAACGCCTCGCCCGCCGAGGGCACCAGGGTGCTCACCACGATCGCCTGGACGGCTGCCTGGTTGACGAACAGCACTCCCTGTCCCAGCAGCAGCGCCGTCGACATCGCCAGCGTGACGATCAGCGCGATCTGCCAGCCGCCCGACCCCAGCCACTGGGTCAGCAGGTCACCGACCAGCACCCCGATGGCGACGCCGAGCGTGACCTCGGCGACCCGGCGCAGCCGCTGGCCGTAGCTGGTGCCCAGGCTGACCACCGCCGCGATCGGGGCGAAGAACGGCGTCTCGTGGCCGAGGAGGTCGCTCGCCACCATCCAGGCCACCCCGGCGGCGATCGCGCACTGGCCGATCTGCCACGCCTTCGTCCGCAGCCGTGCCCGGCGCTGCCGCAGCGAGACACGTCCGCGCGAGAGCGCCAGCTCGACGTGCGGAGCCGCAGCTGCGCCGTAGCGGGCGAGGTGCTCGCGCGAGCTACTTCGTGAGTGTGGATCCACGGCCGTGCAGCATCGTGACGATCTGGGTGAGCTGGTTGTCGGCCTTGGCGGTGCGGGTGAAGGACGTCAGCGCCAGCAGCGGCTTGAAGCGTTGCCGGGCGATCGCCTTGGCGTAGGTGAACTCCTTGAGCCCGTCGGGGCCGTGGATGCGGCCGAAGCCGGAGTCGCCGACTCCGCCGAAGGGCAGCGAGGGGATCGCTGCGAAGGTGATCACGCCGTTGACGGCGGTCATGCCCGACCTGATCCGTTCGGCCAGCTCCATCCCCCGGGCCTTGGAGAACACCGTCGAGCCGAGGCCGTAGCGGGTGCCGTTGGCCTTCGCGACGGCCTCGTCCATGTCCCTGACCCGGGTCACGGTCACGGTCGGGCCGAAGGTCTCCTCCTGGACGGCCGTCGAGTCCTCCGGCACGTCGACCAGCACCGTCGGCTGCACGTAGCGCTCTCCGACGGCGTCCGGCCCACCGAGCACGGCGCGGCCGCCTCGGGCGAGCGCGTCGGCGATGTGCGAGCGGATGACGCCGAGCTGGCTCGGCATCGTGATCGGCCCGATCTTGGCGCCCGGGACGTCCTCGGCCCGCAGGTCCCTGGCCTTGTCGAGGAGGCGCGAGAGGAACTCGTCGTAGACCCGGTCGTGCACGTAGACCCGCTCCACGCCGATGCAGGTCTGGCCGGCGTTGGAACAGGCACCCCACAGCGCCGCGTCGGCGGCGGCATCGAGGTCGGCGTCCTCGTCGACGAGGACGGCGTCCTTGCCGCCCGCCTCGATCACCACCGGGGTGAGCGTCTCCGCGCACGCAGCCATCACCTTCTTGCCGGTCCCGGTCGACCCGGTGAAGGCCAGCTTGTCCACCCCGGCACGGCACAGCGCCGCGCCGGTCTCGCCGAGGCCGGTGACGACCTGGAAGACAGGGTGGTCGGGCACCACCTCGGCGAAGGTCGCCGCCAGCCAGTGGCCCACACCCGGAGTCAGCTCGCTGGGCTTGAACACCACGGCGTTGCCGGCCGCGAGCGCGTAGGCGATGGAGCCCATCGGCGTGAACACCGGGTAGTTCCAGGGGCCGATGATGCCGATCACGCCGAGCGGCTGGTACTGCACCGTGGCAGCCTGGTTGGCCATCACCAGCCCGGAGGCGACCCTGTGCCGACCGAGCACCTTGCCGGCGTTCTTGGCGGCCCACGCGATGTGGTCGATCGCGAGCGCTGCCTCCAGGGTCGCGTCGCTGTGCGGCTTGCCGGTCTCCTGGTGCACGACCTCGGCGAGCTGGGCGACCCGGCGGGTGATCACGCCCGCCCAGCTGTTCAGCCTCTCGGCGCGCTCGTCGAAGCCGAGGGACGACCACCACGCTGCTCCGTCACGCGCCCGCGCGACGACCACGCCCACGTCCTCGGCCGAGTGGACCGGCCAGGTGCCGACGACGTCTCCGGTCACCGGGCTCAGCGAGTCGAAGGTCTCGGCCGTCGTCGGGGCCTGCAGGTCTGCGGTCATCGGGAGCTCCTGATCAGGTCGGCTGCCTTCTCGGCAACCATGATGGTGGGGGCGTTGGTGTTGCCGCGGGGCACCGCGGGCATCACGGAGGCGTCCACGACCCGGAGCCCGGCGACACCCCGGACACGCAGGTCGGCGTCGACGACGGAGTCCTCACCGCTGCCCATCGCGCAGGTCGCCACCGGGTGGTAGAGCGTCTGCGCGTGGTTGCGGATGTGTTCGACGAAGTCGTCGTCGCCCGGGTTCATCGGCAGCCGCCAGGGCTGCTCGAGGTAGCGGGCCAGGGGGCCCTGGCTGCAGATGTCCCACAGCTTCTTCATCCCGGCCAGCATCGCGTCGAGGTCGGCGCCGTCGTCGAAGTAGGCGGCGTCGATCTCCGGGTGCCAGGCCGGGTCCGAGGAGCGGAGACGCAACGCCCCGCGGCTGCGCACCGAGACGAGGGTGGGCGCGGCGGTGAACATCCGCCGGGTCGGCTCGCGCAGTCCGTTGTCGTAGAAGCCCGCCGGCGCCACGTGGTACTGCATGTCGGGCGCGGACAGGTCGTCCCGGGTCCGCAGGAAGCCGCCGCCCTCGCCGACGTTCGACGACAGCGGACCGGTGCCTCGCGCCTTCCAGCGCAGGAGGTTGCGCACGTTCGAGAACTCGACCAGATCGGTGGTGCCGCGGGTGTACCAGATCATCGGGACGGCAGGGTGGTCCTGCAGCTGCTGGCCGACGCCGGCCAGATCGGCCACCACGTCGATGCCGTGCTCACGCAGGTGCGCGGCCGGGCCGATCCCCGAGAGCATCAGCAGGTGCGGGCTGTTGACGGCGCCCCCGCAGAGCAGCACCTCCCGGGACGCGCTCGCGGTCACCTCACGGCCTCCGACGCGGTAGGTCACACCGGTCGCGCGCTCCCCCTCGACGACGATGCGAGTCGCGAAGGCACCCGTCTCCACGTCCAGGTTGGGCCGGTGCCGGACCGGCTTGAGGTATCCGTCGTTCACCGACCAGCGACGGCCGTTGCGACAGGTGACCTGGTAGAGCCCGGCCCCCTCCTGCTCGGGTCCGTTGAAGTCGTCGGTGGGCTTGACTCCCGCGCTCACGGCACTGTCGACCCAGAGACTGGTCAGCTCGTGGGTGTAGCCCCGGTCCTCGACGTGGAGCGGCCCGTCCTGCCCGTGGTACGGCGAGCCCAGCCGGGTGTTGCCCTCGGCGCGGACGAAGTAGGGCAGCACGTCGTCGTACCCCCAGCCGGCTGCGCCGTACTCGTCGCGCCAGGAGTCGTAGTCCGCGGCGTTCCCGCGGATGTAGATCATCGCGTTCATCGACGAACAGCCGCCGAGGGCCTTCATCCGGGGCCAGAAGGCACGCCGGTTGTGCAGCTGCTTCTGCTCGGTGGTGTCGTAGTTCCAGTCCCACTTGGTCTTGAACAGCGCCGGGAAGGCGGCCGGGATCGAGATCTCGTCGGCGTCCGGCTCGGGACCGGCCTCCAGCAGCAGCACCCGGATGCCGGGGTCCTCGGTGAGCCGGGTCGCCAGCACCGCCCCGGCGCTCCCGGCTCCGACGATGACGTAGTCGTGCACTCCGGCCTCGTTCGTGGTGCCCGACATGTGCTGCCTCTCGTTGCTCGACCCCATCCGGAGCGAACCTATACCCCGCTCGGTCGGCGACGAGGACCTCAGAGCATCAGCCCCACGGGTCGGTAGCTGAGCCCCGGGAACACCTGGCCGAGCGGCCGGTCCGGGAACCGCCGGGAGACGATCTCGCCGAGCACGTTGCGGTAGTCCGTGGTCACCTGCAGGTCGCCCGCGACGAGCCGGCCGTCGGCGAGGCCGGGCCAGGTGCCGTAGTACTGCCCGCCACGGACACCACCGCCCATGACGAGCATCATGTTGCCCCAGCCGTGGTCGAGACCGCGGTTGCCGTTCTGGGACACGCGGCGGCCGAACTCGGAGATGGTCGCCAGGGTGACCCGGTCGCCCAGCGAGCCGAGGTCCTGGAAGAACGCCGCCACGGACCTGGCGAAGGCGCCGGTCATGCTCTGCATGCTGCCCCAGTCCTGGGTGCCGTAGTCGGCGTGCATGTCCCAGGAGCCGAAGTCGATGCTGATCACCGACGTCCCCACGTTGGCCTTGACCAGCTGGGCCGCGTCCCGGAGCGCCTCGGAGAGGTCCTTGGCCGGCCAGGTTCCCGGATAGACGGCACCGTTGGCCGGACGGTAGGCCTTCGACATCGTCGTGGCGAAGCCCTTGCTCACCGAGAGCGCCGACCGGGCCGCCTGGCCCAGTGCGCCGGAGGTCCCGGACCACACCTTGGTCTCGGCCGCGTAGCGACGCGCGGCGCGCGAGCTGGACAGCCCGGCGAGCTGCAGGTTGCCGAAGCCGTTGGTGGCGAGGGTGGGCGACGCGCCGGCGAAGGACGTGGGCGTCAGCGGGGAGCTGAGGTGGACCGCCTCGGTGGGACCGACGATGCCACCGGTGCCGATCATCCGGTTCACCCAGCCACGGCGCACCGACGACCCCGGGTCGGAGTCCTCGACCAGCTCGATCGCCTTGAAGTGCGAACGGTTGGGCACCTCCAGCCCGACCGCGTGCACCGCCGCCATCTTGCGGGCGTTCCACAGCGGCAGCAACGGGGCCATCTGCGGGTGCAGCCCGAACATCGCGTCGCCGGCGATCACCGAGGACCTGGCGACGGCGAGCGAGGGCCGGGCCCGGTAGTAGTCGGGATCGCCGTGCGGAACGACGACACCGAGGCCGTCGATGCCACCGCGGAAGCTCAGCACCACGAGAACGTTGCCTCCGGTGGCAGCGAAGCTCGCCTCCATCATGGCGTCGCCGAAGAGCTGGGTGGCGACGACGGCGCCGGTCCCGGCGGCCATCCCCTGCATGAACCCACGTCGGCTCAGGCGGCTGGCCCGCTCGTAGTCCTCGCAGCCGTCGTGGCCGGTGGTGTCACTCATGTCGTCCTCATCGGGTCAGGTGTTCTGGGGAGTCGAGCAGCACCGCCGCCACGTGCGGGAACATCCAGGTGCCGAGGGCGTGCCGACTCGTGATCACCGTGGCGGGCGTCAGCCCCGTGGCGAGGCAGGCAGCCTCGAGCGACCGAGCCGTCGAGCCGCGACCCAGGAGGCACCGCGACAGGTGGTCGAAGTACTGGTCGAACCTGATCCTGGCCAGCGGGATCCGGTAGCGCGCCGGGTAGTACGTCGCGTCGGTCTTCGGGTGGTAGCCACCGGCGAGGTTCCAGTGCATCCGGAACGAGCGCAGCATCCGGACCGCGGAGGTCCACTCCGGGTTGGTCTCGGGTGCACCGTCGGGGCGGGGCCAGGTGTAGAGGCGCAGCCCGCCGTGCGCGTAGTTCAGGTGGTTGGCGAAGGACGAGGAACCGGTCGGCTTGCGCGCGACGACCCCGAGCGCCTTGACGGTCGCGACGAGGTCGTCGACCGGAGTGCTGACCTTGGCTCCCGGACGGGCGCGGAACTCGGGGTGCGCGATCAGTGCCTTCAGCGTGGCCCTGATGTCGGTGCCCGAGCTCAGGAACACGCCGGCCAGGTGGTTGATCAGGGCCTGCGAGGGCAGGTCGCTGACGAACCGGACCGCGAGCCGGGTGGCGACGGTGCGGGCGGTGGCCGGGTGGTGGGCCAGATAGCGGAGGTAGGCGACGGCGGCGGCGCGGCCGTCGGCGGAGGCGTTGGGGTGGGAGAAGTCCAGCACCCTGACCGGTCCGGTGGTGTGGTTCGCCGTGTCGTAGAAGCCCTCGTAGTCCTCGCCCCAGCGGACGCTGTACCCCGAGAGGATCTTGGCCGAGTCCTTGACCATGTCCTCGGTGTAGCCGGCGCCCGTGCCCACCGTGTGCAGCTCGAGCAGCTCGCGGCCCTGGTTCTCGTTCGGCGCGTTCCGCCTCGACCGCCAGTTGTCCAGGTAGAGCGACATCGCCGGGTGGGTGGCGGTGGCCACCAGCAGGTCCTCGAAGCGGCCCAGGGCGTGCCGGCGGATCGTGGCGTCGTAGTCGAACTGGTGGGTGTAGACCTTGTCCTCGCCGGAGCAGATGTGCAGGTGGTTGCTCCAGAAGTCGACCATCGTCTCGTGCACCGTGCGGGTGGAGTAGATCCGCCGCAGCGTGGTCCAGTTGGCGAGGTCCAGCCCGTACTGCCAGGCGGCCTTGGTGTTGTCGTTGTTCGAGGCGACCTTCTGCGCCGGCGTACGCCGCAGCGCGGCGTACCAGGAGTCGATGCTCGCCACGATCGCCGACTCGGGCACCGTGGACGGGTCGAGCTGGCGGTTGAGCCACTTCTCGATCCCCCCGGCGGCCCGGACCGCTGCCAGCGTTCCGCGCGAGTAGCCGGTGCCGAGCCTCTTGATCACGTGCAGCTCGTAGGCGGACGGGATCGCGGTGGCCGGGTAGGGACGCGGGTTGTAGGACACGGTGGCCGGCATCGGCCGCACGACCTTCTTGCGGCGCTTGCGACGGCGTTTCCTGGGGCGCTTCAGCGCGGCCTGGCCCAGCATCGTTCGACATCCCCCATGTCCTTTATGTTCCTTTTGCTCATTCTGGAAGGACAGCGGGTTTCGTGCAGGCGAATGCGAAATCTTCCCCCGAGGTCGCCGCGGCTGTTCATCGCGGGACAAACGCGCGAGGATGCAGAACCCCCGGCCCCAGGGCCAGTTGATGGTCAGCCGACGCGCCAGTGAGAGGCGGAGACGTGGTAGTTCCGATCGACCCGACGTCAGCGGGATTCCTGTTCGCGGAGAACAGACAGATGCCGATGCACGTGGGCGGGCTACAGCTCTTCGAGAAGCCCGAGGGTGCTCCCCGCGACTACGTCCGGCGCCTCTACGAGCAGATGTCGGAGGTCTCCGAGATCGCCCCCCTGTTCCTCAAGCGGCCCACCCGGGGCATCAGCACCGCCGGCCAGTGGGTGTGGACCCAGGACCAGAACTTCGACCTCGAGTACCACTTCCGGCACAGCGCCCTGCCCAAGCCGGGCCGCGTCCGTGAGCTGCTGGACCTCTGCTCGCGGCTGCACGGCACCCGGCTGGCCCGGGAGCGCCCGCTCTGGGAGGCGCACCTGATCGAGGGCCTCCGTGACGGCCGGGTGGCGCTCTACACCAAGCTGCACCACTCGCTGGTCGACGGCATCTCCGCGATGCGGCTGCTGCAGAGCGTGATGACCACCGACCCCGACAAGCGCGGCATGCCCCCGATGTGGGCCGATCGGCCCAGCTCGAGGACCACCAAGGTGCGCGACGAGGCCGAGCGCAGCGTGACCGACGTACCCCTGGAGGCGATGCGTACGGCGCTCGGGATCACCGCCGACGCGGCGGGCATGCCCTCCGCCCTGATCAAGACGCTCAAGCACGGGCTGCGCAACGAGACCTCAGCGCTCTCGCTCTACGCTCCGCGCACCATGTTCAACACCACCATCACCGGTTCGCGCCGGTTCGCGGCCCAGGGGTGGCCGCTCGAGCGGTTGCGAGCCATCGGCAAGGCCAGCGACACCACCCTGAACGACGTCGTCCTCGCGATGTGCTCCGGCGCCATGCGCGCCTACCTGATCGAGCACGACGCCCTGCCGGACGCACCCCTGGTCTCGATGGTCCCGGTGGGACTGAACGCCAAGCGCTCGGGGCCGGAGGGCAGCGGAGGCAACTCGGTGGGCGCGGTGATGGTCAAGCTCGGCACCCACCTCGACGACCCGGCCGCCCGGCTGGCGTCGATCCACCAGTCGATGAAGACCGGCAAGGAAGCCCTCGGCTCGATGACGCAGCTGCAGATCATGGCGATGAGCGCGCTGGGCATGGCACCCTCGATCATCACCCCGATGCTCCGGCTGCAGGGCATCATCCGGCCGCCGTTCAACCTGATCATCAGCAACGTGCCGGGACCGAGGAAGCCGATGTACCTCAACGGCGCCAAGATGACGGGCACCTACCCGCTGTCCATACCGATCAACGGGATGGCGCTGAACATCACCTGCAACAGCTATGCAGAGGACATGGACTTCGGACTCACGGGGTGTCGCCGGAGCGTCCCCCACCTGCAGCGGCTGCTGACCCACCTCGACGACGAGCTCGGCGCCCTCGAGAACGCGGCCGGCGTTCTCTAGACGGTCGAGCAGCGAGCCCAGCGAGCGGACAGTCGAGACCGATCAGGCAGCCGACGCGACGACCTCACCCGGAGCCGAGGGCTCGGTGACGATCTCGAGCGCGAGCTCTTGGCGCTCCACGTGCTCGCTGACCTGCCGCAGGACGTCGGAGAGCGGGACGTCGAGGGCTTCGCACAGGGCGGCGAGCAGCTCGGAGGACGCCTCCTTCTGTCCGCGCTCGATCTCGGAGATGTAGCCCAGGCTGACCCGGGCCGACGACGAGAGCTCGCGCAGGGTCATCCCCTGCCGCATCCGCTCCGCGCGCAGCACGTCACCGAGCGAAGCGCGGAACAGCAACGTTCCCAGACCCATGTCGTGCTCCTTTTCCCGGCGTGTGCATCCCAACGCTACCGAACGCGCGGTTCTTCCCGCGCGCGGCTCCGCACGGCGCGCTGTCAGGCGTCCCCGTCGATCTCGTCGAGCCCCTGCTCGATGGCGTAGCGCACCAGCTGCACCCTGTTGTGCAGCTGGAGCTTGCGCAACGTGTTCTGCACGTGGTTCTGCACCGTCCGGTGGGACAGGAAGAGCCGCTCGGCGATCTGCTTGTAGGACATCCCCTTCGCCACCAGTCGCAGCACCTCGGTCTCGCGCCCGGTCAGGCGCGGGGTGTCCTCCTTCGCCGCCGTGGGGGCGTCCGAGAGGCGGCGGTACTCCCCCAGCACCAGGCCGGCCAGCCCTGGCGTGAACACGGTGTCGCCCAGCGCGACCCGGCGTACGGCGTCGAGGAGCTCTGCTCGTGAGGCCGACTTGACCAGGTAGCCGGTGGCACCGGCCTTCACCGCGTCGAGCACGTCCTGCTGCTCCCCGCTGGCGGAGAGGATCAGCACGCGGACGGCCGGGTTCTGCCGGACGACCTCCGAGGTGACCGCGACGCCGTTCGGTTCCGGGATCTGCAGGTCGAGCACCACCACGTCGGGCCGTGCCGCAGGGAACCGGCTGATCGCGTCCTTGCCGTTGGCCGCCGTCGCGACGACGTTCATCCCGGCCTCGGTCAGGTCCCGGGCAACGCCTTCTCTCCACATCGGGTGGTCATCGACCACCATCACCCGCAGCGCCTCGGTCACGCGGCGAACCCTAGCCGTCGCGGTTCGCGCACACGAAAGCGGCTCGTCAGGGTCCCCGTGGGTCCGCACGAACACGCGTTTCGCGCACTTTATGCCGATACTGCGACTAGCCTTGCACCGTGGTGAAGCAGCCCGATGCCGGTGAGATCGACCTGATGGTCCTCAAGGCGCTCGAACCTGCCGCAAGCCAGACCGGCACCCTCGCCCAGCGGCTCGAGCGAACCACCGGCACCGTCGAGGCGGCTGTCGAGCGGCTCTTCGTGGCGGGCTTCGTGGAGCCGCACGGCGACTCCGTGGCGCTGACCCGGTCCGGACGCCTCGCGGTCGAACACCTGCCGAGATCATCGTCCACCCCTGCCTCAGGCAGCTCAGCGCCTCCCATCGACCTGGCCGAAGTGGTCCGGCTCATCGGGTCGTGGTGGCCTGCGAACTCCGAGCGCGGACTTGCTGAACGGACCGCGCGCAGCGTCCTGCTGGCCGCCGACTCCGACCGGGAGACCGCGGTGCAGGTGCTCTCGGAAGCCTTCTCACAGGGGCGGCTGTCACCGGACGAACTCGAGCAACGCACCGGCCGTGCGCTGGCGGCCCGGACCTATGGTGAGCTCGACGGGGTGCTCCAGGGCCTCGGCGGTCTGCAGCACCCCGTTCGCAGCCATCCTCTGCGCAAGGTCGCCTTCTGGGTAGTCGCGCTGCTCTCCTCACCCTTCGTGTTCGTCGGGGGCCTGTTGCTCGCCTTCGGCTCCGATGTGGGCGACCACGTCGGCGGGCTGCTGCTCCTCGTCCTGCTGCTCCCCGGCCTGTTCGCGCTCCGGCGCTGGGCCTCGCCGCGCACCTGATCCGCCGGGACGGGGTGCTGAGCGGACGGCCTCAGCCACCCTCCGGACGGAGGTAGCGGCCGCGCCGGTGCTCCAGGGGGCTGTCGTCCTCACCGACGATCACGGTCACGATGGTCGCGGTGACCAGGGCCGACCAGCCGACCTCGGCGATGGACTCGACCTCCACCGCCGCCCAGGTCGAGGCCGTCACCAGCCGGGGACCGTGCTCGGTCTGCTCCCACTCACCCGACGTGAACTGTCCTCCGGGCGAGGGCATCTGGTCGGCGAACACCTCGGCGAGGTCGCGGTGCCCCCACTCCAGCAGGTGTACGACGCCCCGGCCGGTCGACCCGAGCACGGCGCGCAACGAGGAGTCCGGGTCCACCAGTGCGAGCAGCCGGCCCGGTTCGCCACCGGCCACCATCACCGACGAGACGGTCAGTCCGGCGCGGGTGCCCTCGGTCGGGTCACCACTGGTCCAGAGGGTGACCGCCCCACCGAGACGGCCGCGCAGGAGGCGCACGGGATCGGCGGCGGGGTCCCGGAAGGGGTGCTCGGTGTGGATCGTCATCGGCCGTCCCGGGGCGAGCGCTCACGTGGGACCACGAGCTCCCACTCGGTGCCCTGCCCCGGTGCGGAGTGCACCGTGGCCGAGCCGCCGAGATCGCGCATGCGTCCGACGATCGACTGCTGGACGCCGAGCCGACCCTCGTCGGCCGAGGCCGCCAGTCGTCCCTCGGGGATGCCGGGACCGTCGTCGCGCACCGAGACGACCCATCGGTCGGCCAGCTCCTCGAGCAGCACCCACGCCTCCGCGTCGCGGCCCACGTGGTGCCGGACGTTGCTCAGGCACGACTCGACCGCGGCCACCACCTCGGTGCCCGTCTCCGCCGGCACGGTGGCCGGCGTGCCGGGCACCGCGACGTGCACCTGCGCTGTCTGGAGCGCCGAGAGCAGCTCGACGAGGTCGAGGTCTCCCAGCGGTGCCAGCAGGTCGCGCGAGTCCTGCTGGACCAGACCCCGCAACCGCACCTCCTGCTCGCCGGCGAGCCGTCCGAGCTCCACGCCGTCCGGTCCGAGCTCCGGGGCACGTCGCTGGACCAGGGCGAGCGCCTGGAGGACGCCGTCGTGCACCACTCGCGCAAGACGCTGGCGCTCCTCGGCTGCGGCGGCCGCCCGCTCCGCCCGGTCACGTTGCGCTGCCGTGCGTTGCAGGAGCTCGGAGAGGAATCCGACGATCAGTCCGCCGAGCACGAGCAGGAAGATGTTGCCGTAGGCCTTCTGGCTGAGTCCGTCCCGGATCGCCAGGTCGGCGATCGACACCGCCACCCCTGCCACCAGGCCGCCGGGCCAGCGCCACAGGATCGCCCAGGCCAGCACCACTCCCATCACCCAGAAGCCGGGGAGGGTCGCGTTCAACCCCTCTCCCTTGACGTACGGCGACACGGCGATCGCCGCGACGGCGACCGCCAGGTCGGCCACGAGCAGCGCCGCCGTCCACCGGGGGGCATGTCGTCTCGTCGTGCCGTAGGCCCACACCGCGAACGCGGTCCACGCGACCAGGCCCGCCATCACGACCCAGCCGACACCCGGGTGGTCATAGCCCTCGTAGCGCCAGACGTAGATCGCGATCGAGTTCAGCAGGACGACGAGGCGCAGCACCGCGAGGGCGCGGAACATCGTGTCCTGGACAGGGCCGTGCGGTTCGACGCCGGCAGCCACGGGTCAGGAGGCCTTCGCGTCCGGACCGGGCTCGGCCTGCCCGGCGGCGGACTCCTTCTCGGCCAGCTTGCGCTCGTCCTTGGCCACGGAGGCGTACTTGTCGACGTACTCCTGACCGGAGAGCCGCATGATCTCGTACATGATCTCGTCGGTGATCGAGCGCAGGATGTAGCGGTCGTTCTCCATGCCCTCGTAGCGGCTGAAGTCCAGCGGCTTGCCGAAGTGCACGACCGGCCTCGTGAACGTGCCGAACTTCTTGCCGGGAGGGGCGACCACGTCGGTGCCGACCACCGCGACCGGGATCACCGGCACACCCGTCTCGAGAGCCAGCCGGGCCACGCCGGTCTTGCCGCGGTAGAGCTTGCCGTCGTGGGACCGGGTGCCCTCGGGGTAGATGCCGAACAGCTCTCCCCCGTCCAGCACCCGCTTGGCGGCGGTCAGCGCGCCCTCGGCGGCGGAGGCACCCGAGCGGTCGATGGGAACCTGGCCCGCGCCCGAGAAGAAGCCCTTCTGGAACCAGCCCTTGATCCCCGGGGTGTTGAAGTACTCGGCCTTGGCCACGAACGTCACTCGTCGGGCGAGGGTGAGCGGCATGAACAGCCAGTCGGCGTAGGAGAGGTGGTTGCTCGCCAGGATCGCGGGTCCCTCTTCGGGCACGTGCTCCGCTCCCGAGACGCGCGGACGGAAGATCACCCGGAGAAGCGGACCGATGGCGATCCACTTCAAGAACCAGTAGAACAAGCTGGCCACCTTCCTCTCACCCATCGAACCCTAGGGCACGCTGCCGTGCCGATCGACCGGTGGACCACGCCACCCGGGACGTGCCCACCGCCGACCAGGTCGCGGCTAGCCCGCCTGTGGCCACGCGTGACACGATTGCCGCGCCCCTCCCCGTTCTCGCGCACGACCCTGGAGACTGCCTGTGACCGTCCACCCCCTTGCCGAGCCGTTCCTCTCCGAGGGCGACGCCACGTCACCTCGCGGGCGGATCGGCGTCCTGCTCAGTCACGGCTTCACCGGTTCGCCGGCCTCGATGAAGCCGTGGGCCGAGTACCTCGCCGGCCAGGGGTACGCCGTGTCGCTCCCGCGTCTCCCGGGACACGGGACCACCTGGCAGGAGATGAACACCACGACCTGGGACCACTGGACGGCGGAGGTCGAGCGCGCCTTCGAGGCGCTGGCCAACCAGGTGGACACCGTGTTCGTCTGCGGTCTCTCGATGGGCGGCGGGCTGGCCCTGCGCCTCGCAGCCGACCATCCCGACCGGGTGGCCGGCCTGGTGCTGGTCAACCCCGCCGTCGGCTCGAGCCGGCTCGACGTGAAGCTGCTCCCGGTGCTCAAGCACGTGGTGCCGTCGATGCCGGGCATCGCGAACGACATCAAGAAGCCCGGCGTCGAGGAGCACGGCTACACCAAGACGCCGTTGCGTGCCGCCGACTCGATGTTCAAGGGCTACAAGCAGCTGCGCAGCGACCTCGGCAGGATCACCTGCCCGATCCTGATCTACCGGTCAGCGGTCGACCACGTCGTCGACCCGTCGTCGGCGCGCATCATCAAGGCGGGAGTCGCGTCCAGCGACACCCGTGAGGAGAGCCTCGAGAACAGCTACCACGTGGCCACCCTGGACCACGACGCCGAACGCATCTTCGAAGGTTCGGCCGGCTTCATCGAGCGGATCTCCGGAGCAGTCTGACGGCAGCTGACCACCCCGTGACCACACCCCAGAACCCCGAGGAGGAGCCCGTCGGCGACGAGCTCCCCGAGCAGCCTGCCGACGGTGCGTCCGACGAGGACGCGGCCTGGCGCGCGATCGTCGACAACTACGGCGAGCGCCCAGAGATCCCGGTGGCCGAGCCCGAGGCGCCCACGCCCGTGCGGGACCCGGGTCTGCCCCCGCACCCGGACGAGGCCGCGTCGCCGGCGACCGCCACCGAGCCGGGGCACGAAAGCGGGCACGACGGGGAGGAGCACTTCGTCCCTCCTCCCCCACCGCCGCTGCCGATGCCACCACCGGCGCGGCTGCTGGCCTGGACGGGGCTGTTCGGGGTGCCGATGTTCGTGCTCGTGGCGCTCGTGGCGAACCTCGCGCTGCCCTCGCTTCTGGGTCTGGTACTCATGATCTGGTTCGTCGGTGGGTTCGTCTTCCTGGTGGCCTCCATGAGGCCCGGTCCGGGAGAGGGACACGACGACGGAGCGAGGCTCTAGCCCGCTCCGGATCATCTGGCCAGATCCAGCCTGGGAGGCATGCGTGGCGCACAACGAGATCGTGGAGATCAAGGGGCACCTGATCGACACCGCGGCCCTGTCGAGAGTCCTCAACGACATCGACGAGTACGGCGGCGACTACCGCGTCGAGCAGTTCGACATCGGTCACGGATCGGCCGATCCGTCGTACGCCCGGATCGATGTCTCGGCCGAGACCGAGGACACCCTCCAGCGCATCTTGATGCGGCTCCAGACCCACGGCGTCAACCAGGTGGACCCCGGCGAGGCGCAGGTGCAGGTCGCGGAGACCGACGGCGTCTTCCCCGACGGCTTCTACTCCAGCACGAACCTCGAGACCCAGGTCCGGCTCGACGGCCACTGGGTGAGCGTCCTGCACCCCGAGATGGACTGCGGGCTGCTGGTCACCGCCGGGTCACGCGGACCCGAGGTCCGCACGCTGCCGATGTCCGACGTCAAGGCAGGCATGCGGATCGTCTCCGGCGCCTCCGGGATCAAGGTGACCGTGCCGATCTCCCCCAAGGAGGAGGGCAGCTTCGGCTTCATGGACTCCGACGTGTCGAGCGAGAAGCCGCAGGCGGTGCTCGTGCGTCAGGTCGCCGACGGGATGCGCGAGGCCAAGGCGGCCGGCAAGCTGGTGCTCTGGGTGGGCGGCCCCGGCGTCGTCCACACGGGAGCGTCCCAGGCCATGGTCGCGCTGGTCGAGGCCGGGTTCGTCGACGTTCTCTTCGCCGGCAACGCGCTCGCCACGCACGACATCGAGTCGGCGCTCTACGGCACCTCCCTGGGCGTCGACCTGGCCCGCGGGCAGGGCGTCGAGCACGGCCACGAGCACCACATCCGGGCGATCAACACGATCCGCAAGGCCGGCTCGATCCACGCCGCGGTGGAGCAGGGTGTGCTGACCGGCGGGATCATGCACGCCCTGGTGACCCACGACAAGAAGTTCGTGCTCGTCGGCTCGGTGCGCGACGACGGCCCCCTGCCCGACGTCTACACCGACGTCATCGAGGGCCAGCGGGCGATGCGCGCCGAGCTGGGCGACGCGGGGTTCTGTCTCATGGTGGCGACCATGCTGCACTCCGTGGCGACCGGCAACATCCTGCCCGCGTCGGTCCCGCTGGTCTGCGTGGACATCAACCCGGCGACGGTGACCAAGCTCGCGGACCGCGGGTCCTCCCAGGCCCGCGGCATCGTCACCGACGTCGGGCTCTTCCTCGAGCAACTCGCGATGGAGCTCTCCCCCACCTACCGACGCGGCTAGGCCGGGACGCCACCCGGGCGAGGTCCGCTGCCCCGACCACGCCGGCCATCGGTCCCAGGACGGCACCCACGACCTGCGGCAGGTCCCGGTGACCTGCGCCGACGAGGCTGCGCTCGAGCGCCTGCCTGGCGGGGTCCAGCAGCAGGTCGCGCGCTGCGGAGACGCCGCCGCCGATCACGATCAGGGGCGGGTCCAGGGCCGCGACCAGGTTCGCCAGGCCCACCCCGAGCCATCGGCCCACCTCGGCGTACGCCGCTGCTGCCGCCGCGTCTCCCTCGCGCGCGGCGATCGTGAGGGCCGGGCCGGACAGCGTGCTGCCGCCCTCCGCCGCGGCACGAGTCAGCGCCCGCCCCGAGCAGTACTGCTCCCAGCACCCCGTGCCGCCGCACTCGCACTGCCGCCCGTCCGGGACCACCTGCATGTGCCCGTACTCGCCGGCCATGCCGTTGACCCCTCGGATCAGTCGACCGCCGACGACCAGCGAGCCGCCGATACCGGTGCCGAGCGTGACCATCAGGGCGTCAGCGGTCTCCCGCGCTGCCCCGAACCGGGCCTCTGCCCACAGTGCGGCAGAGGCGTCGTTGTCGACCAGGACCCGGCCGAGCGACCGGTGCCGGAGACGCTTGCCCAGCCGTTCGGCGAGGGGCTCGTCGCGCCAGGGCAGGTGCGGGGCGAAGCGCACCCGTTCACCGTCACGGGCCACGAAGCCTGCCGCCGCCACCCCGACCGCCAGCCGCCCGTACTGCGCGATCAGTCGTTCCACGACCTCGACCAGCGCGTCCTCGACCTCCTGGGCGGTCGCCCGCTCGATCCCGGACCCCGGCCCGGGGGTCGCTGTGGTCTCGGTGTCGAGCACCCGGCCCACCTCGTCGACGACCGCCGCGAGCACCTTGGTGCCGCCGATGTCGACGCCGATGGCCAGGCTCATCCGTCCTGCGCTCCGGCCGACCCGTTCGCCGTCAACGTCGTCTCGCGAGGTTCGCGACGCCGACCATGCCACCGGCATTGCCGAGCTCGGCCTGGCGCACCTCGAGCATCGGGCGGTGGCTGCGCACCGTCACGTGGCTCTCGAAGCTGTCCCGGATCGGGTCCAGCAGGAGGGCGCCGGCCTCGCTCACCCCGCCGCCGATGACGACCACGTTGGGGTCCAGCACCGCGGTCAGCGTGGCCACGCCCTGGCCGATCCAGTCGCCGAGCTCGGCGAGTCTCGCGAGGGCGAAGTCGTCACCGGCGCGAGCCACCTCGGTGATCAGCGGACCGGTGATGCCGGAGGGATCTCCGCCGGCCAGCTCCATCAGCGCCGTGGCGGCCTGCGGGTCCTCGAGCACCTTCTCGCGGGTCACCCGGACCAGGGCGCTCCCCGAGCCGTAGGACTCCAGGCAGCCGAGGTTGCCGCACCCGCACAGGACGCCCCCCGGGACCATCTGGATGTGGCCGACCTCGCCCCCCATCCCGAAGCCCCCACGCACCAGCTCCCCGTCGATGACCACCCCGCCGCCGACCCCGGTGCCGATCGTGAGCATCAGCAGGTCCTCGACATCCTCACCCGCGCCGAAGGTGAACTCGCCCCAGGCCGCGGCGTTCGCGTCGTTCTCCACCACCACCGGCAGCTCGAGCTCCTGTTGGAGCCGTTCCTTGAGTGGCTCGTCGCGCCAGGCCAGGTTCGGGGCGAAGACCACGGTGGCGCGTTGCTTGTCGACGAAGCCCGCGGCACAGACGCCGACTGCCTCGATCGGCTCGGTCCCGACGAGCGAACGGACCAGGGTGCCGATGGTGCTCACGATCTCGGCGGGGTCGGTGGCCGGCGACTCGGTGCGGTCCCGGGCGACGACCTGGCCGCGCTCGTCGACGAGACCGGCGGCGATCTTGGTGCCGCCGACGTCGACCCCCACGGTGTAGGTCACTGGTCCTCGTCCCAGTCGGCGCCCGTCTCCAGGTCGATCTTCTCCACGCTCGCTCCCTTGTGGTGCTGCCCGGTGTTGGTCGCCAGCAGACCGGCTGCCGCGTGCATGAGGGAGCTCGCTGCCAGCGACAGGTGGGCACGCACCTCGGGGTTCGTCTCACGTACGACGTGGATGACCTTGCAGACCGGGCAGTAGCGGCAGTCCTCGCCGTCGGTCGCGATGTGGGCGCTGATGTCCTGGACCGCCGCAGCGAACGTTCCCGCCGCGCCCGCGGCGCTGCCCGCGGCGTCGGCGCCCTGGTCCCTGGCCCAGTCCGAGAGGGCCCCGAGCAGCTTCGCGGCCTCGTCACCCACGCTGCCCACGGGCTCGTGGTCCCCAGCGTCGGTGTCGCCCCCACCGGACCTGCTCCCAGATCCCTGGTCCGGGCCGTCCTCTGCCTGGTTCACGGTTGCTCCTCCTGCTCGAACCGGAACCGTACCTGCAGCGAGCCGTCCTCCACGCGAGCGGCTGTCACCGTGTGGCGCCGAAGGGCGGTGGGCAGGGCCAGGAGTCTCCGGTAGGACCCCACCGTGACGACCAGCTCGTCACCGTGCCGGGCGAGGTCGACGTCCTGCTTCTGGGCGAACGGCAGCGCGATCCGCAGCACCGCCCCGGTGCTGGTCCGGGTGATCGTCATCGGGCCCTCGCCCAGGGGCAGGCCCAGCGGGTCGGCACCGTCGTACGTCGACTCCGCGAGCTCGGCGAGGGCATCGGTCCCGACCGGCTCCCCCGGCCGGTAGCCGGAGAGCCAGACCGGCAGCTCGGCGAAGGACTGCCTGACCTCGGCCAGCACCGACTGCTGGGCGTCCACCCAGCCCTGGCGCCACGCGTCGCCCTCCCCCTCGGGAAAGACCCGGTTCGCGATCACCCCGTCGACCCGGTAGCCGTAGAGCGACAGCGTGGTCAGTGAACGTCGCGCCTCTGCCACCACCACCGCCTCGGGGGTGAGCACGAGGCGAACGGTGGAGTCCTTCTCGCTCAGGATCTGCTGGACCTGGTCGAGGTCGCGGTGCAGCCGCTCCACCGCGTCGAAGACGGAGTCCTCGGGCATCGGCACCCCTGCGGCGCGGGTCAGCACCGGTCGCAGCGCCCGGACCACCCGTCGCTGCACCCCGAAGACGCGCGTCATGTACCACCCCAGCGCCTCGGGCAGTGCGAGCAGCCGCAGCGTCTCCGCGGTGGGGCCGCAGTCGACGATGATCACGTCCCAGGTGCCGTTGACGGCATGGTTGCGGAGCTCGAGGAGGGCCAGCACCTCCTCCGCCCCCGGGACCACCGTCAGCTCCTCGGCGGTGATCGGGTCCACCCCTGCTGCGTCGAGCACAGACATCAGGTATCCCTGGATCTCTCCCCACGAGCGCTCGAAGCGTCGTTGGGCGTCGACCTGGTGGACCCACAGGTCCGGGGCGACCTCGACGGGCTCCTGACCGACGCCGACGAGCCCGAAGGCGTCGCCGAGGGAGTGCGCTGCGTCGGTGGACAGGACCAGGGTGCGCTGGCCGGAACGTGCGGCCAGGACCGCCGTGCCCGCGGCGCTGGTCGTCTTCCCGACTCCTCCCTTGCCGGTGAAGAGGACGATGCGGACGGTCACGCTCAGCCCAGCGACTCGACGCGCTTCTTCAGACCCTTCAGCGCGGTGTCGATGATGACCTTCTCGGCCTTGCGACGCAGCATGCCGATCATCGGGATGCTCAGGTCGACGGCCAGCCGGTAGGTGACGTCCGTGCCCGCCCCGCTGGGCCGCAGCTCGTAGGCGCCCTCCATGGCCTTGAGCATCTTGCCCTCGACGAGGTTCCAGCGGACCGCCGAGTCGCCCTGCCAGTCGTAGCCCAGGGTGTAGGAGTCCTTGATCGGGGTGGCCTCGAGCTCGAAGTGCACCTGGCTCGCACGCCCTTCGGGACCCTGCTCCACCACGTCGACCTGCTTCATGCCCTGGGCCCACTGCGGATAGGCCTCGAAGTCGGCGATGACCGCCATCACCTGCTCCGGAGTCGCGTCGATGACGATGCTGGACGTGGTCTGCTCGGCCATGGTTCGTGGTCCTGACGTCGAAGGCTCTTGCGGAGGGGGACCGGCAACGAGCTCTCGCCGGGATGCCGCTGCCCAAGGTTAACGCCAAGCCGCGCCCGTCCCGATCGGGCTCCTGCCCCCCACCCCCGCGCAGCCGAGTAGCGTGCAGATGCGATGCGTCCCGAACCCGGGCGCCGACCCCGAAGAGAGGTGCAGCGTGCGCGCGTACTCCACGGCCCAGCAGGTGAACGTTCCCTCGACGGGCAACCTCACCGACGACGTGGTCACCAACGGCACCGAGCACCCCGACGTGGTGCTGTTCTCCCGACGCGCCGCGGGATCCTGGAGCGACGTCTCCGCGCAGGAGTTCCTCCGGGACGTGCGCGCCATCGCCAAGGGGCTGGTCGCCGCAGGGATCGAGGCCGGCGACCGGGTGGCGCTCATCTCCCGCACCCGCTACGAATGGACCCTGCTCGACTACGCCATCTGGTTCGCCGGGGCGGTCACCGTGCCCGTCTACGAGACCTCCAGCGCCGAGCAGGTCGAGTGGATCCTGACCGACTCCGGCGCCCGGGCGGTCTTCACCGAGACCCCGGAGCACAGCTCGCGCGTCAAGGAGGTCCGTGACGGCCTCCCCGAGCTCCACCACGTGTGGTCGATCGAGGGCAACGGGCTCGGAGTCCTGCGCACGCTGGGTGAGGACCTCTCCGACGACGAGCTCGAGACCCGACGTACCCAGGCGACGCCCGAGGACCTCGCGACCTTGATCTACACCTCGGGGACGACCGGCCGGCCCAAGGGCTGCATGCTCACGCACGGCAACTTCATGTTCGAGCTGACCGTCGTGATCGAGGACCTGCCGGAGCTCTTCGACCCACCGGCCCAGACCTCGTCCGGCGCCGGGGAGGCGCCGGCGACGCTGCTCTTCCTGCCGCTCGCCCACGTGTTCGCCCGGGTCATCCAGGTGGGTGCCGTGAAGGCGCGGGTGCGGCTGGGCCACTCCTCCGACATCAAGCGGCTGCTGGACGACTTCGCGGGGTTCCAGCCGACCTTCATCCTGGCCGTGCCGCGGGTCTTCGAGAAGGTCTTCAACACCGCCTCGCAGCGCGCCGTGGCCGACGGCAGGGGCAGGATCTTCGGACGTGCCGCCGACGTCGCGATCGCCTGGTCACGCGGACTCGAGAGCGGGAAGCTCAGCCTGGCCGTCCGCGCCCAGCACCGGGTCTTCGACCGCCTCGTCTACGCCAAGCTGCGGACGGCGCTCGGCGGGAAGTGTGCGTACGCCGTCTCCGGCGGGGCGCCGCTCGGGGAGCGCCTGGGTCACTTCTACCGGGGCATCGGGGTGAACGTCCTGGAGGGCTACGGCCTGACCGAGACCACCGCGGCGCTGACGGTGAACCTCCTCGACGCCCAGAAGGTCGGGACCGTGGGGCGGCCGGTGCAGGGCACCAGCGTGCGCGTCGCCGACGACGGAGAGCTGCTGTTCCGCGGTGGACAGGTCTTCGCCGGCTACTGGCGCGACGACGAGGCCACCGCCGAGGCGAAGGACACCGGCGGCTGGTTCCACACGGGTGACATCGGCGAGATCGACGACGAGGGCTTCGTGCGGATCACCGGCCGCAAGAAGGAGATCCTGGTGACCGCCGGTGGCAAGAACGTGGCGCCGGCGGTGCTCGAGGACCGCGTGCGGGCGCACCACCTGGTCGATCAGTGCCTGGTGGTCGGCGACGGCCAGCCGTTCATCGCTGCACTGGTCACCATCGATGCCGAGACCCTGCCGACCTGGGCCGAGCAGCACGGCAAGCCGGGCGAGGTCTCCAGCCTCCTCCACGACCCGGATCTCCGGGCCGAGATCGGGACCGCGGTCGAGGAGGCCAACAAGGCGGTCTCCAAGGCGGAGTCGATCCGTCAGTTCACCATCCTGGCCAGTGCCTGGACCGAGGAGGGCGGGCAGCTGACCCCCAGCCTGAAGCTCAAGCGAGGCGTCGTGCTGCGCGAGCACCGGGACGACGTCGACGCCCTTTACGTGCGCTGAAACTGACCCACCAGCGGCCACCAGGCGATTTTCGAGTCTGAGCGGGCACCGAGAATCGGATTCTGCGTACAAAACGGACTCCCGTACGGCAATCTGGGTCATGTCGTGAAACAGAAGTGGTCTCACGATGCCAACGGGAGAAGTGGTGGTTCGCCACGGCTCCACCACGAACCAGATAGGTCGACTGTTCATGGATCGCAGAAAAGCCCTGCTCGCCGTCGCCGCGGTCATCGCCGCGCTGGGCACGTTGCTGGTTTTCCTCTATGTCCGCGGCGCGGACACCCGCGCTGACGAACGCTACGGCGCCGTCGAGGTGCTGCGGGTGGTCAAACCGATCGCCGCCGGTGAGACCGTCGAGGCAGCCCAGGCAGCGGGCAAGCTGGAGACCGGGTCGGTCTCGCAGAAGGACCTCCTGCCCGACGCCCTCACCGGAACCGAGCCCATCGCGGGCAAGGTGGCGACCACCGCCATCTACCCGGGCGAGCAGCTGATCAGCTCGAAGTTCGGCGCCGGCGGCGCTGTGACGGGCCTGCAGATCCCCAAGGGCAAGATCGCCATCTCGGTGAACATGTCCGACCCGGCGCGAGTGGCGGGGTTCGTCAACCCCGGCGACAAGGTCGCGATCTTCATGAACGGCACCGGTGGCGGGGCCCCCACCACCCGCCTGCTGCTGCCCAGCGTCCAGATCATCGGCGCGGGAACCACCACGATCGTCTCCCAGACCACCACGGACCCCACCGGAGCCCAGGTGACGGACCAGCTGCCCAAGGCGCTGCTGACCTTCGCCGTCACGCAGAGCGAGGCCGAGCGGGTGATCTTCGCCAGCAGCAACGGCGAGCTCATCCTCGGCCTGACGAACGCCGAGTCCCAGGTCGCCCCCTCCAAGGGCGTCTCCCAGGCCAACCTGTTCCAGTGACTCCAGCGGTCCACCCCCTCCGCTGACCGATTCCAGACAAGGACCACGATGTCGATACTCGTCGAAGCCGACAGCACCACCGCTGGTGTGCTGATCGGCGCGCTCCCAGCCGGATCACCGGTTGTCGCCCGACCCGACGACATCGAGGGCCTCCTGTCGGGCCGGGGCCACTCCGCCGTGGTGCTCGGCCCGACGATGGACATGTCGGTCGCCGCCGCCCTGGCCGAGAGGACCCGAGCCGACCACCCGGCCACGACCGTCGTCCTGATCCGGCACGACCTGGCGCCCGAGGTCTTCGCCCAGGCCATGCAGGTGGGCATCGGAGCGGTGGTGGCCGCCGACGACCCGGGCGCGCTCGGCACCGCGCTCAGCCGGGCCAAGGTGACCTGGGAAGCGATCCACGGGCCCACGGACCCCGGTGACCGCGATGGCCGCGTCATCACGGTGTTCTCCCCCAAGGGGGGTGTCGGCAAGACCACGATGGCCGTCAACCTCAGCGTGGCGCTCACGCGCACCCGGGCCGAGGTGTGCGTGGTCGACCTCGACCTGGCCTTCGGCGACGTCGCGATCACCATGCAGATCATCCCGGAGCACACGATCACCGAGGCTGCGGAGTCCGAGCAGGACCTGGACTACTCGTTGCTGCAGAAGCTGCTCACCCGTCACGAGAGCGGCATCACCATCCTGGCCGCGCCGACGCATCCCGAGGGACGCGACGCGATCACCGCATCGCTCACCCGCCGGGTGATCCAGACGCTGCGCCGGCACTTCGACTACGTCGTGATCGACACCCCGCCCGGTTTCGACGACCAGGTCCTCGGCGCCTTCGACGAGACCGACGACGTGGTCATCGTCGCCACCCTCGACGTGCCCACGATCAAGAACACCAAGGTCGCGCTCGAGACCCTCGACCTGCTCCGGCTCGTGCCGAACGGTCGTCATCTGCTCCTGAACCGGGCCGACGAGGAAGTGGGGTTGTCGCTGACCAACGTCGAGGAGATCCTCGGGATGCCGGTCTCGGTGTCCCTGCCCAGCTCCACCGCCGTGGCCAGCGCCACGAACCACGGCCGGCCCATCGTGTTGTCCAAGCCTGACCACCCGGTCTCGAAGGCCCTCGCCCAGTTCGCCCGCAGGCTGGCGGGCGAGGAGGCGAAGGCCAAGGCCAGCGCCCCCGCTCGGCGTGGCCTCTTCGGGCGTTCGAAGAAATAGCAGGAAGAACCCATGAGCAGTCTCAGCGATCGCCTCGCCGCCCTCAACCGCACGTCCGCCGCTTCCTCGGCGCCCGACTCCAACGGCGTGGCGCAGGTCAGCGACTCCGCCTTGCCGAAGCGCCGGGCCGACGTACCGCTCGACACTCCCCCGGTCGCCGAGACCTCACCGCAGCCGGCCCACGCGTCGCCGCCCCCGACCAACCCCGGCACCGGTGCCGGTTCCCCGGAGCGGTCGGGAGGCGACGGCGGTGCCAGTGGCAGCAACAAGTCCTCGACCCAGACCAAGGCGGCAGCGCGGGTCGACGCAGCCAAGGACCGCTTCGACGACCTCAAGGAGAACGTGCACAGCGAGCTCCTCCAGCAGCTCGGCCCCCAGCTCTACGACGCCAACCTCGACGCCGCCGAGCTCGAGGCCAAGGTGCGTGCCGTGCTGGCCGACGTGCTGGCTGCCAGCAACCGACCGCTGACCCGCCTCGACCGGGAACGCATCACCCAGGACATCTCCGACGACATCCTCGGCTACGGCCCCCTCGAGCCCTATCTCCGCGACCTCGACGTCGCGGAGGTCATGGTGAACGGCCCCTTCGACATCTACCTCGAGCTCAAGGGCAAGCTGGTCAAGGTCGACGGCAAGTTCAAGGACGAGGCGCACCTGCGGCGCACGATCGACAAGATCGTCTCGCGCATCGGCCGACGGGTCGACGAGTCCTCCCCCATGGTGGACGCCCGGCTCCCGGACGGCAGCCGGGTGAACGCCGTGGTGCCCCCCCTGGCGATCGATGGCAGCACCCTGACGATCCGGAAGTTCGCCGCCGACCCGCTGACGGTCAACGACCTGATCCGGTTCGGCTCCTTGAGTGACAAGACGGCCGACTTCCTCGACGCGTGTGTCCGAGGACGGCTCAACGTCGTGGTGTCCGGCGGCACCGGTGCCGGCAAGACGACGACCCTGAACGTGCTCTCCTCGTTCATCCCCGCGGATGAGCGGATCGTCACGATCGAGGACGCAGCCGAGCTGCAGCTCAAGCAGGACCACGTGGTCCGCCTGGAGTCGCGTCCCTCGAACATCGAGGGCAAGGGCGCGGTGACCATCCGTGACCTCGTCCGCAACTCCCTGCGCATGCGACCCGACCGCATCGTCGTGGGCGAGGTTCGTGACTCCTCGGCACTCGACATGCTCCAGGCCATGAACACCGGCCACGACGGCTCGATCTGTACGGTGCACTCGAACGGGCCGCGCGACACCTGCTCCCGTCTCGAGACCCTCGTCCTGATGGCCGGCATGGACCTGCCCATCCGCGCCATCCGCGAGCAGGTCGCCTCAGCGGTCGACCTGATCGTGCACCAGGCCCGGCTCAAGGACGGCAGCCGTCGCATCACCCACGTCACCGAGGTGGAGCGGATGGAGGGCGACGTCATCACGCTGCAGGACATCTTCCTGTTCGACAACACCGCCGGCTTCGACTCCGAGGGGCGCACCCTGGGAACCCTCAAGGCGACCGGTCTGCGGCCGCGGTTCCTCGAGAAGATGCTGCACAACAACGTCTCCGTGGACCCACGGATCTTCGCCACCACGGAGTACCAGTGATCCGGCGACCCCACCTGCTGGGTCGCGCTCTCGTCGCGGCCCTCCTCACCGCCCTGACCCTGGGGTTCGCGGGTGCCGCACCGGCCTCCGCGGAGGACGAGGCCGCGATCGACCTGGCGCTGCCCACTGACGGTGCGGTGCGCCTGCTCGTGTCGGTGCCCGGGGACGACGAGGTCGACCTCGGCGGGGTCAAGGTCACGATCGGCGGCACCGAGGTCGAGGCCTCGGCTGCGGCCGCGTCGCAGAGCGAGGTGGACCGGACCTCGATCCTCGCCATCGACACCAGCCAGAGCATGGCCGGAGCGCGCATCGCCGGGGCGAAGACGGCGGCGCTCGCCTACCTCTCAGCCGTCCCGGCCAACGTCAACGTCGGGGTGGTCACCTTCGACGACACCGTGAAGGTCGTCGTGCCTCCGGGCCTCGACCGCACTGCTGCCCGCACCGCGATAGCCGGACTCAGCCTGACCCTGAAGACCTCGCTGTACGACGGCGTCCTCGGCGCGCTCAAGGCCGTCGGCCCAGGTGGCGCGAAGGCCGGCCAGCGCAAGATCCTGCTCCTCTCCGACGGCAAGGACACGACCCGCACCGACCTCAACGAGGTGCTCGCGGCGATCACCAGGTCCGGTGCCGTCGTGGACGTCGTCTCCCTGCAGGTCGGGGACGAGGCCAACGCACCCCTGAAGGCCATCGCCTCCGCAGGCAAGGGCACCGTGCTCACCATGGCGGACCCCGCCGCGCTCACCGCGGCCTTCGCCAAGGAGGCCAGCGCCCTGGCGCGTCAGGTCGTGGTCACCGCGCAGGTCCCGGCGGGCGTCGACTCCACAACCGCGAACGTCCAGGTTCAGATCCCGACCAGCGGTGCTGCGTTCACGGCCGCGGCGTACGTGCCGGTGCGGACCGCAGCCGACATCGCAGCAGCCAAGGCCGAGAATGCCGGCCCGCAGCTCGTCCAGACCGGGCTCCTGGACCTCTCCCCGCGGATCATGTACGGCGCGGTCGCGGCGATGGCGGTCGGCCTGCTGGGCCTCGTGCTGCTGTTCGCCACCGGTTTCGGCAAGCGCAAGAGCGACCTGACGTTGACCGAGCAGGTCGCGGCGTACGGCGTGATGTCGGTTCCCGGCAAGTCGGGACCGCGCAAGCTCCCCGTCGAGGAGAACGCGTTCGCCGGTTCGGCCCGCCAGGCCGCCGAACGCGCACTGGCCAACAACAAGAACTACGAGGCCAAGCTCGCACACAGCCTCGAGGCAGCCGGGATGTCCATGCGCCCGGCGGAGTGGTTGCTGATGCGCGCAGCGATCGCGGTCGGCGCCGGCCTGGTCGGAGTGATCCTCGGGTCAGGCAGCATCGTCGTCGGCATCATGTTCGTCCTCGTCGCGCTGGTCCTCCCCCCGCTGTACCTGAAGCGCCAGCGCTCGAAGCGGCTCAATGCCTTCAGCACCGGCCTGGCCGACACCCTGCAGCTGATGTCCGGCAGCCTGTCGGCCGGCCTGTCCCTGGCCCAGTCGATCGACACGATCGTGCGTGAGGGCGGCGAACCCATCTCGGGCGAGTTCCGGCGCGTCGTCATCGAGACCCGGCTCGGGGTCAGCCTCGAGGACTCCCTCGAGGGTGTGGCCGAGCGGATGGACAGCCGCGACTTCGAGTGGGTCGTGATGGCCATCCGGATCCAGCGCGAGGTCGGCGGCAACCTCGCCGAGCTGCTGCTGACCGTGGCCGCGACCCTGCGTGAGCGTGAGTTCCTGCGCCGACACGTGCGGGCCCTCTCGGCCGAGGGTCGCCTCTCCTGCTACGTGCTCGGCGGGCTGCCTCCCGGCTTCCTGCTCTACCTGACGCTGACCAAGCCGGACTACGTCAACCCGCTCTACACGACTCCCATCGGCTGGATCCTCTGTGCCGGCATGGGGATCCTGATGACGGTCGGAATGTTCTGGATGACCAAGGTTGCGAAGGTGGACGTGTGATTTCCCTGATCCTGCCCCTGGGCTTCGTGATGATCTTCGCCGCCCTGTTCCTGACCCTGGCCTCGGTCGGAGGCATCAACCGGGAACGCGCCGGAGTCGGCCGGTCCATCGCCGTGCTCGAGGCCCTGACCGCTGCGCCGGAGGAGATGAAGGGCGAGCTCGACTCGAGCTTCGTCGACCGGGTCCTGTTCCCGCTGCTCAACCGGACCCAGAGCATGGGCCGTCGGCTGACTCCCGAGGACGCCAGTGAGCGGATCCGCGAGAAGCTCGAGAAGGCGGGCAACCCGGTCGGCTGGACCGTGGAGCGCGTCATGGCCGGCAAGGTGGTCGGCTTCGGTGCCGCCCTGGTGCTCGGCCTGGTGCTCGCCCTGCTCATGGGGCTCGGCTTCGTGGGCACGCTGGCGCTGGTGGTGGGCGCCTCGCTGGCCGGCTACATGGCCCCGAACCTGTACCTCTACCAGGCGACCTTCAACCGGTCCGACCAGCTGGCCCGCGCCCTCCCGGACGCCATCGACCTGCTGACGATCTCGGTCGAGTCGGGCCTCGGGTTCGACGCGGCCTGTGCCCAGGTGGCCCGCAACACCGACGGCCCGCTGTCCGAGGAGTTCGCGCGGATGCTCCAGGAGATGCAGATCGGTCGCGGACGCTCGGAGGCGTTGCGCTCGATGGCGGACCGCTCGGACCTTCCCGAGCTGCGCTCCTTCATCAGCGCCATGGTTCAGGCCGACGCCTTCGGCATCCCGGTCGGGCAGGTCCTGCGGGTGCAGTCCTCCGAGATCCGCATCAAGCGGCGCCAGTGGGCCGAGGAGATGGCACAGAAGGTGCCGGTCAAGATCCTGGTTCCGTTGATCTTCTGCATCCTGCCGTGCCTGTTCATCGCCGTGCTCGCCCCTGCCGGAATCAACATCATGGACAACTTCTCTGGCAAAGTCTGAGGCGTGAGCGACATCGGCCGGGTCGCCTTGGCGGCCCGCGTTTTCACCCTCGCCGCGCTCACCTCGGTAGCGGCGCTGGCGGGGACCGACTACGTCCGCGCGTCGCTGCTCGTCGTCGTAGGTGCCGCCGTCGCGATCGCGGTGTCGATGACGCCCCGTCTCTCCGAGACGACGGTCGCCCTCCTCGAGGGCGCGGCCGTGGCAGCGGTGGCCGCGTTCACCTATCCCGACCACGCGACCGTCATCCCCTATCTCGTCGTCCCGGCCCTCATCGCTGCGCTGGACCGGGGTGTCCAGGGTCTGTTCCTGGTCGTGTCCGTCGAGTTCGGGCTGCTGGCGGCCCTGAACGCCTGGCAGCTCGAAGGGTGGGACCGCGAGCTCGCAGCGAGTGCGTCCACCTGGCTGGCCACGGCCGTGGGCATCGGGGTCATGGGCGCGGCGCTGCGGCGCGCAGGCACCAACACCGACGCCGACGCCTCCTACCGGAGCGCCGTCGGCTTGATCCGCCGGCTCGAGGCGCTCTCGGGGAAGCTCAGCGGCGGACTCGACGCAGTCGACATCGCCGACCAGGTCATGAGCGAGGCCGACGCCGTCGTACCGACCCGCAGCGCCGGGGTCTTCGTCCGTTCGCAGACCGGTTCGATGACCCCGTTGAGGTTCACCGTCGGCATGCTCCCCGGTCCGATGGCCTGGGCCGAGCCGCTGGCCGCCCGGTGCTGGGAGTACGAGGCGATGATGCTGCGCGAGCAGCACGTCGCCATCCCGCTGGTGGCCAACGACGAGATGATCGCGGTCCTGGTCCTCGACACCCTGCAACCGATCGAGTCGACGGCTGCCCTTGACCTCCGCAAGCGACTCACCCGGCACGCGGTCCAGCTGCAGGCCGCGCTGCTGTTCGGCCGCGTACGCGACAACGCGATGAGTCAGGAGCGCCAGCGCATCGCTCGTGAGGTCCACGACGGCGTCGCCCAGGACGTCGCCTCGCTCGGCTACCTCGTGGACAACCTCGCGGCCACGGCCACAGAGCCGCGCCAGCAGCAGCAGATCGACCAGCTGCGCCAGGAGGTGACCCGGGTGGTCACCGAGCTCCGGCACTCCATCTTCGACCTGCGCCACGAGATCGCGTCGGGGGCCGGCCTCGGGGAGAGCCTGTCGGCCTACGCCAACCAGGTGGGTGCCACGTCCCCGATGACCGTGCACGTCACCCTGGACGAGGAGGGGCCACGGTTGCCGGGCGACGTCGAGTACGAGCTGCTGCGGATCGCCAAGGAGGCGATGGCCAACGCCCGCAAGCACTCCGGTGCCGCCAACCTGTGGTTGCGCTGCACCGTGCGTTCACCGCAGGCCGAGATCGAGGTGGGGGACGACGGCACCCGGCAGCACCTCCCCAAACCAGACTCACAGGGGCTCAAGATCATGCGCGAGCGCTCACGCAGCATCGGCGCCGAGCTGGTGGTCGAGCAGCCGACACCCGAGCGGGCTGGAACCCGCGTCCTCGTCCGGATGGGGCGTCCGACGGGTTAGCCTGCACGCGGAGGCCGGCCCCAGACCTGCCGCCACTCGAGGGACACCCATGACGACCGTGTTGCTGATCGACGACCACGAGCTGATCCGACAAGGGCTGGCCGGCGCGTTCACGCAGGCAGACGGATTCGACGTCGCCGGTCAGGCAGGGTCGGTCGAGGAGGGGATCTCGCTCGCGCGTGCGGTCACGCCCGACGTGGTCGTCACCGACGTACGCCTCCCGGACGGCTCCGGACTCGACGTGGTCCGCGCGCTCCGCAAGGAGAACAAGGACGTGGGTCTGGTCGTGCTGACCATGTATGCCGGCGATGAGCAGCTGTTCGCTGCCATGGACGCGGGAGCCTCCGCCTTCGTGGGCAAGGACGCGCCGACGGCGGCCGTGATCAGCGCTGCGCGTCAGGCCTCGGTGGCTCCGCTGACCTTCGCCTGCACCGGCCTGGCCGAGGCCATGCTCCGCCGGATGACCTCAGGCGCACCGCGACTCTCCGACCGGGAGCGGCAGGTCCTGGACCTGCTGGCCGAGGGTCTCGGGGTCACCGCGATCGCCGGACGCCTCTACCTCAGCGAGTCGACCGCGAAGAGCCACATCGGCCGGATCTACGACAAGCTCGGCGCCGCCAACCGCGCACAGGCTCTGGTCACCGCGATGCGCCTGGGGCTGATCAGCTCCGCCACGCCGCCCGTGTGAGCCTGACGCACGCAGACCAAAGCGAAGATCATGCGCTTTTGTCCGTTTATAGCCCGAATGGACTAGTCCATCGCTACCAAAAGAGTCATATGGTTCGAACCGGATAGCCGATGCCCCAATCTGTCCGCTTTTGCCATACTTTCCCTCAGTGGGTCGCGTGGAGCGTCCTGCCGCAACAAATCCACCGAGTTCCCGAGGGAAGGAACATCTCATGCTCGAGTTCATCCGCACCATCACCAGCCGTCGCAACCAGGACGGTGCCTCCGCCGTGGAGTACGGCCTGCTCGTCGCCGGTATCGCCGCGCTCGTCGTCGCCGTCGTCTTCGCCTTCGGCGGGGTCATCAAGGGCTCGTTCACCAAGACCTGTGCAGCGGTCAAGAGCACGTCCGGCACCGCCGCTTCCAACGCAACCTGCTGATCGCCTGAACAGTGGCCCGGGGTAGTCCGCAGGACTGCGCCGGGCCCTCGGCTTGTCGGTGCCTGGGAGCGCGGACAGGGACAGGTGTGCCCGGCGACTCCTCGGCGGGCGTGAACGAGCATCACACCCGACCCCGGGGGTGGTGAGCCGCCGGCACAGGTGCCCGGTCCCTGTCACCGCAAGGTGGCGGGACCGGGCATCTTCCTCGTTCCGGCTCCTCGGGCGCAGCGCACCGTCAGAGCGCCGCGTGGATATCGAACCAGCCACCCACCTCGACGCCCTTCCTCCTCGCGTGGGCCAGCCGAATCCGCGTGACCAGGTCGGTGTTGTAGAGCCACATCAGCGGGCGATGGAGCCGAGCCATCGGGATGCCCAGGACCGTTCCCCTCGCGCTGTACTCAATGCGTGCCGCCTGCTGCTTGACGGTGGTGAGCAGCCGGTCAGTCACCTGCTCCGCCGTGAGCCAGGCGCCAGGTGTCTCTTCCCCGAACGGTCCAGACGAGTGCTTGGTGAAACGGGCATCGACGTATCGGCCCTCCAGGGGCGGATTCGGCATGCGCGTCATCGAGTGGGTGGCCTGGTTCACGAGCTTGAAGCGCTGGTAGCCGTACTCCGTGAGCCGCGACACGAGCCGCACGGTGATGTCGGGCTCAGGCAGGTCGGCTTCGAAGGACACGAAGCGTGGCTTCTCCGCCACCTTGCCCAGCGACTCGACACAGTCAGGGTCCCTGCCTTCGACGTCTATCTTCACGAAGTAGGGCGTCGGGTAGTCGGCCAGGATCGCGTCCAGGGTCGTGCACGGCACGCTGATCTTCTGGTGGCTCACTCCGAAACCCCGATCAGCCATCTCGGCACTGGTGCTGCCCCAGAGATCCTGATCGCTCATGTAGAAGTCGATCTCGCCGACGTAGTCGGCCACCGCGATCGGCAGGATTTCCAGGTCCCCTGCGGCGATGGCGTCCCGGAACCGGACAGACGCCTCTTCGACGAGGCTGGGCACTGCCTCGACAGCAAGGACGCGGAAGCCCTTGCGGAGGTAGAAGTCTGTGTCCTCACCGCGATGCATGCCCAGGTCGACTATCAAACGCTTGCTCTCGCCGTCAGAGATCATGGCGTCAGTATGCCGGGCAGGCGCGAGGCTTCCGGGTACACCTGCGCGAGTCATCGCGAGAGACGAGGACGGCAGACCCAGGAAGGACTATTGCCGCTCGAGAGCGCGGGCCAGGCCGATCCGCTGCACCGTCGTGGGATGTGAGCCGAACCAGAACTGGCTCCAGCGCGGCGGGTCGTCGTCGCTGAGCGACCGGGTCGCCAGTGACACCTGCATCTGCTCGAAGCCTGCATAGTCCTGCGTGGCCTCGAGCGAAGCCCGGTCCGCCCTCGCCTCGACTGCACGGCTCACCGTGTTCACGAAGGGGCTCGAGACCAAGGTCCCCACGACGCTGACGGCCAGGACGAGCGCCACCACCTCGGGCTGCCCGGGGCTCTTCACGCCTGCCCGGGCGAGGAGTCGGCGACGGCCCAGCACGAGACCGAGCAGACCACTGCCGAGCACTGCGCCGGCCGACCCCATGACCGTGCCGAACAGCACGTCGTGGTTCCGGGCGTGTCCGAGCTCGTGCGCGACCACCGCCAGCGTCTCCCGCTGCGGCACGTCCTCGACGAGGTTGTCGTAGAGCACGACCCGCTTGGTGCTGCCGAAGCCCGACACGTAGGCGTTCAGGGTCGTCGTACGACGCGACGCGTCGGCCACCAGGACGTCGGAGACCGGGACCTTCTCGGCCCGGGCCAGGGCCATCACCGAGGTCCGCAGCTGGCCGTCCGGCAGAGACGTGAACTGGTTGAACAACGGCTCCACCACCACTGGGTAGACGTAGGAGCCCAGCACCGTGAGCACCGCCCCGGCCAGCGCCGTCCACAGCGGCCACCGCCGCGGCGACCGGCGAGCCGTGCCGATCACCAGCAGGACCAGCACCGAGGCGAACACCCAGGACACCAACAGCGACACCAGGTGGTCGCGGGTCCACCCGCCCAGGGACTGACGGGTGAGCCCGTACTCCAGGGCGTTCCCGCGGATCGCGAGATCGAGGGGCAGGGTGGCCAGCTCACCCGCGAGCAGCACTCCCAGGGTCGCGACCAGCGCCCGCAGCCACCAGGGACCACGGAGTCGACGGATCAGCCTCGCACCCAGTCCGGTGAGGCCCAGCCCCAGCGCCAGCGCCAGCGAGATGGCCAGGTTCGCCCACCCGAGCTGCCGCCGCGTCGACGAGTAGGCCTCTCCCAGCCTGAGCTGCTCGGCCGAGAACACCTCGCTCCCCCGCACCGGGAGGAGCTGGCCCCCGGGAACCCAGGACCAGGGCACGAACACGGCCCCCACCGCCAGCACGACCAGTCCGGCCCCGACGAGCCACAGGCACAGTCGCGCGCTCGGCATCGAGTCACGGGTCACACCTGTCAGCCTGCCACCCCGGCAAGGCGCGCGAGGTCGGCGCGCCACTGCGCCACGAACCGTGGCTGGCTGGTCCCGAGCTCGCTGCGGAACGCCTCCTCGACCGAGGCGCCGTCGCTCACCGTCCGGTAGAAGGACACCATCCGGCCCGTGCCGTACTCCTCGGCGAGGAAACGGCAGGCCAGCCAGGCTTCCTCGTAGGTCGCGCCGAGCCCGGAGGCGGTCGGGTCGAGGTCCGTGCTCGTCGGCAGGCGGCGGGGCAGGCCGTCCTTCCGGATGCGAGCCAGGATCTGTCCGGCGGCGACCTCCACGGGCACACCGGCGCCGTCCAGGGCGACGAAGTCGGCGAAGCCCTCGAGCAGCCAGGTGGGCATCGATGCGAAGGTCGCCTCGGTGGCGACGTGGGTGGCCTCGTGGCTCATCACCACCTGGGCACCTCGCTGCTTGAGCTTGCCGAAGACCGCGGGGTTCACGAACACCCGCACGGGTGCACCGGGAGCGAGCGAACCGTCCGCCGTGGTCGTGACAGCCGCGATGTTGTCGTACTGGCCAGGCTCCGACATGACCGCCGCCTCCAGCTGGCCCGTGGACTCCGGCACCTCGACGAGCAGTCGTGCGTCCCACGCGGGCAGGGTGCGCCGGACCTGCCGGATGGCCGTGGTGACCAGCCCGGAGTAGCGACCCACGGCACCGCCGGCGACCGCCACCAGCGAGGTGGCCGTGCGTACGACGGCGAGCCGGTCCACCAACCAGAGCGGACTGCGCTCACCGGGCCCACCGAACGAGACGATCCGGGCTGCGCCGTCCGCGGGATCCGCGTCGGGATCGGGATCGGGGAGGAGAACGACGCTGGTCTCCATCCGCGCAGGCGTCGCGTCAAGGCCCTCGTAGAGATACTCGAGCTGAACGTTGGCGCGCCAGGCATCCTGACCGAGCCGCGCGCGCTCCTCTGCGTCGAGGGCGGGACCTTCATCGACGTAGCGCATCGCGAGCCCGCCGATCCGCAGTGCCGCTGCGTTGTCGTGCACCGAACCCAGGAGGTCACCGGCCCCAGGAGCCGCGAGCTCCTCTGCGTCCTCGCGGGTGCCGGAGGCCAACGCATCGACGAGTCCCGCCAGCGCCTGCTGCGCCTGCTCGGCCTGCTGCGCGGCTGTGCCCGTCGAGGGCTCCGGCGGGGTGATGTCGACCCCGCCGCCGCATCCGGCTGGAACGGTGAGGCACAGCGCCAGCACCAGGGCAGGCAACGACGTCCGCCGAACCCCTGCGACACGCACGGAGCAGCCCGCCCCACCGGGGCGAGCCACGGTGCTGCCGTGGTCAGCCGACGCGGACCGCGCCGGAGTACGGCATGTCGTGCAGGCCGGAGATCTGGACACCGGAACCTGGGTTGAGCGCGTTCACGACCTGGCCGTCGCCGATGTACATGCCGACGTGGCTGATGGGGCTGTAGTAGAAGACGAGGTCACCTGGCTTCAGCTCGCTCTCGGAGATCTTGTTGCCCGAAGCGTACTGCGCACCCGAGTTGTGCGGCAGGCTCACACCGGCCTGCTGCCAGGCCGCCATCGTGAGGCCGGAGCAGTCGAACGAGCTCGGTCCCGCGGCGCCCCAGACATAGGACTTGCCCACCTGGGCCTTCGCGTAGGCCACCGCCGGGCCGCCGAGCGCAGCGAGGCGCTTCGCCTCGAGGTCATCGAGGGTGGCACTGGCCGTCGCCACGCGGGAGTCGACCTTCTGCTGCTGGAGCCGAAGGCTCTTCTCCTGCCCGGCCAGGATCGTGGCCTGGTCGCGCACCGCGGTGCGCCGCTGGTTCAGCTGCGCGAGCCTGGAGTTGGAGAGTGCCATCGCGTCGCCGCGACTGCCGGTGTCCTCGCTCACCACCGTGACGTTGGTGAGCAGCACGTCGGAGTCGGGGCTCGGCGGGCTGGCAGGCACCGAGGAGCCGCCGATCGCGTCGTACTCGTCGATGATCGTGCTGGCCACCTGGGCGCGCAGGCTGTCCATCACCTGTCGCTGGCGCTTGATCTGGCTGGTCAGCCGGTCGAGCTGGCCGCGCCTCCCGGTGAGGGAGGTCCGCGCCTTCTCGTGGCGCTGCTCAGCAGCCGCGGCCTGCTCGGAGAGTCGGTCGACCCGAGCCTGCACGGCTTCGATGTCGCTGGTGTCGGGGGCTGCAGCTGCGGGGCTCGCCGTGGCGAGTCCGAGACCCACCGTGGTGAGCGAGGTGATGATTACTGCAGCTGCGCGGGCATGGTTGTTCTTACGGCCGTCGGGCACGAAGCGGTCGTCCTCTTTGTCTCTACGCCTACCAGGTCAGCTGACGGATTCGGGCCCAAAGAACGCCCTACCAGCCCTGTCGTCACGATCGGTGACGAGTCGGGCCGGATTCACCCCAAGTAACGTGGGTCCCCGGCTCCGGCACAGGCATTCCCCCCGGAACACATGCCTGATTCGAATTCGGCGCGGCTCCCGAGCAGACCCGGTCGGTCTGCTGGTCCAGAAGCCATGAGCCCAACACCCTAGGCAAGAAGCCGCAGCGGCACAAAGCGGCTACGCGGCGGGTGAAGTGTGGCTTCTGACACGTCTGTGGCTCAGCCAGGGTCCGAGGAGGCTCCCCGGACCATCAGGCCGACTCCACCTCGGGCCCTGATACAGGCGTGACCATGCGCAGAGGTGGCACCAGACCCGACTGTGCCAGCACGTCGAGGGCGTGTTGTTCCTCACTGTCGAAGCTCAGCTCGGGCGGGGGTCCGAGCAGGACGGTCACGACGCAGTCGTGGCACGACAGTCCTCGGACCAGGCAGCTGTCGCAGTCGATGCGAACGCTCATGTCAGGCTCCTCAATGCAACCGGGGAAGGTGGTTGCCACTGACTCCACCAGCAGCCACCGACAGTTTCTTCCGGCGACTGCGCAACGGCCCTGCCTGCCGCGATTTGTCGGTGCTCCTGCCTAGCGTCGAGGCCATGAGCAGGTGGTCCGCGCAGATGAGCTTCGACGAGCTCGGGCGCCCGCTGCGAGACATCACGTTCTGCGTGGTCGACCTCGAGACCACCGGCGCATCGGTCCAGGGCGGCGCGATGATCACCGAGATCGGTGCGGTCAAGGTGCGCGGGGGCGAGGTGCTCGGCGAGTTCCAGACCCTCGTCAACCCGCACGCACAGATCCCGCCGTTCATCGCGGTCCTCACCGGCATCACCAACTCGATGGTGGCCGGGTCGCCCGCCATCGAGTCCGCCCTCCCCGCGTTCCTCGAGTTCGCGCAGGGCAGCGTGCTGGTGGCCCACAACGCCCCCTTCGACATCGGCTTCCTCAAGCACTTCTGCGCGCAGCAGGGCCGCTCGTGGCCCTCCTTCGAGGTGCTGGACACCGCTCGCCTCGCGCGGCGGGTGATCACCAGGGACGATGCGCCCAACTGCAAGCTCAGCTCGCTCGCGGTCGCGTTCGGGTCGACCACGGTGCCCAACCATCGCGCGCTCTCCGACGCCCGCGCCACGGTCGACGTGCTGCACGGCCTGATGGAGCGGCTCGGTGGGCTCGGGGTGCACACGCTCGAGGAGCTGCAGACGTTCAGCTCGCGGGTCAGCCCGGCCGTACGCCGCAAGCGGCACCTGGCCGAGCACCTGCCGCACTCCCCCGGCGTCTACCTGTTCCGAGACGAGCAGCAGCGGGTGCTCTACGTCGGCACCTCGCGCGACCTGCGCACGCGCGTCCGGTCCTACTTCACGGCGTCCGAGAGCCGCTCACGCATGGGCGAGATGGTCGGCCTGGCCTCCTCGGTCACCGGGATCGAGTGCGCCACCCCGCTCGAGGCGCGGGTCCGTGAGCTGCGGCTGATCGCCGCGCACAAGCCGCGTTACAACCGGCGCAGCCGCCATCCGGAGAAGATGCACTGGCTCAAGCTCACGGTCGAGCCGTGGCCGCGGCTCTCCCTGGTGCGGCAGGTGGCCGAGGACGGAGCGGACTATCTCGGTCCGTTCGCCTCGAGGCGCACGGCCGAGAAGTGCCTGACGGCACTGCACGAGACCTTCCCGATCCGTCAGTGCAGCGACCGGCTCGCCATCACCCCCACCAGGTCCCCCTGCATCCTGGCCGAGATGGGCCGGTGCCTCTCACCGTGCGACGGCAGCGTCTCGATGGACCACTACGCCGGTGTCGTCGCGATGGTCCGGGACAACCTGCTGCAGTGTGCTGACGAGGTGGTCGACGCCCTCACCGCCCGGATGGACCGGCTGGCCCGCGACGAGCGGTTCGAGGAGGCGGGAGTCCACCGTGAACGGCTGTCCGCCTTCGTCAGGGCGGCCTCCCGGACGCAGCGACTGGGTTCCCTGTCGTCGTGCGCCGAGCTGGTGGCGGCGCGTCGCGAGGACGACCATCGATGGGCGGTGCACGTCGTACGCCACGGCCGGCTGGCGGCCTCCGGAGTGATCCCGGCCGACGCCCACGCCGGAGTGTGGGTCACCCAGCTGCGCGAGTCCGCCGAGACCGTCGCGGACGGACCCGGCCCCACCCCCGCGGCGAGCGCCGAGGAGTCCGAGCAGATCCTGCGTTGGCTCGAGCAGCCGGGGGTGCGGCTCGTGCACGTCGACGGCGAGTGGGCCTGCCCCGTCCGGGGCGCCACCCGGCACCTCGCCGTGCACGACGCGGTCGAGCACTCGCGGACGTCCCTGGTCCCCTTCGACGAGCGCCGGTCCCTGGCCACGGTCCACCAACCCGCACGATGACCGGCGCTGTACGTTGACCTCATGATCACCGCCATCGTGTTCGTGAAGGCCGACGTCGCGCGCATCCCCGAGGTCGCCGAGGCGATAGCGGCCCTCGCCGGGGTCAGCGAGGTCTACAGCGTCACCGGTCAGATCGACCTGATCGCGCTCGTGCGCGTCACCGACCACGACGACGTCGCGCGCGTCGTCGCCGACTCGATCAACAAGGTCTCCGGCGTGATGGAGACCGAGACGCACATCGCCTTCCGGACCTACTCCCAGCACGACCTGGAGTCGGCGTTCTCCCTCGGTCTGGACTGAGGACTAGTCCGTTTGGGCTAGCCGACCCCGCCAAACGGTTATATCTACTCTAAATCGGACATAATTTGCCCGATTAGCCCCCTTTGCGCCCTCACATCGGTGAAGATCGTGGAACCCACACGCGCTCAGAGGAGGGTTCCGGTGACCATGGACGACGTCTGTGTGATCGTTCCCGTCTACAACGAGGCGTTCACGGTCGCCACCACGGTCTCCGACCTGCTCCAGACCTTCGACCACGTCGTCTGCATCGATGACGGATCCCGTGACGGCTCGGCCGAGTTGGCCCGGGCCGCTGGCGCGACCGTCCTGCGGCATGTCGTCAACCAGGGCCAGGGGGCCGCGCTGCGGACCGGCTTCGACTACGTCCTGCGCCACACCTCGGCGTCCTACGCCGTGACCTTCGACGCCGACGGCCAGCACCTCGTCGAGGACGCACGACGGATGGTCGACCGCGCCCACGTCGACAAGGTCGACGTCGTCCTCGCCTCGCGGTTCACCGGCACTACGGAGCAGATGCCGTTCCTGCGCGAGATGATCCTGCGCGCTGCCGTGCAGTTCACCAAGGCGACCTCGCGGCTCGAGGTGACGGACACGCACAACGGTCTGCGCGTCCTGTCCCGTCGCGCACTGGAGCGGATCGACCTGAGGATGCCCCGGATGGCCTACGCGAGCGAGCTGCTCGACGCGATCGTCCCCGCCGGCCTGAGCTATGTGGAGGAGCCGGTGACGGTGATCTACACCGACTACTCGCGCGCCAAGGGCCAGCGCAACAGCAACGCGTTCAACATCTTGTTCGACCTCGCCGTACGCCGACTGCGGGCCGCACAGTGATCATCAAGGTCCTGCTCATCACGGCCGCCCTCGGGGTCGCACTCCTCGTCCTGCGGGAGAAGGTCCCCGGACAGCGGGAGGCATCTCGGCGCGCCGCCGGACTCCTGCTCGTACTCGCAGGCATCGTCGCCGTTCTCTGGCCCCAGATGACGACCACCGCCGCCAACGCCGTCGGCGTCGGCCGGGGCACCGACCTGGTGCTCTACCTCCTCGTGACGGTCTTTGCCTACACGTCGCTGGCCTCCGCGCAGAGGATGCACCGTCTCCAGCACGACATCACGGTTCTCACCCGGGAGCTTGCCCTCTCGCGGCCTGCCCGGCCCGGGGCCGGTGAGGTGCCGGAACCGCTCGAGGCCGGCTCCGCCGTGAGCCCCGGAGCGACGCAGGATAACCAGTGACCCAGGTGCAGGGACCGCGCCGGCTCTTCCTGCTCGTGCTCGCGTCGGCGCTCCTGATGCAGGCTGCCTGGATCCTGGCACTCCCCGCCTTTCGCGGCAGCGACGAGTTCGACCACGTCTACAAGGCCGAAGCCGTGGCCCACGGACAGCTTCTCGATGACGGCCCTGCCCAGTCAGCACGCGGCGGACTCCTGACTGTTCCGGAGGACGTCGTGATGGCAGCGTCCCGGATGTGCGACTCCTACGACTACACCGGCCGCGGCAACTGTTTCCCCATCGAGCGGGTGGGTGGCGGCATGGTGACCGTCGCCAGCGGCGCGTCGACGTACAACCCGACCTACTACGCCGTCGTCGGCCTGATGGCCCGGCCGTTCAGCGGAGCAGGCACCGACTTCGCCATGCGCGCCTTCACCGGCATCCTGGCGGCACTGCTGCTGGCCTGGGCAGCCGTCGTCACCTCCGGCTGGGCCCGCAACGGGTGGCCGCTGGCGGCCCTGCTCGTGACGGCCACACCAGTGCTCATCTACAGCACTGCCGTCGCCAGTCCGAACGGTGTCGGGTACGCCGCAGCTTGTTTGCTGTGGGCCGCAGGGTTGGGGCTCGTCGAGGATCCGGCCCGTCCGCGAATTCTCGCGCTGAGCATCGCCGCCCTGACTGTGCTGAGCACGCACACGACTGGCGTGCTGTGGCTGACCTGCGTCGTTCTGGTCATCGCCCTGCTCCAGCCACTGAGCAGATGGCGTGCCCTCTACCGCCGATCGCCGGGGGTGTACAACATCGCGGTGGCCAGCATCGGGCTGGGCGGCGCGGCTTGCATCGCCTGGATCCTGGTCGCGAAGACGAACGCCCTCCAGGTCACTGACGGCGGGTTCGGGCGGCTCACCATCGGTGAGCTCGCCAACGGCCAGCTCGTCTGGGGGCTGCAGACCATCGCCGCGTTCCCGCTGCGCAACGAACCGGCACCGGTCATTGTCTACGTGCTGTGGTTGGTGCCTTTCGTCGGCCTTCTGGTCGCCGGTGTCAGGCAGGCCACCCGCCGGCTGCGCCTGACCGCGCTGGTGCTGCTCGCAGTTTGGGTAGCCGTTCCAGCGGCATTGACCTACCTGTCCTACGAAGCGGAGGGCCTGGCCTGGCAGGGGCGTTATGCGCTGCCCCTGGCCATCGGCTTTCCCGCGCTGGCAGGGCTCGCCCTGGGCAGGAGCGGCCGAGGACCGCGCAGGCCACACGTGGCCATGATGGTGGCACTGTGCGCGCTTGCCCAGACGATCTCCTGCGTCCGCGTTGCGTGGCACGAGGCGGACACGGACCTGTCGCCCGCCTTCGCGGGAATCGTCCCTGGCGGCCTCGTCCTGATCGCAGCGCTGGCCCTCGCCGGCGGGCTGCTGCCCCTGCTCGTGGGCCGCCGTCCTGAGCCTGAGGTTCCGACCCGGACGCAGGTCCCTGCACGCGCGACGGTGGGTGCATGACCGTGATCGACGTGCTGCTGCCCTTCTACGGTGCGCCGGACCTGATGCGGCTCGCTGTGCGCAGCGTCCTGTCGCAGACATCGGCCGATTTCCGCCTTGTGGTGGTCGATGACGGCTACCCGGACGACACCATCGCAGACTGGTTCGGCGCACTCGGTGACGACCGCGTCGAATACCACCGGAACACAGTCAACCTCGGGGCGAACCGGAACTATGCAAAGGCGCTTGAACTCGCGACTGCCGAGCACGTGGTCGTGATGGGTGCCGATGACGTGATGCTCCCCAACTATCTGCAGACGATCGGCGAGGCCCTTGCGCTGTTCCCTGATGCAGCCGTCGTGCAGTGCGGCGTCGATGTCATCGACGGCCACGGCACGGTCGTGCAGCCGATGGTCGACCGGTTGAAGAAACGGCTGACCCCGCACTCCGACAGGCCCGTCCTGCTTCGCGGGGAGAAGCTGATGGTGTCACTCCTGCACGGCAACTGGACCTACTTCCCCAGCCTGTGCTGGCGCACCGACGTGATCCGTCGAATCGGGTTCCGTCCTGACTTCCACGTCGTCCAGGACCTCGGCCTGCTGATGGACGTCATCCTCGACGACGGGGCTCTGGCCCTCCACCCGGCGGTCGCTTTCCAGTACCGGCGCCATGCGGGCAGCGACTCGTCCGTGAAGACCGTGGGTGGCACTCGCTTCGCCGAGGAGAAGCGGTACTTCGAGCTGATCGCAGGCACACTCACCCAGCGCGGTCTGAGTCGTGCCGCGCGAGCGGCTCGTGGACATGTCACCTCACGCCTGCACGCAGCGGCTCTGCTGCCTGTGGCCGCCCGCAACCGGGATCGCCCCGCTGTGGCCAGACTGCTCCGCCACGCGACGCGATAGCGTCCACGCATGTCCTGGCTCGACCTGATCGGCTGGCTCGGTTCGGCCCTGCTGATCTTCTCGGTGATGCAGGCCCGGCTGCTGCGCTTCCGGGTGCTGAACCTGCTCGCGTGCGTCGTGCTCACCGGTTTCAACGCCGCGCTCGAGATCTGGCCCATGGTCGCCATGAACGTCGCGCTGTGCGTGATCAACGCGTGGCACATCCGGAAGCTGGTGGCCACCCGGCACGACGAGGACGTCTACGTGGTCCTCGAGGTGGGGGCGGACGACGAGTACCTCCGCCATGTGCTGCGCATCCACGGCGCCGACATCTTGAAGTTCCAGCCCGACCTCGTGTGGGACGGCGCCGCCGCCGGCCGGTCTGCCTTCCTGGTCCAGCGCGGGGACGAGACCGTGGGCGTGGTCCTCGTGCACGACGACGGCGACGGCGTGGCGCGGGTGATGCTCGACTACGTCACCCCGCGGTACCGCGACTTCTCCCCCGGCGAGTTCGTCTGGCGGCGCAGCAACGTGCTGCGCGGGCGCGGGTTCACCAGGGTGGTCACGCCGGCGAGCATGGTCGACGCCTACTACGAGCGTCTGGGGTTTCGCCGTGACGAGGCGTCCGCCTCCTGGACGCTGGAGCTCTGAACCGGCCGCTCAGCGCGTCGCCGCGACCCAGCGCTCGAGGGTGCTGTGCGCCGCGCCCGAGTCGACGGCCTCGGTGGCCCGGGCGATCCCGCCAGCCAGACGTTCCTCGATCGTGCCGGCCTCTGCGGCGTGCACGGCCAGGGCCGCGCCGGCGTTGAGCAGGACCGCGTCGCGCACCGGACCGGGCTCACCGCCGAGCAGGCGGCGTACGACGTCGGCGTTGTACGCCGCGTCCTGGCCCCGCAGCCCCTCGGCGGTCCCCAGGGGAATGCCGACCGCGGTCGCGTCGAGCGGTGTGCTCGACGACCTCGCCACCGCTGACGGCCCACAGGCTCGAGGTCGTGGTCGTGGTGAGCTCGTCCAGCCCGTCGTCGCCGCGGAAGACCCAGGCGTCGACACCGCGGCGCGCGAAGACACCGGCCATCACCGGCGCCATCCGCCGGTCGGCGCAGCCGATGGCCTGGGCCCCCGGCTTGGCCGGGTTGGCGATCGGGCCCGAGGAAGTTGAACGTGGTGCCGATGCCGAGCTCGCTCCTGGCGGTCGCCGCGTGCCGCAGGGCGGGGTGGAAGGCCGCCGCGAAGCAGAAGGTGATGCCGGCCTCGGTCCCGACCCGGGCGACGTCCTCGGCCGACAGGTCGAGGCGGATGCCGAGCTGCTCGAGCACGTCGGCGCTGCCGGCCTTGCTCGAGGCCGAGCGGTTGCCGTGCTTGACCACCGGGACACCCGCCCCGGCAGCGACGATCGCGGCCATCGTCGAGATGTTCACCGAGAAGGACCGGTCCCCACCGGTGCCGACGACGTCGAGCACCCGGCCCGGTACGACGAGCGGGGTCGCGTGCTCGTACATCGCCTCGACGAGCCCCTGGAGCTCCTCGACGGTCTCGCCCTTGGCCCGCAGCGCCACGGCGAACCCCGCGATCTGCACGGGCGTCGCCCGCCCGGAGAGGATCTCGCCCATCGCCCACGCCGTCTGCTCCGAAGTGAGGTCGGTGCGACCGACCAGCGACCCGAGGACCTCGGGCCACCTGATCGTGGTCATCAGGTCTGGGCCGGGACCCGCGAGCGCAGCAGCCGGATGACGGCCTCGGCCAGCTCGATCGGGTCCAGCGGGTGCGAGACCGCGGCCTCGGCGCGCGACCAGGTCGCCAGCCAGTTGTCCTGGACGCGGCCGGTGAGCACCAGCACCGGCGGGCACTGGTAGATCTCGTCCTTGAGCTGACGGGCGATGCCCAGCCCACCTGCCGGGACGGCCTCGCCGTCGAGGATGGCCAGGGCGATGCCGCCCGCGTCCATCTGCTGGATCACGACCGGCTCGGTGGCCACCTCGACGTACTCGAGCTCGGGGAGGTCGGGGTGCGGCCGCTTGCCGAGGGCCAGGATCACCTGCTGGCGCGTGTCGACGTCGTCGCTGTAGACGAGCACCCTCAGGGCTGCGGCGCGCTCGTTCGGGTGGGTGCTGGTCACGCGGCCGATGCTACCGCCTGGGCTCCTCGGCGGCCGGGGTGTCCCCCGGGCGCTCGGCGGACCGCTCCGTCGCCTGCTCGATCCGCTCCAGCCGGTCCAGCCGCCGGTCCTCGCGCCTGGCCTCCTGCATCGAGGACCGCACCCACTGCACGAACAGCACGCTGAACAGCAGCACGCCGATCAGGTCGCCCGAGCCCCAGAGGATCCCGCCCGGCCAGGTGCTGGTCGTCGAGCGGGTCGGGCAGCCAGGGCATCGAGCCGTGCAGCGAGGGGTACCAGTCGCCGCCGATCAGCTCCGACTGGCCCATGATCGTGACGCCCAGGAACGCGTGGAACGGCAGCGTCAGCATCAGCAGCAGCAGCCGGAAGGGGTAGCTCACCCGCCCCGGCACGGGGTCGACGCCCAGGATCGGGGTGAAGAACAGCGCGCCGACCACGACGAGGTGGACGTGCATCAGCTCGTGCAGGAACGCCGACTGCAGGGTGGCGTCGTACCAGCCGGAGAAGTAGAGCGCCCACGGGCTGACGACGTAGAGCGCGAAGGTGAGCGGCGCGAAGGTCAGCACCTTGGCGACCCGCGAGTGCAGCACCGCCAGCAGCCAGGCCCGCGGGCGCCTGGGCAACGTGCGCAGCGCCAGGGTCACCGGCGCGCCGAGGGCGCAGAACAACGGCACCACCATCGACAGGATCATGTGCTGCACCATGTGCACGCTCAGCAGCGTGGTGTCGTACGCCGCGACCCCGGAGCTGGTGGCGAAGAAGAACGACCCCATCCCGCCGACGACGAAGGCCAGCGTGCGCCCCAGCGGCCACCGGTCACCCCGCTCGTGCAGCCGCCACACGCCGACCAGGTAGAGCCCGGTGGCCCACACGACGAGCACGAAGAGGACCGGCGGCAGGCCCCACTCCGTGAAGACCGCGGAGGGCGAGAAGGGGGGCACCCAGACAGGCTAGAACCAAGATCACGGCAAAACACCGGGGGTAGGGGTGGCGTCTGTGGGTCGGGAGGCAATAATGACGTCGTGGCGACTGCAACGGCTATCCCGGCATCCCGGCTCCACGGGCATCACGACCGTCCCAGCATGGTCAGCGTGGGCACCATCGTGTGGCTCTCCAGCGAGCTGATGTTCTTCGCGGCGCTGTTCGCGGCCTACTTCACGATCCGGGCGGTGCAGCGCCGAGCTCTGGGCCCAGTCGACCGAGCTGCTCAACGTGCCGTTCTCCTCGGTGAACACCATGATCCTGGTGCTCTCCTCGTTCACCTGCCAGTGGGGCGTGTTCAAGGCCGAGGACGGCATCGTCGGCCGCACCGGCAAGGTCTACCAGTTCCGGCAGTGGGGCCTGCGCGAGTGGTTCGTGCTCACCTACGTCATGGGCGCGATCTTCGTCGCCGGTCAGGCCTTCGAGTACGCCGAGCTGGTCCACGAGGGCCTCACCATCCCGGCGTCCTCCTACGGCACCGTCTTCTACCTGGCCACCGGCTTCCACGGCATCCACGTCATCGGCGGCCTGGTCGCCTTCCTGTTCGTCCTGGGCCGCACCCTCGTCGCTCGCAAGTTCACCCACGAGCAGGCCGTGACCGCGATCGTCGTGTCGTACTACTGGCACTTCGTCGACGTGGTCTGGGTCGGCCTGTTCGCGACCATCTACCTGATCAAGTAGCACTGACCGAAAAGGACCCACTGGTGCGAGTCACACGCAAGATCTTCGGCCGGAGCCTCGGTCGCCTCTCGGTCGGGCGCCGCAGCCGGCTCGCGGCGCCGCTGGTGCTGCTGCTCGGTCTGCTGGTGACCGGCGGGATGTACGCCGCGTTCACCCCCGCCAACGCCCAGACCAAGGCCGCCGACGAGGACATCGTGGCCAAGGGCCGGGCGCTGTTCCTGGTGGGCTGCGCCTCCTGCCACGGCAAGAACGCCGAGGGCATCTCCACCGTCAAGGGCGGCCAGTACGGTCCTTCACTGATCGGCGTCGGCGCCGCTGCCGTCGACTTCCAGGTCGGCACCGGCCGGATGCCGATGGCCCAGCCGGGCACCCAGGCGCTGCGCAAGCCACCGGTCTACGACGACGAGGAGACCGAGGCCCTGGCGGCGTACGTCGCCTCGCTCGGGCCCGGGCCCGGACATCCCCGCCGAGGCCGACTACGACGTCTCCGAGGTGGAGAACGAGGACATCGTCCGCGGTGGCGAGTTCTTCCGCACCAACTGCACCGCGTGCCACAACTTCGCCGGCAACGGCGGCGCCCTCCCCCGTGGCCGCTTCGCACCGACGTTGAAGGGCGTCTCGGACAAGCACATCTACGAGGCCATGCTCACCGGTCCCCAGCAGATGCCGGTGTTCTCCGACGAGGTGCTCAGCCCCGAGGACAAGCGCCAGATCATCGCCTACCTGAAGAAGAACGAGGAGACGCCCAACTACGGCGGCTTCACCCTCGGCTCGCTCGGCCCGGTCTCCGAGGGCCTGTTCGCCTGGCTCGTCGGCATCGGTGGCCTGGTCGGCGCGGCGGTCTGGATCGCGGCCAACTCCACCCGCTCGAGGAAGAAGAAGGCATGAGCGAGACGCACGAGGTGGCGACTGTCGAGACCGAGCCGATCGCGGACCCCGGCCTTCCGGAGCACCAGCCACGTCCCGACCGACGTCGACGAGGCGCTCGAGAAGCGCGCCGAGCGCCAGGTCGCCCTGATGTTCGGCCTCTCGGCCCTCTTCACGCGTGCTGTTCTGCGTCGTCCTACTTCGACTTCGACATCGGCGACGACCCCGACGTGATCCTCGGCCTGGGCGCCTCCAACGTGTTCCTCGGTGCCACCCTGGGCCTGGCGCTGCTGCTCATCGGCATCGGCATCATCCAGTGGGCCCGCAAGCTGATGGGCGACCACGAGATCGTCGAGTACCGCCACCCCGGCGGCTCCTCCCAGGAGGACAAGGACGAGACCCTGGCCATGCTGGCCCTCGGCGCCGAGGAGTCCGGCATCGCCCGTCGCCCGCTGGTCCGCAACTCCACTGCTCGGCGCGGTGGCGCTCCTCGGCCTGCCGGCCATCATCGCGCTGCGCGACCTCGGTCCGCTGCCCGGCGACAAGCTCTACCACACCATCTGGAAGAAGGGCATGCGCGTCGTCCAGGACGTCGACGGCGCCCCGATCAGGCCTGCGGACATGGAGATCGGCCAGCTCGTCAACGGCGAGCCCGCGATCTTCTTCGAGGAGAACGCGGAGGGTGAGCCCGAGGTCGAGGGCGTCGAGCTCCAGGTCGAGAAGGCCAAGGCCGCGGTCATCATCGTCAAGATGCAGCCCGACGACATCAAGACGCCCAAGGGCCGGGAGAACTGGGGCGTCGACGGCGTGCTCGTGCTTCTCCAAGATCTGCACCCACGTGGGCTGCCCGATCTCGCTGTGGGAGCAGCAGACGCACCACCTGCTCTGCCCCTGCCACCAGTCCACCTTCGACCTGGCCGACAACGGCCGGGTCATCTTCGGCCCCGCCGCTCGCGCGGTGCCGCAGCTGCCGATGGCCGTGGACGACGAGGGCTACCTGATCGCCACGAGCGACTTCACCGAGCCGGTCGGCCCGAGCTTCTGGGAACGTGGGTGATCTGAGGATGTCCGCCATCGCCAAGTCCAACGGCACGAAGGCTGCCAAGGCCGAGAAGCCGTCCAAGGTCGGTGCTGCCGCCACCTGGGCCGACGACCGCCTCGGTCTGGCCGGCCTCGGGAAGAAGCAGCTCCGCAAGGTCTTCCCCGACCACTGGTCGTTCATGCTCGGCGAGATCGCGCTGTGGAGCTTCGTCGTCCTGCTGCTCACCGGCGTCTTCCTGACCCTGTGGTTCCGGCCGAGCATGGTCGAGGTCATGTACGACGGCTCCTACGACCAGCTGCGCGGCATCCACATGTCCGAGGCCTACGCCTCCACCCTGGACATCTCCTTCGACGTCCGCGCCGGTCTGCTGATGCGGCAGATGCACCACTGGGCGGCGATGATCTTCATCGCCGCGATGATGATCCACCTGCTGCGCGTCTACTTCACCGGCGCCTTCCGCAAGCCGCGCGAGCTCAACTGGGTCATCGGCGCCCTGCTGCTGCTCCTGGGCACGCTCGAGGGCTTCACCGGCTACTCGCTCCCCGACGACCTGCTCTCCGGCACCGGCATCCGAGCAGCCGACGGCTTCATGAAGTCGATGCCCGTGGTCGGCACCTACATGTCGTTCTTCCTGTTCGGCGGTGAGTTCCCGGGAGACGCGATCATCCCGCGGCTGTTCACCGTGCACGTGCTGCTGATCCCCGGTCTGCTGCTCGCGCTGATCGCCGCGCACATGCTGCTGCTCGTCTACCACAAGCACACCCAGTGGCCCGGGCCCGGACGCACCGAGCAGAACGTCGTGGGCTTCCCGATGCTGCCGGTCTACATGGCCAAGGCCGGCGGCTTCTTCTTCGTCGTCTTCGGTGTGCTCGCCCTGATGGGCGGGTTGATGACCATCAACCCGGTCTGGCGCTTCGGTCCCTACAACCCTGCCGAGGTGACGGCCGGCTCCCAGCCCGACTGGTACATGGGCTGGCCTGACGGGGCCCTGCGGATCATGCCGGGCCTGGAGACGGAGATCTGGGGGGTCACGCTCTCCTGGAACGTGTTCCTGCCGATCATCGTGCTGCCGGGGCTGATGTTCACGATCCTGTTGATGCTGCCGTTCATCGAGGCCTGGATCACCGGGGACAAGCGCGAGCACCACCTGCTCGAGCGTCCGCGCAACGCACCGACCCGGACGGCGCTGATGGTGGCCCTGATGACCTTCTACGGTCTGATGTGGGCGGCCGGCGGCAACGACATCATCGCCATCAAGCTGCGCCTGAGCATCAACCAGATCACCTACTTCATGAGGGCCGCGGTCTTCATCGGGCCGATCATCGCGTTCATGATCACCCGCCGCTGGTGCATCTCGCTGCAGCGTCACGACAACGAGAAGCTGCTGCACGGCTACGAGAGCGGCGTCATCATGCGCGACGCCCAGGGCGGTTACACCGAGAAGCACCTGCCGCTGCCGGCCGAACGGGCCTACACCCTCACTGCGCGCAACCGCGACGTGGTGTTCACGCCGTCGTCCGAGGCCGACGGCAACGGGGTCGCCTCTCCCACGGCACGCAAGGACAAGCTGCGCGCCAAGCTCTCGGCCTACTGGTACGGCAACAACATCCAGAAGCCGACCAGGGCCGAGCTCGAGGAGGCGCACCACCACGCCGAGCTCGAGCACGCCCACGACGCTCCGCTCGAGGGGCACGCGGCCGACGGCCACCAGTTCGACGGTCGTCACGACGTCAGCGGGGACGAGCTCAGCCACAAGCACTGACAGACCGGGCCCGGGCTCGCCCCGGGCCCTTTCTGTTGTTCCAGATACTGGTCTGACCACTTGACCACCTGATCTGTGGCCAGCATGCTTCGGCCATGGCCCTGAGACCCGTAGCGCGCCGCCTCGTGCCGGAGGACGTCTTCGACCAGCTCCTCGGCGAGGTGGTCGACGGTGAGCTCTCGGCAGGTGACTCCCTGCCCAGCGAGCGTCGTCTCGCCGAGGTGCTGGGCGTGTCCCGGCCCGCGGTGCGCGAGGCGCTGCAGCGCCTCTCCCAGGCCCGACTGGTCGAGGTCCGCCACGGTGGCAGCACCACCGTCCTGGACTTCCGGACCAGCGCAGGCCTCGACCTGCTCCCCCGGCTGCTGGTGCGTGACGGGGAGCTCGACCCCGCAGTGGGTCGCAGCATCCTCCAGGCGCGGCAGGCCATCGCGCCGGCCGTGGCCGCGCAGGCCGCCGAGACGGGGGGCCCGCAGGCGGCGGAGGCCCTCACGGCCGCAGTGCGGCGCCTGGAGACGGCAGCGGACTCCGAGGCCCGTCAGCATGCGGCGCTCGGCTTCTGGGACGCCATCGTCGATGCCGCGGACTCGATCGTCTTCCGGCTGCTGTTCAACAGCCTCCGGATGGCCTACGAACCCGCCATCGCGGCCCTCGGCCCGGTGATGGAGGCCGAGGTCGACAACCTCGACGGCTACCGGGCGCTGGCCGAGGCGGTGGCCGCCGGCGACCCAGAGGCTGCCCGCACAACCGCCGAGGACCTGCTCCGCCCGGCCACCGAGGCCCTCGGGCGACTGCTGGCGCTGCTGAACCCCTGACCTGTTGCACCCTGACCTGCACCTGACCTCACCCAGCCCCAAGGAGACCCACGATGGCCAGACCCACCCCGGAGATCGAGGCGAAGGCCCGCGAGCGTCTCGCGGCGGACGAGCAGCGGCTGGTCTCCGAGCCGGCCGAGAAGGTCACCGGGGCCCGGCGCGCGTCGCAGTCACTCGGGCAGGCCTGGCGCCAGTACTGGCGACACCCCTCCCCCTGGCTGATCGGCGCCTTCCTGCTCGGCGCCGTCGGCTACCGCGCCAGTGTGCCCACCTTCCACTGGACCGAGCTGATCGTGCCGGTCGCACTCGTCGCCCTGTTCCCGGTCATCGAGTGGGTCATCCACGTGGTGATCCTGCACTGGAGACCACGCAGGGTCGGTGGCGTCCCGGTCGACTCACTGCTCTCCCGCAAGCACCGGGCGCACCACGCCGACCCCCGGGTCCTCCCGCTGGTCTTCATTCCGTGGCAGGTCGAGCTGTGGCTGCTGCCGTCCTACGTCGTGCTCGCGCTGCTGGCCTTCCCGGGGCAGGCGTCCGGCGCCACGTTCCTGGTCGCCGTCGGAGTCCTGATGTTCACCTACGAGTGGGTGCACTTCCTCGTGCACAGCGACTACAAGCCTCGCACGCGTGCCTTCCGCGCCGTGTGGCGCAACCACCGGCTGCACCACTACAAGAACGAGCACTACTGGTTCACGGTCACCTCTTCCGGCACCGCGGACCGGATCTTCGGCACCTACCCGGACTCCGGCGAGGTGCCGACGTCACCGACCGTGCGTCAGCTGCATGCGCTCGAGGAGCAGCGGGTCGATCGGCTGGCCTACGGGGCGTCCCCGGAACCGTCGTCGCGGCGGTGACGCAGGCTGCGCTGGTGGGTCCTGATCTCGTCGATCACGAGCGGGGCCAGCACCGGGTCCACGTCGCGACGGTCGACCGCCGCGTCGAGCAGCCGGTCGATCAGGTCGCGCGATGCCTCGAGCTCACGCAGCTCCTCGGCATGGCGACTGTCCTGCCCGAGGCGTGAGCGCCGGGACAGTGACATCACCAGGAGGGCCGCCGGCACGAGCAGCACCAGGTAGATGATCAGGAACCTCGCCACTCGCCAGAGCCTATCCGCCGCACCCACGACCTGGTCCGGAACACCCGGAGCCTGCTCACCCTGGGCGTGGTCAGCTGAGGGCTGGATCAGCTCAGAGCGGACCCGGCACGGTAGTCGGGGAAGGGGGTGTTCCAGTCGCCGAAGCCATTGGTCAGCGTCATCGGCTTGTCAGTGCCGACGTACTCCACCACGTCACCGATGTTGGTGTTGTTGTAGAGCCACTCGGCGTTCGAGGTGCTCATGCCCGTGCAGCCGTGGCTGACGTTGGCACTGCCCTGCTGCCCCACGGACCACGGTGCGGCATGGATGAACTCACCTGAGTAGGTGACGCGCATGGCGTACTCGACGTCGTCGAGGTCGTAGCCGTCCGCGCTGTCGGGGTCGATGCCGATGGTCTCGGAGTTCATCCGCTTGTGCCGGAACTTCTCGACGATCACCTTGGTGCCCGAGCGGGTGGTGAACTTCGGCTGCTCCCCCGTGGTGATCGGGATGGTGCGGACCAGCTTGCCGTTGCGGAAGACCCTCATGTCATGGGTGTCCATGTTCACCTTGCTGACCATGGAGTCACCGACGTGGAACTTCATCACGCGGTCCTCCTGGCCGTAGATGCCACCACCGGCGGGGACGCCGCCGATGTCGGCACGGACGGTCACGTCGGTGCCCGGGCGCCAGTAGGTACGGGGGCGCCAGTGCACCTCACTGTCGCTGATCCAGTGGAAGGCGCCGGCCTGGGCAGGCTGGCTGACGACCTTGAGGTGACGCTCGATGCCCGCCCGGTCGGTGACAGGAACGTCGAACCTGATGGTCACCGGCATGCCCACCCCGACGGTCTGCCCGTCGACCGGCACGAAGCTGGGATAGGTCTGCTCGTCGAGGCTGAGGGCGCGCGTGCGGAACACCGACTCATAGCTGTTCGCCAGGCCCCCGTCATCCACCGCCGTGCCGGTGACCCGGTACCGCGACGCCGCCTGCAGCTGTGTCCTGGAGACCCACCGCGTCTTGTCGGCGGAGAGCCGGCCCTGCACCACGGCGCCCTTGGGCCCGGTGACCTGGACCGCCTCGAAGGTGCCGGACTCGACGCTCAGGCGCACCTTGCGCTCGAGGTCGATGCCCTTGGCGCCGGCGCGGATGCTGCTGACGATCCTGGCCTTGGAGTCCTTGCTCACCTGCGCCGGAGCGCTCTGCGGGTCGACCCCGGGGTCCGCTCCGGGTGTGCCGGCGCAGGCCGTCACCGTGGCGAGCGTCAGGGCCACTCCGAGCAGGGAGAGGCGCGTACGGGGGGACCGGCTGGACATCTGTACTCCATGTGTCGGAGTGGGGGACACGACGTCGTTCAGGGTACCCACGAAGAAATATCGACACGCCGGGGTCCTACGTGTCTCTGCTCACGCACGCTCAGTGGGCGTGCTCGCCCCGGTAGTACTCGAAGACCAGCCCGGAGAGCGCCAGCGCACCCAGCACGCCGCCGATGATGACGAGCCACCAGCCGATCGCCACACCGAGGACCATCGTGGCCAGGCACAGGGCGCACCACAGCGGCCACCAGCTGTACGGGGGGAAGAAGCCGAGCTCACCGGCTCCATCGGCGATCTCGCCGTCCTTGCGGTCCTCCGGCCGGCCGCCCGAGGCGGTGATCTGACGGGAGTGGAAGCCGAGGTAGAAGGTGATCAGGGCGACCAGCAGGAACGTCATCACCAGGGCGGTGCTGCCGGTCCAGTCACCGGTGATCAGCCAGTAGGCGGGGGCAACCAGCGCGAAGAACACCGCGCAGATCCCGAACATCCAGGTCTCGGCCTTCATCGGGCACCGTCCTCCCCGCCCAGGGCACCGCGGCGGCCATCCATGTCAGGGGCGTCCGAGACCGTGTCGTCGTCACCGAGCCCGTCGTTGTCGGCGTACTCGAGGGCGGCGATCTCCGGGTGGTGGAGGTCGAAGGCCGGGGACTCGGAGCGGATCCGCGGGATGCTCACGAAGTTGTGCCGAGGCGGCGGACAGCTGGTCGCCCACTCCAGGGAACGGCCCCAGCCCCACGGGTCGTCCACGGTCACCTTGGCGGTGCGACTGGTCTGGTAGACGTTGAGCAGGAACGGCAGCGTCGAGAAGGCGAGCAGGAACGCGCCGACCGTCGAGATCTGGTTCAACGTCGTGAAGCCGTCAGAGGCCGCGTAGTCGGCATAGCGCCGCGGCATGCCCTCGACGCCGAGCCAGTGCTGCACGAGGAACGTGGTGTGGAAGCCGACGAACAGCAGCCAGAAGTGGATCTTGCCCAGCCGCTCGTCGAGCATCTTGCCGGTCATCTTGGGCCACCAGAAGTAGAACCCGGCGAACATCGCGAACACCACGGTCCCGAAGACCACGTAGTGGAAGTGCGCCACCACGAAGTAGGAGTCGGAGACGTGGAAGTCCAGCGGCGGCGAGGCGAGAATGACGCCGGTCAGCCCGCCGAACAGGAAGGTGACCAGGAAGCCGACCGACCAGAGCATGGGCGTGTCGAAGCTGATCGACCCGCCCCACATCGTGCCGATCCAGTTGAAGAACTTCACCCCGGTGGGTACGGCGATCAGGAAGGTCATCCCGGAGAAGAACGCGAGGTCCACGGCTCCGGTCACGAACATGTGGTGCGCCCAGACGGCGACGGAGAGGATCGCGATGCCGAGCGTGGCACCGACCAGCCCGACGTAGCCGAAGATCGGCTTGCGGCTGAACACCGGCAGGATCTCGGTGACGATGCCGAAGAACGGCAGCGCGATGATGTAGACCTCCGGGTGGCCGAAGAACCAGAACAGGTGCTGCCACAGGATCGGACCGCCGCCGGAAGGGTCGAAGACGTGCGCCCCGAGCAGACGGTCGGCCTCCAGCGCCAGCAGCGCAGCCGCCAGGATCGGGAACGCGATCAGCACCAGCAGGCTGGTGACCAGGGTGTTCCAGACGAAGATCGGCATCCGGAACATGGTCATGCCGGGGGCGCGCATGCAGATGATCGTGGTGACGAAGTTGACCGCACCGAGGATCGTGCCGAGACCAGCGAGCCACAGGCCCATGATCCACAGGTCACCGCCGACACCGGGCGAGCGGATGGCGTTGGACAGCGGGGTGTAGCCGGTCCAGCCGAAGTCGGCCGCACCCTCGGGGCTGAGGAACCCGGAGGCAGCGATCAGTCCGCCGAACAGGAAGAACCAGTAGCTGAGCATGTTCAGGCGTGGGAACGCGACGTCCGGCGAGCCGATCTGCAGCGGCATCACCACGTTGGCGAACCCGAAGAACAGCGGCGTCGCGAACAGCAGCAGCATGATCGTGCCGTGCATCGTGAACAGCTGGTTGTAGAGCTCCTCGTTGACCACCTGCTGGCCCGGGAAGGCGAGCTCGGAGCGGATCAGCAGCGCCATCACGCCACCGACGAGGAACCAGGCGAACGAGGTGCCGAGGTAGAGCTTGCCGATCAGCTTGTGGTCGGTGGTGGTGAGGATCTTCACCACCTGCTGGCCGAGCGTGTGGCGCGGCGAGTCCACGCGTGCGCCCGTGGGTGCGTCGGAGACGGCGGTCACTCTTCTCCTCCCTTGTCTTCCTCGGACTCGAGTCCCGTGGTCGTGTCGGCGTCAGCGCCGCCGATGGCCTTGCCGATGTTGCCCTGCTCGGCGAGGTCCGCGAGGTGCGCGTCGTACTCCGCCTGGTCGACGACCTTGACGTTGAACAGCATCCGCGAGTGGTAGACGCCGCAGAGCTCGGCGCAGCGCCCGTCGAAGGTGCCCGTGCGCGTCGGCGTGACGACGAAGTTGTTGTGACGCCCCGGCACGACGTCCATCTTGAACAGGAAGCCGGGCACCCAGAAGGAGTGGATGACGTCGGGTGAGGTGAGGTGGATCTTGACGCTCTTGTCCTTGACCAGCCACAGCGTCGGCCGGTCGGCGGTGGTGCCGCCCTCGTAGACGACCTGGTCGCTGCCGACCTGCTCGTAGCTCTTCGACTTCTCGTCGTAGCCCAGGTTGTAGTTGAACGTCCACGACCACTGCTGCCCGACGACGGTGATGGTCTGGTCGGGGTTGTCGTTGTCGTGGATGACCTTGTTCTGGGTGTCCAGGGTGAAGTAGAAGAAGACGATCACCATCATGATCGGCGCGATCGTGTAGAAGATCTCGATCGGCAGGTTGTAGCGCGTCTGGACCGGGATCTCGGTCTCGCTGCGGCGGCGGTAGCGGATCGCCACGAAGAAGATCAGGCCCCACACCACGACGCCGGTGATCATCGCCGCCAGCCAGGACCAGTTCCAGAGGTCCTGCATGTACGGCGCTTCCTCGGTCACCCCGACCGGCATGGCGAGGCGTCGGATCTCGCTCTCCTGCTCGGCAGAGCAACCGCTCAGGACAAGCAGTGCGGTGGCCATCAGGCCGCCGAGCGCTGCGCGGCGGAAGCGCGGAGGGTGCTCCAGACTCACGGACGAGCCCTTTCTTCAAGCTGACACGGACTGCTGACCAGTTGAGGACAGTCGAAACCCTACTACTGACGACCCCCCGAACGGCGGGCAGGGCGCGGGTAGGTTTCGCCTTGTGAGCGAACCTCCGGCTGCGTACCTCGACCATGCCTCGGGGCAGCCGCTGCACCCCGCCGCGCGCGAGGTGCTGGAAGCGGCCCTGGATCGCGGGTACGCCGATCCGCGACGCCTGCACCGACCGGCCCGCGAGGCCCGGCTGATGCTCGACAACGCACGGGCCGTGGTCGCCGAGTGCCTGGAGGTCGAGCCGGGACGAGGTCACCTTCACGCCCAGCGGCACCCACGCCGTGCACCTGGGCCTGCTCGGCCTGCTCGCCGGACGCGCCCGTCAGGGGGTGACCTGCTGCTCGCGTCGGCGGTCGAGCACTCTGCGGTGCTGCACGCCGGGGCCTGGCACGCACACCGCGGCGGCCGGTTCGAGACGGTCCCGGTCGACCGCCACGGCCGGGTCTCGCCCTCCTCGGTCCGGGCGGTGGCCGACGAGCACGGCGAGCCGGCGGTCATCGCCGTGCAGTCGGCCAACCCCGAGGTCGGGGACGCTGCAGCCGGTCGCGGAGGTCGCCGGATCCTTCGACGCCCCGGTCTTCATCGACGCCTGTGCCTCGGCGGGCCGGCTCCCCCTGCCCGACGGCTGGGCTGCCGCGGCCGCCTCGGCCCACAAGTGGGGCGGGCCGGCCGGAGTCGGTGTGCTGCTGGTGCGCCACTCCGCTCGCTGGCGCAACCCGTTCCCCGGCGACGAGCGGGTGGACGAGCGCGGCTGCGGGTTCGAGAACGTGCCCGGTGCGCTGGCCGCCGCGGCCGCCCTGCGCGCCAGCCTGGAGGAGCAGGGCGGACCCCTCGACCTGGCCGCGACCCACGTGTCGCTGACCAGCCTGCTGGCCGAAGCGGTGCGGTCGATCCCCGACACCGAGGTCTTCCTGGCACCGGACGGCCGGCTCCCGCACCTGGTGGCGTTCTCGTGCCTCTACGTCGACGGCGAGGCGCTGGTCACCGAGCTCGACCGCCTGGGGTTCGCCGTGGCGAGCGGGTCCGCCTGCACCGCGAGCACCCTGGAGCCCAGCCACGTGCTGGCCGCGATGGGGGCGCTGACCCACGGCAACGTCCGCGTCTCGCTCGGACGCGACACGCTCGCTGCCGACGTACGCCGGCTCGCCGAGGTTCTTCCGGGGGTCGTCGCGAGGCTGCGCGAGGGATCCGGGGTCCCCCGGTGAGCGAGCCCGTCCGCGAGCTGGACTGCCGCGGCCTGCCCTGCCCTCGGCCGATCATCGAGCTGGCCAAGCACATCGGGGAGATCCAGCCGGGCGAGACGATCGCCGTGGTCGCCGACGACCCGGCCGCGCGGGTCGACGTACAGGCGTGGTGCCGCATGCGCGGCCAGGAGTACGCCGGTTCGCGGACCGCCGCGGACGGCACGGCGGTCTATCTCGTGACCCGATCGAGCTGAGCCCTGCTCAGCCGAGGTGGGGCCGCACCTCATCGGCGGCGTCCTCGCCGTAGGCCTGCGCCGAGCCGGTCGACGAACTGTGCGTGCGTGAAGGTGTACTCCTGCGTGCCCACCTGCTCCACGACGTACGCCGCGAGCACGCAGCCGACCTGGGCGGCGCGCTCGTGGGGGAGCTCCCACTCGAGAGCCGCGAGGAAGCCGGAGCGGAACGCGTCGCCGACCCCGGTGGGCTCGACCGCCGTGACGCCGGGAACCGCCGTGACCTCGATCGTCTCCTGGTCGGTGCCCACGATGCGTACGCCGGCGGCGCCGAGCGTGATCACCTGGATGCCGACCCGGGAGAGGATCTCCTCCTGCGTCCAGCCGGTCTTCTGCTCGATCAGGTGCGACTCGTACTCGTTGGAGAACAGGTAGGCCGCGCCGTCGACCAGCGCCCGGATCATGTCGCCCTCGCCGAAGGCCAGCTGCTGGCTCGGGTCGGCGACGAACCGGTAGCCGCGCTGGCGGCACTCCTCGGTGTGGCGGACCATCCCGGCGGGGTCGTCGGGGCCGATCAGCACGAAGGTCGGCTCCCCCACCCGCTTCACGATCGGACCGAGCTCGATCAGCCGGGCCTCGCTCATCGCACCCGGGTAGAAGCTCGCGAACTGGGCCATCGTCGCGTCGGTCGTGCACACGAACCGGGCGGTGTGCAGGTCCTCGGAGATCCGCACCGAGTCGCAGTCGACGCCGTGGCGCTCGAGCCAGGAGCGATAGTCGGCGAAGTCCTCACCGGCCGCGCCCACCAGGACCGGGCGGATGCCGAGCCGGCTCAGGCCGAACGCGATGTTGCCGGCGCAGCCGCCCCGCCGGATCTCGAGGTCGTCGACGAGGAAGGAGACGGAGAGCTTGTCCAGCTGCTCGACCACCAGGGAGTCGGCGAACTTCCCGCCGAAGCTCATCAGGTGGTCGGTGGCGATGGATCCGGCGATGAGCAGCGACATGGAGGTCCTCGTTGTGACGGCTGGGTGAAAGCTTTGCGAGACTCGAAGACTACCGAGCGGTACACACGTGAGTACCGACTGGTAGCCCCTAACGTCGCAGACATGAGCTACGAGCGCCTCGCCTACGACGACCAGGACTCCGCCCACCAGATGCACTGACGACTGCACCGCCTGCGGGAGCAGGATCGCCCTCCCCCGCCAGCGCATCGACAACAGCTCCATCACGATGCCGGCTCCCTCGCTGGAGTTCGGCACCTTCCCGCGCGAGGTCCACAAGCCCGACATCGAGGTCAGCGACGCGGCCGCCCACCTGGCGTCCCGGCTGCACCTGCACCTGGACTGACGGACCCTCCGGACACACATGTGGCGGCGCCCCGAGGGGCGCCGCCACATGTCTGTGTCCAGGTGCTCCCTGCGGACAGGGAGCCTGCGATCAGTGGAAGGAGTCTCCACAGGCGCAGGAGCCGGTGGCGTTCGGGTTGTCGATGGTGAAGCCCTGCTTCTCGATGGTGTCCACGAAGTCGATCGTCGCGCCGTTGAGGTAGGGAACGCTCATCCGGTCCACCACGACGGCGACGCCGTCGAAGTCGGTGACCACGTCACCGTCGAGGTTCCGCTCGTCGAAGAACAGCTGGTAGCGCAGACCGGAGCAGCCACCCGGCTGCACGGCGATGCGCAGCTGGAGGTCGTCACGACCCTCCTGCTCCAGGAGGCTCTTGACCTTCGCCGACGCGGTCGGACTGACGTTGATGCTGTCGGTGCGGATCTCGTGGGCGGTGTCGACCTGCTCGGTCATGAGTGCTCTCCAGTGCTGTTCGGGGTGCTCCTGCTACTGCTCAATGGTCGCACATCGTCGGTTATTCCTCGCATCGCGTCGATGCGTGGGGTGGGCGACCTCGTTCAACGCGACCAGGTGCGCGCGGTTCGGGTGGCGAGCTCGGCCAGCGCCTCAGCAGGCGCGCCGAGTGCCCGCTCCTCCCCCACCAGGTCGACCAGCGAGTACGCCGACTCCACGCCCAGCGCCCGCATCTCCCGCGAGCCGACCAGCACCTGGCCTGCGAGGGCGATGCACGGGACCAGGTGCGCGGCGGCGATCTCGGCCACGCCGTACGGCACCTTCCCGGAACGGGAGGAGAAGTCGAAGGCGCCCTCGCCGGTGACCACGAGATCGGCCCGGGCCATCTCCTGGGCCAGCCCGACCGCCTCGGCGACGAGCGACACGCCCGGGCGCCGGGTGCCCCCGAGAAGCAGCAGGGCGAAACCGAGGCCGCCGGCAGCACCGGCGCCCTTCTGCGCCGCGACCTTGCGGTCGGTCGCGTCGGCGAACCCCTGCAGCCAGCCGTCGACGGTGACCAGCCGCTCCTCGGGCAGACCCTTCTGGGGGCCGTAGATCTTGGTGGCGCCGTTGATCCCGAGCAACGGGTTGTCGACGTCACTGGCCAGCACCAGCTCCACGCCCGCGAACCGGGACCGGGCCGCGTCGAGAGCGACCGAGGTGACGCCGGACAGCCCGGCCGGCCCCTCGTCGAGCGGGCCGCCCTCGGCGGTGGCGCCGAGCGCCGCGAGCAGACCGGCTCCGGCGTCGTTCGTGGCCGATCCCCCCAGACCGACGATGATCCGCGAGGCACCGGTGTCGGCGGCGTGTCCGAGCAGCTCCCCGAGCCCCCTGGTCGTCCCGCGCTCGGGATCGCGCAGCTCAGGCTCGGTGAGGTGCAGTCCGACGGCCTGGGCGCTCTCGACGTACGCCGTGTCGCCGACGGCGAGGACGGCGGCGGGCACCGGGTCGCCGTAGGGACCGGACACGGTGACCGCGTGCAGCTCCCCGCCGAGCGCCGCGTGCAGCACGTCGACGAAACCGGGCCCACCGTCGGACATCGGCACCTCGACGAGCTCGTCGTCAGGTGCACGTCGCGCCCACCCGGTCGCCATCGCCGAGGCCGCCTCGAGAGCGGTGAGGGTGCCTGCGAACTTGTCCGGAGCGAAGACCACGTGCATGGGCACATCCTGCCGTGCGCCCCTTCGAGCCGGGTGGGAGGATTCGACCATGACGACTGTCGAGCTCCCGCTGCTCCCTCTGGGCCTGGGCACCGACCGCTCCTCCGAGCGCGGCGTCGAGTGCCCGGGCGACCTGCCGGCCGCCTCCGACCCCGACCTCGTCGCCCGCGCCCGCCGGGCCAAGGAGAAGCTCGGCGACAAGGTGTTCGTGCTGGGTCACCACTACCAGCGCGACGAGGTGATCGAGTTCGCCGACGTCACCGGTGACTCCTTCAAGCTGGCGAGGGACGCGGCGGCCCGGCCCGAGGCGGAGTACATCGTCTTCTGCGGCGTCCACTTCATGGCCGAGTCCGCGGACATCCTCACCGCTCCCGAGCAGAAGGTCGTCCTCCCTGACCTGGCCGCGGGCTGCTCGATGGCCGACATGGCCCGCCTGGCCCAGGTGGAGGACACCTGGGACGCCCTCACCGACGCGGGGATCGCCGACGTCGTCGTACCCGTGACCTACATGAACTCCTCCGCCGACATCAAGGCGTTCTGCGGCAAGCACGACGGCGCGGTCTGCACCTCCTCCAACGCCCAGGTGGCGATGGAGTGGGCCTTCGACCAGAAGGGCCCGGACACCAAGGTGCTCTTCCTGCCCGACCAGCACCTGGGCCGCAACACCGCGGTGCTGGAGCTGGGGCTGGCACTCGAGGACTGCGTGGTCTGGAACCCGCTCCTGCCGGGCGGCGGGTTGACCGCCGAGCAGCTGCGCGACGCACGCGTGATCCTGTGGAAGGGCCACTGCTCGGTGCACGGGCGCTTCTCCGTCGACGTCGTCGACCAGCTGCGCCGGACCATCCCGGGCGTCAGGATCCTGGTGCACCCCGAGTGCCGCCACGAGGTGGTCACCAGCGCCGACCTGGTCGGCTCCACGGAGTTCATCATCAAGACGGTCGAGGCGGCGCCGGCCGGGTCCTCGTGGGCGATCGGCACCGAGCTGAACCTGGTCAAGCGGCTGGCGGACGCCCACCCCGACCAGAACATCGTCTTCCTGGACCGGACCGTCTGCTACTGCTCGACGATGAACCGGATCGACCTGCCCCACCTCGTGTGGGCCCTGGAGTCCCTGGCCGCGGGCCAGCTGGTCAACGTGATCGAGGTCGACCCCGAGACCGAGAACTGGGCGAAGGTCGCACTGCAGCGGATGCTCGACCTGCCGGGCAAGTCGTACCGCGACTAGGCCTCAGGCCTCGCTGATCCCCCAGATCGGCATCCACCGCGACACCTCGGGCTCGATCGGCAGGTCGTCGCCGACCGCGTCGCGGATCTGTCGCTCGCGCAGCGGGTCCCGACGAGACGGCCCGGTCGGGCAGAACGGGTAGAACGTGCCCTGCTTGTAGAGGTAGACCACGTAGGCCGGAGAACCCGCGTCGTCGCGGAACCCGACGGTGGAGCACAGCAGACCGGTGCCGAACCCCTGCACCTCGAGGGCCGAGTTCACGGCGTGCAGGTCGGTCACCAACGTGCTCGTGTCCTGCGGCGAGGTGCGCACCGTGAGCCAGGTGTAGCCGTACTCGTCCACCCGGCTCTCGGTCCTCGGGCCACCGTCCACCGCGACCAGCGCCGAGGCCTCCTGCTGGGTGGTGGCCGACGCCTGCCCCTCGGCGGCCCGGAAGCACACCGAGCCGACTCCGGTGGCATGAAGTCCCATCGAGGCCTCGAGGGTCAGCGCAGCCGACGGGAGCGCGAACAACGCGTCGAGGTTGGCCTTGCGCGGCCTCGACTGGCCACGCAGCGCGTCCCACAGCCCCACTAGCCGAGCCGCCGCACGACTACAGCGTCTGCCCGAGGCTGGCCGCGATCCTGGCCAGCTGGTCCAGGCGCTGCTCCAGGGGCGGGTGCGTGGAGGTGAGCGTCCTGAGCGAGACGCCGCGCACCGCCGGTGCGATGAAGAACGCGTTCATCGGCTGCGCCGCCCGCAGGTCCTTCTCGGGCACGGCGTTCATCTCACCGCTGATCTTGGTCAGGGCCGAGGCGAGAGCCGACGGCTTCTGGGTCAGGTAGACGCCGGACCGGTCGGCGGCCAGCTCGCGGTAGCGCGAGAGCAGGCGGAGCAGCAGGAAGCTGATCGCGTAGACCACGAGGCTGACCAGCAGCACCACGAGGAAGCCGATGGCGCCGCTGTTGTTGTTGCCGCGCGAGCGCCCGAGGCCGAGCCCGCCGAACTGCGCCCCGCGCGTGATCATCCCCGCGAGAATGCCGGCCGAGGCGGCCACGGTCATCACGAGCACGTCGCGGTGGGCCACGTGCGACAGCTCGTGCGCCAGCACGGCTTCGAGCTCCTCCGCGGTGAGGGTGCGCAGGATCCCGGTGGTCACGCAGACCGCCGACCGGTTGGGCGAGCGGCCGGTCGCGAAGGCGTTGGGCAGGTCGGTGTCGGCGATCGCCACCCGGGGCTTCGGCATGTCGGCCATCACGCAGAGCCGGTCGATCATGCCGTGCAGCTCGGGCGCCTCCTCGGGGCTGACCTCGCGGGCGCCCATGGCTCGCAGCGCGGCCTTGTCGGAGTTCCACCACTGGAAGAAGGCCACGCCGATGCCGGCCAGCCCGATGAGGATGGCGTAGGTGGGGAAGGCGATACATCAGCGCGACGACGAGCGCGACGAACAGGCCGCCGAGCAGGAACATGACCGCGGTCATGCGGACCGTCAGCCCGGTGTCAGGGACGAAGCGGGTGCGGGCCATCAGGTCAGGTCTCGTTCTCAACCCGGGATCAGCCCGTCACCCTGGAGCAGCTCGCGGACCTCGGCGATCGTGGCGTCCGAGGGCGGCAGGATCAGGTCGGAGTCGTGCAGCGTGTCCGCGGGCAGCGCGCTGCCGGAGCGTCGTACGCCGTCGAGCAGCGCCGCCAGCGAGGAGGCGAACGCCTCGTCGTCGCCGGACTCGACCGCCGACTCGACCGCACTGTCGAGCTCGTTGAGCGCGTCGATCCGGTCGTCGGGCACCTCGAGCTGGCCCTCGCCCAGGATGCGGACGATCATGACTGCTGTCCCTTCTCGACCGCTTCCTCGTCGGTGCTGGCCGCGGGGGTCTCGGACGCGTCGATGGCCTGCGTGCTGTTGCCCTTGAGCGCGGCGAGCTCGGACTCGACGTCGGACTGGGTGCTCATCGCCTCGAGCTCACGGCTGATGTCGTCGCCGCGGTTGATCGAGCTGGCGTCGTCGAGGGCGCCCGAGGCGATCAGCTCGTCGATGGCTCCGGCCCGGGCCTGCATCGCCTGGGTCTTGTCCTCGGCGCGCTGCACGGCCATGCCGACGTCGCCCATCTCCTCGGAGATCCCGGAGAACGCCTCGCCGATGCGCGTCTGCGCCTCGGCGGCGGTGTAGGTCGCCTTGATGGTCTCCTTGCGGGTGCGGAAGGACTCGACCTTGGCCTGCAGCCGCTGGGAGGCGAGCGTCAGCTTCTCCTCCTCGCCCTGGAGCTGGGCGTGCTGGGCCTCGAGGTCGGCGATCTGGCCGCGTCAGCGCGGACTTGCGGGTCAGCGCCTCGCGGGCGAGGTCCTCGCGGCCCATCGTCGATCGCCTTCTGCGCCTGCGCGGTCAGCTTGTCCGACTGGGTCTGCAGCTGGTTGCGCTGGAGCTCGACCCGCTTGCGGCTGGTGGCCACGTCGGCGACGCCGCGGCGCACCTTCGTCAGCATCTCCAGCTGGCGCTGGTAGCTGTAGTCGAGCGTCTCTCGGGGGTCCTCGGCCTTGTCGAGGGCCCTGTTGGCCTTGGCCCGGAAGATCGTGCTGATCCGCTTCATCATGCTCATGGGCCACAACCTACCCGGCCGGACCCAGCGGAACGAGGGCTGTACGCCGGACCGGCACGCGCCAGCGACCCCGGGTTCGCGCCGGGTAGGCTGAAGCCTCTCCCCGATCCACTCACCAGTTCCACGCTCACGCCCCGGAAGGCCCCGTGTTCCGCCGTACCAGCAAAGCCGACCGCCCCGCCCGACATCCCTCGACCCGAGAGGCGCCCGGGGCCAAGGGCCGTCCGACGCCGACCCGCAAGGAGGCCGAGGCCGCCGCCCGCGAGCGGGCCAAGGCGGGGATGGACAAGAAGGCCGCCGCGAAGCTGCTGCGCGAGCGCCGCGCGGAGTCCAACTCCAAGATGCGCGAGGGCATGCGGTCCGGCGACGAGCGCTACCTGCCCAAGCGCGACCAGGGTCCGGTCAAGCGGTTCATCCGCAACTACGTCGACGCGCGGCTCTCGATCGCGGAGTTCCTGCTGCCCCTGCTGCTGGTCTGATCATGGTCGCTGCAGTACTCCGGCAGCCGGCGAGCTGCTGAGCTTCAGCAACGTGCTGTGGTCCACCACGATCCTCGTCGTCGCGCTCGACACCGGCCTGGCTGCTGTTCCGGCTCAAGCGCGCGCTGCGGGCCGAGTTCCCCGACGAGAGCCTGAAGGGCACCACGTTCTACACGATGCTGCGCGTGCTGCAGCTGCGCTGGCTGCGGATGCCCAAGCCGCAGGTCAAGATCGGCGGCGCTCCGCGCTGAGCCCGTGCGCACGTCGCGAGCGCGCGTGCCTCAGCCGGCCTCGAGCGACATCGGGCCGTAGACCTCGCGGTCGCCCTCGAACAGGGTCACGGCCGAGACGCCGTCCTCGGAGAGGTCCGGGTAGGCCTCCCCCAGCCAGCTCTCGGCGTCGCTGCGGGTCGGGAACTCGGTGCGCTCGGCGGTGATCACCCGGCCGTCGGCGTCGAGCAGCTGCCACCACCACGGCACCTGGTCCTGCTTGCGGGGTGAGCTGCCGAACGCGGGCTCGGGGGTGTTGGTCACGAGGGACTCCTCTCGGTTGGCGCCTGACGGGGTCAGGACTCGCGGACGTCGGTCTCGACGAACGGCGGCTCGGGTGACCACGAAGATCTCGGCGCGACCGCGTACGTCGACCAGCACCTCGGCGCCGAGCTGGATCTGGCTGTTGACCAGGGCCAGGGCGATGCCCTTGCGCAGGGTCGGGGAGAACGTGCCCGAGGTGACGTGGCCGATCGGCAGGTCCTGGGTGACCTTCACGCTCATCTGCGGCCGGGCGATGCCGCGTCCCTGCGCCACGAGGCCGCGCAGGGTGACCCGGGGACCGGCCTCCTTCTCGGCGAGCAGCGGCTCCCTGCCCCAGAACGCCGGCTTCGACCAGCCGACCGCCCAGCCGAGACGTGCCTGGATGGGCGTCACGTCGAGGCTGATGTCCTGGCCGTGGAGCGGGTAGCCCATCTCGGTGCGCAGCGTGTCGCGGGCGCCCGAGTCCGCACGGCACGATCCCGTGCTGCTCCCCCGCCGCGAGCAGCGCGTCCCACAGGGCTGGCGCGACAGCGTTCTCGGCGATCAGCTCGTAGCCGCGCTCCCCGGTGTAGCCGGTGCGGCAGACGACGACGTCGTCGCCCTCGAACGGCGCCTCCACGAAGGACATGTAGTCGTGGCCGACCGGGAGCCCGAGCTCGCGCAGCACCTCGTCGGACCTGGTGCCCTGCACGCGCCAGCACGGCGTGGGTCTCGTGGTGGTCGGTGACGGTGAGCCCGTCCGGGGCGGCGGCCTCGAGACGCCGCAGGACCTCGGCCGAGTTGGCCGCGTTGGGCACGAGCAGCACGTGGTCGTCGTCGCGGTAGTAGGCGATCAGGTCGTCCACGACGCCACCGGTCTCCTGCGTCGCAGGCGAGGGTGTACTGCGCCTCCCCGGGACCGATGCGGCCGAGGTCGTTGCTCAGGCACTGGTTGAGGTAGTCGACCGCCCCCTCGCCCCGCACCACGATCTTGCCGAGGTGGCTGACGTCGAAGATTCCGACCGAGCTCGCGCACCGCGGCGTGCTCCTTGAGCACACCGGTCGGGTACTCCAGCGGCATCTCCCAGCCACCGAACTCCGCGAGCTTCGCCCCCGCGGTGACGTGACGGTCGTGGAGCGGTGACTGCGTGAGGGACATGCGTGGCAAGTTACCGCAGCCCTCCGCCCCGGGCGCGACCGCTCCGCTCCTCTAGCATGACCCCTCGTGACGACGTACACGCTCCGCAAGGGCAGCCCGGCCAAGACCCGCACCGACCTCGTGGTGATCGGCGTGGTCCGCACGTCCAAGGGTGACCTGCAGGCGTGCGCGGGGGGCGAGGACGTCGCCGAGGCCTACGGGCGGAAGTTCAAGCCGCTGCTCACCTCGATGGGCTTCCGCGGCGACCCCGGTGAGGTCCTCCGGATCCCCACTGCGGGCACGATCCAGGCCGGTCAGCTCCTGGTGGTCGGGCTCGGCTCGAGCGCCGACCTGACCCACGAGCGGGTACGCCGGGCCGCCGGCGTCGCCGCCCGCAACATCGGCAACGCGGCCTCGGTCGCGCTGGCTCTCCCGGCCCACGACGCCGAGCACGTGCGCGCCGTGGCCGACGGGTTCATCTCCGGTGGCTACACCTTCAACCGCTACAAGTCGCGGGCCGAGGATGCGGACCCGGTGGACGTCTCGATCCTCAGCGACGCCGCGCGACGCCAGGACGTGGTCGCCGCGCTCGACCAGGCCCGCACCGTCGGCGATCTGGTGCACCGAGCCCGCGACTGGGTGAACACTCCCCCGAACGACCTGACGCCCGAGCTGTTCGCCGACGCGGTCGTCGCGCTGGGCAAGGAGCTCACCGGGCGCCGGAGCAAGCCCAAGGTCGACATCGAGGTGATCGGTGTCGAGGAGCTGACGACGCTCGGCTGCGGCGGCATCCTCGGCGTCGGACAGGGGTCGGCCAACGGCCCCAGGCTGGTCAAGCTCACCTGGGCGCCCGAGGACGCGCGCGCCAGCGTCGCCTTCGTCGGCAAGGGCGTCACCTACGACTCGGGCGGCCTGACCATCAAGCCGGGCAGCTCGATGGCGACGATGAAGTACGACATGGGAGGCGCAGCCGCCGTGCTCGCAGCGACCTTCGCGATCGCCGAGCTCGGTCTCCCCGTCGCCGTCACCACCTACGCGCCGATGGCCGAGAACATGGTCTCCGGCGCCGCGATGCGGCCCGGCGACGTGCTGACGATGTACGACGGCCAGACCGTCGAGGTCACCAACACCGACGCCGAGGGGCGGCTGATCCTGGCCGACGCCCTCGCCATGGCCGCCGAGGGCGGGCACGACGCCATCATCGACGTCGCCACCCTGACCGGGCCGTGCATCGTGGCCCTCGGCGAGAAGGTGGCCGGCCTGTTCGGCGACGACGAGACGACCGCTGCCCTGTCGGCCGCTGCCGAGTCGAGCGGTGAGCTGCTGTGGCGGCTGCCGATCCCCGACGAGAGCCGGGAGGCGGTGCGCGAGAGCAAGATCGCCGACGTGCTGCAGCACAACTGGGTCCGGTGGGGGTCCGCGCTGTTCGCCGCGGCGTTCCTCGGAGAGTTCGTCGGCGAGAACAAGTGGGCCCACCTCGACATCGCCGGACCGGCGTACAACGGCGGCGGACCGTGGGGGCACGTGCCCTCGGGAGCGACCGGCTACGCGATCTCGACGCTGGTGGCGTACGCCGCTGCGCTGGCCGGACCGGACCCGGAGCCGGCGAGCGACTAGTCCGACGGCCCGTCGAGCTCGCGGCGCAGCTGTTGCCTCTGCCGTTCCTTCTCCCGGCGGTTGTACTCGCGCATCCGGGCGGGGATGCCGACCAGCGCCGCGTCGTAGCTCGGCACCCCGTTGCGGTTGGAGAACTCGTGCGCCCAGTGCACCGAGGGCACCCGGCGACGGGTCCACTCACCGTCGTGTGCGACGAGCAGCAGCGTCACGTCGGTGACCGTCGTCCGCGGCTCGACGAAGCCCTCGACACCGCGGCGGCTCCGGACGAACTCCAGCAGGTGGCGCTGGTCGGCGTCGTCCGAGGATCGGCTGGCGCCACCACCGCCGACGGAGTGCCCGCCCCGTCCCCCGCGCCTGAAACGATCGAGCAGACCCATGCCCACCAGTGTGCTGCATCGGCGGTCGCGTCACACCACCAACCAGCGCTCCGGGCCGATGTGTTGTCGGCACGTCGTGACGGGAGTGGTTGGATGAGTGTCGACAACGGGAGGAGGCAGACGTGCCGGAAACCAGTGAGTTCGATGTCGTGATCCTGGGAGCAGGATCTGGCGGCTACGCCTGCGCGCTGCGCGCGGCCCAGCTCGGCCTCAGCGTCGCGCTCGTCGAGAAGGACAAGCTCGGCGGCACCTGCCTGCACGTCGGCTGCATCCCGACCAAGGCGCTGCTGCACGCCGCCGAGGTCGCCGACGCGGCGCGTGACTCCGAGAAGTTCGGGGTACGGGCCACCCTCGAGGGCATCGACATGCCCGGGGTCAACGCCTACAAGGACGGTGTCGTGAGCCGCTTGTTCAAGGGCCTCACCGGCCTGATCAAGGGTCGCGGCATCACCGTCGTCGAAGGTCACGGCAGGCTCACCGGACCGCGGACCGTCGAGGTGGACGGCACGTCGTACGCCGGCAAGGCGGTCGTGCTCGCCTCCGGCTCCTACGCCCGGTCGCTGCCCGGCCTCGAGATCGACGGCACCCGGGTGATCACCTCCGAGCAGGCGCTCCGTCTCGACAGCGTCCCGGCCTCCGCGATCGTCCTCGGCGGTGGGGTCATCGGCTGCGAGTTCGCCAGCGTGTGGCGCTCGTTCGGCGCCGACGTGACCATCATCGAGGCGCTGCCCCAGCTGCTCGCCCTCGAGGACGAGCAGTCCTCCAAGGCCCTCGAGCGGGCCTTCCGCAAGCGCAAGATCGGCTTCTCCACCGGCACCCGGTTCGAGTCGGTGAAGGCCACGGACAGCGGTGTCACCGTCACCGTCGAGGGCGGGAAGACCTTCGAGGCCGACCTGCTGCTGGTCGCGGTCGGGCGCGGGCCGGTCACCGACGGCCTCGGCTACGAGGAGCAGGGCATCGCGATGGAGCGCGGCTTCGTCGTGGCCGACGAGCGTTGCCGCACCAATGTCGAGGGCGTCTACGCGGTCGGCGACATCGTCCCCGGGCTGCAGCTGGCGCACCGCGGGTTCCAGCAGGGCGTCTTCGTCGCCGAGGAGATCGCCGGCCTCTCGCCCGAGCCGATCGACGAGACCGGCATCCCGCGTGTGACCTACTGCGAGCCGGAGGTCGCCTCCGTCGGGCTGACCGAGGCCCAGGCGCGCGAGCAGCACGGTGAGGGCGTCGAGACGCTCACCTACGACCTCGGCGGCAACGGCAAGAGCCAGATCCTCGCGACCCAGGGATTCGTGAAGCTGGTGCGGGTCACCGACGGACCCGTGGTCGGCGTACACATGGTCGGCGCGCGTGTCGGGGAGCTCGTCGGGGAGGCACAGCTGATCTGCAACTGGGATGCCCACCCTGAGGACGTCGCACCGCTCGTCCACGCCCACCCCACCCAGAACGAGGCTCTCGGCGAGGCGCACCTCGCTCTGGCCGGCAAACCGTTGCACGCACACACCTGACCTGCTGGACTTTGGACCAGCCTCAACCGGACCGATAGAACGAAGAGCGAAGGAAGCCGATGTCGACACCCGTGAACCTCCCCGCACTGGGCGAGTCCGTCACCGAAGGCACCATCACCCGCTGGCTCAAGCAGGTGGGCGACACCGTCGAGGTCGACGAGCCGTTGCTCGAGGTCTCCACCGACAAGGTCGACACGGAGATCCCCTCCCCTGTCGCCGGCACGCTGCTGGAGATCAAGGCCGACGAGGACGAGACCGTCGAGGTCGGCGCCGAGCTCTGCGTCATCGGCGACGAGGGTGAGGGCGGTGGCTCCTCGGAGTCCGAGTCGTCCGGGTCCGATGAAGGCGACTCCGCGAGTGAGGAAGCCTCCGACGACGAGGAGGAGGCCGCAGCCGAGGAGTCCGACGAGGAGTCCGACGAGGATGACTCCGAGCAGGCTGACTCCGATGACTCCGATGACTCCGATGACTCCGATGACTCCGATGAGTCCATGGAGGACGAGGAGGAGGCCGCGCCGAAGCCGGCCGCCAAGAAGAGCGGCGGGGGTGGCGGTCAGGCGGTGACGCTTCCCGCGCTCGGTGAGTCGGTCACCGAGGGCACGATCACCCGCTGGCTGAAGTCGGTCGGCGACGAGGTGGCGGTCGACGAGCCGCTCGTCGAGGTCTCCACCGACAAGGTCGACACCGAGATCCCCTCACCGATCGCCGGCACCTTGCAGGAGATCAAGGCCGAGGAGGACGAGACCGTCGAGGTGGGCGCCGAGCTGTGCATCATCGGTGACGGAGCCGGATCCTCCGAGGCCGACAGCGACGACGAGCCGAGCCGGAGGCGAAGCAGGAGGAGCCCGAGCCCGAGCCGCGAGCCGGAGCCCGAGCCCGAGCCGGAGCCCGAGCCCGAGCCGGAGAAGAAGCCGGAGAAGAAGCCCGAGCCCGAGAAGCAGGAGCCGAAGGCCGAGGAGAAGCCGAAGGAGGAGCCGGCCGCGACGGAGTCCTCCTCCGACGGGGGCAGCTACGTGACACCGCTGGTGCGCAAGATGGCCTCCGAGCACGGCGTCGACCTGGCCAGCATCAAGGGCACCGGGGTGGGCGGACGGATCCGCAAGCAGGACGTGCTCGCGGCTGCGGAGTCGGGCAAGGCCGACGAGGCCCCCGCGGCCGGCCGAGAAGCCGGCCGGAGGTGCACCCGCCTCGACGCCGAGCCCGCTGCGCGGCAAGACCGAGAAGCTCTCGCGGCTGCGCAAGGTGATCGCCACCCGGATGGTGGAGTCGCTGCAGACCTCCGCGCAGCTGACGCAGGTCGTCGAGGTCGATGTCACCAACATCGCGCGGCTGCGTGACAGCGTGAAGGCCGACTTCCTCGCCCGCGAGGGCGTGAAGCTGTCCTACCTGCCCTTCTTCGCCAAGGCCGCGGTCGACGCACTGAAGTCGCACCCGGCGCTGAACGCCACCTTCGACCTCGAGGCCGGTGAGGTGACCTACCACGACAGCGAGAACGTCGCGTTCGCCGTGGACACCGAGAAGGGCCTGCTCACCCCGGTCGTCAAGGAAGCCGGCGACCTCTCGATCGCCGGCCTCGCCAAGAAGATCGCCGATGTGGCGCAGCGCACCCGCACCAACAAGATCGGCCCCGACGACCTGTCGGGCGGCACCTTCACGATCACCAACCTCGGCAGCGTGGGCGCCCTCTGGGACACCCCCATCATCAACAAGCCGCAGGTGGCGATCCTGGGTCCGGGTGCCGTCGTGAAGCGTGCCGTCGTGATCGACGACCCGAACCTGGGCGAGACGATCGCGGTGCGCCACATGGTCTACCTGGCCCTGACCTACGACCACCAGCTCGTCGACGGCGCGGACGCCGGTCGCTTCCTGCAGGACGTCAAGGCCCGGCTGCAGTCGGGCAGCTTCGACGTCTGAGCACCAGCACCGCCGGCGGCGCCGGGCAGTCGTGTGTTTCGTGGATGCGCTCCGGCGCACGTCCTGGGACACACGCGCGCACATGGTGTGCCCTATCGTCGCTGGATGAGCGTTCCAGACGAACCCGATCCTGACGCCTGGCGTCTCGTCGACGAGGGCTGGGGCCGCCGGGCGCCGGAGTTCGCAACGCTCAGCGAGCCCTCCAACGTGCGCGAGTACGTCGCGCTGCAGCACCGCCTCGACATCACCCAGGGCGACCGGGTGCTCGACCTGGCCTGCGGGTCCGGGCTTGCGCTGGAGCTGGCAACCCTGCGCGGGGCGAGTGTGGCCGGCATCGATGCGTCCGCCCGGCTGGTCGCGATCGCGCAGGACCGTCTGCCCGGCGGCGACGTCCGGGTGGGCGACATGCACGCGCTCCCGTGGGAGGACGACAGCTTCGACGTGGTGACCAGCTTCCGCGGCATCTGGGGGACCACGCCCGCGGCGCTGGCCGAGGCCCGCCGGGTCCTGGTGCCGGGGGGCCGCCTCGGCTTCACGGTGTGGGGCCACATCAAGAAGTCACCGGGTGCCTGGTCGCTCTCACCCTTCCGGCTCGCCGATCAGCCGAAGGTGCAGAACCAGGCGAACATGGTGGCCCTGGGCCGGCCGGGAGCCGGTGAGGAGCTGTTGACCCGCTACGGGTTCGAGGAGGTCTCTCGGTTCACGGTTCCCTTCGCCTGGGAGTTCGCGGACCCGGAGTCCTACGCACGGGCGCTGGCGTCCACCGGGCCGGCGTACGAGGCGATCCAGGCGGTGGGTGAGGAGGAGTTCCTCCGTCACGCCACGGAGACAGCCCGCGAGCAGGTGCGCGACGGACTGCCGCTGCGAGCCGAGATCGACGTCGTGGGCTACCTGGCGCGCGCACCGCGGGGGACGCAGACGTGGTCGCACGACACGCGTCCCGGGAGCTATCTGGCCGCCCCCGCGCCGACGCCCGAAGCGCGACAGCTCTACGACGACGACGTCGAGGACCTCGGCTACGTGATGAACGCGACCCGCCTGTGGGGCCACGTGCCGACCGAGCACCAGGCACTGTTCGCGTTGGTCAACGCCTCCTCCCGCGCCGCCGGTCTGAGCGTCCGGGAGCGCGGCGTACTCGTGACGGCGATGACCTCGCAGCTGGGTGACTCCTACTGCGCGTTGGCCTGGGGCGCCAAGCTCACCGACGCCGCGGACGCTGCCCTCGCGGCCGGCGTACTCGCTGGCACCGACGGACAGCTCTCGGCCCGCGAAGCGGCGCTGGCCCGGTGGGCCCGGCAGGTCGCCGCCGAGCCCAACGCCACCACCCCTTCGGACCTGGACGGTCTCCGGGCTGCTGGCTTCGAGGACCGGCAGATCGCCGCGATCACGCTCTATCTGGGGCTTCGGATCGCCTTCTCCACGGTGAACGACGCGCTGGGGGCGACACCGGACCGGGAACTCGTCGAGACGGTGGCCGACGAGGTGCGCGCGGCAGTCACCTGGGGCCGTCCCGCCGCTGAGTGAGGGCGTGCCGGGACACGGATCAGCGGACCGGTCGGACAAATCGGGTGGGGTTGTCGGCCGATCCCTGACGTCGAGGGGTGAAGCATCGCCCGACAACGTCAGGTTTCCCCGGCCGGCCGGGGAAACCTGCACCCCCCTACATGTGGATCATGTGCCCCGCGAGCCCTTCGACTGCTTCCTTGACGGCCTCGGAGAGGGTGGGGTGGGCGAAGACGTTGCGGGCGACCTCGTCGGCGGTGAGATCCCACTTCTGGGCCAGCGTCAACGCGGGCAGGAGCTCGGTGACGTCGGGTCCGATGAGGTGGGCGCCGATGATCTCGTTGTACTTCGCGTCGGCGACGATCTTCACGAAGCCGGCGGTGTCGCCGAGGCCCTTGGCCTTGCCGTTCGCCGAGAACGGGAACTTGGCGACCTTGACGTCGTACCCCTTCTCCTTGGCCTGGGCCTCGGAGTAGCCGAAGGAGGCGATCTGCGGCTGGCAGTACGTCGCCCGCGGGATCATGTCGAAGTCGATCTCGATGGTGTCGTGGTCGGCGATGGTCTCGGCGGTGACGATGCCCATCGCCTCCGCGGTGTGGGCCAGCATCAGCTTGCCGGTGACGTCGCCGATCGCCCAGACGCCGTCGACGTTGGTGCGGCCGCGCTCGTCGACGGCGATCGCGCCACGGTCGGTGGTCTTCACGCCGGTCTTGTCCAGGCCGTAGCCCTCGAGCCGGGGCGCGAAGCCGATCGCCTGGAGCACCTTGTCGGTCTCGATGACCTCTTCCTTGCCGTCCTTGCTGACGGTGACCTTGACCTTGCCGCCGGAGTCCTCGATCTTCTCGACCTTGGTCTTGAGCAGCACCTTCACCCCGAGGGCCTTGTAGTGCTTGGCCAGCTCCTTGGAGATCTCTGCGTCCTCGGTGGGCACCATCCGGTCGAGGAACTCCACGATCGTGACGTCCACGCCGAAGTTGGCCATCACGTAGGCGAACTCCACGCCGATGGCGCCGGAGCCGGCGATGACGACCGACCCGGGGAGCTGGTCGTCGAGGATCTGCTCCTCGTAGGTCACGACGTTCTTCGACAGCTCGGTGCCGGGGACCAGCCGGGTGGTGGCTCCGGTGGCGATGATGATGTGGTCGCCGGTGACCTTCCGGGTCTCGCCGTCGTCGGTCTTCACCTCGATGGTCTTGGCGTCGACGAAGGTGCCCCAGCCGTCGATCTCCTCGATCTTGTTCTTCTTCATCAAGAAGTGCACACCCTTGACGATCGAGTCGGAGACCTCGCGGCTGCGCGCGTGCGTCGGCTTGAAGTCCATCGAGGCGTCGCCGGTGATGCCGAACTTGTCCTTCTCGTGGGTCAGGATGTGCGCCAGCTCCGCGTTGCGCAGCAGTGCCTTGGACGGGATGCAGCCGACGTTGAGGCAGACACCTCCCCAGTACTGCTTCTCGATCACAGCGACCTTCAGGCCGAGCTGAGAGGCGCGAATTGCGGCGACGTACCCACCAGGGCCCGCACCGAGGACGACGACATCGAAATCACTCACGGGGGCGAGCCTATTCCTCGACCCGGGTGACCCCGCAACAGGTGTGCGCTGTGCACCCCCGTGGCACGGTGGGCCCATGCGTTTCCTGATCGCCGGCTCGTCCGGCTTCCTCGGCACCAGGCTCCGTGAGCAGCTCGACGTCCGCGGCCACGAGGTGACCGCGCTCGTACGCCGCCCGGCGAAGGCCGGCGAGGTGACCTGGGACCCCTACGGGGAGGCACTCGATCCGGCCGTGGTGGACCGGCACGACGTGGTGGTCAACCTGGCCGGCTCCCCCACGGCCGGCAATCCGCACTCGAAGAAGTGGGCCGCGAACCTGATGAACAGCCGGGTGAGCACCACCCGCGTGCTCGCCGAGGCCATCGCGGCCAGCTCGACCCGACCGACCTTTCTCGCCGGCAACGGAATCGGCATCTACGGCCCCCACGGCAGCCAGCCGCTGACCGAGGAGGCCGATTCGCGCGGGGACGCCCTGCTCACCCGGGTGTCGCGGGCGTGGCAGGCGGCGACCGAGCCGGCCCAGGCAGCGGGCGCCCGGGTCTGCGTGCTGCGCACCTCGCCCATCTACGACCGCCGCAGCCAGCCGCTCCGGGCGCTCCGGCTGCTGTTCAAGGCCGGCCTCGGCGGGCCGCTCGGCGACGGGAGCCAGCACGTCCCGATGATCTCGGCGCGCGACTGGGTCGACGCCGTGCTCCACCTCGCCGAGACGGATACGGCGCAGGGCCCGTTCAACCTGTGCTGCGAGAAGGCGCCGACGAACGAGGAGTTCACCCGTGAGCTCGCCCACCAGGTGCACCGGCCGGCGTTCTTCCGGGTGCCGGAGTTCGTGCTCCGCCCGGCAGCAGGCGAGATGGCCAACGAGCTCCTCGGCTCGGTCAACTGTGTGCCGGCCGCGCTGGTCGCCAGCGGCTTCACCCACCGGGACCCGGACGTCAGCGCTGTGCTGCGCGAGGGCCTCGACCCCAGCCGGTGACCCAGCCGGTGACCCCTCCGGTGACCGACGCCACCTGCCAGCCGACCGGTCCGGGCCGCAGCACGACGTCCCGGGTGACCGGCGGGCTGCTCGCCAGGGGGCTCTCGATCCCTGACTGCACCACCACTCCCCCGGCCACCCGGTCGAAGACGCGCAGGCGCATCACCGCGTCGTCGCTGCGCAGCACGCGGAGCGCGAACACCTGCGTCACGATCCGGCGTACGACGACACCGCGGGCCGCATAGGACTCCAGGAGGCGCAGGTCCGCCCGGCCGGCCCCCGAACCAGGCCGGTAGAGGGAACGGAGGGCGTGCGGGTCGGCAGCGGCCCAGGCCCGGGCCCGACGCGCGTCCCACGCATGCAGGACCTCGAGCGCCTCGACCAGGTCCGCCCGAGGTGCCTCGACTGCGCGCGGAGCGGGGTCGACCCGGGAATGCACTGGCTGGTGCACTGGCTGGTGCGCTGGCTGGCCCACCAGATGGGCCGGGGCGACCAGCAGCAGCACGGCAAGGGTCGCGAGGAACCTCATGCCGCCACCCTGCCCGTGATCCGGGCACTGCGGCCGGTTGTCCACAGGTGAGCTGTCGCGGGTAGCCTCGAGTGGTGAACGCACTGGTCTTCGAGAGGCTCACTGACGGCCCGACCGACTACCTGGCCGCGTGGGACCGCCAGCGAGCGGTGCACGCCGAGGTCGTCGCCGGTGGTCCCGGCACCGTCCTGCTCCTGGAGCACTCTCCCGTCTACACCGCGGGCAAGCGCACCGAGCCCCATGAGCGTCCGAGCGACACCTCCACTGACTCAGGCCGACCGGTCCCGGTCATCGAGGTCGACCGCGGCGGCAAGATCACCTTCCACGGTCCCGGTCAGCTGGTCGGCTACCCGATCGTGCGGCTCCCCGACCACGTCCTCGTCGTCGACTACGTACGCCGCGTCGAGGAGGCGCTGATCGCTGTCTGCGCCGACCTCGGTCTCGCCACGGCGCGGGTGCCGGGACGCAGCGGCGTCTGGCTGCAGGCAGGTGAGGGCCGCCCCGAACGCAAGATCGCCGCGATCGGCATCCGGGTCAGCCGGGGAGTGACCATGCACGGCTTCGCACTCAACTGCGACGTGGACCTCTCCTGGTACGAACGCTTCGTGCCCTGCGGGATCGCCGACGCCGGCGTCACCAGCCTGTCCGAAGAGCTCGGCCGCGACGTACCCGTCGCCGAGGTGCTGCCCCTGGTGGAGCGGCACCTGGCGGACCTCTTCGCCTGGGCGCCGTACACCCCCACACCGGACTATGACCCGCGCCCCGAGCCCGGCCGGCGCACGGCCGCGCCGCCCGCCGGGGACCTGCGTGTCCCCGTGCTCAATCCGCTCGGCTGACCAGCCCTTGCGCCATGCTGGGTGCTGGCGTCCGGAAGGGTGTGTCGACAACTCATGAGTGACCTCGTGATCGAGACGAGCGGCCTGCGCAAGGTCTACCGATCCGGAGGCCGTCGCACGGTGGCCGTCGATGGCCTCGACCTGAGCGTCCCGTCCGGCGGCGTCCACGGATTTCTCGGGCCCAACGGGTCGGGCAAGACCTCGACGATCAAGATGCTGCTCGGCCTGGTCCGCCCCACCGCCGGCGAGATGCGCCTCTTCGGCCTCCAGGTCCCTGCCCGGCTGCCCGAGGTGATCGACCGGGTCGGAGCCGTGGTGGAGGAGCCACGGTTCGTGCCCGCCTTCTCCGGGCGCAAGAACCTCAGCCTGCTCGCCCGGTCCATCGGACTGCCGCGCTCCTCGGTCGACTCCGTGCTCCAGCAGGTCGGCCTGTCCGAGCGTGCCCGGGACGACTACCGCGCCTACTCGCTCGGCATGCGGCAGCGCCTCGCCATCGCCGCCGCCCTGCTCAAGGGTCCTGACCTGCTGATCCTGGACGAGCCGACCAACGGGCTCGACCCCGCGGGGATCCAGAGCATCCGCGAGCTGATCCGCGGCCTCGGGGAGTCCGGCGTGACCGTGCTGCTCAGCTCGCACATCCTCGCCGAGGTGCAGCAGATCTGTCACTCGGTCTCCATCGTCGGCAACGGGCGCCTGCTCGCCACGGGCAAGGTCGAGGACCTGCTCGGCGAGAACGTCTCCCGCACCCGCGTCGGGGTCGCCGACCCCCAGGGGGCGAAGCACCTGCTGGAGTCCGCCGGGTACGCCGTGACGCGCGACGTGGACCACCTCGTCGTCGAGGGCCACGAGCATCCCGAGCAGATCACGCGGCTGCTCGCCCTCAAGGGTGTCTACGTGCACGAGCTGACTGCCATCCGACCGACGCTCGAGTCGTTCTTCCTCGAGCTGACCGGCCGCCCCGCCCGTCGTGCAGATCAGGGCTCCTCGGACCAGGAGGTGTCGTGATGCGCCTGCTCGGCGTCGAGCTCAACCGGTTCCGGTCGCGGCGGGCGATCGTGCTGCTGTCGCTCGCGGCGGTGCTCGTGGCCGTCGTACTCGTCGGCATGACCGCGTGGGACACCAGGCCACTGGGCGAGGCGGACCGCACCGACGCGGCCGCCCAGGCCGAGCTGGAGGGACAGCGACCGGAGATCCAGCAGGAGGTCCGGGCGTGTGAGCAGGACCCCACCGGGTTCCTGGGCCCGAATGCCTCGCCCGACGACTGCGAGACCACGATGGTCCCCGGGCCGGACGCCTACTACCCGCGAGAGCCGCTCGAGCTCGGCCAGGTCCTGAACAACCAGGGCATCGGCCTGGCCCTGATCGTGGTGGGGCTGATGGTGGTCGCGGGCTGCACCTTCGCCGGGGCCGACTGGTCGTCGGGGTCCCTGACCAACCAGCTCGTCTTCGACCCTCGCCGCGTGCGGGTGTGGCTGGCCAAGGGTGCCGCAGTCGTGATCGGGAGCGGCCTGGTGAGCCTGGTCGCGCTCGGCGGTTTCTGGCTGGCGATGGGATTCCTGGCCCAGGCACGCGACGTGGCCGTGCCCGACGCCGATGTCACCGAGATCGTGCGGCACGTCGCCAGGGCGGTCGCCCTGAGCATGGGGGCAGGACTCGGCGTCTACGCGCTCACGATGATCTTCCGTCACACCGTGGCCACGCTCGGACTGCTGTTCGTCTACAGCGTGGGCGGTGAGATCGCCGTGAACCTGCTTCCCTTCGAGGGTGCCGGTCGCTGGTCGGTCGGCAACAACGTCCTGGGCTGGCTCGCCAGGAGCCACCGCTACTTCGACTCCACGATCAGCTGTGCGCCCGGGGAGCGGTGCAGCTCGATGCAGACGATCTCCCACCTCGCGTCGGGCACCTTCCTGGGCGTCCTGCTGGTGCTCGCGGTCGCGGTGTCGCTCGTCTGGTTCCGCCGCCGCGATGTCTGAGGATCAGCGGGCCTGGGCGCGGTAGTGCTCCGTCATCGCGGGGTAGTAGTCGCGGTCGAAGTCGATCGCGCCGACCTCTCCCCCGGTCTCGGCGGCGACGAGCCGGTCGAGGTAGTACTCCCAGCCCGGGCCGACGCTCTCGGCGGCGACCGGGTCGATGTCGGGCTGGGAGAAGGTCAGCGTGGTGACCCCGTCACGTTCCTCGAGCTCGAGGTCGAGATGCCAGCGCTCCTCGCCCACGTGTGAGGTGACGCGGAGGGCGCTCGGCGGGTCGCACTCGCGGATCTCCATGTCCTCGGCCTCGGTGGCACCTTCGGCCGTCATCAGGAACGCCACTCGCCCGGACGCCGGCTCCCCGGTGAAGGTGCCGATCCAGCGAGCCAGCCGGTCGGGCTCGGTCACCGCTGCCCAGACGTCCTCGATCGGCGCCCGGAACTCGCGGGTGATGGTCAGCACGAGGCGACCACCTTGGCTGTTGATCCGTCCGGTGGGCTGCAGGCTCATGCGGTCTCCTCGTGTTCGTGACGGCTGGCGGTCTTGCGTGCGCCGGTACGACGGTCGCGGGTGGTGCGGCGTACTTCCGTGTCGAGCGCGTCGAGGGCACCCGGGTCGAGCCGCCAGCCCGACGCGGGCCCGGCCAGCTCGGCGAGCAGGGCGCTGACCGGTGCCAGCCCATCGGGCGCCAGCGCATAGTGGCGCTCGCGCCCGTGGGCGGTGGCGGTCACCAGACCGGCCTCGGTCAGCAGGCGCAGGTGCTTGCTGATGGCCGGTCGAGAGATCGGGTGCCCGGCCGCCAGGTCCACCACCCGGGCGGGGGCGGACCGGATCGAACGCAGCAGCGACCGGCGTACGGGGTCGGCGATCGCGGCAAAGACGTCCATCCCCGAATGGTAACTATAAGGTTACGTGTTTGCCAAGCCCGGGACCCGACGCCACCCGTGGAGGGCGTGGTCGGCCCACGTAGAGTGAGCCTGTGACTCAAGCTCCTGCCCCCGAAGGCCGCAAGCTGCTGCGCCTCGAAGTGCGCAACGCCGAGACGCCCATCGAACGCAAGCCGGAGTGGATCAAGACCCGCGCCAAGATGGGCCCGCAGTACACCGAGCTGCAGCAGCTGGTGAAGTCCGAGGGGCTGCACACGGTGTGCCAGGCAGCGGGCTGTCCCAACATCTACGAGTGCTGGGAGGACCGCGAGGCGACGTTCCTCATCGGCGGTGACCAGTGCACGCGCCGGTGCGACTTCTGCCAGATCGACACCGGCAAGCCGCAGCCGCTCGACCGCGACGAGCCGCGACGGGTCGCGGAGTCCGTGCAGACGATGGGCCTGCGCTACGCGACGATCACCGGGGTGGCGCGAGACGACCTGCCCGACGGTGGCGCCTGGCTGTACGCCGAGACGGTGCGCGCGATCCACGAGCTCAACCCCGGCACCGGTGTGGAGAACCTGATCCCCGACTTCAACGGCGAGCCGGACCTGCTGCGCGAGGTCTTCGAGAGCCGACCGGAGGTGCTGGCCCACAACGTGGAGACGGTCCCCCGGATCTTCAAGCGGATCCGGCCGGCGTTCCGCTACGACCGCTCGCTGGAGGTGATCACCCGGGCGCGTGAGTTCGGGCTGGTGACCAAGTCCAACCTGATCCTCGGCATGGGCGAGACCCGCGCGGAGATCCACCAGGCACTGGTCGACCTGCACGCGGCCGGCTGCGAGCTGATCACGATCACCCAGTACCTCCGCCCCTCCCCGCGCCACCACCCCGTGGAGCGGTGGGTCAAGCCCGAGGAGTTCGTGGAGATGGCTGCCGAGGCCGAGGAGATCGGCTTCGCCGGAGTCCTGAGCGGACCGCTCGTGCGGTCGTCCTACCGTGCCGGCCGGCTCTACAAGCAGGCCATGGAGGCCCGCGGCGTCGCGATCCCGTCGGCCGCCTCAGTCTGAGCGTCCCGACCACCTAGACTGAGCGCCCGCTCTCACCACCCGTCGTACTCGCACCACAGACAGGCAAGGCGCCCGCATGGCCAAGAAGCCCCCCAAGGCGAAGAAGCCCCCGAAGGACCCGAACAAGCCTGGCCGGATCAAGCAGATCCGCCAGAGCTACACGATGACGAAGCGGTCCGATCCGCGGATCGGGCTGATCCTCGCCGGCGTGTACCTGCTGGCCGGACTGGCCGGGTTCGCGGTGATGCTGCTGATCTTCAGGTCGCTGCTCTTCTCGATCCCCTTCGGGCTGATGACGGGACTGCTCGGCACCCTGATCATCTTCGGACGGCGGGCGCAGAAGGCGGCGCTCAGCCAGATCGAGGGTCAGCCCGGCGCTGCCGCTGCGGCCCTCGGCATGCTGCGCCGCGGCTGGAAGACCGAGCCCGCGATCGCCGTCACCAAGCAGCAGGACGTCGTGACCCGCGTGGTCGGGCCGCCCGGCATCGTGCTCATCGGTGAGGGCAACGTCAACCGGCTGCGCCCGCTGCTCACCTCCGAGCGGCGCAAGCACGAGCGCGTCGCGAGCGAGACCCCCATCCACGAGGTGGTGGTCGGCAACGAGCCGGGTCAGGTCCCGCTGCCGAAGCTGACCAAGCACGTCACCAAGCTCGGCCGCCAGCTCAAGCCGGCCCAGATGACCGACGTGCTCGCGCGGATCAAGGCGCTGGACGCCAACCGGTCCAACATCCCGATGCCCAAGGGCCCGATGCCGACCTCGATGAAGGGGATGCGCGGCAACCAGCGGGGCCGCTGAGCTCGCGGGGCTACGCGCCGGGCGCCGCCACGATGTCGCCGGCCGAGGGCCGCTCCACGCTCACGGGCTTGCCCCAGTCCGAGAGCAGCATCTCGACCGCGGCACCCGAGACGTCGAAGGACATCTTGCGGATCAGGTCGTCCGCGTCGATCCACAGGTCGTAGCTCAGCGACCTCGGCATCCCGTCCGGGTTCGGCTGCCGGAGCTCCTTCATCAGCTTCGTCGTGTCGACCTGCACCCGGTAGTGGTCCACCCTTGCGCCATCGAGCCTGGACTCGCCGACTCGATCCACCTCGGTCACCGCCGCCTCCATGGACTTCATGGCTGAGAGCGGGTCGATCTGGTCGGTGAGCCCGGAGAAGCTCTTGCCCATCGGCGACCGCTGGTCCGACGGGTCGATGGCGATGAACTTGCCGGCTGGGGTCAGGCCGGGGAGCTGCAGGTAGATCTTCTTGTCGACGTGGCGCATCTCGATGGCGCCCTTGCCCAGCGCCGGCATCGACATCGTCAGCTGCATCGCGGACGAGCCTGCGGCGTACGCCAGGTCACCCTCGGCGGTCATCTCCGCGGCGCCCTTCATCGTCATCGCCATGTGGGCAGAGCCTGCGTCCAGGGCGGCCTGGTAGCTGGCCGAGATGATCTCGGTCCGGCTCAGCCGGGTGTCGTTGGTCGCGCGGTCGGCGATCTTGTCGGCGTCGGCGTAGCTCGTTCCTGAGGACCGTGCGTCACCACAACCCGCCAGAGCGAGCAGCACGCCCGCCGCGAGTGAGACTGCCAGGACGCGCCCGAGGTCCGTGTGCCGCTTTGCCATGCTTCCTCCGCATAAAACCGGTGAGAGCGTCAGCGTAGGCGTGGCGCGCAAGCGGGGCGGGGAAACCCGGAATCAGTCCCGGACGTACGCCGCCGACCCCGTCCACAGGTCGTGCAGGCCACGCCCGGTCTGCGGCTTGAAGACCAGCGGCGGCACCACCACGCAGATCAGCAGGGTGCGCACCACCGCGAGGAGCAGGCTCAGGGGTCTGCCCTCGGTCGTGAGGACCCGCACCCGCGTCAGAAGCTGGCCGAACGAGCCGCCTGCGAGGGCGGTCAGCACGGAGACCTCGAGCGCGAACACGCCGAGAACGACCCAGCCGGAGCTCGGGTTGTCGACGTAGTCGCCCAGGCCGATGACGCCGACCGTCACCAGGGTGCTGGCAACCCAGTCGAGGACCAGCGCGACGATGCGTCGCGACCAGGACGCGTAGTCAGGCACCCGCCGACCCTATCCGCGCACGGGAGCGCCTCCGACGTGCCCCTGGTGGACGGCTGTTACATCGGTGAAACAAACTGGATACGGTCGTGCAACGGCTGGTCCGTAGTTTTCGCGTCGTCGCGCTCGCAGCGTTGCGGTCGTGCACGCTCACCACTTTCAGGCGGTCGTCGCCCTGGCGGCCAAGGAGGACGAATGTTCCAGAACAGCGAAGAGCTGCTGAAGTACATCAAGGACGAGGGCGTCGAGATGGTCGACGTGCGCTTCTGCGACCTGCCGGGCGTGATGCAGCACTTCACCGTGCCCATCTCCTCGTTCGACCAGTCCGTCTTCGACGACGGCCTCGCATTCGACGGCTCCTCCATCCGCGGCTTCCAGGCCATCCACGAGTCGGACATGTCGCTGTTCCCGGACCCGACCACGGCCTACCTCGACCCCTTCCGTGTCGCCAAGACGCTGGTCGTGAACTTCTTCATCCACGACCCGATCACCGGAGAGGCCTACTCGCGCGACCCGCGCAACATCGCCCGCAAGGCGATGGCCTACCTCTCCAGCACCGGCATCGGCGACACGGCGTACTTCGCGCCCGAGGCCGAGTTCTACGTCTTCGACAACGTCCGCTTCGAGACCAAGGCCAACGCCGGCTACTACCACATCGACTCCGAGGCAGGCGCGTGGAACAGCGGCTCCGAGGACAACAACCGTGGCTACAAGGTCAAGTACAAGGGCGGCTACTTCCCGGTCGCGCCGTACGACCACTTCGGTGAGCTTCGCGACGAGATGGTCATCGAGATGGAGCGCGCCGGGCTGCACGTCGAGCGCGCCCACCACGAGGTCGGCACGGCCGGCCAGGCCGAGATCAACTACCGGTTCTCCGAGCTGCTCCAGGCCGCCGACGACGTGATGAAGTTCAAGTACCTCGTCAAGAACGTCGCCTGGCGCAACGGCAAGACCGCGACGTTCATGCCGAAGCCGATCTTCGGCGACAACGGCTCGGGCATGCACTGCCACCAGTCGATCTGGAACAACGGCGACCCGCTGTTCTACGACGAGACCGGTTACGCCGGCCTCTCCGACATGGCGCGTCACTACATCGGCGGCATCCTCAAGCACGCGCCGTCGTTGCTGGCGTTCACCAACCCGACGGTGAACTCCTACCACCGCCTGGTGCCGGGTTTCGAGGCTCCGATCAGCCTGGTCTACAGCCAGCGCAACCGGTCGGCCTGTGTGCGGATCCCGATCACGGGCAACAACCCGAAGGCCAAGCGCATCGAGTTCCGGTGCCCCGACCCCTCGGCCAACCCCTACCTCGCCTTCTCGGCGCTGCTGCTGGCCGGCCTCGACGGCATCCAGAACAAGATCGAGCCCGCCGACCCGATCGACAAGGACATCTACGAGCTGCCGCCGGACGAGATGGCCGACATCGACCAGGTGCCGACGTCACTGAACGCGGTGCTCGACAACCTCGAGCGCGACCACGAGTTCCTGACGGTCGGCAACGTGTTCACGCCTGACCTGATCGACACCTGGATCGACTTCAAGCGCAGCCAGGAGATCCTGCCGATCCAGCTGCGCCCGCACCCGCACGAGTTCGAGCTCTACTACGACATCTAGCTCTCACGTGCTGCTCGAACCCGGGGGTTCGAGCTCACCACTCCCCTCGTCCCCTCGACCCGTGACGCCTAGGCTGGTCGCATGAGCCAGTTCAGCGCACGCTGGGTGGCGGTGCTCGGAGTGCTCCTGTTCTGGTCCGGCGTCTTCGGTGCAGGTGCTCTGGCCGACGGCTACAGCGCCCGTGACGACTACATCTCCAGCTTGGCAGGTCGTGGATCTCCGTGGGCGCCGATCGTCATCGGGGCCTTGCTGGCGAGCGCGGTCGCGCACCTGGCCACCGCGGGTGCTGCCCTGAGCGCTTGGAGTGCCCGATTCACTGCCGCGTTCATCTTCGCTGCCGGGGTGGCCACGATGGTCGTCGCGCTCTTCCGGGCCTCGTGCCCGGGCGGCCCGGCAGGATGCGGCGTGACGGACACTGTCGCCAGCGACTGGGTCGACCTCGTGCATGGGTTGAGCGTTGGCGTGTACGAGCTGTTCACGCTGGCGGCGATGCTTGCTCTGGCCGTCGGCGGGCTTCGTCGAACGGTGGTGTGGCCACGGTGGCTCAGCCTGGTGAGTCTCGGCTTCGCAGTCGGCTCGGTGATCTTGATCGGTCAGACCGAAGGCGAGCACATCGGCCTGTGGCAGCGCCTGTGGCTCGCGAACAACCTCGCATGGCTGCTCGTGGTCGCGTGGGTCTCCACGCAGCCCATCCGTGCCGTCGGGCACGAGTAGCGCCGTGGCTCGAGGTGGTTGCCGAGTAGGGTGGCCGGTATGGGAACGACCGGCGTCGCGGGACGGTGCAGCCGGCTGCCTTCCTACGACTGCTGTGACGACGAGGCGCACGCGGGGTGACGGCTGACGCCACCGCGTCAGCCCTCCTTCTGCTGCCCATCCACTCCTCTCACCCGACGGAGTCACAGCCGTGCCACGCACCACGTCATACCGCCATGCCCTCCTCCTCGTCGCCGCCACCGCGTGCTGGGGATGCGGCACCGTCCTGAGCAAACAGGTGCTCGACCGCGGCGTCGCTCCGCTGATGCTGCTCGCCATCGAGCTCGCAGCCAGCATCGTGTTCCTCTGGGTCGGCACCCTGGTGCTCGGGGTGCGCGTGACGTGGTCGGCGCCCCTCAGGAGGCTCGCCGCGCTCGGTGTGCTCAACCCAGGTTTCGCCTACGCGCTGGGGCTGCTCGGGCTGGTCACGATCGACGCAAGCATGTCGGTGCTGCTCTGGGCGACCGAACCCGTGCTGATCATGCTGCTCGCCGTGCTCCTGCTGCGAGAACGTGTCGCCGCCGCGACGGTCGTCGCCGTAGGCGTCGCGCTGATCGGGGTGCTGCTGGTGCTCTACCGACCGGGCGCATCCGGCGACGCCATCGGGATTGCCCTCACCGTCGGTGCCGTCATGGCGTGCGCCTTCTACACGGTGCTCACCCGACGGTTGCTGCTCGATGACAGTTCCCTGGCGGTCGTCCTCGTGCAACAGGTGGCCGCGCTCGCCTTCGCGGTCCTCATCGTGGGCAGCGCCTGGGTCACCGGCGCCGCAGACCTGGGTCTGCCCGCCGACTCCGCGACCTGGGCCCTGGCGGCAGCCTCCGGCACGGTCTACTACGGCCTCGCGTTCTGGTTCCTGATCGGCGGCCTTCGAGGAGTCCCTGCCTCGATCGCCGGGAGCTTCTTTCCCCTCATCCCCGTTTTCGGTCTGGCAGCCGGCTACCTTGCCGGGGATCGGCTCACCGACCGGCAATGGCTCGGCGCGACCCTGGTGGTCCTCGCCACCGCGGCCGCTACCGCCTACCACCTGGCTCGACCGGCAACACGCTCACCGGGCGGCGCGGTCGCCTCGCCTCCCGGACGGTGAGCCGAGCAGGGTCCGCTCACGAGACGGGGTCGCGCAGGTCAGGCGAGCCCTGCCGCGACGGGAGTCAGGCCGTCGCGCAGCCGGATCAACCCGTCCCGGATGCGGGCCTTGGCGGTGCCGAGCGGGATCTCGAGCAACCGTGACACCTCGGTGTGGGTGTGCCCGCCGAAGTAGGCGAGCTCGAGCGCCTGGCGCTGGGGCCGGTCAAGCGTGGCGAGAGCGGCTCGGACCATGGTCGCCTCGAGGGAGGCATGCGCCGCCTCGGCGGTCTGGTCGAAGGGAGCCTGCACGCTGCGCTCGGCATCGGCCCTGTCTCGGAGACGCCCGGACTCGGTGGAACGCACGCGGTCGACGGCTCGCCGGTGGGCCATGGTCATGACCCACGAGAGGGCGGAACCACGCGTGGGATCGAAGCGGCTGGAGGTCTCCCAGAGCTGGAGGAACACCTCCTGGGTGACCTCCTCCGACTGGTGGACATCTCGCAGGACGCGTAGGACGAGACCGTAGACGCGGGCGGAGACGCTCTCGTAGAGCTCCGCGAAGGCCGACTCCTCACCCTGGCCGGCGGCCATCAGCTGGGTCTGGAGGGTGCCGAGGGACGTGTCGCCGGTGGCATCACGGTCGGAGCCGACGACACCGCTGGTGCCGAGTGGTGCTGGCTCCATGTCCTCGCTCCTTGCTGTCACTGCAGAGACCTTCTTGCTCTGTCGCCTCCAAGATAGGTGACAAACACGCCGTTGTCTAATGTTTGCACAAGGTTGATCCGCCGTTACTCTGTACAAACCATGTACACGATCAAGCAGGCCGCTCGCATCAGCGGTGTCACTGAGGCGTCGCTCCGTGCCTGGGAGCGGCGCTACGGAGTCGTCGTACCCCAGCGCAACGAGTCCGGTTACCGCGTCTACGACCAGCAGGATCTCGCGGCCGTCGCCACCATGCGCCGCCTCGTGGAGGAGGGCTGGTCTCCGGCGGAGGCCGCCACCGCGGTTCGCAACGGGTCGGTCCCGATCGCGCTGGACGAGGTAGCCGGCCCGGAGACCTCGCCCCGCACCGAGGGACCTGACCCGGGCTCCCTCCGGCAGCTGTTCCTGACGTCCGCAGCGCAGCTGGACACGGCCGGCATCGAGGAGAGCCTGGACGGAGGGTTCGCGCTCGGATCCTTCGAGCACGTGGTCGACTCGTGGCTCTTCCCGGCGCTCGAGGCGCTCGGGGACGCCTGGGCGAGTGGCGAGGTCGACGTGGCCGGGGAGCACATGGCCAGCCATGCGGTCCATCGGCGGCTCTCGAGCGCGTTCGAGGCCGCCGGCAGCCGGTCCCGGGGCCCCGCGGTCGTCGTCGGGCTGCCCTCCGGCAGCCAGCACGACCTCGGAGCGCTGGCGTTCGCCACTGCCATCCGCAGAAGGGGTCTGGACGTTCTCTACCTCGGCGCCAACGTCCCGGTCGACAGCTGGGAGACGGCAGTGCGGAGTCGCACCGCCCGAGCCGCGGTCCTGTCGGTCGTCACTCCCGAGGACCGGACCACCGCCATCGAGGTGGCCGAGCAGCTGCTCACCCACGACGTGCTCCCGATCGTCTGCTCCGGTGGCGCCTCCGGAGCGAACCTGGCGGCCGGAGTACACAGCCTCGCCCCGAGCATCGCAGCCGCAGCCCATCAGCTCGACGACCTGCTGCACGAGAAGAACGCCTGACGGTGCCGGCCGGCAGTGGCTCGGAGGGTCCGCGCGCGCGAGGGGCGAGTCACCACCCGTCGCCCTTCCCCCCTCGCGTAGGGTTCACCGTGGTGCGCCGGGAAGTCTGGTCGGCAACGTCTCGCTGACCCCGGAGGACGACATGATCGATCCACCCGCACCGCCCGCCCCGGCTCCGCGCAGCTCCGGGCTGTTCACCCGTGGCACCTGGTCGGAGACCGCGCGGATCAATGAGCTGTTGCGCCGCGAGACCGTGGGCGGTGCACTGCTGCTGGTCGCAGCGGTGGTCGCGCTGGTCTGGGCGAACTCCCGGTGGGCGTCGAGCTACACGTCGCTCAAGGAGCTGACCGTGGGCCCGGCGGTCCTGCACCTCGACCTGAGCCTCGGTACCTGGGCGGCTGACGGGTTGCTGGCGATCTTCTTCTTCGTGGCGGGTCTCGAGGTCAAGCGGGAGTTCGTCGCCGGCGACCTTCGAGACCCACGGCGCGCCGCCATTCCGGTCCTGGCGGCGGTCGGCGGGATGGCTTTTCCGGCGCTGGTGTACGTCGCGGTGAACCTGGCGCTCGGGTCTGGCACCACGGCGCTCAACGGCTGGGCCATCCCGACCGCGACCGACATCGCCTTCGCGGTGGCGGTGCTGGCCGTCATCAGCACCCACCTCCCTGCCGCGTTGCGCACGTTCCTGCTCACCCTGGCCGTGGTCGACGACCTGCTCGCCATCACGATCATCGCGTTGTTCTACACCCGCTCCCTCGACGTCGAGTGGCTGCTGCTCTCGCTGGTCCCGATCGGGATCTTCGGGGTCCTGGTGCAGCGACGTGTCAGGTCGTGGTGGCTGCTGCTCCCGCTCGCTCTGACCGCGTGGACGCTGGTGCACGCCTCGGGGGTGCACGCCACCGTGGCCGGCGTACTGCTGGCGCTCACCGTGCCCGTCATTCGCAGCGACGCGGCCGGCGGACCCGATGCCGGGCCCGGGATGGCCGAGCACTTCGAGCACCTGCTGCGCCCCGTGTCCGCAGGGTTCGCGGTCCCTGTGTTCGCGTTCTTCGCTGCCGGCGTCACGGTCGGCGGGCTTGCGGGCCTCGGCGAGGCGTTCACGGACGCGGTCGCGCTGGGAATCGTCGCCGGCCTCGTGCTCGGCAAGGTGCTCGGGATCCTCGGATCGACCTGGCTGATGGCCCGGTTCACGCGTGCCGAGCTCGACGACGACCTGGCGTGGGTCGACGTGCTGGGTGTCTCGATGCTCGCGGGCATCGGCTTCACGGTGTCCCTGCTCATCGGGGAGCTGGCGTTCGGCCCCGACAGCGCCACAGACGAGCACGTCAAGGTGGGCGTCCTCGCCGGCTCGGTCCTGGCCGCCCTGCTCGCCACGGTCGTGCTGCGTGGCCGCAACCGGGCCTACCGCCGCATCTGTGAGTACGAGGAGCGGGACGAGGACGCCGATGGCGTCCCGGACGTCTACAGCCAGAGCTCCTGATCGAGCACCGCGGAGAGACCGTCAGTCGCGGTGCCGGTCGGCGACGTCGCGCAGGTGCTGGCCGAACTCCCGACCGCGCGCGGCCTTGGCCAACAGGTCGGCCGCCCTGGCCTCGACCCGGTCGCGGAAGGCGTCGAGCTTGTCCGCGAGCGACGGCCCGTTCCCGCCTCCGGCTCGTCCCGGCCTCGAGCGTGTCGAGATCGGTCAGAAGCTCGACCATCTCCTCGACGGTGAAGCCGAGGGGTTTCATCCGCTTGATCAGCTCGAGCCGGTTGACCGCGGTCACCGCGTAGAGCCGGAACCCGCCGTGGGTACGGCTCTCGGGCACGACCAGGCCCTCCTCCTCGTAGAACCGGATGGTGCGCAGGCTCAGCCCGACGCGCTCGGCGACCTCGCCGATCTTCAGCAGCGCCTGGCCCTCGGCGGGTGGCGGTCCCGGTGTCCAGCTCACGCTGCCCATCAGTGGCCGCCCAGGGTCCCGGCCAGCCGCTGGTGGCGGTCCAGGCTGGCCTCGTTCAGTCCGCGGATCTCGACGCGGGTGCCCTTCTTGGCGTACTTGGTCTCGATGGCGTCGAGAGTCGCCACCGTGGAGGCGTCCCAGATGTGTGAGTCGGTCATGTCGATGACCACGTGCTCGGGATCACCGGCGTAGTCGAACTGGTAGACCAGATCGTTGCTGGAGGCGAAGAACAGCTCACCGACGACCTTGTAGACCCTGCGGTCCTCGTCGTGCGAGACGTCGATGACCTCGGTGAAGTGCGCCACCCGGCGCGCGAACATGACCATCGCGACCACGACTCCGAACACGACCCCGATGGCCAGGTTGTGGGTCACCACGGTCACCGCCACCGTGGCGGCCATCACGGTCGTCTCGCTCTTCGGCATCCGTCGCAGCGTGGCAGGGCTGATGGAGTGCCAGTCGAACGTGCCGACCGAGACCATCACCATCACCGCAACGAGTGCAGCCATCGGGATGACGGCCACGACGTCGCCCAGGCCGACGATCAGGATGAGCAGGAACACACCGGCCAGGAAGGTCGAGATGCGGGTGCGGGCACCCGACGCCTTCACGTTGATCATGGTCTGCCCGATCATCGCGCAACCGCCCATGCCGCCGAAGAACCCGGTGATGACGTTGGACGCGCCCTGACCCCAGGCCTCCCGCGACTTGTTGGAGTGGGTGTCGGTGATGTCGTCGACGAGCTTGGCCGTCATCAGGGACTCCAGCAGCCCGACCAGTGCCATCGCCAGCGCGTAGGGGGCGATGATCTCCAGGGTCTGCAGGTTGAGCGGGACGTCTGGGATGAACCAGCTCGGAAGGCTGTCGGGAAGCTCGCCCTCATCCCCCACCCGGGGGACGCTGAGTGAGACCAGGATGGTGAACGCGGTCAGCAGCACGATCGCGACCAGCGGTGCGGGGACTGCCAGGCTGAGTCGCGGCAGGCCGACCATCACACCGATGCCGAACGCGACCATCGGGTAGACCAGCCACGGCACCCCGATCAGATGCGGCAGCTGGGCGCTGAAGATCAAGATGGCCAGGGCGTTGACGAACCCGACCATCACCGAGCGCGGGATGAACCGCATCAGCTTCGCCACCCCGGTGACGGCCAGCAGGACCTGCAGGACTCCCGCCAGCAGCACCGTGGCGATGAAGTAGTCGAACCCGTGGTCGCGCATCACCGGGGCGATGACCAGGGCGATCGCGCCTGTCGCAGCGGAGATCATCGCCGGGCGGCCGCCCAGGAACGAGATCGAGACGGCCATGGTGAACGAGGCGAACAGACCCACGCGCGGGTCGACACCGGCGATGATCGAGAAGCTGATCGCCTCGGGGATCAGGGCCAGCGCGACGACGAGACCGGCCAGGACCTCGGTGCGCAACAGCCTCGGGGAGCGCAGTGCCGCGCGCACGGTGTTGGTCTGCGATGCCTCGGGGGGGTGCGGGTGACGAGGCGGCTGTTCTGCGCCGGGCACGGGGGTGTTCCTGGGGTGGGGAGTCACGGTGTTCCGTTCCTGGTCGGATGCGCGGGCTGGACCGCGTACGGCACGGCGGGTGGAGGCACGCCGGCACCCGGTTGTCGACCGGCGGGGGATGAATGCGGGGGCGCGGAGCAACTCTACCGTTACGTGAAGGTTGAGTTTCTCATCGAACGGCGTGATTCCGACCACGGCCGGCCAGCGGGTGCCGGGCCTGCCCGAGTCGAGGTGGCGTGCGGGCTCGCCTGTGTCGCCCCGCTAATCTGGCCGCGGGGGGTCACACAACGGCGGAGGGAGCCCTCGTGGATGAGGCGCAGACCGAGCAGGAGCCATCCGAGGATCGCAGTCTGACGCAGGCCGAGGCGCAGGTGCGCGCGGCCCTGATCGACGTACGCCGCTACGACATCGCGGTCGACCTCACCGACCTGCTGACCGGAACCGACCTCCGGTGTGTCTCCACCATCAGCTTCACCTGCCACGACCCCGGTACCCCGACGTTCGTCGAGTGTGCCGCCACGGTGATCTCCGCCCGGCTCAACGGAGAGGATCTGCCGCCGCCCGTGGCAGGACGCATCGCGCTCCTCGACCTCGCGGCCGAGAACACCCTCGTCGTCGAGAGCATGCAGCCGAACACCACCGACGGTGAGGGCGTGCACCGCGCGGTCGACCCCGCTGACAAGGAGGTCTATGTCTGGACCTCCTTCGAGCCCGACGAGGCACGGCACGTCTGGGCCTGCTTCGACCAGCCCGACCTCAAGGCGCCGCACCGGTTCACGGTCCTGGCCCCGGCGCTCTGGCGGGTCGTCAGCAACTCCGGCGACCCGGTCGTCGAGGAGGCCGAGTCCCCCGACGGCTCCCCCGCTCGACGATGGACCTTCCCGGAGACTCCCCCGCTCTCGACGTACAACCCCGTGGTGCTGGCCGGCCCGTTCCACGAGATCCGGCGCGCGGTCGACGGCCGGGACCTCGGCCTGCTGGCCCGACGCTCGCTCGGGTCGCTCCTGGAGCGTGACGCCGAGGAGATGTTCACACTCACCGCCCAGGGGCTCACGTTCTTCGGGGAGGTGTTCGCGATGCCGTTCCCGCAGGACAAGTACGACCAGGTGTTCCTGCCCGAGTTCGGTGGCGCCATGGAGAACTACGGCTGCGTCGCCTGGTCCGACAACTTCCTCAGCCGGGCAACGCCCACGCCGGCCGAGCGCGACGAGCTGGCCCGGGTGCTGCTCCACGAGATGGCGCACATGTGGTTCGGGAACATCGTCACGATGCGCTGGTGGGACGACCTGTGGCTCAACGAGGCGTTCGCCGAGTTCGCGTGCCACTGGGCGATGGTGCGCGCGACGCGTTACACCGATGCGTGGGCTGCGCACCTCGCCGGCGGGAAGCTGGTGGCCTACCTCGCCGACCAGGGGCCGACCTCCCACCCCATCCACCAGCCGGTCGCGGACGTGGCCCAGGCTGCCGCGAGCTTCGACGCCATCACCTACCCGAAGGGGGCGTCGTCGCTGGCCCAGCTGATGCACTACCTGGGCGAGCCCGCCTTCGAGGCCGGCATGGCGGCGTACTTCGCCCGACACGCGTGGGGGAACACCACGCTGCAGGACCTGATGGCGGAGCTCTCGGCGAGCAGTGGGCGCGACCTGGACAGCTGGCGCGAGTCCTGGCTGGGCACAGCGGGCACCGACCTGCTCCGCCTCGACCGGGGTGACCCCTCCGAGCCGGGCTTCGAGATCGTCTCCACCCCGCCCGACGAGTCGGCCCCGCGGCGACCGCACGCTCTCGACGTCGGCGCCTACCGCCGTACCCCGGACGGACTGGAGCGGATCGCCGTGACGAGCGTGGAGATCACCGGCCCGAGGACGTCGGTCGACCTGCCCCTCGAGGCCGACCTCTATCTCGTCAACGACGAGGACCTGACCTTCGCCCGCACCCGTCCCGACGCCGGCTCCCGGGACGCGCTCTTCGAGCTGGCCGCCGCGCTGCCCACCGCGATCTCCCGGGGGGTCGCTGTCGCGACCATGTGGGACATGCTCACCGGCGGTGAGGCCCGCACCAGCGAGGTCGTGCACGCCCTGACCGCGGTGCTGCGCGCCGAGACCGCCGACGCCTGCCTGGAGCCCTACCTGGGGCGGGCGCTCGCAGCGGTCGACCTGTGGGCGCCCCCTGCAGAACGCGCGCGAGCTGAGCGCCCTCGTGGCCGACGTCTGCCGTGACCTGGCCCGGACGCCGGAGCGGCGCCAGGTCGCACTGCGCGGGCTGGCCAGGACCGCGCAGCTCGACGAGGTCTCCCACCTGCTGGCGGAGTCCGAGGAGGACGTCGACCAGCTGTGGCGCCTGCACCAGCGGTACGCCGAGCTCGGCGGTGAGGTGGATGCCGCCCGGATCCGTGCTCTGGTCGACCGCGACCCCAACCCCGAGTCCTGGGTGCGCGCCCTGTCGGTGCGCGCCGCAACCCCGAGCGTGGCCGAGAAGGAGGCCGTCTGGCAGGCCCTGACGGTGGACCGGAGCGTGCCGATCTCCTCGGTCGGTCAGGTCGCCACCGCGTTCTGGGCACCCGGCCACGAGGAGGTGCTGCGCCCCTACCCGGAGCGCTATCTCGAGCTCGTGCCGCAGCTGCACGCCGGAGGGATGATCCCGGCCATGGTGAACGCGGGACGCCTGTTCCCGCCACTGTGCATCGACGGCGACTTCCTCGCCCGAGCTCAGGAGGTGGCGACGTCGGCCGCGCCCGTCGTACACCGACGGATGCTCGAGCGCGCCGACGAGGTACGCCGGATGCTGGTCGCCCGAACGCTGTGAGACCGCCCCCGGTCAGCCGGCGAGGACGAGCAGGGACGCCAGCGCCACCAGCCAGCTGACGAAGCTGCCCACGAGGAAGTACTCGGTGAGCCGGTGGACCCGGTGCTGGTCAGGCTTCGAGTGCAGCTCGGGCCAGCGGAGCAGGCCCTTCGCGGCCACGACGATGGCGGCAGCGGTGAGCTGGCCGGACAGGCCGAGGCCGAGGATGAACACGCGCTCCATCGGGCCGAGCAGCCGGCCGCCCTTGAGCTGCTGCTCGGGGTCGGACGGGGTGTCGTGCTGGAGGGGATTGGTGGTGCCGGTGACGACCAGGACCAGGCGCACGACCACGTTGCCGGTGCTCAGCTGCACGAGGAACGCCCCGAGGAGGAGCAACGCGCGGTCGGCGGTGAGCCCTTGCAGGATCGGCAGCCGCACGGCGTCCAGCCACGTGTCCAGCAGCCCGTCGGCGGGCTCCGCCCACGGCGAGGTGAGCACCCCGGCCACCAGGGCGCCGCCCAGCACGAGCAACGGCAGCCACGGGCGCACCCCGACGAAGGCGCGGGTGACGGTGTGCCCCCAGAGCACCACCACGGCGGCGATCACCGCCAGGGCGAGGAGCTCGTCGAGGTCGGTCAGGCCGGCGACGAGTCCGAGCCAGACCGCCACCGCGGCACCGGTCAGCTCGTTGACGATCTTGACCGGCCTGATCGAGTGCGCCAGGTCGGCGACGGCCACACCCACCAGGAGTACGGCGATCCAGCTCATCAGACCCTCCTCAACAACTCGTCGGCCGCGACGACCACGGTCAGTCCGTCCTTGCGCATCCGCTGGGACACCGCCGAGGCGGAGATCCCCTCCTCCGCCGCGAGCTCGGCCTGGCTCCTCCCGACCAGTGTCCCGCGCAGCAGCCGCAGCGACCGCTCCGACACGGAGCCAACCATGTGGTCCCGACAGGTCAGGGCAGCGTTGATCGGGTCCGGTGCCGGCCCGTCGTCCGGCCCGTCGTCCGCCCCGTCACCCGGCCCGTCGTCCGGCCCTGCCTGTTCGGCCCGTCGGTAGGCCGTCCGCAGGTGGCGCGCGGACGGCCGGTTCGCGTTGTCCTTGACCGCCTCGATGGCCGCGCGCGCGGCCCACCAGCCGGGCCCGTCCTCGACGCGCGGACGCTCGGTCAGCACCGCGACGCTCCCCCAGCCGACGCCGTGCCGCACACCGGTCGGAGCAAGGTGCAGGCGCAGCCAGAGGGTGGCGTGCAACGCCTCACCCACGGTGCTGAAGCAACCCTGGTACTCGTCTCCCACCGTGATCCGGAACGGCACCACCGGCTGGAGCGCCCCGTTCGCCTCGGCCAGCAGGGCGGTGAGCCGGTCATGGAGAGCGGCTCGGTCCTGCACGGCCCGGGACTGGATCACGTCACCGATCACCGTGGCGACCTGAACTGAACCGCGGGGCTTCATCGTGGACACATGAAGAGAATAACTTATTTCGCGCCGAATGAAGCAATTATCTATCCCCAGAAGATGCGGTCCACGATCCCACGCGCCCGTCGCGCCGAGCGCAGGTAGTCGTTGAGCATCACGTCGCTCTCCCCAGGTGCGTATTGCAGGATCGCGGCCACGGCAGCGCGCTCCCGCGCATCGCGTGGCAGGGCGTCGGACGGCTTCCCCCGGACCTGCACGGTCGCGTTCCGGGCGCGGCTGGCGAATCTCCATGCCTCCGCCAGGCCCTGGGCGTCGGCGAGCGTGACCAGCTCGTTCTCCACCGCGACCTGCAGCGCCTCGAGCGTCTTGGTGGTCCGCAGCTCCAGGATCCTGCCCGCGTGCTCCATCTGGAGGAGCTGCACGGTCCACTCCACGTCGGAGAGCCCCCCTCGCCCGAGCTTGAAGTTCGTGGCCGGGTCGGCCCCCCGGGGGAGCCGCTCGGAGTCCACCCGCGCCTTGATCCGGCGTACCTCGACGACGTCGTCCCGGGTGAGTCCTCGCTCGGGGAAGCGCAACGGGTCGATCAGGTCCTTGAACCGGGCGCAGAGGTCCGGGTCGCCGACGATCGGCGCGGCGCGGAGCAGCGCCTGCGCCTCCCACACCGCCGACCACTTGCCGTAGTAGGCCGCGTAGGAATCCAGCGTGCGGACGAGCGGTCCCTGTCGCCCCTCCGGCCGCAGGCCGGTGTCCACCTCGAGGGAGGGGTCGCGGGACTGCTCGGACAGCAGCTGGCGTACGTCGTTGGCCACGGCCTGCGCCATCGAGCCCGCCTGCTGGGCATCCGCACCGGGCAACGGCTCGTGCACGAACATCACATCGGCGTCGCTCCCGTAGCCCAGCTCGTAGCCGCCGTAGCGACCCATCGCGACGATCGCCATCCGGGTCGGCATCTGCGTCTTCCTGGCCACCTCGACGCCGCGGATGGCGGCTTCCAGGGTGGCCTCGAGGGTGGCGCTGGTGACGTCGGTCAGGGCATAGCCGACCTCGGCGACCCCGAACGGCACGCACAGGTCCGCCACGCTGATCCGCAACAGCTCGCGGCGCCGCACCCCACGGATGGCGAGCACCGCGTCCTTGGCGTTGTCCCGTCGCTCCGCCGCCGCCCTCATCTCGGCCTGCACGGCATCGCGCGTCAGCGGTTCGAGTTGCTCCTGCTCGCCGAGGATCGCCACGCCCTGGGGCTCCCGCTCCAGCAGGTCCGTCGCGAAGCGGCTGGTCGCGAGGACCTGCGCCATCCGCGAGGCAGCCTGGCCCTCGTCACGCAGCAGGCGCAGGTACCACGGCGTCGAGCCCAGGGCCTCGGAGATCCGGCGGAACCCGAACAGCCCGGCGTCCGGGTCGGGCGCGTCGGCGAACCACTCGAGCATCACCGGGAGCAGCGTTCGCTGGATCTGTGCGGTCCGCGACACCCCGGCGGTGAGCGACTCGAGGTGACGCAGGGCTGCGTTGGGATCGAGGTAGCCGAGTGCGGCCAGCCGCTCCTTCGCGGCCTCCGGACTCAGACGGCTCCCACCGCCGACCTTGGCGACCGCAGACAGCAGCGGCCGGTAGAAGAGCTTCTCGTGCAGCCTGCGAACCTCGCGCTGGTGGTAGTGCCACTGCTTGTCGAGCGCGAGCACCGGCTCCTTGGTGTAGCCGAGGGAGCGACCGAGCCGGCGCAGGGACACCTCGTCCTCGGGCATGACGTGGGTGCGGCGCAGCTGGTAGAGCTGGATCCGGTGCTCCAGGGTGCGGAGGAAGGCATAGGCGTCGTGCAGTGAGCGCCCGTCCTCGCGTCCCACGTAGCCGCGCTCGGTCAGCCGCGCCAGCGCGCTCAGCGTGGTCGAGACTCGCACCTCCTCGTCTGAGCGGCCGTGCACCATCTGCAGCAGCTGTACGGCGAACTCCACGTCGCGCAGGCCGCCGGAGCCGAGCTTGAGCTGACGCTCCGCGCGGTCCGCGGGGATGTGGTCGAGGACCCGGCGGCGCATCGACTGGACCTCCTCGACGAAGCCCTCCCGCGTCGACGCCGACCACACCAGCGGGGCGATCACCTCGAAGTACTCCCGCCCCAGCGCGATGTCACCGGCCACCGGCCGGGCCTTGAGCAGTGCCTGGAACTCCCAGGTCTTCGCCCACCGCTCGTAGTAGCCGCTGTGGCTGGCGATCGTCCGGACGAGCGGGCCGGTCTTGCCCTCGGGCCGCAGGTTGGCGTCGACCGGCCAGATCGTGCCCTCGCGGGTGTTCTCCGAGCACACCTGCATCAGCGTCGAGGCCAGCTGGGTGGCCGACCGCAGCGCCGCTCGTTCCTCATGTCCTTCGGCCGCCTCGGCCACGAAGATGACGTCCACGTCGCTGACGTAGTTCAGCTCGTGCCCACCGCACTTGCCCATCGCGATCACCGCCAGTCGGCAGCTGCTCGCGGACTCGCCGACCTTCGTGCGCGCGATCGCCAGTGCGGCGTCGAGGGTTCCGCCGGCAAGGTCCGCGAGCTCCGCGGCTGCGTCGTCGACCCCGAGATGGTGCGTCAGATCGCGTGCGGCCAGCCGGAGCAGCACCCGGCGGTACTCCACCCGCAGGGCGTTCATCGCGTCGGTGTGCTCGAGGCTGGAACTGGGTCGAGTGTCTGTCGGGTCGGCGCCCACTGCGCGGAGCAGACCCTCGCGGATCGCGAAGGCCGCGGGCCGGGTCGAGCCGAGGGTGGGATCGGTGAGCTCGTGCCAGTGCTCCGGATGACGACGCAGGTGCTCGCCCAGGGCCTGGCTGGCGCCCAGGACCGAGAGCAGCCTCATCGAGGTGCCCTCGTCGTCGGCCACCTCCTGCAGCAATTCCCGGCGGTCCTCCGCCGCGTCCGCCAGGTCGACGAGGGCGCTCAGCGCGAGGTCCGGGTCCGCACTGCGCCCCAGCAGGGGCGCCAGTGGCTTGGTGACCTCGCCGAGCTCGTCGAACAGCTTCCGGGCACGCTCGGAGTCGGCGAAGCCCAGACGGGCCAGGCTGCCCAGGTTGGTCTCTCCGCCCTCTGTTGCCACGCGCCGAACCTATCGGGCTGCGGGCCGGATGAGGCTCAGATGACGGGCAGCATCCGGTCGCGCTCGAAGGAGGAGACCTGGCCGCGGTACTCCTCCCACTCCGCGCGCTTGTTGCGGAGGAAGAACTCATAGACGTGCTCGCCGAGGGTGTCGGCCAGCAGCTCGGAGTCCTCGGCGATCCTGATCGCGTCGTGCAGCGTCTTGGGAAGCTGCTCGAGGCCGAGGGCCTTGCGCTCGCGGTCGTTGAGCGACCACACGTCGTCCTCGGCCTCGCGCGGAAGCTCGTACTCCCCCTCGAGCCCCTTCATCCCGGCCGCCAGCACCACGGCGTAGGCGAGGTAGGGGTTGCACGCTGCGTCGATGGTGCGCAGCTCGATGCGGGTCGACTGACCCTTGTTGGGCTTGTACATCGGCACCCGCACCATCGCGGAGCGGTTGTTGTGCCCCCACGACTTGTACGACGGGGCCTCCCCGCCGCCGATCAGTCGCTTGTAGGAGTTGACCCACTGGTTGGTGACGCAGGTGATCTCGCTGGCGTGGTGCAGGATCCCTGCGATGAAGTGGCGGGCGGTCCTGGAGAGCTGGTACTCCGCGCCGGCCTCGAAGAACGCGTTGGTGTCGCCCTCGAAGAGGGAGACGTGGGTGTGCATCCCCGAACCCGGGTGGGTGGTGAACGGCTTGGGCATGAAGCTGGCCCAGATCCCCTGGCTCAGCGCGACCTCACGCACCACCGTTCGGAAGGTCATGATGTTGTCGGCCGTGGAGAGGGCGTCGGCGTAGCGCAGGTCGATCTCCTGCTGCCCGGGGCCGTTCTCGTGGTGGCTGAACTCCACCGAGATGCCCATCGACTCGAGCATGTTGATCGCCTCGCGCCGGAAGTCCGACCCGCGTGACTGGGCGGTGTGGTCGAAGTAGCCGCTGCGGTCCACCGGGACCGGCTCCTCGCCGGCACCCGGCCGGCCCTGGAACAGGTAGAACTCGATCTCGGGGTGGGTGTAGAAGGTGAAGCCCTTCTCGGCGGCCTTCTGGAGGGTGCGCTTGAGCACGTACCGCGGATCGGCGTACGACGGGGAGCCGTCCGGCATCATGATGTCGCAGAACATCCGCGCGGTGGACGGACCCTCACCCCGCCACGGGAGCAGCTGGAACGTGGCCGGGTCCGGGTGGGCGAGCATGTCCGCCTCGGTCACCCGGGCGAAGCCCTCGATCGCGGAGCCGTCGAACCCGATTCCCTCGGAGAACGCGTTCTCCAGCTCCGCGGGCGCCACTGACACCGACTTGAGATAGCCCAGCACGTCGGTGAACCACAACCGAACGAACCGGACGTCGCGCTCTTCGAGTGCGCGGAGAACGAAGTCTTCCTGCTTGCCCATGTGGCGAGCCTAAAGCAGTGCGGCGAACGCCTGCGCCAGCGGTCGCCATCCGGCGGCGAGGTCGTCGCGGGCGGCGGCGACCTGGCGCAGCACCTCTTCGAGGACACCCTCGTCGTAGCGGTCCCGGTCGTCCTCGGCCCAGCTCTCCAGGATGCGCTCGTCCACCTCGGGGTGGAGCTGGACTCCCCACATCGTCGGCGCGAACCGGGCCACCTGCAGCTCGCCCCCGGGGGTGCGGGCCAGCACCACCGTCCCGTCGGGTGGCTGCACCACGATGTCGAGGTTCCAGTGCACGCCGTAACCGGTGCCGACCAGCCCGCGGGTCAGCTCGTCCTGCCCCGCCGCGTCGGTCCACCCCAGCGGCACCAGCCCCAGCTGCTGCCCGCGCGGGTTGGGTGCCGACTCGCCACCCAGCGCCACGGCCACCACCTGGTGCCCCAGGCAGATGCCGAGCGTCGGCACGTCCCGCTCCGCCGCTGCACGCACGAGTGCTTTGGTGGGTGGCAGCCAGGGGTGGGTCGCGTCGTCGTTGGCACCCATCGCACCCCCGAGGACCAGGAGTGCGTCGTGGTCTTCCAGCGTCTCCGGGAGGTCGTCACCCGCATAGGGTCGGCGTACGTCGAGCGTGCAGCCGGCCTCGATGAGCCAGTCGCCGACCCAGGCGGGCGGGCAGTCGTCCTCGTGCTGGACGACGAGAACCGTCGCCATCAGTCGCGGGGCACGTTCTCGAGCTCGGCCAGCCAGGCGACCGGGCTGGCGTCGCTCGGCATCCGCCAGTCACCGCGCGGCGACATGGTGCCGCCGGCGCTGACCTTCGGTCCGTTGGGCAGCGCCGAGCGTTTGAACTGGCTGGCGAAGAACCGCTTGAGGAACACCTCGAGCCATCCACGGATCTCGCCGAGGTCGTAGGCCGGACGCCGGTCGTCCGGGAAGTTCGGCGGCCACTCCCCCGTGGTCGGGTCGGACCAGGCGTGCTCGGCCAGGAAGGCGATCTTGCTGGGCCGCTGGCCGAGGCGGAGCAGGTGGAAGAGCGTGAAGTCATGCAGTGCGTAGGGGCCGATCGTGGTCTCAGTGGCCTGCGGCTTCTCGCCGGCGCGGGTGGGCACCAGCTCGGGGGTGATCTCCTGCTCGACGATCTCGGTGAGCAGCCCGTTCACCTCGTCGTCGACGCTGCCGAGCTGCTCGCTGTCGACCACCCACCGGATCAGGTGCTGGATCAGGGTCTTGGGCACGCCGGTGTTGACCGCGTAGTGCGACATCTGGTCGCCCACGCCGTAGGTGCACCAGCCCAGCGCCAGCTCGGAGAGATCGCCGGTGCCGAGCACGATCCCGCGGCGCTGGTTGGCGATCCGGAACAGGTAGTCGGTGCGCAGCCCTGCCTGGACGTTCTCGAACGTGACGTCGTACACCTCCTCGCCGGAGGCGAACGGGTGTCCCATGTCCTCGAGCATCTGCCTGGCCGCCGGCCGGATGTCGAGCTCCTCGAAGGTGACACCCAACGCCTTGGACAGCCGCGTCGCGTAGGCCTTGGTCGTCTCGCCCGTCGCGAACCCCGGCATCGTGAAGGCGAGGATGTCGCTCCGAGGCCGCTCGAGGCGGTCCATCGCCTTGGCGGCGACGATCAGCGCGTGGGTGGAGTCCAGCCCGCCCGACACCCCGATCACGACCTTCGGCTGACCGATCGCGCGCAGCCGCTGCTCGAGCCCGGAGACCTGGATGTTGTAGGCCTCGTAGCAGTCCAGGGCCAGGCGCTCGACGTCGTCGGGGACGAACGGGAACCGGTCCACCTTGCGGCGCAGCCCGATGTCACCCGCCGGCGGGTCGAGGGTGAACTCCACGAGGGTGAACTCGCTGGGCCGAAGACCCTCGGCGTGACGGTTGTCGTCGAAGGAACCCTGGCGGAGCCGTTCCTGCCGGATCCGGTCGAGGTCGATGTCGGCGACCGACCGCCGCGGCCCCTCCGGGAAGCGCTCGGACTCGGTGAGCAGGTCACCGCACTCGTAGATCATCGTCTGGCCGTCCCACGAGAGATCCGTGCTCGACTCACCCTCGCCGGCCGCGGCGTACAGGTAGGCGGCGAGACAGCGAGCACTCGCCGACCTGACAAGAAGCCGTCGGTCTTCCGCCCGGGCGACGGTGATCGGGGACCCGGAGAGGTTCGCCAGGACCGTCGCTCCGGCCAGGGCCGCGTTGGCGCTCGGCGGGACCGGCACCCACATGTCCTCGCAGATCTCCACGTGCAGGGCCAGTCCGGGCACGTCCGTTGCCTGGAAGAGGAGGTCGTGGCCGAAGGGCACGTCGCTCCCGCCGAGCGGGATCACGCCACCCGACTGGGACTCGCCGGAGGCGAAGTGCCGCTTCTCGTAGAACTCCCGGTAGTTGGGCAGGTGCACCTTCGGGGCGACCCCGAGCACCTGCCCGCGATGGATGACGACCGCGCAGTTGTAGAGGCGGTGCAGGCTTGCGCAGCGGAGCGCCCACCACGATCACCGGTCGCAGGTCCTTGCTCGCCTCGACGATCTCGGCGATCGCGTCCTCGACCGCGTCGAGGAGCACGTCCTGGAGGAACAGGTCCTCGACGGAGTAGCCGCTCAGGCACAGCTCGGGGAAGATCGCGACCGCCACACCCTCGTCGTGGCAGGCGCTCGCCTCGGCGAGCACGGTCGCCGCATTCGTGGCCGGGTCCGCGAGCGCCACCGGCATCGTGCAGGCAGCGACGCGGGCGAAACCGTGCGCATAGGCCGACGTGAAGTCCACCTCACCAGTGTTACAGATGAGATGTCTGAGAATCAGCGGATGCGCTCGGCAGCCCAGCCCCCCAGACCCGCCGACCCGTCGCAACCGAAAGGCCAGAACGCGCTGACCCGTCGCAACTGAAAGGCGCCCGCGCCTTTCAGTTGCGACGGGTCAGCAGCGTGTGGGCTTTCAGGTACGACGGGTCGGCGGGTCTGGAAGGGTTGTGATCGAGGAGACACCCCGGGACGACCCGAGCAGGTCTAGCGTGGATCCCATGAGCGAAGAGACCGCCCCCTACGGCAGCGGCGCTGAGAAACCCGCTGCACCCGCCAAGCGGGTCCGCACCCAGCACCTGCGCGAGATGAAGCAGCGTGGCGAACGGTTCGCGATGCTCACGGCCTACGACATGTACACCGCCCAGATCTTCGACGAGGCCGGGATCGAGGTGCTGCTCGTCGGGGACAGCGCGTCGAACAACGTCTACGGCAACGAGACGTCCCTGCCCGTGACGGTCGACGAGCTGATCCCGCTGACCCGCGCGGTGTCCCGGTCGGTGAAGCGGTCGCTCGTGGTCGGGGACCTGCCCTTCGGCTCCTACCAGCGTTCGCCGGAGCAGGCCTACGACACGGCCGTCCGGTTCATGAAGGAGGGTGGCGCGCACGCCGTCAAGCTCGAGGGCGGCCGCGAGATGGTGCCGCAGATCGAGCTGCTCAGCCGGGGCGGCGTGCCGGTGATGGCCCACATCGGCTTCACGCCGCAGAGCGAGCACGCGCTCGGCGGCTACCGCGTCCAGGGTCGCGGTGAGACCGGCGACCGGATCCTCGAGGACGCCCGGGCGGTGGAGGCCGCCGGGGCGTTCGCCGTGGTGATGGAGATGGTCCCGGGCGACGTCGCGGGACGGATCACCAAGGAGCTCACCATCCCCACGATCGGGATCGGCGCGGGGGTCGACTGCGACGCCCAGGTGCTGGTCTGGCAGGACGCCTTCGGCATGCGGACCGGCAAGATGGCCCGCTTCGTGAAGCAGTACGCCGACCTGCGCGGCGTACTCCTGGAGGGGGCGCAGGCCTACGCCGCGGACGTCCGCTCCGGTGACTTCCCGGGCCCCGAGCACACCTTCTGAGCCGAGACTGTCGTCCGTTTTAAGACGATTTATCTGATTCGCGGGTATTTGTCGCGCCGAGCCGTCAGGATGTCCTCACTGACCTGCACCACGGCTCATCAGGGACACCCATGGCGATCTTCGACACCAAGCGGAAGAAGCGACGCAAGAAGCGTCGCCGGCACCCGGTCAGGAACAAGCAGAACACCCCGCGGCCCAAGCCGAAGCCGGCCCCCAAGCCCGCCCCGGGGGCGACGCCGCCCAAGCCCGCCACACCGCCCGCCGTCTCCGCCGCACTGGTGGCCACTGCTCGCGAGCGGCTGTACCTCAACCGGTTCGGCACCGGCTTCACCCAGCGCGCCCTGACCCAGCTCCGTGCCGCCGGCACCCCGGAGGCCTGGCTCGCGGCGCAGCTGTCCCCCTCGACCGTTCCGGAGTCGGCCAAGATCGCCGCGGTCGACAACTGGTTCGCGCCGCTGCGGCTGAGCTGGACCGAGAAGGCGGCCACCAACTCCGGCACCGGCAAGAAGGCCTGGCAGTACGGGAACGACCTCGGCAACTGGAGCATCCTGCACCGGGTCTACTCCGAGCGTTCGGTGCTGGAGACCATGACCGAGCTCTGGTCCGCGCTGCTGCACATCCCGATCGGCCACGACCGCGCCTGGATCTACCGCTACGACTACGACGCCACCATCCGTCAGCACGCCTTCGGCACCTTCGAGGACATGCTGATCGCGTGCTCGCTGCACCCCGCGATGCGGGTCTACCTGGACAACTGGAAGTCGGTGAAGAACAAGCCCAACGAGAACCAGGGTCGCGAGCTCCTCGAGCTGCACACCGTCGGCCGCGGTGGCGGCTACACCGAGGCGATGGTGAAGGCGTCAGCCGTGATCCTCTCCGGCTACACCGTGGACTGGGGAAAGACCTACGAGCCGAGGTACAACCCCAGCGCCCACACCACCGGCCCCGTGGAGGTGCTCGGCTTCTCCCACGACAACTCAGCGGCCGACGGCCAGGCGGTGACGATCGCCTACCTGAAGTACCTCGCGCACCACCCGGCCACCGCTCGCCGGGTCGTGACCAAGATCGCCACCCAGTTCGTCTCGGACTCGCCCTCGACCGGCCTGGTCGACACCCTGGCGGCGGTCTACACGAGCTCGGGGACCGACATCCGTGCGGTGCTGACCGCGCTGTCGCAGCACCCCGAGTTCCTCACCTCCTCCGGCCTGAAGGTGCGTACGCCGATCGCAGATCTCGTCGCCACCACGCGAGTGCTCGGTGTGGACGTGCTGGCCCCCGTCTCCGGCAATTCCTGGGCCAACGCCGCCAACTACCTTCACGGTGCCGACCGGGTCTTCGCCTGGCCCCGCCCCGACGGCCCGCCGATCACCGGCGCTGCCTGGTCCTCCGCGTCCCGCCTGTTCGCCAGCTATGACATGCACCAGAGCCTGGCCGGCGGGTGGTGGCCCAAGGAGGCCGCGACCTACCGCACCGCGGCCTCGTGGCTGCCGGCCGCATCCATGCGCTTCGACGCCTACGTCGACCACCTGTGCCGTTTGTGGCTGGGACGGGCCGCCGACGCGCGGCTGATCCAGGCCGCCACCCAGGCCGTCACCGGCCCCGAGAAGTGGGCGATCATCACCGCCTCGACCGTGGTCGACCGCAAGCACTCGCTGGCCGGCTGGCTGTTCCCGCGGCTGGTCACTGCCCTGCTCGACACCCCCGACCACATGACGACGTGAGGCAGACGATGAGCGACCACACCAACGCGGGCGAAGCGGAGTGCTGCCGCGACTTCACCCGTTCCCGGCTCTCGCGGCGCTCGCTGCTGCAGGGTGCGGCGGCTGTCGGCGGCGGCATGGCGGTCACGCAGATGTTCGGCGACGCCCTGATGCAGGCCACCTTCGCCGGCACCCCCGGCGGCAACACCATGGTGGTGATCAGCCTGCGCGGCGGGATCGACGGGCTCGGTGTCGTCGTACCCCATGGCGACCCGGCGTACTACCAGGCCCGCCCCACCACAGCGGTCAAGGCGAGCACCCTGCTCTGCACCGACTCGATGTTCGGCCTGCACCCGGCGATGGCCCCACTCGTGCCGCTGTGGCAGTCCGGCGAGCTGGCAGCGATCCAGGCGACCGGGCTCCGGGTGCCCAACCGGTCCCACTTCTCCGCGATCGAGGAGGTCGAGGACGCCGCCCCCGGCTCGGACGCCCGCACCGGCTGGATCAACCGGATGATCGGCCTGGGCCCGCGCAACGGCACCCTGGACGCCGTACAGCTCGGCATGAACTTCCCGACCACCGCCCTCGTCGGCCCGAACCCGACCCTGGCCACCCAGGACCTCGACGGACTCCTGGTCCCCGGGCTCGACGGCCGGACCACCCAGCGCTACGGCTCCCTGCAGACCGCCTGGGCCTCCGCGGGCGGCCCCCTGGCAGCCGGTGCACGCGAGGCCGTGGCCATCTCCAAGGGCCCCGGCCAGCAGCTCAAGGCCATGGCGAACACCACGACTCCCTACCCCACGGTCTGGAACGCGACGCCGTTCGCCGCACCGCTGAAGAACGCCGCCAAGCTGATCCGCGCCAACATCGGCACCGACGTGATCGCCATCGACGCCGGCAACTGGGACCTGCACACCGGCTACGGCACCGTCGACTGGGGCTCGATGCAGAGCAACATCTCCGGCTTCGCGCAGGCCCTCGCCGCGTTCATGAACGACCTCGGCGCGCTCCGCTCACGCGTCACCGTCGTCACCATCTCCGAGTTCGGCCGCCGGGTGGCCGAGAACGGCAGCCAGGGCTTCGACCACGGCTGGGGGAACATGATGCTGGTCGCCGGTGCGGGAGTGAAGGGCGGCAGCTACTACGGCAACTGGCCGGGGCTGTCCTCCGGCTCGGTGCTCGACGGCGACCTCCAGGTCACCACCGACTACCGCAACGTGCTCGGCGAGATCGTCTCCAAGCGCTTCCCGGACCGCTCGGTGCCCGCGCTCTTCCCCGACCTGGCCATCGCGCCGGTCGGGGTGATGACCTGACCACGTGTACGCGCCGGGATCCCCGCCGGGAACCGAGTCTCACCCGCGTACGCCGGCGCAGCCGTTAGCCTGCCGTATGCGACGCCTCCTCACTGTCCTGCTCGGGCTGGTCCTTCTCGGGACCGGCGTCACCGCACCCGGCCAGGCCGACTCCGGGGGCCCGGGGTCCTCACGTGCCTCGGCCGCCTCGGCGCCCGTCCTGCAGGTGCGCGCCATCGCCCGCGGGTTGAGCATCCCGTGGGACGTGAAGCCGGTGGGTGGCGGACGGCTGCTCATCACCGAACGTACGACGAAGCGGTTGCTCACCCTGCACAAGGGCAGGCTGCGCCCGGTGGCGTACGCCGCGTCGACGGTGTGGGCCGGCGGTGAGACCGGACTCATGTCTCTCGCCGTGGATCCCGCCTTCCGCAGCAACCGGCGCTTCTACACCTGCCAGGGCGGCAACGTCGCCGGCGGTGGCCACGACGTCCGGGTGGTCGTCTGGCGTCTGGGCCGCAAGGCACGTCGCGCCACGCCGGTCCGGACACTCATCGCGGGACTGCCCTCCACGTCCGGTCGCCACGGGGGCTGCCGGCTGCTGATCGCCACCAACGGCGCGATGTTCGTCGGCACCGGCGACGCCGCGACCGGGACCAACGCGCGCAACCTGAACTCCCTCGGCGGCAAGACCCTGCGACTGAACAGGTTCACCGGCGCCCCCTGGCCGCAGAACCCGTTCGTCACCTCGGCCTCGCGCAACGCGCGCTACGTGCTGACCTTCGGGCACCGCAACGTGCAGGGCCTGGCCCAGCGCCTCGATGGCTCCGTGTGGTCCGTGGAGCACGGGTCGAGCCGTGACGACGAGGTCAACAAGCTGGTCACCGGCGGTGACTACGGCTGGCACCCGGTGCCGGGCTACAACGAGAGCGTGCCGATGACCGACCAGGGCCTGCCCGGGACGCAGGTCGATGCCAAGTGGCGTTCCGGGAGCACCACGATCGCGACCTCAGGTGCCGCGTGGGTCCGGGGGACGCAGTGGGGTCTCTACAACGGCACCCTCGCCGTCGCTGCCCTGAAGGGGTCACGGGTGCTGTTCATGCGCTTCGACTCCGCCGGCAAGTTCAGCTACGTCAAGGTTCCCCCGGCCCTGCGACGCTACGGCCGGCTGCGCTCGGTGACACCGGTGGGCAACGGTGACCTGCTCGTCACCACGGCCAACGGCAACGGCAACGACTACGTGCTCCGCATCCACCCGCGCCGCTGACCCCGGGCCAGCAGGAGACCCGAGGGGTCAGCCTCCCCAGCCGAGGGTGCGCGTGCCCAGCACGATGGTGGGCAGCCAGACGACGAAGGCGAAGGCGGGGAGCCAGGGCACCCGGGTGGGGTGCGACACGAACCACCGGGCCGCGAACGCCATCAGCACCAGCCACTGCACCAGGAACAGGGCAGTGACCCACCACGGGGCGACGTTGGCGGTCCCGAGATCGAGGAACAGCATGCAGGCCATTCCGCCGACGCCCACGAACCCCCAGGGCGACACCTTCGTCTTGGCCATGGGCAAAACCCTACGGGACCACGTGCGTGCGATTAGCGTGAGCCCAGGCGCCTTCCGAGCGCCCTCTCGGAGGCATCGTGAACCACCCCGCATCGTCCGGCACCACCGTCGCCGGGCTCGTGCTGCTCGTGCTCGCCCTGACAGCACTCGTCCTTCCCGTCGGGCCGGCCGCCGCGGCCACGCAGCCCACGCAGCTCGCGCTGACGGCCCCGAGCAGCGGCAAGGCCGGGCTGGCGGCTCCCTTCACCGTGCGGCTCACCGACGCCGACGACGCACCGCTCTCCGGCACGACCGTGACGCTCCAGCGTCTGGGCACGGCCTGGACCGCGGTCGGTTCCGGCACGACCGACGGTGCCGGCCGGGTGGTCGTCAACGCCGCCCTCCCTGCGGGAACCACCCGCTGGCGGGCGTCGTACGCCGGCAGCCCGACGTACGACGCGTCACTCTCCGCAGAGGTGAGCGTCACCGGACAGCGCTTCGCCAGCACCCTCACCCTCTCGGGCCCAGCCCGACTCGTCGACGAGAGGACCGGCTCGCTGAGCATGCTCTGGACGGCGGCTGACGGGTCGCCGGTCAGCGGACTGGTGCAGGTCTACCGCAGGCTCGGCACCGGACCCTGGACCGCCTACCGTCGCGTCCGTACGGCGAGCAACGGCCGCGGTGCGGTGGCCGTCGCCCCCCGGGTCGACTCGTCGTGGCGGGCAGGCGGAACGGCCGGAAGCTGGTGGCTGGCCGATGTCTCGAACGACTTCCGCATCGACAACGTCGCGCCGATCGCCGCCGTGGACTACCCGAGCGCCGCACCCCGACCGTCGGGGACACCGGCCCAGGGACGCGCCGTGGGGACAGGAGCCAACGCCGTGGTCACCCGCATCACGAAGCCGGTCTGGCGTTCCATGGTGGGCCGCAGCTGGCACCGCGGCTGCCCCGTGGGCCGACGCGCGCTGCGCCTGCTCCGGATCAACTACTGGGGGTTCGACGGCTACCGCTACCGCGGCGAGATGGTGCTCAGCTCCGCGGTGGCCACCCGGGCAGCGGGAGCCCTCGCAGACATGTACCACCAGCGATTCCCGATCCGCCGCATGTACCGCGTCGACCGGTTCGGCTGGAGCAAGCAGCTGCGCGGCGCCAACGACTACGCATCGATGCGCACCGACAACACCTCCGCGTTCAACTGCCGCAGCGTGGTCAACACCCCAGGAGTCCGCTCACCCCACGCGCGTGGCCGGGCGGTGGACCTCAACCCCTGGGAGAACCCCTACCGGTCACGAACCGGGCTGGTGCCGAACTCCTGGTGGGCCTCGCACAGCCACCCGCGGGTCGCGTGGCGGTCGAGCTCCCACCCGGTGGTGCGGATCTGGCGTGCCCGCGGCTTCCGCTGGACCTACGGAAACGCCGACAGCCAGCACGTCGACGGACGCGTGACAGCGGCGGCCGGAAGCTTCACCGGCTGACAGCCCACGGGCCCGGGGTCAGTCCTCGAGCACGTCGTCGTTCCACTTGGGGTCGTTCTCCCACTCCTCGTTGCGCTCCTGGGCCTTCTCCAGTGCCCTGGCCGCGTCGGCCTCGGAGTCATAGGGGCCGAGACGGTCCGCGTTCTTGCACCCGTCCCTGCCCTCCACCGCGTGATGCTTGAGGCAGTACCAGAACTCGCTCATGCGGCTGAAACTACACTCGGGCCCGTGACTGCCATAGCCCCCGGAAGGATCTCGCCGCGTCGCCCCGTGCCCGCGCACATCGAGCGCCCGGAGTACGTCGACAAGCCCGGCCCGGCGCCCTTCCACGGCCCCGAGGTCAAGGACGCGGACACGATCGAGCGCATGCGGATCGCCGGCAGGCTGGCGGCCGAGGCGCGTGACCTGGTCGGCTCGCACGTCACGCCCGGCATCAGCACCGACGAGCTGGACCGCATCGGTCATGAGTTCCTGTGCGACCACGGGGCCTACCCGTCGACGCTGGGCTACAAGGGTTTCCCCAAGTCGCTGTGCTCGTCGGTGAACGAGGTGATCTGCCACGGCATCCCCGACAGCACGGTCGTCGAGGACGGCGACATCGTGAACATCGACATCACCGCGTTCCTCAACGGCGTGCACGGTGACACCAACGCCACCTTCCTCACCCCCGGAGTGAGTCAGGAGGTGCGCGACCTCGTCGAGCGCACCCGCGAGGCCCTGCGGCGCGCGATCAACGCCGTGAAGCCGGGTCGTCGGATCAACGTCATCGGCCGGGTGATCGAGTCCTACGCCAAGCGCTTCGACTACGGAGTCGTGCGCGAGTTCACGGGCCATGGCATCGGCACGTCCTTCCACTCCGGGCTGGTGATCCCGCACTTCGACGACGCGCACTACGACGACCTGATCGAGCCGGGCATGACCTTCACCATCGAGCCGATGCTGAACCTGGGCACCCACGAGTGGGACCTGTGGGAGGACAACTGGACGGTGGTGACCAAGGACCGCCGGGTCAGCGCCCAGTTCGAGCACACCCTCCTCGTCACCGCCGACGGCGCCGAGATCCTCACCCTCCCCTGACTCGCGCTCCGAGCAGCAGGACTGAGACCCGGGCGCCCGCCGGATCGCATCCTCGCTAGGGTCGCTGGAGTGACCAGCATGTTCGAGGACTACGCGACCGGCATGGGTTCGGCCTACGACGAGATGTACGACGTCGAGACCGACCTGCGCACCCCGTACAGCCAGCTGCAGCCATCCCTGCGGGACATGGGCCAGACCGAGCTGCAGAGCAGGGTCGAGGCGCTGCAGTCGAGCTATCTGGACCAGGGCGTCACCTTCGACATCGGCGGTGAGGAGCGCGCGTTCCCGCTCGACGTCCTGCCCCGGGTGATCGAGATGGACCAGTGGACCAAGGTGGAGGCCGGCGTCCAGCAGCGGGTGCACACCCTGGAGAAGTTCCTGGCCGACGTGTACGACGCCGGGAGGGTGCTGGACGACGGCGTGGTGCCGCGCAGCGTCGTCACCACCTCCTCGCACTTCCACCGCGCTGCCGCGGGCATCGAGCCGCCCAACGGCGTCCGGGTCCACGTCAGCGGCATCGACCTGATCCGCGACGACACCGGGGAGTTCCGGGTGCTCGAGGACAACGTGCGGGTGCCGTCCGGGGTCTCCTACGTGATGACCAACCGGCGCGCGATCGCAGCGGCGCTGCCCGAGACGTTCGCCGAGCACCGGATCCGTCCCGTCGCCGGCTACCCGCAGAAGCTCCTCACCGCGCTGCGTGCCGCCGCGCCGGCCGGTGTCACCGAGCCCAACGTGGTGGTGCTGACCCCGGGAGTCTTCAACGGGGCCTACTTCGAGCACGCACTGCTGGCCCGCACGATGGGCGTGGAGCTCGTCGAGGGACGCGACCTCGAGTGCCGCCGCGGCCGCGTGATGATGCGTACGACGCAGGGCCTCGAGCCGGTGCACGTGATCTACCGACGCGTGGACGACGAGTTCCTCGACCCGGTGCACTTCCGCAGCAACTCGCTGCTCGGCTGCTCCGGCCTGCTCAACGCGGCCCGTGCCGGCAACGTCACGATCGCCAACGCGGTCGGCAACGGCGTCGCGGACGACAAGCTGATCTACACCTTCCTTCCCGACCTGGTCCGCTACTACCTCGACGAGGAGCCGATCCTCAACAACGTGGACACCTGGCGGCTCGGTGACGCCGATCACCGCGAGGAGGTGATGGACCGTCTCGACGAGCTCGTCCTGAAGCCCGTCGACGGCTCCGGTGGCAAGGGCATCGTGATCGGCCCACACGCGAGCACGGCAGAGCTCGACGAGCTGCGCGAGAAGGTGATGGCCGACCCGCGCTCGTGGATCGCCCAGCCGGTGATCCAGCTGAGCACCGTGCCGACGTACGTCAACGGGATGATGCGGCCCCGCCACGTGGACCTGCGCCCCTTCGCCGTCAACGACGGCAACCGGGTCTGGGTGCTCCCGGGTGGCCTCACCCGCGTCGCCCTCGGCGAGGGCGAGCTGATCGTCAACTCCTCGCGCGGCGGCGGGTCCAAGGACACCTGGGTGCTCGCCGGCCACGGTCGTCACCAGGTGCTCGCGGAGCCCGAGCGCATCGAGGTGCACGCCACCCCGCAGGACATCGGGCCGGCGCTCGACTCCTTCTCCAGCCAGCACGACCAGCAACAGCAACAGCAACAGCAGGCCCGGCTCGAGGAGGTGGCCCCATGCTGAGCCGGATCGCCGAGTCCCTGTTCTGGATCGGCCGCTATGTCGAGCGTGCGGAGGACACCGCGCGCATCCTCGACGTGCAGATGCAGCTGATCCTCGAGGATCCGGGCGTCGTCGAGGAGACCACGTGCCGCAACCTGCTCTCGATCATGGGCGTGGAGTTCGACGAGAACGCTCCCATCGACACCACCGAGGTGATGCGGCTGCTGGCCTACGACCCCACCTCCAGCGCGTCGATCGCGGCCACGATGGCTGCGGCGCGGGAGAGCGCCCGCCGCGCCCGCGAGACGTTGTCGACCTCGATGTGGGAGGCGATGAACACCACCTACCGGGCGATCCCTTCGGGCCACTTCCGTTCGATGCGGCCACCCGTCGCGTTCCGATGGGTCCGTGACCGCGCTGCCCAGATCAACGGCATCGCCGAGGCCACGATGACGCGCGACGAGGGCTACCAGTTCCTCGTGCTCGGACGTTCCATCGAGCGTGCCGACATGACCTCTCGCCTGGTCGCGACCGCGGCCATCACCTCCGGCTCCGCCTGGGGCACGTCGCTGCGTGCGTGCGGCGCCTACGAGGCGTTCCTGCGCACCTACAAGGGCCTCGAGACCGAGCGAGGTGCAGCGGAGTTCCTGCTGCTCGACCGCCTGTTCCCGCGCTCGGTGGTGTTCGGTCTCAGCGAAGCCGAGCGGTGCCTGGAGAGGCTGCAGTCCTCGGGCACCAGGGCCGGCTTCCAGAACGAGGCCCAGCGGCTGCTCGGGCGCACCCGGGCCGAGCTCGAGTACCGATCGCTCAGCGACTTCGTCGCCGACCTGCCCAGCGAGATGGAGCGCCTGCAACGCACCTGCGCGCTGGCCACCGACGCGATCAGCCGGCGTTACTTCGCCGGCGCCGAGGCAACCGAATGGCACGGGGTGAGGGCATGAGCATGCAGCTCCGGATCGCACACACCACCGGGTTCGAGTACGACGGCAAGGCGAACACCTCGTTCAACGAGGCCCGCCTGACGCCGCTGACCCTGCCCGGCCAGATCGTCGTGCACTCCCGCGTCGAGGTGTCCCCCACCCCGTGGGCCTACACCTACAAGGACTACTGGGGGTCGCAGGTGACGGCGTTCGAGGTGCTGGACCCGCACACGTCACTGACCGTCACCGCCTCGGCGACCGTGCACACGGACCGGTCCCCCGTGGGTGATCCGGTGATGACCTGGGAGGAGATGCGCAGCGAGGAGGTGGCGGACGTCCACACCGAGTACCTCGCACTGCCCGAACGGGTGCTGCCGACCGAGGACCTGGTCGCCAGGGCGCGAGAGATCGCCGACGCGAGCGCCAACCCGAGCGAGGCCGCGCGCGAGGTGTGTGCGCTCGTCTACCGCGAGGTCAAGTACGTCTACGGCTCGACCACCGTCGAGGCCTTCGGCGCGCATGCGTGGGCGGAACGTTCCGGGGTGTGCCAGGACATGGCCCACATCGTGATCGGGGCCCTGCGGTCGATCGAGATCCCGACGCGCTACGTCTCGGGCTACCTGCACCCCAAGGTCGACCCGGTCGTCGGCGAGGCCGCCAAGGGCGAGTCGCATGCGTGGGTCGAGTGGTGGGACGACGGGTGGCGCGGGTTCGACCCGACCAACGACACCGAGCCGGGTGACCGTCACGTCATCGTGGCGACCGGTCGTGACTACAACGACGTCAAGCCGCTCTCGGGCATCTTCTCGGGCTCCGGCACCTCCCGGATGTTCGTCGACGTGCAGGTCACCCGCGTCCAGTAGTCCCGGGTGGACGACCTGGATGCACGACCTGTCGATGTCGGGCAGGGTGGGGACCCTGCGGTACGACGTACCGCCGTGAACGCGGTCATCCATCGGGAGGCAATCACAGTGGCAACCAACGACACCCCTGCCAGCGGGGGCACACCGAGGCCGAGGAAGGCCCCGACCAAGAAGGCCCCGACCAAGAAGGCAGCGACCAAGAAGACGGCCACCAAGAAGACGGCCACCAAGAAGGCGACGCCGGCCAAGAAGACGACGCCGGCCAAGAAGACGACGCCGGCCAAGAAGACGGCCACCGCGAAGACGACGCCGGCCAAGAAGACGGCTCCCGCGAAGAAGGCTCCCGCGAAGGAGGCAGCGGCGGCTCCACCCAGCGCCGCCCCGGCGCAGCTCAGTGACCAGACCATCGAGCAGATCGCCTGGGCGACTGCGGATCGGGTCGCACGCGAGGTGACCACGCAGGTGGCTCGCAGCCTGGCGCTGCTCGAGAAGGAGACCAAGCGTGCCCGCAAGGCAGCGCGCAAGGCAGCCGACCGGGCCGGCACGGCAGCAGCTGCGCTGGCCAGCAGTCGCAAGGGATCCAAGAGGCGCAAGAAGTCCTGAGGCCGCCCACCACCGGACGCCCGGGACACCCGGGCGCCGTGCTCCGCGCGGGGGACGCGGAGCACGGCTGTCCAGGTGACCTGAGTCGGGTGAGCAACGGGAATGCTGGTGCGCCCGCGCACGCGGTGCAATGGCCCGAAATGACTACCCGAGTGGCCGCAGTGCCCAGGAACGCGGCCGGCAGGCTCAGCGGACCAGCTCGGCCGCGCCCACCCGGCCCAGCGAACTTGTGACCAAGCGACCTCGCGTCGCCGGTGACTAGACCGCAGCGACAGATTTTCCTCGCTGGGGCGCGTACTGCGAGTCCAGACAGGGTGCAGGTGCTAAGCCGTCGGCGCGCGGTCTTCGGCGGCCCGGACCAGCCCGTGTTCACTCGCCGGGACGGACCAGTCCCGCCTCGTAGGAGTAGATCACCGCTTGTACTCGATCGCGCAGGCCCAGCTTGCCCAGGACGCCGCTCACATGGGTCTTGACCGTTGCATCGCTGACGAACAGCAGGCGGGCGATCTCGGCGTTGGACCTTCCCGTCGCCAGCAACCTCAGCACCTCGAGCTCACGGGTGCTCAGCAACGCGAGCTCGGCTGGTGTGGTGGTCACCGGCGTGGCAGCGAACAGCTCGATCACCCTCCTGGTGACGGCAGGCGCCAGAAGGGCCTCGCCGCGGGCCAGCGTGTGAATGGCGTCGAGCAGGTCCTCGGCGGGCGCGTCCTTGAGCAGGAAGCCGCTCGCGCCGGCACGCAGCGCGTCGAAGACGTAGTCGTCCAGGTCGAACGTCGTGAGCATCAGCACTCGTGTCTCGGGTCGTTCCTTCAGCAGCTGCCGGGTTGCCGCAATGCCGTCGAGCTCGGGCATGCGGATGTCCATCAGCACCACATCGGGCCGGGTGCGCCGGGCGCTGAGCACCGCCTCGTGCCCATCAGCGGCTTCACCGACCACGCACAGCTCGCCGTCGTCCTCGAGCAGTGACCGCAAGCCGGCGCGGATCATCCCCTGGTCGTCCGCGATCAGCACCCTGATCACGGCACACTCGCTTCTGCGCCCAGAGGGATCGCAGCGTTCACGGCGAACCCACCGCCGACGGTGTCCCCCGCGGAGAGCGTGCCGCCGTACAACGCCACCCGCTCCTGCATGCCGACCAGCCCGTGCCCGTCGATCTCGGCGTGCCGCCCGCGTCCGTCGTCCTGGACCCTTATCTCCAGCCGTGACGACGAGTAGCGCAGGTGCACGAGGGCCGTTGCCGGGCCGGCGTGCTTGATCACGTTGGTCAGGCTCTCCTGGATGATCCGGTAGGCCGTGAGGTCCAGACCCGGTGGCAGGTGGAAAGGCTCGCCCTGCACGTCGACCTCCACCGGCAGCCCGGCCGACCGGGTTCGTTCCACGAGTCGGGGAAGCTGACCCAGCCCGGGCTGGGGCGTCAGCGGCGGCCGGTCCTCCGCCGACCGGAGAACCCCGAACAGGCGACGCAGCTCGGCCATCGCTTGACGAGCGGTTGCCTCCACGACTCTCAGGTCCTCGATGTCCCTGCGCTGCTCAGGAGGCAGCCGACGACGAACGGCCTGGCTCTGGACCGTGATGACGCTGATCGAGTGGGAGATGACGTCGTGGAGCTCGCGGGCGAGGCGCACGCGTTCCTCCGCCACCGCCTGGGCTCTGCGCTCTGCGTCTGCTTCCTGGATGGCCGCCACCTCGACGGCATAGCCGTCTGCGCGCTCGGTCTGCTCGCGCACCAGGCTCCCCACCACCCACGCGCCGCCGTAGAGCACCGCGACCGCCACCAGGTCGGCCGGATCCGAGCCGTCCAGCAACAGCCCGACGGACGGTGGGCCGACAGCGATCAGCAGACCGGCCATCGCTCGGCGACCTCTCTCGAGCAGGCCGACGGTGTAGGACGCCACGACCATCGCGGCGAACAGCACGAAGGGCGTGTCGGGGCGTCCGCCGAGAACGATCCCGGCCAGGGCGAGGGAGACAGCAAGCAGAGGGAACTGCCGTCGCCAGGCCAGCCCGAGCATGACGACCGAGGTGATCGTGGCGTGCGCCCAGCCAGGCACGTCCGTCTCGAGGGTGACGGCCTCCACGATGCCCGCCACCGCCAGCGCCGACGCCAGCGCGAGGTCGAACCAGGAGGGTCGGAACGGACGGGGGGCCACCTGCTCACGTTAGAGGGGTGGAGCCGGCGTCGCCTCGGCTTTGAGAGGGATTCCTGCCCCGCCAGATTCCGCCTTGCGGGGGAGGCCGCATCGCGGTCCGACCGATGTGCACCGGTCGGCCGCACATCAAGGTGAACCGATGAGGACAACACGAACAGCAGCCGCGCCAACTCCACCGGTCGAGAACGAGCAGACGTCCACGGCCTGGGCGTGGTGGGGCGTGCCGGCCGGCGTCGCCGGACTGGTGGGCAACTTCGTCTCCACCCACGGCGCCCTCAGCGAGACCGACGCAGCCGAGGCGGTCGAGGCGGTCGCGCGTACGTCGTACCACGTCGGCACGGTGCTCGGTCTGGTGTCGTTCGCCTGTCTCGTCCTTGCCTCGGCTGGCTGGCGCCGCTGGGGAGCCGGCCGCGGGCTGGCGGAACAGGCCATTGCGGCGGCTCTCACGGTCACGGCGACGCTGGTGCTGTTCGGCACGGGACTCAGGGGAGCACTCGCGGAGTACCTGCCCGGCGGCATCAACGACGACAACTTCGACGACGCAGGCCTGTACGCGCTGTTCATCGTCCATGACACAGCCCCCTGGTTTGCCTGGTGGGGCGTGCTCGTGGTCGCGGTCCTCGTGGCGTTCGTGTCCCTGGCCGGCCAGGGATTCTGGCGTTGGCTCGGCGTCCTGAGCGTCGCGACGCTGGCGCTGCCGACTTCGGTGATGGCTGGATCGGGTGCCGTGGCCGCAGCCGGATTCGTCGGACCGGTCTGGCTCGTCGGCTTCTCGATGCTGGTGGCACTGGTCGGGGTCGGCCCTGGGCGACCGGAGTGGCCCGACCCGGCCCAGTGAGGCGAACAATCGTCGCCCGGCGGTCAGCGTCAGCAGCGACCGTGCCCCTGCCGCGGCCGCACGCCGGCTGCGGCATCAGCGCTCGCATCCCAAAGTGGGATGCGACGGGTACCCTGAGTGACATGAGCACTCAGATCGCTGTTCGACTCCCCGACGAGATGGTGGCGTTCCTGGACCGCGCTGTGGCCACCGGCAAGGCTCCTAGCCGGGCCGCGCTCGTCGCGGCGGCGGTGGAGCGGGAGATGCGTCAACAGGCTGCTGAGCAAGACGCCCAGGTCCTGCGTGAGCACGGCCCCGCCGACGAGCTGGACGATCTGGTGCAGTGGAGCAGCACCCAGCTCGAGGTCGAGGACTGACCGGTGCGCGAGATCTGCCTAGTGCGTCTGGACAAGACCCGGCCGGCACTGGTCTTGACCCGCGAGGCGGCGCGGGCCGCGATGACCAAGGTGACCGTCGCTCCCATCACGACCACCATCAAGGGCCTGTCCAGCGAGGTCCTGGTCGGACCCGACAACGGGCTGGATCAGGACTGCGTGGTCGCCCTCGACAACGTCATCACCGTCCCGGTGAACCTGCTCGGCCGCACCGTCGGGTACCTCCGCGCCGAACAAGAGGCTCAACTCGCACGCGCCGTGGTCTTGGCCTACGACCTCGAGCTACCCCTTCTCGAATGACCCGCGGGCGCGCCGGAAGCGACAGATACGGAGGTTCAGTGGGTGGTCGTGACTGCGTCCGCGCAGTCATCGGCCGGGCTTTCGCGCCCGCCTCCGACGCGAAGGGAATCTTCGCGTCAGAGGCTTGGCGCGGATGGGCTGGCTCATAGGCCGGGTTCTGTTCGCCGTACCGCCTCACGACGGCACGGTTGGCGACCATCCATCTCCGGTTGCCGTTGCCGACACCCTCCAGCGACCTACCCGCGAGCTCGGACGGACCGCCCTCGAACGCTCGCTGTCTGGTCTTGCTCCAGGTGGGGTTTGCCTAGCCACGACGGTCTCCCGCCGTGCTGGTGGTCTCTTGCACCACCGTTTCACCCTTACCGCCACTCCGAGGAGCGACGGCGGTCTGTTTTCTGTGGCACTGATCCCGCGGGTCACCCCGGGTGGGTGTTACCCACCACCTTGTCCTGTGGAGCCCGGACCTTCCTCGACATCCCCAGAAACCAATCCGAGGGTGACGCGGTCGCCCGGCCAGCCCATCCGCCTGCCAAGGATAGGGGTGTCGGGCCCAGTCAGCCACAGCGGCGCCGCGCGGGCCGTCCAGCCCTCACCCGTCGGGTGGTGGTCGGATGGCCTGGGCAACACGGCGGATGCCGGGTGGTGGGTCGAAGGTGTAGTCGTTGGGTCCTGTTTGTCGGATGGTCCAGGGGCCGGTGTGGATGAGGCGGTGGTGGTGTCCGCAGAGGAGCAGCAGGTTGGGCAGGGAGGTGTCGCCGCCGTCGGTCCAGTGTTGGAGGTGGTGGGCGTGGCACATCATCGGTGGGCGGGTGCAGTGGGTGAAGCGGCAGTGCTGGTCGCGGGCGACGAGGGCTTTCCAGATTGCGGCGGTGACGAGTCGTTGGGTGCGGCCGACGTCGAGGACCTGGGAGTGGGTGCCGAGGACGGCGGGGATGAGGTCGGCGTCGCAGCAGATCCGTCGCAGGGTGGCTGCGGAGAGGTCTTCGCCGGTCTCGGTGGTGCCGTAGCCGGTCTGGTCGCGCAGGTCCTGGTAGCTCACGGTGACGGTGACCCGCGGGGTCGCTCCGTGGCACTCGGGCAACACCTCGAGGCCCTGCAGTCGGTGGCAGGCCTCCACGAGGGCGTCGAGCATCCGGGTGCCGTGGTCGCGGGGGTCGCGGCCGTCGTGTCCGCACCCGGGCAGGTCGCAGGTGGTGGGGTCGCAGGTGGTGGGGTCGCAGGTCGGTCCGGCAGCCGGCTGGGGTTTGGCGAGGGGGATCAGGGTGGCCTTGAGGGTGGCGGCGTCCTCGATGGCGCAGCGGCCTCTGATCCAGGCACCCCCGGCTCCGTCGGGGTTGATGGTGAGGTGGCGGCCGTGGTGGGCGGCGCGTTCCTCACGGTCCAGGGCTTGTTCGTCGCGGCGGTCCTGCCCGTCGGGGTCGACCACTGAGACGAGCCGTCGGGCGACCTTGCGCAGCTCGGTGGCGTCGAGCCGCTTGGCCTCCTCCAGCAGGACCTGGGTCCCGCGGGCGCGGAGGTCGGGGTCGCCGGGCAGGGCGTCGATGCCGCGTTCGATGACCTGGGCCTTCGCGGTGGAGAGCCAGCCGTCGGTCAGGGCTTCTCCGACCGGGGCGAGCAGCGGCTGGTCGACCGCGGTCGCCAACCGGACGGTCGCGGGCCCGGTGCCTTGGTGGCCGCCGGCGACGGTGGTGACGAAGTCCTGGGTGGAGGCCCAGCCCAGTGCCTTGACCGCGCCGGTGACCTCGAGCTCGCGGACCACTGCGAGCTCGAGGCCGTCCAGGGTGGACTTGAGCGCCTCGATCACAGCCACGGTGTCCATCAGCTCACCGGCGTCACGGGCCGCCCACAACGTCTCACCCAGCGTGCGGATCTGGTTCTGCATCTGGCCGAGCACCCCCGCGACACCCGCAGCACCAGAGGTGCTCTCGGGGTGGTCCGGCCGGGTGGTCATGAGAGAACTCAACCACCGCCCACCGACACTTTCGGTCGAGAATCCCCAGCTGTGGAAAGGAATTCTCGAGTTCCTTCAGGGGGTTGTTCGCGGCCGGGGCCACTCCTCAGAGCTCGAAGCGGACTCTCCTGGTCGCCGGGTCGGCGTCGGTCAGGGTGACGGTGACGTCCTCCCCCACCGGGAGCGGCGACTTCGAGGAGACGGACGCCTCCACGGCAGGTTCGCGGACCATGACCGTGCCCTTGCGCGCGTCGTCGTGGTCGACCTCGGTGACCACCGCCTGGAACTGTTCGCCGATGCGGGGCTCGAGGCTCGCAGCCTCGACGAGGTTGAGCACGGCGTTCTCGTAGGCGTTCGACCTGCGGCCCGAGTCCCGCATCACCTCCGGGAGGTCAGCCAGCCTGTCGAACACCCACTGCCGGCACGTCCTCACCCGCGCACAACGCGGCACACACCTCGAGGCCGTAGCGATCGACGAGTCGGCGCAGCGGAGCCGTCACGTGGGCGTACGTCGACGCGAGAGCCGCGTGCTCCGGGTGATCGGGAAGGTGACCGTCGAGGACGGCGTACCCGGCACCCCGCAGCAGGCTCGTCGCCGCCACCACCATGGCGGCGTCCCCGGGGCGGGACGGGTCGAGGGAGCGGATGAACTCCGGATGGCCCTGGCCGCGAGGCCAGTCGAGGCCGAGCGCCCTGGCCGTACGACGCAGCCGGGTGACGGCGTGCTCCGGCGGAGGTGGGAGCGTCCGCAGGATGCCCACCTTCCCGGCCACCATGATCGAGGCCGCGGCGAACCCGGTCAGCAGCGAGATCTGGGCGTTCCAGGACTCGACGGGCAGCATCTCGCGGTACTCCAGCAGCCAGCGGTCGTCCTGGACGTCGATCTCCTGGGCCGGCATCGGCAGTGACACCCCACCGCGCTCCGCCTCCCTCGCGAGTCGCAGCTCCCCGACGTCCTTGAGGAGGGCGAGCGTCGAGCCGGCCGGGGCCAGGTCGATCTCCCGCTGCACGCTCTCGTAGTCCAGACGCTGTCGCGACCGCACCCGCGCACGCGCGACCGTCGCCTCCCGGGTCTCCCCGGTGGCGTCCAGACGGATGGTCCACACGAAGGCCGGTCGCACCTGGTCCGGCAGCAGCGACGCCGCGGCCTCGCTCAGCACCGGGGGGTGGAGCGAGACCTTGCCGTCCGCGCCGTAGAGGGTCTCACCGCGCCGGTGCGCCTCCTCGTCGACCGCGTCACCGGGTTCGAGAAAGGCCATCACGTCGGCGATCGCGTAGTGCACGACGTAGCCCTCGCCGTCCGCCTCGAGGTGCATCGCCTGGTCGAGGTCCATCGCTCCGACGGGGTCGATGGTGAGGAACGCCAGGTCGGTCAGGTCGCGCTCGGGGAGTCGCGGCGACTCAGCGGCCCGCGCAGCAGCCTGCTCGACCTCGGCCGGGAAGAGTGGGGCGAGCCCCTGTTCCTCCTCGATCCTCGCGATGCCCTCGCGCAGCTCCGCGACGGTGGCGCCCCTGACCTTCAGCACCCGGGTGCCCACTGAGTCCCCTCATCCGTCATGGCTAGTGGCCGTGGCCTCATGACCTCGCCACCCTAGGCGGCCACCCCAGCTCGGCCCGATCTAGGCTGGCGCGGTGCTCATCCTGCTCCCTCCCTCGGAGGGCAAGTCGACCCCGACCCGGGGCAGGCCGCTGGCGCTCGAGGACCTGAGCTTTCCCGCACTCACCGCGGCGCGTGAGCAGGTGATCACGGCCCTGGTTCGGCTCTGCGACGGCGACCCCGGCCAGGCGATGCGGACCCTCGGGCTCGGACCCACCCAGTCCGAGGAGGTACGCCGCAACGCTCATCTCCTGACCAGCCCCACGGCGCGTGCCGACGCCATCTACACGGGCGTCCTCTACGACGCACTCGACCTGGCCTCGCTCGACACGGCGGCTCGCCGGCGCGCCTCCCGCTCACTGGTGATCACCTCGTCGCTGCTGGGCCTGGTCAGGCCCGGTGACCGGCTCCCGGCGTACCGCCTCGCCGGAGGGGTCAACCTTCCGGGTCTCGGCGTGGTCTCCGCGCACTGGCGCTCGGTGCTCGACCAGGTGGTGCGCGAGGCTGCCGGGAACGGTCTGGTCATGGACCTCCGCTCCGCCACCTATGCCGGCTTCTGGCGGCCGCATCGCGATCTCGCCGGCAAGGTGGCGACCGTGCGCGTCCTCCACCAGGTCGGCACACAGCGCAAGGTGGTGAGCCACTTCAACAAGGCCACCAAGGGCCGACTGGTGCGTGCGGTGCTCCAGGGTGGCATCTCGCCCTCGAGTCCCGCCCGTCTGGCCGACGCGATCACCGGGCTGGGCTGGAAGGTGGAGCTCGACCCGAGGACGCACCGGCTCGACGTGATCGTCGACGAGCCCTAGCCGAAGATCTCGGTCGGTCGCCCGTTGTAGAGGCGCAGGTTGGCCATCGGGATGTCCCCGTCGGGGCCGCCACGGAAGTAGGAGATGACCGTCACCGATGCGGGCGCGAGCTCCATCCGGTAGACGGCCTCGAGCGGTGCGCCGAGCGCGTCCGCGACCAGGGTCTTGATCGGCGTCACGTGACTGACCGCGACCACCGTCCTCCCGGCGTAGGAGGAGACGATGCGGTCCCGCCCCGCGAGGACGCGCTTCTCCACGGTCCGGAACGACTCGCCACCGTGGGGGGCCGACTCCAGGTCCCCCAGCCAGTTGGAGATCTCGTCGGGGAACTGCGCGTGGACCTCGGTGAAGCTCATCCCGTCCCAGGTGCCGAACTCCATCTCGGCGATACCCGCCTCCTCCTCGATCTCGAGGTCGAGGAACTCCGCGAGGATCTCCGCGGTCTCGCGCGTACGCCGCACAGGGGAGCTCACCATCGCGTCGAAGGTGCCCGCGAGCGGAGCGAGCCACTCCCCCGTCGCCCTGGCCTGCTCGCGGCCCTCGTCGTTCAGGGGTGGGTTGCTGCTCGCGAGCCCACCGGAGAACAGCTTGCCGATCGTGTGCTCGGTGACACCGTGGCGGACGAGGACGAGAGTGGTCGGACTGCCTGCAGGTCCCCAGCCGCGCCTGGGGGGCTGCTCGGGAGCGTCCAGGGCCTCGTTGGCCAGACGGTCCGCCTCGGCGTTATCGGCGCGTGGCACCCAGGTGAACGTCGTGCCGACCGGGGCCAGCCGCCGTGCCTGCTCGACGAGCGGCTTCAGCGAGGCGTGCTTGACCTTCCAGGTGCCGCTCATCTGCTCGACCACCAGCTTGGAGTCCATCCGGACCTCGACGTCCGCGCCGGGGGCGTGCTCTGCCGCGAGCTCCAGCCCGGCGACCAGGCCGTGGTACTCCGCGACGTTGTTCGTCGCGATGCCGATGGCCTCCCGGCGCTCGGCGATCACCTCACCGGTGTCGGCGTCCCGGAGGAGCGCGCCGAAGGCGGCCGGGCCGGGATTTCCCCGGGACGCACCGTCGGCCTCGACGACCACGAACCGGCGCGTGCGCGGGGCGGTCAAAGACCGGACTCCCCGGTGCGCACCAGGATCCGGCTGCAGTCCTCGCATCGGATGACCTCGTCGGACGGGGCCTTGGCGATCCGCCCGAGGTCCGACGCGTTCAGCGCGAGCCGGCAGCCACCGCACTCGCGTCGCCGCAGCGGGGCCGCGCCGACGCCCTGCTTCTGGATCCGCAGCTTCTCGTAGAGGGCCATCAGGTCGGCGGCGACGCCCGACGCGGTGGTGACCCGTTCGGCCTTCGCCGACTCCAGCTCGGACTGCAGGTTGCCTGCCTGCCTCTCGAACGCAGCACGGAGCTCCGTCTCCTCGCCCGACATGGCCTCGAGCTCGGCCGTCCGGGCGTCGAGCGAGGTCTGCGCGGTCTCCAGTCGCTCCATCACCTCGAGCTCGGTGTCCTCGAGCGAGTTGATCCGGCGGTGCAGCGACTCGAGCTCACCGAGCATCCGCTCCAGGGCCTTGGGGTCCTTGATCTGGCCGGCGTCGATCATCCCCTGGTCGCGGGCTCGCCGCGTCTTGACCTGCTCGACGTCGACGTCGGCGCGCTTCTGCTCGGCGGTCAGGTCGTCGACCTCGATGCGGAGGTCGCGCACGGCGTTCGCGACGGACGTACGACGCCCCGCGAGCTCGCGCAGCCGGTCGGCCTCCGGGATCGACGTGAGCTGGTGGGTCAGGGTGTCGATCCGGGAGTCGAGCTCCTGGACGTCGAGCAGCTTGAGCTGGACGAACGGGTCGGCTTTCAGAGGATTCTCCTGATGTAGTTGTGGATCTCAGACCCGGAAGGTCCACGGGTCCGTGTTCGTCGTACTGAGACGGACCTCCACCGTATCTCCCGGTGCGTCGACCGGTGCGTCGACCAGTGCGTCGACCAGCCGACGCCGGAGCACCGGCAGCCAGGTGGACTCGGCTGCCCAGTGCGCGACATCGACCAGCGCCGGAGCCCCGTGCTCGCGCAGCTCCGAGGCCGGGTGGTGGCGCAGGTCCGAGGTGAGGTAGACGTCCGCGCCTGCCGCGCGGGCCCGGTCCAGCAGGAAGTCGCCGGCTCCCCCGCACAGCGCGACCGTCTCGACCGTCCGGTCGGGGTCGCCCGCGACTCGGACGCCGTGGGCGGTCGGGGGCAGGGCCGCGGCGACCTGTTCCGCGAACTGGCGCAGGCTGATCGGCCCGGAGAGCCGGCCGATCCGTCCCGACCCGTGGTCGGACCCGGGCGACCGGGGGTCGAGTGGCCGGGAGTCGGCCAACCCCACGGCCAGGGCGAGCGACTCCGAGACGCCACCAGGAGGCGAGTCTGCGTTGGTGTGCGCTGTGAACAGCGCGCACCCGTTGCTCACCAGTCGGTGGGCGAGACGGCCCTTGGGGTCGGTGGCCGCGAACCCGTGCACCCCCTTGAGGAACAGCGGGTGGTGGGTGACCAGCAGGTCGACGTCGTGCAGGATCGCCTCGTCGGCGACGGCTGTCACGGGGTCGACGGCCAGCAGGATGCGGCGTACGTCGGCCGACGGATCGCCCAGGACCAGGCCGACGGCGTCCCAGTCGTCTGCCGCGTCGGGCGGGAACCACTCGTCGAGCAGCGCGGTGATCTCTCCCAGGGTCGGCACGGCTCGAGGCTAGCGGGACTCGACCGTGGGTCGCACGAGACCCGGACGTGATCCCCCGGCGCGAGTGACGCCGGGCGCACCTCGCCCTAGTTGACCTGGCGCTCGCGACCCTCCCAGTACTCCTGGCGGAGCTTGAACTTCTGCAGCTTGCCGGTCGCGGTGCGGGCCAGCTCCTCGCGGAACTCCACGGACGAGGGCGCCTTGAACCGGGCGGCCTTGGACTTGCAGTAGTCGATCAGCTCCTGCTCGGTCAGCCCGGAGCCCTCGGTCCTCACCACCAGCGCCTTGATCGTCTCGCCCCACTTCTCGTCGGGTACGCCGATCACGGCGACCTCGGCGACGTCGGGGTGGGAGAAGATCACGTCCTCGACCTCGATCGAGCTGACGTTCTCGCCGCCCGTGATGATCACGTCCTTCTTGCGGTCCTGGATGGTCAGGTAGCCGTCGGCACCGATCACCCCGCCGTCGCCGGTGTGGAACCACCCCTCCTCGAGGGCCGCCTCGGTCTCCTCCGGCTGCTCCCAGTAGCCCTCCAGGACCACGTTCGAGCGGGCCAGCACCTCGCCGCTGTCCGAGACCTTGAGGGTCACCCCGATGGCGGGCTGGCCCGCGCGCACGAGGTTGGCCGCGCGGTCCTCCCCCGACAGGTCGTCCCACTCGGCGCGCGAGCGGTTGATGGTCAGCAGGGGCGAGGTCTCGGTGAGCCCGTAGATCTGGATGAACTCCCACCCGAGCTCGGCCTCGACCCGCGCCACGGTCTTGGTCGGCGGCGGAGCTCCGGCCACGATGATCCGCACCCGGTCGCGACCCGGGATCTCGCCCTCCCAGCTCTCGGCCGCCTCCAGCACGGACGCGACGACTGCCGGCGCCGCACACATCACCGTCACGCCGTACTTCTCGACCCGCCGGAGGATCTCGGCGCCGTCGATCTTGCGGATCACCACCTGCGTGACGCCCATCCCGGTCTGCGCGAAGGGCATGCCCCACCCGTTGGCGTGGAACATCGGCAGCGTGTGCAGGTAGACGTCGCGGTCACTGGAGCCGGTGTGCAGCGCGAAGGTGACGGCGTTGGTCCAGATGTTGCGGTGGGTGATCTGCACGCCCTTGGGGCGGGCCGTGGTGCCGGAGGTGTAGTTGATCGTCGCCGTGGCGCTCTCGTCGTGCGCCCACGGCTCGGGCTCCCGGCCCTCGGCATACATGTCCGCGTCCTGGCCGATGACGAACTTGTGCTCGCACTCGACCGAGCTCAGCGCGTCCTCGAGCTCGGGGTCGACGTAGAGCACCCGCGCTCCGGAGTGCTCGACGATGTACTTCACCTCGTCCACGCTGAGCCTGAAGTTGATCGGCACCAGCACGCGGCCGTATCCGGTGACTCCGAAGAAGGCGGTGAACAGCCGCGCACTGTTGTGCGAGACGTAGGCGACCCGGTCGCCGACACCGATGCCGAGCTCGTCGAGCTTCGCGGCCTGCGCCCGCGCCAGCTCGCCCACGCGCGCGTAGGTCACCTCGCCGAGTGACTCGGCGGGTTGGTCCGGTTCGTCGACGATGCCGACCCGGTCGGCGTACACCGCCAGGGCCCGGTCCAGGAAGTCGGCGGCAGAGAACGGCACGATCACAGGATTGGCTCCCTCACTTCTCGGTTCCCGCCACCCTAGTCACGAACCGGGCGCGCATGCTCGAGCCACTTCATCGCCGGCTTGGCCAGCACGCCGTGGACCACGCACGGAGAGCGTGATGGTGAACGCGATGGTGGCCCACAGCCAGCGCACGTCCGCGAACTCGTGCCCGGCGGCGTAGGCGAGGTAGAACAGCGAGCCGACCCCGCGGACACCGAAGAAGGCAGTGACCAGTCGCTCCCGGGCGTCCATGCCGTGACCACGCCGTGCGAACGGCATCAGGCTGACCATGCCCGAGAGAGGACGGATCAGGAGCACCAGCGCCGCCGCCACCCCCACTCCCCGCCAGTCCAGGGAGTCCAGCAGCCCGCGCGTCATCGCGATGCCGAGACAGAGCAGCACGAGCAGGGTGAGCAGCCGCTCGAGGCGCTCGACCACCCCGTGCATCGCCTCCTGGTAGTGGTGACTGCGCTCTGCGTTGCGGAAGGCCGCCCCGCAGCAGAAGACGGCGATGAACCCGTAGCCGCCGACCAGCTCGGCGGCGCCGAAGGAGGTCGCCAGCGCTGCCAGGGCCAGCAGCGGCTCGCCCTGCTCGGCCAGCCGCAGGGACATCCGGCGGGCACGGAACGCCAGCTGCGCGAGCAGCCACCCGACGAACGCGCCCACGAGGAAGCCGACCACCACCTTGCCCACGAGCTCCCAGGCGACCCACCTGCCGACCCAGGACCACGACGTGCCCTTCTCCAGCAGGAAGATCGCGGCGTAGACGAAGGGGAAGGCCAGTCCGTCGTTCAGCCCGGCCTCCGAGGTGAGCGCGAACCGGACCTCGTGCCGCTCGTCGCTCTCGTCCTCCTCCTGGCTCGCGACGTCGGGCCCACCGACCTGGACGTCTCCGGCCAGGACCGGGTCGGTGGGGGCGAGCACCGCGCCCAGCAGCAGAGCGGTCGCGGGTGCCAGGCCCAGGCCCCACCAGCCGAGCAGCCAGACGGCTCCGATGGTCAGCGGCATCGCGGCGAACAGCAGCCGCCAGGTCGCGGACCAGCGTCGCCACTCCTGCGGCCGCCGCAGCCGCAGCGGTCGGTCCAGGGCCAGGCCCACCCCCATCAGCGCGAGGAGTACGGCGAACTGGGTCACCTGCTCGACCACCACGCGGTTGCTGACCGGGTCGAGGAGCTCGCTGCCGCCCACCGGAAGCAGACCCATCCCCATGCCCGCGGCCAGCAGGACCATCGGCGGCGAGACCGCCAGGCGGCTCAGTGCGGACGGGAGCACCGCGGCGAGGAGGATTGCGAGACCCGCCACGAGATACAGGGCATCGGACACGACCGAAGACTACGGGTGGGCCCTCAGGAGATCGAACGGCGCAGCCTGGGTCGGATGAACGGCCAGTAGACCAGTGCCCCGATCACACAGGTCAGCACGAGCATGAACGTGACCAGGCCCTTGCTCACCCCGGCGGCGGCATAGGCCTGGTCCGGCTGGAGCACGGCGTCGATGATGGTCCACAGGCTGATCGCGATCAGTGCGACGAAGAACAGCACGAGCGCGACGCCGGTCATGGGCAGAACCTACCGGCACTACGTGGGCGCAGCAGGGATCGAACCTGCGACCACCTCGTTGTAAGCGAGGTGCTCTACCGCTGAGCTATACGCCCCGGAGACCCCGGCCGGCACGTCCGGCCGCGATCACGCGGGCACAGAATACGGGAGCGTTCCGGGTCCGCCGAGCCGACCCACGACCCGTCCGGGGCCACCGCACAAACCAGCACGTGTCCGGACAAAGAAAAAGTCGCGCCGCTGGCGTCTCGGGTCACCAGCGGCGCGACAAGGGCAAGAGTGCACCAGTGCGGGCAGGGTTCCAAGCGCGAACGCAAAAATGGCCCGAAAGAACTAGACCAGGTCAGACAGGGCGCGTGCGTGCTCGTCGAGGTCGCGTGCCTCACCGGTCACGTTGTGCACCACCCACCCCACCTGTCCCGCTTTGTCCACCGCGAAGGAGGACCGCCTCGGAGCTCCGGTGATCTCGTCGAAGACGCCGTAGGCCTTCGTGGTCAGGCCGTGCGGCCAGTAGTCGCTGAGCAGCGGGAAGAAGATGCCGTCGCGGTCCGCGACCGCTCGCTGGGTGTACATCGGGTCGCAGCTCACCGCGATCAGCGTGCTGTGGTCGGTCTCGAAGTCACCGAGCCGGTCACGCAGGCCGGTCAGCTCTCCGGTGCAGACGCCGCTGAACGCGAACGGGTAGAACACGATCAGCGCCGCCTTGCCCGCCGCGTAGGAGGACAGCGTGATGTCCTGGCCGTGCTGGTCCCTGAGGGTGAAGTCAGGAGCCGGATCGCCGATCGCCAGGGTCATGCCGCCATGGTGCCAGCATGCAGAGACGAACCGGACATCAGTCCTCCGCACCCCCGCTGGCGCTCTCCTCGGGCTTCGCATCCTCGTCGTAGTCCTTGAGGTCCCTCTTGAGCACCTTGCCGGTCGAGTTGCGGGGCAGCTCGTCGAGGAAGACGATCTCGCGCGGCACCTTGTAGCGCGCCAGGTTCTCCTTGACGTGTGCCTTCAGGGTGTCCCGGAGCTCCTCCTGGTCGACGTCGCCGGACGTGACCACGAAGGCCTTCAGGCGCATGCCGTAGTCCTCGTCCTCCACGCCGATGGCGGCCACGTCCTCGACGTGCTCGTGGCGCGAGAGGCAGTCCTCGACCTCCTTGGGGAAGACGTTCTCGCCCCCGGAGACGATCATCTCGTCGTCCCGGCCCTCGATGAACAGCCGGCCCTGCTCGTCGAGCCGGCCGATGTCGCCGCTCGACATCAGGCCGTCGATCATCTCCTTGCCCTCGTCCTCGTCGCCGGTGTAGCCGCCGAAGAGCATGGTGTTGCCGACGAAGATGCGACCCGGCTCGCCCGGCTCGAGCCGCTTGCCGTGCTCGTCGTAGATCTCCACCACCGTGTTGTACGGCGCCTTGCCGGCCGTGCCGGGTGCCTCGCGCATGTCCTGGGGCTGGGCGATCGTGGCCCACGCGACCTCGGTCGAGCCGTAGGTGTTGTAGAGGTTGTCGCCGAAGGCGTCCATCCAGTCCGTGGCCAGGTCGCCGGGGAGGGCCGAGCCGGAGGCGGCGACCACCTTCAGCCGGGAGAAGTCACCGGACCGCTCGTCCTCGGAGAGCTTCATGATCCGCTGCATCATCACCGGGATCACGATCATCGCGTCCACGTCGTACTTCTGGATGGTCTCGAGACAGTCGGCCGGGTCGAACCTGCGCCGCAGCACCACCGTGGAGCCGAGCAGCATCGCGAGGTTCAGGTGTGCCCATCCCCACGTGTGGAACAGCGGGGCCACGACGTAGGTCGTGCCGCCCGTCCGGAACGGCATCTTCGAGAGCAGCGCGACGGCGCCGTCGAGGCCGGACTCGCCGCGGGGAGCCCCCTTGGGGGTGCCGGTCGTGCCGGAGGTGAGGATGACCGGCCGGGTGGCGTGCTCCGGCGCGGAGTGCCGCTCGGTCGCGCCCTTCTCGATCAGGTCCTCGACGTGCGGGACATCGGCCGTCTCCCCGTCGTGCCAGGCGATGACCCGGGAGACGTCGATGCCGGACTCGTCGACCAGCTCGCTGAACTCGTCGTCGTAGACGATCGCGGCGGGCTTCTCGCGCTGACAGACCTCCCCGAGCTGCGGGGCGGAGAAGGCGGTGTTCAGGTAGAGGATGTCGGCACCGAGCTTGGACAGCGCCGTCGAGGTGTCCACGAAGTAGCGGTGGTTGCGGCACAGCACCGCGACGCTGTCCCCCTCGCAGACACCGAGGTCCTTGAGCCCGTGGGCGAGCCGGGTGGCGCGCTCGTCGAGCTCGGACCAGGTCAGCTCACCGAGCTCGTCGATCAGGCCCACGTCCTGGGGCGAGCGGATCGCCAGGGCGCCGATCCCGCCGGCGAACCCGATGCCCCAGTCACGGATCGTCTTGCCGACGCCCATCAGCTTGACCGGACCGTAGGGGCGGATCACGCCCGAGGCCGCCATCACCTTGACCATCCGGGCATGACGCACGGCCTGTTTCTGCAAGTGCTGGAACATCGGGTGAGTTTCCTCCTGTGCGGTGGGTCAGTTCTTGGGAGCGACGAGTCGCGTCCCTGTCCATTCCTTACCCACTGCAACGGTCGTCGTCGTGGAAAGTCCCGCAATCGGTGCTGCTTCCGCCACGTCTGCGGCATCGACGGCTCCGGGCCGCCCCACCTTCGGGGTCAGCAGCCAGACGGCCCCACCCCGCACGAGGTCGGTCAGGGAGTCCATCAGGGCGTCGACGAGGTCGCCGTCGTCGTCGCGCCACCACAGGAGTACGACGTCCACGACGTCGCCGTAGTCACCGGCCACCAGGTCGGAGTCGATCGCTTCCTCGATCGACGCACGGATCGAGTCGTCGACGTCGTCATCCCAGCCGAGCTCCTGCACGACCGTGCCGGGCTTCATCCCCAACCGATCACCCAGTTGGACGTCCGCGCGGTCTGCGCTCGGGCTCACCTGTTTGCCTCCAGTACCTCGTTCTCGGCGGAGTACCCCCGGGTCGTCGGGGGCTCCGGTGCCCGTAGTCCACCCGACCCGGGTGTCCGGCGCAACCCCACACGTCCCTCGTCCACCATCCGGCAGACGTTAGCGGTGCCGAGGGCGCTCCCTGCGGGACTCGCCAGATCATCTGCGGCCGGTCTCGTCACGGACGTCGCGGGGCTGATTTCGCGACGGCCGTCGGACGTACCGATCAGTAGATTTTCTCTGCCCTCCAGAAGTGACACGATGAACCAGTGAGCGACTCCAAGAACACCACCCAGAAGCCCGCCGCGACCCGGCGTCCCTCGGTGATCCACGAAGGCCTGCCGACCCAGCTGCCTGACATCGACCCCGACGAGACCCAGGACTGGCTCGCGTCCTTCGACGCGCTGGTCAGCGACCGCGGCCGCGATCGCGCCCGCTACCTGATGCTGCGCCTGCTCGAGCGGGCGCGCGAGCAGCAGATCGGCGTCCCCGCCCTGCGCAGCACCGACTACATCAACACGATCCCTCCCGAGCGTGAGCCGTGGTTCCCCGGCGACGAGGAGACCGAGCGCCGCATCCGGGCGTTCATCCGCTGGAACGCCGCCGTGATGGTCTCCGACGCCAACCGTCCCGGGCTCGAGGTCGGCGGCCACATCGCCACCTACCAGTCAGCCGCGAGCCTCTACGAGGTCGGCTTCAACCACTTCTTCCGGGGCAAGGAGCACCCCGGCGGCGGCGACCAGATCTACATCCAGGGTCACGCCTCCCCCGGCATCTACGCCCGCGCCTACCTCGAGGGCCGGCTGACCGAGGAGCAGCTCCTCCGATTCCGCCAGGAGGTCCAGCACGGCGTCGGCAAGGGTCTGCCGTCCTACCCGCACCCGCGGCTGATGCCGGACTTCTGGGAGTTCCCCACCGTCTCCATGGGCCTGACCGCGATCAACTCGATCTACCAGGCCCGGTTCAACCGCTACATGCAGAACCGCGAGATCAAGGACACCTCGCAGCAGCACGTGTGGGCCTTCCTCGGTGACGGCGAGATGGCCGAGCCAGAGTCGCTGGGCGCGCTCCGGGTCGCCGCCCGTGAAGAGCTGGACAACCTCACCTGGGTGATCAACTGCAACCTGCAGCAGCTCGACGGTCCCGTGACCGGGCAACGGCAAGATCATCCAGGAGCTCGAGGCGAACTTCCGTGGCGCCGGCTGGAACGTGATCAAGGTGATCTGGGGACGCGAGTGGGACGCGCTGCTGGCACGCGACGTCGACGGCGTCCTGGTCAACCAGATGAACAGCACGCCCGACGGTCAGTTCCAGACCTACTCGGTCGAGGACGGCGCCTACAACCGCGAGCACTTCTTCGGGGCCGACCCGCGGCTGCGCAAGATGGTCGAGCACATGACCGACAAGCAGATCGAGAAGCTGCCGCGCGGTGGCCACGACTACCGCAAGGTGTACGCCGCCTTCGACGCCGCCACCAAGCACGTCGGCCAGCCGACGGTGATCCTGGCGCACACCATCAAGGGCTGGACGATCGAGTCCCTCGAGGGCAAGAACGCCACCCACCAGATGAAGAAGCTCAAGACCGCGGACTTCAAGAAGTTCCGCGACCGGCTCTACCTGCCGATGAGCGACAAGGACATCGACGACGCCTACGACGCTACGGGTGGCGCACCGTTCTTCCACCCCGGCAAGGACTCCCCCGAGATCGAGTACATGATGGACCGGCGCAAGCAGCTCGGCGGCTCGCTGCCCAAGCGTGTGGTGCGGGCCAAGCCGTTGAAGGTCCCCGCCGACGACCTCTACTCCGAGCTCAAGCAGGGCTCGGGCAAGGCGAAGATCGCCACCACCATGGCCGTCGTGCGCCTGCTTCGCGACTGGATGAAGGACCCGAAGATCGGCCAGCGCCTCGTGCCGATCGCGCCCGACGAGTACCGCACCTTCGGGATGGACTCGATGTTCCCGAGCGCCAAGGTCTACAACCCGGGCGGGCAGGTCTACGAGTCCGTCGACCGCAAGCTGCTGCTCAAGTGGCGCGAGGACGTCAAGGGCCAGCTGCTCCACGAGGGCATCTCGGAGGCCGGGGCGATGGCGTCCGCGACCGCTGCCGGGTCGGCGTACTCCACGCACGGCGAGGTGATGATCCCGTTCTACATCTTCTACTCGATGTTCGGGTTCCAGCGCACCGGCGACTCGATCTGGGCGATGGCCGACCAGCTGGCGCGCGGCTTCCTGATCGGGGCCACGGCCGGCCGCACGACCCTCACCGGTGAGGGACTGCAGCACGCGGACGGCCACTCGCCCCTGCTCGCGGCCACCAACCCGGCCGTCGTGCACTACGACCCGGCGTTCGCGCACGAGGTCGCGCACATCATGCAGGAGGGCCTGCGCCGGATGTACACCGTGAGCGACGAGCACCCCGAGGGTGAGAACGTCATCTTCTACATCACCGTCTACAACGAGCCGATCCTGATGCCCAAGGAGCCCGACGGGATCGACGCCGAGGGTCTGCTCAAGGGCATCTACCACTACGCCGACGCGCCGGAGGTCTCCGGGAACGGCGACGCCCCGCGCATCCAGCTGCTCGCCTCGGGCGTCGGCTTCCCCTGGATCCAGAAGGCCCAGCAGCTGCTGGCCGAGGACTGGGGCGTGGCTGCCGACCTGTGGTCGGTGACGTCGTGGAACGAGCTCGCCCGCGAGGCGATCGAGACCGAGAAGTGGTCGCTGAACCACCCGGCGGAGGAGGCCAAGGTCCCCTACATCACCAGCAAGCTGGAGGATGCGGCCGGTCCGGTCGTCGCGGTGAGCGACTACATGCGCGCCGTACCTCTGCAGATCTCGCACTGGGTGCCCAACGACTTCCACGCGCTCGGCACGGACGGCTTCGGCTTCGCCGACACCCGTCCCGCCGCTCGCCGCTTCTTCCAGGTCGACGCCGAGAGCGTCGTCGTGGCCGCGCTGCAGGCCCTGGCGGCCCGCGGTGAGGTGAAGAAGGAGGCGGTCACCGAGGCGTTCGAGAAGTACCGCATCGACGACCCGACCGCGGTGGCCGACGTGAAGCAGGAGGGTGGCGACGCGTGACCGCCCGCCTGGCAGGCGGCCCTTCGGCGCGGTGGCATCCCGCTCGTGCTGGGCGTCGTCTGCTTCGCGCTGTCGTGGCCGGCCATCGAGGACCTCGACCCGCTGTTCAAGGGCGTCGGGGCGATCCTGGTCGTGCTGGGCCTGGTGATCGTGGTGGCCACGGCGCGCACGCTGACTGCCGAGGAGAAGCGGATCGGCACTCGCTGACGCTGGTGCGAGGGTTCAGGCGCCGCGCTTGGGCAGCTGGGCCACCGGCGCGAGCGGCGGTCCGCCGGCCTCGGCGCGGTTGACCGGCTCGGTGGGGCCGTTGCGCAGCAGCTGACGCCAGCGCCCGCGGTGGTACGACGCGGGCTGGGTCGCCTTGACGAAGCTCTGCACGATCTTCACGAAGCGGTCCGGGTGGTCCTTGTGCGGGAAGTGGCCGCTGTTCGGCAGCACCTCGACGACCGCGCCGGGCGCGATCCGGGCGACGTTCTCGGCGTGCTTGGACGGGATCACCATGTCGTCGGTGCCCCAGATCACCAGCATCGGCATCGCCTGGGTCAGGTAGGCCCGGTCGACCATCGTGATGATCTGGCCACGCATGTCGACCACGGCGCGGACCACGTGCCGGATCGCCGCCCGGGCGCGTGGGTCCCTGAACGACTCGTAGATCTCGGCGACCTCGGCGAGGTCGCGCGCCGCCATCACCCCCGACCGCGAGAGCGCCCGGAGCCCGGCCTTGCCCGCGTGCCGGATGCCCGGGCAGGGTCGCCACCCCCATGAACTGGTGGAAGCCGGGCAGGGTGATCGCCCGGATGAACCGGGAGACCTCCGGGCCCATGCCGCCGGGGGCGACCAGGATCATCCGCTCGGTGCGCTCGGGGAACTGGTAGGCGAACTGCATGGCGATGCCACCGCCGAAGCTGTGCCCGACCACGGTCACCTTGTCGATGTTGAGCACGGTGAGCAGGTCCCGCATGCCGTTGGCGTAGCCGCCGACCGAGTAGTCGGCCCGCGGCTTGGCGCTGACACCGTGGCCCAGCAGGTCGGGGGCGATCACCGTGAAGTGGCGGGCGAGGTCGTGGATGACCGGGGACCACGTGGTGTGGTCACAGCCCGAGGCCGTGCAGGAGCAGCAGTGCCGGGCCCTGGCCCATCTTCACGAACGCACGCTCGTGGCCGTGGATGGTGATGCGCTGGAGCTCGGGGGTCGTGCCGGGGACCTGTTCCATGCGCACTCCTGGGAAAGTGGTCGAACGCGACGAATGGAGAGTCAACCAGAACTTGTTTCATTTGGGGTCACCCACTGCCGCATTCTGGGCGCCCGATCCTCAGAAACCCGATTTCTCCACGGTGGTGGGGTGTTGGGACACCTCTGACAACGAACCGACCACGTGGAGGGCACGGCCCGGTCGACGTGACTAGAGTCTCCAGCATGTCTGTGCGCACCAACGGGCCAGGTCCGGACTCTCCCGACGTGCTCGCCGGTCTGGCCGAGATCGTCGTGCTGGTCACCGGCCGTCCGGTCGACGAGGTGCAGTCCGATCGACTCTTCGTCGACGACCTGCGGATCGACTCACTGTCGATGGTCGAGATCCTCGAGGGCGCCTCGCAGCACTTCGGCGTGCGGATCGAGGACGAGGCCGCCAAGGACTTCGTCCGGGTGCGCGACCTGGTCGACTACGTCGCGACCCGGCTGCGTTAGGTCAGACCACCTGGTGCAGCCAGCGGACGGCGACGCCGTCACCGGCGTGCCGGAAGGTCTCCAGCTCGTCGTCCCAGGGCTTGCCGAGCAGCTTGGCGATCTCCAGCTCCAGGGTGGTCTCACCCAGGGCGGCCTTGACCACCGCGGCCTTGAGCCGGTCCTCGGGGATCATGATGTCGCCGTGCAGGCCGGTGACCGCGTGGAAGACGCCGAGGTCGGGGGTGCGCGCAGAAGCGGGCGCCCTCGGTGCCGGTGGTCGGCTCCTCGGTGACCTCGAAGCGCAGGTGGTTCCAGCCGCGCAGGGCCGAGGTGATGGCCGCGCCGGTGCCGTGCTCACCCACCCAGGAGTACTCCGTGCGGTAGGTGCCGGCCTGGGCCGGCTGAGGGGTCCACTCCATCTGTGGGGCCACGCCGAGCACGCCGCCGATGGCCCACTCGACGTGCGGGCACAACGCGGACGGCGCCGAGTGGATGTAGACGACTCCACGGGCAGCGGAACGAGTCACGATGGACCTCCTCTTGCTTCGGCGTCGAGATACGCCTTCCCCAGCGGTCTCGAAAGATGAAGCAAGCAGAGCCATGTGACTGGTGAGCGTGTGAACTTGTGAGCCCATTGTGACCGATGGGAGGGCTCCAAGCCAGCCGAACGCTCGAATAGGGCTGTTCGGCGTGTCGCTTATGTCGCAGATGACCGAACTGTCGCGCGTGGACCGAGCTCCATCAGCGCGGTGAGCACCTCGGTCGCGGCCCCGAGCCCGCCGAGGTGGGACTCGCCGTCGATCGTGGTGAAGCGCGCGTGCGGCAGCCGCTCGGCCATGTGCACGCCGTGGGCGTGCGGGATGATGTGGTCCGAGTCGCCGTGCCACCAGTGCACCGGCACCTGCACGTCGGCGGCCTCGAAGCCCCAGTGCCGGGTGAACAGGATGACGTCGGCCAGCGGCGCGCTGACCTGGAACCGGGAGCCGTTGAGCAGGTCGTCGAGGAACATCGCCCGGAACTCCGGCCGGGCCAGCAGCTCCTTGTCCCCGCGAGGCTGCACGGCTGCGTAGCCGTCGAGGATCGGGCCGGCGAGCGGGCGCACCAGCCGGATCACCTGGGCCATCACGAACCCGAGCGGCACCCGGGTGAGCGAGAGCAGCGGGGCGACGTACGGCGCCAGCGTGACCAGCCCGCCGCTGATGGCGTCCGGCCCCTGGGTCGGGGCCACTCCCCCGAGGACGCCGACCCCGTGCACCCGGTCGGGAAGCGCCGCACCGGCCGCCAGGGCGTAGGGACCGCCGCCGGAGAGCCCGATCACGTGCAGCTTGTCGATGTCGAGGACGTCGCACAGCTCGACCAGGTCGCCGGTCCAGTCGAGCAGGCTGGGGTAGAGGTGCGGCGTCGAGGAGCCGATCCCGGGACGGTCGATGCCGATGATCCGGATGTCGTTCTGCTCCGCGAAGCGACGTGCCTCGAGCGGGATCTGCCTGCGTGCTCCAGGGGTGCCGTGCATCCACACGATGGCAGCGCCACGCGGGACCCCGAACTCCGCGAAGGAGAGCCTGCGCCCACCCCGTACGGCTACCGAACCCTCGAGTCGCGGACGATCCACCTCGCTCATGGCCGGATTCTCGCACGCGAGGGGGCCAGTTCGACGGCCGCCGACACCCGGTGGGGAGGCCGACCCGCCACAATGGCCCCATGGAATGGCTGCTGCTCGCGATCTCGGTGGGCCTGGTGCTCGCGTGCGGGGTCTTCGGGGCGGCCGAGTACGCCCTCGTCGCCGTCGACCGGGCGGCCGTGGAGAAGGCGGCCAGCGAGGGCGACCGGCAGGCCGAGGGGGTGCGCCTGGCGCTGCGCAGCCTGTCCACCCAGCTCTCCGGGGCGCAGATCGGCGTCACCCTGACCAACCTGGCGATCGGGTTCCTGGCCGAGCCGGCGATCGCCAGCCTGATCGAGACCCCGCTGACCGCCTCCGGGGTGCCCGGAGGGTGCCGTGCCGGGCATCGCGGTGACGCTCGGCCTGCTGCTCGCGACCGTCGCGACGATGATCTTCGGCGAGCTGGTGCCCAAGAAGCTCGGGATCGCCGTGCCGTTCCCGATCGCGCGCCGCACCCAGGCGTTCATCCGCGGCTTCACCACCGCGATGACCTACCCGATCAAGCTGCTCAACGGCTCCGCCAACGCGCATCGTGCGAGCGCTGGGCGTCGAGCCGCAGGAGGAGCTGCGCTCGGCCCGCTCCTCCGACGAGCTCGCCTCGCTGGCCGGTCGCTCCGCGAGCGAGGGCACGCTCGACTCCGAGACCGCACACCTCGTCCAGCGCTCGGTCGCCTTCGGGCCGCGCACCGCCGGCGAGATCATGACCCCGCGGGTGCAGATGGCCTGCGTCGACGCCACCGACCCGGTCAGCGAGGTCATCGAGCTGTCCAGCGCGACCGGCTTCTCCAAGTTCCCGGTGATCAAGGGCACCTCCGACAACGTGGTGGGCTCGGTGCACGTCAAGCAGGCGGTCGCCGTCCCTCGCGCCGAGCGCGCGCACACCCTGGTCCGCGAGGTGATGGTGGAGGCCACGGTCGTCCCGGAGTCGCTGCGACTGGACCCGCTGCTGTCGCTGCTGCGCGGCGAGGGCTTCCAGATGGCGATCGTGTCCGACGAGTACGGCGGCACGGCCGGCGTGGTCACCCTCGAGGACGTCGTCGAGGAGATCGTCGGCGACATCGCCGACGAGCACGACCGCTACGGCTCCCGCCTGCGGCAGCGGCCCGACGGTTCCTGGATCGTCTCCGGCCTGCTCCGACCCGACGAGGTCGCCGACGCCACCGGCATCGACCTGCCCGAGGACGACGCCTACGACACCGTCGCCGGCCTGCTGGTGCGCGAGCTCGGCCGGATCCCGGTCCGGGGCGACCGGGTGCTGGTGCCGCTGCCGGTGGTGATCCCCGAGGACGACGACGAGGAGCCGGTCCAGGAGCACGCCCTGCTGCGGGTGGAGCGGATGGACGGCCTTCGGGTCGACCGGCATCTCGATCAGACGGCTGATGCCCGAGTCCGAGGAAGCCCGTCATGAGCACCCAGGCCGCCCTGTGGCTCGGGGCTCGTCCTGCTGCTGGGCAACGCGTTCTTCGTGGGCGCGGAGTTCGCCCTGGTCTCGGCGCGTCGTACCAAGGTCGAGCCGAAGGCGGCCGCCGGCTCCCGGGTGGCGCGCACGACGCTGCGCGCCATGGAGGGCCTCTCCCAGATGATCGCCGCCGCACAGTTCGGCATCACGGTCTGCTCCCTGGGTCTCGGCGCCGTGGCCGAACCTGCGCTGGCCCACCTGATCGAGCCGGTGGCGCACGCCGTCCGCCTCCCGGATGCCTGGCTGCACCCGGTGGCGTTCACGATCGCGATGAGCTGCGTGGTCTACCTGCACGTCGTGCTCGGCGAGATGGTGCCCAAGAACCTCGCCCTGGCCGGCCCCGAGCGCGCCGCGATGGTGCTCGGCCCGCCGATGGTGGCGATCGTGACGGTGCTCAAGCCGATCGTCTACGGCCTCGACGCCACGGCCAACGCGATCGTGCGGCTGTTCAAGGTCGAGCCGCGCAACGACGTGATCTCCACGTTCACCCTCGAGGAGGTCGAGGCGATGGTCGACGAGTCGCACGACGAGGGGATGCTCGACCAGAGCGAGTACGAGCGCCTCGCCGGCGCGCTCGGGTTCACCTCCCGGACCGTGGCGGACGTGCTGCTTCCCGCTCGACCAGATCGAGACCGTCGAACGAGGCGCTCGCGCCTCCGACGTCGAGCTGATCTGCGCGAGCACCGGCTACTCCCGCTTCCCGGTCGTCGGCGACGACGGCGACCTGGTCGGCTACCTGCACATCAAGGACGTGCTGCAGTCCGACCCGCACGGACGCGCGCGGATCGTCGAGGACAAGTGGATCCGCGCCTTCGCCTCCGTGCGCGCCTCCGACACCCTGGTCACCGCCCTGCAGACGCTGCAGGCCAAGGGCGCGCACATGGCCCGGGTGCTCGACGACGACGGGACCGTCGCTGGGCGTGGCCACGCTCGAGGACGTCATCGAGGAGCTCGTCGGAGAGATCCGCGACGCTGCGCACGCCGACGGCCGCTGACACGACGTCCGCACCGGCTCCACCGCCGGCGGCTCCACCACCGGGGAGCTGGTGGAGCTACCCGACCGGGAGACCAGCGCCGTGGTGTTGGAGGTCTCCCGGCCGGGACGTGCCACCGCCGGTGGAACCTGGCGACGCATCGACAAAGGTACACAAAGAGTCCTAAAGGCCGCATTCTCTTTGAAATACTTTTTTCGGTCATTTGGGACATCGTCAGGTCACAGCTCCGGTCGGTCTGCACGGCCCACGACACCGGATCGACGAGAGGTCGTCAAGCCCCTGCGCGTGCCGGGCGCTTCTCGAGAAGTGCCTGCTCGCTCCCGGACGCGGCGGCCCGCACCCGGTCGGGGTCGCCGGCGACGAAGAGGTACTCCACGTTGCGCAGCCGCCTGACCTCGCCGACCTTCTCCCCCGTGGGCCCGTGGATGCCGATCTGCGCGCCGACGTACCTCTTGGAGTCGAAGGCGAGCGCCTCCACGCACCGGTGACCGCCTGCGCGCAGCGCCGCGGTCATCTGCTCCGGAGTGACCCACGACTCGTCGTTGTAGGAGACCACCACGAGCTCGGCACGGGCCCGGGCGATCAGGTCGGCCAAGGCCCCCGGCATCGTCTGCTTGCGGTTGAACACGCTGCGCGTGTGCGTCGTCGCGGGCGTCGACCCGCTTGCAGGCGATCCCGTAGTGCTCCGGCTCGTCCCAGCGCACGAGGGTCTCCCACACGTGGTAGTTGGTGAAGTAGCGGTGCTGGTTGTACGGCGGGTCGAGGTACATCAGGTCGACCGGGTCGAGCGTCGTCCACGGTCTCGCACCGCATCGCCCCGCACGGTGCGGCCCGTGCCCGGGAGCAGCTCGGGCAGCCGCAGCTCGAGGTCGCGGTGCGACCGCGGGGACCACTGCTTGAGGTAGGCCATCTGCAGCCCGGTCGTGGAGTCGACCCGGTCGGCGGCGAGCATCAGCGCGGTCAGCAGGATCGCCCGGAGCGGCCCGGCGGGATGGTCCTGCTCGATGGCGGCACGGATGGCGTCGATCCGCGCGCCGTTGCGCGGCTGGAAGTAGCGCGACTCCTCGCAGAACGTGCGCGTGACGTAGCCCGGCTCCCCCGGCAGGGCGTTGAGCCGGGCGAGCTCCGCCCGCAGGGCGACCTGGTCGACCGCCCGCGGTCGGTGGCGATGTAGCAGTCGCTGAGCACCTCGCTGTACGACGCCACGTCGGTCGCCGTGACCTCGATCCCCCGCCGCTTGAACTCCTGGGCCACCCGGGTGGTGCCGGTGAACAGGTCGACCGCCGTGCGTGACCTCGACGGCGGAGGCGATGCCGCCCAGCACGGGCACGAGCACGCGCTTCGAGCCGAGGTACTTGATCACAAGCATCGATCGTAGGGCGTCTGCGGCCGAGCGGACCGCGCTTTCCCCGTAGACTGCCAGACTGACCGTCCAGGAAGCAGCCTTCACCGAGGAGCCCTTCGGGTCGGCCGAGAGGCGGACGTCATGGCGACGTCGAACGGTTCCACCCCTGCATCCCGCCGCCAGCCGCTGCGGCTGCGCATGGGCGAGAAGCCCGGCAGCCACCCCCTCGACGGCGGGTGGTGGCCGCAGAGTCGTGACCTGACCGTCGAGCTCGGTGACCTGGTGGACAACTTCCCCGAGGCGCAGGGCCGGATCGTCCGGGTGTTGTTCTCGCCGCCCGACTGGGATGACTCCCCGAAGCGGGTGCCGACCAGCGTGGCTACGTCAAGGTCGGCTTCGACCCGCACGACGACACCCACGTCGTGATGCTCACCACGTCCGACCGCCAGGAGCTGTGCCTGCTCGTCGTGCCCCCGGACATGTCCCGCGCCAAGGGCGAGGCGGCGCTGCTGGCCGCGGTCACGCCCGGCTACGCCACCTCGCCGGGAGCGCTGCTCACCGCGGTGGACGAGCGACCGGACGTCGAGGAGGGCGACCGCTGGAACGACGAGGGCGAGTCCTGGTGGGGCTCGGCGACGGCTCCGTCGTACCGACCCGCCACCTGAGCGGTGCGCGCGCCATCGACAGACCCGCTGAACCGTGCACCATGGTCTCCGGGACGAGCCACCGCTCGTCAAGGAGGGGACCATGGGCAAGCTGATCAGTCTGATCGTCATCGTGTGGCTCGTGATCGGTGCGTTGGCGGCGTACCAGCGTGACTACTTCACCGACAACCGTGAGGTGAGCTGCAAGAGCTTCAGCGATACCGCGCTGACGGTCATCGCTGGACCGCTGAACTACTTCGGGGTCAACCCGAAGGTGAAGTGCAAGGTGCCGCAGCCCTCGACGTAGCTCACATCTCCCCGGCTGGGTGCCCGGCGAGCTCGACCAGGTCGGCGATCGAGTCGATCACCCGCGTCGGCCGGTAGGGGAAGAGCTCGACCTGGTCGGGCCGCGTCGACCCGGTGGTGACCAGCACCGTGCGCAGGCCCGCCTCGAGGCCGCTGATGATGTCGGTGTCCATCCGGTCCCCGATCATCACGGTGGTCTCCGAGTGCGCCTCCAGCCGGTTGAGCGCGCTGCGCATCATCAGCGGGTTGGGCTTGCCGATGAAGTAGGGCTGCCTGCCGGTCGCCGTGCTGATCAGCGCGGCCACCGAGCCGCACGCGGGCAGGAGCCCCTGGGCGCTCGGACCGCTGACGTCGGGGTTGGTGGCGATGAACCGCGCCCCCGCGTCGATCAGCCGGATCGCCCTGGTGATCGCCTCGAAGGAGTAGGTCCGGGTCTCCCCGAGCACCACGTAGTCAGGGTCGCGGTCGGTCATCACGTAGCCGATGTCGTGCAGCGCGTTCGTCAGCCCCGCCTCGCCCACGACGTACGCCGTCCCGTCCGGGCGCTGGTCGGCCAGGAAGTCGGCGGTGGCCAGGGCCGAGGTCCAGATCGCTGTCTCCGGTACGTCGATCCCGCTGCGCAGCAGCCTGGCGCGCAGGTCCCGCGGCGTGAAGATCGAGTTGTTCGTCAGCACGAGGAACTTCTTGCCCGAGGCCTTCAGGGCGTCGATGAACTCCTTGGCCCCCGCAATGGGGTCCTCCTCGTGGACGAGCACGCCGTCCATGTCGGTGAGCCAGGTCTCGATGGGGCGCACGTTCTCCATGGGGGGATCCTTCCACGCACGAGGCGTGGTGGATCCAGCTGCTAGGCCGAGGTGCGCGTGAACGTGGCCGCGAAGGCCTCCAGCTGCGCGCCGTCGGCCCGGCGGATGGCGAAGCGGATGAGTGGGCCGAGCACTCGCATCGCTCCGCTGATGGAACACTGCGCCACCAGGCTGACCCTCGTGCCGCGACCCTCGGGTACGCACTCGTACTCGTAGTCGGCAGTGACCCCGCCCTGGATGGACCTCAAGGTGACGCTGCGCCCGGGAGTCAGGGCTGCGATCTGACCGCGACGCTCCTTGCCGCGGGAGGTGAACACCATCACCGTGCCCGCGGCGGTGGGACCCTCCGCACGCAGCGCCTCCACGCCAGGCATCCAGCTGTCGGCCGTGTCCCAGTCGACGAGCCGCTCCCACACCTCGGCAACCGGCTGTCCGATCGTGGTCTGCGCAGCGAACGCCTTCGTCATCTCGGCTCTCCGTCCATCAGTGGTGTCTCATGCTGACCGCTCCCCGCGTGCGTGGATTGGACAGACTTCACCTCCTCAGCCATCACCGTGGCGCGGCACGAACCCCGCCGAGGCGGACGCCTCCGCGCGGTCGTAGGTCGAGCGCTGCGCGGCGGCGTACTCCGTGGGCGTGACGCCGGTGTGGCGCTTGAAGTCCCGGATCAGGTGCGCCTGGTCGAACCAGCCCAACCGGGTGGCCCAGGTGGCCCAGGCGACCGACTCGTAGACGTCGATGTGGTCGAGCAGCTCTCGCACCCGCAGGATGCGAGCGAGCGTGAGCGGGCTCAGGCCGACCTGGTCGACGAACTGCCGATCGAGGTGGCCGTGGCTGACGCCGAGTCCCGCCGCGACCTCGGCCACGGGACGGGCCGGGTTCGCCGTCAGCGCCTCGATGGCCGCTTCGCACCGCGCCAGGGCGTTGGTATCGAAGCGTCCGGGACGGCTCAGGGTCTCCTCGACGACGTCCAGAGCGGCCTCGGGCGAGGCAGTGTTCGCCAGATCGTCGCGCAATGCCGAGGCACGTGGCCAGGCGTCCACGAGGTCGACGACCCGTCCGCGCACCGCGGCCGGCGCCAGTCCGAGCGTCGGCCGGCACCCGACCGGCGTGGTGACGATCCCGATGCAGAACGTCTCGCCCGTCGGCGTGTTGACCACCGGCCGGTCGTGCGGCCCGATGAGAAAGCCCGTGTCGGCGAGCAGTGGCGCCCCGCCGCTGTGCGGGGTCAGCCGGGTCGGGTCCCCCAGGACGACGGCGGCAACGGTCGAGCCCGTGGGCGCGATCAGCTCACTCGTCCCGGTGATCCGGCCACGCGCGAACCAGATCTGCTCGACGAAGCGGCTTGTCTCCCCGCTCGGCCGGCGCGTCGCATACTCGAACACGGAGCCACGGTATGCCCGGGTCGGTTCGGCCCGTTCTGCACGTCTCTGCACCGGCCCGTGGAAATGTTGCCGGACCGCGCCCGGGTCAAAGCCGGCCAGACCGTGGTTGACTGGAGACCTACCCCGGACCCCGGTATCGCGGACAACCACGCGAACGCGGAGATCCGGGGTTTCTCATGTCAGCTGATACCGAGAACATGATCGAGTTGCTGGGCCCGCGCGAGGTCATCGGGCAAGCCATCGACGTGCTGATGCAGCGCGACGAGGTGAGCCGCGACGCGGCGTTCGAGCTGCTGGTCCAGGGTTCATCAGGCTCGCACCGCAAGGTGCGCGAGGTCGCCGCGGAGATCGTCCAGCAGCGCAGGCGCGCCTGAGAGGGACCACCCGGTGGTGACTGGAGGGTCTCCCCGGGTAGTGGCAGCGGGCCGGTCGGCGTTCCCCCCGATTCGACCGGCCCGTGTCGCCAATGGCCACCGCCAGCGACAAAGAGAGGCGCACCGACCCACTCCCGTGGCCTCGTAGGGATGTCCTCGTAGGGAGGGTGGGGCTCGAACCCACGACCGAAGGATTATGAGTCCTTTGCTCTAACCGACTGAGCTACCTCCCCGCGTTCACTGTTTCCGCAGGTGAGAGGCCGTTTTCGACCGCCGCAAGCGGGTCAGTTCGGAGGAAGGCCCTCGCACCAGTCCGCACATAGTCCGCACGAGCGGCGATCGTGACCTCTCCGACGGGCCGACCTACTGCTGGATGTCGTCCCGGTACAGGTGACCATAGCGGTCCAACGTGCGCGCGACAGAGGGTGTCCGGGCACTGCAAGAGCACGTTCTGCGCCAACCCGTGCTTCCTGTGCTGTGCAGCGCCGCGCAGCGCGCTTCGCGTCTGTACTCAAAGCGCTCCAGTCCCTCGGTCGTGGCCCGGCGTGCGCACTACATGCCGAGATCCGGATGTTCGGTGCGCAGATCAACGGCGCCATGCCACCCTGTGCTGGTGAACGCAGGCACGGAGTGGCGACCATGGCATCGGCGCCAACACACCGGCAGGTATCGAGGGGTGCCAGGCGGACAGCCGTGAGGATCGTCGCGCTACTGACCGTCGTGCTTCTGGCCACTGGTTGCGCACCGCTCGAGCCGACGTCATCCGAGGCGCCCACCGCGCGGTCCGACGAGCCGACGCGGACCACCGAGGCACCGACCCCGACGAGTACGAAGGCTCCGGTCCAGCGCACCGGCGCCGCCGCCCGCGTGCCGCGCCGCGTCATCATGCAGCAGCTTGCCAAGCGCGCGGAGCGCATCGCCGCATCCATGGCCAGCGGCTCTCCCGAGGTGCTGCCCACCGACGTCGACCCCGACTCCAACCGCGGGCTCGGATATCACTTGATGCTCCAGTTCGGCTTTGCGGCCGGCCAGTGGCAGTACCTGGACGCGTTGTGGCAGCGCGAGTCCGGCTGGAACCACCTGGCCAAGAACGCCTCCTCGGGCGCCTACGGCATCCCGCAGTCGCTGCCGGGATCGAAGATGGCGGACGTCGCTCCCGACTGGCCCACCAACCCGGAGACCCAGATCACCTGGGGGCTGGCCTACATCGCCGCGCGCTACGACAACCCCCAGGGCGCGTGGGGACACTCCCAGCGCTTCGGCTGGTACTGAGGACAGGGCCCGAGCGGTCGGGACGAGCGGTGGACCGAGGACCACCCGTCCAGGCAAACGAGGCGTAACCGGGTGCGGCTCCACGTCCCATCCTCGACATCATGGGAACTGGGAAACCAGGGACGCACCTGGACGAGGTCGTTCAGAACACGCCGGTGCTCCTCGAGGTCTTCCACGAATCAGTCTGCCTGTCGACGTCAGCGTCCGGATCCGCTGAGTGCGCGGTGATCTGCCGATGTCCGGGCGAGGCGTCCGCTCATCCGGGTTATGCACGTGATCTTTCGGAAACGCCGATGTGTGGGCATGTGACGTTGGTTGGAACTAATACTGGCGAACGCGTCCCCGCGTCATCGAGTGCGGACCTGCGGTGGTGTTCATGCGCTCGCGGAGGAGTGCGGGACAACTGGGAGAGGGACTAGACGATGTTCGCGGCGGGGTGCCTCAGCGCGGGCATTCGACGTAGGGATCTGGCCACCAGCCGTCTTCGCGTTTGGTGACTTTGAAGACTCGCGTCGGTTCGCCGTAGCCCGCCAACCCGCGGACTGTGGCGGTGCCGTTCTCCTCGCTGATGAGTATCGCTGAACCTAGGGCGTAGGGAGCGACAGCGAGTTGAGGTGTGGGTTGACCCGGTCCGGGGATGTCGAGGTCGACGGACTTCCGCGACGAATTTCGGGCATGGGTGTGCGCTGAGCATGTTGTCCTCAATGGGGGGGCGGTCTCGTCACTGTCCCGGGTGGTGATGGCACAGGGCTGTCCATAGCGAAAAGTGATGAGGACTTCGGTGTCTGCGTTGAGAGTGAGGTCTTGTTGGCAGGAGTCGGTGGGAGAGTCAAGTTCGTCACAGGAACCGCTACAGGGTCGCACTGCCCCCTCGATGGTGGATCGTCGTTGTGAATCCGGTTTTCATGCAGTGCCTCCATCCGATGCCTGGGCGCGAGCGACAAGCACGTGGGTGCGCATCGGGTACGCCAGCACGCCGTCGATCACGTAAGGCTGCAACGCCTCGCGCACGTCCCGCACGAAGCGCTCCCGCGCGTCTGCCGACAACTTCGCTACCGCATGCCGCGTGGACGGCGAGCCACGCGTCATGCCATCCAGAAACGATTGTATGGAACCGAACTGCGAGACGCCCTCCTCGGTTCTGAGCTCGATGCCTGCGAAGCCAGCCTGCGCGGCCGTCGCGCGAATCTCTTCCGTATTCGAGAACGAGCAGGCGCGCTTTGCCGGTGCCGCATCGACCCCGAGCCGTTCGAGCCCCTGCACGACCACGTGATGTCCCTTGTTGGATTCCAGCGGTCCCCAGAAGCTCGCAACGAGCCTTCCCGAAGGCTTCAGCACGCGGCGTATCTCCGCAAAACCTTTCAGCCGGTCCGGAAAGAACTGCAGCCCCTGCAGACACAGCGCGAGATCGAACACGTCGCTTTCGAGCGGCATCTCCAGCGCGCTCGCACAATGCCACTCCATCGGCGTCTCACCGCCGCGTGAAAGCTGCCGCGCGAGCTCGATCACGCCGGGATCGATGTCAATGCCAACGGCCCTGCCCGTCGGTCCGACGTGTGCCGCCGCGAGCCTTGCGCCGATGCCAGTGCCGCATGCGACATCCAGCACATGCTCGCCGGCCTTCGGTGCAGCGAGCCCCACCTGGAGCTCCGTCCAGTGCCGAAACATGCCCGGCACCATGTGCTGCTCGTAGGCTTCCGCAACTGTCGTATCGATTGATTTCTCTGACGCCAATTCGAGATCCTATTTCTTTCCGCACAGCTTGAAGGTTGGTTCGCCTCGCGCGCGCGATCGAAATCAGAATATCCGCATCCGAAGGCGGCAGCTCGATGTTGGGTGATGTCGGTGACCCATAGCTCGTTGGGCCGGAGCCGGTGGAAGTTACTCGATCAATGCGGTCCTGCTTGACTCACTTGGGTGGTCACCAGTGGTGGGGCAACGCCAGTGAGTCGCCGCAGTCTCTGCCAACGGCAGCAGTCGCCGGGCGACGTCCGACGGTCCGAAGCGGCTGTTGGACGCTGTCGATGGCCCCGTTCGGGCCACCGGCGCCACGACAGCGGCTCAGCCGTTGGGCAGTCATGAGTGCACTCTCCCTCGCGGATTCGAGCGCAGCCTTCTGCCGCATGTCGCGCGGTCGTGCCGATGTGAGTGCGTAGCATACTTGCGGCGTGGCCCTATCTCGCGAAGCGGAAATCGACTACCTGCTTAACATCGAGCGACTTGCTCACCTGGTGTGCGATGAAGCGGCTGACCCTCGTGAAGACTGGCTCTCCTTCGATGACCCTCCCGAGGCGACGGCACTTCAACGTGCCGTGAACGAACTTGCGAGAAACCTGCGCAGGCCGCCCCACTTAGAAGGCGATGGGTCTATCGAGCACTGAGTACGGACCGGCCGCACGCACGATTGCCGCTGTCCGCGCCGGCCGAACGGGCCCCACGAGGAGGCAGTTCGAAGCGGCGGACGAGCCGCTCACGCGGGAGGTCTGGACGACACGCACGAACTGCCTCCACATGGTGCACCCGGAACTGCCGTGATCCGCACGGGACGTGCTGATGAGCGCGGGTGTCGTCAACCTCGCGTGCCATAGTGCTGAGATGTCCGACCCAACCATGCCAGCGCTGTTCTCGATCGTCGGCGCGATCACGGTCGCAGCTGGACACATCGAAGCCGAGATGTAGCGGATCATTCCTGGTCTCCCACGAGGGCCGCACGTCTGGGTTCGACGAAGTTGACCTCAACTGGACGGATCTCGAAAAGGAACTCGCGCCCATCGCGGAGGGAAAGGACGAGCTCGCCAAGAACCTCAAGCCAGTGCTCGCGTGGGGGCGCACTCGGCATGGACCCTGCGCGACATCGGTCACATTCAGGCGGGGCGATTCCAGCGAAGAAGTTCCGGCGTATCGCTCTCCACCACGTTCGAGGACCTGACGCGGACCGTCGCCGACATGTTCGAGTACCTCGACCAACTCAGCCGAATAGTCCGGTGGCCCACGGCTGTACTTCCACCGGTCGATATCCAAGAGATCGAACACCCAGCATTCAGCTTGCAGGTCGTCGATCGCCGAGCCGACGCGGTCCGCAGTCAGTCCGCACCCGCACCGCAATCAGCCAACACCGATCAAGGATCTCCAACGAACCACACGACCCCCTGACCTACGGCATCGCCGCAGTCAGAGGGCCTTTTCGCAGGTCGGGCGCATGCAAGTAGCAGGTGGTCGAACCCACGACCGAAGGATCATGAGTCCTTTGCTCTGACCGACTGAGCTACCTCCCCGGAGCGGCCGAGCCTACCGAGGGCTGGGAACGGGGCCCTCGTAGGGCAGCACCAGGGTGCACGGGACCGGCCGTGGGTGGGCCGGGTCGAGGGCGTTGAGGACATGGCCCGCCGCTACGGGGTCGGCAGCTATCTCGAAGTGCTCGGCGTAGTCCGTGGAGCACCTGTCCTGGACGGTGATGTTGCGCATGCCTCGCTCGATGCCGCTGGTGTACGGCGAGACCAGCTGGTCGTACTTCGTGACGATGTTGGTGTAGCTGATCCCGCTCACCGCCACTCCCCCGCGACGCATCTTCTTCATGAACTCCGAACCCGTCGTCATCTGACCGCAGGCGGCGCAGACGGGGGGCTCGGCGGCGCCCGGTGAGTAGACGTCCATCGACGTGCTCAGCTGCCCCTGACCACCCAGGTCGGTGCCGTGCCACAGCGGGGCCAGCGAGACGTAGGTGCGGATGGAGCGAGCGCCGCCGAGGAACTTCGCGTAGTAGTTCGGCACCAGGGTGCCCTGGGAGTGACCGAGGATGTCGACCTGTCGGGCGCCGGTGGCCCGTCGTACCTTGGCGATGAAGCCCTTGAGCTGGTGGGCGCTGTTCTCGATCCGGTCCATGCCACCGAACTGGTCGACGCCCTTCGGCGTACCGGCGGTGACGCCGTAGGTCAGGGCGAAGACGCAGTAGCCCTTGTTCGCCAAAAGCGGCGCATAGGTCTGCCAGTTGGTGTTCTTGTTTCCGGCCGTGCCGTGGACCAGCACGACGGGACGGGGGTGGCGCTTGGTGGGACGGCAGCCGAAGTCGTTCGCGCCGGGTGGATCGGCATCGACCTGGGTGCCGGCCAGCAACGCGCTGGAAAGGAAGTTGTAGCTCACCGGATAGTCGTCCGCCGCGGATGAGGCAGGCACGCCGGCCACGGTGACCGCGGTGGCGGCGAACAGGGCGAGAACTGCGAAGGCGGTGCGGCGCACGGGTCACTCCAAGGTCGGGGTCACACCTTCAACGACCGAGTGCGCCGCAGGGCACGGGCGTTGGCTCAGCGCACCGCTGCCCGCATCGGCGAACGCCCGCCGGCGTTGACCGCCCACACCTGGGCGCGCTTGACCCTGGACGCGGTCAGGTACAGCCCGGTCGTGCTCCGGGAGATCCAGCGCCTGGGCTTGTTCCGGCGGAACTTGACCAGATAGCTGGTCGCACGCTCCGACCTGGTCCAGCGGATCCCGGCGGCGTTGACGATCACCGAGGAGACCGCGGCCGGCCGAGCGGGCACGGGCGCGACGACCGTGGTTCCGGGGCCGACCGGGGTCTGCGTCCGGCCTCGGACGAAGGCGACCCGGAACTCATAGGTCGCTCGCGGGACCAGGGCGGAGGTCGTCATCGAGTAACCCCCGTAGACCGTCGCCGGGAAGTACGGCGAGTAGCCCGCCCGTCGGATCCAGATCCTCGCGCCCGTGATCGCCTGGTTGTCCCAGGACAACACCGCCTGCTGGCCCTTGAACGCCACCTTGACGCGGGGCTGACGGTTCCAGGAGGTCCACCGGAAGAGGTTCGGTCGCTGCGGCAGGACGTCCATCGCCTGTAGCGTCTCGCCGATCCGCTGCGCGATCAGTGTCTCGCCCGTGGGGTTCGGGTGCAGGTTCTCGGCGGTGTGCGCGGTCACCGACCAGCCGTTCGTGGTGTCGGCCATCGTGATCGGAGACTCCTCGGTGGACAGGTCCGCGACCGTCGACTCGGCGAGCTCGTTGTACTGGCGAGCCCGTTCGGAGAGCCACTCCCGTGCGGGGTCGATGGCGTCCAGCACCGGAGAGATCACCAGGCGCACGTTCGGCTTCTCGCTGCGCGCCGCGTTGATCCAGTCCTCGAGGTACTCGTCGACCCTCGTAGGTGTCGAGGAGTTGCGCAGGTCGTTGATGCCGGCGCCGAGGACGATCACGTCGGGCTGCTGCCCGCGGACCTCCTCAGCGATCCAGTTCCGGTGCGAGCCGAGGCTGCTGCCTCCCTGGGCGAAGTGGTCGCGGTCGAAGTTCGGGTCGATGTACTGCGCACTCAGGTAGCCGGCCTTGATGATCGGCAGGTTGCGGGACCCCACGAAGTCCACCGCGACGCCCTGGCGCACGATCTCCTGGTGGAGGCGGTAGCGCCACGTGTAGTCCCCGTGGAACCCCTGCGTGATCGAGTCGCCGGTCAGCAGCACGCGCAGCGGGTCCGCCGCGCGAGCGGGTGCGGCGCCCACCAGGAGACCCGCGAACATGAGCATCGCGAGGGCGCGGGCGAGAAGACGTCGGTTCCGAGACACCGCCCGATCATAGGTTCCCGAGTTCGCCTCAGTCCCTGGAATGTCAGAGCCTGAACAACCGATTGCGTCACAGCACCAGCCCCGGCCGGCACTCTCGGTCCGGCTATCGCTGCTTGTGTCGCGGCTTCTTGCCGGTCGCTCGGCTGGGACCGCCGTCGTTGAACCGCTTCGGCGGACCGGAGCGGGGCGCCGGGCCCTTGTCGAGCTGCAGGTCGATCAGGACCCCGGAGATCCGGGTCACGGCGAGCTTGCCCAGGATCTCGGCGGACAGGTCGGGCGGCAGCTCGACCAGCGAGAACCCGGGCTTGATGTCGATGCGCCCGAAGTCGGAGCGCTTGAGCCCACCCTCGTTCGCGAGCGCGCCCACGATCTGACGTGGCTCCACCCGGTGACGCTTGCCCACGGCGATGCGCCAGCGCACCAGTCCCCCGGCCGGCTCACGACGCTCGCGACGTTCCTGGGACTTCGGCTCGGGCATGTCCTCGAGGAACAGCGGCTCGCCGTCCTGGGCGAGTACGGCGATCGCGGCGGCGATGTCCTCGGCCGGGACGTCGTGCTCCTGCTCGTAGGCCTGCACGAGCTCGCGGAAGATGCCGAGCTGCGGATCGGCCAGCGCCTCGCCGATCGAGTCGGTGAACTTCTGGACGCGGAAGGCGTTGACGTCCTCGACGGTCGGCAGGTTCATCTGCACCAGCGTGGTCCGGTTGGCCTTCTCGATGGCCCGCAGCAGGTAGTTCTCGCGCGGTGTCACGAACGAGATCGCCTCGCCGCTGCGACCGGCGCGACCCGTCCGGCCGATCCGGTGCACGTAGGACTCGGTGTCGGTGGGGATGTCGTGGTTGATCACGTGGCTGATCCGCTCGACGTCGAGACCGCGGGCGGCGACGTCGGTGGCCACCAGGATGTCGAGCTTGCCCTTGCGCAGCTGGTCGATCGTGCGCTCACGCTGCACCTGCGCGACGTCACCGTTGATCGCGGCTGCGGAGAACCCACGGGCGCGCAGCCGCTCGGCCAGGTCCTCGGTGGCGTGCTTGGTGCGGACGAAGACGATCATGCCGTCGAAGTTCTCCACCTCGAGGATGCGGGTCAGTGCGTCCAGCTTCTGCGGGTGCGCCACCTTGAGATAGCGCTGGGTCACGTTCGTGGCCGTGTTCGACGACGACTTGACGCTGATCTCCGTGGCGCCCGGCGCGTACTTCTTGATGATCCGGCGGATCTGCGGCGGGATGGTCGCGCTGAACAGCGCGAGCTGCTTGTCCGCGGGCGTGCCGGCCAGGATCGTCTCGACATCCTCGGCGAAGCCCATGTTCAGCATCTCGTCGGCCTCGTCGAGCACCACGAACTTCAGCTCGCTCAGGTCCAGGGTGCCCTTCTCGATGTGGTCCATGACGCGGCCCGGCGTACCCACGACCACGTGCACACCGCGACGCAGGGCGCTGAGCTGTACGCCGTACCCCTGTCCGCCGTACACCGGAAGGACGTGCAGGCCCTTGAGGTACGCCGCGTAGCGGCCGAACGCCTCAGCCACCTGCAGCGCGAGCTCGCGCGTCGGGGCGAGCACCAGCACCTGAGGTGTGGTCTGGGACATGTCGATGCGCGAGAGGATCGGCAGGGCGAACGCAGCGGTCTTGCCGGTGCCGGTCTGGGCGAGCCCGACGACGTGCTGTCCGGCGAGCAGCGGCGGGATCGCCTCGGCCTGGATGGGTGAAGGGGTTTCGTAGCCGACGTCGCGGAGCACCCGCTCGACCTTGGGGTCCAGTCCCAGTTCGTCGAAACGGGGCGTCGCACTGCTCTCACTCACCGCCCAAGAGTAGTGCCGAGGCAGCGCTGCACCTATTCGTGAACGCGGAGGACCGGCCGCACTGCGCAGGCGCGGCTGTGGGCGACAATCGCATGCCGGGCTTAGGGTTGTCGGGTGCCTACCCTTCCCGATGCCGAGGAACGCTGGCGCCTGACGATCGACAACGCACCGGTGGGGGTAGCACTGGTGGGTCTCGACGGACAGTTCCTGCGGGTCAACGACGCGCTGTGCCGCATGCTCGGGTACACCGCGGACGAGCTGCAGACCCGCACCTTCCAGGATCTGACGCATCCGGATGACCTCGAGGACAACCTCCACCTGCTCGAGCAGCTCCTGGCCGACGAGATCTCTCGCTTCCAGATGGTCAAGCGCTACCTTCACTCCGACGGGCACGCCATCTGGACCGATCTCTCGGTGGCGCTCGTCCGCGATGACGAGGGAGCACCGCTCCACCTGGTCTCCCACGTCTCCGACATGACCGAGGAGATCGAGGCCAGGGCCCGGATCGAGCAGATCCACAGCGAGCTCAACGAGCAGAAGGCCAGGCTCGAGCGGTCCAACGCGGACCTCGAGGCGTTCGCCATGCTCGCGAGCCATGACCTGCAGGCGCCGATCGCGACGATCCGCGGCTACATGGAGCTCCTGGCGACCGAGTACGGCGACGTCCTCGAACCCAACGCCCTGGACTGGATCGCCCGCGCGACGCAGGCCGCCGAGCGGATGGGCGAGCTGGTCTCGTCGCTGCTGGAGTTCTCCCGGGTGTCCTCCGCGGGGTCCCTGACGCGCGACATGGTGTCGATCGCCCAGCTGGTCCGAGACGTCCGTCAGGACCTCGAGCTCGCGATCAGGGAGACGGGTGCTGTCGTCGAGGTGGCCGACGACACACCTCTGGTGCTCGCCCAGGGCGGCCGCCTGCGCCAGGTGCTCCAGAACCTGGTGCAGAACGCCATCAAGCACCGGGCGCCTGACCGTCCGCCGCGCTGCGACATAGCGGTCGAGGAGCGTGCGGACGACTGGCTGGTGACGGTGACCGACAACGCCTCGGGGATCGGCGAGGAGGACCGGGAGTCGGTCTTCTCGATGTTCACCCGGGTCGAGGGCGACGAACCGGGCCATGGGATCGGCCTCGCCGCCTGCCGTCAGATCGTGGAGCGCCACGGAGGCCGCATCTGGGTCGAGGAGAACCCCGCCGGGGGCAGCCGGTTCATCTTCACCCTCCCGCGCTGACCGCCACAGGGCATAGGTTCGGTCCATGTCAACGCAACGGCCACCTGAACCGCTGGAACCCCTCGACGAGACCTGGCAGCGCGCGCTGGCCATCGTGGCGCATCCCGACGACATGGAGTTCGGTGCCGCAGCGGCGGTCGCCCGCTGGACGCGCCAGGGCAAGTGGGTCGGCTACACGATGGTCACCAGCGGCGAGGCCGGGATCGATGCCCTGCACCCCGACGAGTGCGCTGCGGTCCGGGAGGCCGAGCAGATCGCGTCGGCTCGCATCGTCGGCGTGGACACGGTCGACTTCCTGCACCAACCCGACGGAGTGCTGGAGTACGGCGTCGCCCTGCGCCGTCTGCTGACCGCGGAGGTCCGGCGCCACCGGCCCGACATCGTGATCACCGGCAACTTTCGCGACACCTGGGGTGGGGTCAACCTCAACCAGGCCGACCACATCGCTGTGGGCAGGGCGGTCGTCGACGCGGTGCGGGACGCCGGCAACAGGTGGGTCTTCCCCGAGCAGATCACCCTCGGGCAGGAGCCCTGGGGCGGCGTACGCCAGGTGTGGGCGTTCGGCTCTCCCCAGTCGACGCACGCCGTCGACACCACCGACACCTTCGACTCCGGAGTCGAGTCGCTGGAGGCCCACGCCGCGTACATCGACGGCCTCGGCTGGGAGAACTGGGACGCGCGCGAGTTCCTCGAGGGGATGGCCCGTGGGACCGGGCAGCGGCTCGGCGTCGCCCTGGCTGCACCCTTCGAGGTGTTCCCGATGGGCTGGGGCGACTAGACCCGGTGAGCACCGAGGTGGACCTCGTCACCGCGGCCATGCGCCTGGGCTGGAACATGGCCGAGCTGCGCGGTCGAAGCTGGCCGCACGGCCCGCGGCCGATGAGCCGCACCCTGCCGGACGTGCCCGACGACGTGCTGCCCCTGCGTCACCAGCGCAGCGTTCGCCAGTCGCGTCGCGAGTCGGCGCAGACCCTGTCCCGGCTGGCCGCTCTGGTCGACTTCGGTCGGGCCGAGGAGTTCGGCACCAGGCTGGGTGAGGCGCTCTCGGACGACGGGGCGGTCGTGGACTGGCCGCAGCTGGCGAGCTTCTTCACCGAGTGGGACGGCCTGCTGCAGGACGACCTGTCCGAGCGCGACGAGGCGCTCGCCAACGGCTACCTGCTCGGCCGCGGACTCGCCGAGTGCCACTGGGGTCTCGGGCCGGCCGACGAGTGGGTCCACGATCAGGCACCAACGGGCGTCTCACCGGCCTTCCTGTTCGGCGACGACCGGCGACGCGAGCTCAGCCGCATGCTGGGCCGGCTCGAGGCCGGGGCGGTGCACACGATGACCGGACCCTCCATCGCCGGCAGCCTGGAGGCCTGGGCGATGGTCGCGGGCGACCCGGACTGGCTGAAGGCCGAGGACCTGCGCACGCAGCTCTACGAGCAGGCGCGGCGCTGGTACCAGCTGCTCATCCTGCGCCAGGACCCGTCGACGCTGATCAAGCCCTACGCCAAGCTCGGCGGCCTGCGCAGCCTGGGCCGGGCGGCCAAGCTCTTCGCGCCACAGGCGCTGCTGAGCCTGGTGGCACTCGGGCTGCTGACCGCCGCCCTGGGCTTCGCCGAGCCCGCTTCGAACGGGCTGACCTCGTTCCTCGCGACCGGCGGTGTCGGCACCCTGGCGATCGCCGGGTTGTTGACCCGCGGCCAGAGCGCGGCCCAGCGGCTCGTGGTGCGTCTGCGGCAGGACGCCTACACCGACCTCGTCGCGATCAGTGTGACGATGCTGCCGGCGTACCCCCGCTCGCTCGGCGGGCCCACCCTGCGACGGGCGAGCCGGGACCTCGAGTCGGCAGTACGACGCAGGTTGCTGACGCCGGCCACCTCGCCCCCGTCTGCCTAGTCCCCCGCTCGGTGAGGCCCGCATCTCGGCGGCCACGGTTCTCCCCCGTGGTGGCGAGAACTAGGCGTGCCACCGTTCCCAGGCTGCCTGCTTGGAGGTGCCCGACACGTCGGCGACCGCACTCCACGACCCGTTGGCGGCCATCCTGCGTGCCGCCTCCCCGAGGCAAGCGCCGGCCTGCCCGCTCATCGTGAGCAGCTCGCGGAACGCAGCCTGGTCGCCGCGGTCCGCGAGCACGCTCATCGCTGAACGTGCCAGCTCTCCGAGGGCAGCAGAGTCGAGCCTGTCGAGTTCCATGTGACCAGTGTGGCCGTCCGCGCGGCTGAGGTCATCATTGCGTCGGTGCCTGGCGAAGCACCACCGGGACCGAGGCATCGGGACTGTCGAACGTCCGCTCGAACGAGGCGTCCGGCCAGCGGTACTCGACCCTGCCCCGGTCCGGACGGTAGACGGCCGTGTACAGCGTGCCGAACCCGCCGGCGAAGTCCCGGGTATGCAGTGGCTCGCGCAGGAATGCGCCGGCGAGGTGGTCGAGATCGGTGTCCGTGGCCAGCAGGCCCACGAGGTGGTCCTGCCGCTCCACGCTGCGGAACCTCCGCGCGTGCTCCGGGTCCTCGGGCTCTGCCCCGCGGTGGTTCGTGGCCACGGCCGCCGAGGACACCTCGGGCTCCATCCCGGGTGCCACGAAGACGGTCACCACCTCACCCGACCGGTCGGTGATGGTGAGGTTGTAGGACATGGCGACCGGGAGGCCGGCCAGGGCGGCCGTCGCCTCCTCCACGGTGGCAGCGACCTCGAGCAGGTAGCGCACGACGAGCGGGATCGCGAAGCCGGGCGCGGACCCCTTCCGACCCCCGAAGGTGAGCGAGACCACGAGCCCGTCCTCGTTCATGCCGTCCAGCAGGCCCCACAGGCAGTCGCTGGTGCCGACCACACGCCGCCCCGTGAAGGCACTGCTCATGGTGACCCACTCGAAGAGGTCCGGGTGGTAGTCGTAGTTGCGAACAAGAGCTCGCTCCTCGCCTGACAGCACCGCCTGGGAGCAGGCTGGCAGGAAGGCCGGCGCGTCCCACATCGTCAGCATCCTCGCTGCCAGCTCGTCGCCCCCGGTCAGCGAGACGAGCCGCTCCCACGTGGGTAGCAGCTCGGGCATGTGCCGGGCGAGCTGAGCCCTGGCTGTCTCCAGGTCCGGTCGGCGAGCCTCACCGTCCTGGAGGTACCAGCTCCGGTAGCTCGGCCAGGTCGCGTCGTACAGCGCCTTCCAGCGTCGGCCCGGGACGTCCTCTGCGATGCCATGCATCGTGCGCGCAGCGGTGGGCGACGAGGCGTCGGCTGCGGGAGCGGTCGGAGGTGGAGGGGCCTGGCGTGACGGTCCAGGAGTCCCAGCTCGGTTCTGTCCCCCACGCCTGCCCCACGTGGGGCATCGCGGCGGCCAGCATGCTGATCGCCTCCAGCGGTGAGCGTCGAGTCATCTCCCGCGTCGCCTCGGTGACGAGGCGTCTCAGGTCGACCCGGGACAAGCCCGCCATCGTCGCGGACGTCAGCTGGTCAGGGTCCCGCACAGTGGCTTGTTCCATGCGTCAAGTATGTCTTGACGCATGGCGATCGTCAAGTGAGCCTTGACGGACCTTGGCTCGGCTACCTCTTGCCGCGGGCCGCCGCCACGAGCTGGTGCTCGGCATCAGGACCGGGCCCGATCTTGGGCAACCGGAGCACGAGCACCAGGCCGAGTGCCCACCAGGCGATCAGGATGAGCCACTCGTAGGGCCAGACCAGCGCGGCTGGCATTCCCGGCATGAACAGGGCGCCGAGGACCAGGGTGAGTCCTGCTGCCGCCGTGCCGACCGCCCGGCCGCCGGAGACCCGGAACGGCCGCTCCATCCCGGGTTCGCGGTAGCGCAGGACGACGAAGGTCACGGAGACGAAGAAGAACGCGACCACGATCACGAACCCACCCGCGTCGACCAGCCACACCAGCATCTGCCGGCCGAACAGCGGCGCCAGGACCGAGAGCGCGCCGATGAACAGGATCGCGTTGCTGGGCGTGCGGTACTTGGGGTGCACCCTGCCGAACCACTTCGGCACCATCCCGGAGGTCGCCATGGCGTAGAGCAGCCGGCTCGCGCCCAGCATGAAGCCGTTCCAACTGGTCAGGATGCCGGCGATGCCGCCGAGAACCAGGATGTCGCCCATCGTCTTGCTGCCCCACAGGGCGCTCATCCCGTCCGCCGCGGAGAGGTCGGACTCGGCCAGCACATCCTGGGGCAGCGAGGAGCCGACGGTGACCATCACCACGATGTAGAAGGCGGCGGCGGCGAGCCACCGAGACGACCACCAGCTTGCCGATCTGCTTGAACGGGAGGTTGATCTCCTCAGCCGACTGGGGAATGACGTCGAATCCCACGAACAGGAAGGGCACCGCCACGAGCACGGCGATGATGCCTCCGACGCCACCGTTGAACAGCGGGCGCATGTTGTCGGTCTCGCCACCGACGAAGGACCCGAACAGCAGTAGCGCACCTACCAGCAGCAGGAAGAGCACCGCTATCGACTGGAAGACGGCGGCGGGCCGGATGCCCACCACGTTGAGCACCGTGATCAGCACCGCACCGATCATTCCGACTGCCACCCAGGAGGCGTACACGTCGTAGTCGGCGACCGTCCAGAGCTCGCCGACGAGCATGTCGGGCGCGAGGAAGAGCACCGTCTGGGGCAGCGCCACCGCCTCGAACGCCACCACCGAGATGTAGCCGAGCACCAGGCTCCACGAGCAGATGAAGGCCGAGCGTGAGCCGAGACCTCGCAGCACATAGTTGTGCTCGCCACCGGCCTGTGGCATCGCCGCGACCAGCTCCGCGTAGGTGAGACCGACCAGCACCATGATGGCACCGCCGATCACGAAGGCGAGCGCCGCGCCGAGGGTCCCCGCATCCTGGAGGAAGCCACCGGTCAGGACGATCCAGCCGAAGCCGATCATCGCCCCGAAGGCGACCGCCAGGACATCCCATCGGCCGAGAACTCTGCTGAAAGCGGCATCAGACTGCCCATCGCTCATGCTTCGCACTATACGCAGACCAGGGCGGACCCCACGTGAAACGAGACTCCCAGCGCGTCGAGTCAATCCTGGTGCGTCGGCGGTGCACCCCGCCGGGCCCGAGCGGCTGGGGCGCCGAAGGCGCCTCTACCCTGACCTCATGAACGAGGAACTCACGGGCGAGCACCCCAGGCACACGCTGGCCCCCGTCCACCCTGACCACCCAGGGTTCCCATCCTCGACCGATGAGGCGGGGCAGGTCTTCGGGCAGAGCCAGTCGCCGGTCAGACCTGTCGAACTGGCAGCGGGAGGACAACCTGCACTGGGCTTTTCAGCACATGCGGGAGCTGATGCCGAGTCATGTGATCCTGGGTAGCGACGACCCCCGCCCCCTGCGTGAGGATCCTCAGGACCTCGGCACACTGGCCCTGGAGGGCATCGGCTTCGCCACGAGTCTCGATGAGGTCATGGTCGGTTCGCAGACCGACGGCTTCCTGGTGATCAAGGACGACGTGGTGGCGTTCGAGCGCTACTTCGACCCGATGTCGCGCCGCAGCCGTCACCTGGTGATGTCGGTGTCGAAGTCGATCGTGTCGAGTGTCGCGGCGACCCTGTTCGCCGATGGTCTCCTCGACCCGGACGCTCCCGTCGAGACCTACGTGCCCGAGCTCGCGGAGTCGGGGTATGCCGGCGCCAGGGTGCGTGACGTGCTCGACATGCGCACGGGGGTGCGCTTCAGCGAGGCCTATCTGGATCCGCTCTCCGAGGTTCGGGTGATGGAGCGGTCGATGGGCTGGGCGCCACGTCGTGACGGCGACCCGCTCGGGGCCTACCCCTACATCTTGACCACGGTCCGTGAGACCGACCACGACGGTACGTTCACCTACCGCTCGATCGACACCGACACCCTGGGCTGGATGGTCGAGCGCGCGACGAAGCAGCGGATGGCGGACCTGATCAGCCAGCGGGTCTGGCAGCCCATGGGCGCCGAGCACGACGCCGAGGTCACGGTTGATCCCCTTGGCTGCGCCATCCATGACGGCGGCGTGTCGGCGACGCTGCGCGACCTCGGTCGGTTCGGCCTCATGCTCCTCGATCAGGGGGTGGTCAATGGTCGTGAAGTGCTCCCGGCTCAGTGGATCGAGAGCGCGTCATACCCCCCGGCAGATGTGAGGGACGCGTTCGCGCGCAGCGAGAACGAGCCCTACCTGCCAGGTGGCTGGTACCGCAACCAGTTCTGGTTCGTTCCTGGGGACCACGGGCCGATCCTGCTGTGCCTGGGCATCCACGGCCAGATGATCTTCGTGGAAGCGGCGACCCGGACCGTCGGGGTGAAGCTGTCCTCCTGGTCGACCCCGCAGCACCTCGACAAGCTCGTCGGGACCATTTCGACGTTCCGCCAGATCGCTCGTCACCTGACCTGAACCGCCTTCCTACTTCAGGTAGGCCAGGAAGTTCGTCGGCTTGGGCCTGGTCTCGACGGGCGAGGCCTCGTAGCAGTCGTTGATGCCATCGATGAACTGCCGGCAGCGCTCGGTCAGCTTGCTGCCGTTCTGCATGCGTGACTTGGTGACCAGGATTCCTAGGTCAGCCCCCTTGAACAAGAAGTTGCCCTCGCCGTAGACCCGCAGGAAGAACGCCTCCTCGGGCTCGTTGAGGAAGTGCCAGTCAAGGGTGTTGCGCTGGTAGTCCAGGGTCCCGTCGCTGTTGAGCCGGTAGATGCCGGTCTTGGGAGCCTTGTCGATGTGGCGGATCTCCGGGTCCGAGGTCTTCATGATCAGTTGGCTCCACACGTCAACGGCTGCCAGCTCCCGCCAACGGGCGTTGATCTCGTCCACGTCGAGCTCGTAGTCGACGTCGAAGTACTCGAGCAGGTGGAACAGGAACAGCGGGACGTCGGCGTAGGCACCAGCGGTCACGTTGGTCATCGAGCTCGCTCCCGAGATGCGCGGGTTCAGCTCGCCGAGGTAGACGTCGTCGCTGTCGATGTCGACCAGGACGTCGACCTCGAAGAAGCCCTTGTAGCCCTCCTGGCGAAGCCGGTCGCCCAGCTTGCTGACGTGCTCGATGGCTCGTGCGCGCTGCTCGTCGGTCAACGCCTCGGGGTAGAGGTCGTTGCCACACCAGCCGCCCCGGTAGGGGGTGAGCTCCTTGTAGCCGGTGAGGTCGGTCATGAACGGTCCGACGATCGTGCCGTGGCGGGTGTTGACCGCCTCGACCGCCGCGGCAAGGTTGTTGATGCGCTTCATCACCTTCAACGGCTCGCCGACGACGTCACTCGAGCACTTGTTCCAGTCCTCACGAGAGGCGACGAAGAAGGTGGTCTTCCCGGAGTCCCCGTAGGCGAGCTGGAGCACCAGGTCGCGTCCCAGCCCGGCACTCTTGGCCTGCTTGTTGAGATCGGTGTAGGACGTCACCGTGGTCAAGATGTTGGGCACCGAGGGGGCGCCGGCCTCATTGCCCAGACGCGTGGTGGTGAGCTTGGAGTCGAGGTGGTTGCGCAGCGTGTGCGACGGGAGGATCAGCTCATAGCCCTGCGTCTCGCAGATGCGCTCGGTCTCCTCGTTGAAGAACACCATCGCCACCTTGGGACGTACGCCGTCGTGGCGGACCTGACGACCGATGTGCTCTCGCACGTCGGGGTGCTGGAGGAGGTAGTTGTTGATGTCCTCGCCGCTGGTGAAGGGCTCGTGCTCGATCTCGGTCGGGCTGAACACTCGCGGGTGGTAACCGTCCCAGGAGTCGAAGAACGAGATGAAGGAGCAGTTGCGCACCCAGCGGTCGATCCCCAGCAGGTTGAAGGCCGTCGGGCCCACGAAGAAGACCGGCACCTCGTTGGTGCGGAAGAAGGTGCGGATCTCCGACATGTTGCGCAGGTGACGCCGAGGGGGTGGCGGCAGCAGCGTGGGCGCCACGGTCGCCGCGACCACTGCCTCGAGGGCTGCAGCCGGCAGGCCGCCCTTGTCCGTGGGAATGAGAGCCACCGGCGCCGGCGGCTGCGAGACCGCCCTGGCTCCTGTTGCCAGCTTGTCGGCAGCCCGGGTGCTGACACTCTTGGCGGCCCGCGGCTTGCGCGCGGCCGACTTCTTGACGGCCGACTTCTTGGCGGCCGGCTTCTTGACGGTCTTCTTGGCGGCGGCTTTCTTGGCGACCTCTTGGCGGCAGCCTTCTTGGTCGGTGCAGCCTTCTTGGCGGCAGCCTTCTTGGTCGTCGTGGCTGCGGCGGCGGTCTTCGCCCTGGAGCTGCGGTTCGTCATGTCGTTTCCTTCTGCTGCTCAGGTGTCATGAATAGAGAGAGATCGCAGGGCCTGTGACCCCGCCGAGGTGATCTGTGATGGCCTCGGCGCAAGCCAGCCCGTCCGTGAAGCGCTGGGGGTCCTGAGGGCTGCTCCAGCTCGACAGCTTGACGGCCACAGTCCTCGCGTCACCGTCCACCTGAACGTATTGCCCGTAGATGCCCAACGCCAAGACCTTGTGCCCACCTTGTTCGGGCACCCAGAACTGGTTGCGGTACATCGCCGATCCCGGACTGGGCATCTCGCCAGGGAGCCCGACCGTCACCCGACGCGTGAACGCCTCGACTGAGTCGCCGGCACCGACTCGGGTGTCCTTGATCCACTCGGTCGGCACGACCTGGCGACTGCCGACCGCGCCGCCGTCGAGCACCATCTGTCCGAACCTGGCGGCATCACGGGCCGTCAGGCCGAGGCCACCAGAAGCACTGGCGGCGCCCTGGGCGTCAAGCAGCCATGCTGGCGTCGAACTCCGCCCCCAACGGTCGGAGGATCGTCTCCGCCACCAGCTCCAGCAGCGGCTTGCGCGCAGCTCTCTCCAGCACCCACCCGAGCAGCTCGGTGTCGAGGGAGCGATAGCAGAACGGACCGTGGTGCACGCCGACGCGAGGCGACCCGAGGACCAGGTCACGCAGACCCATGGGCTGCTCGGCGCCGAGACATCGCCCCAGCTGGGCCACCTCACCATCGGGGTCGTCATGGGACTCGCGGTAGTCACTGCCGGTGCGCATGTCGAACAGGTCGCGAACGGTCACCGCCGCGTAGCCCGACGTCGCGACCTCAGGGACCCACCGCGCAACGGGCTGGTCCGGCTCGAGCCGATCCTGACGCAACCAGCACCCCCGCCACACAGCCGACGACCGACTTCGTCACCGACATCACAGCGTGCGGCACCTCGCGCCCGAGTGCGTCGGCGTACCACTCCAGCACCAGGACGCCGTCGTGCATCACCAGGAACGCATCCGTCAGGGTCTGGGCCAGCCGTTCGGCCACGGTCGCGACCGACCCATCGGCGCCCCGCACAGGGAGATCCAACAGGGGTTCAGGTCGCTCGACCAGAACGCGCGCGGGTCCGGACGTCCGGATCGGGGCACGGGATCCCGAAGGCACCGTCAAAGGAACGCTTCCTGCCGCATGGACATTGAATATAGTTCCAGGCGAACCGTGGTGCTGCCCTTCATCCGGCAACTCGAAGTCTTCGGTCGCTCGGAGGTGTTCACCCAGCGCCGCTGCGACGACCGAGGTTACTCACGCTCTCACCTCGACTGGTCAGTCAGCACGAAGGGCCTCTGACCTGCGTTGCAGGTCAAAGGCCCTCCTCATGCTCCCCCGGTTGGACTCGAACCAACAACCCTCCGATTAACAGTCGAATGCTCTGCCAATTGAGCTACAGGGGATCGCGCCCGCAAACCCTAGCAACTGGGCGGGGAACTGCTAAATCGAGCTCGACTCGCTCTCGCCGATCTCGGAGCCTGCCGCTGCCAGGGCGGCGTCGGCCACCTCGACGACCTGCGGATCTTCCGGGTCCAGGGTCTGGTCGTAGGCCACCATCCAGGTCACGGCGCCGCCGGCGGGGCTCCGGCGGCCGATCACGGTGAGCCCCTGCTTGCCACGGACGGGCACCCAGCGCTGGAGCACGATGCTGGCGGTCACCCGCTCGCGGACGAGCTGCAGCAGCAGCCCCGGGTCGTCCACCTCGAAGGAGTACGCCGGGCGCTGCTCGCCGTACGACCCGATCTCGGTGACCGTCAACCGGGAGGACTCCTGGTCCCATGCCGCGTCCTCGACCTGCTCCCACGGGATGAGGCGGGTCTGCCCGGTCGCGACCGGCGACGGGGCGGGCACGAGCACCAGCAGCCGGCGGGTGCCGATCACCCAGGAGCCGTCGGCCGCCGGAGCGGCGGCGAGGAGCTTCTCGCCGCGCGGCAGGTCGGCACGCTCGAGCACCTCGGCGGGGACTCCCCCGCGGCGGTCGAAGAGCTTCACTGGGTCTCCAGCGCGCGCTCGCGCAGGCTGCGGCGGTGCTGCTCCAGCGCCACCAGCTCGCCGAACATCCGGTTGTACTCGACCGCGTGGTCCACCGGGTTGGTGCGCTGCAGGCGAGACTTGAGATCGGCGATGCGACGCATCGCGGTCAGCTCACGCAGCCGGTGGACGTGCTGACCCACGTAGGCGTCGTCGGGTTCCTTCGCCGAGAGGAGCGGCTCCACCGTCAAGGCGCTGATCAGCGACTGCAGCCGCTCGTCGGTCTGGGCATCGCGCAGCGTGGACGCCCACTGGGGGTCGGCAGCCGTGGGTCCTCCGGCCTTCTCGATCCCGGCCCAGAGCGCGCGGTAGGCACCGTGGGTGAAGTCCTCGTCCCCGACGTCGCGGGCCGTGCGACCGACGACCGAGGGGTACTGCACGACCAGCTTGAGCGTCTCGCGCTCGAGCATCAGCCGCGGGTCGCGGGGATCCGGCAGCTCCGAGGCGGGACGGCTCTGCGGTGTGGCGGGGGTCGAGGCGCGGGAGGCCGTCCTGCGCACCTCGCGCTGCACGTCGGCCGGGTCGATGCCGATCATCCCGGCCAGCTCCCGGGAGAAGGCGTCGACCTTGGACCGGTCACGGATGGCGGTGACCAGCTTGGCCGCCTCCCGCATGGCGTCGACGCGGCCGTCGGCACGGTCGAGGTCGTAGCGCTGGACGACGTTGGCGAGCACGAAGCGGTAGAGCGGGACCCGACGGGCCACCAGCTCGCGCACCTCGGCGTCCCCCGACTTGAGCCGCAGGTCGCAGGGGTCCATCCCGGTGGGCTCCACCGCCACGTAGGTCTGCCCGGCGAAGATCTGGTCGCCCTCGAACGCCCGCAGCGCGGCCTTCTGGCCGGCCTCGTCGCCGTCGAAGGTGAAGATCACCTCGCCCCGGAACTCGTCGTGGTCGTGCAGCAGCCGACGGATCACCCGGGCGTGGTCGTCCCCGAACGAGGTCCCGCAGGTGGCGACCGCGGTCTTCACTCCCGCGAGGTGACAGGCCATCACGTCGGTGTAGCCCTCGACGATCACCGCCTGGCTCGCACGAGCGATCTCGCGGCGGGCGAGGTCGATGCCGTAGAGCACCTGGCTCTTGTGGTAGATCGGGGTCTCCGGGGTGTTGAGATACTTCGCCTCGATGCGGTCGTCGTCGAAGATCCGTCGTGCGCCGAAGCCGATGGTGTCGCCGCTGCTGTCCCTGATCGGCCACATCAGCCGGCCGCGGAACCGGTCGTAGAGCCCGCGCCCCTCACCGATCAGGCCGCTCGTGACGAGCTCCTCGTCCTTGAAGCCCTTCTGCCGCAGGTGTTTGAGCAGGTCCTCTCCCCCGCGCGGGGAGAACCCGACCCCGAAGAGCGCGGCCGCATCCGCGTCGAAGCCGCGGGAGTCCAGGAACTGGCGGGCCTGGAGTGCCTCGGGGGTGGCCAGCTGCTCGGCGTACCACTCCCCGGCGTGCTGGTGCGCCTCGATCAGGCGCGGGCGCTGAGGTCCACCACTGCGCGGACGCGGCGCGCCGCCCTCCTCGTAGCGCAGCTGGACGCCGACCTTCTCGGCGAGCCGCTCGACGGTCTCGGTGAAGCCGAGGCCGTCCATCTCCATCACGAACTTGATGACGTCGCCACCCGCCTGGCAGCCGAAGCAGTGGTAGAAACCCCGCGACGGAGTGACGTGGAACGACGCGGACTTCTCGTCGTGGAAGGGGCACAGGCCCTTCATCGAGCCGCCGCCGGCGTTGCGCAGCGTCACGTAGGAGGAGACGACGTCGTCGATGCGCGTCTTCTCGCGGACCTCCGCGATGTCCTCTTCCCTGATCCTGCCCGCCACGGTGCGGAGTCTACGGGGAGGGCCCGGCCGAGGCGTCGGCGCTCCACAGGGGCGCGAGGCAGGCTTATCTTGTAAGTTTCCGGCGCGGACCACGTTTGGATCGGTGCGGAATGGCTACCTGAGAGGCATGACCGAACCAACTGTGCGCCAGCCCTCCGCGCCCGACCCGACGCTCGGCGCCATCGTGAACCAGCTGACCACCCAGGTCCCCGAGCTGATCCGCTCCGAGCTGCGCCTCGCGCAGGCCGAGATGGCCGAGAAGGGCAAGCGCGTCGGCCTCGGCATCGGCATGTTCAGCGGGGCGGGGCTGATGGCCTTCTTCGGCTTCGGCACGCTGCTCGCCACGATCGTGCTGGCGCTCTCCCTGGTGATGGACGGCTGGCTGGCCGCGCTGATCGTGACCGTCGTGCTGTTCGGGGTGGCGGGCGCGCTCGCGATCGTGGGCAAGAACCAGGTCCAGGAAGCCACGCCGCTGCAGCCCGAACGGGCCGTGGAGGGCGTCAAGGAAGACCTCGCCACCGTGAAGGGACAGCACTGATGAGCACACCCGAAGAGATCCAGGCCGACATCGAGAAGCAGCGTGAGCAGCTCGCCCGGACGGTCGACCAGCTCAGCCACAAGCTCGACGTCAAGGCCCAGGCCAGGGCCAAGGTCGACGAGGTCAAGGACCGCAGCACGACGGCCGAGGGCAAGCCTCGGCCCGAGCTGCTCGGTGCGGCCGTGCTCGTGGGGGTGGTGCTCGTCGTCGTGTGGCGGCGCAGACGATGACTCCCTCGCCAGCTGTGCCGTCCCCGTCCCCGACCCAGGACGAGCAGCTCGCCGAGGGAGCACGACGTGACGAAGCCGACGGCGCCGAGGCTGTGCACCGACGAGGCCCGGAGCGAGGAGAACATGCCCGATCCCGAGGACCCGCGCAAGCCGGACAGCCCCTCGGACCTCAGCAAACGCTCCTGGTTCTACGTTCTGCGCAAGACCTTTCACGAGTTCAGCGAGGACCAGTGCACCGACCTCGCGGCCGCGCTCACCTACTACGCGGTGCTGGCGGTCTTCCCGGCCGCCCTCGCCCTGGTCTCCCTGCTCGGCGTCTTCGGCCAGGCGCGACCAGTCGGTGGACACGGTCGTGGACACGTTGAGCCCACTCGTCTCCAACCAGATGCTCGGCACCATCGAGCCGGCGCTGCGCCAGATCGCCGAGTCCGATGCCGCCGGCACTGGCGCTCGTCATCGGTGTGCTCGCGGCACTCTGGTCCGCGTCGGGGTACGTCGGGGCCTTCGGCCGCGCGATGAACCGGATCTACGAGATCGACGAGGGCCGCCCGTTCTGGAAGCTGCGCCCGATCATGCTGCTGCTGACGCTGGTGGCCGTGCTGCTGGCCGCGGTCGCGCTGCTGATGCTCATCGTCTCCGGGCCGGTGGCCGAGTCCGTCGGCAACGTCATCGGCATCGGGGACGCCGCGCTGACGGCGTGGAGCATCGCGAAGTGGCCGATCCTCGGGCTGATCGTGATCGTGGTCGTGGGCCTGCTCTACTACACGACGCCCAACGTGCAGCAGCCGAAGTTCCGCTGGATCTCGGTCGGCGCCGCCGTCGCGATCGTGATCTGGGTGCTGGCATCGGTGGGCTTCGCGTTCTACGTCGCCAACTTCGGCAGCTACAACAAGACCTACGGCTCGCTGGCCGGCGTGATCGTCGCGCTGCTGTTCCTCTGGATCACCAATCTCGCCCTACTGTTCGGTGGGGAGCTGGATGCCGAGCTCGAGCGGGGTCGGCAGCTCGAGGCGGGCATCGCGGCCGAGGAGGAGCTCCAGCTCCCGGCACGCGACACCCGCAACATCAAGAAGGCCCGCAAGAAGCGGGACAAGGACGTCGCGTTCGGTCGACGGATCCGCCGCCAGGCGGCCGCGAACGGCGCATCAGATCGGGAGTCGAGGGACTCCCAGAAGGAGAAGTCATGATCCTCAAGAGGCTGCCACTGCTCGTCGCCGGTGGCATCGGCTACGTGCTGGGCACCAAGGCGGGGCGTGAGCGCTACGAACAGATCCGTGGCCAGTTCAACAAGGTCAAGGACGACCCCCGGGTGCAGGAGAAGGCACACCAGGCGGCCGACCTCGCCAAGGAGAAGGCCCCGGTCGTCAAGGAGAAGCTGAGCGAGGTCGCCGACACGGCGACCGCGAAGGTCAAGTCGGTTCGCGACTCGAACGGTTCGAGCGACCCGGCCGACCAGCTGAACCCGGAGAGCACCGTCTTCCAGGACAACGCCGGTCCCCAGGGCAAGCTGCCCTAGTAGTCCCCGGTCATCACGTTCGCGAGTGGCTCCCCCGCCGCAAACCGGTGGAGCTGCTCGCGAACGAGCCGGTGGGCCCGTGGCTGCATCGCGGTGCTGTTCCCGCCGACGTGCGGTGCGATCAGCAGGTTCGGCGCCCCCCAGAGCGGGTGCGCCTGCGGCAGCGGCTCCGGGTCGACCACGTCGAGCGCCGCGTGGATCCGCTCGCTGCGCAGCTCCGCGAGGAGTGCGTCGGTGTCGACCACCGAGCCGCGCGAGATGTTCACCAGCAGCGCGCCGTCCTTCATCCGGCCCAGCATGGCCGCGTCGAACAGGCCACGCGTCTCCTCGGTGCCGGGGACGATCAGCACCACGACGTCAGCGTCCGGGAGCAGGACCGGCAGGTCCCCGATGGCGTGTACGCCGTCCCGCGCGCTGCGTGCGACCCGGATCACCTCCGCCTCGAACGGCAGCACGCGTCGCTCGATCGCGGCGCCGATCTGCCCGTAGCCCACGATCAGCACGCGCTTGTCGGCCAGTGACTCGCGCAGCTGCGGGCGCCACTCGCCGTGCTCCTGCGCCCGGACGAACTGCGGGACGCCGCGCAGGCTCGCCAGGATCAGCGTCAGGGCCAGCTCCGCCGTCGAGGTGTCGTGGATCCCCCGGCCGTTGCACAGCTGCACGCCCTCGGGCACGAAGCGCCGGATGTGCTCGACGCCTGCCGACATCGTCTGCACGACCTTGAGCCGCGGCAGCTCGGAGAGCACCTCGCCGTCAGCCGGTCGGAACCGGTAGGGCAGGACGTAGAGCTCGACCTCGTCACCACTGTCCGGCAGGTGGTCGGGGTCCACGTGCTCGTAGCGCAGCGACCCGGGGAGGTCGCCCAGCTCCGCGGGGTCGAACGGCAGCCACACCAGGCGATCGGTCACCGAGCTCGTCATGGCCCCACCCTCTCGCGCCGGACCCCTCGTCCGGAAACCAGGTGCGCATGCCGGCTGAGCGCCGAGGCGTCGGTGAGGCTGGCGATCTGGTCGATGACCACGCGGGTGCGGGCGGCATCGTCGCCGGCCGCCGCGAAGTCAGGGCGCAGCGCCGGGTCCAGCGCCTCGCTCCCCCGGTCCCACATCACCTCGAACAGCTCGGTCAGCAGGCCGCGCTGCTGCTCCATCACGTCCAGCCGGTCCTGGGCACGCATCACGTAGTGCGCCGCGATCCCCTTGAGCACCGCGATCTCCTGCGCTGTCTCCTCCGGCACGACGAGGTCGGCCCGGTGGCGCACCAGCGGCCCCGCGCCGTACTTCTCCTGGGTGGCGCGGTGGACCGTGCCGCAGAAGATGCCGATCAGGTCGCTGGTGAGGTTCTTCAGCGAGGCCAGACCCCGCCTGCTCCCGTCGTACGACGACCCGGGCCACGAGGTCACCGCACGGACCCGGGCGAGCGCCTCCTCGAGCAGGTCGTCGGTCGCCTCCGGGAGATACCACTCACGCACTGTCTGGAACGTCGCGGCGCGCTCGTCGGGCCGGTCGAGCAGGGCGAGGTCGATCCGGCCGCCGACGACGCCGTCCTCGAGGTCGTGCACGGAGTAGGCGACGTCGTCGGCGAAGTCCATCACCTGCGCCTCGACGCACCGCCTCGTCTCCCCGGTGCCCTGTCGCAGCCAGGCGAAGACCGGTTCGTCGTCGGCGTAGACCCCGAACTTCCCGTCGCGCGCCGACGCCCGCGGCCAGGGATACTTGGTGCACGCGTCGAGGGTGGCCCGGGTCAGGTTCAGCCCGGCGGAGCGCCCCTCCGCGTCGGTGGTCTTGGCCTCGAGCCGGGTGAGGATGCGCAGCGTCTGCGCGTTCCCCTCGAACCCGCCGCAGTCGGCGCTGAGCTCGTCCAGCGCCACCTCGCCGTTGTGGCCGAAGGGCGGGTGCCCCATGTCATGGGCCAGGGCGGCGGTCTCGGCCAGGTCGGGATGACACCCCAGCGGGTGGGCCAGGTCGCGCGCGATCTGGGCCACCTCCAGGCTGTGCGTCAGCCGGTTGCGCACGAAGTCGTCGGCCTGCGGATCGAGCACCTGGGTCTTGGCGGCGAGCCGGCGCAGGGACGCGGAGTGCACGACGCGAGCCCGGTCGCGCTCGAACGCGGTGCGCTCGGGCGCATCGACCCGCTTGGCGGGTTCGTCGACGAACCGCTCACGGGAGGCGTCGTCGTAGAGCTCGTCCCAGGTCACGCCCCGACGCTACTGCCCAGCGGCCACAGCCGCTCAACGGCCGACGCCTAGAAGCCGAGCTTGCGCAGCTGGCGCGGGTCGCGCTGCCACTCCTTGGCGATCTTCACGTGCAGGTCGAGGTAGACCGGGGTGCCGAGCATGGCCTCGATCTGCTTGCGTGCCTCGGTGCCGACAGCGCGAAGACGCGACCCCTTGTGCCCGATCACGATCCCCTTCTGCGAGTCGCGTTCGACGAACAGGCTGGCGTGGATGATCAGCAACGGCTTGTCGACCGGTCGGTCCTCCTTGAGCGCCATCTCCTCCACGAGGACTGCGATCGAGTGCGGCAGCTCGTCGTGGACGCCCTCGAGCGCGGCCTCGCGGATCAGCTCGGCGACGATCACCTCCTCCGGTGAGTCGCTGAGCTCGCCGTCGGGGTAGAGCGGTGGCCCGTCGGGCAGCAGGTCGATCAGGAGGCGCTCGAGGAGCTCCACCTGGTCGCCGGCCACCGCTGAGACCGGGACGATCTCGGCCCACTCGGTGCCCGTCTCCCGGCCGAGCGCTGCGATGTCGAGCAGGTGCTGGCCGATCTGGTCGGGGGTGGCCAGGTCCGTCTTGGTGGCGATCGCGACCTTGACGGTACGGCGTACCTTGGCGAGCTCGTTGACGATGAACCGGTCGCCCGGCCCGATCTTCTCGTTGGCCGGGAAGCAGACCCCCACGACGTCCACCTCGGACCAGGTGCTGGTGACGAGGTCGTTGAGGCGCTCGCCGAGCAGGGTCCGCGGACGGTGCAGTCCGGGAGTGTCGACCAGGATCAGCTGGGCGTCGGGGCGGTGCACGATCCCGCGCACGACGGTGCGCGTGGTCTGCGGCTTGGAGCTGGTGATCACGACCTTGGTGCCCACGAGCGCATTGGTCAGCGTCGACTTGCCGGCGTTGGGACGCCCGACGAAGCAGGCGAACCCGGAACGGTGCGCGGGCGTGGCTCATGCGCGCTCGCGAGCAGCGTCGTAGTCGGCCCAGATCTGCCCGTCCGAACGGCCGAGCGCCTTGCCGCGGGCATGGATCGGGCCGGGGTCGACGTGGCGGGCCCGGCGGCCGCGGCTGCCGCTCCAGTAGCCCATCACGTCGTAGTGGCGCGTGTCCCAGCCGAGGTCGTGCCGCGCGTGGCGGCGGATCTCGCGCATCTGCGCCGACTCGCCTGCCATCCAGAAGTAGCCGGGGCCCTCGGGCCACTCGATCGCACGGACCGTGGCCGCGAGGTCGCTGGTCCCGGACTCCGCGTCGTGCCAGGTCACCGGCGCCTTGACGTAGTCCGGCATCGGCCCGTCCGGGACCTCGGCATGGATCTGCACCGGCACCGCTGCCAGGCTCTCCGCGATGCGGGCCATCGCCGGGAGACCGGTGAGATCACCCGCCAGCACCACCCAGCCGGCGTCGTCCGGGAGCACGAAGGACCCTGTGGGGGCCGAGAGCCCGACCACGTCGCCGACGCAGTCGGTCTGGGCCCACTCGGTGACCGAGCCCGTGCTCGTGCACCACGACGTCGAGGGTCAGCAACCCGCCGTCCAGGGCGCGCACGGTGTAGTAGCGCGTCTGGAACTGCCCGGGGACGGTCAGGGCCACCCACTCGTCGGGGACCCCCGACGAGCCGTAACCCGCGGGCACCTCGAGCACGAGGCGCACGAGGTGCTCGCCGAGCACCGTGCGCGCGCGCACCAGCGCTTCGAAGGGGGTCCGGGAGGTCACCCGCCCAAGGCTAGCCGCAGCCTGGGGTGCTCAGAACCAGCGGCGTACGACGAGCCGGCCGCGCTTGGCGGGGCCGAGCGTGGCGACGTACATCCGCCGTTGGGCGCACCCCTTTGCGGTGCCGGTGCAGGAGGCGTTGCGCGGGTAGCCGACGTTGCCCACCTGCCACGCGTGATAGGCCAGGCGCAGCTGGCCCGCGGTGTCGAGGAACGGCGTGGCGCCGCCGGGTCCCGCCAGGTAGCGCCCGGTGAACAGCAGCCTGGTCTTCCGCTTGCACGGACCGATCACGGTCCTGCAGACGGCGTACCCGGTGGCGTACGCCGACGAGCCGTAGCCGTTGCCCGAGTAGAAGAGGTAGAGCCGGTTGCGATGGCGGAACATGGCCGGGTTCTCGACCACCGACCCTTCCCAGGCCCTGCGCGGCGTCAGCAGCGTGTAGTTGCGGCTGCCGACGGAGAAGCCGGTCGCGTAGGTGTTCATCCGACGCGCGAGGATCCGGTCGGGAGCGCCCTCCATCTTGTAGTACATCCAGATCGCGCCGCGGTCGATGAACAGCTGCGGGTCGATCACGCCGTAGGTCCCGCAGGTGATCGGGCCGCTGCTGGAGTCGACGTACGGTCCGAGCGGCGAGGCACTCCGGGCGAGCGAGATGCAGCGTCGTCCGTCGCTCGCCCGCGGCACCGAGTAGGCCAGGACGAAGGTGCCGGTGCCGATCCGCGTGACCGACGGCGCCCACGTCGCAACCCAGGAGCGGCCACCCGCGGTCGTCTGCTTCCTGGCCCAGGCCGGCGGCTCGGGCAGCGCGTCGTTGAGGGCGGGCCTGGCCGGGTCGCTCGCCGGCCTGGCGGTCCACGTGCGCAGGTCCGTCGAGGTCATGGTGGGCAGGCTCAGCGCGGACACCGTCGTGGAGGCCGCGTAGAAACGCCCGCCGACCCGCCACACGGTGGGGTCGGGAAAGTCGCCCCGGTAGGGCTGTCCGGCCCGGAAGGGGTCACTCCCCGCGGGCGCGGGCCGGTCGGGACGGGCGCTCGCAACGGTCTGGGTCGTGGCCAGGAGGGCGAGCGCCAGCAGCCCGGCCGCCGCGGCGACCGTCGACCTGCTAGCCACGGGAGGTCACCACCAGTTCGCCACTGCCAGGAGTGGCCTTCAGGGTGGCCACGTGCAGTCGCCGCTGGGCACACCCCTTGGTGCTGCGCAGACACGCCGTCGACGTCGGGTAGCCGGTGTTGCCGTAGTCCCAGGCTGCATAGGCGAGGTGCAGCCGACCGGACGCACCGAGGAAGGCGGTCGCTCCGCCCGGTCCGGCGACCTTCCCCCCGGTCGTCAGCAGCGGGCTGTTCGCGGCACGGGTGCACGGACCGAGCGGCGTCCGGCAGACGGCATAACCCGTGGCGTAGGACGAGTTGGCGTAGGAGCCGCCCGAGTAGAACAGGTAGTAGCGCCCCGCGTAGGCGATCATCGACGGGTTCTCGATGACCCGGCCCTCCCAGGGGTCCCGCGTCTGGAGCAGCAGTCCGTGGGTCGAGTAGAGCCTGGTCCCCGTTCCCGAGATGCGGTGGCTCCAGAGCTGGCTGGGGTACGACGCCGTCTGCTCGCTCTTCCAGAGCAGGTAGCGCGCGCCGTTCGGTGCCCGGAAGAACTCCGGGTCGATCGCACCGCGGTTGGCCGGGCAGATGAACGGCCTCCGGGTCCGGTCGACGAATCCGCGCCAGTGCTTGCGCGAGGTGGAGATGGAGATGCACATCCGCTTGTCCCTGGCCCCTCGCGCCGGGGTCGCGTAGGCGTGCACGAACCGGTTGCCGAACCTCGCCACGGTCGGGGCCCACGTCCTGGCGACGCGACGCTTCCCGACCTGACGTGACAGCGCCCAGGACGCGGGGCGCTTCAGCCCCTCGCCGACGACCCGCCAGTTCCTCAGGTCGGTCGACTTGATCACCGGGAGGTTCAGTGAGGCGATCGTCGTCGAGTAGGCGTAGTAGGTGTTGCCCGAACGCACGATGGCAGGGTCCGGGAAGTCACCGCGGTAGTAGCCGCCCTGGACGAACTTGTCGCTGCCCACAGGGGTGGCCCGTCCGGTGCGCGCCGACGCGGTCTCCACGGCGCCGACCGACGAGAGCAGGAGGGCGGTGCCGAGGACGAGTCCCAGCAGGACGCGTGCACGTGGTGCGGACATGTGAGGGCTCCCGGACGGCGCTGAGACGTTCCGGCACTATCTCCCGCCGCACGCCCTCGTGCACCGCGAACCGCCAAACGTCTCAGGAGATCCAGTTCGGTCGCAGCGGGAAGCGGCTGAGGCCGTCCTCGTCGGTCCGGGTGGCCAGCACCTGGTGCAGCTGGATCTCGTTGCGCTCGAAACCCATCCGGGAGCCGGCCATGTAGAGACCCCACACCCGGGCCGTCCCCTCGCCCACCTCGGCGACGCACTCGTCCCAGTGCTCCTCGAGGTTCGCTCCCCAGCCGCCCAGCGTCAACGCGTAGTGCTGGCGGAGGTTCTCCTCGTGCTGCACTTCCAGGCCGGCGTCCTGGGCCTCGGTGATGATCTTCCCCGAGCCGATCAGCTCACCGTCCGGGAAGACGTAGCGGTCGATGAACGCGCCCGTCTGGGTCGGCTTGTTGTCGGGACGGGTGATGCAGTGGTTCAGCAACCGCCCGCCGGGGACGAGCTTGTCGCGCAGGAAGGCGAAGTACGACGGGTACTGGTCGACGCCGATGTGCTCGGTCAGGCCGATGGAGCTGACCGCGTCGAACCCGGTCTCGACGACGTCGCGGTAGTCGAGGTGCCGGACCTCCGCGAGGTGGTCGAGCCCCTCCTCGTTGATCTTCGCGGTGGCCCACTCCGCCTGCTCGCGGGACAGGGTCACGCCGAGCCCGCGGACGCCGTACTCACGGGCGGCGTGCCGCACCATGCCGCCCCAGCCGCACCCGACGTCCAGCAGACGCTGCCCGGGCTGGAGGTCGAGCTTGCGGGCGACGAGGTCGTACTTCGCGTGCTGCGCCTCCTCGAGGGTCTCCGAGCCGGTCGCGTAGAGCGCGCAGGTGTAGGTCATCGACGGGCCCAGCACCAGCTCGTAGAACCGGTTCGAGACGTCGTAGTGGTGCTGGATGACGCGGCCGTCACGTTCGGGACTGTGCCGGAAGCCCTCCACCAGGCGGCGCCACCGCGGCAGGTGCTCCTGCGGTGGCGGTGCCGGCGGCACCAGCTGGCTCAACCCGATGGAGCGGAGCAGGTTCACCACCTGGGCCGGGGACGGACGGCGAAAGCGCATGGCACGCAGCAGCAGCACCATGGCTTCGTAGGGGTCACCAGGGTGCACCCCCACCAGGTCCAGGTCGCCGGAGACGTAGGCCCGGGCCATTCCCAGGTCTCCGGGAGCCGTGACCAGGTAGGCCAGCCCGTGCTCGTTCTTCAGGTCGAGTCCCACCGCGGCGTCCTCCGGCCCGTAGGCGCTGCCGTCGTACGCCGTGAACCGGATCGGCGCGGGACGGGCGAGCAGGGTCTCGAAGACCTGCGCGATGGTGAGCCGGGTGTTGACCGAGCTGTCGTCCTTCATCTGGGTCATCGTTCTCGCACCGCCCTCTCCGCGAGCACTGTCGGCGTCGTGCCAGGTGTCGCCTCGTTCTCCCTGCAGGATATCGGCCCGGGGGTGCCCTACGTCGGGCACGTCGCCGGTCAGCCGGTCGATGCCCGGGCTATACCGATCGCGAGGTTTACCCCCTTGTGCCTATCGCTGCGTAGTTCGTGGTGACTACCGTCCTGCTACCACGACTGGCTGAGGGGGCACGAGATGGCACACCCACGACTGGTGACCTCGATCGTCCTGTGCCTCGCGGCCGCGGGCGCGCTCGGACTCGCGACGCCTGCAGCCGCTTCCGGCGCGGGGCTCCCCGAGGGGGACTTCGTCGCCACCTACTCCGGCACGATGACGAGCGCGAATGCCGGCGGCCCGTCGCGGACGCGCCCCGCGGTCCTGGAGCTGACCTGCCGCGCCGGGACGTGCACCTTCGTGGACACGACCTCCATGAGCAAGAAGCGCAGTGCGCCGATGCCGCAGGGACCCACCGTCAGCCAGCGGGTCGTCAAGCGAGTGGACCCGTTCGCGGTGGGGCGGGAGAGGTGCCCGGAGTTCCGCCAGACCTTCACCGACGTGTTCACGGCATCTGCGGCGGCGGCGACGTACAGCGGCACGGCACCGGCGGTGAAGATGAAGTGCGCGGACGGCTCGTTCGCGTCCGGAGGTCGCTGGTCGCTGGAGTTCCAGGGAACTCTGACCGACCTTGCTCAGGACGCGCGCGGGGAGGGGGACGAAGGCAACGACGAGGCCGAGTCCGGCGGTGCGGTCGCGGGCGACGGCCCGCGCGCCGGCTCCGGCACCGCAAGCTCCAGCGACGAGGGTGCAGACGCGATCACGACCACCAGCCGGCTCGAGTCGCGAGCGGCCAGCGCACCCAGCGTGCTGAGCGCGCTGCCCACCGTGGGGGACGTGTCCCTGGGTGCGGGCCGCGGCGTGGCGCTGGCGTTGCTGGTCGTCATCCTGGTGCTGCTGATCGCCTTTCCCACCCACCTGCTCAACTCGGCGGTCGAGTCCGGCCAGGACAGGCTGTCGGCGCTCCGCCGGCGCCGCCTCGGCCTGCCCGAGGATGCAGGCGACGCCCCACCGTCGGCGTCGGCCCGCACCTGGGGGGTGGCTGCGGGCGTGGTGCTCGCCGCCTCGGTCATCTCCGCCTTCGTCGACCCGGGTTTCGGCCTCAACCCCGGCAGCGCGCGTGTCATCGCCTCGCTCGGCCTCGCCCTCGCGATCGAGACCCTGCTGGTCTGGTCCCTGGTCATCGGGGTCACCCGCAGGGCCAGCCCCGGCACCATCGCCGGGTTCCACGCCGCTCCCGCCACCCTGCTCGTCGTCGCGCTGGCGGTGCTGCTCACGCGGTTGACCGGGTTCGAGCCCGGCATCATCTTCGGTCTGGTCGCAGGGGTCACCTTCGCCACCGCAGCAGGCGCCACCGCGCAGGGGAAGGTCGCGCTGGCCGGCACGGGGCTGGCGCTGGTCCTCGCTCTCGGCGGCTGGATCGGCTACAGCCTGATCGGTCCCGCCTCGGTCGGCTCCGGGTTCGCCCGCACCTTCCTCACCGAGACCCTCTCCAGCCTCGCCATCGCGGGGATCGCGTCACTGCCCCTGGCCCTGGTCCCCCTGCGCGGCATGACCGGTCACACGTTGTACACGTGGAGCAGGCCGCTGTGGGCGGGCAGCTATGCGGTCGGGCTCCTCGGGTTCTTCCTGGTGCTGATGCCGATGCCGTTCTCCTGGTCGGCCGTGGACACTCCGCTGCGCGTCTGGGTGCTGCTCTACGTGGCCTACGCCGCAACCGCCGTGGTCGCGTGGGCGGCACTGACCAGGCCCTGGCACAGGGACACCGCGCCCACCGCCGCCTAGCTCGCGACCGCGGTAGCCGGCCCGGTGGACCGTCCCGGGCTCAGCGTCGACCGACCGCCTTCTCGTAGAGGCTGGTGAGGCGGTCGTCCGGGTCGTAGCGCTTCTTCACGGTCGCGAGGTTCGCTCCGTCGTAGAGGCGGTCGAAGGTCGCCGGGTCGTAGAAGGACTCGGAGTAGAGCGACTTGTGTCCCTCGAGCTCGGAGACCTTGTCCTCGATGGCCCGGTTGCGTGGGCTGTGAGGGGCGTCGTCACCGACGGGCACGGCGCCCCAGAAGCCGACGTTCACGTAGGTCCGACCGGGTCGCAGCGGGTACGACGGCCACACGGCGTCGTCGCGCAGCCGCAGGGGGCAGAGCCAGACCGGGCGCATTCCCACGGTCCGGTCGAACCAGTCGAGGAACTCGCCGAGCCGCTCGAGGGGGACCTCCACGTCCTGCACGACCCGCTCGTGCTGCGGGCGTCCGGTGCGACGGTGGATCCGGTCCATGATCGCGAACCGGTGGTCGAGCCCGACGAGCCGGTGGTAGGTGTCGGAACGACGCAGGCGGCGCGGCCAGATCCGGCGTACGACGGGGTGCTGTGCCCCGAACGCCCGCGAGCACCAGAACCAGTCGGTGTCCCAGCGCCACAGGTAGTCGTAGGTCGTGAGCAGGTCGATCTCTCGGCGCTGGATCGAGCGCCAGTAGATCTGCTGCCCGGCGTAGTCGGAGCCGTCCCCCTCGGAGCCGTCGACCCAGCGCGCCAGGGTCAGGTAGTACTCGCCGGGCTCGAACGCCGTGCCGTCCATCGCATTGACGGGCTCGCCGTGCCACTGGCCGCTGTCGGTGACGGTCGCGATCGCCTGCTGCAGCGTTGCCGCGTCGGTGAAGCGCACGTGCCGCAGCGCCACGTGAGAGCGGACCGGCTCGAGCTCGATGCGCAGCCGGGTGGCGTAGCCGAGCGAGCCGTAGGAGTTGGGAAACGTGGCGAACAGGTCTGCGTGCTCGTTGTCCCGGCGTGCGGTCACGACCTCGCCGCCACCGGTGAAGATGTCCATCTCCAGCACCGACTCGTGCGGTAGACCGCTCCGGAAGGACGTCGACTCGATGCCGAGCCCGGTCACCGCACCGCCCAGGGTGATCGTGCGCAGCTGCGGAACGACCAGCGGGATCAGTCCGTGGGGCAGGGTCGCGTCGACGAGGTCCTCGTAGGTGCACATCCCCTGCACGTCCGCGGTCCGGGCCTCCGGGTCCACCGCGATCACGCCGTCGAGTCCGGAGACGTCGAGGCCGGCCGTGGCCGGCTGGTCGCGTGGGCGGAACAGGTTGGAGGTCCGCTTGGCCAGCCGCACCGGCACTCCGGGCGCCAACGCGTCGTAGGACGCCCTCAGACGGCGTACGGCCTCCTGGTGCTGCACCGTCCCACCCAACTCGGTGTCCACCTCCGTCGCTGGTCTGTCCGTCACGGCCATCCTTCCAGATCGCGCCGTGCCGGACACGTCAGGAGGCGTGTCCGGGTCACGTCCGTGCGGTCTCCTGCAGGACACCGGAGAGCGTCCCCCGATGCACGGGTACGCCGGGGCCGGCGAGCTCGCGGACGATGTCCAGGTCGCCCGCCGTGAGGTCGCCCTCGGTCAGCACCACCACGGCCTCCGCCCCCCTGGCCCCGCTGGCCACCGCCATGGAGACGGCGACGCCGACGGCGGAGACCTGGAGTGAGGGGAGGTCCACGGTCGCGGCAGCGTAGGTGCGTCCGTCGAGGTCGCGCAGGGCGGCACCCTCGAGCGCGCCGGTGCGCGCCCTGGTGGCCTTGGCGAGCACGAGGAGCTTGGTGTCCTCGGGAGGCAGCGACGTCACGTCGTGAAGTCTAGGGACCCCATCGCCTCGGTCACCCTCACCCCTGGTGCTGGGCGCGCTGGGCCCGCCTGTCGTGCGAACGGTCCGACTCACGCCTCGTCGGGGCGGCCCAGGCCTGCGGCGTGACCACGGGGGTGATCAGGACGGTGCCGACCCGGTTGCGCCGGCCCTTGGCCTCCTCGGCCAGGAAGCGCAGCCCGCCGACCTCGACGGTGGAGCCCGGGATCGGCACCTTGCCGAGGTACTTGCCCATCAGGCCGCCGACCGAGTCGACCTCGTCGTCATCGATCGAGACGCCGAGGATCTCGTCGAGGTCGTCCACGGGGAAGCGGGAGGGCACGCGACGCGACCCGTCCTCGAGCTCCTCGACCGACTCCTCCTCGGCGTCGAACTCGTCGGTGATCTCGCCGACGATCTCCTCGAGGATGTCCTCGATGGTCACGATGCCCGCGGTGCCGCCGTACTCGTCCACGACGACGGCGATGTGGCGACGCTCGGCCTGCATCTCGCGCAGCAGGTCGTCGACCGGCTTGGAGTCCGGCACATGGAAGACGGGCCGCATCATCGAGTCGACCCGCTCCGTCGTCTGGGCGGCCTGGCGGTCGAAGACCCGCTTGGCGACGTCCTTGAGGTAGGCGAACCCGACGATGTCGTCGAGGTCGTCCCCCACCACGGGGATCCGCGAGAACCCGCTGCGGAGGAACAGGGACATCGCCTGGCGCAAGGTCTTGGTCCGCTCGATGTAGACGACATCGGTGCGCGGGACCATCACCTCCCGGACGAAGGTGTCACCGAGCTCGAAGACCGAGTGGATCATCTTGCTCTCGCCGGACTCGATCAGGCTCGACGCCTCGGCGAGGTCGACCATCTCGCGCAGCTCGGCCTCGGAGGAGAACGGGCCCTCGGAGAAGCCCTTGCCGGGAGTCAGTGCGTTGCCGATCATGATCAGCAGCCGGGGCAACGGGCCCAGGACCCGGCCCAGGCCGATGACCAGTCCTGCGGTGGCCAGGGAGATCGCCTCGCTGCGCTGGCGGCCGATGGTGCGCGGGCCCACCCCCACGAGCACGAACAGGACCAGGAACATCAGCCCGGTCGCGGCCAGCACCGAGGTCCACTGGGGCGGCCCCAGCAGGTCGAGCACCATCGCGGTGGCCAGCACCACCGCCGAGGTCTCGGCCAGCAGCCGCACCACCAGCAGGGCGTTGAGGTGGTGGGCGGCGTCGTCGAGGAGCCGCAGCAGCCGGATCGCGCCCGGCCGTTGCTCGTGGGCGAGCTCCAGGGCACGGGCCCGGGAGAAGGCCGAGAGCGCGGCCTCGACGGTGGTCAGGGTGGCGGCCAGCACCACCAGGGCCACGACCAGGAGGATCAGGCCCGGGCTGTCTCCGCTCATCGGGGGGTCACAGCTGTTCGGTGAGCGGTCGGTCGGCCTCGTGGCCGAGCCACTCGGCGAGCAGGCTCGCCTGGAGGCCGAACATCTCCTGGTGCTCCTCGGGCTCGGCGTGGTCGTAGCCCAGGAGGTGCAGGATGCCGTGCACGGTGAGCATGTCCAGCTCGTCGGTGTCCGAGTGGCCGGCCGTCCTCGCCTGCTCGCGGGCCACTGCCGGGCAGAGCACGAGGTCGCCCAGGACGCCCTCCTCGGGCTCCTCGTTGACCATGCCGGGACGCAGCTCGTCCATCGGGAACGCGAGCACGTCGGTGGGTCCGTCCTTCTCCATCCACTTGGCGTTCAGCTCGGCGATGGTCTCCTCGTCCACGGCGGTCACGCACAGCTCCGCCTGCGGGTGCACCCGCATGCGCTCCATGACGTAGCGGGCGAGCCGCTGGGTCCGGCGCTCGTCGAACTCGACCCCGGACTCGTTCTGGATCTCGATGGTCATCGCAGGCTCACCGGTGGTCGCGGTCGGAGTGCGCCTCGCGGCGCGGCCCGTGGTTCTCCGCGTCGTGGGCCTCGTAGGCGGCCACGATCTCGCCGACCAACCGGTGGCGCACCACGTCGTGCGCGGTCAGCCGGTTGAACGAGACGTCCCCGATGCCGTCGAGGATGCCCTCGACCACGCGCAGTCCGCTCCTGATCCCGGACGGCAGGTCCACCTGCGTGACGTCGCCGGTGACCACGATCTTGGAGCCGAACCCGAGGCGCGTCAGGAACATCTTCATCTGCTCGGGCGAGGTGTTCTGTGCCTCGTCGAGGATGATGAACGCGTCGTTCAAGGTCCGTCCCCGCATGTAGGCCAGCGGCGCGACCTCGATCGTCCCGGCAGCGAGCAGCTTGGGCACGGTCTCGGGGTCGAGCATGTCGTGGAGGGCGTCGTACAGCGGCCGCAGGTAGGGGTCGATCTTCTCGCTCAGCGTCCCCGGGAGGAACCCGAGCCGCTCGCCGGCCTCGACGGCAGGACGGGTGAGGATGATCCGGTTGACCCGCTTCGCCTGGAGCGCCTGGACGGCCTTCGCCATCGCGAGGTAGGTCTTGCCGGTGCCTGCGGGCCCGATGCCGAACACGACCGTGTGCTTGTCGATCGCGTCGACGTAGCGCTTCTGGTTCAGCGTCTTGGGCCGGATCGTGCGCCCACGGTTGGACAGGATGTTCAGCGACAGCACGTCGGCGGGACGCTCGGTGGTCTCTGCGCGCAGCATCGTGATCACGCGCTCGACGGTCTCGGCGGTCATCCCCTGACCGGTGCGGATGATCGTCACCAGCTCGTCGAGCATCCGCTCCGCGAGCGCGATCTCGGCGGGCTCTCCGCGCAGGGTGATCTGGTTCCCCCGGACGTGCAGATCCGCGTCGAAGGCCTTCTCCAGCAGCGTCAGGTGCTCGTCGCCGGGCCCGAGCAGGGAGACCATGTTGATGCTGTTGGGCACCACCACGGTGTGCTGGGTCTGGTCCCGGGTGGGCCCAGCGCTGGATCGGGTGCCGTTGCCGACGCTGTCGGCCTTGCTGGTCTCAGTCATGGATGCCCCGGTGCGGGGCGGCCCTTCGTTGGGGGGTGCTGGCAGGTCAATGCTACGCAGGCGCCCGAGAAGGCGCATCCGGGTTCCCCGAACGCCCGCGGGGAGCTCAGGGCCGGGTGACGAGCAGCAGCGCCAGGCACATCTCGTCGGTGGTGCCCTCGCCCCACAGCACGTACTTGTCCGGCTGCCCCTCGAACGAGGGCAGCTGGTCACGCAGCTCCTGGGAGTGGCGACAGGTCACCTTGACGGTGTCGCCCGGCTGGAGCACGGCCGGCTTGATCGGTCTGCTCCCCTGGTCGTCGAAGTCCCAGACCGGTATGTCGAGCAGGGTCCGGGCGGTCGCTGTGCCGGGATTGACCTCGATCCTGATGGACCTGCCGAGCAGGTGCATGTGTCCCGCGACCCCGCGAACGGTCTCCGGCTTCAAGATCATCCGCGAGCAGGACTGGACGGGGCCGGCCTTGATCTCGCCGCAGAGGAAGTGCAGCAGGTCGGCTGTGGCCCCGGGGCCCTGACCGAAGCGCTCCTTGACGTCGGCGAGCGCCGCGGGGCGTTCGCACAGCGGGCCGTCGGAGCGACCGGGGCGGCAGGGCAGCTCGACCGGAGCCGGCAGCAACCGGGTCTCGAGCTCGCGCGTCTTCCCCGAGGCGGGCGCGATCCGGAGCTCGGCACCGCTGCGGTCCGGCGACTTCCCGGCGAGCAGGTTGTAGTGGACCTGCATGATCACCCGGGACCCCTGGTCGAAACGCGAACCGAAGCCCTTGCCGTAGAGCTGTTCGCTGCCTCCCGGCGCCCAGGCCCCGAGCCAGGGGGCGTCATCGATCTCTGCGCCGCCGGACAGCCCGGAGTTGCCGAAGCAGGTCCAGCCCTGACCGGGCGTGGCCGCGTCCTTCCGCTCCGCCTCCGCGACCATGTCGGTCGGGACGCGGAACAGGATGACGTGGTGCACCACGTCGGGGTTGCCGGGCAGCACGTTGAAGCCGGTGATGAACTGGTCGCTCGCGACCTGCGGGTCGAGCAGGAAGCAGCGGTAGTCGTCGGTGCCCACCCCGGTCGGTGCCGAGGGGGTGTACTCCTCCGGCATCTGCACGGTGACCCGCTTCTCACCCTTGCGCAGCGGCTTGCGCCGGACCGGCGCGGCGGCTGCCTGGTCGTGGTCGCCGTGGTCCGCGCTCGCCGTGGCCGTCGGCTCGGGTGTGGGCTCGCTCGTGGCCACGGCCGCGTCGTCGTCGGTGGCGCCGCAACCACAGAGCACCAGGGCCAGGGCCGCAGCGACTGCGAGTCCGGTCACTCGCCGAGGGGTGGTGCGGACGTTCACCCGGGCGGCCAGGTCATGGAGCGGCCCCCGAGAACGTGCAGATGGGCGTGGAAGACGGTCTGATGAGCCGCGGCGCCGGTGTTGAGGACGAGCCGGTAGCCCTCCCCGAGCCCCTCGCTGTCAGCGATGGCCCGAGCGGCCTCGAAGAGACCGACCAGGGCCGCTGGCTCGCCCTCGGCGAGGTCGGCGGCATTGGCGTAGTGACTGCGCGGGATGACCAGGACGTGCGTGGGCGCCTGCGGGTTCAGGTCGCGGAAGGCGAGCGTGGTCGATGACTGGTGGACCACGTCGGCGTCGATGTCACCGGAGACGATCCTGCAGAACAGGCAGTCCGGTGCACCCTGTCCCTCGCTCATGGGAACAGCATGCCTGATCCGCCCTCACGGCGTGTAAACCACCGAGGTCACCCAGACGTCCAACTAACGTGACCAACGTCCTGTCCGAAGACGACACCGGCTCCATCACCCAGGGGGTGCGCATCGACCGCGACCCGGGAGCCGAGGCTGCCCTGGAGGAGCTCTACGACGAGCACTACGTCCGACTGGTCCGGCTGGGCGTGCTGCTCCTCGGCGACGCCGGGCGTGCCGAGGAGGTGGTCCAGGACTCGTTCGTGGCGATCTACCAGCGCTGGGACCGGTTGGCCGGCGCGGACGTCCCGGCGTACCTCCGCCAGACGGTGGTCAACCGGTCGCGCTCCGTGCTCCGGCACCTCCGGGTCGTCTCGCGTCACCCCTCGGAGATCCCCCCGGACGAGCCGGGTGCCGACCACGACCTGCTGCTCGGCGTACGACGCCAGGCGGTGATCGAGGCCCTGGCCAGGCTGCCGCGACGGCAGCGGGAGGTGCTCGCGCTGCGCTACTACCTCGACCTCTCCGAACGAGAGATCGCCCAGACGCTCCGGATCAGCCAGGGCGCCGTGAAGAGCCATGCCTCGCGCGGGGCAGCAGCCCTGCGCACACACCTGTCCACACTCCTCGAGGAGAACTCATGACCAGCCCGTCGAACGACGATTCCGAGCTGCGCAGGCTGCTCGACGACGCCGTCTCCGAGGTGCACCCCCGCGGCGGGACCGCTCACATCCGGGCGCGGGCCGACCGATCCTCCCCCACCCGCTGGGTGCCGATCGTCCTGGCCGCGGCAGTCGCGACCGTGGTGGTGATCGCCGGCGCCGGGTGGCTCGGCCAGCGCGGGCCATCGGGTACGCCGGCCGCCGAGCCGGGCTCCCCCTCGCAGACCCCTGACGGGGGCACGTCGGCCGAGCCCGGGCGGACTGTGACCCTGACGGTGTACTACGTCGGCGAGACCGCGCTCGGCCCCCGGCTCTTCCCAGAGAAGCGCACGTTCACCGACGTGCGCGGCACGGAGCTCGAGACCGCGGTGCAGGCCGCGATCGGCAGCGCCCCTCGCGACCCTGACTACCTGGCGTGGACGCCCCCCGACGGTCTCGCCGCCCAGGCCGAGCTGGTCGACGAGCGCATCACGATCGACCTCTCCGAGGCCCTGCGCCGTCCCGCGGGGATGAGCCCCGAGGTGGCGAGGATGATGGTGCAGGCGGTGATCGCGACCGCGCACGAGGCCACGGAGACGGGCCTACCTGTCCGGTTCACCGTCAACGGAGCGCCGGGGACCACCTTGCTCGGCATCGACAGCAGGGCCGCCATCTCGGCGACGAGCCTCGACTCCACCGCTTCGCCGGTGATCATCAGCAGCCCCTCGGAGGGCGACACCGTCGGCAGCCCGTTCCGGGTCGAAGGGATGGCCGCCACGTTCGAGGCCAACGTCGTGTGGGAGCTCGAGCAGGACGGCCAGGTCGTGCGCAACGGATTCGCCACCGCCTCGGAGTGCTGCACCCTCTCGCCGTACTCCTTCACCGTGACGGCGCCGCCGGGCGAGTACACCCTGGTGGTCCACGACACCGACGAGTCCGACGGAGAAGGCGTCGGGACGAGTGAGGACACCCGGCAGATCACCGTGGAGTAGGCGGGTGGCCAACCCTCAGCCCCAGCGCGAGGTCCGGGACAGCAGCGCGGCGACGGCAGCGACACCGGCGGTCGACGTCCTGAGCACCGGCTCCCCCATGCGCACCACGTGCGCCGCGCCCAGCGCTGCCAGCTCCTCCTCGGAGATCCCGCCCTCCGGGCCGACCACGACGAGGATCGAGCCGACCCCGTCGAGCGACAGCGAGGACATGGGGTCACCCGCCACCTCGTGGAGTACGACGGCCAGGTCGGCCTGATCCACCAGCGCGACCACCTCGGCCAACGACGCCATCTCGGTCACCTCGGGCAGCCAGGACCGACGCGACTGCTTGCCGGCCTCCCGGGCGGTGGTGCGCCACTTGGCCAGCGACTTGGCCGCCCGGTCGCCGCGCCAGACACCGACCGACCTGGCGGCAGCCCACGGCACGATCCGGTCGACGCCGATCTCGGTGAGCACCTCGACGCTCAGCTCGGCGCGGTCGCCCTTCGGGATCGCCTGGACGACCGTGACGTGCGGCGCTGGGGCGCTCGCCACCGACACCGAGGAGACCGTTGCCGTCAGGGTGGTCTTGGTGGTGGCGGTGACCACGCACTGCGAGGAGACTCCGGCCCCGTCGACGAGCACGACCTCCTCGCCCTCCCGGATGCGGCGCACCACCACCGCATGCCGGGCCTCGTCGCCCTCGAGCACCACCGTGTCCCCGACGGCGACGTCGGTGACGGGTCCCAGGAAGACCGGCAGCGTCATGCCCGGCTCACCGCGGGTTGAAGGCGTCCTTGAGCCGCCCGAAGACCGACTTCTGCGGAGAGCTGATCCGGCCGTCCGGCGACTCCTCGTGACGCAGCCTGGCCAGCTCCCTGAGCAGGTCCTGCTGCTGGTCGTCGAGCCGGCCCGGGGTCTCGACCTCGACCGTGACGACCGTGTCGCCACGGACCTGCGAGCGCAGGTGCGGTATCCCTCGCCCCCGCAGGACCGTCTCGGTCCCGGACTGGGTGCCGGGGCGGATCTCGAGGTCGACCCAGAGCTCCATGTCGGAGTCGGCCTCGGCCACGTCGGCCTCGAGCAGGGGCAGCTGGATCGTCGTACCGAGGGCGGCCGCGGTCATCGGCACCGTCACGTGGCAGCGCAGGTCGGTGCCTTCGCGGGTGAACACGGGGTGGGTGGCGACGTGGATCTCGACGTAGAGGTCCCCGGCGGGGCCACCACCGGGACCGACCTCGCCCTCGTGGGCGAGCTGGACCCGCGTGCCGGTGTCCACACCGGGCGGGATCTTGACCGTGATCGTCCGGCGCGAACGCACCCGCCCGTCTCCGGAGCACTCGCGGCACGGCTCGGGGACGATCTCGCCGTAGCCGCGGCAGGCCGCGCACGGACGAAGGGTTCGGATCTCGCCCAGGAACGAGCGCTGCACCTGCTGCACCTCGCCCCTGCCGTGACAGGTCTCGCAGGTCACCGGCCGCGAGCCGGCCGCGGCACCACTGCCCTCGCAGACGGTGCAGAGGACGGCCGTGTCGACCTTGAGCTCGCGGGTGACCCCGAACGCCGCCTCCGCGAGCTCGATCTCGAGCCGGACCAGCGCGTCCTGGCCCCGGCGGGTGCGTGGACGCGGGCCGCGACCGGCCTGCCCGCCACCGGGCTGGCCACCGAAGAACGCATCCATGATGTCGGTGAAGGAGAAGCCGGCCCCCTGGCCCGCGCCGGCACCCCGCCCGAACGGATCGCCGCCGAGGTCGAACATCCGCCGCTTCTCGGGGTCGGAGAGCACCTCGTAGGCCGCCGAGACCTCCTTGAACTGCTCCTGCGTCGCCGGGTCGGGGTTGACGTCGGGGTGCAGCTGACGGGCAAGACGCCGGTAGGCCTTCTTGATCTCGTCGGCCTCGGCGTCCCGGGAGACACCGAGGATCTCGTAGGGGTCCTGGCTCACGTTTCAGTCTTTCGGATGGGGTTCGGGGGGTCGGGCAGGGTGCTGCGGATCAGGTTTCGTCGAGGATCGTGGAGACATAGCGGGCGACGGCGCGGACGGCGGCCATCGAGCCCGGGTAGTCCATGCGTGTGGGCCCCACGATGCCAAGCGAGCCCACGGCCTCCGTACCCGGGCCGTACCCGGTGGCGACCACCGAGGTGGTGGCCAGCTCCTGGTAGGGGCCTTCGTGGCCGATGCGCACGGTGATCGAGTCGGGCGAGGTGGCCGCGCCGAGCAGCTTGAGGAGTACGACGTGCTCCTCGAGCGCCTCGAGCATCGGCTTGATCGACAGGTCGAACCCGTCACCGAAGCGGGCGAGGTTCGCAGTCCCGCCGACGACGACGCGCTCGTCGTAGCGCTCGTTGGACATCGCCTCGACCAGCGCGGTGGTGATCACCGCCACGTGCGTGCGGTCGATGTGGTCGGACTGCTCGGCGAGTGAGCCCAGCGCATTGGCCGCGGCAGTGATCGGCTCACCCACAGCCGCGCGCAGCACCCGGGAGCGCAGGTCGGCGAGCGCGTCGATGTCCAGCTCGACCGGCAGCTCGACCACGCGCTGCTCGACGCGCCCCGTGGACAGGATCAGCACGACGAGCATCCGGGACGGCGAGAGCGAGACCAGCTCGATGTGACGCACGGTGGAGCGCGCGAGCGAGGGGTACTGCACGATCGCGACCTGCTGGGTCAGCTGCGCGAGCACGCGCACGGAGCGCTGGATCACGTCGTCGAGATCGTGCGCACCCTCGAGGAAGCTCGAGATCGCGCGGCGCTCGGCCGCCGACATCGGCTTGATCTGGGTGAGCCGGTCCACGAAGAAGCGGTAGCCCTTGTCGGTGGGGATCCGTCCGGCGCTGGTGTGCGGCTGGGCGATCAGCCCCTCCTCCTCGAGCGCGGCCATGTCGTTGCGGACGGTCGCGGGCGAGACGCCGAGCCGGTGCCGCTCGACGAGTGCCTTGCTGCCGACCGGCTCGCGGGTCGACACGTAGTCCTCGACGATGGCGCGCAGCACGGCGAGCTTGCGGTCCTCCTGCATCTCGCCTCCTCACGATTCCCGGGTGTTGGCACTCACTTCGCCAGAGTGCCAAGGGTACTAGGGGAGCTGGTCGTAGGCTCGCGCTCGTGTCGGAGTTCACGGAGGTCGGCGACCGGGTCTGGGTGGCGCGCTATGAGTGGTACGACGTCAACGTCTCGGTGATCGAGGGTCAGGCGGGTCTGGTCGTGGTCGACACCCACGCCTCGACGAAGGCGGCGCAGGAGGTGATCGCCGACCTGCGCCGGCTCTCCCCGCGTCCCGTGGTGGGGCTGGTCAACACCCACGAGCACGTCGACCACGTGTTCGGCAACGCAGCCTTCCGCGACGAGTTCGGCCCGGTCCCGATCACGGCCCACGAGGCCGCTGCGGCCAACACCGTCCCCCACGGCGAGGAGGTGCGGACGGCCATGTCGGCGCGCGGTGACCACCGGGCCGAGGAGATGGCGGCGACACAGATCGTCGCGGCCGACCACACCTTCTCCTCCGTGACCTCGGTCGACCTCGGCGACCGGACGGTGGAGCTGGTGCACCCCGGGCGTGGCCACAGCGAGGGAGATCTCGTCGTACGCATCGATGACGCGGACGTGGTCCTCGCCGGTGACCTCGTCGAGGAGTCGGGCGCGCCGTCCTACGGCCGGGACTGCTTCCCGCTGGACTGGCCGCACGCCCTCGACCTCACCCTGGAGCTGATCGGGCCCTCCACGGTGGTCGTGCCCGGCCACGGTGCCCCCGTCGACCGCGACTTCGTGTTCGAGCAGCGGTCCTCGATCGGGGTGGTGGCCCAGACGATCCGCGACCTGGCCGGGCGCGGCGTACCCCTTGCTCGGGCGCTGGAGACCGAGGCGTGGCCCTACCCTCGCGAGACGCTGGGCGAGGCTGTACGTCGCGGCTACGGCCAGCTCCCTCGCGAGGCCCGGCGGCTGCCGCTCATCTGAGCCGTGCGCCTCACGGGAGCCGCCAGCCGGTCACCTCAGGCGCGAGCGGTGCCCACCCCAGCGTGGACTCGCGACGCCGCAGCGACGCGAGAGCACGAACCAGGCGAGGAGCCCGAACAGGACGAACGGCAGGTGTGTGACGAGCGCGAGCGCGATCAGCACGAACAGCACCGGCACGAGCGGGATCGACCACCGAGGCGAGGGTCGTCGGCGGTTCGGGGCGGGTCGAGCGGGTGAGCGCGCCGGCAGGTCGGCGAAGACCGGAGCGAGATCGCCCTGGGTCTTCGCCGTCCACACCGCGTCGCTGCGCTCGTCGAACTCGTCCTTGGTGAGCCGGCCGACGGCGTACTGCTCACCGAGCAGTGCCACCGCCGCCTCACGGTCGGCGTCGCTGAGGCGCAGCGTGTCCATCACTCCTCCTCGAACGATCCTGCGTCGGAGTCGTCGGAGTCGTCGGAGTCGTCGGGGCCCTCGGCGAGCAGGCCGTAGAGCCGCCGTCGGGTGTCACGCAGGATCTCCATCGCCTTCTCGCGCTGGTCCGGTGTGCCGGTCGTCGCCACCTGGATGATCGCGCCGACGGTCTGCCCGATGACCTGCTTGAAGTTCACCACCTCGTCGTCGTCCTGCTCGTCGGCGAAGGGCGCCCACACGGCCGCCATCTCCTCCGGGTGCTCCTGGACGTACGCCGTGCCGGCCTCGGTCAGCTGGACGGCCTTGCGCCCCGTGGGTGCATCCTCGACGAGGCCCTCGTCCTCGAGCTGCGCGATGGTCGGGTAGACCGAGCCGGGGCTCGGCTTCCACACGCCCTCGGTCTTCTCGGCGATCTGCTGGATCACCTGGTAGCCGTTCACCGGCTCCGGCGAGGTGTGCAGGATGTCGAGGATGGCCGAGCGGACGTCGCCGCGGCGTACGCGGGAACGGCGTCGGCCGCCCCGGCCGCCGGCGCCGCCGGCGAACTCGGGGCCGAACATCTGCGCGACCCACGGCGGCGGGCCGCCCATCGGGCCGCCCCACGGGCCGCCCCACGGGTTGTGGCCATGGCCGCCGTGGCGTCCGCGCCCGCCGCGCTGGCGGCGGGTCGGTTCAAAGTCTGGTGTCCACATCGCGTGTCCCATGTCGAGACCTCCCTTCGTCCTGATGTCGGGGCCGCCTGGTGGCAGGCCTCGCCGACAAGTCTCGATATGTTGACGATATATCGCGACTGCTCGCCACGCAAGGGGTCTCCCGTGCCGGCTCTGGCGCGCCGACCGCGGAACGGCAGTCCGCTCGCCCTAGCGTGGCCGCGTGACTTTCCCACTCCACCCGAACGACCGCTACGGCTCCGACGTCCTGGCCACCGACTGGCGGGTGCCGAAGAACGGACGCGCGGTCGAGATCGATGCCGACCTCGGCCTGGTCGTCGAGGAGGTCACCACCGACTGGTGCGGCGAGATCGTCAAGGTCGAGCGCGACCTGGGCACGGTGACGCTCGAGGACCGGCGCGAGAAGCGGCGCGCGTTCCCGCTCGGTCCGGGCTTCATGCTCGAGGGTCGCCCCGTGGTGCTGGTCGCTCCCACGCGCAAGGGCCCCGTCGCCCCGACGCGCACGGCGTCGGGGTCGGTCGCGGTCCGGGGCGTGCAGGCGCGGGTGGCCCGGGCCAGCCGGATCTTCGTGGAGGGTCGTCACGACGCCGAGCTCGTCGAGAAGGTGTGGGGTGATGACCTGCGGATCGAGGGCGTCGTCGTGGAGTACCTCGAAGGGGTGGACGACCTCGCCGAGCACCTGCGTGACTTCGGTCCGGGGCCCGAGCGCCGGGTCGGCGTACTCGTCGACCACCTCGTGCCGGGCTCGAAGGAGAGCCGGATCGCCCAGTCGGTGGCGAAGTCGGCCGTCGGCAAGCACGTGCTGATCGTCGGCCACCCGTTCGTCGACATCTGGGCCGCGGTGAAGCCCGAGCGGCTCGGGCAGAAGGCGTGGCCGCAGATCCCGCGCAACATCGAGTGGAAGCACGGCGTCTGCCAGAGCTTCGGCTGGCCGCACCGGGACCAGGCCGACATCGCCCGCGCGTGGAAGCACATCCTCGGCGGTGTTCGCGGGTTCCAGGACCTCGACCCCGCGCTGCTCGGCCGGGTCGAGCAGCTGATCGACTTCGTCACCCAGGAGTGACCCAGGACCTCAGCTGACCTTGCGCAGCGCGTCCACCACGGCCACCCGCAGGCCTGCCGGCTCGAGCTCGAGTGCCGTCAGCGTGTCCCGCACCAGCGCGTCGTCCGCACGCGCCAGGGCGAGCAGGATGTGCTCGGTCCCGATGTAGTTGTGTCGCAGCGCGATCGCTTCCCGGAGCGCGAGCTCGAGGACCTTCTTCGACCCGCGCGAGAACCTCGGCCGCCCACGCGTGCTCGCCTCCCCAGAGCCGCGGCCGACGCGTCGGACCACCTCCTGCAGGTCGATCCCGATGGTGGCGAGCGCCTCGGCGTCCTCCTCCCCCAGTCCGCCGAGGTAGCGGTCCCGGCGAGCCTCCAGCGTCGTACGCAGTCGCGCCGGCGAGACACCCAGGTCCACGAGCACCCGGGTCGCCAGGCAGTCCTCGTCCTCCACGAGCGCGACCAGGAGGTGCTCGGGCCGCACCCGGCTCGAGCCCGCCGCGGCGGCAACATCGATCCCCTGCTTGACCATGGTTCGGGCCGGCTTGGTGAATCGTTCGAACATGGCGTGCTCCTCAGTCTCGGCGGTGCTTCTTGTGAACGGCCTGCCGGCTCACCTCGAGCGCCGCGCCGATCTCCTGCCACGACCAGCCGTGCTCCCGTGCTCGTCGTACCTGCGTGCGCTCGAGCTCCTCGAGCAGCCGACGAAGCGCCCGGACGGCACGCAGGCCGACCTGGGGGTCCGCAGCGCTGGCGGCGGTGGCGAGATCCGACTCGGTGGTCATGGATGTCAATCTAGGTTGACGCGTCACGAATGTCAACCCTTGTTGACGGAGGGGGACAAAGCGGATGGGGTTGTCGGCCCGATCCCTGACGTCGGGGGGCGAAGCATCGCCTGACAACGTCAGGTTTCCCCGGCCGACCGGGGAAACCTGCACCCCCTACCCGACCAGCTCCCGCACCACCGCATCGGCGAGCAACCGCCCCCGGCGGGTGAGCACCAGCCGGTCGTCCGCGAGCACGCCGAGCCCCCGGGCGACGACGGCGTCGGCTCGGGCCCGGTCCACCAGGTCGAGCGGGAGGCCGTCGCGTAGCCGGACCTCCAGCAGGACCCGCTCCAGGGTGCGGGTCTGCTCGTCGAGTACCTCGCCGTCCTGGGCCGGCGACTCCCCCGCACCGATCCGAGCGGCATAGGCGCTGGGGTGCTTGACGTTCCACCAGCGTTCGCCGGCGACGTGGGAGTGCGCGCCCGGGCCGACACCCCACCAGCTCGCGCTGGTCCAGTAGAGCTCGTTGTGCCGACACCGGGCGGCCCCGGTTCCTGCCGGGTCGCGGGCCCAGTTGGACACCTCGTACCACTGCAGGCCGGCTGCGGCGAAGGCGTCGTCCGCGACGACGTACTTCTCGGCGAGGTCGTCCTCGTCCGGCGCGGGGATCACTCCGGTGCGCACCTGCCGGGCCAGGCGGGTGCCCTCCTCCACGATCAGGGAGTACGCCGACACGTGGTCCGGCTCGCAGGACAACGCCGACTCCACCGAGACCCGCCAGTCGGCCAGCGACTCCCCCGGGGTGCCGTAGATCAGGTCCAGGCTCACCTGCTCGAAGCCGGCCTCGCGAGCCCAGGTCACTGCCCGGGCCACGTTGGCCGGGTCGTGCGTGCGCTCGAGGGTCCGCAGCACGTGGGGCACCGCCGACTGCATCCCGAACGAGACCCGGTCGAAGCCGCCCGCGCGCAGTGCCGCCAGGCTCTCGGGAGTGACGCTGTCGGGGTTCGCCTCGGTGGTCACCTCGACGTCGGGGGCCAGCCCGAAGGTCGTGTCGATCGCCGACAGGATCCGGGTCAGGTCGTCCACCGGCAAGCAGCGTCGGGGTCCCGCCACCGAAGAACACCGTCGCGACCTGCGGCAGGTCGGGGCCGAGCACCGTCCCGGCGTACTCCACCTCGGCGACGGCGTGACCGGCGTACGCCGCCTGGGAGCCACCACCACCGAGCTCGGTGGCCGTGTAGGTGTTGAAGTCGCAGTAGCCGCACCTGACCGCGCAGAAGGGGACGTGCACGTAGACGCCGAAGGGGACTTCGGGCGGGGCAACAGGCACGCCCCAGTGTCACATCGCCGCCTCAGACCTTGCGGAGCGGCAGGATCGCAGGGGTAACTTCGGTGGGGACGAAGGGAGTCCCCGATGACCATTCTCGGTCGTTCCGCTCGAATCCTCACCGCAACCCTGCTCGCTGCCGCTCTCGCGGCCCCCGCCACTGCACCTCCTGCCAACGCCGTCCGACAAGCCGGGCCGCAGCGGATCAACCTGCCCGACGGCTTCCGACCCGAAGGCATCGCGATCGGCCGTCGGCCGGTCGCCTACCTCGGCTCGCTCGCAGACGGGGACATCTATCGCGCCAACCTGCGCACCGGTCGCGGCCGGGTGATCAGCCAGGGCGACGGCACCCCGGCGGTCGGGATGAAGCTGGACCGCAAGGGACGGCTGTGGGTGGCGGGAGGCGCCGACGGTGACGCCAAGGTCGTGAACACCGCCAACGGCCGGGTGCTCGCCAACTACGACTTCGTCGGAGCCTCGACCGCTCCCTCGTTCGTGAACGACGTCGTGCTGCTCAAGGGCGCGGCGTGGTTCACCGACTCCCAGCGCGGCGTCCTCTACAAGGTGTCACCCGTCAGGGGCCGGCCGGCCCGGGCCCGGGTGCGCACCGTCCCGCTCGGCGGCGCGTGGAACCAGGTGCCCGACGAGTTCAACGCGAACGGGATCAGCACGACTCCGGACCGTCGTGCGCTGCTCGTGGTGCAGTCGGTCACCGGCAAGCTCTTCCGGGTCAACCCCCGCAACGGTCGCGCCACCCTTGTCGGGCTGCGCGGTTACACCCTGACCAACGGCGACGGGATGCTGCGCCGTGGTCGCACCCTCTACGTCGCCCAGAACCGGGACAACAAGGTGGCCGTCCTGCGGCTGGGCAAGCGCGGCCACTTCGGCCGTCTCGTCCGCACGCTGCGGTCACCCGGGTTCGACGTGCCGACGACGATCGCCCGGCACCGGTCCTCGCTCTACCTGCCGAACGCGCGCTTCGGCACCGCCACTCCCACGCCGGAGACCGCCGACTACTGGATCACCCGGGTCAGACTGGGACGTTGAGCGTGGCGGGGTAGCCGTCGGCCAGGCTGTATGCGAACCGTGCCCGGCCCCAACAATTGTTGGGACCGGGCACGAGGTCGTACTTCCTGGCTGGGTGTCTAGGCGTAGAGCTTGTCGATCATCCCGGAGTACTTGTCCTCGACGACGTTGCGCTTGACCTTCATCGACGGGGTCAGCTCACCCGACTCGACGGACAGGTCATGGTCGAGCAGCTCGAACTTCTTGATGGTCTCCCAGCGGTTGAGCTGGGTGTTGAGCTGGTCGACGTAGCCCTGCACGAGCGTGCGCGTCTTGTCGTCGGCGACGATCTCCTCGTAGGGCTTGCCACCGAGACCGTTCTCCTCGGCCCAGCCCGCGATGGCGTCGGGGTCGAGGGTCACGAGCGCGACCACGTAGTTGCGTTCGTTGCCGAAGACCATGAACTGGCTGGCGTAGGGGCACACGGCCTTGAACTTCGCCTCGATCGCCGGCGGCGCGATGTACTTGCCGCCGGAGGTCTTGAAGAGCTCCTTGATCCGCCCGGTGATCGTCAGGTAGCCCTCGGAGTCCAGCGCGCCCTTGTCACCGGTGTGCAGCCAGCCGTCCTCGGTGAGCGTCTTCGAGGTCTCCTCCGGCATGTTGTGGTAGCCGTCCATGATGCCGGGGCCGGCGATCTGGATCTCGTCACCTTCGCCCAGGCGCACGCGGCTGCCGGGTACGACGGGCCCGACCGTGCCGAACTTGTAGTTGTCGGGGTGGTTCACGAACGACCCGGCAGACGACTCGGTCAGTCCGTAGCCCTCGAGGATCAAGATGCCGGCCGCGTGGAACCACTCGGCGATGTCGCGGTTCAGTGCGGCAGCGCCGGAGATGAAGAACCGGACGCGTCCACCGAAGCGGTCACGGATCTTGGAGAAGACGAGCCGGTCGAACAGGGCGTGCTGCAGCTTCAGCGGCAGGGGAACGGACTTGCCCTCGCGCTTGAGGGCGTCGACCTGACGACCGACCTTGAACGCCGTCAGGAAGATCTTCTCCTTCAGGCCGCCCTCGGCCGCCTGCATCGTGACGATGCGGGCGTGGGCCTTCTCGAAGATGCGCGGTGCCGCACCCATGAAGGTCGGCTTCACGATCGCGAGGTTCTCGATGATCTTGTCCACCCGGCCGTCGACGGCCGTCGCGAAGCCGCACGCGAGCTGCGTGGAGAGCAGCACCTTGCCGAACGAGTGCGCCATCGGCAGCCACAGGAACTGCAGGTCGTCCTCGCTCAGGATCTGCTGGGCCTGGATCGCTGCACCCTCGTAGGTCCACGACGAGTGGCGCAGCCGCACGCCCTTGGGGCGACCGGTGGTGCCGGAGGTGTAGATCAGGGTCGCCAGGTGCTCGGGCTGGACCGAGTCGATGGACTGGTTGACCGCCTCGGCGTTGTCCGCGAGATGCTTCTCACCGAGTCCGGTGAGGTCGTCCAGGCTGATCACCCAGTCACCGTCGGCGCTGCCGTCGAAGACCACCACCTTCTCCAGGTGGGGCAGCTCGGACTTGTGCTCGCGGAGCTTCGCGACCTGCTCGTCGTCCTCGGCGAAGACGACGTGGCACTCCGAGTCGGCGAGGATGTAGGCGACGTCCTCGGCCATGGTCGAGGGGTAGACCGTCGTGGTGGCGCCGCCCGCGCACATGATCGCGAGGTCGGCGAAGATCCACTCCACGCGGGTGCCGGACGCGATGCCGACGCGCTGCTCGGAGCCGATACCCAGCGTCAGGAGCCCAGCGGCGAGCTTCTGGACCTTCTCGCCCGTCTCCTTCCAGGTCACCGACGTCCAGGGCTGGCCGTCCTCCGTCGGGTAGCGGTAGGCCTCTCCGGCCGGGCTCTTGGCGACGCGGTCGCGGAACTGCACGGCCACGTTGGGCGGGCGGTTCTCGATGAACGAGGTGTCGGTGTTGACGGGCGACATGCAGTGCTCCTGGGTGGGCTTCTCTGTCCGGTTCGCCGGATCGAGTGGTGGATTACTGATACGTAACCTAGATCACAGGAGCCGCGCTGGCACCCCCGGCCTCGCGGGAAGATGCGCTGGCACCCGGAAATTTCGGCGAGTTGGTGGACTCCCACAACCTCGGCGGAGTCGCCCTGTCACCTATGCCCCCTGGGATGGCGGAACGCGGCGCTGGCTGCTGCCCGGCGTCCTGGTGTCGCCGGGTGGCAGGTCCTCCTCAACCGGAGGGGGCCAGCACGACGGTCCACGAGGTCGCCGTGCTGCTGGCGCTGTTGGCAGTCGCGGTGAGGCCGCCCGTCGTCGCGGGGACACCGGCGGTGAGCGCCGCGTCCGGGTCGGTGAGCAGACTGCTGACCCGGCCGCCGCCGCCACCCACGGTGACCGCACGCCGAGTCTCGCCGGGGGGGTTGGTCCATCCGGTGGTCCCGCTGTTCCGGTCCGACCAGTAGGAGACCCGCCACGCACCGGTGGTGCCGTTGGCGACCGTGGGCGTGGTGTGCTGACCGGAGCTTCCCGGCTCTGCGACACCGGTGGCGCTGATCACCGGATCGGTCGGGTGGGTGCCTCGGTAGGCCGCCACGGTCACGGCCACCTTGGTGTAGGCGGCGGTGCTCAGCCGGACGGTGGTCCCGGCGTCGGCGGCGGTGGCGACGCGGCTCCAGACCGTGGTGGTGTGTGCGCCGTCCACCACGCGACCGACCTGCGTCCACTCGGCGCCGGGACCCGTCACGAGGGCAGTGCCCGCCTGCGAGACGAACAGCAACAGCGCATCGCCGGTCTCCACGGCCGTCGGCACCTGAACCGTGAACGCCGTGCTGTTCACGTTGCGGGTCGCCTGGCCCACGAAGGCGATCGGTGCCACCGGCAGGTCTCCCACCGCGACGGTGTGCGTGACGGTGTCGGTCGCCTCGTCGTCATCGGTGACGGTCAGCTCGACCTGATGGCTGCCGGGCTCCTCGAAGGTGTGCACGACTGTGGCCCCGGTCCCGGTCTGTGCCCCGTCGAAGGTCCATGCGTAGAAGTCGATCGTGTCCTCCGCGTCGCTGGAGGTGCTGGCATCGAAGGAGCACACCAGGTCGGCACAGTCCCAGGTGAACCGTGCGACGGGGGGCTCGTTGCCGGGTGGCGGGGGCGGCGGGGGTGGTGCTGCGGGCCTGAGCAGCATGGTCCACGCAGTGGCGGTGCTGGCAGCCGCATTGGCCCGAGCCACCAGACCGCCGGTCGTTGCGGGAGTCCCGGCGGCCAGGGGTCCCGCCGAGTCGGTCAGCAGGGTCGCGACCCGGCCACCACCGCTGCCGAACGACGTTCCGCGAACGGCGTCGGGGGCCGGACCGGTCCAGGTCGTGGTCGCGCTGTTCCGGTCGGACCAGAAGGACACCCGCCAGGCCCCGGCGACGTCGTTGTCCACGACCGGGCTGGTGTGCGAGGTGGTGCTGCCGGGCTCGGGCACGCCGGCGATCGAGGCCAGCGGGCTGGTGGCGTCGGCGCCACGGTAGGCGGCGAGGGTCAGCCCGACCTTGGTGTACGTCGTGCCGCTGCTGAGGTTGACCGCCGTGCCGGCATCGCCGACGGCGGCGACCTTGCGCCAGACCGTCGTGACATGGGTGCCGTCGACGACCCGACCGGCCTGGGTCCAGCCGGCACCAGGGCCGCTGAGACTCGTCGCGGTCCCCTGGGCCGCGAACAGCAGCAGCGCGTCACCGACCTGTGCGCCCGGTGGCACCTGGACGGAGAAGCTGCGGGCGTTGGTGTTGCTCGTGGACCGCCCGACGAACGAGATCTCCTCGCTGGGCGGAGGTGGCGGGGGTGGCGGCGGTGGCGGGGGCGGGGGTGGCGGCGGGCCGCCGTCGAGGTTGACGACGTTCTCCAGCCGCACCATCTTCAGGTTCTGGTTTCCGCTGGTCCCGGGAAGGTTGTTGTTGTTGTCCTGGCACACGAACATGCCGCGAGGAAAGGCCGGCCCCAGGTCTGCGGTGACGGCGGTGATGCCGTCGGTCCGGTCGCAGTCGTCGGAGTTGACGCCGTCTGCGACCCGGAAGGTGTTCACGAAGGCATTGCCGGCTTCGCGTCGGTAGACGCTGAAGTAGGAAGCGTGGGGGTCCGGTGAGTTCTGCACGGAGACGATCACGAAGCCGGCACCCTCGCCCTGGTCGACGATCGTCACCCCCTCGATGTCGTTGACCAGGTGGCCGCCCGCCTCCTGCAGCAGGTCGACCGCCACTCGCGTGGTGCCAGCGTCGGGCTCAGCGGAGTAGCGCCAGAGTGCCTCGTTCTCCTCGCTGATGTACAACGCACCGGTGTCGTCGTCGGCGACGCACCCCTCCGCCTCCGACCCGACCGAGAAGGTCCGAACCGTGGTGCTCTCCAGCAGGCCGTCCTCGTCCGCGTCCAGGAGCTCGAACTGGTTCACGATCCCGGCGATCGTGATCGAGATGCCGTAGACCTTCTGCGTCGTAGGGCTCTCGTAGAGGCAGAAGCCCTCCCCGCTCACACCGATCGGGGCCGAGCCCTCGGTGGTCTGCGAGAGCAGCCGGGTGTCGGGATCCACGTTGTAGAAGCGCACACCGCGTTGCACCACCCCCACGATGTCGCGGGTCTGGCCACCGATGGTCACCCCCTGGCGGACGTCGACGTTCCCCCAGAACTGGGAGCTGATGTCCAGCCGCTGCACCAGGGTGCCGTCGAGGTCGTAGGTGTCGAACGCCCCACGCTTGTCGTTGCCCATCAGCAGCGACCGGGACGGGTCGGTGGGGTGCACCCAGACCGCCGGGTCGTCCATGGCGTCACCGGTGTGAAGCACCGGCTCGGTCTCGGCGTCAGAAGGCACCAGCACAGGTGACTCGGCGCCGTACGAGGGCGAGGAGGTGGTGACCGTGACCAGGGTCGCCAACAGCAGCCACGTGCTCAGCGCGGCTGTGAGCCGACGCCGGTGCGCCCTCGACATCGTGATGAACCCCCTGGACAAACCCCCGACCGCAAAGTACGTCCGATGGCGGGTCGCGGCAACGGGCAAAGGTCGAATGCCGTGATTTGTCGGGAGGTGGACTGATCCAGCCTGAGCTCAGTGCGCGTCGGCGTGGACCAGCAAGACGTACCAGCTCAGCTGACGCACCACGTTCGCCGCGATCCCCGCCGCCAACGCCGTCGCCAGGGCGCCGAAGCTGCCCAGGAGCCCCGCGAGCTGGAGGTCGGCCGGACTGCTCGCCCGGAGCTCGGCGACCGCCGCGCACACGCTCGCCGCCGCGGCCGTGACCCAGGTCAGCCACCACGCGTAGACGATCACCGGCGGCCCGGGTGGCACCTCGGACTGACGCCGGGGAGCGCGGTAGGTCCGCCACAGGTCTGCCAGGTTCTGGGGAACCAGCCACAGGTTCGCCACGGGGATGAACCACGAGCCGACGTGTGCGCGCGGAGTACGTCGCAACGCGGCTCCCGCGGAGCTCGCCGCTGCATGCTGCCACGCGAGCCACATGGCTCCGGTGACCACGAAGGCCGCCAGTCCGGCGAGCGACACCGCGGCGGAGACGGCCTCGAAGTCCGGGACCTGGCCCGCGCCGTCCCCGGCCTCCGGGGTAGCACTCCCCCACAGCTCGACGACGAGCGAGACGGCGCCGAGGGCACAGCACAGCCACAGGGCACGGCCCAGCCAGTCCGCGAGCCGAGCGAACGAGGCGCCCAGCGACTCACGCGTCTCCGGCTCCCACACCTCGAGGCGTGGCGGTGTCGTGGGGGAACTCACCGAAAAAGTATGGACAAGGAGAGCGCGCCCTGGTGTGGAATCCGACAATTGTCCGATTGGAGGTGGGTCTGATCCGGTCGAGAAAAGTTTGGCCGCAGCTGTCGTACCCGTCGACTCCTGTTCGTGGCGCAGTCGAGATGATGGGTCGGTACGACGTACCGCACCGACGCCCCTGTGCCGAGACCAAGGAGCAGCTCGGTGGCTCTGGGTCGTGGAGGCAGCCGACCTGGGCGCTGTGGAAGTGCGCCCGTTCCAGGCAGAGCGACCAGTCCGATGGCGCAGGCCGCGCGGGCGACGACGGCACCCTGGTTCCGCTCGACGAGCAGGACCGCACCGAGGCCGAGCGGCAGTTCCTGAGGGCACGGCGCAACCGTCTGCGTCAGTCCTGCACCGCCTTGGCCACGGCGATGCACATCGTCAGGTGGTCCTCGGTGGGGGTCAGCCGCTGCACCTCGGGGGGATCCTGCAGCCGCCAGCACGCGTTGTTGAGCATGCGTACGACGACCCAGTCACGGGCGCGGTGCTCGTCGAGACCCGCGTGGTCGACCAGGGCGTGGAAACGCCGCCTGACACCGTCACGAACACTCTGGCCGCTGTGGGCTGCGGCCAGCTCGTCGAACCGGCTCCAGAGCATCGGCGCCAGCTCGTAGTGGGGGTCGCCGTTCATCGGCTTCGGGTCGATCGCCAACCAGGGCGCACGATCCGCCGCCATCACGTTCTGGTAGTGCAGGTCGCCGTGGATCATCGTGCCGCTGCTGGCGGGGTCGGTCACGAGGTCGCGCGACAGCGAGATCGCCTGCTCGACCAGCCTTCTCGGCAGGGGCGCGTTGCGGGGCAGCTCCCCCAGGTCGACGGCCCAGGTGTCGACGTACGACGTGAGGAGGCGCAGCTGTGGCAACGCGGGGACATGGAGCAGCCCGTAGAGCCCGGCGACGATCTCGCACGCCTCGAGGTCCGGGATGTCGTCGAGGCGCTGCTGGCGCAGACGCTCCAGCAGCAACGCCGACCGGTGCGGATCCGCCCTCAGCAGCCGGACCGCGCCGCGACCGCCCCAGTGCTGCAGGGCGAGGTGCTCGTGCTCGCCCTCCTCGTCCGGGAAGCTGATCTTCAGCACCGCGCCACGCCCGCCGGCGGTGCGGACGGGGACGACGAGGGCGACGAAGCCGTGCATCATCCAGCCGTCGGGGCTCAGCTGCCACTCCTCGAGCAGCTCTGCGAGGACGGCCGGCAACCGGTCGACCCAGGCAGCCCACTGCGGCCCTCGTCGCACCATCCCGAGGATGCCGTCAGGCAGGGGCTGAACCACCGGACGAGCTACTTCTTGCCCTTGTCACCGGTCGGTCCGGAGGTGGAGAGCGCGGCGATGAAGGCCTCCTGGGGGACTTCGACGCGGCCGACCATCTTCATCCGCTTCTTGCCCTCCTTCTGCTTCTCCAGCAGCTTGCGCTTGCGGGTGATGTCGCCGCCGTAGCACTTGGCGAGCACGTCCTTGCGGATCGCGCGGATGGTCTCGCGGGCGATCACGCGGGCACCGATCGCCGCCTGGATGGGCACTTCGAACTGCTGGCGCGGGATCAGCTCACGGAGCTTGCCCGCGAGCATCACGCCGTAGCCGTAGGCCGCGTCCCGGTGCACGATCGCGCTGAACGCGTCCACGGTCTCGCCCTGGAGGAGGATGTCGACCTTGACGAGGTCTGCCGCCTGCTCGCCGGTGGGTTCGTAGTCCAGCGAGGCGTAGCCCTTGGTCTTGGACTTCAGCTGGTCGAAGAAGTCGAAGACGATCTCGCCCATCGGCAGGGTGTAACGCATCTCGACGCGCTCCGCCGAGATGTAGTCCATCCCGTCGAGCTGCCCACGCTTGGACTGGCACAGCTCCATGATCACGCCGATGTACTCGCTCGGGCTGAGGATGGTGGCCTTCACCACCGGCTCGCGGACCTCGGCGATCTTTCCGCCGTTGGGGTACTCGCTGGGGTTGGTGACGACCTGCTCGGAGCCGTCCTCCATCAGCACGCTGTAGACCACGTTGGGCGCGGTGCTGATCAGCTCGAGGTTGAACTCCCGCTCGAGCCGCTCGCGGACGATCTCCATGTGCAGCAGGCCGAGGAACCCGCAGCGAAAGCCGAAGCCGAGCGCGCCGGAGGTCTCCGGCTCGTAGGCCAGCGCCGCGTCGTTGAGCTGGAGCCGCTCGAGGGCGTCGCGCAACGTCGGGTAGTCGTCGCCGTCGATCGGGTAGAGGCCGGAGTAGACCATCGGGTTGGGGTGCTTGTAGCCGCCGAGCGGGGTGGTCGCGCCGTGGTGCTGGCTGGTCACGGTGTCACCGACCCGGGAGAGCCGGACGTCCTTCACCCCGGTGATCAGGTAGCCGACCTCACCGACCCCGAGGTCACCGGCCTTCACCGGCTCGGGGCTGATCACGCCGACCTCGAGCATCTCGTGGACGGCACCGTTGGACATCATCTTGATCCGGTCGCGGTGGCTCAGCTTGCCGTCGATCACCCGGACGTAGGTGACCACGCCGCGGTAGGTGTCGTAGACGGAGTCGAAGATCAGCGCGCGCGGCGGAGCGTCCGCGTCACCGACCGGGCCGGGGGTCTGCGCGACGATCTCGTTGAGCAGGTGCTCCACACCCATGCCGGTCTTGGCCGAGACCTGGAGCACGTCGGCGACGTCGCAGCCGATGATCCCGGCCAGCTCCGCGGCGTACTTCTCCGGCTGGGCGTTGGGCAGGTCGATCTTGTTCAGCACCGGGATCACGTGCAGGTCGGCGCCCAGGGCGAGGTAGAGGTTCGCCAGCGTCTGCGCCTCGATGCCCTGGGCCGCGTCGACGAGGAGCACAGCGGCCTCGCACGCCTCGAGCGAACGCGAGACCTCGTAGGTGAAGTCGACGTGACCGGGGGTGTCGATCATGTTCAGGACGTAGGTCCCGGGCTCTGCAGCCGCATCGTTGTCCGGCTGCACCGTCCACGGCATCCGGACGGCCTGGCTCTTGATCGTGATGCCGCGCTCGCGCTCGATGTCCATGCGGTCGAGGTACTGCGCCCGGGCCGCGCGCTCGTCCACCACGCCGGTGAGCTGGAGCATCCGGTCCGCCAGCGTCGACTTGCCGTGGTCGATGTGGGCGATGATGCAGAAGTTCCGGATGATCGCGGGATCGGTCTTCCCCGGGAGGGGCGCGGCGGGGTTCGGGGACACAGACTGCTCTCGATCGGGACGACACGGACTCGGTTCGGACGAACCGTCATCTTCCCACGCAACGGGCGCTGACCCGAACACGCGCGCGGACCGAGCAGATCAGCCCACCGGCAGGTGCTCGCCCCACCAGCGCAGGATGTGCTCGAAGCGCTGCCGGCGGTGGCGTGGCCGCCCACTGCGGCTCAGCTCGTGGCTCTCGGCCGGGAACAGCAACAGCTCGGCGTGCACGCCGCGCGACTTCAGTGCGGTGAACCAGCGCTGCCCCTGCTCGACCGGCGTGCGCCAGTCGGCCTCGGAGTGGATCACCAGCGTCGGCGTGGTCACCTGCGCGACGTGGGCCATCGGGCTCTGCTCGGCCATCGCCTCGGCGGAGCCGTGGTACTCCTCGGGGAAGAACCAGCCGATGTCGGAGGAGCCGACGAACGAGGTGGCATCGAGGTAGCCGCGCTCGACCACGGCGGCGGCGAAGCGCTTGGTCCGGGTTGTCAGGAGCGCCGTCAGGTAGCCGCCGTAGGACCCGCCCATCACGCCCACGCGGTCCGGATCCACCGGCAGCTCGTCGTGGGCCAGCACGTGGTCGAGGAACGCCACCACGTCGTCGGCGTCGAGGCTGCCCATCGCGTGCCGGATCGCCCGACCGTGCTCGAAGCCGTAGCCGGCGGAGCCACGCGGGTTGCACATCGCGACGGCATAGCCCGCCCCGGCGTACACCTGAGCCTCGTCGAAGAGCGCCCAGTCGTAGGACGCGAACGGTCCCCCGTGGATGTTCAGCAGGACCGGGTGCGGGCCGGGACCGAACCGGTCCGGGTCCGGCAGCACCACCCAGCCGTGCACGGGGTGGCCGTCGGCGGATGTCGCCTCGACCTCGTGAAGCGGGCGCACGCCCACCTCGCGCAGGCGGGCGCTGACGTCGGTCAGGAAGTGCGGGGCGCCGTCGCGGACCACGGCCAGGTCACCGGCTCGCTCCGGGTCGGCGACGACGGCAGCCAACGTGGACCCGTCGGCCGATGCTGCGTGGGCGCAGACCACGAGGTGACCGTCGAGCAGCACCTCCGGCTTCGGGTCGGTGGCGCCGGGGTCCACGGCCAGCAGGCGTACGGCGCCACGGTGCACGTCGCGCACCACGACCCGGTCGCCGAGCACCACCAGGTCGGAGGAGCCGCCCTCGACGTCTGTGTCCTGCTCGTCGGTCAGCGCGCGGACCTCGAGGGGACCGGCTTGCGACGTGACCGGCCCGGTCGTGACCCACAGCTGACCCGGACGACCCACGAAGTCGCGACCCTCCGGCCCGACGTCCGAGGCGGCGAGCACCAGCCGGCCGTCGGCGAGCCACTGGACGCCACCCACGGAAAGGTCACCCGCAGTGGCAGCCGGCGGCTCGGCCACCGGCTCCGCGGCGTCGCTGTCGACCAGGTGGACCGCCGAGCGCAGGTCGCGCTCCCTGCTGTGATGGCGGGCCGAGACGAAGGCCAGCATCGACCCGTCGGGACTCCAGGCCGGGTCGGTGTCGTCGTGGTCACCGGTGGTGAGCTGGCGGGGGGTGAGCGGCAGGTCGGGAAGGTCGGCTCCGGGCGCGAGATCGAGCTGGGGCAGGTCGAGCACGAACACGTGCTGGCGCCGGTCGCGGCTGAAGCCGAGGTTGTCCTGGCGGTAGGCGAGCTCGGTGACCAGACGCGCCGGCTCGGCCTCGGCAGCGGGCTTCTTCCCCTCGTCGTCCTCGGTGCCGTAACGACCGGGCTCGGGCACTCTCGCGGTGTAGGCGAGGCGGGTGCCGTCGGGGCTCCACACCGGTGCGCCCGCGCCGAGCGGGTGGTCGGTGAGCCGCAACGGCTCTCCCCCGGCGAGGCCGGTGACATGCACCTGGGGCGGCGTACCGTCCCCGGCGCGGAGGAACGCCACCAGTCGACCGTCACGGCTCACGGCCGGGGCCTGGTCGCGCTCGCCGTTGGTCAGCCGGACGGGCGAGCCGCCGACGGTCGGGACCACCCACAACCCGCCGCGATAGCTGTCGGAGGCCAGGTCGGGAGCGACCACCGGGACCACCGCCAGGGCGCCGTCAGGGGTGAGGCTCGGGCGGCCACAGGCGTGCAACAGGTCCAGATCCTTGGCAAGCATCCGGCCAACCTAACGACCCTCCCGGGTGGGCGCGAACCTGCGTGGCAGCCGGCCGCCTACTGTGACCGCGTGGACGAGGACGAGAGGGTTGCGCTCCTGGCCGGGGCCTCGGGCCTGGTGGGGGGACACCTCCTGCGCCTGCTGCTCGAGGACCCCAGGTGGACTCGGGTGATCAGCCTCGGTCGACGCGAGCTGGACGTGCACCATCACAAGCTGGAGCAGCGCGTCATCGCGTTTCCGGACGTGGTCGGCCTCCCCCACGTCGACGACGTCTTCTGCGCCCTGGGCACCACCATCAAGAAGGCCGGGAGCCAGGAAGCCTTCCGCTCCGTCGACCACGACGCGGTCGTGGCTCTGGCACGGGCGGCACGCACCTCCGGGGCGAGCAGCTTCCTGCACGTGACCGCCATGGGTGCCGACTCCGGGTCGCGGATCTTCTACAACCGGGTCAAGGGCGAGACCGAGCGCGACGTGGCTGCGGTCGGGATCGCGACGACGCTGGCGTTCCAGCCCTCGATCCTGGACGGCGAACGTGCGGAGTCACGACCGGCCGAGCGCGTCGGGCTGGCGGTGATGCGGGCGCTCGCCCCGGTCCTCGGCCGGCTGCGGCCCACGCGCGCCGAGGACGTCGCCCAGACGATGGTCCGGGAGGCGGCCCGGCTGGAGCCGGGAACGCGCACGGTCGGCGCAGGCGAGATCATGCGACCGGCTCGACGGCACGGGGAATGACGGCGATTCCATGGATTTGGGCGCAACTGCCGCCCGCTGATATCGTTTCCCTTCGTGTCTGGACCCAGTCCGCGCACCCCCGAATCTGATCTCCACACGAACGAGGCGAGCCTGAAGTGGCGAACATCAAGTCCCAGATCAAGCGCAACCGGCAGAACGATGCTGCGCACGAGCGCAACAAGGCCGTGAAGTCCGCGCTGAAGACCTCCGTGCGGAAGTTCCGCGAGGCGGCCGAGGCCGGCAACGCGGACGAGGCGAAGGCCGCCGCGGTCGACGCGGGGAAGCGTCTCGACAAGGCCGCCTCCAAGGGCGTCATCCACAAGAACCAGGCCGCCAACCGCAAGTCGGCGATCAACCGCCAGGCATCCTCGCTCTGAGCAGCACTCCGGGCTGAGCAGCCCACCGCACCAGGCGTCGCGCCCCACGGGCCGGCGCCTTTGTGCTGCCCCGGCCCGCGGCACGCTAACGACTGGGCCGCGCCCGGACGACGTCGAGCACCATCTTCTCCAGCGCGTAGGCCGGGTCGCTGGCCTGGCCCTTGATGTCGGCGTCGGCCCGCGCCACCGTCCGGATCGCCCGGCCCACCCCGTTCTCGTCCCAGCCGTGCGACTGCCGACGGAGCGTGTCCAGCTTCCACGCCGGCACGCCGACCTCACGCATCAGGTCGTTGTTGCGCATCCCGCGGGGTGCGGACATGAACCTGGCCAGGCTGCGCAGGCCGGCGGCCATGGCGCTGGTCGCCAGGACCGGGGACATCCCGCCGTCCAGCGCCCAGCGCAGCTCCTCGAGAGCCTTCGCGGTCTGGCCGTGGATGGTGTGGTCGGCCACCGCGAAGGACTTGGCCTCGGCGCGGCCACCGAAGTACTTCTTCACCATCTCGACCGTGAGCGGCTGGCCCTCGAAGTCGTCGGCGAGCTGGCTGGCAGCGGCCGAGAGCGACCGCAGGTCCTGGCCGACGGCCTGGATCAGGAAGTCCGCCGCATCGGGATCGATGCGCACCTTGCGCGCACGCAGCTGGTTGACCACGAACCCGGGGAACTCCCGCGCGGACAGGGGCGCGGACTTCACCTCGGTGACGGCCGGGAGCTTGCGCAGCTTGGTCAGCAGCCCGCTCCCCCTGGGCCCGCCGCCGTGGGCCAGCACCAGCGCGACGTCCTCGGCCGGCTCCGCGGCGTAGCCGAGCAGGCCGGGGTGGGACTCCTCGGGCAGATCCTCGAGACGGCGTACGACGACGCAGCGGGTCGTGGAGAACAGCGAGGGTGCCGCCAGGTCACCCAGGGTGGCCATCGTCAGCGACGCAGCCGAGGTCTCGGAGAACTCCGCCTCCAGGTCGTGGGCACGCACCGCCGTGCGGACCTCGGCGATGGCCCGCTCCCCCAGGAACTCCTCGGGCCCGGTCACCAGCGTGATCCGTCCGAGCACGTCCTGTGGCTGCAGGTTGACCATGACCGCACCTTCTCACGGGGCGGCGACAGCCCCCGCTCACAGGGTCAGGGAGCCATCGACCAGGGTGTGACAGGTCCCGCCGACCCAGATCTCGCCGCTCTCATCGGTCCGGATCCGGACCCTCCCGTCTCTGCCGATCGCCGTGCCCTGGCGGGTGACGTAGTCCGGCGGCGCGTGACCCTCCCGGGTCAGCCAGAGAGCGAGGCCGGCGTTGAGGCTCCCGGTCACCGGGTCCTCCGGCACCGAGAAGTCCGGGCAGAAGGCCCGGACCTCGTAGTCCGCGCCGATCTCCGCACCGAACCGATCCGCGTGTGCCCCGATGACGCCGATCTCCAGCCCGCGCATCGCCACGAAGTCCGGAGCCAGCGCCAGCACGTCGTCGGCACTGGCGAGGTGGACGCCGAGCCACCCCGGCCCGTTGTCGACCCAGTTCGAACCCAGCACCCGGTCCGGGGCCACGCCCAGGGCGGCGACCGTCCGGGACAGCGTCACCTCGTCCACCTCGCCCGAGCGCAGCAGGTCAGGCGCCCGGAAGGCGAGCGAGTCGCCATCCGTCCGGAGCTCCACCAGGCCGACGCCGCACTCCTGCACGACCCGTGCCCCGTGCGCGGGGACGCCCCCGAGGCCCAGCCACGCGTGCGCGCTCCCGAGAGTCGGGTGACCGGCGAACGGCAGCTCCTCGCCGGGGGTGAAGATCCGCAGCCGGTAGTCGGCCGCCGGATCCGTCGGGGGCAGCAGGAAGGTCGTCTCGGACAGGTTGGTCCACCTGGCGAAGTCCGCCATCTGCCGGTCATCGAGACCGACCGCATCGTGCACCACCGCCACGGGGTTGCCGGTGAGCGGCCGGGGCGCGAACACGTCGACCTGGGAGAAGGAGTACGTCGTCACGGCACCAGCCTGTCACCGATGGGTCCCCGTCCACCGACCGTGCCGACCGACCGTGCCGGCCGGCGTGCTCGCCGACCGGAGTAGACGAACCGCAAGTGGGTACTCCCACGTGAATTGCCCACCCCGCCCACTGAGAGGACACATGCAGCCGGAGATCATCGGCGGCAGGTACCGCGTGCAGTCCGCACTCGGACGCGGCGCCATGGGGACCGTCTGGTTGTGCCGCGACGAGACCCTGCACCGGGTCGTGGCCGTCAAACAGGTCGGCCTGCTGCCGGGAGCGTCTGTGACCGACTCCGCGCGGGCTCTCCGGGAGGCGCGCTCCTCCGCCGGACTGAGTCATCCCCACGTGGTCACCGTCTTCGACGTGGTGGAGGAGGCCGGCCACATCTGGCTGGTGATGGAGCACGTCCCCGGTCGGTCGCTGTCCCAGATCATCAAGCAGGACGGCGCACTCGACCCCGCCGTGGTGGCCGAGATCGGAGCCCAGGTCGCGGACGGGCTCGCCGCGCTGCACGCAGCCGGGACCATGCACCGTGACGTCAAGCCCGGCAACGTGCTCATCCGGGACGACGACGTCGCGAAGATCAGCGACTTCGGGATCGCCCGGACCACGGGCGACCAGACCCTGACGGGAGCCGGCTACGTGACGGGCACCCCGAGCTATTTCTCGCCGGCGCTCGCCCGTGGTGTCGAGCCGAGCCCCAAGGACGATGTCTGGGCACTCGGGGCCACCCTCTACGCCGCCGTCGAAGGGCGCTCGCCGTACGAGAGCCGCACCAACCCGGTCGCGGTGCTGCACGACATCGCCTCGGCCCAGCCACTCCCGCCTCGACGTGCGGAGTTCCTGGAGCCGGCGCTGGACCGGATGCTGGACCGGGACCCGGAGTCCCGATGGTCGATGGAGGACGCCGCGCACGTGCTGCGCAGGCTCGCGGACTCGCATCGACCGGACGCGACGATGAGGCACACCAGAGAGTCCGTCGTGGCCGCGCCCCCGACTCCCAGCCCGCCCGCGGGAGGCGCCGCGACTCCGCCGCAGACCGTCGCCCCGCCGCGGGCCAGGGGCACGCGCCGCCGGGGCTCGCGCGGTGCGGCTCTCGTGGCCGCGAGCGTGCTACTGGTCGCGGGCCTGGCATGGGCCGCCTTCCAGCTCGGTGACCGGTCGCAACCCGATACCGCTACAGATCAGAACGCCCCGGCCCGGACCGAGCAGGAGCAGGAGTCCGCACCGGAGAGCCCGGCATCGGAGGCGGACGCCAAGGAGGCGTTCGTGCGCGACTACTACGCGAAGGCTCCCGGGGGGACCGACGAGGCGTGGGAGATGCTGGGCCCCGGCCTGCAGGAGCAGGGGCGTGCCTCCTACGACGCCTTCTGGCGAACCATCGAGTCGGTGGAGGTGGGCTCCGCAGAGGCGAGCGAGGACAGTGACGTGGTCCAGGTGACGCTCACCTATCGCACGACCGACGGCAAGGTGAGCACCGAGCGCAAGCGCGAGGGCCTGGTGGAGAGCAGCGACGGGGGCTACCTGCTCGACACCGACTCCCCGGCCCGGTGAGCACGCTCCGCCCTCACGGGCTGACCTTGCCCCGGCGGGCGACCCGCAGGCCGTGATCCACCACGATCGCCACGTCGCCCTCGGTGTCCGTGCGGGCGATGCTCATGCCCGCGTCGCGCAGCAGCGTCATCAGCGACGGGGCCGGATGACCGTAGTCGTTCTCGACCCCGGCCGAGATCACGGCCATCCGCGCTCCCAGGCCGCGCACCAGGTCGGGATCCTGGCTGGCGCTGCCGTGGTGGGCCACCTTCAGCACGTCGGCCCGTAGCCCGCTGGTCTCGCGCCGCAGCCGTGCCTGCGCCCCCTCCTCCTGGTCGCCCATCAGCAGGATCCGGATGCCGTGCGTCTCGACGAGCAGCACGACGCTGGAGTCGTTGGCCGGCGAGTCGGAGTCCGGCGACGGCGGGCGGGAGGGTGCGACCACCTGCCAGCTGAGGGGACCCAGCCGCCTCGTCTCGCCGTACGCCGCCCGCTGCACCGGGACTCCGGCACCGGCAGCCACCGCCTGGACCAGCCGGACACCGGACAACGGGTCTGCCAGCGAGGTGACCTCCACGGCGCCGACGCTGCGGCCCTCCAGCACGCCTTCCAGCCCGTGCACATGGTCGGCGTGGAAGTGCGTCAGCACGACGAGGGGCACCCGCTCGATGCGCAGCCGCCCCAGGCACTGATGCATGGCGGACGGGTCCGGACCGGCGTCCACGACCAGTGCGTTCCCCCGGCCCGCGTTCAGCACCAGCCCGTCCCCCTGCCCCACGTCGCACGCCACCAGCACCCACCCGTCCGGTGGCCACCCGGGTGTCGGGAGCGGGACGAGCAGTGCGCACACCATCAGCGATCCGAGGCACAGCGTCGTGAGCCGTCGGGCCAGCACTGCACCCAGCACGAGCGACAGCAGGAGGCAGAGCGCGCCGAGGCTCGCCACGCCGATGGGGCCTGCCGACCAGCCCACCGCTGCCACCGGCAGGTCCGCGCACCGCACCGCCACGGTGATGATCCATCGGGCCGACCAGGCACCGGGGGTGGCCACGGCGCGTCCGAGCGCGTCCGAGAGCAGCCCGATCAGTCCCCCGGCCAACCCGAGGACCGTGGCCGGGCCGACGGCCGGGGCGGCCAGCAGGTTCGCCACGACCGCCACCAGGCTCACCTGTCCGGAGATGGCGGCCACGAGCGGCGTGCACGCGATCTGGGCGGCGAGCGGGATCGAGACTGCCTCGGCGGCCCACCGGGGCGCCCAGCCCATCAGCCGGTCGCGCCAACCCGGAGCCAGCCACAAGATGCCGGCCGTGGCCAGGCAGGACAGCGCGAACCCGACGGACAGGGCCAGCCAGGGGTCGAAGAGCAGGAGCAGGAAGACGGCAGCGCCCAGGGCACGGGTACCACGGCGCCGTCCGTGGTGACCCATGCCGATCAGCCCGACCGACCCCATCGCTGCCGCCCGGACGACGCTCGGCTCGGTCCGCGCCAGGAGCACGAAGCCCACGACTCCCAGTGCCCCGACCAGCACCAGCCCGCGGGCACGCACCCCCACCCAGCGCGCCAGCAGCAACAGCCAGCCCACAACGAGGGTCAGGTTGGTCCCGGAGACGGCCAGCAGATGCGTCAGCCCGGCGGTGCGGAAGGCGTCGCTGAGCTCGTCGGGCATGGCTGCGTCGTCGCCGTCGACCAGGGCGGGCACCAGCGCCCGCGGTCCGGGTGGCTGGCCTGCCACGGAGCCGCGGACGGACGTCCGCAGGCTGTCCGCGCCCCGCAGCACGGCACCGGGTCGCTCGAGGACGACCGGTGGTCCGCGCGTGCTGAGCACCCCGGCGAGGTCACGGGTGCTCGACCGCTGGAGCTGGCCGGAGACCTGCAACCGGGTGCCCGGCGTCAGATGTTGCCATCTCCTGTCGGCGAGCACCATCAGCGGCGCACGCACCCGGTGTCGCACTCCCCTACCGGCGATGCTCACGGTCCGGGCACGCAGGACGACGTACTCCTCGAAGCGCCCGCGGCGCAGCACGCCGTCCGAGGTCACCACCACCAGCGCGTCCACGGTCGCGTGTCGCCGAGCGAGGGACTCGACCGCGTTGTCGTGCACCGCCTCCGCACGCAAGAAGGCGGAGAGCGCCACGCCACAGCCGGCCACCACCCAGGCCAGCCCGCTCAAGGTCGCCCACCCCCGGCGTCGGCGACGGACGAGCTCGAGGCAGGCGAGGACCAGCAGCACGAGGCAGACCCACCACGGGGCGAGCAGCGCGAGCAGCGCGGCGAACCAGGCCACCGCCCCGAGGACGGGCGCCCTCAGATCGACACCCGAGCGCGTCGGAGCCGTCACAACGTGACGTGCGGCGCCAGCTCCGCGAGCGTCTTCTCACCGATGCCGTCGACCTCGAGGAGCTCGTCGACCGACGAGAAGGCACCGTTGGCGGTGCGCCAGTCGAGGATCTTCTGGGCAGTGACCGGACCCACCCCCGGCAGGGTGTCGAGCTGGGCGGAGGTGGCGGTGTTGAGGTTGACCAGGGCCCCGGCCGCGTCGGGTGCGGCCGTGCTCGCGCTGGCGGCCAGGCCGCCCGGGGCGGCCGGTCGGCCGACCAGGATCTGTTCACCGTCGACCAGGACCCGCGCGAGGTTCAGGGAGCTGAGGTCCACCTGTCCGCGAGCGCCGCCAGCCTGCTTCAACGCGTCGACGACTCGAGAGCCGGCCGGCAGGGTGGTGACTCCTGGACGGCGTACCTTCCCCGCGACGTCCACCGTCACCGTGCCCGGAACGGTGGAGGAGGCCGCGGTCGCACCCGCTGACGGGACCAGCGGCGACGGTGAGGCGGAGGGGTTCTGCAGCGCCGACAGCCGGGGGACGGGTTCGGCGTCACCTCCCATCCGCAGCACCACGAACGCGGTCGCGGTCAGGGCAAGCGCCACCAGCCCGACGACCAGCAGCACCGGTCCGGCGTCGAGCCCGACCCGGCCCCGCAACGTCTCCGGCACCCGGTCGCCGAGCCAGCCGCGCAGCGCGCCGCCCAGACGGCGCGCACCACCCGGCCGCGGAGGGCGGACGTGTCGGCCGGCCGGAGCCACGGTGGCAGGGTCCGGCAGACGCGTTCGCGGACCGGCCTGGGGTGATCGGTCGTTCGCCTCGGCGTCGAGGTCGTCGAGGTCGTCGACCCGTCTCAGCCCTGCCTGGTCGAGCTCACGACCGAGGAGCTCGAGTCGGCGCCGGGCCGCGGCCGCGACCTCCTGCTGTGCCTGCCTGTGCATGCCCCGACGCTAGGAAGTGGGGCGGCTCGGCGAAAGCACCACTCGTCGGCCTGTGGACAACCGGCGAGGCGCGCGTGTGTGTGGACGCTCAGCCGCGTCGCGACACCGCGACGGCCACCATCCCCGGGCCCACGTGCGCCCCCAGGACGGCTCCGATCTCGCCCAGGGAGACCTCGCGCTCCCCCAGCTCTGCCGCGAGGCGCGTCGCGAGCCGCTCCGCCAGGTCGCCGGCCCGGTCCGGACTGGCCAGGTGGGCCACGGCGACGTCCACCTGTCCGCCCAGAGCGGCCTCCACCGCCAGCTCCTCCAGCCGGGAGAGCGCCTTGGCGGAGGTGCGCACCTTCTCGAACGGGCAGACCCGACCGTCCTCCACGCGCAGGATGGGCTTGACTGCGAGCGCGGAGCCGAGCAGCGCCGCCGCCGCACCCATGCGTCCACCCCTGCGGAGGTATTCGAGGGTGTCGACGTAGAACAGCGAGGTGGTGTTGGCAGCGCGGGTCCTGGCGGCGGCCCCAGCAGTCTCTGCGTCGGCTCCTCCTGCGATGGCCTCGGCTGCGGCCAGGACGGCGTACCCCGTCCCCATTCCGACCTGTCTGGAGTCCACCAAGGTCACCGGCAGCGAGCAGCGACGGGCGGCGAGCTGGGCCGACTCGAAGGTGCCGCTCAGCTCGCCGGAGATGTGCACCGAGACGATGGCGTCGGCCCCGAGCGCCTCCAGCTTCTCGTAGGTATCGAGGATCGCCTCCGGGTTGGGTCGCGAGGTGCTGACCGGCGTCCACTCCCTGAGTGCCTCGGCGAGCATCTCAGGTGTCACCGAGTCCTCCTCGCCGCTCTCGTCGTACGACGTCGCGCCGATGACCACCTGCAGCGGGATCACGGTGATGTCGTGGTCGGCCACCGACTGGGCGGAGAGCGAGGCGGTCGAGTCGGTGACCAGGGCAACGGACATGAGCGAAGGCTACCCAGCAGTGGCTACCGTCGAGGTGACTCACCCCCCACCGGCAGGAGAACAGATGCGCATCGTCATCGCGGGCGGCCACGGCCAGATCGCGCGCCAGTTCGGCAAGCTGGTCGGTGCTGCAGGGCACCAGCCGGTCGGCATGATCCGCAAGCCCGAGCACATCCCCGACCTCGAGGAGGACGGAGTGGAGCCGGTGCTGATCGACCTCGAGAACACCGATGTCGCGGCGATGACGGAGATCGTGCGCGGTGCCGATGCGGTGGTGTTCGCCGCCGGCGGCGGTCCGGACGGCAACGCGCTGCGCAAGGAGACCGTCGACAAGGGTGCCGCCATCATGCTCGCCGATGCCGCGCAGGCAGCGGGCGTACGCCGCTACCTGATGGTCTCCGCCATGGGGACCGAGGGCGCCGACCCCGACTCCGAGGACGTGTTCCAGGTCTACCTGCGAGCCAAGCAGGCTGCGGACGACGACCTGCGCGCACGGGACCTCGAGTGGACGGTGGTGCGGCCCGGCCGCCTCACCGACGACGTCCCGACCGGCCGCGTGCAGCTCGGCGACCTCGAGCGCGGCGCGGTGACCCGGGGCGACGTGGCCCACGTGCTCGCCGAGACGCTCGAAGCCGACAACACGATCGGCACCACCTTCGACGTGCTGAACGGCGAGACGCCGGTCAAGAAGGCAGTCTCCGAGCTCTGATGCGTCCTCAGAGGATGTACATCATCTCCTGGTAGGTCGGGAGCGGCCACAGGTCGTCGGCGACGACCCCCTCGATCAGGTCTGCGGCGGAACGCACCGCGGCCATGGCGGGCAGGAGCACGTCGCGCGCGTGCTCGGCCTCCGCCAGCGGGGTCGGCCCGGCGTCGGCAGAGAGCGCCTGGCCCAGGGTCGTGAGAGCGGCCCGGAGATCGGCCAGCGGAGCCGACACTGCCTCGAGGGGTGAGGTGTCGGTCTCCACACCGGCGGCCTTGAGTGCGCCGAGGTTGAGCGCCACCTCGGTCTGGTAGCGCATGGCGGCCGGGAGCACCGCGGTCGTGCCGATCTCGAGCGTGGACCGCGCCTCCACGCCGATGCTCAGCGTGTAGTGCTCCAGGCCGATCTCGTAACGGCTGTGCATCTCGCGGTGGTTGAAGATCTTGTAGTGCGCGAACAGCTCCATCGACTCCTCGGAGACGAGCTCCGGCAGGGCGTCGAGGGTGGTGCGGAGGTTCGGCAGCCCACGTGAGGCGGCCTGCTCCTGCCACTCCTCGGAGTAGCCGTCGCCGTTGAACACGACCGCACCGTGGTTGTCGATGATCTCCGCCAGGATGTTCTGCACCGAGGTGTTGAACTCGACCCCGTCGGCCTTGGCGGCCTCCAGGCTGGTGGCGATGTGGTCGAGCGCCTCGGCCATGATCGCGTTCAGGATGACCATGGGGCCGGCCACGGTCTGCATCGAGCCCGGCGCACGGAACTCGAAGCGGTTCCCCGTGAAGGCGAACGGGCTGGTGCGGTTGCGGTCGCCGGGGTCGGTCGGCAGGACCGGGATGGTGTCCACGCCGACCATCAGGGTGCCGTTGTCCTTCGAGGAGGTCGCGCCGCCCTTCGCGATCTGGTCGAAGACGTCGGTCAGCTGGTCTCCGAGGAAGATCGAGATGATCGCCGGCGGAGCCTCGTTGGCGCCGAGGCGGTGGTCGTTGGAGGCAGAGGCGACCGAGGCACGCAGCAGGCCGCCGAACTTGTGCACTGCTCGGATGACGGCGGCGCAGAACACCAGGAACTGCGCGTTGTCGTGGGGGTTGTCCCCCGGCAGCAGCAGGTTGCCCTCCGTGGCGTTGCCCAGTGAGAAGTTCACGTGCTTGCCCGAGCCGTTGACACCCTCGAACGGCTTCTCGTGGAACAGGCACTCCATGCCGTGCTTCTTCGCGACCGTCTTGAAGGTGGTCATCAGCAGCTGCTGGTGGTCCGCCGCGACGTTGCCGCGCTCGAACATCGGCGCGATCTCGAACTGGCCCGGGGCGACCTCGTTGTGCCGTGTCTTGGCCGGGATCCCGAGCTTGAACAGCTCTCGCTCGGTGTCCATCATGAAGCCCAGGACGCGCTCGGGGATGGCACCGAAGTAGTGGTCGTCGAACTCCTGGCCCTTGGGGGGCTTGGTCCCGAACAGCGTCCGGCCCGAGTTGAGCAGGTCGGGCCGGGCGAGGAAGAAGTGGCGGTCGATCAGGAAGTACTCCTGCTCGGCGCCGCAGTAGGACACGACGCGGTCGGGCTCGTGCCCGAACAGCCGCAGGATCCGCTCGGCGTGGTCGGCCATCGCCTGCTGCGCGCGCAGCAGCGGTGTCTTGTGGTCGAGGGCCTCACCGGTCATCGAGACGAACACGGTCGGGATGCAGAGCGTGTTGCCGTTCGGGTTCTCCAGCACGTACGCCGGGCTGGTGGCGTCCCAGCCGGTGTAGCCGCGGGCCTCGAAGGTGTTGCGCAGCCCGCCGTTCGGGAAGCTCGAGGCGTCGGGCTCACCCTGGACCAGGGTCTTGCCGGAGAACTCCGCGAGGGCCGACCCGTCTCCGGAGGGCTCGAGGAAGCTGTCGTGCTTCTCCGCGGTCAGTCCGGTGAGGGGATAGAAGACGTGCGCATAGTGGGTGGCGCCCTTCTCCATCGCCCAGTCCTTCATCGCCGAGGCGACCGCATCGGCCATGGCCGGGTCGAGCGGTGCTGCGTGCTCGATGGTCGCGAGCACCGACTTGTAGACCGACTTCGGGAGCCGCTTCTGCATCACGGTCCTGCTGAACACGTTCTCGCCGAAGATCTCGCCGGGCGTCTCGGTGAGCGCGAAGCTCACAGCGGGCGGAACATAGGCTTCGACATCTTTGATCGCCTGCAGGCGAACGTTGTTTCCACTCACGTTGGGCATCCCTTGAACGAAGCCGCTGGTCGCGGCGGTGGAGGATCGACACCCTCAACCTAGGTTGGTTTCCGCACAGGGGATGTCGGCCGTGTTTCAGGGGGATGAACGGTGTTTCTGGACCAGTCAGGCGTCCCTCGGTGCCCCGCGTTCACCTGGACAGCAGCGCGTCGACGCGGGCAACCTCGGCGTCCAGCTCGCCCTGCTCGCGTGTCGACAGGCTTCTGAAGACGTCGGTCACGATGCGGCCGTCCCGGACCCACCACAGGCCGGCCATGAAGCCGTCGACGAAGATCGTGCTGCCGACGCCACCGTTCGCGCCCATCCATCGCGGGCCCACGTCGGGCGGGACGATGTGCTCACGACTCGAGTGCGAGAGCCACACGTTGTCGTAGGCGCCGAGCAGGCGGACCGGTGCGGGCGTGTCCCCGTCGGCGTACGGCGCACCCGGCACGTCGTACCTCCGCCTGCCGTCCTCGCACTCGACGACCACGAGCTCGTCCTTCATCGACTCGAAGACCGGGCCGAGCCTGGTCACCCGCGACCACACGGTCATGTCCGCGGCGGTCGCCGGTCCGAACGCGCGCAGGTAGCGGCGCACCAGCTCGGGCTGGTCGACCTCGGTCGACGCGCGCCCGAGGTGGTTCTCGACCGTCTGGTAGACCACGCCACCGGACCGCTTCCACAACCCGCGCGGTGGGACCTGGACCATCGGCACCCGTTCACGAGCCGTGTGCGCGAGCGCACCGGCGGGTACGCCGGGGAAGTCCTTCGCGAGCAGCTCACCCAGCTGCTTGACGGGCAGCGGACCCGACTCGAGGAGTCGTCGGGTCGCGGCGACCAGGTCTTCGACCGGTACGGCCTTCGCCGGGCGGCTCATCTGGTTGGAGGCGCTCTGCTGGTCGAGCGCGCGCTGCACCCAGGGCCGCAATGACAGCGCATCGTCAGGTACGAGCACGTGGATGGTGCCTCGCATCGTCAGGAACCGCACCGCGTCCTTGCGCTCGAGCGCGCCGGAGAGCTCGAGCGGGTCGAAGTCCTCGATCCGGGCCGCGAGCGAGAGGTAGGGCGGCAGGTTCTCCTGCGCCTGAAGTCCGACGAGGTGCTCGACCATCCTGAGCGCCGGCATCGTGGTGCGCTCCAGCAGATGTTGCCGTCGCAGCAGCGTGCGGTTCAGGTCGCGCAGGGTGAGCACCCACGCAGGTTAGACGGCCCTCCATGCTGTCGGCAGGTCGCTCGTGCGGTTGATCCACAGACTGCTCGCCTGCCCTTGACGTGTTCGCCACGTTCGGTAGACTCGAACGTATGTTCGATTCATCGCGGCAACCTGACTCCCCCGGCGTCCTGCCGGTGGACCCGGCTGCCTGGATCGAGTCGCTGGCGCGGCACGACGGGCATGAGCTGAGCGACCATGCGCGAATCGACCGGATCGGGGAGCTGGAGTCGCTCAAGGCCGCTGCCGCCGCCGCGCAGGCAAGGATCACCGAAGCCTTCGACCGCTCGCAACGCGCCGGAGCACCCGCGCTGAAGCCGGCTGGCGAGGTCTCCCGCAGCATCACCAGCCAGGTCGCGCTGGCACGACGCGAGTCGCCGGCGAGTGGTCAGCGGCATCTCGGTGTCGCACTCGGTCTGGTCCGCGACCTGCCGCGCACCCTCCACGCACTGACGCACGGCACGATCTCGGAGTGGCGGGCGACTCTGATCGTCCGCGAGACGGCGACCCTGAGCCGCGAGGACCGGATGCAGCTCGACGCGGAAATCGCCCCGCAGCTCGCGGGCTCCGGAGACCGCCGGGTCGCCGACCTCGCACGCAAGATCGCCTCCCGCCTCGACCCCGGCGCCGCGTTGCGCCGCAACCAGAAGGCGGAGGCCGACCGACGCGTCACCATCCGACCTGCACCCGACACGATGGCCCACGTCACCGGCCTGTTGCCGGTCGCGCAGGGAGTCGCCGTCTACGCCGCTCTGCGCAAGCACGCCATGACCTTGCGCGCCGAGGGCGACATCCGCACGATCAGCCAGATCATGGCCGACACCTTCTACCGCCGCCTCACGGGAGCACAGACCGCGGCCGGTGGTGTCGAGATCCAGCTGGTGATGACCGAGCGCGCCCTGCTCAACGGCGATCACGCACCCGCCCATGTTCCCGGCTACGGCACCATCCCCGCCTTCCTGGCCCGCCGGATCGTCCGCGAGGCTGACAGGTCCTGGATCCGCCGACTCTTCACCGCCCCCACCACTGGCGAGCTCGTCGCCATGGACAGCCAACGTCGCGCCTTCCGCGGCAGGCTCCGCCAACTGGTCGTGCTGCGAGACCAGACCTGCCGCACCCCCTGGTGCGACGCACCCATCGCCCACGTCGACCACGTGCACCGAGCCAGCGACGGCGGACCGACGACCGCCGCGAACGGCCAGGGGCTCTGCGAGGCCTGCAACTACACCAAGGAGTCACCCGGCTGGCATGCCGACCTGATCACCTCCGACACGCATCTGGTCGAGATCACCAGTCCCACGGGACACCGCTACCGATCCAGTCCTCCCCCACAGCCCGGCGACCCACCCGTCATGGGCATCGAGGAACGACTCAGACGACTCCTTGACGACGCCGCGTGAGATCAGTCGTGAGTGGCGGCCTGGTCGGAGGAGGCTTCCTCGGTGTGCTCGGACTCCTCCCCCCCGGTGCGGGCGTTCGGACCGGCCTTGCCTTCCTTCACCTCGCCACTCTCGGCGTCGGGTGCACCGGCCACGGCCTGGTCCGGCTGGATCGGCTCATCCGCGTTCTCGAGGCTCGAGGTCTCGGAGACCTGTCCTTCACTCTCAGATGCGGGCACGGTGGCCACCTCCTGTGCTGTCAGGGCCCCTCTGACGGGTGCCGCATCCCTTCGTACCCCGGCGCCCGACAACGATGCAGTTCGCTGCCCGGGTGCCGGTGCTCACCCGACGACGACGTTGACCAGCTTGGGTGCCCGCACGATCACCTTGCGCACCTGCTTCCCCTCCAGGGCACGCTGCACCGACTCGTCGGCCAGGGCCGCCGCCTCGAGGTCGGCGTCGCTGATCTCGGGCGAGACCTCCAGCCTGGCCCGCAGCTTCCCCTGCACCTGCACCACCGCGGTGACGGAGTCCTCGACCAGCAGCGCTTCGTCGACGACGGGCCAGCCCGCCCGTGCCACGGTGGGCTCGTGCCCCAGCCGGGACCACATCTCCTCGGCCGTGTACGGCGCGACGAGCGACAGCAGGATCGCCACCGCCTCGGCCGCCTCCCGCACCGCCGTGTCCTCCGGACCGGGTCCGGAGTCGATCGCCTTCCGGGTGGCGTTCACCAGCTCCATCATGCGCGCGACCATCACGTTGAACCGCTGCGACTCGACGAGCGTCGCCGCCTCGTGCAGGGTCCGGTGGGTCACCTTGCGCAACGCTGCGTCTCCGTCGGCCGGCGAGGCCCCGGGCGCGGAGGCCACGTCACCGGACAGGCGCCAGGCGCGTTGCAGGAACCGCAGCGACCCCGCCGGCGACATGTCGGCCCAGTCGATGTTGTCCTCGGGAGGACCCGCGAACACCAGGGTCAGCCGCACCGCGTCGACGCCGTACTCCGCGAGCTGCTGGCCGAGGTCGACTCCGTTGCCGAGCGACTTGCTCATCTTCTTGCCCTGATTGATCACCACGCCCTGGTTCAGCAACGCGGAGAAGGGCTCCTCGAAGTCGATCATGCCCATGTCGTGCAGGACCTTGGTGAAGAACCGGCTGTAGAGCAGGTGCAGCACCGCATGCTCGACGCCACCGACGTACTGCTCGGCCGGCATCCACTTCCGCACCAGGTCGGGGTCGAACGCCTGGGTGTCGTCGTGCGGAGAGCAATAGCGCAGGAAGTACCACGACGAGTCCACGAAGGTGTCCATCGTGTCGGAGTCACGCTTGGCGGGTCCGCCACACTTCGGGCAGTCGACGTTGACCCAGTCCTCGGCCGCTGCCAGGGGCGAGACGCCCTTCGGCTTGAGGTCGGCACCCTTCAGCTCCGGCAGTACGACGGGCAGCTGGTCCTCCGGCACGTCCACCTCGCCGCAGGCGGGGCAGTGCACGACCGGGATGGGGCAGCCCCAGAAGCGCTGGCGGGACAACAGCCAGTCGCGCAGCCGGTAGTTCACCGCGCCGCGACCGCTCCCCCGCTCCTCGAGGTAGCCGATGATCGTCTGCTTGGCCTCGGGGATCTCCAGGCCGTCCAGCGAGACACGTCTCGTTGGCGGAGTTGATCGCCGGACCGCTGCCGGTGAACGCCTTGCCGCCGTCGGCCTCGAAACCCTCCGAGGGCTGCACCGTGCGCACGATCGGCAGGCCGAACCTCTCCGCGAAGTCCCAGTCGCGCTGGTCCTGCCCGGGGACGGCCATGATCGCGCCGGTGCCGTAGTCGGCCAGCACGTAGTCCGCCGCCCACACCGGCACCGCTCTGACCGTTGACCGGGTTGACCGCCCAGGCGCCCAGGAACACTCCCGTCTTGGGGCGGTCGGTCGCCATCCGGTCGATGTCGGAGGCCATCCGGGTCTGGGCCAGGTAGTCGTCGTACGCCGCACGCTGCTCGGGCGAGACGATCTCCTCGGCCAGCTTCGCGTCGGCGGCGACCACCATGAACGTCGTCCCGAACAGCGTGTCCGGCCGGGTGGTGTAGACGCTGATCGTCCGGGTCTCGTCGCTGCCCTCGGTGGTCACGTCGAAGTCGACGTGCGCCCCTTCGGAGCGGCCGATCCAGTTGCGCTGCAGCGTCAGCACCCGTTCGGGCCAGTCCAGGTCGTCCATGTCGTCGAGCAGCCGCTGGGCGTACTCCGTCACCTTGAAGTACCACTGCGTGAGCTCACGCTTGGTCACCTCGGCGCCGCAGCGCTCGCAGAAACCGTCGACGACCTGCTCGTTGGCCAGCACCGTCTGGTCGTTGGGACACCAGTTCACCGGGCTGGACTTGCGGTAGGCCAGTCCTCGCTCACGCAGCTTCAGGAACAGCCACTGCGTCCAGCGGTAGTACTCCGGGTCGGAGGTGTGCAGCCTGCGCGACCAGTCGAAGCTGATGCCGTACTTGCGGAAGGACGCGGCCTGGGTCTCGATGTTGGCGTAGGTGTAGGTCGCCGGGTGCTCGTTGCGCTGGATCGCGGCGTTCTCCGCGGGCAGGCCGAAGGAGTCCCAGCCGATCGGGTTGAGCACCTCATAGCCGCGCTGCCACCAGTAGCGCGCGATCACGTCGTGCAGCGCGGTCACCTCGGCGTGACCCATGTGCAGGTCGCCGCTCGGGTAGGGGAACATCGTCAGCGCGTAGCGCTTCTCACGCGGGCTCTCGTCGTCGGCGCGGAAGGGATCGAGCTCGTCCCACACCGGCAGCCACTTGGCCTCGGTGGCGTGGACGTCGTAGCCCACCGTCTCGCTCTGGTCCTGCTCGCTCATCTCCGACAACTTCCTGGTCTCGTCCTGCCCGGGCACGACCCGGTTCGCGGCGTGGCTTCCCCGATGACTTCTCCGGGCACGAAAATGCCCCCCGCGCGCGAGGGGCAGCCGCGTCGTCGCAACGACGCGACTAGGTGAGAAGCAGGACCTGTTCCACGCACACATCCTAGCCCTGCCGGGAACAGGATGCCTGCTTCGGCCGGGTCGTACCGTGGCGGCATGGTCCCCGGGGCGCGCTGGCTCGTGGTGGTGGCGCTCGCGGTCGGGTTGGCCTCGGCCCCGCTCGTGCCTCGTGTCCTGCCCGCGCAGGAGACGAACATCAGCGCCGCGCGGCTGGTCGAGCGGATCGACGCGGCCGACGGTGGGTGGTCCGGCGAGGTCCGCTCCCAGGGATCGCTCCAGGTCCCGCTCGGCGGTGCCACCTTCGGGGGCGTCTCCCGGCTGCTCGGCGAGGAGACCCAGCTCCGCGTCTGGTGGCGAGACCGTGACAACTGGCGGATCGACCGCCTGCGAACGACCGGTGAGTCGGACCTGGTCCGCAACGGCGGCCTGACGGTGCGCTGGAACTACGAGGAGAACCGCGTCAGCTTCACGCCGTACTCACCGATCAGGCTGCCCGACGACGTGGACGTGGTCCCGTCCGAGCTCGCCGGACGCCTGCTCGCCGGAGCCCGACCCGAAGAGCTCTCCCGCCTGCCGGCCCGACGCGAGGCCGGGCGCGACGCGGCAGGTGTGCGCCTGACGCCGGGCGACGAACGCTCCACCATCTCGCGGGTCGACGTCTGGGCCGACCTCGAGTCGGGCCTCCCCCTCCGGGTGAAGGTGTACGACGACCCGGTCGGCGTCCCGATCCTGGACACCCGGGTCACCAGGCTCAGCCTCGGAGAGCCGGCGCCGAGCCGGACGGACTTCCAGCTGGCGTCCACCCTCGACTTCTCGCGCGGTGTCGCGCTGGACGACGCCGCCGGGGCCAACGCGTTCGCACCACTCGAGGTGCCGGACAGCGTCGCCGGCCTGCCCCGGCAAGGTCGTCCCGAGGACTTCGGGGCCGTGGGCGTCTACGGCCGGGGACCGACGGCTGTCCTCGCCGTACCACTGCGGTCCTCCCTGACCGAGCGCTTCCGCGACCAGCTCGAGCGGAGCCGGGATGCCGTGGTGTCGGGTTCGACGGTCTCGCTCGAGGTCGGCCCCATCTCGGTCCGGCTGGTGGAGGGCGACCGCGTCAGCTTCCTGCTCACCGGCACCGTCACGCCCGGCACGCTCAGTGACGCGGCGGTCGACCTGCTGCGCGACGTGAGGCGGACGGATTGATCAGGACACGCAAGCTCACCAAGACCTACGGGAGCCTCCGGGCCGTCGACGACATCGACCTCGATGTCCACGAGGGCGACATCTACGGCTTCCTGGGCGCCAACGGTTCCGGGAAGACCACGACCGTGCGGATGCTGCTCGGCCTGGTCCTGGCGACCTCGGGTGAGGCGGAGCTCTTCGGAGAGCGGATGCCTCGGGCCGCGGCCTCGGTCCTGCCGCGGGTCGGCGCCCTGGTCGAGGGCCCCGGCGCCTACCCCCATCTGTCCGGACACGCCAACCTGGCCGTCTTCGACGCCGCTGCCGGTCCCCGCCTGGCCCGTCGCCGGCGACGGGCGCGCATCGACGAGGTGCTCGAGCAGGTCGGGCTGGACCCGGCCGACCGGCGTCCGGCCAAGGCCTACTCGCTCGGCATGCGCCAGCGCCTCGGGCTCGCCGCCGCGCTGATGCGACACCCCCCGCTGCTCGTGCTGGACGAACCCACGAACGGCCTCGACCCGCAGGGCATCCGCGACATCCGCGAGCTGCTGGTCGGTCTGAACCAGGCGGGCACGACCATCTTCCTCTCCAGCCACCTGCTCGCCGAGATCGAGCAGATGTCCACCCGGGTGGGCGTCCTCGACCGCGGTCGGCTCGTGCTGCAGGAGGACATGTCCGCGCTCAGGACCGCGACCGGGCTCGTGCGGGTCCGCACCCCCGACGTGGCCGACGCGGTCGCGTTGCTCGACGGGGTGGTGGAGCACCGCGCTCTCGATGTGGTCCACGTGCGCGCCGAGGACCCGGCCGCGCTCAACCGGCGCCTGGTCGCCGCCGGGGTGCGGGTCAGCGAGATCGCGCCGCTCCGGCGAGGGCTGGAGGAGATCGTCCTGGAGGCGACCGCATCCTCTGCGGCTGGGTCACCGTGATCCGGGTCGAGCTCGCCAAGATGCTCAGGCGGCCGCTGACCTGGGTGACGATCATCGCCCTGAACGCCCTGCCCACCCTGGTCGCGGTGTTGCTGGCCCTCACCGACCTCGGGCCTCGGCCGGGCACCGGGCCGCCGTTCCTCTCGGCGGTGCTCACCGACGGCACGCTCTTCCCGCTCGCGGCGCTGGCCATCGTGCTGCCGCTCTTCCTGCCGGTCGCGGTGGCAGTGGTGGGTGGTGAGGCCATCGCGGGCGAGGTGCAGTCCGACACCCTGCGCTATCTGCTCGTCCGTCCCGTCTCCCGCGCGCGCCTGCTCGTCGCCAAGCTGGTCAGCGTGGTGGCCTTCGTCGCGCTCGCCACGCTGATGGTGGCCCTGGTGGCCTACGTGGAAGGGCTCCTGCTGCTCGGGGATGCCCCGGCCACTGGTGTGGTGAGCATCTCCGGTTCCACCCTCACCGAGGCCGAGATGCTCCAGCGGAGCGCGATGGCGTTCGGCTACGTGGTGCTGGCGATGCTCGGAGTCGCTGCCATCGCACTGATGCTCAGCACGATGACCGACTCGGCAGTGGCTGCGGCGCTCGGCACGATCGGCTTCCTGGTCGCCTCGACGGTCCTGCTGGGCCTCGACGCCGCCGACTCGATCAAGCCCTATCTGGTCACCCGGCACTGGCTCGCGTTCGTCGACCTCTTCCGCGACCCGATCCGATGGCATGACGTCATCGACGGGGTGCTCGCGCAGCTGGCCTACCTGGTGGTGTTCTCCGGCGCCGCCTGGGCCAACTTCGCCACCAGGGACATCAACAGGTGACGTCCGCGGGGACGCGTGGCACGGCGGTCCCCAGGACCCCGTCCACCACCGCCAGGACCACCGGGTCGCTCGGCAGGTCACCGTGCGAGGTGGTCGCCCCGGGACAGAGCTCCTGAAGCTCGAGGTTGAGCGCACCGTCGAGGACGGCAGACTCACTGGGCGTCACGATCCGGTCCACGGCCGTGCGCACCGTGATCCATCTCGGACCTCCCGGCGTCTCGTCGCCGGCGTTGAGCCGGCGCAGCAGGTCGCTCCCGGTCGCCAGCTGCTCGCAGGCGGTGGGACAACCACCGGCCACCTCCGCGGCCAGCCTCGCCACCTCGGTGCCGTGGTGCGGGGAGCCGAGCGTCAGCACCCTTCGCACCACGGCAGCCCCACCCTCGTCGACCACGTAGAGACGCGCCAGGACCCCGCCTGCTGAGTAGCCGACGAGGTCGACCGACTTCTCGCCCGTGCGGTCGAGCGTCTCCTCGACCAGTCCACGGAGGCGTCGCGCCTGCACCCGGAGGTCCCCGATGGCGCCTTCGGTCGGTTCGAAGACCACCACCTCCCGTCCGGAGCCGCGCAGCTCGCCGGCCAAGCGCGGCGAGATCGTCGACCGTCCCGCCGTACCCCGGCACCAGCAGCACCGGGCCCGGACGCGCCTGAGGGGCCGGACCGTCCTCGGAGAGCCGGCCGACCACGATCGCGGTGCTGCCCGCGACGACACCGAGCGCCAGAGCTGCGGTCACCAGGACGGCGAGCCGTCGTCTGGCGGGCGAGAGCCCGCCGAGTCGGGACCGGTCAGCGAGCGGGACGGTCCACCTCATCGTCACCGGCCGAGCCCGCGGGATCAACGGGTACGACGATCGGTCGCACCCGCGCCCACACGATGAAGCCCGCGGAGACCGCGAGCATCCCGACCCCGGCCCAGAGGTTGATGTTCAACCCGTCCGACTTGGCGATCTGGGCGTCGCTGGTGAAGAAGGCGGTGATCACCAGGATCACTCCGTAGAGCCCGATCAGCGCACCGATGATGACGCGGATGTCGAAGAGTCCCGCGCGATGCGGTGCGTCGTTCTCAGCCATGGTGACTCCTTACCAGAACGCGATGTTGAGGACGATGACCATGACGAGCCCGACGCCGGCGAGCTTGGTGGGCTGCTGGTACCACGCCAGGACGCCTTCGTTCTCGTCGTGGAAGTCGGCCTTGGGGGTCAGCGAGTAGACCAGCCCGCGCAGCTCCGACTCGTCCCTGGGGCTGGTCATCGTGGTGACCACGACACTGACCAGGATGTCGACCACGAAGGCCGCGCCGGCCGCCACGAAGCTGGCGCCCTGGCCGGAGAGGCCGATCAGGTCCAGCGACAGCGGCCCGAGGACGTCGGTGCTGATCACGCTGACGAACACCGCGGCAAGGGTTCCGGCCACCAGACCCATCCAGCCGGCGGCGGGCGACATTCGCTTCCAGAACATGCCGAGGATGAACGTGGCGAAGAGTGGCGCGTTGAAGAACCCGAACAGGGTCTGGAGGTAGACCATGATGTTCTCGTAGTTCCGCGCGATCAGCGCGGTCCCGATCGCCACCACCGTCGCTCCGACCGTCGCGACCCGCCCGACACGCAGGTAGTAGTCGTCCCCCCGGTCCTTGATCACGTAGGTCTGCCACAGGTCGTAGGAGAGCACCGTGTTGAAGGCGGAGATGTTGGCCGCCATGCCTGCCATGAACGAGGCGAGCAGCCCGGCGATGGCGATGCCGAGCATGCCGTTCGGCAACAGGTCACGGATCAGGTAGAGCAACGAGTTGTTGTAGTCGAAGTTGGGGTCCGAGGATGCCTTCGCGGTGGCCACCTCGGAGGCGACCACCGCCGCGATCATGCCCGGGAAGATCACGATGAACGGGACGAACATCTTCGGGAAGGCGCCGATGATGGGTGCCCGCTGGGCAGCCGAGATCGAGCTCGACGCCATCGCGCGCTGGACCTCGACGAAGTTGGTGGTCCAGTAGCCGAAGGACAGCACGAAGCCGAGACCGAAGACCAGCCCGATCACCGAGAGCACCGGGCTGTCGATCGCAGTGAGGTTGGTGCCGGGCCACGACGAGAGCTGGGCCGAGCCGTCACCGGCGGCGGTGATCTTCTCCTTGAGCCCTCCGTAGCCACCGACCTTGTGCAGGCCCACCAGGGTGAGCGGCAGCAGTGCGGCCACGATCACGAAGAACTGCAGGACCTCGTTGTAGATCGCGGCCGACAGGCCGCCGAGGGTGATGTAGGAGAGCACCACGATCGCCGCGACCACCAGCGAGATGTAGAGGTTCCAGCCGAGCAGGATGTTCACGATCTTGGCCAGCAGGAACAGGTTGATGCCCGCGATCAGCAGCTGGGCCAGGGCGAAGCTGAGCGCGTTGACGAGGTGGGCACCCGTGCCGAAGCGCTTGCGCATGTACTCCGGGACCGAGCGCACCTTTGACCCGTAGTAGAACGGCATCATCACCACGCCGAGGAACAGCATCGCGGGGACCGCGCCGATCCAGAAGTAGTGCACCGTCGGGATGCCGAACTGGGCACCGTTGGCGGACATGCCCATGATCTCGACCGCACCGAGGTTGGCGGAGATGAACGCCAGACCGGTGACCCATGCGGGAAGGGAACGACCCGAGAGGAAGAAGTCGATGCTGCTGGACACCGATCGCTTGGCCATGATGCCGATGCCGATGACGAAGGCGAAGTAGAGCCCGACCAGGAGGTAGTCCACCCAGTTCGCGTCCAGCCTCAGCTGCGACTCCGCTGCCAGTACCATCGAGCCTCCCGGGATCTGCACAGGTCGAACCGAGGAGCAGGTTACTCCCGCCGCACGTCCGTACCCCCCCACCTCGCCCCGTAACCCAGGAGGATTTTCCATGTCGTGGTTGGTGACAGGAGGAGCCGGCTACATCGGCGCCCACGTGGTGCGGTCCTTCCAGTCCGTGGGGCTCCCCGTGGTCGTGATCGACGACCTCTCCAGCGGCCATCGCGAGTTCGTCCGACCAGAGGTCCCACTGGTCGAGGGCACCATCCTGGACACCGACCTGATCGCCCGCACGATGGAGGAGCACGACGTCGAGGGCGTCGTACACCTCGCGGGTTTCAAGTACGCCGGGGTCTCTGTCAGCCGGCCCCTGCACACCTACCACCAGAACGTCACCGGGACCGTGAACCTGCTCGAGGCCATGGAGCGGACCGGCGTCGAGTCGATCGTGTTCTCCTCGAGCGCCGCGACCTTCGGCACCCCGCACACGGAGCTGGTCACCGAGGAGACGGCGACGCTCCCCGAGTCGCCGTACGGCGAGAGCAAGCTGATCGGCGAGTGGCTGATCCGTGACCAGGCCCGGGCGACCGCGCTCCGGCACACCTCCCTGCGCTACTTCAACGTGGTGGGTTCGGGCAGTGAGGACCTCTACGACACCAGCCCGCACAACCTCTTCCCGATCGTGTTCGAGATGCTGCTCGACGGCAGGACGCCGCGGATCAACGGGGACGACTACGACACGCCCGACGGGACCTGCGTCCGGGACTACGTGCACGTGGCCGACCTCGCCGCTGCCCATGTCGTGGCGGCGCAGCGGCTGGCGGCCGGCGACAGCCTCGAGCCCGTCTACAACCTGGGCAGCGGAACCGGCTCGTCGGTGCGCGAGATCATGGACACCGTCCGCACCGTGACCGGCATCGACTTCACCCCCGAGATCGGCCCGCGCCGGCCGGGCGACCCGAACCGGATCGTCGCCACCGGTGAGCTCGCAGCGCGCGACCTGGACTGGCAGAACCGCCACACCCTCCACGAGATGGTGCGCTCGGCCTGGGACGCGCGCAGCGCGGCACGTCCGGCATGATCGGCGCATGACCACCCCCGGCCCCATCACGGACCTGTTCTCCCTCGACGGCAAGGTTGCCGTCATCACCGGCGCCTCCTCGGGCCTCGGGGTCGCGTTCGCGCAGGCCTTCGCCGAGGCCGGCGCCAACGTGGCGCTCGGCGCCCGTCGCGTCGAGCGGTTGGGCGACACGGCCGACCTGGTCGAGGCCGCCGGACGGAGCGCGATCAGCCTCGCCACCGACGTGGCCTCCCCCGAGGCGTGCACCGCACTGGTGGCGGCGGCGCTGCAGGAGTTCGGGCGGGTCGACGTACTCGTCAACAACGCCGGGATCGGCACCGCGGTCCCGGCCACGCGGGAGACCCCCGAGCAGTTCCGGAGGGTGATCGACGTCAACCTGAACGGGTGCTACTGGATGGCGCAGGCCTGCGGCCGGGTGATGCAGCCGGGGTCCTCGGTGATCAACATCTCCTCGGTGCTCGGGCTCACCACGGCCGGACTGCCGCAGGCGGCGTACGCCGCGTCCAAGGCCGGTCTGATCGGACTGACCCGAGACCTCGCCCAGCAGTGGACCGGCCGCAAGGGCATCCGCGTGAACGCGCTCGCCCCCGGTTTCTTCGTCTCCGAGATGACCGACGCCTACCCCGAGGGCTACCTCGAGAGCCAGGAGCCTCGCATCCCGGTCGGCCGCAAGGGTGACCCGCGCGAGCTCGCGGCGACCGCCGTGTTCCTGGCGTCGGACGCCGCCGGCTACATCACCGGCCAGACCCTGGCCGTCGACGGCGGGATGACGATCACCTGACCATGCCCGGCCGCTCCCGCTACTCCAGCCAGCGGTGCGCCGTGAGCGGGATGGTCGGGGTCGTGCGCGCGGCGCAGTCGGCCGCGGTGATCGTGCCAGCGGGCTGAACGCCCAGCCGTTTGCGAGACTTGAGCCATGAGCCAGTCCCAGAACGTCCGAGTCCCCACCTCGGCCCTCACCCTCCAGTACCCACTCTCGCTCGGGGTCTTCGAGCGCTACGAGCAGGCGCAGAAGGCCGTCGACTTCCTCTCCGACAACGAGTTCCCAGTGCAGAACTGCCTGATCGTCGGGACCGACCTCAAGCAGTTCGAGCGGGTGACGGGTCGGCTGACCACCGGCAAGGTAGCCGCCGGCGGCCTGCTCTCGGGGCTCTGGCTGGGCCTCTTCGTCGGCCTGATCTTCTCGTTGTTCGGCGAGGAGGGCACGCTGGCAGTGATCGCGTCGACGATGCTGTTCGGCGCCGCCTTCGGTCTGGCGTGGGCGCTGGCGGGGTACCTCGCGACTCGCGGACGCCGTGACTTCACCTCGGTGTCCCAGGTGATCGCCACGCGTTACGAGGTCCTGGTCGAGCACAAGTTCGCCGAGCAGGGACGCCAGATCCTGGCCACGATGCAGCAACCCGGCACCGACCCACAGCCGTGAGCCTGCTCACGGGCGTCCGCAGGTAGCAACACCGGCCGTTGCGGGTACTGGCACCGGACCTACTCACCGGAGGTGACTACATGCGGCTACCCGACGAACGTGGACCGGTCAGCAGGCACGTCCTCGAGGCGCTGACCCGCGGAGACGAGCCGGCCACACCCCTCGCCCTCGGGCCCGGGGACCTGCTCGGGGATGCGGACGTCCAGCTGGCGCTGTGGACGATCTACGAGCTGCACTACCGCGGCTTCGACGGCGTTCCTCCGGACCGTGAGTGGGACGCGGGACTGCTGACCCTCCGCAGAGCCATCGAGGTCCGCCTCGAGCAGGAGCTCCGGCTCGCCACCAGCGACCTGCTGCGCGACCTGCCGAGCGACGCAGACATCGGCCGCCAGCTGCTCGACCTCGTCGCGGCGGACGAGAGTCCCTCCCCCGCGGCCTTCCTGCAGCGCCGGGCGAGTCGGGAGCAGCTCGTCGACTACCTGCGCGAACGCAGCGTCCAGCAGCTCAAGGAGTCCGATGCCCAGTCGTTCGTGCTGCCCCGCCTGGACGGAGCCGCCAAGGCTGCGCTCGCCGAGCTGCAGTACGACGAGTACGGCGGCGGTCGTCCGGAGCGGCTGCACGCCACGCTGTACGGCGACGCCCTCGAGGCCGCGGGTCTGGACCGGACCTACGGCGCCTACATCGACGACGTCTCGGCGCTGAGCCTCGCGTGCACGAACGTGATGACCATGTTCGGACTGAACCGCCGCCTGCGGGGGGCCGCGATGGGCCATCTCGCCGCGTTCGAGGCATCGAGCTCGGTGCCCTGCCGCAAGATCGCCGGCGGACTCGCGCGGGTCGGCCTCCCGGACGCTGTGGCGGTGTACTTCCATGAGCACGTCGAGGCAGACGCGGTGCACGAGCACGTCGCCTCCAGCGACATCTGCGGTGTGATGGTCGCCGAGGACCCGTCCCTGCGCCGGGACGTCCTCTTCGGTGCGGCCGCCTGCCTGCACCTGGACTCGCTGGCCGGAGCAGAGCTCCTCGAGCGCTGGACCGCCGAGCTGGAGCAGGCCTCGTGAGCGGCCCGGTCACCGTCCGGCACTGTCCGGGCGGCCCCCTCCTGGTGCGGGGTGCAGACACGATCCGCGACGAGGCGGGCGAGGAGCACGAGGTCACCCGGCCGGTCGTGGCCCTCTGCGCGTGCGGCAAGTCGTCTCGCAAGCCCTGGTGCGACAGCACCCACAAGTCGATCCCCAGCTCGTGACCGACCTGCAGGGCGAGACCATCGACTTCGGTGGCCTGCAGATCGCCTTCGACGACCGGGTGCTGCGTCCGCGCAGCTGGACCGAGAACCAGTCCCGGTGGGCCACCGAGCTGCTGCCGACGCTGCCCAGCGGCGACGTCCTCGAGCTGTGCTCGGGCGCGGGGCAGATCGGTCTGCTCGCCATCGCCGGTTGCGAGCGACGGCTCGTCTGCGTGGACGTGAACCCCGTCGCTGCCGAGTTCACGAGGGCGAACGCTCTCGCTGCGGGCCTGGGCGACCGGGTCGACATGCGGGAGGGCCTGATCGGGCAGGTGCTCGTCCCCGGGGAGAGGTTCCCGCTGATCATCGCCGACCCGCCCTGGGTCCGACGGTCCGAGACCCGACGGTTCCCCGAGGATCCCCTGCTCGCCATCGACGGAGGCGACGACGGGCTCAGCGTCGTCCGTGAGTGTGTGGCAGCGATCCAGACGCACCTGGGGGACGGAGGCGTCGCGCTGCTCCAGCTCGGCCCCGACGACCAGGTCGAGGCCGTGACCGGTCTGCTGGCGCAGACACCACTGGCGGCCGGCGAGGCGCGGCGGTTCGGCGATCGCGGCGTGCTGCTGCGCATCGAGCACCGCAGCTGAGCTCCTCTCGACGCTGACGAGGAGCAGATCCCTAGTCGTCGCCTCGGCGGGCGCGAAGCCGTTGGTTGGCCCGCTCGAGCCGACGCACCTCGGCCTCCAGGACGAGCACCCGACTGATGCCGGCGAGGTTGAGCCCCTGCTCCAGGAGGTCTCGGATGTGGGCCAGCACGACGAGGTCCGAGGGGCTGTAGAGCCGGGTGCCGCCCGGAGTCCGGTCGGGTTCGACCAGACCGTGCCGCTCGTAGACGCGCAGGTTCTGCACCTGCATCGAGACCATCTCGGCCGCCACCGAGATGGCGAATACGCCCGTCGACCTCTCCGCCACGGCCCCTCCAGCTTCTCCTGCCGATCGACTTGCATCGGACTGCTTCATGCGTTATATAAAACCTGTAATCGCCAGTATAGATCCGACCGGATCAGGAGGACACCATGTTGCTACGAAACACCGACCCCTTCCGTGACTTCGACCGCCTGACCCAGCAGCTCCTCGGCACCACCAACCGGCCAGTGGTGATGCCGATGGACGCCTGGCGCGAGGGCGACCGGTTCGTCATCGAGTTCGACCTCCCCGGAGTGAACCCGCAGAGCATCGACCTGGACGTGGAGCGCAACGTGCTGACCGTCAGCGCCGAGCGGGTCGCTCGCAACGGTGACTGGGAGATGCTCGCCTCCGAGCGCCCGCGAGGGCGGTTCAGCCGCCAGCTCGTGCTCGGGGACAACCTCGACCTCGAGCGCATCGAGGCCGGCTACGCCGACGGCGTCGTCCGGCTGACGGTGCCGGTCGCGGAGAAGGCGAAGCCCCGCAAGATCGAGCTCCAGCACGCCACGGACAGCGAAAGGACCGCGATCCAGGCCTGACCCTCGGCTGGGAGGAGCCACCGCCGGGAGACCGGCGGTGGCTGTTCTCATCTCGGGTGCGGGACGCGACTCCGGCCCTGACCGACGGGCGAGGTGGGGTCGACGACCAGGACCGGACAGGCGGAGTGGTTCAGGACCGTGCGCGTCACCGGGCCCTGCTGCGCAGAGACGGCGTGCTCACAGCTTCGGGAAGAGCCTGCTGGGGGACTCGTCGACCTCGTGGAGCCGCTTGGCCCGGCCGACGATCAGGTGGTCCGGGCGGCCCACGATCTGCTCGTCCTTCTCGGGGTAGTCGAACTGGGCGAGCACGTACCGGATCGCCTCGAGACGTGCGCGCTTCTTGTCGTTGCTGTTGATCACCGTCCACGGTGCGTGACGGGTGTCGGTGTAGAAGAACATCGCCTCCTTGGCCTCGGTGTAGGCCTTCCACTTGTCCATGCTGGCCTTGTCCGTGGCCGAGAGCTTCCACTGCTTGACCGGGTCCCGGGACCGCGCAGCGAATCGCGCCGCCTGCTCAGCCTGGCTGACCGAGAACCAGAGCTTGATCAGGTGCGTCCCGGAGTCGACCAGCATCCGCTCGAACTCGGGGCAGGAGCGCATGAACTCCAGGTACTGGGCGGGTGTGCAGAAGTCCAGCACCCGTTCGACGCCCGCACGGTTGTACCAGGAGCGGTCGAAGAGCACGATCTCCCCGCCACTGGGCAGGTGGGCGGCATAGCGCTGGAAGTACCACTGGCTCTTCTCCAGGTCGGTCGGGACCGGCAGGGCGACCACGCGGGCTCCACGCGGGTTGACGTGCTCGGTGAAGCGCTTGATCGACCCGCCCTTGCCGGCCGCGTCGCGTCCCTCGAAGAGAATCGCGACCTTCTGGCCGGTGTCCTTGACCCAGACCTGCAGCTTGAGCAGCTCGATCTGGAGCTCCCGCTTGGTGCGCTCGTACCTGCGTCGACTGATCTTCTTCGGATACGGGTAGCCCTCACGCCAGGCCGAGTTCTTGGCGACCGGTGAGTCCGCTGAGCCGGCGCCGGCCTCGCGCAGCTCTACCAGGTCGTCCAGCTCGTGCTTGTGCGCCTCGACGTAGTCGTCGCGGCTCAGCTCGCGCGGGTTGGTGCTGGGACTCATCGGTGTCTCCTCCGGTGCTCGCCGTCCGACCGCTCTCGATGACGGCCCTGATTCCGCTTCCAAGATCTCGCCCGGCCGCGGCCCGGAACAGGGTCCGAAGTCCCACTGTTTCGGGATGCGCAGACCGGTTCGCACCCAGAGGGAACGACGAAGGGTCGACCGGGCTGCGTTCGATGGGCATCCCCCGGGGGCGCCAGAGCCTTTCGGCCCGGCGATGACGGGTCTTGTGACCCTGCTCGAAGCGATCGTCGCAAACGGTGGAGCTGAGGGGATTCGAACCCCTGACCCCTTGCATGCCATGCAAGTGCGCTACCAACTGCGCCACAGCCCCATCACCCGACTCTGGGCAACGCGGGGAATCTTAGCCAACGCCGAGCAGCGATGCTAATCGGGGGGCGACCCCGCGACGGTCCGGTTGTACGCCGAGAGACGCAGCCTTCCCGACCCCGTCTCGGCGAGCGTCGCCCAGCCGCAGTTGTGCATCGACTCGAGGTCGCTGGCGCTCTCGACGGGCCAGCCGAGGATGCCCACCAGGGCGACCCTGAGGGATGCGCCGTGCGTGACCACCACCGCGGTCTCGCCCTCCCCCAGGCGCCCCAGGACCTCCTCGAAGGCAGGGAGCACCCGGTCGGCAACCTGCGCGGGAGACTCCGCGCCGGCCACCTCGATGTGTGCGTGCACGTCCCACCAGCCGTCGAACTCCGCGCCGACCCGCTCACCGAACTCGGCGTGGGTCAGCCCGGTCCGCTCTCCGAGGTCGTACTCACGCCACCGCGGGTCCTCCACCGCGGTCAGCCCGGTCTCCTTCTCCAGGACGGCGGCGGTCTCGCGGGCACGAGCCAGGTCGCTGGTGACGAGCAGGACCGGGTCCAGGGCCGCCAGGACCGGTGCCACCGCCTCGGCCTGGTCGCGGCCGACGTCGTCCAGGCCGACGTCCGCGTGTCCCTGGGCCCTGCCCTCGGCGTTCCACGCCGTCCGCCCGTGCCGCAGCAGGATGATGCGTCTGCCGCGCCCTTCGAGGGTGACGGCGCGCAGGTCAGCGACCACGACCGGAGGTCACGTCGGCCGGCAGCGCAATGACCGGGCAGTCACGCCAGAGGCGCTCGAGGGCGTAGAACTCACGCTCCTCGGTGTGCTGGACGTGCACGACGACGTCCGCGTAGTCGATCAGCACCCACCGTCCGTCGCGCTCGCCCTCCCGGCGTACGGGCTTGGCGCCGAGCTCACGCAGCCTGTCCTCGACCTCGTCGACGATCGACTTGACCTGCCGCTCGTTGGTCGCCGAGCAGAGCAGGAACGCGTCGGTGATCACCAGCTGCTCGCTGACGTCGAAGGCCAGGATGTTCTCGGCCAGCTTGTCCGAGGCAGCCCGGGCAGCGGCGTGCACCAGTGCGATGGCGTGCTCAGTGGCGGTCATCCGGCCTGCACCTTCGTGGAGTAGAGCCTGTGCTTGGAGATGTACTGCACCACGCCGTCCGGGACGAGGTACCAGACGGGCTCGCCCTTCGCCCGGCGCTCGCGGCACTCGGTCGAGGAGATCGCCAGGGCCGGGATCTCCAGGATGGTCACCCGGTCACTGGGGATCCCCTCCAGGGTGCTGGGGCTCATCTCGTAGCCCGGCCGGGTGCACCCGACGAAGCGCGCCAGCCCGAACAGCTCCCTGGCATCGCGCCAGGTGAAGATCTCGGCGAGCGCGTCCGCGCCGGTGATGAAGTAGAGGTCTGCGTCCGGCAGTGCGGTGGCCAGGTCGCGCAGCGTGTCGATGGTGTACGTCGGTCCGCCGCGGTCGATGTCGACACGGGACACGGTGAACCGGGGGTTGGAGGCGGTGGCCACGACGGTCATCAGGTAGCGGTGCTCGGCCGGCGAGACCATCCGGTCCGACTTCTGCCACGGCTCCCCGGTCGGCACGAAGACCACCTCGTCGAGGTCGAACCACGCCTGCACCTCGCTCGCGGCCACGAGGTGACCGTGGTGGATCGGGTCGAAGGTTCCGCCCATCACACCCACCCGCCGGCGAGGGGCGGGTGCCACGTCCTCGTCGGGGAGACCGGCAGACGTCGCGCTCAGGAGTGCTCGCGTCCCTTGCCGAAGGCCAGCAGTGCGGCCATCAGGGCGAACAGGAGCAGCAGGGTGCCGATGCCGATCACGTAGGGCGTGAGACCGGGGCCCTCTTCGGTGTTCAGTGGCAGCAGCAGCAGGAGACTCGGCATGGCGCACAGACTATCGGCTGGGCGCGCTTCCCGGTCACCGGCGTCGCGGGAGATCGGCCGGCATTCTCCTGTCCCCGGCCGCGGACACCGTCAGTCGAAGATCAGGCCGACGCCGAGGAGCCAGGCCAGGAAGAACAACGTCCTGCCCAGGAGGCCTGCGACGAAGAACACCACGACGTTCATCTTCAGGGTGCCGGCGACCATCGCCATCGCGAAGAAGGGCGGGAAGCCCACGGCGGCCGAGACGAAGGTCAGGAGCCCACTCGTCACCGGGCGGCCGTGCACAAAACTGCGCCAGCGCTGGAAGCTCGCCTGCCGCTTGGGGGTGTCGAGCCGCTTCTTGAGCCAGGGGAGATCGAGGGCGCCGAGGCAGATGTAGTACCAGACCAGCTTGCCGATGTTCTGCCCCAGTGACCCCACGAACGCGATGGTCAGGGCCGAGTGGTCCCGGTTGTTCGCGTACAGCACCGAGATGTAGGCCTCCATGTTGAAGACAGGGATCACGGCGGAGACCACGCCGAAGAAGAAGGTCAGCCAGACCAGCTTCACCGGATGTGGCCGTCTCCGGTGACGACGTACTTCGTGGATGTCATCTCCGGCAGGCCCATCGGGCCCCGCGCATGCAGCTTCTGGGTGGAGATCCCGATCTCGGCACCGAAGCCGAACTCGCCCCCGTCGGTGAACCTCGTCGAGGCGTTCACCAGCACCGCCGCGGAGTCGACCGTCGCGACGAACCTCTGGGCGCTGGCCTGCGAGTCGGTCACGATCGCGTCGGAGTGGCTGGAGGAGTAGCGGCGGATGTGCGCGGTCGCCGCCTCGAGGGAGGGTACGACGGCCGCGGAGATCTCGAGCGCGAGGTACTCCGTCGACCAGTCCTCCTCGGTCGCGGGCAGCACCCCCTCGTGGCCCGCGAACACCTCGTCGCCGTGGATCAGCACCTCGGCCGCCTGCAGCGCCCGGACGATGCGCGGCACGAACTCGGCAGCCACGTCCTCGTGGACGAGGAGTGACTCCGCGGCGTTGCACACCGAAGTCCGGTGGGTCTTGGCGTTGAGCACGATCCGTTCGGCCATGTCGAGGTCCGCCGCGGAGTCGACGTAGACGTGGCAGTTGCCGACTCCGGTCTCGATGACCGGCACCGTCGACTGCTCCACCACCGAGGCGATCAGGCCGGCGCCGCCCCTGGGAATCAGGACGTCGACCAGCCCGCGTGCCCGCATCAGCTCGGTGACCGACTCGTGGCCCTCCCCCGGGACGAGCTGCACCACGTCCTCGGGGAGCCCGGACTTCCAGGCCGCACGCCGCAGGGTGCTCACGATCGCGGTGTTGGACTGCAGCGCGCTCGAGGACCCCCTGAGCAGCACCGCGTTCCCGCTCTTGAGGCAGATTCCGGCCGCATCCGCGGTGACGTTGGGACGGGCTTCGTAGATGATCCCGACCACTCCGAAGGGCACCCGGACCTGGCGCAGCTGCAGTCCGTTGGCGAGCGTCGAGCCCCTGAGCACCTCACCGACCGGGTCGGGCAGACCGGCGACGTCGCGCAGGCCCTGCGCCATCGCGGCGAGTCGTGAGCGGTCCAGCCGGAGGCGGTCGACCAGGTGCTCGGGCGTCCCGGACGAGGTGGCGGCCTCGACGTCGGCCAGGTTGGCGGCGAGGAGACGCTCCTCGTCGGTCAGGAGCGCGACGGCCATCGTCTCGAGTGCGGCGTCCTTGACCGCGCGAGTGGCCAGCGCGAGCTCGGTGGACGCCATCCGGGCGCGGGTGGCGACCGCAGTGAAGGCGGAGTCGGGCATGCGCCCAGACTATCCAGCGCAGGCCCGCTGGGCTCAGGCGCGTCGTCCCATCGCCGCGCGGCTGTCGCGGAGGTCCTTCTCCACGATCTCGAGGCCGACCACCTCCCAGTCGGGAAGCTTGGCGGACTCGCGGTGCTCGTTCCACAGGCGCATCGCCAGCGAGGCGACGTCGAGCATGTTCTCGCCCTCGTCCCAGAACTGGATCTCGACCGAGTGCCCGGTGGAGATCACGGAGTCCAGGAACTGGTGCTCCTCGCTGAGTCGCTGCATCGCCCCTCGGACGATGAGCGGCTCGGCCGCCTCACCGGAGAGGGTCAAGGTGACGTGCCAGTGGCGTACAGCCGTCTTCACTCAGCCCCCTTGGCACCGGGTACAGCACCCAGTGGGCCAAGTGTCGCCGAAGTGCACGGCCCAGCGAAGGGAAACAGGCATTTTGGTGTGCTGGCCTAGAACACGATCAGGTCGTCGCGGTGCACGACCTCCCGCTCGTACGCCGCACCCAGCTCACGGGCGAGCTCATGGGTGGAGCGACCCAGCAGTCCGGGTAGCTCGCTGGCGTCGTAGTTGACCAGGCCGCGGGCGACCACCCGGCCGCGCTCGTCGACCAGGTCGACCGGGTCACCGGCCACGAACCCCCCTGCCACACCCGTGATCCCGGCCGGCAGCAGGGAGGCTCGCCGCTCGGTGAGCGCCCGCACGGCTCCCTCGTCGAGCACGATCCGACCCTTGGGCTCGGTGGCATGGGCCAGCCAGAGCAACCTGGTCGGTCGGCGCCGCCCGGTGGGGTGGAAGTGGGTGCCGGTCTGCTCCCCGGCCAGCGCTGCGCGCGCGTTGGCCAGGTCGGTGAGGACGACCGGGATCCCGGCGCCGGTGGCGATCCTCGCAGCCTCCAGCTTGGTCTGCATGCCGCCGGTGCCCACTCCGGAGGCACCGGCCCGGCCGACCCTGATCCCGTCGAGCTGGCTGGCGTCGGTCACGTCCGGGATCAGCCGGCTCGAGGCCACGCTCGGCGGCGCGTCGTACAGCCCGTCGACGTCGGAGAGGAGCAGCAGCAGGTCTGCGTGCACCAGGTGGGCGGTCAGCGCCGCGAGCCGGTCGTTGTCGCCGAACCGGATCTCCGAGGTGGCCACCGTGTCGTTCTCGTTGACGATCGGCACCACCCCCAGCTCGAGCAGCTTGGCGAAGGTGCGCTGCGCGTTGCGGTAGTGGCTGCGGCGCGTGACGTCGTCGAGGGTGAGCAGCACCTGGCCGGTCACCTGGTCGTGGCGGGCGAACTCCTCGGTGTAGCGGTGCACCAGCAGGCCCTGTCCCACCGACGCCGCGGCCTGCTGGCGGGCCAGGTCGCGCGGTCGGCGCCGGAACGCCAGCGGCGACAGCCCGGCCGCGATCGCGCCGGAGGACACCAGCACCAGGTCGGCGCCACGCTCGCGGACACCGATCAGGCTGTCGACGAGAGCCCGGACCCGCCCCGGGTCGATCCCACCCTGCGCCGTGGTCAGCGACGAGGAACCGATCTTGACCACCACGCGCGCTGCGCGCACCACGGTGTCGCGACTCATTCCTCGTCCTCGTCCTCACTGACCGTGGAGGAGTCGAGGCGGCGGGCGACGTCGGCGCGCACCTCGGTCTCACCGCGCTCGGGCATCGCCTCATCGATCGCGCGGCGCCGCCCGGCAGCCGGACGATCCTCGTTGAAGCGTTGGTCCTCGCCACGGCGACCCAGCATCTGGGCGCCGGCGTCGATCCCGGGCTTGAAGTCGAAGACGACAGCGTTGGCCGGGTCGCCGATGAGGACGGGATCGCCCTCGACGGCACCGAGCTCCACCAGCTTCTGCTCCACGCCGAGCCGGTTGAGGCGGTCGGCCAGGAAGCCCACGGCCTCCTCGTTGCCGAAGTCGGTCTGGCGGATCCAGCGCTCGGGCTTCTCCCCGCGCACGCGCCAGCCCTCACCTGTCTCCTTGACGGTGAACTCCGTGCCCCCGCTCAGCGCCTTCGGCCGGATCACGATGCGCGTGGTCTCCTTGACCGGCTCCTGGGCCCGCCGGGCGGCCACGATCCCGGCCATCGCGAACATCAGCTCGCGCAGGCCCTCGTGGCTGGCGGCGCTCACCGAGAACACCTTCCACCCCAGGGCGCCGATCTCGTCGATCACCAGGTCAGCCATGTCGCGTCCGTCGGGGACATCGACCTTGTTCAGCGCAACGAGTCGGGGACGGTCCTCGAGGCCGCCGTAGCGCTGGAGCTCCTGCTCGATCACCTCGAGGTCACCCATCGGGTTGCGACCCGGCTCCAGGGTCGCGAGATCGACGACGTGGACGATGGCGGCACAGCGCTCGATGTGGCGCAGGAAGTCGTGTCCCAGCCCACGGCCCTCGCTGGCGCCCTCGATCAGGCCGGGCACGTCGGCGACGGTGAAGGTGGTGTCGCCGGCCTTCACCACCCCGAGGTTGGGGACGAGCGTGGTGAACGGGTAGTCCGCGATCTTGGGCCGCGCCCGCGACAGGGCGGCGATCAGGCTGGACTTGCCGGCACTCGGGAAGCCGACCAGTCCGACGTCGGCGACCACCTTCAGCTCGAAGCTGACCACGAGGTCCTCGCCGGGCTCCCCGAGCAGGGCGAAACCGGGGGCCTTGCGCTTGGCCGAGGCCAGGGCGGCGTTGCCGAGCCCTCCCCGCCCGCCCTGGGCGATGACCATCTCGGTTCCCGGGCCGACGAGGTCGGCCAGGACCTCTCCGGACTGGTCGGTGACCACCGTGCCGTCCGGGACGGGCAGGACCAGGTCCGCACCGTGGCCACCGTTGCGGTGCCCTCCGGCGCCATGGCCACCGTGCTCCGCGGTGCGCTGGGCCTTGTGGTGGTAGTCGATCAGGGTGGTCACGTCGGAGTCGACCCGCAGGATCACCGATCCGCCCGGTCCGCCGTTCCCGCCGTCCGGGCCGCCGAGCGGCTTGAACTTCTCGCGGTGGACCGAGGCCACCCCGTTGCCTCCGCGTCCGGCAACGATGTGCAGCGTCACGCGGTCGATGAACGTCGGCACTGCCATCGTGGGTCCTCTCGTGTCGTCAGGCGGGTCGCGGGGAAAGGCGAAGGGCGCCCCTGATGCTCTCAGGAACGCCCTCGCTGGTGGATCGGATCAGCTGCGGGAGCTACTCGCCCGCCGGCGCGATGTTCACGACGCGACGGCCGCGCTTGGTGCCGAACTCCACGCTCCCCGCGATCAACGCGAACAGGGTGTCGTCACCGCCCCGGCCGACGCCGCTGCCCGGGTGGAAGTGGGTGCCTCGCTGGCGGACGATGATCTCGCCGGCGTTGACGAGCTGACCGCCGTAGCGCTTCACACCGAGGCGCTGGGAGTTGGAGTCGCGCCCGTTCTTGGTGGACGCTGCACCCTTTTTGTGAGCCATGAGCTGTAGTCCTTCGTGGTGGAGGTGGTTTCGAGGAGCTCAACCACCGGGAGGAGTCAGACGGAGATGTCGGTGACCTTGACCTGGGTGTACTTCTGGCGGTGACCCTGGCGCTTCTTGTAGCCGGTCTTGTTCTTGAACTTCTGGATGACGATCTTCGGGCCCTTGGTGGCACCGAGGACCTCGACCGTGACGCCGGCCTTGTCCAGGCCGGTCGCGGTGACCTGGTCACCGTCGACGACCATCACCACGGGAAGGGTCAGCGACTCGCCGACACCGGTCTCGATCTTGTCGATCTCGATGACATCGCCCACAGCAACCTTCTGCTGCTTGCTGCCAGCGCGCACAACTGCGTACACGGCGGACTCACTCTCCTCGGTCTGGTTCAAAGGTCTACAGGCTCTGCGTCAGCGCACTCGCCACCCCGGTTGGGACGTCGGGGGGCGCGATCCGCGCAGGTGGTGTGGGTGTGCGAGCACACCGAGGGTCAACTTTACGGGCTGCCCGGTCGCAGGGTCAAAACGGCCCCTCGGACCGGGCTGCCCGGACGCACCGGAGGTCAGCGCTTGCGTGACCCCTTGCGCTTGATCGGGACGTGCTGCAAGGAGTTCCCGTTGCCGGTGTCCTCGCCGCCTTCGCCGTCACCGCCGTCCTCCTCGCCCTCGTCGCCCTCGGTCTCGGTGGGGGCCGGGGACGAGTCGCCGAGCTGGCTCGGTGGGCCCGCCGGGCGACGCGCCGTACGCCGTCGGGTGCTGGTGACCACCCGGGGCGGCTCCGCGGCCGCCTCGGTGGACGGCTCCGGGTTCTCGGCCCGAGCCTCTACCGGGGCCTCGACCGGGCTTTCAGCCGGAGCCTCGGCCCGAGCCTCGACCGGGGCCTCGACCGGGCTTTCGGCCGGAGCCGCCCCGGGGTCGTCGGTGGCCGCGGGAGCCTGCTCCTGCGACTCCTGCGACTGCGGCGACTCGGTGGGGATGTGCTGTGGCTCGTGGTCGGACTGGTTCGGGGTGCCCACCCCGGCCGCCTTCTCGTCCTCGGCCACCTTCTCCGGCGGCCGGGACCTGGCGAGATCGGCCGGTGAGGGCTTCGCCGCAGCGGCTCCCCCGTTCCCGCCGCCGTTCCCGCCGCCGTTGCCGCCGCCGCCGTTCCCGCCGCCGTTGCCGCTGTCGCCGCCACGGCCCCGGTTGCGGCCTCCGCGGCCCCGGCCGCGGCCGCGTGAGTCGTCGTCCTCGGACCTCGACCCGGACTCGACCGGGTGCTCGTGCACCACCAGGCCGCGTCCCTTGCAGTGCTCACAGTCGGTGCTGAAGGCCTCGAGCAGCCCGGTGCCGATTCGCTTGCGGGTCATCTGGACCAGGCCCAGCGAGGTCACCTCGGCCACCTGGTGACGGGTCCGGTCGCGACCGAGACACTCCACCAGCCGTCGCAGGACCAGGTCGCGGTTGGACTCCAGGACCATGTCGATGAAGTCGATGACGATGATGCCGCCGATGTCACGGAGGCGGAGCTGGCGCACCATCTCCTCCGCGGCCTCGAGGTTGTTCTTGGTGACCGTCTCCTCCAGGTTGCCGCCGGAGCCGGTGAACTTCCCGGTGTTGACGTCGACCACCGTCATCGCCTCGGTGCGGTCGATGATCAGCGAGCCTCCCGAGGGAAGCCACACCTTGCGGTCGAGGCCCTTGGCGATCTGCTCGTCGACCCGGTAGGCGGTGAAGAGATCCTTCCCGCTCTCGCCCGGCTCGTAGCGTTCGAGCCGCTCCTGCAGGTCGGGTGCGACGTGGGCGACGTAGTCCTCCACGAGGTTCCAGGCGTCGTCACCCTGGACGACCAGCTTGGCGAAGTCCTCGGTGAACAGGTCGCGGACGACCTTGAGGGTCAGGTCGGGCTCGCCGTAGAGCATCTGGGGCGACTTGCCGGCCTTGACCTTCTCCTCGATCTCGGCCCACCGCGCGGTGAGTCGCTCGACGTCGAGGGTGAGCTCCTCCTCGGAGGCGCCTTCCGCCGCCGTGCGGACGATCACGCCGGCGCTGTCGGGGACGATCTGCTTGAGCAGCGTCTTGAGGCGGTTGCGCTCGGTGTCGGGAAGCTTGCGGGAGATCCCCGAGGTGTTGCCGTCCGGGACATAGACCAGGAACCGGCCCGGGAGGCTCACCTGTCCGGTGAGCCGGGCGCCCTTGTGGCCCACCGGGTCCTTGCTCGCCTGGACGAGGATCGTCTGCCCCGAGGACAGGACGGACTCGATCTTGCGCGGCTGACCGTCCTTGTGGCCCACCGCCGCCCAGTTGACCTCGCCGGCGTAGAGCACTGCGTTGCGGCCCTTGCCGATGTCGATGAAGGCAGCCTCCATGGAGGGGAGCACATTCTGCACCCGGCCCAGGTAGACGTTCCCGATCAGGGAGGTCTGCGACTCCCGTGCGACGTAGTGCTCGACGAGCACCTTGTCCTCGAGCACGGCGATCTGGGTCAGGTCGTCCTTCTGCCGGATGACCATGACGCGGTCGACCGACTCGCGCCGTGCGAGGAACTCCGCCTCGCTGACGATCGGAGCGCGCCGGCGACCGGCCTCGCGGCCCTCGCGACGTCGCTGCTTCTTGGCCTCGAGGCGCGTGGAGCCACCGATGCTGGTGATCTCGTCCTCGGGGTTGCGCTGCTTGCGGGCCCGGGGCGAGCCGCTCTCCGAGTCGCCTGAGCCGTCCCCGTCGTCGCCCGTGCGACGCCGACGGCGACGCCTGCGCGAGCCGTTCCCGTCGTTGTCGCCCTCGGCGTCGTCGGAGTCCTCGGCGTCGTCGGAGTCATCGGACTGGCTCTCGGCACTGTCGCCGCCCTCGCCGTCGGAGGGCTTGCGGCGACGGCGACCACCACGACGGCGGCGACGGCGTGCGCCGCCCTCGCCGTCCCCGGAGTCGTCGTCGGTGTCCTCCTGGTCGTCGACGTCCGAGGAGTCGTCCTCGGTGGGCTCGGAGCCCTTCCCACGCTGGCCGCCCTGGCCGGACCTGCCGCCGCGGCTGCCACCCTGGCCGCCCCGGCCCTGCCCTCGGCCTCGCTGGCCGCGGTTGGCGTCCCCGTCGCCTGAGTCGTCAGGGGCGGTCTCTGCCTGGTCGAGGGGTGCCGCCGCCTGCCGGCTGTCGGTCTCGTCCCGCTCCTGGTCGCCCGCTTCGGCTCCGGTCGACTCCTCGGCCGGCTCCGCGGACTTGTTGGCCGTCACCTTCCTGGTGGTTCGTTTGCGTGCCGGCGCCCGGGTGGGCTCGGGTGCCTGGAACAGCACGGCCGGCGCCGCGGACGGCGTCTCCGCCGGCCCGGGCTCGATCGTGTCGGCGCCCGGCTCGGCCGTGGCGCCGCCGGCGTCGTCCTGCGCCGCGACCACCTTGGCGGACCGCTTCCTCGGCGCGGACTTCTTCTTGGGCTTCTCGGCCGCAGGATCGCTGCCTGCGTCCGTTGCCGGACCCGCGTCCGGCACGGCCGGGTCCTCGACCGAGCCGGCCTCGCTCGGAGCCGCCTTGGCCGCCTTCTTCGCGGTGGTCTTCTTCGCCGCTGCCTTCTTGGCGGGCGCCTTCGCGGCCTTCTTGGCTGCGGTCTTCTTCACCGGCCGGGACGCCGCAACGTCGTCGATCGGCTCGGGCGTGTCGGGGTTGGCCTCGGGGCCTGACGTCTGGCCGTCGGTGTTGTTCGGGTCGTTGTCGAGCACTGGTGAGCTCCTCGTGCACGTCGTCCGGTTCAGTTCCTCGCGACGGTGCTGGTCGGACGTACGGCGCGATGAGGGTCCACTGCGGCGTACGTCAAAAGCCTTCGGTCGGCGGCGACACCCCCCGCGCCTTCGCGTCGAGTGCGTGGCCCGCTGGTCACCAACCGCGGTCGCCGGGCCGTTGCGTCAGTGGAGCTGTCACCTTCACTGACCAGCCGCGTCGCGGTCGGGTGTCAATGGATCACCCACCGTGCCGCCTTCATGATCCAACGGCCCCTGCGCCAGTCGCTGCTGTAGTGCGGCGGTGACACGGAGACCAGAGGTTTCGCGAAGGGCGGCGAGAACGTCGTCGGGTCTCACAGACGGCGAACCGTGCCGCAAGACCACGTCGAGTATCGCACACGGCGGCTCCTCGGACCCCGGATCCGTGACCAGGACCGACACGATCGCCGCCCTGGCGTCGAAGGAGCGCATCCCCTTCTTGGTCATCCGCTCGACGATCACCTCGTCGGTGGCGAGCAGCGTCTCGACTGCTCTGCGAGCCTCGTCGACGGGTGCGTCGGCCAGCGTCAGCCGCCACCGGGAGCCCTCCAGCCGGTCGGCGAGGGACTCCCCCGCACTGACCACCACCTCGATCACGTCGAGCCCGTCCGGCAGCGCCTCGTCGATGTCCTCGTGGGCCCGAGCGGGGTCGATCACCTCCGCGAGCGCGATCTCGACATACTCCGCCTCGCTCGCCGATCCCATCGGCGCGGCGCCCATGTAGGAGATCCGCGGGTGTGGGTTGAAACCGGATGAGTAGGCCATCGGGATCCGGGCGCGGAACACGGCGCGCTCGAAGGCACGGCTGAAGTCGCGGTGACTGGTGAACCGCAGCCGGCCGCGCTTGGCGTAGTGGATCCGGAGCCGCTGGACAGGCGGGGCCTGCTGCTCGGGTTGGCTGCGCTTGTCGGGGTTGGGCACCCGAAGACCCTACGACTGAGGACTCCTGCCTAGGGCAACAGTGCGGACTTCATCTGCAGCGAGGCGTAGACCGACGAGACCCGCTGACCGGCGAACCATGTGGTCAGCCGGTCCGCCTCCGCATCGAGGGCCGCCCGCGCCTCGCGACCGGCATCGTGGCGCAGGACCACCTCGACCGCGCCGTCGTCGTGCTGCACCCAGCACCCCACGACACGGCCGTTCCACCAGGCGGTGGTGCCACCGTTGCCGTTGCTGTCGAAGAGGAAGGGCACGTCGTCGGGGTCGAGGTAGAAGCCACGCTGCTTCCAGCCCATCGTGGTGGGGTCGAGCACCGGTAGCAGCGCCGCCCACGGCTCCGGCTCCGGCACGTCGTCGAGGTCGTCCGGCAACAGGTGTCCCACCCCCTCGGTGAGCTCGACCTCCACGGCTCCCAGCTCCCCCAGTGCCGCGCGTACGGCGGCCTTGGTGCTGCCCAGCCACCACACCAGGTCGGTCTCGGTTCCGGGACCGAAGGTGAGCAGCCACCGACGGACCAGCTCGGTGTAGCCGTCCTGCGACGCCTCCCGGGTGACGGGTTCGCCGAGCCACTCCTCGGTCAGCGTCCACCGGTTGCGCGAGAGCCGCCAGTCGACGGTGTTCGACCCGCGCATGACCTGGCCGGTGGCCGCCAGGATCCCGAGAAGACGCGGAGCGACCGGGAAGGTCCCGCCGTACTTCTTGTCCGGACTGACCTCGAGCCGCCGTGACAGGGCCGGGACCCGCTGGCGCAGCTCCATCGTCGTCGCGGGGCCGTCCGCGGACAGGGACCGAAGCACCAGGTTGCAGGTCCGGGTCATCCAGGCGTCGCCGCGCTTCGCGATGCCGGCCCCCTCGATCTCCTTGGCGAACCGAGCGCTCAGCTGCGCCGCCACCCGTGCCGACGCGCTTCCCCACACCGCCGGCAGCAGGTCGCGCGGGAAGGTGAACAGCGTCCTGCGCATGGCGAGCTGCTTGACCACCGAGCGGCGCTCGTAGAGCGCTCGGTCGATGTCGTCGCGGGACACCTCGGCCCGAGCGAAAGCGGAGAGGTAGACGCTCGCCGGCTCAGTGGAGTGCAGACAGGTCATCGCCCGGACGGCCGAATCCACGGAGTCGACGCGCACCGCCAGCGCGTGCCGCGCCGCCAGGCGTGACCGCCGCTGGTCGTCGCTCACCTCGAGCATGGGCCGATCCTGCCAGCCCCTGCTGACAGCGGCGCAGTTCCGGTCCGGCACGATGCTCAGGTGACAGCTGGAGTGACCGACCGACGAGGCTCCGCGATGCAACGCGCCCTGGTCGTGGTGGGGATCGTCGTGCTGGCGTTCAACCTGCGCCCCGCTGCGGTCAGCGTCGGGCCGGTCCTCGGCGAGATCAGCGGCGGACTCAGCATGTCGGCCGCCGAGACCGGGATCCTGACGTCCCTGCCGGTCCTCGCGTTCGCGGTGTTCGGGGCCCTCGCCCCCCGCCTCGCCCGGACCATCGGGCTGCACCGCCTGACCCTGCTCGCGCTGCTCTGCCTGGTGGGATCTCTCGCCGGCCGGGCCGAGGTGACCTCGGTGCCGGTGTTCCTCGGGCTCTCGCTCCTCGCGCTCGCAGCCATGGCCACGGCCAACGTGCTGCTGCCCTCCCTGGTCAAGCTGCACTTCCCCGATCGGATCGGCCTGATGACGGCGATCTACTCGACAGCGTTGGCGATCGGGCTCACCTCCGCGTCGGTGCTGACGGTGCCGATCAGCGAGGCGCACGGCGGCTGGCGCTCCGGGCTGTTCGCATGGTCACTGACGGCGGCGATCGCCGTACTCCCCTGGCTGACGCTGGTGGTCCACGACCGCCGGCCCGACGACGTCGCCGGACACATCGGTCTGCTCGCTGTGGCCCGCACTCGGCTGGGGTGGCTGATGGCGCTGTTCTTCGGCCTGCAGTCGCTGCAGGCCTACGTCATCTTCGGGTACTTCGCGCTGCTGTACCAGGACGCGGGCTTCTCGGCCAACACGGCCGGGCTGCTGCTCGGCGTCATCACCGGGATCACCATTCCGCTGTCGTTCGTCATCCCATGGCTGGTCGCACGTTCGGAGAACCAGCAGCCCCTCATGTGGGCGGTCATGGTCTGCTACCCCGTGGCCTACGTCGGGCTGATGGTGGCGCCCCGGTCCGGAGCGTTGTTGTGGGCCTTGCTGGTCGGCATCGGGACCACCACCTTCCCGCTGATCCTGACCTTGATCGGGCTTCGAGCCCGCACGTCGGGCGGCACCGCCGCCCTGTCGGGCTTCACCCAGTCGACGGGCTATCTCATTGCCGGAGTCGGGCCGTTCGCCATCGGGGTGCTGCAGGAGGTCTCCGGCGGCTGGACGCTGCCGCTCGTCATACTGACGATCCTCATCGTGCCGCAGCTCCTGGTCGGGCTGGCAGTCTCGCGGCCGGCGTACATCGAGGACGAGCTGGCGGGTCGCACCCTCGACCGATGAAGCCCGAGAGGGCGTCATGGTCGAAGGTGCGACCCATTCCGGGCGTCAGCGCGGGAGTCGGATGACCTTGCCGGGAACGGTGGGACCGGATCCCATCACTCCGATGTAGAGGTGCCGGCGCGTGGCCTCCACCGACACCGCACCGGGGACGTCGTACCTCGTGAACCGCCCACCGGCGCCGAGCTTGGTGACCTTTCCGGAGAACAGCTCGGTGACGTAGAAGCGCCCACGGATCAGGTCGAGGTTCGTCGCGCCGAGGAAACCGCCGGCCATCTTCGTGACCACACCGCGCTTGATCCGGTAGATCGCGCCGCGCGCTCCGAGAGCCGGGTTCTCCGGACCACCGGGCAGGGTGGTGACCCACAGCGCGCCGCCGGGTGCCCGCTCCACGTCGGTAGGCACTGGCTCCCAGTCATACCGGACGCCCACGACGCAGTCGGGAAGGTCCAGAGCGTCGACCTGGGCCTGGGTGAACCTCATCGGCTGCGCGGGCAGCTGGGCGATCACGGAGATGCCACCTCTGGGTCCGACCCGGAGAATGCCGTTGCCGCCCGCTTCGGCCACTGCGAACGCGCCGCCGCGCAGCGGCTCGAGCTGGTAGGGATGCGCGTCCTGGATGCCCGGGTAGGACGGTGGAAGCCCGGTTGCGTCCGCCAGAGCATCCCGAGCGCACTGGCTGGCGGTTCCCTTGATGCCATAGGTGACTCCCGCGTCCGGGTTCCTGCTCCACTCGAACGCACCGAGGTTCGCGACGATGGTTCGCTTGCCGCGCCGAACGAGGGTCACCTTCGACCCCGGACCCCCACCGTGGGCGATCGCCATCGTCTTCTTGTTCTTCGAGAACTCCACCCCCGCGACATCAGGCACCCGCGCGACCACCTTGGGCCCGCGTCTGGTCACCTTGTTGATGGTCCCGGCGAAGCCGTCGGTGTAGAACACCGTCCTGCCGCGGGTGGCGATCTGGAACGGAGCCCCCACGCCGGTCGCGAGGACTCGTCTCCCCGAGTCGCCGCCGGAGCCGGCGGCCGGAGCAGGTGCTGCCGTGGCCGTCGCAGCCACGACGAAGGCCGTGGTCAGCACGGCCGCGCCAGTGGTGGTTCTCTTGATGGATCGCATGCGTGTCACATCCCCGATTCCCTCCGGAGCGGCCAGTCCGCAGCCGGGCGACGACCGTGGGCCGCCAGCCCGACGGACGCTACTCAGGGTGGCAGTTGCGGTCTGCAGTCTTTCCGTATTGTCTGCTTGGCGGTCTAAACCACCGCTGTGCTCCCCCAGCCGGGCGCCGCCCGTGACTAGCCTCGAGCCATGACGAAGACCGTGCACGTCCCCGGGCTCGTGCTGACCGACCACGAGTTCACCGTGCCGCTGCACCACGAGCAGCCGGACGGGGCGTCGATCGAGGTCTTCGCCCGCGAGGTGGCGGTGCCGGACGGCCGGGACCGCCCGTTCCTGGTCTACCTGCAGGGCGGACCCGGGCACGAGGCTGCGCGCCCGACGGGGCGCCCGTCCAGCCCCGCGTGGCTCGAGCGCGCGCTGGAGGACTACCGGGTGCTGATGCTCGACCAGCGCGGTACCGGACGGTCCACGCCCTACGGGCGGCCCGGTGCCGATGCCATCGCCGACGCGGCGTACCTCACGCACTTCCGCGCGGACTCGATCGTGCGCGACGCCGAGGCGATCCGGGTGCAGCTGGGCGTCGATCGGTGGTCGGTGCTCGGGCAGTCGTTCGGCGGGTTCTGCGCCCTGCACTACCTGAGCTCGGCCCCCGAGAGCCTGCGAGAGGTGTACTTCACCGGTGGGCTGCCTCCCGTCGACCGGGACATCGACGAGGTCTACGCGGCCACGTTCGCCACGATGCGGCGCCTCGACGCCCAGTACCACCAGCGGTTCCCCGGGGACCGGATCCGACTGCAGCGGGCCCTCGAGCTGTGCGAAGCCGGGGAGATCGTCCGGCCCGAAGGCGCACCCGTGAGCGCCCGCCTGTTCCGGACGATCGGCAACCAGCTGGGCATGGACGGCGGCGCCGAGACGCTCCACTACCTCCTGGAGCTGGATCCACGCTCCCCAGCGTTCGCGCACGACCTCGTCAAGTCCCTGCCGTTCGGTGGCCGCAACCCGCTGTACGCGGTCGTGCACGAGTCCTGCTACGCCAACGGGCAGGCCACCCGGTGGTCGGCCGACCGGGTGCGGCCGGCGGACTACGACGACGGCTCCCTGCTGCTGACCGGTGAGCACGTGTTCCCGTGGCACTTCGAGGAGTGTGCGGACCTGGCGCCCTACCGCGACATCGCGACGGCGCTCGCCGAGCACCCCTGGCCGGTGTTGTACGACGCAGAGGCCCTCCGTCGGGTCGAGGTGCCCTGCGCTGCGGCGATCTACGCGAACGACCCGTTCGTGGACCGTCGGTTCTCCGAGGAGACGGCCGACCTGCTGCCCGGCATGCGGCCCTGGCTCACCGACGAGTACCTGCACAACGGCCTACGGGGTGGCAGTCGTGTACTCGACCGGCTGATCGGCCTGGCCCGCGGCACCATCTGAGAGGGCCGCAGACCGTGAGCCGGGACCCGAGCCGAGCCGGTCACACGACGCTGAGCGGCAGCAGGCTCTGCCCGGTGGGGCCGATCTGGATGTCGGTACCCATCTCCGGGCAGACGCCGCAGTCGTAGCAGGGCGTCCAGCGGCAGTCCTCGACATCGATCGAGTCGGGGTCGAGGGCGTCCTCCCAGTCCTGCCAGAGCCAGTCCTTGTCGAGCCCGGAGTCGAGGTGGTCCCACGGGAGGACCTCGCGGTAACCGCGCTCGCGGGTGGTGAACCAGTCGAGGTCGACACCGGTGCCGGCGAGGCCACGGTCGGCCGCAGAGATCCAGCCGTCGTAGGAGAAGTGCTCACTCCAGCCGTCGAACCGGGCGCCGTCTCGCCAGACCTGCTCGATCACCCGCCCCACGCGTCGGTCGCCGCGGGACAGCAGTCCCTCGATGATGCCTGGCTTGCCGTCGTGATAGCGGAAGCCGATGGCGCGACCGAACCGCTTGTCGGATCGCACCTCCTCGCGAAGCTTGCGCAGCCGTTCGTCGGTGGTCTCGACATCGAGCTGGCTGGCCCACTGGAAGGGCGTGTGCGGCTTGGGGACGAAACCACCGATCGAGACGGTGCAGCGAATGTCGTTGTGGCCGGCGACCTTGCGGCCCTCGGCGATCACCTTCTTGGCCAGGTCGGCGATCGCGAGGACGTCCTCGTCCGTCTCGGTGGGCAGGCCGCACATGAAGTAGAGCTTCACCTGCCGCCAGCCGTGGGAGTACGCCGCTGACACCGTGCGGATCAGGTCCTCCTCGGTGACCATCTTGTTGATCACCTTGCGCATCCGCTCCGACCCGCCCTCGGGGGCGAAGGTGAGCCCGGATCGCCGGCCGTTGCGGGAGAACTCGTTGGCCAGGGTGATGTTGAAGGCGTCGACGCGGGTGCTCGGCAGCGAGAGAGACACGTTGGTTCCCTCGTAGCGGTCGGCGAGGCCCTTCGCGACCTCGCCGATCTCGGAGTGGTCGGCGCTGGAGAGCGAGAGCAGCCCGACCTCCTCGAAGCCCGACTTGCGGATGCCGTTCTCGACCATGTCCGCGATCGTGGTGATCGAACGTTCCCGCACGGGCCGGGTGATCATGCCCGCCTGGCAGAACCGGCAGCCCCGGGTGCAGCCGCGGAAGATCTCCACACTGAACCGCTCGTGGACGGTCTCGGCGAGGGGCACGAGCGGGTTGCGCGGGTAGGGCCACGCGTCGAGGTCCATCAGCGTGTGCTTGCGCACCCGGTCGGGTACGCCGGGCCGGTTGGGCAGCACCCCGACCAGGGCACCCTGTGCTCGTCGTAGGACACGTCGTAGAACTTCGGCACGTAGACGCCGCCGCTCGCCGCGAGACGCAGCAGGACCCCGTCGCGTCCACCGGGACGGCCCTCGGCCTTCCACTCGCGGAACACCTCGGTGATCGCGAGCACGATCTCCTCGCCGTCACCGAGCACCACCGCGTCCAGGAAGTCGGCGACCGGCTCGGGGTTGAACGCCGCGTGTCCACCGGCGAGCACCACGGGGTCATCCTCGGTGCGGTCCACCGCGTGCAGCGGGATCCCGGCGAGGTCCAGAGCGGTCAGCATGTTGGTGTAGCCGAGCTCGGTGGAGAACGAGAGGCCGAAGATGTCGAACCCGCGCACCGGGCGGTGGCCGTCCACGGTGAACTGCGGGATACCCTGCTCGCGCATCACCGTCTCCATGTCGGGCCAGACCGAGTACGTGCGCTCGGCCAGGACACCGTCACGCTCGTTCAGGACCTCGTAGAGGATCTGCACCCCCTGATTGGGCAGCCCCACCTCATAAGCGTCCGGGTACATCAGAGCCCACCGGACCTCGGTCGCCTCCCAGGGCTTGGAAACCGAGTTGAGCTCACCACCCACGTACTGGATCGGCTTCTGAACACGAGGCAAGAACGTCTCGATTCTCGAGAAGACTGACTCACCAGGTGGGACGGTGTCGCGAGACATGCATGAACCTTCCACTACATGGGGAAGTACCAGCGTACGTGCTCGCCCAGCGCGTACTCAGCCCGAGGTCTAAGGGGGATCGGGGTGGCAGAACGTGCCCTCGCCTGGCGTCCCTCGCGACGCCTCTCGGGCAAGGCGATCTGGACGCTGTGGCTGGCGTGCCTGTTCCTGACGCCGGGCGCGCTGGTCCTCGAGCACGCCACGTCGCTCCAGGTGGAATCCCTCAGCTCGATCCGGGTCGCGAGCCTGGTCGCGTTCCTGTGGATCGTGCTCGCATGGTTGTGGCCGGTGCGCCACCTGCGCGACTCCATCCTCGGCCTGACCCTCGGGCTGGTCTTCGTGGTGCACCTGTTCACCCAGGTGGCCCTCGACGTGAGCTGGCCGGCCGCCGCGCGGGTGGCTGCCGCGACCGTGCTCCAGGCCCTGGTGACGCTCGCCGTGTACCGGTGGCGCATCGGGGACGACAACCTGACCCCCCACCGGCCCAGCGACATCGTCGACCTGATGCTCGCGAGTCTCGTCGGAGCCCTGGTCGTGATCCCGGTCGGTCCAGCGCCCGGCCTCTGGGTGACCAGCTCGACCCTCGACCTGTTCTGGTGGACCGCGCTGAGCACCACCTACGTGTTCGTGGGCAGCGCCTGCATCATGTTGCTGGTCCAGCGACGGCCCCGGACCGAGGCCATCCCGACCCGGATCCTGGACGTCTACGTCCAGCTGCTCGTCACCGGTGTCTGCCTCGGGGCCGTGTTCACCTTCAGCGACCTGCCCCTGACCTGGATCGTCCTCCTCCCCGCGATCTGGGCGGGTCTCAGCCTGGGCCCCTGGACCTCGGCGGCCTACAGCCTCACCGGCACCCTGGCGGTGGTCACCGCCCAGACGATCGCCGCCACCGGGCCGGGCTACACAGCGGCCGACCTGCCCAGGATCCTCCTGCTCGACAGCCTGATGGCCTCGTTCGTGTTCGTGGTGCTGCTGCTCTCCCTGGTCCGCGACCAGCGGGCGCACCTCGCCGGCGAGGTGATCCGCCGGCGGCAGGAGGCCCTGGACCAGGCGGGTCTGCTCGGCACCGTGTTCGAGTCGATCAACGAGGCCCTGGTGCTGATGGACACCGAAGGCGTCGTACAGCTGCACAATGCGGCGGCGGTGAACATCCTGGGCCGCGAGAAGCTCATCTCCGAACCAGCCCGGTGGTTGAGGCGGATGGCCGAGCAGCCGGCGTACACCTACTCCTTCAACCGCGACGGGTCCGAGGACGGGGTGCGGATCCTGGCCGTGCAGCTCGCTCCGGTGCAGTACGCCGGTTCCGACAGCGTGGTGGCCATCGTCCGGGACGTGACCACCGAGCAGCGCCGCATCGAGGAGCTGGCCAGCTTCGCGGCGGTCGCCGCCCACGACCTGAAGAGTCCGCTGGCCGCAGTCCAGGGCTGGATGGAGGTGGCCGAGGACGCTCTGGACGGTGACCCTGAGATGGCCCAGCAGGCACTGCGGCGCGGACGGCACGCCACCGACCGGATGTCGCGCGAGATCGAGGACTGGCTGGCCTACAACGTCGCCCGCGAAGGCGTGATGGCGCCCGAGCCCGTTCCGCTCCAGCCGTGCCTGGACGCCATCGCCGCGGGCTACCCCGGTGTGGACTTCGTGATCCGCACCCCCGACACGGTGATGGTCGACCCGACCCTGCTGCGGCACCTGCTGGCGAACCTGATCGGCAACGCGGTGAAGTACACCGCGCCCGGCGAACGACCCTGCATCACGGTGCGCAGCTTCTCCGGCGGCGACCTGGGGTGGGTCCGGCTCTACGTCGTCGATGCCGGCATCGGGATCCCGGCGGGTGAGGAGGCCGCGGTCTTCGAGCCCTTCCGCCGGGCGTCGACGGTCTCGGCCTACGAAGGCTCGGGGCTCGGCCTCGCCCTGTGCAAGCGCATCGTGCGCCGTCATGGCGGTGTGATCACCGCCCAGCGCAACGAGGGCCCCGGCACCACCATCATCGTGACTCTCCCCCAGGCGGGTGAATCTGCCGAGGAACCGGGTGGGCTCACGCGTGCCCGCGAATCCCCGATTGTCGAGACGGACCGGTGACGCGTCCCTAAACTCGACATGGGGGTAAATGGGATAAATGCGACAGCCAGTCGAGGGGCCCGCTCCGGCGCCCCCGCGTGCAGACGCGGGCGCCTGCCTGGGCATGTCCACCCGGAGGCTCGCTGCCTGCTTCGTCTTCGCCTTCGCCTGCTACCTCGCCGCCCCCTGGCTCGGCCTGGACAGCCACACCGTGGACCCGCGCATCGCCGAGGTCTGGCCACCCGGGGGTGTGGGCTTCGTGCTGCTCAGCACCGTCTGGTTCGCGGGGCGGCGGGTGCTCGGTGCGACGCTCACCGCGATGGTCGTCGTCTTCGCGACCACCGCCCTGGCGATGGGCTTCGCGCCTCCCACGGCGCTCTGGCTGGCGCTGACGGGCGTGGCCCAGCCGGTGCTGATGATCTGGCTCTACCGGCGACGGCTCGACCACACCCGATGGGCTCCGGAGAGTCCGCACGAGGTCGCGGCGCTGCTGTTCGCCGCCATCACCTCCTCGATCGCGCTCGGTCTGGTCGGTGGGTACCCGTTCCTCTCCCCCGACGAGATCCTCTCGAAGGTGCTGCTGTGGTGGGTGGTGCGCAGCACGGTCTTCTCCTTCGTGGGTGGCGTCACGTTCATGGTGATGTTCTACGGCCGACCGTCCACCATCCTGCCGCCGAGCTCGTGGCTCAACCGGACAGGGCTGCTGGCCACTGCCGTGGTGTGCGTCTACGGCACCTACTACGACCCGTCGCTGCCACTGTCCTGGCTGCTGATCGTCCCCAGCGTGTGGGGCGGTCTCACCCTCACCGTGCGGGGTACTGCCTATCTTGCGATCACGGTCGCGCTCCTCGCCAGCGTGTTGACCTATCTCCCCCAGAACGAGTTCGGGTACGGCGGGATCCTCCCCGCCGCCACCATCGTGGACATGCTCGTCATCGCCAGCACCAGCTTCGCGCTGCTGCTGGCCCTGATGCGCCAGCAGCGCGGTGAGCTCATCCACGAGCTCGACCGCAAGGGCGCCGAGTCCGAGACCCAGCGGCAGGTGCTCGAGACGGTCTTCGACTCGATGACCGACGGCGTACTCATCGTCGAGGACCTCGAGGTCACGATGTACAACAGCGCCGCGCGTCAGCTGCTGGGTCGTGCGATCCCCCAGGGTGGGCCGACGTCGTGGTCGGAGACCTTCGACCTCAGCAACGCACAGGGGGAGGCGCTCGACGACCACGCCATCCGTGAGGGCCTGCTCACCCATGACGGCAGCACCCACACCAGGACGCTGGAGGTGCTGGTGGGCCGGGGTGACTCCGCGCGGATCCTCGACGTCTCCGCGCAGCCACTCGGCCACCCCACCGAGCGCTCGACGATCGTCTTGCTGCACGACGTCACGGCCCAGCGCGCCCGGCTGCGCGAGCTGAGCAACTTCGCCGGGATGGTGGCGCACGACCTGCGCGGGCCGCTGACCGTCCTGGACGGCTGGCTCGAGGTGGTCCAGGACGGTGAGGCCGGGAGCGACCCGCTGGCCGTGGAGGACGCCCTGGCGAAGGCCCGGGACGCCAGCACCCGGATGCGGCAGGTGATCGAGGACTGGCTGAACTACACGGTGGTCCAGAACGGCCGGCTCCGCCCCGACGCGGTCAAGCTCGACGAGGTCGGCAGCGAGATCGTGGAGAGCCGCCGGGCGCACTGGGCCGACGGCGACGAGCCGCAGTTCGTCCTCGACCTCTCCCACAGCGTGGAGGCAGATCCCGCGCTGCTCCGACAGCTCCTGGACAACCTCGTCGGCAACGCCATCAAGTACACCTCCGCCGACCAGGCGCCCTGGGTCCGGATCAGCTCAGAGCTTGACGCGGAGCCGGGATGGGTCAGGGTGGAGGTGGCCGACCACGGGATCGGGATCCCGGCGGGCCACGAGGAGCTGATCTTCGAGGAGTTCCACCGCGGCCCGATCGAGGGACGCTCCGAGGGCACCGGTCTCGGGCTCGCGCTCACGCGCCGCATCGTCTCGCTCCACGGCGGTCAGCTGACGGCGTACCGCAACCCGGACGGCGGGTCGATCTTCGCCTTCACCTTGCCCGAGGCCTAGTTGCCCGAGGCCCAGTTGCCCGGGACGCGCCGCTCCCGCGCATGGCGATGTTCTGCAGCAGCCCGACCGCCATCATCGAGGCGAACATCGACGAGCCTCCGTAGGACACGAGCGGCAGGGGTACGCCGGTGACCGGCATGATGCCGAGGCACATCCCGATGTTCTGGAAGGTCTGGAACGCGAACCAGCAGCCGATCCCGGCTGCCGCTACCCGGCCGAACATGTCATCGGCGTTCATCGAGATGTGCAGTGCCCGCCACAGCAGCGCGGTGAAGAGCAGGATCAGCACGCCCGCCCCGACCAGCCCGAGCTCCTCACCGGCCACGGTGAAGATGAAGTCGGTGTGCTGCTCGGGAACGAAGCGCGAGCGGGTCTGCGAACCCTCGAAGAGCCCCTGTCCGAACAGGCCGCCGTTGCCGATCGCGATCCGCGCCTGGGTGGTGTTGTAGCCCGCTCCGCGTGGGTCGAGCCCGGGATCGGTGAACGCCATGAAGCGGTTGATCTGGTACTGCTTGAGCAGGCCCATCGAGAGCGCCAGGAACGCCGCGGCGAGCCCGGCGGTGAAGAGCGAGACCAGCCAGCGCCGCGGGACACCGGCGACCGCGAGCACGCCGAAGACGGTGGCCGCGAGGACCAGCATGGTGCCCAGGTCCGGCTGCAGGATGATCAGGACTGCCGGGATGCCGGCGATCACACCCATCAGGGCGACGTCGACCATGCCCACGCGGCGGCGCCGGGAGTTCTCGGTGCGCTCGGCGATGATCATCGCCATCGCGATCACCACCGCGAGCTTGGCGAACTCTGCCGGCTGGATCGACAGGCCGCCGAGCATCAGCCAGGACCGCGACCCGTTGATCGTGGTGCCCATCACCAGCACCAGGACCAGACCGACGACCGAGCCGACGTACACCAGGGGCGTGACGATCCGCACCCACCGGTGGTCGGTCGCCATCACCGCCGAAGCCAGGACCAGGCCGATCACGATGTTCACGAGGTGCCGGTGCAGGTATGCCGACGGGTCGCCCCCCGTCAGCAGGTCGTTGCTGGACGTGGCCGACCAGACCAACAGGGTGCCGATCACCAGGATCAGTCCGGCTGACCCGATCAGCACCCAGTCCAGGCGGGGTACGGCGACCCGCGTCCGGCTGACCGCGAGTCGGCCCATGGGCAGTGTGGTCACTGGCCCCCCTTGGTCGATGGCGGCAGGATCGAGCCGTCCCGCGCGAAGGTCGGCAGCTGACGCGGCGTCCTGGTGCCCGGGATGGCTGCCCTCGACGGCTTCACGTCCATCCCCTTGATGCCGTAGAGGTGCTCCCAGATCTTGCGGATGGACGGACCAGAGGTGCCCGAACCGGTGCCGCCCTGGCTGACCATCATCACCACGACGTAGTCCTTGGTGTACGACGCGACCCACGAGGTGCTCTGCTTGCCGTAGACCTCGGCCGAGCCGGTCTTGGCGCGCACGGTGACCTTGTCGAGTGGGAACTCGGTGAGCCGCCAGGCCATCGTGCCGGTCCTGGAGACGCCCTTGAGCGCGTTGTCGATGAAGGCGAGGTAGTCCTTCTTGACCGGGACCTTCGCCTGCACCTTCGGCGGGAAGGACTTGATCAGCCTGCCCTCGGGGCTGACGATCGCCTTCGCGACGCGCGGCTCGTAGAGCGTGCCGCCGTTGGCGATGGCTCCGTAGGCGCGCGCGAGCTGCAGCGGGGTGACCACGGTGTCGCCCTGGCCGATCGCGAAGTTCACCGCGTCGCCCGCGCGGTAGGCGTAGCCCTCGATGCAGAACTCCCGGGCGAACCGGTGCAGGAAGTCGTTGCCGTCCTCCTTGCCGACCTTGCAGTAGTAGCGCTTCATGGACTTCCAGTAGGCGAGCTTCCACTTGCGGTCGGCGATGCGTCCGGTGGCCTCGCCGGGGATGTCGATCCCGGTGGTCGACCCGAACCCGAACTTCTGGGCCATGCTCACCAGCGGGTCCTTGGCGTGTGACGTCCGCCTTGTCGGTGCCGTACTTCTGCCAGAAGCCGTAGCCGACCCGGTAGAAGAACGTGTTGCACGAGACCTCGAGGGCCTTGGCGAAACCGATGTTCCCGTAGGCGCCGGACTCGTAGTTCTTGAACACCCGGTTGCCCACCTGGAAGCCGGAGGAGCACGGAAGGGTGGTGCCGGTGCTGAACCCGTTCTCCAGGGCCCCGGCTGTCATCATCGGCTTCCACGTCGACCCGGGTGCGAACTGTCCCTGGGTGGCCCGCGAGAGCAGCGGCGTGCCGGCCTTCTCGGAGTAGAGCCGGTCGAGCTGCTTGCTGGTGATCCCGCCGGACCAGACCTCGGGGTCGTAGGTCGGCTGGCTCGCCATCGCCACCACTCGACCGGTCTTCGCGTCGAGCACGACCGCCGCGCCGCTGTCGGCGGCGTACTTGCGGCCCGTGACCTTGTCGGTGGTGGCACGTGCGGTCTTGATCGTCTGGTGCAGCTGCTTCTCCACGAACGCCTGCACCTTGGAGTCGATGGAGGTCACGAGGGTGTTCCCCGGCTCGGACTCGACCTCACCGGAGTCGCCGAGCACCCGGCCCATCGAGTCCACGGCCACCTTCTTGTAACCGGGTTGCCCGCGCAGCCACTCGTCGTACCCCTTCTCCACGCCGGCGCGACCCACGACGGAGGCACCGTTGACCGAGGTGTCGTCCTCCTTGTCGGCCTCGTCGAGCTCGCCCTCGGTGATCGGGCTGAGGTAGCCGAGGAGGTGCGCCGCGTTCACGCCGTACGGCGAGGGGTAGGCACGGACGTTCTCCTGCTGCGCCAGCACGGCCGGGTAGTCCTCGGAGCGCTCCAGCACCCTGACGGCGACGTCCTGTGGCACGTCCCGGGCCACCGGCACCGGTTGGTAGGGCGAGCCGTTCCAGCAGGTGCCCCGCACCGAACCGGGCTGGCCGCAGAGCACCATCCGGCCCTCGATCTGGGCGAGTGGAACACGCACCACTCGCGAGAGCTTCTTCAAGGTGGTCTCACGCAGGTCGTCGGGGAGCTTGCCCAGCAGGGTGCGGTCGATGCTGACCACCCAGCTGCTGCGGTTGGCCACCAGGGGGCGGCCCATGTCGTCGACGATCAGACCGCGCGCCGGCTGGACCACCACGTCGCGCACCGACTGCTCCGCGGCCTGCGCCTGGTAGCTGTCCCCGGTGAGCACCTGCATGTACCAGAGCCGCGCGAACAGGGTGAGGAACAGCGAGAGCACGAGCGCCTGGACGACGAGCAGCCGGAGCCGGCTCTTCTCCGACGCGTTGGGCCGGATGAGGACGGCCGCCATCAGTAGGCCAGTTCGGCCGGGCGGGTCCGCTCGAACAACGCCATCAGGCCCGGCAGGACCACGGGCGCGACCACGATGTCCCAGAGCAGGGCGATGCCGATCACCTGCATCATCTCGCCCGCGGGCAACGCGTGGTCGCCCAGGACGACGCCGCTCAGGGCGAAGACCGAGGTCGCGATGAACGAGCAGATCGCGACGGTGGCCAGCCCGGCGATCGGGCTGCGCCGTGCGTCGGCACGCACCCGGCCCGCCAGGATCGCGACCAGCACGAACGCGAGCGCCCAGCGTCCCGCGACGTGGTCCGCCGGCGGGGCCAGGTCGAGCAGCAGGCCCGCGCTGAGGCCGACCACCGCCCCGAACTGTGCCCCCCGGGCGATCGCGGCGGCGACCACGACGACCAGGGTCAGGTTGGGCACCACGCCGTTGACCGAGAACAGGTTGAAGACAGCGACCTGGAGGATCACCGCGAAGACGATGACGAACCCGACCACCCCGGTGCGTGAGATGTTCATCGGTCGCCTCCCGGCTCGTTGGCCAGCCCGTTGATCACGAGTCGGTCCCCCTGCGTCTTGCGGGGTACGACGACCCCGACGACGTCGAGGGAGGTGAAGTCGACGAACGGGTCGATCACGGCGTGCTTGGCCAGCTCGCGGGGAGTGGAGTACACCGACTCGACCTTCCCGATCGGGATGCCTGCGACGTACGGCACGCCGTTCTGACTGCCCCACGTGACCACGACGTCGCCCTTGGCCGGCGTCACCGAGTTGTCGACGAGGTCGAGGTCCATCCGGCCGCGGTCGCCGGTGACCCCGCGACCGCGCAGGAAGCCGATCTCGAGGTTGGATCCGAGGCGCGCACCGACCACGGAGTCCGTGTCGAGGATGAGGAGCACATTGGCCGTGGATCGGGTCGCGCTGATCACCCGGCCGACCAGTCCGTCGTTGTTGAGCACGGTCATGTCCTGGCGAACACCCGAGGAGGTCCCCGCATCGATCGTCACCGTGCGTGAGAAGGACTGCATCGGTCCCATCCCGACCACCCGGGCCGCGACGAGCGCGTAGCCGGTCTGGTTGGCGGTGCTGGTCAGTCCGTCGAGCTCGGCCAGCCGGTTGCGATCGAGTGGCGTCTGCTCGGCCTCGGAGCGGAGCCTGGAGTTCTGGGCGGACAGCCTGGCCACGTCCGCCCGCAGGTCGTCGTTGGAGCTGAAGTAGGCGATGGTCTCGCGGAACGGGCGGACAGCCGTCGCCGTGGCGGTCTCGATCGGGCCGACGACGTTGCCGACCACTGCGCGCGCGGGGTCGACCGGCGAGGCCTCACCGCTCGCGGCGTCGACGGTGATCACGCTCAGCGCTGCCCCGAGCATGAGTCCGACGACCGCGCCGGAGGAGCGTCCGCGGTCCCGGCCGAATCCGGTGCGGCCACCGTCGTCGCGCAGGGGACGGCCGAGCGAGGGTCCCTTGACGTTGCCCATCCTCGGTCCGGAGCGCAGCCTCTTCCTGGCCACCTGCCTACCGCCTGTGGTCCGAGACGAGGACCTGCTGGAGGGCCTCGAACTCCTCCACGCACTTGCCCGCCCCCAGCGCCACCGAGGTGAGCGGGTCACGGGCGATGTGGACCGGCATCCCGGTCTCGTGCCGGATGCGCTCGTCGATGCCGAGCAGCATGGCGCCGCCGCCGGTCAGCACGATGCCGCGGTCCATGATGTCTCCGGCCAGCTCCGGGGGCGTCTGGTCCAGGGTCGTGCGGACCGCGTCGACGATGGAGTGCAGCTGCTCCTCGAGAGCCTTGCGGATCTCGGGGCTGGAGACGGTGACCGTGCGCGGCAGCCCGGAGACCATGTCGCGACCGCGGACCTCGGCCTGTCGCTCCTGCGGCAGCGGGAAGGCCGAGCCGAGGGTCATCTTGATCTCCTCGGCGGTGCGCTCCCCCAGCATCAGGGAGTGTTCCTTCTTCATCCAGGTCACGATCGCCTGGTCGAGCTCGTCGCCGGCGGTGCGCACCGACAGGGTGGTGACCAGACCGCCGAGCGAGATCACCGCCACCTCGGTGGTGCCGCCGCCGATGTCGACGACCATGTTGCCGGTGGCCTCGTGGACCGGGAGGCCGGCGCCGATGGCCGCGGCCATCGGCTCCTCGATGATGTAGACGCGGCGTCCGCCGGCCTGGTAGCCGGCCTCCTTCACGGCGCGCTGCTCGACGGCTGTGACCCCGCTCGGGACGCAGATGATCATCCGGGGCTTGGCGAAGTAGCGCCGCTTGTGCACCTGCTGGATGAAGTGCCGGAGCATCTCCTCGGTCGCGTCGAGGTCGGCGATCACACCGTCCTTGAGCGGGCGGATCGCCGTGATCCCGTCGGGGGTGCGACCGATCATCCGCTTGGCCTCGTGGCCGACCGCCAGGATCTCGTGTGTCTGGGTGTTCATCGCGACCACGGACGGCTCGTCGACGAGCACACCCTTGCCGCGGACGTAGACGAGCGTGTTCGCCGTGCCGAGGTCGACCGCCATGTCGCGGCCGATGAGACTGTTGGCCATCCGTTCCGCCTCGCAGGTGCAGTGATGGGGAAGGGGGTACGACGCAACACGCGCCCCACACGTCACCGAAGCGTATGAGCGAAACGTCCACTTACCGTGCCGACACGCGGCGCGATCCGGCCTGCGCTTGGCAGCCCCGGCTCTGTCGCAGGGTCAGGCGAGCCCGGGGAACCAGAGAGCGATCTCGCGTGCAGCGGACTCCTCACTGTCCGAGCCGTGGACCAGGTTCTCCCTGTTGGAGAGGGACAGGTCGCCACGGATGGTGCCCGGAGCGGCCTTGCGACCGTCGGTGGCGCCGTTGATGGCACGGACCGCGTCCACGGCCGCCTCCCCCTCGAGCACAGCAGCGACGAGCGGACCGCTCGTGACGAAGGCACGCAGCGGCGGGTAGAAGTCGCGCTCGACGTGCTCGGCGTAGTGGGCGTCGGCCTGGGCCTCGTCGATGTGGCGTTGCTCGAGCGCCACGATGGTCAGGCCCTTGGCCTCGAACCGGGCCAGGACGTTGCCGACGAGTCCACGACGGACGGCGTCGGGCTTGAGCAGGACCAGGGTGCGCTGTGCGGTGCCATCGGACATGGCCGACAGACTAGTGCGACTGGTCGGCGGATCCGGCGGCGGCCTGTCCCGGGAACTCGCCCCTGGCCGTCCACTCGGCACGCTCGATCTCGATCTTGCGCCCGAGGAACCACGCCGTCGCCCAGAGGGCCAGGAAGACGGCACCCACCGCGAACATGGAGCGCGCCTCGAACCCGACAGCGATCGCAGCGACCTGGATCGCCCATCCCAGCCAGTAGGCCCAGGCGAAGCGCAGCAGGCCGGCGACCAGGACGCAGGCGGCGCTGAGCCCGAGGCCGATCCACAGGGCCCTCGGCGTGGACACGCCGGCGATGGAGATCAGCACCGGTGTGCTGAGTCCGAAGGCGATCGCCTCCAGGGAGAGGATCGCCGCGCACAGTCGTCGCTGCATCAGCGCTGTTCCTGTTCCTTGCTCCGGCTGCCGTCGGCGTTGCGGCGAGAGCGGAGCATCGCGCGGGCTTCGCCTGCGGTCACCACCGAACCTGTCACCAGCACGCCGCCGGCGCCGATCGCATCACCGAAGGCACCACCTGCCTCCGCCAGTGCGGCCGCCTGGTCGAGCGCGTCCGCCAGCGACGGGGCCTCACTGACCCGGTCCTGGCCGAAGATGCCCAGCGCGACCTCCGCCAGATCTGCGGCCGGCATCGAGCGCGCGCTGGAGTTCTGCGTGCAGATGACGTGGGCCAGCACCGGCTCGAACTCGGCGAGCAGTCCCTCGTAGTCCTTGTCGGCCATCACGCCGATCACCCCGATGAGGGGCGAGAACTGGAACGAGTCCTCCAGGGCGGCGACCACTGCCGCTGCGCCATGCGGGTTGTGCGCGGCATCGAGGACGATCGTCGGTGAGCGCCTGATGACCTCGAGGCGACCGGGCGAGGCGACCTCGGCGAACGCCTCCCTCACCAGGTCGGCGTCCAGTGCGTCGTCGCCACCGAGGAATGCCTCGACCGCGGCCAGCGCCAGGGCGGCGTTCTGTCCCTGGTGGGCGCCGTAGAGCGGCAGGAAGACCTCGTCATAGCTGCCACGCAGGCTGCGCAGGCCCAGCATCTGGCCGCCGACGGCCGGCACCCGGCTGGTGACGCCGAAGTCGAGGCCCTCGCGGACCAGCGTCGCGCCCACCTCGGTGCAGCGCTCGCGGATCACCTGGTCGACCTCGGCCGACTGCAGGGCGCTGACGACCAGCGCACCCGGCTTGATGATGCCGACCTTCTCGAGGGCGATGACGGCCGGAGTGCCCCCGAGGTACTTCTCGTGGTCCACGGCCACCGGCGTGAGCACCGCCACCTTGGCGTCCAGCACGTTGGTCGCGTCCCACGTCCCGCCCATCCCGACCTCGACGACGGCGGCGTCGACCGGCGCATCCGCGAAGGCGGCGTACGCCATGGCGACGATGGTCTCGAAGAAGGACAGCGGGTGGTCGTGCTCGGCGTCGACGAGGTGGGTGTACGGCGCGACGTCGTTGAACGCCCTGACGAACGCCTCCTCGCTGATCGGTTCCCCGTCCAGGCTGATCCGCTCGGTCATCGACTCGAGGTGCGGGCTGGTGAAGCGCCCCACCCGCAGGCCGATGGCGGCGACCAGGGTCTCGATCATCCGGGCGGTCGAGGTCTTGCCGTTGGTCCCGGTCAGCTGGATCACCGGGTAGGTGCGCTGCGGGTCCCCGAGCAGCTCCATGAACGCCTCGATGCGGTCCAGCGTCGGGTCGAGCCTGGTCTCGGGCCACCGGCTCAGCAGCGCGTCCTCGACCTCGGCGTAGGTCTCGGCGAGGCGGGCGGGATCAGGGGAGGTGTCCATCGCTGGGAAGTCTAGGTTGCCGGTCACGAGCAGCCACCGACCCGTATCTGGTTTCCGGGGCAGGCACCCGTCTCCGTAGGATTCGGTCATGACTGACTCCCTCCCGGCAACCGTGTCCAGTGAGACGACCGCATCGGGCGCGGTCGTCGTACCGGACAAGGCCGCGCTGGAGGGACTGGAGGCCAAGTGGGCCGCTCGGTGGAAGGCCGACGACACCTACGCCTTCGACCGCACCCGCTCGCGCAGCGAGGTCTACTCCATCGACACGCCCCCGCCGACGGTCTCGGGGTCGCTGCACGTGGGGCACGTCTTCTCCTACACCCACACCGACCTGATCGCGCGGTTCCAGCGGATGCAGGGCAAGTCCGTGTTCTACCCGATGGGCTGGGACGACAACGGCCTGCCCACCGAGCGCCGGGTGCAGAACTACTACGGCGTCCGGTGCGACCCCTCGCTGCCCTACGACGCCGACTTCACCCCACCGGAGAAGCCGGACCCACGGGGTTCGAAGGGTTCGGGCCAGATCCCGATCAGCCGACCCAACTTCATCGAGCTGTGCGAGCAGCTCGTCGAGGAGGACGAGAAGGTCTTCGAGGACCTCTGGCGCACCCTGGGCCTCTCGGTCGACTGGAGCCAGCACTACACGACCATCGGGCCCCGGGCGCAGCGGGTCAGCCAGCGGGCGTTCCTGCGCAACTTCGCCCGTGGCGAGGCCTACCTCCAGGAAGCGCCCACCCTCTGGGACGTCACCTTCCAGACGGCAGTCGCCCAGGCCGAGCTCGAGGCACGTGACTACGCCGGCCACTACCACCGCGTCGCGTTCCGGGCCGGCGACCAGCCGGTCTTCATCGAGACCACCCGGCCGGAGCTGATCCCCAGCGTGGTCGCGCTGGTGGCGCACCCCGACGACGCCCGCTACCAGGCGCTGTTCGGCACCACGGTGACCTCACCTGTCTTCGGTGTCGAGATCCCGGTGCTGGCTCACCCGCTCGCCGAGCCGGACAAGGGCGCCGGCATCGCGATGTCCTGCACCTTCGGCGACCTCACCGACGTCACCTGGTGGCGCGAGCTGCAGCTTCCGGTGCGCACCGTGATCGGTCGCGACGGCCGGCTCTCCCGCGAGACGCCGGAGTGGCTCTCGAGCGCGACGGCCGCAGCGGCGTACGAGGACCTCAAGGGGAAGACCACCTTCAGCGCCCGGGAGGCCATGGTCGAGAAGCTCCGCCAGAGCGGGGAGCTCGACGGCGAGCCCACCCCCACCCAGCGGATGGCGAACTTCTACGAGAAGGGCGACAAGCCCCTGGAGATCGTGGCCACCCGGCAGTGGTACATCACCAACGGCGGACGCGACGCCGACCTGCGCGCCACGATGCAGGCTCGCGGCGCCGCAGTCGAATGGATCCCGCCGCACATGAAGCACCGTTTCGACAACTGGGTCGGCGGCCTCAACGGCGACTGGCTGGTCTCGCGGCAGCGGTTCTTCGGCATCCCCTTCCCGGTCTGGTACTCCCTGGACGACGAAGGTGAGCCGGACTACCTGCACCCCCTGCTCCCGCGCGAGGAGGAGCTGCCGATCGACCCCTCGACGCAGGCGCCGTCCGGCTACGGCGAGGACCAGCGCGGAAAGCCCGGCGGGTTCATCGGCGACCCGGACGTGATGGACACCTGGGCCACCTCCTCGCTGACCCCACACATCGCCGGCGGCTGGGAGGAGGACACCGACCTGTTCGAGCGGGTCTTCCCGATGGACCTGTGCACGAACGCGCACGACATCATCCGCACCTGGCTGTTCTCCAGGGTCGTGCGGGCGCACTTCGAGAACGACGCGGCGCCCTGGTCCCACGCGGTGATCTCCGGGTTCATCGTCGACCCCGACCGCAAGAAGATGTCGAAGTCCAAGGGCAACGTGGTCGTGCCGACCCAGGTCCTCGGGACCTACGGCGCCGACGCCGTCCGCTGGCGCGCCGCCATGGCCCGGCCGGGGCTCGACTCCCCCTTCGACGAGACCCAGATGAAGGTCGGTCGGCGGCTGGCGATGAAGGTCCTCAACGTCTCCAAGTTCGTGCTGGGCAGTGTCGGCGCCACCGTGGTCGACCCGACCCTGGTCACCGAGCCGGTCGACCGGGCCCTGCTGGGCAGGCTCGCTCGCGCGCTCGAGGACGCGACGCGCGCCTTCGCGGCCTACGACTACACCACGGCGCTGGAGCAGACCGAGAAGTTCTTCTGGGACTTCTGTGACGACTACGTCGAGCTGGTCAAGGAACGGGCCTACGGCGACGACGGCGCTGTCGGTGCCGAGACATCAGCCCCCACCGCGTCGGCGAAGGCCGCCCTGGCGACCGCGTTGCACGTGCAGCTGAGGCTGTTCGCCCCGTTCCTGCCCTACGCCACCGAAGAGGTGTGGTCGTGGTGGCAGCAGGGGTCGGTGCACCTGCAGTCATGGCCCACCGCCGAGGACCTGGGCGCCGCGTCCACCGATGATCCCGCCGTGCTGGACGCTGTCGCTGCCGTGCTCGCGGGTGTGCGCGGGGCGAAGTCCACCGCCAAGGTCGGCATGCGCACCCCCGTCGAACACGCCACCATCACGGGCCCGGCACACGCGCTGGACGCGATCCGGAGCGCAGAGAGCGACCTGCGCGCCGTGGGCTCGATCACCGGCGAGCTGGAGCTGGTCGTGGGCGAGGACGGCGACGTACGCGTGGACGCGGTGCTCGGAGAGCCCCCGCCCAAGCGGTGACCCGGCCCGGACGGCCTCAGCGACCGTGCATGTCGCCCCGGTGGCTCCGGTCGCTCCGGTCGCCCCGGTCGCGGTCCTCGTCCCGGTCCTGGTCCTTGTCCCGGTCGCGGTCAGAGTCCCGGTCCTTGTCCCGGTCGCGGTCCTTGTGCCCATCCGGTCCCGGTCGCGGTCCCGGTCCTGGTCCCTGTGCCGCGGTCCCGGTCGCGGTCCTTGTGCCCGGTCACGGTCCCGGTCGCGGTCCCGGTCGCGGTTCTGGTCCTTGTCCCGGTCCCGGTCCCGGTCGCGGTCCGTCCCGGTCCCGGTCCTTGTGCCCGTCCCGGTCGCGGTCCTTGTCCCGGTCCCGGTCCTTGTGCCCGTCCCGATCACGGTCCTTGTCCCGGTCCTTGTCCCGGTCCTTGTCCCGGTCCTTGTCCCGATCGGGGGTGACGCCACCCGGCACCAGTGCGGGCCGGTTCGGCAGCAGTGGCGACGTCGGGGCGAAGCCGGGCCTGGGGGCGGCCACCGGTGCCGGATCCGGCCTCGGAGCCGGGACGGGGTCCGGGACGACGACGTCGACGGGGGCGACGGGACCGCCGGCCTGGTCCGGCTCGCTCTCCGTGCCGGCCGCCTGCGGCCTGCTTCGTGACCGGTCCGGACGAACAGCCGGCTCCCTGACCGGCTCGGCCACAGTGGTGGACCCCGAGTCGTCGGACTCAGCCGCCGGGGCCTGCGCCGAGGCCTGTTCGGGGCCCGGTGCCGGGCCCGGCGCCGGGACCTGCGGAGGCTGCGGGGTGTTGTTCAGTGACTGGCCCAGAATCAGCTCGGGCGATGGGGCGGTGATCGGCGTGGGTGGCGCTCCGCCGCCGATGAACACGTCGACGACCTGGGTCCTGAGCCCGGCGCCCATGATCAGGCAGGCGACGGCGAACACCAGCACGAAGGCCGCGAGCGGCCGACGGTGCTCTGCAGTCATCATTGGTGTCCCCCGGCAACGCGTGACTGGGCACGCACGAAGTCTCTCGTATCAGAATATGGGCATTTTGCCCGGGTTGCCGCGGTGGTCTAGTGAAGTGGCCAACTGGTCTAGTGTGCCTGTCGGCACGGACCCAGAATCAGGCGGACTTCTTCTTCTTCGGCTCCGCCTCGCGCGGGATCAGGGTCGGGTTCACGTTGTCGGAGACCACTTCTCCGGTGACCACGACCTTGCCGATGTCCTCACGGGACGGCACGTCGTACATCACGTTGAGGAGCACCTCCTCGATGATCGCGCGGAGCCCACGAGCTCCGGTGCCGCGCTCCATCGCCTTGTCGGCGATCGCCTCGACGGCGTCCTCGGTGAACTCGAGCTCGACACCGTCGATCTCGAAGAGCTTCTGGTACTGCTTGATCAGCGCATTGCGAGGCTCGGTCAGGATCTGGACGAGCGCGGCCTGGTCGAGCTTGTTCACGCTCGCGATCAGCGGGAGCCGCCCGATGAACTCGGGGATCAGCCCGAACTTCACCAGGTCCTCCGGGCGGACCTGGGCGAACATCGCATCGGACTCGGTCTCGTTGGAGCTGCGCATCTCGGCGGTGAAACCGAGCGTCTTCTTGCCGACGCGCTGTTCGACGATGTGCTCGAGCCCGGCGAAAGCTCCCCCGACGACGAACAAGATGTTGGTGGTGTCGATCTGGATGAACTCCTGGTGCGGGTGCTTGCGGCCGCCCTGCGGTGGCACCGAGGCGGTGGTCCCCTCGAGGATCTTGAGCAGAGCCTGCTGCACACCCTCCCCGGAGACGTCGCGGGTGATCGAGGGGTTCTCCGCCTTGCGGGCGACCTTGTCGATCTCGTCGATGTAGATGATCCCGGTCTCGGCCTTCTTCACGTCGTAGTCGGCAGCCTGGATCAGCTTGAGCAGGATGTTCTCGACATCCTCACCGACGTAGCCCGCCTCGGTCAGCGCGGTGGCGTCGGCGATGGCGAACGGCACGTTGAGCATCCGAGCGAGGGTCTGGGCGAGGTAGGTCTTGCCGCACCCGGTCGGTCCGATGACCAGGATGTTGGACTTGGCGACCTCGACGACGTCTTCCTTGGAATGCTTGCTGGTGCCGACCGTGACGCCGGACTGCACCCGCTTGTAGTGGTTGTAGACGGCGACCGCGAGCGACTTCTTGGCCGTCTCCTGGCCGATGACGTAGGAGTTGAGGAACTCGAAGATCTCCCGGGGCTTGGGCAGCTCCTCGAGACCCACCTCGGTGGTCTCGTTGAGCTCCTCCTCGATGATCTCGTTGCACAGGTCGATGCACTCGTCGCAGATGTAGACGCCGGGCCCGGCGATCAACTTCTTGACCTGCTTCTGGCTCTTTCCGCAGAACGAGCACTTCAGGAGGTCGCCTCCGTCACCGATCCGTGCCATCCGTCCCTCATTCTCTCGGTCGGACCGTGGTCCGAGAAGCTGGTGAGCTCGTCGCCGTGCTCACGACAGGTGCTACGACCGTACTCCGAGATCGCTCTCCTCGGGGCAGGACACGACGGCCTGGAAGCTATCGCCCGGTGGCGCTGATCGGCACTGCCTTGCGCGACTCCAGGATGGAGTCGATCAGGCCGTACTCCAGCGCTGCGTCCGAGGTCAGGATCTTGTCGCGCTCGATGTCGAGGTTGACCTCCTCCGGCGTCTTGCCCGAGTGCTCGGCGATGAGCTTCTCGAGCAGCTCGCGCATCCGGAGGATCTCGTTGGCCTGGATCTCGATGTCCGAGGACTGGCCGTAGGTGCCCTCGGTGTAGGGCTGGTGGATCAGGATCCGGCTGTTCGGCAGGGCGAGCCGCTTGCCCGGGGCGCCGGCGGCCAGCAGGACGGCCGCGGCCGAGGCCGCCTGACCGAGGCACACCGTCTGCACGTCGGGCTGGATGAACTGCATCGTGTCGTAGATGGCGGTCATCGCGGTGAACGAGCCACCGGGGCTGTTGATGTAGATCTGGATGTCGCGCGAGGGGTCCATCGACTCCAGGCACAACAGCTGGGCCATCACCGCGTTGGCGATGTCGTCGCTGATCGGCGTGCCGAGGAAGATGATGCGGTCCTCGAACAGCTTGGCGTAGGGGTCGATCCGGCGGACGCCGTAGGAGGTCCGCTCTTCCCACTGCGGGATGTAGTAGTTCATCTCAGGTCTCGATTCTGGTCGCAGCGCTGGGTCACTTGGAGCGGGCGGGACGGCCCTCGTCGACCGCGTCCCGTGCGCTGGTGATCACGTGGTCGATGAAGCCGTAGTCCTTGGCCTGGGCGGCGGTGAACCACCGGTCGCGGTCGGCGTCGGTCTCGACCTGCTCGAGCGGCTGGCCGGTGTGCTGGCTGATCAGCTCGAAGAGCACCTTCTTGATGTGCAGCGACTGCTGGGCCTGGATCTTGATGTCCGAGGCCGAGCCGCCCATGCCGCCCGAGGGCTGGTGCATCATGATCCGCGCGTGCGGCAGCGCGTAGCGCTTGCCCTTCTCGCCGGCGCACAGCAGGAACTGCCCCATCGACGCCGCGAGGCCCATGCCGACGGTGGCGACGTCGTTGGGGATGTAGTTCATGGTGTCGTAGATCGCCATGCCGGCGTCGACCGAGCCACCGGGGGAGTTGATGTGCAGGAAGATGTCGGCCTCGGGGTCCTCCGCGCTCAGCAGCAGCAGCTGGGCGCAGATCGCGTTGGCGTTCTGGTCGCGCACCTCCGAACCGAGGAAGACGATGCGCTCGCGGAGCAGTCGCTGGTAGATGTGGTCGTCGAGGCCGTACGACCCTCCTCCGCCGTTCATCCGCGGAGAGGTCGGGCCGTGCATGGAGTTCTCAGTCACGGGACCGACCCTAGACGTCCCCCGTGACAAAACCACGGGGAAACGGCCGTGTTCGCCCACAGCAGACTCAGCGGCCTTGCTACTTCTCCACCGCAGCCCGGATCCGCTCCAGCGTGGTGCGGATGCCTTCGGCGAGCTCGGCGTCGTGGCCGGCCGCGCCCCCGATGACCGGCCCGAGCAGCGCGGTGCCCAGCGTGAACCTGGACAGCACCCGCCGGCCGGTGACCTTCGTGCCGGTCGCGGTCGGCTCGAGCTCGTAGATCCAGGTGGCGCCGCTCTCCCTGGTCCTCCACGCGACCGCACGACCGGCTCCCACCGCACCACCTTCGAGGTCGTCGGCCAGACGACCGCCTTGCGGCGGTTGATCCCGATGATCGTGGCGCCGACCCCGGGCCGGCCCAGGACGAACGCCTTGCGCAGCTCCGGGCTGAACTCCGGCATCCGGGCGAGGTCGGAGACGACCCTCCACACCTCGTCGGGGCCGGCTGAGACGTCGATGGTCGCCGAGATCGGTGCGGGAACGCTCATGGGTGTTGGCTCTCTTCCTTCGTCGGGGGGTCCGAGCGGTCACGGAGCCACTCCCGGATGGCAGCGTAGATGTCGTCGTGGTTGAGCAGGTCGAAGTGGTCGGCGAACGGGCACGTGCAGGGTCTCGGCGCCCGGGAACATCTCCTCGCCGTCGGGGCGGCGTCCCAGTGCCGAGGCGTACGGCACCAGGTAGTCGCCGATGGTGCTCGAGGTCACGGACCTCGGCGACCGGGTCAGGGTCGCGGCGACCAGCCGGTAGCGGGCGTTCGGCAGGTTCTGGACGTCCTGGGCGAGTCCGTGACGCAGGTCGAGGATGCCGACCGAGCGGTACTCCAGGATCCGGCCGAACGGCGCCGCCTCGGGCAGCCGCCCCATCGCGGCGACGCCCTTGGTCACGACCCGCTCCAGCGGCGCACCGAGGTGCGGCGTGCCGAGGCAGACGACGTCGGTGACCCGGTCGGTCCACGGTGTGTCGCTGTCGGTGGCGACAGCGCAGGCCGCCCGCGGTGATCAGCCCGCCCATCGAGTGGCCCACGAGCGCGATCCGGCGTACGTCGTCGGGCCAGGCCTGCACCAGACGGTTCAGCAGCGCGGCCATCGCGACGCCGTTCTCGGCGATCGGCAGCCCGGTGTTGACCCGCACGTAGACCGGGGTCCAGCCGTCCTCGGTCAGCCGGTCGCCGTAGCTGCGCCTCTCGGGCACCTGGCGGCGGTCCTCGGTCCGGGGCCGCGCCGCCCGGTTCCAGTAGGCCTCGTTCTCGCTGAGCCCGTGCACGAACACCACGAGCCTGTCGGTCGCATCCGGGAAGGCTGCGGCGACACCGTCGCGGTCGAGTACGACGTCGCGGCCGTCGACGCGCACGCCCATGTCGAAGGCGAACCGCGACCCCTCGTCGCGCAGGCGGTCGCCGATCAGCCCGTTGACGGCCGCGCGCGACGAACCGGCCGCGGGACGTGTCCTCGAGGCTCGGAGCCGATCCCGGCCTCACCGGCAGCGCGCAGCCCCTTGGCCGAGACCTTCAGGCTGGCGCTGATGCCGGTGTAGACGACCTTGGAGATGCCGTCGTGGACCCGGTGGCCGAGCGTCGTGCCCGCCGCGACCCGGTCGGTGACCCGGTGCACCCGGGTCGAGACGGCGCCGTGGACGTCACGCACCGTCCCGAGGATCAGGTCCTCGGCGTACTCGGCCGCCAGGGCCGCGGCGTCCAGCACACTGCATCATCGCGTCACAGTGCACAAGTGTTCACTGAGTTGGTGAGGGCGGTCAACGCCCCACGCCGGTCAGGCCTGCTGCGTGTCGTCCTCAGCCGGGTCCGCCGCGGTCTCCGGGCCGTCCTCGCTGGCGCGGCCTCGGCTGTCCTGGCCTCCGCCTCGGCGACCGGTCACCGATGCTGCCGTCGGGGCGGAGGTTCTTCAGGTCCACCGCGTTGCCGGAGTCGTCGGTCACCGTGGCACCCTCGACGATCCGGGCCAGCGCCTTGCCGCGCACGACCTCGGCCACCATCTCGGGGATGTGGTTGTGCTCGACCATGTGCTTGACGAACTCGTCCGGGTTCTGGCCCGACTGCTGCGCGCGGCGGAACAGGTGCTGGGACAGCTCGTCCTGCTCGACCCCGATCTCCTCGGCCTTGGCGATCTCGTCGAGCAGGAACTGCGAGGCCATCGCGTCGCGGACCCGCTTCTCGAGCTCGGCCTCGAACTCGTCGACGGTCTGCTTCTCGTTGTCGAGGTACTGCTCCATCGACATGCCGGCGTAGGTCAGCTGCTGCTCGATCTCCTGGCGACGACCGGCGAGCTCCTCGGCCACGACGCCGTCGGGCAGCGGGATCTCGGAGGCGTCGAGCAGCTGCTCGAGCACGGCGTCGCGGGCGGCGGCGGCCTGCTCGAGGCGCTTGCCGCGCTCGAGGCGGGTGGCGACGTCCGCGCGCAGCTCCTCGATCGTGTCGAACTCCGAGGCGGTCTGCGCGAACTCGTCGTCGAGCTCGGGGAGCTCCTGCTCCTTGACCGCGGTCAGCGAGACCGAGACCTCGACGTCCTGGCCGGACAGGTCGCCACCGAGCAGCTGGGAGGTGAAGGTGGTGTCCTCGCCGGCGCTCAGGCCGCGCAGGGCCTCGTCGATGCCGTCGAGCATGTCGCCGGAGCCGACCTTGTAGGAGTAGCCGCTGACCTCGCCGCCCTCGACGGCCTCGCCGTCGCGGGTGGCCTTGAGGTCGATGGTCACGATGTCGTCGTCCTGCGCGGCGCGCTCGACGTCCTTGAGGGTGGCGAACCGCTCACGCAGCGCCTCGACCTGCTCGTCGACGTCCTCGTCGGAGACCGCGATGTCCTCGACCTCGACGCTGAGGGCGTCGTACGCCGGGACCGTCGATGCTCGGGCCGCACGTCGACCTCGGCGGTGAACTCGAAGACCGAGTTGTCCTCGAGCTTGGTGACGTCGATCTCCGGCTGCGCCAGCGGCTGCAGGTCGTTGTCCTGCAGCGCCTGCACGTAGAGCTTCGGCAGCGCGTCGTTGATGGCCTCGTCGAGGACGGCGCCGCGGCCGACCTGACGGTCGATGACCGGCGGCGGGACCTTGCCCTTGCGGAAGCCGGGGATGTTGATCTGCTTCGCGATGGCCTGGTACGCCGCGTCGAGGCTCGGCTTGAGCTCCTCGAAGGGCACCTCGACGGTGATCTTGGCCCGGGTCGGGCTCAACGTCTCGACGGCGCTCTTCACAGGTGTCTCCTCAGATGATCGGGTGGTGGTGCAGGTCGGGGCGTGTGCCGAGCGGTGCAAAGTCGGGGCGACAGGACTCGAACCTGCGGTCTCCTGCTCCCAAAGCAGGCGCGCTAGCCACTACGCTACGCCCCGCCAGAAGGCCCTCCCACGCGTGCCGGAGGCTCCTGAGAGCGGATGACGGGAATCGAACCCGCGTAATCAGTTTGGAAGACTGAGGCTCTACCATTGAGCTACATCCGCGAAGCGCCCTCTGCGAGGGCGGGGACCATCGTGCCACAGCGAACCCCTCGGTCACGAACCGGCCGACGCTCCCGGGCGCCGGTGCACGAGCACCAGGGCCCGGTCGTCGTTGGTCTGCTCCATCGAGTCGATCAGCAGCTGGGCACCGCCGTCGAAGCCGGTCTGGAAGAGCCGCTGCGCCGAGTCCGGCGAGCTTGTCCATGCCCAGGGCGATGTCGCGCTGCGCGGTCTCGACGAGACCGTCGGTGAACAGCAGCAGGACGTCGCCGTTGGCGAGGTGGCCGCGGACGCAGTCGAACTCGGCGTCCTCGATCAGCCCGAGGACCGGGCCGTCGGAGTTCAGCACCGACCAGCGGCCCGAGCCCGCGTGCAGCCACACGGCCGGCGGGTGACCGGCCTTGCGCAGCTCGAAGTCGCCGGTCCGGCAGGTCGAGATGGAGGTGGATCGCCGTCGCGAACCCCTCGCCCCAGTGCTGCCCAGGAGGTAGTCGTTGGCCGCGGGCAGGAACTGCTCCCCCGGCAGCGCCGAGACGATGCCGTTGAAGGCGCCGGAGAGGAACAGCGCCCGCGAGCCGGCCTCGACGCCCTTGCCGGAGACGTCGACGACGACGAGGTCCAGGCTGTCGTCCGCCGAGCGTCTGGCCACGATGAAGTCGCCGGCGAACGAGGTGCCACCGGCCGACTTCGCCACGGACTCCACCAGCCACTCCCGCGGCAGCTCGGGCAGGTTGCCCTGCTTGGAGATCCGGTCGCGCAGGTCGACGAACATCGACTCCCCGAGCGGGCCGGAGACACCGAGGCGGCTGCGGCGGAACGAGGTGACCATGATCAGCAGCGCGATCGCGAAGGTGACCACGCGGCCCTGGCTGATGGTCCGCAGGCTGATGACGGGCTGGTCGAGCAGCAGCACGCAGAAGCAGGCGCACACGAAGACGACGAACCACGGCAGCGTCCGCGGCCCGAGCCACAGGCTGCCGATGAACATCGGCAGCAGCAGCACGGTGGACGGCACGAAGTCGGGATAGAGGAGCGCCGATGAGCGTGCAGAACACCGTGAGCAGGACGAGGAAGATCAGCGCCGGGCGGTCGGAGACCGACATCTCCCGGCGCCAGCGAAGGGACATGCCGCGCCAGGGCGTGCATGACGGGTGGCCAATGTCGCCTCCGCCAATTCGACGGAAGCTCGTCCAGCCCTGTGCCCTGGACCCAGGGCGATGGTGCGACCGGGTCGCAGACAGCATGGTCGGTTCGTGGTGGTTCGTGCTGATCGTCCTCGCCTACCCTACGGCTCGCGAACGGAACGTGGGCTGGCAACGCGGACACCAGAAGAGATTTCGTCCGACCAGTCTCTCGGGTGCGCACCGTGGTGCCGCAGACCAGGCACGGCTGCCCGGTACGTCGGTAGACGTAGACCTCTCCGCCGTGGTCGTCGACCCGCGGCGGACGACCCATCGCCTCCGGGGTGTGCTCGGAGTGCACCGTGTCGATGCCGCCCGGTGCGGACACCCTCCTGCATCAGCTCGACGAGGTCCTCCCACATCGCCCGGAACTGGCCGACCCGCAGCGTCCGGCCGGGCCGCAGCGGGTGGATCCGGTGCCGGAACAGGACCTCGGCGCGGTAGACGTTGCCGACACCGGCGAACACCGCCTGGTCCAGCAGCAGGTCGCCGATCGGCCGGTGGCTGCGCCGGATCCGCGCCCAGGCCGCGCATCGGGTCGGCGTCGGCGCGCAGCGGGTCGGGCCCGAGCGCGGCGAGCACGGCCGTCCGCTGCTCGCCGGCCGACGAGCTCGCACTGGGTGGCGCCGCGGAGGTCGGCGTACGCCGTGCTCGTTCTGGAGGCGCAGCCGGACCTGGCCGACCGGGTGGCCGAGCCGGTGCCGGGTAGCACGTCGAACTTGCCGATCAGCCCGAGGTGCACGTGGACGAACCGGTCCCCCGGCGAACTCCACGAACAGGTGCTTGCCGGCCGAGTCGGCACCGAGCACGGTCTGGCCGTCGAGCAGCGCGGCGTCGGCGCGCGAACCGACCCTGCGGACTGCTCACCCGCACCGGGCCGCCGGCGAAGGCTGCGTCGAGGTCGTCGGCCAGCCGGCGGAGGGTGTGCCCCTCAGGCATCGGAGCCGCGCCGGAGTCCGGGCAGCGGCGGGAGGTCGCCGGTCGTCTCGTAGTCGGCGAGCATCGCCGATCCGGCGTACGTGCCGCTCCTCGCCGGTGAAGTCGGTGCCCAGGAAGATCGTCGATGAAGCGGGTCATCTCGTCCAGCGAGTGCATCCGGCCGCCGATCGAGATCACGTTGGCGTCGTTGTGCTCACGGGCGAGCGACGGCGGTCTCGCTCGCTCCACACCAGCGCGGCCCGGACCCCGCGGACCTTGTTGGCGGCGATCTGCTCGCCGTTGCCGGAGCCGCCGATCACCACGCCGAGACTGCCCGGGTCGGCCACCACCGCCTCGGCGGCGCGCAGGCAGAAGACCGGGTAGTCGTCGAGGGCGTCGTAGCGGAACGGACCGTGGTCGACCGGCTCGTGGCCCTGCTCGCGCAGCCAGCCGACCAGGTGGTCCTTGAGCTCGAGGCCGGCGTGGTCGGAACCCAGGTGCACGCGCATGGCGCGATTGTGGCAGACGCCTTCCCCTCAGCCGGAGGCGGCGAGCAGCCAGCCCCCGCCGACGACCAGCGCAGCGAGGTTCACCAGGCCGAACAGACCCACCCACACCAGGCCCGGGACCTTGGTCAGCCGGGCCAGCACGTCCGCGTCCGACGTCCGCGGAGCGGCCCCCTCGCCGGTGGGCGTGCAGCTCGAGGACGGCGCGTGGCGCAGCCAGCAGCAGGAACCACGTCCCGGCGTAGGCGACGACGACCTGGAGGGGCGGCGCGGCCCACCACGACGAGTGCGAACACAGCCCACCGAGACGACCAGCACGACGTAGAGGCCGAAGAAGTTGCGGATCTGCAGCAGGAGCCCGGCGAGCAGGACCAACGTCAGCCACAGCGCGCCGACGGCTCGACCCGTCTGCAGGAGGTACGCCGCCCCGAGCCCCAGCAGCCCCGGGCCGACATAGCCGGCTGCGGCCGTGAACACCATGCCCGGGCCTCCGGGGCGGCCCCGCGACAACGTCAGCCCCGAGGTGTCGGAGTGCAGCCGGATGCCTGCGAGGCGACGGCCGCTGAGCAGCGCCGCCACCCCGTGGGCTCCTTCGTGGGCGATCGTGACCAGATGCCGGGTCACCGGCCATGCCCGGGGAGCCATCAGCAGGAGCGCTGCCAGACCCGTGCCGACCGCGACGGCCGTCGAGGCCGGCGGCTGGGTGCCGAACGCGCTGTCCCGGACCTGCTCGAGAACCTCGCTGACGCTCACGACCTGCTCGGTCAGCGCCTGCAGGAAGCCCGCCACCTGACGGGTGAGCGGTTCGGCGGCGTCGAAGACGTCGTCGTGGCGCCAGAAGCCGTGCACCTGGCCGAGGTAGCGGGTGGCCACCACCTGCACCCCGGCGTCGGCCAGCAGGCGGGCGAGGTGCTCGCCCTCGTCCCGGAGAGGGTCCTCCTCGGCGGTGACCACCAGGGTGGGGGGCAGGCCGGCGTAACGGTCCTGTCCGGCCAGGTCCGGGCCGAGAGGTGCGAGGTCCGGGTGGACGAGATCGGCCGGGGAGGCGGCGTACTGCTGCCAGTACCAGGCGGCCTCGCGCGGGTCGAAGCCCGCGGAGGTGGCGTAGGAGCCGAACGAGGCACCGGGATCCAGGAACGGGTAGATCAGCACCAGCCCGGCCGCGGCACCCGGGTTGCGCAGCGCAGCGACCAGTGCCAGGTTGGCGCCGGCGCTGTCGCCATGGAGAAAGACCGGCCCGGTGAGGTCATGCGCTGCCCCGCTGCGCTCCAGCCAGGCGAGTACGCCGTCCACGTCGTCCGGGGCTGCCGGGAACCGGTGCTCGGGAGGACGCCGGTAGTCGACGCTGAGCACGGCGAGCCCCGACCGGTTGGCGAGCCGGCGGCTGATCGCGTCGTGCACGTCGATGTCGTGGAAGACGAAGCCGCCACCGTGCAGGTGGACGATCAGGCCGGGCGCGGCGGAGCCGGGGCGGTACAACCGGCAGGGCACCTCGCCGACGTCGAGATCGACGACCTCGGCCACGTCCTCCCGGGGCATCCGCGCTGCCTCGTCACGCGCCTGCCGACGCGACGCCGCGACGTCGACCTCCCACACGGGCGGATCGCCGGCCGACTCCTCGACGGCCGCCCTGGCCTGGGGGAACAGCACGTCAGCGGGCGAGCAGGGCGTCGAGCCCGACCGCCATCGAGGCGGCCAGCCGGAAGTCCAGCCGCGGGTCGGGCACGGTCACGACGTAGCGGTCGCGCAGCGACATCTGGCGTTCGGAGCTCATCACCATGGCACCTGTCACCTGGTCCTTGAAGTCGAAGTGGAAGGCGAACGGGAAGTCGATGAACCGGCGCAGCACGGCCACCACCTGGTTGCGCTCCTGACCCGTCGCCTCCAGGTCGGGAGCGCTGAGGTGGAAGGTCGAGCGCAGCAGGCTCTGCCCGAAGTCCTTCCGGAAGACCCCCAGCGGGGCACCACCGGCGTCGCGCACGTCGTAGCCGGCGCCGAGGTCCATCACCTGGCGGGCCTGGAAGGAGAACACCGGCTCGGTGCGCTGGTCGTCCTTGAAGAACGTGACCTGTTCCTTGAACGCCATCCGCTTCTGCTGCGCCACCGCCATCAGCCGGCCGACCGAGTCGTCTGCGTCGGCCTCGTGGATCTCGTAGCGGTTCACCATCATCGTCAGCTTCTGCTTGACGAAGAACCGGGGCAGGTACATCGCAGCCGTCATGGGCTCATCCTGCCCGGTGCCCGATGCAGGTCACGAGTCTGGCGACGCGAGTCGGGCGAGCTCCTCGTCGACCACCGACGGGTCGAGCTTGGTGAAGACCGGCGTCGGCTTGGCGATCGGAGTGCCCGGCACGAGGTCGCGCCGCTCCCAGCGCGCGGCGCCACGGTAGTCGCCGGTGAGGATCGGGTAGCCCGCTCCCCCGTCGAGGTCGTCGGCCTCCCGCAGCTCCGGCATCGGCTGCACGTCGCCCGCCCCGCCGCAGCACCGCGTCGACAGCGTTGGCCGAGAACGGCAGGAACGGCGACAGGATCGTGTTCAGGTCGGCGACGCACTGCGCGATCACGTGCAGGATCGTGCCGAGCCGCTCGCGCTCGTCGTCTCCCTTCAGCTTCCAGGGCTCGGAGTCCGAGACGTACTTGTTCACCTCCGAGACGGCCCGCATCGCCTCGCCGATCGCCGCCTTCTGGCGGTGACGCGCGATCAGGTCGCCGACGGTCTCGAACGTCGCTCGCCACATGGTCGAGCAGCGCCTGGTCGGTCTCGGTCAGCTCGGCGGCCGGCGGGATCTCGCCGAAGCTCTTGGCGATCATGTTCGCCGTGCGGTTGACCAGGTTGCCCCAGCCGGCGACGAGCTCGTCGTTGGTGCGGCGTACGAACTCGGCCCAGGTGAAGTCGGAGTCCTGGTTCTCCGGCCCGGCAGCCGCGACGAAGTAGCGGAACGCGTCCGGCTGGTAGCGGCTGAGCAGGTCCCGCACGTAGATGACCACGCGCTGCGAGGAGGAGAACTTCTTGCCCTCCATGGTCAGGAACTCCGAGGACACGACCTCGGTCGGCAGGTTGAGCTCGCCGTACTCCCCCGGCTTGCCGCCCTTGTCCCCCTTCCCGGAGTACGCCAGCAGCTCGGCGGGCCAGATCTGGCTGTGGAAGGTGATGTTGTCCTTGCCCATGAAGTAGTAGGAGAGCGCCTCGGGGTCGTTCCACCACTGTCGCCAGGCGTCGGGATCGCCGGTGCGCCGGGCCCACTCGACGCTGGCGGAGAGGTAGCCGATCACCGCGTCGAACCACACGTAGAGCCGCTTCGTCGGGTTCTCGCGCCACCCGTCCAGCGGCACCGGGATGCCCCAGTCGATGTCCCGGGTCATCGCGCGCGGCCGGATGTCGTCGAGGATGTTCTGGCTGAACCGGATCACGTTGGGACGCCACGTGCCGCTGGCCTCGCGCTCGTCGAGCCAGGCCTTCAGTGCCTCGGCCAGGGCCGGCAGGTCGAGGAAGAAGTGCTCGGTCTCCACGAACTCCGGCACCTCGCCGTTGATCCGCGAGCGCGGGTTCTTCAGGTCGGCCGGGTCGAGCTGGTTGCCGCAGTTGTCGCACTGGTCCCCGCGGGCGCTCGGGTAGCTGCAGATCGGACAGGTGCCCTCGATGTAGCGGTCGGGCAGGGTGCGACCGGTGGACGGGCTGATCGCGCCGAACGTGGTCTGCTCGATGAAGTAGCCGTTGTCGTGGACGCCCTTGAACAGCTCCTGCACCACCGCCGTGTGGTTGCGCGTGGTGGTGCGGGTGTAGAGGTCGTAGGAGATGCCCAGCGCCGCGAGGTCCTCCGCGATCACCCGGTGGTTCTGGTCCGCGAGCTGCTGGGGGGTCACGCCGGCCTCGTCCGCGGCGATCAGGATCGGTGTCCCGTGCTCGTCGGTGCCGGAGACCATCAGCACGTCGTGCCCGGCCATCCGCATGTAGCGGCTGAACACGTCGGAGGGCACGCCGAAACCGGCCACGTGCCCGATGTGGCGCGGGCCGTTGGCGTACGGCCAGGCGACGGCGGACAGGACTTTGCTCATGTCGGCGATCCTAGGTCCGAGCGCCGCGGGAGCGTTGCAGCGGGCCATAGGCTCGTGGGATGCCGACCCTGATCGCCGAGGACCTGCTCCTCCTGCTGCTGGAGGACGAGTCGGGCAAGCTCACCAACGCGACCTACGTCGATGTCGGTATCGGCGGTGCCCTGCTCGTCGAGCTGGCGCTGGGTGGAGCTGTCGACGTGGTGAAGGGTGCCGGGATGTGGGCCCGGGCGAAGGTCGTGCCGGCCGGAGCAGTTCCCGCCGACCCGGTGCTCGTCGAGGCGATGCGCATGGTGGCCGAGAAGGAGCGCACTGCCCAGGACCTCGTCGCCCGCCTCGGGCAAGAAGCGGCGCGACCCACTGCTCGAGCGGCTCGAGGGCAAGGGGATCCTGCAAGCGCCGCGAGGACAAGGCACTGGGCCTCTTCCCACGAACGCGCTGGCCAGCCGTCGACAGCAGCCACGAGGCCGACGTACGCCGCCAGCTCGGCGACGCGCTGGTGAGGGGTGTCCAGCCCGCAGAACGGGTCGCCGCGCTGATCGCGCTGCTGTCCGCCCTCGACCTCGCGCACAAGGTCGTCGACCGCGAGGGCGTGCCGGCCCGGGACGTCAAGAAGCGCGCGAAGGCGGTCGCCGACGGCGACTGGGCCGCCAAGGCGGTCCGTGACTCGATCGTGGCGGCTCAGGCCGCCGTGGCCGCTGCTGCGGTCGCTGCCACCACGGTCGCCTCGACGGGCGGCTGAGCCGCTCCGACCGAGGTCAGCTGAAGTCGAGCTCGGCGGTGCGGCTGCGCTTGAGCTCGAAGAAGAAGGGGTACGACGCGACCGCCACGCAGCCGTCCCAGAGCTTCCCGGCCTCTTCACCCCGGGGTGACTTGGTGAGCACCGGCCCGAAGAACGCGACGTCGTTGATGTGGATCGTCGGGGTGCCGACGTCGTCGCCGACCGGGTCCATCCCCTCGTGGTGGGACTTCGCCACGGCCTCGTCGAGGAAGGTGTCGTCCATCGCGTCGGCGAGCTCGACCGACGAGCCCGGCCTCGAGGAGTGACTCCTCGATCATCGCGCGGTCGCTGGCACGCTTCTGGAGGTGGATCCTGGTGCCCATCGCGGTGTACAGCGGCAGCAGCGCCTCGCTGCCGTACTTCTGCTCCGCCGCGATCAGCACGCGCACCGGACCCCAGGCGGTGGCGAGCGAGGCCCGGTAGTCCTCGGAGACGTCCTTGTCCTGGTTGAGGTAGGCCAGGCTCATCACGTGCCAGCGCACCTCGATGTCGCGCACCTGCTCGACCTCGAGCATCCACCGGGAGGTGACCCAGGCGAACGGGCAGCGGGGGTCGAACCAGAAGTCAGCATGTGGAGTGGTCATATCAACCCAAACCTCGACGGTGCGGAGATCATTCCCGTTGACGAGATCAACCAACTTCTCTCTCCACCGCCCCCTGCTCCCCAGGCGTCACATCTGGTTGGGATCGCGTCCGACTTCGATGCAATGATGCCCAGCATGCCTGGAACCAACCTCACCCGCGACGAGGCGCAGACCCGCGCCCAGTTGCTCAGCGTCGACTCCTACACCGTGGAGCTCGACCTGACGACGAGCGAGACGACCTTCGCCACCACCACCACGATCGCGTTCGGGTGCACCGAGACGGGTGCCGAGACGTTCGTGGACCTGGTGGGAGCGACCATCCACGAGGTCACCCTCAACGGCGTCTCGCTCGACCCGGCCGAGGTCTACCACGACAATCGGATCCAGCTCAGCGACCTGCAGCAGCGCAACGAGCTCGTCGTCCGGGCCGACTGCCCCTACTCCCACACCGGCGAGGGACTGCACCGCTTCGTCGACCCTGCCGACGACCGGGTCTACACCTACACGCAGTTCGAGGTGCCCGACGCACGTCGGGTCTTCGCCACCTTCGAGCAGCCCGACCTCAAGAGCGTCTTCACCTTCCACGTGACCGCGCCGGACACCTGGGTCGTCGTCTCCAACGCACCGACTCCCGAGCCGGAGACGCTCGGCGAGGGGAAGGCGCTCTGGCGCTTCCCGGCGACCGAGCCGATGTCGACCTACATCACTGCCGTGATCGCGGGCGAGTACCACGCCGAGTTCGATTCCTACCAGGGCAAGTTCGGCGAGATCCCGCTCGGTCACTACTGCCGCCAGTCCCTCGTGCAGCACATGGACACCGCCGAGCTGGTGAAGCTGACCCGCCAGGGCTTCGCGTTCTTCGAGGACGCCTTCGACTACCCCTACCCGTTCCACAAGTACGACCAGCTCTACGTGCCGGAGTACAACATGGGCGCGATGGAGAACGCCGGGGCCGTCACGCTGCGCGACGAGTACCTCCCGCGCAGCCGCCAGGACGCCGCGTTCTACGAGTTCCGCTGCTCGGTGATCCTGCACGAGATGGCGCACATGTGGTTCGGGGACCTCGTCACCATGAAGTGGTGGGACGACCTCTGGCTCAACGAGTCCTTCGCCGAGTGGGCCTGCTACCACGCGGCCGTGGAGGCGACCGAGTTCGACGAGTCGTGGACCGGGTTCACCAACGCCCGCAAGAACTGGGCGCTGCGCCAGGACCAGCTGCCGAGCACGCACCCGATCGCCGCGGACAACTACGACCTGCAGGCGGTCGAGGTCAACTTCGACGGGATCACCTACGCCAAGGGCGCCTCGGTGCTCAAGCAGCTCGTGGCCTGGGTCGGGCTGGAGAACTTCCTGGTCGGGCTGCGCGGCTACTTCAGGCGGCACGCGTTCGGCAACTCCGAGTTCAGCGACCTGCTCGGCGCCCTGGAGGAGTCCTCGGAGCGCGAGCTGGACTCGTGGGCCAAGGAATGGCTGCAGACCAGCGGAGTCAACACGCTGACGCCGCAGTTCGAGGTCGACGAGGCGGGCAGCTACACCTCGTTCGCGGTCCAGCAGACGGCGACGGTCGAGCACCCGACCCTGCGCCGGCACCGGATCGCGATCGGCCTCTACGACCTCGAGGCCAACCAGGCCGGCGACGAGCGCCTGGTCCGGCGTACCCAGGTGGAAGTCGATGTCGAGGGGGAGGCGACGAAGATCGCCGAGCTGGTCGGCTGCCGTCAGCCGGACCTGCTGCTGCTCAACGACGGTGACCTGACCTACGCCAAGATCCGCCTCGACGAGCGCTCGCTGGCGACCGTCATCGGTGGTCTGTCGCGGCTCGACGACTCACTGGCCCGGGCGTTGTGCTGGGGCGCCGCGTGGGACATGACCCGCGATGCCGAGCTCAGCGCCACCGACTTCGTGACACTCGTGCTCGCCAACATCGCGACCGAGACCGACGCGTTCGGGTCGTCCCGGATCCCCGGCTACGCCGCCCAGGCCGTCAACAACTTCTCCGCGCCGGCGAACCGGGCCGCTCTGCGCCAGACCTGGGAGCAGGGGTCTGCGCAGGCTGCTGGACGAGGCCGAGCCGGGCAGCGACCACCAGCTGACGTTCGCCAGGTCGTTCGCGGCAGCCGCCCACAGCGACGCGGCGCTGGACGACCTCGAGGGGCTGCTCGACGGCTCCCTGGTCATCGACGGCCTGGCCGTCGACACGGACCTGCGCTGGGTGCTGCTCAACGGCCTGGCTCGCGCCGGTCGCGCGACCGAGGCGCAGATCGCCGAGGAGCTGCGGCAGGACAACACCATCTCCGGCCAGGAGCGCGCCGCTGCCGCCCGGACCTGTCGCCCCACCGCCGCCGCGAAGGCCGAGGCCTGGGAGATCGCGGTCGTCCGCGACGACGTGCCCAACGAGACCCAGCGCAGCGTGGTGCTGTCCTTCATGCAGCCGGGCCAGGACGGAGTCCTGCAGCCCTATGTCGAGCAGTACCTCGAGGTGGCCGAGACGCTCTGGGAGGAGAAGGGCACCCAGCGTGCGTCGACGGCCCTGGAGTTCCTGTTCCCGCGCCCGCTGGCGTCCCAGGAGCTCCTCGACCGGGTGAGCGCGTGGCTGCGCGACTCCTCGGCCAACCCGGCTGCGAAGCGCTACGTGCGCGAAGGTGCGGCGGACGTCGAGCGCTACCTCGCCGGCCAGGCGATGGACGCCCAGGGGTGAGGTACGGCGGGCCGAGCCCGGTCGTTCCTCGGGCGGACGCTACTTCTCGTGCAGGCTCAGCGGCTGGCGGGCGCTCTCGGCCAGCTGTCCGACGCCGTGCTTGATCCCGCCGACGAGGTCGCCGCCGGAGAAGGCCGACTGCATCCCGGCCGCGGCCAGACGGACGGCGTCGTCGCTCAGCGAGCGACGGACGACCGCACCCGTCACCACCTCCAGGGCACGTGCTGCGGGGTCGACCAGGATCAGGACGCTGCGGTCCGGCGAGGACAGTGCGGCGTGCAGGCGGTGGGCGTAGCTGTGCGGGTCGCCGTCGACCGCGCCGACGTACACCGAGAACTCGAAGCGGCAGGTGGTCTCGGCTCCCCGGATCGCGCGGTCGATCTCGGCCTCCTGGGCCGAGGAGAACGCGTCACCAGCTGGCACTGGTGCCTCCGGTGTCCTTCGAGCGGGCCTCGATCTGCTCCGGGGTGACCGCGTCCGCGGACTTCACGCCCTTGGTGGGGCCACCGAACCACTCGGACTCCACGCGCCACGCCTGCCCGGGCTCGTAGCCGCGGTCGCTGGCCATGGAGGGCAGCACCGCGAGGAGGGCGATCACGGCAGCGGCCCCGAGCGGGAAGATCACCACGATCAGGAGGAAGCCCAGCAGCGAGACGTCGGGGGCCGTCTCCCAGGCGTCCGGCTCGCTGGCGGCGGCCGGGGTGATTGTCCCCGTCACGAGCACGAGCGAGCACGCGACGGCGAGCGACAGCAGGAAACGGCGGATGTGGTGGACCGGGTCGTGAGTGAACACACACGAAGGATAGCCATTCTCGGCGCCGATGAACTTGGTCGGCCTCGACCAACCCTCGTAGCCTCCATCACATGCTTTCTCTGACATCCGTCCCAACGGGCCTGTTCGACATGCCCGCCACCTGCGAGGAGAGTGACAGCTGGACCTGCGCAAGCGTCTATGAGTGGACCGGGAACGAGACGCTGGCCCACGGCGCCACCTGGTTGATCGGCAAGCCGTTGGCGATCCTGGTGATCATCGTGGCTGCGGTGATCATCCGCTGGATCGCGGCCAAGGCCATCGATCGCGTCGTACGCCGTGCGGAGGCGACGCCGCTCCCGGGCGCCCGGCACACCTTCAACCGCCGCGCCCAGCGGGCCAAGAGCCTGGGCACGCTGCTGAAGAGCATCACCAGCACCGTCGTGTTCGGCATCGCGTTCGTGATGGTTCTCTCCGAGGTCGGGCATGAACGTCGCCCCGATCCTGGCCAGCGCGGGTGTGCTCGGACTGGCGATCGGCTTCGGTGCCCAGAACCTGGTCAAGGACTTCCTGTCCGGCGTGATGATGATGGTGGAGGACCAGTACGGCGTCGGCGACGCCGTCGACCTCGGCGAGGCGATCGGGACGGTCGAGGCGGTGGGCCTGCGGGTCACCCGGGTCCGCGATGTCGACGGCACCGTCTGGTATGTCCGCAACGGCGAGATCCTGCGGGTCGGCAACCAGAGCCAGAACTGGGCGCGCACGGTCCTCGACATCAGCGTGAGCTACTCCGAGGACCTGGCGCGCGTGCGCGCCGTGCTCACCGAGGTCGCGCACAGCCTGTGGGACGACGAGGACTACCGGGACATCATCATCGAGGAGCCCGAGGTCTGGGGCGTGCAGAACCTCGGCCCCGAGGCGGTCGTGGTGCGGGTGACCCTCAAGACGGCTCCGATGGAGCAGTGGAACGTGGCGCGCGAGATGCGCGAGCGGATCAAGGCCCGCTTCGACCACGAGGGCATCGTGATGCCACTTCCCCAGCGGGTGGTGTGGCAGCGCGATCAGCAGCCAGAGCAGGCGGCCGACCCTGCGTCGGCCAGCGCCAGGCCCGACGCACCTGAGTAGCACTACTCAGCTCACCTGAGTCGCGCGCCTGACGCGCCGAAGACACGGTGCAGGGGACGATCAGGACATGAGCCGACTCGTCGACCCCACCATCTGCCCGGACTGTCGCGGGCTGCTCGACCCCGCAGCCACCTGCACCGTGTGCGGGCTCCAGGTCAGGGGGCCACTGGCCCACCAGCTGTGGAACACCATGGTCGCCGCCGACCGGCTGGTCGAGCAGTTGCGCGCCGTCCCGGTCTCCGCCCCGGTCTCCGTCCCCGTCTCGTTCCCCGCCTCCGACCCGGCCTCGACCTCGCTCCCGATGGCCCCGATGACCCCGATGGCCCCGCCAGCGGCCAGGCCGCGCCGGCTGCCCGCCGCCTCCGTGCCGGTGGTGCTGCTGACCCTCGGAGGGCTGTGTCTCCTGGTCGCTGCGATCGTCTTCGTCGCCGTCACCTGGAGCGTGCTGGGCCTGACCGGCCGCACCCTGGTCCTGCTCGGGTTCACCAGCGCGCTCGCGGTGGTGGCCGTCACCGTGACCCGCAAGGGGCTGCGCGGGGCTGCAGAGACGTTCTGGACGGTCGTGCTCGGGATGCTCACCGTCGACCTCCTGGCCGCGGAGTCCGCGGGGCTCGCCGGCCTGGACGCGCTCTCGTGGCGCGGCACCGGTGCCCTCGTGGGTGGCGCCCTGCTGGTGACGGGCGTCGCGGTGGGTGCCTGGGCCCGTGGTCAGGCAGTCCACCGGCTGCTCGGTCCCGAGTCGGTGGCCGTGGTCGGGGCCCTGGTGCTCTGCATCACCAACGCCTGGGGGGCCGAGAACCCGGCGCTCGGGACCACTCTCGCGATCCCGCTTCTCGCCGCCTCGTTCCTCGCCCTGCGCCGGCTGGTGCCCGTGGCGGCGTACGGTCTGGGCGGGCTGGCGGTCGCCACCTGGCTGGTGCTCCTCGTCGCCGGCTGGGACCGGGCGCTGGAGGAGACCTCCTTCGGGGCCTGGTGGGCCGACCTTCGCGGGTGGCCGCTCCTCACCGCAGCCGTGTTCGCCGCCGCCGTGGTGCTGGCGCCGGGAGTTGCCGCACGGTTCCGGCCCGTGGTTGCGGGCTTCGCCCTGCTGCCGCTGGTGCTGCTGGCCAACAGCCCGCAGACGGTCGGCACGCCGACCCAGGACCTGCTCCTCGCGTGCGGGACGCTGGTGGCGCTGGGCCTGGTGAGTGGGTTCGCGGGCAAGGCGTGGGCACAGGGAGCAGGAGTGCTCACCGGGCTGGGCATCGTCTTCCTCGGCCTGTGGCTGCTGTACGCGCCCTGGAACGTGCTGATGTATCTCGATCTGGACGGCCGGGCCCAGCTCGACTCCTTCATGCTCGCTCAGCGCGACAACGCGGCCGGCTGGTCCGCCGTGGTCGCCGCGATCGCCCTGGTGCTCGCTGCGGCCTGCCTCGTGCGTCACCTTCCCGCCGCGCGGCGGGCTCGGGCGACCCAGTTGGTCGGCACCCTCGCACCTGCTGCTGTCGCGCTGGGCGGCCTCGTCCTCGTGCTCGAGCTCGAGCCGCCCCTCTGGGCGGGGGTGCTCGCCGGCGGTCTTGCCACTGGTATCGCCGGTGCTGCGGCCTGGTGGTCGAGGGACCACGTCCTCGCCGGATCGACGGCGAGTCTTGCCACGGCGTACCTCACCGTCGTGACGATGTACGCCGCACTGGCCGCCGACCTGCTGGCGGCGCTGGCAGCGAGCGTGCTCTTCCTCGGCCTCACCGCCGCCTCCATCCTCAGGGAGCGGGAAGGGGCCCGCTTCTCCGCTGCGGCCGCCGCGTGTCTGGCGGCAGGAGCAGGCGGGCTCGCGCTGGTCGGCTGGGGCCAGGTCATGGACGCCGACCTGGCTGCGCGGTCCTTCGCGCTGGCGGTGTACGCCGGCCTGGTCGGCCGTCGCTGCCTCGCCGCTGACCCGCCTGTCGGCCACGAGGGTGTCGCTCGAGGGCACCGCGGTCGCCCTCGCCCTGATCGCCACCGCGACCTGCGGCGACGAGCGCACGGCCGCGATGGTGCTCACCATCGCCGGCACCGCGATCTGTCCTGGTCACCGTGACCAACCGCGACCGGGCCTGGCTCGGCTGGGCGGGCGCCGTCGTCCTCGGGTTCGCGACCGTGATCCGCGTCCTCGAGGACGTGCGCGCACCGGAGCTGTACACGCTTCCCGCAGCCGGCCTGCTCGTCGCGTTCGGAGCGTGGAGGTTCCGGAGCGACCCCGAGTCGAGCAGCTTCACCGTGCTCGGCAGCGGCCTCACCCTGGCCCTCCTGCCCAGCCTGCTGCTCGCCCTGGACGAGCCGGTCTCGCTGCGTGGTGCCCTGATCGGCGCCGGGGCCGTGCTCGTGCTCGCCGCAGGGGTGCAGCAGCGCGTCGCCGCGCCGTTCGTGCTCGGTGCCCTGACGACCGGGGTCCTCGCCCTGCGCCACCTGCAGCCCGTGGCCGAGGCGGTGCCGCGCTGGATCTCGCTCGGCGGCGTCGGCCTGGTGCTGCTGGTCGTCGGCGTCACCTGGGAGGCGAGGCGTCGCGACCTCGCGTCGGCGCAGCGCTACCTGACTGCCCTGCGCTGAGGGCCGGTTGCGACAATGGATCCATGAGCACCTTCTACGACGAGATCGGGGGCAGCCCGACGATCCGCGGCATCGTGAAGCGCTTCTACGCGGGCGTCGCCGAGGACGAGGTGCTGCGGCCGCTCTACCCGGAGCCCGACCTGACTGCCGCGGAGGAGCGCTTCGCGATGTTCCTGGAGCAGTACTGGGGCGGGCCGACGGCGTACTCCGACCAGCGGGGCCACCCGCGGCTCCGGATGCGGCACGCACCGTTCGCGGTGACCCCCACGGCACGGGATCACTGGCTGCTCCACTTCCGCGCCGGTCTCGACGAGGCGGACCTGACGCCCGAGCAGCACGCCCAGTTCTGGGAGTACGTCGTCCACGCCGCGCAGTTCATGATCAACACCCTCGACGAGCCGCACACCGTCTAGTCGCGGAGCTCGCGTTCGAGCCGTGCGCGTTGCTCGTCCGCCATCGCGGTCGTCCTCTGCGTCTCGGGGTCGAAGCACACCAGCACCACGACGGCACGCGCGACCACGAGATCGCCGTCGCGCACCTCCGAGGCGATCGTGAACGACCGGCTGCCGAGATGGCTCACCCACGAGGCGACGACGCAGTGCTCCTGCCCATGGCCAAGTGGTGCCAGGTAGTCGAGGTCGGTGCGCGCGATGACGTGCTGGCTCCACCGCTCCCCGCGGGTGTGCAGGCTCATCAGGAACCGGATGCGCGCCTCCTGCACGTACTCGAAGAACACGCCGGCTCGCACCAGGCCCTGCTCGCCGACGTCGCTGCGACGAATCGTCAACGCGGAGGTGTCCGCCGCAGGTCTCGTCGCCGAGGCCACCGGGCGCCAGTCGAGCGCCGGTCCAACCAGCTGCTCGGCCACTGCCCGCTCCGCGCCGGTCGGCCGGTGGTCCAGGACCGAGACGGCACGCAGGTAGACGACTCGCTGCGACTGCCCGGGCGCCGGCTCGTCGTACACCTCGTGTGTGAGGGTCATCGAGTCGTCCCCGATGTCGGAGACCCAGCTGTCGACCAGCACCGGCTCCCGTCGAAACACCAGCGGTCTCGCGAACTCCACCTGGTGGCGTGACACCCGCGCGTTGGCCGCCGGGTGCCCGGCGAAGACGTTCTCGCGGGCCTCGGCCACGTAGTCGAGGTAGGTCACGTTGTTGACGTGTCCCAGCAGGTCCATGTCGGACCAGCGCACAGGGCACTCGTAGGTGTGTGGCACGCGCCGATCGTCTCAGTGCGCTGTGGCCTTGCTCTCAGGCCCCCCGGACCGCGGCAGCGGGAGGACTAGGGTGAACTCTGCCGTTCGCGGCGGCTCCCAGCGTCGGGCCACCCACATCGACGTCCCATCTACCCCCAGGAGATCCAGATGCCCGAGGCAGTGATCGTTTCGGCGGCGCGCTCCCCCATCGGCCGCGCCAACAAGGGTTCGCTCAAGGACTTCCGTCCGGACGACCTGAGCGCGCTCATCATCAGGGCTGCGCTCGACAAGGTCCCCGAGCTGGACCCCGCCACGATCAACGACCTGATGCTGGGCTGCGGCCTGCCCGGTGGCGAGGCAGGCAACAACATGGGCCGAGTCGTCTCGACCCTGCTCGGCTACGAGATCCCCGGCACCACGATCACCCGCTACTGCTCCTCGTCGGTGCAGACCTCGCGGATGGCGTTCCACGCGATCAAGGCGGGCGAGGGCGACGCGTTCATCTCCGCCGGTGTCGAGACCGTCTCCCGCTTCGCCAAGGGCACCTCCGACCACATCCCAGGCACCCGCAACCCGTTGTTCGAGGACGCCGCGCAGCGGACCGAGGAGCTCGCCCAGGGCGGCCAGGACTGGCACGACCCCCGCGAGGGCGGGAAGCTCCCGGACATCTACGTCGCCATGGGGCAGACGGCCGAGAACGTCGCGCGGATGCGTGGCCTCGATCGTCAGGAGCTCGACGAGTTCGCCGTACGCAGCCAGAACCTCGCGGAGAAGGCGATCGCTGACGGCTTCTGGGCCAACGAGATCACACCGGTCACCACGCCCGACGGCACCGAGGTCACCGCGGACGACGGACCCCGCGCGGGCGTGACCTACGAGGCGATTTCGGGGCTCAAGCCCGTGTTCCGTCCCGACGGCGTGGTCACGGCCGGCAACTGCTGCGCGCTGAACGACGGGGCGGCCGCGGTGATCATCATGTCCGACACCAAGGCCAAGGAGCTGGGTCTGACCCCTCTCGCGCGCATCGTCTCCACGGGGGTCACGGGCCTCTCGCCCGAGATCATGGGCCTCGGCCCGGTCGAGGCGACCAAGCAGGCGCTCGACCACGCGAACATGAGCATCGGGGACATCGACCTCGTCGAGATCAACGAAGCGTTCGCAGCACAGGTCGTGCCGTCCTACCAGGACCTGGGCATCGACCTGGACCGCCTCAACGTCAACGGCGGCTCCATCGCCGTGGGGCACCCCTTCGGGATGACCGGCGCCCGCCTGCAGAACACGATGCTGAACTCGCTGAAGTGGCACGACAAGTCGACCGGCCTGATCACCATGTGCGTCGGCGGCGGCCAGGGCATGGCGATGATCCTGGAGCGCGTCGCCTGACCCGTCGCATCTGAAACCCCCAAACTCGCCGACCCGTCGCAACTAAAAGACCAGAACCCCGACCCGTCGCATCTGAAAGACAACTGCTCTTTCAGATGCGACGGCTGGGCGTTGGGGGAGCTTTCAGATGCGACGGGTCGCGGTGGGTCAGGGCTGGTCGAGCACGGCCTCCACGGCGAGGTGGATGGTCACCTTGTCGCCGATGAGGAGCTTGCCGCCGTCGAGCGGGATGTTGAAGTCCACGCCGAAGTCCTTGCGGCTGATCTCCGTCGTGGCCTCGAAGCCCAGACGGGAGCCACCCCACGGGTCCTGGCCGGCACCGAGGAACTCGACGTCGAGCTCGACGGAGCGGGTCACGCCCTTGATGGTCAGGTCGCCGACGGCGGTGCTGCCGTTGAAGGAGGTGGCGACGAAGGTCATGTTGCCGTGGTTCTCCACGTCGAAGAAGTCAGCCGAGCGCAGGTGACCGTCGCGGGTCTCGTCGCGGGTGTCGATCGAGTTCAGGTCGATCGTGGCGGTCGCGCGGGTGCTTTCCAGCGTGGTCCCGGTGGTCAGGCTGCCCTCGAACTTCGTGAACTGGCCGCGCACCTTGCTCATCAGGTGGCGAACGGTGAAGCCGACCTCGGAGTGGCTGGCGTCGATGGTCCAGGTTCCCTCGGCGATGTCGGTGCTGAAGGCGGAGTCGGTGGTGACGGTCACAATGATCAGTCCTTGGAGTCTGGCGCCGGTACGTCTTGCTCGTCCGACTAGTAAAACCTTCAACTACCCGGTCGGGGAGGATATTCCGCAGTTCGCCAGAAGTTTTCGCGAGCGCTCCGCCTAGACTCCGGGCATGGGGACCGGGAGCGAAATTCGCTGGCTCGACTCGGAGCAACAGGCCTCCTGGCGCGCCTACATCATCGGCACCGAACTGCTGCAGCACCAGCTCGACCGCGAGCTGCGTGAGGAGCACGAGATCTCCTTCAGCGAGTACGAGATCCTGGTCCGCCTCTCCGAGGCGGAGGGTGGCCGGATGCGGATGGCGCTGCTCGCCGAGGCGATGTCACACTCGCGCAGCCGGGTCACGCACACGGTCGCCAGGATGGAGCGCGCCGACCTCGTCCTGCGCCTGGCCACCGAATCCGACCGCCGCGGTGTCGAGGCCGTGATGACCGACGCTGGACGGAGCAAGCTGATCGAGGCGGCACCGACCCACGTCCGGGGCGTCCGCAAGCACCTCGTCGACGTGGCCTCGCGGGAGGACTTCGCGGCCCTCGGCCGGATCTTCAACGAGGTCGCCGACAGGCTCCTCGAGGACATGCCCGAGGACGCGGACATCCGCTGAGGAACTCAGTCGCGCGTCAGGCGGCGGTGCGTGACCCGGTGCGGCCGAGCGGCGTCCGCGCCGAGACGCTGGACCTTGTTCTCCTCGTACGACGCGAAGTTGCCCTCGAACCAGAACCACCTGCCCGAGTCCTCGTCGTCGCCCTCCCAGGCGAGGATGTGGGTCACGACGCGGTCCAGGAACCACCGGTCGTGCGAGGTCACCACGGCACACCCGGGGTACTCGAGCAGGGCGTCCTCGAGTGAGGACAGCGTCTCCACGTCCAGGTCGTTGGTCGGCTCGTCGAGCAGCAGCAGGTTGCCGCCCATCTTGAGGGTCAGCGCGAGGTTCAACCGGTTGCGCTCACCCCCCGAGAGCACGTTGGCCTTCTTCTGCTGGTCCGGACCCTTGAACCCGAACGAGGCGACGTAGGCACGCGAGTTCATCTCGAAGTTGGCGACCTTGATGAAGTCCAGGCCGTCCGAGACGACCTCCCACACGTTCTTGGTCGCATCCAACCCACCGCGGCTCTGGTCGACGTAGGAGATCTTCACCGTGGCTCCGACCTTGAGCTCACCCTCGTCGGGCTTCTCCTGGCCGGTGATCATCCGGAACAGGGTGGTCTTGCCGACGCCGTTGGGTCCGATCACCCCGACGATGCCGGCACGCGGCAGCGTGAAGGACAGGTCGTGGATCAGGGTGCGGCCATCGAAGCCCTTGGTGAGGTCGTGAGCCTCGAGGACGATGTCGCCGAGGCGAGGACCCGCCGGGATGTTGATCTCGGAGGTGTCGATCTTGCGCATCCGGTCGGCCTCGGCCGCCATCTCCTCGTAGCGCGCCAGCCGCGACCTGCTCTTGGTCTGCCGGGCCTTGGCGTTGGAGCGCACCCACTCGAGCTCACGCTCCAGCATCTTGGCCTTCTTCACGTCCTTCTGGCCCTCGATCTTGAGGCGGTCCTTCTTGGTCTCGAGGTAGGTCGTGTAGTTGCCCTCGTAGGGGTGGGCCCGGCCCCGGTCGAGCTCGAGGATCCAGCTGGCCACGTTGTCGAGGAAGTATCGGTCGTGGGTCACGGCCAGGACGGCACCCGGGTAGGAGGCCAGATGCCCCTCGAGCCACTGCACGGACTCGGCGTCGAGGTGGTTGGTGGGCTCGTCGAGCAGGAGCAGCGACGGCTGCTGGAGCAGGAGCTTGCACAGCGCCACGCGCCGCCGCTCACCGCCGGAGAGATGGTCGACGAGCTCGTCGGGTGGCGGGCACCGCAGGGCGTCCATCGCCTGGTCGAACCGGCTGTCGAGGTCCCAGGCGTTCGCGTGGTCGAGGTCGGTCTGGAGGTCACCCATCTCGGCCAGGAGCGTGTCGTAGTCGGCGTCGGGGTGGGCGAGCTCCTCGGAGATCGCGTTGTAGCGGTCGAGCTTGCCCTTGATCTCGCCGACGGCCTCCTCGACGTTCTCCAGCACGGTCGTGCCCTCGGTCAGCGGCGGCTCCTGCTGGAGCATGCCGACCGTGGCGTCCGGGTCGATGATGGCGTCGCCGTTGTTGGCGTGCTCGAGGCCCGCCATGATCTTGAGCAGGGTCGACTTGCCGGTGCCGTTGGGCCCGACGACACCGATCTTCGCCCCGTGGAGGAACGAGAGGGTGACGTTGTCGAGAACGACCTTGTCACCGTGGGCCTTGCGGACATTGCGGAGTGTGAAGACGTATTCGGCCATGATTCCGCAAGCCTACGGGCCCATCCGCGCAGGGGCGATTCGGGGCCGCGAGCGCTCGATCGGCGCTGCGCCGGGCCAGGTCAGGCTGCCGGACTGACCGGTTCCCCGGCCGCATCGAGCTGGGGCCCGTCGGCGTCGTAGGCGTGCACCATCTCCCGGACGGCCTCGTCGTCGCGGGGGTCCCGCACTGCCCGGGCGGTCTTCGCGAAGCTGCTCGTCCCCTTGTTGAGGTCGTGTCCCACGAACGTGGCGTCCACGACCCACGACACGGAGTTGGGCTGGCCCTCGCGCTCCCAGACGTCCACGCGGACACGCCCGTGCACGACGACCGCGTCCCCGCGTTTGATCGAGTCGCTGACGTTCCTGCCGAGTCCCCGCCAGCAGTTGACGGTGAACCAGGACGTCTGCCCGTCGACCCACGTGCCTGCCTTGTTGTAGCGCGGTGTGGAGCCCACCCGGAAGGACGCGCACTGGGTCTCCCCCACCTCCCGCACGTCCACGTCTCCACCGACCCATCCCTGCAAGGTCACATATGACTCGTTCATCTGATGCCTCCTCGATCGTTCGTGGAGACAGTCCACCGGCCGGTCCGGACGGCCGGGGTGCCACCGGGTGGAGGCTGTGGACGAACGGCGCGCGACGCCTGGCTGTGGACGTGAACCGGTCAGCGTCGGGCCGTGCGCAGTCCCTCCCAGGTCTGCCGGTACGCCGACAGCTCGGCTGCCACGGGGGCGATCACCAGCTCCTCGGCCACCTCGGCCACCCCGGCGCGCAACCGCTTCTCGGCCTTCCGCGCCCGGGAGCCGGCACCGACCGAGATCAGCACCCGCGAGAAGAGCGCCAGCACGATCCCCGCAGCCACGCCGACGACCAGCATCAGCGTCGGGAACGGGAAGCCGCGGTAGGCGGGCGGGTCCGGGGTCGGGAACAGGAGGTAGGACATGCCCGCGAGCACCCCCAGCCAGATCGCGCCGACGAGAGCTGTCACCAGGAGCACCCACTGCAGCGTCCGCACCGCCCGGCACCACAGCGGCGTGCCGGCGACACCCAGATCGGTCATGGTGACGGCCCGGTCCAGCCGGTCGCCCAGGTCGGTGAACCGCGACGTCGATGAGTGACGGACTGCCCTGGCCCACGGTGGGGCGAGGCCGTCCGAGACGTCGTCGCACAGGTCACGCACCGTGGTCTCCACGCGCGCCTGCTGTACGACGTCCGCGGTGGGCATCGAGGACCGGGCAGCGCTGATCAGGTCCTTGCCGGAGGTGCCGCGGTCCAGGTGCAGCCGTCGGAGCGGATCCGGCTTGAACCGGGAGAGCCACGCGGTGAGCGGCCAGCCGGTCGCCCGGCGGGCGCGCAGGGTGGTCGCTCGGCGTACCGCCTCCACCACGATCGGTACGCCGGCCGCACCGGTCAGCGCCTCCACCAGCTCGCGCTGGTCCTTCGGGCCGAGCTCGCGGGGCTCGGCGTCGCCGCTGTGGGCCGACATCCGGGCCGCCGCGTCGGAGATGTCGCCGGCCAGCCGGGTGCGCGCGGAGGCCTTGTCGGTGACCCGCTTCCCGATCTCGCGACGCAGCTCCGGGATTCCTTCACCGGTGCGGGCGGAGGTGGCGAGCACGGGCACCTTGCCCAGGCCGTCGAGAGCGAGGAGCCGGCGGACGTCGTCCAGCATGGCGTCGCGCCGCTCCTCGGGCACCTCGTCGATGTGGTTCAGCACGACCAGCATCACGTCCGCGTTCGTGGCCAGCGGCTTGAGGAACCGGTCGTGGATCGCCGCATCGGCGTACTTCTGCGGGTCGAGCACCCAGACCATCAGGTCGGTCAGGCCGACCAACCGGTCGACCTCGAGGTGGTGGCCCACCTCGGTGGAGTCGTGGTCGGGCAGGTCCAGCAGCAGCAGGCCGTCGAGGCTCCTGTCGGTGGCCTGGTCGAGCATCGAGTCGCGCAGGACCCGGTGCCGTTCGGGGATGTCCATCCAGTCGAGCAGGTCATCGGCGGGGTCGCTCCCCCAGATGCAGGCCGTGGCGAACGACGTCGTGGGGCGTCGTACGCCGACCGCGGCCAGGTCGAGACCGGTCAGGGCGTTGAACGTCGAGGACTTCCCCGAACCGGTGGCCCCGGCGAGGGCGACCACGGTGTGCTCGGAGGAGAGTCGCAACCGCGCCCCGGCGCGCTCGACCACTGCTGCGGCCTGATCGACGACCGCGTCGTCGAGTCGGCCCCGCCCTGCCTCCACTGCCTGCTCGAGACCGCCCACCCTGGTCTCGAGCGACGTACCGCGGCCGAACACCTTCCTGGCGCCGGCGACCAGCCCGCTCACGAACCCCTCCGCGCCGTGGCGAAGCGCAGGTCGTCGACCTTCCTGGCCAGCACCCGGAGCTGCTCGAAGGAGTCGGAGGGCAGCTCGAGCGCATCGAGCCGCTCGACGAACCGCTGGCGCTCCTGGTCCATCAGCGCCTGGACGCGGACCTCGAGGTCGCGCCGCGCGTTGAGTGCCAGCCGACGCACGGCCTGGTCCCCGAACACCGCCTCGAGCAGCTTCTGACCGACCACCGCCGAGCCGCCGGCGATGCCGACCTCGGCTCCCGTGACTCCGCCGGTCGAGGCGAACACGACGACCATCAGCGCCACGGACAGCCCGTTGAAGCCGTAGGCGAGGAACCGGGCGGTCGAGCGCTTGTCCGCTCCCTCGTGGCGGACCAGGTCGAGGACCCCGACCTGCCAGTCGCGCACCATCCGCTCGGCCCGGGCGCGGAAGTCGCGCGAGGCCCGGGACAGGTCCACGCCTGCGTCCTCGAGGAGCCGGCTGCCCGCGGAGACCGAGCGCCAGGAGGCGTCCGCCCGCTCGGCAGCGGCCTCGGCGTGCTCCAGGATCAGCGTCTGCAGCCCCGACTCGACGGCCACGGTCACCCGTTCCGCCTGCTGCGGCTTGCCCGTGACCGCATTGGTGATGCGGTCGCGCAACCAGCTCACCTTCGACTCCAGGTTCCGCAGCAGCTCACCGGTGCCGACGAACTCCTGCCAGCGGGCCAGCACCTCGCCGCGCAGCAGGGTGCCGTCGGCCGAGCCCTTGTCGATGTCGGCCAGTGCCTGGTCGTAGGAGGCGTCCACGTCGCGTTTGAGGCGCGCCTGCATCTCGGACTGCTCCTGGCAGGCGTCGGCCAGCTCATAGCTACGCCGGGCGATCGAGCGGACCGCCCCGTCCAGGGTCTGCCGCACGACCCCGTTGCGGGCCTCGGCGTCGGCGCCGAGCTCGCTGAGCCAGCCGCGGATGTCGCTCACCGCAGAGGCGGGCAGCAGACCGTTCTCGTCGAGCGGCGCCTCGGCCACGGTGAACAGGGGTGAGTCCTTGAGTCCGCGCTGGGTCAGCATCCGGGCGAGGTGGCCGCTGACTTCGGTGATCGACTCGGCAGCGGTGCGGTCCAGGACGATCGCCACGGCGGCACTGCGCTCGGCGGCCTGCTTGAGGAAGCCCCACGGGACCTGGTCGGCGTAGCGCGCCGCCGAGGTGACGAACAGCCACAGGTCGGCCGCGGCCAGCAGCTGGGCGGCCAGGCTGCGGTTGCGCTCCTCGACCGAGTCGATGTCCGGGGCGTCCAGCAGCGCCAGACCTTGCGGTACGGCGCTCGAGGCGACCAGCTGGAGCGCGCCCGGGTCGGTCGTGGGTCGGGTGGTGCGCTCGAGCTCGGGCAGGATCCGCTGCTGGTCGAACCAGGCTGCGTCGTCGGGGTGGTGCACCAGCACGGGAGAGCGGGTCGTCGGCCGGAGTACGCCGGGCTCGCTGACCCGCTCGCCGACCAGGGAGTTCACCAGGGTCGACTTGCCGGCGCCGGTCGAGCCGCCGACGACGGTCAGCAGTGGCGCGTCGATCTGCACCAGCCGTGGCAGCACGTAGTCCTCGAGCTGGTCGATCATCTCCGCGCGCACCGACCGACTCTCCTCCACGCCCGGGAGGTCGAGCGGCAGCCGGGCATGCTGGAGCGCATCCCGAAGCGCGGTCAGGGTGGTCAGCATCTGCACGGAGCCGTCGACGCCGCCTGTGCGCCGTGCGGGCGTCTCCCCCGACGAGTGCCCGGCGTGGGTCACTGCGGCGCTCCACTCCCCGGTCCGGTGCGCGGGATGGCGGGCATCTGCACGGGCCGCCCGTCGCCGGTCGGCTGTGGCCAGAGCAGCCCGGGCCGCAGGGCCCGCAGGCGCTCCACGTGCTCCTGCCCGACCAGTGCGAAGTCAGGCGGCGCCACCCCGCGCAGGTAGCGGCTGTGCAGGAAACCGAGCTCCACCGCCTCGTTCTGGTAGGCGACCATGGTGCGCCGCGCGTCCTTCCCACCGACCTTCTCGGCGTACCGCCGGGCGAAGCGTCGGGCCGGGATGCGTGCGAGCCACGGGATCTCGGCCGGGTCGAGGAAGCCGCGCTGGGCGCAGTCGCTCAGGGCGGCGGTCAGCACCTTGCCCTCGCGGCGACGTGACCAGACGGCGAACCCGCTCAGCAGCAGGAACGCAGGCACCATCAAGAAGACGTACGTCGCGAGGGCGTTGCGGCCGTCGTCGAGCATCAGCGAACCGTTCCAGGCAGCGTGTGCACCGACGGCGACGAGGTAGCCGACGACCGGTGCGATGACCCGGACACCCTTGCTGCGAGCGCCTACGGCGATGCCGATGCCGATGCCGATGAACGCCGTGAAGAACGGGTGCGCGAACGGGCTGAAGATGCACCGGACGATGAACAGGCCGACGGCACCGCCGATCCCTCCGGCCTGGCCGTCCTCACCCATGTAGGCCGACATCAGGTAGAGGATGTTCTCGGTGAAGGCGAAGCCGATGCCGACCATCCCGGCGTACACGAGACCGTCGAGGACGCCGTCCAGCTCGTGGCGGCGGTAGAACAGCAGCAGCAGGATGAACAGCCCCTTGGCGGCCTCCTCGGTGATCGGCGCGACCACGGTCGCCATGAAGGTGTCGTCGGACTCGAAGATCAAGGTGTCGAACAGCTGCAGCACCAGCGCGCCCGAGGTGGCCACGAAGGCGCCCCAGCCCAGCCCGAGGACCAGCAACGAGCGCGGCTCGGGCTCGTAGCGGTCCAGCCACATGTAGACGCTGATGAGCGGAGCCAGGGGCACCGCCGCCAGAAGCAGCCCGACGACCAGCGCGCCGGGGGCACCCGAGAGCAGCAGGACCAGGCTCATCACCGCAGCCCCGATGAGCATCACCACGGTCACGACGATGGTGAACGCGGCGGAACTGCGGTGTCTCTGCATGCGCGTAGCGTAACGATGCTCCGGTCGTAGAGTGGCACCGTGACCGACGCAATGGACAGCAACCAGAACGCAGCGCCGCAGGCAGGTGACGAGGTCGTCACCGACCAGGGTGTCGAGACCCACGATCTGGACGTCCCCGGGGCCTACGCGGCCTTCATGCGGACCGGCTGGGGGGAGCGTGAGCTCGACCTCGCTGCCCACCCGATCACCGACTGGGCCCGGGCGCGGCGGGATCGGCTCGTCGAGCAGTTCCCGGGCGAGCGGCTGGTGATCCCGTCCGGTGCCTTCAAGGTGCGCGCGAACGACACCGACTACCGGTTCCGCTCGGAGACCGCGCACACCTACCTCAGCGGCAACCAGACGAGCGACGCCGTGCTGGTGCTCGAGGACGGCGAGAGCGTGCTCTACGCCCGTCCACGCAGCTCGCGGGACACCGACGAGTTCTTCCGGGACCGGCAGTACGGCGAGCTCTGGGCCGGCCGACGACCGTCGCTCAGGGAGATCTCCGACTCCCTCGGGGTGCAGACGCGTCACATCAACGACCTGCCGTCCCGCCTCAGCGGCTCCGCCAAGACCCGGGTGCTGCGCGGTGTCGACGCACGGGTGGACGGCCAGGTCGCCGGCGACGCCGGTCGCGACACCGAGTTCGCGCGGGTGCTCTCCGAGCTGCGCCTGGTCAAGGACGAGTGGGAGATCGCGGAGCTCCAGGGTGCCTGCGACATCACCACGCTCGGGTTCGAGGACTCGGTGCGGGAGTGGGACCGCGTGCTCGAGCACGGCGAGCGCTGGGTCGAGGGCACCTTCTTCCGGCGTGCGCGGGCGATGGGCAACGACATCGGCTACGACTCCATCGTGGGCGGCGGCCGGCACGCCACCACGCTGCACTGGATCGAGAACTCCGGGCCGATCACTCCCGGCGACCTGGTGCTGCTCGACATGGGGGCCGAGGCCTCCTCGCTCTACACCGCCGACGTGACGCGCACCCTGCCGGTCGACGGCTCGTTCACCCCCGTTCAGCGCGACCTCTACGGGCTCGTGCTGGAGGCGCAGCAGGCCGGCCTCGACGCCGTACGTCCCGGAGCGGCGTTCCGCGCGCCCCACGAGGCCGCGATGACCGTGCTGGCGCACGGGCTCGAGGACCTCGGACTGCTGCCGGTCTCCGCCGAGGAGGCCCTCTCCCCCGACAGCCGGGTCTACGCCCGATGGACCCTGCACGGCACCAGCCACATGCTCGGCATGGACGTGCACGACTGCGCCGCCGCCGACACCGGCATCTACCCCGGTGGGGACCTCGAGGAGGGCATGGTGCTCACGGTCGAGCCCGGCCTCTACTTCCAGGAGGACGACCTGCTCGTGCCCGAGGAGCTGCGCGGCATCGGCATCCGGATCGAGGACGACGTCGTGGTCACCGCCACGGGCGCCCGCAACCTGTCCGCAGCCCTGCCCCGCGAGCCGGGCGAGATCGAGGACTGGATGGCGGAGCTCCGCGGCTGAGGCTGATGTCTTGAGCACATACAGCGGCAGATGTCGCCTGATTGAGGGCAATGTCCGGATTGCGCGTTTGCGGGACTAGACAGGCCGGTTCAGGGTGTTCGCTCCCATCGCAAATGCGCCCTAACCTCCGACTATGTCGCTTTCACCCCGACCTTCGACGGCGCATCGGGCCCGTCCACTGCGTTGGGCAGTGCTGGTGCCGCTCACGGCGGCCCTCACCCTGACCGGCATGCCCGCGCACGCGATCTCGTCGGGCGATCGGGCGGTCATCACCGGCACGGTGAGCTTCAACGAGGCGAACCCCGACCGCACGGTCGAGGTGTACCGCGAGGTGAGCGGCACCTGGACCGAGGACGAGAACCTGCAGACAGTCGCCGCCGCGGACGGCAGCTATGAGGTGCACGCGCCGGCCGGCACGCCGCTGAAGATCCGGGTGAGCTACGGCAGCCGCGAGTACGGCTACTGGTACGGCGACGGCTTCGGCGAGGTCACCGCCCAGACGGTGCAGGTCTCGGGCGGCCAGACCCTGTCCGGCATCGACCTCGAGGTGCCGAGCCCGGCGTACGTGTCCGGCCGGGTGACCAACCGCGGAGGAACCGGCCTGTCCGCCCTGGTGGTGCCCTCGATCAACAACGACGGCGGTCTGCGGGCGATCACGGACGGGCCGCTCACCACTTCGGCGTCCGGCGACTACACCGTGATCCTGCCCGCCGGCTACGAGACCGGCATCATGGGCCTGAGCCCCGACGGCAACGCCTGGAACTGGCTCGGTGGCGGCAGCCTCGCGGAGCCCAACTTCTACATGTTCCTGGGCCCGGGCGAGGTTGTCCGCGCGGACAACCTCGTGCTGCCGATCGGCCAGCCGACCTCCTCGGCCACCCCGACTCCCGCAGCCGTTACCCGACTGACCGCGACCGGCCCCCCCGTGGTCCGTGGCGCGGCTCGGAAGGGTGCGGTTCTGCGGGCCACCACCGGTCGCTGGAACGTCGCGCCGACCAATGTCCGCTTCCAGTGGCTGCGCAACGGCAAGGTCATCCGCGGTGCCACGAAGTCGGTCTACCGACTCCACAGGGCCGACGTCCGCAAGCGGGTCAGCGTCCGGGTCACGGCCAGCCGCGCCGGCGTACGCACCCCGGCGACGGTCCTCTCGGCGCGCACGTCGAGGGTCAAGCGCCGCTGAGCGTTGGCGGGCCGGCCACGCGTGATCGCTGAGCCGTCTCCTAGGCTTGGCGCGCAAGCCCTCGTAGCTCAGCTGGATAGAGCAAGAGCCTTCTAATCTCTAGGTCGCAGGTTCGAATCCTGCCGAGGGCGCGCTGTGGGAGTGTCGCCGCTCGGACCTGCCTGCTTTCGGCTACGCGGCGATCGCGGCGCGGACGAGCATGCCGTAGGCACTGGTCTCCGAGACGTGGTGCTCGGCCTTGATCGCGGCGATCTCCTGGCGGACCGTCCATGACGGCGCAGTCGCGCGGTCACTGGCGGGCTGGTGTCGGTCCATGGTGGCCTCCTCGGAGAAGCGCTCGTGGTGGTTCAACGACCCGGGAGACCAGAAGGCACGCCTGGGCCGTGTCGGTGAGCACCGCGCGGAGCTGGTCAGGCGCCCAGGAGACGAGCGGTGGGTCGAGGACGCCCGCAGGAACCGACGGCGAGTCGTGGGCTCAGGCGTCCTGGCGCTGCAGCTCGGCGTCCATCAGCGTCATCAGCTGGGTCAGGCCCTTGAACGGGCGCACCATCACCGTGAACTCGACCAGCCGGCCGTCGCTCCCCCAGCGGATCATGTCGATCCCGTGCACGGTGAGGCCGTCCAGGTCGGCGATGAACTCGAGCACGGCCGACCCCTCGTCCCACCACTCGTGCTCGTAGCGCAAGGTCGGGCCGAGGACGACCATCGCAGCGCTGAGGTACTTCGTGGTCAGCGCCTTGCCCTCCTGCGGACGATGCACCGCCGGCGACCGGAACACGCAGGTCTGGGCGATGAGGTCCTCGAGCAGGGCGGCGTCCCTCGACTCGAACACGTCGTGCCATCGGGCCAGGGGTTCGGGGCGCTCGGTCATGGGCGTGAGCCTACGTGCGGCCCGGATGCCGAGACGCCTCTCGTGATCTGGTTCACGAGCCACGCGTGTCGTTGTCGGGCCGCGGGTTCGCGCCGTCGTACAAAGGTGGTGGCCCTGCGGAGTATGAGACCGCAGGGCCTTCGACGTACCTGCCGGAGGTCGTGGGTGGACAAATCGGATGGGGTTGTCGGCCGGTCCCTGACGTTGTCGGCCGAAGCATCGCCCTACAACGTCAGGTTTCCCCGGTCGGCCGGGGAAACCTGCAGCCCGTCGATCTCCCCCAGCACCCGCGCCTTCACGTCCTCGGGAGCGTAGGAGACGCGGACTGCGGTGCGGGCCAGGTCGGCGACACCGGCCTCGTCGAGGTCGAGGAGGTCGGCGGCGATCTCGTACTCACGGTTCAAGGTGGTGCCGAACATCGGCGGGTCGTCGCTGTTGATGGTCACCACGACCCCGGCGTCGCGGAAGGCCCGGAGCGGATGGTCGTCGAGCGTGGCCACGGCGCGGGTGGCGATGTTGGAGGACGGGCACACCTCCAGCGGGATCCCGGTCTGCGCCAGGTGCTCGAGCAGCGCCGGGTCCTGCACCGACGAGGTCCCGTGGCCGATCCGCTCGGCGCCGAGCTCGCGCAGCGCGTCCCACACCGTCTGGGCGCCGGTCGTCTCGCCCGCGTGCGGCAGGCTGCGGAGTCCGGCGGCTCGGGCGGCGTCGAAGTGCGGCTTGAACTGCGGCCGGGGTACGCCGATCTCGGGACCGCCGAGCCCGAAGCCGATCAGCCCGTCGGGGGCGTGGCGCAACGCGTACTCGAGCGTGTCGTCGGCCGCGGGCAGCCCGCTCTCGCCCGGGATGTCGTAGATCCAGCGCAGCACGATCCCGAAGTCCCGTTCGGCCGCGGTCCGCGCGTCCTCGATCGCCTCGGTGTAGCCCTCGATCGGCACGCCGACAGCGACCGAGGTGAACGGCGTGCAGGTGAGCTCGGCGTACCGCACCTGCTGTCCCTCGGCCATCTCGCGCGCGATCTCGTAGGTGAGCAGTCGCACGTCCTCCGGGGTCCGGATGAGGTCCACCACCGCGAGGTAGACCTCGATGAAGTGCGCGAAGTCGCGGAAGGCGAAGAAGTCGGCGAGCTGATCCGGGTCGCTGGGCACCACGCCGGGATGCCGCTCGGCCAGCTCGGCGACGATGCGCGGTGACGCCGAGCCCACATGGTGGACGTGCAGCTCTGCCTTGGGCAGCTGGGAGATGAAACCGGCGAGCGCAGACATGGCGACCAGCATGTCAGGGCGCGGACAGCGGTCAACCACCGCTGGAGCGGACGGACGCCACTCCGCGCTACGTACGACGCCTGACCGATCATCGAGGCGCGGGTAGGGTCAGTCCCTGTGACTGACCGACTCGTCTGGATCGACTGTGAGATGACCGGCCTCGACATCGTGGCGGACGCCCTGATCGAGGTGGCGGCTCTGGTGACCGACTTCGACCTGAACGTCCTCGGCGAGGGCGTGGACATCGTGATCAAGCCCCCGCCGGAGGCGATGGACCAGATGGTCGAGTTCGTGCGCAACATGCACGTCAGCTCCGGCCTCCTCGACGAGCTCGACGGCGGCACCACCCTCGACGACGCCGAGGCGCAGGTGCTGGCCTACGTGCGGGAGCACTGCACCGACGGCAGCCGACCGCCACTGGCCGGCAACACGGTGGCCACCGACCGGGCGTTCCTCGCCCGCGACATGGCCGGTCTCGAGCAGTTCCTGCACTACCGGATCGTCGACGTCTCCTCGATCAAGGAGCTCTCGCGCCGCTGGTTCCCGCGCGCCTACTACAACGCCCCGTCCAAGGGCGGCAACCATCGCGCGCTGGCCGACATCCGCGAGAGCATCGAGGAGCTGCGCTACTACCGGGACGCCGTCTTCGTGCGTCCGCCCGGCCCGGACTCGTCGACCTCGAAGGCCATCGCGGCGAAGTACCAGGGCTCGCTCACCGGGGCCCGGCCGGTGTCAGAGAACGACTGAGGAACCGCTACACTCTTGCCTCGCAAGAATCCCTGGTGGGTATAGCTCAGCTGGTAGAGCGCCGCCTTGTGGTGGCGGATGTCGCGGGTTCAAGTCCCGTTACTCACCCCAAGAGAGAACCGCAGGTCGAGGACCATACGACCTGCGGTTCTCTGCACTGCACCAACCTGAACGTCGAGGTTGCTGTACTCCTCGCCCTCCCCCAACGAGGTTGGAGGTCCGACGCATCCCTCCCGCACGGTCACTCGGGCCCGCAGCGACATGCGTCGGCCCGGCCCTGAGTCACCTATCCGGTCTCGGGCCTGCGACGCGGGCAGATCGCCCACGTCCTCGCAAGGAGGAGAACCATGAAGCGCAGTCGAATCTGTCAGGTGGCGGTGGCCGCAATCTGCGTGCTCGCGGCCGGTGTCAGCACCACACCGGCCGGGGCAGCACCCAGCGCGGACGGCACCGATCGTGCCGCCGTACCGACCTTCAAGGAGTTCGAGAGGTCGACCTACCGCGACCTCGACGGTCAGTACATCGTGAACGGCGACGAGGCGATCAGGAACCGGAAGGCACTCCGCGCGTACTACGACCGGATGGTCAGCACCGACGACAGCGACACCCACGAGAACGGACTCGTGGTGAACACCGTCTACGGGAGCGACGACCTCTGGGACTCCTCCCAGGCACAGAACCTGACCTACTGCGTCAGCACCGCGTTCGGCTCGCAGCAGGCCAACGTGATCAACGCGATGAACCAGGGGGCGGCGCTGTGGGAGAACGCCAGCTCGGGAGTGAACTTCACCTATGTGTCGTCCGCCAACTCCAACTGCCGGACCAGCAACAACGCGGTGTTGTTCTCGGTCGAACCGACCTACACGTCGGAGTACATCGCGCGCGCCTTCTTCCCCAGCAGCTCTGACGCGCAGCGCAACGTGCTGGTCAACGCGTCGTCGCTGATGAGCTCGGGGTCCTGGACACCGGGCAACATCCTCGGGCACGAGCTCGGTCACGCGCTGGGCTTCCGCCACGAGCACACCCGTCCCGAAGCCGGCACCTGCTTCGAGGACAACAACTGGCGACCGCTGACGCCGTACGACTCGGCGTCGATCATGCACTACCCGCAGTGCAACGGCTCCTCCTCCGACCTGAGCTTCACCAGCTCGGACGCAGCAGGCGTCGACTCGGTCTACTGACGCAGACGCGCTCCATGCACGCGGCCCTCCCCGGATGCCGGGGAGGGCCGTCGTCTGCGAGCTGGCGGTCAGTCGCGCTCGAGGGTGTAGACCAGCTGGGGCGAGAAGAGCTTGGGGCGGCTGCGCCAGGGCAGGAAGCGCAGCCCCCACTGGCCCTGGACGTCGACGATCCGCAGGTCGAAGTGTGCGGCCCAGTCACGGAAGTCCTTGGCGGTCCAGAACCGGATGTGCTCCTTGGCGTGGAACTTGATCTGCGTGTTCGGGAAGCGGCCGAAGAGCGCGAGCCGCGCCCGGTGCTCGATGTAGCCGGTGTTGGGCAGCGACAGGATCAGCTGCTTGCGCATGGCGTCCCGCATCACCACGAGGACCTTCTCGGCCTCGTGCACGTGCTCGATCATCTCGAAGCCGGTGATGTAGTCGTACTCCCGGTCGAGGGTCTGCGTGGTGAGGTCGGACTGGAACGTGTCGAGGCCCTTCGCCGCCGCGAGCGCCACCGCGTGGTCGCTGATGTCGGTGCCGCGGACGGTGCAGTTCGGCTTCTGGGAGAGCAGGTAGAGCAGGAAGCCGCCCGACCCGCAGCCGACGTCGAGGACCGAGGAGCCGTCGGGGATCTTCTCGGCGGCGATCCGCCAGCGGGGCAGCACCGTCGCGGTGTCCTCGCCGCGCTCCCGCCCCTCCCAGTAGCCGTCGTAGCCCTCGAAGTCCTCGAGCGGAAGCGGCGTGTTGTAGGTCTTGAGGCGACGGATCACCCTCTGGGGAAGCGACATGCGCGCAAGCCTAAACGGTCGAACTCCCGCGCTGACGCGCAATCCCGCACTCGCTCCGGGAGGGGAAGTCGGCAGCGCTCCTCAGTCCTGCGTGGTCACTGGCGTGGTGGGCGCCCCGTGCACGCTGGGGATGGTCCCGAGCTTCCCCTTCTGGAAGTCCTCGAAGGCCGCGATCACCTCGGCCCTGGTGTTCATCACGAACGGTCCGGCCCAGGCGACCGGCTCGCGGATGGGTCGGCCGCCGATGACGAGGACGTCGAGTGCCGGCGTACGGCTCTCCTGCGTCCCGGTGGCCTGCACCGTGACGAAGTCGCCCGCGCCCAGGACGGCGAGGTTGCCGGTCTGGACGGGTCGCTGCTCGTCACCGACAGAACCGTGCCCGGAGAGCACGTAGACCAGGGCGTTGAAGTCGACCTCCCACGGCAGGTCCAGGCGCGCACCCGGCTCGACGGTGGCGTGCACCATCGTCATCGGGGTGTACGTCGACCCGGGGCCCTTCGTCGTACCGACGTCCCCGGCGATCACCCGGACGAGCGCGCCGGCATCAGCCGACGTCGCGAGCCCGACCTGCCCGCTGCGGATGTCCTGGTAGGCCGGCGGGTTCCACTTGGCGTCACGGGGCAGGTTCACCCACAGCTGGATGCCGTGGAACAGCCCACCGCTCTGCACCAGCCACTCCGGCGGCGTCTCGATGTGCAGCAGGCCGGAGCCGGCGGTCATCCACTGGGTGTCGCCGTTGGTGATCGAACCACCACCGCCGTGGCTGTCGTGGTGGTCGAAGACACCGTCGATGATGTAGGTGACGGTCTCGAAGCCGCGGTGCGGGTGCCACGGGGTGCCCTTGGGCTCACCGGGCGCGTACTCCACCTCCCCCATCTGGTCCATGTGGACGAACGGGTCGAGGTCACGCATGTCCACGCCCGCGAAGGCGCGGCGCACCGGGAATCCCTCGCCCTCGTAGCCCTTGGGGGCGTCGATGAGCGCTTTGACCGGCCGGACGGTGTCGCCCAGGCCCGGAGCCCGCAGGCGCTCCAGCACGGTCAGGTCGTCAACGGTCACAGCGGGCATCGCGCACCTCCGGGGTTTCGGGTATGCCGGTCCAACACTAGTTGAACCTTAAATGTTCCGCATCCCCGACCTGGCCGCTGCCCGTTTTGGCTGGGGTGCCGATCTGTTGCTAAGGTTCCAACGCTTCGCGCGCCATTAGCTCAATTGGCAGAGCAGCTGACTCTTAATCAGCGGGTTCGGGGTTCAAGTCCCTGATGGCGCACAGAACGAGGTCAGGCCCCTCCCCGGTGCCTGATCTGCGTGCCGTGGCGATGCTATTCCAGGACGCGCAGCGCACTCAGCGTCCGCTGGACCAGGTCCTCCAGGACAGGGATCAGCTCTGCGGCTGCGATCTCGTCCTTCCGGCGGCCGGCGTCCTCGAGCGCACCGCACACCCGGCCGACGTCGGCGGCCCCCAGGTTCTGCGCGCTCCCCTTCAGGGAGTGCGCCGCCTCGACGAGGCGGCCGTGGTCCGCGACCCGGACCGCCTCGGCGATGGCGGCGACGTCGTCGGGGACGCTGTCGATGAAGGTGTCGACGAACTGGGCGAGGAACGACTGGTCACCGGGACGGAGGTCGCGCAACATCCGGATCCTGGTCAGGTCGAGCAGGCCGGACGCGTCAGCGCGCGGGCGGTCGTCCTCGGGTGGCGGCGTGCCGCCGACCAAGCGGGCCAGGGTCGACTCGAGCAGCTCGAAGTCGACCGGCTTGAGGAGGAAGTCGTCCATGCCCGCGTCGAGGCACCGCTCCCTCTCGCCGGCGAGCGTCGACGCGGTCATGGCGATGACGGGCACCCGAAGGTCCTGCCGCTCGAGCTGGCGGATCACCCGCGTGGCCTCGTAGCCGTCCAGCTGGGGCATCTGGCAGTCCATCAGCACGGCCGCGAAGTGTCCGGGCGTGGCGGCCACGGCTGCGACGGCCTCCAGACCGTCGCGAGCGAACTCCACCGTGTAGCCGAGGCCCTCGAGCACGCCGCGCGCCACCATCTGGTTGACCACGATGTCGTCGACGACGAGCACTGCGCCGCGCGAGACGTCCGGTGTCCCTGCTTCGGGTGTCCCTGCTTCGGATGTCCTGGCGTCCGGCCTGGTGGCGTCCGCGGTGGTCACGTCCGGGACCTGGTCCGCGATCAGCGCGGACGGCCCGACCGAGGCTGGCTGCAGGGGACGGTCTGCGGCAGGCAGGAACATCGCCGTGAACCAGAAGGTGCTGCCCGCCCCGACCTCGCTGGTGAAGCCGATCTCGCCACCGAGGGCGCCCACGAGCAGACGTGAGATCGCCAGCCCGAGCCCGGTCCCGCCGTACTCGCGGGTCGTCGAGGCGTCCGCCTGGGTGAAGGAGTCGAACAGGGTCGCCTGGGCATCCGGAGCGATGCCGATGCCGGTGTCGCAGACCTCGACCCGTACGACGTGCCGCTCGGTCTGCCCCTCGTCCAGCGACACCCGGACGGCCACCTGCCCGCCGCAGGTGAACTTCACCGCGTTGGAGACGAGGTTCGTGACGACCTGCCGGAACCGCACCGGGTCGCCCCTGAGCGTGAGCGGGACGTCCTCCGCGTAGTCGACCGTGACCTCGACGGACCCGAGCCTGGCGGGCTCGGCCAACGACCCGGTCACCTGGTCGACCAGGTCCCGGATCGCGACGTCCTCGAGCTCGAGATGGAGATCGCCACCCTCGATCCGGGAGAAGTCGAGGATGTCGTTGACCAGACCGAGCAGCGTCCGCCCGGACTGGGCGACCGCATCGGCGAGCCGCTCCTGGGTGGAGGTGAGCTCGGTCTTGAGCAGCAGGTCGGTCAGCCCGATGACACCGTTCAGCGGGGTGCGGATCTCGTGGCTGATCGTCGCGAGGAACTCCGACTTGATCCGGGATGCCTGCATCGCGGCGTCGCGCGCTGCAGCCAGCTCTGCGGCCGCGACCACGGACTCGGTGATCTCCTGCGCCGTGCCGCTCATCCGGACTGGCGCTCCGGACTCGTCGCGGGTAGCGCGCCCACGACCACGGACCCAGCCCTCGGCCCCGCTCACCTTGATGATCCTGGCCTCGAACTCGAACGGTTCGGGACCGCCGAACGCGGTGGAGACGGCCTCCTCGACAGTGGGCCGGTCCTCGGGGTGGATGCGTGCCAGGAAGCCCTCGTAGGTCGCCTCGAACTCCTGGGGCTGGAGCTCGTAGATGCGGTACAGCTCGTCGGACCAGGTGACGACGTCGTGGAGCACGTCCCACTCCCAGCTGCCCACCTTGGCCGTGGACTGCGCGTCCGCCAGCTGCTGCTCGCCGGCGACGACCAGGTCGAGGATCAGCTTGCGGTCGGTGATCTCCGCGACCCGGTGCAGCCAGCCCTGGCGGGCGCCGGTGTCGTCCAGCATGGGGCTGTGGCTGACCAGGGCCCAGATGCGGGAGCCGTCCTTGCGGACCAGGTTGCACTCGATGTTCTCGCGTCCGCTCTGGCGCCGGCTCAGCTCGTCCGGGCGCCCGGGGCCGGCCCCCGGTCCGGCCTGGTCGAGCACGTCGGCGACGACCAGTCGGGACAACTCCTCCGCCGAGTGTCCGAGGATCTCGGCGAGGCGGTCGTTGGTCATGACCGTGTGCCCCGACTCGTCGCAGATCCAGAGCCCGTCGGACGTGGAGCGCATCAGCGAACCGAACAGCTGCGCGCTCCGCGAATCGTCCGTCACAGGCGCCGCCGAAGCGGTGGTCAGGGTGCGCACCGGTTCCGCGACGGCTGACCTCGCGTGATCCACCCCGGTCTGCGTGTACGTCGTCCGACCCGGCATGACGTGTGGTCCTTCCGTCGTGACTGGGCGGGCGTGCAGATGGTGTGGGGACGGGTGGTGTGCCTGTTGCCGGGGGCCTACAGGTGAGGGATCAGCAGGTCGGCGTACACCAGGTTGTGGTCGGAGGGAATCGAGCCGTTGTAGGACCAGTTCGCGACATTGACGTACGCCACGCTGCCCCGGATCCCCTTGGTCAGGATGTGGTCCGACCGCGGCCCGAGCCCGGAGGGGTGCGGAACCTGGCGGGCACCGCCGTTGACCACGGAGTACGACGTGTTGACCTTGGTGCGCGCAGCCATCGCGTCGTAGTAGCCGCCGCGGACGAAGGTCGGCTGGGCCGGTGTGTAGCCCGCGGGGTCGCCGTAGGGCTCGCGCCCGTAGCGGATGTCGCCCGCGACGATCACCGGCTCGTTTCCGTAGTTGAACCCGTTGATCGCCTGCATCGCAGCCTTGGCTGCCAGACCGGTGTCCTTGTTCCGGTTCACCTGGGACTTGCGCGCGTCCTCGGAGAAGTGAACAGAGACGACGTAGAAGTTCTGGCTCTTGCCCGCCACGGGCTTCACGTGGGCCAGCCGCGCCCAGGGTGTGGCCAGCGGGTCCGAGGGGGTCTTGGGGTTCGGCACGTTGAACTTGCCACTCGCGAGCACCCGGAACCTGTCGTTGCGGTAGAGGATCTGCTGTCCCGTCCCCGAGCCCGACGAGGCAACGCTCCAGGCGCTGCCGAGGGCAGTACGGATGGCGCTCGCGCTGGCAGTGTTCGACTCCTGCAGGGCGGCCACCGCGACACCGTGGCTGCTGATGTTGCGCGCGATGGCCGTGGCCCGGGTGCCGGTCGGGAAGAGCTTGACGTTGTAGGTGCCCATGCGGACCGCGTCACCGGGCTTGGGGGCCGGCGGCGTCGGGAACGCGGCCACCCACTTGGAGAGCTGGCTGGCGCCGGCCCGGTAGCCGTTGTTGGCCTCGATCTGCCCGAAGACGGGGTTGGCGTAGTCGACGGCCAGGAAGTTGTCGCCCTGAACGGGCTTCGAGGGGACGGTATAGGTCTGCTGGCGGGCCGTCTGACCCACCCAGCCGCCGGAGGTGCTACTGAGGTAGTTGGCACTGCCGGGCCACTGGCCGTACCAGGCGGCCGACCAGCGCACGCGGTAGCGCGAGGCGTAGGGCGTGTAGGCCCACTTGTACTGGACCGCACCCGGCAGGCTCGCTCGCGACAGCGTGGGGGCCTTGGGCCAGTAGTTGATGAAGTTGAGGCCGCGGGCCGGCGACCAGGGGCCGACGCGACCGCCCTTGATGGCGCGCACCTGGAAGTACCAGGTCTTCCCGCGGTGGAGGGCGCCGCTGTAGGTGCCGCCGGAGGTGCCCGAACCCACCACCTTGCTGTAGGAGAGCTTGGAAGGGTGGTAGGACCACCGCATCTGGTACGACGAGCCGGGGACCGCACGCCAGCCGACCTTCAGCCGGGAGTGGTACCAGTCCTGCCCCACGCGGGTGATGCCGGCGACGCGCATCCCCTTCTTCTTCTTGCGCCTCGCGTCCGCGGTGGGGGCGGTGAGGGTGACAAGCAGGGCGGTGCAGAGCAGCGCGATCAGCACTCGGCTCAGGCGACGCAGCATGGGAAATCCATTTCGGGGGGAAAGTGGTGATGACGCGGACCCAGACTAGTCCGGTATGTCCAATTTCGCATGATAACGCACGAGATCGTGTGATTCCGGATACGCGGCCCCGGAGGGCGGTCGCGACCACTGCGACCCGTGGCACCATGAGCGCATGCCGGCCGAGGTTACAGATGTAGGGGCACCACGCCGCGGCCGCCCCGGGTACGACGGCCCGACCGTGCTCCGGCGGGCGATCGAGATCTTCAACCGCCAGGGCTACGAGGCCACGAGCATCGGGGACGTCGCGCGCGAGCTCGGGTTGACCAAGTCGGCGATCTACCACCATGTCCCGAGCAAGGAGGCCCTGCTCGCCGCCGCGCTCGACGAGGCGCTCGACGGCCTCTCCGCCGCGATCGACCGCGCGGCTGGCTCGGGGCCCGAGACCAGCGCCTACGACCGCCTGCGCGCAGCCGTTCGCCAGTCGGTCGAGATCCTCGCCCAGCACCTGCCCGCCGTCACGCTGCTCCTCCGGGTCCGGGGCAACAGTGCCGTCGAGCTCGCTGCCCTCGAGCGCCGGCGGCTGATCGACGAGAAGCTGGCCGGCCTGGTGCAGGCCGCGGTGGACGAGGGGTCGCTGCGGGCGGACATCGCTCCGGAGCTGATCAGCCGGCTGCTCTTCGGGCTGGTGAACTCACTGGTGGAGTGGTACCGCCCCGACGGGCCGGTCAGCGTCGAGGACCTGTCCCGCTCGCTCGTCGAGCTCGCCTTCGACGGGCTTGCTGGTCCTGCCGACAGCTAGCGGGCCTCGGGGTCGATGGCGCGGCCGGTCGAGTGGCTGCGCCCACGGAACTCGGCGATCACCACCTGGTCAGAGGATCGGGTCACCGTGACGTCGTACAACCCGGAGCGGCCGCGCAGTGCTCGCTCGCGCGCCACCGCCACGAGCTCGTCGCCCAGTCGCGCCGGCTCCAGGAGCGTGATGTCGAAGCCCGAGGCGACGGTCACCGTGCCGTGCGAGTTGCAGGCGACGGCGAAGGCACTGTCGGCGAGTGCGGCCACCAGTCCGCCGTGGCACAGCCCCCAGCCGTTGATCATGTCCTCGCGGACCGACATCGCCACCGTGGCGGACCCCGGTCCCACCGCACGGATCGACAGGCCGAGCATCCGGCTGGCAGCGTCACCTGCCCACATCGTGTCGGCGCTGCGTCTGGCCAGGTCGTCCGGCCCTGCGGTGTGCTCGCCCATGGTGGTCCTCAGGCGTCGAAGTCGACGGTGACCTCGGCGGACACCGGATGGCTCTGGCAGGTGAGCACGAAGCCGCGCTCGACCTCGTCGTCGTCGAGCGCGTAGTTGCGCCGCATCTCCACCTCTCCGGACCTCAGGTGGGCCCGGCAGGTGCCGCACACGCCGCCCTTGCAGGCGAAGGGCAGGTCGGCCCGGGCCTGCTGCGCGGAGTCGAGGACGGACCGGTCCCTCGGCATGGCCGACGTCGTGCTCCGCCCGTCGAGTACGACGGTGACGCTGCTCGTCTCGCCGGTGACCACGGCCTCCGGCCGGACCACCTCGGGTGGTGGCTCGTCGACGTAGAACAGCTCCACGTGCACCCGCTCCCGTGGGATCCCGAGCTCCGCCAGGACGGCACGTGCGTCGGCGACCATGCCGAACGGACCACACAGCCACACGTGGTCGACCGAGCGGATCGGCACCAGCGCCGACAGCAGGCGGCGCAGCCGCGATGCGTCGAGGCGACCGGAGAAGAGCTCGACGTCCCTGGGCTCGCGGGACAGGACGTGGACGAGGTCGAAGCGGGGGCCGCACCGGTTCTTCAGGTCGGCGAGCTCCTCTGCGAACATCACCGAGCCGGTGTCGCGGTTGCCGTAGAGCATGGTGACCCTCGACGCTGGATGCGTCAGCACGGTCGAGGCGATCGAGAGCATCGGAGTGATCCCCGAGCCTGCCGCGATGCACAGGTGCCGGCCACCGTCCGCGGAGGCGCGGAAGCTGCCCCGAGGGGTCTGCACCTCCACCTGGTCGCCCGGCCGCACCTCGTTGACCAGCCACTCCGAGAACCTCCCGCCCGGGATCAGCCGGACGCCCACGCGTGGCCGCTCCCCCGCCGGTGCGCAGATCGAGTAGTCGCGACGATGGTCCTGCCCGTCGATCAGCCGGCGCAGGGTCAGTGACTGCCCGGCCTCGAAGTCGTAGGCCTCGCGCAGCTCCTCGGGGACCTCGAAGGACACCGCGACCGCGTCGTCGCACAGCTGCTCGACGGAGGCCACCGTCAACGTGTGGAAGGTGCCGCGCGTCGCACGCGCCTCGGGAACCGTCGCGACCATCAGATCTCCTTGACGTGCTCGAACGGTTCGAGGCAGGAGGCGCAGCGATACAGCGCGGTGCACGCCGTCGGCCCGAACTCCGAGGTCAGCTCCACCCGTTCGCTGCCGCACCTCGGACAGGTCAGGGCGCGACGCGTCGGAAGCAACGAGATCGCGACCGGTCCCGCCGCCCGGGAGGCGGCGAGAGGAGCGGAGATCCCGTGGTCGGCCAGGGCCTGCCTGCCACGGGGGGTGATCCAGTCGCTGGACCACGCGGGCGCCAGGCTCACCCGGACGACGGCGCGGAGGCCCTCGTCGGCAAGCCGGTGCACCAGGTCGTCCCGCATGGTGGCCATCGCCGGGCAACCGGAGTAGGTCGGGGTGATCGTCACGACCACCGTGTCGTCCTCCAGGTCGACCGACCGCAGGACGCCGAGGTCCGCCAGCGTCAGCATCGGCATCTCCGGGTCCGGGACCGTGGCGGCGACGCTCCGGGCTTGTTCGAGGCTCGGCATCGGCACGCTCACCACCGCCCCATCGGGTGGGCTCGCGCGACCGACTGCATCTGTGCGAGCAGCGGGGACAGGGCCTCCGTGTGGCGGCCCTCGCGGCCCATGCCGCCGTTGACCGGTCCCACCTGAGGCAGGTCGGGCCGGTGCACCCCACTGGCGTCGAAGACCTGTGCCAGCACGTCGGCGACCTCGTCGGCCACCCCGGACGGGTCCACGCCGACCCCTGCTGCGGACAACGCCTGCTCGATGTCCGTGGCCACGAACAGCTCGTCGTGCAGCCGCCAGACGAGACTGACCGCAGCGAGCAGCCTCGAACGCGACTCCTCCGTGCCCAGCGCGAGCGTGAGGAACCATCGTCCGGCGTAGTCACGGTGGTAGGTGACTTCCTTGACCGCCTTGGCGGCGATGGCGCAGAGCACCTGGTCTTGCGACTCCACCAGCCCTTGCAGGAGTGCCAGCCGCCAGGTGGAGAACAGCAGCAGCCGTGCGACGGTGGCCGCGAAGTCTCCGTTCTCGGCCTCGACCAGGCGCACGTTGCGGAACTCGGGGTCCGCCCGGAAGAACGCCAGGGCATCCTCGGCCGGAACCGGCGAGCCCACCGGCAGGGTGGGTGCCACGCCCGGGTCGGCCGCCGCCGCGCGGGCGTAGAGCAGTCGCGCCTGACCGAGCAGGTCGAGCGCGATGTTGGCCAGCGCGATGTCCTCCTCCAGGTCGGGTGCGTGGCTGCACCACTCCGAGAGCCGGTGGGACAGCACCAGGGCGTCGTCGCCGAGCATCAGGCAGTACGCCGCGAGCGCCTCGTGGTCGACCCCGTCGGGGATGGTCGTGTCGACGCCGGCGAGAGGGTCCTCGGCGTGCAGGTCGGGATGGTCGGCGCCGAAGGCCCACTGCGAGTCGTCCATCACGGTGTGATGGTCGAGGAGTCCGGCGTACGCGGAGTCGTGGAAGTCGTCCATCACATGTGCGGCACGTCGTCGGGGATGGCATAGAACGTCGGGTGTCGATAGACCTTGTCGGCGCTCGGCGCGAACAGCGGGTCCTTCTCGTCCGGGCTGGACGCCGCGATGGCGCTCGAGCGGACTGCCCAGATGCTGACGCCCTCGTTGCGCCGGGTGTAGACGTCGCGGGCGTGCCGCACCGCCATCTCGTCGTCGGCGGCGTGCAGCGAACCCACGTGCACGTGGTTGAGTCCGCGCTTGCCGCGCACGAAGATCTCGTAGAGGGGCCACTCGTCCTGGATCTCGGTCATGATCGTCCATCTCTCTCGGCAAACGCCACCGCAGCAGCTCGCACCCAGGCGCCGTCCTCATGGGCCTTGCGGCGGTGCGCGATCCGCTGGGCGTTGCAGGGTCCACCGCCCTGGACCACGGTGGCGAACTCCTGCCAGTCGGGCTGGCCGAAGTCGTGGTGCCCGCGGTCCTCGTTCCACCGCAGGTCCGGGTCGGGCAGGGAGACACCGAGGGCCTCGGCCTGCGGCACGCTCATGTCGACGAACTTCTGCCGGAGCTCGTCGTTGGTGTCCCGCTTGATGCCCCAGGCCATCGACTGCGCGGTGTTGGGCGACTCGGCGTCGGGCGGGCCGAACATCATCAGCGCCGGCCACCAGAACCGGTCCACCGACTCCTGCACCATCGCGCGCTGCTCCTCGGTGCCGCGCATCATGGTCGCGAGCAGCTCGAAGCCCTGCCGCTGGTGGAAGGACTCCTCCTTGCAGATCCGGATCATCGAGCGTCCGTAGGGTCCGTAGGACGTGCGGCACAGCGGCACCTGGTTGCAGATCGCCGCACCGTCGACCAGCCAGCCGATGGTGCCGACGTCGGCGTAGGACAGCGTGGGGTAGTTGAAGATCGAGGAGTACTTCTGCCTGCCCTCGATGAGCATCTCGGTCAGCTCGCGACGAGAGGTCCCGAGCGTCTCGCACGCCGAGTAGAGGTACAGCCCGTGGCCGGCCTCGTCCTGCACCTTGGCGAGCAGGATCGCCTTGCGGCGCAGGGATGGTGCCCGGGTGATCCAGTTGCCCTCGGGCTGCATGCCGATGATCTCGGAGTGGGCGTGCTGGGCGATCTGCCGGACCAGGGTGCGCCGGTACTTCTCCGGCATCCAGTCACGCGGCTCGATCCGGTCGTGCCGCTCGATGGTCCGCTCGAAATCGGCGAGCAACCCGGCAGGCGCCTCCGACTCGCTCGTGAGCTGGGGCGTGGCCATGGGTCCCTCCGTCAGGTACCGGGATATTTACAGACCGATCGGTCAGTATTAGTCTGCCACGCGTACGTACCTCCCGCAACGAAGGACGACCATGCACCGAGTCACCATCCAGTACGCCGTGCCGGAGGACCCCGACGCGTTCGACGAGCGCTACTTCGGCCACCATGTCGCGATCGTCGCCCCGGTCCCCGGTCTGCAGGCCTTCACCTGGTCCAAGCCACGCCCCCTGGGTGGCCCACCGCAGGTCTACCTGGTGGCCCAGCTCGACTTCGAGGACGCCGCGGCCCTGTCCACCGCCCTCTCCTCCCCGCAGATGCAGGCAGCCGGTGCGGACGCCGCTCAGCTCGGCGTGCCGATGACGATGTTCAGCGGCGAGGTCGTCCAGCCCCCGCTCGGGTGAACCCCAGCGCGCGTTTCGTCGCCGGGTGCCCGGGTACGGCTCCGGGAGATGGGGGACGAGGCGCCCGTGCAGTGCGGGCGCCGCGACAAGGGAGCAGCTCATGGAGTGGATCATCATCATCGTGATCGTCCTGGCCGTCGTGGTGGCGGTGGCACTGATCGCGTCCGCGATGAAGCGCAAGAAGGACCTTCTCGCGCGTGAACGGGCCAACGAGCTCCGCTCGGACGCCGCCCAGACGGCGGCCACGAAGCAGGAGCAGGAGGCACTGGCGCGAGAGGCCGAAGCCGAGGCGGAGGTCGCCCGCGCGCGCGCGGACCAGCTCGATGCCCGAGCCGCGCAGGAGCGCACCTCCTTCGACATGACGCGGGCGGAGCAGGAGGACGCGGTGCGGGAGGCCGATCGGCTCGATCCGGACGTCGACCACCGGTCCGAGGACTACCAGCCCGACCTGAACGGGAGCCCGACGCCTCACCCTGACCCCAGGCACCGCGCAGGCTGACCGGTGTCTCCGGCGCGGCCGAGCGATCACCGCGCCGGGCGCTCGTGGTGGGGGTCACGCTCCTGGCATTGATCCCGAGGTGGCCATCCTGACCGGGGTGTACCGCGGCAGTTAAATCGGTCATTCTCCGTCATTGGGACGTAGTTCTCATTTAACGTCGTACCTGCGGCTGCCGGGACCCCCGGGGGCCCTCGACCCCATGGTTCCACGACAGGACGAGTCCTTTGCGAGGCTCACGCTCGAACACGCTGCTGGCCGTAGGCCTGTCGACGTGCGCGTTCCTGCTCGCGATCCACGCCCTACGCCAGGCTCCGGCCCCCGAGCTCGTCGCCCGGGCCTGGCCGGCGACCGGCCTGACCACGGTGGTGCTGCTGATCTGCCCGCCGCGCCATGCGCGCGCCCTCGCCGGACTCGTGGCGCTGCTGATCCTGGCCGCCTGTCTGATCGCTGGGCGCGGGCCGGTCTTCGGGGTCGGCTTCGCGGTCGCGAACGCCGTGGAGGCCCTGCTCGTCCTGCGCTGGCTCACCGGCTTCGAGGAGGAGCGTCCACAGCTGCGCACCTGGCGCGACTACCGACGCTGGCTGCTCGGCATCGCCGTGGCGAGCTGTTCCGGAGCGGCGATCACGACGTTGACCATCGGACTCACCGGTGGCGAGAACCTGTGGCGACCGATGTTGTGGGTCACCATCACCCACCTCGGTGCCCTGACCGTGGCGCTGCCGCTGTTCATGGGTCAGCCGAACGAGAAGCGGAGCGTCTCGGCGCCCGAGGTCCTCAGCCACCTGGCGCTGCTCACCCTCGGTGCTGCCGCGTGCCTGAACGCCGACCAGTCCGAGCCGGTGGCCTTCCTGCTCCTGCCGCTCCTGCTGTGGGCGGCTGCCCGCTTCAGCCCACGCTGGGCCAACCTGGAGGTGCTCGGGGTGGCCATCGGGATGGCCGCGCTCACCACCGTGGGACGTGGGCCGTTCACCGACATCACCGAGACCTCCTCGCTGCTGGCGATCGCGGCGAGCTCGCAGACCTTCGTCGCCGTCGGCGCGATCACCTCCGTGGCGTTCTCGGTCGCCGTCGGGCACGTGCGCGACTCACTTCGGCGGATCCGCGAGAACGAGGTTCAGCTGGCCCAGCTGCTCGAGTCCGCCAGCGGTACGGCGTTCATCGCCACCGACCTCGACGGGCTGATCACCTGGTTCAGCCCCGGTGCCGAGCAGCTCCTCGGCTACACGGCGCAGGAGGTGGTCGGCCGGATCACCCCGATGCCGTTCCACGAGGGCCATGAGCTCGCCGCGCGCGCGCAGGACCTGGGCATCAACGCCGGCTACGGGGCCGTGACCCGGTCGGTCGAGCGCGGGGCCGAGCAGGACACCCGGGACTGGACCTACGTCCGCAGGGACGGGAGCCGACTGACCGTCTCCCTCAGCGTGACGGCCGTGCGCGACGCCGATGGCCGGCCGCAGAGCTTCCTGAGCGTGGTGCGCGACGTGACCGACCGTCGCGCTGCCGAGCAGGCCCTCGTGTTCGCGCTGGACAAGGAGCGCGAGACCAACCAGCGGATGCTCGAGCTCGACCATGCCAAGAACGAGTTCGTCTCGGCCGTGAGCCACGAGCTGCGGACTCCGTTGACCAGCATCGTCGGCTACACCGAGCTCCTCTCCGGGGACCTCAGCGGCAACCTGACCGACGACCAGCAGAAGCTCGTCGAGCGCATCGAGCGCAACGGTGATCGCCTGCTGCACCTGGTGGAGGACCTGCTCACCCTGGCCCGGGTCGAGGACGGCAGCCTGGCCCTCGACCGGGTCAGCACCGACCTGCGCGACGCCGTGCGGGTCTGCACCGACGAGGTCTCGCACGCTGCCCACCAGGGCCGGGTGACGATGCGGGTCGTGGTGCCGCCCGAGCCGGTGCTGCTCATGGGCGACCCGGCCTACCTCGAGCGCCTGGTCCTCAACCTGGTCAGCAACGCGGTGAAGTTCACCAGCGCCGGTGGCTGGGTGGAGGTCAGCCTGAGGCAGACGGGCGAGGTGGCCGAGCTGACCGTCAAGGACAACGGCATGGGCATCCCCGTCGAGGAGCAGGACCGCCTCTTCCAGCGGTTCTTCCGGTCCTCGCTCGCCACCGAGCACGCGATCCAGGGCACCGGACTGGGCCTGCACATCGTCCGCTCCATCGCCGAGGCGCACCACGGCCGGATCGACTTCGAGTCGACTCCCGGGGTGGGGACCGCGTTCACCTTCATCGTGCCGCTGACCGAACCGGAGGCCGCCGTACCGGTGGAGATAGCGGCACCAGCGTGCCACCGGGCCACGGAGTCACGGCTCGAGGACGCAAGCGATCGGCCCGCCCAGCGCTAGCACCGGGCGGCAGAGGTCACAGATAGAGGCCGGTGTGGCTGTCACCGAGGCGTTCCGCGGCCACGGCGTGGATGTCACGCTCGCGCAGCACCACGTAGAGCTCGCCGCTGACCTCGATCTCCGCCTTGTCCTCCGGGTCGAACAACACCCGGTCGTCGACCTCGATGGAGCGCACGTGCGGGCCGACGGCGACCACCCGGCACCACGCCAGGCGTCGCGCGCCCATCGCAGCGGTCGCGGGGATCAGGATCCCGCCGCTGGATCGGCGTTCGCCCTGCTCGATGTCGACGGCGACCAGCACGCGGTCGTGGAGCATCCGGATGGGGGTCTTCTCCCCCGTCGGCTCGGTGACCTCCGCGATGCCCTTACCCACTGGCGACGCGGCTCACTTGACGATCTTGCGCACGATCACGAACAGCGCCACGACGCCGGCCACTCCCCCGGCGACCTTGAGGATGTTGTCCTGGCGCGGAGCACCGCTGGGGTCGACGAAGTAGGCCTTCACCGAGGCGATCTCACGCCGCACGATCGTCTTGGGGCTGGCTCGGTAGACGAGCTCGTCGATCGTCGCGCCGAGACGCTCGCGAGTCTGCTCGATCTCGTTCTCGAGGGACGACACCTGGTCGGACACAGTCCTTGGCTCCTTCTCCGTCACACCTGCCGCCGGGCCCTCGGGATGGGGCCTGCGGTCAAGCAGGAAGGTTACCAATGCCCGGGATGGACGCCGGGTCGAACCCGAACGGCAGCTCCAGACGGTGGCGGCGCATCAGCTCCTCGTCGGTCAGCAGGTCGTAGGTCGCACCGTCGGCGACCACCTGCCCGTCGTGGAGTACGACGGAGCGCGGGCACAGCTCGAGGGCGTAGGGGAGGTCGTGGGTGACCATCAGCACGGTGACGTCGAGCGAGCGGAGGATGTCGGCGAGCTCGCGCCGCGAGGCCGGGTCGAGGTTGGACGAGGGCTCGTCGAGCACGAGGATCTCGGGCTCCATCGCGAGCACCGTCGCGACGGCGACCCGTCGGCGCTGGCCGAAGGAGAGGTGGTGCGGCGGACGGTCGGCGAAGTCGGCCATGCCGACCATCTCGAGAGCACCCAGCACCCGTTGCTCGAGCTCGGTGCCACGCACCCCCATGTTGGCGGGGCCGAACGCGACGTCTTGACGCACCGTGGCCATGAACAGCTGGTCGTCGGGGTCCTGGAAGACCACGCCCACCCGGCGACGGATCTCCTTGAGGTTGGGCTCCTCCACGGCGAGTCCCGAGACCGCGACGCTGCCCGCACCCGGGGTGAGGATGCCGTTGAGGTGCAGCACGAGGGTGGTCTTGCCGGCGCCGTTCGGACCCAGCAGCGCGACGCGCTCCCCCTCGTGCACGTGCAGGTCGACCCCGAACAGGGCCTGGTGGCCGTCTGGGTAGGCGTGGGCGAGCCCGCGGACATCGAGCACCGGGACGGCCATCAGTGCGCCCCCTCGCGTCCGTGCGCACCGGTCGCCACGCGTGGCGAGATGCTGGGCAGGGTGCCGTCGTACCCACGGGCGAGCATGGCGAGATGCACCCGCTCGCCTCTCTCGTAGGAGCGGATGAACAGCGCCCCGAGCGAGCGGGCGAGCACGGGCCAGTGTCGCGGCGAGCGTGGGTCACAGCCGCGCGAGCGCATGGCGGTGGTCATCCGGCCCATCTCGGCCGTGACCACGTCGAGGTAGCGCAGCATGAAGCCCATGATCTGCACGATCAGGTCGGGCAGCCGGAGGCGCCGCAGACCGGTGAGGACGTCTTGTGGATCCGTGGTGGCGGCGAGGGTGAGCGAGGCCAGGACCCCGATGGTGCCCTTCGCCAGCAGGCCCCAGGCCGCCAGCAGGCCGGGCTCGGAGACGGTGAGGCCGAGCACCTCGATCCTCGGTCCCTCTGCGATGAACGGGACCAGAGCCGCGAAGAGCACGAACGGTGTCTCGATCAGCATCCGCTTCGCGAGGTAGCCGAACGGCACCCTGCTCAGCGCCACCACCCCGAGCACGAGCAGCAGGTAGCCCGCGAACACCGGGAACCACTCCCGCGGAGTGGCGACCACGACGAGCATGAAGCTCACCAGGGAGAGCAGCTTCAGGTGCGCAGGAGCCCGGTGGACGACGCTGTGGCCGTGGTAGAACAACCGGTGGCCGTGCCCGGCGCCCATCTAGACCCCCGACGTCGTGGGCGTGCCCTGCTCGGTGTCGCGCTCGGTGCCGCGCTCGGTGTCGCGCTCGGTGTCGGCGCCCCCGTCGTCTCGACGGCGCAGGGCCCGGAACACCACGAACGAGATGCCGAGCACGAGCAGGCAACCGGCGACGCCCGCGACTCCCCCGCTGACGCGGGCGTCGTCGATGCCCTTGGTCGTGTAGTCCGCCAGTGGGCTGTTCGCCGTCGGTGAGTCGTCGGCGCGGTCCAGGAACCCGGCCTCGCCCGCCACGAACTCCAGTCCGTCGGGGTGCGTGCTCGCGTAGTAGCTGGCACCGCCGGCCACCAGGAGGGCGACCACGAGGAAGCCGGCGAAGAAGCGCCGAGAGGTCACTGCTGCCCCCTGGTGCGGGCCGGTTCACGGATCTCGAGGGTGCGCGAACGCAGGGCCGGGCGGGCGCCGTACACCAGGTCAGGGCGTACGCCGACCACGGAGGCGACGACGAGGAAGGTGATGATCGCCTCGCCGACGCCGATCACGGCATGCCAGGACACCATCACCGCGAGCACCTTGCCCGCGTCGACCGGGGCGGTGCCGCCGACGGCGAACAGCAGCGTGAACACCGAGGCGGCCACCGGGACGCTGAGCAGTGCGGCGACCGCTGCCGCGGGTGCGACGACTCCGAGCCGGTGGGGCAGGACCGCCCGAAGGCCCCGGAAGACCAGCCAGCCGACACCCACGCCGACCAGCGCCATCAAGGTGACGTTGGTGCCCAGCGCGGTGATCCCGCCGTCGGCCATGAACAACGCCTGGACGAGCAGCACGGTGCTGATGCAGAGCACGGCGGTCCACGGACCGGCCAGGACGGCGGCCATCGCTCCTCCGAGCAGATGACCACTGGTGCCGGCGCCGACCGGGAAGTTCATCATCTGTCCGGCGAACACGAACGTCGCGACCAGGCCCGCCATCGGCGCGGTACGGTCGTCGAGTTCTCGACGCGCACCCCGCAGGGCCAGGGCAAGTCCGCCGACCGCGACGACTCCGGTCGCGATGGAGGTCGGTGCGTCCAGGAAGCCGTCGGGAACGTGCACGTGCACCACCCTACGTTATTGCAAGTAGTTCGCAACAAGATGCAGCGAGCGCTGACCCAGCCTCGGAAGACCGACCACCGACCAAGGAGCGCCCTTCGTGACCGACACCCAGCCTGGCCGCCTCTCCGCCGGCGACACCGCGCCGGACTTCACCTTGCCCACCGACACCGGCGATGACGTCTCGCTGTCCGGGCTGCGTGGGCGCAAGGTGATCGTCTACTTCTACCCCGCAGCGATGACGTCGGGCTGCACCAAGCAGGCGTGCGACTTCACCGACTCCCTGGAGTCCCTCGAGGACGCCGGCTACGAGGTCGTCGGCATCTCCCCTGACAAGCCGGCCAAGCTCGCGAAGTTCCGGGAGCGGGACTCGCTCTCGATCACCCTGGCTGCGGACGAGGACAAGGCGGTGATGAACGCCTACGGCGCGTTCGGCGAGAAGAAGCTCTACGGCAAGGTCGTCCAGGGCGTCATCCGCTCGACGATCGTGGTCGACGAGGGCGGCAAGGTCGCGTTGGCGCAGTACAACGTCAAGGCCACCGGCCACGTCGCCAAGCTGCGCCGCGACCTCGGTCTCGCTGACTCCTAGACTGTCCGCCGCAGGGCCGAAGTGGTGGAACTGGCAGACACGCAGGTTTTAGGTACCTGTGCCTTCGGGCGTGGGGGTTCAAGTCCCCCCTTCGGCACCACGTGGTTCGCGCGCACGCGGGCGTCGCAGCCCCTACAGTCCGACCATGGACTCCGCGCTCACCACCGTCGGGCTGCCCATCGCCCTGGCCATCATCATGTTCGGACTCGGGCTCGATCTGACCATCAACGACTTCCGCCGCGTCGGCCGTCACCCGCGGGCGGTCGCCGTGGCTCTGGGCTGCCAGCTCCTCCTGCTGCCCGTGATCTGCTTCGGACTGGTCGTGCTGCTGGACCTGCCTGCGCTGCTCGGCATCGGGATGATGCTGCTCGCGGCCTCCCCCGGTGGGACCAGCGCCAACCTGTTCAGCCACCTGTTCCGCGGCGACGTGGCGCTGAACATCACGCTGACGGCCATCAACTCGCTGATCGCCCTGTTCACGCTGCCGGTCGTCGCGGGCCTCGCGATCAGGTACTACGACCGCGGTGACGACGTCTCGCTGCCGTTCGGCGAGGTCGTGCAGGTGTTCGCCATCGTGCTGATCCCGGTCGTGATCGGAATGGTGGTGCGCGCCCGGGCCGTGTCCTTCGCCGCCCGGATGGAGCGGCCGGTGCGCATCGGCTCGGCGCTGATCCTGGCCGTCCTGGTTCTCGGCATCCTGCTGGACCAGAGCGAGAACGTCGGTGAGTACTTCGGGGACGTCGGGCTGGCGGCGGGCCTGTTCTGCGCGATCAGCCTGGTGGTCGGGTACGTCGTACCGAAGGCGGCCGGGATCTCGGACGACCAGGCGATCGCCTCGTCGATGGAGATCGGCGTGCACAACGCGACGCTGGCCATCTTCGTGGCCGTGGAGGTGCTCGACCAGACCGAGATCTCGATCCCGGCCGCGGTCTACTCCATCTTCATGTTCGTGTTCGCCAGCATCTGGGGATCGTTCGTCTCGCGCCGCTCGCGGGCCGCGGTCACGAGCTGAGCAGCTCCGCCACCACCGGCGCGATCGCGCGCACCGACCTGCCGCGGTGCGAGATCAGGTCCTTGGCCTCCGCGGTCATCTCGGCGGTGGTGAGCTCGCCCTCCTGGTCGTCGGCGACGAAGAGGACGTCGTAGCCGAACCCACCCTCACCACGCATCTCGCGGATCACCCGCCCGGTCATCTCCCCGTGCACCACCTGCTCGTCGACCACCCCGTCTGACGTCGGAACGGCCAGCGCGACCACAGCCCGGAACGCGGCTCCGCGACGCTCGTCAGGCACGTCGGCGAGCTGCTCGAGCAGCAGCCGGTTGTTCGCCAGGTCGTCCTTGGCCGTGCCGGCCCACCGCGCCGAGAGCACCCCGGGCATGCCGTTGAGCGCGTCGACGAACAGCCCGCTGTCATCAGCCATCGACGGCAGGCCGGTGGCCCGGACCCCGGCGCGCGCCTTCAACAGTGCGTTCCCCTCCAGGGTCGGCTGATCCTCGACGGGCTCGTCGTAGGGCGCGACGTCGTCGAGGCCCAGGACCTCGACGCCCGGCCCGCCGGACCCACGGAAGGCCTCGTCGAGGATCCGCCTCAGCTCCTCGATCTTCTTGGGGTTCCGCGAGGCGAGAAACACCCGAGGGGGCTCAGCCAAGGTCGATGGCCTCCTGCTGGAACCGGGTGAGCTCCGCGCACCCCTTCTCCGCCAGGGTCAGCAGGGCGTCGAGCTCGGGGCGGTCGAAGGTGGCACCCTCGGCCGTGCCCTGGACCTCCACGAAGCTGCCGGCCCCGGTCATCACGACGTTCATGTCGGTCTCCGCGCGGACGTCCTCCTCGTAGGGCAGGTCCAGCCGCGGGATGCCGTCGATGATGCCGACGGAGACCGCCGCGACGGAGCCGGTCAGCGGCTCGCCGGCCAGCGCGCCCTGGCCCTTGAGGTGCGCCACCGCGTCTGCCAGCGCGACGTAGGCGCCGGTGATCGCGGCCGTGCGGGTGCCGCCGTCGGCCTGGAGCACGTCGCAGTCGAGCACGATCGTGTTCTCGCCCAGCGCCTTGTAGTCGATCACCGCGCGCAGGGAGCGCCCGATCAGCCGGGAGATCTCGTGGGTGCGACCACCGATCCGTCCCTTCACCGACTCCCGGTCGGAGCGGGTGTTGGTGGCCGACGGGAGCATGGCGTACTCCGCGGTCACCCAGCCCAGGCCGGATCCCTTGCGCCAGCGGGGCACGCCCTCGGAGGCGGACGCCGCACACAGCACCCGGGTGCGACCGAACTCGACGAGCACCGAACCCGCCGGGTGGTCCTGCCAGTGGCGGGTGAGCTTGATCTGTCGGAGCTCGTCGTCGGCGCGGCCGTCAGCGCGTGCGGAGGTGCCGGAGGTCGCAGAAGTTGTCATGGCGCGACCCTACCGACGGGGTACGACGCTCCGGTCGGCCGCTGGCGGACCGGCTACTTCAGCTCGGCGCGCAGCACCCGGATCAGGCCGGCCAGGAACGGCACCAGCACCCAGATCACCGTGCCGGTGACGATCTGCCACCACTCCTCGCCGGTGAGGTTCTCACCGGCGAACAGCGGTTGCTGCGAGGTGCCCAGGTCGACCCAGGGCGCGATGTCCTGGAGGGCCCCCCACAGGGACGCCACGATGGAGAACGCGATCGGCAGCACGAAGTAGCTGACGATCGCAGCAGCGCTGTTGAGGAAGATCAGGCCGAACGCGAGGCCCTGGAGGACACCGGTGACCTGGAGCAGGGTGAACTTGGCGAAGTCGTCGATCCCGATGTTCTCCCAGGCCCCGGGCGCTGCGCTGACGGCCGTCGCCAGGCTGGCGATGACATTCGCCGCCACCACCGCGAGCAGCCCGAAGACCAGGGCGGCCAGGACCTTGGCCGCGATCACCTTGCCGCGGTGCGGCTCCAGGGTGAAGGTCACCATGCCGGTGCGCTGGGTCCACTCCTGGGTGATCAGCAAGATGCCCATCACCGGCAGCAGGAAGCCCTGGGGCGTGGCCATGATCCCGATGTAGTTGAGGAACGTGCGCTCGTCGTCGGGTGCGGCGAAGAAGAAGATCACCGTGATCAGCGCCGTGATCGCGATGATCGCGATGATCAGCCAGAGCCCGGACCGGGTGTCGAGCATCTTGCGCATCTCGACCTTGACCAGCCGCAGCAGCGGCACCTTCGAGGTGGTGGAGATGTCGAGCGTGCCGAGAGGTGCGCCGGTCCTGGGGGTGGTGGTGCTCATACCTGCACTCCTTCTGGGGTGATGCTGTCGCGTGCGTCGTCGGAGGTGAGCTGCAGGAACATCTCCTCCAGCCCGGCGCCCTCGGCTGCCTTGAGCTCGGCGAGCACGACACCGGCGGCGGCTGCCGCCCGTCCGACATCTAGCGGCTCGGCGTCCGATCGGAAGCCGCCGTCCCCCGATGGCATCGAGTCGATGTTGGCGGCCGCCAGCGCCTGTTGCAGCGCTGCCGGGTCCTCCGGCTTGACGTAGGTCCCGCGCGTCTGGAGCAGCTCGTTCTTGGTCCCCTGGGCGACGATCTTGCCGCGGCCGATCAGCACCATCTCGTCGGCGATCATCTCGACCTCGTGCAGCAGGTGCGAGGACAGCAGGACGGTGCCACCCTGGCCGGCGAAGTTGCGGAGCAGCCCGCGCATCCAGTGGATGCCCGCCGGGTCGAGGCCGTTGACGGGTTCGTCGAGGATCAGCACCGAGGGCTCGCCCATCAGGGCGTTGGCGATGCCGAGCCGCTGCCGCATGCCGAGGGAGTAGTTGCGCACCCGCCGCTTGGACTCCGAGCCGGAGAGGCCGACCAGCGTCAGCATCTCCTCGACGCGCCTCGAGCCCATGCCCATCGTCTCGGCACTGAGCCGGAGCACCTCGCGGCCGGTGCGGCCGCCGTGCTGCGCGGACGCGTCGAGCAGGACGCCCACGTGGCGCGAGGGGTTGGGGATGTCGGCGAACCGGTGTCCGCCGATGAGGGCGTCACCCGCGTCCTGGGGCGTCAGACCGACCATGACTCGCATGCTGGTGGACTTCCCGGCGCCGTTGGGGCCGAGGAAGCCGGTGACTTTTCCTGACTGGGCGACGAAGGAGACGCTGTCGACGGCGGTGAACTTGCCGTAGCGCTTCGTCACGTTCTCGAGCGTGATCATGGCGCCCATCATGACTGAGGGCACCCTCAGTTCTCCAATCCGGCACGCGCCGGACCCGCAAACGCTTCAGACGTCGTACGTCGTGCCCGGCCGGGCCAGCTCCACGGGGCCGTCGTAGGTGCCCACCGCCTCGGCGAGGACCTTCTCGGGGTCGTGCCACGGCGGGATGTGGGTGAGCAGCAGGCGGCGCGACCCGGCGTCGGACGCGGTGCCGCCCGCCTCGGCGCCCGTCAGGTGCAGGTCCGGAGGGTTGGGGGCACCCTCCATGAACGAGGCCTCGCACAGGAACAGGTCGGCGTCGCGAGCGGTGTCCTCGAGACCCTGGCACCTGCCGCTGTCGCCGGAGTAGGCCAGGATGCGGCCGCCGGCCTCGACCCGCAGCGCGTACGCCGTGACCGGGTGCACCACGCGCCGGACCGTGATCGTGAACGGCCCGTAGTCGACCGGGTCGGGACCGTAGGGCAGGAACTCGAACTCCTCGTTCATCCCCGGGTCCTCGTCGAGGTCGTAGGCCTTGGCCATCCGGCGGGCCGTGTCCGCCGGGCCCCAGACCGGGATCCGCGGGAGCGCTCCGGCGGGGTGGTACTTGCGCATCACGTAGTAGCCGCAGAGGTCGAGACAGTGGTCGGCGTGCAGGTGGGAGAGGAAGACCGCGTCGATCGCGCTCGCGTCGGCGTACTTCTGCAGCGACCCGAGGGACCCGTTGCCCATGTCGAGCAGCACCCGCCAGGTCCGGCCGTCGTGCTCGGCCTCGAGCAGGTAGCAGCTGGCCGAGGACTCCGGTCCCGGGTAGGAACCGGAGTTGCCGATGACGGTGAGTCTCATGCGGTGGGTCTCGATCCTGGCCCCGAGGGAGTCATGCACTGACGTGCGCTGATCATCCTGCCTCCACGGTCCAGACGCCACCCATGAACTGGGTGACGCTGTCGAGCTCGGGACCGAGGAAGCGTCGACCGGTGGTGGCGAACTCCTCGGGCTGTCCGGTGGTCATGAAGTGGTGCCGGGGTGGCAGCCCCGGCGCACGCTCGATGCCGTGCTGGACCAGCATCCGGTAGACGTCCTTGGCGCACTCCTCCGCGCTGCTGACCAGGGTCACCCCGTCGCCCATCGCCATCGAGATGACGGCCGTCAGCAGGGGGTAGTGGGTGCAGCCGAGGATCACCGTGTCGACCCCGGCGCGGGTCAGCGGGTCGAGGTACTCGTGGGCGACTGCCTGGAGCTCGGGGCCGCTGGTGACCCCCCGCTCGACGAACTCCACGAAGCGCGGGCACGCCTGGGTCGAGAGCGTCACCTGCGGCGCCGCCGCGAACGCGTCGTCGTAGGCGAGCGAGTCGGCCGTGGCCCGCGTGCAGATCACGCCGATGCGACCGCTGCGGGTGGCGGCCACCGCTCGTCGTGTCGCGGGCAGGATCACCTCGACCACCGGCACGTCGTACCGCTCGCGGGCATCACGGAGCATCGCGGCGCTGGCCGAGTTGCAGGCGATGACGAGGGCCTTCACGCCTTGGTCGACGAGGTGGTCCAGGCACTCGAGGGCGTACTCGCGGACCTCGGGGATCGGCTTCGGCCCGTAGGGCTGGCGCGCCGTGTCACCGAGGTAGACCACTGCCTCGTGGGGCAGCTGGTCCATCACGGCCCGAGCGACGGTGAGCCCACCGAAGCCCGAGTCGAAGATCCCGATGGGCGCGTCTGTCACACCCTGCAGGCTAATGGTCAACCCCGGCATCCGGACGATTAGCGACGCAGGTCACTCCCACCGGATCAGGACCGGCGTGACCGCTGGCTGACGCGGAGCAGCCACCAGAGCCCGACGACGGGCAGCACGAGCGGGACGTAGCCGTAGCCGGCACCGAAGTCCGACCACACGGTGGCGTCGGGATAGTCCTCGGGACGCACCAGGCTGGTGACCCCCACGGCGAGCACGCCGACCAGCTCGATGCCGACCGCGGCGAGCGCCAGCCCGCGACGTCCCGTCGCCAGGGCGAAGGTCGCGACGAGGTAGATCGCGGCCGCGAATGCGCTCAGCGCATAGGGCAGCGGTGCCTCCGCAGCGTTCGTCGCCAGCTGCAGGGTGGAACGTCCGGTCGCGGCGAAGGCGAAGGTCCCGTAGACGAACACCAGGACGCGACCGAAGCCGCGACTGGTGGCCCGCTCAGCCACCGGCGGCCCAGACGTCGGCCAGTCGCACGAACATGAACGGCACCAGCAGGACTGCGACGAGCAGGACGGCGGTTCCGCCGCGCGACTTCTCGCCGGAGGACCAGACGACGCCCGCGGGGACGAACAGCACCGCACCGAGCAGGTAGCCGACGTACTCCCACACGGCGACGCCCGCCGGGGCGTCGCCGGTGACCCGGATGATGCCCACCACGGCGTGCACGATCATCGCGACGGAGAGCACGGCCAGCACGTTGAGCAGCAACGTGTCCGGAGTGCGGTCGCGGACGAGCAGCACGACGAGCCAGAGCGCAGCGAGCAGACAGAGCGCGGTCAGGGCCACCTGGAAGGGGATCATGGGGAGTCGTTCAGGCCCAGAGCTGGCCCTCGAGGCGCTCCTCGGCCTCGTCGACGGTGCCCTCGTAGGCGCCGGTGGAGAGGTACTTCCAGCCGCCGTCGCACACCACGAACGCGATCTCGGCACGTTGCCCCGCCTTGACCGCCCTGGCCGCCTGACCGAGTGCGGCGTGCAGGATCGCCCCGGTCGAGATGCCGGCGAAGATGCCCTCCTGCTCGAGCAGCTCCCGGACGCGGCGTACGGCGTCACGCGGGCCGACCGAGAAGCGCGAGTCGATCAGTGACTCGTCGTAGAGCTCGGGGACGAAGCCCTCGTCCATGTTGCGCAGGCCGTAGACCAGCTCGCCGTAGCGGGGCTCGGCCGCGACGATCTTCACCTCGGGCTTGTGCGCGCGGAAGAAGCGGCTGACCCCCATCAGGGTGCCGGTGGTGCCGAGTCCACCGACGAAGTGCGTGACCTCGGGCAGGTCGGCCAGGATCTCCGGGCCGGTGCCCTCCTCGTGGGAGAGGGCGTTGGCCTCGTTGCCGTACTGGTAGAGCATCACCCAGTCGGGGTGATCCTCGGCGATGGCCTTGGCGTTGCGCACGGCCTCGTTGGAGCCGCCCGCAGCGGGTGAGGCGACGATCTCCGCGCCCCACATGCGCAGCAGCTGGCGGCGCTCCTCGGAGGTGTTCTCCGGCATCACGCACACCAACCGGTAGCCCTTGAGCTTGGCCGCCATGGCGAGTGAGATCCCGGTGTTGCCGCTGGTGGGCTCCAGGATCGTGCAGCCCGGACGGAGGATGCCGTCCTTCTCGGCCTGCTCGATCATCTGCAGCGCCGGACGGTCCTTGATCGAGCCGGTCGGGTTGCGGTCCTCGAGCTTCGCCCAGAGCCGTACGTCGGGTGAGGGGGACAGCCTCGGCAGCCCGATCAGCGGGGTGCCGCCGACCGAGTCGAGAAGGTTGTCGAAGCGCGTCATCAGCCGCCGGCGACGGCGGGCAGCACGACCACCTGGTCGCCGTCGGAGAGCTCGGTGCCGAGACCACCGGTGAAGCGGACGTCCTCGTCGTTGACATAGAGGTTCACGAACCGACGCAGGTCGTCGTCCTCGATGAGACGGTCCTTGATGCCGGGGTGGTTGCTCTCGAGGTCGTCGATCAGCTCGCTGAGCGTGGCCCCGGATGCCTCCACGGCCTTCTCCCCTCCCGTGTAGGTGCGCAGGATGGTGGGGATGCGGACCTCGATGGCCATGGGTTCACTCGCTCTCGTTCGTCGTGGGTTCGTCGGTGACCCGGACCTCTTCCTCGGTCACCTCACCGTCGATGATTCTGTAGGACCTGAACTCCACCGGGCCGTCACTATTCCCGTGCTCACGTGTGCTGACGAGCACATAGTGCGCGCCGGGCTCGCTGGCCAGGCCGATGTCGGTGCGACTCGGGTAGGCCTCGGTCGCGGTGTGGGAGTGGTAGATCACCACCGGTTCCTCGTCCTGGGCCCACATCTGCTTGTAGAGGGACAGCAGCTCTCCCGAGTCGAACTCGTAGAAGGTCGGCGAGCCGGCCGCATTGATCATCTCCACGACGCGCTCGGCGCGGTCGCTCCCCTCGGGCCCGGCGACGATGCCACAGGCCTCGTCCGGATGGTCCCGCTTGGCATGGGCGACGATCGCGTCCCGGGTCGCCGCGGTGATGGTGAGCACGCCCTCCAGCCTAGGTGAGCGAGGCGTCGTACCCGGACACGGACCGGAGTGCGAGCACCGGGGGTGGGGCCGCCCTAGTGGACGGACTGGACCAGCGTCTCCTGGAGGTATCCCAGCCAGTCGTAGATGTCGTGGACCTGGGCCCGGGGGTCGTCGTCGTCCAGGGAGCTCCAGTAGTCCTCGTCACCGTCCTCCACGCCCAGTCTGGTCGCGATGGCCAGGCGCATGTCGGTGAAGGACCGCATCCAGGTCAGCGCATCGCCCTCGTCGAGCTCGACGTCGATGAACGTCCCGTCCTCCGGCGTCGTGGTCAGGCCCGAGTCCTCGAGAGCATCGATGATCGCGGCCGCAGCGCCGGCCTTGCCGTCGCGCAGCGTGCTCTCGGTGAACCGGCGGAAGTCGCCCGCGGCCTCCTCGTCGTCGGGGTACGCCGTCGGGAACAGCCGGGCGAGCACCGGGTCCTCCGGTTCGGTGGTGGGGCCGGAGAAGTCGAGCAGGCTCTCCAGCGAGTCGCTCTCGTGGCCCGCCGTGGCCGACTCGTTGCGGAGCAGCTCGATCAGCTGGCCCGCGAGGGAGCGCAGCAGGTCTGCCTCGAACGCGGTGAACGTCGCGAGGCTCGCACCGCTGCGCCGGTGCCGCCGGAAGCCGCTCATGCAGTGTCCGCCTTCTGCATCGTGGCCCACAGGCCGTACTCGTGCATCGCCTGGACGTCGCGCTCCATCGCCTCGCGGGTGCCGGTGGAGACGACCGATCGGCCGTCCTCGTGCACCTCCATCATCAGCTTCTCGGCCTTCTTCTTGGCATAGCCGAAGTACTTCTGGAACACGAAGGTGACGTAGGACATCAGGTTCACCGGGTCGTTCCACACGATCGTCACCCAGGGGCTGGCGAGCTCGGTGATGTCTTCGACCTCGGGGTCCTCGAGCTCGACCGGAGAAGTGGACACACCGACATTGTGCACGTCGATCACTAGGGTGAACCGATGAGCACCTCCACCGGAGCGTCGACGGCACTCCTGACCGACCACTACGAGCTGACGATGCTCCAGTCGGCGATCGGCTCGGGTGCCGCCCACCGCCGTTCGGTCTTCGAGCTGTTCCCCCGCAGGCTGCCGCCGGGCCGCCGTTACGGTGTGGTCGCGGGTGTCGGGCGCGCCCTCGACGCGATCGAGGAGTTCCGGTTCACCGAGTCCGAGATCGACTTCCTCCGGACGGAGCAGGTGATCGACGAACCGACGCTGGAGTTCCTCGCCGGCTACCGGTTCGGCGGCGACATCTGGGGCTATCCCGAGGGCGAGACCTACTTCCCCTACTCCCCCCTCCTCGTCGTCGAGTCGACGTTCGCCGAGGCCGTGCTGCTCGAGACCGTCCTGCTCTCGATCTACAACCACGACGCGGCGATCGCCTCCGCCGCCTCCCGGATGTCGTGGGCCGCCGGCGACCGGCCGTGCATCGAGATGGGGTCGCGGCGCACGCACGAGCACGCGGCGGTCGCGTCGGCGCGGGCGGCGTACGTCGCGGGCTTCACCGCCACCTCCAACCTCCGTGCCCGCTGCGAGTACGGCGTGCCCTCGACGGGCACCAGCGCACACTCCTTCACCCTCCTGCACGACACCGAGGCCGACGCCTTCCGCGCGCAGGTGCAGGCGCTGGGTCGGGACACCACGCTGCTGGTCGACACCTACGACATCGTCGAGGCGGTCCGGCTGGGCGTCGAGATCGCCGGACCGGGCCTGGGAGCGGTGCGGATCGACTCCGGCGACCTGGGGGTGCTCGCCCACCGCGTGCGCGCCCAGCTCGACGAGCTCGGCGCTCGGGACACCAAGATCATCGTCACCTCCGACCTGGACGAGTTCGCGATCGCCGGACTCGCCTCCGCGCCGGTCGACGGCTACGGGGTCGGCACCGAGCTGGTCACCGGCAGCGGTCATCCCACCTGTGGCTTCGTCTACAAGCTGGTCGCCCGCGAGGACGCCGGCGGCGAGATCGTGGGCGTCGCGAAGAAGAGCAAGGACAAGATCTCGATCGGCGGTCGGAAGTACGCGCTGCGGAGGCGCTCCGCAGCCGGGGTCGCCGAGGCCGAGGTCCTCGGCATCGGGCAGCCGGCGAGCAATGACGGCGACGACCGGCCGCTGCTCGTGCCCCTCGTCCGTGGCGGGGAGGTGGTCGGCCGCGAGCCACTCCTGGCCAGCCGTGAACGTCACCTCCGATCGCGCACGGAGCTGCCGCTGGTCGCTCGGCAGCTCTCCAGGGGAGACCCGGTGATCGAGACGATCTTCGAGGGCTTCGAGTAGGTTCGCCTCATGAAGCGGGCGCTGATCGTGGTGGACGTGCAGAACGACTTCTGTGAAGGGGGCTCCCTGCCTGTGGCCGGGGGCGCGCGGGTCGCGAGCGACATCGCCGTGCTGCTGCACCACTGGACCCGACAGGATCCCAAGGCGCCGCCGTACGACGTGGTGGTGGCGACCAAGGACCACCACATCGATCCCGGTGCGCACTGGTCGAGCACGCCCGACTTCGTCGACTCGTGGCCGGTGCACTGCCAGGTCGGCACCGACGGCGAGGCGTTCCACCCCAACCTCGACCCGCAGCCGTTCGACGCGGTCTTCCTCAAGGGCGAGCACGCGGCGGCGTACTCCGGGTTCGAGGGACGAGCGGCCGACGGCACCACCCTCACCGACTGGTTGCAGGGCCACGACGTCGGCCATGTCGACGTCTGCGGCATCGCCACCGACCACTGCGTCCGGGCCACCGCCCTCGACGCCGTCACGAACGGATTCAGCACTCGCCTGCTCACCGAGCTCTGCGCCGGCGTGGCAGCGGAGACCACCGAGCAGGCGCTGGCCGAGATGGAAGAGGCGGGCGTCACCGTCACCTGACGCGCGGTGCTCAGTCCGCTGCGAATGTGGCGGAAGGGGCTGACGGGTACGGGTGTCGAGGATTACCGTGCCCGGGTGAGACGGGACCCACACGAGAATGTCGCGACCGTGCTGGTCGATCCGCGCATTCTCGCTGACCTGGAGCTCACCCTGATGGCCCTGGACCTGAGGGTCTGGCCGGTGCGTACTGCGCCGAACTGCCCCGACGGACCGCGCCGGGCGTTCCAGATCCGCCGCAAGCTGCTCATGCGTCAGCGCGGGGAGTGGGACCTCGCCGCCGAGTGGGTGCCTGTCTGGATCGGCTTCGGATCGACCTGGCGCCAGGGCGACGAACCCCTCCCCTGGGCGGCGCACCAGGCGCTGTGGCAGGCACTTGCTGCCCACGCCGCCCACGTCCGTTTCCACCGCCGGCTCGGCGGAGTCAGCCGCCTCCAGGTGCCGGAGGACGTGAGTCGCTGATCCGTCTGCTCCACGGGTGGAGCGGGGAGCGGTCAGTCCAGACCACGGTGCGAGACCGAGCAGCTCGAGTGGATCGTTGGAGGTTTCCCGGCGCCTGGTGCCGGTGATGTTCCAGCGTCGTCAGAAGTGAGGTGGGTCGGTTGACCGGGGTGGTGGTCGCTCCCTGGTGACGTCTTGGGTGCCGGTGTGGTCGCGGAGGAACTGGTAGCCGTGCGGGCTGGACCACAGGAACGTCCCTGGTTCGAGGGTGGTGTAGGTCCAGGTCGAGTGGGTCTTCAACCGGTGGTGGCGTCGGCACAGGGGGGCGATGTTGCACGAGCAGGTGCTGCCGCCCTGGTCGTGGGGGATGCAGTGCTCGGAGTCGCAGCGGCGGGCAGCCCGGGTGCACCAGGGGAACACACACGAGCCGTCGCGCAGCTCGGTCTGTTCCTGGAGCCGTTCTGGGACTTCGTAGGCGTCGACGTGGATGTGCTCGTCCAGGTCGATCACCGGTTTCACGACCACGGCGGTGTCGGGGTTGGCGCACCAGGTGCGGACCTGGTCGGCGGTGACCCCGCTGCGGGTGTTCTCCACCCGGGCGAGATCGAGGCAGTCGCTGGTGCCGGTGATGGCTGATTCGGAGAGGTGCACGTAGAGGACCACCTGCCGCGGCCTGGACGCCTTGGTCGTGGTCCCGCGTCTGTTCGGCTGCCGTCGGCGAGGTCGAGGGCGAGCTGGTGGCGGGCGAGCTCCCCGGCCGCGATCGCCCGGCGCACGTCCAGGGAGTCGGTGGACCCGGCGGCCTTCAGCGACTCCGCCCCCTGGCTCAGAGCGGCGTCCAGGTCGAGGGCGTCGGCGAGGTCGAGGTCGGCCTCGACGTGGGTGGTGCCGTGGAAGGTGACCTGGTCGTGGTGGAAGCTCACGTGCCGGTTCTCCGCTGCCTGCTCTGCCTTCTCCTGCACGGTCTCGGGCATGAACCGGGCCACCGCCTCCGCGACGAGCCGGTCGAGCTGGGCCGGGCCGATCTTGTGTGCGAACGGTGCGACCTGGGTGTCCACGAACCCCGCTGCCTCCGAACTGAGGCCCAGGGTGGTCTCGGCGACCCGGCGGGCGCGCCACACCGGCAACCGCCCCGCCTGCACCCGGGCCCAGAGGCGTGGGAGCCGGTACTTCAGCTCGAGTGCGTGCGCGAGGTAGACCCGGCCGGAGTCGGTGGACCGGCCGGTCGCGGCGGCGAACTCGGCGAGGCAGAACTCCGCCACCAGCGGCGCCCCCGGACCGGCGAGCGGGAGGCCGGTGTCCCCACCGCCGACGATCCAGGTCGCCGCGCACTCGATCGACTCCGGCGGGTGCTGCTCGGCCCACGTCACCGCCGCGAGCAGCACATCAGCCTCCGCGCGCTCCGCGTCGGCGTGCCGCTCCCGGGCGAACGCGAGCACCGCTGCGGCGGTGTCGAGGTCCGGGCGGGTCGTCGTCATGCAAGCAATTCAAGCACCGCCCACCGACACTCTCGGTCGAGAATCCGCCGCTGTGGAAAGGGAATCTCGACATCTTCTTGGGTGTCGCTGCTCGCCCGGAATGGTCTCGACCATTCGCTCGCTACGCTCACTGCTCGACCGACACTCCCAGCGTGATCACCGACCCGGTGCAGGCTCGCACCACCCGCCCGTCGGCGACACTGGTGGGACGGTGGGGCACCCGGACGGCGTCGAGGGTGATGGTCGCGCCTGCGCCCTAGTGCCCCTTGAACTCCGGGCGCCGCTTCTCGCTGAACGCCTTCATGCCCTCCTTGACGTCCTCGGTGCGCAGGAGCAGCGACTGACCCGCGCGCTCGCGGGCGAAGGCGTCGGCCAGCCCGCCCAGGGTCGCGGCATTGACCGCCTTCTTGGTCGCGGCGAAGGCGAGTGGCGCGCCCCGCGAGAGCCGCCTGACGATCGCGGACAGCCCCTCGGCGTACTCCTCGTCGGCGAAGACGTGGGACACCAGACCGGCGTCGAACGCCTCACGCGCCCCGATCATGTCCGAGAGCAGCGCCAGCCGCATGGCCCGGGCGCGACCGACAGACGCCGCAACGGTGGCGGTGGCGCCGCCGTCCGGCATCAACCCGATCTTGGTGAAGGCGAGGGTGAGCGCGGCCGACTCGGTGGCCACGACCAGGTCGCAGGCGAGCGCCAGCGACATCCCGACGCCCGCCGCGATGCCGTTGAGCCCGCACACCACAGGCTTGTCGAGGTCGGTGATCGACCGGATGATGTGGTTGGCAGCGTCGACGGAGCCGGCGTCGTACTGCTGCTGGGCATCGGCCCCGCCCAGGTCGGCACCAGCGGAGAACGCCGCACCGTTGCCGGTCAGCACCACCACGCGGACGTCGTCGCGCGACGTGGCACCCCGAATCTGCTGGATCGCCTCGACCACCATCTCCCCGGTGAGCGCGTTGAACTGCTCGGGCCGGTTCAGGGTCAGCCACAGCGCGCCGTCCTCGAACCGGACCTCGAGGTCGCTCACGATCCGGCCCCCCTGGCGGCCAGCGCCGGATCGTCGGTGTGCGAGCGCGCGTGGGTTCCCGGATACATGGACCTCATCCAAGACGTTGACAGTTTTACTGTCAACGTCATGTGCGTCGGGCGCTCGTCCCGACTAGTCTCGGACGATGGTCCGAGTACTGGTCATCGCCGACGAGGAGGCGCCCAACCTCCGGGTCCAGACCCTGCGCGACCTCGCACCCGGAGCTGGTCCTGGCCGCCGGGGACCTGCCCTGGCACTACCTGGAGTACGTCGCCTCCTGTGTCGACGCACCGATGGTGTTCGTGCCGGGCAACCACGACCCGGCCATCGACCAGTCGAGGAGGGCCCGCAACGGCACCTTCACGACGGACGGGATGATCAGCGACGGCCCCCGCCCCCACGGGGCCACCAACGCCGATGAGCAGGTGGTCCTGGCCGCCGGGCTGCGCATCGCCGGACTGGGCGGATGTGTGCGCTACAAGCCAGGTCCGCACCAGTACAGCCAGCGCGAGTACGTCGGGCGCGCTCGCCGCCTGCTCCGCCGGGCCAAGCGCGGCGGCCCGGTCGACGTCCTGCTCACCCATGCGCCGCCGCTCGGGCTGGGGGACGGGGAGGACAAGCCGCACGAGGGAATCCAGGCCCTGCACACGGTGCTCGAACGGCTCGAGCCCTCGTGGCACCTGCACGGCCACATCCACCCCTACGGCCAGCAGATGCCGGACCGGACGGTGGGGCCGACAACGATCCGCAACGTCATCCCCTGGAGAATGGTGGACATCGAGCCGAAGGCACCGCACCTGGTGGCACCTGGCTCACGACGCGGAAGAATCTAGAGATGCCCAGAGACACCGGCTCCCCCCGCGCGGACGCCGAGTTCGACTTCCTCAGGGTGCGGCGGCACCAGACCCTGTCCAAGCTCGCGCACTGGATGCGGGCCGACGCGCAGGACGTCGCGGAGACGCTGTCCTTCAGCGAGGTCGTCGACGCGCTCGGACGGCGGGGAGAGCGCTCGCTGGGCCTGCAGGTGATCCCGCTGGACCAGATCGTGGGGTCGGTCGACAAGGTGCGGGACTTCGACCGGCGGTTCCGGCCGACCTCCGACCGCAGCCGCCAGCGGTGGGAGCGGCTGGCGGAGAAGAGCCGGCTCGGTGAGTACCTCCCCCCGATCGACGTCTACAAGCTGGGCAACCTCTACTTCGTGCGCGACGGTCACCACCGGGTCTCGGTCGCCCGTGCGCAGGGCGCCGACCAGATGGAGGCCTACGTCACCGAGATCGACACGGTGATCTCGACCGACGGCATCGGTGGGCGGCGCGACCTCGACGGCAAGAACTGGGGCCTGCGCTTCCTGAAGCGGGTGCCACTCACCGGCGAGCGGCGGTCGGCGATCAACTGCACGAACCCGTCGAACTACCACCGCCTTGCGGGGATGGTGGAGGCCTGGGCCTGCCGGTTGATGCACGACGAGGAGGCCTACTTCAGCAAGTCCACGATGGCCGAACGATGGTTCGACGAGGAGTACACCCCCGTGGTCGAGATGATCGAGGAGGCCGGCGTACGAGGCGCCGACGAGACGGGTGCCGACGCCTATCTCAGGGTTGCGGGTGAGCGCTACCGCCTCATCCGGGAGCACGACTGGAACCGCGACGTGGTCAAGATGGTCGCCGAGCAGCGGCGCACCAAGCGCAAGTAGTCCTCAGGTCCGGGCGTGCGCGCCCGCAGCGTTGGCGGTGAGGTTCTCACCGTTCTCGGCGTCGAAGATCGCCAGCTTCTCGGTGTCGAGCCACAGGTTCGCCTCCTTGCCGGCCCGGACGTTCGCGGCGGCGTCCAGGCGGGCGTTCACCTGGGTGCCCTCGCCGTGCATGTCCTGGCCCATGTCCCGGGCCAGGTCCTCGAGGTCTCCGGAGTGCGCCTCACCGCGGACGGTGAAGTAGGCGAAGACGTCGGATCCCATGGACTCGACGAGGTCGACGGGCACCGAGATCGTCGCCCCGGGGGCGTCGCCCACGAGGGCGGCGTCCTCGAAGTGCTCGGGCCGGATGCCGAGGATGACCTCGCGCCCGTTCGCGCGCTCCGCGGCCCGACGGATCCGGTCCGGCATCGTGATCTTTCCCAACCCCGAGTTGAGGCTGTCGCCCTCGATGGTCGCCGGCAGGAAGTTCATCGCCGGGCTGCCGATGAAGCCGGCGACGAACAGGTTCGTCGGGCTCTGGTAGAGCTCGGTGGGCGACCCGACCTGCTGCACGACACCGCCGCGAAGCACCACGACCCGGTCACCCAGCGTCATCGCCTCGGTCTGGTCGTGCGTGACGTAGAGCGTCGTGGTTGCCAGGGTCTTCTGGATCCGGGCGACCTGGGTGCGCATCTGCACGCGCAGCTTGGCGTCGAGGTTGGACAGCGGTTCGTCCATCAGGAACGCCTTCGGGCTCCGGACGATCGCCCGGCCCATGGCGACCCGCTGCCGTTGCCCTCCGGAGAGGTTCGCCGGCTTGCGGTCGAGGTGCGCGGTCAGCTCCAGCATCTTCGCTGCGTCGTCCACCTTGGTCTTGATGGTGGCTTTGTCGACGCCCGCCAGCACCAGCGGGAACGCCATGTTCTCCCCCACCGTCATGTGCGGGTAGAGCGCGTAGGACTGGAACACCATCGCGATGTCCCGGTCCTTCGGCGCCTTCTCGTTGACCACCGTGCCGTCGATGAGCAACTCCCCCTGGGTGATGTCCTCCAGCCCGGCCACCATGTTCAGCAGCGTGGACTTCCCGCAGCCGGACGGCCCGACCAGGATGATGAACTCGCCGTCGGCGATCTCCAGGCTGAAGTCGTCGACGGCCAGGGCCCCGTCGGGATAGCGCTTGACGACGTGGTCCAAAACGATCTCTGCCACGAGGTGCTCCTTTCGTAGGCCAAGGGCGTCAGCCCTTGACCGCTCCCGATGTGAGGCCAGCAACAATTCGGCGCTGGAAGAACAGGACGAAGATGACGATGGGAATGGTGATCACGACCGCGGCTGCGGCGACTGCAGCCACGGGCTTCTCGAACGTCGTGTCGCCGGTGATGTAGGACATCGCCGCAGGGACCGTACGAGCCCTGTTGCTCGTGGTCAGCGAGAGTGCGAACAGGAAGTCGTTCCAGCAGGCGATGAACACCAGGATCGCGGTGGTGAACACCCCCGGCATCGCCAGTGGCGCGATCACCTTTCGGAATGCCTGGTACGGCGTCGCGCCATCCATCTTGGCCGCCTTCTCCAGCTCCCACGGGATCTCCCGGAAGAACGCCGAGAGCGTGTAGATGCCCAACGGCAGAGCGAAGGTGATGTAGGGAAGAATCAGTCCGGGCCAGGTGTCGAAGATCCCGATCGCGGTCTCGATCTTGAACAGCGGGGTGACCAGCGCGATCTGCGGGAACATCGAGATCAGCAGGGAAAGACCGACGATCGTCTTCTTGCCGGGGAAGTCGAGCCGAGCGATGGCGTAGGCGGCCATCGTGCCCAGGACCAGGGCGACGAACGTGGCGATCAGACTGATGCCGATCGAGTTGATCAGCGCCCGCAGGAAGACCTCTTCCTTGAAGATGTCCGTGTATGCCTCGGACGTCGGGTTCGTAGGCAGGAACTTGCCGTCGTTGAGGGTGTCCGCGCCCTTGAGGGAGAGCGAGATGATCCACAGGACCGGGATGAACGCGTAGAGCAGCACGACGATGTTCACCACCGTCCAGCTGTACTTCTTGCTGGTGGTCTGGGTCTGGGCGCTCATCGGCCGGTCTCCTCACCCGGCGCTGCTGCACCGAACAGCTTGATGAACAGGTACGCGATGATCGCGATCGTGATGAAGATCAGCACCGCCATCGTGGAGCCGATCCCGAGGTTGAGGCCTCTGATCAAGTTGTTGTAGGCCACGATCGAGACCGAGGAGGTGTCGTTGGCCCCATTGGTCAGGACGTAGATGTTGTCAAAGACCCGGAACGTGTCCAGCGTGCGGAACAGCAGCGCGACCAGGATCGAGGGCTTGATCAGCGGCACGGTGATCTTCCAGAACCGCTGCCACGGGCTGGCCCCGTCCATCGACGCGGCCTTGAGCAGGTCCTCAGGGACCAGCGCAAGACCAGCCATCAGCAAGAGCGCCATGAACGGCACGGTCTTCCACACCTCAGCCAGGATGATGATCGCGAGGGACGGCCCCTTTTCGGTCAGCGGCGCCGAGTCACCGGCGAGCCAGCCCACGCCCTGGGTCCAGGCGAAGCGCCACGAGAACGCGGCCACCACGGTGACGATCGCGTAGGGCACCAGTGCCGAGGTCCGCACGAGTCCGCGTCCCACGATGGTGCGGTGCATGACGATCGCCAGGGCCATGCCGAGCGCGAGCTCGAAGAAGACGCCGACCACCGTGATGAGCATCGTGACGCTGAACGCCTGCCACCAGATCGGGCTGGTGAGAACAGTGACGTAGTTGCCGAACCAGATGAACTCATTGGCGTCCGGAGTTCGCAGGTCGGCTCGGAAGAACGAGAGGTAGATGGCGTAGAGGATCGGGTACGCCGTGACGACGAGCATCACGATGACCGCCGGCGCGCACAGCAGCAGGCCGAGCTTCTGCTCCGCGCGCTTGCCCTCACTGGCGCGTCGCTTCGCGATGACGACGCCCTCGTCCTCCACCGTGGCAGTGGTCATGGCAGGATCCCCTTCCCATCAAGCGCCCGCTGTATCCCGTCCTTGAGCTCGTCGGCCGTCTTCTCGGGATCGATCGATCTCGGCGGCGACAAGGTGCTCGAGACGAGGGTGGAGATGTTCTGGTAGAGGGGGGTGATCGGCCGCGGCACCGCGGTCTCGAGCTCGGCGAGCATCTCGGGGCCCATCGGGTAGGCCTCCTGGAACTCCGGGTTGTCGTACACGCTCGGAGCCACCGGTGGCTCTCCTGCCTCGAGCGCGATCTGCAGCTGGGCCTCCGGGGTGCGCAAGCACATGGCCGCGTCAAACGTTTCCTCGGGGTTCTTGCTGTAGCTGCTGATTGCGAAGTTCATGCCACCGAGCGTGGCCTTGGGTTCCTCACCCTCCTTGAACACGGGAAGCTTGGCGAACCCCAGGTCCTTGGCGATCTCCGGGTCGGCGTCCTTCATCGCCGACAACACGTAGGGCCAGTTCATGATGAATGCGGCTTCGCCCGTCTGCATTGCGGCGAACACCTCGGGCTCCTGGGCATTGGAGAGTGACCTGCTGGCGAGGCCGCCGGTCGCCAGGTTCTTGAGAATCGCCAGCGCCTCGACGGTCTTGTCGTCGACGGTGACCTTGGTGCTGTCCTCGTTGACCAGGCTGCCCCCGAGGGAGGCCAGGATGGTGTTGAAACCGACCACGTAGCCCTCGTACTGCGCAGCCGTGATGCCGATCTCGTAGGGCTTGCCGGCGTCCTTGAGCTTCTGGCTCATCTCGAGGACCTCGTCCCAGGTCTTCGGCGGCTCGGGCACCAGCGACTTCCGGAACCAGAGCAGCTGCACGTTGGTGTGCTTCGGGATGCCGTAGAGCTTGTCCTTCCAGATCGCCGTGTCGATCGTCGGCTGAAGGGTGTCCTCGGTGGCCGCGTCCTTCTGCTCCTCCGTGAGCTCACGGATCCAGCCCGCCTCGGCGAACTCGGCGGTCCAGGTGACGTCCATCCCCAGCATGTCGAGGCCGTCGTCCTTGGCGGCCAGCCGACGGACGAACTGCTCCCGCTGTCCGTCCGCATCACTCGGCAGCAGGTTGCCGGCGATCTTGTACTTGCCGGCGGCCTCCTTGTTGCAAGCATCGATGAGCTTGTCGAACCCGACGGCCGACGTGCCGCCGTAGAGGTTGATGACGGGGACGCCGCTGTCAGAGCCTCCGCACGCGGCCAACGTCACGCTCGCCAGGACCCCCACGCTGACCGAGCCAACGACCCTGCGAAACCTTCTTGGTGCGCGAAATCCCATGAGCTGGTGCCCTCCGCCCGAACCGGCTCCGTGACCAGGGTCACATGATTGGGGTCGAACCTAGGCCCCGGTCGCCGGAGTGCGCAAGAGGCTGGGCCCCGAAATGGGTCCCGAATCAGATCTGGCGAATCCACACCGAGGTGTCTGTGGGCAGGCCCTTCTCGTCGTCGAGGTCACCGCTCGCGACCAACACGTCGAAACCGTCCGGCAGAGCAAGGAATTCGCTGCCCAGGTTGGCGATCACGCGGATCGGAGCACCTTCCGCGGTGCTCACCTCGAAGGCGAGCACGTCCGCGCCGAGGTCCATCCAGGTGAGCTCCCCCGGCCGGGACGCAGCTCGCGCCGCAGCCGGAGCAAGGTGCGATAGAGCTCGAGGGTCGACCCGTCCACCCCGGTCTGGCGGTCGACCGCGAGGTCGCCGTACACCGCTGGCTGCGGCAGCCACGTGTTCTGCGACGGCCCGAACCCGAAGGACGGCGAGTCACCTTCCCACGGGGTCGGGACCCGGCAGCCGTCACGTCCTCGTAGCGTGTGCCCGGACTTCTCCCAGGTGGGGTCCTGGCGCATGGCGTCGGGCAGCTCGGTGGCCTCGGGCAGGCCCAGCTCCTCACCCTGGTAGAGGTAGGACGAACCCGGCAGCGCGAGCATGACCGTGGTCGCGGCGCGGGCCCGGCGGAGGCCGACCTCCGCGTCGGGCTGCGGGTCATCGGCACCGATGCCCTTCATGCGCAGCGGGCCCGGAACCGGTTGGTAGCCGAGGCGGGACGCATGCCGGACCACGTCGTGGTTGGAGAGCACCCAGGTCTGCGGGGCGCCGACCTCGGCCACTGCGTCCAGGGAAGCCGTGATCTCGGTGCGCAGCGCGGAGGCGATCCAGGGGCTCACCAGGAAGCCGAAGTTGAACGACTGGTGCAGCTCGTCGGGTCGGACGTACTGCGCGAGTGCTTCGGTGGGCCATACCCAGGCCTCTGCGCACAGGATCCGGTCGGCATCCTGCCCGGCGACGGCATAGGAGTCGGTGACCTTGCGCCAGCGGCGGTAGATCTCGTGCACCCCGGGCTGGTCCCACATCGGCAGGTCGGCGGTGCGCTCCACGCTCATCTCGTGGGAGTTCTCCGGGGCGTCGGGAAGTCCCGGCACCTTCACCAGCCCGTGGGCCACGTCGATGCGGAAGCCGTCGGCTCCTCGGTCGAGCCAGAACCGGATGACCGACTCCATCTCGTCGCCGACCTCCGGGTTGGTCCAGTCGAAGTCGGGCTGGGTGGTGTCGAAGAGGTGGAGGTACCACTGCCCGGGGGTGCCGTCGGACTCCGTCACCCGCGTCCACGCCGGTCCACCGAAGTTGCTGCGCCAGTTGTTCGGAGGCTCCTCGCCGTTCGCTCCTCCCCGTCCCGGAAGACGTAGCGCGCCCGCGCCGGACTGCCCGGCGGCGAGGCGAGCGCCTCCTGGAACCAGGGGTGCTCGCTCGAGGAGTGGTTCGGGACCAGGTCGAACAGCACCCGGAGTCCGAGCTCGTGAGCGCGTTCGAGCAGCGCGTCAGCGTCTGCGAGCGAGCCGAACCGCGGGTCGATGTCGCGGTAGTCGGCCACGTCGTAGCCGGCATCGTTCTGGGGTGAGGTGTAGAACGGCGAGATCCACACGGCATCCACACCCAGGTCCGCCAGGTGCGGAAGGCGGGAGGTGATGCCCGGCAGGTCGCCCATGCCGTCCCCGTCGGAGTCGGCCCAGGACCGCGGATAGATCTGGTAGATGACGGCGTCGCGCCACCACTGCTGCTGGCTCATGGTCCCCACTTCTCGGCGAGCTTCGTGATCACGGTCAGGCTACGGGTCGTCGCGAGGCCGAGCACACGCTCCACCTCCGCATTGCTGGTCGAGGCCTCGTGGTAGGGCTTGGCGAGCAGCAGGTGTACGGCGCGCCGGCCGACCCTGACCGACTCCCCCGGCTCCGACCGGGCCTCGATCTGCCGGGCGGATGCAGGCTCGGGTGGCTCGGCGAGCAGGGTCAGGTAGTGCCCCAGGATCTCGTTGCCCCGGGCGGTGAACTCCCCGGCGAACGCCCGTGCCTCGTCATGGGTCTCCCGCAGCTCGGTCGGCGTCATCAGCACCACGGGCACGGCGAAACCACGGTCCTCGAGCATCGCCTTCTCCAGGGCGGCGATCACCTTGGTGCGCGAACGCAGCCGCGTGCTGACGCGGGCGTTGCCCGTCTGGATGTGCGTGGCCACGTCCTCGAACCCGGCTGCGGTGAGCGCGCCGCGGAGCTCGGCCATGGGGTACTGCCGTTTGCCCACGTTGACGGCACGGAGGAAGGCGATGAAGGTCGGCATGTCCTCGGTCTCTAGCTGTTGGAGAAGACGGCGCTGCCGCCATCGGGGCCGTCACTGCCCGGGCCGCGCGCCGCCCAGGTCCAGGCGTACGCCGGGTCCTCGACGGCGATCCCGGCCTCCCCCAGCTCGAGAGGACGGAAGGTGTCGACCATGACGGCCAGCTCGTCGAAGTACTCCACCCCGATGGACGCCTCGATCGCGCTCGGCTGCGGACCGTGCGCGTGGCCGCCCGGGTGGAGCGAGATCGAGCCGATGTCGATCCCCGATCCCTTGCGGGCCTCGTAGTCCCCGCCGACATAGAACATCACCTCGTCGGAGTCCACGTTGGAGTGGTAGTAGGGCACCGGGATCGACTGCTCGTGGTAGTCCACCTTGCGCGGGCAGAAGTTGCAGACCACGAAGTTGTGGCCCTCGAAGACCTGGTGCACCGGCGGTGGCTGGTGGATCTTGCCGGTGATCGGCATGAAGTCCTCGACGTTGAACGTGTAGGGATACAGGCACCCGTCCCAGCCGACCACGTCGAGCGGGTGCGTCGCATAGGTCATTCGGGAGCCGACCAGGCCCGACGGCCCGTTGCCACGGTGCTTGACGAGCACCTCGACGTCCGTCCCGGTCTCCACGAGCGGCTCCGCCGGACCGTGCAGGTCGCGCTCGCAGTACGGCGCGTGCTCGAGGAGCTGGCCGTAGCGGGAGAGGTAGCGCTTCGGCGGGGCGATGTGGCTGTTGGCCTCGATCGCGTAGAGCCGGCTCTGCTCCGCAGGCAGCCACCGGTGCGTGGTCGCCCGCGGGATCAGCACGTAGTCGCCGCTGCGGTAGGTCAGCACCCCGAAGACGGTCTCGACCGTGCCGGAACCGCTCTCGACGTAGACGCACTCGTCGCCGACAGCGTTCCGGTAGTACGGCGAGGGCGCGTCGCTCACCACGTAGCTGATCCGCACGTCGCCGTTGCCCATCACCAGCCGACGCCCGTTCACCGCGTCGACCCCGTCTTGCGGTGATCGGGCCCAGTCGAGATCGTGCAGCTTGAGGTGTCGAGGCTTCAGCGGGTGGTTGGGCGTCGTGGACAGATCGCCGAGCTCCCACACCTGGCTGTCGACGATCGCCGACGGGACGCCCGCGTGGTAGAGCAGCGATGAGTCCGAGGAGAACCCCTCCTCCCCCATCAGCTCCTCATAGCGCAACCCGCCCTGCTCGTCACGGAACGCGGTGTGCCGGGTGCGCGGGACGACACCCACGGATCGGTAGTAAGCCACCCCCTCACCCTCTCCTCTCGTGATCTAGCGTGGCAACCGTGACTCACCCGCCAGGCCTCCCGGACTACCTGCAGGACTTCGTCGACGACGCCGCGATCTTCCCTCCGGCCCGGACCGACCTCGACCGGGCCGTGCACGAGCACCGCGTGCACCGCAGCAGCGAGTACGCCGACCTCGTCGGCGGCTTCGTGGTCAGTGACGTCAAGGTCGCCGACCTGGCTCAGCTCGTGTCCGACGCGGAGCCGCTCGCGGTCAACCTCGTCGTCACGGGGGGCGCCGGTGCGATCGAGCCGGCGGTGACCTGGGTCGAGCGTTCGGAGGGCCTGCGGCTGCGCGCAGTCGAGTTCGCGCTGCGGGACGAGGACGACCTCGCGCACAACGCCCGCCGGCTCGTCTCCGTCATCGACTCGCTCGGGGGCGCCCTCGACGACGTACCGGTCTTCGCCGAGCCGCCGGTGCCGCACGGTCCGCCCACGCACGGCTGGCTCGCCGCCCTCGACGAGCTCGCCGGGCGCGAGATCGCCTGCAAGTTCCGCACGGGTGGACTGAGCGAGGACCTGTTCCCGTCCGCCGCCGACCTGGCGACCTGCCTGGAGTCGGCCCTGGACCGCGAGCTCGCGTTCAAGTGCACCGCCGGGCTGCACAACGCCGTGCGCCACCGCGCGGACGACACCGGCTTCGAGCACCACGGTTTCCTCAACGTCCTGGTCGCGACGCGCGCCTCGCTCGACGGTGCCGGCCCCGACGAGGTGGCGCAGGTGCTCGAGGAGACCGACGGCCCCGCCCTCGCCGCACGGGTCGCGGCCGACCCGGCAGCGGCGGCCCGCACCCGACGGTGGTTCACCTCCTTCGGGTCGTGCAGCGTGCTGGAGGCCCACGAGGACCTCGTGGAGCTCGGACTCGTGGGAGGAGCGGCATGACCTGGGTGACCGGTGCAGCCGGGTCGGCGTACGACCTGGACAACCTGCCGTACGGCGTGTTCTCGACTCCCGGCGCGTCGCCGCGCGTGGGGGTGCGGATCGGCGACTTCGTGCTCGAGGCCGCCGCCACGGCGGCGTTGGGCGGGGACGCCGGGGACGGCCCGCACTTCGCGGGCCCGTGGGCCGAGCCCGGGCTGGACACGTTCCTGGCGATGGGTCGTCCGGCCTGGGACGTGGCCCGCGACTGGCTCGTCGAGGTGCTCGGCCAGGAGGTGCACCGCGCCCGCGTCGAGCCGCTGCTGGTGCCGCTGACCGAGGTGACCATGCATGCACCGTTCGCGGTCGCCGACTACGTCGACTTCTACTGCTCCGAGCAGCACGCGACCAACGTCGGCCGGATGTTCCGGCCCGACGGCGACGCGTTGCTGCCGAACTGGAAGCACCTCCCCGTCGGCTACCACGGCCGGGCCGGGACGGTCGTGATCTCCGGCACCGACGTGCGGCGCCCTTCCGGGCAGCGCAAGCCGCCGGACGCCGACGTCCCCGTCTACGGCCCCAGCCGCCGGCTCGACATCGAGGCCGAGCTCGGCTTCGTCGTCGGCACCGGCACCCGGCTGGGCGACCAGGTCACCACAGCCGCTTTCGCCGACCACGTCTTCGGCGTCACCCCGCTCAACGACTGGTCCGCACGCGACATCCAGGCGTGGGAGTACGTCCCCCTCGGGCCGTTCCTCGGCAAGTCGTTCGCCACCTCGATCAGCGCCTGGGTGACCCCGCTGGCGGCCCTCGAAGCGGCGCGGGTCGACCTGCCCGGCCAGGACCCCGGTCCGCTCGACTACCTGCGCGTCGACGAGCCGGCCGGCTACGACATCGACTTCGAGGTGGAGCTCAACGGCGAGGTCGTGAGCCGGCCGCCGTACGCGTCGATGTACTGGTCTCCCGCTCAGATGCTCGCCCACATGACGGGCAACGGCGCCTCCCTGCGCACCGGAGACCTGTTCGCCAGCGGCACGATCAGTGGCGACGAACCGAACCAGCGCGGGTCCTTCCTCGAGCTCAGCTGGGGTGGGCAGGAGCCGTTCGGCGACGGACGCACCTTCCTCGAGGACGGCGACGTGGTCACCCTTCGCGCGACCGCGCCCGGCGCTCTCGGCGGCCGGATCTCTCTGGGTGAGGTGACCGGGACCGTCCTGCCCGCGAGGTGAGCCCGGTGATAGGCCCGGTGATCAGCCCGGTGATCAGGTCCCTGAAGGCCCAGCGCAGGAAGCTCCGGTTGTTCTTGAGGTCGTCGAGGACCAGGACCAGCGGCAGCAGGAAGGCCTCGCCCCCCTCGACCACCCCGAACCACGCGCCCAGCACCAGGGTGACCAGCAGGGCCGCCGCCCGCGTGGTGACGATCCGCCGGCTGCCCAGGACGGCCACTCCCTCGCTTCGGACTGCGAGGAACCGCATCACCTGCTCCGCTGCGAGGACGGCGACGAGGCCGAGCCCGATCAGGGCGCTGCTCCCGCCCACCCACAGGAAGTAGACGCCGAGGAGCACGATGATGAGCAGGTCCCACAGACGCGCGTCCGTCGAGGGCTTCGGTTGCCCGGAGCCCGTGCGCTCGAGCCACTGCTCGTAGGTCTCGCCCTGGCTCACGGGCCCATTCTCGCGCAGGTCGGCGCCGGCTGTGGTCACTTCACCTTGACGGTGATGGTGGCGGTGCCGACGAGCAGTCCCGCCTTGACGGCCTTCGTCTTGAACGTCTTGTTCAGAAGCGGCGCGGCGACCGGCGAGATCTTGACCTGGGTGCCCTGGAGAGTCGCGGTGCTGCCCTTGGTCGTCAGCGGCTCGAGCGTGCGCCCGTCGAGCTGGAAGAGGTAGGCACTGGTGGCCGCTGTCTTCCCGTTGACCTTGACGTCGCCGTACACCCTGGAGACGCCGGGGTCGACGTTGAAGTTGGTCAGCGAGACCTTGGTGCCGCCGGCGCTCAGGGAGAACCCGGAGCCCTCGTGCTGGATCTGGCCGATGACGTAGGGCGACACCTCGCCCGGCTCGAACACGGTGACGTTGCCCCCGGTGATCGGGAAGATCAGCGAGCCCTTGGCCAGCTTGGCGCCTCCGATCACGCCAGGAGTCAGCTTGAGCTGGGCCAGAGCACCGGCGAAGCCCTCGTCCAGCTTGATCGCCGTGGTCGTGCCGGACAGCGTCGGCACCGAGGCGACGGGCTCAGGCGCCCCTCCTCCGGGGAGGCTGCAGGCGGACAGCGGCAACGCGAGGAGGCTGGCCGCAGCAGCGAGCGCGACGGACTTGCGGGAAGGGCGGCGGACGCGCATGGGAGATCCTCCGGTGCAGTGAGTGCAACCGAGAAGCTCCCGGCCGGTCACCGGTGTGTTCGGAGGTGAAGTGGATCCGGATGGGTCAGAGGTTGCCGCGCGCGTCCTGCTCGCGCTCGATCGCCTCGAACAGCGCCTTGAAGTTGCCCTTGCCGAAGCCCAGCGAGCCGTGCCGCTCGATCAGCTCGAAGAAGACCGTGGGTCGGTCGCCGAGCGGCTTGGTGAAGATCTGCAGCAGGTAGCCGTCCTCGTCGCGGTCGACCAGGATCCCGCGCTTCTGCAGCTCCTCGATGGGCGCACGCACGTTGCCGATGCGCTCGCGCAGCTCGGGGTCCTCGTAGTAGGAGTCCGGCGTGTTGAGGAACTCCACGCCATTCGCCCGCAGCGCGTCGACCGAGGTGAGGATGTCGTTGGTCGCGACGGCGAGGTGCTGCGCACCGGCGCCGCGGTAGAACTCGAGGTACTCGTCGATCTGCGAGCGCTTCTTGGCGATCGGCCGGCTCGTTGAGCGGGAACTTCACCCGATGGTTTCCGCTCGCGACCACCTTGCTCATCAGCGCCGAGTAGTCGGTGGCGATGTCGTCGCCGATGAACTCCGCCATGTTCGTGAAGCCCATCACCTTGTTGTAGAACTCCACCCACTCGTCCATCTGGCCGATCTCGACGTTGCCGACGATGTGGTCCAGCGCCTGGAACAGCCGCTTCGGCTCGCCCTCGCGCTTGACCCAGGTCGACTCGGCGGCGACGTAGCCCGGGAGATAGGGGCCGTCGTACCGCGACCGGTCGATCAGGGTGTGCCGGGTCTCGCCGTACGTCGCGATGGCGGCGATCCGGATGGTGCCGTGCTCGTCGGTGATGTCCTCCGCCTCGCGTACGACGCTCGCGCCGGCCTTGCGGGCCTGGGCGATGCAGCGGTCGACGTCGGGGACCTCGAGCGCGATGTCGGCGACCCCGTCACCGTGACGGCGGTGGTGGTCGGCCAGCTCGCTGTCGGGGTCCACGGCACCGTTGACCACGAACCGGATCGAGCCCGAGCGCAGCACGAAGGACTTGTGGTCGCGGTTGCCGTTCTCCGGACCCGAGTAGGCGACCAGGTCCATGCCCCACGCGGACTGGTAGTAGTGCGCCGTCTGGGTGGCGTTGCCGACCACGAACACGATCGCGTCCCAGCCGGTCACGGGGAACACGTCCCGCTCCTCGTCGTACTCCACGAGTCCGACCAGCTGCTTGAGCTGGTCGAGGGTCAGGTCGGCACGGATCTCTTGGGGGGTCAGCGAACTCATGGCCCAAGGATCGTCGCGGAAGACAATCTGTGCAACGCACGCGTGACACACTGGACAACCTGTCCAGTATGGAGGCACTGATGGACCAACTCGACCGCACCCTGATCGAGCTCTTCGCCGCCGAGCCACGCGTGGGGGTGCTCGAGGCGTCCCGGAGGCTCGGTGTCGCGCGCGGCACCGTCCAGGCACGACTCGACCGGCTCCAGCGGACCGGCATCGTATCGGGGTGGGGTCCGCAGCTGGAGCCATCGGCACTCGACCACCCGGTCACCGCGTTCCTGACCCTGGAGATCCGGCAGGCCGGAGCGGGGGGCCACGACGCCGTAGGCCGACACCTGGCGAGGATCCCCGAGCTGCTCGAGGCCTGCACGATCACCGGTCCCGGCGACATGTGGTGCCGCGTGGTCGCGCGCTCCAACACCGACCTGCAACGCGTGATCGACCAGGTCCTGGCGCACGAGGCGATCGTGCGCTGCTCGACGGTGATCGCTCTCGCGACGCAGGTGCCGCACCGGGTGCTGCCGCTGCTGGGCTCGGTCGTCTCGGACCCAGCCGCAGCCCTAGGCTGGTGTCGTGATCCTGACGAGTTCCCGCGCCACCCGTTGACCTTCGGTCCCAGCCCGGTGCATCCGCTGGACCGGCTGACCGCCCATCTGGGTGGCGCGTCGGTGTGGGCCAAGCGCGAGGACTGCAGCTCCGGGCTGGCCTTCGGCGGCAACAAGACCCGCAAGCTGGAGTACATCGTCCCCGACGTGCTGGCCCAGGGCGCCGACACGCTGGTCTCGATCGGCGGCTACCAGTCCAACCACACCCGTCAGGTCGCTGCGGTCGCCGCCCACCTCGGACTGAAGTGCCGGCTGGTCCAGGAGAAGTGGGTCGACTGGGACGACCCGGTCAACGACAAGGTCGGCAACATCCTGCTGTCCCGGATCATGGGCGCCGACGTACGCCTGGACGAGAGCGGCTTCGACATCGGCATCCGGCAGTCCTGGGAGGAGGCGATCGCCGAGGTCGAGGCGTCCGGCGGCAAGCCGTACGCCATCCCGCCGGAGCCTCCGAGCACCCGCTCGGCGGGCTCGGCTTCGCCAACTGGGCCTTCGAGGTCGCCGAGCAGGAGGCAGCAGCTCGGCGTCTTCTTCGACACGATCGTCGTCTGCACGGTGACCGGCTCGACCCACGCCGGCATGATCGCCGGCTTCGCAGCGCTCGAGGACCTGACCGGACGCCCGCGGCGCGTGCTCGGCATCGACGCCTCGGCGACGCTGGAGAAGACCGTCGACCAGGTCACCCGCATCGCCCGCAACACCGCGGCCCTGATCGAGCTCGGTCGCGACCTGCGCGACGACGAGATCACCGTGCTCGCGGGCTGGGCCGGGACCTCTACGGCATCCCGGTCGAGTCGACCATCGAGGCGATCCGGCTGAGCGGCCGGCTCGAGGGGATGATCATCGACCCCGTCTACGAGGGGAAGTCGATCCGGCCTGGTCGGCCTGGAGAGCGGTGTGACCTTCTCGCCGCTCGCGTTCTTCAGCGAGAATGACACCGGGACCGTGGAGCCTGCCTTGAAGATGCTCATCGGGGACGCCGGGTCGTTGACCGGCTGGTCGAACCCGTCGAACCGGTAGACCACCCGCCAGTATGCCGCGGCGGCGCGACGGTTCCCGGCCTGGTCGGCCGCAGCCGTCACGTAGGTGAAGGTCCCGACTCCGAGCGAGTTCCCGCCCGCGTCCTGCCGCCCGGATGGGGCTCTCCGCCTGGGCCGGGACCCGGCTGGTCGCCGAGGTCCTCGACCTGGAATACCGCCTCCCGGCGCTTTGGGCGCGGGTGCTGGCCCTCGCTGTCTCCGAGGGGCACGCCTGCACGGGCGCGCAAGACCCGACACCGCCGTCGCTGGCCGCCTACGCATCCCGGGTCGCACCCTCGCCCGAGGGTGTCCTGGTCCCGGTCGAGACGCCGGTCACGGCCGCCTCTCGCCGCCGACCCCGAGACTGCCGCCGCCCGCGAGGAGACAGCGGCGCGGGAGAGCTTCGCCAAGACCACCAGGTCCACCGACCACGGAATGCGCGGGTTCTACATCCGCGGCGAGTTCGCCACCATCGCCCGGATCGACGCCACCGTGGCCTACCTCGCCAAGGCGCTGCTCGCGATGGGTGACACCTCCACCCTGGACCAACGCCGCGTCAAAGCCGTCCTGATCATGGCCAACCCCACCCAGGCCGTGAGGATCCTGCAGGCATATGCCGCCTGGCACCGCGAACAGACCTGCAGGAACCGACCACCGACGAGGCATCGGTGCCCACACCCGAGCGGTTCGACCCCACCGAGGCCGCCGTACTGCTTGATGAGACGAAGCTGCTGCCCACGGTGTGGCTCTTCGCCCACCTCGCCGGCGGCAGTCCGGTGGCCCGGGTCGAGGGAGCCGAACCCGTCACCGCCGACTGGGTCCGCACCCATCTCGGTGACCGGTGCCGGTTCAAGATCACCCCGGTCCTGGACCCGCTGAACCAAACCCCGGTCGATGCCTACGAGATCCCGCACCGACATCGAGCTGTGGCGCGGTCTTGTCGACCTTCAACCCGGCCAAGGTGCCGCTGCCACAGTTGGGGGTCGGCGCCTGGTCGCACACGACCTGCGAGGTCGCGGTCACGTCCGGCGACCGTGCGTCGAAGCCGGAGGTGCTACCACATCCCGCGGTATTGGCGCACCCTCTGGCCCCTGCCATCGCTCGCCGGGGTCCTGCCCGGTGGTGGAACTGACCCTGTCGTCACGCCGCGCGCGATCCGGTCTCCGCCGCTCGGCGCGTGTGCCCGATGGCGGCGTCGCGCATCGACGACGGTGCGGAAGTGCCGCGCTGACTCAGCTGTGGTCGGCCCTCGGTGTCAACGATGGTGTCGGGCGGTTGCGTCGGCGACCCCCGAGCCCGGATCGGAAGCCGTCCCTCGATGCGGACGTTGCCGCGGTACCAACCTCCATGCGTCGGAGCGGTGTTCGTCGTCGGTGCAGATCCCCGGCCGAGTTCGGCTCCGTGGTCGCCTCCCCCGTCACGACCGGGGGCGTGATGTCGCCGGCCGCGACCGACATCACCGCGATGCCGCCGGGGTCGGTGATCTGCCCGTTCGCAATGCCGTCGTCGTCCCCGGGCCCGCCGTCAGTCAACAGGATGTCCACATGGTCAGCGAACACCTGGACCCGCTCGGCCGGCAGCACCGACCAGATCCCGGCGTCGTACTTGGCGTACCCGTTGACCCCTGCCATCGGGCCGCCGTAGACCGAGACCGTCTGCGTCGACCCGGGCGTGATGTCGGCGAGGGTGAAGCTGGTCAGGCCCGCCGGGAGCGTGGTGCCCGATGGCGGGGCAGTTGCGGCATCGACGACATCGGAGGTGGACACGCTGACCAGCTTCGAGCTGGCCGGACCCACCAGGGTCACGTACGGAGCACCCTGGCTGGGGCCTGCTCCGTTCCCGGGCAGCGAGGTCACGTGCGGCTGCTCGTTGTCGGGTACGCCGTCGCCGTTGCCGTCGCCGCCGTTCGGGCGAGACCCTCGATGACGTCGGAGACGCCGTCGTCCGGTCACCGGTGCTGGTCTCCGGCTCGCGTCTGCATGACCTCACCGGTGGTGGACAGGTACGTGACGAGACTTCGCGCCGCTTCTGCTCGCCAGCGGCTTCCCGGCCTCACGTCGAAGGCGTAGACCCGTCCAGTACCTCGATCCTGCACGTCGCCGTCAGGCCCACCTTGATGCTCGTACAGGCTTCAGCTCGCCGGCTTCAGCATGACGGTGTTCCCCGCCGCCAACGCGGGTGCGAGCTTCCAGGTGGCCATCAGGATCGGGAAGTTCCAGGGGATGATCTGACCGACCACGCCGAGCGGCTCGTGGAAGTGGTAGGCGACCGTGTTCTCGTCGATCTCCGACGAGGTGCCTTCCTGGGCACGGAGAACCCCTGCGAAGTACCTGAAGTGGTCCACCGCCAGCGGTAGGTCTGCTGCCAGAGTCTCGCGGACGGGTTTCCCGTTGTCCCATGCCTCGGCCACGGCGAGCATCTCGAGGTTCTGCTCGATGCGGTCTGCGATCCTGAACAACACGTTCGACCTCTCGGTCACCGACGCCCGGCCCCATGAGTCGGCAGCCGCATGGGCGGCGTCCAGCGCGGCCTCGATGTCCTCCGAGGTGCCCCGAGCCACCTCCGTGAGGCCCTGCCGTTCACCTGCGAGAGTCCTCGAAGTAGGCGCCCTTGATGGGTGCCACCTGCTCCCCGCCGATGAAGTGGCCGTAGCGGCTCTTGACGGAGACCAGCGACTCGGCGGTTCCGGGTGCGGCGTCGACGGTCATGAGTGATCTCCCATCTCGGAGGTGCGGAGGTCGAAGACGATGCGGGCCTGGACGTTGCCCTTCTCGACCTCTTCGAAGCACTCGTTGACCTCCTCGAGCCTCCGGGTCTCCCGGATGACGCGGGTGCGCCCCTGAGCGTGGATCGCATACACCGTGTCCAGGCCTGCAGATGCCCACGTTGGAGCCGAGGATCGTATCCCGCCCGCACGGACTCGACGTCGCCAGCTCGATCATGTTGTCGGCCGGGAGCCGCCGAGGACCAGCGTCCCGCCGCGCCGCAAGGAGCCGAATGCCTGCTCGAACGCCTTGGCGCGACAGCCCGAGTCACCGCTGCGCTCCGCCAGCGCCTCGATCGCGGAGACCGGTCCTCGGTGAGGGTGGTGGCCACGTGGTCGGCGCCGAGCTCCTTCGCGAGCTCCAGCTTCTCGACGGTGATGTCGACCGCGACCACGTGGCGCCGCTGATCTGCCCGTACTGCAGCGCGAGGTGGCCGAGCCCGTCGATGCGAGACCGTCTCCAGCGCCGGGCGCGCCCGGAGACAGTCACCGCTTTACGGGTATCACCGAGGTCGATCCTGCTGGCGTCGGGGTCCGAGGTCAGGACCTGGTGCGTCCTGCGCGGCGCTCATCGTCGCGTACGGCGACGAACCGTCGATGCCGTAACCAGGACCTGCGTCGCACACAGCGTCTCCCAGCCGTCGACGCAGAACTCGCATGTTCCGCACGCCTTGCCCAGCCACGGCATGGCCACGCGGTCGCCCACGCTTGGTGTGGCGACGCCGGGCCCAACCTGCTCGACGATCCCGACCCCCTCGTGACCGGGGATGAAGGGCGGAGTCGGCTTGATGAGCCGTCGCCGTTCGCGGCGTGGATGTCGGTCGGGCACAAGCCGGCCGTTCGACCCTGACGAGAACCTCCCCAGGTCCGGGAACGGGCTTCGGTGTCTCGTCGATGCTGAGGGACTTGGTGAAATCGTGGACGACAGCTGCCTTCATGGAGAACTCCTTGTGCAGATGGGCCGACCGGGCCTTCCGGCACACGCGGATCGCTGCGTGGGAGGCAGGTCGGTGATGTGCATCACACGCAGGAACGCAACGTTGCATTGCCGTTGCGTCCGCCCCTCCGGGGCAGTCGCTGCTAGGTGCCGAACTCCCGGTCCAACCTTGCGATCTGGCCGGAGATGAGCGGAAGCAACGGGGAAGTGACGCTGATCGCGGCTCGTTGAGCAAGCCACATCTCGTAGTCGTCAGCACCCCAGACGACCGCGTCCACGACGACATCAGATCCGGGACCCCGTGCTCCAGAACCGCCTGCCGCAGCGAGAGCTCCACGTCAGTCCGCAGCCGGACGACGCCGGGTGCCACAGAGCGTGGCAGCACGGGCCCTCGGTAGGCCTGGGTGGCGGCAACGACATCGCCTGAGGCGAGGTGTGCCTCGACAGCCAGCCAGTCCCCCGTCACCTCCGCGACCAGCCGATAGGGACGTGACGCCAGTAGGTGGTCGCCCAGGAGCGAACGCAACCGGTTGAGCTCTGCCCTGAGAGTCGAGGCACTGTTGTCCTCGGCGTACAGCAGCACCGCGAGCTCGTCGCCGGACAGGCCACGAGGCGCCGATGCGAGCAGCAGCATGATCTCGCTGTGCCGAGGCGTGAGCCGCACCGTGGACCGATGCGAACCTCCGTCATCGATCGTGAGCAGGGACTCGTGACGCCCCAGCGCCTCGAGCGCGATCGACATCCCGCTCGTGCTGCGCTGAGACTCGGCGCCCCTGCGGGAGAGCAGGTGGCGAGCCAGTTCTGCCTCGGCCATTCTCGCGGCTGCCCGCACCATCGCCATGGTCTGGGGTACGACGATGTCGTCGCCGCCGTGATGTCGAGCACCCCGACCATGCACCCGACGTCGGGTCGTGGATGGATGTCGTCCGCAGCTCCATTCTGGACCGGCGGCGGAAGTGTTCCGACCGGCTCACGCTGACGGGTGGTCGAGGTTGAGGGCCATTCCCGGGTCGCGGTCCCGGCGATCCTCTCGTCCCAGTTGGCCCCCTCGACGAAGCCGATCGCCTCTGCGCGACGCAGCACCGTCGGGTGCCCGCAGACCCACAACAGCTGCCCGGTCTCGTCGGAGACCGCCATGATCGCGTCGCATTCCCGTGCGGCCTGGCCGAGCACGTCTTCCAGCACCGGAAGACCTGGGCGAGCGATGGCCTCGCGGAGTCGCGCAACGTGTCATCGGCAGCGTGACGGCGCACCGACGGTGTCAGCCTCGACCCCGCGGCGGCGGAGCGATGCCACGACTCCGCAACTTGCGCGCGCATCACCAGGGCCACCCCTCTGTAGACACGCGAAACCGAAGGGCTCCAGTCCTGCCGAGACGACGTGCCGGACGAGGTTACGGCTCGCGATCGGTCCGTGGGATCCCGGTCGGAGATGTCCTCGACCCGAGCAAGGACGTCTCGGGCATCCGGACACCCGCCACCCGGAGGGCCTGGGCCTAGCCTCGCGTCGCCCACTCGCGCAGAGTGTCGATCCGCTTGGCCAGCTGGGCCGCGCTGGCCGCGGCCGCCGCCGGACCACCGCACTCCTTGCGCAGGGCGGCGTGGGTGACGCCGTGCGGTTGACCGGTCCGGTGGTGCCACGCGGCGACGAGACCGTTGAGCTCGCGGCGCATCACCGCGAGGTGCTCATGGGTGGCGGGCTGGTGCTGGTGCTTCTCCGGCTCCGGTCCGGGCGTACGACGACGCGCGCGCTCGCTCTGCCGGTGACGGAGCAGGTCACGGACCTGGTCGGCCTCGAGGAGACCGGGGATCCCGAGGAAGTCCATCTCCTCCTCCGAGCCGACGTGCACCTCGCCCGAGTGACCGAACTCCGCCCCGTCGTACAGCACCCGGTCGAAGCTGGCCTGTGACCCGAGGGCCTCGAACGGCAGCAGCGCCTCGTCGCCGGACGCACCCTCGGCCTGCTGCGCCTGATGCGATCAACGCGTCCTCGGCGGCGAAGATGTCTCCCTCGTCGGTGATCTTGCGGCCGAGCACGTGGTCGCGCTCGACCTCCATCTCCGAGGCGTGCGCCAGCAGCAGGGGCACCGACGGCACGAAGATCGACGCGGTCTCACCGCGCTTGCGGGCGCGCACGAAGCGACCGATCGCCTGGGCGAAGAACAGCTGCGTGGACGTGGTCGTCGCATAGACCCCCACCGCCAGCCGCGGGATGTCGACGCCCTCGGAGACCATCCGGACCGCGACCATCCACCGCGACCCGTCCTCGGTGAACGTCGCGATCTTCTTCGACCCGGCCTTCTCGTCCGAGAGCACGAGCGCAGGCTTCTCGCCCGCGATCGTGGTCAGCACCCTGGCATAGGCCCGCGCAGACTCCTGGTCGCTGGCGATCACCAGTCCCCCGGCGTCGGGGACGTGGCGGCGGACCTCCGAGAGCCGGCGGTCCGCGGCCTCCAGGACCGAGGGGATCCACGCGCCGCCTGGATCCAGGGCCGTCCTCAGCGCCTGGGCCGTCAGGTCCTTGGTGAGTGGCTCGCCGAGCCGAGCAGCGATCTCGTCGCCGGCGCGCGTGCGCCACTGCATGGTTCCGGTGTAGGCCATGAACAGCACCGGACGGACCACGTGGTCGGCGAGCGCGTGCGCGTAGCCGTAGGTGTAGTCCGCCACCGATCGCGGCACCCCGTCGGCGTCCGGGGCGTAGGTCACGAAGGGGATCGGGTTGATGTCGGAGCGGAACGGCGTGCCGGTGAGCGCCAGGCGTCGTCGCGCCGGGTCGAACGCCTCGCGGACCGCCTCACCCCAGGAGAGCGCGTCCCCCGCGTGGTGCACCTCGTCGAGGATCACCAACGTGTTGAACCGCTCGGTCCGGATCCGGTGGGCCAACGGGTTGGCCGCCACACCCGCGTAGGTCAGTGCGACACCGACGAAGTCGCTGCTGCTGCGGCCCGTGCGTCCGGAGTACGCCGGATCCAGCGGGATGCCGACCTTGGCCGCGGCCTCGGCCCACTGGGTCTTCAGGTGCTCGGTGGGTGCCACCACGGTGATCCGCTCGACCACCCGGCGCGCGAGCAGCTCGGCGGCGACGGTGAGTGCGAACGTCGTCTTGCCGGCGCCGGGCGTCGCCACGGCGAGGAAGTCGCGGGGGCTGTTCTCGAAGTACGCCGTCAGGGCGGCCGTCTGCCACGCGCGCAGCCTCGTCGCCGTACCCCAGGCAGCACGTGCGGGGTAGGCGGGTGGGAGGTCGAGCGGGACGGGCGGCGTGGCGTCAGGCGGAGGAAGTCCGTCGGTCACAGGGCGTCAGAGCCGCCACTTCTCGAAAGCGGTGTCCATGCGCCGGACCTGACCCGGCGTGAACATGTTCATGCACGCGTCCTGGGAGTAGTCCATGAAGTTGCGCACAGGGTCCAGGCCGGGCTCGGCGACGCAGGTGTCCCTGGTCGTCTGGCAGTAGAAGCTCGGCTGTTCCTCGGCTGCCGTGTCGGACACCAGGTCGCCCGGCTCGCTGCAGCCACCCTCGAAGGTGTGGAACAGGCCCAGCCAGTGACCCACCTCGTGGACCAGTGTGTCGCCCCGGTTGTACCCCGTCGCCTTGCCACCTGGCAGGGAGGCGGTGTTCAGGGACACGCCGTCCAGGTAGGGCGCGCTGGCGTACTGCCACGGGAACCGTGCCCAGCCCAGCACCGGGTTGTTCCGGGGTCCGCCGCCGTTGAGGTAGAGGTTGAGCGTGCGAGCGTTGCCGACGTGCAGCTTCCGCTTCATCTTCCGGTCGCGCGGACCGTTGAAGAAGGCGTGGTACCACGAATCCCTGCGAGTGCGGTCGACCTTCTTCAGCGTGAACCGGTAACGCGCATAGGCACTGGCAGAGCTCTGTCGCGCGCCCATGGCGTTGTTCAGGATGGTGACCAGGTTGCGGATCTCGCGGTAGTTCACGCCCCTGCGCTCACCCTTGTGCTTGCCCTTGATCACGTGCGCGTAGACCGGGATCACCACCGTCGCCGGGAGGCGCGGCTCGACGTTGCGCGCCACTGCAGCAGGGCGCGTCTCTCGCTTCGGCAGAGCCTCGAGGTCACTCTCGGAGACCGCGCCGGTGTCGGCGTGCTGGCGCCAGAGAGGCACCTCGCGGCCCGGCGCCGTCCGCGCCGCCAGTCCGGTGAGGCACGGCCCGAACGCAGCAGCGCCCGCTGAGCCACTCGGGAGCGCAGCAGACGCGGGGCCTCCCAGGGCCAACGGCGTGCTGGCGACCGCGAGGGCCACGAGGGAAACGGCCGCGCTGCGCACGGACCTCACTGCTTGTCGCCTTCGCGCATCGTTTCCCAGATCTCCTTGCATTCGGGGCACACCGGAAACTTCTGCGGATCCCGGCTCGGGATCCAGACCTTGCCACACAACGCCACCACAGGGGTGCCATTGACCATGGCCTCCATCAACTTGTCCTTGGGGACGTAGTGGGAGAGGCGCTCGTGGTCACCGTTGTCGGTGGGGACGGTTCGCTCTTCGGTGCGGGTGTCCTCGAGGACATCGGTCCCGAAACCGCGTGTCTTTGGGCTGCTCACCGAGGCATCCTAACGCCAGCCACGGACCTGCCCGGACATCCGGAGTTCCGTCGGCACCTGCCCGGGGGATGACCAGACCCCGGGCCGGGAGGAGGCCTGACGCGCGGAGGGAGGGCCGCGCGCCGGTGGCCCGGGGTCTGGTCAGCTCAGGGGGTCAGGCCGCCAGGGCAGCCTTGATCCGGTCCGCGAGGGACCCGGCGGGGGGTTCGCCGGGAGTCGGCGCGTCGGCGTCGATGCGGGTCTGGGCCTCCCGCTGCGGTCGTGTTCTCGTGCGCCGGGACGAGGCCCGCACGTGCGCGTTCCTCGACGTGTCGGCCCACTGCCACGGCCGCGGCGTCCTTGGTGTTCGCCAGGCCGGAGGCAACCGCCAGTCGGGCCCACTCGGCCTCACGCGCCCGGGTCATGGCCTGCTCCATCTCGGGGCCGGTGGGCTCGGCCACGCAGCGGTCGATCACCAGCCGCACACCGGGCATCTCCTCGGCGGTCGTGAGCCAGGCGGCGGCCACGGCGGACTCGAGGTCCAGGGGCTCCCGCACGAAGGCGCGCTCGATGTTGCCCGACAGTCGGGCGTGCCACTTCAGCAACAGTGCACCGATCAGGTCGAGCTCGTCGGTGAAGTGTTCGGCCACGCCGGGGACCTCTGTGGGGAGGACGCCGTCGCGGCGGTGGTTCGCGGTCTCGATCACGACGCGGAGGGTCTCCCCGCGACTGTGAAATGTCGTCCAGCTCATGCTCGTCACCCTTCTCTAGGCTTCACATACCGGAAGTACGTACCCAGAGTATGTGTCCGACCATGGCTAGGCCAAACGGCGACACCGTGACGTCACCCACACGGCGCAGTCCCCCGCCCTAGACTGCGGACATGACCCGCTCGCCCGCCGAACGACTGCTCACCGGCCTGCCGAAAGTGGCCGGCGGGTCGCGTCGAGCGCAGTACTCCGCGTCCACCAAGCGGGCGCTCATCGACGTGGCCACCGCCCAGTTCAGCGAGCACGGCTACGGCGCCACCAGCCTCGATGCCATCGTCGCCGGCGCCCGGGTGACCAAGGGCGCGCTCTACCACCACTTCAGCGGCAAGCAGGGGGTCTTCGAGGCTGTCTTCGCGAAGGTCGAGGATGACGCCGCCAGGACGATCAAGGCTGCCCTGCGCGGCACCAGCGACCCGTGGGACAAGGCGCGCGCCGGTCTTCGGGCGTTCCTGGAGGTCGTCCAGGAGCCGGTCTACCAGCGCGTCGTGATCCAGGACGGCCCGGCGATCCTCGGCTACGAGCGGTTCCGGGAGCAGGAGGAGCGATCCAGCTACGGGATCGTCCAGGACATCGTGGGATCGGTGCTCGACGCCTCGACCTACGAGCTGGCAGAACCGATGAAGCAGACGTTCAGCCGGATCTTCTTCGGCGCGATGTCGGCAGCAGGCGAGAGCGTCACCTCGGCCGAGGACCCCAAGGAGGCCGTGGCCAGGATCGAGGCGGCGATCCTGTTCATCCTCGAGGGCCTGCGCTCGCTGGCCGACCAGGGCGTCGTACTCACCGACCCCGCCGCCGAGCAGGGCTAGCAGCCGCTCGGGCTGCCGCCCTCACTTGCCGAAGGTCACGCGCCCCCCGGCGCGCTCGTTCGGGACGAGCTCGACCCAGACGTGGCCGGCAGGCACCTTCAACGGTCCGGCGGCGGTGCTCAGCTGGATCGGGGTCTTCCGCGACTTCTTGCTCCAGGTGCCGCGCACCATCTGGCCGTTGTGGAACAGCATCATCTGGCCCTTGCCCGCGTAGATCGTCTCCGGGACCGGGTTGCCGGCCGGGTCGAGATATCCGGCGTCGCCCTGTCGCACCCGGACCACCAGCACGCTGTCGGGCACGAACTGCTGCCCCTCGGCGGCGAAGCTGTTCTGGTTGCGGTAGGCGCCCCCCTGGTAGCGCCAGGAGGTCGTGTGCGACCGGCTGAAGATGGCCTGGATCGTCCGCGCGGGCTGGCCGCCGGTGAAGTCGGCCTCCGTGCCCCAGGGCAGGTAGCTCGCCGGCACGACCGCCTTCTTCTTCAAGGTCTTGGCCAGCTTGGGGAGGTCCACCATCAAGTTGTACGGCGAGCTGCGCCCGCCGTCGCGGAAGTAGCCCGGGCCCCCCTCGGTGAAGAAGGTGATGTCGGCGTTGCGCAGGCGGCCCAGCGTGGGCGGGGCTGCCCCGCTGGCGACGATCACTCCGTGGGCCGGCTTGACGATGCCGATGTCGGAGGCGCGCATCGACCGCACCGGGCCCGACGACCTTGGCCAGGTTGCGGTAGTGGAACACCGCCAGGCGGGTCATCCCGCCCTCGACGAGCTCCTCGGTCACCAGGTCCGCCTGCTTGAGCCCGAGCTGGGGACGGCTGCTCCCGGTGTTGTCGATCTTGGTGACGAGCACCGGGTGGTCCGGCGTGGAGCCGGTGACCGGCTCCCCCGTCAGCGGCCACAGCGCCGCGAGCTTGGTGCCTCCCTCGACCGGTTGCGAGTTGGGCTTCTTCGCTGCCTCGTCCCCACCCCCGCCGCACGCCGCGAGAGCGAGGCTCAGGACGACCGCCGTGAGCGCCGCGACCAGCCGGGCTGAGCCGGAGGCCGCTCCGCGAGCGGGGCGAGCTCGTGGGTACATGTGCGTCAGCATGACAAAGCGGGCCCCGACATGGACGCAGGGCCCGCCCGTGTTGGTGCACAAGCTGGAGTTTCTCCCTGGGCTCAGATCTTGGCCCCGCCGTCGACGTAGAGGGTCTGGCCGGTGATGTAGGAGGCCTCGTCGCTGCACAGGAAGGCTGCCGCGGCCGCGATGTCCTCGGGGTGGCCGACGCGCTTGACCGGGTTGGCCTCGGCGTTCATCCGACGGAAGTCCTCCACGTCGAGCTTGAGCCGGCGGGCCGTCTCGTCGGTCATCTCGGTGGCGATGAACCCGGGCGCGATGGCGTTGACGTTGACCCCGAACTGTCCCAGCTCGAGCGCGAGGGTCCTGGTGAACCCCTGCACGCCGGCCTTGGCGGCCGAGTAGTTCGCCTGCCCCCGGTTGCCGTTCGCGGAGACGCTCGAGAGGTTCAGGATCTTGCCGTACTTCTGCTTCACGAAGGTCGCCTGAGCCGCCTTGCTCATCAGGAACGCGCCCTTGAGGTGGACGTCCATGACGGAGTCCCAGTCGTCCTCGGTCAGCTTGAACAGCAGGTTGTCGCGGGTGATCCCGGCGTTGTTGACCAGGATGTGCAACCCGCCGAGCTCCTCCAGCACGCGCGCCACCGCTGTCTCCACCGAGGCCGCTTCGGTGACGTTGCAGGCCACGCCGATGGCCGTGGCGGCACCGCCGAGCCCCTCCGCGGTCGCCTGCGCCTGGGCCTCGTCGAGGTCGAGCACGGCGACCGAGGCACCTTCCTCGGCGAAGCGCCGCGCAGTGCCGGCGCCGATGCCTCGTGCCGCACCTGTCACGATTGCTACGCGTCCGTCGTACCGACCCATCTGGCGTCCTCTCGTTGGCTGAAGTCCGCCGCCACCTTAGTGTCGCGCCACTGCCGGGGTCAGCCCGGGCCGAGCGCCGCGCTGATCCGGGAGGCCCAGGAATCCCGATCGGCGGTGTCGGCATACCTGGTCCGGGGCCAGAAGAAGCCACGCAGACCGTCGCCCTTGGTCCGGGGTACGACGTGGCAGTGCAGGTGTGGCACCGACTGGGACACCGTGTTGTTGATCGCCACGAACGACCCCTGAGCGCCCAGCCCGTCGACCATCGCGGCCGCCAGCCGCTGTGCCGCAGCGAGGAACGGGTCCCGTAGCCCGGCCGGCAGCTCGGGCAGCGTCACGACGTGCGTCCGCGGCACCAGCAGCACGTGTCCCTTGAACACGGGGCGGATGTCCAGGAAGGCGGCGAAGTCGGCGTCGCCCCAGACGACGGCGGCGTCCGTCTCCCCCGCTGCGATCGTGCAGAACAGGCACTCCGGCACGGGGACGCCCTCCGGGCTCAGCTGAGCTGGTCGGGCTCGACGTCGGACTTCCGGCCCCGGTCCGAGCCCACCGGGTCGCCGCGCCCCTCGGAGGTCGCGTCGCCGCCGGAGTCCGGATCGAGCCGGATGATCACGGACTTGTACGTCGGGGACTGGCTCCCGTCTGCCGTGGAGTCGAGCGGGACCAGCGGGTTCACCTCGGGGTAGTACGCCGCAGCGCAGCCGCGGGGGGTGTCGTACTCCACGATCCGGAAGGACGGCACGGAACGCTCGGTGCCGTCCTCCCACTCACTGACCAGGTCCACGACGTCACCGTCGTCGTGGCCCAGCGCCGCGATGTCGTCGCGGTGCATGAACACCACCCGACGCCCGCCGGAGATCCCGCGGTAGCGGTCGCTCAGGCCGTAGATCGTGGTGTTGAACTGGTCGTGGCTGCGCAGGCTCTGCAGGAGCAGGCGCCCCTCCGGGACCTCGAGGACCCCCATGGGGCTGGCGGTGAACACGGCCCGCTTCGACTTGGTGGGAAAGGTGCGCGAGTCCCGGGGCGGGTGGGGCAGCACGAAGCCACCGGGCTGGTTCACCTTCTCGTCGTACGCCGAGCAACCGGGGACCACGTGCGAGATCGCCTTGCGGATGTTGGTGTAGTCCGCGCGGTACTCCGACCAGGGAACCGGACCCTCGGTGCCCAGGGTTGCCTCCGCGATGCTGCACACGATGTCCACCTCGGACCTGAGGTCGGGACTCGCGGGCTTGAGCGGGCCCCGTGAGGAGTGCACCGCAGACATGGAGTCCTCGACCGTGACGCGCTGGTCGATCCCGCCCGTCCTGTCCCGCTCGCTGCGGCCGAGCGCGGGCAGGATCAGCGAGGTCCGGCCGCACCGGACGTGGGTGCGGTTCAGCTTGGTCGAGACGTTGACCGTCAGCTCGGCCTGCTCCATCGCCTCCTCGGTCACGATCGTGTCCGGGGCGGCCGAGACGAAGTTGCCACCCATGGCGACGAACACCTTGGCCTTGCCGTCGCGCAGGGCCCGGATCGAGTCGACCGTGTCGAGGCCGTGCTCGCGCGGCGGCTCGAAGCCGTGCTCCTTCTGCAACGAATCGAGGAAGTGGTCCGGGACCTTCTCCCAGATGCCCATCGTGCGGTCGCCCTGGACGTTGGAGTGCCCGCGCACCGGGCACAGTCCGGCGCCCGGCTTGCCGATGTTGCCCTGGAGGAGCGCGACGTTGACGAACTCCTTGATCGTGGCCACCGCGTTGCGGTGCTGGGTGATGCCCATCGCCCAGCAGTGCACGGTGGCGTCCGAGGCCAGCAGCATGTCCGCAGCCTGCTGGATCTGCTCCCTCGTCCAGGCCGGTCGACTCGATGACCCGGTCCCAGTCGAGGTTCTTGATCTCGCGGGCCCAGTCGTCGAAGCCCGTGGTGTGCCGCGCGATGAAGTCACGGTCGAGCACGGAGCCGTCGTTCCCGGCGGCCTCCTCGGCCTCCAGGATCAGGGAGCCGATCGCCTGCCAGAGCGCCAGATCGCCGTTGATCCGCACCGGCAGGTGCAGGTCGGAGAGCCCGGTGCCGTGGCCGGCCAGACCGCGCGCGTTCTGCGGGTTCTTGAAGCGCATCAGCCCGGCCTCGGGGAGCGGGTTGATCGACAGGATCCTGGCGCCGTTGCGCTTGGCGTGCTCCAGGGCGGTCAACATCCGGGGGTGGTTGGTGCCCGGGTTCTGTCCGCTGATCACGATCAGGCTGGCGCCGTGCACGTCGTCCAGGCTGACCGAGCCCTTGCCGATGCCGATGGCCTCGGCGAGCGCCACCGAGGTCGACTCGTGGCACATGTTCGAGCAGTCCGGCAGGTTGTTGGTGCCGAAGGTCCGGGCGAACAGCTGATAGGCGTACGCCGCCTCGTTCGAGGTCTTGCCGGAGGTGTAGAAGATCGCCTCGTCGGGGTGGTCGAGCCCGCGCAGCGTCTGCCCGATCAGCTCGTACGCCTCCTCCCAGCTGATCGGCTCGTAGTGGGTCGCGTCGCGGCGGCGTACCACGGGGTGGATCAGCCGGCCCTGGTGTCCGAGCCAGTAGTCGGTGTGACGCTGCAGGTCCTCGATGCTGTGCTCGGCGAAGAACGCCGGCAGGATGTGGTCGGTCGTGGCCTCCTCGGCCACGGCCTTCGCCCCGTTCTCGCAGAACTCGGCGGTGTGGCGGTGCGCCGGGTCCGGGTCGGGCCAGGCGCAGCCCTGGCAGTCGAAGCCGTCCACCTGGTTGAGCTTGAGCAGCGTCCGGGCGGTGCGGGTGACCCCCATGCTGTCGATGGCACGCTTCATGGAGATCGCCACGGCCTCGATGCCGGCCGCCGCTCGCTTGGGCTGGCCGACCTCGACCTCACGCTCGTCGATGTCGGCCAGCGGGGACTTGCGACGCAAAGACATGGGAACTGAGTACCCCCACTCCCCCACTGCAATCAAGTCCGGCGCGGTGCCCCGCTCTCACTCCCGGTCGAGGTCGAGCGCGGCCTCGAGCTCCTCGAGTGCCTCGCCGCTGTAGACGGCGATCCGCTGCAGGTGCGGCAGGGTGTCACGACAGCCGGTGTAGCCGATGCAGAACTGGCCAGCGCTGCTCACTGCGGTGATGTTCAGTGCCTGCCCGTGGAAGAGCAGGCTCATCGGGAAGTAGGCCTCGAGCCGTGAGCCGTCGAAGTAGCGGGCCTCCCGGAAGCCGGGAACGTTGGACAGCACCAGGTTGGCGTCCGGGGGGCCGTAGCCGCCGACCCCGAGCACCGCTGGAGCGAGGAACGGACCCATCAGCACTGAGGTGTAGACGTCCATCAACATGCCGCCGGCATGAGGCAGTCGGTCCTTGGCGCGCTGGGTGGAGGCGTGGATCACCTTGATCCGCTCGAGCGGGTCCTCCACGTCGGTGCCGAGCTCGGCGTAGAGGAAGCTGATCGCGTTGCCCACGTCGAGCCCGCCCTCGGGTCGCACCGAGACCGGCACGTTGGCGGTGAGGGTCTGCTCGGGAAGGGCGCCGAGCTCGTCGAGATAGCGTCGCAGCGCACCGCCGCAGATGGCCAGGAAGACGTCGTTCAGGCTTCCGCCTGCCGCGTCGGCCACCGCCTTCAGACGGGCCAGGTCGTAGTTCTGCGTGGCGAACCGTCGCGGTGCGTTGATCCGGTTGTTCAGCACCGACCGCGGTGCCCGGAACGGGACCGCCCGGCCGCCTCCGCCCAGCCCGGAGAGACTCTCGGCGTAGGTCTGGGTCAGCGACCTGACCACTGACGCCGCGCTCCTCGCACCCGCCAGCGGGTCGCTCCCCCGGCCCTCCTGGGTGACCCCGTTGCTGGTGGGCCCGGTCCGCACGGGTCGCTCGACGCCGGACTGGTCGGGGCCGCTGGTCCCGATGGCCCACGGAGGCAGCATCTCGCGTGCCGCAGGGTCCACGGAGAGCATCCGTCGGGCGAGGCGGAGGCCACCGACCCCGTCGATCTGCGAGTGGTGCACCTTGACGTAGAGCGACCACCTGCCGGGCTCGACCCCTTCGATGACGTGGCACTCCCACAGCGGGTAGCGGCGGTCCAGCCGCTGCGAGTGCAGGCGCGAGACGAGTACGCCGAGCGCTCGCTCCCCACCCGGTGAGGGCACCGCCGAGTGGCGGAAGTGGTAGTCCACGTCGATCGTGTCGTCGGGGATCTCCTTCCACCGGTGCAGCCCCGATCCCTGGAGGAGATAGTTGAACGGCGGCGCGAAGGTGCGCACCTCACGCCAACGGTCGACCAGGTCGCCGAGGTAGCCCTCGCCGGCGTCCTCGGGCAGGGAGAACGTCGCGAGCATGCCCACGTGCATCGGGGTCCGCCGACTCTCGGCGAACAACCAGGCAGCGTCGTTGATCTTGAGGATCTTGCGGGGCAGTCCGATCACGTTCTCTCCACTCTTCGGCAACGAACCATTGTGACCGCAAACCGCGAGGGGCGTTGCCCGACGGCCCTCTCGCAGGGATGAGCCCGCCCCTCTGTGACGCGCTCGAAGGATGTGGCATCCGTCACAGGGTGCACCCATCGGCGGTCGAGGTGCGTACGGTCGTCGAGGCCCATTTTCGATCGTCTGGACGTTCTGTGAAGAAGTTTGCCCCTCGTGCCGCTGTCCCTGCCCTGGCCCTGGCGGTGAGTCTTGCTCCCGCAACCGTCGGTGCTGCGACCGCTCACCCGGGCAGCTCCACCGCGTCGCTGACCCTCGCGCGTGCCGCCTCGGCGCCGACAGCCGACGTGTTCAACGTCGCCTCCTTCAACGTCAGGGGCAACAGCCACACCTCTGGGCGGGGCGGAGCCCGGTCCGGCACCGCCCGGATGAGGGGCGCGGTCGCCTACCTGGGCAAGCACCAGGTCACGCTGGCCGGCCTCCAGGAGCTCGAGGGCAAGCAGGCCACTGCGTTCCTCCGGCAGACGAGTGGACGATGGGCCCTGGTCGGCGCGCCTTCGCGCAGCGGCAGGAGCACCGACACCCGGAACTCCGTGGCCTTCCACAAGTCCCGCTTCGAGCTCGTCCAGCGGACCCACGTGCCGATCACCTACCTGCGCGGCAAGCGCGTCAACGTCCCGCTCGTCCAGCTGAGGTCCAAGACGAACGGCGAGGTGTTCTGGGTGCTCAACACGCACAACCCGGCAGGCCGGCGTGGGGCGGCCCGCAAGTGGCGCGCGTCGTCGGTGCGGCGACAGATGCAGCACATCCAGCGTCTTCGTTCCCAGGGACACACCGTGCTGTTCACCGGTGACATGAACGCCAAGCAACCGTTCTTCTGCGCGGCCACCAGGTCCGGCGTACTGCACTCCGCCTCAGGCGGTTCGGTCGGCTCGCCGTGCCGCTACCCGCGGGCGAACGGCATCGACTGGGTGCTGGGCACGCGTGACGTCCAGTTCCGCTACTGGCGCTCGGACAAGACGACGCGCTCCCGCGGCGTCTCCGACCACCCGATCGTCGTCGCCCAGGCGACGTTGCGCTGACCACGAGGTTTCGGCGGTCGACACCCGTCACGGTGCTCTCGTCGCTGGGGTCCGCTCTCAGGCACGCCTGATGTTGGCCCCCATCACCTCCAGCATCTCGGGGGTGACGTCGACGACGCCGTGATCCTCCCGGGCATGGGCAGCGACCAGCTCCAGGATCCGCTCGCGGCTGTCCTCCTCGAACCGGGCCGAGCAGCCCGGCATGGCGTCTCCGCAGGAGAGAGTGAACTTCATCGGTTTCCTTCCTGGTCGCGGCTCGGTCCTGGCCCTCCTGGCTCCGGACCTGCCGGTGGATCACGTGGCAGGCGCAGGAGCAGCACGGTGCTCCCCTCGTCGCCCTCCGCGCCGACGTAGCCCCCGTGGGCCACGGTGAGCGCCCTGGCCATGTAGAGGCCGATGGTCACGCCCGTGGCGTCGTCGTTCGCGTCGAACGGGTCGAAGAGGGCCTTGACGACGATCGGGTCGATCGGGGTGCCTTCGCGCACGACGCGGATCTCGAACCACGGCCCTGACTCGACGATGTCGATCGCGACGCTGTCCGGCGCCGGCTCCCGGTGGGCGACGACCCAGAGATCGCGCAGCACCCGGCTGAGCAGTCGCGGGTCCGCGGGCACGGCCAGCTCGGCTCCGCGGCGTACGCCGGGACCGCCGTCGAGCTCACGGCACAGAGCGGCGACGTCGACGGGCTCGACGTTGACCCGGATCCGGCCCAGGGACACGGACGCGGTCAGCTCGACATCATGGATGTGCTCGGACAGGCGGCTCAGGGCATCCGAGAGCCGCTGATGGGAGCCGGCGACCTCGTCCTCGGGGACGTCGCCCTCCGCAAGGATCATCGCCCACCCCCTGGCCACGGCTACCGGGGTGCGCAGCTCGTGCGCGAACGCCGCCAGGAAACGGTCACGCTGGCGGGCCGCGTCCGGGTCAGGCCGGTTGGTGACCACGGCGGACCCGGCGACCAGGAAGTCGTGCACCCAGCGATGCAGGAGTGTGGCGTCGACCTCCCACTCCTGCGCGACGTCCCCGACGGACCTGCCGCCCAGCACGGCGAGCACCATGGAGACGCGTAGGTCCACGGCCTCCCGGTTCGCGGCCTCCCGGTTCGCGGCCTCCCGGTTCGTGGCACGAGGGTCACCCTGTTCGGGGAGGTCCCCACCTCGCAGCAGCCGTGGTCGCGCGGACCTGGGAGTGTCGTTCATGGCGCCCCGTCAACCGCCGTACGGCGTGGGCATCCCGAACGGATACCGCATCGGCGCGGGGTCACCCTTGTGGACAGCACAGTAGGCATCGCGAGCGACCGTCGAGGTGACGGGCGGCGCGTAGGACTGGGTCAGCACCACCGCGTTCGCGACCGACTGTGCCTCGGCCTCGATGGCGGCCGCGACCACCGCCCGTGCTTGCGGGGTGGGCGCGTTCACCAGGGCCTCGGCGTTGCGCCAGGCGTTCTCACGCCAACCCGTGAGCATCTGCATCACCGTTCCGTAGGCGAGACCCAGCGGGTCGTTCGAGTCGTCGACCGTGGGGTCGAACCTCGCCGCGAGCTCGGCCATCATCGGCGCGGACGCATCGTTGAGGAACTGGTTGGCCTTGTCGAAGTCCACCTTCCCGGACTGCCCGTCGGGTCGCGTCAGCCCGATCGCTGCCAGCACGAACGGCAGGTCCCGGTTGACGTGCGCATTGATGCCGAGCAGCAGGTCTCCGGTCGCGGTGACCCGCTTGTCCCTGGCAGCGTCGAAGGCCGTCAGCCAGGCACCGGGGACGGCCGAGCGGTTTCCGTCCTGGTAGCGGTAGTAGGCGTCGGTGTAGTACTTCGCGAACACGGCATCCATGTGGTTGATGTAGCCCACGTCCTGGTAGTAGCCGGGGATGTCGCGGCTCCAGCCGTAGGTCTGGGTGATCCGGGTGTAGGCCAGGGCGAAGATCGAGGCGTGGGTGCAGGTCTGCGCGTTCGCCTTCAGGATGCGCCCGAACTCCTTGCGCGTCTGCCTCAGGCACGCGGCTCTTCCGGCGACACAGTCGTTCTCGCTGCTGGGGACGTAGGCGTCGGTCCAGCCGGGGAGATAGGCCGACCAGGCGACGTACGGCGCCTGCGCCAGCGCGGGGGTGGCAACCGTCCCTGCGACCAGCAGCGGAATCGTGACGACTCCCAGCAGCATTCCCGAGACGACAACGCGAACACGACGAGGCTTTCGCCCTGCGAGCACAGCAACCCCTCCCAGAAGCCCCCGAACGACCCCACCAGTCTCACAGGAGAGGGCGGGGGTTGTCCGGAATATGAGACAATTTTCTGGGTCGCTGGCAGTGGAGCTGGCGGGAATCGAACCCGCGTCCTGTGGCGCCGTACCAGGTCTTCTCCGGGTGCAGTTCGTGATGTCGCTTTTCTCGGCCCCGGCACTCCCACGAACAGTGTGCCGACGGGCCCAGTCAGGATGAAGTCCCGATCAACCCTCCTGACAGGAGTCGATCAGCAAGTCCTCTAGATGAGGCCAGGGTCCGGGACGAGGACGGATGCCCGGTCTGACCCTTCGATCACTGCTCAGGCAGCGAGAGCGAAGTCGTTGCGATTAGATTCGGCAACTATAGGTTCCAACGAACGTTTACGAGATGACGTTGGCTTCTCGACCCGCTTCTCCTGGGACTAACGTCCCCAGTCGAAACCAATCAGCCCCTCTTGAGTTGTCGTGCACAGTCTAGGGGTCAACGCCGCCAGACTCACCTCCATTCCTCTGGAGGTGGCCGTGCAGCGCTGGTTCGCGATGATCCTGGTCCCACTGCTGCTGTTCTCCGCAGCGCCCGCGGAAGCCGCCGTCCGGCCACTGCCTGTCGGCACGGACGTCGACTACCAGCTCGGCGGCACGCGGTCGGTGCCGGCGAACGTGGGCATCGTGGTGCGCGACCGGGCGGCGTACCCGCTCACCGGGCGCTACAACATCTGCTACGTCAACGGGTTCCAGACCCAGGCGAACGAACGAGGCTTCTGGAAGAAGCGCAAGGGGCTGGTGCTGCGCCGCGGCGGCCGGCCGGTCGTCGACTCGGCCTGGGGCGAGTGGCTGCTGGACATCCGCACGCCACGCAAGCGGGTCAGGCTCGCACGCATCGTCGGCACCTGGACACGGGGCTGCGCTGCGCGCGGGTACGACGCGGTCGAGCTCGACAACCTCGACTCGTTCACCCGCAGCGGCGGGCTGCTCCGCCGCAAGCAGGCGATCACCTACGCGCGGCTGCTGGTGCGGGCAGCGCACGGTGCCGGGCTCGCAGCCGGGCAGAAGAACCTCCCGGACTTCGACGGACGCACGGTCGGCTTCGACTTCGCGGTGGCTGAGGAGTGCGGGCGCTACCGCGAGTGCGGTGACCACGTCGCGCACTTCGGCGCACGCGTGCTGTCGATCGAGTACCGCCGGGCCGACTTCCGGTGGACCTGCGCGCACCACGGCGCGCGCCTTCCCGTCGTACTCCGTGACCTGGAGCTGAGTCCGCACGGCGTACGCGAGTGGTGCTGAACCGGGGTCGGATCCACTACCTGTGTCGAAGGCGGTGGCCACGGACGATCAGGACGCCAGCCGCGCTGGTCGTGACCAGCGTCGACACCCCGACCGCGACCTCCACCGAGACCAACATCAAGAAGGCTCCGGCCACTGCGCCGAGCCCCATCGTGGCGACCGAGAGAGCCCGACGGCCGGTGAGCCCGCCGTCGGCCGAGCCGCCCGTCGCGGGGTTGTCGCCGGCGAGGCCGGCCAGGGTCGAGGTGACCACGACCGTGGTGACGTCACCGATGCCGACCCGCCGCGCGGCCATGGCCTGCACTCCCATGGCGACCGCCATCACCATGGTCAGCGTGTCCAGCAGTGGGGTGCTGGGCGGGCCCACGGCCAGCGCGACGGCCGAGGCCCCCAGCATCACGCCCACGACCAGGACGCTGTAGCTGGCCCGGCGGTCGTGGGCGCCCGACGAGACACCGCGACGAAGCGCCCGACCGGCGAGCGCGGCACCCAGGACGAAGCCGCCCAGGGCCAGCAGCGCGCGGAGGACCGGCACCGTCGCCTGTCCGGTCGCCCCCAGCCCGACGAAGATGAGGTTGCCGGTCATGTTCGCCGTGAAGACGCCGTGGAGTCCCAGGTAGGTGGCTGCGTCCAGGACGCCCGTGCTGAACGAGAGTGCCAGCATCGACGCCAGCGCAAAACGGTCGACGGTCAAGCGGAACCGACGCTCCAGCCCCCGTCGACGACGATGTGCTGGCCCGTGACATAGCTGCTGAGCGAGGAAGCGAGGTAGACGTAGGTGTCCGCCACGTCCTCGGGGAAGCCGAGACCACCCAGGGGGATGTGCCGCGCGAAGGCGGCGCGCTCGTCCTCGGGCGCGGTCCCGTTGGCGGCTGCCCGGTCCTCGAACAGCTGCTTGATCATCGCCGACTCGATCTGTCCCGGGCAGACGCTGTTGACCCGGATGCCGGCGGGAGCCAGCTCGGCGGCCATGCTCTGGGCCATCCCCAGCATGCCGAACTTGGAGGCGGCGTACGCCGCGTTGCCCACTCCCCCACGCAGACCGAACAGCGAGGAGGTGAAGATGATCCGTCCGTCCGCCCCCTCACCCGGCATCCGCCGGGCGAACTCCGTGGCAGTCAGGAACGCGCCGGTCAGGTTGACCCGGATGACGGAGTCGAACTCCTCCGGGGTCAGCTCGAGCGCAGGCTTGAGCACGAGGATGCCGGCGTTCGGCACCACCACGTCGACAGCGCCGAGCTCGGCCTCGATCCGATCGGCAGTCGTGCGCAGCTCGGCCGCCGTAGTGACGTCTGCTGCCAGACCAACGGTGCGTGCACCGGTGGTCCGGCGCACCTCCTCCGCGGCAGCTCTCGTCGTCTCCTCGTCCAGGTCGACCAGCGCCACTTGCGCACCGTGCGCGGCCAGCCGCGTCGCGATCGCCAGACCGATCCCCCGGGCGGCGCCGGTGACGACCGCGGTCCGGCCGCGCAGGAGCATCGCCTCGCCGACGGCCTCGGTCATCACTCACCTCCCGGGACCGCGTAGTCCAGCGACGATCCGGATCGACCCGACTCGGATCGGCTCCCGATCTTGGTGACGGCGAGGTAGACGGCGCCGGTGACGAGCAGGCCGGGGATCCAGGAGACGTCGGCGCCACCGAGACGCTCGGCGATGGGACCGGCGTACCAACCGTTCGTGACGAAGGGCAGGGACACGGCCACGCCGACACCGTAGGCCAGCAGTGCCTGCAGGTTGAACCCGCCGTAGGTCCAGGTGGCGGGGTCGTGGTTGTAGATGCCGCCGCGCCGGGTGAAGAACGCTCGCACGTCGTAGTTGCCGTACCGGACGAAGTAGAAGTCGAGCAGGTTGATCGCACCCCATGGGACGAACCCGAGCGTCAGGAACGACAAGAAGTTGGTCAGCTGGGCGGAGAAGTTGTCGGTGACGTTGAGTCCCATGACCAGGCCGATGGTGAAGGTCGGCAGCAGGAAGGCCAGCCGGACCCCGACCGAAGGACGCACGTCCCTGAAGGAGGACATGGCCGTGATCAGGTTGAGCATCCCGCCGTACAAGTTGAGGGCGTTGTTGCCGGCGATCGCGAGAGCGGTGACCAGCAGGGTCACGACCGCGATCCACTGGATCCCGACGACCTCACTGGTCGCGACGAACATGTCGGTGCCGCCGATCTGCACCGCCAGCACGACCCCGAGCAGGTTGCACCAGGTCGCGGAGACGAAGACGCCGCCGAAGGTCCACCCGAAGCAGGCACGGGCCGAGCTGTTCTCGGGCAGGTAGCGCGAGTAGTCCGAGACGTACGGCGCGTAGGTCAGCAGGAAGGTGGCCATCAGACCGACGGCGGTGAAGAACGGCCCGACCTCGAAGGACCCCCCGGTGAGCTCGATGCCCCCGTAGAACAGCGAGCCGATCGTGACCACCACGACCGCGGCCGCGAGAGGCCACAGCGCCCAGCGGGCGGCGAGATGGATCGCTCGATAGCCGAGCAGCGCGATCAGGAGGCTCAGCACCGACAGCAGCACCAGACCGCCGTTGACGCTGAAGGTGTCGGGCATCGCTGCGGAGAGCGCCTGTCCTCCGAGCACGGCCGTCACCACGAAGAAGCCCAGGTAGAGGAAGGCGGCGAGCAGGACGGGCACGAGTGCGCCGAGGAAGCCGAACTGGCCGCGACTCTGGATCAGCTGCGGTACGCCGAGTCGGGCCCCCTGCACCGAGTGGAGCGCCATGAAGGTCCCTCCGACCACGTTGCCGAGCAGCACCGCCACGACGGCCCACCAGAAGGAGTTGCCGACGATGATCGCCAGCGCGCCGAAGATCGCGTTGCCGATGCTCAGGTTGCCGGAGAACCACACGGGGAAGAGGTCGCGTGGAGTTCCGTGGCGCTGGGACGGATCGATGACGTCGATGTGGCTGGACTCGAGACGAGTCACCTCGACCGTCTCCGGGGTGTGGGACATGAGCTGCTCCTCAGTGGTGGGCGGTGCGGTCGCTAGCTGCCTGTGGGGCTGCCAGTGGGTCCCGAGCTGGTGCGACGTCGGCGGCCGGACGGCCGACGACGGCTTCGTAGTTGACGGGGTCCGTGGCCCCTTCGGTGTTGACGACCAGCACGCACGCGTCCGCGTCCAGGCCGGCACGTGCGCGCTCCTCGGAGGAGCCGTGCTGGGCGAGAGCGAGCAGTCCGCCCAGGCCGGCTGCTCCCGACTCTCCCGCAACGACGCCCTCGTCGGCCAGCGCCCGCATGGCCTGGTCGGCGTGGTCGTCAGAAATCCCGACGAAGACATCAGTCCCGGCGGCCACCACGGGCCAGACCAGCTCCGACGGCAGCCCGCAGTTGAGTCCGGCCATCGATGACCGGTGCGGGCCGGGCACCAGGGTCAGCCCGCCAGCACGGGCGGAGGCCATCAGGCAGTTGGCGCTGGAAGGCTCGACCACCACGGTCGCCGGCGGATCCTGCCGCCCGTCGCGGTAGTGGCGTAGTCCTGCGGCGGCGAACGCGCCCACCCCGGCCTGCAGTGCGATGACGCCGGGCTGGGGAAGTCCGTGCTCGGCGATCGCGTCGTCGATCTCGAAGAACATGGTGGAGTAGCCCTCGACCACAGCGCGGGGTGCGTCCTCGTAGCCCTCCCACGAGGTGTCCGACACGATCAGGTGACGGTCGTCGGCGAGCCGGGCAGAAGCCGCGATCGCGTCGTCGTAGGTGCCGTCGACGATCGTCACCTCGGCGCCCTCCGAGGCGATGGCGTCGATGCGGGCCTGCGAGGAGCCTTCGGGGATCAGGATCGTGGCCTCCAGGCCGAGCAGCGAAGCCACTCGGGCGATGCCGCGACCGTGGTTCCCGTCGGTAGCCGCCACCAGTCCCCTGCCGCTCACGGAGCCGATCGAGGCCCGGACGTTCTCCAGGGTCAGGGGTCCCTCGACGTTGCTGCCCCACGCCGCCTGCACCGTGGTGAGTGCTGCCCACGAGGCACCCAGGATCTTGAACGAGGGCAGCCCCAGGCGCTCGGACTCGTCCTTGACGAGGACGGTCCCCACGCTGAGGAGCGCGGCCAGGCCGGGACAGGACCGCAGGGCCGTGGGCTGGTAGCCCGGCAGCGAGCGGTGGGTCTGCGAGGGCAGCCGGTCGGGCGGCCTGAAGCCGGCAGCGGGCACAGCGGTCTGGGCCGCGGGGTTGAGGTAGATCTCGACAGTCGTCATGTCCAGCCTGTTCAGACGGAGGTGTAGCCGCCGTCGATCACCAGTGCCTGACCAGTGATGTACGACGAGGCGGCGGAGGAGAGGAAGAGGAGCAGGCCGGTCATCTCTTCGGGCTTGGCCTGGCGTCGCAGCGGGATCCGGGAGTTCAGCTCGTCCAGGGCTCGCTCCGGATCCTCCTGGTGCCCCCAGAACGACCCGTTGAACGGTGTGTCCACCCACCCCGGGCACAGCGCGTTCACGGTGACGCCGTCCGGTCCGAGCTCGTCGGCCAGGGCGCGGACGAGACCGAGGAGTCCGGACTTGGTGGCGTGGTACGCCGGCATCCCGGCGTGCCCGCGGAAGGCGCCGGTCGACGAGGTGAGGATGATGCGGCCGTTGGGGGACTTGCGCAGGTACGGCGCAGCGGCCTGGGAGATCAGGAACGGCGCACGCAGGTTCACTGCCGACGTGCGGTCCCAGTCGGCCGCGGTCCATGCCTCGAGGGGGCGGGCCTCGAGCAGCGCCGCGTTGTAGAACACCGTGTCCAGCGATCCTGCGTTCAGGCTGACCGCGGCTTCGACAGCCGCCAGCACGGATCCGGGCTCGGTGAAGTCGCAGTGCAGGAAGCTGCCCTCGCCGGGATGGTCCTCGGCGATCACAGCCCGGCCGGCCTCCTCGTTGCGGTCGGCGAGGAGCACGTTGTCTCCGCGCTCGCGGAACGCCCGGACGGCTGCGGCACCGATCCCCGTGGCTCCCCCGGCCACCAGCACGGCCGTCATGACGTCGCCCCGCCGACGGTGTCCAGGCCGTGGGTCTGCACGGCGTGGACCGCACATGCCTCGTCGACCTCGGACGCAGCCCCGCTGACCCCCAGCGCGCCGACGAGGTGCGCGGACGAGAAGACCGGGATCCCTCCCGGGAAGACGATGGCGCGACCGCCAAGGGTGTGCGAGAGGCCCCAGTCACTGCCCCCGGGCGCGCTGCTCGTCGTCCACGCCGAGGTCGGGAAGCCGAAGGATGCTGCCGTGACGGCCTTGTCCAGGGCGAGCGAGCCGGCACCCAGCTGGGCACCGTCCATCCGGATCGACGCGACCGTGTTGCCGCCACGGTCGACGACCACCGCGGCCAGGCTCAGACCTCGCGCCACGGCCTCGGCCCTGACTCCGTCGAGCAGCCGCTCGGCCACCTCGAGGGACATGTCGGGAGTCAGCACGAGCTCGGATGCTCCGGCGAGATCAAGTCCGGCAGCCGTGTGGGTCATGCAGACTCCTTCACATCTGGGTTGAGATGTTTTATATTCCATCTCACGGTCTCGTTTGGCAAGCCTTCGACCAGGAAAGTTCTCCTCGTGCCCCCAGCTCAGCCCAGCGCGTCCCGTGCCTCCGGTGCAGGCGGTGCGGCAGCCACGGCCCATCCTCTGGCGACGCGGGCGGCCACGCTCGCCCTCCAGCACGACGGCAGCGCCGTGGACGCGGCCATTGCCGCCCAGGCGGTGATCTGTGTCGTGATGCCCCAGGCAGCCGGGCTCGGCGGGGACGTGCTCGCGCTGGTGCACGACGAGAGCGGCGAGGTCGCCGCGATCAACGGGACCGGACGCAGCCCACGACACCTGCCCGCTCCCCCGGGCACGACCGGCGGCACCTCGGTGACGGTGCCCGGCCTGGTGGACGGCTGGCTGACCCTGCACCGGCGCTGGGGACGGCTGTCCCTGGAAGCCGTGCTGGCGCCCGCGATCGGCCTCGCACTCGACGGGTTCCGGGTCGACCCGAGCCTGCGCTCCGCCGTCAGCCAGCAACGAGACCGGCTGCAGGCGGGCGGCGCCGCCGGCTGGCCGCTCCTGGACGCCGCGGGCCGCGCCGACGCCCAGCGGTGGGCGCAGCCCGAGCTCGCAGCGCTCCTCCAGGGCATCGCGCACGACGGACGCCGCGCGTTCCACACCGGCGCAGCCGCCACTGCCCTCGTCGACGCCGTACGCCGGCACGGCGGGTCGCTCGACCTCGCCGACCTGGCCGACCACGTGACCGTGTGTCCCCCTGCGCTCGCCGTGGAGTGGGGCGACGGGCACGTGCACGTGCAGCCGCCCATGTCCCAGGGGGTGCTGCTGGCGATGGCCCTGCAGAAGGTGCGCCGTCTCGAGGCGGAGGGGGCGCGCATCGACGACCATCTTCTCGTCGAGGTCACCGGAGCGGTCTTCGAGCACCGCTCGTCGTGCGGGCGCGGACCACGCCTCCTGGACCTGCCCCTGGCCGTCGACCCGGAGCGCGCGACCGGACGAGACGGTCCGCGGGCCTACCTGCACACCGCCGGCGTCGCCACGGCCGATGCCCGTGGCCAGGTCGTCTCCTCGCTGGTGAGCGTGTTCGACGACTTCGGGTCAGGGGTCTTCGTCCCCGAGCTGGGCATCGTGCTGAACAACCGGGCCGCGGGCTTCACCGACGGCGACAACGAGGCAGCCCCCGGGAAGCGCCCGGTCCACACGCTCGCGCCCGCCATGGTGACCTCCCCCACCGGCGTGCTCGGCATCGCCACCCCCGGCGCCGACGGCCAGGTGCAGACCCTGCTGCAGGTGCTCAGCGCGGTCGCGTCGTCGGACGCCACGATCGACGAGGCGGTCAGCGCCCCGCGCTGGCGGAGCCAGAACGGCGACGTCCTGCTCGAGACCGGCCACGCCGCGCACGAGGGCCTGCTCGCCCGGGGCCACCGCGTCGTGCCCACGACACCCGGAGCTGACGTCTTCGGAGCGGTCGTGGCGGCCGGAACGCACCGAACCGCCGAGGCGACGCCCGAGGCCGTCGCCGACTGGAGACGCCAGTGCACCAGCGAAGGAGTCACATGAGTCAGGACACGTGGACCACCGAGGTGCTGGACGGCGTCGCGGCCCAGCGCGAGGACATCGTCGCCCTCTGCGCCGACCTGGTGGCCGCACCCAGCGTGAACCCGGTCGGTGACACGCGCCAGGTGGCAGACGTGGTCACCCGTGCCCTCACGGAGCGCGGCATCTCCTCCCACCAGGAGCACACCGTGGCGACGATGCCGTCGGTGCTCGCCGAGATCGACTCCGGGCGGCCGGGCCCCCACCTCGTGCTGAACGTCCACCTCGACACGATGCCGCCCGGCGACGAGTCCACGTGGACCCAGCCCGTGTGGGAGCTGACCCGCACCGGCGGTCGGCTCTACGGCCTGGGCATGGGCAACATGAAGGGGGCCGTGGCCGCGATGATCACGGCTGCGTCGATGCTGGCCGAGCGCCGGGGGAGCTGGTGCGGCAAGGTCACGTTCACAGCCGTCAGCGACGAGGTGGTCTTCGGTGACAACGGGGCCGCCTTCCTGCTGCGCGAACACCCGGACCTCCTCGGCGACGGACTCCTCTGTGGCGAAGGACCCGGCTTCCGGCGGCTCGCGCTGGGCGAGAAGGGCGTGCTGTGGGTCGAGCTGTCCGCCGAGGGGGTGGCCGGCCACTCCTCCGCCGTACGCCGCGGCAGCTCGGCGTCTGCCCGCATCGCGGAGGCCGTCCTGCGCGTGGACGCGCTGAACGGCCTGACCGGGACCTTGCCCCCCGAGCTGGCCGCCATGGCCGGAGCCGACGGCGAGGTCGACCCCGGACTCGCACTCACCGCCAACGTGGGGACCGTCTCCGCCGGCACGTTCGTGGGCCAGATCGCCACCGGTGCCACCGCCGAGGTCGACCTGAGACTGCCGCCCGGGATCAGTGCCGCCCAGGCCGTCGCGCTCGTCGAGAAGGCGCTGGACGGGATCGAGTCGGTCCGCGTCCGCGAGCTGAAGGGGTGGGACGCCAACTGGACGACTCCCGACGAGCCGCTCACCCGCGCGTGGGAGGCGGCCTCGTTGGCGGTCGTCGGAGCGCCGGCGACCTACGCGATCCGCCTGCCCGCGAGCGACGCCAGTCGCTGGCGCAGGGCGGGGGTGCCTGCCCTGTGCTACGGGCCGCAGCCCACCTGGTCGGCGGGCGTGGACGACTACGCCGAGGAGGCGGAGGTGCTTCGCTGCGCCTCGCTCTACGCGCTCACCGCCCTGGAGTTCCTCGTGTCGCGGTAGTCCCACTCCGACAGGTCACACTTCGTATACTTCATGGACCCACTGCGCTCCCGGTCGACGGAGCCGACACCACAGGACGGGACGGTCGTGAGCAGCTCCACACCCCTGGCGCCCGCGTTCCCGGCCAACGCCACGCTCACCACACGCGTCCACGACGCGCTGGAGACGGCGATCATCAACGGCGACCTCAAGCCGGGAGAACGCATCCACGCAGACGTGCTGGCTGCCCAGTTCGGGATGAGCCGGATCCCCGTCCGCGAGGCCCTGCGCTCGCTGCACGAGGCGGGGTGGGTGGACATCAAGCCACGGCACGGCGTCCACGTGCGCGAGCGCACCGCGGAGGAGCTCGGTGAGCTGTTCGAGTTCCGGGCGGTGGTCGAGGGCTTGGTCGCGCGGTGGGCAGCGGTCCGCCGGACCGACGAGGACCTCGCGGTGCTCGCGGACCGCATCCTCGAGAGCAAGCGGGTCAGCGAGGAGCCCGCCACCGGGTCGGGCTTCTACGCGGCGCTGCGCGCGTCCGCCCGCAACTCGGTCCTGGCGGCGTCCTCGGCCGCTCTGGAGAAGCGCGCCCGCTTCTACTTCTCCACCGTCGAGCACGAGCTCGGGGAGGACTGGGTGCACGTCCACGAGACCGTGCTCGACCACGTCCGCAGCCGGGACGCCGAGGCCGCCGAGTCGGTGGCCCACCAGCACATCGAGGACACGGGCACTGCCGTCGCTGCCCTGCTGTTCACCGAGTGAGGCGGACCCTCAGCGGTGGCCGTGCGGTGGGTGGCGGATCGCGTTGAGCACCAGCTGGTCGTGCCCGGGGACGAGGCGGGCGTCGGCGTCCGTCGCCTCGCGGAGCAGGCGCGCCAGCGAGTCCTCCGCGGCGGCCTCGTCCTCGGCGCTGCCGCCGGCGCAGTAGCCGCACGGCACCCGGTCGAGCAGGTTCTGCCCGAGGTCGGCCGCATCGCCCGCGAAGATCCAGGTGCCGGTGTCGGGCAGGTCCACCCGGAATGAGCAGTGGCCCGGGGTGTGCCCCGGGGTGCTGAGGACACGGACCCCCGGAGCCAGCTCGGCGTCGCCGTCGAGCAACGTCCACTCTGTGCGCGGGTCCGACCAGTCCTCCGCGCGGAACCCCTCGGCGAACGTGGCCCTGCCGCTGTGCACGAACTCGAGCTCGGCACGCTGCAGTGCCACGGGCACCCCGGCGGCTGCCAGCAGCGGGATCCCCCCGGAGTGGTCAAGGTGGAGGTGGCTGATCACGGCCAGGCTCAGGTCCGCGACCGTCAGGCCCACCGTGGCCAGTGCCGCCGGGAGCGGATCTCCGGCGAGGCCCCAGTTCCACCGGTGCGGGTCGGGTGGCGTGGGGTGGAGCGACCACGTGGCCTCGTCGGGATCCGCTCCGGCGTCGACCGCTGCGGCGCGATAGCTGTCCTGGGTCTCCTCGGCGTCGAGCGCGGCTCGCGCCATCCCGGTGTCGAACAGGACCCAGCCCGTGGCCGTCTCGACGAGGACCCCGTAGAGAGGTTCCCAGCCCAGGTCCGGCGCACCGTCGCGCAACGAGAGCGCGCGGGGGACCCGCTCCGCGCCGTACTGCAGGAAGTACATGCTCGAGGCCTGACCGCTCACTGTCCACCTTCTGTCCCGTGCCCGGTGCTCCGGCACACGTCGTGATTGTCGCTGACCCTGGAGGTCAGGAGACCTTTGCGCCGACCCTGCGCAGCAGCAGGAGCACCAGCGCATAGACCGCCGCCCCCTCGGGCCACTGCGTCACGATGCGGCCCGTGGGAGACGCGAAGTAGTTGCTGCCGTCGACCCACGCGGTGCTGCTGATCCGGTGCTGCACCCAGCTGTTGTACGCCGACACGACCGACTCGCGCGCGTCCACCTCGGTCCTGCCCGAGCGCAGGACGCGCTTGATCTGGTGGACGATGAAGGAGGCCTCGTGCTCGAAGTTGGAGACCGTGAGACCCCCGTTGGTGTTGGGGCCGTACATGATGAAGAAGTTCGGGAAGCCGGGGACCATCAGCCCGGCCAGGGCATACGGATCAGGTCCCCACACCCGGCTCAGCTCGGCCCCGTCCTTCCCGGTGACGTGGAGAGAGGAGAGGAAGCGCGTGGCCTGGTAACCCGTCGCCAGCACGAGGACGTCGGCCTCCCGCTCCTCCCCCTCGCTGTCGATGATCCCGGTGGTCGTGCACGACACCACGGCCCGCGGGACCAGGTGCACGTTGTCGCGCAGAAGCGAGGGGTAGAAGTCGCTGCTGACGACTGTGCGCTTTCCCGCGAACGGATAATTCGGGGTGAGCGCCGCGGCCAGGTCGGGACGGTCCGCGAAGACCTCCGCCACGTGGCGACGCGCTATCGCCTCCCACCGGCGGTTCATGCGGCTCCCGGGACGAAACACCGCGCCGTGCCATTCGCGGCGCTCCTGGCGGACGTAGTGCCGCATCCGGTCGAGCTTCTGGAGCAGCTTCGAGCGGAACAGCCGGCGTTCGAGGGGCGAGAAGTCGCGGTCGCCCTTTGGCAGCACCCAGCCCGGCTGCCGCTGGTAGACCGTCACCGAGGCCGCGTCCGGCGCGACCGTCGGTACGACCTGCGCGGCGCTGGACCCCGTGCCCACGACCGTCACCTTCTTGCCAGAGAGGTCCAGCGTCTCGTCCCAGACGGCAGTGTGCACCACCTTGCCGGTGAAGTCCTCGAGGCCCGGCCACTGCGGGAGCGTGGGGGCCGCGAACAGGCCCACTGCGGAGACCACGAACTGGAACCGCTGCGTTTCCCCCGAGGCCGTGCGCACCACGTGGTCGGAGGTCGCCGCGTCCCAGGTGACCTCCTCGACCGTCTCCTTGAACCTGATCGAGGGGAGCAGCCCGAACGACTCCGCGACGTGCTCGAGATAGCGCTGGATCTCGGCCTGGCGCACGTGGGTCCGGCTCCAGTCATAGGGCGCGAAGGAGTACTGGTAGAGGTGCGAGGCAGCGTCCGTCTCCGCTCCGGGATAGCGGTTGTCCCACCAGGTGCCGCCGATGCCCTCGGAGCGCTCGAAGATGACGAAGTCCAGCCCGGCCTGCTGCAGCTTGATCGCCGTCACGATGCCGCCGAAGCCGGCACCGATGATGGCGACCCGGGGCTGGGTGGACTCGTGCATGGAGGAGACGCCTTTCTCTGGGGAACTCATGGGCAACCTGACATCGGCCTCAGACGCGCCCGGTCTGCGCCACGAGGTTGAGGAACTTCTGCGTGCGCGGATGAGCCGGGTGGTCGAGCACCTGGGCCGGGGAGCCCTCCTCGACGACCCTGCCCTCGTCCATGAAGACCACCCGGTCAGCGACCTCGCGCGCGAACCGCACCTCGTGGGTGACCACGAGCATGGTCATCCCGGCCTCGGCCAGTCTCCTGATCACCTGGAGCACCTCGCCGACGAGCTCCGGGTCGAGCGCGGACGTGGGCTCGTCGAAGAGCATCAGCTTGGGCTGGATGGCCAGTGCCCGAGCGATCGCCACGCGCTGCTGCTGCCCACCGGAGAGCCGGTGCGGGAGGTGGTGGGCGTGCTGCTCGAGGCCGACGTCGCGCAGGAGTGCGAGCGCCAGGCTGCGTGTCTCGTCGGGCTTCCGGTTGTAGACGTGCACCGGCGCGATGCTGATGTTGTCGAGCACCGTCAGGTGGTCGAAGAGGTTGAAGTGCTGGAAGACCATGCCGATCCGAGCGTCGGCCCGGGCCTGCGCGAGGCGGGACACCGGGCGCAGGACGCCGTTCTTCAGCTCGTAGCCCACGTGCCGGCCGTCGACGAGGATCTCGCCGTCGTCGACGTCCTCGAGGTGGTTGACCAGTCGCAGCATGGTGCTCTTGCCGGACCCGCTCGGACCCATGAGTACGACGACCTCGCCCTGCTGGACGTCGAGGTCCACGCCCTTGAGGATCTCGCGTCCGTCATAGGCCTTGTGCACGTTGCGGCAGTGGACGAACGGGGGGCCGTCCGCATCCTGCGACTCCGCGGTGGCCTGCCGGGCGATGAGGTCGGCGACTCCCGCCGTGCTGCGTCCACCTGGGGTGGTCGCCGGTCCGGCGCCGACTCCGTCGCCCGTCGAGAGGTTGTCGGCCGAGAGGTCGCCTGCGCTGACGGGCGTGGCCGCGACCTCGGCGGCGTCGCCGTCCTGGGGGCCGCGCCGGGTGACGCCGACCGCCCGGCTGAAGAACCCCGGCCGCGGTGTGGTCGGGCGGTCGAGGGCGAACTTGCGCTCCAGCGCCGACTGGCCGAACCCCATCAAGGTGGTGGCCGCGAGGTACATCACGCCGGCGGCCAGGAACACCGGGAAGAACTCGAAGTTCGTCGCGACGATCGTCTGGGACCGGAGCGTGAGCTCGTTGACGGCGATCACCGAGGCCAGCGAGGTGAACTTCAGCATGGAGATCGCATCGTTGCCCAGGGCCGGCACGATGGCCCGCAGCGCCTGCGGCATGATCACGCGTCGCAGGGTCAGCACCGGCCTCATCCCGAGCGAGCTCGCGGCCACCAGCTGCGTCTTGCCGACGGACCTGATGCCGCCGCGGATGATCTCGCCCGAGAAGGCCGCCTCGTTCATCGTGAAGCCGATCATCGCGGTGACCACGGGCCCGAGCCTGATCCCCACCGTCGGCAGGGCGGTGTAGAGGAAGACGAGCTGGAGCAGCAGCGGCGTACCCCGCATCAGCCAGGTGTAGAAGGCCGCCGGGATGCGGACCACTGCGTGCCGCGACTCGCGCATCAACGCCAGGACCAGTCCGAGGACCAGGGCCAGGGCCATCGAGACAGCAGTGATCTGGATGGCCACGAGCAGGCCCTGCCACAGGAACGGATCAGTCAGGTACTGCAGGAAGTCCGTCATTGCCTCTTCCTCGCGTCAGTCGGTGACGACGGCGGGCTCGAGCTCTTGGCTGGTGGAGAACTCCCAGTGCTTGACCGCCTCCTGGAGGGTGCCGTCCTCGTACATCTGCTGGAGCGCAGCAGCGAGGCCGTCACGGAGCTCGGTCTCCTTCTTGTTCACCGCGAAGCCGAAGTTGAACTCGGTGGGCAGGTCGAAACCGACCTCGACCTTGTCCGAGGCGCGCTTCGCGAGGTAGGCGGCGACGCCGGCGTCGGTGAGCACGATGTCGGCCTCGCCCTGAGCGAGAGCGCTCTGGGCCCGGTCGATGCTCGGGAAGGAGAGGGTCTTGAGGGACTCCTCGCCCGAGGACTCGCACTCCTTGCTCTGCTTGTCGAGGATCGCGTTCTCGACGGTGCCCACCACCAGCGCGGCGGTGACGCCGCACACGTCGGCGAGCTCCTCCAGCTTCTTCGGGTTGCCGGCCGCCACGAGGGACGCCTCGCCGGCCTTCATGTAGTTCACGAAGTCGACCTCCTTGACCCGCTCCTCCGAGGAGTACATCCCGGCCGCGATCAGGTCGATGCGTCCGGACTGCAGCGCGGGCACGAGGCCCGCGAAGTCCAGCTTGGAGTAGGTGGTGGAGAAGCCGAGACAGTCACCGGCGGCGTCGAGCAGGTCAGGCTCGATCCCGATGATGCTAGAGGGGTCCTTCGGGTCGGAGGCCGAGTAGTTCGCCGGTGCCGGCGAGATGCCGACCGTCAGCTTGTCGCCGTCGAGGCCGGGGTACTTGTCGGCCAGCCCCTGGCACGTCTCCTGGTCGATCTTGACGGCGCTGCCGGACTTGTTGCTCTGCGCTTCTCCCCCGCCGCACGCAACCAGGGACAGGGCGAGTGTGGCAGCCAGCGCGGCGGCCGTGATCTTCGGAAGCTTCACGGGACATCTCCTAGGTCCGAAGTGCTGCCCACCTCAGACGGCACGTCCCTAGGTATAGATTATAAAATAGTTCCGAGTCAAGGAACTTCTGTGACGACCACGTAAACCTCGGGCGGACGCACCGCCGCAGCAGTTCAGTGGCCGAACAGCTCCGCGCCGTTGTGCCAGCACACCCGGCGCAGCCAGTCCTCCCCCAGTTTGGGGTGCCGCCCCGCCAGGCGGGCCAGGCCGTCGAGCTGCTCGCGGTAGGGGTACGGGATGGTCGGGAAGTCGCTGCCGAGCAGCACCCGGTCACCGAGGTCGGCCAGGCGCGGCAGCAGGTCGTCGGGGTACGGGGCCTCGGAGTCGAAGAACTCGGTGAACACCATCGTGGTGTCGAGCCGGAGGTTCGGGTGGGCCTCGGTCAGGGCGAGGAACTCGGCGTACTCCGGGGCGCCCATGTGGGCGATCACCGCGGTGAGTCGGGGGTGGCGGGACAGCAGGCGCTCGAGGTGCTGCGGTCCGGTGAACTCGTTGCCGACCGGACCGGACCCGATGTGGATGACGATCGGGGTGCCGGCGTCCTCGACCAGGCCGAACGCCTCGTCGAGCAACGGGTCGTCGAGACGGAACTCGCCCACCTGCGCGTGCAGCTTGAACACCTCGACTCCCCTGTCGATGAGGTCGCCGACGTAGGTCGCCGCACCGGCCTCGGGGTAGAACGTCGCCGACCACAGGCACTCCTGGATCCTCTCCGCGAAGTCGCGGGCCCACTCGTTGAGGTAGGCCGCGATCCCGGGACGGTGCGCGTAGGGCAGCGCCGAGAAGCGTCGTACACCGAACTCGCGCAGCTGCTCGACGCGCTCCTCGTGACTGCCGCGATAGCGGATGGGCCACTCACGACCGATCTTCGGACCGGCCTGGTCGAACTGCGCGTAGACCTTGGCCTGCACGTTCGGCGGCAGGAAGTGCACGTGCACGTCGAAGAGGCCGGGGAGGCCGAGGTCGCGCCAGAACGCGCGGGTCTCCTCGACGGGCTCGCTCGATCACTCCATGCCCTTGAGCTGGCGGCCCAGGGCCTGCGCCTTCTCCCGGTTGGCCTGCTTCTCGGCCAGCGCGTGCCGCTTGTCGTAGGACTTCTTGCCGCGGGCGAGGGCGATCTCGACCTTGGCCCGGCCGTCCTTGAAGTAGAGGGAGACCGGGATCAAGGTGAAACCGCGCTCGTTGACCTTGCTCTCCAGCTTGTCGATCTCGTGCCGGTTCAGGAGCAGCTTGCGGACGCGGCGGGGCTCGTGGTTGGTCCAGGTGCCCTCGGTGTACTCCGGGATGTGCACGCCGTGGAGGAAGACCTCGCCGCCGTCGATCTCGGCGAACCCGTCGACCAGGCTCGCGCGCCCGGCCCGCAGCGACTTCACCTCGGTGCCGACCAGCACCAGGCCTGCCTCGAAGGTGTCCTCGATCGTGAAGTCGTAGCGCGCCTTCCGGTTCTGCGCGACGAGCTTCTGCCCCTTCTCCCTGACCATGGGCGTCATCCTCTCAGCCGGCAAGGCGGGTGGCCGGATGGGTGGCCGGGTGGGTGGCCGGGTGGGTGGCCGGGTGGGTGGCCGGATGGGTGGCGGTGGCCGAGCCGCGGCCCGGCGTACCGGGGAACAAAGCGGACAGGGTTGTCGGGCGATCCCTGACGTCGTGGGGTGAAGCATCGGCCGACAACGTCAGGTTTCCCCGGCCGGCCGGGGAAACCTGCAGTCCCCCTACAGGAACTTCATCGGGTCCACCGGATCCCCGTCGAGCATCACGGAGAAGTGCAGGTGGCAGCCGGTGGACCAGCCGGTGCTGCCGGAGTAGCCGACGACCTCGCCGCGCGAGACCCGCTCCCCTGTCGAGGCGCTGTAGGAGCCGAGGTGGTTGTAGATCACGGTCATGTTCTTGCCGTTGACCTGGCCGAGGTCGATGTAGAGGCGGTTGCCGTAGACGTCGGACCAGTACTTCGAGATGACCGTGCCCGAGCCGGCGGCGCGGTTCGGCGTACCGCAGGGGGCGCGGAAGTCGGTGCCGTCGTGCATCCCCCAGTAGCCGTAGATCGGGTGTCGCCGGTAGCCGAAGGACGAGGTGACCGCGCCGGGGACCGGGCGGAAGAGGAACCCGTCGGTGTTGCCCTTGTAGCCGCCTCGCTGGCGCCGCGCACGCTCGATGATCATCACCCGGATGCGGTCCTCCTGCCGCTTCAGCGCACGGAGCTGCACCAGGTCGGCCCTGCGCGCACGGGCCGCGGCCGCCTCGGCCGCCCGGCTCCGCGCCACCAGGGTCGCCACCTCGGCCCGGGCGGTGCTGGCGGACCGCTCGAGACCCTGCGTGCGGACGAGGTTGGCGCGGGCCGCCTGTCGCTGTACGCCGACCGCCACCTTGGCCTGCTCGACCCTCGCCTCCTCGGCGACCATCCGGGCTCGCGCCTCGCGCAGGGCCGCGAGCAGCGTGCTCTGCTTGTCCATCAGGGAGTCGACGGTGTTCATCTGGCTGGTGACCTCGGCCGGATCCTGCGAGTTCAGGATCACCGCCAGGCCCATCAGCGCCGGGTCGCCGTTCGCGTAGTTGCTCGCCGCGAGCGCACCGATCTCTGCACGCTGGGCGACGACCCGGTCACGCGCGGCGTCCAGGGCCACCCGAGCCAGCGCGAGGCGGTGCTCGGCAGCCTGCAGCCGCGCCTGCATCTGCGCATCGATCCGGGCCGCGACCGCGAGCTCGTTCTGGGCGAGGACCAGGCGGCGCTGCGCCGAGGTCAGGGCGGCACGAGCGGACCGGAGCTGACGGGCGGCGGCTGCCAGCGCCTTCGACGACTCGTGCAGGTCACCCTGCGTCTGGCGCACCTGTCCGCGGACGTCGCGCTGCTTGTCGCGGAGGTCCTCGGCGGACGCGCTCGGGACGGAGATGCCGGCGCCGAGGAGCACGAGCGACGCGAGGGCAGCACGTGCGCGGGCACGAGTGGTTCCAGGCTCAGTCCGTTGCGAGGGGAGGCGCACGTGAAGGGTGTCCAATGAATCGGGGAAGGTGGACGGATCGACGCTAACCGACCGGCGTCACACTTTGAGGTATTTGCGCGTCATCACGAGTGTCGGGACCAGGGTGAGCAGCACGCCGAGCGCCGCGACGCCCGCGACCGCCGTGTAGGAGTCCGACCAGTCCACCCACTCGACGATGTTCGACGCCGGCCTGAGCCGGTCGTAGATCACGAAGTACATGAAGGCCATCAACGTGCCGGCGGCCAGGCCGATGCCGATCAGGGCGGCCACCAGTGTCTCCATCAGGAACGGCAAGGAGATGTAGAGGTTGGAGGCACCGACCAGCCGCATGATGCCGATCTCCTTGCGCCGCGCGAACGCCGCCAGCCGGATGGTGTTGGCCACCTGCAGGATCGCGGCGACGAGCAGGAACGCCGCAACCGAGATCGCGCCCCACTTCATCACCTCGATCCAGAAGTAGATGGGCTTCAGCACCTGCCTGAGGTCGCGCACCGCCGCGACACCTGCCGTGTCCGAGAGCTGTGCCTCGACACCCTCGAACTCGTTGGGGTCCTTGAGCTTGACCCAGTAGGACTCCTGCATGTCCGTGGCCTTGACCGTGGAGTAGATCTCCTGCTCGGTCTTGTCCTTGGAGATGTAGACCCGCTTCCAGGTCTCGAAGGCCTTCTCCTTGGACTGGTAGTAGTACGACGCCACCTCGGGGTGGTCGTCGATCACCGACTTGATGCTGGTGCGCTGCGCCGGCGTGACGTCGCCGGTGCAGGTCTCCGTCTTGCTGTTCTGGTTGCACATGAACACGGTGATCTGGAGCTTGTCGCCCCAGAACCGTTCGGCCTTGTCTGCCTGCGCGTTGAGCAGCAGGCCCATGCCGACCAGGGTCAGCGAGACGAAGATCGTCACGATCAGCGCCACGGACATGGACACGTTGCGCCGGAGTCCCGAGCTGGTCTCGGAGAAGACGTACCTCAGCTGCATGGAGTGGATCAGCCCTTCAGTGCTGGTAGCCGTAGACGCCGCGGGACTGGTCGCGTACGACGCGTCCGTCGGCGAGCTCGATGACGCGCTTGCGCATCTGGTCGACGATGCCGGCGTCGTGCGTCGCCATCACCACGGTCGTACCGGTCCGGTTGATGCGGTCCAGCAGCTTCATGATGCCGACGCTGGTGTTGGGGTCGAGGTTGCCGGTGGGCTCGTCGGCGATCAGGATCAGGGGCTTGTTCACGAAGGCACGGGCGATCGCGACCCGCTGCTGCTCGCCACCGGACAGCTCGTCGGGCATCCGGCGACCCTTGCCGTCGAGGCCGACGAGCTCGAGGGTCTCGGGCACCACCTTGTTGATGTGGGACCTGGGCTTGCCGATCACCTGCAACGCGAACGCGACGTTCTCCGAGACGGTCTTGTTCGAGAGCAGCCGGAAGTCCTGGAACACCGTCCCGATCTGCCGACGCAGCGCGGGCACCTTGTAGCTGCGCAGCCGGTTGAGCTCCTTGTCGATCACGAAGACCTTGCCCCGCGTGGCCCGTGTCTCGCGCAGCACGAGGCGCAGGAAGGTCGACTTGCCCGAGCCGGACTCACCGACCAGGAACACGAACTCGCCCGAGCCGATCTCGGCGGTCACGTCCGTCAGGGCCGGCTTCAGGTGGCCGGGATAGGTCGCGGAGACGTTCTCGAATCTGATCACTCGGTGGGGGGGCCGGTGTCGGGGATGTGGAGTGCACGCGAACACGTCGCATCCGACCCGCTGGTCGAGCATAGGTGAGCGGCCCTACGGTGGGGCGCATGCTGGAATCGTCGGCCCGTCGGGCACCTGCCCGCATCGTGGCCGGTGCCATCGCCCTCGGCCTGATGCTCTCCGGTTGCGCCGAGGAGAAGAGGTCGGCACCCGCGGCCGAGCCCACCCCGATCGCCGAGGTGAGGACGCTGGCGATGGAGGTGCCACGCATCGAGTTCTGCGGGCTCGTCCGTGACTCGGCGATCACCGAGGCGCTCGACGGCAAGCCGGACGCCGACGCGTCGTACGGAAACGGCGACGAGGAGGAGCTGCCGGACATCGGCACCGTCGTACTGCACGAGATCGGCTGCTCCTGGACCGCTGAGGACGGCACCACGGCCCGGGCCTGGGTGTTCGCGCGCCCGATCAGCCCGGCGTTCGCCCGCACCGTGGTCGACGCGGGACGGAAGACCCCCGGCTGCCGCATCGTCAGTGGCCCGGAGTTCGGCAGTCCCTCGGCCACCCAGGTCTGCGAGTCCACCGAGGGCCAGGTCCGGGTGCGGCACGCCGGCCTGTTCGGCCAGAGCTGGCTGACCTGCGAGCTGGCCGCCGAGCCGGCCTCCGAGCTGGCCTCCGAGGATGGGCTCGCGAAGCTGCGCCGCCGCACCGACCGCTGGTGCGTCGAGGTGGTCAACGCCCTGAACACCGCCCGCTGACGGCGCGCCGCGCGCGCAGGGATGCCGGGCGGACCTGTCGCGACACGCCAGAATTGACGGATGATCCGGACTCTTGCGGCGACTCGCCCCGAAAACTCCTCTGGCCCGATGTCGACACATGGGCTTAATCTGCTCGAACGCGATGTCATCGGGGCGTTGTGTGAAGAAGGGGCCATCTCGGGATGACACGACGACAGTGGGCCACGGGCCTGGTCGGGGCGGTGGTCGTGGCAGGGACCACGACCCTGGTGCCGACCACGGCGACGAACGCAGCAGCACCGGCGGTGACGAACAACGCCGATCCAGCACTCGGCAACGGCCTCGGCCGGCTGCTCGCCGAAGGCGAGAGACCGTCCCTGAAGCGGGGGGGACTCCGGATCAGCCAGGAAGCGCTGGCCATCCGGGACGGGCAGAACCGTGTCCTGGTGCAGATCACTCCGCAGGCCACCGTGAACCGGGCTGCCTACCGCAAGCAGGTCGAGGCGCTCGGCCTGAAGGTCCAGGCCAGCGACTCCGAGCACGGCACCCTCGAAGGATTCGTGCCGCTGTCGGCAGTGCGCCAGCTGGCGGCCCTGCGCGGCACCGGCACGCTGGTGCAGGCGCTCAGGCCCGAAACCCGTGCCGGCTCCGTCACCGGGCAGGGTGTGGCCCTGCAGCGCGCCGAGAGAGTCCACGCCAGGGGGGTCAACGGCAAGGGCATCACGATCGGCGCCCTGTCCGACTCCTACGACGCCGCGACCGAGACCGTGCTCGGTGAGCCGCTGACCATCCACGCTGCCCAGGACGTCGCCTCCGGCGACCTTCCCGGCAGGGGGAACCGCCGCAACTCCCGGCCGGTCGTGGTGCTGGAGGAGCTCGGCGAGGACCAGGGCGCCACCGACGAGGGCCGGGCGATGCTGCAGATCGCGCACGATGTCGCTCCCGGCAGCAAGCTCTGCTTCGCCACAGCCTTCGGCGGTCTGCTCGGCTTCGCCGACAACATCCGGCGGCTCGCCGACAAGAAGGGCAAGTGCGGTGCCGACGTCGTGGTCGACGACGTCGGCTACTTCGACGAGCCGTTCTTCTCCGACTCCCCCCTCTCGGACGCCATCGACGAGGTGGCTGCGAAGGGGACCCACTACTTCACCTCCGCCGGCAACGACGGGGTCCAGGCATCGTGGAACTCCAAGGTCCGCCTGCTTCCGGCCGAGAGGGCCGTGAGGGGCACCAACATCGACCTCTCCGAGGTCGACCCGGCGCTCTACGACGGCGGGCTGCAGGACATGGACCCCGGCTACGGGACCGACATCGCCCAGACCGTCGGTCTCGGCGACGGCGGCATCCTGAACTTCCAGTGGGACGACCCCGTCGACGTCGACGGCGCCACGATCGGTGCGTCCTACTTCAGCGCAACGGGCGAGGTCACGGCCGCGGACCCCGAACCGACGGTGACGTTCAACGCCACCGCGGGGCAGGTCGGCCAGACCGTGATCTTCCGCACCGACGCGATCCCGTCGGGCACGACCGACCTGATCCTCACCGTGACGGCGCCCGACGGCACCGTGCTCGGCTCGGTCGACACCGGGTCCTCCCCGGAGGTGCTGGGGGCGAAGCTGACCCAGGCCGGTCCGTACTCCATCACGGTCTCCGGTTTCGACGGTGACACCGGCGACTTCACCGTCGACGTCTCCCCGGTCACCTCCCCCTCGAGGGTCACCACCGACTTCAACCTGCTGGTCTTCGACACCGACGGCACCTACCTGGGCGCGATCGCCGACCTCAACACGTTGAGCGGACGCCCCCAGGAGATCACCCAGCTCTCGGGGCTCCCGGAGATCCAGCTGGTGGTCTCGCGTGCCGGGACCGGCCCGGTCGGCGCCACCCGGCTCCAGCACGTGCTCAGCGGCGACGCTGCCTTCACGGAGTACGCCGACCCGCTCTCGCCGGCGATGACAGGACACACGATGGCGAAGGGTGCGACCGCAGTCGCGGCGTACGACCCGTTCCGGCCGTTCCTGCCGGAGCCGTACACCTCGCCCGGGGGCGACGTCCCCGTGTTCTTCGACTCGGCGGGCAACCGGTTCGCCAAGCCGCAGATCCGCCGGGTGCCGCAGGTCGCGGGCGCCGACCGCGGCAACACGACCTTCTTCGCTGCGGACGACCTCCGTGACGCCGACCTGATCCCGAACTTCGGTGGCACCAGCGCCTCGGCGCCGCACGTCGCGGCGATCGCCGCGCTGGCGCTGCAGAAGGCCGGTGGCGGCAGGTCCTACTCGCCGAGGGCGATGCGCACCCGACTGCAGGAGTCGACGTTCAAGCACGACCTCGACCCGATGGTCTCGCGGGGCACCGCCCAGGGCCTCACGGTCCTCGCCCGGGGGGCCCAGGGCAACGAGAACTACTCGAACGTCCCCCAGTCGATGGTGGACCCGAAGTTCTTCACGCTGCGCTACGCCGGGAAGGTGCCGGTGACGTCGGTGACCTTCTACGGCGAGACCGCGAGCCCGACGGCCCGGGGCAAGGCGAACCCGCCGCTGTCCGACGGCATCGTGTTCGACCCGCGCCCCTTCGACGGGGAGACACCGTTCCGCACCGACGGCTTCCCGTTCACCATCGGGGCGACGTACGGCGGGCTCGCACCGCAGAAGGTCAAGGCGTCCTTCTCCGTCCCGGGCGGAGGCGAGTCGGTGAAGGGGCAGTACCGCCGGATGACGCTCACCTTCAAGTCGGGCCTGAGGAAGGGCCAGACGCTGCAGTTCGGCGTCGACCGTGACCTGGCCATCTCGGGCTTCGGCGGTGCCAACGAGGGGAACGGCGCCGACGAGCTCGGCGGTGCGGTGTTCCTGCCGCAGAACATCGCGGTCCCCGACGGCATGGACTTCAGCGCCAGGCTGGCGAACGGCCGGACCATCCGCGGCACGATGGTCAACCGCATCGGTCACGGCTACACCCCCGTTGACGGCTACGGCCTGGTCAACGCGGAGGAAGCGGCCCTGGGTCGCTGACCGGCACCGACCTCGGGGAGGGCATGCTGGACGGTCAGTCCAGGTGCCCTCCCCGAGGAGTTTCATGACCAGCTCCAGCCAGATCCGTCTTGCCCGGCGCCCGGAGGGCGAACCCGGTGACGGGACCTTCTCCTTCGTCGAGGAGGAGCTGCCCGAGCTCGCCGAGGACCAGGTCCTCCTGCGGGTCGTCTATCTCTCGCTCGACCCCTACATGCGTGGCCGGATGAGCTCGGCGCCGTCGTACGCCGACCCGGTCGAGGTCGGGGCGGTGCTGGTCGGCGGCACGGTCTGCGTGGTCGAGGAGTCGCGCCACCCGGACTTCGCAGCCGGAGACCTGGTGCTGTCCTACTCCGGCTGGCAGACCCATGAGGTCAGCGACGGGAAGGGGCTGCGCAAGCTGGACCCGTCGGTGGCACCGGTCTCCACCGCCCTCGGCGTGCTGGGGATGCCCGGCTTCACGGCGTACGCCGGACTGCTGGAGATCGGTCGCCCGCAACCGGGCGAGACCGTGGTCGTCGCGGCCGCCACCGGCCCGGTGGGCTCGGCGGTGGGCCAGATCGCCAGGGTGAAGGGTGCCCGCGCCGTCGGCATCGCCGGTGGTGAGCGCAAGCGCCGGGCCCTGCTCGACGAGTTCGGCTTCGACGTGGCGCTGGACCACCGCTCCCCCACCTTCGCAGCGGACCTGGAGGCTGCGGTCCCCGACGGCATCGACGTCTACTTCGAGAACGTCGGCGGTCCGGTCGCTGCCGAGGTGTTCAAGCGGATGAACCTCTACGGACGGGTCCCGGTGTGCGGGCTCGTCGCGGGCTACAACGCCACCGCCGCACCCGAGGGCCCGGACCGGCTGCCCGGCCTGATGAGGCTGGTGCTCACCAAGAGCCTGACCATCCGCGGGTTCATCCAGAACGAGTTCGTGCCGTCGCACGGCCGTGACTTCGTGCGCGACATGTCCGGCTGGATCGCCGACGGCTCCGTGCGCTACCGCGAGGACGTGGTGGAGGGTCTCGACGCGGCACCCGAGGCGTTCCGCGGGCTGCTGACGGGGCGCAACTTCGGCAAGCTCCTGGTCCGGGTCTCGGAAGACCCGACGCTGTGAGCGGCCCCGTGACCGTCTCCATCGTGCGCCACGTCGCACCCGAGCACGCGGCGCAGATGGTCGCGTGGGTGCGCTCGGGTTCCTCGCTCGCCGAGCGGTTCTCCGGCTTCCTCGGCACCGGATGGGTGCGTCCCGCGGCTGGCTCCGAGGAGTGGCACATGCTCTACCGGTTCGCCGACCAGGCCTCGCTGGAGGCGTGGGAGTCCTCACCGCAGCGGGCCTGGTGGCTCGGATCGGCGCAGGGCCTGGTGGGCGAGTCACTGGTGGAGCGGCGTACGGGCATCGAGGGGTGGTTCGACGAGCCGGTCGAGCGCGACGTGCAGGACCTCCGCCCGCAGCCCGCGGCTCCGCCGCGCTGGAAGCAGGCCATCGTGATCTGGCTGACGTTCTTCCCGCTGAGCCTGGTTCTGGGGCTGATGCTGGTGGCCACCGGGCTCGAGCTCGACATCGTCGTACGCACGTTCCTGACGACCCTCGTGGCGACGCCGATCATGATCTACGGCCTGCTCCCGTGGATGACCAGGCGCTTCGAGTGGTTCCTCAAGCCGCGCGCCTGAGGCCCGCGAAATCGGGTAAGGGACGGGAGAGCGTGCACGAGACGACCCTGCACCCGAGGAGTGGAGGCAGCGATGCCCAAGGCCTGGAGCGCCAAGCGCGAGCGGCAGTACGAGCACATCAAGGAAGGGCTCGAGGAACAGGGCCGCAGCGAGGACACGGCCGAGGAGATCGCGGCCCGCACCGTGAACAAGGAACGTGCTCGTTCCGGTGAGGCGAAGGAGAGCAGCAGCACCTCGACCGACGACATCTCCTCGGGCCGGCGCGGCGGGCTCCGCTCCCACCAGGGCTCCGGTGGCCGCACCAAGGCGCAGCTCTACGCAGAGGCCCGCAAGAAGAACATCGAGGGTCGCTCGTCGATGAGCAAGGCCGAGCTGGAGCAGGCAGTCGACCGGTAGGCCGATCCGCGGCTGGGTCAGGCGGTGGCGTCCGCGCCCACGCGCCAGCGGATGCCGGCCTCGAGGAAGCCGTCGATCTCGCCGTCGAGCACCGCCTGCGGGTTGCCCGACTCGTGCTCGGTGCGCAGGTCCTTCACCATCTGGTAGGGGTTCAGCACGTAGTTGCGCATCTGGTCACCCCAGCTGGCCTGGACGTCGCCACGGAGCTCGTCGAGGTGGGCCTTCTCCTCGGCCTTCTTCAGGACGAGCAGCTTGGCCTTGAGGATCACCATCGCCGAGGCCTTGTTCTGCAGCTGGGACTTCTCGTTCTGGCAGGACACGACCACGCCGGTGGGAATGTGCGTGAGGCGTACGGCGGAGTCGGTCGTGTTCACCGACTGGCCACCGGGACCGCTCGAACGGTAGACGTCGACGCGCACGTCCTCGTCAGGAATGTCGATCTGGTCGGTCTGCTCGAGCACCGGGACCACCTCGACGGCGGCGAAGCTGGTCTGGCGGCGGCCCTGGTTGTCGAACGGGCTGATCCGCACCAGGCGGTGGGTGCCGGCCTCGACGCTCAGCGTCCCGTAGGCGTAGGGGGCGTGGACCGCGAACGTGGCCGACTTGAGGCCGGCCTCCTCGGCGTAGGAGGTGTCGTAGACCTCGACGGAGTAGCCGTTGCGCTCGGCCCACCGGGTGTACATCCGCATCAGCATCTCGGCGAAGTCCGCGGCGTCCACCCCGCCGGCACCGGAGCGGATCGAGATGATCGCCTCGCGGGCGTCGTACTCCCCCGAGAGCAGGGTCCGGACCTCGAGCTGCTCGACCTGCTTGATCAGCTTGCCGAGCTCCTTCTCGGTCTCGGCCGCCGCCTCCGCGTCGCTCTCCTCCGCGGCCAGCTCGACCATCACGCCGAGGTCCTCGAGCCGGTCCTGCAAGGAGACGAAGCGGTCGAGGGTGCCCTGCAGCATCGAGAGTCGCCCGGTGACGCGCTGCGCGTTGGCCTGGTCGTCCCACAGGTCGGGGACGGCCACCTGCTCGCCGAGGTCGGCGATCTCCCGGCGCATGCCGTCGACGTCCAGGACGGACCCGATGGTCTTCATCGTCGCCTGGAGCTGCTTGATCTCGTTCTCGAAGTCGGTGGCTGCCACAAGGACAGAGGCTACGTCGTCCTCGTGCTCGTGCCGGGGGAAGGTCACGTCCGGGGGCGGTCCCGGGCGCCGGTGGCTCGACGCCCAGGACCTCGAGCGAGTCACCTGGGAGGATGCGCTCGCTCATCGCCCGGGTGCCCGGTTTCGGTGGGCACACACCCCTTACGGGGTAAGTCTTTTCCTCGTTGACGTAGGGAACCGCCTCTCCGGGTTCGTGGTCCGCAGAGACTGGGTGCCTCCAGCCTCTGCCCACTCGACGCTGACCATCCTCGTGCGGGCCGGTCACCGCCACAGCTCGTGAGTGTCCTGCGTTCAGTCGGAGACGACGACCACAGAAGCCGCCGAGCCCGTGACCGGCACGTCCGTGCCGACGCCCGGCACCCGGAGCGGCAGGTCCATCGGGGTCGTCACGCGGACCACGACGGTGTCGGCGGTGGTCTGCACCGAGTAGTCGAGCCCCGGGAAGCGTCGCCGGATCCCGCTGCTGGCGAAGTACTCCGCGACGAAGCGGTGGGCTGCTGCCGGGTCGATCTCGGCACGCTTGCCCAGACCCTTCGTGTAGACCTCCTCGCCCTGGATGCCGTCCGTGGCTGCGAGGGCAGCGGCGTCGGCGGCGGAGTTCAACCCCTGTCGACGCAGGTACGCCGCCGACGCGTCGACCACGACCGCCACCAGCAACGCGACCACCACGGCGAACCCGATGATCAGCGGCGTCACCGAGCCACGCTCGCCCCGGGTGCGCACGACGCGGCCGATCACGGCCGGGCCTCGCGGAAGGTGCCGTAGGGCGCCTCATGCTCGGAGTCGACCCGGATGGCGGGTGTGTTCGAGCCGAGCGCGGCAGGCACCAGGGGCAGGTCGACCGACGAACGGATCTCGGCGCGTACGACGGACCCGGGTGTCAGGCAGTTCCGGGGATCCGGCCGGCAGGTGATGCGCACGTCGGGAACGGAGTCGAGTCTCTGGTCCTGGTAGGCGAGACGGACCGCGACCTCGGCGCGCGCGCGACCGGTCGCCTGGTCCGGCGCCGTCACGAACGCGCGGCCCGCGGAGCGCGCGGCTGCCGAGGCGGCGTACGCCGCGCGCTGGGTCTCGAACGCCGCCAGCACGATGTAGAGCAACGGGACGATCAGCAGGATCGCCAGCCAGACGAACTCGACCACGGCGGTGCCGGACTCGTCGCGTCCCCGCCGCGTGTGGCGGGTCACGGCGCCGTCTCCTGCACTCCGTGCCCGTTCACCGACAGCCCGACGGCGGGACCCCAGAGACCCAGCGGCGGGATCTCCGCGCGGACCGTCACGACCACGGTCGCCACCCCGTTCACCGAGGTCCGACGCCCCGAGACGTCCTCGGCGAAGCGGTCCGCGATCGCCCCGCGGACCTGGTCCCGGGTGCGGGCCGCGCCGTCTGCGGGCGTCCGGTCGATGTTCGCGCCGTAGCGCGCACCCTCGGTGGCTGCTGCGGCCAGCGTGTTGCGGACGTGCAGCACCAGCCCGACCTGGATCAGGCCGAGCACGAGCGGCACGAGCACCATGCTGACCAGCACGAAGTCGACGACCGCCGCTCCGTGCTCGCCACGCAGCCGGCGGTCAGCCCGAGACCGACGAGAGCGCTGCACGCAGCATCGAGCCGAGCTGCGAGCCGGCGATCGCCCACAGGCCGGCCACCAGGCCGGCAGTCATCACGGTGATCAGGACCCAGCCGGGCACGTCGCCTCGTTCGTCACGGTGGCGCGGTCGCCGCGACAGCCGGTGTCGGGTCAGGTGGTTCATCTCGATCTCCTCCTAGGGGACGACGAGGCGCAGGCCGACGAGGCCAGGCCAGAATGCAAAGATCACGACGGTGGGCAGCACCAGGAACACGACGGGGACCATCATCAGGACCTCGCGCCGGGCACCCGACTCGATCAGCGCTCGGCGGCCGGCCTCACGGACGTCCGCGGCCTGGGCATGGAGTACGTCGGCCAGCGGGGTCCCGCGCTCGACGGCGATGGCGATGCCCTCGGCGAAGCGGGACACCACGGCGAGGCCGGAGCGGGAGGCCAGCTCGTCGAAGGCGCGCGTGATCGGCGTACCGGTGCGGACCTGAGCGAGGACGTGTCCGAGCTCGGCCGAGAGCGCGCCCTGCGTGCGTCGTACGACACGGTCGAGCGCAGCGACCGGGCTCTCCCCGGCCGCGACCGCGAGGGCGAGCAGCTCCGCCACGGTCGGGAACTCCTGCAGGATCAACCGCTCGCGTCGGGCCACCTGGCCGGTCAGTCGGTTCTCACGGAGCAGCACCCCGGTGGCGAACGCGATCACGCAGAAGATGAGCAGCGGCACGGATCGCTCCGGCGAGGCGGCTGCGACCAGGGCCGAGGGCACGGCGACCACCGCGAACGCGACCAGGCCCCAGAGCACCTGCTCGACACGGAACTGGGCCACGTCCATCGCCAGCCCCGCGTGTTGCAGTCGACGGCGCACCGACGCCGCGCCACCGAGGACCCGCTCTACCCCGCGGCCGGCCGCGAACAGCACCGGGCCGAACACCCCGGAGAAGGCGTTGTTCGGGGCAGCCGGGACCGGCAGCGTCTCGGGGCGGGGCAGGTCACGCACATAGGGAAGCACTCGCACGGCCAGGGGGGTACGACGCGCGTCGAGCACCGCGGCCACGACCAGCCAGGCACCCAGGCTCACGGCTGCACCGAGGAGCCCTCCGACGAACGCGGTCACGAGAGGATCCGCCGCTCGGTCGGGAGCTGCCCGATGCGGACCATCGCGCGGTAGGCGATCGCACACAGCGCGGCGCCACCGAGGAGGACGATCACACCCGAGCCGGAGGAGTAGCGCTGGATCACTTCCGGCTGGAAGCACATCATCAGCAGCACCAGCCACGGAGCGGCCACCGCGAGCCGCGCACCGTTGACCGTCCAGGCCTGCCGGGCCTGCAGCTCCGACCGGGTCCGGGCGTCGTCGCGCAGGAAGCCGGAGAGGCTGCGGAGCAGCCGACCGAGATCTCCTCCGCCGACCTCGCGGGCGACGCGCAGACTCTCCACCACGCGGTCGCCGACGGGGTCCGCCAGGCGTTCCTTGAGCCCGTCGAGCGCATCGGCGAAGCGGCCGCTGACCTGGTAGTCGAGCGCGAAGCCGGCGAAGGCGTCACGAAGCGGCTCGGGACCCCGTTCGGAGAGCGCACCGAGGGCCTCCGGGAGCGACATCCCCGCCCGGACGGCCGAGGCGAGGTTGTCGACAGCCTCCGGCCACACCTCCGCGAACTCGCGCTGCCGCCTACGCGCTCTGCCCTTGAGCAGCGCGACCGGCAGGTAGCCGCCCATGGCCCCGAAGACGACGGCAACCGGCACCGTGCGCGACGCCGCCAGCACCGCCACGGTGGCCACGAGCGCGCTCACCCCGCAGACGAGCAGGAAGCCCGAGACGCTGACCTCGCCGAGCCCGGCGTTGCTGAGCAGTGGTCGCAACCGTGACGTGCGCGACGGCACCGGTGCGGACGGCGCCCGGAAGGCGGACCAGATCAGCAGCACCCCCACCCCGAAGAGCAGTCCCAGCACGGCACCCATCAGTCCGCGCCCCGCAGGATCCGGTGCACGTCGACACCGGCACGCTCGAACGACTCCAGCCGGGTCGGCATCCCGCCCGTGTGCACGAGGTCGCCGCCCCTGCGGACGAAGACCGGCTCGGTCTCCACGATGTCGTTCTCGACCCTGCCGGGCACGGCCACGATCTCGTTGACGCTGCGCAGGCCCGCGTGGTCGATCCCGAGGTGCACGACGAGGTCGACGGAGCTGGCGACGGTGGGTACGACGAACCGCGCCGAGATGTTCTCCCCCGCCAGCAGGGGGAGCGTGCACAGCTTGACCAGCGCCTCCCGCGCGCTGTTCGCGTGGATCGTCGCCATCCCCGGCAGCCCGGCGTTCAGCGCCAGCAGCAGGTCGAGGCACTCGGCCGACCTGACCTCGCCGACGATGATCCGCGTGGGGCGCATCCGCAGCGACTCGCGCACGAGGTCGCGCAAGGTCACCTCGCCGGTGCCTTCGAGCCCGGCCTGCCTGGTCTGCATGGGCACCCAGTCGGGGTGCGAGAAGCGCAGCTCGAAGACCTCCTCGGCGGAGATGATCCGGTCTCCCCCCGGGACGGTGGCGGCCAGGCAGTTCAGGAAGGTCGTCTTGCCGGTCTGCGTGCCTCCGGCGACGACGATGTTCTGGCCGGCGAGCACGGCCGCCTCGAGGAAGTGCGCGGCCGGTGCCGGCAGCGAGCCCAGCCGCACGAGGTCGTTGAGCCGCGCCGCCCTGAGCACGAACTTGCGGATGTTCACGGCCGCGAACTCGCGGCTGATCCCCTCGAGCACGACGTGCAGCCGGTGTCCCTGCGGCAGCATCGCGTCGACGAAGGGCTGGGACAGGTCGATGCGCCGGCCACTGGTCTTGAGCATCCGCTCGACCAGCTCCTGCACCTCGGCGCGGGACAGGATCACGTTGCTCAGCTCGTGCCGACCGTTGCGTGCGATGAAGACCCGGCTCGGCTCGTTGATCCACACCTCCTCGACCTCGGGGTCGTCGAGGAAGCGCTGGAGCGGACCGAAGCCGGAGACCCGGGCCACGAGCTCGCCCACGACACCGACCGGGTCGGGCACCGGAGCGACCACGCCGGTGAGGCTTCGCTCGTCGTGGGCGCGGACGACCTCCTCGGCCAGCCGGCGCACACGCACCGTGTCGAGCTGCGGGTCGACCGCCTCGCGGCGTACGAGCGCGCGGAGCTGCTGGTCGAGGTCACCGACCAGATCGGTCGGCGTTCTTCCCGAGAGCTCCACGGACATGAGCGCTGTTTACCCGGCAATTACGGAACGCGAAACAGCCGTGTCTGAACCTGTGGACGACGACGCCACACGCGACGCAGGGATGAACTCGCGACGCGCAGGACTCAGCGTGAGAGGTTCAGCAGCGCGTCGTCGGCCACGCCCTTGAGCTCCCCGGGGACCGGCAGGCTGCTGCTGAGCGACAGTGCATCCACGAGCAGGGTGTTGTGTCCGGCCACGATCCGGACCGCGTCATAGGTGGCCGGCCCCTTGAGCGCGGGAAACCGCACGGTGTAGCGGATCGCGAGACTCGCCTCACCCATCTTCGGGAAGGGCAGCGGCGCGGCCCGCAGTCGGATGGTCCGCTTCCCCTCCTGGACGGTGAACTTCCGGCAGTCCTCGAGCCGCGAGGATGCGTCCGAGATGCCGGCGGGCGTGCCCTGCCTGGAGCTGACGCCGACCCCGAGGTAGGTCTTGTCGGAGTTGACGAAGGTCTGGTAGGTCCTGGTGCGGGCCTTCACGTAGTGCAGGTCGATCCCCCGGTAGATCGCATCGCAGCGTGCCGGGAGGACCGTGTAGGGACGCGGCTTCTCGGGCCGGAGCGTGTTCTCGGCATCCAGCGCGTAGCCGGCCGGCGCCTCAGACGCGCTCGGCACAGCCTGCCTCGTCTCGGCCTGGGACAGCAGCCGGCCGGCACGGACCAGGTTGTGCTCGTCGACCGTGTCGTCCTTGTAGGGATCGAACGAACAGCCCGCGAGGGCCCCGGCACCGGCCATGAGGAGCATCGCGACGCCCGTCCGGGCAAGGCGGTGTCGGTGCATGGCAGTCCCTCGGTCGACGATTACTGACCATCTTGCCCGATTTTGCACCAGAAAGAGGGTGTTTCCCGGATCGGTCGTCGGCCGCAACGACCAACGGTGCCTCGGTTCACACGCGGCGCAGCACCTCGGCAGCGGCGCGCTTCCCGGCTCGCACCGCACCGTCCATGTAGCCGTTCCAGTAGGTCGAGGTCTCGGTGCCGGCCCAGTGCACGCGGGCGTGCGGCCTGCGCAGCTCCTGGCCGTACGTCGTGAGGGTGCCCGGCCCCATGATCGCGACCGGACCGCCCCTGGTCCACTGCTCCTTGGTCCAGTCGTGCTCGACGTACTCGATCGGGTGGAGTGCCTTCTCGCCGAACATCTCGGCGAACCCCTCGAGCACGGCGGAGCGGCGCGCGGCCAGCGAGCTGAGGCCGTGCTGCTTCCAGACCGAGCCACCGACGAACGCCAGCAGCACACCGGGACTTCCGTCGGCGGGCGAGTTGTCGAAGGCCGCACGAACGGCGCCGTGGTCGCTGATCCCGAAGCCGTTCAGGCCGTCCTTGCGCCAGAACGGCTCGGAGTAGACCGCGTCGCACTTCATCAGGTCGCCCATGTTCATCCGGTCGAGCAGCGCCTTGTGCCGTGCGGGCAGCGCAGGTCCCCAGGTGATCGCCCGCGACAGCTCGGGCGGCACGGCGACGATCACCCGCTTGCAGGAGACCGTCCCCCGAGTGGTGCGTACGACGGCCCTGGTGCTGTTCTGGTCGATCCGGGTGACCGCCGCGTCCAGCGCCACCCGCGAGCCGAGCTGGCGGGCCAGCCGCAACGGGATCAGCTGCGAGCCGCCCACGAAGCGCTTCTCCTGGGCGCCGTTCCTGGTCTCGGAGTTGCGCTCGAAGGTGCCCTTGTTCGTCTCGTTCCCGGAGCAGGCGATGTAGTGGATCACGAAGAGCAGCGAGAGCTGGTCGGGGTCGGCACCGAAGCCGGGCTGGGTCCAGCACTTGATCAGCGTCTCGATGCCCTCGGCGTTCACCGCGTGTCCCCGGATGTAGTCACCGAGCGTCTGGGAGTCCCACTCCCGGGCGCGCGGGTGCTTCCAGGGTTCGGCCACGTCCACCTCGGAGGCCCACTGGTTGAGCTGGGTCTGCAGGATCGCCGCGTCCGGGAGGATCAGCGGGTCAGGCGGGACGGTGCCGTCGTACTCCTGGCGACCGAGCGGTCCGGAGGAGTTGTAGACGCTCTTGCCCTCGACGTACTCGTCGAACATCGCGACCTCGAGCTCGTTGGCCAACGCGACGATGTGGTCCTGGGTGGGTCCGACGAAGGCACCACCGGACTCGATCACCGCACCTGCGCGGAGCCGGTGGTTCAGCACCCTGCCGCCGACTCGGTCCCGCGCCTCGACGACCAGCACCGAGCGACCGCTCCGGGCCACCTTGCGTGCGGCCACGAGACCGGAGATGCCGGCGCCCACGACGACGACGTCGACCTGAGTGGGCAGCCGGCCCTGGAGCGTGGCGGCCTCGGCGGCCCCGCCGAGCGTCCCGGCAGTGAGCACTCCGACTCCGGCCGCGGCAGTGCCGCCGACCAGGGTCCGTCTGGTGATCTGGGTCAAGGTTTCGCTCCTCATGGGCACGTGGTCGGCTCGTATCTCCGTTCAGTCAACGAGCGAGTGCCCGATGGGCAACGGTCACGCGGTCGGGGTTGTCCCGAAACGTCGCTGACGTGCCTGCGATTGACCGATCTGTCCTCTGGCCCCTGGCGCCCCGCGCCCCCGAGACTGCTTGCATGCAACTCATGCGCCCAATGGTTGCAACAGTTCTAGCCGCCACCCTGACCTCGTGCGCGCTGGAGCGGGGCGCCCCGGACGAGGGGTCGTTCGCCAGTGGGAGCAGCACCGGTTTTCCCACCCCCAGCGCCACCGACGACGGCCTCGACCAGGTGACCCACGTCGTCCCCGACTCCAGCTGTCCGCGGGGCTGGAGGGGGCTCGAGGTCACCACCGACGGCGACGGGGCGGTCGGGGATCTCGACGACGTGGTCGCGTGCACCGACAGCGACGAACAGCGCACCTACCTGGAGAACAACAGCCGCTCGGTCTGGTTGTTGAGCGCCGCGACCGTGACCCGGAGCATCACGGTCCGCGTTGCCCCGGGCCTCGGTGAGTCGTCGTTCGTCCGGATCGTGCGGGAGACCCGTGGCCAGGAGGCGATGGCTCCCGGATCTGCCATCACCGCCCGGGTGCCCCCCAACGAGATGAGCTGGACCCCAGACCTGCCGCTGACGTTCGGCTGGGAGGGCCATGCGCTGACCGTCGCCAGGCTGCAGTCGATCGGCGCGGCGTTGGCGACCGACGCGCTGGCCCGTGAGAACAAGGCCGGCGACGCGTTGGTGGCGTGCACGCTGGCCGTCCACCGCGAGGCCGTCTCGCGCGGCGACCTCGCGGGCGTCAAGGCCACCGACGTCGTCCTGGCCGGACTGGGCTCCGGGACCTGTCGCGACGCGGCCACGGCTGCCGGCGTCGCGGACGAGCTGGCACAGGCTCGTGCGCAGACCCAGAGGTTGAAGGTGCTCAGCGCCAACCTGAGCGCCGCAGCAGCGTCGCAGCAGGCGCTCCCGAAGGGCGCCCAGCTGCTCACCCGATAGCGCCGCTTCCGGCGTTCGAGGTTTGAGTCCGCTGGTTCAGGGCATTCTGGTGGGGGTGCATCACGGGTGGATGCATCACCGTCCGCCGTATCTCGGGGCCGGCGGACGTCTCGGCCCTCGGGGCCGGTCAGTGATCGACCGTGAACAGGTCGCCCATCTCCTGCACCCGCTCGAGGACCTCCTCGAAGCGCAGGTGCTCCAGCGCGAGCGGGTCCTCCGCCCCGGCCTCGACCTCGTCCCAGGTGCGCGGGGCCGCGACCGTCGGCAGCTCCCGCCCCCGCAGGGAGTACGGCGAGATGGTCGTCTTCGCGCCGGTGTTCTGCGACCAGTCGAGGAACACCTTGCCGCCACGTCGGGCCTTCGTCATCTGCGCGACCACCAGCTTCGAGTGCTGCGACTGCAGCTCCTCGGCGATCTCCTTCGCGTAGTCCCGCACCTCCTCGTGGGTGCGGCTGCGGTCCAGCCCGGCGTACAGGTGCAGGCCCTTGGACCCGCTCGTCACCGGCACGCACTCGAGTCCGTCGACCAGCAGGCGGTCGCGCACGAGCAGCGCGACCTGCGAGCACTCCCCCAACCCGGCCGGCTCGCCCGGGTCGAGGTCGATCACCAGACGGTTCGGGTTCTGGACCTTGCCCCTCTTGGTGACGGTCCACTGGTGGACGTGGAGCTCGAGCGAGGCGAGGTTGACCAGCCAGGTGAGCGTCGCGAGCGAGTCGATGACCGGGAACCGGAGCTCGCCCTCCTCCCCGGACCTGGTCCGTGAACCCGACGTGGGCACCGACACGGTGCGCACCCAGGAGGGCGTCCCACCGGGAGCGTTCTTCTCGAAGAACGACTTGTCGCCGGTGCCGTGCGGCCAGCGGATGCGGGTGACCGCCCGGTCGGCGAGGTGCGGCATCATCACCGGCGCCACCTGGGCGTAGTAGTTCAGCACCTCCGCCTTCGTGGTGCCGGTGCGCGGGTACATCACCTTCTCCAGGTTGACCAGGGTCAGCGTCCGTCCGTCGACCTCGACCGCGACCTCGGTGCGTTCCGCCATCGGTTCACGCTCCCGTCTCGAGCAGGTCTGCGGCTGCGAGGTCGGTGCGGATCCCGCGGTACGCCGGCTGGCGGAGCCGGCCGTCGTTGGTGAGTCGGAGGTACTGCACGTCCACGACCAGCTCGGGTCTGACCCAGACGGTGCCGACCGTGTCGAGGCGCGGGAGCACCTCGGTGAACGGCGACTCATCGACGACGTGCGGCAGGAGCAGCTCGCCGAGCAGCTGCCCGGCCTTGCCGGCGATCCCGCTGCCGACGCGTCCGCGGAACTGCAGGCCCTGCGACGTGGGCTGCCCGACGAGCACGGCACCGAGCCGGTGGGTGCTGCCGGTCTCGTGGCGGAAGCCGCCGACGAGGAACGAGCCGGTGGGTCGGATCGGGAACTTCAGCCAGTCGCGACTACGCACCCCGGGCTTGTACGTCGAGGCGAGTCGCTTGCTCACGATGCCCTCGAGACCCTGCTGCTCGGCCGCCTCGTGCAGCAGCTGTCCGTCGTCGTAGGTCGGCGGCACGTGCCACGCGCCCATCCGCTCGGGCACCGTGTCGAGTCCGAGCCCCTCGAGGCGAGCGCGCCGCTCCGACAGCGGGAGCCCGCACAGGTCCTCACCGTCGAGCCGCAGGAGGTCGAAGGCGATCAGCGTCACCGGGTTCCGCTCCGAGAGCCGGCGCGCCCTGGTGGCGTCGCGCACGTGCATCCGGTCGGCCAGGGCGCCGAACGAGGGGACTCCCTCCCCCAGCGCGACGACCTCGCCGTCGAGCAGGAAGTCGTCGGCGAGGTCGGCGAGCGCGTGCAGCTCGGGGAACGAGACGGTGACGTCGTTCTCGTTGCGGGAGTAGATCCGCAGTGGTCGTGATCGCTCCCGGTCGCCGGAGACTCTCTCGACGAGGACCCGCATCCCGTCCCACTTCACCTCGTGCGTCCAGCCGGCACCGGTGGGCACGTGGTCCCCCTTGGTCGCGAGCATCGGCAGCACCGGGTCAGTGTTGCAGGACCGTGGCGGTCGGCAGCACCCCGCCCGATTGTCCCGTGCGCCCCAACAGGGCATCCTGATCACATGCGTGCTATCTGGAAGGGTGCCGTCTCCTTCGGCCTGGTCAGCGTCCCGGTGAAGCTCTACTCCGCGACGGAGAGCAAGGACATCTCGTTCCGTCAGGTCCACGCCAAGGACGGCGGCCGGGTCAAGTACCAGCGGGTGTGCAGCATCGACGGCGAGGAGGTGGAGTACGCCGACATCGCCAAGGGCTACGAGACCGAGGACGGCGAGATGGTGATCCTCACCGACGAGGACATGGCCGCACTGCCCGCCAACAGCAGCCGCGAGATCAGCGTCGAGAAGTTCGTGCCGAGCGAGCAGATCGACCCGATGCTGTTCGAGAAGTCCTACTACCTCGAACCGGAGAAGTCGGGGGCCAAGCCCTACGCGCTCCTGCGGGAGGCGCTCGAGGCGGCCGACCGGATGGCGCTCGTCACCGTCTCGTTGCGCAACCGCGTCTCGCTGGCCGTGCTCCGGGTCCGCGACGACGTGATCGTGATGCAGACGATGATGTGGCCAGACGAGATCCGCGACCCGGACTTCGGCTCCGTCGACACGAGCGAGGCCAAGCCCGCCGAGGTGAAGATGGCCACGATGCTCGTCGAGACCCTGGCCGGGGACTTCGACGCCTCCGAGTTCGAGGACGACTACCGAGGGGCCGTCGAGGCGATGGTCAAGGCCAAGATCGAGGGTGGCGACGTCAAGCGCACCCCCGCCGCGAAGAAGTCCTCCGGAGAGGTGGTCGACCTGCTCGCTGCGCTGCAGCGCAGCGTCGACGCCGCGAAGTCGGCCCGCGGTGAGAAGTCGGAGTCCGCGAGCGACGAGACCGACACCGGCTCGGGCGGCGACTCAGGCGACGACGCCCAAGGCGAGGCCAGGCCGAAGAAGGCCACGAGGAAGACGCCAGCCAAGAAGGCGACCGCCAAGAAGAGCACCAAGAAGACGACGACGAAGAAGCAGGCCAAGAAGGCCAGTTGACCCTGAGTGCAGGGTCCGGCCCGACACAGATCGGGCATAGTTCGCATACCCCGTGGGCGTCGTAACCTGCCCCTCCCCGGAGCGTTGAGTGGTCGTCACCACGTGCCGGCCGCACCACGCCGGCGCCTTCCTGGGGAGGAACCACAGTGCGCTCATCCTTGCGCCTCGCATCCGCCGTCGGCGCGGCCACGCTGGGCGTCATCGCCGCCGCGCCCGCCCTGGCCGCAGCGCCGATATCGCAGGCCGGGGCCAACGCCGTGAACCTCTCGGTCGCCGGCAACGCCAACGGCAGTGGTGACGCCACGTCCAAGCACGACGGCACCACCGAGACCAGGACGGGTCAGGAGACGCCGCCCCTGTCCGTCCTCGGCGGCCAGCGGCTGATCACCGCCGGGGTGCTGGCGCAGCAGGCGAGGGCCGCGGCCGACGGCACCTCGGCCGCGTGCGCCGGGCTGGCCGGCGACGGGGGCTCGGTCGTCGACAGTGGCGACTCGAGCTGCCTCGAACCCGGCGACCAGCTGGACGCGAGGCTGGGCACGCTCGACCTGTCCGGCCTGATCGTCGCGGACCCCGAGTCCGCGCTCGCCCCTGTCAACGACGTCACCGGTCCGATCCTCGCCGAGGTGGCCCCGATCGTGGAGGAGGTCGTGGCGCAGCTCCGGGCAGAGTTCGGCGACCTCGGGCTGGTCGCCGGCATCGGCGCCATCGAGGGTCGCTGCACCGCAGAGCTCGGGTCCGCCGCGGGCGACGCCATCCTGGCCGACGTCGACCTCCGGGTGGTGCTGCCGCAGGGTGCTCCCGAGCCGGAGCTGGTGCTGCTCGACCTGCCGGCCCGCCCGAAGCCGAACACCCACCTGACCACCGACCTCAGCGACGTGCTCGACCTGGTCGCCGAGGCCCTCTCGACCAACCTGAACAACTCCCTCGACGGAGCCGGTGCGCCCCTGAACGCCCTGATCGATGCGTTCCAGGAGAACATCGTCACCGCCATCCGCGACGACGTGGAGGAGAACCTCGCGCCGCTGGAGCAGAACCTCGTCGACCTCACCCTGAACCGGCAGATCCGCACCGGGGACGACGCGATCAAGGTGCGGGCGCTCGACCTCGAGCTGTTGCCGGTCGCCGAGGAGGAGCTCGGTTCGCCGCTCGTGGGCCTGCAGGTCGGCAACGCCGCGTGCGGTCCGTCCGGACGGACCGGCGCCGTCGCGGGCCCGCTGCCTGCAGACCCGACCGCGCTGCCGACCGCGGTCTCTGCCGGCCAGGCGACAGCTCCCCCGACCAGCAGGCCGGTCGGCGGCGACACCGCCAACGGGGTCGTGCTCGCGGCATTCGCCCTCCTGATGGCGTCCGGAGCCGGGTTCGTGACCGTGCGCCGGCTCCGCGGCTGATCGCCGTACGACGGACCGGGTCACGCCATGGACACCACCCCGACAAGCGGAGCTGACATCGACCGCCGCATCACCGGCTGGACCACCGCGATGCTGGTGCTGTGCGCCGTGCTGGCTGCTGCCGGGCTGCTCCTGCCCTCGCCTGACGCGAAGCCGGCAGCCGCGCCCGGCTACCGGGCGATGGCTGCCCCCGCCGCGCCGGTGCGCCTCCTCGTGCCCTCCCTGAAGATCAGGGCACCCATCCTGCCGATCGAGATCAACGCGCAGCAGGTCCTCGACCCGCCCCGCAACCCGCGCGACATCGGCTGGTGGCAGCGCAGCGCGCAACCCGGCGCGGCCAGGGGCCAGACCGTGCTGACCGGTCACACCGTGCACACCGGCGGCGGTGTGATGGACGACCTCGGCAAGCTCCGCAAGGGACAGCTGGTCAAGGTGGTCACCGCGCAGGGGACCATGGAGTACACCACCACCAGGGTCGTCACCTGGACCAAGGAGCAGCTCGCCAGACGCGCGGTCGACATCTTCGCGCAGGAGCGCGACGACACCCGGCTGGTGCTGATCACCTGCAGCCAGTGGACCGGCAGCACCTACCGGAGCAACGTGGTGGTCTTCGCCGAACCCCGAGGCGTGCGCGAACGCGCGAGCTGAGTCCGCCCGCTGTCCCTGCTCCCGGTCAGCGCGGACCGGTTGCGCGCTGCACGTGGGCACGAGCGGCCGGAGAGTCGGGCATCCGCGAGGCCATCCAGGCCATGCCCGCATCCATCGCGCGCGGCGCCACCAGGTTGAGCAGCTCACCGACGCGGCCGGCCGCCGTGGAGATCGTCAGCGGCCGGTCCTCCAGGGCACGTACGACGAGCAGCGCCGCCTGCTCGGGGGTCCGGGCCGGCACGTTCCGGTAGGACGGCGTGGCCTCGATCATGTCGGTGCGGACCAGGTCGAGCCGGAGGTTGGTGAAGGTGACGTTGTCGTACCAGGTCTCCCGTCCCGCGATCCGGGCGAACGAGTCCAGCGCGGTCTTGGAGGCGATGTAGGCCGTGAACTTCGGCGCCTTGAGCTGCACGCCCCAGGTCACGATGTTGACGACGTGACCGAACTTCCGCTCCCGCATGCGCGGCAACAGCCCCATGGTCAGCGCCACCGGCCCGAAGTAGTTGATCGCCATCGTGCGCTCGAAGTCGTGCAGCCGGCCGTGGGAGAACTCCAGCGACCGGCGGATCGAGCGGCCGGCGTTGTTGACCAGCATGTCGACGTGGTCGTGCTCCTCGAGCACGCGGGCGACCAGCGCCTCGATGGCACGCTCGTCGGTGAGGTCGCAGGCATAGCCTGCCGCGGAACCGCCGGCCGCCTCGATCTCTGCGACGACACGGTCCAGCTCGCCTTGCCGCCTCGCCACGCACAGCACCGTGCCGCCGCGCGCCGCGACCGCCTTCGCCGTGCGCTCTCCGACACCCGAGGACGCGCCCGTGACCAGCACGACGCGGCCGGCCACCGGGCTGGGCAACGGGGCTCCGGCCAGCCGGGCCACGGGGCTCAGGACGTGACGGCGCAGCAGTGCCCTCGGCGTGATCAGCAGCCTCACCCGCGACCGGCCATCACCGGCATGGTCCACGGCCGGGCGCTCTCGAGCTGCGCGGACAGGCTGAGCAGGGTGGCCTCGTCGTTGCGCCGTCCGACCAGCTGCACCGCCAGCGGCAGGCCGTCCGCACCGGTGCCGGCCGGCACCGAGGCGGCGGGGTTGCCCGCGACGTTCCACACGGCGGCGTAGGCGATCATCGGCTGGGATCGCAGCGCCGCACGCACGGTGCCCCCCTTGGCCAGCGCACCGACCTCGGGGGGTCGATGGGCGATCGTCGGGGTGAGCAGCACGTCGACCTCCTCGAAGACCCGGTTGACCTTGGCCGACAGCCTCTCGCCGGCACGCAGCGCCCGTTGGAGCACCCCGGAGCGGACCCAGACCCCGAGACGGTAGGTCTCCCGGGTCCGCCGCTCCAGGCGGTCGTAGTGCTGCACGGCGTCGCTCTCGGTGCGCACGGCGGCGAGGAACTGCGGCACGAAGGCGAGGGTCGCGTCCGGGTAGCGCGGGTCGACCTCGACCACGTCGTGGCCGAGGTCGGTCAACAGCTGCGCGGTGTCGCGGACGGCCTGCACGTGGGCCGGGTCGGGGCGGATCCCCCGGATCGCCGAGCGGGTGGACCAGCCGATGCGCAGGCGCCCGGGCTCGGCTCGCGCAGCCTCGGTGAAGCTGGTGGTCGGCTCCGGGGCCTGGAACAGGTCAGCCGCGACGTTGCCCCGGATCACGTCGTAGACCAGCGCCGAGTCCAGCACCGACCGGGCCAGCGGGCCGACGGTGCCCAGGGCCCACCAGAGGTGCTCCATCGGGGCTGCGGTCACGCGACCGCGTTCCGGCTTCAGGCCGAACAGGCCGCAGCAGGCGGACGGGATCCGGATCGAGCCGCCGCCGTCGCCGCCGATCCCGACCGGCACCATCCCGGCCGCCACGGCGACTGCCGTGCCACCGCTCGACCCTCCCGGTGTGTGCACCGGGCTCCACGGGTTGCGGGTGATCCCCCCGGCGACGGACTCGGTGAACGGCCACTGGCCGAACTCCGGCATCCGGGTCTTGCCGATGATCACGGCTCCCGCCGCGCGCAGCCGGCGTACGACCTCGCCGTCAGCAGTGACCGGCGTGCTGTTCGACAGTCCGCCGAAGGTGGTCACGCAGCCCGCGACATCGATCTCCTCCTTGATCGCGACCGGCACCCCGTGGAGCGGCCCCGGCTCCTCCCCGGCAGCCAGCGCCCGGTCACGCTCGGCCGCCTCGGCCCGAGCAGGCTCGCCGAGGACCACCGAGAACGCGTTGAGGGCCGGGTCGCGCTCCGCGATCCGGGCGAGGCAGGCCTCGACCACCTCGACGGCGGAGGCCTCCCCGTTCGTCGTACGCCGGACCAGCTCGGCCACCCCGAGATCGGCGAGGTGGGTGAGGTCGTGGTTCGGTTCAGAGGCAGCCATGGGGCGAAGGGTAACGACTCTCCTTGCGGGCCACGATCCGGACAACGCTCCCTGCCACCGTCGCGCAAGCTGGGCCATCTCGACCAGGTCGAGGACGTCGCTGCCTGAGCCGCGTCAGGCCCGGTCCCACCGGAACAGCTTCACCGCGACGGCGGTCATCACGGCCGCGAACGCGAGCAGGATCGCCATCGGTGCCAGCACGGCCGAAGGGCCCTCGCCACGCACGAGCACGTCCAGCATGCCGTCGTTGAGGTGTCGCAGAGGGAGGGCGAGCGAGACCGTCTGCAGCCATGGGGGTGCCGCGTCCAGGGGGAAGAACGAGCCGCTGAGGAAGGCCATCGGCAGCACCAGGAAGTTGGCCATGTTCACCGCACCCTCGGTCGTGCGGGCGACGGCCCCGGCGAGCAGTCCCAGCGACATGAAGCACAGCGTCCCCGCGACGAGCAGCGGAATGCCCATCCACCACCAACCAGTGAGCCGCAGACCGAAGGCGAGGGTGCCGAGCCCCAGGAAGACGGCCATCTGCACCAGGGCGATGCCGATGGTGACCACCACGCGCGCACCGACGATCGTGCGGGTGGCCACCGGAGAGAGCTGGAGACGGCGCAGCAGCTTGCTCTGCCGCCAGCCCTGCAACGTGGCTGCGGCACCGAAGGCGGCGCTCATGGCCACCGCCCAGCCGAGCAGTCCGGGGGTGACGAACTGGATCACCTTCAGCGAGGAGTCCTCGACCGTCTCCGCGCGGAAGTCGAAGGCTGGGGGGCGCCCCGACGCGGCGACGTTGGCCCCGTCGACGAACGCGCGCAGTGTCCCCTGGGTGACGGCCGCCCTGACCCGGTCGGTCTGGGTGTAGTGCGCCACCAGGGTCTTGCCGTCCATCTCGACAGCGACGTCGGCATCACCCTTGCGGACCTTGGCCAGGGCGGCGGCGCGGTCCATGTCGCGGGTCACCTCGAAGGCCTGGTCGAAGGCCGCGCGGGCGTCCTCGGGCAGGTCGTCGATCAGGCTCACCGGCCCGATCTCGATCAGCTCGCTGCGGCTCTGCTCGCTGTCGTTGAAGATGCCGCCGAAGAGCACCAGGAACATGAGCGGGAACACCAGTGCGAAGAACACCGAGGCCCGGTCCCGCACGAACCCCTTGAGGATGGCGGTCGCGATCGCGCCGAAGGCATGACTCATCCGCGGTAGTCCCGACCGGTGAGCTCGAGGAAGACGTCCTCCAGCGTGACCCGACGCATGGCCTCACCCTCGAGCTGGTGGCTCCGGACGTACTCCGCGACCAATGCCGCCGGCGCCCCGATCTGCAGGATCCGCCCGTGGTCCATCACGGCCACGCGGTCGCACAACGCCTCGGCCTCGTCCATGTGGTGGGTCGTCAGCACCACCGTCCGCCCCGAGTCGTTGAGACCGGAGAGCAGGTCCCACAGGTTGTGACGGGCCTGGGGATCCAGGCCCGCGGTCGGCTCGTCGAGGAACACGATCTCGGGGTCGTGCACCAGGGCGCAGGCGATCGCGAGGCGCTGGGCCTGCCCGCCGGACAGGTCTTCGGTGCGGGTGGCCGCCTTCTCGGTCAGGCCCACCCGCTCCAGCCAGTCCGGCGCGCGGCTGGCCGGCACGTCGTACAGGGCTGCGAAGGTGCGCAGCTGCTCGATCGCGGTCAGACGCTCGAAGAACGCGGACGTCTGCAGCTGGACGCCCACCCGGCAGAGCAGGGCGGTGTTGCGAGGCCACGACCTCTCACCCAGCAGCAGCGCCTCGCCGGAGTCGGGGTGGCGCAGTCCCTCCACCGTCTCGAGCGTGGTGGTCTTGCCGGCGCCGTTGGGACCCAGGATCCCGAAGAACTCCCCCTCTGCCACCTCGAAGGAGACGCCGTCGACGGCGCGGAGCTCGCCGTAGGTCATCACCAGGTCGCGTACGACGACGGCAGGCGTGGGCGACACCCGAGGACCGTCCGCGCTCAGAGCAGCGTGCGCACGACGCGGAGGGCCACCGAGAGCCGGGCGAGGTCGGTGTCCTCGTCGGAGCAGATCTCCTGGAGCGTGCGCACGGCCTGCGCGGTGTCCTTCTCAGGGGGCGGGTTGCCGGCCAGCTCCTGGGCGCTGAGCTGCGCGTGCACGGCGTGCAGGTCGTCGCGCAGCGCTGCTCGGGCCATCGTCTGCCAACGGTCGTGCCGGGGCAGCGCGAGGATCCGCGAGACCAGCAGCGGCAGTCCGAGCCGCTCGCCGACCTCGAAGTGCTTCCGGGCGACCTCGATCGGGTCGCGCTCCTCGCGGGCCGCCGTCTCGACCACGCCGAGCAACATGTACGCCGGAGGGCACGACGCCACCCGCACCGCCAGGTCCTCCGGCACCCCCTTCTCGATCAGGGCATCGCGCCGGGTCTCGAACGCGGCGAGCTCGCGACCGACCATCAGTGAGGGCAGCTCCCCCATCACCTTCTCGACCACGACCTCGAAGGTGTCCACCAGCGACTCCGCGCTCTCCGCACTGCGCCGGCTGTTCAGCAGCCAGCGCGAGGCGCGCTCGACCAGGGTGCGGCTCTCGAGTCGCATGTGCGTCTGCACCGTGGCGTCGAGCTGGTTGTCGAACGAGGTGATCTGGTCCTGCAACCGAGTGGCGCCGAAGATCTCGCGCGCGATGAAGTTGGCCCGGGTCAGCTCCGCCGTGGTGGCCGAGGTCTCGCCGGCGAGCCGGTGGACGTAGGTGATGCCGGCGTTGTTCACCAGCTGGTTCACGATCCGGGTGACCACGATCTCCCGGCGCAGCTGGTGCTGCTCCATCGGACCGCGATAGCCCTGACGCATCTTGGCCGGGAAGTAGGAGAACAGCTCGGACCGGAAGAACGGGTCGTCGGGGAGGTCGGTGGCGATCAGGTCCTCCGCGAGCACGATCTTGGTGTAGGCGAGCAGCACCGAGAGCTCGGGAAGGGTGAGCCCCTCCCGGCGCTCGATCTTGCGCGCGACCTCACGCCGGGTCGGCAGCGCCTCCAGGTCGCGGTTGAGCACACCGCCGCGCTCGAGGCTGCGCATCCAGTCCTCGTGCACGTGCATCAGGTTGGGCGCGAGCGCGAACGCGTTGGCGAGCGCGATGTTCTGGTCGTAGTTGTGGGACAGCACCAGCTCCGCGACCTCGTCGGTCATCGACGCGAGCAGCTCGTTGCGCTGCTTCTGGGTGAGGTCGCCGTCGGCAACGACCTGGTCGAGCAGGATCTTGATGTTCACCTCGTGGTCGGAGGTGTCCACGCCTGCGGAGTTGTCGATGAAGTCGGTGTTGAGCCGGCCGCCGTTCGCGGCGTACTCGATCCGCCCGCGCTGGGTCATGCCCAGGTTGCCACCCTCACCGACCGCCTTGGCCCGCAGCTCCTTGCCGTTGACCCGGATCGCGTCGTTGGCCTTGTCCCCCGCCTCGGCGTGGGTCTCGGCGCTGCCCTTCACGTAGGTGCCGATGCCACCGTTCCAGAGCAGGTCCACGGGTGCCACGAGGATGGCGCTGATCAGCTCGGCGGGCGTCATCCGCTGCTGCTCGAGGCCGAGTGCCTCGCGCATCTGCGGGCTGATCGGGATCGACTTCGCGGCACGCGACCAGACCCCGCCACCCTCGGAGATGAGCGAGGTGTCGTAGTCCTGCCACGACGATCGCGGCAGGTCGAAGAGCCGACGGCGCTCGGCGTACGACGTCGCGGCATCCGGGTCCGGGTCCACGAAGATGTCGCGGTGGTCGAACGCGGCCACGAGGCGGATGTGCTCCGAGCAGAGCATGCCGTTGCCGAACACGTCACCGGACATGTCGCCGATGCCGGCGCAGGTGAAGTCCTCGTTCTGGCAGTCGACACCGAACTCACGGAAGTGCCTGCGGACCGACACCCAGGCGCCACGGGCGGTGATCCCCATCGCCTTGTGGTCGTAGCCGACCGAGCCGCCGGACGCGAACGCGTCCCCGAGCCAGAAGCCGTAGTCGGCCGAGACCTGGTTGGCGATGTCGCTGAAGGTCGCCGTGCCCTTGTCGGCCGCGACCACGAGGTAGGCGTCGTCCGCGTCGTGGCGTACGACGCTGCGCGGCGGCACCACGCTCCGCGGACCGTCGGGGCCGTCGACGAGGTTGTCGGTGATGTCGAGCAGGCCGGAGATGAACGTCGTGTAGCAGGCGATCCCCTCGCGCATCCAGGCGTCACGGTCGGAGGGGTCCGGCAGCTGCTTGCAGAAGAACCCGCCCTTCGCGCCGACCGGCACGATCACGGTGTTCTTCACCATCTGCGCCTTGACCAGGCCGAGGATCTCGGTGCGGAAGTCGTCGCGACGGTCCGACCAGCGAAGACCTCCACGGGCCACGGCGCCGAAGCGCAGGTGGACGCCCTCGACGCGCGGGGAGTAGACGAAGATCTCGAACCTCGGCCGTGGCTCGGGCAGCTCGGGGATCGCGGACGGGTCCATCTTCAGCGACAGGCGGTCCAGCGGCTGGCCCTCGGAGTCCGTCTGGAAGAAGCTGGTCCGCAGCGTCGCCTTCGTGTAGGCGAGGTAGGAACGCAGGATCCGGTCGTGGTCGAGGCTGGAGACGTCGTCCAGGGCGCGCAGGATGCGCTCCTCGAGGTCCGCGGTCTGCGCCGTCCTGCCCTCGCTGTCGGCCGCGATGTCGCCGTTTCGCCCAGGGTCGAACCTGGCCTCGAACAGCCGCACGAGGTAGCGGGTGATGTCCACGTTGTTGCGCAGCGCGTCCTCGATGTAGTCCTGCGCGAAGGGGGTGCCGCCCTGACGCATGTACTTCGCGTAGGCCCGCAGCACCGTCGCCTGCCGCCAGGTGAGGCCGGCGGCGAGGACGAGCGCGTTGAACCCGTCGCTCTCGTTCTGGCCGTTCCACACCGCGGCCACCGTGTCCTGGAACAGCTCGCGCACATGGTCGGGCATCGACCGGTGGTAGCGCAGGCCGAAGTCGTAGATGTAGGACTCACGATCGAGGCCCTCGAGCTGGTAGGGCCGTTCGTCCACGACCTCGACGCCCGTCGTGGACAGGATCGGCAGCACCTCGGAGAGCGAGAGCGGCGGCCCGATCCGGTAGACCTTGAGCCGAGCCTCACCGGGAGGTGCAGCCACGTCCTCGTAGAGCGAGAGGGCGAAACCCTCGTCGCCCTCGAGCTCCTCCAGACGCCCCAGGTCGATCGCGCCGGTCTGCGGCGGGTAGTCCTCCTTGTAGGCCTCCGGGAACGATCCCGCATAGATCCGGACGAGCCGGCTGCCCTGCTCCTCGCCGTAGGTCTGGATGACCGCGGTGGTGAAGTCGTCGCGCCACGAACGGGCGGCCTCGGCGCAGCGACGCTCGAGGTCGGGGACGTCAGGCTCACCGATGAGCTCGCCCGCCGCGGGGCGCACCACGAAGTGCAGCCGCGCCGCGAACGACTCCCCGACGTGCGCGGTGTACTCGATGTTGTCGCCACCGAGCTGCTCGGTCAGGATCGTCGCGATCCGTTCCCGCACCGTGGTGTTGTAGCGGTCGCGCGGCAGGTAGACCAGACAGGACAGGAAGCGGCCGTAGATGTCGCGCCTCACGAAGAGCTTGAGCTGCCGGCGCTCGCGGGTGTACATCACCTGCGACGCGATCGGGACGAGGTCCTCGACCGGGGTCTGGAACAGCTCGTCGCGCGGATAGGTCTCCAGCACGTCCATCAGGGCCTTGCCGGCATGGCTCATCGGGTCGAGCCCGACGACGTCGATCACCTTGCGGGCCTTCTCGCGCAGCACCGGGATGCGGCTGACCGACTCGGTGTAAGCGGCCGACGAGAACAGGCCGAGGAAGCGGCGTTCACCGACGACGTCACCGTTGTCGTCGAACTTCTTCACCCCGACGTAGTCGAGGTAGACGGGCCGGTGCACGGTGGCCTTGGAGTTGGCCTTCGCCAGCACCAGCAGGTGCTTGTCGCGCGCACGCGACGCGACCGCCTCCGGCAGCAGCCGCGGGGCGGCCGGGTCCGCGCGCAGGATGCCGAAGCCGGTGCCCGGCACGGCGACGAGCGTCTCGTCGTCACCGCGGGCCTGGAGGGCGTACTCGCGGTAGCCGAGGAAGGTGAAGTGGTTGTCGCCCAGCCAGCGCAGCAGGGCCGCGCCCTGCTCGAGCTCGTCCGCGGGGAGCGGCGGCGGGTGCTCCTCGAGATCCTCGATGATCCGGTCGACCTGCGCGTGCATCCGCTGCCAGTCCTCGACGGCGTCCCGCACGTCGGTGAGCACCTTGTTGAGCATGGACTCGATCTCGTCGCGCTGGTCGTCCGAGACGCGGTCGATCTCCAGGTGCATCCACGACTCGCGCGCCACGTCGTGCGCATCTGTCTCGGCGTACTCGTCGAGCAGCTCGTGCAGGCTCCCGCTCAGGTCACGTCGTACGACGAACTGGGGGTGGATCACCAGGTGGATCTCGTGCTGGGCCTCGGCCAGCGCCATCGACACCGAGTCGACCAGGAAGGGCATGTCGTCGGTGACCACCTCGACGACCGTGTGCCCGCCGGCCGACCACCCGTTCACCGACACGCTCGGGGTGAAGACGCGCACGCTGGCCGTGCCCTGTGGCCGCTCGCCGGCGAGCCGGACCTGGGCCATCACGGCGCCGTAGAGATCGGCGGCGTCACGCTCCATGAGGTCCTCGGGGGACACGTGCCGGTAGAACGCCTTGAGCATGGCCGGCAGGTCCACACCCGCGGGCGCCTTGGCCGACTTGGAGTCGGCGTAGGCGCACAGCCTGTCGAGGAGCTCGGACTTGCTCTGTTCCAGCTGAGTCACGACATCGAACCTATGCCTGCACGCGGTCGGCGACAACGTCCCACGTCGGGCATTCGGTCTCGAATGCGAGAAGTGCCCCGGATGCCCTCAGAGGGCGGAGCGCAGGTCCCAGAGCAGTGGGTAGTACTTGAGCTCGAGCCGGCCCCGCAGATAGCTCGACCCGGTCGACCCGCCCGTGCCCGTCTTGGAGCCGATCATCCGCTCGACCATCACGACGTGCCGGGCCCGCCAGGCGGCGGCCAGCTCGTCGTGCAGGATCAGTGCCTCCGCCAGCGCCCACAGGTCGCCGTAGGTCGGCCGGTCGTGGGCCACCCGGCGCAGCGACGCCATCACTGCCTCGGTCCGAGGAGGTGTCCAGCCCCCGCGCGGCGAGCAGGCCGGTGAACGCGTCCCACAGCGAGGGTTCGTCGAGACGTCGGCGCAGCCGCTGCTTCTCGTGCTCGGTGAGGCCCTTGAACCGGTTGACGTAGCCGGCGTCCTTGGCGCCGGAGATGAACTCCAGCTCCCGGAACTGCACCGACTGGAACCCGCTCGCGGGGGCCAGCCGCTGACGGAACTCCAGGAAGTCCTGGGGGGTCATCGTCTCCAGCACGTCGATCTGGTGCACCAGCACCCGTTCGATGACGTGCACCCGGTTCATCAGGTGTCGCGCCCACCACGACCGGCTGCCGTTCTCCGTGTCCAGCAGCGCGTCGCGGACCGCCTCCACCTCGTGCAACAGCTGCTGGAACCACAGCTCGTAGACCTGGTGGATGGTGATGAACAGCAGCTCGTCGTGCGCCGGTGGGTCCGACTCGAGGTGCTGGGCGTCGAGCAGCTGCGGCAGGCGGAGATAGCTGCCGTAGGTGAGCAGCGCCCCCTCCTCGCCGAACGACACGAAGTTCTCGTCTTCCATGGGGTCAACCTATGTGTCGGCGTCGTGATGCAGCATGATGCGCCCATGAGACTGCGCCACGAGATCAGCTATGACGCGCCCCTGGGCGAGGTCTTCGCCATGCTGTCCGACCCCGGCTTCCGCCAGGCCTCGGCCGAGGCCATGGGCGTGATCTCCGCCGACGTGACGATCACCCCGAACGGTCAGGGGATCAGCGTCCGGATCGACCAGGTGCAGCCCACCGAGGGGGTCCCGGGATTCGCCAGGAAGTTCGCCGGCGAGACCACCCGCGCCGTACAGACCGAGGAGTGGGATGCCCCGGCGGGTGGCACGATCTCGATCGAGACGCCGGGCAAGCCCACCTCGATCAGGGGCACCCTCGCCCTCTCGGAGTCCGGCGGCGTGACCACCGAGACGCTCGACGTCGAGGTCAAGGTGAAGGTCCCGCTGATCGGCGGCAAGCTGGAGTCGCTGATGGCCGACCTCGTGACCAGCGGCATGGACAAGGAGCAGGCGGCCGGGGTCGCGTGGCTGGAGGGTCGTCGATGAAGAAGGTCTCCGAGGAGCTCCGCTACGACGGGGCCACCCTCGAGCAGGTGCACGAGATGCTGGCCGACCCGGCCTTCCGCGAGAAGGTGTGCGACTACCAGGGGGTCCTGCGCCACACCGTCCGGATCAGCCACGACGACCAGGGCATGTCGGTCTCGATCGACCAGGTGCAGGCCGCCAAGGGCATCCCGGGGTTCGCCAGGAAGTTCGTCGGCGACGAGATCAACATCGTGCAGACCGAGGACTGGCCGGCGCCGGCCAAGGGCAACATCCACGTCGCCATCCCCGGCAAGCCGGGCGAGATGGCCGGCACGGCACTGCTCACCGAGGACCCCGACGGCACCACCGAGACGGTGAACCTCTCGGTGAAGGTCAACCTCCCGCTCGTCGGCGGGAAGATCGAGGGCCTCGTGGCCGACCTGCTCTCCAAGGCGCTGCGGGCCGAGCACAAGGTCGGCGTGGACTGGCTGGCCGGTCGACGCTAGCTACTCGCCGACCTGGCCGTCGATCGACTCGCGAATCAGGTCGGCGTGGCCGTTGTGGCGGGCGTACTCCTCGATCATGTGGACGAGGATCCAGCGCAGGTTGAACCGGACGTCGGGCAGCCGGTGGCTGGCGCGCTGGGAGTCTGCGTCCAGCCCCGCGGGCGCGGCCAGGGCCTCGGCCAGGATCTGGTCGGAGACCGCGATGGACTCCTCGAGCAGCGCACGCAGCTCCTCGGGCGTGTCCTCGTCCGCGCTGTGCCAGTCCCAGTCCTCGTCGCTCTCCCAGTCGGCGGCGGCCCAGACCCCCTGCTCGGGATTGCCTGCGAAGACCTGGTTGAACCACCAGTCCTCGACGTAGGCGAGGTGCTTGAGCATGCCCCCCAAGGTCATCGAGGACGGCGGGAGCCGCTGGTCGAGGCGCGCAGCGTCGAGGCCGTCGACCTTGATCAGCAGCGTGGCGCGGTGGTGGTCGAGGAACGCGACCAGGATCTCGGCCTCGGTGCCGTTCGAGGGGGACCTGCTTGCGGTCGACGGGGCTCATGCGAGCCGACCCTAGGGCATGTCCGGCTCCTTGCCGCGTGGGTCGCGGCGACGCCTCAGCCAGACGGTGACGCCGAGCAGCACGAACGGACCGAACGCCAGCAGCAGGACGAGTCCCTGCTCGACTGGGTGCAGCGGGCCGAGGTGCAGCAGGCTCATCGATCAGCCCATGTGCGGATAGCGGTGGTCCTTCGGCGGCACGAACGTCTCCTTGATCGAGCGCGCCGAGATCCACCGCGTCAGGTTGCCGGGAGCGCCGGCCTTGTCGTTGGTCCCGGATGCGCGCGCTCCGCCGAAGGGCTGCTGACCGACGACGGCGCCGGTCGGCTTGTCGTTGATGTAGAAGTTCCCCGCTGCGAAGCGCAGCCGTTCCATCGTCCACGCGACGGCCTCACGGTCCTGCGCGATCACCGCGCCGGTCAGGGCGTACGGCGCGAACGACTCCATCTGGTCGACGACGGCCTCGAACCGCGCGTCGTCGTAGACGTGGACGGCGAGGATCGGGCCGAAGTACTCCTCGCTGAAGATCGCGTCGGTCGGGTCGGTGGACTCCACGATCGTGGGCCGCACGAAGTAGCCGATCGAGTCGTCGACCTGACCGCCGGCGATCACCTCGAGCTTCTGCGAGCGCTTGGCCCGGGCGATCGCCTTCTTGTGCTTGGCGAAGGCCCGGTCGTCGATGACGGCGCCCATGAAGTTGGACAGGTCGGTCACGTTGCCCATCGTGAGGTTCTCGGTCTCCGCGACGAGCTGGTCCTTGAGCTTCTTCCACAGCGACGCCGGGACGTAGGCACGTGAGGCGGCCGAGCACTTCTGCCCCTGGAACTCGAACGCCCCGCGGATCATCGCGACCCGCAAGACGTCGACGTCGGCGGAGGGGTGCGCCACGATGAAGTCCTTGCCACCGGTCTCACCGACGATGCGCGGATAGGTGCGGTACGTCGACAGCTGCTCCCCCACTGTCGCCCACAGCCTCTTGAACGTGGGCGTGGAGCCGGTGAAGTGGATCCCCGCGAGGTCCGGGTGGTGCAGGACGACGTCGGAGACCTCGAGGCCGTCGCCGGGCAGCATGTTGATCACACCCGGGGGCAGGCCGGCCTCCTCGAGGAGATCCATGGTCAGGTGGGCCGCGAGCTGCTGGGTCGGCGACGGCTTCCAGATGACGGTGTTGCCCATCAGCGCCGGGGCGGTCGGCAGGTTGCCGGCGATCGCGGTGAAGTTGAACGGGGTGATCGCGTAGACGAAGCCCTCGAGCGGCCGGTGGTCGGTGCGGTTCCAGATCCCGGGGCTGTTCGCGATCGGCTGCTCGGCCAGGATCCCGCGCGCGTAGTGCACGTTGTAGCGCCAGAAGTCGATCAGCTCGCAGGCGGCGTCGATCTCTGCCTGCCACACGGTCTTCGACTGCCCGAGCATCGTGGCGGCGTTCAGCCGCGCACGCCACGGACCGGCCAGCAGGTCGGCTGCCTTGAGCAGGATCGCGGCACGGTCGTCGAACGACATCGCCCGCCAGCCCGGAGCAGCGTCGGTCGCCGCCTTCACGGCGGCCTGCGCGTCCCGCTTCGTGGAGTTCTTCAGCACGCCGAGCACGCTCGCGTGGTCGTGCGGCTGGACCACGGCGATCTCCGAGCCGCCGCCCATCTTCTTCCTGCCACCGATGGTGGCGGTCAGGTCGAGCGGAGTAGCCGCGAGGTGAGCGAGCTCGGCCTCGATGGAAGCCCGCTCGGGGCTCCCCGGGGCATAGCTGAGGTTCGCCTCGTTGACCGGCGCCGGTGGTGTGGTGATCGCGTCCATGCTCGCGATGTTCTCAGACGCAGGGAGGCCCCACCAACCTCAGTCCGTCGACCCGGGTGCCGGGACCTCCGGCTCAGCCCTTCTTGACCAGCCGTTGACCGGACGTGGAGGCGAAGAAGGTGCGCACGCCCCGGGAGAGCACCCGGTAGTAGGTGCCCTTCTGCTGGCGCACCGCCCAGGCCTTGACGCCCAGCGAGTTGGTGGTGCCGGTGGCCACGTTGCTCCACACCGACGACGTCGCCAGTCGGCGCTGCAGGATCACCGGGGCTCCGGCGATCACCGACGAGGTGCCCCGCTTGACCACCCGGCCGGTCACCGTGAACGCACGGTTCCTCCTCACCTTCACCGGTGCGCCGACGGCGGTGGCCGTCGGGTCGATCCGGACACTGCCGGCCGCGCCGACCTGTCCGTCGCCGTTGACCGCCGCCACCTTGACCGCCAGCGCCGCGTTGAGGTTCAGGGCGCCGAGGGTCGTCGTACGCGCCGACGCGGGCACGCTCGTGATCCTGCCGTCCGACCGGGTGATCCGGTAGGACGCGATCGGGCTGGTGCCGACGTACGCCGGGGCGGACCAGCTGACCCGCACCGACGACGGGCCGGTCGCCGCCGTCGTGCGCGGTACCGACGCGACGCTGTTCGGACAGGTGTAGAGCTGCAGGTCGTCCAGCCACCAGCCGAGCAGGTAGGTGTCCTGGTCACCGAGGACCTTGAACACGATGCGCACGGTCTGGCCGGCCAGTGAGGAGAGGTCGACCCGGCTCGACCCGTAGCCGTGGCTGTCACCGCCGAAGACCTTGGCGGTGGTGGAACCCCACGCGCGGTTGGGGGCGTTCACCCACGGCACGGTGCGCGAGGTCCACGTCGACCCGCTCAGCGTCTGCACCAGCACCTGGCCACCGTCGGGGTAGAACGCCGGGAAGGAGGTGTCGGCGTCGTACCACTCGAACAGGTAGGCATGGTTGAAGTGCAGGTACGTCGACTGTGCGGCAGGCACGCCGAAGGACGCAGTGGTGAGTGCGCTCGAGGAGATGCCGTCCAGGCTCGGGTCCGGGCTCCAGCCGAACCAGGAGCTGGTCCCGCTCCGGGTGTAGTTGGGGGTGCCGTTCGCCGGCGTCCGCTGCCACAGGGAGCCCTGGGCGGCGAACCCGAGGGTGTTCGTGCCGTCGTCGTCGCGCCGCAGCGTCACCATCCGGGTCCCCGCGGAGCAGGCGAGCGGCGCCTCGGCGGCGGCAGCAGTCGCGTCTGCCGGAGGCAGGGCGAGCTCGGTCGCAGCCGCGGCCGTCCGCACCGAGGCGCAGTCGGCGGTCGTGAAGCCGGCAACGTCGCCGGCGGCGAGCTCGTCACAGACGGTGCCGAGGACGCGGCCGAGGTCGGCGTACTCGGCGCCGGAGGTCAGCCGCGGGATCACCTCGAGATACAGCAGCCCGGTCTTCGCGAGCCCGGCGTCGCTGCCGTCGATGCCGGTCACGGTGCGGCCGTTGAAGGTGCCGCCCTGCGAGATGAGGTAGGCCGTCTTGTTGCCGACGCCGTCGTTGTCGTGGATGGCTCCGGAGTCGCCGAAGTAGTCGGCGTTCACGAACTTCGGGCTCGTCATCTTGTCCGGCTGGTCGAACAGCAGCGGGTCCTTGAGGCTCCGGACGTGTCCGCCCGGCAGGGCCTCGCCGAGGAACCAGTCGTCGTTGTTCTCGGGTGACGGGTTGTGGCGGTGGTCGACCACCTCTCCGATCACGTCCGAGAGGGACTCGTTCAGCGCACCGCTCTGCTGGTAGCCGAACAGGGCCGATGTCCGTTCCACGTAGCCGTGGGTGAGCTCGTGGGCCACCACGTCGTCGGCCGCGGCGAACCCGGTGCCGAAGACCATCTGGGTGCCGTCCCAGAAAGCGTTCGAGTAGGGACAAGGGTCCTCGGTGAAGCACCAGCGCACGGTCGACATCAGCTTCTTGGGAGATCCGGTGCCGATCAGCGCGGTCAGGTCGATGTCGGCCAGCTGGGTGTAGGCGTCCGAGGTGGCCCCGAGGTGGTTGTACGCCGCGTTGACGTCCGACACGGAGGAGGCTGCGCCACCTTCGCCGCGGGCGGGGGTGGTGCACAAGGGGACGGCGGTTCCGTCGCTGACCGTCCTGGCCGAGTTGTGGTCGCAGACCACCCGGTTCAGGGCCGGAGCGTCGTTGAAGTGGAGGGCCACCTCTCCCCGGGTCGTGCCCACCAGCACGGTCTCGCGGATCTCCGAGCCGTTGCCCACCTCGAACTCCCAGACCGGACGCACACCGAGGTGGTCGGTGGTGTGCAGGACCGCGGGGTCGTAGAGCCGGCGCCCGCGACCAGTGGCGGTCAGCTCGGCGACCGGGACCCGGTGGGTCTTCGCGGTCACCGCGAGCGCGTTGTCCCTGGCCCGCTCCTCGCTCACCAGCGGGGCCGGGACCTCGGTGGCCGGGGTGGTGGACGCATCGACCGAGACCACCCCGAGGTCCTCGTCGAGGCTCATCACGACCTGGCCGCCGAAGACGGGCACGCCGTCGACGACCTGGTCGGCCCGCACGATCGAGCCTCCGGTCGCCGAGTCGAAGGTGTCCGAGACGACCGCACGCGAGGTGTCGCCGTCGATGCCGAACGCCTCGCCGTAGCGGGAGAGCTGGTCGGCCGCCGTGCCGGAGGGCGCCTTCGTGCCGCGGGCCTCGACCATCGGCTCGCCGTCGGTCGAGCTGACGAAGTCGATGACCCCGTCGGCTGCGCGGTGCACGCGCAGCTGCCCGTTCGCGTCGTCGCGCAGGCGCCCGAGGGCGCTCTCCACGGCGGGGTCGCGCTCGGCGCTGACTCCCGGCTGCTGCGGCGTCGTCGGTCTGCCCGCCGTCGCCGAGGCCGTGCTGGTGGCGGCCTGCGGCACCGTCAGTGCCAGGGTCAGCGCGCCGGTCAGCACACTCAGTCGTCGATTCATTCACACTCCGAGTCGTCCAGCGCAGTCTAGGTACGCGGATGCCGCAATTCCGGCGAATCATGGAACCCGGACCGAGGACCGGGCTGTGTCAGGGGTGGACTCAGGCGAGCAGGTCCGGAATCTCCTGCACGGCGAACCAGCCGAGGTCCCCCAGTGCCTCCGGCACCGACGGGTCGATGTCCTCGGTGTCGGCGTGGACCGCCTCGACGAGCCGCAGCGAGATCGCGGTGTCGACCGTCACCGCGGTCGACTCGCGGTCCTCGGTGACCCCTGCCACCTCGGCGACGACCACGACCCGTCGCGGCCGCTGATCGGCGGCCGCCGGGTCGGCCAGATGGTCGGCCGCGCTGTCGGCGGCGGCCATCAGCGCGGCGTACGCCCACTCCTCCTCGCTCGCCTCCGGCCAGGACTCGCGCAGCCACTCGGTGACCGCGTGACCGTGGACCGGGGAGGGACCGATGCCGCCCTCCTCGACGCACTGCTCCAGCGCCCCGAGGGTCGCCGGCACGTAGACGCGGACCGTCACTGCGGCTTCTCGGTGCGTCTGCGGCCGCGGGGGGCGCGGGGCCGGCTGTCGCTCGCGCTGTCGACGAGCTCGTCGAGCGCTTCCCGGACGCACTGGCCGAGCACGTCGATGTCGGGCAGCGCGTCGCGGTCGGCACTGATCCCGTAGTAGACGCCGCCGTCGTAGGAGGTGACGCCGACCGAGACCGAGAACCCCGGGAACAGCGGCGGCACCGGGTAGGTCTCCACCATCTCCGCGCCGGCGAGGTACATCGGGAACTGGGGTCCGGGCACGTTGGTGACCACCAGGTTGACGCTGCCGTGCGCCTCCTTGAACGCCACCCGCGAGCCGAGCGAGTGGAACGTGGTCGGCGCGAACCCGGCGACGCCCGCGATCCGGTCCGCGGCCACCGCCCTCCCGGTCTCGCTGTGGGCCCGCAGGGCGTAGGAGACCTGGTGGAGGCGTACGACGGGTGAGCCCTCGCCGATCGGCAGGTCGACCAGGTGACCGACCACCTGGGACCCGAGCGAGGTGGGCTCCAGCTCCTCGTCGATCACGCTCATCGGGACCAGCGCCCGCAGCCGACGGCCGGCCCCGACCGGCTCCGACCTGGTCATCAGCCAGGTCCGGATCGCGCCGGACAGGGTGGCCAGGATGACGTCGTTGACGGTGCCGCCGTGGACTCGACGGACCTTGCGGTAGTCCTTCAGGGAGGTCCGCACGCAGACGAGGCGACGCTGGGCGGACGGCTCGACGTTGAACGGCGACTCGGGCACCGGTCGCCGGCGGGACAGCTGCCCCGCAACGGCGCCGGCCCGGCTGGCGGCGCCCCCGAGCGCGCGACCGAGGGCCTCGGCATTGCTCCGCAGCGTGGTGACGGCCACCCGGGGGTCGCGGGCGGACTCGAGGATCGCGCTGGCGGCCAGGCTCGTGGGCGTCGGCGCGCCGTCGGGCTGCCAGCCTTCGAGGACGAGCGGACGCGGGCCGGGGTCGACGTCGAGCAGGACCTGGCCGAGGTCGACGGTGGAGATGCCGTCGACCAGGATCTGGTGGGACTTGGAGAGCACGGCCACCCGGCCCCCCTCCAGCCCCTCGACGAAGTAGACCTCCCACAGCGGCCGGTCGGGATCGAGACGGCGGGACATGATCCGCGCGGTCAGCTCGCGAAGCTGGTCCAGGGAGCCCGGGCGGGGCAGCGCGGAGCGGCGTACGTGGTAGGCGAGGTCGAAGTTGGCGTCATCGACCCACACCGGGTTGGCCAGCCGGACGGGCACCCGCCGGATGTGCTGGCGGTAGCGGGGCACGAACGCGATCCGGTCGTCGATGTGAGCCATCAACGCGTCGTAGTCGAAGCCGGAGTCGCCCGGGTCGAAGATCTCGAGCGTGGCGTTGTGCATCGGCGTCTGCGGCGTCTCGTCGGCCAGCAGCGCGAGGTCGCTGGCGCGCAGGCGTTCGCTCATCTCGACAACCCCCCTCTCTGCTGGACCGTTGGCCACATGGGATTCTGGCAGAGCGCCAGACAGGGCCGAACGCCCGTACCACTTGATGGAGGATCCCATGCCTGCCCCGCTTCGCTCCGGCCTGATCGGTCTGCTCACCGCGACCTGCCTCCTCCTCGGCGCCTGCGGCAGTGACGACCAGGGCGCCAGCGAGTCGCCGAGCGCGCCTGAGCCCAGCGCCACCCAGCCGACGGACGAGTCGACGCCCGCGGACCGCCCCAGCCCGTCCGCCACGCCCAAGGACACGAGCGGGCCCTCGCTCGACATCACCTTCGACGGCGACACCGTCGACCCCGACGGCGTGGTCCGCAAGGTCAAGGCAGGCCAGCCGTTGCGCCTGCACATCGTGGCGGACCGGCCCGGCGAGCTGCACATCCACAGCTCGCCGGAGCAGGAGCTGAAGTACCCCGCCGGCACGAGTGACCACAAGATCACCATCGACCAGCCCGGCGTCGTCGAGGTGGAGTCACACGACCTCGGCACGCTGATCGTGCAGCTCGAGGTGCGCTGAGTGTCCCTGGTCACCCTGCAGGGCGCACTCACCGGCCCGGTGCCGATGCACGGGCTGGGCGGGGCCAAGGACCTCCCGATCCCGCTGGCGTTGGCCGTCACCGGCGCCACGGCAGCACTCGTCGTCTCCTTCTGCGTGCTGGCGCTGGCCTGGCGCACCCCGCGCTACCACGACGTCCGGTCCGGCCGACCGGCACCGGCCGCGCTCGCCCGCCTCACGGACAGCCCGTCCTTCGCCTGGGCGAGTGCGGGCGTTCGGCCTGGTGTTCTTCGGCTACGTCACCTGGGCGCTGGTCTGGGGTCCGGACCTGATCAACAACCCGGCCCTCGGCACCTTCTACGTGCTGGTCTGGGTCGGGCTCGTGCCCGCGTCGCTGCTGCTCGGCCCGGTCGTGCGAGCCGTGAGCCCGGTGCGCACCCTGAACCTCCTGCTGGCCAGGGTCACGGGCGGCGACCCCGCCGTCGGGCTGGCCAGCTACCCCGCGCGCCTCGGCTACTGGCCGGCGGCGGCCGGTCTGTTCGCGTTCGTCTGGCAGGAGCTGGTGAGCCCGCAGAGCGCCTACCTGGGCTCGGTGCGGATCTGGCTGGCGGGTTACCTCGCGATCATGCTGATCGGCGGGGCCGTCTTCGGCGACGTCTGGTTCGAGCGGGCCGACCCGTTCGAGGTCTACTCCAACCTGGTGGCGAAGCTGTCGGTGTGGGCACGCGACGACGACGCCCGGCTGGTGCTCCGCTCGCCCCTGGCCAACCTCTCCACGGTCGCACCGCTGCCCGGTCTCCTCGCCGTGGTCGCGGTGCTCTTCGGGTCCACGGCGTTCGACAACTACAGGGACACCATCACCTGGATCACTTTCGTCCGGGACCTCGACCTGGGCGAGACGTTCACGAACTCGGTGGCGCTGCTCGTCTTCTGCCTCGTCGTGGCGGTCACGTTCACGATCGCGGCGATGGCCACCGGTGTCGAGTCCACCCGCCCGGGCGCCGTACGACGGACAGCGCTGCCGGGACTCCTCGCCCACTCGGTGGTCCCGATCATCGTGGGCTACATCGTGGCCCACTACCTCACCTACCTCATCGAGCAGGGCCAGGTGACGATCCTGCAGCTCAGCGACCCGATGATCCGAGGCGACAACCTGCTCGGCACCGCGGACTGGTCGGTGAACTACTGGCTGTCCTTCCACCCGACGCTGATCGCGATCCTCAAGGTGCTCGCCATTGTGACCGGACACGTCCTCGGCGTGGTCGCTGCCCACGACCGCGCGATCAGGCTGCTGCCGCCGCGACACCACGTCGTCGGACAGCTCGGCATGCTCCTGGTGATGGTCGCCTACACCGCGACCGGGCTCTACCTCCTGATGGGTGGTTTCTGAGCCGAACGGCCGGCGAACACGGGATCGTGCAGCTCGGCGACGGCGCGGCGCAGCGGTGAGTCTCCGAGCTCGACGACCGACCTGCCGGCCACCAGCGCCTTGTCCGTGGCCGGCCGGTCCTCGGGCAGGAAGTGCACCCCGACGGCACGGATGTAGCCCTCCACCATCCCGGTGATGTCACGCCGGCTCCAGCCCAGCGAGTCGCGCATCCGGTTGACCACGACGGTGACCGGGGCGCTGCTGGAGTCGCGCAGCTCCACGAGCGTGCGAGCCAGCCGGGCCAACCCGGTGGGTTCGGCCGAGCCGACGACCACCACGTGGTCCGCGGCGGCGACAGCGTCGAGCGTCAGCTGGTTGCGCGAGATGGCGCGGCCCTGGTCGGCGTCGTGCTCCAGACTGAAACCGGTGTCCACGACCACGTCGCCGACCTCACGGGCCCGCTCCAGCACCGCGTCGAGGACGCCCGGTCGGGCCTCGACCCACCGGTCCGGCCGCGGCAGGCCGGTGAGCACCTCGAAGCCGTCGACCACCACCCGGCGGCAGCGGGCGAAGGCGGCGGCGTCGAGGGAGCCAGCGTTGACGAGCCGCGCCGCCGCGAGCAGGCCGGAGACCTCGTCGAGCACGCCGAGATGCTGGGCGACCGCGCCACCGTGCGGGTCGGCGTCGACCAGCACGGTCGGGTCACCGCGATGTGCGTGCTCGGCGGCGAGGCAGAGCGCGAGCGTCGTACGCCCTGGAGCGCCGGTGGGACCGTGGACAGCGATCACCTGGCCGGGGACCCCGCCCTCCACCGACATGGAGGGACCGGGCACGGGATCGACGACGAGCTCGCGGGTGCCTGCGGTGGTGACCACGTCGTCGAGCCGGTGCAGCTCTGCCTCGGGCACGACGTCCAGGACGCCGATGCGCGTCAGGTCGCCGATGTCTCCCCCCACGGCGACACAGCGGACGTCGTCACGCAGCAGGTGCATCACAGCATCGGCGTCGAGGCCGGGCAGGTCTCCGGCCAGGACGGCCACCTCTGCCTGCCCCGTGGCCGCCGTGGCGAGCAGGTCCGCGAGGTCCACGCACCTCTTCAGCACCAGGCTGTGCCCGCCGCTCAGCAGCCTGAGAGCCGACGCCTCCCAGCTGGCTCCTCCGGCGGCGAGGAGGACTGTCACCCGGTCGGGCATCAGCCCTTCCTCGCGAGGATGATCCGTCCGTCCGACATGCCGCCCAGGGCGGTGCCCAGGTCTGCGGCTCGGTCCGCTCCCACCCCGACGATGACCTGTCTGGTGGTCTGGGGGGCGAAGCCGTCGACGCGGCGCGGGACAGCCACGACCACGACATCGGTCAGGACGGCGACGGCCTTGACACGCTGACCTGCAGCGGCGACCGCGGGAGCGACCCAGACATCCACGACCGAGCCCTGCCGCACGGTCGCCGGGAGGTCGTCGGAGAGGACACTGAGCGGCACCTCGACCAGCGCGGGCCCGACACGCTCGGCGAAGGCCGACCTCGGCAGCAGCTCGCCCGCGGACACCGAACGGTTCAGGGTGGCGCCGGACGGCAGCGCGTCCCGCGCAGCGAGATAGCGGTCGGCCGTTCCCGCATCGGGGAACCGCACCTGCCGGCGTTCGAGGTCGCCCTTGTCGAGGGCAGCGCCCTGCGGCAGGTCACGCGCGACGGCCCACACCGCCACGCTGTCGTCGGCTGCGGACATCAGCTGCGCACCCAGGAGAACCGACCCTGCGACCAGCACCACGCCGAGCAGCAGCCGTGGGCTGCGCCACCCGGGGCGACGGCTGCGCGCGGCGCGCGGCGCCATGGTCTCTGCTCGGGCGGCGGTGGTGAGGGTCATCGGGCGCAGCCTTCCTCTTCGGGCCCTTTCCACAGGCGTGGCGTGTCAAACGATCGCCACTGACGGCAACCGGTGGCAGAGTGGGCAGCATGACCGCAACACCGAGGTTCCTGCAGCTCGCTGACGTGGCCGAGATCCTCAACACCTCCGGCGCGCAGGTCTACGCGCTGGTGCGACGTGGCGAGCTGCGTGCCATCAAGATCGGTGGCCGTGGTCAGTGGCGGGTCGAGGCGCGCGAGCTCGAGGCCTACATCGAACGTGCCTACGCCGATGCCGACAAGTTCGTCGACGACCACCCCTTCGTCGAGGGCGCCCCGGCCAAGGAGTGAGCACGCCGCCTGACTCACTGCGGACACCCCGGGAGTGCGCCCTGGATCGCTGAGACCGAGGCGACCGGCACCACCCGCACCGTGCGGTCGCGGCCCTCTCCGACGACGAGCTCGAAGAAGTCGCGGCCGACCCGGCCCACTCGACCCTGGACCCGGTGGTCGTCCACACACTGCACGAGGCACGGCTCGGCACCGCTCGCCAGACCGCGCAGCACGGCTCGCAGCGGGAGTCGATCGACGACTGACCAGGTCTCCTCGGCCTCGGCCCGCGAGGAGAGTCCCTCGAGGCTGACCACGCCTTGATGGCGCACGATCCACTGGGAGGACGGCCCGACCAGCAACAACCAGTCCTCCCCGACCCGGGCCAGCCGTCCCTGCACCTGGTGACCGCCGGTCAGCCGCACTCGCAGCTCGCGGTCCAGCGAGGCGTGCAGCCGTGACCCGAGGCTGATCCGGGAGTACTCGGCGAGGGTCAGGTCGGCCACCTCGGCATCGCGCTCGCCCAGGTGCAGGCCTGCGGCCTGCTGCTCGAGGTCGTCGAAGACGGCGAACAACGACTCTTCCCAACCCATGTCCTCTCTGTTGCCCGGTCTCCCACAGGGACAAACGTCTGTGGACAAACGTTTGACACCTGCGATGTACCGGCGTTGTCTGATGCAAACGTACGCAAACGAAAGCATCAGGGCGGCATCATGTTGCACTCCTCGAGCCACGACTTCGAGCGGTTGCTCGAGGCCGGCGCGTCCTGGCTCCTGATCGGTTGTGGCGTCTGGGCGGTGGTGATCGGCGCCGCCGCCGTGGTGGAGGCAACGACCGGAGGGCGAGTGCGGGCCACCGCGTGGGTGGGCTGTCCCCCGCTGCTTCGCCGGACCCTGCTCGCCGGCCTCGGGGTCGCGCTCGCCGGGGTCCCCACGGTCGCCGGGCCGAGCAGTGCCGTGACCCGCGCCAGTGACGGTGGCAGTGAAGGAGCCGGCGCCAGCCGGGCGACCGGGGAGCAGTCGCTGCCGACTCCGGCCCGGCCCCCGGGTCGCGCGTCGGGTCGGGCGTCGACGGGCGCCGCCCGGCTCGTGGTCAGGCCCGGGGACACCCTCTGGCACCTGGCCGAGGTCCGGCTGCCCTCCTCGGCCCCGGCCACGCGAGTGGCAGCGCTGGTCACCCTCGTCCATCACCGCAACCGGGCCGTCATCGGAGCAGACCCCGACCTGATCCGACCCGGCCAGCCCCTGGTCCTCCCCCACGTCCACAACCCGGTCCCGACAGCACCGACACCATCACGAGGAGAACCATGACCGCGCAGATCCACCGACCCCGCCAGCCGTCCCCGGTCGCCCTGTCCAGCGTGCAGGGCACCCTCGCTCTGGACTACGGCAGCTCGGTGCGCTCCACCCGGGCACCAGAACTACGCGTCCTACCGGGAGATCGGGCCGAGCTCGAGGCCTTCGCGCACCGCTTTGCCAGCGCGGTCGTCGAGGTCGTGGGCGGCGACCGGGGACCGAGCCAGCTGCTGCGCTGGACCACCGAGAACGTCTACAGCGAGCTGCAGCGTCGAACGGCGCTGCTGGCCCGCACCACCCCGGGAGACCGGCGCGTGCGCCGGCTGCGCACCCAGGTCCGGAGCGTGCACGTGTTCTGCCCCTCCGCGCGGGCGGCCGAGATCAGCGTCCACGTCCGGCAGGGCCAGAGATCTCGCGCCATCGCGGCCCGGATCGAGCTGCTCGACTCCCGCTGGTGCTGTACGGCGCTCGAATTCGGATGATGAGACAAAAGAGTGGACATATCAGGATAAAGAGCACGGTTACGGAAACGTCTCGTGACGTGGGCCGGTGCCCTTCGTTACGGTGTTGTTCAGAGAGTGAATTTCGGCTGGGGGAATGATGCAGGACATGCAAGACCAGGCTGTTGGTTGGTACCGCGATCCGGCTCAACCCAGACTGCACCGCTTCTGGAACGGCCACACCTGGGTCGGACCCGAAACCTCCCAGAACCAGGTGCCGCGACAGGTGACTCCACGACGCAGCGATGACCAGTCCGCTCCGGGCCTGGGCCTCTCCACCGTCGGCTTCCGCAGCTCAGAGACGGACAGCTGAGCCCCGTTCGCGCACACCGCCGGTCGGCACCGGGCACCCGGATGTCCCGAGGCGGTTCGGGGTCACGAGTCAGCCGGCAGGCCGGGCAGTGAGGCCGGTGGGGCCGCCCGGAGCACCGTGGCACTTCTTGTACTTCTTGCCCGAGCCACACGGGCACTCCGCGTTGCGGCTCGCCCCCGCGTAGGGATCGTCCGCGTTGCTGGCCGACTCCCCACGGACCTCGGCCTCGCCGTCCTCGCTGGGAGCCGTGTAGGTCAGGTTCTGCGGAGACTTCGGCGCCTGCAGCCCCTTGGCCCTGATGTGCGGCGCGTGCGCGTGCGCGTGGTCGCCGTGCACATGGACCTGCGGGGCGTCGAGGGTGTTGGTGACGGCGTTGGCCTCGATCAGCTCCTCCTCGTCATCCTCGTCCTCCTCGACCTGCACCTCGAGGTTGAACAGGAAGCCGACCGTCTCCTCGCGAATGCCTTCCTTCATGGCGTTGAACATGTCGAAGCCCTCGCGCTGGTACTCCACCAACGGGTCACGCTGGGAGTAGGCCCGCAGCCCGATGCCCTCACGCAGGTAGTCCATCTCGTAGAGGTGCTCGCGCCACTTGCGGTCCAGCACGGACAGCATCACCTGGCGCTCGAGCTCGCGCATCACCTCGGAGCCGACTTCCGCCTCGCGAGCCTCGTAGGCCTTCTGGCCGTCGGCCTGGAGATCCGCCAGCAAGGTGTCGCGGTCGAGACCCGCGCGGCCCCCGGCCTCGCGCTCGAGGTCCTGGTAGCGCAGCGAGATCGGGAAGATGGTCTTCATCGCCGTCCACAGGGCCTCGAGGTCCCACTCCTCGGGGAAGCTCTCGGTCGCGGCGGTGACGTAGGTGGCGATGGTGTCGTCGATCATCGTCCGGACCTGCTCATGCAGGTCGGCCCCCTCCAGCACGGCGCGACGCTCGCCATAGATCACCTCGCGCTGGCGACTCATCACGTCGTCGTACTTCAGCACGTTCTTGCGCGACTCGAAGTTCAGCGACTCGACCTGCGACTGCGCGGAGGCGATGGACTTGGTCACCGACTTGTTCTCGATCGGCACGTCGTCGGGGACCTTGAGGGCCAGCAGCACCCGGTCCACCCAGTCGGACTTGAACAGCCGCATCAGGTCGTCACCGAGCGAGAGGTAGAAGCGGGACTCCCCCGGGTCGCCCTGACGACCTGACCGGCCACGGAGCTGGTTGTCGATCCGACGCGACTCGTGGCGCTCGGTGCCCAGCACGTAGAGCCCGCCGGCGTCCTTGACCTCGTCGTGCTCGGCCCTGACCTGCTCGGTGATTCGCTCGAGCGTCGTCGGCCAGGCGGCGTTGTACTCCTCGGCGTTCTCGACCGGATCGAGCCCGGCCGAGCGCAGCTCCTGGTCGGCGAGGAACTCGGTCGACCCGCCGAGCATGATGTCGGTTCCTCGACCCGCCATGTTCGTGGCCACGGTCACGGCGCCCTTGTGACCGGCCATGGCGACGACCTTGGCCTCGTCCGCGTGCTTCTTCGCGTTCAGCACCGAGTGCGGGACGCCCTTCTTCTTCAGCAGACCCGAGAGCAGCTCGGACTTCTCGACCGAGGTGGTGCCGACGAGGACCGGCTGACCGGCCTGGTGACGGGCCGCGATGTCGTCGACCACGGCCGCGAACTTCGACTCCTCGGTGCGATAGACGAGGTCCTTCCCGTCCAGCCGCAGCATCGGCTTGTTGGTCGGGATGGGTACGACGCCGAGCCGGTAGATCTTGTCGAACTCGGAGGCCTCGGTCATCGCCGTTCCGGTCATCCCGGAGAGCTTCTCGTAGAGGCGGAAGTAGTTCTGGAGGGTGATCGTGGCGAGCGTCTGGTACTCCTCGCGAACGGTCACGCCCTCCTTGGCCTCGATCGCCTGGTGCAGGCCGTCGTTGTAGCGGCGGCCGGACAGGATGCGGCCGGTGTGCTCGTCGACGATGAGGACCTCGTCCTCGAGGACGACGTACTCCTTGTCGTTGCGGAACAGCTCCTTGGCCTTGATCGAGTTGTTCAGGAACGAGATGAGCGGCGTGTTGGCCGACTCGTAGAGGTTCTCGATGCCGAGGTAGTCCTCCACCTTGGTGATGCCGGGACCCAGGATGGAGATGGTGCGCTTCTTCTCGTCGACCTCGTAGTCCTCGTCCTTGACCAGCCGCTTGGCGACCTTGGCGAACTCGGCGTACCAGGAGACCTCGTCCTGGGTGGGACCCGAGATGATCAGCGGCGTGCGCGCCTCGTCGATCAGGATCGAGTCGACCTCGTCGACGATGGCGAAGAACGGCGCCCGCTGGACACAGTCGTCGAGGGCGTTGGCCATGTTGTCGCGCAGGTAGTCGAAACCGAGCTCGTTGTTGGTGGCGTAGGTGATGTCGGCGTTGTAGGCCTCGCGCCGCTCGTCCGGGCGCATGTCCGGCAGGATCACGCCCACGTGCAGGCCGAGGAACTGGTGGATGCGGCCCATCCACTCCGCGTGGTACCTCGCCAGGTAGTCGTTGACCGTGACCACGTGGACACCCTTGCCGGCCAGCGCGTTGAGGTACGCCGGGAGCGTCGAGACCAGGGTCTTGCCCTCGCCGGTCTTCATCTCGGCGATGTTGCCGAGGTGCAGTGCCGCCCCACCCATGATCTGGACGTCGAAGTGACGCTGGCCCAGGACCCGCTTGGCAGCTTCGCGGACCGTGGCGAACGCCTCCGGCATCAGGTCGTCGAGCGTCTCCCCCTTCGCCAGCCGCTCCCGGAACTCAACGGTCAGGCCGCGCAGCTCGTCGTCGGACATCGCGACGAAGTCGTCCTCGATGACGTTGACTGCGTTGGCGATGGCCTCCAGCTGGCGAATGATCTTGCCCTCGCCGATGCGCAGGACCTTGTCGAGAAGCGACACGCGGATGACTCCCTGGGTGGACTCGGTGTGGGGGCGGGCGCAGAAGTGGCCTCTGGGCCCGTCAAACATCGTAACGGTCGGGGCCACCTGTGGGTTTCACGTGGGCAGATCCCCGCCCGTCCGTCGCTCGAGCAGCCGCGGGCTCAGCGGGTGACCTCGAGACCCAGCGCCGGGGCGAGATCCCCACGGGAGCTCACCGCGATGTCGTCGAGGCCCAACCACGTGGCCAGGTCCCGCAGCTCCGCGGCGAGCTCGGCTGCCGTCTCGGGTGGTGCGCCCGCCTCGGCGTACGCCGCCTGCACGATCAGCACCCCCGCCCTGCGGTCGGCCTTGAGGTCGACCCGGCCAACGATCCGGTCTCCCAGCAGGAAGGGCAGGACGTAGTAGCCGAACTCGCGCCTGGGCGCGGGGACGTAGATCTCGATGCGGTAGTGGAAGTCGAAGATCTGCTCGGTGCGCTCGCGCTCCCACACCAGGGGGTCGAACGGGCTGAGCAGGGCCCTGGCACCGACCTTGCGTGGCAGCTCGGCGTCCCGGTGCAGGTAGGCCGGACGCCCCCAGCCCTCGATCGACGTGGGGATCAGCTCACCTGCCGCGACGAGCTCCTCGATCGCACGCATCGTGGAGGGCATGGCCTCACCACGCTCGTGCTGCAGGCGGTGGTAGTCGCGCAGGCAGCGGACGGTGGCCACGCCATGGGACCTCGCTGCCCGGCGGATCAGCTCGAGTCGGGTCTCGTGCGGGGTCGGAGTGGGCTGGTGGAGGTAGACCTCCGGGATCACCCTCTCGGGCAGGTCGTAGACGCGCTCGAACTGGCCGTTGCGGCGGGAGACGGCCAGCTGCCCGGAGATGAAGAGGTATTCGAGCGCGCGCTTCGTCTCGGTCCAGTTCCAGCCCCAGTGCGCCCGCTGCCGAGGGAGCCCGTCGTCCAGGTCACGCGCGGTCCTGGCACCGTCCTCGCGGATCTCGGCGATCAGGGAGGTCACCAGCTCCGAGGAGGCCTTCTCCTGGGTCCACGCATGACCACGGTCGCGGTAGCCGTCCATCCGGTGCCGCATGTAGGGCCACAGGTCGACGGGCATGTAGGCCGCGACGTGGGCCCAGTACTCCACCACGCGGCGCGGCGTGCTCTCCGCGGCCCGTCGGAGCAGGTCCGTGTCGTAGGCACCCATGCGGGAGAACAACGGCATGTAGTGGGCTCGTTGGAGGACGTTGACCGAGTCGATCTGGAGCACTCCGGTGCGCGCGAGGGTGCGCGAGAAGGTCCGCATGGTCGGGCTGGTGTGGCGCGGGTCGCGGAATCCCTGGGCGACCAGCGCGATCCGGCGCGCCTGCGCCCGGGACAGCTCTGTCGGCATCGGGTCAGTATGGCGGCCGGCACCGACAACGCGGATCCCGGCCGGAGGCCGACCAGGTGTGCGCCACCGGCAGGGACGCTAGGGGATGTCGAGGAGCTTCTCGCGCACGGCGTACATCACGGCCTCCATGCGCGAGTGGAGCTGGAGCTTCTCCAAGATGTTGCGCACGTGGTTCTTCACCGTGTTCTCGCTGATGAACAGCTCGCGGGCCGCATCGCGGTTGTTCATGCCCTTGGCGACCAGCCGGAGCACCTCGAGCTCACGCTCGGTCAGCCGCGGCGTCATCACCTGCTCGCGGTCGGCGCGCGCCATCTCCTTGAACTCGTCGATCAGCTTGACCGCCATCGACGGGCTGATCAGCGACTGGCCCTCGGCCACGACCCGGACGGCCTGGGCCACCTCGTCGATCGAGGAGTCCTTGAGCAGGTAGCCCGAGGCGCCGTTCTTCACCGACTCATAGAGGTCACCCTCCTCGTCGCTGACCGTGAGCATGATGATCTTGACGCTCGGGACCAGCTCCTTGATCTGGATGCAGGCCTGCAGTCCGGAGCGCTTCGGCATCCGCACGTCGAGGAGTACGACGTCCGGGACCGTCTGCACGATCATGTCGGTCGCACTGATGCCGTCACCGGCCTCGCCGACCACCTCGATGCCCGGCTCGACGCCCAGCAGCATGGTGAGTCCACGCCGGAACAGCTCCTGGTCGTCGACGACGACCACTCGCACCGGCTCGTCAGCGGCGGGGGTGCCCTCAGCGACCATTGGCTCACTATGGCAGAGGAACAACGGTCACGCACCCGGATGGGTCACCCCGGCGTGGTCACTTCTGACCACGCCCTCCACCAGCCGGTGGCCCGATCAGCTCACGTCGAGCGCGATGACCCCGTAGTCATAACCACGGCGGCGGTAGACCACGGAGGGCTTCTCGCTCTCCTTGTCCACGAACAGGTAGAAGTCGTGACCGACGAGCTCCATCTCGTAGAGCGCCTGCTCCAGGGTCATCGGTGCGGCGGCATGCGCCTTCTCCCGTACGACGAGCGGACCGTCACCGGTCACCGTCACCGGTCCGACCTTGCGCTCGACGACCTCGTCGTCCGCAGGCGCTGACTCGGGGGGCTTGCTGCGGGCCATCGCCTCCCCCACGGACTCGGGCTTGTGCTGACCACGGTGGACCTTGCGGCGGTCGGCAGCCTTGCGCATCTGCGCGGCCATCTTGTCCAGGGCCAGGTCCAGCGCTGCCATCTTGTCCTCCGCGGCTGCCTCGGCGCGGACGATCGGTCCTCGGGACCTCGCGGTCAGCTCGATCCGGACGGCCCGCTCGGGCACGCGTGGCCGGGCCTCCTTCTCGAGGAGCACATCGACCCGGATGATCCGGTGGTCGTGCTTCTCCAGGCGAGCGAGCTTCTCCTCCACGTGTTCCCTGAACCGCTCCGAGACCTCGCAATGCCGACTGCTGACCACAACATCCACCACATGCCTCCTGATGTTCGACAAACGCGGTTGGCGAAACGACCTGAGCTGTCTGGGTGTTCGGAGTCTGCCATCCGCGAGCGCTGGCGTCTCGTGATCCGGGGCGTTCCGCCTGATGGGGCCACCCGACCGGGTCTCTGCGAGATGTCGCCGACCCGGTTGCTCTCCATGACTAGACGCTACGTGCCCCGACCTGAAAGCGGTAGGGCCGCCCGTTTGCGGGTGGCAGCCACGGTCGCCACGGCCCGGACCGGCAGTCCGGTCTCCTCGAGGGCGCGTTGCGCCTCGCGTGCCGTCGCACCCGTGGTCAGCACGTCGTCACAGACCACCAGCGACAGTGGCAGGCCGCTGCGCGAGAGCGCGGCCCTCGCCGGGGCGCGCACCGACATCGAGCCGGCCAGGTTGGCGGCTCGCTGGCCTGCGGTCAGCCCGGCCTGGTCGTGCACCGGGGCTCGTTGCTCCAGGACCTGGGCGACCTGCACCCGGTGACCACTCCCCCGCAGGTGACGCGCGGCCGTGCGGACGAACCGGAGCACCGGGTCGTGCCCGCGGGCACGGACGGCGACCGGTCGTGACGGCACGGGCACCAGCACCGAGAGGCTCGAGCGGTCGGTGGCGCACGACGCGGCCCCGGCCAGCACCTGGCCCAGCGGCTCGGCGAGCGAGAACGTGCCGTGCTCCTTGTGGGCGAGGATCATCGCGCGCAGCAGGTCGTCGTCGTAGGTCCCGCCGGCGAAGCACGCGGCCAGACCAGGAGGGCAGGGCGTGGGACGCACCGGCCTGCCCTCGAGCGGCAGCGTGCGCGCACACCGGACGCACAGCGACCGGCCCGGCCGCTGGCAGCCGACACACCCGGAACCGTGCACGAGGTCGAGCCAGGAGTCGAGCACCGGACCAGCGTGACGCCCGCCCCGACCTCCGCGCAGGCATGGACCAGTGCCGCTGTGCAGCCCGGGCCCGCGCTGAACGGTGTGGACGCGAAACGGTCAGCGCGCGAACGCAGCGGCCGCGACCTTCGAGCTCGTCCGCGGCCAGCTGCCGTTGCCGCTGAGGGTGTAGAGCCGTTGGTCGGGAGTGATCAGGTGCAGCGGCAGGGACGCCTGGGGGGCCACCACCATGGCCTGCGCTGCTCCGCGGAAGATCGTCGGCTCGACGAGGGAGGGCGACGTCGGGGAGCCGTCGGAGGAGATGAAGCCGACCTCGCTGGTCTCTGCCGTCGGCCGGCTCAGCACCGCGAGGGTGGCCGGGTCGCGCCACCCGATGTCCACGATCCGCGCCGTGTCCGCGACCCCGGGCGAGAACACCCTGGACCGGCCGGCGCCGGAGACGATCCCCTCGTCGGTGCGCAGGATGTCGACCACGCGCACGGGCGGTGCGGGGGTACCTGCGTAGGCCACGGCCAGCCGACTCCCGTCGCGCGCGATCGAGAACGCCGCCACGTCCGTCCCCGTCACTCCGGGGATCTGCATCCTGCGGACCTCGCCGCCGCTGACGAGGAGCACCCGCGCGCCCTTCGCTGTGCGGTCGACCAGCCACAGGTCGCCGAACATGTCGTAGGAGGGTCGCAGCACGTCCGTGGCACCCACCACCGGCCGGGACACCGTCGTCGAGACCGAACCGCCCTCTGCGGGAGAGACGAACACCGTGGTGCCGTTGCCGGAGACGGCGGCTATCCGGCGCGGCGCCTCGCTCACGGCGAGGCTGCGCATCGAGTAGCCGGGGCGTCCCAGGGTGCCGTCCACGGTCGTGGCGCTGGTGCCGGCCGTCGAGGCGACATCGACGACGCGGCCTCCGCGAAGCCCCCACAGCTCCGCGTCCCCCGTCCCACCGGCGTCGAGCTCTGATCCCGACGTGACCGCGGCGTCGATCCGGCCCCCCGGCAGCGGCACCGAGGCACCGCCGACGGTGAGCCGGACGCGCTGGATCCCGGGCACCTGGCGCAGGGTCCGGGCCAGCTGCTCCACGGCCCACGAGAGCTCGTCGGGGGTGGCCCGGAGGACCTCGCGCGACAGCGGGACCTCGGCGACGCCGCTCTCGGTGACCAGGACCGACAGGTCCACCTCGGTCCGCGACGGCAGGGCGGAACGGCTGATGTCCTTGAGCGCCTGACCCGGTCCCGCGAGCAGCCCACGGACCAGGTTGGTCGCCGTCTGGTCCCCTCGAGGGATGAACACCGGGTCCGGGAGCAGCGTCGTGACGGTCTGGTCGTAGAAGTAGAGGTTGAAGCGCGCGAACGCCCGGTCGAAGAACGAGGTCGGGATCACCAGGGCGTTCAGGGGGTTGTCGATGCGCCACTGCCCGCGCCTCGGAGACCAGGTCGATCTCGAACGTCTCCGAGCCACCCGGTGAGCCGCCGCGCCACCCACCACGGGCGTCCAGCCGACGGGTGTCGGCCAGCCGGACCGTCGCGCCCGTGCTCGTCGGTCGCACGGTGAAGGCGTCGTAGACGATCGTGCCCTGGTTGGGCTTCCAGGTTCTCCGCGCCCGCTCGGAGAGGAACTCCCGCGCCGCAGACGTGGTCAGCGGGTTGGCCTGCTGCGCGACCAGGAAGCCGGAGACGATCGCCGAGGGCGACCCGTCCTTCGCCGGTCCGGGCGGGTTGAAGTAGGGCGCGTCCTGCGGCCGGTCGGGACGGTCGGCGGCCTCGCGCTGCACGGCCCCGGACTCCGGCAGCGTGGCGCACCCGGACAGGGTGGCTGCGGTCATCAGGAGCACGGCCAGGACCGTGCGCGCGGCGCGGGGGGTCACGTGACGCCCTCGCGGATGTCGGTCGGCACGAGCGGCAACGGGCTGTGCGTCAGCGGGTCGCCGGCCCGGCGCGGCAGGGTGAGGCGGAACTGCGCCCCGTCACCGGGCGTCCCCCAGGCCTGCAGCCAGCCACCGTGCAGCCGGGCGTCCTCCAGGGCGATCGCCAGTCCCAGACCGGTTCCGCCGGTGGTCCGTGCCCGGGCGGGGTCACCACGCCAGAACCGGTTGAAGACCATCGCGGACTGGCCCGGCTGGAGGCCGACCCCGTGGTCCCGGACCGTGAGGGCGACCGACTCGCCGGAGGTCGCCAGCCGCAGGGTCACGCCGCCCGCGTCGGCGTGGTCGATCGCGTTCGTCACCAGGTTTCGCACGATGCGCTCGACCCGTCGGGTGTCCGCCTCGGCCATGAACACCCCGTCGTCCAGCACCGTGACCGACACCCCTCGCCGCAGGGCCATCGGGGCGGTGGCAGCCACAACGCGATAGGCGACGTCGGCGAGGTTGGTGTCCTCGAGGTCGAGCACGGCGGCGCCGGCGTCGAACCGGCTGATCTCGAGCAGGTCCCCCAGCAGGTTCTCGAACCGGTCCAGCTCCTTCTGGAGGAGCTCCGCGGCCCGAGCGGTCACCGGGTCGAAGCTGGCACGCGCATCGTGCAGCACGTCACCGGCCATCCGCACGGTCGTCAACGGGGTGCGCAGCTCGTGGGAGACGTCGGAGACGAAGGTCCGCTGCACCCGGGAGAGCTCGACCAGCTTGCGGATCTGGGACTGCAGCGCCTCGGCCATCTGGTTGAACGACATCGCCAGACGGGCGATGTCGTCCTCACCCTGGACGTGCATCCGCTCCTCGAGCCGTCCGGAGGCGATCCGCTCGGCGACCCGGCGGGCCAGCCGGACCGGGGTGATCACCTGGCGCGTGACCAGCAGTGCCACCCCTGCGACCAGCACGAGCAGGAGCAGGCCGGCCGTCAGGAGCACCTGCCGCAGCAGCAGCAGCGTCTGCTGCTCCTCCTCCATCGGGAAGAGGTAGTAGAGCGCGTAGCTGCTGCCGTCGGAGGGAAGCAGCACGGTCGAGCCGACCGCGACCCCCGCCTGGGAGGCCTGGCGTTGCGAAGCGCTGTCGGGCCGGGCGGTGTAGTCGATCCGCGTGTAGGTCCAGGCCACACCGTCCGCACCGCCGTCCTCACCGCCGTCCTCGACCGCGTCCCGGAGCGGCCCCGGCACGCTCGCAGGGTCGACCGCCGGAGTGGTGCGTACGCCGCCCGTGGTGCTGCCGTCGTCGACCGGGCCCAGCACCACCACCTCGAAGCCCTTGACCTCGCCACGGGCCACGAGGTTCTCCACGAGCAGCCGCAGCTGTGCATCCGGATCGAAGTCGTTGCCGCCGGCTGAGGCCAGTCGCTCTCGCGCCGTCGCGGTCTCGGTGCGGGCCTCGGCCACGGACTCGGCGACCCTGCTCTGCACCAGCCCGTCGGTGATCTGGCGCATCACCATGATCCCGACCGACCCCACGACGAGCGCGCACAGCACCACGATCGCGGTCACGACGCGGGTGCGCAGCGACCTGCGCCAGAAGCTCAGCACGCTGCCAGGCACACGGCGTGCTCCGGTCAGGAGCTCACGCGCCCGAAGAGAGCTCATCCGCAGTGCCCGCCTTGTAGCCCACTCCGCGCACGGTCACCACGATCGTGGGGTTCTCCGGGTCGACCTCGATCTTGGCGCGGAGCCGCTGGACGTGCACGTTGACCAGTCGGGTGTCGGCGGCATGGCGATAGCCCCAGACCTGCTCGAGCAGCACCTCGCGGGTGAACACCTTGCGAGGGCTCTGGGCGAGGCAGGCCAGCAGGTCGAACTCGAGCGGGGTGAGGCCGATCGGCCGGCCGTCCCGGGTGACGGAATGGCCGGCGACGTCGATCGTCAGGTCGCCGATCTGCAGGTCCTCCGGGGTGGGCACCTCGAAGCGGCGTACGCGGGCCCGGATGCGCGCGACCAGCTCCTTGGGCTTGAACGGCTTCGCGACGTAGTCGTCGGCCCCGGACTCGAGGCCGACGACCACGTCGATGGTGTCGCTGCGCGCGGTGAGCATCACGATCGGCACCCCGGACTCCGCGCGGATCTCGCGGCAGACGTCGATCCCGTCCTTGCCCGGAAGCATCAGGTCGAGCAGCACGACGTCGGGACGGAAGGCCCGGAAGGCAGCCATCGCCTCGTCGCCGCGCATGACGATCTGGCTGAGGAAGCCCTCGTTGCGCAGCACCAGGGTCAGCATCTCGGCCAGGGCCGCGTCGTCGTCGACGACGAGGATCCTGGGCCGGTCCACTGCCTCCTGCTGCTGCGCCACTCCGAGCCCGTCAGTACCGGTAGTGCTCGGACTTGTACGGACCCTCGGCGGGGATGCCGAGGTAGGACGCCTGGTCGTCGGTCAGGGTGGTCAGGTTGACCCCGAGGGCGCCGAGGTGCAGCCGGGCGACCTCCTCGTCGAGGTGCTTGGGCAGCACGTAGACCCCGACCGGGTAGTCCTCGGTCTTGGTGAAGATCTCGATCTGCGCCATCACCTGGTTGGTGAACGAGTTCGACATCACGAACGAGGGGTGACCGGTCGCGTTGCCGAGGTTCATCAGGCGACCCTCGCTGAGGATGATCACCGCCTTGCGCTCCCCCGACTCGTCGGCGGGGAAGGTCCAGAGGTCGACCTGCGGCTTGACGTTCTTGCGCTCTGCGACGCCGGGGGCCTCGAGGCCGGCCATGTCGATCTCGTTGTCGAAGTGGCCGATGTTGCCGACGATCGCGTTGTGCTTCATCGACATCATGTGTTCGATCGTCACGACGTCCTTGTTGCCGGTCGAGGTGATGACGATGTCAGCGGTCGGCAGCGCGTTCTCGAGGGTGTCGACCTGGTAGCCGTCCATGGCCGCCTGCAGCGCGCAGATCGGGTCGATCTCGGTCACGATCACCCGGGCACCCTGGCCGCGCAGCGACTCCGCGCAGCCCTTGCCGACATCGCCGTAGCCACACACGATGGCGACCTTGCCGCCGATCAGCACGTCGGTGGCGCGGTTGATGCCGTCGATGAGCGAGTGGCGGCAGCCGTACTTGTTGTCGAACTTGGACTTCGTGACCGAGTCGTTGACGTTGATCGCCGGGAAGAGCAGCGTGCCCTCGCGCATCATGTCGTAGAGGCGGTGCACGCCCGTGGTGGTCTCCTCGGTCACGCCCTTCACGGAGTTGGCGATCGGGCCCCAGTGGTCGGAGCTCTTCGCGAGCTGCGCGTTGAGCACCTCGAAGACGATCCGCTGCTCGACGCTGCCGGCGGTCTCCGGGTCGGGAGCCACGCCGGTCTTCTCGGCCTGCACCCCGAGGTGCAGCAGCATCGTGGCGTCGCCGCCGTCGTCCAGGATCATGTTGGGGTGCTCGTCGCCGGGCCAGTCGAGGATCTGCTGGGTGCACCACCAGTACTCCTCGAGGCTCTCGCCCTTCCAGGCGAAGACCGGGACGCCTGAGGGGTTGTCCGGGGTGCCCTCAGGACCGACGGCGACCGCTGCCGCAGCGTGGTCCTGGGTGGAGAAGATGTTGCACGAGGCCCACCGGACCTCGGCACCGAGGGCGACGAGCGTCTCGATGAGCACGGCGGTCTGGGTGGTCATGTGCAGCGAGCCGGCGATGCGGGCTCCGGCGAGGGGCTTGTCGGCGCCGTAGCGCTCGCGCATCGCCATCAGGCCGGGCATCTCGTGCTCGGCCAGGAGGATCTCGGTGCGGCCGTAGTCGGCCAGGGTCAGATCGGCAACCTTGTGGTCCATTGCGTGTGTCCTTGCTTGCGTCGGGTCGAGGGGTCAGCGCACGTCGCCGTGCGGCTGCGTCTGACCACGATCTCGTGCGAAAGGCGCCGCGCCAGTGTACTCAGGGCGCTGCCCCCGACCCAACCACAACACGGCCGAGCCGGGATCGGTCCAGCACTGGTCGTCCCGATAGGCTCGGCCGGGTGAGCGGTGGACTGTTCGGACTCCTCGACGACGTGGCGGCTCTGGCACGTCTGGCCGCGGCGTCTGTCGACGACGTGGGCGCCGCCGCGGGCCGGGCGAGCGCCAAGGCGGCCGGGGTGGTGGTCGACGACACGGCCGTGACGCCGCAGTACGTCCACGGCGTCGCTGCGAACCGTGAGCTCCCGCTCATCAGGCGCATCGCGAAGGGCTCGTTGCGCAACAAGCTGTTGTTCATCCTGCCTGCCGCGCTCCTGCTCAGCCAGTTCCTCCCGTGGCTGCTGACCCCGATCCTGATGGTCGGTGGCACCTATCTGTGCTACGAGGGTGCCGAGAAGATCTGGGAGCGGTTCGCGCACCACGACGCCGGGCACCGGACCCCGGTTCGGAGGCGGCCCCCGACGAGAACACCGTGGTCGCGGGAGCGATCCGCACCGACTTCATCCTGTCGGCGGAGATCATGGTGATCGCGCTCAACGAGGTCGCCGACCAACCCTTCGTCTCGCGGGCCGTCATCCTCGTCGTGGTGGCGATCGCCATCACCGTCCTGGTCTACGGCGTGGTCGCGGCGATCGTGAAGATGGATGACGTGGGCCTGGCCCTGGCCGGACGCAGGTCGGCGCCGCTGCGCCGGATCGGGCTGGGCCTGGTCGCCGCGATGCCCAGGCTGCTCGCGGTGATCTCAGCGGTGGGGATCGTGGCGATGCTGTGGGTCGGCGGGCACATCCTGCTCGTCGGGGTCGACGACCTCGGCTGGCACGCGCCGTACGACGTGGTGCACGACCTCGAGCACGCCGCCGAGGAGGCCTGGCACGCCGCCGCTGCAGCGCTGGGGTGGCTGACCAACACGTTCTTCTCGGCGGTCGTCGGGCTCGTCGTCGGCGCGGTCGTGGTCGCCGTCATGCACGTGCTGCCCTTCGGGCCTGGCAAGAAGTCCGAGGTCTCCTCGCACTGACGAGGGACGGTCAGGAGTCGAGGCCGATCTGGAGGTACGCCGCGGCGTACATCCCCAGCGAGATCATCGCTGCGTAGCGGGCCACGTGCCCCTCGGCCTCGGAGGAGATCGTCTCGACCCGGACCCCGTGCGCCTGCGCGGCCTCCTCGAGGCGCTCGCGGGTCTCCAGCACGGCCGGGTCGGGCGAGCCGTCGTCGAGGACGACGAGCGCCGGCCTGCGCGCCAGGCTCGGGTCGGCGAACGGGTCGGCGAACACGTCGGCCGGCGCGGTCGCGGCGAGGACGGGCAGCAGGTGCTCGGCGTCGGCCGCGAGGGCGGTGCGGCCGGTGGCTCGTCTGACCGACTCCGCGATCCGCCGGCCGGCGCGCGCGGCCAGCACGGTCCCGCCCCAGAAGATCGGGTTGGCGTCGGCGATGCCGATGGCCAGGATCTTCGCCGGGTTCACCGCGATGTCGCGGTGCGGGCCGCAGCTGACGGCGACCTCGTCGAGCGCGTCGGCGATGACGTCCGGATCGGTCTCCGGCCCGAGATGGACCCGGTCGAGCAGGTCGAGCACGGTGATCGCGACGGCCAGCTGGTCACCACTCTGGGTCGGCATCAGCGTCGCGTAGCGACCCTGGGCGTGGTTGGCGACGAGTGAGCCCTCGGGGGCGGCGACGACCAGCTGGCATCCGCGGCGGACCGCCTCGGCGACGGCCCCGGCCGTCGCCGGGTCGCGCCCCTCCGGAGCGAGCACCACGATCAGGTCGAGGCTGCCCGCCCAGCCGGGCAGTCCGGGTCCGGGCCACGCCACGAACGGCACCGGGCAGACGGGCTCGAGCACTGCGCGGAGCAGCCGGGAGTCCGGGCCGGCGGCCACGACGGCACGGGCCGGACCGTCGGAGAGCCGCTCGACGGCCGTGGCGACGGCCTCCTGGGCGGAAACGGCCTCGCGACGCACCCGGGCACCCCCCTCGGCGAGATAGCGCAGCCGCACGTCGATCCGGGAGAGCGCGACCTCGTCGTCGAGGAGCCCGTCGTCGAAGCTCATCTCGGCGAGCGGGCCTCGTCGACGAGCAGCACCGGGATGTCGTCGCGCACCGGGTAGGCCAGGCCGCAGCCGACACAGACCAGCTCCTCGGCGGCCTCGTCGACCGCGAGCGACTGCCGGCACGCCGGACACACGATGACGTCCAGGAGATGGCTGTCGAGGTTCATGGACTGCTCCTTCTGATCACGGTCAGGGTCTCGTCACGGACCCGGACCATGGTGGCTTCGTCGGTGCCCTCCACGTTGAGCCGCAGGAGAGGTTCGGTGTTGGACGCGCGAACATTGAACCACCAGTCCGCGTGGTTCACGGAGAGGCCGTCGAGATGGTCCACGACCACCTCCGAACGGCCGCCCCAGGTGCCCTCGAGCTCGTCGAGGACCGCCTGCTGGTCGCCGACCGCGCTGTTGATCTCGCCGCTCGCGACGTGGCGGGAGTAGGGGCGGAGCACCTCGGAGAGCGGGGCATCGGTCTCGGCCAGGGCGGCGAGGGCGTGCAGTGCCGCGAGCATCCCCGAGTCGGCCCGCCAGAAGTCACGGAAGTAGAAGTGCCCGGAGTGCTCGCCGCCGAACACCGCGCCCGTCTCGGCCATCCGGGCCTTGATGTAGGAGTGGCCCACCCGGGTCCGCACGGGTTTGCCGCCGAGCTCACTGACGATCTCGGGGACCGCGCGCGAGGTGATCAGGTTGTGGATGATGGTCGCGCCCGGGTCCTTGAGCAGCTCGCGGGCGGCGATCAGCCCCGTCAGCACGCTGGGACTGACCAGCTCGCCGCGCTCGTCGACCAGGAAGCAGCGGTCGGCGTCGCCGTCGAAGGCCAGGCCGATGTCCGCACCGGTCGCGCGCACCTCCGCCTGCAGGTCGACCAGGTTCTCGGCCTCGATCGGGTTGGCCTCGTGGTGGGGGAAGGTCCCGTCGAGCTCGAAGTAGAGCTCCACGACCTCCGCGTCCACCTGGCCGAGCACTGCCGGAGCGGTCAGTCCGGCCATGCCGCTGCCGGCGTCCACGACCACCTTGAGGCGCCGACCCCTGACCGGCGCGAGGTCGAGCAGACAGGTCGCGTAGTCGGAGAGGACGTCCTGCTCGGTCACGGTGCCGACGTGCTCCGCGGTGAGGGTCTCGCCACCTCCCACCCGGTCGCGGATCTCGACCAGCCCGGTCTCCTTGCCGATCGGCGAGGCGAAGGCGCGACACATCTTGATGCCGTTGTACTGCGCGGGGTTGTGGCTGGCCGTGAACATCGCGCCCGGCTGTTCCAGGCGTCCCGAGGCGAAGTAGAGCTGGTCGGTGGAGGCGAGCCCGATCAGGGTCACGTCCGCCCCGGCAAGCGCCGCGCCCTCCGCGAAGGCCCGGGACATGCCCGGGGAGGAGGGACGCATGTCGTGGCCCACCACGACCCGCGGCGCACCCGTCACCGCGACGAACGCGTTGCCGACCCGGCGTGCGAGCTCCTCGTCGATCTGGTCAGGCACGGTGCCGCGGACGTCGTACGCCTTGAAGATGGCCGCGAGGTTGCCTGGGTCCGTGGTCGACATGCGCCGACCCTATCGAGGGTCGCGGGAGGCTCAGTCCTCGGAGCGGAGTGCGCGCAGGTGCCCGCGGCGGGTGCCGACGGGAGGACCCTCAGGGTTGGACGCAACCTCGACCGGGCGGGGCTGCGCAGCCTCGCGGACGGCATCGGCGAGCGCCAGCAGGTCGTCGGAGGAGGGACCCAGGTGATCGTCGCCGGCGAGGCGGAGCACCTCCCAGCCGCGCGGGGCGGACAGGCGGGTGCTGTGGGCGTCGCAGAGGTCGTAGGCGTGCGGCTCCGCGTAGGTGGCGAGGGGGCCGACGACCGCGGTCTGGTCGGCGTACACGTAGGTGAGGGTGGTCGTGGCGGGGCGTCCACACGCGGTGCGCGAACAGCGACGGAGGAGACCCACGACCGCGACGCTACAACTCTGCGGGCCCTGGTCCCCGTAGGCTCGCGGTCGTGATCGAGACTCCGGACCACGACACCTCTGGACGGCCCTCGCCGGGCCGGGCACGCGACCGCCGAGGGCGCGGGATGCGCGGTCCGGCCTACGGGCCGGGTGCTCCGGGCGGCCGGGTTCCGGCCCATCGCACCGACCTGGAGCGGTTCGACCAGGTCGCCGTGGACGTGATGAGCGAGGTCGAGTCACGCTGGACCCAGGAGCTGGCGCCGGTCGAGCTCGCCGTCGAGGACATCCCGGTGCTGCCACACACCTGGGTCGCTCCGCGCGTTCCGCTGGCCTCGTTGGTGCCGGCCACCCAGTCCACGCCTCCGCGCCTGGTGCTGTTCCGCCGGCCGATCGAGCACCGCGCCGAGACTCGTGCCGACCTCGAAGCGCTGGTGCTGACCGTCGTGGTGGAGCAGCTGGCGGACTACCTCGGCGTTCCCGCCGAGGACGTCCACCCCGACTACGAGCCCTAGACGGCCTTCTTCTTCAGCTTGCGGCGCTCGCGCTCCGACAGCCCGCCCCAGATACCGAAGCGCTCGTCGTTCTCCAGTGCGTACTCCAGACAGTCCTGGCGCACGTCACAGGTCAGGCAGACCTTCTTGGCCTCCCTCGTCGAGCCGCCCTTCTCGGGGAAGAACGCCTCAGGATCGGTCTGAGCGCACAGTCCGCGCTCCTGCCAACCAGCGTCTTCCGACTCACCCTCGAGCAGATACAGTTCGCGCACGGTGTTTGCCCCTATTCGACCCTTCGATCCTGACGGACCGAGTTACTAATCACACTGGTGTGATTACATGCCTGTCGCACCCATGAAGTCAAGCGAAAGTCTGGTATTGGACCCAACTGGTCCACACTCAACGACATGTCCGATTCACCTGTGACACCCCATTCCGACCCCCTGGCGCCACCTCCACGGGTGACCGTTTTGTCTGGCGGGGTGGGTGGAGCGCGGTTCCTGCAGGGTCTGCTGCGCCTCATCGAACGCAGCGGTGCGGACACCTCGGTCACCGTGATCGCGAACACCGCGGACGACATCTGGGTGCACGGGCTCAAGGTCTGCCCGGACCTGGACACCGTCATGTACACCCTCGGTGACGGCATCGACACCGACCGGGGCTGGGGACGGCGGCAGGAGACCTGGAACGCCAAGGAGGAGCTCGCGGCCTACGGCGTGGAGCCGACGTGGTTCGGTCTGGGCGACCGGGACATCGCCACCCACCTCGTCCGCACCCAGATGCTGGAGGCCGGCTACCCGCTCAGCGCCGTCACCGCGGCGTTGTGCCGGCGCTGGCTCTCCGCCGTCAACGGGGGACGGGTCGACCTGCTCCCGATGACCGATGACCGGGTCGAGACCCACGTGGTGATCGACGACCCGCAGACCGGGGAACGCAGGGCGGTGCACTTCCAGGAGTACTGGATCCGACACCGCGCAGGTGTGCCCGCGCACGGCGTGGTGCCGATCGGCCTCCCCGAGGCCGTCCCGGGTCCCGGGGTTCTCGAGGCGATCCGCGACGCCGACGTGGTCATCGTGCCGCCGTCCAACCCGGTGGTCTCCATCGGCACCATCCTCGGCGTCCCCGGAATCCAGGATGCCCTGGGCTCCACGACGGCACCCGTCGTCGGGGTCTCCGGCATCATCGGCGCCGACCACGTGCACGGGATGGCCCGGCAGCTGCTCGGCGTGATCGGCGTCGAGGTCTCGGCGGCCGGGGTCGCCGAGCACTACGGCGCCCGTTCCTCCGGTGGCCTGCTCGACGGCTGGCTGGTGGACACCGTCGACGAATCGCAGGTCGCCAGGGTCGAGGCCGCCGGCATCAGCTGCCGGGCAGTCCCCCTGTGGATGACCGACCACGACGCGACGGCCGACATGGCGGCCGCCGCACTCGGCCTCGTGCGATGACCCACCTGGAGTCCTGGGGGGTGGAGGGGATCGGCGAGGTCACCGACACCACCGACCTCGGGGCGCTCCTGTGCGGCCTGGACCTGCGCTCGGGCGACGTGGTGCTCGTGACCAGCAAGGTGGTCAGCAAGGCCGAGGGCCGGGTGCGTCCAGGAGACCGGGACCAGGCGATTGCCGACGAGACCGTGCGGCTGGTCGCCCGGCGAGGTCCCACCGTCATCGTCGAGAACCATCTCGGCCTCGTGATGGCGGCGGCGGGCGTGGACGCCTCCAACGTCGAGCCCGGGTTCGTCGTACTCCTGCCGACCGACCCCGATGCCACCGCCCGCGCGCTGCGTGAGCGGGTGCAGCAGGAGGCCGGGCACAACGTCGCCGTCGTGATCACCGACACCGCAGGGCGCGCCTGGCGCACCGGTCAGACCGACCTGGCTGTCGGCGCAGCCGGTCTCGAGCCGCTGGACGACCACGCCGGCCGGAGCGACTCCTACGGCAACCCGCTCGCGGTCACGGCGCCAGCCGTGGCCGACGAGCTGGCCTCGGTCGCGGAGCTGGTCACGGGCAAGCTCGGCGCGCAGCCGGTCTCGGTCGTGCGCGGGCTCGGCGATCGCGTGCTCGCCGTCGGGGAGCACGGGCCGGGAGCCCGCGCACTGGTCCGCCCGCGCGAGCAGGACATGTTCGCGCTGGGCGCTCGCGAGGCCGTGCTCGCCGCGTTGCGTGGACAGAGCGGGGACTGCTTCGGAACGGCGGCCGAGCCGGCCGTGGTGCTTGCCGCGCTCGAGTCGTGCGGACTGACCGGCTCGGTCGAGGGGACCTCGGTCCGCGTGCAGCTGCCGCCGGATCGTCGCGAGAGCGTCGCGGCCGCCGAACGCGCCCGGCTGGTGGCGCACGCACACGGCTGGCGACCGAGGAGCGACGCCGCCACGCCGCACGAAGGGGCTCGCGAGGTCACGATCTCACCGACGCATCCGTAGACTCCGAGCGCACGCACCCGATCGAAGGCGGACGAGTGGTCAAGAAGAACGAGCGCGACGACCGTCGCGCGATTGCCGAGCAGATGCGCAAGGAACAGCAGCGCAAGGAGCGCCGGCGCAGCCTGCTGATCCTCGGGGTGGCCGTCCTCGTCGTCGTCGCGCTCCTCGGCAGCGCGGTCTTCGTCTACGTCAAGGACCAGCGCGCGGAGCGCAAGGCAGCGGGCACTCCCCTCGCGGAGCTGGGGGTCGACGGCGTCCGCCGCCGGGTGCGAGCAGGCGAAGAAGGTGGACGCCACCGGCTCGGGAGATCACGTCGACACCGGCACCAAGGTCCCCTACCCCGCTGCTCCACCGGCCTTCGGTCCGCACTGGCCGAACTTCCTGCAGGGTTCGGAGATCCGCAGCTTCTACACCGACCAGGACCGCCCGGAGATCGAGCGCCTCGTGCACAGCCTCGAGCACGGCCACACCATCCTCTGGTACGACGAGACGGTGAAGGCCGGCACCGACGCCTACCAGGACGTCCAGGCGATCGCGGACAAGTTCGGCGAGGGGGACTACTTCATCGCGGCCCCGTGGGCGGCGTCGGACGGCAACGCGCTCCCGTCGGGCAAGCACCTCGCCCTGACCCACTGGACAGGTCCGGAGGCGCAGGAGGGCATCACGCAGTACTGCGCCGCCCCCAGCGGGTCGGTCGTGGAGAAGTTCATGGAGGACTACCCGGCGGACAACGCCCCGGAGCCTGGCGCGCCCTGATCAGGTCAGCTCGGAACGTCCGCGCCGCCGGAGCTCCTCGACGACGGTCTTGACGTCCTGGGCGTGCGCGTAGGTGGTGACCAGCAGCGCGTCACCGGTGTCGACCACCACCACGTCCTCGAGACCGATCACGGCGACCGTGCGTCCCCCCGCGGGTACGACGAGACCGCTGGCGTCCGCGGTCAGCACGAGCGACTCGTCGCCGATGACCTTCACCTCCCGGGAGTCCCCCGGGGTCATCGCGGCCAGCGCCGAGAAGTCGCCCAGATCCTCCCAGCCGAAGGGCCCGGGGACCATCGCCACCCGGCCCGCCGCGGCCGCGGGCTCCGCCACCGCATGGTCGATCGCGATCCTGGTCAGGCCGGGCCACAGCTCGGGCAGCAGGGCCGGTTCGGCGGCGATCGCCCGGAGCCCCGCGGCCAGCTCGGGGTGGTTCTCGGCGAGCAGGTCGAGCAGCGTGGAGCTGCGAGCCAGGAACATGCCCGCGTTCCAGCGGTACTCGCCACTGCGCACGTAGGCCTCGGCGCGGGCGGCATCCGGCTTCTCCACGAACTCGGTGACGACACGAGCGGTCGGGAAGCCCGGCAGGGCCTCGCCACCCCGGACGTAGCCGAACCCGGTGGCGGGATGGGTCGGTTCGATGCCGATCGTGACCAGCAGCCCGCCGGCCGCCACCTCCGCGGCCTCGGCCACGCAGGCCGCGAAGGCCGCCTCGTCGGTGATCACGTGGTCCGCTGCGAAGGACCCGATCAGGGAGTCGGGGTCCGCGCGCTCGAGCCGGGCTGCCGCGAGCCCGATGGCGGCCATCGAGTCTCGTGGAGACGGCTCCGCGATCACCTCGTCGAGCTGGGGCAGCTGGCGGCGTACGGCGTCCTCGTGCGCGGCCCCCGTGACGACCAGGACCCGCTGCCCCACCAGGGGCTCCAGACGGTCGGCCGTGGCCTGGATCAGGGTGCGTCCGGTGCCGGTGAGGTCGAGCAGGAACTTCGGCGCGGCGGCCCGCGAGAGCGGCCACAGGCGGGTGCCCGCACCTCCCGCCGGTACGACGGCCCAGAGCCTGCTCATCGCGGGGGTGTCCATGGCGCGCATCCTGTCATCCCCACCAGGGCTCGGCGGGACTACGGTGTCGGACGTGAGCACGCCCCGGACCTTCCCCGAGCTGATCGCCCATCGGCTGCGGGCCGACCCCGGCCAGCCCCTGGTCACGGCGTACGACGACGCCACCGGGGAGCGCACCGAGCTGTCCGTGACCACCTACGCCAACTGGGTGAGCAAGACCGCCAACCTGTTCACCGACGAGCTGGGTCTGGACGCGGGAGACACGGTGCTGCTCGACCTTCCGGCCCACTGGCTGGTGCCGGTGTTCCTGGGCGCGGCCTGGAGCGCCGGGCTGGCCGTGACCGACACCCCGCAGGTGAGTCACGCCGTCGCCGTCTGCGGGCCGGACACCGTCGCCGACCACCCGGAAGCGGAGCACGTGGTCGCCTGCTCGCTGCTGCCGTTCGCGGTCCGGTTCCCCGATCCGCTGCCCGAGGGTGTGCTCGACTACGGACTGCTCTGGCCGGGCCAGAGCGATGTGTTCATGGGACTGACGCTGCCCAGCCCGGACACGGTGGCCTGGCTGTCCGCGGAGCGCCCGCGGACCCACTCCGACCTGCTGGAGGCGGCCGCCGTCGCCCACGTCCCGGAGGCTGTGCGCCTGCTCACCGACGTCCACCCGGCGGCCGACGCCGGGGTCCCGGCGTTCCTCGCCGCAGTCGCGCACAACGGCTCGGTGGTGCTGCTCCGCAACGCGACGCAGGAGAGCTGGTCCTCCCGTCGCGAGGACGAACGGACCACGGCCGAGCTGCGTGTGAGCGCCTAGCTCCCCATCGAGTAGCCGGAGAAACCGGTGGCGAGCAGTCGCCGGGTGCCGTAGCCGTCGCTGGTGCCCGGCAGCACCCACAACGTGCCCCGTCCGTCGCGCACCACGAGGTCGTTGCGGCCGTCGCCGTCCACGTCGCCGGGGCCGATCACCCAGTCGTAGCCCGGCAGGTCACCGGCGCCGGTGCCCATGAACGGCACGAAGCCGCCGCTCGAGCCGACGAACGCCGAGCCCGGGAACTGCTGCGGCTTCCACGACCCTTCACCGACCTGGTTGAAGGACTGCATGAAGTTGGGCGCGACCCGCGGAGCGGTGAACCCTCGCGCGCCGTTGCCCGGGAAGATCAGCGTCTGGCCGGTCTTGGTGCGACCGATCAGGTCGACGCGCTTGTCGCCGGTGACGTCACCGACCGCAGCCAGGTGGGCGAAGGTCTTCCAGCCGCGGCTCATCACGGTGCCGTTGCCGAACCGCCCGTTGCCGAGACCGGTGCGCAGGACCAGGGAGTCACCGGCGGTCTGCCGGGTGATGATGTCCCCGCGACCGTCCCTGTTCCAGTCGCCCACGTTGAGCACCTGGGTCGCGTCCGGCCGGCTGAGCCCCGACGACAGCGGCCCCCGGATGTTGGTCAGCCCGTTGTGGGCGATCACCAGCAGCTGGCCGGCGGGGCTGACGCCCACGAGGTCCGGCTGTCCGCCGCCCACCATCTGGCCGGAGCTGAGCCGGGACAGGCCCTTGGCCTCCTCGAACGGACCGAGCGCACCTCCGAACGTGCCGCGCCTGCCCGGGAGGATCAGCGTCTGGCCGGTGCTCCCGTCACGGACGGCCACGTCGCCGTACCCGTCACCGGTCATGTCGCGACCGCCTCCGACCAGCGCGTTGTACTTCGTGCCGACGTGCTGGCGCCTCGAGAAGCCGGTCAGCCCACCCGTCGTGGTCTGGGCGGCCACATAGACGTAGCCGTTGCGGTGGATCCCCACGATGTCGGGGCGACCGTCGGCCGTGAGGTCACCGGCTACCGCCGTCGCGGTGAGGTTGCGCCACGACTTGCTGAGCAGCACGGGGGTCCCGAAGGTGCCGTTGCCGGCGCCGGGCACCATCCACAGCCATCCGGACTTCGTGTCCCGCATCAACACGTCGTTGCGTCCGTCACGGTTCCAGTCGCCGGCAGCGGTGAGCATGTTGGCGTAGCGGAAGCGGTTGGTCCCTGCAGTCGGGGCCGAGACGTGCCCGGCGCCGTCGCCACGGTGCACCCAGGTCATCTTGTTCGACCGGGTGCGGGCGAGCACGTCGCCCCGACCGTCACCGGTGACGTCGCCGACCGCCGTGACCAGGTCCTTGCTCGTCCAGGCGCCGTTCGTGGTGACAGCGGGCTTGAACCCGACCTGCCCGCCCGTCGGGAACACGTGCACCAGCCCGCTGCGTGACTTGAGCACGAGCTCGGGGTTGGAGTCGCCCCACAGGTTGAGCGAGCGCGGGAAGGCGATGCCGGCAGGTTGGGTCGTGGCGGGGCGTGGCGTCTGGGTCGGAGACCTGAACGCGTCCGGGTCCGGCGGCTTCGGCGGGGCCGGGGGGGCAGGCGGAGCGGGTGTCGCCCCGGTGGCGCTGTTCTGCACCTGGCGGGTGAGCTTGCGTACGTCGGGGAGCTTGGCGTAGAGGTAGCGCCCCGGGCAGGCGGTCTGGCCGACGTCGCGGTGTCCGTTGATCGCGGGCAGCCACCGGTTCTTCACATAGACCCGGGGCGCGTCGGCCGCGATGTTGTAGAGGGAGAGCTTCCAGGCGAAGAGCCGGGCGTAGGCGTTGAGCACCACCTGGGGCGGGGAGGCGATGTCGTAGTTCCCGATCGCCGACATCGCGAAGGAGACCTCGTTGTAGCCCGAGGTGTGGGCCCCGACGACCGGACTGCCGACACCGCCGTAGCGGCCTTCCCAGATGCGGCCGAACCGGTCGACGAGGAAGTTGTAGCCGATGTCGCGCCACCCGCGCGACTGCGTGTGGTAGGCGTAGATCCCGCGCAGCAGCGCCGGCACCTGCGCCGAGCTGTAGGAGTTCGCGTTGACCGTGTGGTGGATGAAACCGGCCTTGACCGTCCCCATCGAGGGCCGCGACTGCTCGCGCAGCCGCTCGTTGGCGCCCCACTGCGCACGGGAGTAGATGTAGGGCTTCGCAGCGACCTTCATCGCACTCAACGCCACCGCGTCCCCGGCCGCGCCGTCGGAGCCGGCGGCGTTGTCGGAGCCGGCCGCGTCGTCGGAGCCGGCGGGTGCCGGCAGCTTGGAGGTGTCGATCGCAGGCGCTGCCCTGGTCATCGTCCCGGTGCCCGGGTCGATCACCGCCAGCCTCAGGTCCGGCAGGGTGGTGCCGTCCGCGGTCTCGGCACGCATCTGCACCCGGTCGACGTCCCCGATCACCAGGGCATCGGTGCCCGGCCGCTCCGCACTCGCCCGCTGCTCGGAGGACCCGCCGTCCGGGCCGTGCTCGTCGTGGTACTCCACATCCATCCACCGCGACCAGGCGCCGTCGTCCTCGGTGCGGACCTGGACAGCGAGGTGGTCCTCGTCGTACTCCACGCCCTGGCGCCAGGTCACCCCCACCGTCGCGTAACCACGGACCGGCTGCGGATCCGAGAGCGCCACCAGGCGCTTGGTGCCGGCCGGCTCGGTGGGTGCCTGCCTCTGGGCCTGTTGAGGGGCCTGTTTCGGGGCCTGCTTCGAGGGGCCTGCTCCGGGGTGGCGTCGGCGCCCGGTGTCGCCGCCGCCTGCTGCGAGATGCCCCTGACGCGGACCTCTCGGACGCGTGGGGTCACCGGGGCAGCGTCGACCGCGGTCTTCCCCGGCGGGTCCTGCACGCGTTTGTGCAGGGCCTCGGCCACACCTCCCCGCACGGCACCCGGCACTGCTCCCGGCACGGCTCCCGGGGCGACCTCGCGGGCGCCGGTGAAGTTGCCCGGCTGCGGAACGATGTCGAGGGTCTTGACGCCGGCGGCGGAGACACCGACGGCGAGGACGGCAGCCGTGACCAGGGATTGCTGGCACAACGTGACGTAACGGGCACGGCTGAATCGCATTAAAAGCACTCCATGTGAGGGGAAGTTGTTCACACGAGTACCAAGGTTCACACCCGTTACACGGGTTTGAAAAGCGAATTGCCCGAATTACAAATGTGTATTTAACGAATTACAAGGCTGTATTTTCTGCTTTTACAGAACAGCGGTTCTTTACTGACGCGGGCCGGGGCGTCAGATGTCGGCGCCGAGCTCCTCGTCGGTGGCCTTGGCCTCGGTGTCGGCGTCGTCGTACTGCAGGTGATGGATGCCGCCGTCGACGCTGCCGCCCTCGACGGTCTTGGAGTCGTAGGTGAGGTGACCCGACTCCAGCACGAGGACCCGGTCGCACATCGACCGCACCGACGCGGTGGCGTGGCTGACGTAGAAGATCGTCGTTCCCTGACGCCGGATCTCCTGCATCTTGGCCAGGCACTTCTTCTTGAACGGGCGGTCCCCCACCGCGAGCACCTCGTCGGCCAGGAAGATGTCCGCGTCGACGTGGATCGCGATCGAGAACCCGAGTCGCGCGTACATGCCCGAGGAGTAGTGCGAGACCGGAGTCTCGAGGAACTTGCCGATGTCGGCGAAGTCCACGATCTCGTCGAACTTGCGCTTGGTCTCGGCCTCGCTCATCCCCAGGATCGCGCCGTTGAGGAAGAGGTTCTCGCGCCCCGTGAGCTGGGGGTGGAAACCGGTGCCGGTGGCGATCAGCCCGGCGATGCGCCCGCGGGTGCGAACCGTGCCCGAGTCCGGGCGCATCACGCCGTTGATCACCTTCAGCAGGGTGCTCTTGCCCGAGCCGTTGAGCCCCATCAGGCCCACCGACTCGCCCTGCTCGACGGTGAAGGAGACGTCGTCGACCGCAGTGAACCTCTCGTGCAGCGGCAGCCGACGCGCGGTGGCCACGGCCATCTGCTTCAGGGTGCGGTGGTACTGCATCGTGAACTGCTTGGTCACGTGCTCGACCTCGATCGAGACCGTCATCTCAGAGCCTCTCCGGGAACTTGTTCTCCATGCGGGAGAAGAACTTCTGCGCCAGCCACAGCAGCACGCATGCACAGGGCCAGGGTGATGAAGCCGCGCTCGTACATGTCCGGCGGGAAGTGCACCGCAGCCTTCTGGTCCGTCTCGTCCATCAACGGGTACCAGAAGAGCCGCTGCAGCAGCAGCACCGCCTGGGCGATCGGGTTGGCGTTGTAGATCTGGTAGAGGATCGGGTGGCTCTCGTGCATGTCGTAGATCCGCTTGAACGGGTAGATCATCGGCACCAGGAAGTGCATGAACTGCATGAAGGTCTGGACGATGTTCTGGAAGTCGCGGAAGAACACGTTGAGCGCGGCGAAGATCAGGGCCAGCGCCAGCGCGAACGTGATCAGGATCGCGGCCCCGAGGGCACCGGCCCCGATCGCCACCCAGCCGACCGACCAGCCGGTGAAGACGCAGGCCAGCACGAGCACGAGCAGCTGCGGCAGCGTGTGGTACGCCGCGACCAGCATCGAGGCCACCGGGAAGATCTCGCGCGGCATCCGCATCTTCTTGACCAGCGCCTTGTTCTGCCAGATCGAGCGGGTGCCGCCGCCCCAGGTCTCGCCGAAGTAGTGCACCACCACGATCCCGGTGAACAGGTGGATCGCGAAGTAGGGGGTCTCCTTGTGCAGGTTGAACACGAAGCCGATCACCACGTAGTAGACGGCGAACCGCATGGCCGGCTGCACGTAGGACCACAGCAGACCGAGCAGCGAGGCGGCGTACATCTGCGCCAGCTGGCGCGAGACGATCAGCCTCAGCAGGTAGGGCTGCTGGAAGACCTCGAGCAGGCCGCCACGCGGCGCCGGCTCGACCAGGTCGGCGTCGACGGTGCGCATCTGCCGGGGTCCGTCGACCGCCTGGACCACCGGCATCGCGTCGGCCTGGTTCTTGAGCATCCGGCGCGCCCGACGCGTCGACTGCTCTCGCTCCTCGGGCTCGCCCTGACCGTCCCCAGCCTTGTTGGCAGGCTTCACCGGGGCTCCTCCGTGGAAGCCGCGAAGGTCTTCTCCCACCGCTGTGCAGAGGTGATCTCGGCGAGCTGGTCGCGGTAGAGCTGCGAGAGGGTGGGCCACTCGCGGTAGAGCCGCTCGTGGATCTCGACCGTGCGACGGAGCAGGTCGCGGAACAGCTCGGGGTCGCGCCGGTAGAGCGCGGCCGAGGTGCCGTCGGGCATGCTCACCACCGCCGAGTCCAGCGTGGCGAGCCGGAACCAGCGTGCGTCCATCGCCGGCACCACGGACTCGGGGAACTCACGGGAGAGCTGGCGCGTGCCCATGAACTGGCGCAGGGAGCCCTTGACCGCGGAGACGTACTGCGAGAGACGACCGGGGATCTCGGAGTCCAGGTCCTTCTTGCGGGGCTTGGCGCGACGCGGGGGCGGGAACGCGTCGGGGTCGGGCTCGAGCCGGGCGTCGCTGAACTGCTTGCGCAGCTCGCGGACCTGTCCCAGCTTGGTCGGCAGGTCGTCGTGGAGCTGCGCCGGTCCGGCGAGCGCGTCCTCGAGGGCGAGATGGCGCAGCTCGACCGTGGAGTACTGCATCGCGAGCAGGTGCTTGAGCTGGTGGTTGAAGCTCTCCCGGATCATCCGGCCACCGTGCGGGAACGGCGAGTGCAGCAGCGCCGCGACGAACCGGTTGCGCTGGTGGAAGTAGGCCTGCCAGTCGAGGGCGTCGTTCTTGTCGGTCCACGGGACGTGCCAGACGGCCACGCCCGGCATCGTGATCGTCGGGAAGCCGGCCGCCTGGGCGCGTACGCCGTACTCCGAGTCGTCCCACTTGATGAACAGCGGCAGGCTCAGCCCGATCTCGCGCACCACCTCGGTCGGGATCAGGCACATGAACCAGGGGTTGAAGTCGACGTCGACGCGACGGTGCAGCCAGCGGCTGCTGCGCAGGTTGCGCGCACCGAAGTCCCAGTCGGTCTCGACGGTGATCGGTGACATCCACCAGAACCGGTAGCGGTTGATGATCTCGCCGTAGCTGTGCAGCCGGGCCTTGCTGAACAGGCTGAACATGTGGCCGCCGACGATGGAGGGCCGCCGCGCGAGGTCGCCGAAGGTCACCGCCCGCAGGATGCTCTCGGGCTCGGCGACGATGTCGTCGTCGAGGAAGAGCACGTACTTGGACACGCCTGCCTTGAGCGTCTCGAACTGGGCCCGGGCGAAACCGCCCGAGCCGCCGATGTTGCCCTGCTCGATCACCCGCAGCTTGCCGTCGAGGGAGGCCTCGGCCGCTGGGAAGAACTCGCTGTCGGTGACCTTCTGGGTGCCCTGCTCCATCACGAGCACCTCGTCGAGCAGCGCCTTCACGGAGTCGTCGCCGCCGATCTGGCCGACCAGCTTGGCGCAGAAGTCCGGCCGGTTCATCGTGGTGATGCCGACGGTGACGTTGCCCGGCTCCACGCGGTCGACCGGGACGTCGGCGATCCACCTCGCCTCGTCCACGACCACGTCCTCGTCGCCGGCGACCACGTCGAACCAGTACCAGCCGCCGTCGACGAACGGCGTCAGTGACAGGTGGAACTCGAAGCGGGTGGCCGAGCTCTCGGTCGTGGTGGCGGAGTCGACGCGCTGGGAGCGGCCGTTGGCCATCGACCGGTAGACGGTGACGGTGGCGCCCGGCCCAGTGACCGTGATGTCGAGGGTCACCTCCTCGACGACGGTCCAGCGGCGCCAGTAGCTCGCCGCGAAGCCGTTGAAGTAGGTGCCGGTCGAGACCCGGTCCCCGCCCTCGACCCGCAGCCGGTGCCGGTCGAGGATCTGGTCGGGGTGCAGCGCCGTGCCGGTGGAGATCGACTGGCGCAGCGCGGCACGGTTCATGTTCTTGGCGACCCGGCTCGAGCCGATCGAGTCCTTGTCGGCGTCGAGCACGACGGGCTCGGTGTCGACGTAGAGCGGGACGACGTCGAGGTCGCGGTCGGCGGGCAGCACGAAACGCTGCAGCACCCGGCGCCCGGTGGGGCCGTCGACCCCGGGCCCGGTCGCGTCGGTCGAGAGCGTCATTCGTCCACCCCTCCAGAGCTGAACTCGGCACCGTCGCTGAAGTGCGGCCTGAGCTTGTTCTCGTACATCGACAGCGCCGACCCGATGGCCATGTGCATGTCGAGGTACTTGTAGGTCCCGAGGCGGCCGCCGAAGAGCACCATCGGCTCCTTGCGGGCGAGGTCGCGGTACTTGAGCAGCTTCTCGCGGTCCTCGGCGGTGTTGATCGGGTAGTACGGCTCGTCGCCCTCCTCGGCGAAGCGGGAGTACTCGTGCACGATCACGGTCTTGCCGGGCAGGTAGGTGCGCTCGGGATGGAAGTGCTTGAACTCGTGGATCCGGGTGAAGGGCACTTCCTGGTCGTTGTAGTTCATCACCGAGGTGCCCTGGAAGTCGTCGACCTCCACGACCTCGGGCTCGAGGTCCACGGTCCGCCAGGAGAGCCGGCCCTCGGAGTTGCCGAAGTACTCGTCGACCGGGCCGGTGTAGACGATCGGGACCTTGCCCTTGAACTCGTCGGCGACGTCGAAGAAGTCGGTCTCGGTGCGCACCTCGATGTTCGGGTGGTCGGCCATCCGGGTGAGCCAGGCCGTGTAGCCGTCGACCGGCAGGCCCTCGTACTTGTCGTTGAAGTAGCGGTTCTCGAAGTTGTAGCGCACCGGGAGCCGGCTGATGATGTCCGGCGACAGCTCCGTCGGGTCGGTCTGCCACTGCTTGGCGGTGTAGCCCTTCACGAACGCCTCGTAGAGCGGGCGCCCGATCAGGCTGATCCCCTTCTCCTCGAGGTTGCTCGCCTCGGCGGTGTCGATCTCGCTGGCCTGCTCGGCGATCAGCGCCCGGGCCTCGTCGGGGGTGTGGCTCTTTCCGAAGAACTGGTTGATCAGGCCGAGGTTCATCGGGAAGGAGTAGACCTGCCCCTGGTACTTCGCGAACACGCGGTGCTGGTAGCTGGTGAAGTCGGTGAACCGGTTGACGTACTCCCAGACCTTGTCGTTGGAGGTGTGGAAGAGGTGGGCGCCGTAGACGTGCACCTCGATGCCGGTCTCGGGCTCGGGCTCGCTGTAGGCGTTGCCGCCGAGGTGGTGGCGGCGCTCGAGGACGAGGACCTTCAGGCCGAGCTCGCTGGCGCAGCGCTCGGCGATGGTGAGGCCGAAGAACCCTGATCCCACGACGACCAGGTCGGGCGCATGCTCGGCGTTCAACGCAACACTCTCCTCTTTCGGGCGGCGCCACTACCAGGGCGCGCTGGGTGCAGGCGTGCGGCACGCCTGCCAATGGGCCCGTCTCGGCCCGCGTCAGTCTAGCCGCGTGCCGTTCCGGAGCGGTTGGCCAACAGGCTGCGGTACGCGACCTTTCTCACAGCTTCCGGGACCAGCCGGTATCCGCCGCGGACGACGACGTTGCGGAGGTACTGCCGACGCGAGATCAGGCCGAGCCGGCGAAACCGGGACTGCAGCGCCAGCTCGGAGCGCAGCAGCGTCATCCCGCCCCGCCTGGCATAGGCCCCGTCCCCGACCCGGTAGTGCACCAGCGGCTCGGCCAGGTTGGCGGGCACGGCGCCTGCAGCGACCATGCGCGTGAACAGCAGGTAGTCCTCCATCAGGGCCATGTCGGTGTAACCGCCGGCGGCCACCACGGCGGTGCGACGGTAGACCACGGTCGGATGGTTGAACGGGTCGCGGAAGCGGATCACCCGCCGGATCTCGTCAGGGTCCGTCGGCGGGGTACGACGCCCCACGGTCTCGGCCGTCGTCTCACCGAACTCCCACAGACCTGACCCGACGATGTCGGCACCGGCCTCGATCACGGGGAGCTGCTTCTCGAACCGGTCCGGGGCACTGACGTCGTCGGCGTCCATCCTGGCGACGATCTCGTGGTCACTGGCCCTCAGGCCCGCATCGAGCGCCGGCCCGAGGCCGACGTTCTCGGCCATCTCGACGTGACGCACCGGCACCGGGCTGGTCTCGACGAGGTGCCGGATCTCCTCCGACAGCGCGGGGTCCACCGGCCCGTCCTGCACGAGCACGACCTGGGCGGGTCTGCGGGTCTGCTGCTCGACGCTGGAGACGAAGGCCTCGCGCAGGTAGTCGGGACGGTCGCCTGCCCAGGTGCTGATCAGCAGCGAGAACGGCTGCCCGGCCGGGAGCGAGTGGTCCGACGGCGCCGACCAGCCCGCCTCCTGGAGCACCTCCGCGTTGGGCCGGGGTCCGCGGGCCACCCCCGCACGCAGGCCGCGACCCAGGGCACGGCGCAAGGTCGCGCGGTCGCTCGACCCGGCGAAGGTGCGCGTCCACCGGCGCAGGGTGGAGGCGCCGTAGACCGCCTTCTCCGAGGGGCGCAGCCCCCGCGAGCGGGTGAACAGCCAGACCTTGTTGCGGACCTCGAAGAAGAACCTCTCCCCCGGGTCGGCGTCCGTCGAGCCGAACACCCTGGTCTTGTGCACCACGATGCTGCCCGGGCAGTAGAGGCCGACCCGGTCACGGATCAGGCGGGTGGAGTACTCGAAGTCGTCGTTCCACAAGAAGTAGTCCGCCAGCGGCAGGCCACGCTCCCGGACGACCCTGGCGTCGCACATGATCGAGACGAACGACGCCGAGCGGATCGGGACCGCCCCCACCCTCTCCGCAGCAGCGACCTCGAGCCGACTGGCTCCGGGCTTGCGGCGCGGGGTGTTCATCGGGTGGTCCCGGTCGTCGGTCCACACCACCTTGCTGGCCAGCACGACCGGTGGCTCACCCGCCGCGTCGGCGTACTCCTGCCAGACGCGGACCAGCTCCCGGGCAGCATCCGGCGTGGGGATGGTGTCGTCGTCGAGCAGCCAGACCAGGTCGGGCCGGTGCGTCAGCGCCTGCTCGATGCCGACGGCGAAACCGCCGGCGCCGCCGGTGTTCTGCTGCAGCCGTACGACGTCCAGGCCGGTCTCACCCGCGAGGAGCTCGTCGGTGCCGTCGGTGGAGGCGTTGTCGACCACGACGAGCTCGGCCAGCTCGTGGCTCTGCGCCCGCAGCGCGGCGAGCGCCTCACCGAGCAGCTCGCGGCGGTTCCAGGTGACGACGACCGCGACCACGCATGCAGGGGTAGCCGTCGTCTCGGACACGCGGGAACCCTACGTGACGGTGGGCTCAGCAGGCCGACGACAGGTCGGTGGCCTGGTTGGCGGCGTACCCCTCCTTGAGGCTGCCGATCGAGCCGCCGGTGGTCCCCGTCGCCGGCGCCGGCGCCGGCTTGGACTCCGTGGTCGGCTTCTTCGCCGACTTCTTGCCCTCGGAGCGCTCGATCGCCTTCTCCACCGCGGCGTGGATCTTGTCGATGTCCGGGTTGCCCGTGGAGATCATCGGCGGGACGAAGGAGACGGTGCGCACGGGCTGGTTGCGCGCCTTGAGGGCGAGCTCCATGAAGCGGTCGACCTCCCCCTGGGGCAGGTCGGTGGTGATCAGGGCCGTGCTCGCCTTGGCGATCTTGTCGAAGTTGAACACGACGGTCTGCGGGCTGAGCTGGTGCAGCATCGCGTTCATGACGCACTTCTGACGGGCCATCCGGGAGTAGTCGTCCGCCTCCACCCGGGAGCGGGCGAACCACAACGTCTCGAAGCCGTCGAGCTTCCGCTTGCCGGGCTTGATGTAACCGGTGACGGGAGCACCGATGCCACCGATCGGGATGCGGTCGCGCACCCTGAGCGTGACGCCGCCGACGGCGTCCACCAGGCGCTCGAAGCCCTGCAGGTTGACCATCGCGAAGTAGTTGATCTTCAGGCCGGTGATGCCCTCGACACCCTGGACGGTGGCCTCGACCCCGGGGTGCTCGACTCCCTTGAACAGGGCCTTGTGGTCCGCGGCCCAGGTGGCCAGCGAGTTGAGCTCGCACTCGGGGCCGCAGTCGTAGCCGTCCGGGAACTGCTCCCGCATGATCGACCCCTTGGGGAACGGGAAGTTGAGCATGTTGCGCGGCAGGCCGAACAGCACCGTCTCGCCCGTCTCGGCGTCGATGCTGGCCACCGACAGGCTGTCGGGCCGCAGCCCCCAGCGATCGGAGCCGGAGTCGCCGCCCAGCAGCAGGACGTTGTAGCGCCCCTGGTGGGCGTCCGTGGCGACGCCGTCGGTGAACATCGCGCTCATGAAGTCCTTCTGCACCCCCACGACGTGGGAGGCGAAGAGCAGCGAGCCCGCGACGGTGAAGCAGAGCACTCCGTTGATGCCGACCATCGCCAGCCGCTGCTTCTGGCGCAGCGCGAGCGGGTCACCGAGGCGCCACGCGTCGACGAACAGGTAGGCCCAGCCGACCGCCATCACCATCAGCACGATGCGGACGGCGCCCAGGACGACCGTGTTGCTGAGCAGCCAGAACACGAACGAGTTGAAGACCAGCCCGAGCCCGAACAGCACGACGACGACCCCGATCAGCCCGAACCAGATCCGCAGCGCGAGGCGGCCGGTCTCCTTGCGGCCTGCGGCGAGCTGGGCCGACCCCGGAAGCACGAGCGTCATCAGCATCAGCACGACGGCGCGGCGGAACTGGACGCCGCTGGCTCGGGCACGGGGCACGCCGGAGCGTGGTGCACCACGGGGAGGAACAGGCGCCATAGGGGGAAGACCTCACGCTGTCGAGGGGTGGCCGGTCGTGCGCCCAAGTATCACCAGCCACATGGGTCACAGCCCGGAGGGCGCGCCGTGTGGGCCAGTCACCGTCCGGACGGCGTGGCTCAGGCGCGGCCCTGGTCGATCTCGGTCTTGCGGGCGAGGCGGTGGGCTCGCCGGATCTCCGCCTCGCGCATGCGGCGTACCTCCTCGGGGCTCTCCGGCGCGAGCGGCGGGACCTGCCGCGGCCGGCCGTCCTCGTCGATCGCGACGAACACGAGGTACGCCGAGGCGACGTGCACCGGTTCGGTACCGGCCATGTTCCACGGCTCGGACTCCACGCGTACGCCGACCTCCACCGACGTGCGACCCGCCCAGTTCACCTGGGCCGTCGCGCGCAGGATGTCGCCGACGTGCACGGGTGCGAGGAACGCCATCTCGTCCATGGCGGCCGTGACGGCCGGTCCCCCGCTGTGCCGCTGGGCCACCGCCCCGGCGGTGGAGTCGACGAGCCGCATCACCTCGCCGCCGTGGACGTTGCCGAGCAGGTTGACGTGGATCTGGCCCGCCAGGAGGGTCAGGCTGACCCGGCCGAACGAGGGTGGCAACGGGCCGGTGTCCATGCGCTGCACGGTAGCGTCTGCGCCATGCCAGAGAGCGGGAGGACCGGCGGACGAGGGGACGGGTCCGGCGACGGTCCGGACTACGGCTGGCTCTACGGCAGCAAGTCCGACGCCCGGCAGCCCACCGGCTCGGCAGACGCCGGCGGGTCCGACGACCCGGAGCCGACGCGCATCCTGCCCAAGATCGACCGACCCGCGCGTTCAGCGCAGCCGGCTGCGGCCCGCACCCAGCGAAACGGCGGGGGCGAGCCGCCGCGGCGGCCGGTGCAGCCGGCCCAGGCGGTGCCGCCGCCGAAGCGGCCGCGCAGGAAGCGCCGGGTCGGACGGATCGTGTTCCTGGTCCTGCTGGCCTGGATCGTCTTCCTCGTCGCGGTCCCGCTCTGGGCCTGGAGCACCCTCGACAAGGTGGACATCGAGCCTGCGGGGGACAGACCCGCCGCCCAGCCCGGCACCACCTATCTGCTGGTCGGCTCGGACAGCCGCAAGGGCCTCTCGAAGCAGGAGAACAAGCGGCTCGGCACCGGTGGTGTCGGGGACGTCGGCCAGCGCACCGACACGATCATGCTGCTGCACACCGGCCGCGGGCCGAGCATGCTGCTCTCCATCCCGCGCGACTCCCTCGTCGCAGGTCCCGGGGTCGGGCCGGACCAAGATCAACTCCGCCTTCGCCACCGGTGGACCCAAGCTGCTGGTGCAGACGATCGAGCAGAACACCGGGCTGCACATCGACCACTACGTCGAGATCGGCTTCGGCGGTTTCGTGAACTCCGTCGACGCCGTCGGCGGCGTCACCGTCTGCCCCCGTGAGCGCATGGTCGACCCGAAGGCCAACCTGCGGATCAGGAAGGGCTGCCAGGAGGTCGACGGCGTGAAGGCGCTCGGCTACGCGCGGTCGCGCTACGTCAGCCAGTACGGCGACATCGACCGCGCCCGCCGCCAGCGCGAGGTGGTCAGTGCCATCGGGGCCGAGGTGAAGTCACCGTGGACCTTCATCAACCCGGTGCGCTACTTCCGGGTGAACCAGGCCGCGACCTCGTCGCTGCGGATCAGTGAGGGCAGCGGCCCCGTCGCGCTCGCCAACTTCGGTCTCGCGATGACCCGGGTCAACGGCAAGAACGGGCTCACCTGCTCGATGCCGATCGCCGACCAGGCCGTCAACTGGGACCGTGAGCGCGCGCTGGCCCTGCTGCGCTTCGTCAAGAACGACCGCACCGGCGACATCCCCAAACGCCTGTGCACGGCCACCGGTCTGCCCGGAGGTGACTGATGGGTGACTACGAGACCCTCACCTGCACCGTGGACGACGACGGCGTGGCCACGCTCACCCTGGACCGTCCGGAGGCGCTGAACTCCTTCACCGTCACGATGGCCCGAGAGCTCGAGCGCTTCTTCCGCACCGACGCGATGCGCGACGAGGTGAAGGCGGTGGTGGTCACCGGAGCCGGCCGCGCGTTCTGCGCCGGCATGGACCTCTCGGCCGAGGGCAACGTCTTCGGGCTGGACGAGACGCTCTCCCCCACCCCGGCGGACCTGCGCGACCGGTTCGAGGACCCCGACATCGCCGACGGCGTCCGGGACACCGGCGGCAAGGTGACCCTGGCCATCCACGAGCTGCCCAAGCCCGTGATCGCGGCGATCAACGGCCCTGCCGTCGGCATCGGCGCCACGATGACCCTGGCGATGGACATCCGGATGGCCTCCACCAGGGCGCGCATCGGCTTCGTCTTCGGTCGGCTGGGGATCGTGCCGGAGGCTGCGTCGACGTGGTTCCTGCCGCGCATCGTCGGTCTCCAGCAGGCGCTCGAGTGGGTCTACGCCGCCGACGTCCTCACCGCCGAGCAGGCCCTCGCCGGCCGGCTGGTCCGCTCGGTGCACGAGCCCGACGAGCTGCTGGACGCCGCGCTCGAGCTCGCCCGCAGCTTCGTCGTACGCCGATCCCCCGTCGCCGTCGGCCTGGCCAAGCAGATGCTCTACCGCAACGGAGCGGTCGACCACCCGCTCGAGGCGCACCGGGTCGAGAGCCTGGCGATGTTCCACACCAGCGTCGGCGACGGCAAGGAGGGCGTGGCTGCCTTCCTGGAGAAGCGGGAGCCGGACTTCACCGGCAGGGCCAGCGAACTGCCCGACATCTACTAGAGGCACCCCTTACGTCCACCCGGTGTCTCGACCCGGACACCTTTCTCACGACAGGATGTATCAGCCGGCCTGCGTTCGGCTCTGGGAAGGTGTGCAGACAATGTCAGAGCTACCCACCGAGACGCCCTCAGTGTGGGAAGCCGCCGCGATGCTCTTCGAGCGCTGGCGCGACGGCGAGTCCGACGCGCTCGACGACCTCGTGCGTCTGCTCAGTCCGATGCTCTGGCAGGTGGTCCGGGCGAGCGGGCTCGACGCCGCCACCTCCGAGGACGTCGTGCAGACCACCTGGCTCACGCTCGTGCGCTCGGGCGACTCGATCACCCAGCCGCGTGCCGTGGCCGGCTGGCTGTGCACCGCCGCTCGCCGTGAGTCCTGGCGGGTCGCCAAGCAGTCGACGCGCCAGCTCCCGGTCGAGGAGGAGACCATCGCCCGCAAGCTCCCCGTCGAACCCGCCCCCGAGGCCATGGTCGTGCTCGACGACGACAACGCGCGCCTGTGGGACTGCCTGCACAAGCTCTCCGAGCGGTGCCAGAAGCTGCTCCGGATCGTGGCAGCGGAGGCACGACCGGACTACTCGTCGATCGCCACCGAGCTCGACATGCCGGTCGGCAGCATCGGCCCCACCCGCGGACGGTGTCTGGAGAAGCTCCGTCGCGAGCTCGTGCAGGCAGGGGGACGATGATGAGAACCGGTGACAGCGAACCTCCGATGGACGACCCGACCCTCCTCGCGGCGATCGGCCGGCTGTGGCAGCAGGTCGACCCGCCACCGGCCGACCTGGTCCACGGCGTGCTGGCACGGATCGCCGCCGAGGACCTCGAGTTCGACCTGTTGACGCTGGTCGAGTCCCAAGAAGCCCTCGCCGGCGTCCGTTCCGCCCCGGAGACCGACGACGTCGTGCAGCGCGAGGAGAGCGGCTCCTGGTCGCTGGAGTACGCCGGCCCCGACTTCCGGGTCTACCTGCGGCTGAACCGGATCGAGGACCGCACCCGCGCCGACGGGTGGGTGGTGCCTGCCAGGCCGCTGACCGTCCGGCTCCTGGCCGAGGGCCGGGACACCCCGCTGGAGACATCGGCGGACGAGTTCGGACGGTTCGACTTCGCCGAGGCGCCCAGCGGCCTCGCGCGCCTGATCTTCCTCGACGAGTCCCCGACCGCGGACCGGCCGCGGATCACACCCCCCTTCTGGATCTGAGGTTGCCCATGGAGCAGAACCGCCCCTCCCACGACCACGCCCCCGCCACCCGCCAGTCGGCCCTCTCCTCGACCCGGGAGCCCTTCGTCCCACCGCGTCAGGTGCTGGACATGGTCTCCGGGCGCTTTCTCGATCCCGGAACCGCGCTCGCGGTCAAGGGCGTGCGTCCGCGCAGCACCGTGTACGTCGGACCGCGGCTGATCGTGTCGGTCACCCCGGACGTCTCCGAGGTCATCTCGCGCCTCGAGGGCGTGGCCGAGTCACTCGGCTGGGAGGCCGAGGTGCACCCCGATGACGTGGACGCGCTGCGCAGCGGTGGCGAGGAGGACGCGATCCCCGGGGTGGTCAGGGTCGAGCTCACCGTGCGCGACGAGAAGGCCACCCTGGCTCCGGACGGCTGGGTCCTGCTGCAGAACGCCCGCGCGACGTACGGCATCGAGGCGATGAGCCGCGTCGGGCTGGACCACGTCGTGCTGGTGCGCAGCATCGACCCCAACCCCTTCCACGGCTCACACCCGTTCCACGGCTCGCACCCGTTCCACGGCTCGCACCCCGCCGGCGGCGCGACCTCCGACGCCGTCTCCTCCTACGGAGTGCCGGGAAGCGGCGGGCGCCAGCCGATGGCCTACGTCGGGCCGCAGCCCGTGCGTCGTCCCGACGAGCAGATCGTGGGCCGGCGGCCCGTGGTCGCCACCCTGGACACCGGGTGCGGCAAGCACCCCTGGCTGACCGGTGTGGTCAAGGCGGGGCCCGGGGTCGACGGCAGGCCCATCGGGTACGTCGACGACCCCACCGACCCCGAGCAGTGGTTCGACCAGGTCGGCGCGCTGGACGGTGGCATCGACCCGTTGGCCGGCCACGGCACCTTCATCGCCGGTCTGGTGCACCAGGCCTGCCCCGATGCCGACATCGTCGCGTGGCGCATCGTCGGCTCCGACGGGCCGGTCGTGGAGAGTGACCTGATCAGGGCGCTGCAGGGCATCGCGGAGGTGGCTCGCCGCCACCGCGACGGTCGCGCGGGCGGTCACCCGGTCGACGTGCTGAGCCTGTCGCTGGGCTACTACCACGAGACACCGGAGGACCTCCTCTTCGATCCGACGATGTACCGCATCCTGCGGCGGCTCGGGGAGTGCGGAGTCTCCGTGGTGTGCTCGGCCGGCAACGACGCCACCGCGCGCCCGATGTTCCCGGCAGCGTTCGCCCCCTGGGCCGACGCCTCGGGCGGGGTGTCCCCCGAGGCGGACGTCGTCCCGGTCGTCTCCGTCGGTGCCCTGAACCCCAACGGCACCGACGCGCTGTTCAGCAACGCCGGGCCGTGGGTCCGGGTCCACGTCCCGGGCGCCGCCGTGATGAGCACCCTCCCCCCGACCTTCCAGGGCGGGCTCGAGCCGCAGGCACGCACGGAGGCGTACATGCGCCGACGAGAGTCGATCGACCCCGACGACTACACGGGCTCGTTCGCGCTGTGGAGCGGCACCTCGTTCTCCGCCCCGCTGTTCGCCGGCCAGGTCGCCGCCCGGCTCCTGGACGGGATCGACCCGGACGACGACGGCCGCTCCGCGGCGGTGCAGCGCACCTGGCAGGCATTGGTGGCGCTGACCGATCTCGCGCCATGATGAGGCATGCCGCAGGCTGACGAACTCCACGACCGGGCCAAGCGTGCGGTCAACAGCGGTGCCTTCACCCGTGCCATCGGACTCCTCGACGGCGCCGTCGCCGCCAGCCGTGACCCCAACCTGACCGCACGGATCGAGCTCACCCGCGCGTACGCCGAGGCCGAGACCGGGCACGCCTCCGCGGGGATCGAGCGGTGCGTCGGCCTGTTCGAGCGCGACCTCGACGACGAGACCCGTGGCCTGGTCTGGGCGCAGCTCGGCCTGCTGCGGATGCGCAGCGGCGACGGGACGGAGTCGATGGCGGCCTTCCGGGAGGCGCTCGGACTGCTGCCCGCGAACCATCCGGAGATGGGGCTGGTCTGGCTGAACCGGGGCAACGTGCACCTCCAGAGAGGCGAGGTCGGCGAGGCCGTCGCGGACTTCACCCAGGCGCGGGACGAGTTCGGCAGGTCCGGCGAGGGACTGCAGCAGGCGAAGGCGGAGCACAACCTGGGCTACGCGCGGCTGCTCGCTGGAGACCTGGTCGGGGCGATCCAGATGATCGACGAGGCGGCGCCGGTGCTCAGCCCGCTCTCGGCGGCCTACCGCGCGACCGTGGAGCAGGACCGGGCCGAGGTGCTGACGGCGGCGGGGCGACCCCGCGAGGCCATCGTCGCGCTGGACGCCGCGGCGAGCGCCTACGGCTCCCGTCGGCTGCGGACCTTCCAGGCCGAGTGCGAGCTGACCCTGGCCTGGACGTTGCTGCGCGAGGACCCCGTGCGTGCGCGGGTGGTCGCGCGGCGAGCCGCTCGCCACTTCCGCGGGCAGGCCAGCCCGGTGTGGGCGGTCCGTGCCGACTCGGCGGCCCTGGTGGCCGAGATCTCCGCCGGCGCCACCGCCCGTTCGGTGCTGGACCGTGCCGACTCGCTGGTGGCGGAGCTGCGACGACACGGCCTGACCCAGGACGCCACCGTCCTGGAGCTGCAGGGCGCCCGGGTCAGCGTGGCACGCGGCGACCTCGCGGACGCCCGCACCCGGCTGCGCTGGGTCCGGGTCGGTGCCCGCTCACCGGTGACCACCCGACTGCTGTGGCGCGAGGTCCGGGCAGATCTCGCCCGGGCCCGCGGCGACGGTCGCAATGCCCGGCAGCACGTGCGGGCCGGGCTGAGCGACCTGCACACCTGGCAGTCCTCGTTCGGCAGCCTCGACCTCCAGAGCACCCTCGTCGGACACGGACGTGACCTGGCGACCCGCGGCCTGGTGCTGGCGCTGGAGGACGGCGACCCGGCGCTGGTCTTCGAGTGGTCCGAGCGGGCGCGCGCCCTGGTGGGTCGGGTCGCCCCGGTGCGCCCGCCGGCCGACGCGCAGGTCTCCCGCGACCTCACCGAGCTCCGCCTGCTGCAGCAACGCGCGCCGGGGCGTCGTACGGCGGAGGCCCGGCGGGTCGACGAGCTGCGCCAGCGGGTGCGTCAGCGCAGGTGGTACGGCGAGGGCGCCGGGCACCGTCGGCGAACCGGCGGAGCTGGACCTGCTCCGGGCCACGCTGGCGGACGACGAGGCCGCTCTGCTCGCCCATGTCGTGGTCCGGGGCCGCGTCACGGCCCTGGTGGTGACGCCCGACGACACCCGGGTGGTGCCGCTGGGCGAGCTCGCCCCGCTGCGCGACCGCCTCGATGCCCTCCACTCCGACCTGACGATGGCCGCCGCCCACCGGGACGACGGCCTGGCCGCGCCGCTGCGAGCGGCCCTGCACGCCCGCCTCCAGGTCGTCGGCGAGCAGCTCGTCACGCCCCTGGCCGAGCTGCTCGGCGACCGGCGGGTGGTGCTGACCCCGTCCGGCGCGCTCGCCGGGACACCCTGGTCCCTGCTGCCCGGGTTCGTCGGCCGACCGCTGACCATCCCCCCGTCGGCGACGCGCTGGCTCGAGCTGCGCCGGACGCCGTACACGCGCCCCCGACGGGTGGGGCTGGTGGCCGGGCCGGGTGTCGCCCGTGGTGAGGAGGAGGTCAGCCGGGCTGCTGCTGCCTGGACCGGCGCCGACGTGCTGCGCGGCCGGGCGGCCACGGCCGCCCGGGTCGCCCGGCTGGCGGCGGAGGTCGACGTGCTCCACCTGGCCGGGCACGGGCGCCACACCGGCGAGAACCCGCTGTTCTCCGCCGTCGAGCTGACCGACGGCCCGTGGTTCGGCTACGACATCGACCTGCTGCCGCGGACCCCGGAGACGGTGGTGCTCTCGGCCTGCGAGCTCGGCCGCGTCTCCGTGCGCTACGGCGAGGAGGCCATCGGGATGAGCGCCGCCTGGTTGCACGCCGGCGCGCGTACGGTGCTGTCCTCCCCGGTGCTGATCGCCGACGACCTGGCCTGCGAGACCTTCGCTGCGTGGCACGCGCTGGTCTCCGCGGGCTCGGCGCCGGCGGAAGCCCTGGCCGAGGTGTCAGCGGGCGCCGACGACGTCGTACCCCTCCTGAGCTTCGGCGCCGGGTGGTGAACCGGGCCTCGGTGGTGCAGACCCACTCCGATTCTCGATGGGTGCGCAAGCAGCCAGCAACCCCGCGGCCGAACCCGGCCCCGTCACCTGGTGCTCCGGGAGCCGCTCAGGCGAGGGTCCAGCGAGCCACCCACCAGGCCACGCCGTACGGCGCGTCCGCATAGGTGACCTCGGCGACGACCTCCCGGTCCCGCGCTACCTCGCCGAGGACGTTGAACCCCGGGACGCCGTCGCACCAGAGCTCCTCGCCGAGCTGCGGGTCGAGCGCCGCCAGGGCCGCGGCGTCACCGGCACGCAGGGCCGCCTCGACGTCGTCGTCGAAGGCGACGGCCTCAGGGTGCAGGTGGCCCGGCGCCTTCTCGCCACGGCGGGCGGACCCGTCGGCCATCACGAGCAAGGTGGTCGGCACCGTGGACTCGAGCAGGCCCGCGGCCACGTAGGGCAGGGCGATCTGGGGCTCGAAGACGCGCCGGCCGAGGAGGTGCGCGGCCACCCGGTGCCCCAGCGGCTCGGTGACCCCGCGGGCCACGTTGGCCTCGTTGACCGGCGACGCCAGCACCACCAGCCGGTCGTGTCCGGGGAGCCGCTCGACCGCGGCCCGGCAGGCCCCGCGCAGCTCCGGCACCGGATCGATCTGCGACCGCGGGGCCAGCAGGGCCGGTGGCGTGGGCAGCACCAGGGCCGTCCCGATCACCCCGTTCCCCCGGTCACGAGCGGCCCCTGATCGTGCGGGCGGGGGCGCGGCGGCCCCAGATGACGTCGACCATGTCCACCACCTGCCGCGTCTCGGTGACCTCGTGCACCCGGAAGATGCGCGCGCCGTGCATGGCCGCGATCGCCGACGCGGCGAGGGTCCCGGTCAGTCGCTCACCGACGGGCAGGTCGAGCGACTCACCGACGAAGTCCTTGTTGGACAGCGACACCAGGACCGGCCAGCCGGTCGCGACCAGCACGTCGAGTCGGCGGGTCAGGTCGAGCGAGTCCTGGGTCGTCTTGCCGAAGTCGTGCGCCGGGTCGATCACGATGCTCTCCCGGGCCACCCCGGCCGCCAGCGCCCGTTCGGCGTACGCCGTGGTGTCGGCGAGCGCGCTGCCGACCACGTCGGAGTACTCGATCCGGTGCGGCCGCGTCCGGGGCGTCACCCCGCCGGTGTGGGTGCAGACGATGCCCACGTCGTACTGCGCCGCGACGTCGACCAGCATCGGGTCGGCGCCGCCCCAGGCGTCGTTGAGCACGTCGGCGCCGGCCTCGCACGCCGCCCGTCCGACCGAGGCACGCCAGGTGTCGACGCTGATCACCACGTCGGGGAAGTCGGCCCGCACCCGCTCCACGAAGGGCACCGTGCGGCGCATCTCCTCCTCGGCGTCGACCTGCTCACCCGGTGCGGCCTTGATCCCGCCGATGTCGACGATCTCGGCGCCCTGCTCGACCACCTCGGCGACCCGGTCGAGCGCCTTGTCCTCCGACCAGGTGGCCCCCTGGTCGTAGAACGAGTCCGGGGTGCGGTTGACGATCGCCATCATCAGCCGCCGGTCGTCGGCGAAGGACTGCCTGCCGAGCCGGAGGGTCATGACCCGAATCCTCCCACCGCACCGGGCACGTCGATCGCCGGTGGTCGTTCGAGGAGCGGGACCTCGTGGCGGGCGGTCGTGATCTCGCGGCCGTCCTTGCGGGGCTGGTCCAGGGCCACCTGGTCCGGTGCCGAGCCGGTGGAGCGGCGGCTGGACGCAGCCAGCACCTGCACCGCCATCGAGCCGAGGTCGTGCAGCGCCTGGTGCCGGTGGGCGCGGCGGCCGAGGTCCACCTGCGCGATCGCGTCCGGGCCGAGCAGGCGCACCGTGTCGATCAGGGCGGCCAGCTCGACGGCGTACCCGGTCGGCACGTTCAGCTGCTCGAACAGGTCACGGCGTACGGCCCACTCGCCCGCCAGCGGGTGCACCAGCCAGCTCAGCGCCGGCCACTCGAGGGCGATCAGCGGACGCGCCACGAGCTCGGTCACCCGACCGCCCTCCAGGGACGCGCCACGCCCGGCGTCCTCACCCGGGGTGCGTTCGTAGAAGCCCTTGACCAGCGCCACACCGTCGCCGGTGAGCAGGGGGCCGAGCAGCCCCGGCACGAAGTGGGTGTCCCAGTCCACGAGGTCGGCGTCCATGAACACGACCAGGTCGCCGCTCGTCACGAACAGCGACTTCCACATGGCCTCGCCCTTGCCCGGGTGGGTGCCGAGGTCGGGACGGATCTCGTGCGACCTGTGCACCACGGCGCCGGCCCCGGTCGCGACCGAGAAGGTGTCGTCGGTCGAGTCGGAGTCGATGACGACGATCTCGTCGAGCAGTGCCGTGGTCCCCATCAGCGCCTCACGCAGCCGGCCCACGACCTGCCCCACGGTGGCGGCCTCGTTGCGCGCCGGCACGACCAGGCTGGTCCTCAGCCCGGTCTGCTCCTTGCGGAGCAGCAGCTCGTCGAGCTCCCAGTCCTGCCAGCGATGGGTCCTCGCAGCCGGGTCGGAGTTCACCCCGCAAACCTAGACGGGGGTCCCCCGCTACCAGCGGCTTGGCACCATGGAGCCATGTCCTACGACCTGGACCGGCGCGAGGAGCGCTGGACGAACCGGCTGCCGGGCGCCTTCGTGACCGTGGCGGTGACGCTCGTGCTGCTGTGGGCCATCGAGATCGTCGACAGTGCCACGAACGGGAGGCTCGACGCCTACGGCATCCGGCCGCGCAGCGTGGACGGCCTCGACGGCATCTTCTTCGCCCCGTTCCTGCACGCCGGCTTCGGCCACCTGTTCTCGAACTCCGTGGTCTTCGCGGTGCTCGGTGTGATCGCGTACGCCGCCGTCACGCTCGGTCGCTTCGTCGGCGTGGTCGTGCTCACCGCACTGAGCAGCGGGCTCGGGGCGTGGCTCTTCGGTGCTCCGAACACCCTGGTCATCGGCGCCAGCGGGGTGATCTTCGGCCTGCTCGGATTCCTGCTCTTCCGTGGGCTGGCCGAGCGCAGCCCGGGCACGATCACGGTGAGCATCATGATGCTGGTCGTCTACGGCGGCACCATCTCCGGAGTCCTCCCCGGCACGCCGTACGTGTCCTGGCAGGCACACCTGTTCGGGTTCCTCGGAGGGGGCGGCGCCGCGTTCCTGCTCCGGTCGCCGAGGCCGCTCAGATATCGGTGATGCGCACGCCTGCGTGTGCCTTGTAGCGGCGGTTCACGCTGATCAGGTTGGCGGTGAGCGCCTCGACCTGGTGGGCGTTGCGCAGCCGACCGCCGTACACGCCCCGCACTCCGGGGATCGTGTCCGCGAGGTCCTGGACGAGGTCGGTCGCCTCGCGCACCTCACCGAGCACGAGCACGTCGGTGTCCACGGTCTCGACCTCGGGGTCCTCGAGCTTGACGGCACTGACGTTGTGGAAGGCGCCCACGACGGTGCTCTCGGGAAGCAGCGCCGCGGCCTGCTGCGCGGCCGAGCCCTCCTCGACCGGCAGGGCGTAGGCGCCCTGCTTGTCGAAGCCCAGCGGGTTGACGCAGTCGACGACGATCTTCCCGGCCAGCGCCGACGCGAGGTCGCTCAGCAGGTCGCCGTGACCGTCCCAGGGGACGGCCACCACGACGATGTCGCCTGCTTCGGCTGCGCCCCTGTTGTCCGCACCGGTCAGCCGGCCGCCGGTGGCCTCGGCCAGGGTCTGTGCGGTCTCGGCCGCCCTCTCGGCGCTGCGACTCCCGATCACCACCGGCAGGCCCGCGGCAGCGAAGCGCCGGGCCAGACCGCGGCCCTGCGGTCCGGTGCCGCCGAGGACGGCGACGGTCGTGCTGGTCAGGGAGTCGGGCAGGCTCATGAGGTCTCCTTCAGCTCGCCCGTCATCCTTCACCCCTGCCGTGGGCAGAACTCCACCGGGTCGAGGTTGTTCTGCTCGGGCTGCATCGGTTCTAGGCTTCGTTGATGAGCACCGAACTGCCGAAACGCGCCGCCGCGGAGGACACGCACCGCGTGCTGGACATCGACGCTGCCATCGCCGACCTCACGCTGGAGGAGAAGGCCGGACTCGTGATGGGGTCCGACTTCTGGCACACGACGCCGGTCGACCGACTCGGGATCGACCGCATCATGGTGGCCGACGGACCCCACGGTCTGCGGATGCAGCCGCACGAGTCGGACCATGTGGGACTCGGCGGCAGCCTGCCGGCGACCTGCTTTCCCACCGCGAGCGCACTCGCCTCCTCATGGGACCGGAGCCTGCTCGCCGACGTCGGCCACGCCCTCGCCCAGGAGGCGCGGGTGCAGGGCGTGTCGGTCATCCTCGGCCCGGGGGTCAACATGAAGCGCTCTCCGCTGTGCGGCCGCAACTTCGAGTACTTCTCCGAGGACCCCCACCTCGCCGGCGAGCTCGCACTCGCGATGTGCGAGGCGATCCAGGAGCAGGGTGTCGGAACCTCGCTCAAGCACTACGCCGCGAACAACCAGGAGGACGATCGCCTGCGCGTCAGCGCCGAGGTGGACGAACGCACGCTGCGGGAGATCTACCTCCCCGCGTTCGAGCGCGTCGTCACCGGCTGCCAGCCGTGGACGGTGATGTGCGCCTACAACAAGGTGAACGGCACCTACGCCTCCCAGCACGCCTGGCTGCTCACCGAGGTGCTCCGGGACGAGTGGGGGTTCGAGGGCCTGGTGGTCTCGGACTGGGGCGCGGTCCACGACCGCGTCGCCGCCCTCACCGCGGGACTCGACCTCGAGATGCCTCCTGCCAAGGGCCGCAGCGACGTCGCCGTCGTGGAGGCGGTGAGCTCCGGTGCGCTGGCCCCGGACGTGCTCGACCTCGGCGTACGTCGGGTGCTCGAGCTCGTGCAGAAGTCCGCGCCGACCCGCGCCGCGAGCCCACCCGAGCCGGCGTACGACGAGCACCACGCGCTCGCGCGACGCGCTGCGACCGAGTCGGCGGTGCTGCTGAAGAACGACGGGGTGCTCCCCCTGAGCCTTGCGAAGGGCCAGACGGTGGCGGTGATCGGCGCGTTCGCGACGACGCCGCGCTACCAGGGGGCAGGCAGCTCCCAGGTGAACCCGACCACTCTCGACATTCCCCTCGAGGAGCTGCGCGCCGCGCTGCCCCACGGCGTCGAGGTGGTGCACTCCCCCGGCTTCGGCCTCGAGGACCCGGCCGCAGTCGCCGCGGACACCGAGGTGCGGACACAGGCGCGCGAGATCGCCCGTGAGGCCGACGCGGTGGTGCTCTTCCTCGGGCTGCCCGCAGCCGCGGAGTCGGAGGGCTTCGACCGGACCCATCTGGATCTGCCCGCCAACCAGCTCGCCCTGCTGGAGACCGTCGCCCAGGTGAGCAACCGGGTCGTGGTGGTGCTGGCCAACGGTTCGGTGGTGCGCACGGCCGAGTGGCAGGACCGGGTGGGGGCCGTGCTCGAGTGCTGGCTCGGCGGCCAGGCCGCGGGCGGGGCGGTTGCCGACCTCCTCACCGGAGCGGCCAACCCCTCCGGCAAGCTCGCCGAGACGATCCCGCTGCGACTCGAGGACAACCCGTCGTTCCTGAACTTCCCGGGCGACTCGCAGCTGGTGCGCTACGGCGAGGGGATCTTCATCGGCTACCGGGGCTACGACGCCCTCGGGCTCGAGGTCGACCACCCGTTCGGGTTCGGTCTGTCCTACACGACCTTCGTGGTCGGCAGGCCCGAGGTCTCGGTCTCCGGGTCGGTCGGGACCGGTGACCTGCGAGTGCAGGTGACCGCCGAGGTGACCAACACCGGGCGGCGGAGGGGCGCGGAGGTGGTCCAGCTCTATGTCACCGACTCCGAGGCCAGGGTGCGCAGGCCGAACCAGGAGCTCAAGGGCTTTGCGAAGGTCGACCTGCCGGCCGGTGGCTCAGGCAGGATCAGCATCGACCTCGATGAGCGCGCGTTCTCGTTCTGGTCCGTCACGCTGCGGCGTTGGGTGGTCGAGTCGGGCGAGTTCGTGCTGCGGCTGGGCACCTCGTCGCGCGACCTGCCCCACGCCCTGTCCGTCCACCTCGACGCTCCGTCCATCAACGCCCCGCTGAGCCGGGACTCGACACTGCACGAGTGGCTGGCCGACCCGAAGGGTGCCCGGCTCCTGATGGAGGCCGGCGGTACCGCGGCCTCCGGTCCGCTCGCCGAACCCGGTCTCCTCGAGGTGGTCGGCACGATGCCCATGTCGACGCTCGCCGACTTCGGCATGGCCGGGTTCAGCCACGACGCCCTGGAGGAGCTGGTCAGCCGGCTCTGAGCCGGCTCAGACGCTGATCCGGTCGACGTAGGCCACCATCCGGTTGAACAGGCCGGTCACGGCCGCGAGGTCCGGGGTGTGGGGTCTCGAGAGCACGGTCCCCACCTCGGCCGGGGCCCCGGTGCCGGTGCCGTACTGCCGAGCGACGCCGGCACAGACCCGGGCTGCGTCGTGCACGGCAGCACCATCGACTGTCCACATGGACTCGAAGAGCCGCTTGCTGTCGGGCACCCCGGCCTGGCCGGGCAGCTCCCAGGCCGTGAGCGCCACCGGCAGGTCACGGGCGTCACAGACCACCGCCCACTCCCGGCGCATCGGGGCGTCGGCGGGGAGCGAGACCTGGAACGGCGACGCCTCGGAGTCGGGCTCGGCGAAGTCGGCGAACACCGTGGCTCCTGCGGAGACCCGCGCCAGCTCGGTCCATCGTGGCTCGGCCGCGCGGTAGAACGCCGCGCGCTGGAAGGACCCGTAGATCGTTGCTCGGTCTGCCTTGGCGCAGAACTCGTCCTCGATCGCCCACGAGAGCGCGAGCAGCGTGGACTTCTGCAACCGGTGCACCCCCAGCTGTGGGTGCCGGCGACGCAGGTAGGCATACACCGACGGGGAGGTCGGCTCGGCGTCGGCCATCGCGTGCGCGATGGCGAGCTCGAGCCGCGTCCCCGCGTCCTTGTGTCGTACGACGGCCAGGATCGCCTCGACGTCGTGCTCGCCATAGCGCCGGTGACCGCTCGCCAACCGGTGCGGGACCGGGAAGCCGTGCCTGGTCTCCCAGATCCGCAGCGTGGCCGGGCTGAGACCGGTGCGCTCCGCCAGGTCGCCGATGGAGAGCGTGGCGACGCCGTCCGTGGCGTCCGCTGCCTCCTCGTCGACGGGCCGGTTCTCAGCGGGGACTTGCGCATCGGGGTGTGTTGAGTTCATGATGTGATCAAACCTCAACAAGTTGTTGAAGTCAATGTGGAGAAATGGGAGACGCCATGACGACCAGCGAGACGACGAGCAGGACGAACCGGACGATGAGCAGCCAGTCGACTGACGGCACCACGACAGAGGTGGTGGACTGGTCCGACCTCGGACAGCGGATGTGGAGCTTTCTGACCGGGCGCGAGGCGGCGATCAACTACACCTTCTCCGACCTCACCGTCGAGATCCCGCGCGACACCGGGAGCCAGGCACCGCGGGCCACCTGGAAGATCGACGGCACGGTGACCGTCACCACCAGCGACAACGACCGGTCCGACCGGTCGTGATCACCCTGGCGGCCGACCTGACCGTGGAGGTGGCCACCGCGGGGGGCGAGACCGCGACCGGCCACCTCAGTGGCAGTCACGGCCGCCTCCGGCTGGAGATCGACAACCCGGGGCTGCTGGCCGGCTCCGGGGACGCGGCGACGGTCCGGAGTGCCGCCGAGGAGCTCGCAGCCGCCGGCATCACCGTCGCCGTCGTCCACCACGGCGTCCACCTGGTCACCCTCGGCGCGGTGTCCGCTCCGTGGTGGCAGCGCCGTGCCACCGGGTCCAGGCGGATCAAGGTGGCCAGCTGGCGCGGCGCCTGGACCTCGTTGCGCTCCCGGGCGACCCAGCAGGGCTCCGTGCTCCCCACGGCGGAGTCACTGCCGCCGCCGACGATGCTGCCGCTCACCCCGACCTTCTCCCGACACCCCCGGCGGCGGGTGACCACGACGCACACACCGTCCGGCTCGGGCTCCCCCCGTCTGGTGCTGAAGAAGGAGCACGTCTGGGGCGGCGAGCGTCAACCCGTCTTCTGGCTCTCCCGCACCATGACCACCATCGGGTCGGACGAGTCGTGCGACATCGTCCTGCCCGGCCTGGAGCCCCTGCACACGGTGGTGCTGCACGACGACGCCGACGAGTACGTGCTGGAGACCTGCGGACCGGAGACGCGGGTGCACGGACGTGTGGTGGACACCTCGTCCACCCTGCGCACGGGCGCGCGCATCGACGTCGGCACGCACTCCCTGTCCTTCTACCGCGAGGAGTACGCCGACCACGGTCGGCCCCACGGCGGACGTGAGGGCGGCGAGATCGGCCACCAGCGCAGCCAGCCGCCCAGGCCCTCCGACCAGGAGTCACCGGGCCGCTGATCGACGTGGGCCGCAGCCGGTTTTCGTGAGAACGTGCAGCCATGGGCAACGTGGTGGTGGTCGGGGGCGTGAACCTCGACCTGACGGTGCAGGCGCAGACCCGACCAGGCGGTGGCGAGACCGTGGTCGGCGACGGTCCGGTCGCCTCGTCGGGCGGCAAGGGAGCCAACCAGGCCGTGGCTGCGGCGTACGCCGGGGCGAGCGTCCGCCTGTGTGCCGTGGTCGGCGACGACGCCGCCGGCGGTGAGCAGCTGCAGCAGCTCCGCTCCGCGGGTGTGGACGTCACCCGGATGCGCACGGCGACCGCGACCTCCACCGGGATGGCGTTCATCCTGCTCACCCCGGACGGTGAGAACTCGATCATCGTGGGGACCGGCGCCAACGCCCACCTGCACCCCGACGACGTGGCGGCCGCCGTCGACGAGGACGTCGACGTGGTGCTGGCGCAGAGCGAGCCCGGGGTGCTGCCCGTCGAGGCAGCGGCGGAGCATGCCCGGCGATGCTCGGCCAGGCTGGTGCTGAACGCTGCCCCCGTCGAGGGGCTGGGCATCGATGTCCTGCGCCGGTGCGACCCGCTGGTCGTCAACGAGCACGAGGCGGCCGACCTGTTGCGTGAGCACCGCATCGAGGTGGACGTGGCAGCCGAGGGCCTCGCCCGCGCCCTGCGCGAGCATGTCGGCTGTCCCTCGGTCGTGGTCTCGCTCGGCGCCGAGGGGGCCTGCGTCGTGGACGCCGAGAACGACGAGCTGGTCACCGCGCCGGCGGTCCAGGCAGTGGACACGACCGGTGCGGGCGACGTGCTCGTCGGGGTCATCGCGGCACGGCTGGCCCAGGGCTGGGGCATCGTGCCGGCAGTCAGGGACGCCTGCGAGATCGCTGCCCGGGCGGTCACCGTCCAGGGTGCGCGCGGCTACCTCGACGATCCCGACTGAGAGGTTTCAGTCGGCGAGCAGCGCGGTCGCGACGTCGAGGTCGGTGATCAGGATGTTCACCCATCCCCCGCGAACGGCAGCACGGATGGCGTCGACCTTCTCCGACCCTCCGGCGACTCCGATGCGCCGCGGCACCTGCAGGATGGCCTCACGGCCGATGCCGATGATCCGCTGGTCGAAGGATGACTCCACCGCGACGCCCTGCGCATCGAAGTAGCGCAGGCAGACGTCGCCGACCGCCCCGGCAGCCCGCAGCTCCTCCTGCTCCTCGTCACCAAGGCTGTTGCCGGATCGACGCAGCAGCGGGGACGGTTCGAGCGTGCCGACACCGACCAGGGCCACGGTCAGCTGGGACCACATCTCGAGCACGGCCTGCACCCCCGGATCGGCCATCAGCGCCTCCCTGAGGGCAGGGGAACCCACGAGGCCGGGAGAGGGGATGAACACCGGGGCCGCACCCGTGACCTCGGCCAGGCGCCCGGTCAGCCTGGTCGCCTCCATCTGGACCGCGGGGCTGCCGACGCCGCCCACCACCTGCACGACCCTGTCGGCGACCTGCGTCCGCTTGGGACGCATCACCTCGACGGCGGCCAGCAGCGTCGCGCTCCACGAGGAGACACCGATGACGTCCCCGCCGATCAGCGTGGTGTCGAGGTACGCCGCGGCGCCGGACCCGAGAGCGCTGACGGTGTCGGCGAAGTTGCCCTCCACATCGACCACGACCACGTCGCGCAGGGCGTACTTCTCCGCCACCAGCTCCTCGATCTCGGAGTGCACGCCGGGCGGCGGCACCACCACCGTGCGGATGATCCCGCGCTCGGCGGCCTCCTTGAGGAGCCGCGAGACGCGCGCCTGCGAGAGGTGCAGCTGGTCGGCGATCTCTGGCTGGCGCACGCCCTTCTCGTGGTAGAGCCGGGCGACCTTGGTCAGCAGGCGCAGCCGATCGCGGTCAGCGGTGATGCGAGCGGCCATGGTCGGATCGTCTCCCCGGATGTCAGTGGACGGGTGAGAACCTAGCGTGACTGACGCCGGCGCGGGCGAGCGCTGGTCCTCGCTGCCCGCGCCGGCTGCCACGTCACTTCTTCGCGAAGACTCCGTACTCGTCCGCGTTCTCGGCCGTGATCAGCTCACAGTCGATCGACTGCTTCTCCTCGGTTGCGGCGTCCTCTCCCTTGATCGCCTTGTCCGCCTGCTCGACGGCGCTCTCCGCGGCCAGCGCAGCGGGCTGGAGCGCAGTGGCGAACATGTCCCCCGCCTTGATCGCGGCGATGGCGTCCGGGCTGCCGTCGAAGCCGACGACCACCACGTTCTTGAGCTTCGCCGCCTTGATCGCCGCGACTGCTCCGAGCGCCATCGTGTCGTTGCCGGCGATGACGCCCTGGATGTCAGGGTTCCGCTGGAGGATCGTCTCCATCTTGGTGAACGCCTCCTGCTGGTCCCAGTTGGCGGTCTCCTTCTGGACGAGCTTCATGTCCGGGTACTGGGAGATCACCGCGTTGTAGCCGTTCGAGCGCACGCCCGCGTTGGTGTCGGACTCCTTGCCGACCAGCTCGACGTACTTCCCCTTCTCCTTCATGGCCTCGACGAACGCCTGGCCGGAGAGCTGGGCGCCCTGGGCGTTGTTCGAGACGATCTGCGCCTTCGCCACGCCGGTCTTGTTGATCTCGCGGTCGATCAGGTAGACGGGGATGCCGGCGTCGGTTGCCTTCTGCACCGGGCCGATCGAGGCGTCCGCACCGGCGTTGTCGAGGATGATCGCGGCTGCCTTGCGTGAGATCGCGGCGTCGATCAGCTCGCTCTGCTTGTTGGGGTCGTCGTCGTGGGACGCGACCGAGGCCTCGTAGCCGAGCTCCTCGGCCTTGGCCTTCGCCGCGTCACCCTCGGCCTTGAAGAAGGGGTTGTCAGGGGACGGGGTGATGATGGCGATGTAGTTGCTGCTCTTCGGGGTCGAGCTGCTGGACTCCTTCTCGGAGCTGTCGCTGCCGCACCCACTCAGCACCAGGGCGCCAGCCGCGGCGACCGCCGCCAACCGCAAGCCGGTGCCTCGCGCGAATGATCTGAACATGTTCGTCTACCTCCTGGAGTGGGTGAGGGTCACCCGCGTGATGTGGTGTTGCCTTCCGGCCGGCTTGGGTCAGCCGGTCGAGAAGTGTGGGGGTCCTCGTCGTCCGGGGACGAGGGCTCCCGAGACTCGTGTGGTGCGTGTTCGGCCTCGACCGTCGCGGCCACCGCTGCGCCCTTGCGCTGGAAGCGCTGCTGCCCCTGGTCGAGCATCACGGCGAGGATGATCACCGCGCCCTTGATGAAGATCTGCCAGAACGTGGAGACCCCGAGGATGACCAGGCCGTCGGCGAGGAAGCCGATCACGAAGGCGCCGACGAGCGTGCCGCGCACGTTGCCGCGACCACCGGAGAGCGCAGCACCACCGATGACGACGGCGGCGATCGCGTTGAGCTCGAAGGTCTCCCCGGCCTGGGGGGCGGCCGAGGTCAGCTCCGAGGCGATGATGATGCCGGTCACCGCGGCGCACGCACCGGAGAGCATGTAGACCATGGTCTTGACCAGAGCCACCGGCACCCCGGACAGCTCCGAGGCGCGCTCGTTGCCGCCGGTCGCATAGAGCCATCTCCCGAACGGGGCCCTGGTCAGCAGCAAGGTGGTGAGCAGGGCGAGCAGGATCATCACCCAGATGGAGAACGGCAGTCCGAGCGGCCGCCCGTTGCCGATGTAGGAGAACCCGGTGTTGCCGAGGCTCTCCTGCCCGCCGAGGTTCGGGTACGTCGAGCCGCCGGAGATGAGCAGGGCGGTGCCGCGGGCGACGTAGAGCATCCCGAGCGTGGCGATGAACGGCGCCACGTTGAACCTGGTGACCAGGACACCGTTGATCATCCCGACGAACGTGCCCACGGCGATGGCCAGCAGGACCACCACCCACACGGGCGGGTAGGCGACCGTGTCGGTTCCCGGGAGGGTGATCCCGCCCAGCAGCTCACCGCAGACGACGCCGGAGAGCCCGACGATCGAGCCGACCGAGAGGTCGATGCCGCCCTTGAGGATGACGAGCAGCATGCCGAGGGCGAGCACGGCGTTGATCGCGACGTGCTTGGTCATCGTGATCAGGTTCGTCACGGTGAGGAACGAGTCCGACAGCGAGCCGAACACGATGATCAGCACTCCGAGCGCGATGAACGCCCTCAGCTCGAAGATCATGTTCAGCGTCCGCAGGCGGCGCACGTCCTTGTCGGTCGGGCCGTCCTCGGTGGGGGTCGAGGTGCTCGGGGCCAGCGTCTGACTCACGGTGTCGCTCCAGTTCTGCTCCGGGACGTGCCGTCCGCGAGCTGCATCAGCCGCCCGCGGTCGATCGTGTGGGGGTCGAGGTCCGCGACCAGGCGGCCGCGCTCGAGGATGAGCAGGCGGTCGGGGATGTGCAGCGCCTCCTCGGCCTCGGAGGTGGTGAACACCACGGCGAGCCCGTTCTCGGCCTGCTCGGTCATCAGCGCGAAGATGTCGGCCTTGGCGCCGATGTCCACCCCGCGCGAGGGCTCGTCGAGGAGCAGCACGTGTGGTCGGGTCATCAGGGCCTTGCCGATGACGACCTTCTGCTGGTTGCCACCGCTCAGGGAGCCGATCGGGGCGGCCTGGCCGGCCGTCTTCACGGTGACGTCGCCGATCATCTCGTCCACGGCGCCCCGCTCCCGGGTGCCGGCGACCAGGCCGCGGCGTACGAAGCTCATCAGCGCGCTCAGGGAGAGGTTCTGGCCGACCGACATCGTCTGGACGAGTCCGTCGCGCTGCCGGTCCTCCGGCACCAGGGCGATCCCCCGCCGGATGCGTTCCCGGACGGACTCATGGTCCAGCTCGCCGCCGGCGAAGGAGATGGTGCCTGAGGTGACGGGCAGACGCCCGGCGATGGCTTCGAGCAGCTCGGTGCGTCCCGAGGCCATCAGGCCGTAGACGCCGACGATCTCGCCCGCCCTGATCTCCAGGTCGATCCCGTCCACGGCCAGCCGCTGCGGGTTGGAGGGGTCCGCCACCTGGAGGTGGTGCACCGAGAGCGCGACCTCGCCGAGGGTGACGTCCCGCTTGGGGAACAGCGAGCTCTGGTCGCGGCCGACCATGTGCTGGACGACCCAGGCGAGGTCGACCTCGGACGCTGCTCCCGTTGCCACCAGCCCGCCGTCACGCAGCACCGCCACGTCGTCGGCGATGGCCAGTGACTCCTCGAGGTGGTGGGAGATGTAGATGACGGCGACACCCTGAGCGGTGAGCTCGCGGATGACCCGGAAGAGGACGTCGACCTCGGTCATGCTCAACGCCGAGGTCGGCTCGTCCATGATCAGGACGCGTGCGTCCAGCAACAGGGCGCGGGCGATCTCGACCAGCTGCTGCTGGCCGATCCGCAGGTCACCCACCAGCGCGTCGGGGTCGAGCCGCTCCTCCAGCCGCTGCATGACCTTGACCGTCGAGTCGCGCTGGCTGGCGCGGTCGACTGCGCCGAACCGGGTTCGGGCCTCGCGAGCCAGGAACAGGTTGTCCTGGATCGAGAGGTTGGGGCACAGGCTCAGCTCCTGGTGGATGATCACCACGCCGTGGTTGGCGGCTGCTCTGGAGGAGGCGAACTCGACCACGTTGCCGTCGAGCTCGACGTGCCCCGTGGTGGGGGTCTCGATGCCGGCCAGGATCTTCATCAGCGTCGACTTGCCGGCGCCGTTCTCGCCGAACAGGGCGGTGACCCGTCCAGGCGCCACACCGAGGCTGACTCCGCGCAGAGCGTGGGTGCCGCCGTAGGTCTTGGTGACCTCGGTGGCCGAGATGATGGCGGGCGTCACGGGCCGGCCTCGATGCTCACCGGGGTCACCGTGATGACCTCGGGGTTGAGCGGAGCGATCGCACCGACGACGGTGACCTGCTGGCCGACGAGGGTCGCCACGTCCAGTCCCTCGAGCAGGTCCGCCTTCATCTCGGTGTTCAACGCCGTCGCTGCGTTGGAGAACTCGACCTGGTTGACGAAGTCGTTGAACGTGATGAGTCCGGAGGCGTCGCGCAGGGTGGTCCCGTTGATCGCCGGCCCGATCTGGACCGACACTCGCGTGCCCTTGGGCAACCCGGACACGGTCACCGGCAGCAGGCCGCTCTCCGGCTTGCGCGCGATGCCCGTCAAGGTGACCGAGTAGGCGAACGGCGAGGTTCCCTCGCGGGTGCCGTACTTCTCGCCGGCGGCCTCCGGGTCCTGGTTGATCAGGGGAACGAGGGTGGCGAGGTCGACAGGCTCCTCCTCGATGGCCGGCCTGACCTTCGAGAGGTAGTTCTCCTTGCCGTACGCCGCGGGGTCGAACTTCTTCTGCTCGCCCGGGATCGGAGCCGACGCGGAGCGGTACGTCGTGGACACTGCCATCACCACGACGAGCGCCAGCAGCAACAGGCCGGCAACGATCCTGGGCCGCTTGCTTCGAGGTGCGACTGGCGCGGGACTGGTGCCCGAACCGGTGCCGGAACGTGTTCCCTGGTGGGTGCTGGTCATGAGCCCGCCTTCTCGTTGTCGTGCGCTGGGCCGGGCCACCCGCGGGACCGGGCGACTGCGAGCGCCCAGGCGGAGCGAAGGCCCGCTCGGCTGTCCTCGTCGAGCAGCGGCTGCACCCCGTGTTCCGGTGCCGCGCCGTGCTCGCCCTCGAGGTCTGACCAGGTCCACCAGCCGGCCCGCAGGCCGGCCAGCCGGGCCACGCCGAGCGCGGACAGGTTGGCCGTGGCGCTCACCCGCACGGGCAGCCCGCTGACGTCGGCCTGCAGCTGCATCAGGTCCGCCGACCTGGTCATCCCGCCGTCGCAGGCCAGCTCGGCCAGGGGACCGACGACCTCGGCGAAGGCGCTGACGGTGTCGTCCACCTGGAAGGCGATCGACTCCACTGCCGCACGCGCCACGTGTGCACGTCGGGTGCCGAGCGAGAAACCACTGAGCACCGCCTGGGCGTCCCGGTCCCACCACGGGGCACCGAGGCCGCCGAAGGCCGGCACCAGGGTGACGCCCCCGTTGTCGCAGCCTGCCGCCTCCTCGAAGAGCAGGTCGACGTCGACCCCGAACAGGTCGGCGAGCCAGGTCAGGGTGCGGCCGGTCGACCGGATGTTGGCCTCGAGTGCGTGGGCGACCTCGTCGACCTGCCAGGCCACGGTCGCGCAGACGCCGGAGGTGGCCGACGCCCGCGGCCCGAGGGCCATCACCGAGGAGCCGGTGCCGTAGGTCGCCTTGACCACACCCGGGCGCCAGCCGGCGTGGGCGAACAGGGCCGCGTGCGAGTCCGCCATCACGGCGAGCACCGGGGTGCCGTCGGGAACGGGCGCAAGGTCGCTGACGGTCGGGAACGGGCCGACCGAGGACACCACCCGCGGCAGGCACGCGCGCGGGACGTCGAAGATCTCCAGCAGCGACTCGTCCCAGTCGGCCCGGTCGAGGTCGAAGAGCTGCGTCCGGGAGGCGTTGCCGATCTCCGTCACGAGGTCGCCGCCGAAGTGCGAGAGCAGCCAGGCGTCGACGGTGCCGACCCGCCACTCCCCCGCGCCGGAGCGGGTGCGCTCGGGGTCGTGCCGGTCGAGGAGCCAGGAGGCCTTCAGGGCCGAGAACATCGGGTCGAGCGGCAGTCCTGTGCGGGCCATGATCTCCTCGCCGTGCCCGGCCCGTTCCAGGTCCGAGGCACGCCCCGAGGTCCGTCGGTCCTGCCAGCTGAGGGCGGGTGCAAGGGGTCGAAGGGTCTCGTGCTCCCAGAGGACGACGGTCTCGCGCTGCACGCTGAGGGCGACGCCGACGACGCGGGCGGAGTACTCCGGGGTGACGCAGTCGTGCACGCTCCGCTGCACGCTGGACCAGATCTCCTCGGCGTCCTGCTCGACCCAGCCGGGCTCCGGGTGTGTCTGCGCGATCGACACGGCGGCCTCGGCCACGACCACACCGCGGGAATCCACCAGCATCGACTTGGTCGAGCCGGTGCCCTGATCGATCGCGAGGATGAGGTCCTCAGCCACGGCCAGCGCCGATGACGTCCCGGGCGGCCTGCGCGATGCCGGCGGCGTTGAGACCGAAGTGGTCGAGCAGGTAGGACGCCGTGCCGGTAGGGGCGAACTCGCCGTCGATGCCCAGGATCCGCACGGGACAGGGCCTGTGCTGAACGACGAGCGAGGCGACGGCTGCACCGAGCCCGCCGCTGACAGTGGCTTCCTCGACCGTCACGATGCCCCGGGTCTCGGCTGCTGCCGCCAGGACGGCAGCTCGGTCGAGGGGCTCGACGAACGCCATGTTCAGGACACGCGCCGAGATCCCCTCGCCGGCCAGGGTGTCGGCCGCCCACAGTGCTCGGGACACCATCGTGCCGACGGCGACGATCGTGACGTCGTCCCCAGCGCGGAGCTGCAGGGCTCGACCGGGCTCGAAGGCATCGCCCTCCTGCGAGACCTCGGGCACCTTGAACCGTGGGATGCGCAGGTAGGAGCCACGCCCGAGGCTCGCTGCCCACCGCACCGCGGAGCGGGTCTGCTGCGGACCTGCGGGTACGACGACCGGCAGCCCGGCGATCGCGCGCATCCAGGAGAGGTCCTCGATGGAGTGGTGGGTGGGACCGAGCTCGCCGTAGGCCATCCCCGGACTCTGGCCGCAGAGCACCACGTGCCGCTCGCTGTAGGCCACGTCGGCCTTGATCTGCTCGGTGGCGCGTCCGGTGAGGAACGGCGCAGCCGCACACACGAACGGGATCAGCCCGGCGTTGGCCAGTCCGGCACCGACGCCGACGAGGTCCTGTTCGGCGATCCCCACGTTGACCAGGCGGTCGGGGAACTCGTCACGGAAGGCGGTCAGGTTGCTCGAGCCGACCGAGTCGTTGCAGACCGCGACGATGCGGTCGTCCTCGCGGGCGAGCTTCGCGAGCTCGTCGGCGAAGTCGACCCGGCAGTCGAAGGTGGGCGCATCGGTCGATGTGGTCACTGCAGTCATGCGGGGAGCTCCTCGAGTGCGGCCAGGACCTGCTCGTCGGTGGGGACCTTGTGGTGCCACTCGACGCGGTCCTCCATGAAGGACACGCCCTTGCCCTTGATGGTGTCGGCGACGATCGCCACCGGCTTGCCGGTGGTCGACGGACCCATGGCCTCGGCAACCGCCAGGTGGTCGTGGCCGTCGATGCGCCTGGTCTCCCAGCCGAAGCTGGTCCACTTGTCGTGCAGCGGCTCGAGGGTCTTGGTGTCCTCGGTGCGGGCGCCCTGCTGCAGCCGGTTGCGGTCCACCACCGCGGTGATGTTGTGCAGCTCGTAGTGGGCTGCGGTCATCGCGGCCTCCCAGTTGCTGCCCTCCTGCATCTCGCCGTCGCCCATCACGACGATCGTGCGGTAGTCCTCACCGAGCAGCCGGGCCCCGAGGGCGCACCCGGTGGCGACGGGGAACCCGTGCCCCAGCGGGCCGGTGTTGGTCTCCACCCCGGGGACCTTGACCCGGTTGGGGTGTCCGTTCAGCGGTGACAGCGGCTGGGCGAAGGTGGCAAGCTCGGCCCGCGGGAAGAACCCGCAGGAAGCCAGGGTCGAGTACAGCGCGGCGGCGCAGTGGCCCTTGCTCAGCACGAACCGGTCGCGCTGGAGGTCGTCGGGCCGCGTCGGATCGACCCGGAGCGCGTACCAGTAGGCGGTGACCAGGATGTCGGTCACCGACAGGTCGCCTCCGACGTGACCGAGCTGGGAGCCCTGGATCGTGGTGATGATGTCGCGGCGTACGCCGGTGGCCACCCGCACCAGCTCGGCCCGGAGGTCGTCGCCCGTGAGCGTGCGGTTGCGCGCGACCGCTTCGGAGTACGCCGCAGCCGCCGGGCCGTCGACGCTGAGGACGGAGGAGGCGATCGTCGTGGTCACGCTTCGCCCACCACTTCCGCCATGGCGGCGTACAGCGCCTGCTTGACGATCCGTTGTGCCAGCAGGGCGTCCTGGGCGTCCTGGGCGGCGCGGAGCGCCTCGTGGTCGAGCCGGTGCAGCGCCCGGTGGAAGCCGCGCATCGTCTCGATGCCGTCCCTGGCCGCCTGCACCGAGTCCTCGCGGAACGGGAACTGGTCGAGCTGCCAGACGCCCTCCCAGCCTGCGGTGTGCAGCGCGTGGAAGAACTCGAACGTCTCCAGCAGGTGCACCGAGCCGACGACCATGTCGTCGTCCCAGCCGCGGAAGTTGTCGTTCACGTCGATGGCGAACAGGCGGTCGCGCGAGAGGGCGAGCTTGGCGGCCTCGGCCGGAGACTCGCCACCGTAGAGCGAGTGGCCGAAGTCGAGCAGGATCCCGACGTTGTCGCGGTCCATCTCCTCGATCGCTAGCAGCGTCCGGGCACAGGAGGAGAACACCATCCGGTTGCGCGGCTCGCGAGGCTTGTACTCGATGCAGAACCTCATGTCCGGGAAGTTGGTGGCGAGCTCGCGCACTGCTTCGACGGAGTACTGCCACAACTGCGCATGGTCGGCCTGGAACGGGTAGTCGACACCGTCCTGTCCCGGCCACAGCTTGACGTAGTCGCAGCCGAGGTCGGTCGCGAGCACGGCTGCCTGCGAGACGAGATCGACCGCCTTGGCCCGCACCTTCGGGTCGGGGTTCGTGAACCCGCCCTTGACGAACTCGCGGTTGTAGATCTCCGGCGTGATCGCGACGGCGCTCAGGCCGGCCGCATCCAGGGCCGACGTGAGGTCCGAGGTGGAGACGTCCTTGGGGGCGAACGGCCAGTTCAGGTCGACCACGGAGAGCGAACCCACCTGGCCGGCGAGCTCGATCGCCTCGAGGGTGGTCACGGGGTCGGCGTACCCCTCGGTCGCGTAGCGGTCCACGTAGCTGGCGAAGTGCCAGATACCCGCCCCGTAGCGCGGTTCCTGAATATCTATTCCTGCTTGATCGGACATGCGGATAGTGTCCCCCGCCGCCTCCCACTTGTCAACGGTCGTCCGGGACCGGCGCGTCGTGACCGCGTCCCTCGACCATCCCTGCCCGCCAGCTGCCGACCGCCCGCCGAATCGACGCGGGGCCCGGCACTTGTGGCGAGCGCTCCGGGACGTTTGACTCAGGTCATCGAACGCTGCCGAACGGAGCAGGCATGAGCGACGTCCCGACTCGGGCCGAGAACGGGCACGCCCCCGATCCCGGGCCGGACGCGGACGACGTGGTGCCGGTCTTCTTCCTCTCCGACAGCACCGGCATCAGCGCCGAGACGATGGGCAACGCGCTGCTGATCCAGTTCCCCAACCTCAAGTTCGAACGCACCGTGATCCCGTTCATCTCCTCGACCGAGGAGGCCCGTGCGGTCGTCGCCCGGCTCGACGCGGTGCTCGACGAGAGCGCGCGGACCCCGCTGGTCTTCACCACGGCCGCGAGCGACGAGGTGCGCCTCGAGCTGCAGCGCACCCGCTGCCCGACGATCGACTTCTTCGACCTGCACCTGCAGCGGGTCGAGGACATCCTGCACACCCACGGCGAACGGCTGGCCGCGCAGCTGCACGGTGTCGGTGACATCAAGCGCTACAACAGCCGGATGCAGGCGATCGAGTACGCGATCGAGCACGACGACGGGCAGAGCGTGCGTGGACTCGAGAAGGCCGACGTGATCCTCGTGGCGCCGTCCCGGTGTGGCAAGACGCCGACCTCGATGTACCTCGCCCTGCAGCACGGCCTGTTCGTCGCCAACTACCCGATCGTGGAGGAGGATCTCGAGGACCTCGACCTCCCCCGGCCGGTCCGGCTGCTGCGCGAGCGCTGCTTCGGCCTGATCACCTCGCCCGCGCGGCTCTCGGCGGTGCGGCAGGAACGCCGACCCGGGTCGCAGTACGCCTCCCTCGAGCAGTGCACCTTCGAGCTGCGCCGCACGCACGCGATGTTCACCCGGCACGACCTGCCGGTCGTCGACTCCTCCACCAAGTCCGTCGAGGAGATCTCGACGATCATCCTGCAGGGACTGAAGAGCAGGCAGCCATCGAAACCCCATCAGAGGAACCGATCATGAGCGAGCACACCTCCGACCACGCCGGGGCGAACGTCCGGGCCTTCGCCGACCTCGGTCTGGCCGACATCGAGGAGGTCGGCGGCAAGAACGCCTCGCTCGGCGAGATGGTGAGCAACCTGTCAGACCTGGGGGTCCGGGTCCCGGACGGGTTCGCGACCACGTCGGCGGCGTTCCGCCGGTTCATCGGGGACACCGGGCTGGCCGAGAGGATCTCGCAGCAGCTCAAGGGCCTCGACACCGACGACACCCGGGCGCTGGCCCAGACCGGCAAGGCGATCCGCGAGGAGGTGGCCGGTCAGCCGTTCCCCGACGACCTCGAGGCCGACGTGCGGTCGGCGTACGAGCGACTGGTGGCCGGTCGCGACGACGTGTCGTTCGCCGTGCGGTCCAGCGCCACGGCCGAGGACCTGCCCGACGCCTCGTTCGCAGGGCAGCAGGAGACGTTCCTGAACATCAAGGGGATCGACGGAGTGCTGCAGGCGATCCGTGAGGTGTTCGCCTCGCTCTACAACGACCGGGCGATCGCCTACCGGGTGCACCACGACTTCGACCACGACGCCGTCGCCCTGTCGGCCGGCGTGCAGCAGATGGTCCGCTCGGACATCGGCGCCTCGGGGGTGATGTTCACGATGGACACCGAGTCCGGGTTCGACGACGCGGTGTTCATCACCTCGTCGTACGGGCTGGGTGAGGCGGTGGTGCAGGGCGCGGTCAACCCCGACGAGTTCTACGTCTACAAGCCAGCCCTGCGCGCCGGACGGCCCGCTGTGCTCAAGCGCGGCGTCGGGTCCAAGGCGATCAAGATGATCTACACCGAGGACCCCGCGGTCGGGAGGACCACCGAGTTCGTCGACACCGAGGAGGCCGAGCGCCGGCTGCTCAGCCTCACCGACGCCGAGGTGGAGGAGCTGGCCCGGCACGCGCTCACCATCGAGGACCACTACGGCCGGCCGATGGACATCGAGTGGGGCAGGGACGGGCTCGACGGCGAGCTCTACGTCCTGCAGGCACGACCGGAGACGGTGATGTCCCGGGCCGGTGTGCAGCAGCGGTTCCGGATGGGCGCGAAGGGCGAGGTCGTCGTCGAGGGCCGCGCCATCGGACAGAAGATCGGCGCCGGTGCGGTGCGGGTGATGACCTCGATCGAGGAGATGCACGAGTTCAACGAGGGCGAGGTCCTGGTCGCGGACATGACCGACCCCGACTGGGAGCCGATCATGAAGCGCGCGGCGGCGATCGTGACCAATCGCGGGGGCCGCACCTGCCACGCCGCGATCATCGCTCGTGAGCTCGGCATCCCGGCCGTCGTCGGCACCGGCGACGCGACCCGCGAGCTGGCCGACGGGCGCGGTGTGACGGTCTCCTGCGCCGAGGGTGACACCGGCTTCATCTACGACGGCGAGCTCGACTTCACCGTGGAGGAGACCGAGCTGTCGGCGATGCCGGAGATCCCCACCAAGATCATGATGAACGTCGGGACCCCGGAGCAGGCGTTCTCGTTCGCTCAGCTGCCGAACGCCGGCGTCGGCCTGGCACGCCTGGAGTTCATCATCAACCGCCAGATCGGCATCCACCCGAAGGCGCTGCTGAACCACGACAGCCTCGAGGAGCCGCTGAAGTCGCAGATCAGCGAGACCATCGCGGCCTACCCGAGCCCGCGCGAGTTCTTCGTGCAGCGCGTTGCCGAGGGCATCTCCACCCTGGCCGCGGCGTTCGCGCCGAACCCGGTGATCGTGCGGATGAGCGACTTCAAGTCCAACGAGTACGCCAACCTCGTCGGTGGCGAGCTCTACGAGCCGCACGAGGAGAACCCGATGATCGGCTATCGCGGAGCGTCGCGGTACCTCTCCCCGGACTTCGCCGACTGCTTCGCGATGGAGGCCGAGGCGCTGCGCTTCGTGCGCGACGACATGGGCCTGACCAACGTCAAGATCATGATCCCCTTCGTGCGCACCATCAAGGAGGCCGAAGGTGTGATCGCCCTGCTCGGCGAGCACGGCCTGCGCCGCGGTGAGAACGACCTGCAGGTGATCATGATGTGCGAGGTTCCCTCGAACGCCATCCTGGCCGCCGAGTTCCTCGAGCACTTCGACGGGTTCTCGATCGGGTCCAACGACATGACCCAGCTGACGCTCGGTCTCGACCGGGACTCCTCACTCGTCGCCGGCTCGTTCGACGAGCGCGACCCAGCGGTGCTGTTCATGCTCGAACGCGCGATCACGGCGTGCCGCGAGGCCGGCAAGTACGTCGGCATCTGCGGGCAGGGTCCCAGCGACCACCCGGACCTGGCCGAGTGGCTCCTGGGGCAGGGCATCGAGTCGATGTCCCTGAACCCCGACACGGTGGTCGACACCTGGCTCGCTCTCGCGAAGGTGGCGAAGACCGGCTCGTGACCGGAGGGCGTGAGCCCTACTTGGCGCAGGATCCGCGCTTGGTCGCCGCCGGCGTGCAGTAGGTGGTCTTCAGGAACGGCGGTGTGACGACGCCCTTGCGGACCCTGATCGTGCCCGAGTCGCCGACGCGGGGCACCCGGCCGTTGACGAGCTTGCGCTTGCTCACCTTCACCGCTGTGACCGTCGCCTGGGCGAACGCGACCTCGGCCGAGGCATCGGGGTCCTCGAGCTGGTAGCTGAGCCTGATGATCTCCGCACCGGTGTCGTCGCTGACCATCTCGGTCACCTTGCCCTCGGCGTCGATCGAGAGCAGCCGCCTGGGTCCTGCCCACAGGGCGGTGAACGCCTTGAAGTCCGGAGCCGCCCGACGTACGACGATGCGCTGGCGCTCCGTGGTCCTCGACTCGAGGGCGATGGTGTAGGCCTGCTGGCGCAGGAAGAGCGGAATCTCCGGCGCCGTGACCAGCGGTACGACGAGGCGCGCCCGGGAGCCGAAGACCCGGACCAGCTTCGGCGGCGTGAAGCAGCCGGCGATCACCGCATCGCTCCCCTTGCTCAGCGACTTCGCACACTGGGGCATGGCCAGGAAGGTGTTGACGGTCCTGGTCACGTTCGCCGCAGGGGTGCCGAACTTGGCCAGCCTCAGCGCGAGTGCCCGCACCGTGGCCTGCACGAGCCGCAGGGACTGTCCCACGGCGAGCGACTCGGCGTTCAGCATCAGCTCGGTCTCGGGCTCGATGTCGGCGTCGTAGGTCGCCGAGCGACCCGGAGCGATCACGGTGTTCGTGGTGCCCAGGACCCGGGACCACGACGCCCAGGCGCCCACCGCCTGAGGGCCGGAGACGACCGGCACGTCCGGGTGCGCCACTTCGATGGGGATGGGCCGCCGGTTGGTGACCTTGACGACGCGCTTCCCGTTCTCCAGGCCGAAGCACCAGTGGAGGGTCTTGGTCTGTGAGGCGACGGCCGTGTGGCCCTGCTCGCGCGCCTCCTCCTCACCCGCGCAGGCGGGTTTCTTCGCGGCCCGGTCGATGCGGGTGGCCAGGCCCGCGGCGAGGTCCTGCTGGAAGCCCGCGAGGGCGCCCTCGAAGTCGACGGCCAGCGCCCCGACCTCGTCGAGGCTGGTGGTCTCGTAGTCGACGTGGCGTGCGTCGCTGGTCAGCGTCGCGGGCACGTAGGTCCAGGGCTGCTCGGGCGACGTACGGGTCGCCACCATGACCGGGCTGGTCGAGGGCAGCGCGTTGTCCAGGCGCAGCCGGACGGTCACCGATGTGCCGAGGGCGCCGGCCGGGTTCAGTGTGTAGACCGGCGAGGCGAAGGACAGGTTCTCGCCGTTCTCGATTCCCGGGACGGTGTCGGAGACCAGCAGCTCGACGTCATCGGGCAGACCGATCACCTCGACCGGCGGATCCACGGGTGCCAGCGGGGTGCTCGAGGGCCGGGGCGGGGTCGCCGCGGGACCGCCGGAGCCGACGCCGCAGCCGGTGACAGCGAGCGCAACCACCAGTGGCACCAGCGCTCGACGCGCGAGCCCAGTGCGTTGCTGCCGTCGTGCCTGCACCATCATGTCCCCTGAATATCGGAAATGTCGCAATTGATGGGACAACGGTAGCCCGACACCGGGGGTCCGCGTGGCGGTTCGGCATGGGCCGTGACCGTGTCGTGGCTCACCCCGGAATGGGGGTGGCCGCCGGCGCAGGGTGACGCACCCCTGCCGGCAGCCGAACCGTGGAGCTCGACTCCTCTGGACGCCTCACCTGGGGAAGATCGCCGCGAGGTCCCGGCGGACCACCCTTCCGGTCGCCACCAGCCGGAGCAGCACGGCCGTCGTGACCGCCTGGCCCGCCATCAGCCCGATCAGCACGAGGATCTGCGCGGCCGCTGCCTCGAGCGGCGTACCACCACCGAGCAGGACGCCGACGAAGGCTCCGGGCAGCGCGACCAGCCCGACGGTGCGCGTCTGGTCGAGGCCGGGGGTGAGTGCCTCGCGGGCCGAGGGCTGCACCACGAGGAAGGCTGCCTCTCCCTGCGGGAGTCCCAGGGCGAGTGCCGCCTCGTAGGAGCCGAAGTGCCCCACGAGCTCGTCCGAGGCCCGACGACCGGTCAGCGTCGCTGCGGTCATGGTGGCGCCGATGACGATGCCGGCGATCGGCACCACCCCAGCCCCGTTGAACGGGATCACCCCGGACCCCAGACTGAGGGCCAGCACGGGCAGCGCTCCTGCGGCGATCGCCAGACCCACCCAGGCGAACTGCGCCGGAGGCAGGTCGAGCCGTCTCGCCGAGGTGGCCACGGCGACGAGGTACATCACGAGCACCACCGCGAGCGACCACCACACCGAGTCCAGGACGGCCACCAGCACCAGGGAGACGACCGTCAGCTGGACGACTGCCCGGGCGGCGGCGGTCAGGTGGTCGCGTCCCACGCCCAGCGCTCCGACGTACGACGTGGCCACACCGAGCAGCACCAGGACCACCAGCACGGCCGCGAGTCGCCAGTCGGGGGTCGGCGCAGCTGTCGCGGCCATCGCAAGCACGGGACGAGACTGCCAGACGGGCCGGCGTGGTCGATGGCTGCCGCGGCGGCGGCAGACAGTAGCTGGCTCGGGACCCTGCCCGGATGGGTGGAATAGACCAGAGAGATCCGTGCCAATCCGGTACTCGTGGTGCCGCGAAGCCCCGTATGACGCACCTCACAACGGGGGCGTCATTCACTGGAGGCAAACCCATGAGTGAGACCAACAGAAGGAAGTTCCTGGCCGTCGCCGGGGCGGGAGCAGCTGCCGGCGTCGTCGGCATCAGCGCCAGCCCGGCGTTCGCCGGAGCCGGCTCGAGCAAGCTCGCGGCGAAGGAGACGGTGGTCGCCTACGTCGAGGACCATCACGGCAGCGTGGTCACGCTGCTGGTGGGCGAGCGCGAGATCGTGGTCGACGACCGCGACCTGGTCAACAGGATCCTCAACGCGGCAGGGGGTCAGTGAGATGTCCTCACACCGCGAAGCGCCAGAGATCTCCAAGGACCCCGTCGCCGACGGCACCGACACCTACGCCTTCATCAGTCCGGACAAGCCCGACACCGTGACGCTGATCGCCAACTTCATCCCGTTGCAACAGCCGGACGGCGGTCCGAACTTCTACGAGTTCGGCGACGACGTCGCCTACGACATCAAGATCTCCAACAGCGGGACCGGCAAGGCCGACATCGTCTACCGGTTCCAGTTCACGACGAAGATCCGCAACCCGAAGACGTTCCTCTACAACACCGGCCCGATCAACAACATCGGGGACGAGACCTGGAACCGGCCGCAGTACTACTCGGTCAGCCGCACCGAGGCGGGCCGCACCAAGGTGCTCGCCACGGGGCTGCCCTGTCCCCCGGTGAACGTCGGCAAGCGGAGCACCCCGAACTACGCCAGGCTCGCCGCGCAGGCGGTGCACTCCATGGGCAACCGCAGCGTGTTCGCGGGTCAGCGCGCCGACGCCTTCCACGTCGACCTGGGCAGCATCTTCGACCTGGGAGCGCTGCGCCCGTTCAACGAGGCGCACCTGATCAAGATGCCGGAGATGAACGGCGTCAACTCGGTGCAGTCCTACAACGTGCACACGATCGCCATGCAGGTGCCGATCACCGACCTCAGCCTCAAGGGTGACCGGCCCAAGGACCCGAGCAAGTCCAGCGCCGTGATCGGTGTCTGGGCGACCGCGAGCCGCCGGGCGTCACGGATGTATGACAAGAAGAAGGGTCGCCACGTCAGCCACGGCCCGTGGGAGCAGGTGTCCCGGCTCGGCATGCCGCTGTTCAACGAGGTGCTGGTGCCGATGGCCGAGAAGGACAAGTGGAACCGGGTCCAGCCCAAGGACGACAAGGCGTTCGCGAAGTACGTCAACAAGCCGGAGCTGCAGGGCCTGCTGCCTGCGCTCTACCCGGGCGTCTTCCCGAAGCTCGCGGCCTACAAGAAGCCGCGTGCCGACCTGAACGCCATCCTGCTCACCGGTATCCCGAACGGCGTGGTGCCCGGGTTCCAGAACTACACCGGGCCGGTCGAGTCGGACATGCTCCGGCTCAACCTCGCCATCGCGCCGACCAAGAAGCCGAACAACGGTGGCCTGGTGGCCGGTGACGCGGCCGGTTTCCCCAACGGGCGACGGATCTCCGACGACGTGGTGACGATCGAGCTGCGCGCGATCGCCGGTGCGACGATCCCGCTGGTCGACCCGTCGTACACCCCGGACGCAGCGGCGGGAGCGATCACGGACGGCACGACGAACACCAACGCCCCGCTGCTGAAGTCGTTCCCGTACCTCGGGCTTCCGGGTGGTGGCTACCAGACCGTCCCCGGCACCACGAAGGCGTCATGAGCGCGGCGACGGCGCACGCCGAGAACCCCTTTGCCGGGCAGGGCTCCGTCCTGCTCGACATCGGCGACGACGTGGGCGCCCTCGTGGTCACCATGCCGGCCGGGATGGAGGGCGTCGAGGTCGAGATCCGGCCCGCGCAGCCTCGACCCGGCCACGTGCACCACCCGCACGTCGCGGTCGTCAACCGGCCCACCCAGTCCGGGGACGTTCCGTCGCTGGTGTTCCCGGAGGTGCGGCAGGGCAGCTATGGGCTCCACCTCAAGGAGACCGACGAGGTGCGGCTCCTGGTGAGCATCAACGGTGGCGAGGTCACCTCGGTGGAGTGGCCTGGCGCGGGCAAGGGCTGAGGGTGCGTTGACCCGTCCACGTCGCGAACCTAGGTTCAGAGCATGGGCATCATCACGCGCGGCTTCGGGGGCCTCCGGGTCCCCGAGGCCGCGCTGCTGCCACCGGGGCAGCACCTCACCGAGGACTTCCCGGTGCTCACCGCCGGCCCCACGCAGCTCGTGGACCCCGACGACTGGTCGTTGACCCTCACCACGGTGACCGACGAGCGGCACACCTGGTCGTGGGAGGACCTGATGAAGATGCCCGCGGAGGACGTGGAGGTCGACATCCACTGCGTCACCCGATGGTCGAAGCTCGCCACCAGGTGGCGCGGCGTGCCCGTCGGCGCCTTCTTCGAGGACCTCGAGCACGCCGGCGACCACGTGATGGCCCACTCCCAGGGCGGGTACACCACCAACCTGCCGCTCGAGGACCTGCTCGGCGGCAAGGCGTGGGTGGCCTTCGGGTACGACGACGGTCCGCTCCCGGCGGAGCACGGCGGTCCGGTGCGGCTGCTCGTGCCCCACCTGTACTTCTGGAAGTCCGCGAAATGGCTCAACGGCTTCACGATGATGGCGGGCGACCAGCCCGGCTTCTGGGAGAGCTTCGGGTACCACGCCCACGGGCGCCCGTGGCGCGAGGAACGATACGCAGGTGACTGAGCTGCCGGACGCCGGCGCAATGCTGCTCAGCCCCCGACGGGGGTGGTTGCGTGCCCAGCTCATGTCCATCCGCACCGAGACCTGGTCAGCGAGGTCGCTGACGTTCGAGGTCCCGGGATGGCAGGGGCACCTCGGCGGCCAGCACGTCGACGTACGCCTCACTGCGGTGGACGGTTACACGGCACAACGCTCCTACTCGATCTCCGCTGCCTCCACCGGCCAGCAGCTCTCCCTCACCGTCCAGCAGGTCGAGGGGGGTGAGGTGTCGCCCTACCTCGTCCAGGAGATGACCCTCGGCGACGAGCTGGAGGTGCGCGGTCCCATCGGCGGCTGGTTCGTCTGGTCGCCGCAGGCCGAGGCACCGGAGCAACCGGTGCTGCTCGTCGGAGGCGGTTCGGGAGTGGTCCCGCTGATGGCGATGGTCCGCGAACGCGCCCGCGCCCGGAGCCGGGCACCGTTCAGACTGGTGTACTCCGTGCGCGACGACGACCAGATGATGTACGCCGAGGAGCTGACCGAACGGGCCCGCAACCACGAGCTCACCCTCGATGTGGTCCACACCCGCGAGTCGCCCGAGGGTACGACGCGGCCCGTGGGCCGCATCACCGATGCCGACCTCGCCACGTCGCCTGAGCTCGGCCGGCTCGAGGACGCGCCGCCGCGTGCCTACGTCTGTGGACCCACCGGTTTCGTGGAGCACGTGATCGCCCGGCTCCTCGTCCTCGGCTACCCCAGCCACACCATCCGGGCGGAGCGCTTCGGACCGACGGGAGCATGAGATGTCCGACAGGGTGACGGACGGGGCGAGTGGCGAGGCGCTCGACGGCACCGCCGTGGCGGGGCACTTCGCGGAGGTGTTCGGCATCGACCTCACCACCGTGACCGTGACCTGCCGGGGGTGCAACGCCTCCGCGGTCTTCGCAGAGCAACGGGCCTATGTCGGTGGCCCCGGCGCGGTGCTCCGCTGCCCGCGATGCGACCACCTGCTCGCCCGGATCGTGCAGACCAGGACCGAGCTGTGGCTCGACCTCAGCGGGTCCGCGTCCTGGCGCTTCCCGATCGCGCCTCCGGAGGCCTGACCGTCTGCGGCGGGGCCGCCCGTCAGGCCGTCGCCGGGTTCCAGCTGCCGTGGAAGCCCACGGGCACCCTGGCCGGCAGGTGCACCGAGGCGACGTCCTCCAGGGTCTCCGCGTCGAGCAGGACGAGCTCGCTGCTGCCGCGATCACGGTCGAAGACGTAGCCCATCAGCACGCCGTCCGCCTCGTCGGTCGCCCCCTCGGCGGCCACGAAGCAGAACTCGCTCGCGTCCCGGCCGGGTCCGAGGTGGCGCACCAGGGTCGCCCCGGCGGCGAGGTCGTGACGGAGCACGGCGTCGCCGGGCAGCCCGTCCGCGAACCCGACGGCGTAGCCGAAGCGGTGCCGCCGGCCGGTGAGCCGCTCGTCCATCCGTGGGAACTCCTGCGAGTGGTCGTCGAAGCGGTCCTCGCGCACCTTGCCCGCCGAGAGGTCGACGGTGAACCGAGCCAGGGTCGCCGGGCCCTCGTCGGGTCCGTTGAGCACGGTGGCGAACATCCGGTCGTGGCGCACCACGTCGACGACCACGGTGTCACCGTCCTCGTAGGCGTTGAGGGTGTGGAAGACGAAGCACGGGTCGATCTCGAACCAGCGCACGTCCGCGCTGGCGCCGTCGCGAGGCAGCAGGCCCAGTCGCGCCGGGTAGTCCGGGTCCCAGGAGTAGGGCAGCGTGCCCATCGGGGTCCCCGAGCGCGACCCGCGGGCGATCCGCGCGATGACCGGGTCGGGCAGCGGGTTGCGGCCGATGATCGCGTTCATCATCAGCCGGGCCGGCAGCCGCATCGCCCGTGGCATCTGCTCGAGGGCCCGGCGCTTGTCGAAGACGACCGGCAGGTCGTAGAGCACGACGTAGTTCTCGGTCAGCGCGAAGTCGTGCATCATCGGGCTGCCGCCGACCTCGACCGGCACGGTGCGTCGCACCCGACCGTCCGTGCCGCGCACGGTGTAGTCGACGCGGTTCCCCCGCAGCCAGTTGTAGGACACGGCGTGCAGCTCGCCGGTGTCGGGGTCCTCATGGGGGTGGGCGGAGTAGCCGGCGGGCAGCGAGCCCATCCGGAGGGTGCCGTCGAAGTCGGTGGGGCCGACCGTCTCGAGGTCCGCAGTGAGCTCGTAGGGCGACGACCCGCCCTCGACCAGGGCCAGTGTCGTGCCGGCGTGCTCCCTGACGTGGGTGTTGGCGGCGAAGTCGAGGTTGTCCCAGCCCTCGGATCGTGAGGGCTCCCCGAGCTGCCGGGCCACGTGGTCGGAGCGCACGTAGCGGTTGCGGTACCACTTCGCCTCCCCGTCGCCGATGCGCACGCCGTGCACCATGCCGTCTCCGAGGAACCAGTGGTGGTTCTCGCCCGCCTCCACGACGGGGTTCGGTCCGATCCGCAGGTAGCGGCCGTCGAGGTGCTGCGGGAGCCGGCCGGTCACGGGCAGGTCGGTGACCGTGTGCTCCTCGCGCACTGGTGCGAAGTTGTCCTGGAGGTAGCGGTTGCTCATGGCTCTACTCCGTAGAAGGGTCGTCGCTATAACGGCGTTATGGACCTCATGTATAACGCCGTTATGCCACGATGGCAAGCATGAGTTCCCCGTCGGAGCAGACCAGCGAGCGTTCCGTCGTACGCCGCCGGCTGGTCGAGAACGCAGCCCTGCTCCTGCACGAGGAGGGCCCCGACGCGCTGAGCGCGCGCCGGATCGCGACGGCCGCGGGCACCTCGACGATGGCGGTCTACACACACTTCGGCGGGATGCCTGCCCTGGTCAGGGAGATCGTCACCGAGGGGTTCACCCGACTCGACGAGCACCAGGCCAGGGTCCCGCACACCGACGACCCGGTCACCGACCTGGTGGACCTGGCGATGGCCTACCGCGACAACGCGGTGCAGAACCCGCACCTGTACGCCGTCATGTTCGGCGCCACCTCGCTGAAGGGTTTCCAGCTCACCGAGGCCGACATGGCGATCGGCCTGAACACCTTCGCCACCCTCACCGACTTCGTCAGCCGGGCGATGGGGTCGGGCCGGCTGCGCGAGGACGACCCCGCCCGGGTCGCGGCCCAGGTGTGGACCGCGATGCACGGCTACGTGATGCTCGAGCTGGCCGGGCTGCACCTTCCCCCGGACAACCCGGTCGAGGACGTGATGCGGCCGCTGCTCGACACCCTGGTCGCGGGGCTTTCGGTCGACGCTACGGTCGACTGACCATCGGCGGTAGGACGAAGGAGAATCGCGTGGAGCACCACGAAGTGCTGATCGTCGGGGGCGGCAACGCCGGGATCTCGTTGGCCGCGCGGCTTCTCCGCGAAGGGGTGCAGGACGTGGCCCTGATCGAGTCCCAGACCGTCCACCGCTACCGGCCGCTGCTGAACTACGTCGGGGCCGGCGAGGCGACGATGGCGTCACTGGAGAAACCTGCCGCCGAGGTGCTCCCCCGCGGGTGCACCTGGATCAGGGACCACGTCGTGGCCGTCGATGCCGACGCGCCGAGCGTGACGACCCGGGAGGGCCGACGGATCGGCTGCGCGACGCTGGTGATCTGCACCGGACTCGAGGAGGACTGGGACTCCACGCCCGGACTGTCGGAGTCCTACGCCGCCGGATGGGCCGGGTCGACGTTCGTGGTCGACACCGCCCCGCGGGTCTGGCCCGCTCTACGGGAGCTGTCCGGGGGCCGCGTGGTCTTCACGATGCCGCCCGAGCCCGCTCCGTGCGGCGCCACGGCCCTCAAGGTGCTGTTCATGGCCTGCGACCACTGGCAGCGCACCGGCGTGCTCCAGGACCTCGACGTCCGTCTGGTCCTGCCCGGGTCCTCACCGCTCGGGGTGAAGGCGGCGGACGAGGTGCTCGAGCAGGCGTTCGCGTCGTACGGCGTGCAGGTGCTGCGCGAGGCCCGCGTCACGGGTCTGCACGACCATCGGGCCACGGTGGCCACCCCCGAGGGCGAGCAGGACCTGGACGACCTCGTCTACGCACACGTCGTACCTCACTATCGGGCGCCTCGATGGGTCGCGGAGAGCGACCTCGCCGGAGCGAGCGACGCCGGCCTGGTCGACGTCGACCCCGGCACGCTCCGGCACCGTCGGCACCCTGCGGTGTGGTCGCTGGGCGATGTGGCCGATCTCGGGATCCGACCCTCCGGCGGCGCGCTGCGCAAGCAGGTGGCCGTCCTGGCGCACAACATCAGCGCGGGCGAGTCAGCGCCGCTGCAGCACTACGACGGCTACACCGTGATGCCGATCACCGTCGCGCGCCACCGGCTGATGCTCGTCGAGGTCGACCGCGAGGGCCGGCAGACCCCGTCGGTGCCGTTTCCCGACCTGGTGCGGCCACGGCGTGCCACGTGGTGGGCGGACCGCTATGCCCTGCCACAGATCTACTTCCGGCGCATCCTGCGCGGGAAGGTCTGAGCTGCCGGGCGGGGCGACGGGGCTGGTCATCTCAGTGTCGCGGCCTCCCGCGGTGCGCGGCGCCGCCCACCTCCACCTCTGCGCTCAGGGACGCGGCTGCGGGCAGCTCGTCACGAACAACGGGCGGAGCCGGAGGAGCCACTGTCAACGGCAGCCGGACGGTGAAGGTGCTGCCGACACCCAGCTCGCCTCGGACACAGATGGTCCCCCCCATCAGACCGGTGAGCTGCTTGCAGATCGCCAGACCCAGGCCGGTGCCCTCGTAGCGTCGCGTGGCTGAGCCGTCGACCTGGCTGAACACCTCGAAGATGGCTGTCTGGTCCTTCTCGGGGATGCCGATGCCGGTGTCGCGCACGACGAACTCCACTCCCGCGGCCCAGGGCACACCATCGCCACTGGCCCTGGCGGGCAGGGCGGTCAGGCTCACCTGTCCCTGGTGGGTGAACTTCAGGGCGTTGTCCAGGAGGTTGCTGAGGACCTGGAGAAGCCGGCCGGGATCGCCGACCACCATGCGGGGCACCAGCGGGTCCAGGTGCCACTGGAACCGGGTGCCCGTCTGGATCGCCCTCAGCTCGCAGGCCTCCGCGGCGTCGGTCACCATGCCGTGCAGGTCGTAGGGCCTCGAGGCCAGCTGGAGCTTTCCGTCCTGGATCCGGGAGAAGTCGAGGATGCTCTCCACCAACGACTTCAGCAGCTCTCCCGAGCGGTTCATCTTCTCCAGGAGGTTGAGCTGGAGGTCGTCCAGGGGCGTGTCCTCGAGGATCTCCGCGGTGGCGAGCACTTTGGTCAGCGGCGTACGGATCTCGTGACTCATGTTGGCCAGGAACGTCGACTTCGCTTCCGAAGCGGCCAGTGCGGCATCTCGCGCGACCTCCAGCTCGGCTGCCAGGTTCTCGAGCTCGCTGACGCTTCGGGCTCGCTCCACAGCGACGCCGGCATGCGCGGCGAGTGCCTCGAAGACCTGCACGTCCTCTGTCCCGAACGTCTCCTTCTCGAAGGATCGGTCACAGGCCACGAGCACGTATCGGGTCGGGCCCGCTCCTCGCAGGCCTGCGGCGAGTCCGTCACGTGGCGCGGACATCAAGGTGGGGGCACCCTCGGACGGTGACGCCTCACCGCGTCCCGGCCGGGGCCGCTCGTACTGCACGACGGCGCCGCCGAGCGCGGTCCACCACCAGGGCCGGGGCGCCTGGAGCTCGAGCGACTCCGAACGCAGTGAGCCGTCGGTGACGGAGTAGCAGCGCACGTTCTGCTCGTCCTCGACCTCCACGAGGTGGGCACGCTCCGCGTGCATCAGGTCGGCTGCCTCCTTGAGCACGATCTCGACGACCTCCACCGAGGATCGCGCTGCGGAGGTGCGGTCCACGAACCGGTACAGCAGCTGGGTCTGCGCGTGCCCTCGGGCGAGGGAGATGTACACGCGATAGGCCAGGGCCAGGAGGACGACGATGACGGCCAGGAGGGGCAGGGCCGTCGGTTGCACCAGCACCAGCGTCGCGAACAGCAGGGCGACGCAGGTATTGACGAACGCAGCGAACGAGCCCGACCGGAGCGCCTCGTGCAGCACCTCTCCGTCGAACTCACCCTCGGTCAGGCTGATGGCAGCGGTCACGGCGCCGGCGGACATGACGTCGGTGACGAGCACGGCCATCAGGACGGCCAGCCAACCGGTCGGCGAGAGCGGGTCACCGCCCTGCAGGATCGCATGGTAGGTGAACGCCCCGAGGGCCGCCTCGAGAGCGAACATCGACGCGTTGAACGCCAGCTTCACTCCCCGCATGCGTGCAGCGACGACGAGGGCGAGGACCGCGCCCACGACGTAGGCGGTGACGTACTGCTGCGGTGCGAGGAAGGTCAGGCCGAGCACCGCCGGGATCTCACGAAGCGTGTGCCCGTGGGCGTTTCGCTGGGTGGGCAGGTGAATGACCGCGACCTCGGTGAGCGCGAACAGTGGCAGCAGGGCGAACCACCTGAGGTCAGGGACCGCTGCCCCTGGTTCAGCCAGGATCCCCGGTACGGCGATCAGGACGGCCAGACCTGCCATCGCCCCTGCGAGCAACCAGGTGGAGCGCATCTGGCGGCGCTCCGACCGTGGTCCGAAGACCCGGGTCCAGGTCGACTCAGGTGGAGCTGGCAGGCCGGGCTGGCCTACCGGAGGTCGCTCGACGTCCATGCGTAGTCACGCCACGGTTGGGCGCCCCACGTTTCTCGAGACCGGTGCCGTGGCTTCGGGGTGGCCGACCATGACGCTGCCCGCTCGCCCTGGACGTACATCCGAAACTCCCGTCGGGGGGTGGGTACGCCGCAACTCTTACGGTCGACCCAGCCTTCGTGGCCCCACGTCGACAGTAGGCCAGACTGGGCGATTTGTCGGGCTAATGCAGCTTTTGCCGACGGCTCAGCGCCTGGTCAATCGCTGCCCGGCCGCGCCCTGCTCAGAGCTCCGACTGCACGCCCGCGAGGAGCTGGCGGGCCATCACGATGCGCTGGACCTGGTTGGTGCCCTCGTAGATCTGGGTGATCTTGGCGTCGCGCATCATCCGCTCGACCGGGTAGTCGCGGGTGTAGCCGTAGCCGCCGAGCACCTGGACGGCGTTGGTGGTGACCTCCATCGCCACATCCGAGGCGAAGCACTTCGCGGCCGCGCCGAAGAAGGTCAGGTCCGCATCGTTGCGCTCGGAGCGACCGGCGGCGGCGTAGGTGATCTGACGCGCGGCCTCCACCTTCATGCCCATGTCGGCGAGCATGAACTGCAGCCCCTGGAACTCCGCGATCGCCTTGCCGAACTGCTGGCGCTCCTTGGCGTACTCGAGCGCGTAGTCGAGGGCGCCCTGGGCGACCCCGACCGCCTGAGCGGCGATCGTCACCCGGGTGTGGTCCAGGGTCTTCATCGCTGTGGCGAACCCGGTGCCCTCCTCGCCGATCATCCGGTCCGCGGGGATCCGGACGTTGTCGAGGTAGACCTCACGCGTGGGAGATCCCTTGATGCCGAGCTTGTTCTCCTTCGCACCGAACGTCACGCCCTCGTCGGCCTTCTCCACCACGAACGCCGAGACACCCTTGGACCGCGCCTCGGGATCGGTCACCGCCATCACGGTGTAGTACTCCGACTCCCCCGCGTTGGTGATCCAGCGCTTCACCCCGTTGAGCACCCAGTGGTCGCCGTCCTTGACCGCCTTGCACTTCATGTTCAGCGCATCCGACCCGGCATCCGGCTCGGAGAGGCAGTAGGAGAAGCCGCCCTCGCCGGCGGCGAGCTTGGTCAGGTACTTCTGCTTCAGCTGCTCCGAGCCGGAGATCTGCACCGGGAGCGAGCCGAGCTTGTTCACCGCCGGGATCAACGAGGAGCTCACGCACGCCCGGGCGACCTCCTCGATCACGATCACCGTCGCCAGCGCATCCGCCCCGGCACCGCCGTACTGCTCCGGCACGTGCGGAGCGTGGAAGTCCGCCGCCAGCAGTGCCTTGGCGGCCTCCTCCGGGTAGCGCGCCTCCTCGTCGACCGCCGCCGCGAACGGGGCGATCTTGGCATCAGCGACCGCCCGGACCGCCTCCCGGATCGCCTGGTGCTCCTCGGACAGCGCGTACAGCGGGAAGTCAGTCATGGCGTGAGCCTAAATCGTCTGGCTCGGGGCACGACCCGAGGGCGTGACGATGCCTGCCTGGCGCGCTCCGTCGACCGTCTCCCGCAAGGTGTCCATGACGTCGTGGCGCGGAGACCACCCGAGCACCTCCCGGGCCCTGGAGGTGTCCATCACGACCGACACGCGCGCCGTCTGGATCCAGGCGGCCTGCGACGGCATCGCGGGCAGGCGCTTGACCAGCTCGGCCGTCACGTCCACGGCGATCTCCGGAACGGTGACGCAGCGCCAGCCCAGCTCGCGGGCGAGGTCGCTCATCGTGAACTCCCCGTCGGCCGCCAGGTTGTAGTAGCCCGGCGCGCCGTGGCCCTCCACTGCCTTCACCAGCGCGTCGGCGACGTCGTCGGCGTGCACCAGCTGCAGTGGCGTGCCGGGATCGAGGATCACCGGACCAGGCTTGGGCAGCCTGTCGACGAGGTTGCGCAGCACTGCCGGGAGGGCGGCAGGCGTGCCGATGTAGGGCACGTTGGTCACCAGCGCCGGCGACTCCGGGCCGCCGACGATCGAGGGGCGGAACACGTAGGCCTCCACCGGGGTGCCGGCCAGCGCCTCGAGCAGCGTCGCCTCCAGCTCCGCCTTCTGCGCCGAGTAGTAGAAGTCCTCGGTGCCCGCCGGGCCGAGGTCCTCGTGGAGTGGGAGCGGACTCGACTCGTGGAAGCCGTACGCCGCCACGGAGGACGTGTAGACCAGGCGCTTCGCGCCCGAGACAGCCGTCGCCTCGAAGACGTTGCGCGAGCCGGTGAGGTTGATCTCGCGACTCTGCTTCGGGTCGCCGAAGATCAGGAACGCCAGGTGCACCACCACATCGGCCCCCGCCACCAGCCGGTCGATGGCCTCGCGGTCGAGCACGTCGCCCTGCACGTAGGTGGTCTTGCTGAGTCCCTGTGCGTGCGGGTCGAACGGGCGCCTGGCCATTCCGCGGACCTCGGCGACCCCGTCGGAGTGCTCCAGCGCGCGCAGGAACGCGATGCCGATCTCGCCGGTCGGGCCGGTCACGGCCACGGTGAGCCCGCCGCTGGTGCCGGGCCTGGTCGCGTCGCTCTCGCTCATGGTGCTCTCCTCGTGGACGGGTCCGGTCAACCTAGCCGCAGTGGAACGGCGCGTGAGGTCGCCCAGTAGTTTGGGGGCATGGCTGACTGGCAGGACCTCGAGTCGGTCGACTTCATGCTCGACGAGTGCACGACCTGGGCCGTGGTCGGGCTGTCAGGTGACACCAGCCGCACGGCGTACCGGATCGCCTCGCTGCTCGCGTCACGCGGCAAGAAGATCGTGCCGATCCACCCGAGCGCACCGACCGTGCTCGGCGAGCAGGGCTACCCGAGTCTGGCCGACGTCCCGTTCGAGATCGACGTGGTCGACGTGTTCCGGCGCTCGGCCGCCGCCGGTCAGTTCGCGGACGAGGCCGTGGCGGTGGGTGCGCGGGGCGTGTGGTTCCAGCTCGGCGTGGTCGACGAGGCGGCCTTCGACCGCACGATCGCTGCGGGCCTGCCGATGGTGATGGACACCTGCCCGGCGATCGAGTGGCGCCGGCGTGGCTGACCCGTCCGGCCGTGCTCCGGCGTGAGACCCCGGGACGCGGCGCCGGGGCATGACCTCGTGCTCCGCTCAGGGCCGGGCATCCCCGACGGGCTGGTCGTGCCCGAAGCGGAGATCGTGGAGCAGTTCTCCAGGTCCTCCGGACCCGGTGGCCAGTCGGTGAACACCACCGACAGCCGGGTGGAGGTCGTCTTCGACGTTGCGACCTCGACGGCGCTCACGGACTCCATGCGCCAGCGAGCGGTGCGCAACCTCGGTTCGGAGCGCATCGTCATCACGGCCTCGGAGCACCGCTCGCAGCACCGGAACCGAGTCGCCGCGCGACAGCGGCTGGCCGACCGGCTGCGCGCCGCACTGGCGCCGCCGCCGCTGCCACGGGTCCCGACCAAGCCCACCAAGGGCTCCCAGCGCCGCCGGATCGAGGGCAAGAAGCGCCGGTCGCAGGTCAAGTCGATGCGCGGGCGGGTGCGCGACCACTGACTCGCGCGCGGCCCGGTCCGCTACTCCACCGTGAGGATCCGGGCTCCGCTGCCCTCCTCGGCCAGGTGGTCCTCGACGTTGCGCAGGGCACACGACCGCAACGACAGGCAGCCGCAACCGATGCACTCGTCGAGGGTGTCGCGCAGCTTCTGCAGCTGAGTGATCCGGCGGTCGAGGTCCGCGCGCCAGCGGCGGGAGAGGCGGGTCCAGTCCCGCTTGGTGGGCGTCCGTCCGGCAGGGAGGGTCTGGAGGGCGCCCCGGATCTGCGCAAGCGGGATCCCCACCCGTTGCGACGTACGGATGAAGGCCACTCGGCGCAGCGCGTCCCGGGTGTAGCGGCGCTGATTGCCACTCGTGCGCCGACTTTCGATCAGTTCCTCGCGCTCGTAGAAGTGCAGCGCCGAGATGGCCGCCCCCGATCGCTCGGAGAGCTCACCGGGTGTCAACAGCCGTGTCGTATCCATTGACCTCAACCATAGTTGAGGTTGTTGGCTATGACCATGACGATGACAACCCCGGCTCGACATCCGGAACGCACGCTGGATCGCGAGCACCGGTCGATCACTCTCGGCCTGCTCGCGCTCGTCACGATGTTCGCCTTCGAGGCAGTGGCCGTCAGCCTGGCGATGCCCAGCGTCGCCCGGGAGCTGCACGGCGAGACGCTCTACCCGATCGCGGTGGTGGGCCTGCTCACCGCGGCCATCGTCGGCATGGTCGTCGGCGGGATCTGGGGTGACGCACGTGGTCCCGGGCTGCCGATCACGCTGGGCGGTCTCGGGTTCGTGGCCGGGCTTCTCGTCTCCGGCTTCGCCGGCACGATGGAGACCTTCGTGGCGGGGCGGCTGCTCCAGGGACTGGGCAGTGGCGCGGCGATGGCGGCGATGTACGTCGCCGTGGCCGACGCCTACCCCGTCCGTCTGCGGACCCGGGTGTTCTCGCTGTTCGCCACCGCCTGGGTGGTGCCGTCGATCGCTGGACCGTTCGTCGCGGGCGCGCTCGTCGACGTCTTCGGCTGGCGCTCGGTCTTCCTGGTGGTCGCCGGCTTCGCCGCCGTGAGCACGCTCGTCGTCCGGGGTGCAACGGGCCGGCACCTGGTGGTCCGGACGGGGACGATGGTGATGGGTCGACGTCCGGTGTACGCCGTGGCGGCGGCCATGGGCGTCCTCGCCCTGCACCTGGCAGGACACGGCACCGGACTTCGCACCGGGCTGTTCCTTGTCGGCGGTCTGGTGGTGGTGGCATTGGCCATGGGGACCCTCCTGCCACGCGGTACGGCGCGCGGCGAACCCGGCCTGCCCGCGGTTGTCGCTGCGCGTGGCGTCTTCGGTGGCGCGTTCGCGTGCGTCGCGATGTTCCTGCCCCTCGTCCTCCAGGGCGAGAGCCGGTTGAGCCCGACCGTGACTGGGCTGGTGATGATGGTCGGGGCGCTCGGCTGGACCGCAGGTTCGTCGTACGCCGGAAAGCACGGTCGTCCCGAGAGCTTCGAGGGGCTCCTGCGCGCCGGAGCGCTGACCCTGCTCGGGGGTGCCGTGGTCACGATGACGCTCGTGTCGATCGACCACCTTCCGGTGGCGGCCGCGGTCATCGCAACGGTCGGCTTCACCGTGATGGCGGTGGGGATGGGGCTGGCCACACCGGTGATGTCGGCACTGGCCCTCGACCTCTCCCCCGCCGGACGCCAGGGCGAGAGCGGGGCGGCCATCCAGATGAGCGACGCTCTCGGACAGAGCATCGCGGCCGGTCTCGTGGGTGCCGTGTTCGCCCGCTGGTTCATGCTGGACCAGGGCACGTCCTACCTCGCCGGTTTCGGCCTCGCGGTGCTGCTCGCGGCCCTCGCGATCGTGCTCACCCGGCGTTGCATGACGGTCGAACCAGGTGCTCGAGCGGCGAGCACAACGGTCGTGACCGGAAGCGGTGAGCTGATGGTCACCAGGACTGACCGAACGGCACCTTCTTCGCCTTCGGCGGCCCCTCCAGGGTCGAGCGCTGCTCGAAGTCGCCACTCTTGAGACCCTTGAGCACCGCGCTCTGCAGCTGCCGCCGCGTCTGCGTCGGGTCCTCGGCCAGGGCCCGGAGGAACAGGTAGGTGAACGCCCCGTTGGCACGGTTGTCGAAGTCCGCGTCGGCGGCGGTCTGCTCGGGGCGGCAGGCGGCGTAGAGCACCGGCTTGGCGCCGCCTCCCCTGGTCCTCGTCAGCTCGACGAGCGGCTGTCGGTCGACGGTGCGCGTGGAGGTCGTCCGGATCGAGCGCGCCCGCTGGAGCCCCTTGGGAGTCGGCGGCGGCAGGAACCGTGGACGCCGCCCGAGCAGCATCGCCTGCTGGATGTCGTCGAGATCCTTCAGGCCGGACCCGCTGTGGCAGGTGTCCAGCAGCACCTCGAGCAGGACACCCTCAGGCACCGTCTCGAAGAGGGAGCCCAGCTCGTCGTCGACGATCAAGGTCTTGCGGTCCCAGTCGTCGCCGCCCTGCTTGAGGTCGTAGCAGGCGAACGCCTCGTCGAGGCCGTCGTCCTCGTCCTGGCTGCCCGGCTGGTTGGGCACCTGGGTGCCGTGGCTGGAGAAGGTGAACACGACGTGGTCGCCGGGCCTGGCCTTGCCCACCATGGCCGTCAGGGCCGTCATCACCCTCTTCTTCGTCGCCTCCCGGTCCCGGAGCACGGTGATGTTGCGGGAGGTGAACCCGAACTTCCGCAACGCCTTGGAGAGGTCGTTGGCGTCGTTGACGCAGCCACTGAGCCAGCTGCTCCTCGGCAGTGTCTTGAACTCGTTGATCCCGACGCAGAGCGCGTAGCGAGCCATGGGTGGTCCTTCCTTCTCGTGACGGTTCGTCGTGACGGTGGGCGGTGTGGGGTTTCAGGACCTGACGAGGACGGCGTCAGGGCGGGCGTAGACGACGAAGGACAGCCACGTGGCGTCCCCGGCCTTGCGGGTCGCCTCCCGGGCGCGGGCGCTGGCCTGCCCCATCGGCGTACCGGCCAGGAGCTCCTCGTAGAGCTTCTCCACGAACCTGCGCGACGGCTCCTGATGCACCGACCACAGGCAGGACACGAACGCCGAGGCGCCGGCATCGAGGAAGGCCTGCGCGAAACCACCCACGGTGCTCAGCAGCTCACCGGCACGACCGACCTGACAGGCGTTGAGTACGACGAGCGGACCCTCCTGGCCCGGCTGGGTCCAGGTGGCGTTCTCGCTGACGGTGGTGGCCCCGAGGTACTGCGCCTCCACCGTGCCGCCCCGCTTGCGTCCCTGGAGCAGCAGCTTGGCGTCGAGGATGTCGTCGGGGTCCGCGGCACCGTGACCGGAGAAGTGCAGCAGGTCGAACTTGCCGGTGCGCAACAGCGCTCGTACCCCGGCCGGGGTGGCGGTGACGGGCTCGGCCCCGAACTGCTCCTCGAGGAACAACCGCTCCTGCACGGGTTCGGAGAGCACGAACCGCGGGTCGCGGTAGTCCGGACACAGCGACCGGGCGTGGCCCTGCCGGACCCGGAGCTGCCGCGGCGGGAAGCTGCCGAGCTGCCAGCGGACCAGTCCGCTCTGGGCGAGGAAGCGCGGACGGTCCGGACGCGGACCGGTCGACGGCTTCAGGTGCACCAGCTCCCAGGGCACGAACGGCTCGTCGGCGTAGATGATCAGGTCCTTGATCTTGGAGCGGTGCTTCCACAGATGGGCCTGCATCGCCTCCGGGAACAGCTCGTCGAACATCTTGGCGCCGATGTCCTGCAGCTTGCGTTCGCGCTCGCGCGGGTCCTCGCCGGTCTGCTTCCACACGTCGGCGACATCGTCGAGGATCTTCCCGATCCGGCGGACCCGGTCCTTGATCGGCAGGGACTCGAAGGTGACGGCCGGCTCCCCGGGGACCAGCCGGACGGCGTACTGGTAGATGACCGAGCCGCTCGGCAGCTCGCGCTCGACGATGTCGATGCAGGGCAGGCCCTCGAGCTCGGGCGCGTCGATCCCTGCGTGCGCACTCGCCGTGACCGTGCTGCCCAGCGGCATCGTGGCGGCCGCGTCCTTGCTCACCGCAGCCGCCTGCAGGCGGAGCGTCGCGATCGGGACCCGCCCCTGGCGTACGACGACCATGACCGCGACCGGGCCCGCCGCCAGGGACTGCGCGCGGAACTCGAGCTCGCTGACGCCACCGCCGGGCGGCAGGGCGAACACGTCGCTGTCGAGACCGACCACCTTCGCGTTGACCTTCCCGATCACCTGCACGTTGACCGGGCGCAGCGCATCGACGGTCACGTCACTCTCCGCATGAGCCGCGCCGGGGGTTGCCTGGATGGCCTTGCGGGACAGGCGCACCCGGACGGCGAACTCCAGCTCCTCCACGACGCTCGCGGGCATCTCTGCCGCGAGACTGGCGCGGGTGGGCTCGCCGGTCTCCGGCAGTGGCGCACCCAGGGTCTCGGGCAGGGTCTCGGGCAGGGACTCGGCCGTCAGCGCCTCGGTCTCGCGCTGCCGCGGGATGGAGGGGAGCCCCCGGGTCGTGACGTGTGGGGCCGCGCGGCGTTCGTGCAGGTCGGCCTGTGGCATGGCCGCCTCCGACGGCGCCGAGGGGAACGCGTCGGAGGCCTCGGGCATCGCCTCAGGGAGCTCCTCGGGGAAGGCCGGGGGCTCCGCCATCGCGGCGGTCTCCTCGCCACCGCCGGCGCCCAGGCCGAGGGGCAGCCAGCCGGCCATCGCCTCGAGCACGCGGAGCTGGCTGAAGTAGTTCGTGTGGTAGACCACGTCGTTCTCGCCGAGATCGAGGGTTTCGCGGACGAACCCGCCCACGCTGCTGTCGATGGCCGGCATGGAGGCCGTGTCGACGACCAGGTCGTTGTCGCTCTCGAAGATCTGGTCGACGAAGCCCTCGGCGAGCTTGGCGACGAGCGCGCGCGGGAACTCCGGCGGGTTGTGGCGACCGTCGAGGAGCCGGACGTGGAAGTTCGAGGAGACCACGAACCAGTTGGTGCCCGGCCCCGGCTGACCCGGCTGGGTGCTGTTGAGCTCCTCGAGGAACTCGCCGCCCGGCACCATCGCCTTCAGCCCGGGCACGTCCTCGCCCTCCGCGGCGTAGGAGACGAGGTACTTCACGAACGCCCCGATGCCCTTGACCACCCCTGCCACGACGAGGGCCACCGGAGCGCCCCCGGGGATCGCGGAGAGACCGGTCGCGGTGGCTGCCCCGAGGTTGGTGTAGAGGTCGACGAGGTCGTTCCAGCGCCCCGGGTCCGCCAGGCGGGTGCCGGCGTTCGTCGCGGCGACGAAGACTGCGATGTCCACGGTGGCCGGCCAGTCCGCGCCGGGCAGCACGTCCTCGGCGAACGCTCGGGTGACGAGTCCACCGCGGCTGTGCGTGATCACGTCGATGACGAACTGGTCCTCGGGATGGTGCTTGCGCAGCCGCTTCAGGAGGTTTCGCGCGTTCTCCCGCGGGTCGACGCTGAGGGTCTTGTGGTCGAAGCCGATGACTGCGTCGTACGCCGCGATGGCCGTGCGCAGGAAGCCCCTGCCGTTCTCGTCGAGCGCCAGGGCCGCGAACGCACTCACCGTGGACGAGAAGGTTCCGTGCACGAACAGCAGGATCCGCACCGGGCGGTCGGTCGGCAGCTGGAGCTGGTCGAGCGTCTCGAAACGGCGCCAGCTCGCGACGTCGGCGTCGACGAGATGGACCAGCCCCGGCCGGACGTGGTCCTCCATCTTCTCGATGGCCTTCTCCAGCAGCGCCGGCGCAGCGAACGTGAAGACGAGCGCCTGAGCCGCACCCTGCACCAGGTCGCCGAGCAGACCCTTGGTGCGGGTCTGCGTCGCGCCGTGCGGCTTGGGCGGCCGCTTGGTGGCCCGGGGTTGCACATCGATCTCGAAGCGCGCCGTGTGCGGGCCGGCAGTGAGGGCCCGCGTGCGCTGGGCGCGATTCTTCGGCAGGTGCCAGGAGTAGACGCCGTCGCGCTCGAGCAGCACGACCGCGTCCTCGCCCACAGGCACGTCGACCTCCACCTTCACGGTGCCGACCCGGTTGGGCCCCGGCGGGTCGCCGAGGTCGCGGGTGCGACGCGGGGTCAGGTCCACCCTCTCGACCAGGACGAGGTCGCTTTCCTCGAGCGCCGCGACCAGGGCGTCCTTGGTCGGCTCGGTGGACTCGCCGGGCAGGCCCCGGTGTGCTCGGGCTCGCTGGGCGTCGTACGACGACGGTGGGGTGACGCGCAGGGTCCCCCCGGCGAACGTCGTCATGAATGCTCCCTCCGCTGGCTTCGACGGGTGCGTTTCCAACCTAGAGGGGGTACATCGCCCCGAGATACCCCTTCCGGCCCCGGGCTAGCCCAGAAGGCTCAGCTGGCGGCGGCCAGGTGGTCGAGCAGCGAGCGCAGCGAGCGAACAGCCGAGACCACGCGGGTGAACCGGGCAGCAGCAGAATGTTGTCCACAGATTGTGTTTGCCCTCTTGATTCGTACAGGTGTTCGTTCCAGAATTGACCCATGACCACCACGCTTCTCGACCCCGACACCACCGACCCGGTGGCCGTTGGCGTGGCGCAGATGCACGAACTGCTGGACCGGCTGCACGCCAGTGCCGCAGCCGCACCCGTGGCCGGTCACGCTCGACTCCTCGCCGACCTCGACCGCGCCGGACGCCGCCTGGAGGCCCTCAAGCTCAAGATCCTCGCCGCCGCCGACCGGGCCGGAGCCGCAACGTCGGCCGGGTTCACCGGCACCGACGCCTGGGCCGCCCGACACACCAACACCTCCCGCACCACCACAGCCCGAGAGGTCCACCTGGCCACCGACCTCACCCACGGCCACGGCCACGACACCACCGCCGAGGCCCTCGACGCCGGCCTGGTCTCCCCCGCCCACGCAGCCGTCATCGTGCACGCCACCGACCACCTCCCCACCGGGATCAGCGACCAGCAACGCGCCACCGTCGAGGCCGCCCTGGTCGAAAAAGCCCAACGCTTCAACCCCGACCAGCTGCGCCGCCTCGCCCGCCGCGCCCTCGAAACCATCGAACCCGACCCCCAGGTCGTCGACGCCCACGAGAACGACCTGGTCCGCACCGAGGAACACACCGCCCACGACAAGACCCGGCTCACCCTCCACGACAACCACGACGGCACCACCACCGGCCACTTCACCATCCCCACCCTCGCCGCCGCGATCCTGCGCAAGACCATCGAGACGATCACCGCACCCCGACGCATCCGCGCCACCGAACAGGCGAACCCCGACCGGCTTCACGACCGGCTTCACGACTGGGACCACCGCCGCGGCCTCGCCCTCGCCGAGCTCCTCGAACACCTCCCCACCGACCACCTGCACCCCAAGACCGCCGCCACCGTCGTGGTCACCATCGACCACACCGCCCTCCAGGGCGCGCTCAAGACCGCCGGCCTCGACACCGGCGACACCATCAGCGCCGGCGAGGCCCGCCGCCTGGCCTGCACCGCAGGAATCCTCCCCGCCGTCCTCGGCACCCGCTCCCTCGCCCTCGACCTCGGCCGCGAGAACCGCCTCTTCTCCGAACCCCAACGACTCGCCCTCGCACTACAACACCCCACCTGCGCCGCCGAGCACTGCGAACGCCCCTACGCCTGGAGCGAGCTCCACCACCGACAACCCTGGAGCCACGGCGGAACCACCAACCTCCGCGACGCCATCCCCCTGTGCCACTACCACCACCAACGCATCCACGACCCAGCCTTCACCCACCACCAGATGCCCAACGGCACCATCCGACTCAGCAGACGAACGTGAGGTCCACGATGAGCGACCGACGACCCGGCTGCGCAGCGGTGAGCGGGTCAGAAACCGAGCCGGCGCGCCGCCTCGCCGCGGACGGCCTTGCCCTTCTCGTGGGCGGTCTCCTTCAGCTGCACCTGGAAGTCGACCATCTTCTGCTGCAGGGCTGGATCACCCGCAGCCAGGATGCGTACGGCGAGCAGCCCGGCGTTGCGCGCATTGCCGACGCCGACCGTCGCGACCGGGACCCCCGCGGGCATCTGCACGATGGAGAGCAGGGAGTCCATGCCGTCGAGATACTTCAGCGGCACCGGGACCCCGATCACCGGCAACGGGGTCACCGCGGCGAGCATGCCGGGCAGGTGGGCTGCTCCTCCGGCACCGGCGATGATCACCCGCACGCCGCGGCCGGCCGCCTCGCGGCCGTAGCCGAGCATCTCGTCGGGCATCCGGTGGGCCGAGACCACGTCGGCCTCGAAGGCGACGTCGAACTCCTCGCACGCCTCGGCGGCAGCCTTCATCACCGGCCAGTCCGAGTCGGAGCCCATCACGATGCCGACGTGCGCGGATGCAGTCATTCGCTCTCTTCTCCCAGGTCGCCCGCGAACCATGCTGCCGCATGACGGGCACGTTCGAGGCAGTCGTCGAGATCATCACCGTAGGCGTTCACGTGTCCTACCTTGCGTCCCGGGCGGAGCTCCTTGCCGTAGAGGTGCACCCGGAGGCGTGGATCGCGAGCCATCGCGTGCGGATAGCCGTCGTAGAGGTGCCCGGTCTGGTTGGCGCCGCCGAGGATGTTCACCATCACCGTCCAGCGCGCCCGCGCCTCCGGTGCCCCCAGCGGGAGGTCGAGGACGGCGCGGAGATGGTTCTCGAACTGGCTGGTCACCGACCCGTCCTGGGTCCAGTGGCCGGTGTTGTGCGGCCGCATCGCCAGCTCGTTGACCAGCACCTCGCCCTGCCGGGTCTCGAACAGCTCGACCGCCAGGACGCCGGTCACCTTCAGCTCACCGGCGATCTGCATCGCGATCTGCTGCGCGCGGACGGCGAGGTCCCCCGCCAGGTCGGGAGCCGGTGCGATCACCTCGTGGCAGATCCCGTCGCGTTGGGTCGAGGCCACCACCGGCCAGGCGGCCACCTGCCCGGACGGCGACCGGGCCACCAGCGCGGACAGCTCGCGACGGAAGTCGACCCGCTCCTCGGCAAGGATGCTCGCGCCGTTCTCGAAGGCGGCAGCGCAGTCCTCCGGGCCGTCGACGAACCAGACCCCCTTGCCGTCGTACCCGCCACGGGTGGTCTTCAGGACACACGGGAAGCCACCCACGGAGCCGGCGAAGGCCTCCACGTCCGCCACCGAGGAGACCAGCGCGTGCCGCGGGCACGGAACACCGAGCTCGGAGAGGCGCGCCCGCATCACGCCCTTGTCCTGGGCGTGCACCAGCGCCTCGGGGCCGGGGCGCACGGCGAGGTCGGACTCGAGCGCGTGCAGGTGGGCGGTCGGGACGTGCTCGTGGTCGAAGGTCACGACCTCGCAGCCGGAGGTGACCCGGCGCAACGTGGCGAGGTCGGTGTAGTCGCCCACGGTGTGGTCGGGGATCACCTGCGCGGCGCTGACTCCGGGCGCCTCGGCCAGCAGTCGCAGGGGGATGCCGAGTGCGGCCGCAGGTTCGGCCATCATCCGGGCCAGCTGGCCACCACCGATCACCGCCACGGTCGGGGCGAGCCCGGGAGTCGGCCCGGGAGTCGGCCCGGGTGTGGACCCGGAGGTCGGTGCAGAGGTCACGGGGCGACCCTATCGAGGCCGCGACCTTGCCCCGACAGGGCTGGGACTGGCCTAGTGTCGGACCATGACCGGGCAGTCCGACCGCACGACCTACGTCCTGATCGACGGGGAGAACATCGACGCCACGCTGGGCGCCTCGATCTTCGGCCGCAGACCGCACCCCAACGAACGACCTCGCTGGGAGCGGATCCTCACCTTCGCGGAGACCACCTGGGGCCAGCCGGCGAAGGGGTTGTTCTTCCTGGCGGTCAAGGACGACCTGCCGATGAGCTTCATCCAGGCACTGGTCAGCATCGGCTACCTGCCCATCCCCCTCTCCGGTGGGCCGACCGACAAGGTCGTCGACATCGCGATCCAGCGCACGCTCACCGAGCTGGAGAACCGCAGCGCCGACCTGATGCTGGTCAGCAACGACGGCGACTTCCTGCCGCAGATGGAACGGCTCCTCGACGGGCGCCGGATGGGCCTGCTGGCGTTCCGGGAGTTCAAGAACAGCGGGTTCACCGCGCTGATCGAGCGCGGCCTGGAGTTCTTCGACCTGGAGTACGACGTGCTCGCGTTCAACGAGCGTCTGCCCCGCCTGCGGATCATCCCGATCGATGAGTACGACCCGTTGGACTTCCTCTGAGGCTGCCGCCTCAGCGCTCGTGCGTGCGACGTACGGCGACCGGCTCGAGGTCGCCGAACCCACGCACCGGACGAGCGGGCAGCACCCGGGTCTCGTAGTCGTCCTGGTCGAGCCGCTCGGCCGTGTGCTGGTCGGTGATCACGCGGTTGCGGCGAGCCACCCCGACGAGTCGGGCGGCGAGGTTCACGGCGGGGCCGTAGACGTCTCCCATGCGCAGGACCACCGGACCCGTCACGACGCCGACGCGGACGTCCGGCAACCGCTGGTCACCGCCGATCACCTTGACGATGTCCCAGGCGATCTCGATGCCGCCGGCCGGGGAGGAGGCCATGAAGAACACCGAGTCCCCCAGCGTCTTCACGACCCGGCCACGGTGCAGGGAGACGACGTCATGGCTGCGGCCCTCGAAGACCTCCACGAGGTCCCCGATCTCGTCCTCGTCGAGCCGGTTGGTGAGCGCGCTGAAGCTGACCAGGTCCGCGAACCCGACCGTGGCCTCGGCGACCTGCTCGTCCGCCGCACCGTCCAGGCTCTCCACCCGACTGACGGCCGCGACCAGGTGCCGACGCCACACGTAGGTCAGCAGCGCCTCGAAGTCGGGCCCGATGGTCTGCACCAGCCGCAGCGCCTCGACGCGCTTGGAGCTGTCCGGGGCCACCTTGTCCAGCTGGGCGGAGAGGGTGGCCACCTCCCACTCGGCGAGCTTGTCCATGGTCTGCCCGACCGCGCGGGTCATCCGCACGATCGTGTCGAAGTCCAGCTCCCCTTCCCTCACGATGGACGCGACGCGGGTCAGCGCCTCCGCGTCCGCCGTGCTGAAGGCGATCGCCCCGTCGGCCTGCGGAAAGCCCAGGGCCCGCCACAGTCGCTCGGCCTGCTTGACGCTCAGGCCGGCGGCGTCGGCCACCTCCCCCCCGGTCAGCTCGGGAACTGCGCCGACGATCGCGCGTTCGAGGTCCTCAGGTGCCGTCATCAGATCTGGGGTTGGTCCGGTCGGCCCGGTGGTAGAGCTCGTCGCTCACCGTCAGCTGGGCCTGCTCGACGCGCGGGATGTCGCGCAGCTCGACACGGCCGAGCTCGCTGGCGTCGGAGACCACCAGGGTGCCGCACCCGAAGAACCGGTCGATCAGGCTCTTCTCGTAGGAGATGTCGCTGATCCGGTTCAGCGGGATGTCGTGTCCACGCCGGGTGAGGACACCGGTGCGCGTGATCAGTCGTCGGCTGGTGAACGTGTAGGTGGTGAGCAGCCACATCAGGAAGGGCGCCACCGTGAACCACATGATCAGGGCCGCCGCGATCACCCAGATCACCCAGCGCCAGACCGTCGCCTGGTCGCCGCTCGGCAGGCTGGAGAGGTAGCCGGCCAGCCCGGCCACGAGGATCAGCACCACGGCGGGCAGCACCAGCACCTTCACGTGCGTGCGGGTGCTGAGAATGATGTGCTCACCGTCGTTGAGCAGCCTGCGGGAAACGACCACAGCGCGATCATGTCACGGAGCGCGACGCCCCACCCCCCACTTCGGGGGGCGTCACTGCGCCCTGACGTAGACCACGTCGCCGGCTCCGAGGTGCTCCTCCCCACGCTCGGTGCGTACGACGAGCCGCCCGGTCGGGTCGACGTCGACGGCCTCACCGAGCACCTCCCCACCGGGCACGGCCACCCGCACGTCCTGGCCGGGGGTGCGGCACAGCTCCAGGTAGGCGGAGCGCAGGTCCGCACCCGACCGCCACGCGTCGTACTGCTCGCGCCAGCTCCTCCATCAGGGCGGTCAGCAGCTCGGACCGGTCGACCGTCCCGCCGGTCACGAGCGCGAGGGAGGTCGCGGTCGGGATCGGGAGCTCGTCCTGGGACTGGGTGCAGTTGATCCCGATGCCCACGACCGCGCCCGCACTGCCCGTGCCCCCGGGCGGCTCGACCCGCTCCAGCAGGATGCCGCCGAGCTTGTGCCCGTCCACGAGCACGTCGTTGGGCCACTTCAGCTCGACGTCGACGCCGGTGGCGCGGCGTACCGCCCCCGCGGCGGCGATCCCGGTCAGCAACGGGAGCCACGGCCATCGTTGCGCCGGGACGTCCTCGGGCACGAGCAGGAACGAGACCGTCAGCGCGCTGCGGGCAGGGCTCACCCAGTCGCGCCCCAGACGTCCACGGCCGGCGCTCTGGTGCTCGGCGACCAGCACCAGGCCCTCACGCTCGCCCGAGCGGAAGCGCTCCGCCACCTCGGCGTTGCTCGAGGTGGTCTCCTCGACCACCTCCAGGCGCCATCGCGGGGCGGTGGCTGCTCCGGGGTCGATCGGTGGGCGGATGTCCTCGTGATCGGTCATGCCCACTAGATTGTCGCAGGAACGAGTCGGCGGCCAGCCTGAGTGCCCCGACGAGCGAGGTCGAGGAGTCGAGCACGTGAGCGCACAACCCGGCCCGGTGGAGACTGGCGGCACCGAGGTCCCCGAGGACATCGACATCCACACCACCGAGGGCAAGCTGGCCGACCTCGACCGGCGCATCGACGAGGCGGTCCACGCGGGCTCGGCCAAGGCCGTGGAGAAGCAGCACGCCAAGGGCAAGTGGACCGCTCGCGAGCGGATCGAGCACCTCTTCGACGAGGGCTCGTTCGTCGAGCTCGACGAGCTGGCGCGGCACCGGTCGGTGGCGTTCGGCCTGGAGAAGAACCGACCCTACGGCGACGGCGTGATCACCGGCTTCGGCACCATCGACGGCCGGCAGACGTGCGTGTTCTCCCAGGACTTCACCGTCTTCGGCGGGTCACTGGGCGAGGTCTACGGCGAGAAGATCTGCAAGGTGATGGACCTGGCCATCAAGACCGGCTGCCCGATCATCGGCATCAACGAGGGGGCCGGCGCCCGCATCCAGGAGGGCGTGGTCTCCCTGGGCCTGTACGGCGAGATCTTCAGGCGCAACGTGCACGCGAGCGGCGTGATCCCGCAGATCAGCCTGATCATGGGCTCCTGCGCCGGGGGGCACGTCTACTCCCCCGCGGTCACCGACTTCACGATCATGGTCGACGGCACCTCCAACATGTTCATCACCGGCCCCGACGTGATCAAGACCGTCACCGGCGAGGACGTCTCCATGGAGGAGCTCGGCGGGGCCCGGACGCACAACACCAAGTCCGGCAACGCGCACTACATGGGCAGCGACGAGGAGGACGCGCTGGAGTACACCAAGGCGCTGCTCTCCTACCTGCCCCAGAACAACCTGGACGACCCACCGGTCTTTCCCGAGTACCTCCTGGGGCCTGCCGACATGGAGATCACCGACGAGGACCGTGCTCTGGACTCGGTGATCCCCGACTCGCCGAACCAGCCCTACGACATGAGGACCGTGATCGAGGGTGTCGTCGACGACGCCGAGTTCCTCGAGGTGATGCCGCTGTTCGCACCCAACATCGTGGTCGGCTACGGACGCGTCGAGGGCAAGTCCGTCGGCGTCGTGGCCAACCAGCCGATGCAGTTCGCCGGCACCCTGGACATCGACGCCTCGGAGAAGGCCGCCCGCTTCGTGCGGACCTGCGACGCGTTCAACATCCCGGTGCTCACCTTCGTCGACGTGCCCGGCTTCCTGCCCGGCACCGACCAGGAGTGGAACGGCATCATCCGCCGCGGCGCCAAGCTGATCTACGCCTACGCCGAGGCGACCGTGCCGCTGGTCACCATCATCACCCGCAAGGCCTACGGCGGCGCGTACGACGTGATGGGCTCCAAGCACCTCGGGGCCGACATCAACCTCGCCTGGCCCACCGCGCAGATCGCCGTCATGGGCGCCCAGGGCGCGGCCAACATCTTGCACCGCAAGGAGCTCGCCCAGGTCGAGCAGGACGGCGGCGACGTCGAGGAGCGGCGCGCCGCGCTGATCGCCGACTACGAGGACACCCTCGCCAACCCCTACATCGCCGCCGAGCGTGGCTACGTCGACGCGGTGATCACGCCTCACGAGACCCGGATCGAGATCGTCCGCGCGCTGCGGCTCCTGGCCACCAAGAGCGAGACGTTGCCGCCCAAGAAGCACGGGAACATCCCGCTGTGAGCGACGAAGGCACCGAGCCCCTGCTGCGGATCGTCCAGGGCGAGCCGACCTCCGACGAGGTGGCCGCGCTGGTGGCGGTCGTCTCCGCGCTGGCTGCCGGAGCCCAGGCCGCCGACGCCACGGTCGCACCCCGGCCCGAGTGGGGCGCCCACCACCGCAGGCTGCGCGGCAGCCACCGCCACGGGCCGGGTGCCTGGCGCGCCGCGGCCCGCTGAGCTCCTGTGGCCACCCCACCCCGCCTGGTCCTCGCCTCGGCCTCCCCTGCCCGGCTCAAGACGCTGCAGAACGCCGGCCTCTCCCCGGAGGTCGTGGTCAGCGGCGTCGACGAGGAGTCGGTCGAGGCGACCGAACCCGCCGACTACACGCTCAAGCTGGCCCAGCTGAAGGCGGTCGCCGTGGCTGCGGGCCAGAAGCGGGCCATCGTCATCGGCTGCGACTCGGTGCTGGCCCTCGACGGGCAGATCCTCGGCAAGCCGGCGAGCGAGGAGGAGGCGATCCAGCGCTGGAAGCAGATGCGCGGACGGGCCGGCGTACTCCACACGGGGCACTGCGTCATCGACACCCACCGCGAGGTGTGGCTGGCGCGGTCGGCGGCGACCCAGGTGCGCTTCGCCCAGGTCTCCGACGAGGAGATCGAGACCTACGTCGCGACCGGCGAGCCGTCAGCGGTGGCCGGGGCCTTCACCCTCGACGGGCTCGGCGGGGCCTTCGTGTCCGGCGTGACCGGCGACCCCCACAACGTCGTGGGGATCAGCCTGCCGCTCCTGCGGCTGATGTTCGAGGAGCTCGGGTTCGTCTGGACGGAGTTCTGGACGCGCTGAGGCACCTCCGGGCACTCCTCGGGAACTCCACGCCTGCCCCGGCTCGAGCTGGGCCGCGAGCTCGGGGTCCGGGAGGGTCTCGAAGACGAAGCCGTGCAGCATCCCGCCGCCCTTCTCCAGCTTGAACACGAACCTGCGGAACGCCCAGAAGCGGAACAGCATGCCGAGCACGGCACCCACGACGTTGGCCGAGATGTTGTCGGCGAGTGCCGACTCCCACTCGAGCACGTTGCGCGTCAGCCAGAGGCAGCCCATCGGGATCACGAACGAGGCCAGGTTCACCACGACGTAGTTGAACGCACCCCCGCCGGGTCCGGTCGGCTGGCGGTGCTTGAAGGCGAAGCGCCGACTTCCGTAGAAGCTGATCCCCATCCCCACGCAGTTCGCCACGAACCACGCCGTGACCGGCCATCCGTTGAGCACGCCGGGCCTGGAGATGGCGGTGATGCCGTGCACCAGGACGTTGAAGATCGCCACGGCGACGATCGTGGCCACGACATTGACAGCGGAGAACTTCGCTGCCTCCCCGCCGATGCGGCTCAGTCGTGTGGCCATGACTGCAGGTTAACGATCAAGCAGGCAGGATGAGCGCATGCGCGGCCTGATCCTCGCCGGTGGAACCGGCTCACGACTGCACCCGGTGACCCTCGGCATCAGCAAGCAGCTGGTCCCGGTCTACGACAAGCCGATGATCTACTACCCGCTGAGCACCCTGATGCTGGCCCGCATCCGCGACGTCCTGCTGATCACCACACCGCACGAGGCCGAGGCCTTCCAGCGACTCCTGGGCGACGGGTCCCGGTTCGGCATCTCGATCACCTACGCGCAGCAGGAGAGCCCCGACGGCCTGGCGCAGGCGTTCACGATCGGGGCCGACTTCATCGGCCAGGACTCGAGCGCGCTGATCCTGGGCGACAACCTCTTCTACGGGCAGGGTTTCGGCCGGCAGCTCGAGCGGTTCTCGGACATCGACGGTGCCACCGTGTTCGCCTACCGGGTCTCGGACCCGAGCTCTTACGGCGTCGTCGAGTTCGACGGCTCCGGGCGGGCGATCTCCCTGGAGGAGAAGCCGGAGAACCCCCGCAGCAACTACGCGGTGCCCGGCCTCTACTTCTACGACAACGACGTCATCGAGATCGCTCGCGACCTCAAGCCGTCGGCGCGCGGCGAGTACGAGATCACCGACATCAGCCAGCACTACCTCGAGCAGGGCCGGCTCAACGTGGAGATGCTCGAGCGGGGCTTCGCCTGGCTGGACACGGGCACCTTCGACTCGCTCTCGGACGCCGGCAACTTCATCCGCACCCTCGAGCACCGGCAGGGGCTCAAGGTCGGCGCCCCGGAGGAGGTCGCCTGGCGCCAGGGCTTCCTCACCGACGACGAGCTGCGCGAGCGGGCTGAGCCGCTGCTGAAGTCCGGCTACGGGCAGTACCTACTCGGCCTGCTCGACTCCGAGCACTTCTGAGGCGGCTGCGGCCCAGCGCTCCTCCCACGGCCCGATCGGCTCGATGCCGTGCCGGTGCAGCTTGTCGTGACCGAGCACGGAGTACGACGGTCGCGGCGCCGGCCGCACGAAGCTCGAGGAGTCGGTCGCACTGACCAGGTCTGGCGACAGGCCCGCGCGCTCGACGACCTGGCGGGCGAACTGGAACCAGCTCGCCTTCCCGGTCGAGGTGGCGTGCCAGGTGCCGGCCGGCACCTCGGCCAGGACCAGGCGCACGATCAGCTCGGCGACGTCGACGGTCCACGTGGGTTGACCGAACTGGTCGTCGACGACGCTCACGGTCGCGCCGCTGACCGAGGCCTTCTCGCGCGCCAGCCGGGCGATGGTCCGCGGGAAGCAGGCCCCGTGGGCGCCGTACAACCACGCCGTGCGCACCACCAGGTGGTGATCCGGCGCTGCGGCGCGCACCACCGCCTCGCCCGCCGCCTTGGTCCGGCCGTACGACGAGGCGGGGTCGGTCGGCGCGTCCTCGTCGTAGGGCGCACTCGCGGTGCCGTCGAAGACGTAGTCGGTGCTGACCTGCACGATGCGGCGACCGTGCTCGGCCGCGGCGCGGGAGAGCACACCGGGCGCGATCGTGTTGATGTCGTAGGCCTCGCGCTCGGCCGTCTCGGCGTCGTCGACCGCGGTCCAGGCGGCGCAGTTGACGATCACCTCGTGGGCCGCCACCGCCTCGCCGACCGCGGCCTCGTCGAGCAGGTCCAGGTGGGCGCGGTCGACCGCGGTGAAGGGGATGCCGTGCCGTGTCAGCACGCGGCACACATCGGTGCCGAGCATGCCGTTCGCTCCGGTGACCAGCCAGCCCATCTCGACCCCCTCCCCCTACCACGACCCCGCCACGAAATCCCTCCCACGAACCCCTCCCACGGGGCCCCCGCAGGGTAGCCCCGCGCTAGCCTTCCCCGGTGCAGGTCCGCGAACTCTCCGTCCCCGGTGCTCTCGAGGTGACGCCGGTCCAGCACCAGGACGACCGTGGCGTGTTCCTCGAGTGGTTCCGCGCGGACGTGTTCGCCGAGGCCGTGGGGCATCCCCTCCACCTGGCGCAGGCGAACACCTCGGTCTCGAGTGCCGGCACGCTGCGCGGGATCCACTTCGCCCGACTGCCACCGAGCCAGGCGAAGCTCGTCACCTGCGTGCAGGGCGCAGCGTTCGACGTGGTGGTGGACCTTCGGGTCGACTCCCCGTCGTACGGCGGGTGGGACGCGGTGCTGCTCGACGACGAGCACCGCAGGGCGGTCTACCTGCCCGAGGGTGTGGGTCACGCCTTCCTGGCGCTGGAGGACCACACGGTGGTGACCTATCTGTGCTCGGCGCCCTACGCCCCGGGTCGGGAGCACGCGGTGCACCCGTTCGACCCGGAGCTCGGGATCGGCTGGCCGACCACGGACCGCCACGGCGACCCGGTCACCCCACTGCTGTCGGCCAAGGACGACGCCGCTCCCTCGCTCGCACAGGTGCGCGAGGCGGGGCTGCTGGCAACCTACGAGGAGGCGCTGGCCTTCACCCGGTCGCTGCTCAACCCTCGTGCAGCCGAGCCCGGGCCTTGAGCGGCTCCCACCACCCTCGACTGGCGCGGTACCACTCCACCGTCTCGGCCAGCCCCTGCTCGAACGGCACCCGGGGCCGGTAGCCCAGCTCCGCGCCGATCTTGCCGCAGTCCACGGAGTAGCGCAGGTCGTGGCCGAGCCGGTCGGTCACGGGAGTGACCCGGTCCCAGCCGCACCCCGTCGCCTCGAGGAGCAGCCCGGTCAGCTCCCTGTTGGACAGCTCGGTCCCGCCGCCGATGTTGTAGGTCTCTCCCGGTCGACCGCCCTCGAGCACCAGCTGGATGCCGCGACAGTGGTCGTCGACGTGCAGCCAGTCGCGGACGTTCGCCCCTTCGCCGTACAACGGCACCTGGTCGCCGTCCACCAGGTTGGTCACGAAGAGGGGGATGACCTTCTCCGGGAACTGGTAGGGCCCGTAGTTGTTCGAGCAGCGGGTGATGCACACCGGGAGCCCGTGGGTGCGGTGGTAGGCCCGGGCGAACAGGTCGCTGGAGGCCTTGGACGCGGAGTACGGCGAGTTGGGCTGGAGCGGCTCCTCCTCGGTCCAGCTGCCCTGCTCGATCGACCCGTAGACCTCGTCGGTCGAGACGTGCACGAACCTGTCGATCTCGTGGTGCAGGGCGGAGTCCAGCAGCGTCTGGGTCCCCACGACGTTGGTCACCACGAACTCCGCGGCCCCCAGGATCGAGCGGTCCACGTGACTCTCCGCCGCGAAGTGCACGACGGCGTCCACGTCGGCCATCAGCCGGTCGACCGTCGACCGGTCGAGGATGTCCCCCTCGACGACCCGGAGCCGGGCATCGTCGGCCACCGGCTCGAGGTTCGCGAGGTTGCCCGCGTAGGTCAGCTTGTCGAGGACCACCACGCTCTCCGGCTCCGGGCCGCCCCAGGCGCCGGTCAGCACCGACCGCACGTAGTGGCTGCCGATGAACCCGGCTCCGCCGGTCACCAGGACTCTCATGGGGTGCCTCTCGGTTGGCTGCGCAGCGAGCTGAGGGTGGCCGCGATCCCGGCCACCATCGGGGTCCGGGCCAGTGCGGAGGTGTGCGGCCAGGCCACGGACCGCAGCCGCAGGTCGTGCGGCTGGAGCTGCGCGTGCGCCGAGCGGCCGAGGACGACCGGCGGGCGGCGCCTGGTGATCCGGTGCAGGTCGCCCAGCACGGTCCCGACGGTGGTCGACTGCTCGCTCGCCAGCACCTTGAGCGCGCGCGCCCCGCGAGAGGTCACCGCGTCCAGGCCGGACACGGCCATGGCGGCGGCGTCGTCGACGTAGAGGTAGTCGCGCATCGTGTCCAGCGGGACGTAGACGTTCAACGGCTGGCGGCTCAGCTGGGCGCGGCACAGCTGGGAGACGAGTCCCTGCGGCTTGGCGAGGTCCTGCCCGGGCCCGTAGAGGTTCGCGAGCCGGCCGACGAGGAGCGCGGTCCCGGTGCCTGCGGCGAAGGCGGTCGCGATCTCCTCCGAGCGCAGCTTGGCCCGGCCGTACGCCGAGATCGGCGCCGGCCGCGTGTGCTCGGTGAACGGCGCACCGGTCGACCCGGCGTACGCCCCGCCTGCGGAGGAGGCGAGGAAGAGACCGTGCCTGCCCTCCCCCGGCTCCCAGCCGCCGAGGAATCCCGTCAGGACCGCGAGCTCGTCCTCGAGCTCGTCCTGGCTGCTGCCGACGGCACCGACCCCGGCACACCAGTAGACCGCGAGGTCGCCTCGGGGAAGGTGCTCGGCCGCGCGCAGCAGGGCGTCGACAGCGGTGGCCGGCGCCTTCCACGGGACGGTCGTGGTGTGCACCTCGCGGCCCAGGGAGTGCAGGCGGCGACACACGGCCCCGCCCAGCAGACCACCCGAACCGAGGACCCAGGACACCTGGCGCGTCACGGCCTCAGGGCCCCGACCCCGGTCGTGGCCGGCCCAGCGGACCTGCTGCGGGATCCTGCGTGATCAGGTAGAGCGGCTTGCCCATGGCCATGTTCACCGCGACGCCGACGTACTCCGCGATCACCCCGAGCGAGAACAGGATCGCGCCCGTGGAGATCAGCACGACCACGATCAGCGAGGTCCAGCCCTCGGTCGGTGCCGGGTGCACCAGCTGCCGATAGACCACGAACGCCGCGATCAGCAGCCCGACCAGCCCGAACAGCAGACCCAGCACGCTGACCAGGCGCAGTCCGCGGGTGCCGCCCGTGAGCACCATCCGCCAGAAGTGCGAGACCAGCGTGCGTGCCGAGTAGCCCGAGCGACGCTGCTGTCCCTCCTCGCGCAGCTCGACCGGCGCGGTGGCGCTGCTTCCCGCGACCCAGCCGAGGGCGACGTCGAGGTAGACCCCGGCGCCGGCGTAGGCCGCCACGCTGCGGCCCACCTCGCCCAGGATCAGCCGGAAGCTGTGGAACGACGATGCGTCCGACCCGCCGCTGAGCGCGGTGACCATCCGCTTGGCCCCGCTGGAGGCCGCGTTGCGCACGCTGCCGTGCGGCGCGGGGTTGGTGGGCTTGGCGTAGACCACGCGGGCCTGCTCGGCGAGCGCGACGTCGAGCATGGCGCCGATGTACGCCGGGTCGTGCTGGCCGTCCTCGTCCATCGTGACGATCCAGTCCCCGCCGGAGGACGACATGCCGGCCAGGGTCGCCGCGTGCTGGCCGAAGTTGCGGCTCAGCCAGATCGGCCGCACGAACGGGTGGGCGGCCGCCAGCTCGCGCAGCACGCGGGCGGAGTCGTCGGGGCCACAGTCGTGGACCAGCAGCACCTCGGCCACCCGGAAGGGCACCCCGTCGGGAGACGTGGCCGGGGCGGTGAGCGGCAACAGCTCGGCGATCACCGACGGCAGCTGCTGCTCGGCCTGGAAGATCGGGATCACGACCGAGACCAGGTGCTCGCCAGCGGGTGGTCGGGCATCGGCTGGCACGCGCACGACTATAGTCACCACGGCTGCGGCGGGGAGGGTGATGGATGGACAGGACTCCCCGGGTGTCGGTGGTGATCCCGGCCTTCGAGAACGCGCCCTACATCCGCGCCACGGTCGAGTCCGTCCTGGCGCAGACCTTCGAGGACTTCGAGCTGGTCGTCGCCGACCACGGCTCCTCGGACCGCACCTGGGAGCTGCTGCAGGAGCTCCGCCACGACGAGCGGGTCCGGCTGCTGCGCACCCCCGCCGGCGGCGGGGCCGAGCGCAACTGGAACCGGGTGAGCAACGAGGCCCGCGGCGAGCTGGTCAAGCTGGTCTGTGGCGACGACCTGCTGGCGCCGGAGTCGCTGGCCAGGCAGGTCGCGGCCTTCGACGAGCACGGTGACGGCGTCGTCATGGTGGCGTCTGCCCGCGACATCGTCGATGCGACCGGCCGTGCCGTCCTGCGAGGGCACGGTCTGGGCGGGCTCTCCGGGCGGGTGCCCGGACGCCGGGCCATCCGCCGCTCGGTCCTCCGCGGGGCCAACATCTTCGGGGAGCCGTGCTGCGTGCTGCTGCGCCGCTCGACGCTCGAGGCGGTGGGCGGCTGGCACGGCGACCCCGGCTTCCTGATCGACCAGGCGACGTACTGCCGGGTGCTGCTGCGTGGTGACCTGGCGACCGCGCCCGGGTCGCTCGCGGCGTTCCGGCTCAGCTCGAGCCAGTGGAGCGTCGCCCTGGCGCGAGAGCAGGCGCGGTCCGCGGCCGAGATGCACCGCCAGCTCTGCGAGCTGGCGCCGGACCTGCTCAGCCGCCGCGAGGTCCGCGTCGGCAACGCCCGGGCCTGGTTCCGCGAGCTCCAGCGCCGGCTCGCCTACGTCTACCTCCGCCGCCGGCTGCGTCCGGGCTCCGCGGACCGGTGAGACTCAGGCAGGCTTCAGCGCGAGGAGGCAGAACTCGTTGTAGACGAACGGCTTGCCGGCCCAGCGCGGGAGCGGGAAGCTGAACCAGGGCTGTGGCTGCAGTCCGACCTGCCGGGACAGTCCGGCGAGGTCGTCGCCGGTGGTGAACCGGACATGGGTGGCGTCGCTGGCATAGCCACGCTCCTGCGGGCAGACGAAGAACACCTTGCCGCCCGGTCGCAGGTAGGGCAGGTAGTCGCGCAGCAGCGCAACGGCGTCGGCCTCGGTCAGGTGCTCGATCACGTGCGCGAGCAGGATCGCGTCGAAGGACTCCGGGACGCGGAGCGCGCTCTGCTCCCACTCCGCCACGGTGAGGGCGCTCACCCCCGCCTCGCGAGCCACGGCGACGGAGTGCTCGTTGTGGTCCACGCCGACCGAGCCGGGGTCGAGGGTCTCGAGGTTGCGCCCGATCCCGCAGCCGACGTCGATGGTGCGGCCGAGACGCTGGCGACGCAGGTTCCACCGGTAGGGCGCCTGCACGTTCAGGGCGCTCTTCCACCACACGTGCTGCTTGCGCTGGAGCCTGCGCGCGTAGTCCTCGCCCGAGGTGCCGCCCGGGACGCTCATCCTCGGCTCACTCCACCGGGAGGCCGAGGCCGCGGGCGATCAGCATCCGCTGGACCTCCGAGGTGCCCTCGCCGATCTCGAGGACCTTGGCGTCCCGGTAGAACCGTGCGACGGGGTACTCCTCCATGAAGCCGTAGCCGCCGAAGACCTGGGTGGCGATCCTGGTCGCGGTGACCGCCGACTCGGTGGCGTAGAGCTTGGCGATGGCCGCCGCCTGCTTGAACTCCTTCATCGGCTTCCCGGCGTCCTTCATCCAGGCGGCCCGGTAGGTGAGCTGCCGGCTCGCGGCGAGCATCACCTCCAGGTCGGCGATCTGGAACGCCACCCCCTGCTTGCGACCGATGGGTACGCCGAACGTGGTCCGCTCCCCGGCGTACGGCCAGGCTCACGTCCAGGCATGCCTGGATGCAGCCGACCGCGAGCGCGGCGATGGCGACCCGGCCGTCGTCGAGGATCGCGAGGAACTGTGCGAAGCCACGGCCACGCTCCCCCAGCAGGTTGGACTCCGGCACGCGGGCGTCGGTGAAGCTCAGCGGGTGGGTGTCCGAGGCGTGCCAGCCGAGCTTGTCGTAGGCCTTCTCGGCGGTGAAGCCCTCGGTGTCACTGGGGACGATGATCGTGGAGACCTCGGCCTTGCCCTCCCCGCCCCCTCCCGACGTCACGGTCCCGGTCCTCGCGGTCACCGTGACCAGGCTGGTGATCTCCGAGCCCGAGTTGGTGATGAACTGCTTGCTGCCGTTGATCACCCACTCGCCGTCGCGCAGCTCCGCCTTGGTCTTGGTGGCTCCCGCGTCCGAGCCTGCGCCCGGCTCGGTCAGGCCGAAGCCGGCGAGCTTGCGCCCCTCGACGAGGTCGGGCAGCCAGGTGTCCTTCTGCTCGTCGGTGCCGAACGTGAGGATCGGGTTGATGCCGAGCCCGACGGCCGCCTCGAGGGTGATCCCCATCGACTGGTCGACCCGGCCGAGCTCCTCGATGGCCACGCACAGGCTGGTGAAGTCGCCGTCGGCCCCGCCGTACTGCTCGGGAGCGTTGAGCCCGAACAGGCCGAGCTGGCCCATCTTGTGCACCACGTCGACCGGGAAGTGGTGCTCGCGGTCCCACTGGGCGGCGTGCGGGGCGATCTCCTTCTCGGCGAAGTCGCGCACCGTTCGGCGGAACTGCTCGTGGTCCTCGGAGAGCTCGTAGGTCATGAATGGCACCCTACGACTCCTCGGAAGCCACCGGCGATTGGCTCGGGCCGGCTACCCGGGCCTACACTGCCGGGGTGACTTTGACCGGCTCAACGGCCCTCCCCCGATCGGCAGGGGCGCTGGCAGACGTGACCTCCTCCGACGCCAGCCTGCGCCGCTTCCTGCACGGGCTCCCCGGCGTGGACCAGGTCGGCGTCGAGCAGCGCGCCGCCGGCCTGGGGACCCGCTCGATCAAGACCTCGGCCAAGGAGTTCGCCATCGACCTGGCGATCCGGATGGTCGACCTGACCACGCTCGAGGGCGCCGACACGCCCGGCAAGGTGCGAGCCCTGGCCTCCAAGGCGATGCGCCCCGACCCGTCCGACCAGACCTGCCCGTCGGTGGCCGCGGTCTGTGTCTACCCCGACATGGTCCCCTACGCCAAGGAGATTCTCGGCGACTCCGGCGTACACATCGCCTCGGTCGCCACCGCCTTCCCGAGCGGCCGCGCGGCGATGGACATCAAGCTCGCGGACGTCAAGGACGCGGTCGACGCGGGCGCGGACGAGATCGACATGGTGATCGACCGGGGCGCGTTCCTGTCCGGTCGCTACCTGGAGGTCTACGAGGAGATCGTCGCGGTCCGGGAGGCATGTCGCGACGCGCACCTGAAGGTGATCTTCGAGACCGGCGAGCTGCAGACCTACGACAACGTGCGCCGGGCCAGCTGGCTCGCGATGATGGCCGGCGGTCACTTCATCAAGACCTCGACCGGCAAGATCCAGCCCGCTGCGACGCTGCCGGTCACCCTGGTGATGCTCGAGGCGGTCCGTGACTTCCGCGAGGCCACCGGGCAGATGGTCGGCGTGAAGCCGGCCGGTGGCATCCGCTCCTCGAAGGACGCGATCAAGTACCTCGTGACCGTCAACGAGATCGCCGGGCCGGACTGGCTGGACCCCGACTGGTTCCGCTTCGGCGCCTCCACGCTGCTCAACGACCTGCTGATGCAGCGCACCAAGATGACGACCGGCCGCTACTCCGGCCCCGACTACTTCACCCTTGACTGACAGGGACTGGACTTGACCATGGAGAAAGCAAGCAAGCGCGAGGCGAGAGCAGAGGTCTTCAGCTACGCCCCGGCCCCCGAGTCCCGCTCGGTGGTCGACATCAAGTCCTCCTACGGACTCTTCGTCAACGGCGAGTTCGTCGACGGCGGCGGCAAGTCGTTCAAGACGATCTCGCCGAGCACCGAGGAGGTGCTCTCCGAGGTCGCCGAGGCCGACCAGAACGACGTCGACACCGCCGTCAGGGCCGCCCGGCGCGCCTACACCCGGGTGTGGTCGCGGATGAGCGGCGCCGAGCGCGGCAAGTACCTCTTCCGGATCGCCCGGATCATCCAGGAGCGCGCGCGAGAGATCGCGGTGCTCGAGTCGATCGACAACGGCAAGCCCATCAAGGAGTCGCGCGACGTCGACATCCCGACGGCCGCGGCGCACTTCTTCTACTACGCCGGCTGGGCGGACAAGCTCGAGCACGCCGGGTTCGGACCGAACCCCCAGCCGCTCGGCGTCGCGGGCCAGGTGATCCCGTGGAACTTCCCGTTCCTGATGCTCGCCTGGAAGATCGCACCGGCGCTGGCGACCGGCAACACCGTGGTGCTCAAGCCGGCGGAGACCACTCCCCTGACGGCCCTGCTGTTCGCCGAGATCTGCCAGCAGGCCGACCTGCCGCCCGGGGTGGTCAACATCCTGACCGGCGCCGGCGCTACCGGGCAGGCGATCGTCTCCCACCCGGACGTCGACAAGGTCGCGTTCACCGGCTCCACCGACGTGGGCCGGGCGATCGCGAAGGCGGTCGCCGGCTCGAGCAAGAAGGTCACCCTCGAGCTCGGCGGCAAGGCGGCCAACATCGTCTTCGACGACGCTGCGGTCGACCAGGCAGTCGAGGGCATCGTGAACGGCATCTTCTTCAACCAGGGCCACGTCTGCTGCGCGGGCTCGCGGCTGCTGGTGCAGGAGTCGGTCGCCGAGGACGTCCTCGAGCGGCTCAAGCGCCGGATGGGCACCCTGCGCGTGGGTGACCCGCTGGACAAGAACACCGACGTCGGTGCGATCAACAGTGCCGAGCAGCTGGCCAAGATCCGCGAGCTCTCCGACATCGGTGAGGCGGAGGGTGCAGGACGCTGGTCCCCGGCCTGTGAGCTGCCCGACCACGGCTTCTGGTTCCCGCCGACGATCTTCACCGGCGTCAGCCAGGCCCACCGGATCGCCCGCGAGGAGATCTTCGGCCCGGTCCTGTCGGTGATCACCTTCCGGACGCCGAAGGAGGCGGTCGAGAAGGCCAACAACACGCCCTACGGCCTGTCGGCGGGGATCTGGAGCGACAAGGGCTCCCGCACCCTGTGGATGGCCAGCCAGCTGCGCGCCGGCGTGGTGTGGTCCAACACGTTCAACCGGTTCGACCCGGCCAGCCCGTTCGGTGGCTACAAGGAGTCGGGCTACGGCCGCGAGGGTGGCCGCCACGGCCTCGAGGGATACCTGAAGGGCGGCAGCTGAGATGGCGCGGATCGACGTACGCAAGACCTACAAGCTCTACATCGGCGGTGCCTTCCCCCGGTCGGAGTCGGGCCGCTCCTACGTGGTCAACGACGCCCAGGGGAAGTTCCTGGCCAACGCCTCGCACGCCTCCCGCAAGGACGCGCGCGACGCCGTCAAGGCCGCGCGCTCCGCGTTCGGGGGCTGGTCGACGCGCACGGCGTACAACCGTGGCCAGGTCGTCTACCGGATCGCCGAGGTCCTCGAGGACCGTCGCGACCAGTTCGAGTCCGAGCTGCGCACCGCCGAAGGGGTCACGGCCGCGAAGGCCCGCACCTACGTGGACGCCTCGATCGACCGTCTCGTCTGGTACGCCGGGTGGGCCGACAAGATCGCCCAGGTCACCGGCGGTGCCAACCAGGTGGCCGGGCCCTACTTCAACCACACCGCGCCCGAGCCCAGCGGGGTCATCGCCGTGGTGGCCCCGGCCGGCCCCCTGCTCGGCCTGGTCAGCGTGGTCGCGCCGGTCATCGTCACCGGCAACACCGCGGTGGTGATCGCCAGCGAGCCGCACCCGCTGACCGCGATCACGCTCGCCGAGGTGATGGCGACCTCCGACGTCCCGGGCGGCGTGGTGAACATCCTCACCGGCCCGCAGGCCGAGATCGCGCCGTGGCTCGCCTCGCACATGGACGTCAACGGCATCGACCTGACCGGCGTCGGCGACGCCGAACTCGCCCGCAACCTGGAGATCGAGGCGGCCGAGAACCTGAAGCGGGTCCGCCGTGCCGGGGTCGAGGACCTGCTCGCGCCTCCCGCGCTCGACCGGATGACCACCTTCCAGGAGGCGAAGACCGTCTGGCACCCGATCGGGGTCTGAGCCGTCGCTCCGAGCAGGTCCTGGTCCGGGCCGATGCACGCACGGGTGGTGATCCTGGCCGGCCCCTCGGGCTCCGGGAAGTCCCACCTCGCCGCACGCCTCGGGCTCCCGGTGCTCCGCCTCGACGACTTCTACAAGGACGGCGACGACCCGACGCTGCCGCACCTGGACCTCGCCGGTGGCGAGCCGATCGTCGACTGGGACCACCCCGCCTCGTGGAACGCCGAGGACGCCGTGGCGGCGGTCGAGGAGCTGTGCCACACCGGTGCGACCGACGCGCCGGTCTACGACCTCGCGACCAGTCGGCGCACCGGACACCGGGTCCTGGGGCTCGCCGGCTCGGCGTACTTCATCGCGGAGGGGATCTTCGCCCAGGAGATCGTCTCCGCCTGCCGGGAGCGGGACCTGCTCGCCGACGCGGTGTGCGTGACCCAGCACCCGATCGTCACGTTCGTACGTCGCCTCACCCGGGACCTGCGCGAGCACCGCAAGCCGCCGTTCTACCTGCTCCGGCGCGGCCTGCACCTGCTGGCCGACCAGCGAGCGCTGGTCTCGCGCGCGCAGAGCAGCGGGCTGTCGGGTCCTGTCCCCCGACGCGGCCCACCGCGAGATCCTCGCCCTGACCCGGTCGGCCGGCTAGCTCACAGACCCAGCTCGGCGTACCCCGGCTTGATCACGTCGTTGATCAGCCGCAGCCGCTGGTCGAAGTGGCAGAACGCCGACTTCATCGCGTTGACCGTGACCCACCTGAGGTCCGCGAGGTCCCAGCCGAAGGCGTCGACGAGGGCAGTCATCTCGCGCGTCATCGAGGTGCCGCTCATCAGCCGGTTGTCGGTGTTCACCGTCACCCGGAAACGCTGCTGGGCCAGCAGCCCGATCGGGTGCTCGGCGATCGAGGCCGCCGCCCCGGTCTGCACGTTCGAGTGCGGGCACAGCTCGAGCGGGATCCGCTTGTCGCGGACGTACTGCGCGAGTCGGCCGAGGCGCACGGTCGGTGGCCCGGTGCCGGGCGAGGGCTCCACCGTGATGTCGTCGATGATCCTCACGCCGTGACCGAGCCGGTCGGCGCCGCACCACTGGATGGCCTGCCAGATCGACGGCAGCCCGAACGCCTCGCCCGCGTGGATCGTGAAGTGGGCGTTCTCCCGTTGCAGGTACTCGAAGGCGTCGAGGTGCCGGGTCGGCGGGTATCCCGCCTCCGCGCCGGCGATGTCGAACCCGACCACGCCGTCGTCACGATGCTGGACCGCGAGCTCGGCGATCTCGCGTGAGCGGGCCTGGTGCCGCATGGCGGTCAGCAGCTGCTTGACCACGATGCCGCGCGGCGACCCGTTCGTCGTCGTGGCGCTCTGGGCCATCCCCTCGTCGAAGCCGAGCTGGACGGCCCGCACCACCTCCTCGAGGGTCAGTCCGTCGTTCAGGTGCTGCTCGGGGGCGTACCGGATCTCCGCATAGACCACCCCGTCGGCGGCGAGGTCCTCGACGCACTCGCGGGCCACCCGGCTGATGTGGTCGGCACGCTGCATCACCGCGACCGTGTGGTCGAAGGTCTCCAGATAGCGCACCAGCGACCCGCTGTCGGCCGACTCGGTGAACCACGCTGCGAGGGAGTCCGCATCGTCGGTGGGCAACGTGTGGCCGGCCTCGCGAGCCAGCTCCACGATCGTGGCCGGGCGCAGACCGCCGTCGAGATGGTCGTGCAGGAGCACCTTCGGGACGGTCCGGACGAGGTCCGGCGTCAGGTCCGGGGTGCGAGGGGTAGGTTCGGCCACGACTTCATCAAAGCAGAGGAGGACGCATGCGCGTGTTCGGCTCGTTCGAGGAGCTCGAGGCAGCAGCCGGCGAGGACATCGGCACCAGTGACTGGGTCGAGATCACCCAGGAGCGCGTCGACCAGTTCGCGGAGGCGACCGGCGACCACCAGTGGATCCACGTCGACGTCGAGAAGGCCAAGGACGGGCCCTTCGGCGGCACCATCGCCCACGGCTACCTGACGCTGTCCCTGGTGCCGTGGCTGGGCAGCAAGGTCTTCAGCCTGGACACGCCTGGCGCCAAGCTGAACTACGGCGTCAACAAGGTGCGCTTCCCCAGCCCCTTGCCGGTCGGGTCTCGGGTGCGCGCCCAGGTGGGTGTCGGAGCAGTCACCGACGTCCCGGCGGGCAAGCAGCTCACCTTGAAGTACGTCGTGGAGGTCGAGAACCAGGACAAGCCGGCCTGCGTGGCCGAGAGCGTCGTGCTGCTGCTCGGCTGAGTCGACGGACCCGAGCCGAGGTCCAGGGCCTCGGGAACGCCGAACGATCCTGTGACCACACTGCTCGAGCCGAGGATGTCTGGCTCGAGGATACGCCTCCACGCGGGAAGCCAGAAGGTCAGCCGATCCGGTCCAGCACGATCGGGGTGGGCGCGTACGCCGATCCGTCGGGCTGCACGTCGTACCCCCCGTCGAGAGACTCCAGCGCCCGCTCGAACCGCTCCGGTTCGTCGGTGTGCAGGGTCAGCAGCGGCTGGCCCGCGGTGACGGTGTCCCCCGGCCGGGCGTGCCACTCCACGCCCGCGCCCGCCTGGACCTCCGCCCCCTGCGTGGCGCGCCCGGCCCCGAGTCGCCAGGCAGCCAGGCCGACCGCCATCGCGTCCAGCCGCGTGAGCACGCCGGACGCCGGGGCTGCCACGACCTGGGTCTCCCTCGCGGTGGGCAGCGCCGCAGACGGGTCCCCGCCCTGGGCAGCGATCATCCGCCGCCACGCGTCCATGGCGCCGCCCGAGGCCAGGACCTCGGCGGGATCCACATCGGCCATCGCTGCACCGGCCAGCATCTCCCTCGCCAGGGCGACCGTGAGCTCGACCACGTCGGCCGGTCCGCCCCCCGCGAGGACCTCGACGGACTCGCGCACCTCGAGCGCGTTGCCGGCGGTGAGCCCCAGCGGCGTGGACATGTCGGTGAGCAGCGCGACCGTGTGCACGCCGGCGTCCTGGCCGAGCGCCACCATCGTCGAGGCCAGCTCGCGAGCCCGCTCCAGATCCTTCATGAAGGCGCCGGTGCCGACCTTGACGTCGAGCACCAGCGCGCCGGTGCCCTCGGCGATCTTCTTGCTCATGATCGAGGAGGCGATCAGCGGGATCGCCTCGACGGTCCCGGTGACGTCACGCAGCGCGTAGAGCTTCTTGTCCGCCGGCGCCAGCCCGGAGCCGGCCGCGCAGACGACCGCCCCCACGTCCTCGAGCTGGGCGAACATCGCCTCGTTGGACACCGCCGCCTGCCAGCCGGGGATCGACTCCAGCTTGTCGAGCGTGCCGCCGGTGTGGCCCAGACCCCGGCCGGAGAGCTGGGGTACGGCGACTCCGCAGGCCGCCACCAGCGGTGCCAGGGGCAGCGTGATCTTGTCGCCGACCCCGCCGGTCGAGTGCTTGTCGGCGGTGGGCCGGGACAGCGAGGAGAAGTCCATCCGCTCGCCGCTGGCGATCATCGCGTGGGTCCAGCGCGAGATCTCGCGCCGGTTCATGCCGTTCAGCAGGATCGCCATCGCCAGAGCCGACATCTGCTCGTCGGCCACCTCGCCGCGGGTGTAGGCGTCCAGCACCCAGTCGATCTGGCTGTCGCTCAGCTCGGCCCCGTCGCGCTTGGCGATGATCACCTCGACCGCGTCGTGCGCTGTCATCAGACTCCTCTCGAGTCGTTACCGACCACGACCCTACGGAAGCCTCTCAGCACGAACGTCCCCCGGCTCTCCGGCTCCCCCACGAGCCCGAGCCGGGGGAACCGCGCGAACAGCGTGCGGAGCGACTCGACCAGCTCCATCCGGGCGAGCGGCGCCCCGAGGCAGAAGTGCACACCCGCCCCGAAGGCCAGGTGCGGGTTCGGGTCGCGGGCGGGATCGAAGGTGTCGGCGTCGGCGAAGACCGCTGGGTCGCGGTTGGCCGCACCGAGCAGCGCCGAGATCCGTTGTCCCTCCTCGACGAGCACGCCGCCCACCTCGACGGACTCGGTCGCGGTGCGCTCGAAGAGCTGGAGCGCGGAGTCGAACCGGAGCATCTCCTCGACCGTCAGGGCGGGGTCCGCGCCGGGCTGCTGAGCGTGGGTGAGCAGGGCGACCAGCCCGTTGCCGAACACGTTCACCGAGGCCTCGTGGCCGGCGTTGAGCAGGAGCACCACGGCGGCGACCAGCTCGTCGTCGCTCAGTCCGGCGGCCAGCAGGTCCGTGGTCAGGTCCTCGCCCGGGCGGCTGCGCCTCCGGTCGAGGTGCTCACGGACGTGGCCGGCGAAGTCGGTGGCCGCGGCGACCGCGGCGTCGACGACCTCCCGGGAGGGAGCCGGCTCGTACATCCGCACGATCGCCTGCGACCACGTCCGCAGCGCCGGCACGTCTGCCCCGGAGAGCCCGATCAGCTCGGCGATGACCAGCACGGGCAGCGGCTCGGCGTACTCCCCGAGCACGTCGAAGCCCGCCGGGTCAACCTCGGACAGCAGGGAGGTCGCCAGCGCCTGCACCCGTGGTCGCAGCCGCTCGACGTGTCCCCGGTTGAACGCGCCGGCCACCGCTCGTCTCAGCCGGGTGTGCTCCGGCGGCTCGTTCTCCATCATCTGATGGCGGTGCAGCAGGTTGAACGGCTCGAGGTGGGCCGCGGGCTCCCGGTCCCGCCAGATCCGGCCGAGGCGACGGTTGCGCAGCACGGCCCCCGCGGCCGCGTGCGAGAAGGTGAGCCAGGTGCCGCTCGGCTCGTGCCAGGCCACTTCGTGCCGGCTGCGCTCGCGGGCGAAGGACGGGTACGGGTCCGCGACGACGTCGGCGGCGCTCAGGTCAAGCGAGGTCGTGGGGGCCGAAGGCATCCGGCAGCACCTCGTCCATGCGGCGTACGCCCGACCCCGTCAGCACCAGCAGGTCCGGCCCGCCGTTCTCGATCAGCAGCTGTCGACACCGCCCGCACGGCATGATCACCTCGGACCTGCCGTTGACGCACACGGCGTGGGTCAGCCGCCCCCCGCCCGTCACGTGCAGCTGGGAGACCATGCCGCACTCGGCGCACAGCGCCACTCCGTAGGCCGCGTTCTCCACGTTGCAGCCGGCCACGACCCGACCGTCGTCCACCCGGGCAGCGGCACCCACCGGGAAGTGGGAGTACGGCGCGTAGGCGTGCGTGGCCGCCTCGATCGCGTCGGCCTTGAGCGATTCCCAGTCGAACTCGCCGGAGGGGCCGCTCACCCGGCGGACCCCTTCCGATAGATCTGTCCGTCGGCCGCGGGCATCCGTAGCCGCTGGGAGGCGAACGCGAGCACCAGCAGCGTGGTGACGTAGGGCGCCATCGTGGTGAACTCGCGCGGGACGACGTCGGTCAGGAGGTACCACGCCAGGAAGGCGACCGCGAAGGTGACCGAGCCGGCTGCCGCCCGACGCGACCCTCGGCGCCACTGCACCAGTGCGACCAGGACCAGCAGCACCGCGACGACCAGGAGCAGTGCATGCACCGACACCGTGCCCTGGCGGAACGGGAGAGCCTGGGTGTAGCCGAACAGGCTCGAGCCCATGAACAGCCCGGTCGGGCGCCAGTTGCCGAAGATCATCGCAGCCAGGCCGATGTAGCCGCGCCCACCGGTCTGGCCGTTCTGGAAGCCCGACGAGGACACCAGCGCGAGGTAGCCGCCGCCGAGCCCGGCGAGGCCACCGGAGATCATCACAGCCACGAACTTGTAGCGGTAGACGTGCACGCCCAGCGTCTCGGCAGCAGACGGGGCCTCGCCGCACGAGCGCAGGCGCAGGCCGAAGCGCGTGTGCCACAGGATGTAGATGCTGCCGAAGATCAGCAGCAGCCCGAGCAGGGTGAGGACGGACAGGTCCGTGGTCAGCATCCGGACGACGCTCGCCAGGTCACTGACCAGGAACCAGTGCTTGTCCTCGACGGTCTTCATCGGATCGGAGATGAACGCGATGTCGATCTTCGGGGGCTTGTCCAGCGATGGTGACTGGGTGGGTCCACCGCCCGGGAGTCCGCTGAAGAAGGCTTCGGCGAGAAAGCCCGTGACCCCGGCGGCGATGATGTTGATGGCCACACCGGAGACGATGTGGTCCACGCCGAAGACCACGGTGGCCAAGGCGTGCAGCGCCCCCCCGATCAGGCCGAACAGGACCGCACCGAGCACGCCGGCGGTGACGCCGTAGTGGTAGGTGAAGTAGCCCGCGCCGATGGTGCCCAGGATCATCATGCCCTCGAGGCCGATGTTGACGATGCCGGCGCGTTCCGCCCACAGCCCGCCGAGACCGGCCAGGGCGATCGGCATCGCTGAGGTCAACGTCACCGTCAGGGTTCCGGAGGAGGTGAGCTGATCCGCACCGCTGACCACGCGCACGAGGGAGAGCAGCACGAACCCGGCGAGGACGTAGAGATAGATCCTGGCCCGCCGGTGCTTCTTCTCGTCGGAGGTCTCCAGCGGCGGTGGAGCCGTGTCGGCGACGACGCTCATGGGACCGGCTCCTTCGGCGTGTCGGTGGGTTCGCTGCGGCTGACCAGCGTCTCGCCGACGGAGGCCTGCTCGAGGCGCACCCGGTAGCGGCGTACCACCTCGTAGGCGATCACCACGGCCATCACGATCACGCCCTGGGTGACGGCGACGATGTCCGGGGACACCCCGACCAGGATGTTCAGCAGGTTGCCCTGCTCGGTGAGGAACGCGAAGATCAGCGCGCCGAAGGCGATCCCGACCGGGTGGTTGCGACCCAGCAGCGCGACCGCGATGCCGGCGAACCCGATGCCGGTCTGGAACGACGACCCGTAGTTGTGGGCATCGCCGAACAGGGTCGGCATCCCGATCAGGCCCGCCACGGCACCCGACATCAGCATGGCCATCACGATCATCTTCTTGACGTCCACACCACTGGCCACGGCAGCGGTCTCCGAGGCACCCGCAGCGCGGAGATCGAAACCGAACCGGGTGCGGTTGAGAAGTAGCCAGAACAGCACGCCTACCACGAGCGCGAGCAGCGCGAGACCGTACAGCTTGCTCGGGCTGTCGCCGAAGATCGTGAAGCCACCGACCCAGCTGCCCTCGTCGATGGTCTTGGTGGCGCGGGAGTTGCCTGTGCTCGTTCCGACGCGCGTCAGCAGGTAACCCACCAGCGAGCCGGCGATCGCGTTTAGCATGATCGTCGAGATCACCTCGCTGACTCCGCGGGTGGTCCGCAGGATGCCCGCGATGCCCGCCCACAGGGCTCCGGCCAGCATCGCGACCAGGATGGCGACGACGGTGTTCAGCCGCCCGGGGAGCCATCCGGCGCCGGCGAAGGCAGCGGCGGCGAACGTGGCCACCCGGTACTGGCCCTCAACGCCGATGTTGAACAGGCCCATCCGGAAGCCGATGGCCGCAGCCACGCCGGAAAGATAGAGGATCGCGGCCGCGTTCAGGATGTTGACGATGTTTCGCGGCGCGGGCCAGCTCAGCATCGTGTCCCAGAACCCAGCCACGTCTTCACCAGTGGCCACCAGCACCAGGCTGGAGACGAGAGCCGCGACGATCAGCGCGAGGAGAGGTGACGCCGCGCCGAGGGCGGCGCGCTTGAGCAGGCTCACCCGGCTTCACCTGCTCCCGTCATGGCGGAGCCGAGCTCCTGGGGAGTGACGGTCTGCGGGTCGAAGTGGCCCACGAGCCCGCCGCGGAGGAGCACCCTGATGCTGTCGGAAAGGCCGATCAGCTCGTCGAGGTCCGCGGAGACGAGGAGCACGGCCAGACCTTCGCGACGAGCCTGTTTGATGTGGCCCCAGATCTGCGCCTGGGCACCGACGTCGACGCCCCGGGTCGGGTGCGAGGCCAGCAACAAGATGGGGTCGCCGCTCATCTCCCGGCCGACGATGAACTTCTGCTGGTTCCCGCCCGACAGCGCCCGGGCGCTGGTGTCGATGCCGGGCGTGCGCACGTCGTACTGCTCGATGATCCGCTCGGAGTCACCGCGTGCTCCCTTGACGTCCAGCCAGGGTCCCTTGACCGAGGGCGGCCGCGTCTGGTGGCCGAGGATGCGGTTCTCCCACAGCGGCGCGTCGAGCAGCAGGCCGTGCCGCTGTCGGTCCTCAGGGATGTAGCCGATCCCGGCCTCTCGCCGTTCGCGGGTTGACCAGCTGCTGATGTCCTGCTCCCCCAGCCTGACGGTGCCGGAGACCGGGTGTCGCATCCCGACCAGGGCCTCCACCAGCTCCGCCTGGCCGTTGCCCTCCACCCCGGCGATGCCGAGCACCTCGCCGGCGTGGATGTCGAAGGAGATGTCGCTGAGCTCGGTCCGGCCGTTGGCGTCCTCGAGGGTGATGTCACGCACGGAGAGCAGCACCCGCTCGGTGACCGTCGACTCCTCGGTGCTCGGCGAGGGCAGCTCGCTGCCGACCATCAGCTCGGCGAGCTGATGTGAGGTGACGTCGTCAGGCTGGACGGTGGCGACCGTGGTGCCACGACGGACGACCGTGATGTCGTCCGCGATCGCGAGCACTTCGTCGAGCTTGTGCGAGATGAAGATCAGGGTGTGGCCCTGGTCCTTGAGCTGGCGCAGGTTCTCGAAGAGTGCGTCCACCTCCTGCGGGACCAGTACGGCGGTGGGCTCGTCGAGGATGATGATCCGTGCGCCTCGGTAGAGCACCTTGAGGATCTCCACCCGTTGGCGCTCGCCGACCCCGAGAGTCTCGACGAGCTCGTCCGGGTCGAGGCCGAAGCCGTACTGCTGGGAGATCCTGGTGATCTCCTGGCGGGCGGTGTCCCCGATGCCGTGCAGCTTCTCGGCTCCGAGGGTGACGTTCTCCAGCACGGTGAAGTTGTCGGCCAGCATGAAGTGCTGGAAGACCATGCCGATGCCCTCGGCGATCGCGTCGGCGGGGGTGGAGAAGGCCACCTGCTGACCACCGACGCTGATGGTGCCGTCGTCGGGTTTCTGCACTCCGTAGAGGATCTTCATCAGCGTGGACTTGCCGGCGCCGTTCTCACCGACCAGCGCGTGGATCGTGCCCGAGCGGATGGTGATGTCGACGTCGTGGTTGGCGATGACGCCGGGAAACCGCTTGCCGATCCCGCGCAGCTCGATCGCCTCGGCCGCGAGATTCGAGGTGCTGGTCGACACGTGTCCCTCCCAACGTTGTGCGTACGACGCACAGGTGCCCGGGCGACAACCTAGCGCGTCACCCGGGCACCTGCCTCAATCGTGTGTCCCGGTCAGGTCACTTCACCTTGGCCGGGTCGGTCGGAACGACGATCTCGCCACTCTTGATCTTCTCTCCGGCCTCGTCGATCTGGTCGCTGATGTCGTCGACGAAGCCACCGGACTTGGAGTAGCCAACCCCATCGGACTTCAGGTCGTAGGAGACGTACCCGCCCTTCACGGTCTCGTCCGCATTGGCCCTGATGTAGTCGTAAACCGAGGTGTCGACACGCTTGAGCATCGAGGTCAGGATGTGCGGTTTCTGCGCCTCGTCAACCGTGAGGTACTGGTCGGAGTCGACGCCGATGGCCCAGTTGCCGTCGCCTGCCGCCTCGACCGCGTCAAATAACCCCAGGCCGGACTTCCCGGACGCGTGGTAGACAATGTCTGCCCCGCTCTGGTACATGGCCGTGGCGGCGTCCTTGCCCCCGGTCGGGTTGAAGAACCCGGTCTCGCCATCCTGCGGATCCTCGGTGAGGTAGGTGACGTCGATCTTGATCGACGGGTCGATCGACTTCACACCTGCACTGAAGCCAGCCTCGAACTTCTTGATCAGATCGCTGTGCGTGCCGCCGAGGAAGCCCACGTGCTTGGCCTTCGACTTCAGCCCCGCGGCCACCCCGACCAGGTAGGAGCCTTGTTCCTCAGCGAACCCGAGGAACGAGAGGTTCTTGGGGAAGTCGCCTTCGACGCCGCCATCAATCACCGCGAAGTTCGTCTCGGGGTACTCCGCGGCCACCTTCACGGCAGAGGCCGAGTAGATGAACCCGATCCCGATGACCGGGTTGTAACCGCCCTCGGCGAGAGTGCGCAGGCGCTCAGCGCGGATCGTGTCGTTCTCATTCGGCGCAGGTTTCGCCTCGAAGCATGTGGCATCCACCTCCTCGATGGCCTTGTCCATGCCCACAACTGCCGAGTCGTTGAACGACTGGTCGCCGCGGCCCCCGATGTCATAGGCGATGCCGACCTTGGGCCCATCCCCGTCCGCGCTCTTACATTTGTTGGTCTCCGCCGCCTTGGCGCCGCCCCCGCCTCCGTCACTGCTGCCACAACCGGCCAGGGCGAGTGCGCCCACCAAAGCTACTGCCGCGATCTTGCTGTACCTGCGCAAGATGCCTCCTCGATCTTGGGGTGCCACTCGACGGCACGGGATGCAGCGCACACTATGCGAGGGGGATGGCGCCACCTACCAACACAGGGCCGATGGCCCCCAACCGTTATGCGTCGGTGACCATCGACATCAGCGCCGCTGCGGCCAGGACGGAGGCCCCGACCGATATCGCCCTTTCGTCCACGCGCAGGTCCCCCTGGTGCAGGTCGTACGTCGGACCGCCGGGCGTGCGGGTGCCGAGGCGGGCCATGGCTCCGGGCACGCTGTCGAGGTACCAGGCGAAGTCCTCACCGCCGAGGCTCTGCGTGGTGGCGACGTGACCCTCCTCGCCCAGGATGCTCTCCACGGCGTTGCCGAAGATCACCGTGGAGCGGTGCTCGTTGACCACCGGAGGGACTCCTCGGACATAGGTGACCGTCGGCACCACCCCGTAGGGCTCGACGATCTGGTCGATGGTGTCCCGGATCAGCTCCTCGGCGTCGGCCCACGCCACGGCGTCGAGCATCCGGACCGTGCCACCCGCACGGCCGGTCGCCGGGATGACGTTGACCGCGGAACCGGAGCGGACGATCCCCCACACGACGCTCACCCCGGCGCGCGGGTCGAGGCGGCGGGACAGCACGGCGGGCAGCTCGGTCACCAGCTTGCCCAGCGCGAAGACGAGGTCCTCGGTCAGGTGGGGTCGTGAGGTGTGCCCGCCCTTGCCTGCGAGCAGCACGTCGAGGGAGTCCGCGGCGCCGGTGAGCGGGCCCTCGCGCAGGCCCACGGTGCCGACGTCGAGCCCGGGGTCGGCGTGCAGGCCGAAGATCCGGGAGACGCCGTCCAGCGCGCCGGCCTCGATCGCCATCAGGGCACCGCCGGGCATGATCTCCTCGGCGGGCTGGAAGACCAGCCGCACCCGTCCGGGCAGCTCGTCCGCGATGGACGCGAGCGCCAGCCCGGCGCCGACCAGCGACGAGGCGTGCACGTCATGTCCGCAGGCGTGGGCGACCCCCGCGACCGTGCTGGTCCAGGGGTCGTCGGTGAGGTCCTCCACCGGGAGCGCGTCGAGGTCGGCGCGGAGGGCGACGACCGGGCCCGGTCCCGAGCCGATGTCCACCAGCAGTCCGTTGCGCGGCAGCGACCGGAGCGAGAGCCCGGCCTCGTCGAGCCGCTTGGCGATGACGGCGGAGGTGCGCTCCTCGGCCCAGGACAGCTCCGGGTGGGCGTGCAGGTCGCGCCGGAGATCGATCAGCTCCCCGGCGAGCAGGTCGACCTCTGCCCGGGCGCGAGCCAGGAGGGGAATGATGGGCGAAGTCGACACAACCGACAAGATTACCGGTCTCGCGTCTCCTGCGAGGACACGCGTCCGAACAGGCACCCGGTCAGCCCAGGTCCTCCCGGTCCTCGTCGTAGGCCGCCACGAGCCGGTCCGCGGCCAGCGGTGCGGTCAGCTCACCGGCCAGGAGCTCGCGGCGTACGTCGTCACGGATCGCGCGTACCCCGGGTGAGCGTCGCAGCCGCTGCGCCAGGACGTCTCGCACCAGCGCCCAGGTGAACTCCAGCTGCTGTTCGGCGCGCTTGTCGGCCAGGCCCTGCTCCCCCAGCGACTCGCGGTGGGCGAGCACGCGCTCCCACACCTGGTCCACGTCGGTGCCCTCGAGGCCCGAGCAGGTCAGCACCGGCGGCACCCAGCCGCCACTCGAGGAGTGCACCAGCCGCAGCGCGCCGGCCAGCTCCTTGGCCGCGGACCGCGCCTCGGCCGCCCGGTCTCCGTCGGCCTTGTTCACCGCGATCACGTCGGCGATCTCGAGGATGCCCTTCTTGATGCCCTGGAGCTGGTCACCGGTGCGGGCGATGGTGAGGAACAGGAACGTGTCGACCATGCCGGCGACGGTGACCTCGGACTGGCCGACCCCCACGGTCTCCACGAGCACGACGTCGTAGCCGGCGGCCTCGAGCACGATCATCGCCTGCGTCGTCGCGCGGGCCACGCCGCCGAGGGTGCCTGCGGTCGGCGAGGGCCGGATGTAGGCCAACGGGTTGGCGGAGAGCTTCGCCATCCGGGTCTTGTCGCCGAGCACCGACCCGCCGGTGCGCACCGACGACGGGTCGACCGCGAGGACCCCGACCGTCAGTCCCCGGGCCGTGAGGTGCTCGCCCAGGGTCTCGATGAAGGTCGACTTGCCGACACCGGGAACCCCGGAGATGCCGACCCGGACCGCTCCGGCACCGGCACCGGCACCGGCGGAGGTCAGCTCGGTCAGCAGCTGGCGCGCCTCCACCTGGTGGTCCGGGCGTGCGGACTCCACGAGGGTGATCGCCCGCGACACCGAGGCACGCCTGCCCGGAGCGGACGCCCTCGACGAGCTGATCGACGTCAGTGCGGCTCGGTGCAGCCATCAGTCGGTCGGGTGGCCCAGCTGCACGGAGAGCTTCTCGAGCAGCTCCAGCGCCGCCACCGCGATCACCGTGCCCGGCCCGAAGACGGCGGCGGCACCCATCTGCTTCAGCGTGGGTACGTCGTCGGGCGGGATCACCCCGCCGACCACGATCATCACGTCCTCACCGCCGAGGTCGGCGAGCGCCTCCTGCAGCGCAGGCACCAGGGTGAGGTGGCCGGCCGCGAGGGAGTTCACGCCGACGATGTGCACGTCCGCGTCGACCGCCTGCTGGGCGACCTCCTCGGGCGTGGAGAACAGCGGGCCGACGTCGACGTCGAAGCCCATGTCCGCGAAGGCGGTGACGATGACCTTCTGACCGCGGTCGTGGCCGTCCTGGCCCATCTTGGCCACCAGGATCCGCGGGCGACGCCCCTCGTCCTCGGCGAACCTGTCGGTGGCGGCGAGCACCTTCTCCATCGCCTCGTTCGAGCCCGACTCCCGCTTGTACACACCCGAGATCGTACGGATCACGGCGCGGTGGCGACCGTAGACCTTCTCCAGCGCATCGGAGATCTCGCCGACCGTCGCCTTGGCCCGTGCGGCATCCACCCCGAGGGCGAGCAGGTTGCCGTCGAGCGACCCGTGCACGTGGCCGTCCTCGGCGGAGCGGGTCAGCGCGTTCAGGGTGCGCTCGACCTCCTCGGGGTCGCGCTCCGCACGCAGCCGCTCCAGCTTGGCGAGCTGCTGCTTGTAGACGCTGGCGTTGTCGACCTTGTGCACGTCGAGCTGGTCCTCGTCCGCGAGCCGGAAGGTGTTCACGCCGACCAGCTTCTGGGCCCCCGAGTCGAGACGTGCCTGGGTGCGGGCGGCGGCCTCCTCGATGCGCATCTTGGGCAGCCCCTCCTCGATGGCCTTGGCCATGCCGCCGTGCTGCTCGGCCTCCTGGATGTGCGCCCAGGCGCGCTCGGCGAGGTCGTGGGTGAGCCGCTCGACGTAGTAGGAGCCGGCCCAGGGGTCGATGACCCCGGTCGTACCCGACTCCTGCTGCAGCAGCAGCTGGGTGTTGCGCGCGATCCGCGCCGAGAAGTCCGTCGGCAGTGCGATCGCCTCGTCGAGGGCGTTGGTGTGCAGCGACTGGGTGTGGCCCTGGGTCGCGGCCATCGCCTCGATGCAGGTGCGCTGGACGTTGTTGAACACGTCCTGCGCGGTCAGCGACCAGCCGGAGGTCTGGCTGTGGGTGCGCAGCGAGAGCGACTTGGGGTTCTGCGGCTCGAACTGGCCGACCAGCCGGGCCCACAGCGCGCGGGCCGCACGCAGCTTCGCGACCTCCATGAAGAAGTTCATCCCGATGGCCCAGAAGAAGCTCAGCCGCGGGGCGAACTCGTCGATGGTCATGCCCGCGTCCAGCCCCGCGCGGATGTACTCCACCCCGTCGGCGAGCGTGTAGGCGAGCTCGAGGTCGGCCGTCGCCCCGGCCTCCTGGATGTGGTAGCCGGAGATCGAGATCGAGTTGTAGCGGGGCATCTTCTGCGCGGTGTAGCCGAAGATGTCGCTGATGATCCGCATGCTCGGCTGCGGCGGGTAGATGTAGGTGTTGCGGACCATGAACTCCTTGAGGATGTCGTTCTGGATCGTCCCCGTGAGCTGGGCCGGCTTCACCCCCTGCTCCTCGGCAGCGGCGATGTAGAGCGCCAGCACCGGCAGCACCGCGCCGTTCATCGTCATGCTGACGCTCATCTCGTCGAGCGGGATGCCCTCGAAGAGCGTGCGGGCGTCGTAGATCGAGTCGATGGCGACCCCGGCCATGCCGACGTCACCCTTCACCCGCGGGTGGTCGGAGTCGTAGCCGCGGTGGGTGGCGAGGTCGAAGGCGACGCTCAGCCCCTTCTGACCGGCGGCCAGGTTGCGTCGGTAGAACGCGTTGGACTCCTCGGCGGTGGAGAAGCCGGCGTACTGCCGGATCGTCCAGGGCTGGGTGGTGTACATCGTCGGGTAGGGACCGCGCAGGAACGGCGCGAGGCCCGGGTAGGTGTCCAGCGCGTCCAGGCCCTCGAGGTGCTCCGGGCCGTAGATCGGCAGGATCCCGATGCCCTCGGGCGACTCCCAGGTCTCCCCCGTCACGGGCTCCTCGGCAGTCACCTCGCCGGCGAGCGGCAGGTCCGCGAAGCTCTCGGGGATGCTCATGACATCAGCTTCTCTCTGGTGCGGGTGAGGAAGTCGAGCGCATCCACGCCCATCGCGCAGGTGTCGTCGGCCTCGATGCCCTCCACCGGCCTGCCGGCGAGGATGACCCACTCGGCGCCCGCCTCACGGAGTGCGCCGACGAGGTCGGCGCCCCACGCGGCGTACGCCTTGTCGTGGCCGACCAGGCAGACGACGGACTCGCCGTCATGGTGTGCGAGCACCGCGTCGACGTCGTCGTGCTGGCCCTCGTTGACCACGTCGACGCCACCGGCCGCGAACAGGTTGGTCGCGAAGCTGGCCCGGGCGGTGTGCGCCGCCACCGTGCCCATCGTCGCGAGGAACACCCTGGCCTGGGCCGGCTCGTCGCGCAGGGCCTCGAAGTGCTCGCCATAGGCGCGGACGGGCAGTGCTCCCTCGGCGTACGGCGAGCGCTCCGGCAGGGTCTCGTGCAGGTTCGGGAACTCGGTCAGCCCGGTGAGCGGACGCTTCCGCGTGGCGATCTGCCGGTCGCGCTCGGCCACCACGTCGTCGATCCGCGACTGCAGCGACCCGTCCTCGAGGGCCTCCAGCAGGCCACCCGAGGACTCGAGGCGACCGAGCTCCTCCCACCCGGCGACGGCCAGGTCGTCGGTGAGCTTCTCCACGGCGAAGGCGCCACCTGCGGGGTCGGCGACCTTGGCGACGTGGGACTCCTCGACCAGCAGGGTCGAGGTGTTGCGGGCGATCCGGCGTGCGAAGCCGTCAGGCAGACCCAGCCGCGCGTCGAACGGGAGCACGGTGACCGCGTCGGCCCCGCCCACCCCAGCCGCGAACGCGGCGACGCAGGTGCGCAGCATGTTCACCCAGGGGTCGTAGCGCGTCATCATCGGCCGTGAGGTCACCGCGTGCAGCGTCATGCTGCGGCGGTCCGCGGCAGCTCCGCTGAGCTCCAGCATCCGCGCCCACAGCCGGCGTACGGCGCGCAACCGCGCGATCGTGACGAACTGCTCGTCGCTGGCCGCCAGGCGGAACTCCATCAACCCGGCGGCCTCGTCGACCGGGATCCCGGCCGCCTCGAGTAGCCGCAGGTAGTGCGCACCGAGTGCCAGCACGTAGCCGAGCTCCTGCACGTCGGACGCGCCGAGGTCGTGCACGGCGGTCCCGTCGACGACCAGCGCACGGCAGCCCAGACTCCGGGCGAGCTCGGCGGCATCGACCACTGGGTGGTCCAGCGGCGAGCGAAGCGACTGATCAGTCGAGGCCACGCCCGCGCACCAGCGCGCCGACCGGATCCACGCCCAGGTTCGTCCCGGAAGCCAGCGTCTGTCCCTCGGCCAGCTCGGCGAACGCACGTGCTGCCCCGAGCGGGTCCGCCGGAGCATCCAGGACGACCGGGGCGACATCGAGCAGCACCCCCTTCAGCACGGCCGGGAGGTCCGTCACCTCGATGCCCGTCGGACCGACCTGCACCCAGAGCGAGGTGGCTCCGTTCTCGAGGTCGGTCAGGGCGGCTGCGTTCGAGGCCTTCGCGTCGGGGTCGGCCAGCAGGGCTCGCACGTCCCACCCGTCACCACGGGCGGGCGGCCGGACCGGCTCGGGGAGGTCGGCCACGAGCGCCGGCGTCCCGAGCGGGCTGATCCTGATCCCGTCGAGGGTGGTGCGGCTCAGCTCGGCCCAGACCGCGCTGTCCGCGTCGTCGTCGGTGAGCCGACCGGCCTTGCGGAGCACCGCTGCGGCCGCCTTCTCCCACTCACTGACCTCGTGCTCCTGCCCGCCGGCGAGTGACAGGTGCGCATCGGTGTCCATGCGCGAAGGATAAGGACCGGCGGTGCGGTGCGACCAGTGACTGTGAAATACCCGACCTGGTCGGCCGCGGGCCAAGGAGGAGCGAGCCCAGCGAGTGGAGGGCACCGATCGCGCCGGGAGCCGATCCCTGGATGATCGCCGGCGCCTGGTGCCGGGGATCATCCAGCGACGGCCCACCGTTCACCGGCCGCACACGTCACGGTCACCGGCACGACACAGGCGGCCGCGACGATGAGGGCATGCGCATCGCACTGGTGACCGAGCAGTTCGCACCGAGCACCACCCCGGCGGCTCAGGTCAGCCGCGAGGTGGTGACCCGGCTGACAGCAGGCGGGCACGACGTCGTGGTCCTGGCCGGAGGCCGGGGACAGGCCACCTTCTCCGGAGCCCGGCTGTTCTGGGCCAGCCGGATGACGCCGGTCTCGGCCATCCGCGAGGCGCTCTCGCTCTCTCGGCCCGATGTCTGCCACCTCCTCGACCCGCACCGGCTGGGCCTCAAGGTCGCCGAGGCCGCGGACCGGCTCGGCGTACCGACCCTCGTGCTGCACCCGCGCACCTGGCAGCCGGGCGTCGACCTCGTCGCGCACCACCCGGGGCTGCGCGACGAGGCCCTGCACGACCGCTGGGCCAGGGTGCACTCCCCCGACGGCGGTCGACTCGTGGTCGGCTACGTCGGCCCGCTCGAGCGCACCAAGGTGCTCCACCGCCTGGCCCTGGTGGCCCGGCTGCCCGGCGTACGGCTGGTCGCGCTGGGGGACGGTCCGGGGTCCGAGGGGCTGCGCGCCGCGGGTGCCAAGGTGATCCCCCGCCCGACCGCGCTGGAACGTGCCGTGTGCGTGGCCTCCTTCGACGTGCTGCTCCAGCCGCGCAAGCGCGAGACCTACGCGCCCACGGTGCACGAGGCGCTCGCCAGTGGGGTGCCCGTGGTCGCCCACGACAGCGGGACCGCCTCCGACGCCGTGCGTCACGAGCACAACGGTCTGCTCGTCGACAGCGACCGTGGCGGGAAGGCCCTCGCTCGGGCTGTCGCCAGGCTGGCCGTCAGTCCCGACCTGCGCTTCTCGCTGGCCGCTGCGGCTCGCCGCTCCGTCGCCGACCGGACCTGGGACGACGCCGTCGCCGAGCTGGTGGACCTGCACTACGCCTCCGCCGTGGGCAGCGGCTCCGTCGCCATCGGCTGAGCCGAGGCCCAACACGTCCACCGCTGCCCCGGAACGCACCCCGGAAAGTGTTAGCGTCCACGCATCGCGCCTGGTGCGTCCGCCGGCGACGGATGCCGCGGACACCAGCCATCGAGTCGAACTTCCGGAGGACTCCAGGTCATGGGAAAAGCCGCATCAGCATGGTCCGCTCTGCACGAGGGAGGGCCGCGCGAGCTCATCTCCCGCACGAGGCAGTGGGGCGCCCGCGCCCTCGACCCGGCCGCTGTGCCTGAGGCACCGGAGGCCGCACCCCCCGCGCCCTCCGCCCCGGCCGGCAAGAACGCCGCCAACGTCGGCTTCGCCCAGGCGACCCGGTTCTTCAAGCAGCGGCACGCCAACTACGAAGCGCTCGCCGACGCGATCGCGCCGCACCTCGACCCCGACGGCGTGCTCTTCGACATCGGCGCCAACATCGGCTACTTCAGCATGGTGGTCGGTGAACGCACCGGGTTCCGGGGCCAGGCCCACCTGTTCGAGCCGATCCCGCACCTGGCCCAGTTCTGCTTCCGCACGCTCACCGATGCCGAGTTCTCGATCGCGGTGCACCAGTACGGCCTCGGCGACAGCGACGGCCACGTCGACATCTTCATCGACACCCAGGGCAACTTCGGCTGGAACACCATGATCGCCGAGCGCGCCTCGCACATGACCCCCCAGCGGATCACGGTGCGCCGGTTCGACGGGATCGGTCTGACGGTGGTCCCCTCAGTGATCAAGATCGACGTCGAGGGTGCCGAGTACCTCGTCCTGCGTGGGCTCCTGCCGGCGCTGCGCCAGTGGGACAAGCGCCCCCCGATCCTGTGCGAGATCGGGTGGGGGGCCGAGGGACACCCTGCCTGGAAGGAGGAGCTCGAGGTCTTCGCCGAGCTCGAGGAGCTCGGCTACCGGCCGACCACGCTGGAGGGCGAGCCGGTCGTGCTCGAGGAGATCGACAAGACCTGCGACGTCATGTTCCTGCCCAGCTAGGACGCCGACCGCCACTGTGGTGGGCGTGGCGCTGGACCGCCGTTTTCGCGCGCCCTAGTCTCGTCCAATGCCGCTCGCCGAAGGACTTCGCCGCTACCTCGGCGACCCCGTGGCGACCTGGCGCACGGGGAGCCCGCAGAGCCAGACGCTGACCCTGGTCACGCTGCTGCTCGGTGTCTGCCTGTGCTTCGTCGTCTCGGTGGTCGAGTACTCCCTGATGCCGATGACGGCCTACTACGTGTGGCTGCTGCTCGGCATGCTGCTGCTGCGCTACCGGCCGCTCCTGGTGCTGACCGCGGTGACTGCTGCGGCCGCCGTGGGTGCGGTGCTGCTCGACCCACCGATGACCCCCGCCCGGGCCACCACCTGCGTCACCCTGTTCATCTCCCTGACCCTGATCCTGTTCGCCTCGAGCAGGCAGCAGAGCGGCCTGCCCGGGCCGGTCAGTGAGGCGATGCTGACCGACCTGCGGAACAGGCTTCAGTCCCAGGGGACCATCCCCGACCTGCCGGGCAGCTGGCGGGCGCAGTCGGCCATGCTCGCCGCCAGTGGGGTCGGGTACGGCGGCGACTTCCTGGTCGCCAACCTCACCCACGAGGGCCGCCGGCTCGAGCTGATCCTGGTCGACGTGTGCGGCAAGGGCGTCGGGGCCGCCTCGCGGGCCCTGCAGTTCGGGGGTGCGCTCGGTGGCCTCATCGGTGCGCTCCCTCCGCGAGAGCTGTTCAGCGCCGCGAACGACTTCCTGCTGCGCCAGAAGTCGCCCGAGACCTTCGCCACCGCCGTGCACGTTCTCCTCGACCTGCACACGGGCGGCTACCAGCTGACCAGCGCCGGGCACCCACCGGTGCTGGTGTGGTCGTGGAACACGGGCAGGTGGGACGTCGACCTGGCACGCGGGACCGCCCTCGGCATCGTGGCCACCCCCGAGCTGCACACGACCAGCGGTCGGCTCCGGCCGGGCGACGCCATGCTCTTCTACACCGACGGCGTGGTCGAGACCCGCACCTCCGACCTCGACGAGGGGGTCGCCTGGCTGCAGCGAGAGGCGTCCCTGGCCATCGCTCCGGGCTTCCCCGGCGCGGCCGAGCGCATCATCGCGAAGGTGAGCCGCGGTGACGACGACCGGGCCGTGCTGATCATCGACCACGCAGCCGACCCCGCCCAGCTCGCGCCGGGGGACGACCGGCTGGCCGCCCGCTGACCGGAGCCGGCCGGCGGCTGCTCAGACCTCGGTGCGCCCGTCGTCGTCCTTGTTCCGCAGACCGATCTTGCTGCCGAGCCACACCAGCGGGTCGTACTTGCGGTCCACCACGCGTTCCTTCATCGGGATGATCGCGTTGTCGGTGATCTTGATCCCCTCGGGGCACACCTCGGTGCAGCACTTGGTGATGTTGCACATCCCGATCCCCGCGGCCGCCTGGGCGAGCTCGCGCCGGTCATGGGTGTCGAGCGGGTGCATGTCGAGCTCGGCGTACCGCAGGAAGAAGCGCGGCCCGGCGAACGCCGGCTTGTTCTCCTCGTGGTCGCGCACGACGTGACAGACGTCCTGGCACAGGAAGCACTCGATGCACTTGCGGAACTCCTGACCGCGCTCCACGTCGACCTGGGCCATCCGGCGCTTGCCGTCGGCGTCGCGGGGCGGAGGTGCGAAGGCCGGCACCTCGGCGGCCTTCTCGTAGTTGAACGACACGTCCGTGACCAGGTCGCGGATGACCGGGAAGGCACGCAGCGGGGTGACCGTGATCGTCTCGGTCTCCTCGAAGTCGGAGAGCCGGGACATGCACAGCAGCCGGGGTTTTCCGTTGATCTCGGCGCTGCACGAGCCGCACTTGCCGGCCTTGCAGTTCCACCGGACTGCGAGGTCACCGGCCTGGGTGGCCTGCACCCGGTGGAGCGCGTCGAGCACGACCTCGCCCTCGGAGACCTCCACGGTGTAGTCGGTGAGCTCGCCCTCGTAGCGGTTGCCTCGCCACACCTTCAGCTTCAAGTCGTATCCCATGGGTCTACTCCTTGGTCTCGGACGGTGAGGGGGCCTGCGCCGGCGTCGGATCGAAGTACGCCTTGAGCTCCTCGGGCATCACCGGCAGCGGCTGGTGCACCAGGTCGACGCCGTCACCGGCGGCGTTGAGGGAGAGCACGAGGTTCTTGGTCCCCCACTCCGGCGACGTCGCGGGGAAGTCGTCCCGGGTGTGGCCACCCCGGGACTCCTGCCGCTCCAGCGCGGCCTTGGCGATGCACTCCGAGACGACCAGCATGTTGCGCAGGTCCATCGCGAGGTGCCACCCCGGGTTGTACTGCCGATGGCCCTCGACGACCAGATGGGCCGCGCGGACCTTGAGCGCCTCGATCTTCTCCAGCGAGTCGGCCAGCTCCTCGGCGGTGCGGATGATGCCGACGAGGTCCTGCATCGTCTGCTGCAGGTCGTGCTGGATGGCGTAGGGGTTCTCGCTGCCGGTGCTGTGCTCGAACGGCGCGAGGGCCAGGTCCTCGGCGGCCAGCACGTCCGCGACACCGACCTCGGGACGCTGGCCCGCGGTCTTGTCGGCGTACGCCGCGGCGGACTCGCCGGCCCGACGCCCGAACACGAGCAGGTCCGAGAGCGAGTTGCCGCCCAGCCGGTTGGAGCCGTGCATGCCGCCGGAGCACTCCCCCACGGCGTAGAGCCCGGGTACGCCGCTGAGCTCGGTGTCCGCGTCGACCTCGATGCCACCCATCACGTAGTGACAGGTGGGACCGATCTCCATCGGCTCGGCGGTGATGTCGACGTCGGCGAGCTCCTTGAACTGGTGGTACATCGAGGGCAGCCGGCGACGGATGAACTCCGGGTCACGCCGCGAGGCGATGTCGAGGTAGATGCCGCCGTGCGGTGATCCCCGGCCTGCCTTGATCTCGGAGTTGATCGCGCGGGCCACCTCGTCGCGCGGCAGCAGCTCCGGTGGGCGGCGGTTGTTGGCCTTGTCGTCGTACCACCGGTCCGCCTCCTCCTCGGTGTCGGCGGTCTCGGAGCGGAAGAACTCCGGGATGTAGTCGAACATGAAGCGCTTGCCCTCGGAGTTGCGCAGGATCCCGCCGTCGCCGCGGACCGACTCGGTGACCAGCAGCCCCTTGACCGACGGTGGCCACACCATGCCGGTCGGGTGGAACTGCACGAACTCCATGTTGATCAGCTTCGCGCCGGCGCGCAGCGCGAGCGCGTGGCCGTCGCCGGTGTACTCCCAGGAGTTGCTGGTGACCTGGAACGACTTGCCGATGCCGCCGGTCGCGAGGATGACCGAGGGCGCCTCGAAGATGACGAACCGGCCGGTCTCGCGCCGGTAGGCGAAGGCTCCGGCGACCGCGTCGCCGTCCTTGAGCAGCTCGGTGACGGTGCACTCCATGAACACGTCGATGCCCAGGGAGACCGCACGCTGTTGCAGCGTGCGGATCATCTCCAGGCCGGTGCGGTCCCCGACGTGCGCCAGCCGGGCGTAGCGGTGGCCGCCGAAGTCGCGCTGCGAGATGAGCCCGTCCTCGGTGCGGTCGAACAGCGCTCCCCAGTCCTCGAGCTCCATCACCCGCTCGGGCGCCTCCTGGGCGTGCAGCTGGGCCATCCGCCAGTTGTTGAGCATCTTCCCGCCACGCATGGTGTCGCGGAAGTGCACCTCCCAGTTGTCCTCCGGCCACCGGTTGCCCATCGCAGCGGCGATGCCCCCTTCGGCCATCACGGTGTGCGCCTTGCCCAGCAGCGACTTGCACACGATCGCCGTCCGGGCGCCCGCGTCGTGGGCCGCGATCGCAGCGCGCAGCCCGGCCCCACCGGCCCCGACGACGACCACGTCGTAGGCGTGCCGCTCCAGGCCGTGGCCCACGGTCTCGGCCGAGGACATCAGGTTGCCCGTCATCGGGTGTCGGTCGTCGCCGGCCGTGGGAGTCGCAGGATCAGTGCCAGCCATGGTCAGAAGAACCTCGGGTCGGTGATGGTGCCGGTCGCGAGAAGCAGGACGTAGAGATCGGCGATCGCGACGGAGAACAGCGAGAGCCAGGCGTAGAGCGCGTGCCGGGTGTTCAGCCGGGAGACCCAGGTCCACATCCGGTAGCGGACCGGGTGCTTGCTGAAGTGGCGCAGCCGGCCACCCACCGCGTGCCGGCAGGAGTGGCACGAGAGCGTGTAGAGCCAGATCAGCACGATGTTGGCGATGAAGATCAGCGACCCGAGGCCCATGTGCCCCCACTCGCCCTCGGCGTTGCGGAAGGTCAGCACGGTGTCGAAGGTGAGGATCGCCCCGACCACGATGGCGGCGTACCAGAACCAGCGGTGCAGGTTGTTCAGGATCAACGGCAGCCGGGTCTCACCGCTGTAGGCGGTGTGCGGCTCGGCGACCCCGCAGGCGGGCGGGCTGAGCCAGAACGCGCGGTAGTAGGCCTTGCGGTAGTAGTAGCAGGTCATCCGGAAGCCCAGCGGGAAGATCAGGATGATCAGCGCTGCCGAGAGCGGCCACCAGGCGAACGGCTGGCCGAAGTCGGAGGCTCCCTCGACGCAGTCGCCCAGGCACGGCGAGTAGAAGGGCGAGAGGTAGGGCTTGGCGTAGTAGTTCGTGCCCTGGAAGGCGCGGATCGTCGCGTAGACGACGAAGGCGCTGAACACCAGGAACGTCGTCAGCGGGTAGAGCCACCACCGGTCCGACCGCAGCGTCTTCGCCTCGATGGGAGCGCGGGTTCGCCCGCGTACGCCTGCGTCCGTCGACGCCATCGCCACCTCCGAGCCGAAGTGCACGTCCTGGGTGATGGGGAACACTCTTGCCGCATCGCTCGCGAAAGCGAAAGGGGCGCGCCCGTCATCGGGCACCTGCCGCAGGCAGATCCACCCGTGGACGCTCCGGGCTGCGGAAGCGGCCTATCTCACATCACCCACGCATGTGCCGCTGTGCGGGTAGCGATACGGTGAACTTTGTGGCAACTGCGACTCTCGTCAAGGACAGCAGGTCGACCAGGTCGACCATCGCGCTGAAGCTCCTCATGGCCGTCAGCGGCATCATCTTCATCGGCTTCGTGCTGACGCACATGTACGGCAACCTCAAGGCCTTCCAGGGCCATGACGCCTACAACGAGTACGCCGAGCACCTTCGTGAGTTCGGCGAGCCGATGCTCCCCTACACCGGGTTGCTCTGGATCATCCGCGTGGCGCTCCTCGGGTCGCTGATCGTGCACGTGACCGCCGCGGTGATGCTGTGGCGCCGCGCGCAGAGGGCGCGCCCGATCAAGTACGTGATGAAGAAGAACAAGCACTCGACCTGGGCCTCGCACCTGATGCGCTGGGGCGGGCTGACGCTGCTGGTGTTCATCGTCTGGCACCTGCTGAACTTCACGGTCGGCAAGGTGAACGTGAAGAACCCGGGCGAGACCGGCGACCCGTACAACCTCCTGGTCGACTCCTTCGACACCTGGTGGCTGACGCTGATCTACCTGTTCGCGATGGCGATGCTGGGGGCCCACCTGCACCACGGGATCTGGAGCTCGATGCAGACCCTCGGCCTGACCAACACCGAGGGGTCGCGCACCCGCGCCAAGCAGGTCGGCTTCACCCTCGCCGTGATCATCGCGGGTGGCTTCTCGCTCGTTCCCATCTTCGTCCTGGCCGGCGTCATCACCAAGTAAGGGGTCAGACACACCCATGACAGACATGCCCGACACCACCACCACGGCGGACCCCTCGCACCACGCGGACAGCGAGCAGGAGACCGACGACGCGGCGGGCTACTACGTCCCCGGCGAGCCGATCCAGGACAGCAAGGCTCCCGGCGGCCCGATCGACGAGCGCTGGGACACCCGCCAGTTCGAGGCCCGGATCGCCAACCCGGCCAACCGCCGGCGCCTCTCGATCATCGTGGTCGGCACCGGTCTGGCCGGCGCCTCGGCTGCCGCGACGCTCGGCGAGGCCGGTTATGTGGTGAAGTCGTTCTGCTACCAGGACTCCCCGCGCAGGGCCCACTCCATCGCCGCCCAGGGCGGCATCAACGCGGCCAAGAACTACAAGGGCGACGGCGACTCGGTCTACCGGCTCTTCTACGACACCATCAAGGGCGGTGACTACCGCTCCCGCGAGTCGAACGTCTACCGACTCGCGCAGGTCAGCCGGAACATCATCGACCAGTGCGTCGCCCAGGGCGTGCCGTTCGCCCGCGAGTACGGCGGACTGCTCGACAACCGCTCCTTCGGCGGGGTGCAGGTCTCGCGCACCTTCTACGCCCGCGGCCAGACGGGCCAGCAGCTGCTGATCGGCGCCTACCAGGCGCTCGAGCGCCAGGTCGCCGCCGGCACGGTGAAGACCTACGTCCGCCACGAGATGGTCGAGCTGATCGTCGTCGACGGCCGGGCCCGCGGGATCATCGTCCGCGACATGGTCACCGGCGAGCTCGAGACCTACTTCGCCGACGTGGTCGTCCTGGCCAGCGGCGGCTACGGCAACGTCTTCTTCCTCTCCACCAACGCCATGGGCTGCAACGTCACGGCGACCTGGCGTGCCCACCGCAAGGGCGCCTACATGGCCAACCCCTGCTACACCCAGATCCACCCGACCTGCATCCCGGTCTCCGGCCCGCACCAGTCCAAGCTCACCTTGATGAGCGAGTCGCTGCGCAACGACGGCCGCATCTGGGTCCCCAAGGACGCCAAGGACGCCGACAAGAACCCGCAGGACATCCCGGAGGAGGACCGCGACTACTACCTCGAGCGGATCTACCCCTCCTTCGGCAACCTGGTCCCCCGCGACATCGCCTCGCGGCAGGCCAAGAACATGTGCGACGAGGGTCGCGGCGTGGGCCCGGAGGTCGACGGCGTACGACGCGGCGTCTATCTCGACTTCGCCGAGGCCATCGGCCGCCTCGGCCGCCAGACCATCGAGGACAAGTACGGCAACCTGTTCGACATGTACGCCCAGATCACGGGCGAGGACCCCTACGCCGTGCCGATGCGGATCTACCCCGCCGTGCACTACGTGATGGGCGGCCTGTGGGTGGACTACGACCTGCAGTCCTCGATCCCCGGGCTGTTCGTGACCGGTGAGGCCAACTTCTCCGACCACGGCGCCAACCGGCTCGGCGCCTCGGCGCTGATGCAGGGCCTGGCCGACGGCTACTTCGTGCTCTCGAACACGATCCGCGACTACCTCGCCGACGGCCCCTTCGACAAGGTCGCCGAGGACGACCCCGCGGTCCGAGAGGCGCAGCAGTCGGTCCAGGCGCGGATCGACCACTTCATGAACAACAAGGGCACCCGCAGCGTCGACTCCTACCACCGCGAGCTCGGCAACATCATGTGGGAGTACTGCGGGATGGAGCGCACCGAGGACGGCCTGAAGAAGGCGATCGACCTGATCCGCAGCCTGCGCGACGACTTCTGGCGCAACGTGCGGGTGCTCGGCAGCCCGGACGGCCTCAACCAGTCGCTGGAGCGTGCGGGTCGCGTCGCCGACTTCTTCGAGCTCGGCGAGCTGATGTGCATCGACGCGCTGAACCGGCGCGAGTCGTGCGGCGGCCACTTCCGCGCGGAGTCCCAGACCGACGAGGGCGAGGCCCTGCGCCATGACGACCAGTACGCCTACGTGGCGGCCTGGGAGTGGGGCGGTGGTCCGGACGAGAAGCCGATCCTGCACAAGGAGAACCTGACCTACGAGTTCGTCGAGATGAAGGCACGGTCCTACAAGTGAAGCTCACGCTCAAGATCTGGCGCCAGGCCGATGCTGCCACCGCCGGAGCGATGCACACCTACGAGGTCGACGAGATCTCCGAGGACATGTCGTTCCTCGAGATGCTGGACGTGCTGAACGAGCGCCTCAACGGGGAGGGCGAGGAGCCGATCGCCTTCGACTCCGACTGTCGCGAGGGCATCTGCGGCATGTGTGGGCTGATGATCAACGGCGAGGCCCACGGCCCGCAGGTCACCACCACCTGCCAGCTGCACATGCGCTCCTTCCAGGACGGCGAGACCATCACCATCGAGCCGTGGCGCGCCGAGGCGTTCCCGGTGCTCAAGGACCTGTGCGTCGACCGCGGTGCCTTCGACCGGATCATCCAGCAGGGCGGCTACATCTCGGTGAACACCGGCGCCGCACCCGACGCCCACGCGACCCCGGTGCCCAAGGACAACGCCGACCGCGCCTTCGACGTCGCGACCTGCATCGGCTGCGGCGCCTGCGTGGCGGCGTGCCCGAACGGGTCGGCGTCGTTGTTCGTGGGCGCCAAGATCACCCACCTCGGTGAGCTCCCGCAGGGCCAGGCCGAGCGCGACACCCGCGTGGTGAGCATGGTCGGGCAGCACGACCACGAGGGCTTCGGTGGCTGCACCAACATCGGCGAGTGCACCGCTGCGTGCCCCAAGGGGATCCCGCTCGACGTGATCTCCCAGCTGAACAAGGACCTCCGGACCGCCGTCCGGCACGGTTACTGATTCCGCCATTCGGACTATTCGCCTAATCCCCCATAAATAGGATTAACCACACTTACTCTCCCTCTCATGGGGGAAAGACTGGCGCGGACCGACCTGCTCGTGGGCGCCCTGCTGTTGGTCCTCCTCGGTGGTGGCTCCACGCACACCGGGTCTGGCGCCTCCATGGCGCCGCCCGCCCCCGGTGACCTGCACGGGGCCATCACCGATTCCCGCGAGCTGCCCTCCCGGGTGGCCGCTCGCAGGACGTCGGGGGGAAAGCGGACGGCCACCACGCCACGGTGGTCCGGTGCGGTGGACGTCACCAGCAGGTCGGCCGTGGACGCGGCGTACCGGAGGGACTTCGCGCCGGGGCTGCGCGTCCCGACCGGCTGGGCGGGCAGCGACAGCCGTTGCATCGCCGGCACCCAGTCGTCCGGGTCGCGCACCGCCACCCTGCGCGCCCTCAACTTCACCCGCTCACTGGGGGGCCTCGCCCCGGTCAGCTTCTCCAGCGACCTGAACGCCCGCTCCCAGCAGACGGCTCTGCTGATGTCGGCGAACGACGCGCTGAGCCACGCTCCCCCACGCTCGTGGCGGTGCTACACGGCAGCTGCGGCGGCCAACGCCGGCAAGTCCAACCTCTCGCTCTCCTACCCCTCGAACACCTCGTCGGGCATCGTCGCGCAGTACCTCGAGGACGCCGGGAGCACGAACACCGCGGCCGGGCACCGTCGCTGGCTGCTGAACCCGTTCTCGACCACGATGGGCTCCGGGGCCACCGACACCGCCAACGCCATCACCGTGATCGGACCGACCTCGACGTCTCGCCCGAACCCGGCTGCCGTCTCCTGGCCGACCGCCGGCTGGTTCCCCAGGACCCTCGAGCCGTCCGGACGGTGGTCACTCTCGCTGGGCGACCGCTCGCTGAGCTTCCGCTGGGCAGCGGTGCGCGTCTGGCGCGACGGGAAGCCGATCAAGGCGGTGAAGCACCCTGTCGCCGACGGCTACGCGCAGCCCACGCTGGTGTGGCAGATCCCGGCGAGCCTGGCCCGTTCCGGGACCTTCAAGGTCGAGGTGAGCTCGATCAGGGCGACCGCGAAGAGCACCCGCTACACCCGCACCTACACCGTGCGGATGTTCGCCCCCGGCACCTGACCCCCGTCGGTCGGTCAGGCGCTCAGTCCCCGGTGGAACCGAGCGCGAACGCGCGCGTGGGCTGCCACCCCGAGGCGTCGTCGTGGAGGTACATCCACATCTCCTCGACGTCGAAGACCGCGTCGAAGTCCTCCAGGTCGGTGAAGGCCCGGTTGAGCTGCTCGTCGCTGAGATTGTGGGCGACCGTGACGTGCGGGTGGTAGGGGAACACCCGCTCGATGACCAGCGGACCCTGGCGTACGCCGGCGGCCAGCTGCTCGCACTGGCTGATCCCCTCCACCACCCCGATGAAGACCACCGGGGAGACCGGCTGGAAGGACCCGGTCCCCCGCAGGTGCACCCGGAACGGCTCGATCTCCGCGGCCACGTGTCCGAGGTGGGTCATCACCTCGTCGATGTCGCCGGCTGCGACCTGGTGGGGCGGCAGCAGCGTGATGTGGGTGGGGATGTGCCGCGCCGCCTCGTCGCCCGCGCCGATGCGGTACTGCTGGAGCTCTGGTCCCCAGGGTTCGGGAACCGCGACGGAGACACCGATGGTGGGCACCCGCAGACCCTACCGAGTCATCGGGGCACGAACCCGACGGCGTCGTAGACGTCGGCGAGCGTCCCCCGGGCCACCGCACCAGCCGTCTCCGCGCCGGCCGCGAGCACCCGCTGGAGCTCGACCCGGTCGGCGAGCAGCTCCAGGGTGCGGTTGCGGAACGGGGTCACGACGTCGACGACGACATCGGCGAGGTCACCCTTGAGCGCGCCATAGCCCTGCCCGTCGTACGCCGCGACGAGGTCCTCGATGCTCCGGCCGCTGAGCGCGGAGTAGATCGTGAGCAGGTTGGAGACGCCCGGCTTCTCCTCGGGGTCGAAGCGGATCTCCGAGCCGGAGTCCGTCACGGCGGAGCGGATCTTCTTCGCCGAGATCCTGGGCTCGTCGAGCAGCTCCACGATCCCGGTGATGCTCGAGCTCGACTTCGACATCTTGATCGCCGGGTTCTGCAGGTCCAGGATCTTCGCGGTCGACTTCAGGATGTAGGGCTCGGGCAGCCGGAAGGTCTTGGTGTAGCGGTGGTTGAAGCGCTGCGCGAGGTCGCGGGTCAGCTCGAGGTGCTGGCGCTGGTCCTCCCCGACGGGGACGTACTGCGGGCGGTACAGCAAGATGTCGGCCGCCTGCAGGATCGGGTAGGTGAACAGCCCCACCGAGGCGGCACCTTCGCCCTCCTTGGCGGACTTGTCCTTGAACTGGGTCATCCGGCGGGCCTCACCGAAACCGGTCAGGCACTCCAGCACGCGAGTGAGCTCCGCGTGCTCGGACAGGTGCGACTGCACGAAGATCGCCGAGCGCTCCGGGTCGACGCCCATGGCGACCAGCTGGGCTGCCGCGACCAGCGTGCGCTCCCGCAGCTGCTTCGGCGCCGGACCCGGCTCCAGCGCGTGCAGGTCGGCGATGAAGAAGAACGGCTGGTGCGTCTCCTGCAGGTCCACCCACTGCCGCAGCGCCCCGAGGTAGTTGCCGAAGTGGAACGAGTCGCTGGTCGGCTGGATGCCGGAGAGGACGCGCGGGAGGGCAGGCTTCTCAGCCGGGGTCTGCTGGGACATGGCGGCCATTGTTCCAGCCCGCACAGGCTGGCCTGTGGAAGGGTTCAGCCATGCTCGCGATCCCGACGCTGACGGACGGGATCGTCGTCCTGCGTGCTCCCACCGACGACGACATCGAGGGCTCCTTCGAGCAGTGCCAGGATCGCGAGAGCCAGCGGTGGACGAGCATCCCGGTGCCCTACACCCGCGACGACGCGCGCCGCTATCTGCGGCACCACATCCCGGACGGCTGGGAGACCGACCGCGAGTGGGGGTTCGTGGTGGAGGCGCCCGACGGGGACGGCGTACGCCGCTTCGCCGGCACGGTGTCGTTGCGCAACGAGGGCCCCGGCCGGGCCGAGATCGCCTACGGCTCCCACCCCTGGGCGCGCGGCCGCGGCCTGATGGAGCGGGCGCTGCGGCTGCTCCTCGACTGGGGGTTCGCCGAGCGCGACCTGCAGACGGTCATCTGGCTGGCCCGTCGGGGCAACTGGGCCTCGCGCCGACTGGCGTGGCGGCTCGGGTTCAGCTTCGACGGGACGCTGCGCTCCTGGCTGCAGATGCGCGACGGGCTCACCGACGCCTGGGCGGGCACGCTACGTCGTGGTGAGCCGATGGCTCCACGCACCGAGTGGCTCCGGACGCCGACGATCACGGGTGCGTCGGTCGTGCTGCGCGCGGCGGTGGACGCGGACCTCCCGCGGGTCGTCGAGGCGCTCGGCGACCCGCTGCTGCAGAGGTACAGCGAGAGCATCCGCGACCACGCGCCGCACGACGAGGGCTCCGTCCGCGCGCGAGTGCTCGACCACCTCGAGGAGAGCGCGCAGGGCTCGTCGCTCACCTGGCACGTCGCAGACGCGGTGACCGACGTGTTCCTGGGCACCGCAGCCCTCTTCGGCATCCGTCCCGGCCGCGAGGCCGAGCTCGGCTACTGGGTGCACCACGACGCCCGCGGGCGCGGTGTCGCGACCGAGGCGTGCCGGCTGGCGGTGCGGCACGCCTTCATCGACGCCGAGGCGGGCGGGCTGGGGCTGCACCGGCTGGCGGCGTACGCCTCCGAGGAGAACCTCGCCTCCCTGCGCATCCTCGAGCGATCCGGCTTCACCAGGTTCGGGACCGAGCGGCGCAGCACGCAGCTGGCGGACGGCAGCTTCGTCGACACCGCCGCCTACGACCAGCTCGCCACGGACCATCGTGCGCGACGGGACGACGGGGACTAGGTCGTACGCCGGTGCAGGCCGGCCGAGGCCAGCAGCACCAGCAGCCCTGCCATCGCCAGCCCGGCACCCACCCAGCTCGCCGAGGTGTAGCCGAAACCGGCCGCGACGACGACGCCGCCGAGCCAGGCGCCGAGGGCGTTGGCGATGTTCAGCGACGCGTGGTTCATCGCCGCGCCGATCGTCTGGGCGTCACCAGCGACCTGCATCAGCCGCATCTGCAGGTTGGTCACCAGCACGGACCCGAACAGGGTCAGCGTGAAGACGGTGAGCAGACCGGGCAGGAACCACTGCGAGGTCACCGTGAACGTGACCAGGGTCAGCACCATCGCCACCGAGGACACCAGCAGGGACCGGAAGATCGACCAGTCGGCGAGACGCCCGCCGAGCGGCGTACCGACCACCATGCCGACGCCCATGGCCAGCAGGTAGAGCGGCACCCGGCCCTCACCGAGCCCGGCGACGTCGGTGACCGTCGGGGCGATGTAGGTGTAGACCGCGAACATGCCACCGAAGCCGATGGCGCCGGCCACCAGCGTGAGCAGGACCTGCGGGTTCTTGAACGCGCGCAGCTCGTTGCGGCCGGTCGCCTCGCGGTTGGCCGCGACGTGCGGCACCAGCCACAGCACCAGGAGCATGGTCAGGGCGGCCAGCACCGTGACCAGCCAGTACGCCGAGCGCCAGCCGGCGTGCTGTCCGAGCCAGGTGGCGGCCGGGACGCCGGCGACGTTGGAGACGGCCAGGCCGAGCATGACGCGGCTGACCGCCCGGCCACGGCGCTCGGGGCTGACGAGGTCGGCCGCGACGAGGGACGCCACGCCGAAGTAGGCGCCGTGCGGCAGGCCGGCGAAGAATCGGGCCAGCGTGAGCGAGGTGAAGCCGGTGGCCAGGGCACTCGCGGCGTTGCCGACCAGGAACACCAGCATCAGCCCGATCAGCAGCTCGCGCCGAGGAAGCCGCGCACCGAAGACCGCGATCAGCGGGGCGCCCACCACCACGCCGACGGCGTACGCCGAGATCACCTGGCCGGCCGTGGGGATGGACACGCCCACGCCGGCGGCGAGCTGGGGCAGCAGTCCCATCGAGACGAACTCGGTGGTGCCGATCGCGAAGCCACCCATCGCCAGCGCGACGAGGGCGAAGCCGATCTGCAGCGGCGACCCGCGGCGGGCAGCCTCGTGCCGCCGCGCACGCCCGGAGAGGGCGACGGCCGCATCAGGGCTCTCGCTGGTGGCGTCGATGCTCGTGGTCACCCCTCCCTCAACACGCAGACACCGCCCGGATTCCCGGACGGTGTCTCTGCGAGGTGTTGCGTTGGTCTCAGTTCAGCGACGCCAGCAGGTCGTTGAACGTCTTCGAGGGCCGCATCACCGCGGACGTCTTGTCCGGGTCCGGGCGGTAGTAGCCCCCGATGTCGGCCGGCGAGCCCTGGGGCAGTGAGCAGCTCCTCGGCGATCGCGTCCTGGTACTCCGCCAGCTGGTCGGCGAGCGCGGCGAACGCCTCGGCCAACGTGGCGTCGTCGGTCTGCTTCGCGATCTCCTGCGCCCAGTAGAGGGCGAGGTAGAAGTGGCTGCCGCGGTTGTCGATGGTGCCGAGCTTGCGACCGGGCGACCTGTTCTCGTCCAGGAACGTGCCGGTCGCCCGGTCGAGGGTCTCGCCGAGCACCTTCGAGTGCGCGTTGCCGGTGGCCTCGCCGTACTTCCCGAAGCTCTCCGCGAGGGCCAGGAACTCACCGAGGCTGTCCCAGCGCAGGTAGTTCTCCTTGACCAGCTGCTGCACGTGCTTGGGGGCCGAGCCGCCGGCGCCGGTCTCGAACAGTCCGCCACCGTTGATCAGCGGGACGACCGAGAGCATCTTCGCGCTGGTGCCCAGCTCGAGGATCGGGAACAGGTCGGTCAGGTAGTCGCGCAGCACGTTGCCGGTGACCGAGATCGTGTCCTCACCCTTGCGGATCCGGTCGACCGAGAACTTGATCGCGTCCTCGGGCTTCATGATCTGGAGGTCCAGCCCCTCGGAGTCACCCACGACGTCGGCCTGTCCGAGGTAGTCGTTCACCTTGGCGATCAGGTTCGCGTCATGGGCACGCGTCTCGTCGAGCCAGAAGATCGCGGGTGTGCCGGTGGCCCGGGCGCGGGTGACGGCGAGCTTGACCCAGTCGCGGATCGGGACGTCCTTGGTCTGGCAGGCACGCCAGATGTCACCGGGCGAGACCTGGTGCTCGATCAGCACGTTGTCGTCCTGGTCGACCACCCGGACGGTGCCGGCCCGGGCGATCTCGAAGGTCTTGTCGTGGCTGCCGTACTCCTCCGCGGCGCGGGCCATCAGGCCGACGTTCGCGACCGAGCCCATCGTCGAGGGGTCGTAGGCGCCGTGCTCGCGGCAGTCGTCGATGACGACCTGGTAGATGCCGGCGTAGCTGCTGTCCGGGATGACGGCCAGGGTGTCGGCCTCCTCGCCCCTGGGGTCCCACATGTGGCCCGAGGTGCGGATCATCGCCGGCATGCTCGCGTCCACGATCACGTCGCTGGGCACGTGCAGGTTGGTGATGCCCTTGCGGTCATCGACCATGGCCAGCTCGGGGCCGTCCGCGATGCCCTGCTTGACGGCGTCGATGACGGCCTGGCCCTGGTCGCCGAGCTTCTCGGCACCCGAGAGGATGCCGGCCAGACCGTTGCTGGGGTCGAGCCCCGCCTCGAGCAGCACGTCGCCGTGCTCGGCGAAGACCTGCGGGAAGAAGGCCTGCACCGCGTGGCCGAAGATGATCGGGTCGGAGACCTTCATCATCGTGGCCTTGAGGTGGAGCGAGAACAGCACGTCGTCCGCCTTCGCCCGCTCGATCTGGTCGCGGAGGAAGGACTGCAGCGCTGCGGTGTTCATGAAGGTGCCGTCGACGACCTCACCGGCCTCGACCGGCACCGACTCCTTGAGCACCTCGATGCCGTTGTCGTCACCCCCATCAGCAGGGACCAGCTCGATCCGCAGCGACCCCTCCTTCTCGATCACCACCGACTGCTCGTTGGAGCGGAAGTCGTCGCCGTCCATGTGCGCGACGTTGGTCTTGGAGTCCGAGCTCCACGCGCCCATCGAGTGCGGGTGCTTGCGCGCGTAGTTCTTCACCGACTCGGGCGCGCGACGATCGGAGTTGCCCTCGCGCAGCACCGGGTTGACCGCACTGCCCTTCACCTTGTCGTAGCGGGCCCGGGCGTCCTTCTCCTCCTCCGACTGCGGGCTGTCCGGGTAGTCCGGCAGCGCGAAGCCCTGCTCCTGGAGCTCGGCGATGGCCGCCTTGAGCTGCGGTGTCGAGGCGCTGACGTTCGGCAGCTTGACGATGTTCGCCTCGGGTGTCTTGGCCAGCGCACCGAGCTCGGCGAGGTCGTCGGCGACCCGCTGGTCCTCGGGGAGCAGGTCCGCGCAGCTCGCGAGGATCCGGGCGGCCAGGGAGATGTCGCGCGTGTCCACGCCGACGCCGGCCTTCGCGGCGTACGCCTCGATGATCGGGAGGAACGAGTACGTCGCCAGGAGGGGCGCCTCGTCGGTGAGGGTGTAGATGATCTTCGACTCGGTCACGTATGACTCCTGGGGCGTTGGTTCGGGATTTATCTTCACGTCAAGATACCGCATCGCGGCGCGAGCGATCTGCCGACCAGACTGTCAAGGGTGCGCCCGGGGCACAACAGCGTCCTGGGGGGCGTCATCGGCGCGCAGCCCAACGACCGACCCGCGGACGGGCGCAGGGTTGGACTTCCGGCTTCTGGGCACCTTCTGGCCAGGGCGGCGCACTGGGTGGTGCATCCGCGCAGATGTCCGTACATTTGACGCCGGTCCGCCCTGCCGAGGTCGAGAGGAGGTTGCTCCAAGGTGGTCAGCCTTCTCGGCCTCACTCTTCAGGCAGGCTCCCTCGGCTTCGCGATCGTGGCGACGGCGGTGTGGGCGCTCTCAGCAAAGCGTCCGGCGCTCCGCGCACTCGCCAGGTACCTCACCTGGGGGGCCTTCGGCTCGGCCGCTGTGGTCGTGCTGGCGATGGAATGGGCCCTGGTCAGCAACGACTTCAGCGTGCGATACGTCGCGGAGAACAGCGCCCGAGAAGTGCCCCTCTACTTCCGCGTGACCACCCTGTGGGCAGCACTCGAGGGCTCGCTTCTGCTGTGGATCCTGCTGCTGGCCGGATTCGCCGCCGTGATGGCCCATCGGGTGCCCGCACGGGCTGCCGAGCTCCACCCGTGGGCGATGACGACCATCTCCTCAGTTCTGACCTTCTTCCTCGTCCTGGCGCTGGCAGCCGGTAACGCGTTCGAGACCCTCTCGCCAGCGCCGAGCAACGGACCAGGTCCGAACCCACTGCTGCAGGACCACCCCCTGATGGCTGTGCACCCGCCACTGCTGTACCTCGGCTACGTGGGGTTCACGGTTCCTTTCGCGTACGCCGTTGGCGCGCTGATCACCGGAAAGATCGGTCGACCGTGGCTCGTAGCCACCCGTTCCTGGCTGCTCGTGGCCTGGTCCGCCCTGACCGCGGGTGTGGTCCTGGGCTCGTGGTGGTCCTACGAGATCCTCGGTTGGGGTGGCTACTGGGCCTGGGACCCTGTGGAGAACGCCTCGATCCTGCCGTGGTTCACCGCAACGGCCCTCCTGCACTCGGTGATGGTGCAACAGCGACGCTCCATCCTGCAAGCATGGAACCTGGCCCTTGCCGCGGCCACCTTCGTGCTCGTCCTGATCGGGACGTTCATCACCAGGAGTGGCGTGATCGCCAGCGTGCACGCGTTCACGCAGTCAGCGCTCGGCCCGATGCTGCTCGGCTACATCGCCGCCGTGCTGCTCGCGGTCACCACCCTGTTCGTGTGGCGCGCGAGCCGCCTCGGCGCGACCGATCGGATCGAGTCGGCACTCTCGCGCGAGGCGGCGTTCCTGGTGAACAACGTGCTCTTCGTCGCCCTGGCCGTGACGGTGCTGTTCGGCACCACGTTCCCGCTCCTGATCGAGGCCATCAGTGGCGAGCAGGTCAGTGTCGGTGCGCCGTACTTCAACCGCATGGTCGTTCCTCTTGCGTTGGCCATCGTCGTGCTGATGGGGATCGGGCCGGTCCTGCCGTGGGGTCGGCAGGACGCGGCCGCGTTCCGACGACTGCGGCTCCCTCTGGGCCTCGCCCTCGGAACCGTGGCCGGGTTGGGACTCGCGGGCCTCCCCCGCCCGCTCACGGTGCTGACCTTCGGGGTGGCGGTGTTCGCGTTCGCCGCCATCCTGGGTGAGGTCTTCGGTGAGGTCCGCGTCGCCCGCGCGACCAGGGGTGGCCCTTGGCGGCACGCGGTCCCCCGGGCCGTGCTGAGCCACCGTCGCCGGTTCGGCGGTCTGCTCACTCACGCCGGAGTCGTCATGGCTGCGGTGGCAGTGGCAGCTTCGTCGTCGTACGCCGTCTCCAGCGAACGGACACTGCAGGTGGGTGACTCCCTCGAGGTCGGCGGATACACCGCGACCCTTGAGCGCGTGACCCGCGAGCGGACCCCTCGTTTCATGCGGGTCAGTGCACAGATGGCGCTGTCGCAGGAGGGCAAGGATCTCGGTGCCTGGCAACCGCAGCTGCGCTTCTATCCGAGGATGAACGAGGCGCTCGGCCGGCCGTCGGTGCGCTCAGGCCTCACCAACGACGCCTATCTGACGGTCACGGCCGTCTCGGCGGACGCGGCGCGCGCCACCGTCCGGTTGACCGTCACCCCGCTGATGATGTGGCTGTGGGTGGCCGGGGGCACGATGGTGGCGGGAGCTGTCCTGGCCGGCTGGCCGGGGAACAGGCGGAGGCGCCGTCCGGCACCGAGCCACGCCCCTGTGGCCGCGCCCGTCCCCCCCGGGGCACCTGACCCCGAGATGGCGGGGACCCCACGATGATGCGCTGGCTGGGTTTCGTGGCGGCGGTGGCGGTAGTTGCTGCTGCAGTCTCCGTCGCCTCGGTCGGTTTCGGACGCGACCCCTCGATCGTGCCTTCGCAGGCGCTGTCCAAGCCCGCGCCAGAACTCGCAGGCGCCACCCTCGAGGGTGGTCGCTTCGACCTGGACGAGAAGCGGGGGCAGGTCGTGCTCGTCAACGTCTGGGCCTCCTGGTGCGAACCCTGTCGCGCCGAGTACCCGGTGCTGGAGGCCGCCGCTCGAGGGCTCGGGTCCAGGGGCCTCGTCGTGGTGGGGATCAACACCCAGGACACGGGGGACAAGGCCCGGGCCTTCGTGCGCGAGATGGGCGGCGCCGCCTACCCCAGCGTGCGCGACGACGACGGGACCCACGCCATCAACTGGGGGACCTTCGGCGTGCCGGAGACGTTCGTCGTGGATCGTGACGGCACGGTCCGCGCGCGCCTGCCCGGGGAGGTGACCGCGGAATGGATCGACCAGAACGTCGTGCCGCTGCTCGACGGGTGATGCGCCGCTCCACGACCTCGCTCCTCGTCGTGGCGCTGCTGACGCTCGCGGTCCTCGGCCTGGCCCGCTCGGCGGGTGTGGGAGGGCCGCCGAGCGCCGAAGAGCGCACGCAGGCGATCGCGCAGTCCCTGCGGTGTCCGACCTGCCAGGGGCTGTCGGTGGCCGACTCCAGCTCCCCGCTGGCCAAGAGCATGCGGAGGATCGTCGCCGAGCGGGTGGCCGCCGGTCAGAGCGCGGACGAGGTGCGTGCCTACTTCACCGACCGTTACGGCGCGTGGGTACTGCTCTCGCCGAAGGCCTCGGGGTCGGGTTGGCTGGTGTGGGTGCTGCCGGTCGCCGTCCTGCTGCTGGGACTGGCCGTGGCCGGCCACAAGGTCGCCGGGCGGGCAGGCGGGCGATCAGGCGGGCAATCAGGCGGGCGATCGGTTGAGCCGGCGGGTCGGTTCGGCACCCGGGTCGGCTCGCAACCGCTTCGTTGGGCCGCTGTGGGAACCACGCTCGCGGTGGCGGTCGGGGTCCTGATGGCCACCACGCTGGACGATCGCGGGGTCGGCGAGCTGGTGACCGGCACTGTTCCCGCGAATACCGGCGCCGAGCCTGACTCCCCCGGGCCGTCCGCGGAGGGCGCGTCCGGGGAGGCGGGCGTCGCCCGGCTCGAGGAGCTGAGCGCGGAGGTGCAGAGGACGCCCGACGACCCGCGCACCAGGCTGGCGCTGGCGTCGACGGCCTTCGAGCTCGGCCGGTGGGACGTCGTACGACTCCAGGCCCGCGCTGTCCTGGACCGGCAGCCGAAGAACGTCGACGCCCTGCTGCTCCAGGGCCTGGCTCCCTCGTCGCCCGGTGACACCGTGGCGCGCACGTCCCTGCGACGCTTCGTCGCCCTTGCTCCGCCGCAGCACCCCGGCCTTCCGCTGGCCAGGAAGATCATCGGAGGTGAGCGGTGAGCAGCTTCGATCGCCGATGGTTGGCTGCCTCCGTGGTGGGCGCCGTGCTCGCGAGCCTCTCCGCATGTGCAGGCGATGCGGCTCAGGAGCGCGCCGCCGAAGGACCGCCCGCCTCCGATGTCCGCATCGGGCTCGTCGAGTGGGGGTTCACCAAGTCAGCTCGTGCGCTGGTGGCCGGGCCGTCCCGGCTTCGCGTGACCAACGCCGGTTCGACGCCGCACGATCTCGAGCTGATCGCGGGCGACAGGGTCCTGGCCCGGGTCGCGAGCCTGCGCCCGGGGGAGCAGAGCACCATGAGGGCCGATCTTCGTGGGCTCGACCAGGTGACCCTCGTCTGCACGCTGCCAGGACACGAGTCACAGGGGATGGTCGAGCAGATCGACGTGGTCGCGCCGTCCGCCACCGAAGAGAGCGAAGGACCCGACGAGTGACGCCAGATCCGCAGACCCCACCCGACGCGCCGCACGAGGAGGAGGCCGGCTTCGGGCCTCCCCTCGATGACGGCTTCTCGTGGCCACCGTCGGCTGGCGCAGTGTTCCTGTTCGTGGTCGTGCTGTTCTGTCTGGGCGGCCCCCTGACGTACTGGGCGGTGCTCCGATGACCGCGTCTCCCCGTGAGGTCGACGAGCAGTCGACGGACCGGGTGACCCTGCCCGAGCCGGTCACCGGGATCGACCTTCCGCCTCAAGCCTCCGAGATCGCTCCGATCGAGAAGGATCTTGTCCGTGCCCATGTGCTGGCCGGACTGTTCGGGCTGTTGGCGGCCGCTGCCTTCGGACTTGTCGTCGCCACGAAGTTCAACGCTCCGGAGTTCCTCAACTCACCCGAGACCAGCTGGGGGCGACTGCGCTTTGCGCACGTCCAGGGCATCCTCTACGCCTGGCTGATGAACGGCTTCGTGGCCTTCGCCTACTACGCGGTGCCGACCCTGTCGGGCCGCCCCGTGCTCAGCCGGAAGCTGGGATGGTGGCTGTTCTGGGTCTGGAATGTCGGAGTGGTCCTTCTCGGCTGGACCTTCGTGCTGCTCGGCTACAGCCAGTCCGTGGAATGGGGCGAGTTCCCCCTGGTAGTCGACCTCGTCACGCTGGCCGCATTCCTCGGGTTCGGCCTCCAGCTCGGTGCCCCGTACCTGAGGAAGCCGCGGGGGCGGCTCTATGTGTCGAGCTGGTACATGACGCTTGCGTTCACGTTCACCCCCGCCGCCTTCGTGATCGGCCAGTTCTTTCCCGAGTACCTCGCGCCCGGCGCGCTGGGGGCGGTGCTGTCCGGGCTGTGGATCCATGACGCCGTCGGACTCCTCGTCACACCACTGACCCTCGCCATTGCCTACTACGTCATCCCGGTCGTCACGGGGAGGCCGATCTTCAGCCACTTCATGTCGTTGGTCGGCTTCTGGTCGCTGGTCTTCTTCTACCCGCTCAACGGCATCCACCACTACGTCCACTCGCCCATTCCCATGGGAGCGCAGAGGATCGCGATCATGGCATCGGTCTTCATGGGAATCGCCGTGGTCATCGTGGTCACCAACCTGCTGGCAAGCCTGCGGGGCAGCGGGCGACTCGCCTTCCACGACGTGCCGCTGCGCTTCGTGTGGACCGGGATCATCTTCTATCTGCTGGTCTCGCTCCAGGGCGCGTTCCAGGCGAGCATGAAGGTGCAGGAGCAGATCCACTTCACGGACTGGGTCATCGGACACTCCCACCTGGCGATGGCCGGTTTCGCGACGTTCATCATCTTGGGAGGCATCCTGCATCTGTGGCCCCGAGTGAGTGGTCGCCGCGTCGATCGTCGGCTCGGCAACCTCTCCTACTGGGTCGCCACCATCGCGCTGTGCACCATGGTGCTCGACCTGACCATGGCCGGGCTGAACCAGGCAGGGCTGTGGATCAGCGGTGCTCCGTGGATCTCGAGCGTCACCGCCTCGGAGACGGCGTGGTTGGTGCGCTCGATCAGCGGAAGCTTCCTGGCCGCCGCCTTCGTGATCTTCCTCGTGGCGTTGTTGCGCTCGCCCGACAGGGCGGACAAGCCTGGACAGGCCACGACGGAGGACCGCGCCGGGGATCCAGACGCCCGGATGATGACGGGAGTGGGCCGATGAGTCGACCCACTGACGACACCGCCACCGGGACGGGCCCGGAGATGGGTCCCAAGGCGCTGCACGACGACCACGACCCGCGCTGGATCCGGCTGCTCGAGCGCACCGAGACCATCATGCTGCTCGGTGGCATCGGGTCACTGGTGTTCTCGTTCCTCGCTCTCGGCGTCCTGCCGCTGATGGAGCTCACCAAGGAGGTCGACCGCAGCACGCCGGCCTCCTACCAGCCGATGACCGAGGTCGAGCAACAGGGGTTCACTGTCTTCAAGCGTGAGGGGTGTGCGTACTGCCACACCACCTTCGTCCGTGACACTCCCGCTGATGTCCGTCGCTTCGGTCCCGCGGCAGAGGCGTGGGAATACCAGGACCAGTACCCGCAGCAGTGGGGGACACGCAGAATCGGTCCCGACCTCTCGCGAGAGTCCGGCAAGAGGTCCGACGGATGGCAGTTCGCCCACCTGTACGACCCGCGGAGCACCGTGCCGCAGTCCATGATGCCGGGGTACCCGTGGTTGTTCGACGAGCAGCCCGACGGAACCGTGGTGCCCCGACGTGAGGCGCAGGGCCTCGTCGCCTACCTCAACTACCTCGGACGAGACATGACCAAGTCCGGCCGCGTCGACCGGGGTGCTCCCGCTTCACCGGGTGGCGGGGACGAACACGCGGGACACGGGGAGGGTGGGTAGCACCATGTCTGAGCTGGTTCTGACCATCGTCTTCTGGATGGGAGTCGTCTTCATCATGGCCTTCGTGATCGCGGGGTTGGTCAGCCCCAGAGTGCGCCGGGTGCTGCAGCGCCCTGCCGACGACATGTTGCGTGACGACCGAGCCCGCTGGGGCGACGACGACAGTGCCCAAGACGGAGGGCGACCATGATCCGGTCATTGGTTCTCGGGATCGTCGCAACGCTGGCGGTGGCGGCGGTCGCCCTGCTGGCCGGCACGCTCCTCGGCACCGTGACCGACGACCCACCGTCGGACCAGGCCAGTCAAGCGCCGGCACAGGCGAGCGCTGAGCCCGTCGAGGCACCCGAGCCGGCGGCTTACCAGGACCTTCTCGGGGAGGGTGCGAAGGTCTACGCTGCCAGCTGCTTCGTCTGTCACGGGGGCGTCGGCAACGGCAACGGCCCGGGGGCCGCCAACCTGTCCACCCCTGCGCGCGACTTCACCGACCAGGACTGGATGGCCTCCCAGTCGGACGGTGTCTTCTACACCTCGATCCAGCGGGGCGTGCCCGGCACACCGATGCCTGCCTTCGCCGGTCGGCTGTCCCAACGCGAGATCTGGGCGGTCACCGCCTACATCCGGGGCTTCTCGCCAGCAGTCGAGCTGCAGACCGCCTCGGACGTCTCCGAGGACAGCGACGCGCAGCGACTCCATGGACGCGAGGTGTTCGAGGCCCAGTGCGCAGGCTGCCACGGCCTGCAAGGGCTTGGCGACGGCGAGGCAGCTGCGTCGTTCGACACCCCTCCTCGCAACCTGGCCGACGGGGACTGGTTGTCCGGTCGCAGCGACGACCAGCTCAAGCGCAGCATCAGCCATGGTGTTCCCGGTACGTCGATGCCCGCCTTCTACGGGGACCTCAACGGCACGGAGCTGGACTCCGTGGTCTCCTACCTACGTCAGCTGGCCGGCGTGCAGCACCAGCCCAACCCGCTGCTCGGCTGGGCCGAGGACACCTACCGCGCCTACTGCGCGTCATGTCACGGCGTCGACGGCGACGGGGCGGGCATCGCTGCCGGAAGGATCGATCCCGTCCCCCGCTCGTTCCGCAACCCTTCCTGGATGGCCGGGCAGACCGACGCCAGGCTCGAGGCAGCGGTGCGCCAGGGACGTGCCGGGACTGCCATGCCGCCGTTCGGGGCGATCCTGGAAGACGCCGAGATCGCACGGCTGGTCGAGTACGTCCGTGCCTTCTCCGGACCCGAGTCGATTCCGGGTTCGGACTCCGCATTCCGATATGACCCTTCGAAGGTTGCCGGCGACCCGTCGACATCCACGGATCGACCGAGAAAGAGGTGATGGCAGTGGACAGAAGGAAGTTCCTCATCGGCGCGCTCAGCGTCCCAGCGGGTCTCGCACTGGCCGCAAAGGGCACCGGGGTCCTTGGTGGCGAGTCCAGCGCCGAAGCAGCCGGAGTCCTGAGGGCGAAGGACCTGCGGATGCCGACCGGCACGCCCTACCCGCTGGTGGCTCTCCCGGGGAAGTCGCCGATGGGGCAGGTCTACGACCGGCCGCCCAACTACGAGACCCCGGCCGAGCGGCTGATCGGGCGCAACAACTACCCCTACACCGACAACGACTACTACTACGTCCGCTACCGGGAGGCGAGCATCCTCAAGCTCACTCCGGAGAACTACCGCCTCAAGATCGGCGGCGACGCCGCTGACAACGAGATCTCGCTCTCCCTCGACGAGCTGAAGCGACGCGCGAGCACCACCCTCGGCGCCGTGGGGGTCTGCAGCGGTCAGGGTCGCGGGCTGCACCATCCGATGATTCCCGGGATGCCGTGGACCAAGGGTGATCTCTCGTGCGCGGAGTGGACCGGGGTGAAGCTCAACGACCTGCTGGACGAGGTCGGCGTCAAGTCGAGCGCCCTGCACGTCTCCTTCGGCGGCGGGCGGGTGATCAGCCTGGCCAAGCCGCAGTACTGGCGCTCCTACATGATCGAGACCTTGCGAGCAGGCGACGCCCTGATCGCGACGCAGATGAACGGCGAGGACATCCCGTTCTGGAACGGCTACCCCGTGCGACTCGTCGTACCCGGAACGTGGGCCCCGACCTGGACCAAGCAGGTCGTCGAGATCGACATCCGCACCACGCCCCACCCGATGGAGTGGTCCGGCCGCGAGATCACCCCCAATGAGCTGAAGGTCTTCTCCGTCATCTCCACGCCGACGGACGGCACCCGGATTCCGGTGGGCCGCAAGGTCGAGGTGACCGGTGTCGCCTACGACTACGGCGCGGGGATCACCAAGGTGGAGGTCAGCCAGGACGAGGGGCGGAGCTGGCAGCCCGCTCGGCTCGACCGTTCCTACGGCAAGTACACGTGGCGGGTCTGGCGGGCACACGTCGGCTTCGAGACCACCGGCGAGGCCAGAGTGCTGTCCCGGGCGACGAACGCCGACGGTCAGGTGCAACCGCTGGAACCGTCGTCGACCGCGATGGAGGACGGCGCTCGCAAGGACACCGCTTCCAAGATCTTCGCCGGCGTCTACGAGGTGGTCTGATGCAGGTCCCCGGTGGATGGAAGATTCCCGCGGCGGTCGCGCTGGCGTTCGCCACCTCAGTCGGTGCCTACGCGGTGCTGCGGCCTGAGCCCTCCCCTGTCGTCTCAGGAGTCGAGAGCGGCCTGGGCCAGTACCCGCAGGCGCAGTTCACGCTGGTCGACGGCGAGGGCAAGGGGCTGGTACAGGCCTACTGCACCGCCTGCCACTCACTGGCGCCGATCATGCATCACTCCGGGTTCACCGCCAGCCAGTGGGCGGCAGAGGTGACCAAGATGCGCGAGGTGTACGCCGCCCCCATCGACGACTCGACGGCCGCACAGATCACCAAGTACCTGCAGGACAACTACGCCACGCCGATCGACGAACCGCTGGGCACGAGCCGCGACGTGTGGTCCGACCCGAGCGATTGAGGAGTGCACGATCAGTGACTGACTACGAGGAGGCCCAGCCGCCCCCGGGTTCCGTGCTGGAGCTCGTGGGAGCCGGCCGTCGCTACGACCGGGCATGGGCAGTCCTCCCCCTCAGTCTGTCGCTCGGTGCGGGTACGGCGACCCTGGTGACGGGCCGGAACGGTTCGGGCAAGAGCACCTTGCTGCGGATGGCAGCCGGACTCCTGTGTCCCACGACGGGAGCACGCCACGCACGCGGCCGCGCGCTCTACCTGTTGGCGGGTCACGGTGCCCGGTCCGCAGCCTCCTCGGTGAGCAACGTGACGATGGCCGTGAGGCTCACCGGCGGCAGCGCAGCGCAGGCTGTGGTCCACGCACGGGACACGCTCGAGGACGTCGGGCTCTCGAGCGTGGCCCATCGACCGGTCGGGACGTTGTCATCGGGGCAGCGAGCCCGGCTCTCGTTGGCCATCGCCCTGGCCTGTCCCGTGCCGTTGGTCTGTCTCGACGAGCCGACGGCCCATCTCGACGAGGAGGGGTCGACGGTGGTCGTGGAAGCCATCACGCGCCTGCGCGCCCGTGGGACGGCGCTGCTCGTCGCCTCGCACGATCCGGCTGGCTCCACCTGGCCCTTCGACGCCCGCCTTCACCTGGTAGCCGGCAGGATCGATGCGCACGTTGCGTCGTTGCCGGCGGATGCGGGGGTCCGATGAGAAACGCGGCCCTCCTGGTTCGTCGAGAGATCACACTCGAGGGCGTGGGACGCGACGCCTCCGCGACGGTGATCCCGTTCATCCTCGCGGGCGTGCTGATGGCCGGTCTGGCCATGGGCCCGGTGCCTCGCGTCCTGGTGACGGTCGCACCCGCCGTGACCTGGCTGGTCGTCCTGTTCGCCACGCCGACGCTGGCGCGCAGCGTCGCCGCGACAGAGCGGGACGAGGGAACCTGGGACATGCTGCGCGGCCTGGTCAGCCCAGCCGCGCTGATTGCCGGGAAGATCGGCGGCCTGTGGATCCACCTGATGGTGGCATGGGCCCTGACGGCAGCGTTGGTCACCCTGATGTTCCCGGCCCCGCTGCCGATGGCCGCCATGGTCGCGGGGCCTCTGGGCACCCTCGGACTGGCCGCGCTGACCACGTCGTTCGGCGCTCTCCTGGTCGGTGAGCGCCGCCGGGCAGGCCTGCTTGCAGTACTCCTGCTGCCGTTGTCCCTGCCGGTGCTGTTGGCCGGCTCGGCGCTGGCCGTCCCAGAAGGAGGTCGTGCCGCATGGCTGGCCCTGCTCGTGGGCTACGACGCGCTGATCCTGGTCACCATCTGGGCCGTCCATCCCGCACTGTTGGAGGAGTAAGAGATGTCGCCGATCATCCAGAAGACGACGGGGGCCGCTGCGCTGGCGACCTCCGTCCTGGCCCTGACGCTCGCCCTGGTCGTGGCGCCGACCGACGCCTACCAGGGTGCGTCCCAGCGACTGATGTATGTGCATGTCCCGGCGGCGTGGACCGCCTACCTCTCGTTCGCCGTGGTCGCGGGTGCCAGTGCTCTCTACCTGATCCGCAGGGACGTGCGCCATGACCGGGTCGCGCAGGCGGCGGCGGAGCTGGGCGTGGGACTGACCGCCCTGACGATCGTGCTGGGTAGCCTCTGGGCCCGACCCACATGGGGCACGTGGTGGACCTGGGACCCGAGGTTGGTGACCACGGTCGTGCTCCTCCTGGTGTACGTGGGCTATCTCGGTGTGCGTGGCCTGAGCGCCGATCCGGTCGTCAACGCGCGGCGAGCGGCTGTCCTCGGGGTGCTCGCGCTGGTCAACGTGCCGCTGGTCCACTTCTCCGTGGTCTGGTGGCGCACCCTCCACCAGCCCCCCAGTGTGCTGCGCCCCGGCGGCCCGGACGGCGTCGTACCCCCGGTGATGCTGGTGAGCCTGTTGGCGGGCCTGGTCGCCTTCACCCTGCTGTGGGCCTGGGTGATGATGCGGCGTACGCGCGACCTGTCTGTTCTGGCGCAGCCTGAGCACTGCGAACCACCTGCCAGTGCGCCCCCGCCCATCGTGGTCGCCTCGCCCCGAAAGGAGGCCTGACGGACATGAGCTACATGATCGCCGGCTATGTGTTGACCGCACTGTTCTGGCTCGGCTACCTCGCTTGGGTGCTGGGTATGGGGAAGAGCTCCAGATGAGCTTCCTGTCGTCTGCGCGCGCCCGTCTGGCTGTCGTCGGCCTCGCTGGTGCCGGGGTGCTCGGCGTGCTCGGCGTCAGCGGCTTCCAGGACAACCTGGTCTACTACCGGACGCCCACCGAGGTCGCTGGCGGTGCCTCACAGCCCGGCGACCGGGTCCGTCTCGGAGGGATGGTCGCGCACGACTCCGTCTCACGAACGGGCGGCGTGCTGCGCTTCGTTCTCACCGATGGGGCCCGTGACATCCCGGTGGTGTATCGCGGCAAGACCCCTGGGGTCTTCAGGGAGGGGCAAGGTGCGGTCGTCGAGGGCAACCTCGATGTCGGCCGTCGCTTCGTCGCGGACACGGTGCTGGTCAAGCACTCGAACGAGTACGTCGAGGAGGGCGAGGACGATGGCGTCTACCGTCCGCCCGAAGGCCAGTAGGCGGCCCTGTCTGCGTCGGCCCGGCCTCCCCGACGGGCTCCTCCCGACTCCCGCACCGAGCGTCGGCGCTGCTAGCGTCGGCGAGGTCAACGCCCCTGTTCCCACTCGTCGTTCCCAGGAGTCCTCGTGAGCCAGCCATCGTCCTCGGCCCCCTTGAAGGTCGCTGTCACCGGAGCAGCCGGCCAGATCGGCTACAGCCTGCTGTTCCGTCTCGCGAGCGGTTCGCTGCTCGGGGCCGACCGTCCGATCGAGCTGCGGCTGCTCGAGATCGAGCCCGCCCTGAAGACCCTCGAGGGCGTCGTGATGGAGCTCGACGACTGCGCGTTCCCGACCCTGGCCGGTATCGAGATCGGCGCCGACGCCACCAAGGTCTTCGACGGCGTCAACCTCGCCCTGCTCGTCGGTGCCCGCCCGCGTGGCCCCGGGATGGAGCGCGCCGACCTCCTCGAGGCCAACGGGGCGATCTTCACCGCCCAGGGCAAGGCCCTCAACGAGGTGGCGGCCGACGACGTCCGCATCGGCGTGACCGGCAACCCGGCCAACACCAACGCCCTGATCGCGATGACCAACGCCCCCGACATCGCCAAGGAGCGCTTCTCCGCGCTGACCCGGCTCGACCACAACCGGGCGATCTCCCAGCTGGCCGCCAAGACCGGCGCCTCGGTGACCGAGATCAAGAAGATGACCATCTGGGGCAACCACTCCGCGACCCAGTACCCCGACATCTTCCACGCGGAGGTCTCCGGCAAGAACGCCGCCGAGACGGTCGACGACCAGGACTGGCTGGAGAACAACTTCATCCCCACCGTCGCCAAGCGGGGCGCCGCGATCATCGAGGCGCGCGGCTCGTCGTCCGCCGCCTCCGCCGCCTCGGCCACCATCGACGCCGCCCGTGACTGGCTCTCCGGCTCCGCCGAGGGCGACTGGGTCTCGATGGCGGTCGTCTCCGACGGCTCCTACGGCGTGCCCGAGGGCCTGATCTCCTCGTTCCCGGTCACCACGAGCAACGGTGACTGGGAGATCGTCCAGGGCCTCGACATCGACGACTTCTCGCGCACCCGCATCGACGCCTCCACCCAGGAGCTCGCCGAGGAGCGGGACGCGGTGACCGAGCTCGGGCTGATCTGAGGGTGGTCCCGCGGTTTCACTGGGTCCCCAGTGAAACCGCCACTTCCCCCGTGTTGCAACGCGGGGGAAGTGGAAGACTCGCCGGGGAAGTGAGCCTGCAGTGACTGTGCGTACGCCGATCGTGCTCGACGTCGACACCGGGGTGGACGACGCCTGTGCGCTGCTGGTCGCCGCACTTCATCCCGGTCTTGACCTCAAGGCGGTCACCTGCGTGGGCGGGAACGCGCCGCTGGACGACGTCGTGCGCAACACGTTGAGCGTGCTCGACACCTGCGGCCGCGAGGACGTGCCGGTCGGCGCGGGTGCGGCACGCCCGCTGCTCGAGGAACCCGTGGACGCCCGGCACGTGCACGGTGCCGACGGGATGGGCGACCTTGCCTGGCCTCGGTCAGCGCGCGAGCCCGGCGAACGGCAGGCCGTGGAGCTGCTGCGCGACGTACTGCTGGCCGCGGCCGACGGGCCGGAGGGCGAGAAGATCACGCTCGTCCCGCTGGCGCCGATGACGAACATCGCCCTGCTCCTGCGCAGCTATCCCGAGGTGGCGCGGGGCCTGCGGCGGATCGTGTTCATGGGCGGCGCCGCTCACGTCGGCAACGCCACGGCGTCCGCGGAGTTCAACGTCTTCCACGACCCCGAGGCCGCGGCGATCACGCTGGACGCCTGCGCCGATCTCGGGATCGAGATCGTGATGTACGGCCTGGATGTCTTCTACGGCCCGCGGGTCACCCTGGCCACGGCCCGGGAGCTCGTCACGGCACACCCGACCGGTCCGGCGGGGCTCGCCGGCCGGTTGATGGCGTTCCAGTGCGAGCGTTTCGGGACCGAGTCGGCGACCCTCGGCGACGCCGGCGCGGTGTGCGCCGTACTCGATCCGGAGGGGCTGACGACCCAGCGCCTGCCCGTGCGGGTCGAGCTCGCCGGCACCTGGTCGCGGGGCCGGACGATCGTGGACCGTCGTGACTGGGACGGCGACCTGGCGCACGACCCGCACGGTCGGGCGCCGGCGCTCATCGACGTGGCGCTCGAGGTGGACGGTCCCCGCTTCGCCCAGCTCTGGCTGGACGCGGTGACCGGGACGACGTGAAGTTTCACTGGGGACCCAGTGAAACCTGTCGCTCATCACTAGCCCGGCTGGTTGGGAATCACGCTCGCGAGCACGATCAGCGCGGCGCCGACCCCGCCGAGGGTGAGTACGTCGACCCAGCGGTGGCGGCGCACGCGCAGCATGCCGGCGTCGCGGTCGCGGAGCAGGGCGCGCACCAGCGCGCCGACCAGCAGCGCCAGCCCGATCAGGCCGACCCCGCGACGCCAGGGCCCGAACGCGACGACGAGCAGGCCCACGAGGCTGGTCGCGACGATCATCAGGTAGACCAGCCCGCCCACCGTGGACGGGAGCCGGCGCGACTCCTGGGGCGAGCTCACGAGGCGACGGTCTCCTCGTCCCCGAGGTCGGCCTCGGCACGCTCGACCACGTTGGAGAGCAGCATCGCCCGGGTCATCGGACCCACCCCGCCGGGGTTCGGCGAGACCCAGGCAGCAACGTCCCACACGGCCGGGTCCACGTCGCCGGCGAGCTTGCCGTCCACCCGCGAGACGCCGACGTCCAGCACTGCAGCGCCGGGCTTGACCATGTCGGCGGTGACGATGCCGGGCACACCCGCGGCGGCCACCACGATGTCGGCCGCGCGCACGTGGGCGGCGAGGTCTCGGGTGCCGGTGTGGCACAGCGTGACCGTCGCGTTCTCCGAGCGACGGGTCAGCAGCAGGCCCAGCGGCCGACCCACGGTCACGCCACGCCCGACGACCACGACGTCCGCACCCTTGATCTCGACGCCGTGACGACGCAGCAGCGTCACGATGCCGAACGGCGTGCACGGCAGCGGTGCCGGCTTCCCGAGCACCAGCCAGCCGAGGTTCGTGGGGTGCAGGCCGTCGGCGTCCTTGGCCGGGTCGATCTCCCCGAGCACGGCGTTCTCGTCGACGCCCCCGGGCAGCGGGAGCTGCACGATGTAGCCGGTGCAGGCGGGGTTCGCGTTGAGTCGTCGTACGGCGGCCAGGATGTCGTCCTGCGAGGCGGTCGCGGGCAGGTCCTCGCGGATGGACTCGATGCCGACCTCGGCACAGTCCTTGTGCTTGCCGTTGACGTACCAGGTCGATCCGGGGTCGGCACCGACCAGGATCGTGCCGAGCCCGGGGGTGACGCCGCGTTCGCGGAGCTTCGCCACCCGCGCGGTGAGCTCCCCCTTGATCGCCCTGGCCGTCGCGGTCCCGTCCAGCTTCTGCGCAGTCACGTCGGGCATCCTCCCATCGGATCGATCGTCAGTGAGCGAAGTGCCGGGTGCCGGTGAAGTACATCGTCACGCCGGCAGCCGTCGCAGCCTCGATGGTCAGCTCGTCGCGCACGGACCCGCCGGGCTGAACGATGGCCTTGACGCCGGCGTCGATCAGGATCTGCGGACCGTCCTCGAACGGGAAGAACGCGTCGGAGGCCGCCACCGAACCGGCGGCCCGCTCACCGGCGCGGTCGACCGCCAGCTTGCACGAGTCGACCCGGTTGACCTGGCCCATGCCGATCCCCACCGAGGCTCCCCCGCTGGCGAGCAGGATCGCGTTGGACTTCGCGGCACGGCACGCCCTCCACGCGAACACCAGGTCGGCGAGCAGCTCAGCGGAGGCCGCCTCACCGGTCGCGAGGGTCCAGCCCGACGGGTCGTCACCGTCGGCATCGACCACGTCCGTCTGCTGCATCAGCAGGCCACCGGAGATGCTGCGCGTCTCGACACCACCCCCGCGGTGCGGCGCCTCGCAGACCAGGAGACGCACGTTCTTCTTGCCCTGCAGGATCTCGGCCGCGCCGTCCTCGTAGCCCGGCGCCACCACCACCTCGGTGAACACCTCGGCGACCTGCTCGGCCATCTGCACGGACACGGGGCGGTTCACCGCGATCACGCCGCCGAACGCGGAGACCGGGTCACACTCGTGCGCCTTGCGGTGCGCATCGGCGACGTCCGCGCCGACCGCGATGCCGCAGGGGTTGGCATGCTTGATGATCGCCACCGCAGGCTCGTCGAAGTCGTACGCCGCCCGCCGGGCCGCGTCGGCGTCGACGTAGTTGTTGTAGGACATCTCCTTGCCGTGCAGCTGCTCGGCCTGTGCCAGACCGGGCATCCCGAAGCCCTGCCGGTAGAGCGCGGCGCCCTGGTGCGGGTTCTCGCCGTAGCGCAGTACGGCGCCGCGGTCCCACGTCCCGCCGATCCACTCCGGGAAGCCGGAGCCCGCCGAGGTGTCGGTGAGCACGCTGCCCATCCAGCTGGCCACGTGGACGTCGTAGGTGGCGGTGTGCACGAACGCCTCGGCGGCCAGAGCCCGGCGCTGCGCGAGGGTGAACCCGCCGTCCGCGAGAGCGGCCAGCACGTCGCCGTAGCGTGCCGGCGAGGTGACGATCGCCACCGAGGGGTGGTTCTTCGCGGCGGCGCGCACCATCGACGGGCCGCCGATGTCGATCTGCTCCACGCACTCGTCGGGCGAGGCCCCTGACATCACGGTCTGGGTGAACGGGTAGAGGTTGGAGACCACCAGGTCGAACGGCGCGATCCCGAGCTCGCTGAGCTCTGCCACGTGCGTGGGCAGCCGCCGGTCGGCCAGGATCCCGGCGTGCACCTTCGGGTGCAGCGTCTTGACCCGGCCGTCGAGGCACTCGGGGAACCCGGTGAGCTCCTCCACCCTGGTCACCGGGAGACCGAGGTCGGCGATCAGCTTCGCCGACCCTCCCGTCGAGACCAGCTCGACGCCGGCGTCGTGCAGCCCGCGCACGAGCTCCTCGAGACCGGCCTTGTCGTAGACGGAGACCAGGGCCCGCCTGAGGGTGATCCGGTCCTGACTGGGCTCAACCGTGCTGTCGGTCATTCGCCGATCCGCACCTTCCTGTCGGTGATGGTGAAGCCTTCGCGGGCGATCCGGCCCACAGTGTCGACGAGCATGCGGCGCTCGGCGACCTTGATCCGTTCGTGCAGCGACTCGACGTCGTCGGCGTCCTCCACGCCCACCGGCGTCTGCGCGATGATCGGCCCGGTGTCCACGCCCTCGTCGACGACGAACAGCGTCGCACCGGTGACCTTGACCCCGTAGGCGAGCGCGTCCGCCGGGCCCGACGTACCGGGGAACGCCGGGCACAACGCCGGGTGCGTGTTCACCACGCGGCCGGCGAACCGGTCGAGGAACGCCGGCCCGACGAGCTTCATGTAGCCGGCGAGCACGACGAGGTCCGGGTCGAAGTCTGCGACCGCGTCGGTCAGCGTGGCGTCCCAATCACCCCGGCTGCTGCAGTCCGCGACCTTGCAGACGAACGTGGGCACCTCGGCCTTCTCGGCGCGTCGGAGTCCCTCGGTGCCGTCACGGTCGGCCCCGACGGCCACCACCTGCGCGCCGTACGCCGGGTCCGCGCACGCGTCGAGCAGTGCCTGGAGGTTGGTGCCCGCACCGGAGACGAGTACGACGAGACGGGTGGCGGGCACCGGCACAGGCTAACCGGGAACGTCAGCGCCGCTGCCACCAGGCAGTGACCACGCCGGCGACCAGCCCGCCGAGGCTCATCGCCGCCACCGAGGCCACCAGCACCTCCCCCACGGGGGCACCGATGTCGGCCATCCGACCGGTGCCCATCGGGCCGCCGGCCAGGCTGACCGCCAGCGTGGTCAGCAGTGCCGCCCCGAAGCCGGAGCCGAACCCGCGCAGGGCGGCCGAGTCGTACGCCGTCACCCGGTAGGAGCGCTGGGCGAGCGCCGCACCGGTCGCGCCGAGGACCACCGGGATCGCGAGCAGCCCGATCGCCCAGGCAGGAGTGGGGCCGTCCCCGGGGAGGGCTGCCAGCAGGGGGAACGCCGGGACGGGCCCGAGCGCCACCACCGTGGGGGACACGACGGTGCCGGTGCCGACCGCGAAGCCGGGCCCGAGGAGGTAGGCGCTGCCGAGCAGGACCGCGTTGGGTGCGACGGCGACCGTGGCGACGGCGTACATCACGTGGTCACCGGGGCCCAGGCGCAGCTCCGACATCACCGTGGCGGCCTCGTTGATCCCGGTGGCGAGGGCTGCGACCACCAGCACGGACGAGGCGACCACGAGGAGCAGGAACGCCGACGCGGCGCCGTAGGCGATCGAACGGATCCAGCCGGGCACCAGGTCCACCCAGGCTCGCAGGGTTCCGGTGCCGGAGGCCATCCCGAGCGTCCCGGCGACGCCCGCCAGCAGCATCGACCCGATGATCGCCCGACCCAGGCTGGGGCTGGCCGAGTCCTGGGCGGCCACCACGCAGGTGAGCACCACGATCACGACGTAGATGCCGGTGAAGGTCGTCGCCGCCAGTACGACGCTGCGGTGGTCCTCGGGAGGCTGCGAGGTGGCCGCGGCCCATCGACCGGAGCGATGGACGACCAGGGCGATCAGCGCCGTCACCGTCAGCGGCACGATCCCGAGGGGTACGCCGGACAGGGTCAGCTGGGCGCCGTGTCCCACCAGCCAGGCGTCGGCCCCGACCCGGAGTGCGTCCGTGGTCTCTCCGTGGGCTCCCGCGTCGGCCAGGAACCAGCCGATCACCGCCAGGGCCATGCAGGTCGCCAGCGCGGTGCCGGCCGCCCCGAGCGAGGCGATCGCAGCCGACACGTGGAGGGGGCGAGCCACTGGCTCACCGGAGGGAGTGGTCGCGCCGGATCGCCGGAGGAGGCGGCCGGACAGCCGCCCGGCAGCGCCCGTGGGACGTCCGGACGAGCTCGCAGAGGAAGGGCGGCTCAGCAGATCAGTCATCGCCGTCCCATCCTGACCCAGGAGCCCGGCGAGGCCTGTGAGGCACGCGGGTAACCTCGGTCTGTCATGCCCATGCCCTCCGACACCTCTGGCTCGTCGCCCGCGTCCTTCGACGACTTCTACCTCGGCAGCCGCCGACGACTGGTGCTCGAGACCTACGCCCTCACCGGTGACCTCTCCGCGGCCCGCAGCGCGGCCGGCGACGCCTTCGTCGCCGCCCGGCACCACTGGAGCAAGGTGGGGCGGCTGCCCGACCCGGAGGAGTGGGTGCGCCCACGCGCCTGGGCGATGGCGCAGCGGCGGCACGTCGCCAGGCTGTGGCACCGCGAGAAGGGGCTCACCGACGAGCAACGCACCGTGCTCAGCGCGCTGCACCACCTCCCCGACCAGCAGCGCAAGGTCCTGCTGCTCACCCATCTGGCGGGGATGAGCGTCGAGGAGGTCGGTCGCGAGCTGGGCGAGACACCGGCGCAGGTGGAGCACGTGCGCGCGCTGGCGACGAGGTCGTTCTGCCGGCGCACCGAGTGCTCACCGGCAGACGCCGCCGACGACGGCGTACTCGCCGCGATCGAGTCGCTGGCGCCCATCGCCGAGGCGGCAGCACTCCCCCAGCCGGTGACCATCCACCGCGGCGGCAAGCGCCGCCGTCGGCTGCACGCCGTCACCGGCGTCGCTGCCCTGCTGGGACTGACACTGGTCTGCGGCACCTTCGTCGTTCGCGGAGGCGTGGAGCAGCCCGCTGCGGCCACCCCCCAGGAGCGGCAGCGGCCGGTGACCGAGGCGATGATGCTGAGCCCGCTGCAGGCCAAGAACCTCGCTCCCAACGAGCGATGGCAGCTCCTCGAGACCTCCGACAACACCTCAGGCTCCGGCATCAACACCGTCTGCCAGGACACCCGGTTCGCCGACCCGCGGGGGCAGGGCGCGTTCGTCCGCATGTACACCGCCACCGGTGGGCCCCGCCGGCACCTGATCCAGACCATCGAGGTCTCCCGGAGTCCCGAGGCGTCGGCGACGGCGTACCGGACGGTGCTGGGCTGGTTCGCCGGCTGCAGCGAGGCGCGGCTCCAGCTCCTGAGCGCCTACCGCGTGACCGGGCTCGGCGACGAGGCGCAGATGCTGAAGCTGCGCATCCCCGGCGGCGTGGGGCGCACCTACGTCGTGGGGCTCGCGCGCACCGGCTCGCTGACCGTCTCCACCGTGCTCGAGACGATGAACGGTCGGCCGGTGGCGGTCAGGCGTGCCGTCGACGCGCTCACCGCGGCCCTGCAGAACGTGTGCGACACCGACCCGTCCGGTCCGTGCCCGGTGTCGGTCACCGCGGCACCGGTGCTGCCACCACGCTCGGGTGAGACCCCCGGCACGCTCGCGGCTGCCGACCTGCCCGTCGTGGGCCGGATCAACCGGCCCTGGGTCGGCACCCAGCCGGTCCCCGCGCGGCCCAACATCGCGGCCACCACCTGCGACAAGACCAACTTCCGCAAGGCGGGCGCACCCGGGGCGCTGACCCGGACCTTCCTGATCCCGCAGGCCCGGCTGTCCAAGCGCTTCGGGATCACCGAGACGTACGGCGCCTTCGCCACCCCGGCCCGCGCCCGCGCCCTGGTGCGCAGCGTCTCGGCCGCCATGGCGAGCTGTGAGAAGCGTGACCTCGGTGCCGAGGTGAGCAGCGGAGCCGCCCAGCCGGACGGCTACCGAGGTTCGGAGTACGCCCTGTGGCGGCTGGACAGCGAGATCGACGAGACCTCGTCGGTGGGCTTCTGGATGGGGGTCGCTCGGGTCGGGCGCTACGTTGCTCAGGTGAACTTCACCCCCGTCGGCGGCAACGACATCGACGAGGTCACCTTCCAGGCACTCATCGCCCGGGCGCGCGACCGGCTCTTCGAGCTGACGGCCACCACGCCATGACCGGCTTCGAGCTCGAGGAGGGTCTGGTCTACCTCGACGGCAACTCGCTGGGACCGCCCCCGGCCGGGGTCGCCGAGCGGCTCCAGGACGTGGTCCGGCGGGAGTGGGGCAAGGACCTGATCCGGTCGTGGAACACGGCGGACTGGATGAAGCTCAGCCAGCGGGTCGCGGCCCGGATCGCGCCGCTCATCGGGGTGCAGCCGGGCGACGTACACCTCGGCGACAGCACCAGCGTCAGCCTGTTCAAGACCTTCGTCGCCGCGGCCCGGCTGCGACCGGACCGTCGGGTCCTGGTCGTGGAGCCGTCCACCTTCCCGACCGACGGCTACGTCGCGGCGGGCGTCGCCGAGCTGATGGGACTCGAGGTGCGCTGGTGCGACCCCGCCGACCCGCTGGGCGCCGTCGACGAGGACGTCGCCCTGCTCGCACTGACCCACGTCGACTTCCGGACCGGCGCGATGTTCGACCTGCCCGGCATCACCAGGGCGGCCCAGGCCCGCGGCGCCCTGGTGCAGTGGGACCTGTGCCACTCGACCGGCGCGATCCCGGTCGACCTGGCCGGGGCAGGTGCGGACCTGGCGGTCGGCTGCACCTACAAGTACCTCAACGGCGGTCCCGGCTCCCCCGCGTTCATCTGGGTCGCACCCGAGCACCAGGCGGCGATGCGACAGCCGATCACCGGCTGGATGGGGCACGCCACCCCGTTCGCGATGGCGCGTGACTACGAGCCGGTCGAGGGCATCGGCCGCTTCGCCTCCGGCACCCCACCCGTGCTGGCCCTCTCCGCCCTCGAGGTGGCGCTCGAGGCGTTCGACGGCGTCACCATGGACGACCTGCGCAAGACCTCGCTGGAGCTGACCGACCTGTTCATGTCACTGGTCGAGGAGCGCCTGCCCGGCGTCTTCGAGATCGCCACCCCCCGCGAGCACGCCCGGCGCGGCAGCCAGGTCTCGCTGCGCCACCCGGCGGCGTACGGCGTGGTCCAGGCCCTGATCGCCCGCGACGTGATCGGCGACTTCCGCGACCCCGACATCGCCCGCTTCGGCTTCGCCCCGCTCTACAACACCCACGACGACGTCACCGTGGCCGTCCAGCGGCTCGAGCTGGTGATGGCGAACGAGGAGTACGCCGACCCGGCGTACGCCTCGCGCAATGCTGTGACCTGACCTGACAGTTTCACTGGGTCCCCAGTGAAACTGTCACTTCCCCACCGTTGCAACGTGGGGAAGTGGTGGTTTCACTGGGGACCCAGTGAAACCACCACCCCCCGCACGACTCAGAGGCGGTCGAGGATCTCCCGCATCAGGGTGGCGGTCGCGGACGGTGTCTTGCCGACCTTGACCCCGGCCGCTTCGAGGGCCTCCTTCTTGGCCTCGGCGGTGCCCGAGGAGCCGGAGACGATGGCGCCGGCGTGGCCCATCGTCTTGCCCTCGGGAGCGGTGAAGCCGGCGACGTAGCCGACGACCGGCTTGGTCACGTGGTCGCGGATGTAGTCCGCGGCCCGCTCCTCGGCGTCGCCGCCGATCTCGCCGATCATCACGATCGCCTTGGTCTCCGGGTCGTTCTCGAACGCCTCGAGGGCGTCGATGTGCGAGGTGCCGATGACCGGGTCGCCGCCGATGCCGATGGCGGTGGTGAAGCCGTAGTCCTTCAGCTCGAACATCATCTGGTAGGTCAGCGTGCCGGACTTCGAGACCAGCCCGATCGGGCCCTTGCCCGCGATGGTGTGCGGGGTGATGCCGGCCAGCGACTCCTCCGGGGTGATGATGCCGGGGCAGTTGGGCCCGATCATCCGCGTCTGCTTGCCGTCCAGGTAGGCCCAGACCTCGGCCGAGTCCTGGACCGGGACACCCTCGGTGATCACCACGAGCAGGCCGATGCCCGCGTCGATGGCCTCGAGGCACGCGTCCTTGGTGAACGCCGGGGGGACGAAGACGACCGAGACGTCCGCACCGGTCTCGGTCATCGCCTCCTTGACGCTGCCGAAGACCGGCAGGTCCTTGCCGCCCAGCTCGACCGAGGTGCCGGCCTTGCGGGAGTTGACGCCACCGACGATGTTGGAGCCGGCCTCGACCATCAGGGTGGTGTGCTTGGAGCCCATGCCACCGGTCATGCCCTGGACGATGATCCTGGAGTCCTTGTTGAGATAGATCGACATGTCAGTCCCTTACTTCGCAGCCAGCTCGGCGGCCTTGTCGGCCGCGCCGTCCATGGTGTCCACCAGCGTCACGAGGGGGTGGTCGGCCTCGTCGAGGATCCGGCGCCCCTCCGCGACGTTGTTGCCGTCGAGGCGTACGACGAGCGGCTTGGTCGCCTCGTCGCCGAGGATGTCCAGCGCGCCCACGATGCCGTTGGCGACCTCGTCGCAGGCGGTGATCCCGCCGAAGACGTTCACGAACACCGACTTGACCTGCTCGTCGTTGAGGATCACGTCGAGACCGTCGGCCATCACCTGGGCGTTGGCGCCGCCGCCGATGTCGAGGAAGTTCGCCGGGGTGACCCCGCCGTGCTTCTCACCGGCGTAGGCCACCACGTCGAGGGTGGACATGACCAGCCCGGCGCCGTTGCCGATGATGCCGACCGCGCCGTCGAGCTTGACGTAGTTCAGGCCCTTCGCCTTGGCCTTGGCCTCCAGCGGGTCGGCTGCGTCCTTGTCCTCGAACGCGGCGTGGTCCTCGTGACGGAACTCGGCGTTCTCGTCCAGGGAGACCTTGCCGTCGAGCGCCTCGAGCTTGTCGCCCGCCAGTCGCGCGAGGGGGTTCACCTCGACCAGCGTCGCGTCCTCCTCGACGAAGACCGTCCACAGCTGCTGGACCAGCGAGATGGCCTGGTCGCGCAGCTCGGCGGGGAACTCGGCCTCGTCGACGATCGCGATGGCCTTGGCCTCGTCGACGCCGGAGCCGGCGTTGATCGGGATCTTCTTGACCGCGTCGGGGTTGGTCTTGGCGACCTCCTCGATCTCCACACCGCCCTCGACCGAGGCGATGCACAGGTAGGACCGGTTGGACCGGTCGAGCAGGAAGGAGAAGTAGTACTCGTCCTCGATCGACTCGGCGGGAACCACGAGCACCCGGTTGACGGTGAGCCCCTTGATGTCCATGCCCAGGATGTTCGACGCGTGCTCCTCGGCCTCCTCGGGGGTCTTGGCCAGCTTCACCCCGCCGGCCTTGCCGCGGCCGCCGGCCTTGACCTGGGCCTTGACGACGACGGCGCGACCGATCTCCTCGGCGGCGGCGCGGGCGTCGGCGGCGGTCTCGACGGTCTTGCCGAGTGTCACCGGCACGCCATGCTTGGCGAAGAGTTCCTTCGCTTGGTACTCCATCAGGTCCACGGGTCACCCGCTCCTTTGTGGCATTCGTTGGCTCGAACGTGAGTCCGGGGGACGCTCGAGTCCAGTCAGCGTCCGCTCCGACCGACCTTAGACCCGAACGGCTCGGGTGTTCCACGTAGGGTGCGGGCGTGAAACGGTTCGAGACGCAGGTCACACCCAGGGTCTCGCCCCCGGTCACCCTGGCCGTCACCGAGTACGGCGACCGCTCCTCGCCGACGCACGTCGTGCTGGTGCACGGCTTCCCCGACGACCAGCGGATGTGGGAGCCGGTCGTCGAGTCGCTCCCGCCGGACTGGCACGTGGTCACCTACGACGTGCGCGGCTCCGGACAATCCACCCGCCCCGCAGGACGCCGGGCCTACCGCACCGAGCTGCTCGTCGAGGACCTGGTCGCCGTCCTCGACGCGACCGTGCCCACGGGTGGGCGAGTGCACCTCGTCGGGCACGACTGGGGCTCCACGGCGATGTGGGACGCGGTCGCCGCCGAGACGTGGGACCCGCGGCTCGAGGGCCGGCTGGCGTCGTACACCTCGGCGAGCGGGCCGCCCCTGGACCACCTCGCCAGCATCTCCGGCACCTGGCGCGGTCGCCTCAGGCTGCTGCCCCAGGTGCTGAGCAGCTGGTATGTCTGGCTGTTCCTGATGCCGTGGCTGCCCGAGGTGCTGTGGTCACACGCACAGTGGCTGGTACGCCGCTCCGCACGCCGACTCGACCCCACGATCGACCTGCTGCCGTGGGGACCGGACCTGCGTCACAACACCCGGCACAGCCTGAACCTCTACCGGGCCAACGTGGTGCCCGGACTGAGGCGGCCGCTGCCGTGGCGTACGTCGATCCCGGTGCTCCTGGTCGTCGCGACCCGGGACGCCTGGGTCGCCCCTGTCGCGGTCGCCGGGCTCGAGGCCCGGTGTCGTGACCTGACCCGGGAAGAGGTCGACGAGGGCCACTGGCTCCCGCGTGCCCGCCCGGAGGAGTTCGCCGCACTGGTCGCGACGTTCGTCCGCCGCCGCGCCTGAGACGCGGCCTGGGCCGGTTCGGCAGCGACCCGCGGATGGACGGTCCGCGTGACCCTTCGCGCGGCTGCCTCGTTGTAGCGGCATGCCCAGGACCCAGCACCCCACCGACCGGCAGCTCAGCACCCGGCGCCTCAGCACCCGGCAGCTCACCGGCGCGCTGACGACTGCCGCCCTCGCTGCCACCGGCCTCGCGCTGACCGGCGGCCCGCAGGCCTCGGCCGCGACCGCCGACGCCACCCCCGGCTACAGCGTCACCGCGCTGACCGTGCCGGTGAAGGTGGGCCCGGACAACGAGCAGAGCTGCCTCGTGGACGCGGACCTCTACCTCCCCGACGGCGCCAGCGCGAGCCGCAAGGTGCCCGCTGTCCTCACCACGCACGGCTTCGGCGGCGACAAGGCCGACAGCAACCAGGCGGCGATCGGCAAGGGCTTCGTCGGCCAGGGCTACGCGGTGCTCAGCTACTCCGGCCTGGGCTTCGGCAAGACCGACTGCAAGATCACCCTCGACGACCCGTCGTGGGACGGCAAGGCCGGCAAGCAGATGGTCGACGTCCTCGCGGGCAAGAAGGCCTACACCCCCGAGGGCTCGTCGACGCCGCGGTACCTGAGGTCGATCGCGACCGAGAAGGCCGGTGACCCGCGCGTCGGCATGATCGGCGGCTCCTACGGCGGCCAGATCCAGTACGCCGTGGCGATGCAGGACCCGCGCATCGACGCGATCATCCCGATCATCACCTGGAACGACCTGACCTACTCCCTCGCGCCGGGCAACGTCGCGAAGAAGCAGTGGATCGACCTGTTCTTCGGTGCCGGGATCATCTCCGGAGCCGAGAACGCGACCGCTGACCCCGCGACCCTCGCCGGCTGCCCCAACTTCGTCGAGCAGGCCTGCATCGGCGCCGCCGCACTGAACACCCTGGGCTACCCCGACGCTGGGACGGTCGCGCTCGCGAAGCACGCCTCGGTCGCCAGCTATGTCAAGAAGGTGAAGGCGCCGACCCTGCTGGTGCAGGGCCAGAAGGACACCCTGTTCAACCTCAACGAGGCCGTCGCCACCTATCGGTCGCTGCGCGCGCAGAAGACCCCGGTGAAGATGATCTGGCAGTCGTGGGGCCACTCCGGCTCCAGCCCGGTCGCCGGTGAGCTCGACTTCGGTGCCCGGTCGCTGCGCGACTCCTACCTCGGCAACCGCTTCCTGAACTGGATGAACCACCACGTGCGCGGCCAGAGCGCTGCCCCGACCGGGCCGCAGTTCGAGTACTTCCGTGACTGGGTCGACTACGACACCAGCCCGGCCAGGGCCGGCACCGCGATCAGCTCGGCGTACGCCAAGAGCCGCAAGGTGTCGTGGGACCCGACGCACACCCTCTACTTCTCCGGCAGCAACGAGCTGAAGGCCTCCAGGGCGGCAGCCGTCCCCTCCTCGGCGTCCTACGCCAACGTCTCGGCGGCCCCGACGTCGTACTCCGAGACCTCCGGCCTCGAGGGCAACCAGGTCAACAACGAGCCGACCGACGCTCCGGGCACCTTCGCGTCGTTCACCTCCGCTCCGCTCAAGGCAGCGGCCGACGTGGTGGGCTCGCCCAAGGTCACCCTGAGGCTGAACGCACCCACAGCCGCCCAGACCCAGGCCGGCGGACCCTCCGGGCAGCTGGTGCTGTTCGCCAAGATCTACGACATCGCGCCGGACGGCTCCAAGGTGCTGAAGAACCGGCTGATCTCACCGCTGCGGGTCACCGACGTCAACAGGCTCGTGACCGTGCGCCTGCCCGGGATCGTGCACCGCTTCGCCCCCGGCCACCGGATCCAGGTCGCCGTCGCAGCCAGCGACGCGGCGTACGCCGGCAACACGCTCGCCCAGCCGGTGACGATCATGACCGGCGCCGCGTCGGGCAGCACGGTCGGCCTGCCGGTCCTCGGCAAGCTGGTCTTCTGACCAGCCGGCCCCTCGGCTGGGTCTAGCTGGCGTCCTGCTCGGAGAAGTGCTCCGCCACCCAGCCGGTGATCTCGGTGGTGGTGGCCCCCGGAGTGAAGATCTTGGCGACGCCGATCTCCTCGAGGGGGGCGACGTCCTCGGTGGGGACGATGCCCCCGCCGAAGACCACGATGTCGCCCGCGTCGCGCTCCTCGAGGAGCGCGATCAGCTTGCGGAACAGGGTCATGTGCGCGCCGGAGAGCACCGAGAGCCCGATCAGGTCCGCATCCTCCTGGATCGCGGTCTCGACGATCTGCTCCGGCGTCTGGTGCAGGCCGGTGTAGATGACCTCGTGGCCGGCATCACGCAGCGCCCTCGCGACCACCTTGGCGCCGCGATCGTGACCGTCCAGTCCCGGCTTGGCCACCACGATGCGCAACATCGCCCCAGCGTATCGGGTGCCGTCCCCGGCGTGACGAGGAGCACAGGAGCGCATCCCGTTCCCCCACGGCGCCCATCTCGTTGTTTGGGTACTGCCGGATCAGGGAATGACCACTGGCAGTGCGGGGGACCTCTCGGGGAAATTTCGTTTGTCGTGACCGTGCCGTTATCGTGGCGCGTCGCCGCGACATCGGACCACTGACAGGGATACGCATGGGTAACCACCGGGCTGAGCGCCACCGCGGGCCTCGACCTGCCGTAGCGCGCACCCCGGTGACGTCGCACCGTCGAGCCGTGACGGCGTCCAGCACCCGCAGCCCCAGTGAGAACCGGGGCCTGAACCGGGGCCTGAAGTGGGGCCCGGCCGGGCGTCTTCCCGCCATCCCCACCCTCGTCGGTCTCACCGCGCTGGCTGCAGCCGCCGTCGGTGCCGTGACGGTCGAGCACGCACCCTCCGCGCCGGAGAGCTTCGCGCTGTCCGCCCACGGCGAGCGCCACACCGGCACCGACGCGGTCGGGTTCGTCGGAGGCCCTCGTGAGCGTGCGATCAGCCGCGACTCGGAGCGCCAGGCCCTCCAGGACGCCGCCGACGCCGAGCTCAAGGCCGCAGCCGAGCAGCAGGCCGCGGAGCGCAACGCCGCGCTGAAGTCCCTCGGCAAGGCCGCCGAGGCCCGCGCCGGCGAGATCGCCAAGAACCAGTGGAAGCTCCCGACGACCGGCTACCGGCTGACGGCCCGTTTCGGCATGTCCGGGGGCATGTGGTCGAGCAACCACACCGGCCTGGACATGGCGACCTCCTCGGGCACCCCGATCGTGGCCGTGGCCAACGGCGTGATCACCGAGACCGGCTCAGCCGGCTCCTACGGCAACCGCACCATCCAGACCCTCACCGACGGCACCGAGATCTGGTACTGCCACCAGACCTCGATCGGCGTGAGCGTCGGTGAGCAGGTGGTCGGCGGGCAGCAGATCGGCACCGTCGGCAGCACCGGCAACAGCACCGGCCCGCACCTGCACCTCGAGGTCCGCCCCGGTGGCGGCGACCCGGTGGACCCGTTCCAGGCGCTCGTCTTCCACGGCGTCACCCCCTGAGCCCTGCCGGGTTCAGCGCTTCAGAGCTTCTCCACCGGCGCGTAGCGCAGCAACAGCCGCTTGACGCCCTCGGTGCCGAAGTCGATCGAGGCCACGGAGCTGTCGCCCGCCCCCTCGAGAGCGACCACGGTGCCGAGCCCGAAGGTGTCGTGCTGCACCCGGTCTCCGGGGTCCAGTGACGGGATCGGCCGGCCGGCCTTGGCCTTCTTCGCCGCGTCCGAGCGCGCGGCCGCCGTGCCGAAGCGACTCTGCGGAGCCCGGCGCTGAGCAGCCGAGGGCAGGCCGAAGGACGGCCGGTTCCACGAGGACATCGCCGCCTCGGTGCGGCGCCAGTCGACCAGGTCGACCGGCAGCTCGTCGATGAACCGCGAGGCCGGGTTGTGCTGGGGGGCACCCCAGGCCGAGCGCACCACGGCGCGCGAGACGTAGAGGCGCTCGCGGGCCCGGGTCAGGCCGACGTAGGCCAGCCGTCGCTCCTCCTCCAGCTCGGGCTTGTCACCCAGTGAGCGCATGTGCGGGAACACCCCGTCCTCGAGACCGGTGAGGAACACGATCGGGAACTCCAGGCCCTTGGCGGTGTGCAAGGTCATCAGGGTCACCACACCTGCCTGCAGTCCCCCTTGCGTCTCCCCGTCGGTCTCGGCGGGTGCGTCGGGGATCTGGTCGGAGTCGGCGACCAGCGCGACCCGCTCCAGGAAGTCGACCAGGCCGGGAGGCTCGGCAGGCGTGCCGAGCTCGGCGCCGTCCTCGTCGAAGACCGTGGCCGGGTCCGCGGACGGGCCGACCTGGGGGTCGTCGGCGAACTCGCGGGCGACCGCGACGAGCTCGGCGAGGTTCTCCACGCGGGTCTCGTCCTGCGGGTCCTCGGAGTCCTCGAGCTCCTTGAGGTAGCCGCTGCGCGTCAGCGCCTGCTCGAGTACGACGTCGACCCGCTCGCCGGCCGCCACCATCGACTGGAGCTGCTCGACCAGGTCGACGAAGCCCCGGATCGCGTTCAGCGACCGGCTGGCCAGGCCCGGCGCGTCCTCCGCACGCTGCAACGCCTCCCAGAAGGTGATCCGGTCGCGTTGGGCGAGGCCCTCGATGCAGGCCTCGGCGCGCTCCCCGATGCCTCGCTTGGGCGTGTTCAGGATCCGCCGCAGGGACACCGCGTCGGCCGGGTTGGCCAGCACCCGCAGGTAGGCCAGCGCATCGCGCACCTCGCGCCGCTCGTAGAACCTGACACCGCCCACGACCCGGTAGGGCATGCCGACCCGGATGAAGACCTCCTCGAAGACCCGCGACTGGGCGTTGGTCCGGTAGAACACCGCCACGTCGGCGGCCCGCGCCTTGCCCTCGTCGGTGAGCTTGTCGATCTCCTCGGCCACGAAGCGGGCCTCGTCGCGCTCGTCGTCGCCGACGTAGCCGACGATGCCCTCCCCCGGCCCGGCGTCGGACCAGAGGTTCTTCGGCTTGCGCGCCTCGTTGCGGCTGATCACCGCGTTGGCCGCGGTCAGGATGGTCTGGGTGGAGCGGTAGTTCTGCTCCAGCAGCACCGTCCGTGCGTTGGGGAAGTCGAGCTCGAAGTCCATGATGTTGCGGATGTTGGCGCCGCGAAAGGCGTAGATCGACTGGTCGGCGTCGCCGACCACCATCAGCTCGGCGGGCTCGACGGCGTCGGTGGGAGCCTCGGCGGTGGAGACCTCCTCCAGGCTGGTGGCGCACAGCTCGTGGATCAGGGCGTACTGCGCGTGGTTGGTGTCCTGGTACTCGTCCACGAGCACGTGCCGGAACCGGCGTCGCCAGTTCTCACGGACCTCGGGGAACGCGCGGAACAGGTGCACGGTCATCATCAGCAGGTCGTCGAAGTCGAGGGCGTTGGCCTGGCGGAGACGGCGCTGATACTCGGCGTACGCCGCGGCGTAGGTCTCCTCCTGGCCGTTGCGGGCGTCCTTCGCGGCCTCCTCGTGGTCCTGCAGCTCGTTCTTGGCGTTGCTGACCCAGTTGAGGATCGCGCGCGGCGGGTAGCGCTTCACGTCGAGGTCGAGGTCACGGCAGACCAGCGTCATCAGCCTCTTCGAGTCGGCCGCGTCATAGATGGTGAAGCTCGACTTGAACCCGAACCCCGCCTCCTTGTTGAACTGGGTGATCTCCTTGCGCAGGATCCGGACGCAGGCCGAGTGGAAGGTGCTGACCCACATGATCTTGGCGCGCCCGCCGACCAGCTCCTCGACACGCTCGCGCATCTCCGCGGCCGCCTTGTTGGTGAACGTGATCGCCAGGATCGAGCCGGGGTGCGCGCCCCGCTCCGAGATCAGCCAGGCGATCCGGCGCGTGAGCACCCGGGTCTTGCCGGACCCGGCCCCGGCCACCACGAGCAGCGGCGCACCCTGATGGACGACGGCCTCGCGCTGCGGCTCGTTGAGTCCCTCGAGCAGCTGGTCCCGGGTGGGGCGTCCTCGTCGGGCGGAGCCGGATCCACCCTGCGACGCCTGGGGCGGGTCCGTGCCCGGGCGTCGCCTCGACGGCGGGGAGACCGGGGATCGGGAACTGCGAGGTCACTCGGGGTCCCCGGCGAAGCGTGAGCGGTTCATGTCAGAGCAACCCTACGTGCGGACCACGACAGCCCGGGCCCGGGACCGGCCCCCGGCCCACGGTCAGACGGACTCGCGCCACCACGGCTCGACCGGCAGCTCCCGGGCCAGCTCGAACCGGCCGCCCGGGGCCGGCAGGACGAGGCTGACCCCGGCGGCAGCGGCTTCGAGCAGAGCGCCCTCGACGGGGTCCGACCACTCGTGGAAGGCCAGGTCGAAGGTCGCCCAGTGGATCGGGAGCAGCGCCCTGCCCCGCAGCTGGCGGTGGGCGCGCACGGCCTCCTCCGGGTTCATGTGTACGTCGGGCCAGCGGGCGTCGTAGGCGCCGATCGGGAGCATCGTCAGCTCGAACGGGCCGTGACGCTCGCCGATCTCCGCGAACGCCTGCGTGTAGCCGGAGTCGCCGCCGAAGAACATGCGCTTCTCGGCCCCGGCGACGACCCAGCTCGCCCAGAGCGTGGTGTTGCTGCCCAGGCTCCGGCCGGAGAAGTGCCGCGCCTCGGTGCAGGTGAGGGTGATCGCACCGACCCGGTGCGACTCGTCCCAGTCGAGCTCCACGACGCGCGCCTCCGGAACACCCCACCCGCGGAGGTGCTGGCCGACGCCCAGCGGGACGACGAAGGGGAAGTCGTTGCCCTGGGCCGAGCTGGTCCGCACCAGCCAGTCGATGGTCGCGGTGTCGAGGTGGTCGTAGTGGTCGTGCGAGATCAGCACCGCGTCCAGCCGCGGCAGGTCCGCCAGCGGCATCGGCGCCGGGTGGTTGCGTCGCGGCCCGACCGTGCGGGACGGCGAGACCCGGTCGCTCCACACCGGGTCGGTCAGCACCCAGTGCCCGTCGACCTCGAGCAGGACCGTGGCGTGGCCGAGCCAGGTCGCCGCGAGCTCGCCGGCGCGCTCCGGCAGGTCGGGGGTGGCCAGCCGCACCGGCAGGCGTGGCTTGCCGCGGTTGCCCTTGGTCGCGAACTCCGCGGCGATGCCGGCGGTGCCGCCCTCCGGCGTGATGGTCGAGGGCAGCCGGTTGTGGAACAGGCCGTCCCTGAACTGCGGCGAGCCGGTGTAGTCGAGCCGCCGGTTGCCGGCGCCCAGCGATCGTCGTACTCCCCGCGCCGCGGTGAGCAACGACGGGACCAGCGCCATCGCGGCAAGGACAGGGATGCGGAGTCGGTTCACCGGCCCAGTCTCCCCCGTCGCACCCTCAGACGCGCGCGCTCCGGCGCCGCCGAGGCAGGTTCCCGTGCATCATCCCGACCATCCGCGGTCCTGCGAGACGGCGCTCGAGCCGGCGGGCGTTGCGCTTGAGCGGTTGCGCGACGTACTCCCCCAGGATCACGCCCGCGGCCAGGGCGATGGTCGTGGCTGCCGCGGCCGAGAGCTGCAGGATGCCGATGGTGTCGCCCTCGGACATCGAGCTCAGCCCGCGGTAGATCAGCAGGCCCGGCAGGAGCGGGACCAGGGCCGGGACGACCACGACGAGCGGTGGTACGCCGACCCCGCCGGCGATCGTGTAGCTGACCACGCCGATCACGACGGCCGCACACGCGGCCGCCCACGGCATCGACTCCCCCGGGTCGAGCACCGCGAGGAGCGCCAGGTGGCCGAGCAGCGTGGTCATCGCGACGGCGGGAATTGCGCGCAGCGGCGCGTAGCAGGTGAACGCGAACGCGCTCGCGGCGATGATGGCGCCGACGAGGACCAACGGGACGTCCGCGAGCTCGGACCGACCGGGCCGGACGAAGGCGAGGGTCACACCGAACGCGGGCGCCAGGGCGAGACCGGCCGAGACCCCGGCGATCAGGCCGGACGTCGCGAGCATCGCCTCCAGGATCCGGGCGCCTGCGGTGATGTAGAACCCGCTGAGCGCGTCCTGGATGGCCCCCATGAACCCGATGCCGGAGAGCAGCAGCACGATGCTGGCCGTGATCACCAGCGAGGTGTCGACGTCGAGGTCGAGCGCGGCCGTCGCGAGCGCGAGCAACGTGGCCAGCATCCCGCCCGCGATCTGCTGGTAGAACATCGGCCACCGCTGCCGGTTCATGATGCGGGTCAGGATCGTGATCGCGACGCCGGCGAGCGTCGCCACGGCCGTCACCACGACCCCGCCGCCCAGGATCAGCGCGACGCCGCCGCCCAGGACCCCGGAGCCGAGCACCACCGCCCAGCGCGGCAGCCAGTGACCGGTGGAGTTCACCCGGGCCACCCGGGCGCGCGCCTCGGCGACGGTGACCCGGTCGCTGAGGACCTCGATCACCAGCTCGTGGGTGCGGGTCAGGTCGTCGTAGTCGATGTCACGCTGGCTGATGTTGCGGGTCAGCAGCACCGGCATCTCGTCGGGGTCGTACTGGTAGCTCATCCGCAGCAACGTGAAGGTCACGTCGACGTCGGCATTGCGCAGCCCGTAGTGCTGGGTGATCCCGAGCATGGTCGCGGTCACGTCGGCGGCACCGGCTCCCGACGAGAGCAGGATCTCGCCGATCCGGAGGGCGAGATCGAGGATCTTGTAGGTCTCGCGGGAGTCGGTCACAGTGGCAATTGTGCTGCTTGCGAACGCCGGATCCCGACCGCACACGCGTCCGGCGTGAGGCGACTCACATGCTCAGATCCAGCCCATCCTGCGCGCGGTCGTCGCGGCCTCGTGGCGGTTGCTGGCATTGAGCTTGGCCGCTGCGCTGGAGAGGTAGTTGCGGACGGTTCCCGGCGAGAGATGCACGCGGCGCGCGATGTCCTCGACGGGCGCTCCACCGGCGGCCGCCTCGAGCACGTCGGCCTCCCGCGGGGTGAGCGGCGAGTCGCCCGCCGCGATCGCCTCGGCGGCGAGCTCCGGGTCGACGTGCCGGCCACCGGCGTGCACGATCCGCACCACCTGGGCGAGTGTCGCCGCCGAGGTGGTCTTCGGCAGGAACCCCAGCACACCGCTGGCGAGGGCGCGTTTGAGATAGCCGGGCCGGCCGTGGCTGGTGACGATCACGCAGCCACACCCGGGCAGCGTGCGACCGAGCTCCTCGGCCACCGTGATGCCGTCCTGGTCGGGCATCTGCAGGTCGAGCACCGCGACGTCCGGCGCGGTGGCACGGGCGGCGGCGAGGGCGTCGGCTCCGTTGGCGGCCTCGGCGACGACCTCGAGGTCGTCCTCGAGGTCGAGCATCTGGGCGAGCGCGCTGCGGATCAGGTTCTCGTCGTCGGCGAGCAGGACGCGGATCATCTGCGCTCCCCCTGGGCGGCGTCCACGGCGGCGAGCCGGACACGTACGACGAACTGGTCACCCTGGTGGTCGGTGGTGATCCTGGCTCCGGAGGGTGCGAGCTGCTCGGCGAGTCCGATCAGACCCGTGCCGTCCCGGCTGCCCTCGAGGCGCGGCCTGGTCGTGCGGGCGGCGCCGTCGTTGGTGATCACGAGCTGCCCGTCGGCGTACCTGATCTCGACGCGGGTGGCGGTGGAGTGCCGCAGCACGTTGGTGACCGACTCGCGGATGACGCGCGCGACCGGCTCGTGCCAGGCCGCGGGCAGCGCGGCGAGGTCGGCGGTGGCTGCGATGCCGGCGGACCGGAGCAGCGAGACGGCCCCGTCGACCTCCGCGTGCAGGTCGAGCGGACGATACCCACGCGCCAGCTCCCGGGCCTCCCGCAGCGCCTCGTGCGCGGTGTCGCGGACCTCGAGGATCTGCTGCGGAGCCCGGGAGTCGCCCCGTTCGGTGAGCCTGGCCGCGAGCTCGGCCTGGACCGCGATGGTGGAGAGCTGACGGCCGAGCACGTCGTGCACGTCGCGGGAGAAGCGGAGTCGCTCCTCGGCGACCGCCAGCGCCGCCTCGGTCTGCTTGCTGCGGTCGAGCTCGCTGACCACCTCGAACAGCCACAGCGAGGTCTGCACGGTGAACACCAGGAAGGCCGCGAACCCGAGGCCGAACGCGGCATACGCCAGGTTGCCCGTGGGCAGCAGGACGAGCAGGGGGCACCCCAGGTAGACGAACGCCTGGCTGACCCGGTCCCGAAAGCCACCCGCGCCCCAGGCGACCGCCGCCACGATGAGGGTGGTGCCCGAGAACTGGGCGCTCTCGGGCAGCAGGAACACCAGGGCGTCGGCGACGGCGGCCACGGACCCGAGCAGGCCGAGCCGTCGCCAGGGCACCGGCTCGCGATCGGGGTAGAGCCGGACCGCCTCCCGCAGCCCCGGCGTCGCCGCCACCCCGAGCACCAGCGTGCCGACGAGCACGCCCACGGCATCCGCCCCGTCCCTGAGCAGGTTGAGGGTGTTGATGCCGGGCAGCAGGAGCATCAGCCAGAGGAGCAGGTACAGGGACCCGATCGTGTAGATCCGGACGCGCTCGACCTGCGATCGCCCCCGGAGAGTGAGGGAGCGACCGGTCGGAAATGAGCTCAGCACGGTCCCGCGCAGTTCACGTGGTGATCCTGTCAGGTCCCTGAGGATCTGCGCCTCATGAGCGGGGTTCCCACTGCATCGACCGCCGCGCCAGCCAGATGGAGAGGACCGTCCAGGCGGCGAGCACGCCCAGCGCCGCCGCCGAGTGTCCCCAGGTCTCCCAGAAGTCGAACCGGGTCGCGGAGCCGAGCTCGGCAGGCCGGCCGAACCAGGCGACCCGCAGGAGGTCGCTCACGGCCGAGCCCGGCAGCAGCGCCAGCCACTCCTGGGCCGCCTCCGGGACCGCAGGACGCAGCAGCCCGGCGGTGCCGAGCAGCACCACCGGCATGCTGGTCATCTGCGCCGCCTCCGCGGTGCGTGTCCAGGACGCGGTCCACAGGGCGAGGGCCGAGAAGGCGACCGCGGACATCAGGACGGCGATCAGCAACAGCAGCGGGTTCAGCGGGAACGGCAACCCGTTCACCATCGCGACTCCGACCAGCAGCACCGAGACCAGGACCATGATGGCGACGCCGGGCAGCGCCATCGAGAGCACCAGCTCGACGTCCCGGATCTCCCCTGTCCGCAGTCGTTTGAGCACCAGCTCATCGCGACGGGAGACGAACATCGAGAGCAGGTTGTAGTAGACGGGGAACATCAGGCCCATCAGCACGGCGGTGGCGACGATCCCGCTCGCTGCGTCGACGTCGCCGCGCATCCCGAGGAACAACAGGCCCAGCGGCAGCAGCGGCATCACGACCGCGTAGCTCAGGGTCAGCCGGTTGCGCATCACCAGCGTGGTGTTGGTGCGGGCCAGCCGGAGGACCCGCCGGGTCGCCGGGGTCAGGTCGAGGGTGCTCATCGGTCCGTTCCTTCCAGGATCAGCTCGCCAGCAAGGTCGTCAGGCTCGACCTGGCTCGCGGGGGGTGTGTGGCCCGGGTGCTCGTCGGCGATCGCCAGGAACACCGACTCGAGGCTGGCGGTGCGGGCCGCGAGCCGGTCCAGCCGGACGCCGTGGTCCTCGGCCCAGCGCAGCAGCGCACCCAGCTCCGCCTGCAGGTCCCCGACGTGCAGGACCGTGCGGTCACCGTCGTGGGACACGCGAGCGTCCGGGCGCGTGGGCAGCGGCACCCCCGGGGTGGAGAAGGAGATCTCGGAGGGATGGTCGGCGACGATCTGGGCAGGCGTGCCAGCGCGCACGATCTCGCCCGCCCGCATGATCGAGAGGTCGTCGGCCAGGGTCTCGGCCTCCTCGAGGTAGTGGGTGGTGAGCAGCACGGTGGCCCCTTCGTCGCGGAGTGCGCGGATCAGCGACCACACCTTCCGGCGGCTCTCCGGGTCGAGGCCCGTGGTCGGCTCGTCGAGCATCACGACGTCGGGCCGGCCCATCAGCGAGCAGGCGAGGTCGACGCGGCGCTGCTCGCCTCCGGAGAGTGCGCGCATCCTGGTGTCGGCGCGCTGCGCGAGGTCGAGCATCTCCAGCGACTCCTCGAGCGGTCGCGCGTCGGTGACGGTGGCGGCCCACATCAGCAGGGTCTCGGACACGCTCAGGTCGGCGACGAACCCGCTGCGCTGGAGGAGCACGCCGGTGCGGCGGCGTACGGCGGCGCGGTCCCTGATCGGGTCCATCCCGAGCACCCGCACCTCCCCCGCGTCGGGCCGGGCGAGACCCTCGATCACCTCGAGGGTCGAGGTCTTGCCGGCGCCGTTGACCCCGAGGAGGGCGTGGATCGTGCCCGGCGCGATCGCGAGGTCGATGCCGCGGACCGCCTCGAACGACCGGGTCCCGGAGCCATAGCTGCGTCGCAACCCGCTGACCGTGATGGTGGCTTCACTCATGCCACCAGCATCGACGACGCGCGCGGATGCCAGTAGTGCGGGGCGTCATCACCACGCCGCCGATCTGCACCGGTGACCACTGACAAATGTCACCACCCGCCCTCGAGATCGAGGAGGGCGAGGGCACCAGCGGCTCGCTGGCTGTCAGTCGCTGGCTGTCAGTCGCTGGCCGACCAGCGCACGGTCTGCGGCCGGGCCGGCCCGACCGAGAGCTCGATCTGGGTGATCGTCGTACGACTCGGCACCTCGAAGACCATGAAGCCGTGGAGCTGCCTGCCCGGCTTCAGCACGATCTCGGACGGCAGCACGCGACCTGCCGCCACCTTGGTGAACTCGGCCGCGGTGCGGTAGGACGCGGTCGCCTCGTCGCGGAGCACCACACTGGTGCCGGGCTCGGAGACCCACGGCAGGTCACCGCTGTTGCGGATCGTCAGCTCGACGGCGAGCAGCATCTGGCCGCGCGCAGCGCGCATGCCCGGAGTCTGGGACCGCGTGACGTCGACGGCGTTGGCGGTGACCTCGAGCGGCGGCCGCATCGCACTGCCGGGCACGCTGATGCGGGCCCCGATCGGTTGGGTGGGCGCGACGATCCCCATCCCGACGAGGGACCTGCTGCTCAGCTCGTCGAGGCGCTCCAGGACGTCGAACCGGAGCCCCAGCAGGACGAGACCGGCGATGAGCGCGGCACCCACGAGGGTCTTGGTCAGGTCGCGACCACGCGAGGTGACCTGCTTCGCCCGCCGGCCGACCCTGGCCACGTGCGGCACCAGCACGGAGGCCGACTGCAGCGAGCGGGCCAGCGTCTCGGCCGTCGTGCGGATCTCGGCCTCACCCAGGATCCGCGGCCGCGAGGCCAGCATCGAGACGATGTTCTGGGTGGAGCAGAGCATCAGGTCGTCGACCCAGCCGAAGACGGGCTTGACCCGGGCGAAGCACAGCACCGGCTTGACGATCGCCGGGTCGAGCTGGGGAAGCAGCTCGCACACCGCAGCCGCCGCGTCCGTGGCGTGCTCGACCGCCTTGGTGCGACGGTGCCCGTTCTGGCGGAGTACGCCGTCACGCACGTCGATGTGGCCGGTCCAGGCCTTGGAGTCCACGACGAAGACGCCCTGGGGCCCGACCAGCACGTGGTCGATGTTCGCGAACCGACGGCCCGGCCAGCGGACGTCGTGGAAGATCCGCCACTCCAGGGACGAGAGCCCGGCCAGCGCCTCGGCGGTGGCCTCCTCGCCGACGGCTCCCGGCTCGAAGTGGTCGGCGTCGCGCAGCAGCTTCTCGGCCGTCACGCGTTTCGCGGTCGCTACGGCGCGTGCCGACTCACCCGCCATGGATCCCCCGTTTTACTAGGACGTATGCCGAGATTACGAGCGTCTCTCACCTATGTCCACGAAACAGACTAAAAGGACGCAACATTCTCGATTTCGTTGCGCTGCTCTCAGCGGGCCAGTCGGCCGGCGTCGCGCACGAGGTCACGCACCCGGGACGCGAGCCCAGTCGTGAACGCGCCCACCGGAGCCTGCCAGTCCCAGTTGCCCTCGTCGGTGCCGGGGGTGTTCATCCGGCTCCCGCTGCCGAGCTCGAGCAGATCCTGCGCCGGGACCACGGCGAGCCTCGCGGTCGAGGACAGGGCCAGCCGGATCAGCGGCCACGGCATCGGCTCCGAGGGCTCCCGTGCTCCGGGCACCATGGACCGCACCCGCTCACGCGTCTCCTCCTCGAGCCCGGCCCACCACCCCAGGGTGGTGTCGTTGTCGTGCGTGCCGGTGTAGACGACGCTGTGCTCCCCGTGGCGCCCGGGCAGGTAGGGGTTCTCGCTGTTCCCGTCGAAGGCGAACTGCAGCACCTTCATCCCCGGCAGCCCGGCCTCGGTGCGCAGGGCGTCCACCTCGGGGGTGATCACGCCGAGGTCCTCGGCCACCAGCGTGCCCGGCCCGGCGGTCTCGATCAGCGCGGCGAGCACGGCGCGGCCCGGCCCGGTGACCCAGTGCCCGTCCCTGGCGGTCGGTGCCTCGACGGGGACGTGCCAGGCTGCCTCGAACCCGCGGAAGTGGTCGATCCGGACCAGGTCGAAGAGCTCCCGCTGGCGGGCGATCCGGCGGCGCCACCAGGCGAACCCGTCGGCCGCCATCGCCTCCCAGTCGTAGTGCGGGTTGTTCCACCTCTGCCCGTCGGCTGCGAAGTAGTCGGGCGGGCAGCCGCTGACCGTGATCGGCCGACCCTCCGCGTCGAGCTGGAAGAGGTCCCTCGAGGCCCACACGTCCGCACTGTCGTGCGAGACGAAGATGGGCAGGTCCCCGAAGAACAGCACGCCCCGCGCAGCGGCGTACTCCCGGAGCTCGCGCCACTGCATCGCGAACAGCCACTGGTCGAACCGGAGCGCCAGGGTCTGCTCCGCGAGTGGTGCGAGTGCCTCCGCCACCCGGTCCGGGTCCCGGTCGCGCAGGCCCGGCTCCCAGGTCGGCCACGGCGCCCGGTCGAGCAGGTCGCGCAGGGTCATGAACTCCACGAACGGGTCCAGCCAGTCCTCGTTGTGCTGACACCAGTCCCTGAAGCTCGCCAGGTCCGCGGCGCCCAGGGTCTCCGGCCCGGCGAGCCCTCGCTCGGCGGCGAGCTCGCGGCTGATCAGCTCGGGGTTCCCGGCCAGGCTGGAGAGGGCGTTGTACGGCGAGCCGTCCTCCTCGTGCGTCGGCACCAGCGGCAGCACCTGCCAGACCGAGCAGCCTGCGTCCGCGAGGAAGTCGACGAAGCGGTGTGCCCCGCGGCCGACGTCGCCCGCTCCGCCACCCGGCGCAGGCAGGGACGTCACGTGCAGCAGCACCCCGGCTCGGCGTACGTCCAGCGGACGGCCGTCCGTCGCGGCTGGGCTCGGGCCTGGGCTCACGGCTGGGCTCACGGCTGGGGTCATCTCTCCTCCGCGGAAAAAGGCGATGCTCGCCCGTCCCGGACGAATTGCTTACTCTGACATCTCCTGGCGCCACACTCACGGGAGGCCCTGATGGCAGACGAGTTCTACGTGACCGTGGAAGGCACCAGGACCGGCCTGTTCAGCGAGGAGTCGACCGTCGAGGCCCACCAGGGCAAGCTCGTCGGGATCGGGTTCCACTACAGCCTCGAGTCGCCGCGCGACCCGGCGAGCGGGATGGCCACCGGCCGCCGGATCCACCATCCGGTCACGTTCGTGAAGGAGTGGGGCGCCGCGACCCCCGAGTTCTTCAACGCCCTGTGCACCAACGAGGTGCTCACGTCGGTGCTGTTCGAGTTCGTCGGGGCCCATCCCGAGACGGGCGAGGAGTATGCGTTCCACAAGATCCGGCTGACCAACGCCACCGTCAGCGCCATCGAGCAGTTCATCGGGCCCGACCCGGGCGTCGAGCACCGGAGTGGTCCGCTCGAGCGGATCTCGCTGACCTTCCAGAAGATCGAGGTCGACAACGTCCACGGGAGGACGACGGCCGTCGACGAGTGGCGCGGGCGCTGAAGGTGCGGCGCTGAGATGCGGGGCTGAGATGCGGGGCCGGGCTCAGCCGCGCGCCGCGCCGTACCCGAGGAGAGCGGCGAGCCCGAGCGCACTCCGCGGGGCGTAGGGCGCCCGCCACAGCCCGCCGTGGGCGGCGGCGTAGGCCTCGTCCTGCCAGGAGTTCGCGTGCTGCGGTCCGCCGCCGGTGTGCAGGTCGTGCACGAGCAGCGCCGCCATCAGCACGTTGGACGTCGACGGCTCGAAGACCTCGACGCCGAAGCGGTGGGCACCGGCGTACGCCGCGGCGAGGGCTCGGTTCTTGACCACCGACCGGGTGCGCGTGGGCGGCGCGACGTTCATCGACACCGTCGCCCCGTCACAGCGGGCCACCGTCGCGCGCCAGCGCTGCAGCCGCTTGGCCAGCGCGTAGTTGGGCCCCTGCTGCGGCACCAGCGAGTCGTTGATCCCCGGGTCGGAGCCGGGGGCGTAGTTGCGGCGCAGCAGCCGTCCAGCCGAGAGCGCACGCAGCGGACGACCGAGCGTCTTCGCGCGAGCCGAACGGCCGTCGTACCCGCGGGTCGAGTGCTCGACCGCCTCCCCGGGGACGGCGAACACGTCCGTGGGGGTGGCCAGGAACGCCAGCGCCACGTCGTCGCGACGCTGCTGCAGGCGGCGGGTCAGCTCGTCGACCGCCATGGACACCCGGGTGTTGGTGGCTCCGTCGGCGTAGACGTAGTTGCCGATCACCAGCGTGCCGGGCTGGTCGCTGAGCCAGGCCTCGATGGCGGGCACCTCGCTGAGCAGGTCGACCCCTGCTGCCCTCCCGAGTCCGGCCGGCTGTGCGCTCTCATGGCCGATCCCGCGGGTGACGGGTACGACGATCCTCCCGGCGCCCTCCCTGCCCAGCGGCAGCACCCGCTCCCAGATCGCCGGACGGTCGAGGTCGATCGCCGCGACCCGCGCGCCCCACCGCATCAGGGAGGGCAGCGGCCCCATCTCGGACCCGGCGCCGAGCACGGCGACCGTGTGGCCCTCCAGTCGCAGCCAGTCGGGGTTGGCCAGCACCTGCTCGATCGCGTCCGCGACGGTCGGCTCGACCACACCGGCCACCACCCAGTCGGCGACGCGTCGGCGGATGCCGTCTCCCTGGAGCCGCTCTCCGCGGTAGGGCAGCACCAGCTGGCGCACCGGCTCACCCTCGCCCTGGACCTCGACACCCTCGATCTCGCGATGCTCGAGCGTGCCCGCCCGCGCGGTCCAGGACTCGAGTCGGTGCTCGAGCGAGCCGTCGAGCACGCGCATCCGGTCGTGCAGGGAGTCCAGCCCGCTCCGGGCCACCGAGACGGCCGCCTCCGGCGACTCGATCCCGGCCTCGACGAGCCGACGGAAGTGCACGAGGTAGTCGGTGCGCCATGCCGTCGCCTGCTCCGCCGCCCGTGCTCCGGTCGGGTCGACCGGGCGCAAGGCGTCCGCGACGACCGAGCGACCCACGGCCGATGTGCTCCGCCTGCCCTCGGCATCGGCGGGGAAGACCAGTCCACGCTGTTCGTCGTCAGCCATTCGGCCATCCTGCATCAGTCCGGAGCACCCGCCCCTTATTGGAGACCTATCTGGTCGGGCATCCTGGCCCGCACCTGCAGATAGCCGGCCTCGAGACCCGCCTCGTCGACTCCCTTGACGGTGACGTCGTAGGGCGCGTCCTGGTAGGCGCCGATCCAGCGATAGCGCCGGTCCTCCGAGGTTCTCTCGTCCAGGCCCAGCCACACCCGGCCGACCACGACCCCGTCGAGGATCCAGTCGTCGGTCTCCGCCCCCTTGATGTTCGCATCCAGGTAGCCGTAGCGGTCGTAGCCGTCGTCCCAGCGCGAGTACCTGATCGTGTAGGTGTCGTAGACGCACTCGAACAGCTCGGCCTTCTCGCGCAGGCTCGGCTCCACCGACACACAGGTGTCGTCCATCGAGGCGAAGACCGTGGCCAGGCCCTCGAACCCCTCGGGCGTGGCGCAGCCGGACGCGTCGTCCGCGGGACTGCCGTTCCAGCAGGTCACCTGATCGGGCCCGGCCACCGGTGGCTCCTCGCGGCCCCCGTAGACCGCGGCGAGGACGGCCACCACTGCGATCAGGATGCCGATCACCAGCACCAGCGTGACCAGGCGCTTCCACAGGCCGCTGCCCGGCGGCGGCGGAGGTGGCAGCGGTGGCGGCTGGAATGGTGGCCGGAGCGGCGGCTGGGGTGGCAGTGCCGATTCTCGTGGCGGTTCTGGTGCCGGTTCTGGCTCCGGCTCCGGCTCCGGCTTCTGGGGCGGCGCCAGCATCTCCCGCGCCCGGGTGGCGAGACCGTCCGGGTCGGTGGCCCCCGGGTCGAGCTTCGCCAGCTCGGCGTCGACCGCCAGCACTGCCTCCCAGTCCTGCTCGCCGGCATGCACCCGCAGCTCGTCCTGGAGGCTGGCGACGCTCACCCGTCGCTCGGCTGCGTCGTGGCGGGTCAGGGCGTCCCGGTGGTCGCGGTCGAGGTCGATCACGGACCGGAAGCCACGGCGGGCGGCCTGCCAGTCCCCCTCGTCCTCGGCAGCGCGCGCTGCGGCGTACTCCGTCGCGAGCCGTTGCTTGCGGCGCATCCGGGCGCGCAGGTCCGTGGCGTCGCGGTAGGACGGGTCGAGCGTGATCAGGCTGTCGAGCAGGGCCTCCGCCTCGTCGAACCGCTCCTTGCGGGCGGCCGCCATCGCCTGCACGTAGAGCCCGTACGCCGCAGCCTCGTGCGAGATCTTCTCCTCGCGCACCTGGGCGGACTGGGCCAGCTGGGACGACTCGGAGAGCTGGGCGGAGTGGGCCGGCGTGTTCGTCGAGGTGAGCTCGAAGAGCCGGGTGTCGTCGGTGCGCAGGTAGACGACGGGGGTCACCCACTCGAGGGTCTGCTCGCTGGTGCCGTCGATCGCGATGCGGCCGAGCCGGACGGCCTCGTCCACCGCGATGTTGTGCGCCAGCGCCTGGTAGAAGCCGCGCGAGAACGCCAGGGCCGCGGGGTCGGTGACCGCGAACTGCATCGCCACCGTGGCGGTGATCCCGCTGTGCACGAGCGCCGCCGCGGTGCTGGAGAGCAGGTCGTCGGCGGCCGACTCCCCGGACGAGCAGCAGTTCAGGACCACCAGCCTCGGCACCGGCCGACAGGCGTGCAGCAGTCGGGCGAAGCGGCCGGCGGAGACGCGGGAGGTGTTCCCGGTGTGCTCGTCCTCGAGCGCGAGCACGCCGCCGTCGAGGTCGGTCCCTCCGTGCCCGACCAGGTGGAGCGCGTGCCACGGACCCGCCATCAGCTTGTGCTGGAGCGCTCCCCAGGTCCCGGACTCGACCCAGACCATCTCCACCTGGCCCTGGTCGACCAGGTCACCGAGCGCGTCGTCGAGACGCCGTCGCTCCTCCGCGGTGTCGAGGGCCGGGAGGTCGCGGGGTGCGGCGACCATGCCGAGGATGCGCAACGGCCCGGTCGCCGTGAGCAGGGCCGAGGGCTGGGCGACGTCGACGTAGCGGACGATCGGCTCGCGCTGACAGAGGTACTCCCCACCCTCGGGGTCGAACAGGGTCTCCCACGGGATCCCGGCCAGCTCGGGCGCGCGCAGCCGCAGCACCACCCGCAGCGGCTCCCCGCGACGACTGGCCTCCTGGAGGCTCGCCGTGTAGCGGCCGTAGACGGGCCCCGCGAACAGCGCCTTGAAGAGCTTGCGCCCCACGTCGCGGACCGGGCGCTCCATGGTCGAGAAGGTCGAGCGGCTCGTCACCGCCGAGGCCAGCACGCTGGCGGCCAGCTCGCGACGCCGATCGAGGATCGCGGTCGCATCGAGCCGCATCTTGCCCGTGGCGGTGCCCGCCGGGGAGTCGACCTCGACCACGTAGGTCCCGGGCGAGGTCCCTTCCCGGATCTCTATCTCGAGGTCGCTGCCCATCGACTACCTCCGACCTGCCCCCGGATCACTCCATGATGGCCCCGGAGGGCCCTGTGAGGTAAGAGCCAGCCGAGGTGGGTTGAAATACCCTCACTCCACGGCTCGGCAGCAATGGCGGGGCCCATCCCTTGTGGCGGTGAGCGGCGGGCAATAGCCTGCCAAGCCTGTGACCTGAATCACGTCTCGCTCAGGGGGCCCATCCGTGACGCAGCTCGACCAGCCCGGTCAGTCCGATCCGCTCGCCCGTCCCTTCACGCCCGGCATGCACGACAACCCCGACGAGCTGGCCGTGATCCCGGACGAGATCGCCCAGGAGCACCGGCTCTCCCTGGACCCGACTCCCACCGAGGAGTTCACCGAGGAGTGGCGCAACGCGTCGTACAACTGCTTCTCCTCGGGCCACAAGTTCTGTCGCGAGGTCTGCCCGGTGATGCAGGTGACCCGCAACGAGTCGTGGACCCCGACCGCCTTCCACGCCAACGTGGTCGCGATGGACAAGGGCGAGATGACCATCGAGGAGGTCGCCTCCGACTACGTCAACTGCACCCAGTGCGGAGCGTGTGAGCTGCGCTGCCCCAACACGCTGTTCACCGGCGACTTCTACCGGTTCCGCACCCGCACCGTCGACGTCGTCAAGGCAGTGCGCGCGTTCGCCGTCGAGAGCGGTGTGCACCAGCCGGCCTGGCAGTCGTGGAACGAGCGCACCGACGACCGCACCCATGAGCCGGTGCTGGGCGAGACCCCGGTCAGCCAGGAGCACGTGCGCGACTGGTCGGAGGGGCTCGACATCCCCATCGGCGGGGAGACGGTGCTCTTCGTCGACTGCGAGGCGGCGTTCTACCGCACCTCGGTCCCTCGCGCCGTCGCGCAGATCCTGCAGCAGGCGGGCTACGAGTTCGGGCTGATGGGTGAGCAGTGGTGCTGCGGCGGCCCCGCCGCGGAGATGGGGTACGTCGACCAGGCGAAGCGGTTCGCCCAGCACAACCTCGACAACTGGCGCTCCACCGGCACCAAGCGGGTGCTCGTGCTCGACCCGCACGACTACATCTCGTTCACCGAGGACTACCCGAAGTACTTCGGCGCCGACTTCGACATCGAGATCGTGCTCGTCGTCGAGCTGTTCGCCGAGCTGATCCGGGAGGGGAAGCTGACCCCGTCGGTGCCGATCGAGCGCGCCATCACCTACCACGACCCCTGTCGGCTCAACAAGCGCAAGGGCATCTGGAAGGAGCCGCGCGAGGTGCTCCGCTCGATCCCGGGCCTCGACTTCACCGACGTCGACCGGGTGACGCAGTGGTCCTACTGCTCCGGCGGCGGTGGCGGCCTGCCGGTCGAGAAGCCCGAGCTCACCGCGGCGATCTCGGCCAGCCGTCTCGAGAAGGCGGCAGCACTCGAGGTGGACACGCTGGTCAGCGCGTGTCCGTGGTCCGAGCGGCCACTGACCGAGGCGGGTGAGGCGGTGAACATCGACGTCGTCGACATCCACGAGCTGCTGGCGCAGTCACTGGGGATCACCGTCGGAGGCTCGCGGGGGTCCGACGGGGGTGCGCAGGCATGACCATCGCGGTGGAGCGTCTCGACGAGGTGGTCACCGCGCTGCGCACCGTCCTGCGGGACGAGCAGATCCTCACCTCCAAGCCCGACCGCTACAACCGGGCGCGCGTCCCGGCTCCGTTCCCGGTGCACCGGTGGGCCGAGCGGCTGCCCGACCTCGCCGTGCTCCCGACGAGCACCGAGGAGGTCGCGGGCGTCGTCCGCATCGCCAACGAGCTGCGCGTGCCCGTCGTACCCCGCGACGGCGGCACCGGCCTCACCGACGGAGCCGTCCCGCTCCGCGGCGGGATCGTGGTCGACGTCAAGCGGATGAACGCCATCAAGGAGCTCGACCTCGAGAACCGCACGGTCACCGTCGGCACCGGCATCAGCATGCTCAAGCTCAACGAGCAGCTCGCGAAGCACGGCCTGTTCTACCCCGACGACCCGGCGTCGTACCCCTGCTCGCTGGTGGGCGGCCGCATCGGCACCAGCGGCTGGTCGTTGATCGGCTCGCGCTACGGCCACACCCGCGACCTCGTGCTCAGCTTCGACCACGTGCTCCCGACCGGCGAGGTGATGCACGTCGGCGACGGCATCGGCCACAAGATCAGCAAGTCCTCCAGCGGCTACCAGCTCAAGCACCTGTTCATGGGTCACCAGGGCACGCTCGGCATCGCCACCGAGGCCACCCTCAAGCTGTTCCCGAAGCCGGAGGCGGAGCTGTCGCCGTTCTGGGCGTTCGACAACTACGACGACGCCTACAAGTGCGTCGGGGCACTCGCCCGGGCCGGGGTCGCGACGTTCGCCGGCGCCGTGCTCTTCGACGAGTGGAAGGTGGCCTACCTGCGTCGCGACGACGAGGCCTACATCCCGCAGCCGGGTGACGTCCGCGCGCTGGTGTGCGCCGTCATGTACGGCTACGAGGACGAGGTGCGGCCCGCCGGCAAGCGGTTGTTCCGGATCGCCAGGGAGCACGGCGCCCGCTACCTCGGCGACGAGATCTCCGAGGGCGACTGGGCTGCGCGGCACGACCGCTACGCGACCCCGCTGCACGGTCGCACCAAGGACGGCCAGGTGGTGCCGATGAGCTGGCACTGCGAGGACGCCGCCATCAACTACACCAACCTGCCCTCGGTCTCGAAGGCCTGGCACGAGATCGTCGCCGACCTGCGTCGGCGCACCGACGTGTTCGACGACTGGGGCATGTTCACCTACACCTCCGGCAGCACCGGCGTCGACTACCTCACCGAGATCGACGTCGGCATCTGGGAGCAGCAGCTCGACGACCGCGCGTGGGAGATGTGGGTCAAGGCCAAGCGCGACATCGCCGCGGTCGCCCTGGCCCACAACGGCTCGATCAGCGCCTGCCACGGCTCCTGCCGCGAGGGCGAGGTCGACCTCGTGCCCGACGAGCTCGGCCGGGGGTACGACGTGATGCTCGACCTCAAGCGCACCCTGGACCCGAACAACATCATGAATCCCGGGAAGTACCTGCTCGACCGTGCCTACGACACAGGAGCCCCTTCGTGAGCGATGCACCCGAGCAGCCGATCGGCTTCCGCTACGCCGAGCAGTTCACCCCGCCCGAGCCCACTCGTGTCTCCGACGTCGCCATCACCACCCACGAGCACGTCTACGAGGTGGACCCACGGCTGATGGAGCGCTGGGTGCTCCAGCAGACCTTCCCCAACTGGGACTCCCTGCGGATCATGAACAGCCGTGGTGACCACCTCGAGTGGATGCACCGCCACTTCGCCACCAGGGTGATCACCGGCTCGGAGCTGCTGGCCGAGGTCGAGGCCGAGTCAGGGTCCGGGTCAGGGTCCGGGTCATGACCGCGAGCGTTGCGGGGGCGGACCACGACGACGACGCCGCGCACCTCTCCTCGCTCGGCTACACCTCCGAGTTCCGCCGGGAGATGAGCCCGTGGGCGAACTTCGCCCTCGGCTTCACCTACCTCTCCCCCGTGGTCGGCATCTACACGCTGTTCGCCATCGGCCTGGCCACCGGCGGCCCGCCGATGATCTGGTGGCTGCTGATCGTCGGCCTCGGACAGCTCCTGGTCGCCCTCGTCTTCGGCGAGATCGTGTCGCAGTTCCCCGTGGCGGGCGGCGTCTACCCGTGGGCACGGCGGCTGTGGGGCACCAAGTGGGCCTGGATGACCGGGTGGATCTACCTGCTCGCCCTGCTCACCACCATCGCCGGCGTGGTCTACGGCTCCGGCCCCTACCTGGCCCAGCTGCTGTCGTTCGAGGCCGGGACCGGCTCGACGATCACCTGCGCGCTGATCCTGCTCGCGCTGGCCCTGGCGATCAACCTGATGGGCACCAAGTGGCTGGCGCTGGCGGCGATCATCGGTTTCACCGCAGAGCTGCTCGGCGCGCTCGCGGTGGGCGGGTGGCTGCTCATCTCCGAGCGGGCACAGAACCTGTCGGTGCTCTTCGACACCCAGGGTGTCGTCGGCAACGGCGGCGGCTACTTCTCGGCGTTCGTGGCGGCGGCCCTGATCGGCATCTTCCAGTACTACGGGTTCGAGGCGTGCGGCGACGTCGCTGAGGAGGTCCCCGACCCCACCCGTCAGATCCCCAAGGCGATGCGGATGACGATCTACGTCGGCGGGGCCGCCGCGATCTTCGTGTGCCTCTCGCTGCTGCTCGCCGTGAAGGACTACGCGGCCGTGATCGGGGGCGACGACCCCGACCCGGTCACCACGATCCTGAACGACGCGTTCGGCATCACCGGCACCAAGTTCGTGCTGGTGGTCGTGATGCTCTCGTTCCTGTCCTGCGCACTCAGCCTGATGGCCGCGGCGAGTCGGCTGATGTACGCCTACGCCCGCGACGACATGATCTTCGCCTCGCACCTGCTGCGGCACTTCCAGGCCACGCGACACGTCCCGCCGTACGCCATGATCGTGGCGGCGACGGTGCCGGCCGTGATCGTCCTCGGGTCGGCGTTCTCCACCAAGGCGCTCACCTCGATCATCTCCTTCGCCACCCTGGGCATCTACCTCGGTTTCCAGATGGTGGTGCTCGCCGCGCTGCGTGCCCGGCTGATGGGCTGGCAGCCCAGCGGCGCCTTCACCCTCGGTCGCTGGGGGATGCCGGTGACGGTCGCGGCGCTGAGCTATGGCGTGCTCGCGATGGTGAACATGGCGTGGCCCCGGACCCCGGACGCGCCGTGGTACGACAACTGGCTGGTCGCGCTCTCGGCCGCAGCAGGCGTCGGCGTGGGCGCGCTCTACCTCTTCGTCGGGCGACCCCACCTGCGCAGCGACGCCACCGCCGGGGACGCCATCGCGAGCAACCCGCGCGGCACCCCGGACCCGGTCCGTCGATGAGATGACGCGGCCACCAACCCTGGTCACCAACCCGGCCGCCCAACAAGGAGGAAAATGATGAAGTTCAGCTATGTGATGGTCCCGACCTATCCGCTCAAGGAGTCGCTCGCCTCGATCAAGCTGGCCGACGAGCTCGGGTACCACGCGGTCTACGCCGCGGACGAGACCTGGTGGAAGGACCTCTGGCTGCTCTTCGCCGCTGCTGCGGCCAACACCTCCCAGATCCGGATGGGCCCGAGCGTCTCCGGCGTGGTGCTGCGCGAGCCGACGCTGATCGCGCAGGCCGCGGCCACGCTCGACGAGCTGACCGACGGCCGCGCCGAGGTGGTGCTCTCCAGCGGCAACTTCGGGCTGCTGGCGATGCACGGCATCGACTGGAAGAACACCAAGCCGCTCTCCCGGGTCAAGGAGGGCGTGCAGGTGATCCGGACGTTCCTCGACGACGGCGCGATCACCCACGACGGCGAGTTCTTCAACTACACCGGTCTGTTCACCTTCGCGCGGCCGGTCCAGGAGCACCTCCCGGTGAAGATGGGCGCGATGAAGGGCCCGAAGTCGTTCGAGGCCTCTGCCGAGTTCTCCGACGGGTGCCACCACGCCTTGAGCTACACCCGCGAGGCCTACGAGTACATGATGAAGCACTGCACCATCGGCGCCGAGCGAGCCGGCAAGAACGTGCAGGACCTCGACCTCGGCGCCTGGGTGGTGTTCTCGTGCGGCGAGGACTCCGCCAAGGCCAAGGACGCTGCCCGGAGCATGGTCGGTCTCTACGCCTCCTCGATGCCCGAGGACCAGCTCCGGCGCAACGGCGTCGAGCCCGAGGAGATGGCGCCGATCATCGAGGCGATCGGTGCTGGTGACATGGCCAAGGGCATCGAGCTCACCTCCCCCGAGATCGCCGAGCGCCTCTCGATCGCGGGCACCCCCGAGGAGTGTGCGGAGAAGCTGCAGCGCGAGATCGCGTCCACCGGCATCAACCACATGATCCTGGCGATCGTCGACAAGGCGATGGTCAACTCCCTGATGGGCCGCGAGATCGAGGGTGTCCCGGACGTCGACACCCAGCTCCAGCTGATCCACGACCGGGTGATGCCTGCGTTCGAGTGAGCGCGGCCCCCAGGAGGGGAGTCGGGTCAGGACTCCAGGATGGTCTTGGCCTTCTCGAGGCTGGCGCGCACGTCTCGGGCGAAGAGGCGGAGCACGATCGGGTCGGCGAACTTGAACAGGCCCTTGAGTGACTCCGCCTCCTGGTGCCAGGTCAGCCTGGTGCCGTCGCCCTCGTCGTCGTACCTGAACTCCAGCGAGTACGGGATCGTCGCCTCCTCGGAGACGGTCTTGGCCCGCTTGCCCTGGTCGACCTCGACCAGCCTGTCGGTCATCTCGAGCCGGCGGCCGGCGACCTTGACGACGCCGCGGCAGACCCGCCCGACCTCGTCGTTCTCGCCGGAGACCTTCTCGTACTCCTGGACGTTGCTGCTGTAGACCACGACGTTCTCCGGGTCGATCATGAACGCCCAGACCTCGGAGCGCGGCCTGTTGATGACGATGGCTTCTTCGACAGTGAGCACAGGTGTCCTCCTTCTGCAGGGCCAGTCGAGGCCGGGAGGTCCTCACTGTCTCATGTCGCTCGCACGCCGGAAGTGTCCTCCGAGCCGTCACACGGGCCGTGCAGCGCCGGGCGGGGAGGGACGCGGGCACACCGCCTTCTTGTGCTTCTTCGCGTAGCTGACGCAGGCACCCTGGTTCCTGAACGGGCGTCCTGACGCGTCGGTGTAGGAGCGCCAACCGTTCTTCTTGCAGGCGTTGGCGTTGGGCGGGGTCCTGGTCGGGGCCGGGGTTGAGTCGCAGACATCACCCACCCCGTCCCCGTCAGAGTCAACTTGCCCGGGGTTGGCCGTGCTGGGGCAGTTGTCACGGGCGTTGTCCACACCGTCGCCGTCGGAGTCGCCGTTGGGCGTTGCGTCGCAGACATCACCCACCCCGTCGCCGTCGGTGTCCACCTGACTGGCATTCGCGTCCGCAGGGCAGTTGTCGGCCCCGTCCTCGACGCCATCCCCGTCGGTGTCGACGGTCGGCGGGTCATCGCACGCGTCGCCGACGCCGTCGCCGTCGGTGTCCATCTGACTGGCATTCGCGTCCGCCGGGCAGTTGTCGGCCTCGTCACCCACCCCATCGCCGTCGGCGTCGCCGTTGCGGCGTCAGGTCGCACGCGTCGCCGACGCCGTCGCCGTCGCCGTCGGTCTGGTCGGCGTTCGCGACCGTGGCACAGTTGTCATCGGCGTTGTCCACCCCATCTGCGTCAGCGTCACCGGTGGGAGTTTCGTCGCAGGCGTTGCCGATCTGGTCACCGTCGGTATCGGTCTGCGTAGCGTTGGCCACGTCCGGGCAGTTGTCGACTGCGTCATCCACGCCGTCGTCGTCGCCGTCGCCCGTCGGCGTCTGGTCGCACGGGTCGCCCAGGCCATCACCGTCACGGTCCGTCTGCTCGGGGTTCGCGTCGGTGGGACAGTTGTCCGCAGCGTTGTCGACCCCGTCCCCGTCCTCGTCGCCGTTGGGCGTCAGGTCGCAGGCATCACCCACACCGTCGGCGTCACCATCGGCTTGGTCGTCGTTGCTGGTCGAGACGCAATTGTCCGCCGCGTTGTCGACGCCGTCACGGTCGTCGTCGCCGGTCGGGGTCGAGTCACAGGCGTCGCCGTCACCGTCACTGTCGGTGTCGGCCTGCCCAGGGTTCGCTTCGGTGGGGCAGTTGTCGGCAGCGTTGTCGACTCCGTCGCTGTCGGCATCGCCGTTCGGGGTCAGGTCGCAGACGTCGCCCTCGCCGTCCCCATCCGCATCGGCCTGGTCGGCGTTCGCATTCGCGGCACAGTTGTCGACAGCATCGTCGACCCCGTCCTCGTCGGCATCACCGTTGGGCGTGCCGTCGCAGACATTGCCGATCCCGTCCCCGTCCGCGTCGGCCTGCTCCGGGTTGGCGTCCATGGGGCAGTTGTCCGCAGCGTTGTCGACCGCATCGGCGTCGTCGTCGCCGTTGGGCGTGGCGTCGCACTCATCGCCTTGCCCGTCGCCGTCGGTATCTGTCTGAGCTGCGTTGGCCAGCTCGGGGCAGTTGTCCTGTAGGTCGGCGACCCCGTCACCGTCGGCGTCCTCGCACTGATCCTCGGAGGTCTGCCCCGGGTTGTAGATCGTGGGGCAGGTGTCTCGGCCGTCCGACCATCCATCGCCGTCCTGGTCGTTCTCGATGGCGATGCTGATGCTGCCGCTGCTCAGGCCGGTCGCCGGGCCAAGATCGCCGGAGCAGTCTGTGGCTTGAGAGAGCACACCGATGCTGTCCCTGAAGATCGGGTCGTCCTCCTCTGCGTAGAGGTAGAACGCGACGGGGTCCCCGACCTCGTAGCTCGCGGAGTCGCTTGCCGCGGTCACCTGCCCCCCAGCCACAGCGGCCTTGCGCCAGATGCTGACGCCCGGGATGGCCCGCAGACAGTCGAACTCCCCGGACACCTCGGCGTCGGTCCCCGGACAACCGAGCGTGAACTCGCCCGACGCCCCGTCGTCACTCCCGGCGCCGACGACCGCGAAGGAGAAGGAGGTCTCCCCGTTGCATGGCTCCATCCTCGCCGTGCCCGTGCCCGAGGCGGACTCCCCCGCCATCGCGGTCGCTGGCGGCGCTCCCAGGCCCACCAGCACGAGCCAGGCCGCGGTCACCAGGGCCACCAGTCGTCTTGCGTTCATCGCACTCTCCCGCCGTGCACGTGTCCAGCCGAACGTTCGCGAAGCCAGGCACCGGGCCCGAGTCGAGTGCTGCGCTGAATGTAGGCCAGGGACCGTTCGTCGGGAAGGTCCGACATGTGCGGTCTAGTTGGGCCGCCGAGCGTGATTCAGTGGCCGCACGGCGCAGTCGACCTGGACGTCGAGGTGTACGACGCCGGCGGGCTGTCTGGTGGAAGTCACCATCGACCGCGGCCAGACCGCGCGCCTAGGTGACCCTGCGCGACAAGCGCGGCTAGGTATCACCGGTCTCACGTCCGCCGGTTGAATCGGACGTCGCCGTTGGGCGTCTTGCTGGCGTCGTAGGTGGGGTCGTGGGCGCGGTGGTGGTGCCAGGAGCAGAGCAGGAGTCCGTCCTTGAGGTCGGTGTGTCCGCCCTTCGCCCAGGGGGTGCCCCAGTGATGGGCTTCGCACCAGGCGGCGGGGATGGTGCAGCCCTCGGCGCGGCACTCGCGGTCGCGCAGGATCATCGCCTTGCGTTGGGCCGGTTTGAACAGCCTGGAGGTGCGGCCCAGGTCCAGGACCTCGGACTTGCCGTCGAGCACGGCGGGGATGATCGCTGCGGTGCAGGCGAGGCGGCGTACCTCCCCGGCGCTGAGCTGGTCCGTCGGGCCGAGCGCGCCGACACCGAGGTCGTTGCGGAGCTGCTCGAGGGAGACGGTGACGATCACGGTGGTGGCGTCCCCGCCGTGGGCCGGGATCCGCTTGGGGTCCAGCGCTTCGAGCAGCGAGCAGAACGCCAGACCGCGCTTGCGGTCGGCCGGGATCCGGTCACCCTCCCCACCCGTGCCCCCGGTCGCTGTCGCGCCGCCGGCTTGGGGGCCGGTGTGGTGCCTGGGTGAGGTGAAGGCTTCGAGGTAGGTGTGCAGCCGGGTCGCGACGGCGTCGGGGACGTGGATGCTGATCCGGGTGGTGCCGTCCCCGAGCCTGGTGGTGACCAGGCTGGTCCGGCGTGCGGCCCGTTGCTCCTCCTTGGCGAGCTGTTCGGCCTCGTGCCGCTCACCGATCTCGGGGGCCACGATGTCCAGGATCCGCCGGCCCAGGACCCGCAGCTCCCGCGGCCCGAAGTCGGCTGCCTGGGCGACCAGGTGCGCCTCGGCGGCCGCGAGGACCTCGGCCCCGACCTTCTCGGCCGGCAGCTCGTCCAGCGCATGGCAGATCACCCGCGCCTGGGCCACGTTCAGCTCACCCTGTGCGAGCCCGGAGGCGACGGCCAGCCCACCGGCGGTCCAGCGCCTCGGCCAGGGCCAGGTCGCGCCGGTTGGCACCGAAGTCCCCGCGGGTGTGATGGGTCAGCAACGCGGCCACGTCCCGAGCACCCTCGGCCAGCGCGACATCATCGGCGGCCGCCATCAGCCGCAACCGCAGGGCAGCGAGCTGGGCCTCCACCTGAGCGAGCCGCAACATCGCGTCCCGCTTGTCACCGGCATCCATGAACATCACCTCGACGTCGGCGGTCTCCTTGAGCGCCACCGCCATCGCGTCCGCGCACGCCAGCACCGGGTGCACCGCAGCACGATCGAAGATCGAACCCACCACGCACCTCCTGCACCGACGACGGACCAACGGGTCTCACGTGTCGATGCAGCGCGCCTGTGAGCGGCGGACCAGAGCGGTCCGGGCCCGATCCCTCAGCATCACTATTGGATCGAACCTGTGTTCGATTCTACAGGCAGACCGATGCTGGCGCAAGAGCGAATCTCACATTCTTTCCGCAAAGTCCCCGCGGCCGACGTACCCGAGAACCGCCCGCCCGAGCTGCGCCATCGGCTGCATGCTGGTCCGCGGTTCACTACGCTGCCGACCGACACCAGGGGTTGGCTACGAAGTTGGAGGACCGGTGCGCAGCTTGATTCGCGTGCTCCTGGTGCTCTGCACGCTCACGTGGTGGGTGCTGCCGGGCATGGGACTCATCGATCTGAGCGTGACCTGGGATCCGGAGTGGCCGGTCATGCTCGAAGCGGGCTGGGGAGTGCTGTTCACCGCCGGCCTCGGGTTGCCGTTCCTCGTCGCGGCCATCAGGCCCGGCCTGGCTCGCGCGGCGCTCGCGCAGTTGTACGTCGTCACAGCGGCGCTGGTCGTGGGCGCCACAGCCGGTCTCGAGCCGCAGGCCTGGTGGATTCTGGCCGGCCTGCTTCTCGAGGGTCTACTCGTGCACGCGATCGCGCCGCCTTCACGTCTGGAGCGGAGCCGTCCACACCTGCCGCTGCTGGTGCTGGCGGCCGTGGCGACTCCGGCCGCGCTGGCCTACACGTGGGAGATGGCGAGACTGAACCGCCTCTCGCTGTCCTCCGCCGACGTCACCAACTTCGTGGACCACTACGCCGTGCAGGGTTCGCTCGGCGTCGCGCTGGTGGCGCTGCCTGCTGTCGGCTCCATCTGGCCAGAGACGCGTCGTCTGCTCTGCAGCAGCGCCGCTCTGATGGCGTCCTACCTCGGCCTCGTCTCCTACTTCTGGCCGGGTGCCGACGCCGGCTTCAGCGCCGGATGGTCCGTCGCGGTGATGGCCTGGTCCGTCGCGGTCGCAGCAGCGGCGTGGTGGCCGAGCCCACGAAGCGCGGGAGTGGCCGTCGGTGGAGCACGTGATGGTGTTGTGAGCGACGGTCATCGCCTGGATCCGGCCTGACCACTCCCCTGCATGCTCAGCCGATGGGCGCACCGAAGTACTCGCACGTCCCCCACAGCCCACGTCGAGACGCCTCGGCGTTCCGCTGCGCTGCGCGCATCAACGCGATGTGCTCGTCGTTGGGCTCGAACAGCACCGCCGTGGCGAAACCTCGCCGCACCATGGCCTCGTTGACGAAGGTGCCGGCGTCGTTCCACACGTACAACAGCGTGCGGTCGTAGCGATCGAGGAGCTCCCGGTCCGCCGCGAACCTGACGTCGGACCCGTCGGGCAGCAGCCGCGACAGCGCACTGGTCGCCTCGTCGGAGTAGCACTGGGACGGCCCGCCGCCGTTGTCTCTCTCCGGGGTGTCGATCTCCAGCAGCCGGACCGTCACGTCCGCCCCGCGTTCGAGCACACCCTTGGACGTCGGGGTCAGGTGCAGGGTGTCGCCGTCGACGATCCGGATCACCGTGCCCCGCTGCGCATCCTCAGGCGGTGCCACCGAGGCGGTCACCGCGTCGCTGCCGGAGTCTCCGGTGCCGCCGCCATTCGGGCGGTCGAGCAGCAGGTGCACCAGGGTCACCGTCACGACCACAGCCAGGATCACACCGACGAGGACCGCCAGGACCCGCACCAACCCCGTCATCACCGCGCGCCGGCGAGCGCGTCGCCGACGCATGCTCTGGAGGACGACAGTCGGATGTCCATGGGGACGACATGGTTCCACTTCCTCACCGGTGGCCCACGCCAGGGGTGACGCGGTCGGGGCCGATGAGTCGCAGGACGCCCGACTCAAGGAGCCCGGTTCCCCCGTTGCTCCTCCTGCGCCACCAGAGCCTCGAGATCGCTGAGCCGGTCGAGGCCCTGCAGCGCACGCCGCATCCGTGCGTTGCCCGAGAGCCGCTCGCGGTTCCGGTCGAGGAACCACCAGTAGCCCGCGGTGAACGGGCAGGCGTCCTCCCCCACCCGCACCTTCGGGTCGAACCTGCAGGAGCCGCAGTGGTCGGTCATCGTGTTCAGGTAGGCGCCGCCCGAGGTGTACGGCTTGGTCGCCATCGCGCCACCGTCGGCGTGCTGGGACATCCCGACGACGTTGGGCACCATCACCCAGTCGTAGCCGTCCACGAACGCCCGGTGGAACCAGTCGGTCACCTGCGCTCGGCGACCAGCCGCGCTGCATCGCGTAGGAGCCGAGGATCATCAGGCGCGGGATGTGGTGCACCCATCCGTGCTCGGCCACCTGCCCCAGGGTGTGGGAGAGGCAGCGCGCGTCGGTGGCCGCGCCGTCGAGCTCGGCGAACCACTTCGGCATCCGCTCGGTCGCCCGGAGCTCGTTGCGCCGACGGTAGCTCTCCGGGAAGTGCCAGTAGAGGTGCCAGACGTAGTCACGCCAGCCGATCACCTGGCGCACGAAGCCCTCCACCGAGGCGATCGGCGCCGCACCGGCGAGATAGGCGTCCTCGGCGCGGCGTACGACCTCCAGCGGGTCGAGCAGCCCGAGATTGAGCGGTGCCGAGACCAGCGAGTGCGCCATCCAGGGGTCGCCCTCGAGCACCGCGTCCTCGTAGGCACCGAAGCTCGGCAGGCGGTTGACGACGAACTCCTCCAGCGCGGCCAGCGCCTCCCGGCGGGTAGCGGGGAACCGACGCGGGCCGTCCTGCCCGATGAACGCGACGTCGCCGTCGCGCTGCCACCGGTCGAGGTCGGCGCGCACCTCCTCGTCGATCTCGTCCTCGTCGGGCCAGGTCGGCTCGGGTACGCCGAGGGTGTCGGCGCCCTTCGGAGGTGGCTCGCGGTTGTCGTGGTCGTAGTTCCAGCGGCCACCGGCCGGCTCACCGCCCTCGAGGAGTACGCCGTGGCGCAGCCGGGCCTCGCGATAGAAGTCCTCCATCAGCAGCCGCTCGCTGACCACGCCCGTCGGCCCACGCCTCGAAGTCCTCCCGGCTGGTGGCGAACCCGCGAGGGGGCAGGACCGTTGCGCCCAGTCGTTCGACCAGTCCCAGCGCGGCGTACGACGTGGGATGCACGACCTCGACGGGGCCATCCGCCGAGCGCACCGGCTCGGCATACCCCTCGGCCCGCACGTAGGTCACCCGGTCGCCCAGCTCAGCCGCACGGTGTCTCATCGCCGACAGCACCAGGTGTGCCTTCGCGCGGTGGAAGCGACGTCGCCGGAACACCGACTTCGACTCGACCATCAGAACCGGCCCGTTGTGGTCGTCAAGGAAGTGCGGACCGAGCTGGTCGCCGAACAACCAGCGGATCGAATCGGGGCTCATGGGTGGACCTGCACGCCTCGGTTGTACCCCGACCGTCGGCGACCAGTCGCTGCGGACCGGCCGTCAGTTGCACAATGAACGCGTGGGTCGGTGGTGGCGAGGATTCGTGTCCCGGGAGGTCGCGCGCGTGCGCCGTGACGGCCGCGCATCGGTGCTGTGGTCGGCGCGGATCACTGTCGCTGCCACGTCGGCGTACGTCGCGGCGTCCCTGCTCTTCCCCGGCACCGAGCCGCTGCTCGCACCGCTGACCGCAATGCTGGTCGTGCAGGTGACACCGCTGTCTCTTCTCGCCAGCGGCCTCGACCGGGTCGTCGCGGTGGTGGCAGGCGTGGCGCTTGCCGCCGGTTTCGCCGCCGTCGTCCCGCTCGAGTGGTGGAGCCTCGGCGTACTCATCTTGATCTCGATCACCATCGGCCAGTTCCTGCGGCTGCGGTCCAACCTCGTCGAGGTGGCGATCAGCGCCATGCTCGTCCTCGGAGTGGGGGCGATCGGCGCGGAGGCAGCAGCGTGGCAGCGGATCGCCGAGACCCTGGTCGGTGCGGTGGTGGGCATCATCGCCACGCTGGTCTTCCCGCCGAAGGTCGGCAGCTCCGACGCCGGCCGGGCGATCGACGGCCTGGCCGATGCGGTCAGCGAGCTCCTGGTCAGGGCGGCCGAGGAGCTCGACGCCATCGCCGAGGAGGGACCGCTACGCCTGCCCGGCTCGGCCCGCGAGTGGCTCGACGACGCTCGGCGCATCACCCACAACATCCCTGAGGTCGGCGCCGCGCTGCTCCGCGCGGAAGAGGGGCGACGGCTCAACGTGCGCGCCGTCCGGACGCCCCACGTCGAGCCCGGCCTGCGCCAGGGTCTCGAGGCGCTCGAGCACTCCGCGATGGCGATCCGCGGCCTGATGCGCTCGGTGGCGGACGCCGCGGACGGCGACTGGTTGAGCGACGCCTCCGCACACGACGTGCTGGCTGACCTGTCCGCGACCTTCCGCGAGCTGGCGGCGGGCACCGACGCGTTCGGCGAGCTGGTCCGGCACGAGGGTGACGCAGAGGTCACCCTCAGCGCATCGGACGTCGTGCGGCTGCGGGGGGCCCAGGACGGGCTGGTCCGCGCGCGAGCACGCATCGAAGCAGCCCTGACCGCAGACCGGCCGGCCGACGTGGTCGAGCTCTATGCCGCCACGCGTGCGACCGTCCGGCGGCTGCAGCACGAGCTTGATCTGGACGAGCGAGTACGCCGCCAGCTGCGCCTGGCCCCCCAGCGCCGACCCGCCCGCCCCAGGACCCGGCACCGGCCCACCGCACCGCTCCCGCGCCCAACCGGCCCTGACGACGAGACGCAGGTGATGTCTCGGTTCTCGGACCCGCCGCCGGAGTGAGCGTCAGCGCGGTGACCGTCAGAGTTGGGCGCTCGTCGCGGCGTACGTCAGCACCTCGGCCATCGCGGCCATTCCTGCAGGACCGTTCAGCTCGACCTGCGACAGCCACACCACGACGGTGCCGGTCGACGCGATGACGTAGCCGGCTGTCCCGGTGCCGCCGACCCAGCCGTAGCGCCCGAGCACGTTCCACGGGTCCTTGCAGCTGTACGTCGACCCCGCCGCCGAACCCCCAGCCCTGGCCGTCGAGGAACGGGTTGTCCGGCTCGGCCTCGACGTGGCTGGTCATCATCAGCGCCACCGACTCGGCGCTCAGCACCTGTCCGCCGCCCTCGAGCAGCATCCGCCCGAACGCGAGCCAGTCGTCGGCCGAGGACACCAGCCCGCCGGCGCCGGACTCGAACGGCGGCGGTGACGCCCACTGCCCGTCGGGCGGGTCGACCAGCTCGAAGCCGCCCTGGCCGCTCTCGTAGTACGACGTCAGCCGGTCCACCCGATCCGTCCAGAACCCCGTGTCGCGCATCCCGAGCGGCTCGAAGATCGTCTCCCGCAGGAGCTCGCCCAGGGTCGTTCCCGCAGCCCTCGCGAGCAGTACGCCGAGGACGTCCGAGCCGACGTTGTAGCTCCACCCCTCCCCCGGCTGGTGCACCAGTGGGATCTCCCCCAGCCGTGCCATCCACTCGTCCGGCGGCGGCACCGACTGCGGCCGCGGCGGCCCCTGGTGCAGCCGCTCCTGCAGCGCCCGACATGCCGGAGACATGAAGTCCGGCGTGAAACCGTGGCCTCCGCGCAGCGTCAGCAGGTCGCGCACGGTGATCGCTCGGTCGGCTGCTGTGACGTCGTCGAGCGGCCCACTCGGATCCTTCAGCACCACCGGGTCCGCGAGCTCCGGCAGCCACGTGTCCACCGCGTCATCGAGCCCGAACACCCCGCGCTCGACCAGCACCATCGTCGCGGCGGCGACGATCGGCTTGGTGATCGAGGCGATCCGGAACAGCGAGTCGCGGGTCATCGCCGGCCCGCCGACGCTTCGGTCACCAGCCGCGGCGTACTCGGTCTCGTCGCCGCGCGCGACCACGGCGACGGCGCCTGGAACTCGTCCTGCGGCGTGCTGCTCGTCGAGGATGGCCTGGAGATCTGTCATCGCGCGATCGTGGCACGGACCCCTGACAAGGCGCCCACTCAGGTGCGGTCCTCCGCATAGAAGGCCCGGATCTCCCCGGCCAGCACCTCGGGCACCTCGATCGAGGCGAAGTGACCGCCGCGCGGCTGCTCGGTCCACGACACGATGTTGGTGTTGTCGCGCTCCGCGAACGGCCGCATCGACTTGAAGTCGTCGGCGAACACGGTGACGCCGATCGGACCCTCGTTGACGCTCGCCTCGACGTCCCGCTCGGTGTGGTGGTAGCGCACCGAGCCCGCGGACGTGTTCGTCAGCCAGTAGAGGCTGACCTGGGTCAGCACCTGGTCGCGGGTCATCAGGCTGGTGCCGTTGCCGAAGTTCTCGAACAGCTCGTTGTAGGCGAGCTGGCCCACGGGTGAGTCGCTGAGCGCAGCGGCGATGGTCTGGGGCCGCGACGCGTTCATCTGCGCGTAGCCGTTGACCGTCTGGAACCAGCCGGCGAACTCGAGCGCGGCATAGTCGGCCGGCCCCATCTTCTCGAACTCGGCGGGGTCACCCGACGGGAACGAGAACAGCTGCAGGACGTGGGCGCCGAGGAACCCCTGCGGGGTTCAGCCTGGCGAGCTCGCGGGAGACCATGGCGCCGCCGTCGGACCCGTGCGCGCCGTACGACTCGTAGCCGAGGCCTCGCATCAGCGTGTCCCACAGCCCGGCGACGCGGGCCATCGTCCACGCGCCGTCCACGTCCGGGGTGCTGAAGCCCATGCCCGGCATGCTCGGCACGACGACGTGGAAGGCGTCCTCGGCGCGCCCGCCGTACGCCTCGGGGTCGGTCAGCGGCCCGATCACGTCCAGGTAGTCGACGAACGAGCCCGGGTAGGTGTGGGCGAGCACGATCGGCGTCGCGTCCTCGTGCCGCGACCGGACGTGGACGAAGTGGATGGTCTGGCCGTCGATCTCGGTGAGGTACTGCGGAAACTCGTTCATCCGCGCCTCCTGCTGGCGCCAGTCGAACCCGGTGCGCCAGTGGTCGACCATGTCGCGCAGGTAGGAGACCGGAGTGCCGTGCTCCCAGCCGTCGCCGGGCAGCTCGGTCGCGAACCGGGTGCGCTCGAGGCGGGTCTGCAGGTCGTCGAGGGCGGCTTGCGGGATCGCGACCTCGAAGGGCCGGATCGTGAGGGCGGTGCGCTGCTGGGTGCTCTTGTTGTCGGTCATGCGGAGACGCTAGAACTGGTTCCGGCACGGTTCGTTCCGGATCTTCGTGCTACCCGATCACGAGTTTTCGGAGACTGCATGCTGGAGACCTCGGCTCGCCTGCTCGCCCTCCTCGGGCTGCTGCAGACGCGGCGCAGCTGGGCCGGCGCGGAGCTCGCGGACCGCATCGACGTGGGCGAGCGGACGCTGCGCAAGGACATCGAGCGGCTGCGCGAGCTGGGCTACCCGATCGACTCGGTGCGCGGTCCCGCCGGCGGCTACCGGCTCGGCGACCACGGCCGGCTGCCGCCGCTGCTGCTGAGCGACGACGAGGCCGTGGCGGTGGCCGTCGGGTCTGGGCCTCACCAAGGCGGTGCCGGGGATCGAGGAGACGAGCACGCTCGCGCTCGCGAAGCTGGAGCAGGTCCTGCCGGACCCCCTGCGCCGCCGGGTCCGGGCGCTGCACGACAACACCGACATCGGTCCGGCCAACACCTCGACCAACGTCGAGACGCCGCCGGTCGACCCGGCCCTGCTGGCCGATCTGGCTGCCGTCGTACGCGACCACGAGGCGATCCGCTTCTTCTACGGCGACGAGCAGCCGCCCGTCGAGGCGGAGCCGCACCGGCTGGTCAGCTGGCAGCAGCACTGGTACGTCGTGGCGCGCCGCCGCCCCGACGACGAGTGGCAGGCCTACCGCGCGGACTGGATGACCCTCCGCGTCCCCGGAGGAGGCCGGTTCACGCCCAGGCCGCTCGACGGCGGCGACTACGCCGCGTTCGTGCTGCGCGACGTCGCGTCGACGGGCTGGAAGGTGCACGCCCGCATCGCCGTCGACGCCGCAGCCGAGGACGTGCTGTCCCGCATCAACCCCACCGTCGGCGTGGTCGAGACCGTGGACGAGACGCACTGCGTCCTGGTCACCGGCGCCGACACCCTGGAGACCGTGGCGGTCTGGATCGGCATGCTCGGCCTCGACTTCCACGTCACCGAGCCAGCCGAGCTGGTCGAGCATGTGCGGGTGCTGGGTGAGAGATACGGCCGCGCGACTCCGTGAGCGCTAGAGGTCGGGCTGATCAGCGGCTTCGTTCAGGAGACCGTGAGTGTCACCGCGTATCACCCGGTGAGCGGCAGAATCCAACAAGTCGCAAGCTACGAGAGGAACCCGCCGACCTAGCCAGGCGCTACGGCAACCTTCCACGTCGCCCGCTCGGCGCCATAAGTGATTCGTACCTGCGAGATCTCACGGGCAGCGGGGAGATCGAACACCAAGAAGCCCGAAGCTTCCTTGCCTGGCGCAACTGGCCGAGCCAACGCCAGCAAGGGGCCTTGACGAATCCTGGTGACATCGGACTCGACCGCGTATGGCGCCAACTCGCCGTCGACGACCCGGGCACTGATCGGCCAGGGGGCAGCGATCGGCTCTGCACCTTGGTTGCGGACGTTTAGGCGGACAGCCCACAACCGTCGGCTGGATGGCTGCTGGTCTGCCTTTACGGGCGTTGCAAGCACGATCCGTGACACCGTGATCTTCAGAGGTGGCAAAGTCGCGGACTCCTTGAGCTTTAAGGGCTCTCCCGCCGTGACCGAAGGCGTAGCGAGCGACTCGAATACTCGGGTCGCCACGGCGGTGAAGAGTCCTGTTTGCGATCCCACGAAGGCTCCCGCGATGATCAGCACACCGGCGATGAGAGAGCCAAGCTGGTTGCTCCGCCGACGCCGCAGGCGATGCCCCCGCACGGATGGCGAGGAGGCGGATCTCGAACGGGACGCCCATGAATCTCGAGAGCCGCCGAATCGGCTAGCAGGTACCGCACGCGCTGTGCCAGCAGAAGGTCTAGGCAGGGTGGCGGAGGTCAGGCCGCTCTGAAGGCGCAGGAACTGACGTTGCACCTCGGGGTCGACGAAGACAGGCCTTCGGGACTCGAGCATGGCGACGACGTTCGACGTCGAGCAGACGATGACGTCCCGCGCCCAGCCATGGAGCGGCTCGTCGCGCACGAAGCAAAGCACCGGCCGCACGAGGTCCGGGTTCAATCCTGGCAGCAGTTCGGCCACGGCAATGGCAGAGTCAGCAGCCGCGGCAACCGCCTTCTCGCGCTTACGTCCGTTCTGCATCAGCACCTGATCGCGCACCTCAACCCTGCCCGACCAGTGCTTGGAGTCGATGACGAAGATGCCCCCAGGACCGATTACGAGGTGGTCGATGTTCGCGTAGCGCCGGCCTGGCCAACGCACGTCGTGAATAACACGCCACTTGTCGTCTGGCAGTCCCGCCAGAGCTTGGGCCGCGGCCTCTTCACCCTGAGCGCCGCGCTCGTATGTCTGCGCAACGCGCAGCAGACGTTCCGCCTTCTCACGATTCCTCCGCGCAACTTCGTGCGCTGACTCCCCCGCGGCCAAATGCCCCCCATCTCCGATTCGCTGAATCTATGGGAACGCAACGCGCACGTCCGCAGATCGGGCGAAATCGGGCGCCCAGAGATGGAAGCAACTGTTCTACGGTGTTCGCTTTGCCTGCGACATCCAGACCCACATGAGAAGCTGCGTCGCAATCGGGAGGTGTGGGTGCAGGAAGGTCTCCATGAGTCGCTGATATCTCGGGCGCTCGATCGGGAGGTAAACCGCGCGGTTCACCTGCAGGCGGAGATCGCCAAGGTGGACGAGGCGGACCAGACCCATGTCTTGACGCGGCATCTCGCCAGTGCGATCAATGACCGACTGAGCAGCATTCGTGATCCAGCCAAACGTCTTGCTGCCGCCAACGAGTTTCTGCTTCAGATCGAACAACAGGACTTGACCGTTCTTGACCCTGTCCGCGAGCTGCACACCCTGAAAGCGCCGGCGGGCCCCGCTGTCACCACTCGCTATGGTCTGCGCCCGCGCACGCCACTCAACGATGCGGCGTTGCTCACGAACGCGCACGGTGAACCCTCGCTAGCCAGCGAGCTTCGTGCCGAGCTGGACTCGGCGGACTCGGTCGATCTCCTGTGCGCATTCGTCATGTGGCGCGGTGTCCGACTCCTCGAGCGTGAGCTTGCGGCGATGAAGGAAGCCCAGATACCCCTTCGTGTCGTGACCACCACGTACATCGGCGGCACAGAACGTGAGGCACTCGATCGCCTCGTGAGGAACTACGGCGCTGAGGTCAAGGTGCAGTACGACGCTGCCCGGACTCGACTTCACGCAAAGGCGTGGCTCTTCCATCGCAACACTGGGTTCGACACGGCGTATGTCGGCTCGTCCAACCTCTCGACCAGCGCGCTCCTCGAGGGCGTTGAATGGAATGTTCGCCTCTCGACCGCCGCGACTCCGGCGCTGATGCAGAAGTTCCGAGCCACGTTCGACTCCTACTGGAACAGCAGCGAGTTCGAACCCTATGACCCGGATCGCGACCGCGACCGTCTGGATGACGCGCTGAACGCGGCGTCCGGACGTAGCCAGTCCGATCGAGTCACAATCTCCATCTCCGGCCTACAGGTCCGCCCATTCCCCTACCAACAGGAAATGCTCGACGCCCTCGACGTGGAGCGGATCGTGCATGACCGCCATCGCAACCTCGTCGTTGCCGCCACTGGTACGGGAAAGACAGTCATCGCAGCCCTCGACTACAGACGCTTCTGCGAACGGTCGGAGGGGAAACAACCGTCGCTTCTCTTCGTCGCCCACCGAAAGGAGATCCTGGAGCAGTCTCTGCGCACCTACCGCGAGGTGCTGAGCGACGCAAACTTTGGCGAGCTCCATGTGGGAGGTTCCCGACCTGAACGATGGAAACACGTGTTCGCGAGCGTGCAGTCGCTTCACGCCTACGGGGTGACCAACATCCCAGCCGATGCCTACGACATCATTGTCATTGACGAGTTCCACCACGCGGAAGCGAAGACCTACCGCCGCTTGATAGAACACTTCACACCCATGGAGCTTCTGGGCCTGACTGCCACGCCAGAACGCGCCGACGGCACCGACGTTCGCAGCTTCTTCGATGGTCGCACGGCGGCCGAGCTCCGCCTCTGGGACGCACTAGGTGCTGACCTTCTGTGCCCCTTCCACTACTTCGCCGTCGCCGACGGCACTGACCTTCGCGCCATCAAGTGGACCCGTGGACGGTACGACGAGGAACAACTCTCGAACGTTTTCACCGGCAACGACGTGAGGGCGTCGATCGTCCTCAGCCAACTGCGCGACAAGGTCGCCGATGTCGGCGCCATGCGGGGGTTGGGTTTCTGCGTGAGCGTCGCCCATGCCGAGTACATGGCTCGTGTATTCATAGAGGCGGGCATCCCAGCTCGCGCGGTCAGCGGGCGAACCTCCCACCAGGATAGGGCGGAAGCGCTGACCGACCTGCGGCAGCGGCGCGTGAACATTCTGTTCGCGGCAGATCTGTTCAATGAGGGTCTCGACATCCCCGACGTCGACACCGTGCTCTTCCTTCGACCCACCGAGAGCGCGACTGTGTTCCTGCAGCAACTCGGCCGAGGGCTTCGCCGTACGCCACAAAAGGCCGTGCTGACTGTGCTGGACTTCATCGGCTACCACCGCAAGGAATTCCAGTTCGCCAACCGTTACCGGGCACTCACAGGCGGCACAAGGCGCGACGTGGAGCGACAGGTCGAGAAGGGCTTTCCGTTCCTTCCCTCCGGCTGCCAGATCGTCCTCGACAAGCAATCCCAAACACTGGTGCTGGAGAACATCCGTTCTCAGATCGCCAACCGTTGGCAGCAGATTGTTGCGGAGCTGCGAAGGTATGGCGATCAACAGCTCCCCTCGTTCCTCGAGGAGTCCGGCCTCGAACTGAGCGACATTCTGCGCCGGGGTAGTCACTCCTGGACTCGACTGCGGCGCGACGCACAGCTCCCCACCCTCCCCGGATCCGCGCTTGAGGAGAAACTGTTGAAGCGGGTGCGTGCCTTTGCTCACGTGGATGACCCCTTGCGAGCAAGCGCCTACTCCACACTGTTGGCGGAGAACGCTCCGGACTACCGCGAGATGCATGCCCCAGAGCAGCGCTTGGCGAGAATGTTGTTCTACTCCCTCTGGTACGACGGAGGCGGTCATGAGTCGATCGAAGCTGGATTGAAGGCGCTGAGGTCCGAACCAGCCACCCGCGCAGAGATCGGAACAGTGGTGGACATCTCCTTCGAGGCAGCTCGCCACCTGACCATCGCGCTAGGGGGCGCTCTTGCGGATATCCCATTGCTGGTTCACGCGCGATACCAGCGCGAGGAGATCCTTGCGGCGCTGGACTTTCCGCGCACGCCGAACAGCTTCCGTGAAGGCGTTTGGTTTTCCGCTGAACGCAACATCGACGCCTTCTTCGTCACCCTCAAGAAGTCAGAGGCCGACTACTCGCCAACCACCATGTACGCCGACTATCCGATCAGCCCGACGCTGTTCCACTGGGAGTCTCAGTCGACCACGTCAGTGGGCTCGCCCACCGGTCAGAGATATCTGACCGGATCCAGCACAGTGCTGCTCTTCGTGCGGCATGAACAGAAGGACGAGTTCGGGACGTCGCCGTACCTCTTCCTTGGTCCCGCGCACTACTTGAGCCATGAGGGCGATCGCCCGATCGCCTTCACCTGGCGCCTCGAGACACCGATGCCCTCTGACTTCTTCAACCTCGTGTCGGCCGTCGCCCAATGAGTCGCCACCGACCATACGACTGAACCTACCGGTATTGCCATTGAAGGCCCGATCCTGACGGACCGGGCCTTCAATGAGTGGTGGCGCCTCAGCTACAGCCGCTGGTGCTCCCGCAGCCCTCGCACACGAAGCAGCTCCCCGCCGGCCGCATCTTCGTCCCGCAGGTCATGCACAGCGGGGAGTCGACGGCGGTGCCGGTGATCTTCTCGAAGAGCTCGGCGGAGGTGTGGGCCTCGCCTGGGGGCGGGCTTGATCGAGGCGGCCTCGATCGCGTGGCGTCCGAGTGGTCTCGACTGTCCGCTCGCTTCGCTCGCTGCTCGACCACCTTGGTGGTCTCGAGCCGCTCGCTTCGCTCGCTGCTCGACCACCTTGAGGCGTCGTCCTCGATGAGCTCGGCGACCTCGACGGCCATCAGCTCCTCGGCTCCGCCGGTCTCCTCGATGGGCTCGTAGGAGCCCGTCTCGAGGTGGCGCTGGCGCTCCTCGGCGGAGTAGATGCCGAGCATCGAGCGGTCCTCGAAGGACAGGTAGTCCAGGGCGAGCCTGCGGAAGACGTAGTCCATCAGGGACTGGCGACATCCGGATGTCCGGGTCGTCGGTCATGCCCGAGGGCTCGAAGCGCAGGTTGGTGAACTTCGAGACGTAGGTCTCGAGCGGGACGCCGTACTGCAGGCCGATGGAGACCGCGATCGAGAAGGCGTCCATCACGCCGGCCAGGGTGGAGCCCTGCTTGCCGAGCTTGAGGAAGACCTCGCCGAGCTCGCCGTCGTCGTGCGCACCCGAGGTCATGTAGCCCTCGGCGCCGCCGACGGTGAAGCTCGTCGTGCGCGAGGCACGCGACTTCGGGAGGCGCTTGCGGAACGGCTTGTGCACCTCGACGACCTTCTCGACGACCGCAGGCTCGTCGACGTGCCTGGCCCTGATCCTTCTTGGCCGAGTCGGACTTGCCGTCGGAGAGCGGCTGGCCGACCTTGCAGTTGTCGCGGTAGACGGCCGTCGCCTTGAGGCCGAGCTTCCAGGACTGCAGGTAGATGTCCTCGATCTCCTCGACCGTCGCGGTCTCCGGCAGGTTCACCGTCTTGGAGATCGCGCCGGAGAGGAACGGCTGGCAGGCCGCCATCATCCGCACGTGGCCCATCGGCTTCAGCGCCCGGGCGCCCATCGCGCAGTCGAAGACCTCGTAGTGCTCCGGCTTGAGGCCGGGGGCGTCGATGACGTGGCCCTTCTCGGCGATGAACTCGACGATCGCCTCGATGGTCTCCTCGGCGTACCCCATCTTCTTCAGCGCCCGCGGGATCGTCTGGTTCACGATCTGCATCGAGCCGCCGCCGACGAGCTTCTTGAACTTGACCAGCGAGAAGTCCGGCTCGATGCCGGTGGTGTCGCAGTCCATCATGAAGCCGATGGTGCCGGTGGGGGCGAGCACGGAGGCCTGCGCGTTGCGGAAACCGTTCTTCTCGCCGAGCTTCTGTACGTCGGCCCAGGCCACCGTCGCCAGCTTGTGTACGCCGGAGTCGTGCACGCCGATCGTCCGGATCACGTCGTTCGCGGCCTGGTGCTTGCGCATCACCCGCTTGTGCGCGTCGGCGTTGCGGGCGTAGCCCGTGTAGGGACCGACCACCGAGGCCAGCTCGGCCGAGCGCTTGTAGGACTGGCCGGTCATCAGCGAGGTGATCGTCGCCGCCATCGCGCGACCGCCGTCGGAGTCGTAGCCCAGACCCATCGCCATCAGCAGCGCGCCGAGGTTGGCGTAGCCGATGCCGAGCTGGCGGTAGTCACGGGTGGTGTCGCCGATCGCCTCGGTCGGGAAGTCCGCGAAGCAGATGGAGATGTCCATCGCGGTGATGATGAAGTCGACTGCCTTCGCGAACAGCGCCGCGTCGAAGGTGTCGTCGTCCTTGAGGAACTTCAGCAGGTTCAGCGACGCGAGGTTGCACGAGGAGTTGTCGAGCGACATGTACTCGGAGCACGGGTTGGACGCGGTGATCCGGCCGGTCTCCGGGTTGGTGTGCCAGTCGTTGATCGTGTCGTCGTACTGCAGACCCGGGTCGGCGCAGGCCCACGCCGCCTCGCTGATCTTGGTGAACAGCTCGCGGGCGTCGACGCTCTCGATGACCTCGCCGGTGCCGCGGGAGCGCAGCCCGAAGTCGGTGCCGTCCTCGACCGCGCGCATGAACTCGTCGCTGACGCGGACCGAGTTGTTGGCGTTCTGGTATTGAACGCTCGTGATGTCGGTGCCGCCGAGGTCCATGTCGAAGCCCGCGTCACGCAGGGCGCGGATCTTGTCCTCCTCCTTGGCCTTGGTCTCGACGAACTCGACGATGTCGGGGTGGTCGACGTCGAGGACGACCATCTTGGCCGCGCGACGCGTGGCGCCACCGGACTTGATGGTGCCCGCGGAGGCGTCGGCGCCGCGCATGAAGGAGACCGGGCCGCTCGCCGTACCGCCGCTGGAGAGCAGCTCCTTGGAGGAGCGGATGCGGGAGAGGTTCAGGCCGGCGCCGGAGCCGCCCTTGAAGATGAAGCCCTCTTCCTTGTACCAGTTCAGGATCGAGTCCATCGAGTCGTCGACGGAGAGGATGAAGCACGCGGACACCTGCTGGGGAGAGGCGGTGCCGACGTTGAACCAGACCGGGGAGTTGAACGAGAAGTACTGGTTGACCAGCAGCCAGGTCAGCTCGTGCTCGAAGAGCTCGGCGTCCTTGTCACTGGCGAAGTAGCCGTGGTCGATGCCGCCCCGGGTGTAGGTCTTCACGACGCGGTCGATCAGCTGCTTGAGGCTCCACTCGCGGACGTCGGTGCCGACGGCGCCGCGGAAGTACTTGGTGGTGACGATCGTGGAGGCGTTGACGCTCCAGGTGTCGGGGAACTCGACACCGCGCTGCTCGAAGACGACCGCGCCGGTCTTCCAGTTCTGCTGAACGACGTCGCGTCGCTCCCAGGTGAGCTCGTCGTAGGGGTGCACACCCTCGGTCGAGAAGACGCGCTCGATCTTCAGGCCCTTGCTGGTGCGTCGCTTGGCGCCGGTCCCGCTCACCGTCTCGGTCATGTTTCCCTGCTCCCTGTCGATTCGAATCTGCGTCCTGCTCGTCGTACTTGCTACCTGTTGCTGGTAGCCCGGCGCGCGGCTTCCCCACCACGCGCCGGGCGATCTGTGGTCAGCCCGTCGGCTGAGGTTGAGGCGCGCGGTCCAGGCGGAGCATCGCGATCTCGGTCTCGAAGTCCTCGGCGGACTCGAAGGCGCGGTAGACGCTGGCGAAGCGCAGGTAGGCGACCTCGTCGAGCTCGCGCAGCGGCCTGAGGATGGCCAGCCCGATCTCGTTGGCCGGCACCTCGGCGAAGCCGACCCCGCGCAAGGTGTCCTCGACCGACTGCCCCAGGCGGGCCAGGTCGTCCTCGGAGACCGGCCGGCCCTTGCAGGCCTTGCGTACGCCGGAGATCGCCTTCTCGCGGGTGAACGGCTCGGAGGTGCCGCTGCGCTTGATCACGGTCAGCTGCATCTGCTCCACGGTGGTGAACCGCTTCTCGCACTCAGCGCACGAGCGCCGACGACGGATGGAGGAGCCGTCGTCGGCGACCCTCGAGTCGAGGACCCGGGTGTCTGTGCTGCGACAGAAGGGACAGTGCATCCGGGGGCTCCTCTCGGGGGTGTCTCTCGTGCGCCTTGTCAGTGGCCCGCACTAGGTTCGCTCTGCTGTCTTTACAACCTGTGCGTCCAACTGTGGATTCCGCAGTGGATAACCCGGGTTTCTGTGGGAAACCCCACCAGTCCTGTGGGACTAGATGTGGATAACTACAACGGTGTAACTACTAGATGTAGTGGTAAACATACGCCCGCGCCACGGGGCGTGCAACACCTTCGGGAAACCGATTCCGGCGTACCAACGGTATGAGCGCATCCGTGCAGGTCAGCGGCTCGCGAGCTGCTCAAAATAGTCATTTCGGGTGGTGTGTCGGGTGGACGTTTCGGGCCTGATCGACCGTTCTCCGGGTGCCGCTGTGGTCGGTCGGCCTGTGGACTCACGCGGTGGTCCAGAATGAGGCCCGTGGGCAGGCATTCGGGTGAGCGCGAGGAGGAGACGGCGTACGCCGCGCCGCGGCCGCCGCAGGCCCGGATCCTCGTCCTGGCCCTGATCGTCACCGCCACCCTGGTGGCGTGGGGGGTGCTCGTCTACGCCGCGATCGACTTCGGCCAGGAGGCCCGGACGGGCGAGTCGACCGCGTGGTGGTTCCTCGGTGTCGCCACCGTGGGAGCGGCCGCCTGCCTGTTCACGACGCTGCTCCTCGGCGGCCGGATCCTGTCCCTGGTCAGGGGAGGCGAGCCGACTCCGTCCCGGGTGAAGGGTGGGCGGCGGGCCGCTCGCTGACTCAGCCGATCTCGTCCAAGGTCGTGAGGCAGAACGGGTGCCCCGCCGGGTCGGCGAACACGAGACAGTGATCGCTGTTGGGCTGGAAGTCCATCTTCACGGCTCCGGCCTCCAACACACGTTGCTCGGTGGCGACCAGGTCGTCGACCAGGAAGTCGAGATGCAGCAGGCCCCTCCCCGACCGGCCCGGCCATTGCGGGGCCTCGTAGTCCTCGACCGTCTGCAGGTCGATCCGGCCCCCCGGACTGGCCACCGTGGCCCATTCGGCGTTCGAGAAGGTGACCTCGCCGCCGGTGATCTGCGCGTAGAAGCCGGCCAGTGCACCCGCATCGGGGCAGTTCACCGTCACCGAACCCAGCTTGATTGCGTCGGACATGCTTCCCCCAAGACCCTTGTCTGCGTCGGTCGATCAGCCTACGAGCCGATGGTGTCAGACCTGGATCGGCTCGTCGCCGCAGAACTGTCGGTGCCGCGACGTAGTGTCCCGGGTGTGAGTCGACGATGAGCAAGCTCGATGCCCAGAGGGCGATGCGGGAGGCGAAGTATGCCCGCGACAGCGCAAGTGGCCCCACCCGCCGTGAGGCGGCTGCGGCAGCGGCCGGCACGCCGATCAAGCCGGCGGCGGCCAAGCCGAGCAAAGCCGCCGCTTCCGCACGATCGAAGCCGGCTACCCCGTCGGCCGCTTCGGCGACCGACCTGTGCGGGCACCGGTCGATGAACGGCCGGTCGTGCACCCGCGAGGCCGGGCACGACGAGAAGAGCCACCGCTACAGCTGAGTCAGACGCGGTCCTCGAGCCGGCGTACGAACTTCAGGCCGGACCACACCTCGTCGATCGCACACACCTTGACGTCGACGAACCCGGCGGCCAGGCCGATCTCGCGTACGACGTTCCCGTCGATGTCGGTGTCCCTCTTCGCCCCTTTCTTGGGCCAGCAGACCCAGATCATCCCGGCGCTCGTCGTACGCTCGATCAGCTGCGGCATCCGTTTCGCCAGCCTGGCTGCGCTGGTGTGGAAGGTGAGGCTGATGTCGAGGCTGCGCGGCAGTCTGCGGGTGGTCGTCGCCTCCAGGTCGAACGCCTCCGGCGCGCCATCGAGGTAGACGACGTGCTCGGGCTTGACCCCGAGCTTGGTCTCGAGCGGGGTGCCTGAGTACCCAGCCATCTCCTGCGCCCCTCTCCGCGTGAACCGTGCTCGTCCACAGGCGCCGGTCGCGGTGTAGCCAGCGCGCTCACTGGGTAGTTAACTCCCAACTCTCGGGTGGAGGGCAAGGAGTTGGCGATGCGTGCGGTGGGGCCTCGGCTGTTGGTCGGGTCGATCGCTGCGCTCGTGCTCGGCGGATGCGGGGGTTCCCCGGAGCCCAGCCCGCTGCCGAAGCCGACCCAGAGCGCGTCGCCCTCTGCGTCGGCGACCCCCACTCCCCCGGTGATGCCATCCGCCGCGAAGGCGAAGACGAAGGCTGGGGCGATCGGCGTTCGCTCGGGCACTTCGTCGAGACGTCTGAACTACGCCGGCGCTACCGGTGACACCGACGAGTCGGAGCCTCTGCACGCTCGGTCACGCGTGTGCAGCGTGCAATCGCGCGATCGGCATCGATCGACGACCTACGCAGGCGGAGGCTACTTCAAGGGAGGCGCGTGGATGCCGACCCGAGTTCAAGTTCTACGCCATCAAGAACGATGTCGCAGTACGTCGACGTCGCTAGTCGACTACGGGCTGCAGATCGTGGATCAAGGCCGCAGCGCCGAGCCGAAGCAGTTCCCGGCCAGCAACGAACGTCCTGAAGGCGCTTCAGTCTGCGCTGAGCGCAACGGCGAGGCTGGAAGGTCAGCGCAGTGGATCCCGAACGCATGAAGCCATGCTGAGGCTGTCGTGGCCTCGCACTTGCGTTCAGTGGCCTCGCTGCTCCAGGCGCCGACCCCGAGGTTCGTCCCGAGCCAGTGACAGCGTTCATGCGTGGTCGCGGCGCTGAGCGCCAAGCAGCCGGTCCGACAGACCCCGAGCGCGGACGCGACGCGGTCGTCAGCGACATCGCGAATGCTCCTCGCTACGAGTGGCGGAACCCGTGCGGCACCGGCATCAACGGCGCTGATCCCACGTGTCCTCAGAACACCTGCCCTCCCGGTGAGCAGATCTATCGCCTGTGGCAGATCAGCTCCTCCACCGGTTCGCCCGATCGGACTCGTCTGCTCCGGAACCGGCCCACCCCCCATCGCCGCGGTGATCCCGCAGGTCACCGAGGCGATGATCCTGGCTGCGTTCCGGCGGATCCCGCTGCCCTCGTTGCGCTCGCAGAGCCAGCCGGCGAACAAGACGCTGATCAACTTCGACACGATCTTCTTCACCGAGGCCGAGCCGCTGACGCGGCAGGTCACCCTGCTCGGGCAGAGCGTGCGGCTCGAGATCCGGCCCAGCCGGTTCGAGTGGGTGCACGGCGACGGCACCACCCGGACCACGGCGACCGCTGGAGCGCCGTACCCGGCGAAGGAGGTCGTCCACCGCTACGCCGATGCGCACCGCACGGTGGCGCACCGGGTGGCGGTGACGTGGAGCGCGGAGTACTCCCTCAACGGCGGCCCCCTGCAGCCCGTCAACGGCACGGTGACGACGTCCGGACCGGCCACGCCGCTGCGGATCGCCGAGGCCAGCCCCGCGCTCAGCGGACACGGCCACTGAGATCGGGTCCGGGCACGACGACTCTGGACTAGGTTCGGCCTCGTGCCCACCCTGCGGACCTCCACCAAGCTCAAGCTCGCCTATGTCGCGCTCGCGGCCACCGACACCTGGCTGTCCGGCCAGCCGAACCGGTGGGCGCACCGCGCTCGCTTCCTGACCAAGCCGCTGCTGATGCCGACGCTGGCCGGCTCCCTCGCCACCAACCCGAACGCGGTCGGGTCGCCGCTGCGTACCTCGACGCTGGCGGCGCAGGTCGGCGGCTGGGGCGGCGATGTCGCGCTGCTCGGCGAGGGGACCCGTCCGTTCCTCGCCGGCGCCGGGTCGTTCGCCGTGGGACACGCGGCCTACCTGACCGGGTTCGTCCGCCACCGGAGCCACGCCCCCCTGTCCACGACCGTCGGGGCCCGAGCGGTGGCCGGGTCCTGGGTGGCGACGGCGCCGGTGATGGCGATCATGGCCAGACGGAAGAACCCCGAGCTCGGCGGGCCGGTCCTCGGCTACGCCACGGTGCTCGCTGCGGTGGCGGCGCGGTCGATGCACCTCGACCCGACGCTCTCGGTCGCCGCGCGACGGCTCACCGCCGCCGGTGCCGGGATGTTCATGCTCTCCGACACCCTGCTCGGGGTCAGGAAGTTCGTGCTCCAGGATCCGCCACCGGCGCTGGAGACGGCCGTGATGGCGACCTACACCGCCGCGCAGTTCCTGCTCAGTGAGGGTGCTGCTCGGGCCTAGACAGGCGAGTGGGGTGGGACCGAGTGTGCATCGGTCCCACCCCACCTCTTCCCCCGCACCGATCGACCCGGGTCGAAGGGGATCGTCGGTACGTGTGTCGGCCCGCTTGGAGGAACGGGCCGAGTCCTCAGCCGCGGGGCACGGCCAGCTTCTGACCCTCGGCGATCTGACCGCCGGGCAGCGAGTTGAGCTCCTGGATGCGGTGCACCATCGCGCGGATCTCGCCCGGCTCGGCCAGGTCGGCCGCGATGCCGTAGAGGGTGTCGCCGGGGCCCACCTCGACGATGCGCACCGGCTCCGGCGTCCCCCCGGTCAGCGAAGCGGTGGCCCAGCCGCCCAGCGGGATCATCAGCGCGACCGCGATCGCGAGGAAGGCGAGCACCAGCACCAGGCGTCCCCGACGCGTGAGCCGGACGGCAGTGGCCGCCGCCGGCCTCGGCGTCGTGGCGGCAACCGCACGGACCCGGCGGGCCTCGGGGCTGCTCGACGACCGGCGCAGCGTCGAGCGCCGCCTGGCCGTAGTCGAGGTCGAACACGGTCTCGAAGTCGAGCTGGCCCACTCGCTGGCCCACTCGCTGGGCGGGGACCGGGCAGCGAACGAGCGCGTCGAAGCGGGCGTCCATTCCGGACACGGTGTCGCCGGTCTCGGCGCGGTCACTCTCGGGACGAACAATGCTGAGTGTGCTCATCGGTCAACCTCTTTCGGGGAAGTGCCCGGTCTGGTGACCGGGCGCAAGGTGTGCGACCCCTGCTCTGTGTTGATCGAAGTCTTGCGGCGACCACTGACAACTTCTGTCGGGAGCTGGTCGAGCAGGTGTTCGATCGAACACATGTACGACGTTAGAGCACACGTTCGAACGAATCAAGCACCGGATCGAACAAATGTTCGTACGTCCGGACCGGGCGCGTCGGCCCGCGCCAGTCGGCGCCCGAGGATCCCGAAGGCGAACATCACCGGGAGTGCCGCGCTGCCCATCGAGGTGAACTGCAGGACCAACAGGGCCAGCGGGATGATCAGGAGCAGGAGCACGGCCGGCAACCTCGGCCGGAAGCGCTTCACGAGCAGCGTCCCGCCGAGCACCGTCGAGCAGAGCAGGGTGAGCAGCAGCCCGGGCAGGGTGACGACCCACGCCACCGAGAAGAACCACGCCTCGATGCCGTCGCCCTCGTAGTTCCCGGTCCATTGCGTCCAGTAGTCGAGGAACACCGCCACCGTGGCCACGACGTACGCCGCCAGGGTCGCCCGCCACGCCCACTTCTCGAACCCCTCCGGCTGCCGGCGGCGGTAGACGACGAAGGCGCACAGGGTGAATGCGGCGAACACGGGGAACCAGATCTTGCCGTAGGTGACGTAGACGAGGTCCGGGTCCGCCCAGTCCAGCAGGGGCGCGAGCCATTCGGCGGCGGGTTCGGCCCACGCGGCCGTCGTGCTCAGCTCGAGGTCCTCCTTCCCGTCGGCCGTGGCGAACCGGGACAGCGCATGCAGCTGACCCACGACCAGGCCCACCCAGGCCATCACCCACGCGAACCGGCCGATCCGGACGCTCTCTCGATCCAGCATGACTACCTCCTGAGGAGTTCGGACCTCGATCGTGCGACGCGCAGGCACCCCGCGTCGTCAGCCCTGATGTCGGTCCCGGTCTCCACCCACGGTTGGACGCGCCCGGTGTCGCGTCGCCGTAGGCTCCCGTTGTGGAAGCACACGTCCGCCCCGGTTGGCGCGATGCCTGGCTGCCCGCGGCCCTGCTCGTCCTGGGGGCTGTGGAGCTCGCGACCCTGCGCACCACCGGCTGGGTCCCCTCGGTGGGGCTGGAGGCCGTGGCCGCCGCGATCCTCGTCCTGCGACGTGTCCTGGCCGTCGTCGTCGCGCCGGCATCGGTCATGGCGGTTCTGCTCATTCCCCAGACCGGCACGGCCGTGGACGAAGCGGCGACGCCGATCCTGTTCATCGTCGTGTCCATCTTCAGCCTCGGTCGCTTCACCGGGCTCCGGACCGGCATCCCCGTGCTCACCGGCACCCTGCTGGTCACGCTGGGAGTGACGGCGGGCTTCGAACCCAGCCAGACGTACTGGACGGACGTGATGTTCATCGTCTCGCTGGGCGTGCCGCCGTACTTCTTCGGCCGCATCGTCCGTCGCCTCGACGAGCAGGGCCGGCTGCTCATCGCGCAGCAGGACACGATCAAGGAGCAGGCGGTGCAGGCCGAACGGGACCGGATCGCCCGCGAGCTGCACGACGTGATCGCGCACTCGATCAGCGCCATGGTCGTGCAGACCGCCGCTGCGCAGGACCTGTTGCGCAGCCAGCCGGAGCGCGCCGCCCAGCTGCTGGACTCGGTCACCGACACCGGTCGGGCGGCCCTGGCCGAGACCGGGCGGCTGCTGCACCTGGTCCGCGACGAGGAGGGTGAGCTGGGGCTGAGCCCGGCGCCGTCGATCTACGACCTCCCCAACCTGGTCCAGTCCTTCTGCGACGGCGGGGACTTCGACGTCGAGGCGGAGCTGAAGATGCCCGGGGCGCCGCTGCCCAGCGGTGTGGACGTCTCGACCTACCGGGTGGTGCAGGAGGCCCTGACCAACGCCTCGAAGCACGGCGCCGGCCGGGCCTGCCTGCGAGTCTGGGCGAGCGACCACCAGGTGCAGATCAGCTGCACCAACCCCGTCGGTACGACGAACGGCGGCGGTTCGGGTCTCGGGCTCCGCGGGATGGCCGAGCGCGTCGACCTGCTCGGCGGCCGGATGGACACGGGCACCACTGCGGACGGCGACTTCGCCGTGGACGTGACGCTCCCGGTCACCACGGTGAGGACATGACCCGCGTCGTGGTCGCCGACGACCAGGAGCTCGTGCGCTCCGGCCTCCAGCTGGTCCTCGAGGCCCGCGGCTGCGAGGTCGTCGGTACGGCCGCCGACGGGCACGAGGCCGTGGACGTCGTACGACGCACCGAGCCGGACGTGACCCTGATGGACATCCGGATGCCGGTGATGGACGGGATCCAGGCCACCCGCGAGCTCACCCGGTCGGGATCGCCGGGCAAGGTGCTCGTGCTGACCACCTACGACCTGGACCGCTACGTCTACGACGCCCTCGACGCCGGAGCCGCCGGGTTCCTGCTCAAGACCACCCCGCCGGACCGGCTCGTCGAGGGGATCCGGACCGTCTGTGCCGGCGAGTCCCTGCTGGCGCCCTCCCTGACCCGTCGGCTGATCGAGGAGTACCTGCGCCACCCGCCGTCCACCGGCGAGGAGGAGCAGGCCCTGGCCGAGCTGACCGACCGCGAACGACAGGTCCTGGTGCTGATGGCGCGCGGCCTGTCCAACGACGACATCGCAGGCGAGCTCGTGGTCGCCCAGGCGACCGTGAAGACCCACGTCAACCGGGTGCTGGCCAAGCTCGGCGTGAGCACGCGGGTGCAGGCGGTCGTGCTGGCCTACCAGCTCGGCGTGGTGCGACCGGGCGGCTAGGTTCTCTCGCGACCGGGTTTCCGCGACCGGGTTTCGCCACCGTTTTCGCCATCGGGGACACGACACGCGGTTCGAACATGTGTTTGAAGTGACCCCTGTTTCTGGACTACCGTGCCCTCATGGCGACTCGCGAGAACGACCCCCAGAAGCTGCCCGTCTCCGACAAGGGCCCCGGGCGCGGCCGCAACACCGTCTCGGAGATGCCGGACGCCGCTCCGGACGCGACGGGGCTGACGCCGCGGCAGCAGCGCATCCTCAACGTGCTGCGCGAGTCGATCGAGAAGCGCGGCTACCCGCCCAGCATCCGGGAGATCGGCGAGCTCGTCGGCCTGACCAGCTCCTCCAGCGTGGCCCACCAGCTGCGCGTGCTCGAGCAGAAGGGGTTCATCAAGCGCGACCCCAACCGGCCGCGGGCCCTCGAGGTGTTCATCCCCGAGCTGATGGCCGCCCGTCGCGCGATCGCCTCCGCCGACGAGGGTGGCTACGACCAGACCGGGCTCGGCGACGCCCAGCCCGTCGCCCACGATGGTGCCGATGCTCGGCCGGATCGCCGCCGGTGGGCCGATCCTCGCCGAGGAGCGGGTCGAGGAGATCTTCCCGCTGCCCAAGAGCCTGGTCGGTGACGGCACCCTGTTCCTGCTCGAGGTCTCCGGGGACTCGATGGTCGACGCCGCGATCTGCCACGGCGACTACGTCGTGATCCGGCAGCAGCCCGACGCGGAGAACGGCGAGATCGTGGCCGCGATGCTCGACGGCGAGGCGACGGTGAAGACCTTCCAGCGCAAGGACGGCAAGGTCTGGCTGCTCCCGCACAACGACGCCTACGACCCGATCGACGGCACCTACGCCACGATCCTGGGCAAGGTCACGGCGGTGCTGCGCCGGATGTGACCCGGGAGATCTTCCCGGCCGCACCGGGAAGGCGCCCGATGTGGGGTTGCTCCTGAGGTCGCAGTCTCGTTCCTGACGGCCAACCCGGGCCGCACGGCACGAGGAGCTCCCATGCACCCCATCCCTCGCCCGCTCTGGCAGATCGCCGGGGCCCTGGGCATCGTTCACATCGTCCTGATCCCGGTCGGCCTGGCATTGCAGCAGTCCCCGCTGTTCGCCGACGGCGCGGCCGGGATCCGCGAGGCCTACGTCGACGGTGACCTCGTTCGTACGACGACCGGTTGGATGATCGAGTCGTTCGGCTTCCTGCTGTACATCCCGGCCCTGGTCTTCCTGGCCCGGGCGCTGGGGCGGCGTACCGAGGCAGGGCGGTGGGCCGCGCAGACCGGTCTGATGTGCGGAATCGCCTACGTCGCGGTCACCTTCGCGGTCGGCTTTCCCGCGGGGGCGGCGGCGATGTACGGCGCCCAGCACGGTCTCGACGTCGAGACCGCCTTCGCGCTGAACAACCTGCGCATCTTCGGCTACTTCCTCAGCCTGATGCTGCTCGCGGGCAGCACGCTCGGCATCGCGTTCTCGGCGAGAAGCGACGGGATCCACCCCCGGTGGATCGGGGGGTTCGGCACCGTCGCCGGCCTGGCCCTGCTCGCGTCGACGCCGCTCAGCCTCGTGGGCCAGCAGGACTGGGGCACTCTGGTCTGGATGGTCTGGTTCACCGGGGTCTGCGTCCTCCTGCTCCGCCACCAGGAGCCGGCCACCACCGAACCCCGCGCGGCGGTTCACACCAGCGTCGGCGTCAGGCACCCTTGAACCGAGGGGAGCAGGCGTGCGCATAGCCAGGTTGGGGTTGGCGTGGCTCGCCGGCGGCCTTGCAGCCGCCGGCGCGCTCGCCACGTTGCTGCTCGCGGACGGGAGCCGCAGCCGGTTCGACGACCTGGCCATCGCCGCCGTGATCCTCACCTACACGGCCGTCGGCCTCGTGCTGTCGGTCACCCGCCCGCAGAACCGCGTCGGCGCGGTGATCCTCCTGGGTGCGGTCGCATGGGGCCTCGGGGAGGGTCTGATCGCAGGGGGGCTCGACGGTCTCACCGCCTCACCCGGCTCCGCGACGTACACGACCCTGGCAGTCATCGGCACTGCTGCGCGCGGGCTCGGCTGGCTGTTCCTCGTGCTGGTCCTCCCGGTGGTCTTCCCCGACGGTCGGGCGGAGTCTCGGCTCGCTGCCAGGCTGGCACTGGCCTGCGTGGTCGCCTTCACTGCTGGCTCCCTGTTCACTCCGGTTCCCCTGGAGGTACGGCTGGCTGACACCGAGAACCCCATCGGCGTGCCCGACGCGTGGGTCGCGGTCACCGACACCCTGGCGATCGGCGCGATCGTGCTCTCCGGGGTCGGCATCGTCCTGGCCATCCGGTCCCTGGTGCGCCGCTGGCGACGCGGTGACGAGCTCCGGCGCCAGCAGGTGCTGGTGTTCGCGATGGCCTTCGCCCTGCCGCTGCTCCTGCTCCCGTTCATGCCCACGCCGTGGGTGGAGCCGTGGATGTTCGCGCTCGTGACCCTCCCGATCCCGGTCGCGGTGGCGGTGGCGGTCCTCCAGCGCCGCCTCTACGACCTCCCCCTGGCGCTGAACCGGACGCTGACCTACCTGCTGCTCTCGGCGGTCCTGGCGGTCCTCTACGCCTCGGTGGTCGCCGGGGTCGGCATCATGCTGCGCGACCGTGGAGCGGCCTGGCTGCCGCTGGTCGCCGCCGGGGTGGTGGCGGTCGCCTTCGCACCGGTGCGTGACTCGCTGCAGCGCGCGGCCAACCGGCTCACCTACGGACGCTGGTCGGCTCCCGCCGAGGTGCTGGGCGAGACCGGGCGCCGGCTCGCGGACGCTGCGGACGGCCCGGCCCTGCTCAGGACACTGACCGACGAGGTCGTCGACGGTCTCGGGCTGAGTCGGGCGGAGGTACGAGACGGAGCGGGGCGGCTGCTGGCCAGCAGCGGCCCACCCGGAGAGTCGACGGCGCGGTTGCCGCTGACGGCGTACGGCGAGCCGGTCGGCGCGCTCTGCTGGTCCGGGAGGGCGCTGCGCCCCTCCGAGCGGACTCTGATGGCCGATCTCGCGAACCAGATCGGGGGCGTCGTACACACCGCCGCCCTGCTCGAGGACCTTCGCCGGGCCCAGGAGCAGCTCGTCCTGGCCGGGGAGCAGGAGCGACGACGGCTGCGCAACGACCTGCACGACGGTCTGGGTCCCTCCCTCGCCGGACTCGGTCTCAAGGTCGACACGGTGCAGACCCTGCTGGCCGACGGGCGTCCGACCGGCGACCTGCTCGTCGAGCTGCGGCGCGGTCTCCGCGAGACCGTGGCCGAGGTGCGCCGCATCGTCGAGGGCCTGCGCCCGCCGGCGATCGACGAGCTCGGCCTGTTCGGAGCGGTCGCCGAGCTCGGGCGAGAGCTGGCGCTCACCTCGGGGCTGGCCCTGGATCTGGACCTGCCCGAGGAGCACGTCAGGCTCCCGGCGGCCGTCGAGGTGGCCGCCTACCGCGTGGCCCAGGAGGCGATCACCAACGTGGTGCGCCACGCGCACGCCTCGTCGTGCCGGGTCGCCGCCACCGTGTCGGACCGTGCGCTGGTCCTGGCCGTGCACGACGACGGAGACGGCGGTGCGGCGCCCAGGGGCGGGATCGGGCTGCGCAGCATGCACGAGCGGGCCCACGCGATCGGCGGCACGGTCGAGATCTGTTCCGCGGGCTCGCGTGACTCCGCCGCTCCGGGGACCCGAGTCACCCTCAGGCTCCCGCTGGAGGTGCCGTGATCACCGTGCTGGTCGTCGACGACCACCCCCTCTTCCGCGACGGCCTGGTCGGCCTGCTCGACGTCATCGAGGACCTCGACGTGGTGGGGGTGGTCGGGGACGGCGAGGCTGCCGTGTCCCGGGCCGTCGAGCTGCGGCCCGATGTCGTGCTGATGGATCTCAACCTGCCGATCACCCCGGGGCTGGAGGCCACCCGGCGGATCGTCGCGGCCGTCCCGGGCTGCGCGGTGCTCGTGCTGACGATGCTCGATGACCAGACCAGCGTGCTGGCCGCGATGAAGGTGGGCGCCCGCGGCTACGTGCTCAAGGACGCAGAACAGCAGGAGGTCCTGGCCGCGATCCGAACGGTGGCGGCCGGCGGCGCCGTGTTCGGTGCCGGGATCGCAGATCGGATCCGGCAGGGCCGCGGTCCCCACCACGACCTCACCGGGCGCGAGTCCGAGGTGCTGGCGATGATCGCCCGCGGGCTGAGCAACACCGAGATCGCCCGCGAGCTGGGACTGAGCCTGAAGACGGTGCAGAACCATGTCGCGAAGGTGCTGACCAAGCTCCAGGTGCAGGACCGCACCCAGGCCGCCCTGCGGGTGCGCGGGCTCGCCTGAGACGGGCAGCTGGGACGGTGGCACTGGTTATGAGACAAATGGGGTGTAAAGCCTCAAGTTAGGGCATTCTTGATCCCATGCCCTCCCACTCCTGGCGTGCGGCCGTCCTGGCGACGGCGCTGCTGACGACCCTGGGAGCGGCTCCGGCCCTGGCCGACTCGGCCGCGCACAGTCCGGCACAGGGCAGCCGCAGCCCCGCACCCGCCCAGGCGGCTGCGGCCGGCGAACCGCGCGAGCGGGTGCTGCCGAACCAGATGCGCGGACGCGCGGCCCTCACCAGGCTCGGTGACCGGCTCAGCCGCGTGGCGGCCCGCAACGACCTCTCCCCCGCCGGCCTGAAGCGGCTGCTCACCGAGGACCGCACCGCCTGGCTCTCGGTCGAGGGCCAGGTCTTCTACCAGGAGGAGGCCCCCGAGCAGGTCGACGGAGCCGCGTCCGGTCCCACCGCGGGCGCGACCCTGACCCCGGCGTACTCCACCAGCAAGACCTTCGCGCTGCACAGCAACCCCGGCGCGGAGCGCACGATCTTCCTCGACTTCGACGGCGCCACCGTCTCGGGCACTCGGTGGAACACCGGCAACGGCGGCAACATCGAGAACGGCACCCACATCGGGTGGGACAGCGACGGAGCGCCCGCCACGTTCAACACCAGCGAGCACGCCTGGATCCAGGAGGTGTGGCGCGAGGTCGCCGAGTCCTACGCTCCGATGAACGTCGACGTGACCACCCAGGACCCCGGACAGGCAGCCTGGACCCGCACCTCGAGCGGAGACACGAAGTACGGCACGCGGGTGCTGGTCACCTCCTCGCAGACCGCGCAGGCGCAGGCCTGCTCCGGCTGCCTCGGCGTCGCCTGGCTGGGCACCTTCGACATGGTCGACCCGGGCGCCGAGTACCAGCCGGCCTGGGTCTTCGCCACCAACCGGAACTTCGCGCCGATGATCGTGGCCCAGGCCGCCTCCCACGAGGCCGGCCACAACCTGGGGCTGAGCCACGACGGCCGCAACCAGGAGCCCTACTACGCCGGCACCCAGGCCTGGGGCCCGATCATGGGCTCGTCCATGACCCGGGCGGTCAGCCAGTTCAGCATCGGTGAGTACGCCGGGGCCAACCAGACCCAGGACGACTTCGCGATGATGCGGGCCAACGGTCTGCCGCTGCGCACCGACGACCACGGAAACACGACCGGTGCCGCGACCCAGCTCGGCGCCCTCCCGTCGTACGCCGTCAACGGCATCATCAGCACCCGCACCGACCAGGACGTCCTCGCGCTCACCCTGCAGTGCACCACCGACCTCACGGTCACGGCGACCGGGATCGGCGCCCAGACGGCCCTCGACCTGTCGCTCGCGGTGCTCGACGGCACCGGCCGCAACGTCGGGTCGCACAGCCCGGTGTCGGCCTTCAGCGGGTCACCGCCGGTCTCGAACGGGATGAACGCCACCGTCACGGTCCGTGCCGCGACCGGCACCTACTACGTCGTCGTCGACGGCGTCGGCAACGGCTCACCGTCGGCGGCCGGCTGGTCCGACTACGGCAGCCTCGGTCAGTTCAGGGTCGCAAGCACCGGCTGCCCGGACGCGACCGGCGCCACGCCACCTCCCGACACCACCCCCGCGCCTCCTCCGAGCCCCGCACCGACGCCGGCCAGCTCGCAGACGGTCACCAGGCCCAGCGCCCCGGTCATCAGGGTCGCGTCCTCCGGTGCCAGGCGCGGCGCCGTCACCGCCGTCGCTCGCTGGGCCGCCCCCGCGAGCACCGGCGGCGCCCCGATCACGAAGTACCGCGTGCGCGCGCTGCGGCTGGACAGGCAGAACCGCGTCGTCCGTGCCTACGGCTCGGCCTACGTCAGCGCCGGCACCCGGGCGCTGACGATGCGACTGCCGAAGGCTCGCTACACCTTCTCGGTCTCGGCCTGGAACCGGGTCGGCGCCTCCGCGTGGTCGCGCTCGTCGGGCGTCGTCCGCGCTCGCTAGGTCAATCCCTACGTCAGTCGCCGGGCTCGTGGGTGGCGGCCGCCCCGAGCCAACAAATGTTGGATCCGGACGTCGAAGTTCGTCCCTCGGACGTCACAACCCAACAAATGTTGAGCCCGGACGTCGGACCACGTCACTAGAACGTCACAACCCAACAAATGTTGGATCCGGACGTCGGAGTTCGCCCTTCGGACGTCACAACCCAACATTTGTGGGGCTCGGGGCCCCGGCCAGCCGCGTCAGGGCCTTGCGTACGACGGCCGGGTCGTCGGTCTGCCACATCGGCGGCAGGCTCGCCCGCAGGAAGCTGCCGTAGCGCGCCGTCACGAGTCGCGGGTCCAGGCAGGCCACCACACCGCGGTCGGTCGTCGTCCGGATCAGCCGACCGGACCCCTGCGCCAGCAGCAGGGCGGCATGGGTCGCCGCCACGCTCATGAAGCCGTTCGCCCCCGCCTTGTCGGCCGCTCGCTGGCGCGCCGACATCAGGGGGTCGTCGGGTCGCGGGAACGGGATCCGGTCGATGATCACCAGCTGGCAGGTCTCCCCCGGCACGTCCAGGCCCTGCCACAGGCTCAGCGTCCCGAACAGGTTGGTGTGCGGGTCGCCGACGAACTGGCGGGCGAGCTCGGGCAGCTGTGCGTCCCCCTGGGCCAGCGTGGTCAGGTGCGGCAGCGCCTCGCGCACGTGCTCCGCCGCCGCCTCGGCCGCCCGGCGGCTCGAGAAGAGCCCGAGCGTGCGACCGCCCGCCGCGTCGACCAGCTCGGTGATCTCGTCGAGGTGCGCCTGGGTGAGCCCGTCCCGACCGGGAGCCGGCAGGTGCCTGGCCACGTAGAGGATCGCCTGCTGGGTGTAGTCGAAGGGTGACCCCACGTCGAGCCCCTGCCAGGCGCCGGTGTCCCCGCCCTCGGCCGAGGTGACCCGGTCCGCCGGGCTCAGCCCCAGCGAGGTCGCCACGGCGTCGAAGTCGCCGCCCAGCTTGAGGGTCGCCGAGGTGAAGATGACGGTCTTCTCCGCGAGCAGCTTCTCCCGCATCGGCCCGGCGACCTCGAGCGGCGCGACACAGAGCTGGTTGCCACCCCGGTTGCGCTCGCGCTCGTTCATCCACAGCACGTCCTTCTCCGAGCCCGCCGCCATCCGGTCCGCGACCTTGAACAGCTCCTGCGTCCAGCCCTTCGCCTGGGTGGCGCCGGCGTCGGTGCCCGGGTCGCGGGGGAAGGCGGAGATCAGCGCCCGGGCTGCGTCGCGCACGAGGACGAGTGCGTCGGCCAGCTCCTGCGGCACCACGTCGAGCCGGCCCCCGCGGCACCCGTCGACCGCGTCGCGCAACGTGTCGCCCGCGTCCGCGAGGTCGTCCGCCTCGGAGCCTTCCACGTGTCGCCCGGCGCGGCGTGCGGCCCGGTCGACGTCGAACGCGGACAGCTCGTCGGTCGCGGCCTGCGTCACCCGCGAGACGAGCTCGTGCGCCTCGTCGATCACCGCGACGTCGTACTCCGGGATCATCGGCACCCCCTCGACGGCGTCGATCGCCAGCAGCGAGTGGTTGGTCACGATCAGCTGCGACCGGGCAGCCCGCTCCTTGGCCCGTTCGGCGAAGCACTCGGCGCCGAAGGGGCACTTCGCAGCACCCAGGCACTCACGGTGGCTGACGCTGACCTGGCGCCAGACCCGGTCGGTATGACGCGGCGCGTGGTCGCGCTCCCCGGTGCCGCCCTCGGTCGCCTCCTCCTCCACCCACTCACGCAGCGACAGCACCTCGGCGCCCAGCGAGCCCTCCGGGAGGTCGACCAGGGCGCCCTGGTCGTCGGGCACTCCCTCGCGCACGCGGTGCAGGCAGGCGTAGTTCGATCGCCCCTTGAGCACCGCATAGGTGCCCTTCTCGCCCAGCTGCTCCTTCGCGGCTTCGAAGAGGGCAGGGATGTCGCGCTCGACCAGCTGGTGCTGGAGGGCGAGCGTGGCCGTGGCGACCACGACCCGGTCATGGTGCAGCAGGGCAGGCACGAGGTAGGCGAGCGACTTCCCGGTGCCGGTGCCGGCCTGCACGACGAGGTGACGGCGGCGCACGATCGCCTCGGCGACGGACTCGGCCATCGTGATCTGGCCCGGTCGCTCCTGCCCCCCGAGAGCCTGGACCGCGGCGCCCAGGACCTCCCGCACGCTCGGCTCCCCGACCCCGGTCTCCTCGGGCTTCTCGACCACCCGAGCACCCTATGTCCTGTCCCCGACCGCCCGGTGTGGCAGCACACAGGGGCACCGGCTCCGCGTTCACCGCTCGGGCTCGCGGCGAGCGGCTCGGGCTAGAAGCTCACCTGCGGAGCCGTCGCCTGGCCCTCGGGGGCCTGGTAGAAGTCACGCGCGTGCACGCCCGCGACGCCGGTGAGGAACATCCACGGGATCGTCTGGGTGAGCTTGTTCAGCGTGGCCACGGCGTCGTTGTAGTACTGCCTGGCGAAGGAGATCTGGTCCTCGGTCTCGGCGAGCTGGGTCTGCAGCTCGAGGAAGTTGGTGTTGGCCTTCAGGTCGGGGTAGTTCTCCGCCACGGCGTTCAGGTTGACCAGGGCACCGGAGAGCTCGGCATCGGCCGCGGCCTTGGCGGGTACGTCGTCGCCCGCGGCCGCCTCCTGCACGTGGGCCCGTGCGCGGGTGACCTCCTCGAAGATCCCCTTCTCGTGCGAGGCGTAGCCCTTGACCGTCTCGACCAGGTTCGGGATCAGGTCGGCACGCCGGGTCAGCTGTACGTCGATCCCGCCGAGCGCCTCCTGCGCGCCGATGTCGGTCGTGCGCAGCTTGTTGAAGCCGATGATCCCGAAGCCGACGAGGGCCACCAGGATCACGACGATGATGATCAGTGCGGTCATGAGGAGGATCCTGTTCGTTGATGGTGAGTTCGGCAAGCCGGTCCGCCCGTCGGTCGACGGTGCGCTCGAGTGTGCGGGCGACTCACCACGAGCCGCCGCCTCCCCCGCCGCCTCCGCCGCCACCGGAGAAGCCGCCACCGCCGCCACTGGACGACGAGGTCTGGGTGGCCTCGTAGGCGGAGATCGCCGAGCTGACCGTGGCAGAGAAGTCGTCGGCCATGGCGGAGGCGAAGCCGCCGCCCGCATAGCCGGCCGTCGAGCCGAGGTAGTGCGGCGCGGGGGGCTCCTCGCCGGTCTCGAGGCGGTACTTCTCGGCCCACTGCTCGGCGACCCCGAAGGCGACCGCCCACGGGATGTAGGCGGTGTAGAGCTCCTTGCGGCCGGAGAAGTCGAAGCGCTGCTCGCTCGACGGCGTCTCCAGCACCCGCCGGAACCCGCCGATACGGGACCACAGCTCGCGCCCTGCTGCCGTGCGCTTGGTGCCGGACCCCGGCGCGAGCAGCTCGGAGCCGAACAGCGCGAACAGGCCCGGGATCAACGCGATCACGGAGAGGTTGAGCGGGTTGAACAGGGCGAGGAAGATCGTCAGGGCGCCGGCCAGCAGGATCAGGATCCCGCCGGCGCTGCCGATGCCGGCGGTGGTCATCAGGTTGTTCTGACGGGCCCAGTCGCGGGTGCCGGAGTTGAAGCTGGACAGCGCCGTTTTCAGCTTCTTGCCGGCCGAGACCGTCGAGTCGGCGGTGAAGGAGCCGCCCGGGACCCCGAGCAGCGTGACGGCGTACGACGAGATCGGGTCGAGCCGCTGCCAGGCGCTCGCGTCGCCGGTGTCGGTGATGGTCCAGCCGGCACTGCGGTCCAGCGTGGTCGCCCGCAGCTCGCTGGTCTGCATGATCGAGGCGACGAAGTCGTCGTTGCCGACCCGCTCGGTGAACAGGTAGTTGGCCTGGGCAGGTCCGAGGCCCTCGGGCGGCGCGTACATCAGCGGGTAGCGCGGCTTGGGCTCGCGCGTCTGCACCGACAGTCTGTACCCCATCCACCCGGCGAGGGCGGCGAGCGCCAGCAGCGAGATCAGCGCGAGGGTGCTGGGGCCGAACACCGGGTCGAACCGTTGGGCCCAGGGCAGCCGATCCCTCGACGGCGCGGCGAGGTCCAGATCGGCGCGCACGGTCACCGGTGTGTGCGGCTCCAGTCGGTCGGTGCTCACCGCGAACCCGTTGGCGCCGTCCGGCTCGGCCACGCAGCCACCGGTCGCGCCGACGCCGATCGCGCACTCCAGGTCCCGTGGCGCACCGGGGAGGTCGACGCTCAGGCGGGAGCGCTCGATCGGCATCTGCCACCCCGGCGGCACCAGGTTCCAGTAGAACTGCGAGCCGTCACCGCGGGACGCGAGCACTCCGTCGATGCGGTAGCGGATCACGTAGACGTGCACGCCGGTGATGGTGCGGTCGGGCGAGCCGATCTTGACGTTGCGGTAGCGGCCGCGCCCCTCGGTCAGGACCTCGAACGGCTCGGCCTGCCCGTCGCGGGTGACGGAGATGTCGCGAGGCTCGAGCCGGACGCGCGAGTCGGTGGGATCGCGCACGTCGAAGAACCTGAAGATGCCGTGCTTGAACCCGGGGTAGCTGACCTGGAGCGTCTCGGTGACGCTGAGCCGCCCGTCCTTGGCGACGACGAAGTCGGCGGCGTAGTCGGTGATGGTCGCGTCGTCGCGGCCCTCGTCGGCGCCGCTGCCCCACTGGACGGCCGGGAAGAGCACCAGGAGGGCCAGCACGAGCAGACCGAGCAACCGGCCCACCCAGCGCATCATGCCGGCACCCTACTGCGAGCGCGGGTCACCGGGACCGATTCGCTCCTGCGACAGGCGGAGGGACCGGTGGTCCCGGAGCCTGGGGTCAGCCGCTCCTCAGGCGGTGCGGGCGTACTCCTCGAGCTCGCCGGCCAGGGCGTCGTTCACCAGGGCCCTGAGCAGGGTGCCCTCCCCGGTGTGCTCGACCGAGATGACCTCGCCGTTCTCGTGCACCTTGCTGAGCAGGTCCCCGCGGTCGTAGGGCAGCAGCACCGAGACCTCGGTCTGCGGCCGGGGCAGGTCGGCCTCGACGGCCGCGAGCGCCTCCGCGATCCCCTCGCCCGTCTGGGCGGAGACCACGACCGAGTGCGGCTCGCGCTGGCGCAGCCGCGCGATCACCAGTGGGTCGGCGATGTCGGCCTTGTTGATCACCACCAGCTCGGGCACCTTGTCGGCCCCGATCTCGGCGAGGACCTCGCGGACGGCAGCCAGCTGTCCCTCCGGGTCGGGGTGGGATCCGTCGACCACGTGCAGGATCAGGTCGGAGTCCGCGACCTCCTCCAGGGTGGACCGGAAGGCCTCGATCAGCTGGTGCGGCAGGTGCCTGACGAAGCCGACGGTGTCGCTCATCGTGTAGATGCGGCCGTCGGCAGTCGTCGTACGACGGGTGGTCGGGTCGAGCGTCGCGAACAGCGAGTCCTCGACGAGCACACCCGCATCGGTCAACCGGTTCAGGAGCGAGGACTTGCCGGCGTTGGTGTAGCCGGCGATCGCCACGCTCGGGATCTCGTGGCGGCGACGGCCCGCGCGCTTGGTGTCGCGGGTGGTCTTCATGTGGGCCAGCTCGCGGCGCAGCTTCGCGATCTTGGTGTTGATCCGGCGGCGGTCGGTCTCGATCTTCGTCTCACCGGGACCACGGCCACCGATGCCCGCGCCGCCGGCGACCCGGCCACCGGCCTGCCGGGAGAGGTTGCCGCCCCAGCCGCGCAGGCGCTGCTTCATGTAGCTGAGCTGGGCCAGCTCCACCTGCGCCTGGCCCTCCCGGCTCTTCGCGTGCTGGGCGAAGATGTCGAGGATCAGGGCGGTGCGGTCGACGACCTTCACCTTCACCTTGTCCTCGAGGTTCCTCAGCTGGCTGGGCGCGAGCTCGCCGTCGAGGATCACCGTGTCCGCACCGGTGACGCGCACGATCTCGGTGAGGCCCTCGACCTTGCCGCGGCCGATGTAGGTGGCCGGGTCGGGACTGTCGCGTCGCTGGTAGAGCGCGTCGAGCACCTCGGAGCCGGCGGTCTCGGCCAGCAGGGCGAGCTCGGCCATGGAGTTCTCGGCGTCCTCGACCGAGCCGCTGGTCCACACCCCGACCAGGATGACCCGCTCCAGCCGGAGCTGGCGGTACTCGACCTCCGAGATGTCCTCGAGCTCGGTGCTGAGCCCGGCGACGCGACGCAGTGCGTAGCGCTCGGCGAGGTCCATCGAGCCGGTGGTCTCGTCCGGCCCGGGATCGTGTCCGGGATCGTGCTCGGGTCGGGGTCGATGTCGGGGTCGATGTCGGGGTCGTCGGTCGAGGTGTCGTCCCAGTCGGCCGTCTCGGCGAGCTCGTGGGCGAGGTCGAAGTCCTTCGGTGCGTTCGTCATACAGGGACAAGGCTATGCGGCACTGCAACCCGATTGCCGTTTTAGACCATTTAGTAACGATTTGAGGCGATAATGAGCCCCATGGTCTCGTTTCCCCTGCGCTGGCGCGGATCGCTCGGCCACCTGGCGGCGTACTCCGTGGCTGCCCTCGTGGGCCTGATGACACTCCACGACGGCAGCGGCCTGGCGTTCTTCTGGCCCGCCGCTGGCGTGGCGGCGCTGTGGATGCTGCACGGGAGGACGCGTCATCAGGTCCTGCTCGACGCGGCGCTCCTGGTTGCCAGCACGACGGTCCTGGACCTGCTGATGGACATCCCCCTCGCGGCCGCGGTCCTGTTCGGGCTGGCGAACCTCGTGGTCGGTCTGACCGTGCGGGCGGCGAGTGCGCGCAGCGAGCGACTGCCCTTCTGGGGAGCCCTCCCCCGGCGGATGGCCAGCAAGCGCGACCTCGCGGGCCTGGGCGCCGCGTCCCTGGCAGCGGCGCTGACCAGCGCACCCGTCGGGCTCACAGCGGTCTATCTCTCATCGGGCAGTCTCGACTTGGGCATCGCGGGAGCGTGGGTCGCTCGCAACACCTGCAGCACCTTCGTCGTCGCCGCTTCGGTGCTGGCGATGCTGACCACCCTCTACCGTGCCCACGCGCGGAACGGCTGGGCCGCGAAGCTCACCTCCGAACCTCGGCGCCACTGGGTGGCGGAGCTCGTGGTGGCCACGGCGATCGGCGTGGGCACCGCAGCGTTCCTGTTCGGCTCCACTCAGCAGATGCCGATCGCCTTCCTGGTGGTCGGGCCGACGACCTGGCTCGGCTACCGGTTCTCGCCGGCGGTCGGCGGCGCCTACGCCATGTTCCTCTCCACGCTGGCAGTGCTCAGCGCCCAGGCCGGCCGTGGCCCCTTCGCACCCATCGAGGGCCTCACCGCGCGCGCGGTGACCGTGCAGCTGTTCGTCCTGGTGATCACCGTGCTGGTGCTGGTGCTCGGCCTCGGCGTGGCCGAGCGGTCGGCCCTGTTGGCACGCGTGGTCGAGTCCGAGGCCAGGGCCACCTCGCGCGCCGAGCTGCTCGACGCGGTGATGAACGCGATCACCGACGGCCTGGTGGTCTTCGACTCCTCCGGAGCCGTCATGATGCGCAACGGGGCGGCCGAGGCGCTGGGAGGCAACGCACGCGTTCCCGGGCGGCTGGGCACTCCGGAGGAGCACGGCCTCTTCCGCACCGACGGCACCGCCCTCGAGCAGGCGGAGCTGCCGCACGTGCGCGCCCTGCGGGGGGAGGTGGTCGGCTCCGAGGATCTGCTGCGCATCGACCCGGACACCGGTCACCAGGCCACGCTGTCGGTCTCCGCGGTCCCTCTGCGCACCCAGACGTCCAGAGGACCGCTCGCCGTCCTGGTCATCCACGACGTCACCCAGGAACGGACCCACCGCCGCGAGCTGCAGGCGTTCGCCGGGACGGTGGCACACGACCTGAAGGCGCCACTGACCGGTGTCGGCAGCTGGGCCGAGATCCTCGGCGACCAGCTCGACGAGCTCGGCATCGACGTCACCGAGCCGCGGTCGAGCCTGCGACGCATCCAGACCTCGGCCCTGCGGATGCAGCACCTGATCGCAGACCTGCTCGCCTACTCCCACGCGCAGAGCGCACTGCTGAAAGCGGCACCCCTCTCGCTGACCGGCATGGTCGAGGACGTGGCGCGCGAGCTGCGTGAGGCGAGCACCGGCACCTGCCCGTCGATCGAGCACGCTCCCCTCGGCCGGGTGCACGCAGACCGCACCCTGGTCAGCCAGCTCCTCGCCAACGTGATCGGCAACGCGGTGAAGTACGTCGCTCCGGGCACCAGACCACGCGTGGTCATCAGCAGTGAGACCGTGGGCGGGATGCTGCAGGTGCGCGTCGCCGACAACGGAATCGGTATCCCGCGCACGGAGCGCGGCCGCATCTTCGACAGCTTCTATCGGGCCAGCAGCTCCGGCAGCTATCCCGGCACGGGGCTCGGCCTCGCGATCTGCGCCCGCGCCGTGGAGCGGCACGGCGGGCGGATCTCGGCGCGCGCCGGCCTCGACGGCACCGGCACGACGATCGTCTTCACCCTCCCGGCCGACCTGGAGTCAGCCCACCTGGAGCCGGCCGACCTGGACCCGGCCGACCTGGACCCGGCCGACCTGGACCCGGCACGCCAACCCGGCGCAGCGGATCCCGGCGATGATCAGCGCCTCGCAGAGACCACGAGTGCGGACCCACCTCCTCGACGCGTCCGTTCGGAGAGCGCGGTCAGCTGACCGCGACGCCCGAACTCGATGGCCGTCACCGCACCGATCTCGGCCCTGCTGGACCCCGGAGGGCCGGCCGGGGAGAACGTGTGGCCGAGGGGCTGCAACCGACCCGCGTAGGCGTCGATGAACGACTGCTCGGCGCTGACCGCGGTGGTGTTGCGCTGGGCGGCACGCGGGGCCGCGATCGCGTCCTCGATGCTCATCGCGCGGTCGAGGCGGTTCACCAGCGTCTGCAGCACGGTGGTGATGATCGTCGAGCCACCCGGGGAACCCAGCGCCAGGAAGGGCCTCCCGTTGCGCAGCACGATCGTCGGCGACATCGAGGACCGCGGCCGCTTGCCGCCCTGGATGCGGTTGGGGTCGTCCTTCGCCCAGATGGTCGAGAAGTCGGTGAGCTCGTTGTTGAGCAGGAACCCGCGGCCCGGAACGGTGATGCCGGAGCCACCGGTCTGCTCGATCGTGAGCGTGTACTCCACCACGTTGCCCCACCGGTCGGAGGTGGTCAGGTTGGTGGTGCTCAGGTTCTCGGTGTCCTCGGCGGTGGCTCCGCGCGCCTGCGTGCCGGTGCACTGTCCGTCGTACGCCGTGACGTCGCCGGCCGCGACCGGCTTGGTGGCGGCCTGCGCCGGGTCGATCTCGCAGGCGCGCTCGGCGGCGAAGGTGTCGGAGAGCAGGTCGCGGATCGGCACGTTCGTGTACGCCGGGTCCCCGATGTAGGAGCCGCGGTCGGCGAAGGCCAGCGCGCTCGCCTCGAGATAGCGGTGCAACGCGTCGGTGTCGCTCATCCCGCGCAGCCGGAAGCGCTCGAGGATGTTCAGCGCCTCCCCGACCGTGGATCCGCCGCTCGAGGACGGGGCCATCCCGTAGACGTCGTAGCCGCGATATCCGACGCGCGTCGCCGCCTGGTGGCGCACCCGGTAGCGCGCGAGGTCGCTGGTCTCCAGGAAGCCCCCCGGCGCCGGCAGCGTCGCGTCCCGCGCCTTCGGCGGGTGCTGCGCCGTCCGGGCCATCTGCCGGGCCAACCGACCGCGGTAGAAGGCGTCGGTGCCGCGCCTCGCGATCAGCCGGTAGGTGTCGGCCAGGTCGGGGTTGCGGAAGATCGAACCGACGGCCGGGGGCTGCCCGCCCGGCAGGAAGAGCCTGGTGGTCGCCGGGAACGTGGCGAACCGCATCTGGTTCTCCGCGGTCTGCTGGCGGAAGGTCGCGTCCACGACGAACCCGCGCCGGGCGAGCCGGGTCGCCGGCTTCAACGCCGTTCGCAGACCGATGGACCCCCACCTCCGCAGAGCGCTCTGCCAGGTGGCGAGGGTCCCGGGGGTGCCGACCGCGACACCGCTCGTGAAGAGGGCGGGGTTCTCGGGCGTCGCGGGGTAGGGCTGGCCGGTGGCCGGATCGATGAACGCGTTGCGTGGCATCCTGCGCGGCGCGGTCTCGCGACCGTCGATGGTGCGGACCTTGCCGCTGCGGGCGTCGTAGTGCACGAAGTAGCCACCACCCCCGATGCCGGCGCTGTATGGCTCGGTGACGCCGAGGGCCGCCGCGGTCGCGACGGCCGCGTCCACCGCGTTTCCGCCCCTGCGCAGCACCTCGATGCCGATGCGCGACGCCTCCGGGTCGACCGAGGTGACGGCACCGCCGTACCCCCGGCTGGTCGGGGTCTTGGTGTCGTAGCGACCGTGCGAGGAGGTGCCCGGAGACTGCTTCTCCGGAACAGGCGCTCCATGGGCCGTTGGAGGTGCCAGGGTCAGGCCCGCCACCCCGGTGAGGACGGCAACACCCGCTGCCATGGACCTGCGACCTGAGAACGTGCGTGCGTGCGACATGTGTCCTCCCGAGACCTCGACGCCTGCGCTCATTCAAGACACGCGTGGCCGGTGACCGCAACCCCGGTGTTTGTCACCGACCCTTGCGGGTACGCCGAACCCATGACCGACTCGTCCAGCACGCCCACCGGTTCCGCGCCCGATCCCAGCCCCTCGAACCTGCAGGCCGAGGGGGTCGCGGAACCCACACCGGGTGGGCCGCTGCGCCAGGACGGCACGGATGCGGGACGCCGCAGCGGGGGTCACGACGACGACGCGTCCGCCAGCCGGACCAACGACAAGCACGCCTCGGAGTCCGGCGGCGGCACGATCGCGATCGAGGACGAGCAGGGGCACCCGGACGCCGAGCACGACGAGAGCCCGAGCCCGGAGGAACCTCAGCAGGAGAACGCAGAGTCCTCCCTCGACCAGCCCTCGGAGGGATGAGCCGATGAGCGAGCACACCCACGAGGACCCGGACGCCACCCCGGTCACCGGTATCGAGGAGTCCGACCCCAGCGCCGACAGCCCCGAGGGGCTCGCCGGCGACCTCGGAGTCAGCAGCGAACGGCTCGGGCGGGTCCGCGGGGTGGACGAGGAAGTGACCTACGGCGCGGCACCGACGCACCCCGAGGAGGACCAGGTCGCTGAGACGCCACCCGAGCAGTCGGCCTTCGACGGCCGGCCCGACGTCAACCCGGACTCACCCGGCGCCCATCCCTCCGACCCGGGCTCGAACCCCCGCCACGGGGTCTGAGCCCGGCGTCCGACACGCCGCTCGAGGCGAGCGTCCCAGGGCGTCGCCCACCCGAGCGGCTGCCTACTTGGGCGGCATCCGGATGCCGCCGTCGACGCGGACCGTCTCGGCGTTCATGTAGGAGTTCGTGACGCACTCCAGGACCATGCTGGCCAGCTCGTCGGGCAGGCCGAGACGCCTGGGGAAGAGCACGCTCTCGCCCAGCTTGGCCTTGAACGCGTCGGCCGCCTCACCCTCTCCGTAGATCGGGGTGTCGATCAGGCCCGGCGCCACCGTGTTCACCCGGATGCCGACGGCCGCCAGGTCGCGCGCGACCGGCAGGGTCATCCCGACGATGCCGCCCTTGGAGGCGGAGTACGCCGCCTGGCCGATCTGGCCGTCGAAGGCAGCCGCGCTCGCCATGTTGACGATGGCTCCGCGCTCGCCGCTCTCGGTCGGCTCGGTGCGCGAGATCGCCGTACCGACGAGGCGGATGCAGTCGAAGGTGCCGATCAGGTTGATCGCGATCACCTTGGAGAACGCCCCGAGGTCCGCCGCGGAGCTGAACTCACCGTCGCGACCGACCGTGCGCTGGGCCCAGCCGATGCCGGCGGAGTTGACCAGCACGCGCACCGGCCCGAGCCCCTCGGCCTGCGCGATCGCCGCCTCGATCTGCTCGGTCTTCGTCACGTCGACCGGGGCGAACGCGCCGCCGATCTCGTCGGCGAGGGCCTCGCCCGTCTCGTTGTTCAGGTCGGCGACCACGACCTTCGCGCCCCTCGCGGCGAGCTGGCGGGCGACCGCGGCGCCGATGCCGGACGCACCGCCGGTGACGATTGCACTGGCTCCATTGATGTCCATGCCGGGATCCTAGGTGGGGGTGGGGGTGAGGGGTGGGGTGCCCCAGCCCCACAAATGTTGGACTGTGACGTACAGATCGGCTGTTGTGACGTCCCAACCCCACAAATGTGGGGCTCGGGCGCGGCTCAGAGGTTGGTGATCCCCTCGGCGGTCAGGACCGCCGGGCCGGTCATCAGGATCCGGTCGTCCTCGGTCCAGACGATCTCCAGGGTGCCGCCGGGCAGGTCCACCGTGTACGGCGTACCGCGCTCGGCGCCTCGTCGGCCAGCGCCGCCGCCACCATCACCGCGCAGGCGCCCGTGCCGCAGGAACGGGTCTCGCCGGACCCGCGCTCGTGCACCCGCATGGCGACGTGGTGCTCGCCGCGCCGCGCGACGAACTCGACGTTGACGCCGTCGGGGTAGACGTTGCTGTCGTGGCCGGGGGCCTCGAGCAGGCTCCCCGGCCTCGGCGAGGTCGTCGACGAACGCGACCGCGTGCGGGTTGCCCATGCTGACGTGGCGCGCCTCGAAGCTGCGCTCCCCCACGCTGACCGTCGTCGTCCCGAGCACCTCGGGCCTGCCCATGTCCGCGGTGATCCGGCTGCCCGTCGAAGGTGAGCGTCTTGACCCCGGCACGGGTGGCGATCGGCAGCGGGTTGCGCGGGTCGACGTCGGCATGGGTGGCCAGGAAGTGGCCCAGCACGCGGATCCCGTTGCCACACATCTCGCTGAGCGAGCCGTCGGCGTTGCGGTAGTCCATGAACCAGATCGCCGTACCCCGGGCCGCCACTGCTGCCGGGTCCTGCGTCGCATCGGTCCGGACCACCCGGATCACCCCGTCGCCGCCGATCCCCGCCCGCCGGTCGCACAGCCGCGCCACCTGCTCGGCCGACAGCTCGTGCCGCCCGTTGGCATCGGGGACCAGCACGAAGTCGTTCTCCGTGCCGTGGCCCTTGACGTAGGAGTACTCGCTCACGGGAGGGATCCTGTCACGGGTGTCGGTTTCCCCGGCCGACCGGGGATTCCTGACGTTGTCGGCCGAAGCAACACCCGACAACGTCAGAGATGGCCCACCAACCTCATCCCTTTTGTCCAGACCGACCAGTCGGCGCGCCCAGTCCCACGCGGTCACCCTCAGGCCTCGGGGGTGCGGTAGATGTTCGCGGCGTACGACGGGCCGTAGTACTCGTCCAGCTCGGCCACCGAGCTCTCCGGGCGCTCGAGCTGCCGGGCGAGTACGGCGCGGCGCGGCACCTTCGCCTCGGGGTCCCAGGTCGTCGGGTCCCAGAGCGAGGCACGCAGGAATGCCTTCGCGCAGTGGTGGAACACCTCCTCGATCTCCACCACCACCGCCAGCACCGGCCGGTGGCCCCTGACGACCATCTCGTCGAAGAACGGCGCATCGGAGACCAGTCGGGCCCGCCCGTTGACGCGCAGGGTGTCGCCGCGTCCGGGGATCAGGAACAGCAGCCCGACGTAGGGGTTCTCGAGGATGTTCCGGTAGCCGTCGGCTCGCCGGTTCCCCGGCCGTTCGGCCAACGCGATCGTGCGCTCGTCGACCACGTGCACCAGGTCACCCGCCGGGTCCCCCTTCGGGGACGAGTCACAGTCACCGTTCGCCGATGCGGTCGCGAGCACGCAGAAGGGTGAGGACTGGAGCCACGCGACGTCGACGTCGCTCAGCTCGGTCCGGCTCTTGACGCGCGTCGCCTCGGTGGGCTCACCGAGCAGGGTGGTCAGGGTTGCCACGTCCGGGATCGGCGTCCACGCGTCGTGATGGCTCATGGGCGTGACGGTACGCCGGAGGGGTGCACGTGCTGCACGTCGACGTCGAGGATCTCCGTCGTGAACCCGTAGGGCGCCGCCTCGTCGCCGAGGCTGGTGAGCTCGACCACGACCCCGGTCACGAGGTCCAGCGAGACGACGTACGCCTCGGGATAGGGGCCGGACCCGCCGCCCGGTGCCGTGCGCCACTCGTCTCCGAACTCGACGCGCTGCGAGATCTCCGAGAACAGCAGCGGGCAGCAGCCGCACCGCGGCTCATAGCCCTCGACGGGCACGACCGTGCCGCGCCAGGTGGGCCGGTCGCTGCGGACCGTGTCCCTCAGGTCGGACAGGACCGTGTGGTGGCTCAGCTCCACCGGGTCGAGCATCGCGACCCAGCGGTAGGTCTGCCACATCAGGTCGCCGTAGACGATCGCCGCCCTCTCGACGCCACCTGCGCCCTGCTCGGGACGAGCAGCGACGAGTCCGTCAGGTCGGAGCACGGGCGCCAGGTCGTAGCCCCAGCGTGCGGCCGGCGAGGAAGGTGGGACACCCGCGGTCCCGAGGGTCGGGTCGTCCAGCTCGTCGGTGACGACGTGGTCCCCGTCGTACGCCGTGCGCACCAGCAGGCGGTCCGGTCGCTGCACCCACGCCTCGACCTCCGAGTGCTCGTCCAGGTGCCGGAAGTGCAGCGACCGCCAGCGCCACGGCGAGCTGCGGGCCAGCGCGCGGAAGGAGTCCTCGGTCAGGTGCACAGCTCAGTGTCGCGGGAGCAGCGCATCGGGGCGACCGGTTTCTCAGCCGTCCGAGGGTGCGGGCGCGCCCGGGCCCACCTCCGGGCCCACCTCGGGGTGGATCGCCAGGTAGATGCTCCACGGCTCGCCGTCCGGATCGCTGGGCAGGGCCGCGATCTCGTGGATCAGGTCCTGGAACCTGCCGACCAGACGCTCGCGGTCAGCCTGGTTGAGGCGGAAGCCGAGCCGGGTGCTGTCGAGCCGGCCCGGAGGCAGTGCACGCACCTCCTCGAGGAACGTCGCCAGCAGCAGGTCCTGGTCGGCGACCTGGAGCTCACCCCCGACCTCCAGGTAGAGGCTCTTGCCCGACGCCAGGTAGGGCAGCTCTCGGGACCCGCGCTGCCCCCGCCTGCGCGGCTGCTCGACGAGGAAGCCGGTGTCCACGAGCGTGCGCACGTGGTGCAGCACCGTCGCCGGGTTGCGGCCCAGCGCCTCGGCGATCTCCTTGTTGGTGCGCGGCTCGTGCAGCGCGATCCGCAGGATCCGCAGGCGCAGCGGCGAGGCGAGTGCCTTGGCCTCGGCCTCGTCGGCCGGCCGCCTCGACCAGACCCGGCGGCCGGACCCCACGGGCAGCGGGCCGTAGGGAGGCGGCTCGAGCGGAGTCTCCACTCCCGTCGTGGCATCGTCCATGCCGAGACCCTAGCCGTCCTCGCTCACTGATTGATAATTCCCAATCAGTGAGCGAGGATGCTGCCATGAGCGCCGAGCCACCCCTCCCGCCGAGCGCGCCGGCCGGAGACTCGGTGGCGCCCGAGCCGCAGCCTGCCGCCCGGCTTCGCGGCGGGCTGTTCCGGCACCACGACTTCCGGCAGCTGTTCATCGGGGACTCGATCAGCCAGATCGGCACCCAGCTCACCGGCCTGGCGATCCCGTTGCTGGCCATCCGCGTCCTCGACGCGGACGCCTTCCAGATGGGGCTGCTCGCGACCTGCGAGTTCCTCGCCTTCCTCGTGATCGGGCTACCGGCGGGAGCCTGGGTCGACCGGTGGCGCAAGCAGCGGGTGCTCGTGACCAACGACCTGATCCGGGCACTGGCCCTCGCCTCCCTCCCCGTGGCGTGGGTGCTCGACGCCCTGACCTTCCCCCAGATGCTGCTCGTGGCGCTGACGGTGGGCTGCTGCACCGTCTTCTTCGACGTCGCCTACCAGAGCTACCTGCCCGACCTCGTGGAGCCCGAGCACATCGGCGAGGGCAACGCCAAGCTGCAGGCCGCCCAGTCCGTCGCGATGATCGGCGGCCCGGCCGCGGCGGGCGGGCTGATCAAGCTGATCGGCGCGCCCCTGACCATCGCCCTGGACGCCGTCAGCTTCGTGTGCTCGGCGTTCTTCATCCGGCGCATCCGACACCTCGACACCCCGCCCCCGCGGAAGGATCGACGCCCCCTCGTGGTGGAGGTCCGCGAAGGACTCACCTTCGTGCTCAGGCACCCACTGCTGTGGCGGATCACGGCGTGCACCTCGCTGGCCAACCTGTTCAGCTCGATCTCGGGCGCGATGCTCGTCCTCTTCGCCCTGCGGCTCGGTCTCGACGAGGCCCAGCTCGGCCTCGGCTTCGGCATCGGCGCCGTGGGCGGGCTCCTCGGCGCCCTGGTCGCCACGAAGGTGACCTCGTGGGTGGGCGAGGGGCGGGTGATCCCGCTGTCCACCCTCCTCTGGATGCCGGCCGGGTTCCTGATGCCCCTGGCCGGCACCGTGCTGGACCCGATGGTCGCCGTGATCGGCTACATGTTCGTGACGACGTTCGCGGTGGTGCTCTACAACGTCACCCAGGTCAGCTTCCGCCAGCGCCTGTGCCCCCGCCCCATGCTGGGGCGGATGAACGCCTCGATCCGCTTCCTGGTCTGGGGCGTGATGCCGATCGGCGGTTTCCTCGGTGGGCTGATCGGACACAGCGCCGGACTGCGCACGGTGTTCTGGATCGAGGCGTTCGGGGGGATCCTCGCCGCCCTGCCGGTGCTGCTCTCGCCGCTGCTCGGCATGAGGGACCTCCCCCGGGAGCTCGACCGGCTCAGCTGATCGCGGCCAGCGCCGCCGTGAGGCGCTGCGGGTCGTCGTAGGGCACCCAGGTGATCCGCGGGTCCTTCCGGAACCAGCTGTCCTGCCGGCGCGCGAACCGGCGGGTCCCGGTGAACGTCTGCTCCTTCGCCTGGGCCTCGGTGATCTCGCCGTCGAGGAACGCGAGCACCTGCCGGTAACCGAGCGCCCGGTGCGCCGTACGCCCCTCGCGCAGGCCGCGACCCGCCAGCGCCCGCACCTCGTCGACCAGCCCCGCGGCCCACATCTGCTCCACCCGCTGCTCGATCCGCCGGTCGAGGGCGTCGCGGTCGATGTCCACGCCGATCTGCACCGCGCCCGGGTAGTGGTAGCGCTGCTCGGGCAGCGAGGCCGAGTAGGGCAGTCCGGTGATCTCGACGACCTCGAGCGCGCGTACGACGCGGCGCCCGTTGCTGGGCAGCACCAGCTGGGCCGCGGCCTCGTCGACCTCGGCGAGCCGGGCGTGCAGGGCTGTCGCCCCGATCTGGGCCAGCTCGTCCTCGAGCCGCGCGCGTACGACGGGGTCGGTGCCCGGGAACTCGAACTCGTCCAGGATCGCCCTGGTGTAGAGGGCGGATCCGCCCACCAGCACGGGGACCACGCCACGAGCGTGGCAGTCGTCGACGACGTCGCGTGCCCAGCCCTGGAACTCCGCCACCGTCGCGGGCTCGGTCACCTCCAGCACGTCCATCAGGTGATGGGTGATGCCACGCCGCTCGGCGGGCGCGAGCTTCGCCGTGCCGATGTCCATCCCGCGATAGACCTGCATCGAGTCGGTGTTCACCACCTCTCCGCCCAGCTCCTCGGCGAGATCCAGGGCGAGCCCACTCTTGCCCGCGGCGGTCGCGCCGACGACGGCCACCACCAGGGAAACGGCCGGGGGGCTGCTCTCGTGGATGGACACGGCCGCTAGTTTGGCAAAGGTGCCGCCGGGTACGCCGGGGGCACGAGACCGCACACCGACGAGGGTCGACACACGAGGAGAGCACAGTGGGGTTCCTGGACGACGCGAAGAAGAGACTCGGCGACGCTGTCGACAAGCACGGCGACAAGATCAGCGACGGCCTGGACAAGGCCGGGGCCGCGATCGACAAGCGGACCGGTGGCAAGCACAGCGAGCACATCCGGACCGGCGTGGGCAAGGCCAAGACCGCCCTCGACGGCCTCGACGGCAAGCGCGACGACCTGCCGGCAGCGAGCACGCCCACTCCTCCGGTGACCCCGAACGAGCCCGACCGCGACCCGTCGCCGCCCACGGGTCCGACCGGACCCACCGACCCCGCGGAGCCGACCGAGCCGACCGAACCCGCGGCTCCGACCGGGCCGATGGGGTCCGGCGACTCCCAGGGCGACCCCCACCCGGTCCCGACCGACCCCTCCCCCGTGCCGCCCGAGCCGGGCGCGGACCCCAACGAGGACATCGCCTCCGGCACCCGGCCGGTGCCCTCCGGCGGAGCCGGCGCATGAGCGACCCGAACCCGGCCGACCGGCCGGAGCCGAAACAGGACGCTCCCCCGGACGACGGCCCCGGCGGACCCGCCGACATGGTGCACCCCGACAAGGACGACCTGCCTCCCGCGACGCCCGACCAGCCCCGGTCGGCGCAGGTCGAGGATGCGCACGTGCCTGACGAGATCGAGCAGCCCGAGGATCTCGACGAGGAGGAGAAGGACGTCGACCCGGGCGCCGAGGAGCCCGTCTGACCCGCCCTTCAGCATCCACGTGATGGCGGCGATTCACAGTCACCTGATGACTGGGGATCGCCGCCATCGTGGTTCTCCACAGGTTGCGGCTGGCCACTCGCGTGGCCGCAGTCGGGTCCTCACGCTGGGGGCATGGACATCACTTCCTGGCGGCACGTCATGCGGCACCAGGACGGCGTGCTCAGCCGCCGACAGGCCCACGCCGATGAGCTCACCGACGCGGACATCCGGCGCTTCCTCCGTCGTCGGGAGTGGGCTCGGGTGCACCCCGGGATCTACGTGAACCACACGGGGCCGCTCACCTGGCAGCAACGTGCCTGGGCCGCCGTGCTCGTCGCAGAACCGGCCGTCCTCTCCGGCCAGTCGGCGCTCCGAGCATTCGACGGGCCCGGGCGGCGCGGGCACGACGACAGCGGCCCGGTCCAGGTCGCGATCGACCGTGATCGCCAGTGCCGGGTCCCCCACGGGGTCGTCGTGCGCCAGGTCGCCCAGCTGGACAGGAAGGCCCAGTGGAACCTGGGTCCCCCGCGCGTCCGGATCGAGGAGGCCGTCCTCGACGTCGCGGCCGAGGCGACCGACGACCTCGCGGCCATCGCGGTGATCAGCGACGCGGTGGGCTCGCGACGCACCACCGCCGAGCGAATCATCCTCGCCCTCGACCAGCGCAGCCGGCTGCGCAGGCGTGCCTTTCTCCGCGGCATCCTGGCGGACGTCGCCGAGGGGGCGTGCTCGGCGCTCGAGCACGCCTATCTCACTCGCATCGAACGTGCCCATGCGCTGCCAGGCGCGCTGCGTCAGGTGCGCGGATCGAGCCGCGGACCCATCTATCGCGACGTGCTCTACGAGCAGCTGTCCACGATCGTGGAGCTCGACGGGCGGCTGGACCACACCGGAGCACTCGACCGGGACCAGGACCTCGAGCGGGATCTGGATGCCGCGCTCGAGGAGCTGCTGACGATCCGTCTGGGGTGGGGCCAGGTGGTCGGCCGTCCCTGCCGGACCGCCGCCAAGCTGGCGAGAGTGCTGCAACGGCGAGGGTGGCTAGGCGGCCTCAAGCCGTGCGTGGACTGTGATGGCGGCGATTCGCAGTCACCTGATGACTGGGGATCGCCGCTGTCAGCGTGAGCAGCCGGTCTCGACCGGGAGCGCGGCCGGGACACCCACGGTGGGTAGGCCCAGCGCGACACCGTTGGAGGGTGGGTCGGTGCGGTTCTCCCAGGCGTCTCCGGCGCGGGTACGCCGGACCGAGCGCACCGGCCCGTCGGCGACGAGGTGGTGCGGCGCGCCGTAGGAGATCACGCACTCGACCATGTCGCCGGGCCGCACCTCGACCGGCGAGCCGTCCTCGAGCACCGGGGTGAAGTGCACCAGCCGGTTGTCACGCGCACGACCTGAGAGCCGGAGCGTGGCCGCGTCCTTGCGGCCCTCCCCCTCGGCGACCATCAGCTCGACGGTGCGTCCCTCGAGCGCGCGGTTCTCCGCCCACGCGACCTCGTCGGCGACCGCGACGAGGCGCTCGTAGCGTTCCTGCACGACCGACTTCGGGATCTGGTCGGCGAGCGTGGCGGCCGGGGTGCCCGGGCGCTTGGAGTACTGGAAGGTGAACGCGCCGGAGAACCGGGCCGCTCGGACGACGTCGAGGGTGGCCTGGAAGTCCTCCTCGGTCTCGCCCGGGAACCCGACGATGATGTCGGTGGTGATGGCGGCGTCGGGCATCGCGGCGCGCACGCGCTCGATGATGCCGAGGAACCTCGACTGCCGGTAGGACCGGCGCATGTCCTTGAGCACCTTGTCGGAGCCGGACTGCAGCGGCATGTGCAGCGAGGGCATCACGTTCGGGGTCTGCGCCATCGCCTCGATCACGTCGTCGGTGAACTCGGCCGGGTGGGGCGAGGTGAACCGGACCCGCTCCAGCCCCTCGATCCCGCCGCACGCGCGCAGCAGCTTGGAGAAGGCCTGCCGGTCGCCGAACTCGACCCCGTAGGCGTTCACGTTCTGACCGAGGAGCGTCACCTCGGTGACTCCCTCGGCCACCAGCGCCTCGACCTCGGCCAGGATCTCGCCGGGGCGGCGGTCCTTCTCCTTGCCGCGCAACGCCGGGACGATGCAGAACGTGCAGGTGTTGTTGCAGCCGACCGAGATGGACACCCAGGCGGCGTACGCCGACTCGCGCTTGGTCGGCAGGGTGGAGGGGAACACCTCCAGCGACTCGAGGATCTCGACCTGCGCCTCCTCCTGGACGCGTGCCCGCTCCAGCAGGACCGGCAGTGACCCGATGTTGTGGGTGCCGAAGACGACATCGACCCAGGGCGCCTTCTCGGTGATCGTGGATCGGTCCTTCTGCGCCAGGCAACCGCCCACCGCGATCTGCATCCCGGGCTGCTTCTTCTTCACCGAGGCGAGCTGGCCCAGGTTGCCGTAGAGCTTGTTGTCGGCGTTCTCGCGGACCGCACAGGTGTTGAACACGACCACGTCGGCACCGTCACCCGCAGGAGCCGCCACATAGCCCGCGGCCTCCAGCAGGCCGGTCAGCCGCTCGGAGTCGTGCACGTTCATCTGGCACCCGTGGGTGCGGACCTCGTAGGTGCGGGCGGGCGTCGGAGAGGCTGTAGTCATGGCCGCCCCAGACTACGTGGACTGCCCGGTCGCGATCAGCGAGCCCGCGAACCATCGCCCAGAGCACGCATCGGCCAGCGGACACCCGGGTTCTCGGCGGGTCACCACTGTGCAACGAAGTCGCGCCTCCCTCGACTCCCGTCCCAGCGGTCCCTAGAGTCACAGACATGACTGAGCCTGAGCAGGACGGCGGGTCGCACGCGTCGGCGACGACGCTCGAGCCCCTGATCGTCCTCGACGGTGTGAACAAGTGGTTCGGGGAGCTGCATGTCCTCCAGGACATCAACCTGACCGTCGGCAAGGGCGAGGTCGTCGTGGTGATCGGCCCCTCGGGTTCGGGGAAGTCGACGCTGTGTCGCGCGATCAACCGCCTCGAGACCATCAACGAAGGCAGGATCTCCCTCGACGGCCAGGCGCTCCCGGAAGAAGGGAAGGCCCTCGCCGCCCTGCGCGCGGAGGTGGGGATGGTCTTCCAGAGCTTCAACCTGTTCGCCCACAAGACCATCCTGGAGAACGTGACGCTGGGCCCGATCAAGGTTCGTGGGAAGAGCAAGGCGGACGCCGAGAAGCGGGGCCGCGAGCTGCTCGACCGGGTCGGTGTGGGCCACCAGTCCGAGAAGTACCCCGCCCAGCTCTCGGGGGGCCAGCAGCAACGAGTCGCCATCGCCCGCGCGCTCGCGATGGACCCGAAGGCGATGCTCTTCGACGAACCGACCTCGGCGCTGGACCCCGAGATGATCAAGGAGGTCCTCGACGTGATGGTCGACCTCGCCAAGCAGGGGATGACGATGATCGTGGTCACCCACGAGATGGGATTCGCCCGCACGGCCGCCGACCGCGTCGTGTTCATGTCCGAGGGCGCCATCGTCGAGGAGAACACCCCCGAGGAGTTCTTCACCAACCCACAGTCGGACCGCGCCAAGGACTTCCTCGGCAAGATCCTCAAGCACTGAGGACCTCACTTTTCCGCACAGCACGTTCTGCACAACCGGACAGGGACGGGACAACCGCCCGGAAACAGGAGTAGGGATGCGATTCACCAAGACCAAGGTGGTGCTCGTCGGCCTGGCGCTGGCGCTCACGACGGCAGCGTGCGGCAGCGACGACGAGAGTGGGGCTGACGTCGCCGAGGACCCGAAGTTCGAGGCGGGCACCACGATGGCCGAGCTCTCCGAGGCCGGCAAGGTCACCATCGGCACCAAGTTCGACCAGCCGGGCTTCGGAAAGCTCAACCTCGAGGACAAGCCGGAAGGCTTCGACGTGGAGGTCGCGAAGATCATCGCCGGCGAGCTCGGCATCGCGGAGGACGACATCGAGTGGAAGGAAGCCACCTCCGCTGTCCGTGAGCAGGTCATCGAGGACGGCTCCGTCGACTTCGTGGTGGCGACCTACACCATCAACGACGAGCGCAAGGAGAAGATCACCTTCGCGGGGCCGTACTACGTGGCCGGTCAGCAGCTGATGGTGAAGTCGGACAACGACACGATCAACGGTCCTGACGACATCAAGGGCAACCCGGACGTGAAGGTGTGTTCGGCTGACGGCTCGACACCGTCGGAGCAGATTCGGCCCTACCTCGCCGACCCGAAGCAGCTGGTGCTCTTCGACGTCTACGAGAAGTGCGAAGCCGCTCTCGCCAAGGGCACCGACGGCGTCGGCATCGTGACCACGGACAACGTGATCCTGCTCGGCTTTGCGGCCGAGTCGGACGGCGACTACAAGCTGGTCGGCGAGCAGTTCACCGAGGAGCCCTACGGCATCGGCATCAAGAAGGGCGACGTCGAGTTCTGCGAGTTCATCAACAAGACCCTCAAGGACAACGAGGACGCCTACAACAAGGCCTGGGAGGACACCGCGGGCGAGATCGAGGGCACCCAGGCGCCCACCCTGCCCGAGGCTGCCCCCTGCAGCTGAACGCAGCTGACCCTGCTGCGACGCCCTCCCGGCGTCGCAGCAGGGTCACCATCTGCCAGATGAGGAGATCTGCATGGAGGGCGTGACCGACAACCTCGACCTGTTCTGGTCGGGTTTCCTGCGGTCCTTGGGCATCTGTCTGTGGGGCATGGTCGGAGCAATGCTGCTCGGGACCCTGATCGCGTCGTTCCGGGTCTCCCCGATCCCCTCGCTGCGGTGGTTCGGCACTGCCTGGGTCACCGTGGTCCGCAACTGCCCGCTGACGGTGGTGCTGTTCTTCTTCGCCTTCGGTCTTCCGGAGATCGGAATCAGCCAGTCCTTCTACATCTTCGGAGTCGGTGCCCTGATCGTCTACACATCGGCGTTCGTCTGTGAGGCGCTGCGGGCCGGCATCAACGCGGTGCCTGCCGGCCAGGCCGAGGCAGCTCGCGCCATCGGGCTCACCTTCACCCAGTCACTCGGCCAGGTGATCCTGCCGCAGGCATTCAGGACCTCGGTCCCCCCGCTGGGCAGCGTGATCATCGCGATGTTCAAGAACTCAGCCGTGCTCGGCGCCTTCGGCGTCGGCGGCGACCTGTTCAGTGTCGGCAGGAGACTCGGCAGCGCCCAGGGCTATGACATCGTCCCGGTCCTGACCGGTGTTGCCATCGCCTACCTCTTCATCACGATCCCCGCCGGGCTGACCCTCGGCGTGATCGAGCGCAGGGTGGCGATCTTGCGATGAGCGCTGCAGAGTCCGTGCTGTACGACGTACCCGGCCCCAAGGCGCGGCGGCGTGCGCTGGTCGGCACGATCATCGCGGGCGTCGCGATCCTCGCTGTGCTGGCCGTCGTGGTCAAGCGCCTCAACGACCAGGGCCAGTTCTCGATGGAGCTGTGGGGACCGCTCATCGACCCCTCGGACGAGCAGTTCGGCATCGTGTGGCGATTCCTGTGGCGCGGGCTGCAGGCGACCCTCGTGGCCGCCGCCCTCGCCATCCTCTTCTCGCTGCTGGTCGGCACCATCCTGGGCGCCTCGCGGATGATGCTGGGCAAGGTTGCCCGAGTTCCGCTGATCGGCTTCATCGAGCTCTTCCGTGGCCTGCCCGTCGTGATCACGATCTTCTACGTGTGGCAGGTGCTGCCCGAGACCGGGATCAACGTCGGGCCTCTTCCCGGCTCGGACGGACTCTGGTTCCTGGTGATCGGCTTGACGCTCTACAACTCCGTGATCATCGCCGAGATCCTGCGTGCCGGTGTGGCGTCGTTGCCGAGCGGGCAGGGCGAGGCCGCCCGCGCCGTCGGCATGACCGAAGGCCAGGTGATGCGCTCCGTGCTGCTTCCCCAGGCGTTCCGCACCATGCTGCCAGCGCTGATCAGCCAGCTCGTCGTGGTGCTCAAGGACACCTCGCTCGCCGGCCTTCTCGGGTTCTACATCGAGCTCCTCAAGCGCGGGAACCTGCTCTCGAGCAACCTCGACAACCCGATCCAGGCCCTGTTCGTCGTCGGGTTGATCTTCATCTTGATCAACTACGCGCTGTCGCGACTCGCCACCTACGTCGAGCGACGTCTGGCACGACGCGGCATGACGACCGGGGACACCACGATCGTCGAAACCGGGGTGACCGGCGCGGGCACCTGAAGCTCCGGGCTCAGCTCTTCTTCGGAGTGACCCAGAGCCGGATCGTGCCCTCGATCACCACGGTGCCGTCCTGGCGCACACCCCTGACCCGCACCGGCACGTCCGGGTCGGCTGAGGTCCACTGCTCCGGGTCCGTCTCGGCGATGCAGGTGATGTCGGTCGTGGCCTTCGCGGTGTAGCTGACCTCCATCCCCTTCGGGATCCAGCGCTTGTCGCTGGGGATGGACGCCTCGGCGAGCACCCCCATCGCGGCCTCGAGCCCGTTGCACAGCGCGATGGCGTGCACGGTGCCGATGTGGTTCTTCACCCCACGACGCTTGGGGATCACCAGCTCGGCGTGGTTGGGCTCGACCACGGTGAACCGGGGGCGGATGGTCCAGAAGTACGGCGCCACCTGGGAGAACGCGAAGGAGAACAGCCGGTCTCCGACCAGCGGGCCCAGGAGTGGGAGGGCGCGGGACCTCTCGTAGAGGTCGACGACTCTGCTCATGACCAGGACCCTACTCGTGAGTAGCCTCAGCCGGGCCGACCTGTGGCGGGCCTCACGCGAGGCACTGCCCCAGCCTCCCGATCAGCCTGCGCGCGTCGTGCGGGGCATGGCCCTTCAGGTCGTTGTCGAAGTAGACGAAGGCGTCCCGACCGTCGGCCGTCCACCCGGACAGGCGCTCGGCCCACCGGTCCAGCGCCTCGTCGGTGTAGCCGCTGGCGTAGAGCTCGGAGTCGCCGTGCAGCCGTGCGTAGACGATCGGCCCGATCGCCTGCTCGAACCGAGGCCACTTGCCGGCCGAGTCGGCCACCACCAGCGCGACCCCGGACTCGCTGAGCTGTGCGAGCGCCGAGTCGGAGGCGAAGCTCAGGTGCCTCGGCTCCAGGGCGTGGTGCAGCGGGCGCTCGGCCACCTCGCCGGACCAGAGCCGGTCGCCGGTGAGCCTGTCGTCATGGCGGATGGCCAGCCGGGCGGCCTCGGTGGTGGTGCGCGGGAGCAGCTCGAGGAAGTCGCGCAACACCTGCTCGTCGTGGACGAAGGTCGCCGGCAGCTGCCACAGGATCGGCCCCAGCGCCTGGTCCAGGGCCAGCACCCCGGAGGCGAAGAAGTTCGCGAGAGGAGCTTCGACGTCCTGGAGACGCTTCAGGTGCGTGATGAACCGGCCACCCTTGACCGCGAACACGAAGTCCTCGGGGACCTCGGCTCGCCACTTCGCATAGCTCGAGGGTCGCTGCAGCGAGTAGAAGGAGCCGTTGATCTCGATCGAGGTGAGCTGCGACGCGGCGTACTCCAGCTCGCGGCGCTGCGGCAGACCTGACGGATAGAAGTCGCCGCGCCAGGGTGGGTAGCGCCAGCCCGAGATGCCGACCCGGATGGTCATGGCTGCTTCAGCACCCGCTTCACGTCGATGCTGCACCCGACCACGGTGTCCACGCTGCCGTCCGACTTCGGCTCGTCGAACCACAGCCCCCGGGTCGCGCCCAGCTTCTCCAGCACCCGCAGCGAACGGGTGTTGCGGTGGTCGGGCGCGGCGAACAGCTCGCTCGCCGCGTCGTACGCCGGGACGACGATGTCGCGCAGGAACACCCACAGCAGCTTGGTGCCCAGACCGCGGTCCACGAACGCCGGCTCGCCGATCACGTAGTCGAACCCGATGGCGTCCGGTCGACCGCACAGCAGCGCGAACTCGGGGTGGTCGGCGATCCGGTAGTCCTGGCAGAAGCCGACCGAGCGGCCGTTGACCTCCCAGACCCAGTGGCGAACCGCGCGCTCCCCCCTGATGCCCGGGGTGTAGTGGGCCGCGACCTGCTCCGCCGATCGGCGCCCCTCCCACCATGTGGCGACGTGCGGCATGTTGATCCAGCGGGTGAGGTCACCGAGATCGCCCTCGGTCAGCGGGCGCAGCGCGAACCGGTGGTCGTCGTCGACGCAGAACCGCAACGGGTCGGCGGAGAGGTCCACGGCGAGGACCGGGCCGCGGCCGCCGGCGAGCCGGTCGGCGGCCTGCGCCCACGACTCGCGGGGCCGCACCTGGTCACGGGCGAGGTCGATCCGCATGCGCTCAGTCTGGGACCTCGGGGTCGTCGAGGTCGACGTCGAGCTCTTCCTTGACGACCCGGAAGGCCACCGAGCTCGAGTGGCCCTTGCGGGCGAGCATCCCGACCAACCGGCGCACGGCCTTGTCGCGGTCGAGGCTGCGCACCGAGCGCAGCTTGGCCCGCACCAACCTCCGGGCCGCCGCCACCTCGTCGTCGTCGTCGATCTCCTCGAGCGCTTCCTGGGCGACCTCGTCCTCGATCCCCTTGCGTCGCAGCTCCTGGGCGAGCGCCCGCCTGGCCAGCCCACGCCCGGACTGACGCTGCTCCACCCACTCGCGGGCGAAGGCGGCGTCGTCGACCAGGCCGACCTCCTCGAACCGGTCGAGGAGCCGGCTGGCGACCTCATCGGGGACATTGCGGCCGGCCAGCTTGTCGGCCAGCTCCGAGCGGGTGCGAGCCCGCCCGGTCAGCTGGTCGAGCAGGATCTTGCGGGCCACCGACTCCGGGTCGGCGTCGGGACCCGTGTCGAGGCCCTCACCAGGCTCGGCGACCTTGGGTGCGGGCCAGCGGCTGCGCGGCCTGGTCACGGCCAGACCCCGTGTCGCGTCACGGGTCAGAAGTCGATGCCGTCGGGGTCGATGCCCGGGGCGTCCGAGGCGAAGCCCTCGGCCGGGGCGTCGACGGCCGGGCCGATGCCGAGCTTCTCCAGGATCCGCTTCTCCAGCTCGTTGGCGAGGTCGGGGTTGTCGCGCAGGAAGGTGCGGGCGTTCTCCTTGCCCTGGCCGAGCTGGTCGCCCTCGTAGGTGTACCAGGCGCCCGCCTTGCGGACCAGGCCAGCCTCGACGCCGACGTCGATCAGGCCACCCTCGCGGCTGATGCCCAGGCCGTACATGATGTCGAACTCGGCCTGCTTGAACGGCGGGGCGACCTTGTTCTTCACCACCTTGACGCGGGTGCGGTTGCCGACCATCTCGGTGCCGTCCTTGAGCGTCTCGATGCGGCGGACGTCGAGACGGACCGAGGAGTAGAACTTCAGCGCCTTGCCACCGGTGGTGGTCTCCGGCGAGCCGAACATCACCCCGATCTTCTCGCGGAGCTGGTTGATGAAGATCGCGGTCGTCTTGGAGTTGCTGAGCGCGCCGGTCATCTTGCGCAGCGCCTGGCTCATCAGCCGGGCCTGGAGGCCGACGTGGCTGTCGCCCATCTCGCCCTCGATCTCGGCGCGCGGCACCAGGGCGGCCACCGAGTCGATCACGATCAGGTCCAGGGCGCCGGAGCGGATCAGCATGTCCGCGATCTCCAGGGCCTGCTCACCGGAGTCGGGCTGGGAGACCAGCAGGGCGTCGGTGTCCACCCCGAGCCGCTGGGCGTAGTCGGGGTCGAGCGCGTGCTCGGCGTCGATGAAGGCCACGATCCCGCCGGCTGCCTGGGCGTTGGCCACCGCGTGCAGCGCGACGGTCGTCTTTCCGGAGGACTCCGGGCCGTAGATCTCCACGACGCGGCCGCGCGGCAGTCCGCCGAGGCCCAGCGCGATGTCGAGGGAGATGGCCCCGGTGGGGATCACCTCGAGCGGCACCCGCACCTCGTCACCGAGGCGCATCACCGAGCCCTTGCCGAACTGCTTGTCGATGTTGGCGAGCGCTACGTCCAGCGCCTTGTCCCGGCTGTTCTCGGCAGATGCCATGGTGTTCGTCCCTCACGTCTCGTGCGCCTGCGGCGCCGGTCTGACCGCGTCTTCTGGTTCGACGCGGTGTCCTGCCAGACGTTAGGAGCCACCACCGACAACCTGCACGGCTGCGTTCCCCACCTGTGGAGAACCCGGTGTCGACCCCTGCCTGTGGAGAAGACGGTAGTACGAACAGGTGTTCGATCCCAACTCAGACACGCCGGTCGGAGTCAGCGTTCGTGGGCGGGCAGGCCGAGCTCGGCCCAGACCGCGCGCCAGACCAGCTTCGGAGCCTCGCCTGCTTCCAGCGACTGCACCACGGTGCGCTCGCCGAGGTCCCCGAGCACGTGCTGCTCGGCCCACCAGCGGGCGTAGCCCGGACCGAGCGCCTGCTCCATCCGCACCCAGAACTCGGTGTGCCTCATGCGGGTCTCACTCCTCGCCCTCGGGGGCGGCTTCCTCCGGGGCCGGCGAGGGGGTGATGCTCACGTCCCACAGGTGGTGGACCACGTCGTGCAGGTGGTAGCGACCGAGGCTGCCCACGGTGAACTGCGAACCGTTGCTCCGCCGCCCGGTGCGCTGCCACTGGTCGGCGCGCACGGAGGCGTAGGTGGCGGAGGCCACCGCCGCGTTCTCGACCAGCGCGGTGGCGACCGAGCCAGGGTCCTCCAGGCCGTAGTCCTCCTCGGCCGCGGTCGCGTCCTGGTCCCAGTTCTCGAACTCGGGGTCGTCCTGCTCGAGCATGAGCCGGACCCGCCCGGCGAAGAGCGCATGGACGTCCCGCACGTGGCAGGCGTACTCCAGGCGGGACCACACGTGCGGGGCAGGGCGTACGGCGTAGTCGGCGTCGGCCAGCACGTCGTACCAGCCGCGGGTGTTCTCGTGCAGCAGGTCGGCCAGCTGCTCGGGGGCGACCTCGTGGGGGTCGAAGCCGCACGCCTCGCAGGGGCGGTCGAGGACCCAGGTCCAGTCCTTGGTGTCCGGCTCGATGCTCACACACAGATTGTGCCCAGTGCGTCCACGAGCATGCGAGCGGGGCCCTGATCGTGTAGACCCTAGGGAGCCGTCCTGCCAACCGCCGTCAACTACGAGGGGAACGAGATCTTGAGCGTGGGTTCCGTCGTGATCCTGGTCGTCGCCCTCGCCCTGCTGGTGACGGCGGTCCTGCTCGTCCGTTCCACCAGCGCACTGCCGTGGCCCGCGATCGTGGTCGCCGCTCTCACGTCCGGGGTCTGCTTCACCGTCGGCGGGGAGTCCGCGACGGACGGCTCCGGCCCGAGCCTGGCCACGGTGATGGGCTCGCTCACCGGTCTGCTCAGCGTCGTCGCCGCGGTCATCGCCCTCGCGCCCAGGCGCTCCCACGACACGCCGGCACCGCGCACGCCGATCCTGCTCTCCGCGGGAGGCATCGCCCTCGCGGCGGTCGGACTGCTGCTCACGCTGCTGACCGGCTGACCCTGTCTCCTCGCGATCGGCGCAGGAGCCGGCCCACCGGGCCGACCAGCAAAGTGGCCAGCACCACGATGGCGGCGAACACCAGCCAGCCCCCGACGTAGTTGCGGTCGAGCAGGGTGTCGTTGTCCGGCTTCACGCCGAACCTGCCCAGCACCGGGACGGCGGTCAGGGTCACGGTCGCCAGGACGACCAGGGCCACTGTGACCCGGGTCCGGAGCCGAGCCGGCAGCACCCGGGTGGCGAGCACTGTCAGCCCGATCGTCAGCGGCGCGATGATCGCGTCGTGCACGATCACCCCGCCCGCGAGCCAGAGCACCGCGTTCACGATGTCGGGGAAGTCGAGCTGGAGGAAGCGCAGTGCCCCGAAGGCTCCGGCCAGGACCCCCACCGCGCCGATGAGCAGCCGGGTCCTCATGCCTGCACCTCGAGCCGCGTGACCCACTTGGTCTGGAAGACGCCGGGCCGGTTGGGTGCGATCAGCCGGCACGGGAAGCCGTGGTCGAGGCTCAGCTCCTCACCGTTGAGCTGCAGCGCGAGGAGCGTCAGGGGGTCGTGTGCGAACGGGGCAGGGATCTGGGTCACGCCGAAGGCGCCCCTCTGCTGGAGAGACCGCACCTTCACCGACGCGTCCCTGGGCGCGTCGACCAGGTCGAGCAGCTCGGCGAGGCGTACGCCGGACCAGCGGGCCGAGGCGCTCCACCCCTCGACGCAGGCGATCGGAAGCTCGTGGGAGTGCTGGGTCATCGCCTCGAGGTCGTCGCGGCTCAGCGTGACCTCGCGGTCGCCGTTGACGACCGTGAGCCGGAAGGCCGGGCCCACGGCTGCGGTGAGCACCCCGGCAGCCTCGGCCGTCCTGTTGACGGGTACTCCCTGGGGGCCCTCGCCGGTGCGCACCGCGAAGACCGAGACCTTGCGCAGGAGCGGGACGGTGTTGCCCGCGGCAGCGATCACCGCCACGCCGGACGCGAGCAGGGCCGTGCGCAGGATCGTGCGGCGGCTGGGTCCGTGGCTCGCGCTCGCCTGAACCGGCGTGGAGGTCTCGGTCCCGTCCGGCTCGACGCGCGGCTCCAGCACCGCGCCCGCCTCTTGCTCGGGCTCGGGCTCGGGCTCGGGCAGCGGCCCGCCGTACGCCGCCCGGATGATCGGCAGCTTGACCGCGATGTGCACCACGAGGGCGCCGATGACGATCCAGGCGACCGCGTAGTGGGTCGACCTGAACGAGAACGACCACGGATACCAGCCGGAGGCGTTGGCCAGTCCCGTGCCCAGCTGGAAGATCGAGCCGGCCACCAGGACGGCGATCGAGGCCTTCTCGGCGCCGTCGAGCATCAGCGCGCGGGGTCTCCCGAACGGGATCTCCCGGAACAGCTTCGGGTAGACGCTCCAGAGCTTGACGAGCAGCAGCGGGATCGCGGCGATCCCGCTGAGCACGTGCACGCCCTGGGTCACCCGGTAACCCCAGATGGGCCGGACCGGCGGGAAGATCGGCGCGTCGTTCAGGTAGTACCAGTGACTGATCAACCCGGTCAGGAAGCAGAGGCCGAAGCTCACGCCGAGCCAGGTGCCGACCCGTGCGGTCAGCCGTTCGTCGCGCAGCGTCGAGGTGAACGACGACTCGGTCGGCACCGGTAGTCGTCTCATCGCGTCAGCACGGCGAACCAGCGGCCGTGCCGCTCCAGGACGTCCACGACGTCGAGACCTGCCTCGGCGGCGACTGTGCCGACCGCCTCGGGACCGACCTCCGCCCACGGGAAGACCTCGGAGTGGCGACCACGCGTGACCAGCCGTGCGGAGTGCACCCGCAGACCGGTGCCGGGCCTGGCGAGGTCGCACACCACCCGTCCGGTGTGGGCCAGGAGCTCCGCGGACCGACGCAGCAACGAGGCGGGGGCTCCGCCGATGCCGATGTTGCCGTCGGCGAGCAGCACCGTGTCCCAGCTGCCCTCCCCCGGCATCGGGTCGAAGACGCTGCGGCGCAGCGCCGGGACACCCCGTCGCCGGGACTGGTCCACCGCCTCGCGGACGATGTCGATCCCGAGCACGGGGACGCCCCGCAGGGCGAGGTGCGCGCTCATCCGGCCGGGTCCGCAGCCGACGTCGAGCGTCGCTCCCCGGCAGTGCTCCAGCAGCATCCGGTCGGTCGTGCTCGCCGGACGGAGCCACTCGTGCACCGGGACCGCCTGGTCCTGGGAGGAGATGCCGCGCACCGAGCAGGGGACGCCACGGAGCGCGTCGCTGAACATCTCGCTGAAGGAGCCGTTCCGGTCCGTGGGCGCGAGCTCGTCGGTCCACCCCGCGACTGTCTCGGGGGCACTCATCGCCAGCTCCGGGCGAACCGCGAGGTGGGCGCCGCGGCGGCCACCGACTCGGCGTCCTCGACCTCGTCGACGTCGCGCAGGGCCGCGATGTCCGTCACCCGCGCACCCGCCCGCAGCAGCGCCTGCCGGGTGAGCTCACCGGTCCGGGAAGTGGACATCGGCACCTCGACGAGGTGGGCGAGCAGGTGCGGTCCGCCCACGCCGAGCAGCCACCAGCCCCCGTCGTACGCCGGACCCAGCACTGCCGAGTCCGGACCCGTGAGCAGCGCGCCCGCGTCGAGCAGCGCATCGACCGACAGGTGCGGGGTGTCCATCCCGACCTGGACGACCGGTGCCCCGGAGAACGCGGCGGCGTCGGCGTGCGCGTTCACCAGCCGCTCGGCGAGCCCCTCACCGCGCTGGGGATGGAAGGTCCATTCGGCGGTGGCCTCGAGGAGCTCGTCGGCGCACCTGCCGTCCGCGAGGACACCGTCGAGGGAGAGGTGACACCTCGCGACGCCGAACGCCGTCGCGCAGGCCGCCACGGTGTCGAGGAGTGCGGCGGCGGCGAGATCGGCGGCCCGCTCCAGCCCCACCTCGCGGCCCAGCCTGGTCTTGACCCGGCCGACGACCGGCGACTTCGCGACGACCAGCGCGACTGCCGGCCTCATGAGAGCACCCGTGCGAAGTCGCGGGCCGTGCGGAGGGTGCCCCTCACCGAGCCGGACACCTTCGACCGGGTTCCGGCCGCCCGGGGGTGATAGCTGATGTCGAGCTCGGCGAAGCGCCATCCGGCCGCTGTGGCGCGCTGCAGCAGCTCGACGGGGTAGCCGAACCGACGGTCCTCCACCCCGAGGCCCAGCAGGTCCTTGCGGCGGCCGACGCGCATCGGGGCGATGTCGTGCAGCGGCATGCCGATGCGGCGCCGCAGCCACCACAGCACCACGGCATTGCCGGCGCGCGCGTGCCAGGGCCACACGCCGCGGGCGCTGGGCCTGCGACGCCCCACGGCCAGGTCCGCGCGTCCGGCGCTGACCTCGGCGAGCATCGCCACCAGCTCCTCGGGGTCCATCGAGCAGTCGCCGTCGATGACCGCCACGAACTCTGCTGTCGCCGCCTCGAGCCCGGCATGCACCGCCGCGCCGTAGCCGGGTCGGGGCTCGGAGACCACGGTGGCGCCCAGGTCACGGGCCACGGCCGCCGTCGCGTCGCGCGATCCGTTGTCGACCACGATCGGGTGGAAGCCCTCGGGCATCCGGGCGAGCAGGTCGGGCAGGGCGGGCGCCTCGTCCCGGCAGGGGATGACCACGTCACAGCAGGTGGCGGTGCCCGCAGGCGTCCCACCGGACGAACGGTGGTCATCCTGCGGTGTCGGGTCGCTTGGAAAGCTGATGACTGCTCCTACTCTTGGGGCACATGACCATCATCGGACGGCCGCGGCTGGCACCCCTTGTCGGTGTATTCGTCGCCGTGGCCCTGGCCGGATTGGCCATGATCGTTCCCGCCGTCACGGGCTGGGACGTGCACGTGCGCTACTTTCCTCCGCTTCACGCCGAGTGGGAACCACGCCTCGGGCCCGGGACGCTCCCAGCATTGCTCATCGGGGCGGTGGGGGTCTGGCTTTCGGTAGGTCTGGCGGAGCGTCTGCGGTGGCGCGGCCTGCTGGTGGCGACGTACGCCGCCGGGGCCGCCTGGATGTTCAGCCTCGCCCTGGTCGACGGCGAGGCGGGGATCGGGACGATCCTCGACACCGAGTACGAGTACCTGCCCACCGCCAGGGCGACCGACGACTTCCCTGCTGCGCTGCGGGAGTGGGTCTCGCGGATCCCGTACGACGGGCTGCCCGACGACATCGAGGGCGCCAACTGGCCGGTGCACGTGGCCGGTCACCCACCCGGGGCGCTGCACTTCTTCGTGCTCCTCGACCGGATCGGGCTCGGTGGAGGGCTCCAGGCCGGGATCGTGGTGACCCTGGTCGCCGCTTCGACCGCGGTGGCCGTGATGGTCACCTTGCGGCTGCTCGGCGCCGAGGTCGTGGCGCGCCGTGCGGCGCCGTTCCTGGTCCTCGGCCCGGCAGCGATCTGGCAGTCGGTCAGCGGAGACGCGGTGTTCGCCGCGGTCGCCGCGTGGGGAATCGCCGCGCTCGCCGCTGCGGCGGTGTGGCGCAGCGCCGTGTGGGCCCTGGCGGCAGGGGTGCTGCTCGGCTCTGCGGTGATGCTCTCCTACGGGCTGCCGCTGCTCGGGCTGCTGGCGGTCGCGGTCCTCGTCGTGGCACGCACCTGGCGGCCACTCCCCTGGGCGGTCCTGGGAGCGCTCGGGGTGGTCCTCACCTACGCGGCGTTCGGGTTCCTGTGGTGGGAGGCACTGCCGGTCCTCCGGGAGCGCTACTGGGACGGGGTGGCCAGCGTCCGGCCGGCGTCGTACTGGATGTGGGCCAACCTCGCCGCGCTCGTGTTCAGTGCCGGGCCCCTGCTGGGTGCCGGGCTGACGACCCTCGGGCGCCGGGCCCGCGACCTGGAGATCGGGCCCGACGCGGTGCGCGCGACCACGTGGCTGGTCGGTGCCGCGGTCGCCATGGTCGTGGCCGCTGACCTCTCGCAGATGAGCAAGGCGGAGGTCGAGCGGATCTGGCTGCCGTTCGTGCCCTGGCTGCTCGTGTCCTGCGCCCTGCTCCCCGAGCGTTGGCGCCGGGCCGGTCTGGCCCTCCAGGTGGTCTCTGCGCTCGTCGTGCAGCACCTGTTGTTCACGGGCTGGTGAAGGCCTCACCCCGCCGAGGGACGCAGCGGCGCGGTGGCGAAGCCCGCGATCCCGTCGTCGGGTGGGATCGACGCGCTGAAGCCGAGCTCGGACGCGGCGAGCTCGGGGGAGGCCACGACGTGCCGCACGTCGCCGGGACGGTAGTCCCCCGTCACCTCGGGCCGCGGTCCGCCGGACGCGTCCGCGAGCACCTCGGCGACACGCCGGATGGGGATCGGCGTGCCGGAGCAGACGTTGTAGGTCGCCCAGGACTCGGCGGGCCGTCGGGCCACGAGGTCGATCGCGAGCAGGTTGGCCCGGGCCACGTCGTGGACGTGCACGAAGTCGCGCATCTGCCCGCCGTCCTCGAACACGCGCGGCGCCCGTCCGGCCTCCAGGGAGGAGCGGAAGATCGCCGCCACGCCGGAGTAGGGGGTGTCCCGGGGCATGCCCGGCCCGTAGACGTTGTGGTACCTCAGCCCGATGGCGCGCGCACCCGCCTGCCGGGCCCACGCGAGCGTGTAGTGCTCCTGGGCGACCTTGCTCGCCGCATAGCTGCTCCGCGGGTCCAGCCTCGCGTCCTCGGGCACCAGCTCCCACGCGAGCGGACGTCCGCAGCGGGCACAGTGGTTCTCGAAGTCGCCGCCGTCCAGCGCCGACCGGCTCCGCGGAGCGGGCAGCTGCTCGCCGTGCTCCTCGCACGCGTAGCGCCCCTCGCCGTAGACGACCATCGAGCTGGCCAGCACGAGCGCGTCCACGCCACGGTCGTGCATCGCGGCGAGCAGCGCGGCGGTGCCGAGGTCGTTGTGGCCGGCGTACGACGGGAGGTCGGCGACCGTGACGCCCGCACCCACCATCGCCGCCTGGTGGCAGACCACGTCGATGCCGTCGAGGAGGCTCGACCACGCGGCTGCATCGCGTACGTCGAGCAGGTGCAGGCCCTCCTCGGCGGAGCGATCGGGTCCGTGCGCCTCCGGGATCAACGCGTCGATCCGGACCACCTCGTCGCCCCGCTCGGCCAGCTGCTCGGCGATCTGCGCGCCGATGAAGCCTCCGGCGCCGGTGAGCAGGACCCTCATGAGTCGGGGCCGGGCAGCTCGAAGGGGAGCGTCACGTCGTCCAGCCAGTCCGCGCACCCGCACGGCCGGCGCGCGCCGTCGTCGTACCGCGGGAGACCGGCCACCACCGTGCCGAGCAGGCCCTTGAGCCGACCGATGTGCTGCTCGAAGAGCGCGAACACCTGGGCCTGGTCCACCGACTCCTCCGCGCTGACGCCCGCGTCGAGGTCGGTGACCAGGGCGATCGTGGCGTAGCAGACACCGAGCTCGCGGGCGAGCACGGCCTCGGGGTGGCCGGTCATGTTCACGACCGTCCACCCGGCGCTCGCATAGCTGCGCGACTCGGCCCGGGTGGAGAACCGCGGCCCCTCGATCACCACCATGGTGCCCTCGGTGAGCGCGTCGTCGCCGGCAGCCGCCACCAGCGCGGACCGCAGGTCCGGGCAGTAGGGATCCGCGAACGGGGCGTGGGCCGCCCCGGAGTCGATGAAGGTCTGGACGCGGCGGGTGGTGCGGTCGACGAGCTGGTCAGGGACGACCAGGGTGCCCGGCTGCGTCTCGGGCTGCAGTCCCCCGACGGCGCAGGGTGCGAGCACCTGCTGCACGCCGAGGCTGCGCAGCGCCCACAGGTTCGCCCGGTAGTTGATCCGGTGCGGGGGCAGCTCGTGCCCCGGACCGTGACGCGGCAGGAAGGCCACCGCCCGACCCCCGACCTCGCCGACGGCGACCGGTGCCGACGGGTCGCCGTACGGCGTGGAGACCTCGACCGAGGTGGGGTTCTCCAGGAACTCGTAGAAGCCGCTGCCACCGATCACGGCCACGCGTGGATGCTGGTCGGCTGGCGGGTCGGGTGTGGTCATGGGCCCATCGTGCCAACCCGCGCCCCGGCCCGGGTCAGCAGGAGCCGATCGGTGCTCGCGGGTTCAGGTCAGCAGCAGCCGGTCCAGACGCCTGCCGACGATGACCAGTCCGGCGAGGCCCATCGCCAGCAGGTAGGCCACCGAGAACGCCGACCCCCACGTCAGGGCGCCCGTGGTGAGCTCGCGGACCAGCACCACCCCGCGGTAGAGCGGCGTGAACTCCACCAGCCACTGCACCCAGGTCGGGAACGCCGTGATCGGGAAGAACGTCGCGGAGAACAGGAACAGCGGCAGCGTGCCGAGGGTGACGTAGTCGAAGTCCTGCCAGGAGCGCATGTACGTCGTCAGCGCCATGCACGCGCCGCCGAAGGCGAACCCGATGAGCAGCGCCGCCGGCGCCACCAGGACCGCCCACCAGGAGCCGACCAGGCCCATGGCGACCATCACCACCAGGAAGGCCAGCGAGTAGACGCCTCCTCGCAGCAGGGACCAGGTGAGCTCGCCGCGGGCCACGTCGGTGGTGGTCAGCGGGGTGGCCAGCATCTGGTCGAAGAGCTTGTTGTACTTGAGCTTGAAGAAGAAGTTGAACGTCGCGTCGAGCACGGAGCCGTTCATCGCCGAGGCCGCCAGCATCCCGGGCGCCACGAACTCGGCGTACGGGATCGGCCGGCCGTTGAACTCGAACGCGCCCACCAGCTGCCCGACGCCGATGCCGATGGAGAACAGGTAGAGGACCGGCTCGAGGAAGCCGCTGACGAAGATCCACCAGGCACCGCGGTAGGCGATGTAGTTGCGTTGCAGCAGCAGCGCGGTGGACTGTCCGACGGTGAGCTGAGCCCCCAGCTGCTGTCCGATGGCGCGGTTGAGGATGCTCACGACAGCACCAGCCGCTTCGTCAGCAGTCGCACCGTCAGCCACCAGAACAGCGCCGCCAGCACGACGAGGTAGGCCACGTGGACCAGGGCGCTCGTGGTGTCGAGCGTGCCCAGGACGAGCATCCGGGTGAGGTCGACGCCGTGCCACAGGGGCGTCACCCGGGCCAGCCACTCCATCACGGGGCTGAGGTTGGTGATCGGGAAGAACGCGCCCGAGAACAGGAACAGCGGGATCATCCCGAGCCGGAAGACCAGGGCGTAGCCCGTCTCGCTCCTCAACGCCGCCGACAACGCGAAGATCGGGGTCGCGAACGCGAGGCCGATCAGCAGCTGCACGAAGAAGGCGACGAGCACCCCGGACGCGGAGCTGAACACCCCGAACGGCGCCATCACCGCCAGGAAGACCGCGCTCACCGTGGCGACGCGGAACATCACGAAGCCGAGCTGGGCGAAGACGATGTCGCCGACGGTGAGCGGTGTGGCGATCATCGAGAAGTAGATGCGCTGCCACTTGATCATCCCCATGACCGGGTAGGTCATCTCACCGAACACCGTCGTCATCGCCTGGGCCGCGAGCATCCCGGGGGCCACGAAGGCGAGATAGCTGGTGGCGCCCTCGAGCCTGGCCGGATCGCCCTCGATGAAGCCGCCGAGCAGCACCCCCATCGCAACGATGTAGAGCAGCGGGACCAGGAAGGAGCTGATCACGCTGCCCTGCCAGGTGCGCCGGTAGACCGTGACCCAGTAGTCGACCAGCCGAGAGGCGCCGTCGAACGGTCCGGTGCGAGGCGGGACGGGAGTCGCCCCGGTGCCCGTGCCGGGTCGTGACTCCATCAGTCGACCAGCGTCCGGCCGGTGAGCCGCAGGAAGACGTCCTCCAGGGAGGAACGGCGCACCAGCGACATCACCGGGTCGAGCCCGCGCTCGTGCACCCTGGCGATCGCCTCCTCGCCGTCCTGGGTGTAGAGCAGGATCCGGTCGGGCAGCACCTCGACCCGCTCCGCGAGGTCCTCGATCTTCGGCGCGACGCTCTCGTGCTCCCCGATCCGGAACCGCAGCTCGGCGACCTCACGGGTGGAGTGGGTCCGGATCAGCTCCAGCGGCGAGCCCTCGGCCACGATCAGTCCCTTGTCCATCACCACGAGGCGGTCGCACAGCTGCTCGGCCTCGTCCATGTAGTGCGTGGTGATCACCAGGGTCACCCCCTGCTGCTTGAGCCGGAACAGCCGGTCCCACACCACATGGCGGGCCTGCGGGTCGAGCCCGGTCGTCGGCTCGTCGAGCAGCAGCACCTCGGGACGGTTGATCAGCGAGCGCGCGATCGTGAGCCGCCGCTTCATCCCGCCCGAGAGGTCCTCCACCTTCGACTTCGCCTTCTCGGTGAGCTGGACGAACGCGAGCAGCTCCTCGACGCGCTGCCTGACCTCGGCGCGCGGCAGGCCGAAGTAGCGGCCGTAGATGTAGAGGTTGTCGCGCACGTTGAGCTCGGTGTCGAGGGTGTCCTCCTGCGGGCAGACCCCGATCCGCCCACGGATGGACGGACCGTTCGTGGCCGGGTCCATCCCGAGGATGCGCAGCTCCCCCGACGTGACCGGCGAGACCGCGGCGATCATCCGCATGGTGCTCGACTTGCCGGCCCCGTTGGGCCCGAGGAAGCCGAACGACTCGCCGCGGCGTACGTCCACGTCGATGCCGGACACCGCCTCGATGTCGCCGAAGGACTTGCGCAGTCCCCGGGCGCGGATCATCGACTCGTCGGCAGTGCTGCTCACGAGCAACGACCCTAGTCGGCGACGCCGGGCGAGCCGTGACGCACCTCCCCGGGTCAGGGTCGGGCCTCGAAGACCTGGTTGAACGGGGTCTCGGCGGCCCTGCGGAACCGGGTGAAGCCGGCGTCGGTGACGACGCGTCGGATCGCGGCCTCACCGGCCTGGGCACCGAGCGCGTACCCGCCCGACTGCGACATGGCGTTCGGCACGCACAGGAAGGTGGAGAAGCTGTAGTACAGCCGTCCGACCGGGTTCAGGTTGGACTCCACCGTGTCGCCGGCAGCCGGTTCGACGATCATCCAGGTGCCGTCGGGAGCCAGGCTGCTCCGGATCCGTCTGGCCGCACCGAGCGGGTCTCCCATGTCGTGCAGGCAGTCGAAGGTGGTCACCAGGTCGAGGTCACGGGCCTCCAGCGACTGCGCGCCGGCCACGTCGAACGAGACCCGGTCCCCGAGCCCCTTCGACGCCGCCCGCTCGCGCGCGGAGACGATCGACCCCTCGTGGTAGTCCGAACCCACGAACCGGCTGTTCGGGAACGCCTCCGCCATCAGGATCGTCGACGCGCCGTGGCCGCAGCCGAGGTCGGCGACGCTGCCGCCGCGCTCGAGTCGGTCCTGCACCCCGTCGAGCGCCGGGATCCACTCGGCGACCAGGTGCATCAGGTAGCCGGGCCGGAAGAACCGCTCACAGCCGGTGAAGACGTCCGCGTCGTGCTCGTGCCAGCCGAAGCCGGCTCCCGTGCGGAACGACTCCTCGATGCGCCGCTGCGCCTTGAGCGTGCCCAGGGCGAGCTCGTAGGCGCCCGGCAGGAAGACCGGCCCGTCCGGGTCGGTCAGGGCGAACGCCTGCTCAGGCGTCAGCGAGTAGGTCGACGTTGATACGTCGTACTGCACGTAGCCACCGGCCGCCTGACCGCGCAGCCACTCCTCCACGCACCGCTCGTCGGTGCCCGTCGCCCGGGCCAGGCCCGAGGCGTCGGTGGGCGCCACGGCGAGTGCCCGGTAGAGGCCGAGCCGTTCGCCCAGCAGCACGTTGCCCGCGGACACCGTGGCGCCGAGGTCGCCGACGACCTTCCCGACGAACTCCATCAAGAGGTCCATGTCGAGGGGCGGCGGATCCTGGGTCGGCGCTTCCACGCCAGTGGCGGCGGGGCGACTGATCTCTTCGGTAGTCATCTGTGTCTCCCTGTTCGGAGCATCCGGGTGGATGCTGGGAGCAGGAACTCTGCTCGGGCCGGTTGCAGTGCCGTTGCAGCGTCACCCAGGCGTACTGCAACCCCGCTGCAAGCCGCACGGGCAGGGTGGGTGCCATCGGGCGCGGCGGGAGCCAGCAGAGAGGGGCCGATCATGCGGGCACGGGAGCCGGACCAGGCGGGGTACGTCGAGCGAGGCGGCGTGCGCGTCGCCTACGAGTCCTTCGGTGACGGCGACACCGCGATCGTGTTCCCAGCCGTGGACCCGATCGTGCACAGCCGCCTCTGGAAGGCGCAGGTGCCCTATCTCGCCCGGCACTTCCGCGTGGTCACGCTCGACCCGCGCGGCAACGGGCGATCCGACCGCCCCACCGACCCGGCGGCCTACGCGGAGGCCGACCTGGTCGAGGACATCATCGCGGTGATGGACCACCTCGCGGTGGAGCGGGCCACGCTCGTCAGCCTCTGCTACGGCGCCTGGCTCTCGCTGGTCTGTGCCTCGGTCCACCCCGACCGCGTCACCGGAGTGGTGGCCATCAACCCCTGGGTCAAGGACGGCTCCCCGCCGCTGCCACAGCGCCTGGAGTCATCCCGTCGCTTCGACGACGAGCTGTCCGAGCACACCGGCTGGTTCAAGGAGAACCGCCATCACTGGCTGCGCGACTGGCCCGACTACGCGGAGTTCTTCTTCTCCGAGCTCTGCAACGACCCGCACTCGACCAAGCTGTTCGAGGACGCCGTCGGCTGGGCGCTGGAGAGCACGGGCGAGGTGAACGTCGCGGCCGGGGACGGTGCGTCGTACGTCGAGACCGTGGACGAGGTGGCGGAGGTGCTCCGGTCGGTCCGGTGCCCGGTGCTGGTGATCGAGAGCACCCGGGACGCGTGTCTGCCCCCTCAGCGCTTCGACACCGTCGCCCGGCTCACCGGCGCCGACCGCCTCGTCCTGGAGGGGGCCGGCCACCTGTCGATGGGGCGCGACCCGGTGGTGGTGAACCATGCGATCAAGGACTTCGCCTACCGGGTGACCGGAACGCCGGCCCCGACCCGGGTCTGGTCGCGTGGCCCACGCCGTCGGCGCCAGGTGCTCTACCTCAGCTCACCGATCGGCCTGGGTCACGTCAGGCGTGACCTCGCCATCGCAGACGAGCTGCGCAAGGCCAGGCCCGACGTCGACGTCCAGTGGCTGACCCAGTCCCCGGTCACCGACTTCCTCGTGCTGCGCGGCGAGAAGGTGCACCCGGCCTCGCAGCACCTCGCCAGCGAGTCCGGCCACATCGAGGCCGAGTCCGGGGAGCACGACCTGCATGCCTTCCAGGCGATCCGGCGCATGGACGAGATCCTGGTCAACAACTTCATGGTCTTCGACGAGCTCGTCGCCGGCGAGCACTTCGACCTGTGGGTCGGCGACGAGGCCTGGGACGTCGACCACTTCCTGCACGAGAACCCCGAGCTCAAGCGCGCGCCGTTCGCGTGGATGACCGACTTCGTCGGCTGGATGCCGATGGCCGACGGCGGGGACCACGAGGCCATGCTCGCCGCTGACCTCAACGCCGAGATGGTCGAGCACGTGGCCCGCTTCCCCACCCTTCGCGACCGGTCGATCTTCGTGGGCGACCCCGACGACGTCGTCGACCTCCCCCTCGGACCGGACCTGCCCGGGGTGCGGGAGTGGACCGCGGCCCACTTCGACTTCGCGGGCTACGTGATGGGCGAACGGCCGGAGCCGCAGGATCGCGAGGCCCTGCGCCGCGGGTTCGGGTACGCCGAGGGCGACGTCGTCTGCCTGGTCAGCGTCGGCGGGTCGGGCGTCGGCAACCACCTGCTGCGCCGCGTCGCCGCCTCCTACGACGAGGCACGGCGTCGCATCCCGGCCCTGCGGATGGTCGTGGTCACGGGCCCGCGCATCGACCCCGCCGGCATCGACGCACCCGCCGGAGTGGAGGTCCACGGCTTCCTGCCGGACCTCGACCTCCACCACGCAGCCTGCGACATCGCCGTGGTCCAGGGCGGCCTGAGCACCACGATGGAGCTCACCGCCGCGGGTCGACCGTTCCTCTACTTCCCGCTCGGCCACCACTTCGAGCAGCAGGTCCACGTCAGGCACCGGCTCGATCGGCACGGAGCCGGCCGCTGCATGGACTACCGCGACGCCGACCCCGCACGGATCGCGGCCGCACTCGTCGAGGAGCTCGGCCGCCCCCGCAGCTACCTGCCCGTCCCGCCCCGTGGTGCAGCCCGCGCCGCGGCACTGGTCGCCGAGCTGATCTGACGCAGCTCCTCCTCGACCCGGTCCCGGACGGGCTTCCAGGTCCCGTGCACGGCCAGCCGCAAGGGTGCCAGCGCCTGTGCAGCGGCCGTCTCGTCGCCGCGCAGCCGGGCGGCTCGCGCCACCAGCAGGTAGCAGTCGGCGCCGACCACCCAGGCTCCACCCGGCGGGCAGTCGACGGCGTCCAGCAGGCTCGCCGCCGCCCGGTAGGCGCTCGCCTGGCCGGGGCCTCGGCTCGCTGCCGCGAGCGGGGCCAGGCAGCGCAGGCGCCAGGCCTCCGGCGCCTCCGGACCCGCCACGTCGAGGCCGTGGCGCGCCACGTCGGCGGCCCGCGCCGCGTCCCCCAGCTCGAGCCAGGTGCCCGCCAGGAGGCCGGAGGCCGCGGCGTACCACCACGGATGGTCCACCGGCGAGGTCTCCTCGAGCGCCGCGCGCCCCAGGGCCAGCGCGGCGTCCAGGTCACCCGTCAGGCGCTCGTACCAGCCGAGGTGGGCCCGGTAGTAGCCGGTGTAGGCGCTGAATCCGGTGCGCTGGTTGATCGCGAGAGCCTCGGCGACCAGGGCCCGCGCCTCGTCCCACTCGCCGTCGGCGGCCGCGGCGTACGACGACTCGAAGACCGCCCACTGGAGCAACCAGAGCGAGCGCTGCTCGCGCAGCATCGGCACGAGCTCGGCGACCACGGCACGCAGGCGGGCGGCCTCACCGAGGTAGCCCAGGACCGTCTTGACGCCGTCCAGAGCGAGCGGCACGGCCTGCTCGGCCGACGAGGACTCCCGCGACCGGGCCAGGCTGGCCTCGGCCCGCTCGAGGGCGGGAGCGAGATGGAGCCTGCTCGCGTCGAGCACCGTCAGGCGAGTGCTCAGATCGGCCTCCGCCCTGCGGTCGCCGAGCCCGGTCGCGAGGCGCAGACCCTTCTCGAGGTGCGTTCTCAGCTCGGCCATCGGCCGACGAAGCGCCGCCGGCACGTCCCCTCCGCGCGCACGGAGCGCCGCCATCTCCAGCCGCCGGTCGGCTCCGGACCGCGCCAGCCTCAGGGCCTCGTCGATGTCGCTCAGCGCGGGCAGCCAAGAGGTCGCCGCCTCGTGGGCGCCGGCACGCGCCAGCAGGATCCGCGCACGCAGGGCGGGGTCCTCGGCCCCGGCGTCGGCCCGGTCCAGCAGCGCGACGGCATCCTCGACCGCCGAGCGGGCCATCGCCGCCTCCGCCGCCAGCAGCCAGCCCTGGGCGGCGCGCTGCGGCTCCCCCGCCGCGAACGCGTGCCCGGCCATCGCCTCGGGCTGGTCACTGAGCAGGTCCGCTGCCCGGCGGTGGTAGGCGGCCGACAGCGCCGGCCCGAGCGAGGAGTAGACGCACTCCTGGAGGAGGTCGTTCGCCAGCTCGTAGTGGGCGCCCACCCGGTGCAGCAGCCCGCCGCGGGACACCTCCTCGCACCTCCGCACCGTGGCGACCTCGTCGCTGCCGAGCAGCTCCGCGAGCAGGCGGGGGTCGAGGCGGCCACGCAGCACCGAGGCGGCTTCGACCAGCTCGCGTGCCTGCGGCTCCAACCGGGCGGTCCGCGCCAGGACAGCCTCGGCGAGGGAGGCAGGCACACCCGCGGCACCCGTGGCCAGCACCCTGAGGAACTCCACCACGCTGAGCGGGTGCCCGCGGGTCCGGGCCATCACCTCATCTGCTCGGTCGCCCAGCCCGGCAGCGGACGCGAGCAGCTCCACGGCGGCGGGCGACAGCGTGCCGAGACTCAGCCGGTCCGCACGACCCGCCAGCCGGTCGAGGGTCGAGACGTCCTCGCTGCGGACCGCACCGACGAGCAGCACGGGCTCGGGGGCCAGCTGGCCCGCCAGGTAGGCCAGGAGGTCGACGCTCGCGGCCCCGGCGTCCTGGAGGTCGTCGACCACCAGCAGGACCGGGCGGCGCGAGGCGAGACCGCGGAGCACCGACGCGACCGCGTCGAAGGCCCGGCGCCGCTCCACGGCAGGGGTCGCCGACGCGGCCGGGTCGACGGGCACGAGCGCGCCCAGCTGCGGGATCATCACCACCCAGGGATGGGCGTGCTCGCCCAGGAGTCGGGCGAGCTCCGCCGCCCCGAGCCGGAGCAGCACCGGTCTGAGGGCGTCCACGAAGGGCTGCAGGAACAGCGAGCGCTCGGCGGGATGGCACCGCCCGCGCAGCACCTGCCCTCCGCTGCCGTGAGCCGTCTCGGCGACCGTGTCGAGCAGGGCGGTCTTGCCGATGCCGCCCTCCCCCTCCAGGAGCACCAGTCCGCCCCTGCCCGCACCCGCGTCCGCCCACAGCCGGTCGAGCGTCTCCAGCTCGCTCGTCCGGCCCACGAGCCCCGACCGGCCGGCGCCCGTCGCTCGCGCCACCGGCTGCGGTCCGTCGGAGGGATGTGCCGCCAGCGCCTCCCCGCGCAGGATCGCGAGGTGGAGCTCCGAGGTCGCGGGACCCGGGTCGACGCCGAGGTCCTCGCGCAGCCGCGTCGCGAGGTCGTCGTACGCCGCCAGCGCGGACCCGGCCGACCCCGCCGAGACCAGCGCACGCATCAGGTCCTGCACGGCGCGCTCGTCATAGGGGTCCGCGGTGACTGCCTCGACGCTCACCGACGTGGCCTCCGAGGGCTCGATCAGGGACGTCGCGCCGGCCAGCAGGTGGCGGGCCCGGCGCCGTAGCTCGTCGGCCTCCCGGCGCACGCGCACCACCCAGTCGGCGTCCTGCTCGTCGGGCAAGGCCATCGCGTTGCCGAGCACGGCGAGCGCCTGCCTCGCGGCCGCCGCGGCCAGTGCCGGCTGCCCAGCCTGCGACCGCCGGTGGGCCTCTCCGGCGAGCACGGCGGCCTCGTCGAGATCGAGGCTGCACTGCTCGGGCGCGATGCCGTAGGCGCCCGCCCCCGCGACCAGAGCGTTCTCCCCGAGCAGCTTCCTGGTGCGGCTCACCAGGGTCGCGACGTTCGCGGCGGGATCCCTCGGCGGTGCGCTCGTCCAGAGGGCGTCGACGATCCGGTCCACGGAGACCGCGCGACCACGCTCGGCGGCGAGCAGGGCGAGGAGTGTCCTGCCCTTGCGGCTGCCCAGCTGCCGACCGCTCAGTACCCGGTCGTCGAGCTCGACCGCCAGCATCGAGGAGAGCAGGATCCTGACCTGGCCCGCCATGGCGCTCCACCCCCTTGCTCCGGCAAGTATCCCCCGCCAGGTCAGCGCATCGGAGACCTCGGTGGTGTTGTCGGTGCCGTCGGGCAGGATGACCGGGTGCACCAGTTCAGTGAGGCGACCCGCACCTGGTTCGCCGCGGCGTTCGCCGAGCCCACGCCTGCGCAGGTCGGGGCGTGGGACGCGATCGCGGCCGGACGGCATGCGCTGGTGGTCGCCCCGACGGGGTCCGGCAAGACGCTCTCGGCCTTCCTGTGGTCGATCGACCAGCTGGCCACCCAGCCGGTGCCGGAGAAGAAGAGGCGCTGTCGGGTGCTCTACGTGTCGCCGCTCAAGGCCCTCGCCGTCGACGTGGAGCGCAACCTCCGGGCGCCCCTGGTCGGCATCCGGCAGACCGCCGACCGGCTGGGGGTCGAGGTGCCCGAGATCCGCGTGGGCGTCCGGTCCGGCGACACGACCCCGCAGGACCGGCGCAGGATCGCGACCACGCCGCCGGACATCTTGATCACCACCCCCGAGTCGCTGTTCCTGATGCTCACCTCCCAGGCGCGGGAGGCGCTTCGCGGGGTGGACACGGTGATCATCGACGAGGTCCACGCCGTCGCGGGCACCAAGCGGGGCGCTCATCTGGCGGTGTCCCTCGAGCGCCTCGACGAGCTGCTCGACAGCCCGGCGCAGCGGATCGGGCTGTCCGCGACCGTGCGACCGGTCGACGAGGTGGCCCGCTTCCTCGGCGGCTCCGCCCCGGTGGAGGTGGTCGCGCCCGCGTCGGAGAAGGAGTGGGACCTCAAGGTCGTCGTGCCGGTCGAGGACATGACCCAGCTCGGCGCAGAGTCGGGGCAGGAGGGCGACGACGGCCCCCGCGCGGCATCGATGTGGCCGCACGTCGAGTCGCGGGTGCTCGACCTGATCGAGCAGCACAGCTCCACCATCGTCTTCGCCAACTCCCGGAGGCTGGCCGAGCGCCTCACCGCCCGGCTCAACGAGCTGGCCGCCGAACGCGTTGACAGTGGTTTCGAGACCACCGAGGAGTCGAGACCTCCGACGCGCACCCCCGCCGACACGATGGCCCAGTCCGGGCAGAGCGAGGGAGCCCTGCCGCTCGTCGCGCGGGCCCACCACGGCTCGGTCTCCAAGGAACAGCGTGCCGTGATCGAGGACGACCTGAAGCGCGGTCGGCTGCCCTGCGTGGTGGCCACCAGCAGCCTGGAGCTCGGCATCGACATGGGGGCGGTCGACCTGGTCGTGCAGATCGAGTCACCCCCCTCGGTGGCCAGCGCACTGCAGCGAGTCGGTCGGGCGGGCCACCAGGTCGGCGAGGTGTCCCGTGGGGTGCTGTTCCCCAAGCACCGCGGCGACCTGGTGCCCTCGGCCGTCACCGTGGAGCGGATGCGCTCGGGAGGCATCGAGGCGCTGCACGTGCCGACCAGCCCCCTCGACGTCCTCGCCCAGCAGGTGGTCGCCGCCACCTCGATGGACACCTGGCAGGCCGACGCGCTGTTCGACGTCGTACGCCGGTGCGCGCCGTTCGCCACCCTGCCGCGCAGCGCCTACGACGCCACCCTGGATCTCCTCGCCGGCCGCTACCCGAGCGACGAGTTCGCCGAGCTGCGCCCCCGGCTGGTCTGGGACCGGGTCTCCGGCGAGCTCTCCGGGCGACCCGGAGCCCAGCGTCTCGCCGTGACCAGCGGCGGCACCATCCCCGACCGTGGTCTGTTCGGCGTCTTCCTGGTCGGTGAGCGACAGTCCCGAGTGGGCGAGCTCGACGAGGAGATGGTCTACGAGTCCCGTGTGGGTGACGTCTTCACGCTGGGCACCACCAGCTGGCGCATCGAGGACATCACCCACGACCGGGTGCTGGTCTCCCCGGCGCCGGGGCAGCCGGGAAGGCTGCCGTTCTGGACCGGCGACACGCTCGGCCGCCCGGCGGAGCTCGGGGCCGCCATCGGCGCGTTCACCCGCGAGGTGGCGGCGATGACCCACGACCAGGGGATCGCCCGAGCGGTCTCGGCGGGACTGGACGAGTGGGCTGCGGACAACCTGGTCGCGCTGATCGAGCAGCAGAAGGAGGCCACCCAGGTCGTCCCGCACGACCAGCAGCTGGTGGTCGAGCGGTTCCGCGACGAGCTCGGGGACTGGCGCCTGGTGGTGCACTCCCCCTACGGGACCCCGGTGCACGCGCCGTGGGCGCTGGCGATCAACGCCCGGCTGCACGAGCGCTACGGCGTGGACGCGCAGGCGATGGCGACCGACGACGGCATCGTGCTGCGCATCCCCGAGACCGATCAGGACCCGCCGGGTGCGGAGCTGATCGCCTTCGAGCCCGACGAGCTCGAGCAGATCGTGACCACCGAGGTCGGCGGGTCCGCGCTGTTCGCGTCCAGGTTCCGCGAGTGCGCCAGCCGGGCGCTGCTGCTCCCTCGCCGTGACCCCGGCCGCCGGGCGCCGCTGTGGCAGCAGCGCCAGCGCTCGGCGCAGCTGCTGGAGGTGGCAGCCCGCTACCCGTCGTTCCCGATCATCCTGGAGACGGTCCGCGAGGTGCTGCAGGACGTCTACGACCTTCCGAGCCTGGTGGCGCTGCACCGCCGCATCGCCGAGCGCCGACTGCGGCTGGTCGACGTCAACACCCAGCGTCCCTCCCCGTTCGCACAGTCGCTGCTGTTCGGCTACGTCGCGGCGTTCATGTACGAGGGCGACTCACCCATCGCCGAGCGTCGGGCCGCGGCTCTGACGCTCGACCAGGGGCTGCTCGCGGAGCTGCTCGGGCGGGCCGAGCTGCGCGAGCTGCTCGACCCCGAGGTGCTCGCCGAGGTCGAGTCCGAGCTGCAGCGGCTGGCCGAGGACCGCCGGGTCCGCGACAGCGAGGGCATCGCCGACCTGCTGCGTCTGCTCGGGCCGCTGTCCACCGAGGAGATCCAGGCACGGTGCACCACGCCCGAGCAGGTGCCGGACTGGATCGAGCTGCTGGTCGAGGCCCGGCGCGTGGTTCCGGTGCTGATGTCCGGCCTCGAGCGGTGGGCCGGGGTGGAGGACGTGGCCCGGCTCCGCGACGGTCTCGGGGTCCCGGTCCCGCGCGGCGTGCCCGGACGTGTTCACCGAGCCGGTCGAGGACCCGCTCGCCGACCTGGTGGGCCGCTATGCCCGCACCCACGGACCGTTCCTGGCCGCTGAGGTGGGTGAGCGGCTCGGCCTCGGTGTGGCCGTGGTGCACCAGACCCTGCTCCGGCTCGGCGCTCACGGCCGCGTGCTGGAGGGCGAGTTCCGGCCACAGGGAGCCGGCACCGAGTGGTGCGACTCCGAGGTGCTGCGCTCGCTGCGCCGCCGTTCGCTGGCCCGGCTGCGCAAGGAGGTCGAGCCGGTCGAGCCGGTCGCGCTGGCACGGTTCCTCCCGGCCTGGCAACACGTCGTCGCGCCGGGCTCGACCCGCTCGTCGTCGCGGCTGCGCGGCATCGACGGTGTGGTCACCGTGGTCGAGCAGCTCGCCGGCTGCGCCGTACCCGCCTCCGCGCTGGAGTCGCTGGTGCTCCCGGCCCGGGTCGCCGACTACCAGCCCTCGATGCTCGACGAGCTGACCACCACCGGTGAGGTGCTCTGGGCCGGTCACGGTGGGCTCCCCGGCTCCGACGGCTGGGTCTCGCTGCACCTGGCCGACACCGCCCCGCTCACGCTGCCCGACCACGGCGACCTGGAGCTCTCCGCGGACCACGAGGCAGCGCTGGACTCGCTGACGGGCGGTGGGGCCTTCTTCTTCCGACAGCTGGCCGACGCCGTCCGGCGCTCGGGCCCGGATGCGACCTCGGACGACAAGGCGCTCTCCGCCGCCCTGTGGGACCTCGCCTGGTCGGGTCGGGTCGGCAACGACACGTTGGCGCCGCTGCGTGCGCTGATCCGCGGGGGCCGCAGCGCCCACCGCGTCAAGCGCGGCCCGGCCCGGGTCCGCGGCGCCCGACCGCGGCTCTCCGGAGCGGCGTTGCGCCAGGCTCCTCCCGAGCTCGCGGGCCGCTGGTTCCTGCTGCCCGACCGGGAGACCGACCCGACCAAACGAGCACACGCGGTCGCCGAGAGCCTGCTCGAGCGGCACGGCGTGGTGACCCGCGGGGCCGTGATGAGTGAGCGCACCCCGGGCGGGTTCGCGGCGAGCTACCGGGTGCTCGCGGCGTTCGAGGAGACCGGTCGCTGCCGGCGTGGCTACTTCGTCGAGGGCCTCGGCGCCGCCCAGTTCGGCACTTCCGGTGCCATCGACCGGCTGCGCACCCACCTGCGGGACCTGCCGAACGAGGGTGGTCACCGGCCCGAGAAGCGGACAGCGCTGGCGCTGGCCGCCACGGATCCGGCCAACCCCTTCGGCGCTGCGCTGCCCTGGCCGCCGTCCACCGGAGCGGTCGACGGCGCGGGACACCGCCCCGGCCGGAAGGCCGGCGCGATCGTCGCCCTGGTCGACGGGTCCCTCACCCTCTACGTCGAGCGCGGCGGCAAGACCCTGCTCACCTTCACCGAGGACGAGGAGCTCCTCGCCCAGGGCATCGAGGCCCTCGGCCGCGTCGTACGAGAGGGAGCGCTGGGCCGGCTCACCGTGGAGAAGGCCGACGGCGCGAGCATCCTGGGCCAGGACTCCGATGTCCTTCGGCGGGCGATGGAGTCGGCCGGCTTCATCGCGACCCCCCGAGGTCTGCGGCTGAGGGGATGAGGCATGCCTGAGGGCGACACCGTCTACCTCGCCGCGAAGAAGCTGGACCGGGGACTCACCGGCCAGGTGCTCACAGCCAGCGACTTCCGGATCCCCTCGCTCGCCACCAGCGACCTCTCCGGGGCCACCGTCACCGGCACGATCTCCCGTGGCAAGCACCTGCTCACCCGCTTCGACAACGGGGTCACCCTGCGCACCCACCTGAAGATGGAGGGCACCTGGCAGGTGCAGCCGCGCGGGCACGCGCTGGCGCCGGCCGGCGCACACCGCCCGGGTCATCCTGCGCACCGCCAGCACCGAGGCGATCGGGTTCCAGGTCGTGCTCGACCTCGTCCGCTCCTCTGCGGAGGAGGACCTGGTCGGCCACCTCGGACCCGACCTGCTCGGCCCCGACTGGGACGCCGCCGTGGCTCTGGAGCGGCTCCGGATCGATCCGGTCGTGCCCATCGGCGACGCCCTGCTCGACCAGCGCAACCTCGCCGGGGTGGGCAACGTCTACAAGTCCGAGCTCTGTTTCATCGCCCGAGTCGACCCGCTCACCCCGGTCGGCGCCGTACCCGACCTCCCGGCGCTCGTCGCCCGGGCCAAACGGCTGCTGGAGGTCAACAAGGACCGCCACCAACGCGTCACCACCGGCGACTCGCGCCGCGGCTACCAACAGTGGGTCTACGGGCGCCGGGGCCCCTGCCTTCGCTGCGGCACCCGCATCGCCAAGGCCGACCAGGGCCCCCCGGGCAGGCAGCGCCCGACGTACTGGTGCCCGACGTGCCAGCCGCTGCTGGGGCTGACCGTGGACCCACCGCGCTTCTGACGACGCTGGAACATCACCGGCACCAGGCGCCGGGAGACCTCCAACGATCGGCCCCGGCGTGGCCACGCCTCGCGTGGCGTCCAGAGCCGCCCGACCGGCGGGGCGAGCCGGGGCGTCAGGAGGCGGCCGATAGGTTTCCCGCGTGACTGCACCTGTCCCGGCGCGCCGGCCCCGCTTCCTGCTCGAGGTCATCGTCTTCTCCGTCGGCATGGCCAGCCTGGGTGCGGAGATCGCCGCGGCGCGCATGCTGGCCCCGTGGTTCGGGGCGAGCACGATCGTCTGGGCCAACACCATCGCGACCGTCCTGGTCGCCCTGTCCATCGGCTACGCGATCGGCGGTCGCCTGGCCGACCGGAACCCGACCCTGTCCGGCCTGTCCCGCTGGGTCCTCCTCGCCGCGGCACTGCTCGCGCTCGTGCCGTTCCTCAGTGGCCCGTTCCTGCGGCTCTCGGTGCAGGCCTTCGAGCAGCTCTCCGGAGGCCTGTTCGTGGGGTCGCTGGTCGGGGTGGGCGTGCTGATCGCGGTGCCGGTGCTGCTGCTCGGGATGGTCTCCCCGTACGCCGTGCGGCTGAAGATCGACCACGTCGAGGACGCCGGCCGGGTGGCCGGGCGCCTCTACGCGATCGGCACGATCGGCTCGCTGACCGGCACCTTCCTCGCCTCGCTGCTGCTGATCCCGCTGGTCGGCAGCCACCGGACCTTCCTGATCTTCGCCCTGGCGATCGCGCTGGTCGTGCTTCCGGCGCTGGGCAGGCGCTGGTTCGTCGGCGCTGCCGTCGCGGGCGTGATCGCGGTGCTGATCGCGATCCCGGTGGGGTCCACCAAGACCGTCACCAGCAACGGCACCGTGATCTGGGAGAAGGAGACCGAGTACCAGTACGCCCGGGTGATCGAGGACGACGACGGCGACCGGGTGCTCGAGCTCAACGAGGGACAGGCCGTGCACTCGGTCTATCGCGAGGGCGAGTACCTCATGGGCGGCTACTGGGACTCGATGCTGGCGCTCTCGCTCGCCAGCGAGGAACGACCCGACCACATCGTGAACCTGGGCAGCGCCGCGGGGACCGTCGCGCGCGGCCTCAACCACTACTTCCCCGACATCAGGATCGACGCGGTGGAGATCGACCCCGACGTCACCGAGGTGGGTCGCGAGCTGTTCGACTTCGGCGCGAAGAACATCACCGCCCACGCCGCCGACGCGCGACCCTGGCTGCAGGCCCAGGACGGGACCTTCGACTCGATCCTGGTCGACGCCTACCGGCAGCCCTACATCCCGTTCTACCTGACCACCCGTGAGTTCTTCGATGTCGCCCGGTCACGGCTGAACCCGGGCGGGATCGTGGCGGTCAACGTCGGGCACGTCCCCGGCAACGACGACCTCGAGAAGGTGCTGACCGCCACCATGCGAGCCTCCTTCGGCGAGGATCGCGTCTGGCGTGACGCCGTCGACGACACGAACACCGTCCTGCTCGCGACCAACGGCGACTTCGACCCGGCGCAGCGGCTGCGCGACGTGGAGGTGCCGGCCGAGGTGCGTGCCGCGACGTACGCCGCTGCCGACCGCCTCGAGCCGGGACTGACAGGTGGCACCGTCTACACCGACGACAAGGCGCCCGTCGAGTGGCTGATCGACGCCTCGCTCGCAGCGGTGGCGGAGTAGCTCCAGATGCCGTCCGGTACGCGGTCCGGATGGCGCTTTACGGACCCAGGACCACACAATGGTCCGGTGGAGCCAGAGGAACTCCCGGACGCCGACGAGCTGTGGTGGTCGTGGGTGGTCCTGGCGGCATTGCATCGCGCGGTCGGCGATGACGCGTGCCGGTTCGACGCCGGCAACCTGGTGCTGTCCCTGGACTCGCCCGACGGCTCCTGGCTCCGGATGCAGCGCTCCCACGGTCGCCGGTCCGCGCTGTGGGGACGCTCCGCCGCCGCGCCGAGGTCGCAGACCGACGCACGGCACGGGGCACCGGACTGGGCCCTCACCGCAGCGACCGAGGAACGCTGCCCGACCTTCCTCGCGTGGCACGCCCACGACGAGTGGGACACCAGCGCGCCCTGCGACGACGAGGGGGCGATCCACCTCCTGCGCCCGCTGCTGACCGTGGATCCGCGCGCAGTCGAGCTGGTGCGCACCGGACAGGCGAGCCCGGACACGCTCGCGGCCTACGCCCACGGAGAGCAGCTCGAAGAGGCCGTCGAGCTGGTGCGTCTGGCCGGCGCGGACGCGCCCATCCGGCCGCAGCGACTCGGTCGGGTTCCGGTTGCGGGACCAGATCCACGGCCAGATGCGGGACGCTGCCGAGATGGACCGGATGCTGATGCAGCGTCCACCCAGCCTGGTGCAGTGGTCCCGCATCAACGGGCCCGCCATCGCCTTCGAGTACGCCGTGATGGTGATGCGCGACAAGATCACCCCCGCTCCCACCAACACCCGCCTCCCGGCGCCGATCGTGCGCACCCTGACCAACGTGGTCCGCAGCCTGCACCGTGAGGAGGCGAGCGAGGAGTCGGGCGCGTGGCTCTTCGCCCGGGTGACCTCCGACGGTGTCGGGGTGCGCTTCGACCGGGCCTTCGACAGCTGGCCGGAGTGGTTCCAGCTGCACCACGCGAGCGACGGGCCGACGCTCGACGACCTCGCCTGGGAGATGGGGCAGCGCGTCCCGCAGTGGCGGCCGACGTGGGCGAGCCTGCTCCCGCGTCGGTGACCTGAGCGATCAGAGAAGCCTGCGGTCGTTCGCCCACCGGGTCAGCTCGTGACGCGAGGAGAGCTGGAGCTTGCGCAGCACCGAGGACATGTGGGTCTCGACCGTCTTGATCGAGATGAACAGCTCGGAGCCCACCTCCTTGTAGGAGTAGCCGCGCGCGATCAGCCGCATCACCTCACGCTCCCGCTCGGTGAGCCGGTCGAGGTCCTCGTCGACCGCGGCGACCTCGATGGTGCCGGCGAAGGCGTCCAGCACGAAGCCCGCGAGCCGTGGCGAGAACACCGCATCCCCGGACGCGACGCGTTCGATGGCGGCCACCAGCTCGGGCCCGGTGATGGTCTTGGTGACATAGCCGCGTGCCCCGGCCCGGATCGTGCCGATCACGTCCTCGGCTGCGTCGGAGACGGAGAGTGCGAGGAAGCGGGTGCCGCTCGACTTGCCCGTCGTACGCCGCATCACCTCGGCGCCGCCGCCGCCCGGCAGGTGCACGTCGAGCAGCACCACCTCGGGACGGTGCTCGATCACGGCCGCCACGGCCTGGTCGACGTCGGCCGCCTCGGCGACGACGTCGACGGTGCTGCCGAGCTCGGCGCGCACCCCGGTGCGGAACATGGCGTGGTCGTCGACGATCACGACGGTGCGAAGCGTCATGGTGCGGTCTCCCTGGATCGGTGGTGCCCGTCGTTGGGCTGGTGGGTGGGGAGTGAGAGCCGGACCTCCGTGCCCTCCCCGGGGACGCTGCGCACAGAGGCACTGCCTCCGTGGCGTTCCATCCGGCCGACGATGCTGCTGCGGACGCCCTGCCGGTCCTCGGCGACCAGGCCCGGGTCGAACCCGCGGCCACGATCACGGACGAAGATCTCCACGCCGGCCGCGGTGGCCTCGGCGTAGACGTCCACCGTGCTCGCCCCCGAGTGCTTGGCCGCGTTGACGATCGCCTCACGCGTGGCCAGCACCAGCGGCCGGTCCTCGTCGGTGACCCGGGCGTCGCCGACGCAGACCACCTCGACCGGCACGCCGTGGGCGTCCTCGGCCTCGGCGGCCACGCCGCGGAGGGCCGCCGCCAGCGTCGCCGGCCCCTCGCCCTCGGTCTGGAACAGCCACGACCGGAGGTCGCGCTCCTGGGCCCGGGCGAGTCGCAGGACGGTCGCGGGATCACCGGCCGAACGCTGGATCAGGGCGAGTGTCTGGAGCACGGAGTCGTGGAGGTGCGCGGCGACGTCTGCGCGCTCCTCCGAGCGGACCCGCGCCTCCCGCTCCTCGCTGAGGTCCGAGGAGAGCCGGAGCAGCCACGGCCCGACCATGAAGCCGAGACCGACGATGCCGAACGCGGCAGCGAGCCCCACGTTGAGGGCGTCGGTCAGGCTGCCGGAGCGCAGGGAGAACAGGGTGATCGCGAGCGACCAGCAGGAGCAGACCCGACGCCGATGCGCAGGTAGGCGCGCCAGCCCGCCACCGCCGACGACGGCCTTGATCGGGCCCATCCGCCTCGACGGGTCGTTCCACCGTTGACGCTGTGCCTCGTCGGCCTGCCACCAGAGCACGGCCACTCCGGCGCCGGCGAGCAGCAGCGGTCCGTAGGCCAGGGTCTGGCCGGAGACCAGAGTGATCAGCAGGAGCACCCCGATGGCGATCGTCCCGACCGCGACCAGGGGCCCGTAGTCGGCGAACCGGCGCTCGCGGCGACCCCCTCGCTTGCCCTGCCGGGTGGCGGCGTCCAGGCCCGGGGAGCGCTGGTCGGTGTGACGGCGCGCCGGCAGGAACATCCACAGCCCGGCGTACAGCACGGCGCCGAAGCCACCGAACGCCACCAGCACGAGCAGGCCCATCCGCACCCACAGCACCGGGAGGCCGAGGTGCTGGGCCAGGCCGGAGGCCACCCCGCCGAGCCAGCGGTCGTCGGTGGACCGGTAGGCGCGCCGGGGCGTGCCGGCGGGCGCGGGCGGGGAAGGAGTCTGCTTCATGACCGGCTCATCGTGTCACCGGCGAGCCCTGAGGACACATCAGGTGCCGCCCCTGACCCGGGGCCATCGGGAAATCAGGGTCCTCCCCGATACCCCCGAAGGCCGCGCCGCGACACGATGGATGACATGAACGAGCAGACCGCACCGCCACCGAGCGACAGCCAGACCACGGGCCAGACCGGCACCCAGACCGGCACGACCGAGCCTCCCCCGGCCGACCGGCAGGGGGGTCCGCGGGTCAGCGGTGAGCAGATGCGTGACGTCGGGCGGCTGCGCCGCAGCGGCTCCGACCGCTACATCGCCGGGGTCGCGGGGGGCCTGGGCCGCCATTTCGACATCGACCCCACCGTCATCCGCGTGGTGCTCGTCGTGCTGACGTTCTTCAGCGGCGCCGGACTGCTGGTGTACGGCGCGGTCTGGCTGTTCGTTCCCGAGGACGGCCGCGACCGCGCGCCCGTCGAGGTGAGCATCGACGTCCGCCGGATCATCCTCATCGTCGCGGGTGTGATCGCCCTCTCCGTCGTCCTCGGCACGCCGTTCCTGGGCGGCGACTGGGACGGAGGCTTCGCGTTCCCGTTGCTCGTGATCGGCCTGGTGGTGGTCGCGGTCCTGGCCACCCGCGGCCAGCGCGGCGACAGCTCCCAGCCCCCTCCCCCCTGGGGCAGCACACCCCCCACACCGCACTCACCGGAAGGCTCCACCATGACCAGCAGCACCGAAGCCCAGGTCGGCTACGCCCAGCAGCCTCCCGCGTGGCTGCCGCCCCAGCCGACGCCCTACGTCCCGCCGCCGCGTCCGCGCCGCACCGGCCTGGTGCTGTTCTGGCCCACCCTCGCGCTGATCGCGATCGCGCTCGGCACGCTGGGCATCTTCGACACCTCCGGTGCGGTCACGGTCTCGGCGTACGCCGCCCTCGCCGTCGCCATCACCGCCGTGATGCTCCTGGTGGGCGCGTTCGTCGGCCGGCCAGGTGGCCTGATCGCTCTGGGCCTGGCAGCGACCGTCGGTCTCGCCATCACCGGCGCGGTCGACGCGGCCACCGACGGCCACACCGACGGCGAGACGCTGCGCGTCACCCCCACCAGCTCGGCGCTGGTGCAGGACAACTACGACATCTCGAACGGCGAGCTGATGCTCGACCTCACCGGCGTCACCGACCTGGCCGCACTGGACGGCCGGGAGATCAGCCTGCACCTGTACGCCGGTGAGATCAGGGTGGTGCTGCCGCCCGGGATCAACGCCCTGGTCGACGCGAACCTGACCTTCGCCGGGGACATCAGCATCGACGGTGACCATCGCGGTGGGTTCGACCAGCAGCTCTCGCGCACCCTCACCGGGTCCTCCGACCCGGATGCCCCGACCATCGCGCTCGACATCGACGTCCGCGTCGGCCAGATCACGGTCGAGCAGGAATAGCCACCTCTACCCAACGGAGAAACCACCATGTCCGACCCCACCCTCCCCCAGCCCCCCGACGACCGCAGGGTCAAGATCCCGCACCTCATCTTCGGACTGCTCCTCCTCGGCGTTGCCGGGGTCTGGGCCCTCGTGGTCACCGAGGTGATCACCGAGGACCGACTGCCGATGATCGTCCCGGCGCTGCTGATCGGCGCCGGCGTGATCGGGCTGGCAGCCAGCCTGGCGAGCAGCCGCAACCGGCGCCAGCAGCAGGACAGCACCTTCCGGCAGGACCATCACGGAGTCGAGCAGGAGCTCGACGACCACACCCAGGAGATCCGATGACCGAGCAGCAATCGCCCCAGCCGCCCTATCAGCACCCCGGCCCGCCGCCCCCGCCGCCGCTGCGACGCCTGACCCGCACCTCGTGGGACGCCCCGATCAGCGGGGTCTGCGGCGGAGTGGCCCGTTTCGTCGGCATCGACGCGACCGTGGTCCGGGTGCTCGCGGCGATCACGATGGTGATCACCTTCCCCGTCGGCCCGATCGTGTACGCCGTGATGTGGGCCGTGATGCCCCGGGAGTGACCTCCGCCTGGTCGTGGGAGGAGTCGGACAGCGACCGGGTGATCACCTGGTTGGCCGCCCGCTGGAAGCCGGCGACGACCGCCTCGAGAGTCAGCTGTCGCAGTCGCGACATCGTCTGCTCGAAGGCGGCCTTGTCGGCTTCACTGTGCTCCTGGCCACGGAACGGGGTGAGCACCTTGGTCCGCAGGATGTCGGTCAGCTCGTCGGCCAGCAGGTCCATGTGCCGGTTGATCGCCTCGGCCGCGTCCTCCATCGAGTCGACCGGGATGTCGAGCTCGATCAGCTTCAGCGCCACGTCGAAGGGCGGCAGCGGCTCATAGCGGTCGCCGTCGACCCCGATCGCGTAGATGTTCACGAGATGCTCGATCTCGTGGTCGCCGAGCCTGCGACGGGCCTTGGCCTCGAGCTGGCGGCGGGTCAGCGACTCGTGCTTGCCGGCACCCCACGAGGTGAGCATCGCGCGCTGCAGGGCGAGATCCTCGACGGTGGCATCGGCCGGAACCCTGCCGAGGTACTTCTCGATCGCGGAGAGCGTGAAGCCGTGGTCCTGCAGCGCCCGGATCAGCTCCAGCCGGGCTCGGTGGGCCTGGGTGTAGTAGGCCATCCGCCCGCGACGAGTGGGGGGAGGGAGCAGGCCGAGGCCCGCGTAGTAACGCGTGGTGCGCACGGTCATGCCGGTGACCGCGGCGAGCTCGTCGACCGTGTACAGGTCCCCGTCGGGGTCCACGTCATCCAGCGCACTCACCCGTTCCCACCTCTCAGACGGACCTCGCGACCGTAACAGTCGCACTGGCACACCCATGCTGCCATCGCGGGGCCTCGCGGAACCTTGAATGCTGACAGTTTTGCTGTAACAGTTGCTGTGTCAGTCTTCATCGCTCGAGGGGAACCCCATGTCGGACGTCTACACAGCCGAGCACGAGGACTTCCGGAAGACCGCCCGGACCTTCTACGAGCGTGAGGTGGTCCCCTTCCACGACCAGTGGGAGCAGGACGGGATCGTCCCCCGCGAGGTGTGGCTCAAGGCCGGCGAGGCGGGGCTGCTGTGCTTCGACGTCCCGGAGGAGTACGACGGCCCGGGTGTCGCCGACTTCCGCTACAACGTGATCCTGTCCGAGGAGCAGACCCGCGCCGGCGTCAGCGGTCCGGGCTTCTCGGTGCACACCGACATCATCGTCCCCTACCTGACCAGCCTCGGCACCGAGGAACAGAAGCAGCGCTGGCTCCCCGGCTGCGTCTCCGGCGAGACGATCACCGCGATCGCGATGACCGAGCCCGGGGCGGGCAGCGACCTGCAGGGAGTGCGGACCACCGCCGTCGACAAGGGCGACCACTACCTGCTCAACGGCTCCAAGACCTTCATCAGCAACGGCATCCACTCCGACCTGGTGATCGTGGTCGCCCGGACGGACCCCGAGGCCGGACACAAGGGGATCAGCCTGCTGGTCGTGGAACGCGGGATGGACGGCTTCGAGCGAGGCCGCAACCTCGACAAGATCGGCCTGCACGCCCAGGACACCGCCGAGCTCTCCTTCACCGACGTCGTGGTGCCCAAGGAGAACCTCCTCGGCGATGAGGGCGAGGGCTTCATCTACCTGATGATGAACCTCCCGCAGGAGCGACTGATCATCGCGGCGCAGGCTGTCGCGGCGTGCGAGGCGATCCTGCAGATGTGTCTGGACTACGCGACGACGCGCGAGGCCTTCGGCAAGCCGATCGGCAAGTTCCAGCACAACCGGTTCCTCGTCGCCGAGATGGCCACCGAGACCACGATCGCCCGCACCTTCATCGACGACTGCCTGCGCAAGCACCTCGAGGGCAGGCTCACCGCCGTCGATGCGGCGATGGCGAAGTGGTGGACCACCGAGCTGCAGAACAAGCTGGTCAACCAGGGTGTCCAGCTGCACGGCGGCTACGGCTACATGATGGAGTTCCCGATCGCCAAGGCCTACCTGGACAGCCGGATCTCCACGATCTACGGGGGCACGACCGAGATCCAGAAGGAGATCATCGGCCGCAGTCTGGGGCTCTAGGACCGAGAACGGGGCGGGCGATGACTCGCCGCGGGGCTTGTCATGGGGCGATGCTGGGCTAAACTGCCCATACACACCGCCCTCTGGCGGTGGGTATCGCGTTGAAGCCACCGACCTGATGCCTGAGTGCTCTAAGGGCAGCGGCACTCACAACCATCAGACTCCTCCGGGAGACTCAAGAGGTCGGTGAGCGTATGACTGCAGTAGCCCATCCCGAAAAACTCGTGGGGCGCCAGTCCGCGTCCATGGAACGAGCCGCCCGCACCCGCGAGCTGTTCTCCCTGGCCCGGTCCACCGACAGCCCGGCGGAACGTCGTCGGCTGATGGACACCGTGATCGAGACGCACCTCGATCTCGCCCACGCCGAGGCCTCACGCTACCGGTCCCGGGGCATACCCCTGGACGACCTGCGTCAGGTGGCGGCCCTGGCCCTGACCAAGGCCACGCGCGGCTACGACGTCACGACCGGCCATGACTTCTTGTCCTACGCCGTTCCGACCATCCGGGGCGAGCTGCGCAAGCACTTCCGTGACCACGGGTGGATGATCCGCCCACCCCGCCGGATCCAGGAGCTCCAGGCCCGGATCAACTCCGCGGAGGCAGAGCTGTCCTACCAGCTCGGCCGATCTCCGCAGCCGGTCGAGATCGCCGACTTCCTGGGTGAGTGCACGGAGTCGGTGATCGAGGCCCTCGCCAGCGATGGCTGCTTCGTTCCGGCCTCCCTGGACCACCCTGCGGGCGGTGACGGGTCGACGACGTTGGGTGAGCTGCTGCCCTTCGACGACACCGAGCGCCGGGCCGCCGAGGCCAGGCTGATGCTGCGTCCGGTGCTGCGCGACCTCGGCGAGCGGGACCGGCTGATCCTGAACATGCGCTTCTACGAGGGCCTCACCCAGCGGGAGATCGCGGCCCGGATCGGGGTCACGCAGATGCAGGTGTCGCGCCTGCTCACCCGCATCCTGGGACAGCTGCGGAGCGGTGTCGGCGAGGCACCGGTCGCCTGACCGGTCGGGCCGGGCTGGCTGCATGACTAGCCGGCGAGCCTGGTCCGGCGCTGGTCGCGGACAGCGGCCGCCACCTCCGGGAAGTCGGTGAGGACACCGTCCACCCCGAGGTCGAACAGGCGGGCCGCCTCTGCCGCGGTCTGCCCCCGCAGCGTCCAGACGAGCACGTCGAGCCCGCTCCCGAACGCCTTCTCGATCGGTCGCTCGCGGGCCAGTCTCAGGTGCAGCCCGACCGCCGTGGCATAGGCCGCCACGCGCTGCAGCGACCGGCGCTTGACCGGCCCGTGCCCGTCGACGAGCTGGACCAGCTCGACATCCACCGACCGACGGACCCGCTTGAGCACGTCCGCGTCGAAGGACATCACCGATGCCGGTGCGAGGGGTGAGGTCAGCCGACGGCTCCGGAGCAGGTCCACGAGCGGCTCATGCAGCGGCATCCCCAGCTGCGCGAAGACGTCCGGGTGCTTCAGCTCGATGTGCACCCCCAGCCGGCGTCCGGCCTGCAGCGACTCGGCCTCGCGCAGGTCGAGCAGCTCCTCGAGGGTGAGCACACCGAGCTGTCCGTCGTACCTCGCGCTGGCGGGACGCTTCCTCGGCCACCGCTCCCGTGCGCGCAGCTCACGCACCTCGGCCAGGTCGAAGTCCTGGACGAACCACCCGTGCTCCACCCGCCCGTCGAGGACCAGGTGGCGCCGCCGGTGCGCGAACTCCCGCCGCTCGGCCACGTCTGTCGTCCTGGCGAGGTCGAGGTCGTGGCGGCAGACCAGCACGCCGTCGCGGGTGCTCACCACGTCGGGCTCGACCGAGTCGGCGCCGCAGCGCCAGGCGAGCCGGTAGGCCATGGAGGTGTGCTCGGGGCGGTGCCCGCTCGCGCCGCGGTGCCCGATCACCAGTGGTCCAGTCACGATCACAGCCTCGGCGCTGCGGGTGACCAGCCGGTGACGACGCGTCGAACGTCGCACCTACGGTGGTCGGCATGCAGACGTTCGGCACCCTGACCCTCGAGCCCGCCCTCGAACACCCTGACCTGCTCGGCGAGCCCGTGCGCCGGGCGCTCGACGCGTGGGAGCACGCCGGCGAGGTCCTCGTCGCCGGGATCGACCCCGCGCTGGCCGAGACCGCCGCGATGTCCGAGGCCTACGAGGTGCCGCTCTCCGCCGGCGCCAACTGCGTGGTGGTGATGGGCAGGCGCGACGGCGCGGAGCGGACCGCCGCGTGCGTCGTACGCGCTGACACCCGGGCCGACGTGAACAACGTGGTGAAGCGGACCCTGGACGTGCGCAAGGCCTCCTTCCTCGACCGCGACCGCGCGGTGACCGAGAGCTCGATGGAGTACGGCGGGATCACCCCGATCGGCCTCCCGTCCACCTGGCGCCTGCTCGTCGACGTCGCGGCAGCCGAGATCGAGCTCGCGATCATCGGCAGCGGGGTCCGGGGCTCCAAGCTGTTCGTCCCCGGTCGGGTCCTCGGCCTGCTCCCCGGCGCCGAGGTGATCCCGGACCTGGCGCGCTGATGGCCTTCTAGACCAATTCTCGCGGTGTCACAGGACTGTCACCGGTCGCGGCTAGCCTCGGATACCTGAGGCGGACGATGAGTTCTGGTCCATCCCGGGGTCTACCTCAGGGCAAAACCCGATGGCGCCGTCCGGTGCCCGCCTGATGGAGTGGACTCATGCATCGTCACATCGCCGGCAAGCTCACCAGTCCTGTGACCAAGTGGTTCGTGCTCGCGTTCTGGATCATCGCCGTGGTCATCCTCGGCGGCTTCGCGGGCAAGCTGACCGAGGTGCAGAACAACGAGGCGTCCTCCTGGCTCCCGGGCAACGCCGAGTCGACCCGCGCCCTGGAGAAGATGGAGCCGTTCCAGGACCCCAACGCGATCCCCACCACCGTGGTCTACGAGAACGAGGCCGGGTTCTCGCCCGGGGACCTCGCCACCATGCAGGAGCACGCCACCGAGCTGCAGGCGATGGACAACGTCGAGGGCAAGGTCATCGGCCCGATCCCCGCCGAGGACGGCCAGGCCGCCCAGACCACCGTCACCTTCAACCTCGGCTCCGAGGGCTGGAACAAGATGCCCGGGATCGCGGACGAGATCGAGCAGATCGCCGAGCTCGACGGTGCCGAGGTCTACATCGCCGGTGCGGGAGGGCAGGCGGTGGACTCCGCCGAGTCGTTCGAGGGACTCGACAGCACCCTGCTGCTGGCCGCGCTCGGGGTGGTCATCCTGCTGCTGCTGCTCACCTACCGCAGCCCGATCCTGTGGATCCTGCCGATCTTCTCGGTGGTCGTCGCGCTCGGGAGCACGCTCGGGTTGATCTACTTCCTCGCGAAGTACGCCGATCTCACCGTCAACGGGCAGAGCCAGGCGATCGTCTCGATCCTGGTCATCGGCGCCGGGACGGACTATGCGCTGCTCCTCGTGGCCCGCTACCGAGAAGAGCTCCGTCGTCACGAGGACCGGCACGAGGCGATGGCGTTCGCCCTGCACCGCGCCACTCCGGCGATCATCGCCAGCGCCAGCACCGTGATCGTCGGGATGCTCTGCCTGATGCTCGCGGAGATGAACTCCACGGCGGGTCTCGGACCGGTCGCGGCCATCGGGGTCGCGGTGTCGCTGCTCGCCATGATCACCCTGCTGCCGGCGCTGCTGGTGATCTTCGGTCGGTGGATGTTCTGGCCCAAGCGCCCGGACTTCGGTTCGCACGAGCCCACCTCGACCGGCATCTGGGCCAAGGTCGGCCACTGGATCACACCCCGGCCCCGCAAGGTCTGGGTGGTGACGGCCGCGGCCCTGGGCATCGCCTGCCTCGGCGTCCTCACGCTGAACACCAACGGGCTCTCCACCGAGGACTCCTACACCCAGGAGTTCCCGTCGGTCACCGGCCAGAAGGTGCTCACCGAGCACGGCCTCGCCGACTCCTCGACCCCGGTGATGGTGGTCGCGAACGCCGCGCAGGCGGCATCCGTCGCCACCGCCATGGAGGGGATCGACAAGCTCGAGAGCCCGAGCGAGCCGATCGTCGCGGGCGGCGTCGCATTCATCACGGCCAACCTCACCGTCGACTCCACCACCACGGCGGCCTTCGAGACCGTGGAGAAGGTGCGGAGCGCGGTGCACGCGGTCGAGGGCGCCGACGCCCTGGTCGGTGGCCAGTCCGCGATCTACTCCGACATGCTCGAGGCGAACACCCGGGACTCACAGGTGATCATTCCGGTCACCCTGGTGGTCGTGCTCCTGATCCTGATGGTCCTGCTCAGGGCGGTCGCGTCGCCCCTGATCCTGATCGCCACGGTGGTGCTGTCGTTCGGGGCCGCCATGGGGATCAGCAGCCTGGTCTTCACCTACCTCTTCGGCTACCCGGGGGCGGACCCGAGCTTCCCGCTGTTCGTGTTCGTGTTCCTGGTCGCCCTGGGCATCGACTACAACATCTTCTTGATGACCCGGGTGCGGGAGGAGACGATGACGCGCGGGACGCGGCAGGGGTCGCTGGTGGCCCTGTCGGCGACCGGCGGGGTGATCACCTCGGCCGGACTGGTGCTCGCGGCCACCTTCGGCGTGCTCGCCTCGCTGCCCCTGGTGTTCCTGGTCGAGCTCGGCTTCGCCGTCGCGCTCGGGGTCATCCTCGACACGATCATCGTGCGCTCGGTGCTGGTGACCGCGATCAACCTCGACCTGGGCAGCAAGATCTGGTGGCCCAGCAAGCTCGACCGTGACCCGGCCGTCGTCGACGTGGAGCAGCCCTCGCACCGGGCCGACGTCCCCGTGGACGCCTAGGAGATCGGCCCCGAGGTGGCGTGATGACCGTGACAGTAATACTGTCACGGTCATGAAGCTCTCCACCATGTTGATGTACGACGGCAACCCCCGCACAGCGGCCGACCAGGTCGTCGGCCTCGAGAAGGCAGGGATCGACACGGTGTGGGTGGCCGAGGCCTACGGCTTCGACTCCCCGACGTTGATGGGCTACCTCGCGGCCGTGACCGAGACCGTCGAGATCGGCGCCGCGATCCTCAACGTCTTCTCGCGCACGCCCGCGCTGCTCGCCCAGACCGCCGCCGGCCTGGACAACGTCTCGGGGGGCCGCGCGATCCTCGGACTCGGCGCCTCCGGTCCCCAGGTCATCGAGGGCTGGCACGGGATGCCGTACAGCAGGCCGCTCGGCCGCACGAAGGAGGCGATCGAGATCATCCGCGCCGCACTGCGCCGCGAGCGGCTCGAGTTCGACGGGAAGAGCTTCCAGCTCCCGCTGCCCGACGGCGAGGGCACCGGTCTCGGCAAGCCCCTGAAGATGCTCACCCGGCCCGAGCGCAGCAGCGTGCCGATCTACATCGCCGCTCTCGGACCGAAGTCGGTCGAGGGCGCCGCGGAGTACGCCGACGGGTGGCTGCCCTTCCTGTACAGCCCCGAGGGCGCCTCTCGGGTCTGGGGCGAGGCCCTGGCCGCCGGCACCGCCAAGCGCAGCGACACCCTCGCCCCGCTGGAGATCTCTGCCGGTGGCCTGGTGGCCGTCGGCGAGGACGTCAAGGACTTCCTCGACTTCGCCCGGCCGATGGCTGCGCTCTACATCGGCGGGATGGGCGCGCGAGGCAAGAACTTCTACAACGATCTCGTCTGCCAGTACGGCTACGAGAAGGAGGCCGAGGAGATCCAGGACCTCTACCTCGACGGCAAGAAGAAGGAGGCCGAGGCCGCCGTACCCCTCGAGCTGCTCGAGCGGGCGAACCTGGTCGGCCCCGAGGGCTACGTCAAGGAGCGGATCGCCGCCTTCCGGGAGTCCGGCGTGACCAACCTCCAGGTCGCTCCGGCCAGCGACGACCCCGCCGCACTGGTCTCCCAGCTCAAGGAATGGGTGTCCTGACCTTCGACGTCCAGGCTCATCGCGGCGGCGCCGCGCTGGCGCCGGAGAACTCCCTCGAGGCGTTCGGCAACGCCTTGTCGATCGGGGTGACCACCCTGGAGTGCGACGTGCACGTCAGCGCCGATGGCGTCCCGGTGATCAGCCATGAACGCATGTACGCCGGTCGGCTGATCCCGTTGCTCACGCACGCCGAGCTGGTCGGGCTGCGCCTGCCGGGGGAGCACCCGATCCCGAGCCTGGCCGACCTCCTGGACCTGCTCACCGAGCGAGGCGCCGACGAGGTCGGGCTGAACATCGAGACCAAGTTCGACGTGCTCCAGACCGAGGAGCGGGCGCCTCGGGAGCGGTTCGTCGAGTCCGTCACCGGTCTGCTGGCAGGCTCCGCGTTCCTCGAACGCTCCTCGATCCAGAGCTTCGACTGGACGGTGCTGAGACTGGTGCACGCGGCGGAGCCGCGGCTCGCCCTGAACGCCCTGACCAACACCGGCTACCTCGAGGTCGACCAGGCGGGAGCCTCGCCGTGGCTGGCCGGACTGGACATCGACGACTTCGCCGACAGCGTGCCGGCTGCCGCGAGCTCGCTGGGCTTCGACGCGATCTCACCCAGCCACACGATCGTGACGCCGGCGATGGTGGCTGCGGCGCACGAGGCCGGGCTCCGGGTGCTCCCCTACACCGTGGACGACGAGCCGACGATGCGGCACCTGATCGCGATGCGGGTCGACGGCCTGATCACCAACCGCCCGGACCTGCTGCGCGACGTCCTGGCGTCCATGGACCAACCACTGCCGCGTGCCTACCCCGCTGACGGATAGCCTGAGCGGCGATGACCGAACAGCCCTCGACCGGGCCGACCCCGCAGCAGACTCGGCGGGCCCTCGCACGCGCAGAGCGTGGGGCTGCCATCGACGAGGCCGAGGCAGCGGTCCTGCTGGCCGCCCGAGCCGCCGACCTCCAGCGCCTGTGCGCCGTCGCCGCGCGCGTTCGCGACGCCGGGCTGCAGGCGGCCGGGCGACCCGGCATCGTGACGTACTCCCCCAAGGTGTTCATCCCGGTGACCCGCTTGTGCCGCGACCGGTGCCACTACTGCACGTTCGTCACGACGCCGGGCCATCTCGAGCGCGAGGGCCGGGCGCCGTACCTCTCCCCCGACGAGATCGTCGAGATCGCCCGGCAGGGTGCGGAGCTCGGCTGCACCGAGGCGCTGTTCACTCTCGGCGACCGGCCGGAGGGGCGGTGGCCGGAGGCCCGCGACTGGCTGGACGAGCAGGGTTACGACTCGACGCTCGCCTACGTCCGGGCGATGGCGGTCCGGGTGCTCGAGGAGACCGGGCTGCTCCCGCACCTCAATCCCGGCGTGATGAGCTGGGAGGAGATGAACCGGCTCAAGCCGGTCTCTGCGTCGATGGGGATGATGCTCGAGACCACCTCGCGTCGGCTCCACGAGGACAAGGGCGAGGCCCACTACGGCTCGCCCGACAAGGACCCGGCCGTGCGGGTGCGCGTGCTCGAGGACGCCGGCCGGCTCTCGGTGCCGTTCACCACCGGCCTCCTGATCGGCATCGGCGAGGACCTGACCGAGCGCGCGGAGTCGATCTTCGAGCTGCGCCGGGTCGCCCGGCAGTTCGGCCACCTCCAGGAAGTCATCATCCAGAACTTCCGGGCGAAGCCGGACACCGCGATGCGCCATGCCGGGGACCTCGGCCTGGAGGAGTACGTCGCCGCGATCGCCGTCTCGCGGATCGTGCTGGGTCCGAGGACGCGGCTGCAGGCACCACCGAATCTCGTGGACCTCGAGGAGTGCGTGGCGCTGCTCGGCGCCGGCGTGGACGACTGGGGTGGCGTCTCGCCGCTGACCCCCGACCACGTGAACCCCGAGCGCCCCTGGCCCTCCCTGGAGCGGCTGCGCTCGATCACGGCCACCGCCGGCTTCACCCTGAGGGCACGACTCACCGTGCACCCGGAGTACGTCCTCACCGGCGAGCCGTGGATCGACCCCCGCGTCTCCGGCCACGTGGCCGCCCTGGCCGGCGAGGACGGTCTGGTGCGGGAGAACGCGAGGCCGGTCGGCCTCCCGTGGCAGGAGCCCGACGGCGGCTTCGCGATCGCCGGCGCCGGCACCGGCCGCACCGACCTGCACGAGGCGGTGGACACCGAGGGCCGCACCCACGACCGCCGCTCCGACTTCGACGACGTCTACGGCGACTGGGACTCGGTCGCCGAGGATGCGTTGCGCGCCGGAGCCCCGGAGGCCGGCACGGACCCCGGGGCCCCCGGCCCGACCGTGGATGGGTCTGGCCACCGCGCAGCGAGGAACGAGCGAAGCGGGTGGTTGGGCGGGCCGGGGGTTCCCGGGGCCGGGACGGCCGCAGGGGCGCAGGCTCTTCTGGCCGCCGAGAACGACCCGGGGAACCTGAGCGACGAGCACGCACTGACCCTGATGACGGCGGAGGGCGACCTGCTCGAGCAGGTCTGCCGCCTGGCCGACGACCTGCGCCGGGAGACGGTGGGTGACGAGGTCACCTACGTGGTCAACCGGAACATCAACTTCACCAACGTCTGCTACGTCGGGTGCCGGTTCTGCGCGTTCGCCCAGCGCCGCACCGATGCGGACGCCTACTCGCTGTCGATGAGCCAGGTCGCGGACCGCGCGCAGGAGGCGTGGGACCTCGGGGCGACCGAGGTCTGCATGCAGGGCGGGATCGATCCCGAGCTCCCCGGCACGGCGTACTTCGACCTGGCCGCGGCCGTGAAGCAACGGGTCCCGGGCATGCATGTGCACGCGTTCTCCCCGATGGAGATCGTCAACGGCTCCAGCCGCACCGGCCTGTCCTTCGAGGACTTCCTGATCAAGGCGCGCGAGTCGGGCCTGGACACCATCCCGGGCACGGCCGCGGAGATCCTCGACGACGAGGTCCGGTGGGTGCTCACCAAGGGCAAGCTGCCGACCAGGACCTGGATCGAGGTGATCAGCACGGCGCATCGCCTGGGCATCCGGTCGAGCTCGACGATGATGTACGGCCACGTCGACAACCCGCGCCACTGGGTCCAGCACCTGCGCGTGCTCAGCCGGATCCAGGACACTGCGCTGGAGCTCGGGGTGGGTGGCTTCACCGAGTTCGTCCCGCTGCCGTTCGTGCACAACTCCTCGCCCATCTACCTCGCCGGCGTCGCGCGCCCCGGGCCCACCCTGCGCGACAACCTGGCCGTGCACGCCATGGCGCGGATCCTGCTGCACGGTCGGATCGACCACATCCAGACCAGCTGGGTCAAGCTCGGCGTGGACGGCACCCGCGCCATGCTGAACGCGGGCGCCGACGACGTCGGTGGCACGCTGATGGAGGAGACCATCTCGCGGATGGCCGGTTCCGAGCACGGCTCCGCGAAGACGGTGGCCGAGCTGGTCGAGATCGGCGCCGGCATCGGTCGCCCCCTGGTCCAGCGCGGTACGACGTACGAGCCGGTCGCACCCCGCCCCTGAAACCCCGGCTGCCTGACGCGGACGGGCCGCAGACCTTGACTTAGTTCAAGTGTCGTATAAAGTCAGCCACATGCCTCTGGTGCTCGGAATCGACTCCTCCACCCAGTCCACCAAGGCCGTGCTCGTGGACGCCGACGACGGCACCGTGGTCGAACAGCGCACCGCTGCCCACCCGCCCGGCACCTCGGTCGACCCCCGCGCCTGGCTCGCCGCCCTCGACGAGGCAGCGGGGCCGCTGCTCCCCCGTGCGGCAGCCGTCGCCGTGGGCGGGCAGCAGCACGGGGCCGTGATGCTCGACGAGGCAGGCGAGCCCGTCCGGGACGCCCTGCTGTGGAACGACCTGCGCAGCGCGGACGCTGCAGAGCAGCTGACCGAGGAGCTCGGTGGACCGCAGGCCACCGCCGACCTCACCGGCAGCGTGCTCAACGGTTCCTACACGGTGACCAAGCTGCGCTGGCTCCGCGACCACGAACCCGCTGCCGTTCCGCGCGTGCACCGCGTGCTCCTGCCGCACGACTACCTCACCTGGCACCTGGCCGGACGGGGCGAGGAGCCGACCACCGACCGTGGGGACGCCTCCGGCACCGGCTACTTCTCCACGACCGAGGACGCCTGGCTGCCGGACGTGGTCGAGCGCGCACTGGGGCGGACCCCACTTCTGCCCCGGGTGGCGGGACCGTCCGAGGTCGTCGGCCGGATCGGCAGCGCGGTGATCGCACCGGGCACCGGCGACAACATGGCAGCAGCGCTGGGCCTCGCCCTGGGCGCCGGGGACGTGGCCGTCTCGATCGGCACCTCGGGCGTCGCGTCGATGGTCACCTCGGAGCCCATCGCCGACGGGACCGGTGCGATCTCCGGCTTCGCCGACGCCACCGGCCGGTTCCTGCCGCTGGCCTGCACCATCAACGCCGCCCGCATCCTCGAGCTCGGCGCCCGGCTGCTGGGCGTCGGCCACGACGGCCTCGCCGAGCTGGCCCTGGAGTCGGAGCCGGGCGCGCACGGTCTGACCCTGCTGCCCTACCTGGACGGCGAACGCACGCCCAACCGGCCGGACGCGGCGGGGGCGCTCTACGGGCTGACCTCGGCCACCACCCGTGCGGACCTCGCCCGGGCCCACGTCGAGGGCCTGCTGTTCAGCCTGGCCGACGCGGTGGACGCCCTCGCCGAGGTCTCCGGCGAGGCTCCGAGCCGGCTGCTCCTCATCGGCGGTGCCGCCCGCAGCCCCGCGGTCCTCGCGCTGGCGCCGATGGTCTTCGGCGTGCCCGTGGTCCTTCCCGAACCCGGGGAGTACGTCGCGGTGGGTGCCGCCCGCCAGGCCGCGTGGGCGCTCACCGGCGACGCCGTACCTCCTCAGTGGCCCGTCAACACGACCGACCTGGCACCGGCCGACGCCATCCCCGGCCTCCGCCAGGACTACGCCCTCCTGCGCGACCGCACCACCACCTGGAAACCACGAAAGGCATCCTCATGAACGACTTCCTGCCCACCCCGGACGACAAGTTCTCCTTCGGACTCTGGACCGTGCAGTACCCCGGACGCGATCCGTTCGGCGACCCCACGCGCGCCCCGATGGACCCGGTGCGCGCGGTGGAGAAGCTCGCCGAGATCGGTGCCTACGGCATCAACTTCCACGACGACGACGTGGTCCCCTTCGGGAGCGACGACGCCGAGCGTGACCGCATCCTCGACAACCTGCGCAAGGCACTCGCGGACACCGGGCTGGTCGTCACGACGGCCACCACGAACCTGTTCACGCACCCGGTGTTCAAGGACGGCGGGTTCACCTCGAACAACCGCGACGTACGCCGCTTCGCGCTCAAGAAGGTCATGCGCAACATCGACCTGGCCGCCGAGCTCGGCGCCAAGATCTACGTCGCCTGGGGCGGCCGTGACGGCTCCGAGTCCGGCGCCGCCAAGGACGTGATGGTGGCGCTCGACCGCAACCGCGAGGCCTACAACCTGCTCGGCGAGTTCGTCACCGATCGCGGCTACGACATCAAGTTCGCGATCGAGCCCAAGCCCAACGAGCCGCGCGGCGACATCCTGCTGCCGACCGTCGGCCACGCCCTCGCGTTCATCTCCACCCTCGACCGGCCCGAGCTGGTCGGGGTCAACCCCGAGATCGGGCACGAGGAGATGGCCGGCATGAACGCTGCCGCTGGCTACGCCCAGGCGCTGTGGCAGGGCAAGCTCTTCCACATCGACCTCAACGGCCAGACCGGGCCGAAGTACGACCAGGACCTCCGCTTCGGTGCGGGCAACGTCCGTGGTGCGTTCTGGGTGGTCGACACCATCCTGGCCGGTGGGTACGACGGCCCGGTGCACTTCGACTTCAAGACCCCACGCACCGAGGACGACAACGGCGTGTGGGTCGCTGCCGAGGCGTGCATGCGCAACTACCTCATCCTGCGCCACAAGGCACTCGCGTTCCGCGCGGACCCGGAGGTGCAGAGCGCCCTCGCCGACGCCCAGCTGCCCGAGCTCGCCCGGCCGACGCTCTCCGAGGGCGAGACCTGGAGCGACATCGAGGCAGCCCCCGTGCCGGACGTGGAGGCCATCGGCGAGCACGGCATGGCCTTCGAGCGCCTGGACCAGCTCGCGCTCGAGCACCTCTACGGGCTGCGCACCTGAGCGTGCAGCCGGACGCCGGACCCGCGGCGACCGACGAGGTACGCCGGCGCAACACCGCGCTGGTGCTGCGACTGCTGCGCGACAACGGCTCGCTCAGCAGGTCGGAGCTGGCGCGCAGCTCGGGCCTGGCCAAGGCCACGATCGGCACCATCGTGGGCGTGCTGCAACGGGCCGGGGCCGTGACCGAGGGGGTGACGGCATCCGGCGGCCGCGGCCGTCCGAGCACCCCGCTGGTGCTGGCGGGGGGCTCACTCGCCGGGCTCGGCATCGAGATCAACGTCGACTACCTGGCGGTGACCGCGCTCGACCTGGCCGGTCAGGAGCTGTTCTTCGAGGAGCGACCCGTCACGGCAGCGGGTGCCCGGCTCACGGACGTCACCGGGCTGATCCGCGACGGGATGGCCAGGCTGGCTGCGGCCGGGGTCGAGCTGCTCGGCCTGACGATCGCCGTCCCCGGGCTCATCGACCGACGTCGTGGCGTGGTGGTGGACGCCCCCAACCTCGGCTGGTCGGACGTCGCCCTGGCCGACGCCCTACGGTTGGAGCTCGGGGACGCCGTCGCTGTGGCCGTCGACAACGACGCCAACTGCGCGGCCCGGGCGGAGAGCCTGCGCGGGGTGGCGGCCGGCGTGCGCGACTTCGTCTACCTGACCGGCACCGTCGGGCTCGGGGCCGGGATCGTCTGCGGCGGCGAGGTGCTGCGCGGCTCCCGCGGGCTGGCCGGCGAGGTCGGCCACCTGCGGGTCGGCGGCAGCAGCCACCGCTGCGCCTGCGGTCGCACCGGCTGCTGGGAGGCGATGGTGGGGCTGCGCGCGCTCGTGCACGAGACCGGCGTCGCGGTGGAAGCGGGCGAGGACCCGGTCACCTACGCGGAGCGACTCGCCCGGACCCCCGGCACCCGGCCCGGCCTGGCCAGGATCGGTGCCTCCCTCGGGAGCGGGGTCGCCCAGCTCGCCGCCACCCTCGACCCCCGGATGGTGGTGCTCGGTGGCGCGTTCGTGCCGCTCGGCGCCGCGCTCATCCCGCCCGTCGAGTCCGCGCTCGCCGCGGGTTTCACCGGGGGCGGCTGCACGGTGGCGCTGAGCACCCTCGGGCTGCACGCGGCGTCCGTGGGTGCCGCCGTCGACGCCCTCGACGACGTGTACGCCGGGCGCCGGTCGCTGCCGACCTGACCGGGCTCAGCGGGCCAGGATCGTGGCGACCGCCCCGTCGGCGCAGGCGAGCACCTCCACCGGGTCGTGGAGCAGGTCGGTGAAGGCCAGCTCCGCCGCCCCGATGATCACCGAGTCCCCGCCCAGCGCCGGCAGCACGATCTGGGCCTGCTCGGCCGGGGCCGCGAGCGCCCACGCCTGCAACGAGTCGAGCACGTCCTCGCGGACCAGGGGGAACACCCGGCGCAGCACGCCTCCGAGGATGATCATCTCCGGGTTGAAGACGTTGACCAGCCCGCCCAGCCCCAGGCCCAGCGAGCGTCCCAGGCGGCGCAGCTCGTCGGTCACCTCGGAGCCGGGCTGCAGGTAGTCACCCAGCTGATGGATCTCCTCCTCCGGACAACCGACGGCGGCAGCGACCGCGTGCGAGCCGATCTCCACCTCCCAGCAGCCGACGTTGCCGCAGCGACAGGTGTGTCCACCGGGGTTGAACGGCTGGTGGCCGATCTCCCCGGCGTACCCGCTCGCGCCCATCATCGGCAGCCCCCCCACGATCACCCCGCCACCGACACCGACGTCGCAGGAGATGTAGATCAGGTCCGACTTGTGCCGGCCGGCACCCCGGGTGTGCTCGGAGAGCGCCCCCAGCTCGGCGTCGTTGCCGAGGTGGACAGGCACCCGCTGCCCCACCCGCTCGGCGAGCATGGCGCTGAGCTCGACGTCGGTCCAGCCGAGGTTGGGCGCGAAGCGCACCAGGCCCGCAGTGTCGGTGACCACACCCGGCACGGCGATGCCGATCCCGACCAGGCGGGCCCGGTCCGCGGCGGTCTTCAGCATCGACCGGACCAGGTCCATCAAGGACTCGACCAGCACCTCGGGGTCGGGGTCGCTCGGGGTCGAGGTGGACATCCGGTCCAGCGGCTGCCCACCCAGCCCGATGCGGGCCACGTCCATCGTGTCCACGCCGAGCTCGGCGGCGATCACGAAGACGCCCTCCGGGTCCGGGTGCACGTCGATGGACGGTCGTCCGGCGCCGGACCGCGGCATCGAGCCGGCCTCGGGCGTCGACTGGTGCACCGCCGAGACGTCCTCGAGCTCGTGCACCAGGTCGGCGATGGTCGAACGGTTCAGCCCCATCCGCTCGGTGAGCTGGGCCCGGGAGACACCGCCCGAGCGATGCACGTGCTCGAGCAACGTCGCGAGGTTGTGGCGGCGTACCGCTTCCTGGTTGGTGCCGGTGCCACTCCGACGCCGGTCGGGCACGGCTAGGTACCCGTGGCGGACCGGCGACGACGCGAGATGGCGTCGACGGACGCAGCCAACAGCAGGACGCTCCCGGTGATGATGTAGTTGATGTACGCCGACTGGTTGAGCAGGCCCAGGCCGTTGTCGATCGTCGCGATCACCAGACCACCGATCACGGCGTCCCGGATCAGGCCCTTGCCGCCGAACAGGCTGGTGCCACCGATGACGGCGGCGCCCACGGCGTACAGCAGCACGTTGCCGCCGCCCGAGCCCGGCGAGACCTTGCCGGTGTACGACGCGCTGATGATGCCGCTGACGGCCGCCATGCTGGAGCAGATGACGAACGCGGAGACCTTCAGCCGGTCCACGTTGATGCCGGCGCGACGGGCGGCCTCGGTGTTGCCGCCGACCGCGTAGATGTGGCGGCCGTAGGGGGTCCGACCGAAGACGAGGCTCCACATGATCAGGAGCGCGCCCACGACGAACACGGCGTAGGGGATGCCCTCGATCACGAAGGTCGGGACCCGGCTGCGGTTCTGGCTGAGGACGAAGGTCATGCCCAGCAGGACCACGCACAGGGCGACGAACTTGAACACGAGCAGCGAGTTGGGCGGTCGGTGCAGGTTCTTGGCGGCCAGCCGCGACTGTCGCCAGAAGATCAGGCCACCGTAGATCGCGAGCAGGGCCACCATCACGATCCAGCCCATCAGCACCGGCATCGACTTGATGGTGATCCCACGCAGCACCTCGTCGCGCACCGGGATGGTGCCGCCGAGGCCGATCAGCTTGAGGGTCACGCCCTGCAGCCCCAGGAAGAACGCCAGGGTGACCACGAACGACGGGATGCCCAGCTTGGCGACGAGTACGCCGATGCAGACACCCACGATCGCCCCGACCAGCAGCCCGATGAGCACGGCCACGGGCCAGCTCTGGCCGTGCCGGTCGATGGCCACCGCGGAGTAGCCCGCGGCCATGCCGCCGGTGACGCCCGCCGAGAGGTCGATCTCGCCGAGGAGCAGCACGGGGACCAGGCCCATGGCCAGCACCGAGATGGCCGAGGCCTGCACCATCAGGTTGGCGATGTTCAGGTTGCTGGTGAACGTCTCGGGGCGCAGCGCGGAGAACACGATGAACAGCACGACGAGGCCGAGCACGGCCGGGAGTGCGCCCATGTCACCGCCCCGGAGCCGGTCGCGATAGGCCTGGAAGGAGTCGGCCAGCGAGCGGTCGGCCGCGTCGTTGGCGAAGTCGGCCGCTGCGAGGCTCTGGGACGTCTGGGTCGACGTCTCGGGAGCGGCAGCATTCTCAGGAGTGGTGGTCATGTTCTGGTCCTCACGCCGACTCGGCAGCAGTGGCCGCCGAGATCCCGATGTCGCCCGAGCGTCCGGCTGTGATCAGCTCGACGATCTGGCTGTGGTTGGTGTCCTTCGTCTCCAGCTCGGCGGCCACCCGGCCGAGGAACAGGGCCGTGACCCGGTCGGAGACCTCCATGACGTCGAGCATGTTGTGGGAGATCAGCACCACCCCGAGGCCCTGGTCGGCGAGCCGGCGTACGAGATCCAGCACCTGCCTGGTCTGCGCGACGCCCAGGGCCGCAGTCGGTTCGTCGAGCAGGACCACCTTGGAGTTCCAGAGGACTGCCTTGGCGATGGCGACGGTCTGGCGCTGGCCACCGGAGAGCGATGAGACGCTCTGGCGCACCGACTTCACGGTGCGGACCGAGAGCGAGGCGAGCGTGCTGCGGGCACGGTCCTCCATCGTGAGCTCGTCCAGGAGCACACCGCCGGTGATGGTCTCGCGGCCCAGGAACATGTTCTGGACGATGTCGAGGTTGTCGCACAGCGCCAGGTCCTGGTAGACGACCTCGATGCCAAGGGCGGCGGCGTCCTTGGGGCTGTGGATCGAGACCGGCTTGCCTTCGAAGGAGAACTCTCCCGAGTCGGCGCGGTAGATGCCGGCGATGGTCTTGACCAGGGTGGACTTGCCGGCGCCGTTGTCACCGACGAGCGCGGTGACCTGGCCTGGGTAGACCTTGAAGTCCACGTCGTGCAGCACCTGGACGGCGCCGAAGCTCTTGTTGACTCCGCGGAGTTCGAGCAGGGGTTGGGTCATGACGCCTCCGAGGGTCGGACCGGGATGGGTGGGGATGGTGTGCCGACGAGGGCCCGGTTCCCGGTGAGGAGAACCGGGCCGTCGTCGTTGTTGCGAACCTGCGGGTCAGGAGATCCCGGCGTCGGTGCACTGCTTCTCGTAGCCCTTGCAGACGTCAGCGGCCGTCTGGCCACCGTCGTCGATCACGGCCTTGACGTTGTCCTTGGTCACCAGCACCGGGTCGAGCAGCACCGACTTGACGTCGCGCTTGCCCTCCGGGTCGGTGACCGTGCCGTTGGTCTCGCCTTCCTCACCCTTGGTGAGGCCGATGGCCAGCTCCGCGAGGGCGCCGGCTTCCTGCTTGGCGGACTTGTAGACCGTCATGCACTGCTCGCCGGCCAGGATGTCCTGCAGACCCTGGACGGTGGCGTCCTGCCCGGTGACCGGGACCTTTCCGGCCACACCGTTCTTCTGCAGGATCGAGATGGCAGCACCACCGAGGCCGTCGTTGGCCGCGAGCACGCCGTCGATCTTGCCCTTGGCCTGGGTGAACATCTGCTCGAAGATCGTGCCCGCCCGCTCGTTGTCCCAGCCGGGAACCGCCTGCTCGGCGACCGACGTGTAGTTGGTGTTCGCGTCGAGCACGCTGTGCGCGCCCTTGGAGAACGCCGTGGCGTTGGAGTCGTCGGGCGAGCCGTTGAGGAAGACGATGTTCGCCTTCTTGTCCGCACCGAGGCACTGCTGGAGACCCTCGCCCTGGAGCTGGCCGACCTTCTCGTTGTCGAAGGAGACGTAGTACTCGGCGGAGCCACCGAGGGTGAGGCGGTCGTAGTCGATGGTGGCGATGCCCTGGTTCTTGGCCTTCTCCTCGATGGCTGCACCCGAGGCGTTGTCGAGGTTGACGATCGCGAGCACGGTGACACCACCGGTGATCATCGAGTCGGCGATCTGGGCCATCTTGTCCGCGTCGCCCTGCGCGTTCTGGATGTCGTAGTCCACGCTTGCTTCCTTGAACGCGGCCTCGAGAGCCGGCCGGTCCGCGGACTCCCAGCGCACCGAGGACTCGGTGTCGGGAAGGATGACGCCGATCTTGGCCTTGGGGGTGTCGCCACCGCCGCTGCCGCCATCGCTTTCGCTGTCGCTGCCACATGCCGTGAGGGCCAGGGAGAGACCCAGCGCGCCAGCCAGTAGAACAGGCATCCGCTTCACGCAGACCGCCTCCTTTTCGTGAGGGTCGCCGCCCCGCTGCCCGTGAGCAGGATGTGGGTCGGAGAGATAAATAGTTGGTTGACCCAACGTAACCGGAGTCACACTCCGGGTCTAGTGGTGGCGGACAACAAATCCCCTGCACCCTGTTCGCGGCCTAGACAGGTGGCCGCTCCCCCGCGGCCAACGGCTGTGGTCGTCACCAAACCGTGACCTGCCCGACCACACCGTGACCGGCGACGACCGTCTGTCAGCGAGGTCAGGACCCGAGCCGGACCGGAACCGACTCGACGCCGTAGACCACGCTGAGGGCGCGGTAGTCGAGGTCCTCGGACGGCACCGCCAGCTCCATGTCCGGGAACCGACGAGCCAGCGCGGGGAACGCCAGCTTGAGCTCCATCCGGGCGAGCTCGGCGCCGACACAGCGGTGGAACCCGTGGCCGAAGGCCAGATGTGACGTCGTGGCACGAGCCAGGTCCACCTCGTCACCGGGCGTCGAGCGCGGATCGCGGTTGGCAGCCGGGAGCGAGCAGACGATCACCGATCCCGCGGCGATGTGCTTGCCTCCGATCGTGACGTCGTGCCTGACGAAGCGCGGGAACGCGACCTGCACGACCGACAGCACACGCAACAGCTCGTCGACGATGGGGCCCGCGCTCTGCGGGTCCTCGATCAACCTGTTCCACAGCTCGCGGTTCTCCAGGAGCACCGCGGTGCCGAGGGCCAGCATCGACGCGCTGGTCTCCAGCCCGCCCGTGAACACCCCGTCGGCGAGACCGCCGAGATCGAAGTCGCTGATCTCCTCACCGTGCTCGCGGATGATCTGCCCGATCAGGCCCGGGCCGGGGTTCAGGCGCTGCCGGGCGGCCTCGGCGAGCAGGAACTCCCGGGAACCGCCGATGGCGCCGATCGAGCTCTGGGCACCCTTGGAGACGTCGAACCGCGCGGTCGCGAGCGTGCTGAAGGTCTCGCGCTTCTCGTCCGGAAGTCCCAGCAGGTCACAGATGACCAGGAACGGGATCGGGAACGCGAACGTCGGCACCAGGTCGACGGTGTCGGCACGCTCGCCCGCGGCCACGATCTCGCCGAGCTGGGCCTCGATGATCGACCCGACAGCGGGGCGCAGACGCTCCAGGCGCCGCATCGTGAACTCGGGCGTGAGCAGCCGCCGGAGCCGGGTGTGGTCGGGCGGGTCGGTGAAGCCGAGCCCACCGAAGTCGCCGTCGGTGACCGAGCCGCTCCTGCCCATGTAGGGCCGGATGTCGGTGGAGTACGACGTGGTGTCGCTCAGCACCTGACGGCTCTCGACGTCCCCGGTCACCAGCCAGACCTCGAGGCCGAGCAGCGAGGCGAGCCGCTGGACCGGATCCGCGTCACGCATGGCCGAGAGCCGAGGCAGGGGCGCCATCACGTCGCGGCGCAGCGGCCAGGACAGTGCGTCGGGCACCCGGTCGAGGCGCGAGAGGTCGATGCCACCGGCGCGGGCGATCAGGTGTTCGCGTACCGCCTTCTTGACCGTGGTGACCAGGCTCATCGCGCGCCTCTTCGGGGTGGGGTGACGGCAGGAGTCTACGAAGAGACAGTGCCTCTGGTCATCAGGGACACCCCTGACGGTCTGGTCCGCTACCCCGGCATCCGCGGCGACGCGCCCGGGCTGCGACGGTTCACTCCCACTCGATGGTTCCCGGCGGCTTGCTGGTGATGTCGAGCGTCACCCGGTTGACCTCGCGGACCTCGTTGGTGATCCGGGTGGAGATCGTCTCGAGCACCTCGTAGGGCACGCGTGCCCAGTCGGCGGTCATCGCGTCCTCGGAGGTCACCGGTCGCAGCACGATGGGGTGGCCGTAGGTGCGGCCGTCACCCTGGACGCCGACCGAGCGGATGTCGGCCAGCAGGACCACCGGGAACTGCCAGATGTCCCGGTCGAGACCGGCCCGGGTGAGCTCCTCGCGGGCGATCGCGTCGGCCTCGCGCAGGATGTCGAGGCGCTCGCGGTTGACCGCGCCGATGATCCGGATGGCCAGCCCGGGACCGGGGAACGGGTGCCGCCAGACGATCTCGGCGGGCAGGCCGAGCTGTTCGCCGACCAGGCGTACCTCGTCCTTGAACAGCGTGCGCAGCGGCTCGACCAGCTCGAACTCCAGGTCATCGGGCAAGCCACCCACGTTGTGGTGGGACTTGATGTTCGAGGTGCCCGCTCCCCCGCCCGACTCGACCACGTCGGGGTAGAGCGTGCCCTGCACCAGGTAGGCGACCTTGGTCCCCTCAACGGCCATCGACTTGGCCAGCACATCGGCCTCGGCCGCCTCGAAGACCCGGATGAACTCCCGGCCGATGATCTTCCGCTTCTCCTCGGGGTCGCTGACGCCCTCGAGCGCGTCGAGGAAGCGCTTCTCCGCATCCACGACATGGAGGTCCACACCGGTCGCGGCGACGAAGTCACGCTCGACCTGCTCCGCCTCGCCCTGGCGCAGCAACCCGTGGTCGACGAACACGCAGGTCAGCCGGTCCCCGATCGCACGTTGTACGACGGCGGCAGCGACCGCCGAGTCGACGCCCCCCGACAACCCGCAGATCGCCCGACCGGAGTCACCGATCTGCTCGCGGATGCGCTCGATCTGCTCCTCGACGATGTTCACCATGGTCCAGGTGGGCCGGCAGCCCGCGATCTGCAGCAGGAAGTGCTCGAGCACCTTCTGGCCGTGCTCGGTGTGCAGCACCTCGGGGTGCCACTGGACACCGGCAAGGCGCCGTTCGGTGTTCTCGAAGGCGGCGACCGGGGTGGCAGTGGTCTGCGCGAGCACGTCGAAGCCGTCCGGGGCTCGGCGTACCGAGTCCCCGTGTGACATCCACACCCGGTGCTCGGCCGGGATGTCGGCCAGCAGCGTGCCCGGGCTGGTGATCCGCACCGGCGTACGACCGAACTCGGAGACGCCGGTGCGAGCGACCTCGCCACCGAGCACCTGGGCCATGGCCTGGAAGCCGTAACACATGCCGAAGACCGGTACGCCGGCGTCGAAGAGGTCCGCGTCGACGTGCGGTGCCCCGGGAGAGTAGACCGACGAGGGACCACCCGAGAGCACGATGGCCGCGGGCTCCCGGGCCAGCATCTCGGCGAGCGGCATGTTGTGCGGGACGATCTCGGAGTAGACCTTCGCCTCACGGACCCGGCGCGCGATCAGCTGGGCGTACTGGGCTCCGAAGTCGACGACGAGAACGAGGTCGTGGTCGGTCAAGATGGGCCCTTTCGGAGCGCTATCGCGGTGTCCCTGAGTCTCTCAGAGATTTATCTGGGATTTTCCCCGGGGCGCATAACCCGGCTCAGAAGGCCTCGTTGTGTCCAACAGATCCGGTGGATAGCTCCCTCCCAGGCCGGATCTCAATCGGTTCGCTCTCGGGCGGACTCCCCAGGGCTCGGCCTCCTCCCTCCCCGGCCGGGTCCTGGGTTTTTCTTATGGGTCGCTCGATCACCCGGGCATTGGACATATCGCCCGAGGCTGAGGGCCGACCCCTGACGTTGTCGGGTGCAGCATCGCCCGACAACGTCAGGTTTCCCCGGCCGGCCGGGGAAACCTGCGTCCCCGCTCAGCTCACGCTGACAATGGGCAGCCGCAGCGCCCCGGGGGCGGAGTCGGGGACGACGGGGTGGTCGGGGGCGACCGGGGAGATCCGCTCGTAGTCCGAGCCGACCGCGGGGCGCGGGTCCGGGGTGCCCTTGTTGGGCCAGAACGACATCGCCCGCTCGGCCTGGGCGGTGATCGTCAGCGACGGGTTCACGCCGAGGTTGGCCGAGATCGCCGAGCCGTCGGCCACGTGCAGCCCGGGATAGCCGTAGACGCGCTGGTAGGCGTCCACGACCCCGGTCTCGGGCGAGTCGCCGATCGCGCAGCCGCCGATGAAGTGCGCGGTCATCGGCATGTTGAACGGCTCACCGATGGAGCCCCCGGCCGTGCCGCCCATGATCGTGGCCATCTTGCGGACCACCTTGTTGGCCACCGGGATCCAGGTCGGGTTGGGCTTGCCATGGCCCTGGCGCGAGGTCAGACGCCACTTGCTGGTGCCGGGGATCCGCTTGGGGTACGTCGTGATCGAGTTGTCCAGCGTCTGCATCACCAGCGCGACGACGGTGCGCTCGGACCAGTGCCTGAGGTCGTAGAGGTTCGCCACGTTCTTGCGCTCGGTCCACAGCTCCTCGAGCCAGGTGCGCCAGCGGGCGTGCGGACCGTCGCCGTCGGTGAGCACCGTCTGCAGCAGCGCCATGGCGTTGCTGCCCTTGCCGTAGCGCACCGGCTCGACGTGGGTGTCCTCGTCGGGGTGGAACGAGGAGGTGATGGCGATGCCGTAGCTGTAGTCGATGGTGCTGTCCGGCGCGATGGCGCCGAGGATCGACTCGGAGTTGGTGCGCGAGAGGAAACCCAGCCGGTCCGACAGCTTCGGCAGGTGACCCTCGGCCTTCATCCGGTGCAGCAGCTTCTGGGTGCCGATCGCGGCGGCCGCGAAGACGACCTGCTCCGCGGAGATGGTCCGGGTGGACGCAGAGGTCGCCCGCCTGGCCTTGGTGAACTTCAGGTCGATGTCGTAGCCGCCCTCGGCGCCCGGGGCGACCCGCGTGACCGTGGTCAGCGGCATCACCTTCGCGCCGCGCTGCTCGGCGAGGTAGAGGTAGTTCTTCACCAGGGTGTTCTTGGCGTTGTACTTGCAGCCGACCATGCAGTCACCGCACGCGACGCAGGTGTTGCGGTCGGGGCCGACGCCGCCGAAGTAGGGGTCGGCGACGCGGTCGCCCTGGTGCGACTCGGGCTGGCCGAAGAACACGCCGACCGGCGTCGGGTGGAAGGTGTCGCCCACGCCCATGTCGTTGGCGACCTTCTCCATGACGTCGTCGGACGGGGTGCGCAGCGGGTTCTCGACCACGCCGAGCATCCGCTTCGCCTGGTCGTAGTACGGCGCCAGCTCGGCCTTCCAGTCGGTGATGTCACGCCACTGTGCGTCCTGGTAGAACTGGGCGAGCGGTTCGTAGAGCGTGTTGGCGTAGACGAGCGAGCCGCCACCGACCCCCGCGCCGGCCAGGATCAGGGAGTCGCGGACCGCGTCGATCCGCTGGATGCCGTAGCAGCCGATCTCCGGGCGGAACAGGAACTTCCTCAGCTCGAACGAGGTCTTCGCGAAGTCCTCGTCCTCGAACCGGGCCCCGGCCTCGATCACCGCGACGCGATAGCCCTTCTCGACCAGCCGCAGCGCGCTGACCGATCCGCCGAACCCCGACCCGACGATGACGACGTCGTAGTCGAACTCGTTCGTGGACTCGCTCATGCTCGTCCCAGCTTCTTCATCAGGCGCGACTGCGCGGTCATCACCTTGGCGTAGGTCTCGTCCTTCATGCCGAACATCGGCGAGAACCGGAGCAGCTTCTGCACGGCGACCGCCTGGGACTCGGTGTAGCGGTGGATCCCCTCCGCGCCCTGGCGCCGTCCGGTGCCGGACTCGCGCATGCCGCCCATCGGGGAGTCGAGGCTGGCGAAGGTCGCCGCGAACGCCTCGTTGATGTTGACCGTGCCGCACTTGATGTGGCGCGCGATCACCCGCGCGCGCTTGGTGTCGCGGCTGTAGATCGAGGCGTTCAGGCCGTACTCCCCCGCGTTGGCACGCGAGACCGCGTCGGCCTCGTCGTGGAAGCGGTAGAGCGAGATGACCGGCCCGAAGGTCTCGTTGCCGAAGCAGGTCATCTCGGGGGTGACGCCCTCCAGGATGGTCGGCTCGTAGAAGTACGGGCCGAGGTCGGGGCGGGCGCGACCTCCGGCGAGCACTGTGGCCCCCTTCGCCACGGCGTCCTCGACGTGGGCGGTGACCGTGTCGAGCTGGTTCTGGCTGATCAGCGAGCCCATGTCGGCGCCCCACTCGATGCCGGGACGCAGCGACATCGCCTTGGTCCGCTCCACGAACTTGTCCCGGAACCGGTCGTAGACCTGGTCCGCCACGAACATCCGCTCCATCGAGACGCACAGCTGGCCGGCGCTGGAGAAGCTCGCCCGCACGGCGCCCTCGGCCGCGCGGTCCAGGTCGGCGTCGCGCAGGATCAGGATCGGGTTCTTGCCACCGAGCTCGAGCGAGCAGCCGATCAGCCGGTCGGCACACTGCTGGGCGATGATCTTGCCGGTGGCGGTCGAACCGGTGAAGCAGACGTAGTCGGAGCGCTCGATCATCGGCGGGCCGAGCTCGCTGCCCGGACCGGCGACCACGTTCCACAGCCCCTCGGGGAAGCCGGCCTCCTCGAGCAGGTGGGCGCCATAGAGCGCGGAGAGCATCGTCTGGGCATCAGGCTTGATCACCACCGCGTTGCCGGCGAGCAGGGCCGGTAGGCCGTCGATCAGGGCCAGGTTGAACGGGTAGTTCCACGGCGCGATGATCCCGACGACACCCTTGGGTACCTGGTTCACCTCGACCTGCGTCAGGCCCGGGACCACGCCGATGCGGCGGTCCGGGCCGAGGTGCCGGTGCGCCGTGCGGGCGTAGTAGCGGGCGGTCAGCGCCACGTGCAGCGGCTCGTCGAAGGCGTGCTTGCGTGCCTTCCCGGACTCCCAGCAGATCAGGTCCATGATCTCGTCCTGGTGCTCGAGCACGAGGTCGTGCAGCCGCAGGAGCAGCTGCGAGCGGTGCTCCAGGCTGGTCTGCGCCCAGGCCTGCTGGGCGCGCCGGGCCCGCGCGAAGGCCTCCTTGACGTCGGCCTCGCTCGACTGCGGGATCATCGCCAGCGGCTGCCCGGTGATCGGCGAGTACGTCGGGACGGTCTGCCCCGAGGAGGACACCACCCGGGTGGTCAGCGATCGGGCGTAGGCCTGGTCCAGGGCGTACGACGCGGTCGGGTCGTGCTCGGGATCGGCAGGGCCGACCTGCTCGCTGGCGGAGTGCGAGGGCTCGGGCTGGGCAGTCATGATCGCAGCCTAGACTCGCCGGTAACTTGACACAACGACGCGCAGTGTAAAATGGAACACGTTCTCGTGCGCTACCCCTCGTCGGGGTCCACGGGAGGCTCGGCGCCCGACCGTTCGTCGCGCTCGGCCCACTCCAGCAGCGTGGCGATGTCGAAGACCGCATCGTCGATGCCACCGTGCAGGTCGCCCAGCTCGGCGTACCGCGCCGGCACGGTCGCGATGGTGAAGTCGTCGGGGTGGCACTCGTCGACCTCCTCCCACCGGATCGGCGTGGAGACGGTGCCGATGGGGTTGCCGCGCACGGAGTAGGCCGCGGCGATCGTGTGGTCACGGGCGTTCTGGTTGTAGTCCACGAACAGGTGGGCCGGGTCGCGGTCCTTGCGCCACCAGGCGGTGGTGACCTCGTCCGAGCGTCGCTCGACCTCACGGGCGAACGCGAGCGCGGCGCGGCGCACGTCCTTGAAGCCGTGGTCGGGCGCGATCCGCACGTAGATGTGCATCCCGTTGCCACCGCTCGTCTTCGGGAAGCCCTCGGCCCCGAGGTCGTCGAGCACCTCGTGCGCGACGTGCGCCACCCGCTGCACCGTCTGCCACGCGCACTCCGGTCCCGGGTCGAGGTCGATGCGCCACTCGTCCGGCTTCTCGGTGTCCGCCCGCCGGCTGTTCCACGGGTGGAACTCCACCGTGCTCATCTGCACCGCCCAGATCACCTGGGCGAGCTCGGTGACGCACAGCTCGTCAGCGGTGCGGTTCCAGCGCGGGAAGTGCACCCGCACGGTCTCCATCCACGGCGGCGCACCTCGGGGCAGCCGCTTCTGGTGCACCTTCTCGCCCGACACCCCCGTCGGGAAGCGGTGCAGCATGCACGGCCGCTCACGCAGGGCGTTGACGATGCCGTCCCCGACCGAGAGGTAGTACTCGACCAGGTCCAGCTTGGTCTCCCCGCGCTCGGGAAAGTAGACCCGGTCCGGGTTGCTGACCCGGACGACCTTGTCGTCGACCTCGATCTCGGTGGCGGGCGAGGGCATCGGCGGCGCGTTCCTAACCGGTGCCGTGGCGGCGGACGAACTCGAGGATCTGTTCGGAGAGCTCCGGACGGCACACGACCAGGTCGGGGAGCAGCACGTCGTCCTGGTTGTAGACGAGCGGGGAGCCGTCGACCCGGCTGGTGAACAGCCCTGCGCTCCGGGCGACCGCGACGGGCGCGGCCGAGTCCCACTCGTACTGTCCGCCGGCGTGCACGTAGGCGTCGCTGAGGTCCCGGATCACCGACATCGCCTTGGCCCCGGCCGAGCCCATCGGCACCAGCTCGGCGTCGATCTCCTCGGCCAGCGCCTTCACGAACTCCGGTGGCCGGGTGCGTGAGACCACCAGTCGTGGCCGCGCCGCCGTCGAGGGGGGTACGACGGGTGGCCGGCCGGTGTGCCAGGTGGTGCCGATGCCCGGCTGGGCCACGGCGCCGGCCACGAGCTCGCCTCGCTCCCACAGCGCGACGTGCACCGCCCAGTCGTCGCGGGGCGGCTCGGAGAACTCACGGGTGCCGTCGAGCGGGTCGACGATCCAGACCCGGTCCGCCTCGAGGCGAGCCTTGTCGTCCTTGCCCTCCTCGCTGAGCACGGCGTCGCCGGGACGGTGCTCGGCCAGCAGGCGCATCAGCAGCTCGTGTGCCGCCAGGTCTCCTGCGTCCTTCAGCTCCCGGCCCTCGAGCCCCTGCTCGCGGACCCGGAGCAACAGCTCCCCGGCCTCGGTGGCCGTCCAGGCGGCCAGGGCGTGGTCGTCGTCGTTCATCAGGTCCTCACCACGAAGGGACAGGCGTCCAGCAGGGCGCCGTGGTCGAACTCGATCGGCCGGTCGTCGTACTCGAAGTGCTCGGCCAGGGTCTCGGGCGACCAGGCTCCGCCGCGCAGGTCGACGTAGTGCGGGCGCCGCAGCTTCTCGACCGAGGCGAAGTAGTCGAGGTACTTGAACTCGCCGCCGTTCGGGCGGCTGCCCCCGACCTGGCCGCCGTCCGCGCCGAGCCAGGCGTTGGGGATGCCGTAGGCGTCCGCGATGATCAGGCCGTGCAGCGAGGAGGAGATGATCCTCCTGCAGGACAGGATGTCCCGGGTCACCGTGTCGATGTCCTCGGAGCCGAAGTCGATCACCTTCACCGGGCCGTCGGGCGCGAGGTCGCGCCACAGGTGCTCGGAGTGCCGGATCACGATGCCGACCTCGTGGGTCTTCTCGACCTGCGGCCAGAAGTACATCGGCACGAGCAGCGCCGGGTCCCCGTAGACGCGGGGACAGTCGATGCCGACGTCGAGCAGGCGGCTCCGGGTCAGCGGCCCCCGGACCGCGCGGTAGTCCGCCGCGGACTTGAACAGGGAACGGCGTTCGCTGCCGAACGACCCTGAGCCCCAGACCGTCGACCCCTTGGTGCGCGCGCGGGTGACCACCGAGCCCACGGCGACATAGCTCTCGTGCTTCGGCGGCGCGAACGCGACGGCGCGCTGTGCGACCCGCCCCACCAGCCACGGCGAGAGCAGGTCGCCGTAGTTGGCGGTGTCGGTCCACCAGATCAGCGGGATCCGACCCTCGACCAGCGGCAGGTCGTCGGCGGGACGGAAGCTCTCCCGGAGGGCGCGCAGGTGGTCCGGGCCGGCGTACGCCACGTCGGTGTCCGGCACCGAGAGCTGTTCGCCGAGGCGCCTGACCGCCGACACGCCCTGCGGCCCCACCCGGTTCCGGACCTTGCGGACCGCCCGACGAACCGAGCGGAGCAGGACGGTGGTCTGCGTGGAGCGGGCCGCCATGAGCGAGGCCTTTCTGGTCGCCTGCGTGTCGCGGCAGGCTACCAGCGCGCCCGACACCGGGGTTCCCCCCTGATCACCCCCTCGTCCCGACTAGCATTGCGCCTCACGTGCTTGATGACCGATGGGATGAAACACTCCGTGACCGACGACTCGCAGACCAGCCCGCGCCAGGGCGCGCTGAGGGCTGCGCTGCGCCACAGCGCAGTCATGCTCCTGGTGCTCGCCGCCGTCGGCACGGTGCTCGGCGCCGGCGCCGGGCTCAGGCGGGCCGAGGACCACACGGCGCGGGCCTCCATCCTGATCTCCCCCCTGACCGGCAACCCGTTCTACCCGGGGGGTCGAGGGGATGACCTGATCAACCTCGAGACCGAGGCGCAGCTGGTCAGGTCTGACCCGGTCGCGCGCGACGTCGCGAGCCGCCTCGACGACACGGGCAGTCCCGCCGCGCTGCTCGCGGGACTCAGCGTGAGCGTCCCGGCGAACACCCAGATCCTCACCATCGAGTACACCTCGGGCTCGGACCTCGACGCGCTGCGTCGCGCGCAGGGCTTCGCCGACGCCTACCTCGACTTCCGCCAGGCCCGGTCCGAGCAGGTCGTCCGCTCCCGGACCAAGCGGATCCAGGACCAGGTCGACGACCAGAACCGGACGCTGTCCAGCCTGGTGGCCCGGTCGAACGTCGAGACCAACGTGGCCAACAAGAACCTGCTGCGGGAGCAGATCAACGGCGTCACCACCCAGATCGGCCAGCTGCAGGCCCAGCTCGCGGAGCTCCAGACCGGCGCCGTGGACCCGGGACAGGTCATCACCCCCGCCCGCGTGATCGGCAGCAGCCCGGTCGGCGTGATCGCGATCTACGCCTTCATCGGCCTCCTGGTGGCACTGGCCCTCGGTCTCGGCATCGTGGTCGTACGCGCCCGTGCCGAGAACCGGATCCACCACGCCGACGACGTCACCGCCTCGGGCCTGGCGCTGCTCGGCAGCATCTCGATGGGCGAGGTCAACGGCACCAACGAGACGATCGCCACCTCCGACGGCAGCGGCGACGTCCCCATCGGCGCCGGACTGCAGAAGCTCCGGGTCTCGGTGCTGGCGCGCGAGCGCGGTCGTCCCCTGCGCATCCTCTACGCCTCCGCCGCCGAGGGCTCACCGTCCCCCCGGGCCGCACTCGGCCTGGCCTACGCCACCGCGTCGTCCAGCCTGGCCACCGTGCTGGTGGATGCCACCGCCGGATCCGGGGAGATCACCGAGCTGGTCGGCCTGGCCGGCCAGCCCGGCTTCACCGACGTGCTGGCCGGCGAGATCGACCTGAGCAGGGCGCTCACGTCCGTGTCGGCGCACCTGCTCGTGCTGCCGACCGGGAACGACGAGTCACGGGTGGACGACCTGCTCACCGGACCGCTCACGGGCACCCTCTTCGGCCAGCTCGCCCAGCTCGCCGACGTACAGATCATCGCCACCGGGCCGCTGCAGAGCCCGCGTTCGCAGGCGCTCGCGATGGTCACCGACGTGATCATCGTCGAAGCCGTGGAGAGCCAGTCCCGCCTCGCCGACCTCGTGTCGATCGCCGAGGACCCGACCCTGGCCGAGTCCCTGCTCGGTGTCGTCTTCGTGGGGAGAGCGCGGTCCCGATCGCGCAAAGCTGCTCGGAGATGAGTGAGGGGGACCCGGAGCAGGGCGACAACACACGCCGGCACCTCACGCACGTCGCCCGAGGCGGCGCGATCGGGCTGGTCGGCGCCGCCGTGTCGGCCGTCGCCGGCTTCGTGCTGGTGCTGGTCGTCACCAACTCCTATCCCGCCGAGACCGCGGGCCTGTTCTTCACCGCGACCTCGACCTTCCTCCTGCTCTCGGCGATCGCCACCCTGGGCACCGAGACCGGGCTGAGCCGCTTCATGCTCCGCTACGAGGCGCAGGACCGGCGCGGAGACATCCCTCCCCTGCTGCGCGCCGCGTTCCGTACGACGCTCGGCTGCTCGATCGTCCTGGGCGTCATCCTGATCGCCGTGGCCGAGCCGCTGGCCGGGCTGATCGGACTGGACTCCCCGGGAGGGTCCAGGAGCCTGCAGGTGCTGGGCGTGCTGCTCCCGTTCGCCACCTGGAACGGCCTGACGCTCGCGGGCACCCGGGCGTTCGGCCGGATGCGGGCGACCGTGTTCGTCGACAAGATCGGCCGCTCGATCGGTCACCCGCTGCTGGTGTTCCTGGCGTCCCTGGCCGGCTCGGGCCTGCTCGTGCTGACCGTCGCCTGGTCGGTGCCCTACGTCGTGGCCGCGCTGATCTCCTCACTCGTGTTCCGGCGCTTCCTGCGCAAGCGCGGCACGCATGCGCACACCGAGCCCACGATGAGCGGCCGCGAGCTGCGGCGAGAGTTCTGGAAGTTCACCTGGCCCCGCAGCATCACCAAGGTCGCCCAGATGGCGATCCAGCGGGTGGACATCATCCTGATCGCGGCGCTGCGGTCTCCGACCGAGGCAGCGATCTACACCGCGGCGACCAGGTTCGTCGCGCTCGGCCAGTTCGGCACCCAGGCGATCCAGCAGGTGCTGCAACCGAAGTTCACGGCTCTGCTCGCGCAGCACGAGTACGCCAGCCTCAAGGACGTCTACCGGATCTCCACGGCCTGGAGCATGGCCGTGGCCTGGCCGATGTACGTCGTGGTGGGCTCGGCGCCACTGGCCTATCTCGCGCTGTTCGGCCCGGAGTACGAGGCGGACGGCGTCGGAGTCGTGCTGTTCATGACCGTGGCCATGTTGTTCGCCGTCGCGACCGGCCCGGCCGACACCCTGCTGCTCATGTCCGGACGCAGCGCGCTGAGCCTGATCAACTCGCTCTCGGCGCTGGCGCTCGACATCGCGCTCTGCCTGGTGCTGATCCCGCGCATGGGCATGACCGGAGCCGCGCTGGCCTGGGCGGTCGCGGTCACCGTCCGGTGCACGCTCGCGGTGGTGCAGACCCGGTTCACGATGTCGATCGTCAGCTTCGGGCCGGCCGCGGGCATCGTGGCGATCGCGAACCTCGTCTGCTTCGGCCTGCCCCTGGTGCTGCTCGGGCAGTTCGTGGAGGTCGGCGTCGTGAACCTGGCGCTCGCGCTGCTGGGCTGCGTCCCGGCGTACGCCGTCGCGCTCTGGCTGGGCCGCAGGACGCTGATGCTCGGGGTGCTGCGCGGACTGGTGCGGCGTCAGCCGACCCCCGAGCTGCCCGGCTCGGAGCCCGACCCGGGACCCGGACGAGGAGAGTGACGAGGATGCGCCGCCGACGGACCGTCATGTTCGAGAGCTGGCGTGGGCTCTACGCCGACAGCCCACGCGCCCTGTCCGAGCGGCTCGGCGAGGCCGACGGGTCGCTCCGGCGACAGTGGGTCACCTCGGGCGAGAACCAGTTCCCGGCGGACCTGTCCACGGTCCGGCGGCACAGCGCCGCCTACTTCCGGGCGCTGCTCACCACCGACGTCCTGGTCGCCAACGACATCGTCTCGAAGCACCTCGTCAAGGGACCCCGGGTGCGCTACCTCCAGACCTGGCACGGCACGCCGCTGAAGCTGATCGGGCACGACGAGCGCGCCCACACCTACACCGGCGCCCAGGCGCACCTCAGACGCATGGAGCGCGACGTGGCGAAGTGGGACTACCTGCTCTCCCCCAGCCCCGCGTGCAGCGAGATGTTCCGCAGCGCGTTCCGCTACGAGGGAGAGATCTGGGAGACCGGCTACCCGCGCAACGACCTGCTCCGGTCCCCCCACTCCGCCGCGAGGCGCGACGAGGTGCGTCGCCTGCTCGGGATCGACCCCGGGGCGTTGGTGGTGCTCCACGCCCCGACCTGGCGCGACGACGACAAGAGCGAGGAGGGCCGGTTCCGGCAGTCGGTGATGCTGGACCCGGTGCTGATGGCCGAGGCCCTCCCGGACGACGCGCGACTCCTGCTGCGCCTGCACCGCAACGTCACGGATCGACCCGCCGACGACGGCACCGGCTTCGTGCTCGACGTGAGCGACCACCCCGAGATCGCGGACCTCTACCTCGCCGCCGATGCGCTGGTCTCGGACTACTCCTCGGCCGTCTACGACTTCGCGGTCACCGGGAAGCCGATCATCTTGTTCGCACCCGACCTCGACCGCTACCGCGACAGCGTCCGTGGTCTCTACTTCGACTACGAGGACTGGGCGCCGGGCCCGGTCACCACCACGCAGGAGCAGCTCGCATCAGCGCTGGGCGGACTGCGCACCCATGGCCCGGAGTGGGGTCCGAGGTACGCCGCGTTCGTGCAGCGGTTCTGTCCGCACGAGGACGGTCTGGCCGGTCAGCGGGTGGCGACGAGGCTGCTCGCGGCGCTGGGCTGAGCCCCGCCCCGCCCCGAGCGGTTCGGGGGCGGGTCAGGGTCGGGTCACGGGTCGGGTCAGGAACGGAGACGACGGCGCAGCGGACGCACCACCCGCCGCATCACCGGCCGGCCGGCCGCGCGCACCGGGCGGCGTACGTAGCCGATCGTGCGGGCGACCTTCAGCGCGCGGAGCAGCTCCTCGTCCCTGGTCCCGGTGGGCAGCGACTCGAGCATGGCGATGTTCTCGTTGATGAAGAAGTGCGCTGCCTCGGAGCTGACCCGCATCCGGCGTACGGCCTTGAGGTCGAGTGTCCTCGGCAGCGTGCGGGAGCGCTGCAGGGCGTCGACCGTGGACAGGTTGATCATCGTGCGCAGGCACTTCTCGCAACGACCGCAGTTGTAGGCGCCACCCTTGTTCTTGTAGCAGACGCGGAGGTGGTCGAGCGCGACCTGGTGGTCCGCGAGGCCCCGGACCTTCTCGGCGCGGGTCACGTCGACGGAGTCGTGCTCGAACCCGACGCGCGATCCGGACCAGTGCGGGTCCAGGTCGGGGTGGGTTCCCCACGGGTGCAGGTCCTTCTCGGAGTAGCTGCCGGGGACGAGGATCCGCGAGACGTGGCCGGAGATCGCGTGACCGACCGCGGCCATCGCGGCGCCGTGGTACTGCGTCTGCCAGTCCGACCTCCCGTTGGACAGCTCACGGAGGTTGGTGCGGATCTCGATCAGGGGCCTGCCGAGCGACTCGGCGGCCTCGCGCGCCGCAGCGCGAGCACGTCCTGCGAGGTCCTCGTTGCCGATCGGGATGTCGAACCCGTGCGCGAAGATCAGGTGGGTGACCTCCTCGCGGTGGCGCAGCACGCTGAAGAACGAGTCGACACCACCCGAGAAGAAGCACCCCACCCCGGCTGCCGGTGGCTCCTCGGGGAGCGCCTGCGCAGGGTGCACGTCGACCACGGACAGCGACGGGTACCAGCGGTGCAGCAGGGCCTGGGCGTGGCGGGAGCTGGCCACCACGGCCGGGTCGACGGCCCCCGCGACGGAGACGTCCGCACCGGCCCACATGGCGATCGGGAGGAGCGCCGGGACCCACGGGGTGGCATGCCGGACGAGGTCCACGTTGCCCTCGATGAACAGATTGGCCTCGATGCCTGCGGGAAGCGTCACCCGGGCAGCGATCCGTTGGGCCGACCCCGACTCCTGGGGGACCACGTCCACGTGGGTCATGGGCACACCCTACGAGGAGCGCCAGCTCGGTGTCCGGCCCATCTGCTCGGCCAGCCGGGCGTCGTACGGCTCGAAGTAGCGGCTCAACCGCTCCTGCAGGTCCGTGGACATCGGGCTCCGCGGGCGGGCGTTCCACTGCTCGACGTCGCCGGGCTGCCACTCGGACAGACCGAGCCACGACCTGAGCCGCTCGAACTCCGCGGCCGGGTCCTCGAAGAACGCGCCCGCGTCGAGGATGCACACCCGCTCTGGTCCCAGCAGGTCGATGAACCGGTCGATCTGCTCGCTGTAGCGGCTGCGCGCGAGGTAGGCGTGGTGCCGGTGGTGGAAGCTGACGTACGACGGGTCGGCGATGACGCGCTCCACCTCCCCGGCCAGCCGCTCCTCCTCGAGGTCGAGGGCCTGCTCGAAGGACTCGGTCTCGAATCCCCGGGCGTGCTCGTGCCGGTGGGCCGAGTAGGCACGCTCGACGGGCTCCCGGACCAGCACCACGACGCGGATGCCGGGCAGGTCGCGCGCGATCCGCTCCGCGGCGAGCGGGTGGAAGAGGTAGTAGCCACTGGTCTCGAAGGTGACCACGTCGCGGCCGTGCTTGCGGCGGGCCCGCCAGCTCAGCGGGAACTGGCCGCGGTACCAGCGCGGACCGCTGTCGTAGCGCACGTCGAAGTAGCCGAGCCCCTTCGACTGGGTCGGGCGGGCGACCTGCGGGTGGTCGGTCAGCACGCGGTAGAGCGTCGTGGTCCCGGCGCGTTGGGCACCCACGATGAGGAAGTCCGGGCGCAGCCTGAAGGGGGAGGTCACCGAGCCCCACAGCTCGACGAGGGAGCGCAGCCACAGCACGAGCCGGTTCGGCGCACGCTCGCGCACGTAGCGCGTCAGCGTGCGCACCCCTGGGCGCTCAGCCATGACGCTGACCCGTCGGGAGCCCGAGCCAGGAGCAGAGGGCGTCCAGCATCACCAGGGACCTGTCGGCGATCGCGCCGCCGAGCTCGCCCTCGGCACCGACCAGGTAGCGGCAGGTGATGGTCGCGAGGTAGGCCGCTCCCAGGACATGGGCGTCGGTCGACCGGTCGTTGCGGATCCCGGCCAGGTCCATGCCTCGGAGCACCGAGGCGAGATCGACGCCGTCGCGCCGGCAGACGGCGTTCACGGCGTAGTGGCACCGGTCCAGCCCGGGGGGAACACCGGTCTCGAACCGCTCCCAGTCCCACAGCTGGAGCCGCCCGCGCCTGCTCATGTTCCAGGGCGTCCAGTCACCGTGCCAGGCCCCCATGGCGAGGGGTCGGGCGTCGGTGTCGCGCAAGGTCTCGAGCGCCTCTGCGAGTCGCTCGCGCGCCACGGACGGACCCAGGGACGCCTGCCGCTCGAGCATGGAGTCCCACAGCGGCATCTTGGCGAGCGGACGTGCCCCGTCGCCGAAGGCCCGGTGCAGCAGGGACATCGCCTCCACCGGCACGGAGAACTGCCGGCTGGGTCGCTGCCGAAAGGACGTCTCGAGCGTCGTCATCGCCACCACCGCCGCCCCGTTCCAGGTGCCGACGTGCAGGAGCCGGGGCACCTCGAAGAGCCGCGGGAGCTCAGCCTCGCCGAGCCGCTGAAGAGCGGCGGCCTCGGCGCCCACGAGAGTGTCGGTCAGCGCGGTGCCGCCCACCTTGACGAAGGCGAGGTTGCGTCCCCGGGCGTCGAAGACCTGCAGCACCGGCTTCCGGTTCGCGCGCGCGGTTCCCAGCCCGAGGCTGACGTGGACCCGCTCGCCGAACACGCCGGCGAGGTAGTGCGAGAGCGACTCCGGGCCTTCGACCACCGTGATCCGGTCCGGGAACGCGGCATTGGCCCGTGCGCGCAGGAGCGCGGAGACCCCCAGCCGCTTGACCGTGTCGCGCCCCGACAGCGCAGCGCTGAACCGGAGCATCGCCCGCGAGGCCGCGGCGGGACTGTGGGCGGGCACGAGAAGGCGTGGCGCCCGCGCGTTGGGCAGGACCAGCAGCTCCACCTCGGCCCGGCCCGGGACGTGACCTGAGCCGCGACTCCGATGGAGTCGCGGCTCAGGTTCACCGGGCCACAGTTCGTGGGCGCTCGACACGTAGGTGTCGATCATCCGCTCGCTCAATCAGTTCCCCCGGTCGAGTCCAGTCGGCCGGGCCGACCTCAGATGGTTGGTGTGGCGCGGAGCACCGCTGCGAACTGGTTCTTCTTCGACTGCGGAGTCAGCGCCCAGGAGGCGACGCTGTTCAGCGTGGTGTTGAAGTAGGTGAACGCGACGCCGCCGTTGTTCTTCATCGAAGTGTACGTCTGCTGGAGCAGCTGCGGGTTGTCCGCCGAGGCCTTGTCGGTGATCCCGGTCTCCGCGACGCCCCAGGCGACGCCGTTCTTCTTGGCCCAGTCACCGAACGGCTTGAAGTAGGCACCGTTCATGTCGGTGTACTTCAGGTGCATCTTGCCGGTGTCCGGGCTGACTGCGCCGTACTTGTTGTAGACGTCGACACCGAGCAGGTCGATCTTGGTGTTCTTGGGCCACAGGGCGTCGATCCGGTACTGCGCCGAGCCGTAGAGCTGGTTCCAGCCGGTGAGCACGATCGAGTAGGACACGTTGGAGGCTGCCGAGCGGACGATCGGGGCCAGCCGGGCCTGCATGGCGGTCCAGAGCTTGATGTCGCCGTCACCCTCGGGCTCGTGGTGGAACGCGAGCCACACGGGGCCGTCGAGCTTGCTCAGCTTGACTGCGAGGTCCCTGGTCCAGGCGTCGCCCTTGCCGGCAGCCATGTCGGCCCAGCCGTAGGGGAGCTTGAAGCTGATCCAGGGGATGCGATCCATCGCCAGGTCGGCCTTGGAGACCGAGACGGCCTTGTCGACGTGGCTGGCGCCGTAGTACGTGCGCCGGACGCCGAGACGGTGTCCCATCTCCTTCTCCCAGGCCGCCGGGTCGGTGTTCGAGCCGTAGGCGCTGCCGAGCAGCGAGCCGCAGCTCGGCACGGGGAGCCCGCGGCTGCTGATCGCGCAGCCGTTCGACATCTTGCCGGGAGTGCCCTCGGTGGGCGGCGGCATGGGCGGCGGCGGGGGCTTGGGGCTCGACGGCCGCGGCGTGGTCGACCCACCTGCGGTCCCGCCCACCCGAAGGACGGAGACGCCGTCGATCAGGATGCTCTTGCGCTTGTTCAGCCGGGGCATGAAGATGCTCACGTCCAGGGCCGAGGCGGAGCGCCGGGTCACCGCGGTCAGCGAGACCTTGGACCAGGACCTCGAGGCGCGGAAGACCTTCTTGGTGGTGACGGCCGACTTGCCGCTGGCGCTCTCACGCAGCGCGAGGGCGCCGAGCGCTCCGGGCTGGTTGGTGCGCACCCAGGCGGACACGGCGTACTTCTGGCCGGCTGCGCTGGAACGGATCGCCCGCGAGCGGGTCCCGGCCGGGCCGGGCCGACGCTTGGTCAGCTTCATGGCCCTGGTGCCACCGACGCCGGCCTGGACGACACGCATCTTGGTGCGGCGCGTGGTGAGGGCCCAGCCGGCACGGCCGGCATCGAAGCCACCGTTGTAGGCCTGCTGCGAGCTCGCGGCGCCGCTCGAGGGAGCCGCTGCGGTGAGCCCGACGGAGGCGACGACGGGCAGCACGAGCGCGATGGCGAGTGCGTTCCTGGTCTTGGTACGTGATGACATATGTATTCCCGGGGGGGTGGGGTTCGGAACACGGACTGGTACGACAAACACGACTCTAGTGTGTCAAATCGGACATTTCAGTCGTTTCACCAAATACCGGTAGACACCGGGCAGGCAGCAGCAACCCCTCGCGCAGGGCGCAGGGGTGGCGGGCGCCGCCTCAGATCAGGTCGGCACCCGAAGCCGGCCGGGGGTCTAGATGCCGGGGTCTAGATGCCGGGGCCCTAGATGCCGGGGCCCTAGATGCCGGGGCCTAGATGCCGTGGCCGCGCGAGTGGGCGAGGCGCATCAGGCGCTCGGCCGAGACCAGACGCAGCGCCACGGCTCCGGCCAGGTAGGCACGTCGCTCGCGGGGGTTCACCCGCACCGTCCGGGCCACCTGCCGCAGCGCGGGCCCGGTCTGGCCCAGGGCGGCGAGGGCGAAGGCCCTGCGCCCGTAGAGCCGCCCCAGCGCCTGCGGGTCCTCGTGGAACACGCTGTGCTTGGCCAGGCTGTAGTCGATGGAGTCCACGATGGTCTGCCAGCGCTGGGAGAACATCGACTGCCCCCACCGCACCTTGACCAGCGGCTCCGCGACCACCGCGAAGCCGCCGGCCTGGGCGGCACGGATGATCCAGTCGAAGTCCTCGCCGTAGCTGCCGGGCAGCTCCTCGTCGACGAGGCCGATCGGCCCGAGCAGGGCGTCCCGGCGCACCATCACGGTGGACGGGTGCGCCTCCATCACCCGGTTGCGCACCAGCTGCTGCAGCGTCATGTCCTCCGCACGCGGGACCCGCGGGACGGAGTGCTCCGCATAGAGCACGATGATCCCGGTCACCGACGTGAGCGCCGTGGACCGGCTCAGCGCCGCGACCTGCTTCTCGACCTTGGTGGGCAACCACTCGTCGTCGTCGTCACAGAAGGCGACCAGCTCACCCGTGCCGGCCAGGATGCCCGTGTTGCGCCCACCCGCCAGACCGGGGCTGCGGTCGTTGCCCATGATCGCGATGGTGCGGGCCGGACCGGTGCGGGCCACTTCCTGGTCGGGCTCGCACTGGTCGAAGACCACGTGGCACACGATCTCCCCCGCGTAGGTCTGGTCCCAGATGGCGTCGAGCGCCAACCGGAGCAGCTCGGGTCGGTTGCGCGTGGCCACGACCACGTCGACACGCGGGAGGTCGAGCCCCGAGGGCTCGGGCTGGGGGTTCGCTGCGCTCATCGTCGTCATCGCCTCACGGTCCGTGCCGGTCACTGGTCACCCGCGGCGCTCGACCGGGCCTCGTCGGTCAGCCGCGCCATCCGCCACACGCGCCTCATGTTCACCGCGTCCGCCACGAGGTAGAAGCCGAAGCCGACTCCCAGGCCGACCCCGACCCAGTGGGAGGGGAGGAACAGCGGCGCCAGCCCGAGCATCGCGATCTCCGCCTCGAGCGCCCACGGTATCGGCGACATGTTGAGTCGTCGGCACAACGCGACCCATTCGCGGACGACCGGCACGTTCACCGTGCGGGTGTGGTCCGCCCCTCCCTCGCCCAGGCCCAGGCCCCCGGCCAGCTGCTTGCGGTAGGCCAGCACCCAGTTGTAGAAGACCATGGCGGCGAGCAGCCCCACCGGGACGAGCTCGTGCACGTCGTCGCGACGCAGCAGCGTCCAGGAGAGGGCAGCGACGACGAGGGCGATCCCACCCACGTCCGCCGCCAGGTCGAGTACGGCGCCCCGGGTGGAGCTGGCGCCCTGCGCGCGGGCCACCTTGCCGTCCAGGCAGTCCACGAAGAACCGCAGCACGAAGAGCAGTCCACCCAGCTCGAAGAGGCCGAGCGCGAACGAGATCGCGGAACCGATGGCGAGCAGGATGGCCACCGCCGTCACCCGGTTGGGCGTCACGTGCCTCGAGGGTGCCAGCCAGCGTGCGAGCGGGTCGGCCAGCGGGTCGACGGTGAAACGCGTCCAGATCTCACGCGGTCGCCCGGCGGGTGCGGTCACCGGCTGGTCCATGCGTCCTGCCTCCGCTGTCGTCGGCTCGTTCGGAGCGGTCGCCATCCCGGGAACACGGCGAGCAGCAGTGCCCCTGCAGCCAGGCCCAGGGCTGCCCCGCTCGTGACGGGCACCTCGGACTGCCGTCGTACGGGCATGGGCGCGCGGGCCCGGATGACCTCACCGGCCGAGGTGGGGGTCAGCAGGATCGTGGTGACCGCACGCTCCAGCCGCGCCTTGGTGGGGTCCGCCGGGTTCACGCGTCCCGAGGCCCGCAGCTTGACCAGCTGGGCGCGCAGGAGTGACAGGGCCTGGTCACGCCGGTTCGAGAGATAGCCCCGACGCGTGACCAGATAGGACTGGGCCAGCTTCGTCGTCTCGATCCGGGACTGTTCGGCACTGCTGTCCTGGACCTCGAGGGTCAGCACCCGGGTGCTGGGGACGGCGGTCACCCGGACCCGTTGACGCAGCCCGTCGAGCTCTGCGGCATCGGTGCTGCCCACCACCCGGCTCAGTGACTCCCGGGAGATCAGCAACGCCGCCTCGGTGTCGATCGTCACCTCGTTGGGCGCGTCGCCGTCGCCGTCGGTCTCCGCGACCTCCAGCGAGACCGGTGACGGGGCCAGCAGGATCGAGATCCGCGTGGCGTGCTCGACCTGACCGGTGGCGGCGAGACCGGCACCGCTCACGGCACCCACCAGGGTGGTCGCGAGCAGGATCGGCCAACGGCTGCGCAGCCGGGACATCGCCGAGTCCACCGACACCACCGACCCGGGCGTGGCCCTGGCCCGCTGCTCGCGCGCGACCAGCCCGACGACGAGCATCACGGTGAACAGGGGCATCCCGAGCGTGTCGTAGACCAGCAGCAGCAGCCCGAAGAACGCCAGGACGAACGTGCCGAGGGTCTCGGTCGTGGTCCGGCACCGCCAGCACCGGCTCAGCGCCAGGGCGAAGAAGGAGAGGAACAGGACGGCACCGACCAGCCCCTGGGAGAAGATCAGCTGCCAGATGTGTCCCTGGGTGCCGAGCGGAGGGACGCCGCAGGGCCCGCAGTCCGGGGTCGACGCGCCGGCGATCGAGGCGAAGCTGCCCTGCACGTCGCGCGTGCTGCCGAAGCCCACGACCGGAGAGCCCTCGATCGTGCTGTTCCAGGTCTGCGTCAGCAGCTGACCACGGCGATCGTTGCTGTGCTGGTTCTCCAGCCGCTCCTGGAACACGGTGCCCAAGGGGCTCAGCGCCAGGGCCAGGGTGGCCGAGACGAGTGCCACGACCGTCGCCAGGACGGCGAGGGGCCGGGCCTTGCCGATCTGGAGCCAGACCAGCCCGGCCGCACCGGCGGCCAGGCACACCCACAGCCCCCGGTTGAGCGAGTAGACGACCGGGATCGTGGCCAGGACCAGCACCACCGGGCCCACGAACCGCTGCCACCTCGGACCGTGCCGGAACCACGCGACCAGGAAGAACGGCAGGTACAGCGCCAGGTTGCTGCCCCACGAGTTGGCGAACGGGAACGGCGCCTTCGGCCTCGCCTCGGGCCGCCCGAGCACGTTCTGCAGGTCAGCCACCGCCGGATGGACCATGGACTGGACGAGCGAATTGCTCCGCAGCCCTCGCGGCAGCATCGCCTCCACCAGCGAGGTGAACTCGACGTTCGGGGCGAGCACCCCGGTCACCCCCCCGACCGTCGTGACCAGGAACATGAACCCCAGCAGCTGGTAGAGCCAGCGGGTGGGCAGCTCCGACTCGCTCAGGTTCGTCACCCAGAGCAGTCCGATCGTGGCCGTGACGTACCAGGCTGCGCGGTAGCCGAACACGAGAAGTCTCGACGGATCACCACCGGGCACCGCGCCGGGAGCGTCCGCGAAGAGCACGAACAGCCCGAGGCAGAACCACGCCAGGTACATCGCCCAGATCGCGAACCCACCCGGGAGCACGAGCTTGCGGCGCCGGGCCAGCTGGTCGGCCATCACCAGCGCCAGCAGCATCGGCAGCAGGGTCCTCAGACCGAGGGCCCACCAGACGGGGAAGCCCAGCAGGGTCACCGAGAGCGGCCAGTGGGTCGGGGGACGCCAACGACGGGCAGGCTGCGGCGCATCGCGCTCCGTGACCTCCAGGTCACGTTCAGCCAGCATCCCCGTCACTGTTTCGCCTTCTCCTGGGAACCACGATCGGGCCAAGGGTAGAACGCCGGTGTTCTCCCGATGTGACAACGGTGCTTTCCGGCGCTCGCCGACCCCCGGCAGAGACTAGGATCCGGGGCGATGACATCTCCGCCGACCCGGGCTCTCGTGGGCCTCGTGCTGGGTTCAGTGCTGATGGCGGGTTGCTCCGGCGACGATTCGGGTGCCAGCACCGGTGACGACAGCCCGGGCCAGCGCTCGACCGGTTCCTCACCGTCGCCCACCGGGCAGGACGGCGAGCTCGGCGGTGCGGGCTGCGGCCTCGACCGTGAGCGGCTGGGCTTCGTCGTGCGCGACTGGGCCCGGGTCATGGGTTCCATCGGCCGGGGGGACCACCCGAAGTACACCGGCGCCCTGGTGGCCACCCTGACCGGGGCCCAGGCTGCGGCGAAGGGCTGCCAGGGGGCGACCCAGCTGACCGCGTTCCTCTCGACCGCGCGCCGGGTCCACGCCAGGTCGCGGCGGGCCACCCCGGACTACGGCCTGTACGACGCTGCGAGCGCGGCCGGCAATGCCTGGCTGGCAAAGGCCGGATATGGCGACAATGCCCTGAGTGTGGACTAGACCGACAAAACGGCATCTCAGGGTTCGAGCACCCGGGCTGCCTAGACTTCCATCGACGCCCGGTGGGCTGGCTCCAGATACGTCGTCGAGCGGCGATCGTCAATTGCGAGACTCAGGAGTCTAGACCGCACGCCACAGCGCATCTCGATCAGGACGCCACCGCGTTTAACTGGTCGGGCCATCGGTCTCGGGACCGGGCACAAGGGGGATTCGGGACCATGCGACGGACCATGATCAGCGCGCTCGCGATCGTGACCGGGGTCCTCGGACTCCTGGGCACGCACGACACCGGGAGCACAGGCGGTCGACTCGCCCCCGGGCAGGTTGGTCGCGGCGGCGCCGGCAGCAGGGACGCCGCACGTGCTCAACGGCGCCGTCGCCTCGATCGCCCAGGTCGGCAACCAGATGATCCTGGGCGGCTCGTTCACCACTGCCCGCAACGACGACAGCCAGACCCAGGTGACCCGCAACCGACTGCTGGCCTTCGACGCCGACACGGGCCAGATCAGCACCACGTTCCGGCCCGACCCCGACGGCGCGGTCAGCGCCGTGATCCCCGCCGGCGACGGGGTGTCGGTCTACGTCGCCGGATCCTTCAGCAGCATCGGCGGTGTGGCCCGGACGAACGTGGCCCGGGTGCGGGTCTCCGACGGAGCGGTGATCACCGCGTTCGACGCAGGCTCGGTCACCGGGCGGGTCAAGGACCTCCGGCTCGCCGGGGGGCGGCTCTGGCTGGCGGGCATGTTCACCCACGTCGAGGGCCGCGCGCAGAAGGGGCTGGCCACGGTGAACCCGACGACCGGCGCCTTCGACCCGTACATGCGCCTGACCATCGCCGGGGTGCACAACGGCGGCTACACCGGACTCCGCAAGATCGACGTCTCGCCCGACGGCTCGCGGCTGGTGGGGATCGGCAACTTCGACACCCTCGACGGGGTCAAGAACCGCCAGCTCTTCATGCTCGACCTGAGCGGGGCCACTGCGACACCCTCGCAGTTCCGGACCACGTTCTACGAGACGACCTGCAACCGGGTCTTCGACAGCTACATGCGCGACCTGGACTTCTCCCCCGACGGCTCCTTCTTCGCCATCACCACCACCGGCGCCTACGGCGGCTCGACCACGGCCTGCGACACCACGGCCCGCTTCGAGACGGCCGCGACCGGCGCCGACGTCCGGCCGTCCTGGGTCGACACCACCGGTGGCGACACGACGTACGCCGTGGAGATCACCGACTCGGTCGTCTACACCGGCGGGCACGCGCGCTGGCAGAACAACCCGTTCGCCGGTGACAGGGCGGGACCCGGAGCGGTCTCACGCCCCGGCATCGCTGCCCTCGACCCGCTGAACGGCCTTCCGCTCTCCTGGAACCCCACCCGCACGCGCGGTGTCGGTGTCTTCGACTTCCTGGTCACCTCCCGCGGCCTGTGGGTCGCATCGGACACCGACCGGATCGGCAGCTACGTCTACAAGGGCCGGATCGCCCTGATGCCCCTGAACGGTGCGGTCATCCCGGCCGTCAAGACGCCGACCCTGCCCAACGACATCTACCTCGGAGGGCGACAGCTGCCTTCTCCCGAGAGCACGATCACGCGACGCTCCTACAACGCGGGGTCCGTGGGCGCCTCCAGTGCAGTGCCGAGCGGCGGGATCGACTGGAACCAGGTGCGCGGCGGGTTCATGCTGAACGGCCAGATCTACATCGCCTCGAACAACGGCACGTTCACGCGTCGAACGTTCGACGGCTCGACGTACGGCGCACCCGTGGCCGTGGACACCCACGACGAGCTCAACCCGCTCGTCGACTGGCGCGACGACATCGCGGCGTCCACCGGCATGTTCTTCGACTCCGGACGCATCTACTTCACCCGGAGTGGCTCCAACCAGCTGTTCTACCGCTACTTCACCCCGGAGAACGACGTGGTGGGCGCCCGGCGCCTCGTGGCCAGCGGCAACGTGGCCGGGATCGACTTCGCCCAGGTCCGGGGCATGTTCACGACCGGGACCAAGCTCTTCTGGGCCAAGCCGAACGGGTCGCTCAACCAGATGGACTGGCAGGACGGCGCCCAGTCCGACGCGCCCGTGGGCGGCACGGCGACCCAGGTCTCGGGGCCCGGCGTCGACACGAACCTGTGGGCGGCCAGAACACTCTTCCTCTACCAGGACCAGAACGGCAACGGCGCAGCGCCGGCCGGCAACCGGGCGCCGACGGCGTCGTTCACGGCGTCGTGCAGCGAGCTGACCTGCTCGTTCAACTCCTCGGGGTCGACCGACCCGGACGGCGACACGTTGACCTACAGCTGGAACTTCGGTGACGGTGGCACCGCCACGGGGCCCTCGCCCTCGCACACCTACGGCTCCGCCGGCCCGCGCACGGTCACGTTGACCGTCAGCGACGGCACCGCGAGCAACGCCACCACCCGCCAGGTCTCCCCGACCGAGGCCGGCCAGGCGCAGCTCCAGTTCGTGGACGCCGCCAGCACCGCAGGGAACCGCAGCAACCACCGCGTCGAGGTGCCGGGCACGGTGCGGGCCGGTGACACCCTGGTGCTGTTCTTGACCACGAACTCGACCAACAGCACGGTGAACGACGCCGTGCCCGGCTGGACGCTGCTGGAGTCCCAGGACGGCAACAGGGTCAGGGGTCGGGCCTGGACCCGGACCGCCACCGCATCCGATGCCGGCACCGAGGTGAGCGTGACGACCAGCGGGCTGGCCAAGTCCACGTTGGCCCTCTCGGCCTACCGGGGCACCGGTGGAGCCTCCTCGGCGGTCTCGGACTCGGCGAGCTCGGTGGCCAACTCCCCGGCCACCAGCCACACCACCCCCACGGTCCAGGTCGCCGGGCAGGGGTCCTGGCTGGTCAGCGCGTGGAGCGAGAAGTCCTCGGGTGCCACCACCTGGGCCGCCCCGGCGGGAACCACGGTCCGCACCGACGCCACCGGCAGCGGCTCCGGCAAGGTGAGCTCCATCCTCGGGGACTCCAACGGTGCCGTCGCGACCGGCACGGCTGCCGGTCGCACAGCCACCACCAGCACTTCGGTGGGGCGGGCGGTGCTGTTCTCCGTCGTCGTCAGCCCTGCCGGTGCGGGTGGCCCGACCAACCGGGCGCCGACGGCGTCGTTCACGGCGTCGTGCAGCGAGCTGACCTGCTCGTTCAACTCCTCGGGGTCGACCGACCCGGACGGCGACACGTTGACCTACAGCTGGAACTTCGGTGACGGTGGCACCGCCACGGGGCCCTCGCCCTCGCACACCTACGGCTCCGCCGGCCCGCGCACGGTCACGTTGACCGTCAGCGACGGCACCGCGAGCAACGCCACCACCCGCCAGGTCTCCCCGACCGAGGCCGGCCAGGCGCAGCTCCAGTTCGTGGACGCCGCCAGCACCGCAGGGAACCGCAGCAACCACCGCGTCGAGGTGCCGGGCACGGTGCGGGCCGGTGACACCCTGGTGCTGTTCTTGACCACGAACTCGACCAACAGCACGGTGAACGACGCCGTGCCCGGCTGGACGCTTCTGGAGTCCCAGGACGGCAACAGGGTCAGGGGTCGGGCCTGGACCCGGACCGCCACCGCATCCGATGCCGGCACCGAGGTGAGCGTGACGACCAGCGGGCTGGCCAAGTCCACGTTGGCCCTCTCCGCCTACCGGGGCACCGGTGGAGCCTCCTCGGCGGTCTCGGACTCGGCGAGCTCGGTGGCCAACTCCCCGGCCACCAGCCACACCACCCCCACGGTCCAGGTCGCCGGGCAGGGGTCCTGGCTGGTCAGCGCGTGGAGCGAGAAGTCCTCGGGTGCCACCACCTGGGCCGCCCCGGCGGGAACCACGGTCCGCACCGACGCCACCGGCAGCGGCTCCGGTAAGGTGAGCTCCATCCTCGGGGACTCCAACGGTGCCGTCGCGACCGGCACGGCTGCCGGTCGCACAGCCACCACCAGCACTTCGGTGGGGCGGGCGGTGCTGTTCTCCGTCGTCGTCAGCCCGGAGTGAGTACCGAGCAGTTCTGGAGCGCCATGACCACGCACGCGCAGACGCCTGAAGTCGAGGTCGGCCCGTTCTGGGTGAGCGACTGCAGCAAGACCGACCTGGTGGCCCGCATGGTGGAGCTCGCCATGCCGGGCGGGACCCGTCCGACCTTCGCCTTCGCGCTCCACGTCGGCGGGCTGAACGCCAGACGCGAACGTGACTTCGTCGTGGCCATGCGCCAGGCAGACATCGTCTACGCCGACGGCGGCTCGGTCGTGTGGCTGGCCAAGCTGGCCGGTGCGAGGCAGGTCGAGCGCTCACCCACGACCGACGTCGGCTGGGAGCTCTTCCGCGGTTTCGCCGACAAGGTCGGCCGGCCGCCCAAGGTGGCGCTGGTCGGCGGCTCGCCGGGGCTCGCCGATCGGGCTGGTGCCGTCCTGGAGGCTGCCGGTGCGGTCGAGATCGTGCTCGTCGAGCACGGCTTCCACGAGGACTGGAGCGAGCCGCTGAAGCGGCTGCGGGAGGCCGCCCCCGACGTGACCGTGGTGGGGCTCGGAGCACCGCGCGAGATGGTGTGGAGCGAGCTGCACCGCGCGGAGCTGCCCGCCGGCCTGGTGCTCACCTGCGGCGGATGGTTCGGCCACGTGGTCGGCGACGAGCGCCGTGCCCCACGTCTGCTGCGCCGCTCGGGACTGGAGTGGATCGCTCGCGTCGCCCAGCAGCCCGCCCGGCTGGGCCCTCGCTACGCCCGAGGCATGGGCGTCACCGCCGCCCTCGCCGTCAGCACGCTGCACCGGCGACCACGTTCCTCCGGTCGCTGAACGATGAACGCCACTTCTCGGGGGCTGGCTGCGGCGACGGTGCTGGTGGCCCTGTCCCCCACAGCCGGGTGCGCGCTCGAGGAGCAGGCTGCAGGCCGTCCGGGGCCGCAGACTGCGACTCCGTCCGCCGTGGCCTCGCCGACCAGGACGCCGGCCGGAAGGGCGCCCGTGCTGAGCTTCGACTTCGATGACCTGGGCGCGCTGAGGTCGCAGGGTGTCGGGTCCGGCGAGCTCCGGGTGCTCAACGCCGGATCGGAGCGCGTGACCGTGCGGGTGTCCGGCGCCGGCGGCGGTGCGCTGAGATCGATGCCGGACCGCGAGGGCGGGTTCGCCCTCCGGTTCCCGGTCTACGGGCGGGGTTCGGGCGAGCGGATGGTGCTGACCGCGACCTCCGAGAGCGTGACCGATCCGCTGAGTCCGGGCGTCGCGGACTTCAGCTTCGGTGCGGACTTCGCGGTCGACCGGGTCACCGAGGGAACCGGTCTCGACAACGGCAACAACCTGATCCAGCGTGGCTTGTCGGGTGACGCGGGTCAGTACAAGCTCCAGATCGACCGGGGCCGGGCCTCATGCCTGGTCGCGGGTGACGCGGGCGACGTACTCGTGCAGACCGAGCAGCGCATCCGGCCGCACACCTGGTACCACGCATCGTGCAGCCGCACGGGCGGGGTGGTCACCCTCGACCTCGGCACCTACCAGGGCGCGCCCGAGCGCGCGGTGGCCCCGGGTCCCACCGGCGCCGTCTACCTGCCCGCCGCCACCCCCCTGGTGCTCGGCGGCAAGGCGACGCCCGGCGGCGTGGCTGTCGTCGGCGACTCCGACCAGTTCAACGGCGCGCTGGACAACGTGTTCCTCACGATCGACCGGGGATCCTGACCGTGTACTCCGACGCCGGTCCACGTCGCTCGTCCGGTACCCGCCGGACCGTCGGCCTGGTGAGCGTGATCAGCCTGGTCGTCGCTGCCTTCGTGGTCCTCGCCTGGCCCGCGCTCACCCCGGAGCAGGACCGGAGCTCCGCCGGTGCCGCTGCAGCCTCCATCGCGACGGTCGGGCTGTTCCCTCCCCAGCTGCCGTCGCAGGGAGCACCCCCCTCCGCGGAGGAACGACGCACGCAGCGGCTGCTGACCAACGGGTGCAGCTACACCTCCCGCGGCATCCCGAAGTGCGGCGTACTCCTGGGGGCGGCCTACGGCTCGAACACCGAGCCTCTCGAGTGGGAGCGCTCGATGGGTCACCCGCTCGGCATCCGCCGCACCTACTGGGACGCGGAGACCGTGGCCGAAGCAGTCGCCACCGCACGCAGCGACCTGCGACGCCAACGCCTGCCCTGGATCAGCTTCAAGCTTCCCCACTCGTGGGAGCAGATGCGCGACGGGGTCGGCGACGCCTGGGTCAGGGACCTGACCAGCCAGCTGTCGCGTGTGGGGGGCCCGGTCTGGCTGGCGTTCCACCACGAGCCGGAGGGCGACGGGGACATCCAGGCGTGGAAGGCCATGCAGGCTCGCCTGGCCCCCATGGTGCGTACGGCGCCGAACATCGCCTACACGATCATCCTCACCGGCTGGAACCAGCTCTACGGTGACTCGCGCTACTCGTTCAGCTCGATCTGGCCCGAGGACACCGAGATCGACGTCGCGGGGTTCGACGTCTACGACAAGTTCGGCGTCGTCCGCAACGGCTCCCCGATGAACCTGGCCACCGACTTCGAGGTCCACTACTACCGGGAGTTCGAGCGCTTCGCCGAGAAGCAGGGCCTGGTCTGGGCCCTCGCCGAGACGGGGCACACCGACCGCTCTGCCGAGGTGCGGACGGACTGGGTGCTGCGCAACTACATGTCCGTGCTCAAGCACGGCGGCGTCGCGGTCGCCTACTTCAACTCCACCCTGAACAGCATCGCTCCCTGGCGGCTCGTCGGCGCCAAGGAGGAGGAGTTCGCGAGGACGCTGAGGCTGACACCCACCCTGTGATGCGGGGTGCTCAGCTGTTGAACCGCTGCTGGGTCAGCGCCAGCCCGTCGTTGATCAGGGACTCGACCGCATCCGCGGCGGTGTCCACCTGCAACGGCAGCTCCTTGCGCTCGAGCGCGGTGTAGCCGGACAGCACGAAGTCGGCCGGGTTCTGGCGCCCGGGTGGGCGTCCGATGCCCACCCGCACCCGATAGAAGTCACCGCTGTCCAGGGACGAGCGCATCGACCTCAAGCCGTTGTGGCCGTTGTCGCCGCCACCGAGCTTGCTTCGCAGCGTCCCGAAGTCGATGTCGAGCTCGTCGTGCACGGCGATGATCCGCTCGGTGGGCACCTTGTAGAAGGTGGCCAACGCCTTGACCGCTCCCCCGGTCTCGTTCATGTAGGAGCGGGGTCGGCCCAGCACCACCCGTGCGCCGTCGGTGCCGGGTGCTCCGAGCCGGCCTTCGACGACGTCGGTGCGGGTGGCCTTGTGGGACTTCCAGCCACTGCCGATCCGTCTGGCCAGCTCGTCGGCGACGAGGTAGCCGACGTTGTGGCGGTGACCGGCGTACGACGAGCCGGGGTTGCCCAGCCCGATGACCAGCCACACGTCCGAACCGGTCGCGGGCAGGGGTCAGCCCTCGTCGGGCTTCGACCCGCTGTCGTCGCCCTCGGACTCGCCGGCCCCGTCGGACTCGGCGCCCGCCTCCGCGTCCGCGATCTCCTCGTCGGACTCGTCGCGCTCGATGCCGGCCTCGGCCTCGGCCTCCTCCAGCTCGGCCTCGACCTCCTCGGCAGTCGGCGCGTGCACGACGTTGACGACGAGCGCGTCCTCGTCGGTGAGCAGCGTCGATCCCTCGGGCAGGACGAGGTCCTTCGCGAGCACGTGGAAGCCGGCCTCGGCGTCCTCGACCGAGACCTCGATGTACTCGGGGATGTTCGTGGCCTCGGCCTCGACGCTGACGGTGTTCAGCTCCGTCACGGTCATGGCGTCGGACTTGGACTCACCCACGGTGTGCACCGGGATCTCGACGGTGACCTTCTCGCCCTTCTTGACCTCGACGAAGTCGAGGTGCTCGAGGAAGCCCTTGATCGGGTCGGACTGGATCTGCTTGGTCAGCGCGATGAAGGTCGTGCCCTCGACGTCGATGTAGAGCAGCGCGTTGGAGCCGCCGCGCTTGAGCGCCATCATCGTGTCGTGACCCGGCAGGGTGATGTGCCTGGGGTCGTTGCCGTGGCCGTAGATGACGGCAGGCACCTTGTCGTCGCGACGGATGCGTCGGGCGGCGCCCTTGCCGAACTGGGTGCGCGCCTCCGCGGTGATCTTTACTTCGATCCTGTCAGCCATGCTCTTCGTGCTCCTCGAGTTGCTGTGTCTGGTGCGTCGTGTGCGGCTGACTCGGGGCCGGAGACGAGACATGCACCGCGGTCCAGAGCGGCGCGGTGCATGGCGAACCACGATCCGGCCACGTCGATCACGGAGGTCAGTCCCTCGCCGAGGCAACTGGGCGATCCTACAGAACACCCCGGCCGGTGGGCTAATCGGCGGTGGGCTCAGGCATGACCGTCGAACATCGAGGTCACCGAGCCGTCCTCGAAGACCTCCTTGATCGCCCGCGAGATGAGCGGCGCGATCGAGAGCACGGTGAGCTTGTCGAACTGGCTCCCCGGAGCCAGGGGCAGCGTGTTGGTGACGATGACCTCCGTGGCGGGCGAGTTCTTGAGCCGGTCGACAGCGGGCTCGGAGAGGATCGCGTGGGTCGCAGCGATGATCACGCCGGCAGCGCCGTCGGACATCAGCGCCTCCGCGGCGTTCACGATCGTGCCGCCGGTGTCGATCATGTCGTCCACCAGCACGCACATGCGGTCCTTGACGTCACCCACGACGCGGTTGGCCACGGTCTCGTTGGGCCGGTCGACGCGGCGGGACTTGTGGATGAACGCGAGCGGGGCGCCGCCCAGGCGGGCCGACCAGCGCTCGGCGACCTTGATCCGGCCGGCGTCGGGCGAGACCACGGCGAGCTTCTGGTCGCTGTACCTCGTCCTGACGTAGTCCGCCAGGATCGGCAGCGCCATCAGGTGGTCCACCGGGCCGTCGAAGAAACCCTGGATCTGGTCGGCGTGCAGGTCGACCGCGATCAGCCGGTCCGCGCCGGCGGTCTTGAACAGGTCGGCCATCAGCCGGGCCGAGATCGGCTCACGGCCGCGGTGCTTCTTGTCCTGGCGCGCGTAGCCGTAGAACGGCAGCACCACGGTGATCCGCTTGGCCGAGGCACGCTTGAGCGCGTCGACCATGATCAGGTGCTCCATGATCCACTCGTTCACCGGCGCCGTGTGGCTCTGGATCACGAACGCGTCCGACCCGCGGACCGACTCCTCGTAGCGGACGTAGATCTCGGAGTTCGCGAACTCGTAGGCCGAGGTCGGCACCAGACCGGTGCCGAGGTCCTTGACCACCTCTGCGGCGAGCTCGGGGTGTGCCCGTCCGCTGAAGACCATCAGGTTCTTCTCGGTGGTCTTCTTCAGTCCGCTCACGCTACGCAGCTCCTCGGTCGTGCGGGTGTCGCCGGCGGGTCAAGTGTCACTCACCTTCGCCGTCGTTGCTAACGACGGGTCCGGAGTGCGACTCGGCAGCTTCCGCCTGCGCGGTGCCAGGACGTCGGCGCAGTGCCCAACCCTCGATGTTGCGCTGCGGTCCGGCACTCACCCCGAGCGCCCCCGGCGGCACGTCCTCGCGGATCACGCTGCCGGCTCCGGTGCCCGCCCCGTCGCCGATGTGGACGGGGGCGACGAAGGTGTTGTTGCTCGCCGTGCGTGCATGGCGACCGACGACGGTGCGGTGCTTGGCGATGCCGTCGTAGTTGGCGAAGACGGTGCCCGCGCCGATGTTGGTGCCCTCACCGATCTCGGCGTCGCCGACGTAGGACAGGTGGGGCACCTTCGCGCCGGCCCCGATGCTGGCGTTCTTGGTCTCCACGAAGGCGCCGATCTTGCCGTCCGGGCCCAGCTCGGTGCCGGGCCGCAGGTAGGAGAACGGGCCGACGCTCGCGCCAGCGCCGATCACCGCGAGCTCGCCGTGGGTGCGGACGACGCGCGCTCCGGCGCCGACCTCGACGTCCTTGAGGGTGCAGTCCGGACCCACCACCGCGTCCTCCGCGACGACGGTGGCCCCGAGCAGCTGTACGCCGGGCAGGATCGTGACGTCGCGCTCGAGCCGGACGTCGACGTCGACCCAGGTGGTGTCGGGGTCGATGATCGTCACGCCTGCCTGCATCCAGCGGGTCAGGATGCGGCGGTTCTTCTCCTTGGCCAGTGCCGCCAGCTGGGCGCGGTCGTTGGCTCCCTCGGTCTGCAGGACGTCGTCGATGGCGAACGCGCCGACGTCGAGGCCGTCCTCGCGCGCGAGCTGGACGGTGTCGGTGAGGTAGTACTCCCCGTTGGCGTTGGCGTTGGTCAGCCGCGGCAGCGCACTGTCGAGGAAGGTCGCGTCGAAGGCCAGGATGCCGCTGTTGATCTCGGTGACCGCTGCCTGCTCCTCGGTGGCGTCCTTCTGCTCCACGATCCCGGTGACCACGCCGGAGGAGTCGCGGAGCACGCGGCCGTAGCCGTGCGGGTTCTCCACCACCCCCGACAGGATGCTGACCCCGCGGCCGGAGGCGACGTGGTCCTCGGTGAAGGCGCGCAGGCTCTCGCCCTCGAGGAGCGGCGTGTCGCCGTACGCCACCACCACGGTGCCCGTGCGGTCCGCGGCGTCGAGCGCCTCCCAGGCGATCCGCACGGCGTGGCCGGTGCCGTCCTGGGTCTCCTGCACCGCGAGCACCGCCCCGGGCAGCAGCTCCTGGATGTGCGGCCCGACCTGCTCGCGCTGGGTGCCGACGACGGCGACGACCCGGTGCGGCTCGAGCGCGGCGACCGCCTCGAGGACGTGACCGATCATGCTGCGTCCCGAGATCGGGTGCAGCACCTTCATGGTCTTCGACTTCATCCGGGTGCCGCCCCCCGCCGCTAGGACGATGACGGTGACGGCTCCGGGGTCGGTTGAGTTGCTCACGCTCCCCGGGTAGGAGTCGAACCTACGTCGCTAGTCCTGATTCAAAGTCAGGCGGGCCCTGCCGGCAGACCAACCGGGGAATGTCGGTTGATGGACGGCACGAGGCTACCGGGGGCGGCGGTTCGGCTCAGTCACGCCCGGCCTACACCACAGCGCGTCGTATCAGGACGACACCCGAGTCACTCCTGCATCATGAGTGCGGAGGTTGGGCCCATGGAGACTGTCGAACTGCGCGTGCACGGCGTCCACGGAACCTCACCGGGCGCCATGCTGGGGGTGGCCGACAGCGCCGTGGGCCAGGTGGCCGGCGACAGCCTGACCGGCATCTACCGCGTCAAGGACGGCACCCTGCCCCACCGCGCCCTGGACGGGACCGGGGTCAGCGTCGAGGCCTACTCCTGGGGGGCCCTGACCTCAGGCGTGCAGGGGTTCCTCGGCTGGATCAAGCGGGCCCTGTGGCTGCTCCTGCTCCCGTTCGCGCTGGTCAACCTGGCCTACTGGGCCCGGCTCGGGCTCGGCGAGGACTCCGGCGCGGCCCGCTGGGGCGCCCGCGCGGTCCGCGTCTCCGGACTCCTGCTGACGGTCTTCTTCGTGCTCGCCCCCTGCGTGCTGGCGGTCGACCTGGTGGCGTGGCAGTGCTATCGGTACGGCGTGCCGGGCTGCTCCAGCGTTCCCGACCTGCTGGGATTCCTGGCCGGATGGACCGCGGGCCAGCGGATCGCCCTGGCGACCGTGGTCCCGATGGCGACGGTCGCGCTGCTGTGGCTGCTCTCTCGCACGTCGCTGAACCGCTATGAGAGCGCCGACGACCCCGACGATGCTCCCCCCGTCGTCGCCACGAGACCCGTGCTCGTGCACCCCCGGCTGTGGAACGGACCGGAGCGCACCCTGCGCCTGCAGCGACTGCATCTCGCTGCGGCGACCGCCACCGTGGTGGCGTTCTCCGGGATCCACGTGCTCGTCGCGGAGCAGCTGGAGCCGAGCGGATGGGGTCTGTCCGTGTGGGCCACCGTGCTGCTGGCGGGCGCGTTGCTGCTGCTCACGCTGACCCTGGCCACGGTGACGCACGAGCACGACGTGGAGCCCGTGGTCGGTGGCGGCCTCGGCCGGCAGCTCGGCGACTGGGTCCGCTCCTGGCCGGCGAACGCTGGCAAGGGGCTGCTGATCGGCGCTCTGCTGCTCTACGGGGCGCACGCGATCGCGCTGGCGACCTGCCATCTCGCGCCGGGCACCACCGACGAGTCGTTGAACTTCGTGGGGCGCAACGTCTGGTTCATCGTGGTGTTCGTGGGGTTGACCGTGCTGCACGTGACGGTCTTCGTCGGGGGCCGGATGGCGACCGGGCCGGCGGTCCTGGTCGTGGGCGCGACGCTGGCCGGGCCGGCGTACCTCGGCTGGCTGCACGTCCGGGGCGACTACGAGACCACCGACGGGCTCGCGGTCCTCCTCGCCGCAGCCGTCGCGATCGTGTTCTGGCTGGCCCTCGCGGGCTGGCACTACTTCGGTGCCCCGCGGGAGCACAAGGACAAGGCCTGGCTCGGCGCCGGAGCGTCGGTGCTGCTGGCCGCGGCCAGCTGGATCGCTCTGCTGTTCACCTCCGGCACGGTCATCGCCTCCGCGAACTACCTCAACGGCCCCGACCACGGGGTCGGCGACCTGGTCAGCCGGATCAGCGCCCCGCTCGAGGCCCAGTCGGCGAAGGCCGGTCGCCCGCGGCTCCCCGCGGAGTACGCCCCGCTCACCCGGTTCCTCGCCTCGGGCGAGGTGGTGCTCCGTCGGGCCCGGGTCGTCGTCGAGGGCGCACAGGTCAGCGTGGTCTCCGGCACCGTCGAGATGAGCCGGTTGTCGTCCCTCAGTGTCAAGGGCCGGGTGCAGCGGCGCGGACCGGCGCTGGAGCAGGTGGGCACGATCCGGGTCAGGGAGACCTCGGCGGTCAGGCTGGCGGCCGGTCCGGTGCGGCTCGAGGACAGCTGCCTGGGTGCGGCCGAGGTCACCTGCACCGCCGAGGACGGCCGGTTCCGTGCCCGCAGCGAGCTGAACCTGGCCTCGCCGTCCGGCGACTCCGTGGAGCTGGTCGTGCTGAAGGGGGTGGTCCTGAAACCCGCCAGCGCACCCGAGGCGGCGCTCGCCGTGCCCCAGGTGCTGATCTGGGCGCCCATGGGACAGCTGGTGTGGCTGGTCCTCGTGCTCCTGGGCGTGGTCGTCTGCCTGGCGCTCTTCGGCCGTACGGCGGGCCGGGCGCTGCGCACGCACTTCACGGAGCCGGCCAACTGGCTCGAGGCGATCGCGATCCGCGACCGGCCACGTGCCCGCAGCGGCCGAGGCGGCGCCGCCCTCGCCCATCGGGCGGAGACCCTGCTCGATGTGGTCGGGGCGATCACGTCGCCGGTCGCGCTGGTGGTCGTCGTGGCCTCGCTGACCGGCGGCCCGCCGTGGCAGCTCCCCAACGTGGCGTGGACCCGCGGGTTCGCCGCGGCCTCCATGTGGCTGGTCGTCGGGATGTCGATCGGCCTGATCATGCTCGGCTCCCAGATCCGCCGCTCGGAGAAGACTCGCAAGGCCGTCGGGGTGATCTGGGACCTGACCACGTTCTGGCCGCGCGCAGCGCACCCGCTGGCACCCCCCTGCTACGCGGAGCGCGTGGTGCCGGAGCTGCAGATCCGCACCCGCTGGGCGCTGGACAGGCCGCACGACATTCCCCACCAGGTGATCCTCTCGGGGCACAGCCAGGGCTCGCTGATCGTGCTCGCCACCGCCAGCCGGCTCAGTCCCGAGCACCTCGCGCGGGTGCGGATCATCACCTACGGCAGCCAGATCAGGGCGCTCTACGGCCGGATCTTCCCGCGCGTCTTCGGCCCAGACGCCATCGGCTACCAGCCCACGACCGGCCAGCCGTCGCTGGTCGACGCCTGGCCCGACGTGCCGCGCGCCGACGGTTCGGCACCACCGGTGCCCGGCCCGCCCGAGCCCGCCGAGGACACCTTCCGCCAGCGACTGGCCGACGCCGGGGGCGAGTGGGTCAACCTGTTCCGGCGTACCGACCCGTTGGGGTGGCGGGTGTTCTCCGACCGTGACAGCGACCTCGACCAGCCGGTGCCCGAGGTTCCAGCCGAGGGGGTCGGTGACCCCGGACCACAGGTGCAGGGGCACAGCGGCTACCAGCACACCCGCGTCTACCGCGAGCAGGTCAGGCGGTGGACCGGGGAGCCCCTGGTCCCCGATCCGCCGGGGACGGGGAAGATCCCGACGCTGCCGCCGCTCTAGCCCTCTCCAGGCACCCGTGCGACGACGAACACCCGCCTGAACGGCAGCACCACGGCACCGCTCCGCTCCGGGTAGGCCTCGCGCAGCCGACGCGTCAGCTCCTCCTCGAACTCCGCCCGCAGGGTGCTCGGCAGCGCCTCCAGGGTGGGACGGGCACCGGTGCCACTCACCCAGGTGAAGACCGGGTCGGGCCCGCTGAGCACGTGCAGGTAGGTCGTCTCCCAGGCATCCACCTCACAGCCGAGGTCGCGCAGCGTGTGCAGGTAGGTCGCAGCGTCGTGGGCGTCGGGCACGGCCACTCCCGCGGTGTGCTCGGCGTACGCCGGCTCGGCCGCGAGGTCCCGGCGCAGGGTGTGACTCGGTTCGTCGAAGTTGCCGGGGACCTGGAAGGCGAGCCAGCCGCCGGGGCTGACCGAGCCGACCAGGCCGGGGAGGAGCTCGAGATGGCCCGGGACCCACTGCAGCGCGGCATGGGAGATCATCACGTCGACCGGGCCGGGCACCGGACCCGTGGACGCCGACCAGTCGGTGATGTCGCCCACGGTGAACTCGACGCCCGCGCCGACCGGAGCGGCACGCACCATCTCCTCGCTGGAGTCCACGCCGAGCACCCGTGCGCCCGGCCACCGCACGGCCAGCAGCGCCGTCAGGCTGTCCCGTGCCGCAGCCGAGGTCCACGACCGTGCTCGGCGCTTCCGCGGCGATCCGGCTGACCAGGTCGAGGAACGGCCTGCCCCGCTCGTCGGCGAAGGCGGCGTAGCGCTCCGGGTCCCAGGCGAACGGCTGGCTCATCCACCCAGACTATCTCGATATCAAGAATCTTGTCCGGCTACGATTCGGGCGTGAGCAACCTGGACATGGGGCGCGACGAGGTCGACGAGCTGGTCGAGGCGTGGGGCCGCGAGCGGTCCGACCTCGACCTGGCCCCGGTGGAGGTGTTCAGCCGGATCGGCCGCCTGGCCCGCCTGCTCGACAAGGCTCGCCGGGAGGCGTTCACGGCCCACACCATCGAGACCTGGGAGTTCGACGTGCTGGCCGCGCTGCGCCGGGCCGGACGCCCCTACCAGCTCACTCCCGGTGCGCTGCTGCGTCAGACGATGGTCACCAGCGGCACCATGACCAACCGGGTCGACCGGCTGGCAGCCCGTGGGCTGGTCGAGCGCTCCCCCGACCCGACCGACCGCCGGGGGGTCCTGGTCCGGCTGACCACGACGGGCAAGAACACCGTGGACGGCGCCTTCGAGACCCTGCTCGAGAGCGAGCGCGACCTGCTCAGCGGACTCGCCGCCGGCGACCGTGCCCAGCTGGCCTCGCTGCTCAAGCAGCTGATGGGCCCGCTCACGCTCCGCTGACGCGAGGGTCGTCGACGAAGTCGTGCACCTCGAAGTCGACGGCGCGCCCGGCGTTGGCGATCGAGCTGACGACCGAGGTGCCCAGGCGCCCGTGCCGGTCGAAGACCGTCGCCGTGCCGACGGCGATCCCGTCCCGGCTGACCCGGTCGACCGCTGACAGGCCGAGCTCGCGACCTGCCGGCAGCCGGGCCAGGGTCAAGGTGATGTCGGTGTTGATGTACTCCACCCCGTTGGTCCCCCAGTTGCAGACCATGCTGGTCGCGTCCGCGATGCTGGCGGCCACCACGAAGCCCGACGGCACCTCCTCCGCGATGACGGGTACGCCGACCTGCCAGGTCATCTTGCGCCCGCCGTTCTGGTGGATGCCGAACGACGGCTCCCAGCCGACGCCCTCGCTGGAGAACAACGGCACCCGGAGCTGGTCCGAGTGCGGCGCCAGCTCCAGCGGCGGCGGCTCCGGTGTCCCGGTGGGTTCCCACACCTCACCGGCAGCAGGGTCGCCCACCTTGAGGAACAGCGCGCTGGCCCGCGCGACCGCCTGGCCGTCCTGCTCGAGGGTCGCGTCGACCAGGCAGAGCCGTCGTCCCTCGCGGACGACCCGCGTCGTGGTGCGGCACAGCTGCATCGCGGCCGGACGGAAGAGGTCGACGGTGTAGCGCGCGGGTCGCAGGTCGTCCCGGCCGAGCTCGGCGACCCGGCGCTCGAGCGCCCGCGCGAGTGCTCCGCTGAGCGCGACACCGTGCATCTGGTTCTCGCTCCACAGACTGCGGGCGAGATCGGCGGGGACCAGGTCGTCGCCCCTGGAGGTGAAGAACGAAAGACTCACCCGCGCATTCTGGCCCACGTGCACCGGGCGGCTACTCCAGGGCTGCGGCCGCCTCGAGCCACTCGGCCTCGAACGCGGCCTTCTGGGTCGCCAGGTCGCGCGCCTCGGCTGAGAGCGCGGCCAGCTTCTCGTGGTCCGAGGCACTGGCCGACATCTCCTCGGTGAGGGCCGACTCGCGCGCCTCGATCCGCTTGAGCTGCTTGTCGAGGCGGGCCACCGTCTTGCGTGCGGCGCGCTCGTCGGCACCGCCCACCCTCGCCTTCGCCGCACCCTGCGACCCAGGCGACGACCCAGGCGACGACCCGGCGGCCGGCACGACGCCGGGGGCCCGCTCCGGGGTGCGCGGAGCGGCCTGCGGAGCGGCTGCTCCCCGCCTGCGGCTCTCGAGGTACTGGTCGACGCCGTTGGGGAGCATCGAGATCTGGCCGTCGCCCATCAGCGCCCACACGGAGTCGGTGACCCGCTCGAGGAAGTAGCGGTCGTGGGAGACCACGATCAGCGTCCCGGGCCAGCCGTCCAGGAAGTCCTCGAGGACGTTGAGCGTGTCGATGTCGAGGTCGTTGGTGGGCTCGTCGAGCAGCAGCACGTTCGGCTCGGCCAGCAGCAGCTTCAACAGCTGGAAGCGTCGGCGCTCGCCGCCGGAGAGGTCGCCGATCCGGGCCGTGAGCTTGTCGCCGGTGAAGCCGAACCGCTCCAGCATCGAGCTGGCCGAGATCTCCTGGCCGGTGGTGGTGCGGGTGACGCGGCGGATGTCCTCGATGCTCGGCAGCACCCGCGCGTCGGGGTCCTCGGGCGGCACCTGCTGGGTCAGGTGGGCCAGGGCGATGGTGCGACCGTGCTTGACCCGACCCTTGTCCGGGTCCAGGGTGCCGGCCACCAGCTGCAGCACCGAGCTCTTGCCGGCACCGTTGACGCCGACGATCCCGACCCGGTCGCCCGGCCCGAGGCGCCACGTGGCGTCCTGGAGCAGGTGCTTCTCGCCGCGGGTCAGGTCCACGTGCTCGAGGTCGACGACCTGCTTGCCCAGTCGCTGGGTGGCGAAGCGCTGCAGCTCGATCCGGTCGCGCGGAGGCGGCACGTCCTCGATCAGGCTGTTGGCCGCGTCGATGCGGAACTTCGGCTTGGCCGTCCGTGCGGGGGCTCCGCGCCTCAGCCAGGCGAGCTCCTTGCGGAGCAGGTTCTGCCGCCTCGACTCCGAGGCCGACGCCTGCCGGTGGCGTTCGGCGCGAGCGAGCACGAACGCGGCGTACCCACCCTCGTAGGAGTCGACGACCCCCGCGACCTGGGGTCCCGGGTGCACCTCCCAGGTGCGCTCGCAGACCGCGTCGAGGAACCAGCGGTCGTGGGTGACCACCACCAGCGCAGACGTACGACGCACCAGGTGGTCCGCCAGCCAGGCCACCGCCTCGACGTCGAGGTGGTTCGTCGGCTCGTCCAGGATCAGCAGGTCGACGTCGTCGAGCAGCAGCCGGGCCAGGGAGCAGCGGCGACGCTCCCCACCCGAGAGTCCGTGCACGGCCCGGTCGAGGGCCACGTCGGCGAGCAGCACCTCGACGACCTCACGGGTGCGCGCGTCGCCCGCCCACTCATGGTCCTGCTTGCCGGCGAGGACCACCTCGCGCACCGAGTGGGTGTCGTCGAGCAGGTCACGCTGGTCGAGGTAGCCGATGTGCAGCCCGCGACTGAGCGAGACCCGGCCGGAGTCGGGGGTCTCCCGTCCGGCCATCAGGTTCAACAGGGTCGTCTTGCCGTCGCCGTTGCGCCCGACGATGCCGATCCGCTCCCCCGCGGCCACGCCGAGGCTCACCTCGTCGAGCAGGATCCGGACGCCGTAGGACTTGGTGACCTTCTCGAGGTTCAGCAGGTTGGCCATCTCAGGAGTACTCCACCACGTGGGTCCCGGCGACCGGACCGAGGGCCACCAGCACCCGGGGCTGGCCGGCGTCGAGCAGCGTCGTACGCACCCGGTCGGCGGAGCCCCGGTCGGAGCAGAGGAACAGGCAGGTCGGCCCGGAGCCGGAGAGGATGCCGCGGAGCGCACCCGCCCGCTGGCCGGCCTCGATCAGCTCGCCGAGCTCGGGCCGCAGGTCGATCGCAGCGGGCTCGAGATCGTTCCGCAGTGCCGCGGCCAGGACCCGGCTGTCGGGGTCGCCGAGCGCCGTCAACAGCTCGGCGGGCACGGTGACCTCGTCAGGGGCGTCGGGGCAGAGCTCGTCGAAGTGGCGGTAGACCACCGGCGTGGAGAGCCCGGTGGCAGCCGGCACCACCACCCACCACCGGGTCGCCTCGTCGAGCAGCGCGGTGACCTGCTCGCCCCGCCCGCCACCGAGGGCGGTTCCGCCCAGGAGCGCGAACGGCACGTCGCTGCCCAGCTGGGCGGCGAGCGAGAGCAGCGCCGCGTCGCTGGTCTGCAGCTCCCAGAGCCGGTCCAGGGCGACCAGCGCCGCGGCCGCGTCGGCGCTCCCGCCGGCCAGGCCGCCGGCGATCGGGATGGACTTGCGGACGGTGAGCTCCGCCGCACGCTCCACGCCGTGGTGGGCGGCCAGCAGGCGCCCGGCACGCACCACGATGTTGTCCTCCCCCAGCGGGAACGCGTTCCGGTCGATGTCGTCCTCGGCCACCAGCGAGACGCGCCACCTCGGTGCGCTGGACGCCGACGACGTCGTCGTGCAGGCTCAGGGTCTGGTAGACGGTGGCGAGGGGGTGGAACCCGTCGGGGCGCGGCCGACCGACCCCGAGGTGCAGGTTCACCTTCGCCGCGGCCCGGACCGTCACGACGTCACTCACGACCGCTCTCCCGAGGATCCCGTCATCACCTGGGTGAGCGCCTCGGCCAGGCGCACGAAGTCGGGCAGCCGCAGCTGCTCGCCGCGTGTCATCGGGTCGATCCCCGCCCTCAGCAGCGCCTGCTCGGACGCCTGCGCCGAGCCGGCCAGCTCACGCAGCGAAGGTCGCAGCGCCTTGCGCCGGTGGGCGAACGCCGCGTCGACGACGCGGAAGACCTGCTCGCGGGTCACCGTCGTGCTCGGCGGGTCCTTCCGCTTCCACGCGACCAGGCCGGAGTCGACGTTCGGCGCCGGCCAGAAGACGTTGCGGCCCACCGCCCCGGCGCGGCGTACGTCGGCGTACCAGGCGACCTTGACCGACGGGATGCCGTAGACCTTCGAGCCGGGCTGCGCCGCGAGTCGGTCGGCGACCTCCGACTGCACCATCACCAGGCCACGCTCGAGCGAGGGCAGCAGCGCGAGCAGGTGCAGCAGGACGGGCACGGACACGTTGTAGGGCAGGTTGGCGACCAGCGCGGTCGGCGCGGGACCCGGCACCGAGTCGACTCGCATCGCGTCGCCGAGCACCACCTCGAACCGGTCGGCGTGGGCGGGGGCGCGGTCGGCGACCGTGGCCGGCAGCGCCCCGGCCAGTCCCGGATCGATCTCGATGGCGACCACCCGGGCCGCGACGTCGAGCAGGGCCAGGGTCAGGGACCCCAGGCCGGGGCCGACCTCGAGGACCACGTCCGCGCCGGTGACTCCCGAGTCCCGGACGATCCGCCGCACGGTGTTCGGGTCGATCACGAAGTTCTGCCCGCGCTGCTTGGTCGGGCGCAGGTCGAGGGCTGCTGCGAGCGAACGCACTTCTGCCGGACCGAGCAGTCTCGGTCCGGCAGAGGTGGAAGGGCTCACGGTGATGAGGCTATGGCAGGCCCATCGGTCAGCCGAAACGCGCTCCGCAGTGCGGCCAGGCGCCGTAGCCACCCTCGGCGGCACGCACCCGCTCGGCCACGGCGATCTGCTGCTCGCGGCTGTTCTGGTGCGGCATGCCGGACCCGCCGTACGCGGCCCAGGTGCCGGGGTTGAACTGGAGTCCGCCGTAGTAGCCGTTGCCGGTGTTGGCTGCCCAGTTGCCACCGGACTCACAGGAGGCGATGGCGTCCCAGACGCCGGTGTTGATGGTCTTGGTGCCGACCTTGACGATGGTGGCGGTCGGCGCGGTGAGCACCCGCTGCTCCACCACCGAGCGCTTGACGACCTCGCCGTTGCGGAACCGGATCTTGTAGGTCACGTCGCGGGCGCCGTTGCTGCCCGCACGCACCGTCTCGGTCTCGCCCTGCATCATCGAGCCGTCCTTCTGCTCCTGCACCGGGGCGGGGATGACCTCGCGGGGGACCCGCTTGGTCTTCACGCCGACCTTGGTGACCACGACGCGGGTGCCGTCGGTGAGCTCCGCGCTGCGCGAGGGACGGACGATGTCGTTGCGGTCGACTCCGGCGTCCACCTGGTCGAGGAGGTCACCGACCGTGGCGGCCGGGAGGTTGTGCTTCGCGACCTTGTCGTTGGCCACCTTGAGCGAGACGAGCTTGGGCGTGGTCACCTCGAGCGTCATGCCGGAGCGGTCGATCGGAGCGCTGCGGCTGACCGAGAGAGCGGCGCTGGCGAAGCGGACACCGAGCTGGTCGAGCGCGGCTGAGACGTTGGTCGCGGTGGTCCAGAAGGTGCGCTTCTCACCGTCGATGCTCAGGGCCAGGGGCCGTGCGAGGCGGACCGCGATGCGGGTGCCGTCGGTGACCGGGGCGTCGACGCCCGGGACCACCGAGTCCTTCGACGAGGGCTCGATGCCCTGGCTCGCGAGGACGTCCCCCACGTTGTCACCGAAGGTGCGGACCTGGGACTCCTGGCCGTCGACCGACACGGTGACGGTCCGGCTGAGCGTGGCATACGCGGTCGCGGTGCCGACCAGTGCGAGCACGATGGCTGCGGCGAGTCCGGTGAGCAGTGGCTTGTTGCGGCTGAGGTGCGTGAATGAGGCGCGCACGGTTCTCCGATGTTCGCGGGTTCCGGTCCGCGGGATTCGTGGCGCCTGCCGCGGACCAGATCTCGGTCTCCGTGCGGCCTCCCCCCGGAGGGCGCTCACCGGGGGTGGTGCATCCCGCTCCCGGCCAACAGCCTTCGACCCTAGGTAAGTAGCTGGCAGTTAGCAAACTGCTAGCAAAAGGTGTGGCAAGGCTCACATCGGCACCGCTCGACCGCTACCGGCCCCACGCCCCGCCGAACGCGGCGTCGGTGTTCGCCTCGATCGCCCGGCACAGCCCGGCGAGATCGGTGTTCCGGGTGGCCGCCATCGAGCGCACCGTGAGCGGCAGCAGACAGGAGGAGTTCGTGCGCCCGCGGTGCGGCGTCGGGGTCAGGAACGGCGCATCGGTCTCGACCAGGATCCTGTCCGCCGGAGTGATCCGGAGCGCCTCCCGGAGCGGCTCGGCGTTCTTGAAGGTGACCGTCCCCGCGAACGACAGGTAGGCGCCGCGGTCCAGGCACTGCCGGGCGAAGGCGGCGTCGCCGGAGAAGCAGTGCATCACCCAGCGCTCGGGGAGGCCCACCTCGTCCAGCAGGCGTACGACGTCCTGGTGGGCGTCGCGGTCGTGGATCACCAGCGTCTTGTCCAGTGCACGGGCGAGCTCGATGTGTGCCCGGAACGAGTCGTGCTGGGCCTGGCGGCCCTCGGGACCCGTGCGGAAGTAGTCCAGGCCGGTCTCCCCGACGGCGCGCACCCGCTCGCTGGATCGGGCCAGCCGCTCGATCTCGGCGAGCCCCTCCTCGAGCCGACCCTCGGCGGCCAGACGGGGGGCCTCGTTCGGGTGCAGCGCCACCCCGGCCACCACCGCCGGGTGCGCCTCGGCGGTCTCCACGGCCCAGCGGGCGCCGTCGAGGTCGCAGCCGATCTGGACGATGCGGTCCACGCCCACCGTGGCGGCCAGGCGCAGCGCCTCGGCCACCGGCAACGCGATCTCCTCGCCACGGCCGATGTCGAGGTGGCAGTGGTTGTCCACGACCGGGTGCGGCAGGGCCTCCGGCAGCTCAGGCAGCTCTGGCAGGTCGGGCAGGTCGCCCGGGCCTGCCGACGACGGAGGCCATCAACGGTGCACCGCGTCGTAGACGAGGCGCTTGGGCACCCCCGAGCGGCGGGCCACGTCCAGGATCGCCTCCTTGCGGGTGGCGCCCGTCTCCTCCTCCTCGGCGACCAGCGCCGCCAGGACGAGGGGATCGGTGACCGGCTCGGGCACCGCGGCACCCTCGACCACGATCGTCACCTCCCCGCGCACCCCCGGCTCGGCCCAGCCGACGAGGTCGGCCAGCGGGCCGCGGCGTACCTCCTCGTGGGTCTTGGTCAGCTCGCGGCACACGGCACCCCGGCGGTCGCCGCCGAAGACGTCCTCCATGGTCCGCAGGCAGGCGTGCGTGCGGTGCGGAGCCTCGAAGAAGACCAGGGTCCGCTGCTCCAGCACCAGCGCCTCGAGCCGTCGGGCGCGCTCCCCCGGCTTGCGTGGGAGGAAGCCCTCGAAGCAGAAGCGGTCGACGGGCAGACCGGAGACGGCCAGTGCGGTGAGCACCGCGGAGGGCCCCGGGACGCTGGTGATCGTGACGCCGCGCTCGACGGCCGCGGCGACGAGGCGATAACCGGGGTCGGAGACGCTGGGCATCCCCGCGTCGGTGACGAGCACCACCCTCCCGCCGTTCGTCAGGGACTGGAGCAGCGACTCGGTGCGGATGTGCTCGTTGCCCTCGAAGTAGGACACCACCCGACCCGGGATCTCCACGCCCAGGTCGGCCGCCAGCCGTCGCAGCCGCCGGGTGTCCTCCGCGGCCACCACATCGGCACCCCTCAGCTCCGCGGCCAGCCGCGGCGACGCGTCCTCGACGCGTCCGATGGGCGTCGCGGCGAGCACGAGCACGCCGGCTGCGTCTCCTCCTGCTGTGGGGGCCGGTTGGGTCATGGGACCGATCATGGCACTGCGGCAGGGACGTTTCGTGACAGCCTGCGCATTGGGCCCCGGCAGCCTTGACAGTGCGCGCGAACCGAGCGTAGACCGAGAACCCGAGGGGGGTCTGCGCACCCGGGGTCGGGCCCACCCCAAGACTCGGTGGGGGTACCCGATGGGCGTTGACTCCGCGGCAGCGAACTCACGGGCGGTCGCCCTGGCCGCCTCGGCTCTCCTGAGGTCCGTCAGGGACGCACGCGCGGACACCGAGACGGCTGCCGACCGCCTGGAGCTGCAGGCGCGCCGCACCATCGACTCGCCCGTCCAGGGCTTCGACGCAGCCGGAGAACCGGCCACCGAGGAGGACGTGCTCTCGGAGGCGCTCTCCCAGATCGGCATCGGCCTCACGCTCGTGTCGGCGCAGTCAGCGCTCGAGAAGCCGGAGGGCGTCGCCCAGCTCGACGCCTCGATCTCGTCGCTGGAGTCGACGGCGGAGACGATCGAGTCGGGCACAGGCAACGGCGCAGGTGTGCACGGTTTCGACACGGCACCGGGCGGGGTGCTGCTTCCGGTCCCGGATGCTGCGATCCAGTCCCTCGACGAGATGTCGGCCTCGGCCGCGGAGGTCGCAACCGGCCTGCTCGACAAGGCACGCCAGCCGCTGCTTCTGGCCATCCCGGAGAAGCTGCGCGACCCGATCGCCGACCACGTCTCCGCGCACGCAGGCAGGTTGCTGCGCTGGGGTCTGCGCGCCGTACGCCGCGGGCTCGACCTGTTGCTCAGCATGGTCGACCTCACGCTCGTGGAGAAGGCACGCGACAAGCTCGACCAGGTCCTCGCCGGCCTCCAGCGAGGTGACGACGTCCGGGCGTTGATGTCGGTTGCCATCGGGGCGGAAGGTCTGCGCGCCGCGCTGGCCCAGGCCCCGAAGCCGGAGAAGGACCCGCAGGAGCGTCGCGAGACGGTGACCCGCCTCGCCCAGCTCTCCGAGCGGTTCGGCCGGCTGTGCGGGGTGCTCCGTCAGATAGCGGCCGTCCTCGCCGGACTGGCCGGAGCCCTCGCCCTCGTCTCGGTCGCCCTGCCGCACGCCACCGCGGTGACGCTCGCGGGGCTCAGCATCGTGCTGGGCGCGGTCGTCATCCTCGGACGCGACTACACCGGGGCCACGGATCTCCCGGGCAGGGTCCGTGGCGTGCGCCTCCTGGTGGAGGAGGCCTGACATGGGGCTGGCCCTCGAGCAGGTGCTGGCCTTCCGGCTCGCCGGCGAACGCGCCCGGATGGACGACCTCAGGTCACTCGCCCTCCGCGCCACCCCTCACGAGTCCGACCAGCAGCGCCGTACCTCGCTGACCGACCGGATCGACCGACGCCTTGCCAGGACCGCAGCACTCCGCGACGCCGCCACCGGCTGGGAGGAGTGGCAGACCGACGCCACGGCGGCGGACGACCTGGTCGACGAGGTGGTGGCCCTGCTGCTCACGCAGATGCTCAGGTCCGAGGGTCTCGCGGACGGGACCTTCGACGCTGCCGAGGCCCTGATCGCCGAGCTCACCGGCGCAGCCGGAGTCGACCGGCTGGTGCTGGCCCACACGCAGGAGCTCGAGTCGATCAACCACGCCCGGAGCTCGGTGTCGCTGCGGTTCCCCGGCTCACGGATCTGGGAGCTCCCGTTCCTGGGGCACGAGCTCGGCCACCATCTGGTGGAGCACCTGCGACACCTCGAACCTGGGCTCGCGGACAGGCGACCGCTGCGCGAGGTCACCATGTTCACGGCAGCGACCATGGAGGCAGCCGACCAGACCCCCACGCAGGCTCGCAGCCACGCCGACGAGCTGATGGCGGATGCCCTCGCGACGATCTGCTGCGGTCCGACGTACCCCCTCGCCTGCCTCGTACTCCGCGTCCCCGGCGGCGTGCAGGCGTCCCGTCCCTCGGCGAGCCACCCCGCGTGGCGCGACCGGGTGGCGACGATGTGCGAGACCCTGGACGCCCTCAGTGACGTGACCGGCCAGGCGCGCTACCGGCAGCAGCGAGCGGACATGATCGATCCGCTCGCGCTCCGCGTGCTCGGTGCTGTGCCCGCGGTCAGCGCAGGAGGGGAGATCGCCGCCCGTGGCGCCGCGAGGGAGGTGCGCGCCCACCGCAACGGGCTCGTCTACACCGAGGCCGACCGCGCGATCCTCGTCTCGGAGCTGTTGGCGACGGGCCAGGGAAGTCCTCCCCCGGGAACCTCGGTGCGCGCCGTCCTGGACGGCGCCTGGAGATGGCGCCTGGCCCAGCCGGAGGCCGACGACGCCGACGCCGTCTCGCGCGCCACCCGATGGTGCCGTCCGGCACCGGCATCCCCAGGAGGCAGTCAATGACCGAGCACCCCGACCTGCTGATGATCCGTCTCGACGCGCTCGAGCTCGACATCACCAAGGTCCGCACCGCCGTGGACGTCGCGAAGAACCGCGGCATGCTCCTCGAGGAGGCGGTCGAGGTGCTGCGACCGCAGAAGCGGGTGCTGCGGGCCCTGCAGAGCCACCTCACCAGCCTCGCGGACGCCATGCAGGAGGACCCCGACCTGAAGAACAAGCTGGACGAGGCCGAGGCGGGCCTCGATGAGAACTTCATCGGGGACCAGAAGCGCATCATCGAGATCATCGAGGCGGTGAACCAGACCGAGGTCCGACTGGGCAAGGTGATGGCCACGACGGTCACGCTCGAGAGCGAGAGCGTCGCGCAGCTGCAGGAGAGCCTGGACCTTCGCTGTCTGGAGGTGGACAAGCGCCTGAAGAACCTGCGGGTGGAGGTGACCGAGACAGGTCAGTCTGCTCGGCGCGCGCAGTGGCTGGCCTACCAGTCGCTGCTCGACGAGAAGGCTCGCCCCGTGTTCATGGAGTACGTCGACTTCCTGGGCGGCCTGACCGTGCGCGACACCGGCCTCGACGACCAGGTCTGCGAGATGACCGACGCCCTCCTGACCCGCTACACGGGCGTCACCCGCAAGCCGCTGCCGCTGCCGGCGCGACAGGCCGCCCTCGGCAGTGCGCTCGACAGCGTCGTGCTGCTCGGCTTTCCCGAGTGGTCGATCTGGGGCATTCCGCTCGTGGGGCACGAGGTCGCCCACGCCTATGCCAAGGACCGCAACCACACCGCGGTCAAGGAGCTGGTCAGCCAGTTCACCAGGGAACCGGTCGAGGGCGACGGTGGCGAGATCGTCGACGGCCGCACCGAGAACTACGTCAAGGAGCTGCTCGCGGACGCTTTCGCGACGTACACCCTCGGACTGTCCTACGCGTGCGCTGCACTGCTGTTGCGGCTCAGCCCCCGCCACGACGAGCCCCACGACATCGACATCCCTCCTGACATCGAGCGCGCGCGCGTCATCATGCTCACCCTGAACGCGGGCGGAGACACCTCACCCCAGCCCGGTGGGTCCTTCACCGACGACGTCGCCGGCCTCCAGGACACGTGGCGCAATGCGGTCGAGACGCATGCCGGGCCCGCGCAGGCGGCTGCCGCAGCCGAGGTGTCCGGTGGCCCTCCTCCGGAGGTCGACTGGCTGGACGACTTCGCCATTGCCGCGGTCGCTCACTTCCGGCAGCGCAGGACCATCATCAGGCCGTACGACGACGAGCGCTGGCGAGCCTCACAGGCCTGGCTCGACGCCCTCCGGGACAACACCCCGGTCCCGGGGTGGAGCTCGCCTGATGACGCGGTGCCTGACGTGCTCACCGCTGCGTGGCGGCTGCGGCTGCTCCCTCAGACTCGGCCCGACCAGCTGGCCGAGCAGGTCAAGGCCCTGTGGGCCCAGTCCCGACGGGGAGGGTGAGCGTGGACATCTCGCGCGACTCCGATCACGATCGTTTCCGCACCCTGAACACTCGCAAGTCCCCGCGGGTCACGACGGTCAGCTCCCGGGTCGGCCGCGCGTTGTCCGCCCTCAACGAGGGGGACGAGGCTACTGCCCGGGCGGCCATCGTGAACGTCATCGACACCGCAGCCGGTCTCTCGGCCGAGGCCGAGTCGGAGCTGCGCGGGCTCATCGGGCGCACCGAGCTCAGCGCTGAGCTGCGCGCGCTCGCCTGGGACGCGCTCTCGCTCTCACGCGAGGCGCACGGCAGGCAGGACGACTCACTGCAGGCTGCCCGGTCGGCGGTGGAGACCGCCCCCTCGGCCGCCCGGCACAGCCGGGTCGCCCTGCTCACGCTGCGCTTCGTCGACGTGGGTCAGGCAGAGGCCTTGCTCGACGAGGGGCTGGCGACATGGCCCGAGGACGCGGACCTGCTCAGCGTCCGCGCGCTTGCTGCCGTCGACATGGGCGACCTCGGCGGCGCCGAGAGCTTGCTCAGCAGGGCCCTGGACCAGGTGCCCCGGCACCCGGTCGCGATGGCGGTCAAGGCCCGCCTGATGATCATGTCCGGGCATCCGGAGGAGGCCCTGGCATGTGCCCGTGACGTCGTGGGGTCGGACCCTGCTCTGGGTAGGGGCCTGGTGGCTGTCTCGCTGTTCGGTGCCCAGCGTCTCGATGACGACCCGGCCATCGTCGATGCGGTCCTGGCCAACCTGCCGAGCGACTGGTGGGTGCTCAACGAGTTCGCGTCCGCGCTGAGGGCGCTCGGTCGCCTCGACGACGCCCTGGCAACCCTCGACCGTGCGGTGCAGATGGCGCCCCACCGGGTCAGTGTCACCGGTCACCGCGGCTACGTGCAGGCGCTGCGCGGAGACCTCGAGGCGGCCGACGTCGACCTCGAGTCCGCCGCAGAGCGGATCGGGGACCCGATGCTGCTGTGGGTGCGCGGCGAGGTGGCCCGGTTGCGCAACGACCTGCCCTCGGCGATCGACGTGCTCACCAGGATCTCGCCCGACGAGGTGCCCGAGGTGGACATCTCCCTGGCCGCGGCCCTCGGTGACTCCGGCGACACCGAGGGCGCGAGGTCGACCTACGAACGAGCCCTCGCTCGCAACCCGCGCAACGTGAGCGCGTTGTACGGCCTGGGGCAGATGCTGATGGCCGAGGACGACCTCGAGCGCGCCACCGAGCTGTTCGAGCTGGCCCTCGAGGTTGCTCCGGATCAGGCCATCGCGCATGCCCTGATGGCAGAGGCCCAGCGGCGCAGCCACCACGACGCCGAGGCGCTCTCCGAGTTCGACCGGGCGCTCGAGCTCGATCCGACCTATGCCTACGCACTGGCCTCCAAGGGGCAGACCCTCCTCAGCCTCGAGCAGGAGGAGGCCGGTATCGACCACCTCCGGCAGGCCGCCCTCGTCGAGCCCACGACCGGCTGGATCCTGGACGAGCTGGTGCACGCCGTCGAGACGACCCAGCCGGAGCCGGACAAGTTCCTCCGGCGGGTGCAGCGGGCCATCCGGGACGCCGGTCAGGACGCGGCTCCCCTGTGCCTGCGCCGGGCCAGGATGGCCGTGCGCCAGTCACGGTGGGTGGATGCGGAGCGGTTGCTGGCCTGGGTCCGACGTCGCCAGCCCGACGACCAACGCCTTGCCGCCGAGCACGCGGACGCGCTCTCTGCGGTCGGACGCAAGGCCGAGGCACTGGTGGTGCTCACCGAGCTGCCCGAGCTCGACTCCGACCAGCGCTGGCAGCGCATCGACCTGCTGTGGGCCCTGGACCAGCTCGACGACGTCCGCCAGGAGCTCGAGAGCCTCTACCGGGCCGGAGACCCGCCGGCCATCGTCCCCGCGGCACTGGGAGAGCTGAACCGTGCGGAAGGGGACCGCGTCCGGGCCCGCCAGCTGCTGATGGAGGCACACGCACAGGAGCCGGACCACGCCTACACACTGGCTTCGCTGGGCGCCCTCGAGCGCGACGAGGGCAACGTCGCGGCGGCACGCGACTTCCTCGGTCGCGCGCTCGCCCTCGAACCGGAGTACGCCTTCGCGCTGGGGGTGCTGATCGCCCTCGAGGTGCAGGAGGGCGACGAGACAGCCGCACGCGACCTGCTCGCCACGATCCGCTCCGAGAACGACCGGGACCTGGTCGACGTCCATGCCAACGCTCTGACGAGCCTGGGCGACCACCCGTCCGCGTGGCAGGTCCTCGACGACTTCGCGCTGGAGTACGGCGATGACCCGGTGCTCCTCCGGTCGCGGGGATGGGTCGAGGTGTACCTGGGACAGCTGCCGCGCGCGACCAGAAGCTTCCGGGCGGCGGCGCAGCTCGAGGACTCCGCGCCCAGCCTGCTGGAGTCGGTGGACGCCCTCCTCCGGGTCGATGCCTGGGAGCCTGCCATCGAAGCGACCGAGAGGGGTCACGAGCAGGGCAACATCTTCTGGCAGACCGCGCTGGCCATGGTGTGGTTCCATGCCGGCGGCTGGACGCAGGCGGCCACCCTGGCGTCGGCCGGCGCTGAGGCGCGGCCGACCAGCAGCCCGATGGCCCACGTGGCCGGCTTCACCCTCCGGATGGACGGCCGGGCGGACGAGGCGCTCGCCCATGCGCGGTCCGCGGTGGAGAGGTTCCCCACCAACTACGCCTGGCGGGGATCACTGGCCGAGACCATGTGGGTGGCCGGGGACACCACCGGTGCCGCCTCGGTCTTCGAGGATCTCGTCCGGCGCTTCGAGCGGTTGCCCTTCCTCGATCCCGACGATCTGTGCCAGAAGGCCTGGAGCCTGTTCCGACTCGACCGCCACCCCGAGGCCACCGACGTGTTGTTGCGCGCGCTCAGCAGCACCGACCAGACAGCGCAGACGCTGCTCGACCTCCTCCTGGTCACCCTGGTCCAGGGGGACGACACGCAGGCCGAGATGTTGCGCGTCCGGGCGGGCAGGGAGCTGCAGACCCTGTCCGCGACACACCGGCGGGGCACCATCGCCCGGTTCGCGTTCCACGTCGCTTCGTTGCAGGGGCGGGTCGCCACCGCGTGCCAGGACATCGCCGAGCACGCCGTGCTGCAGTGGCAGGACGAGCTCACCCGGCTCGAGCCGGTGCTGGCCGACCTCGCGGCACGGACCCACTGGGCCGCCGACACCTCGGAACCCGGCATGAGGAGTCCGGCACGAGGAGTCCGGCCGTAGCATCGCCCGCGTGAGCATCCCCGTCCGGCTCGAGCGCACCGAGGGGCTCTCGCGCTCGGCCGACGGGGACGTCGTACCTTCTGCCGCGGCGCGCGCCCGGCTGCGCGCCCACGACGAGGATCCCGTGCTCGCCTGGGCAGGCACCATCGCCGTCACGCTGCTCGCCGCGCTCCTGCGCCTGTGGGACCTCGGCAAGCCACGCGCGTTCATGTTCGACGAGACCTACTACGCCAAGGACGCGTGGTCGCTGCTCCACCACGGCTACTCGCAGAACTACGTCGAGAAGGCCAACGAGGAGATCCTCGCGGGGCGCACCGCCGAGCTGTGGACGGGTGCGCCGAACATGGTGGTGCACCCGGAGATCGGGAAGTGGCTGATCGCCCTGGGCGAGAGCGCCTTCGGGATGACCCCGTTCGGCTGGCGGGTCGCCTCCGCCGTGGTCGGGTCGCTGATGGTGATGGTGATGATCCGGCTGGCCCGCCGGGTCACCCGCTCGACGATGCTGGGCCTGGTCGCCGGGCTGCTGCTGTGCTTCGACGGCCTGCAGCTCGTCCTCTCGCGGCTGGCGCTGCTCGACCTGTTCCTCGCGTTCTTCGTGCTCTGCGCCGTCAGCTGCATGGTCGCCGACCGGGACTGGGTCCGCACCCGGATGGCGCGGGCGGTCCCACCGGGCTCACGGCTGGCGCCGGAGTCGTGGGGTCCGCTCCTGCTCTGGCGTCCCTGGCGGCTGGCCACGGGGATCTGCTGGGGGCTGGCGCTCGGCACCAAGTGGTCGGCGCTGTTCCCGCTCGCCGCCTTCGGGCTGCTGATGTGGTGGTGGGACTCCGGAGCGCGACGCTCCTTCGGCGTACGACGGGCGCTGCTCAAGTCAGCGATCATCGACGCCCTGCCGGCACTGGGGTACGTCGTGGTGGTGCCGCTCCTCGTCTACGTCGCGAGCTGGACCGGCTGGCTGCTCAACGCCGGAGTCATGGAACGCGCGCTGTCCGACACGCAGTACGGCCCCTACTGGGGCGACTACCTCACGCGCGACGCGCGTGGCTTCCTGCCCGAGCTGTGGCAGTCGCTGAGGTCCCTGTGGCACTACCACCACGACGTCTACTCGTTCCACACCGGCTTCCTCAACGGCAGCGAGCACGTCTACCAGTCCAACCCGTGGGGCTGGCTGGTGCTGAACCGTCCCGTGGGCGTGCACGCCGAGCTGGACATCGCTCCGGGCGAGGGGGGCTGCGGCGCGGCGGCGGGGTCGACCTGCCTGCGCCAGGTGCTGCTGCTGGGCAACCCGGTGGTGTGGTGGTTCGGCAGCATCGCCGCCGTGTGGGCGGTGCTCGCCTGGGTGGGACGGCGCGACTGGCGCTACGGCCTGGTCGTGGTGGGCATCGCAGCGACCTGGCTGCCGTGGCTGCGGTACGACGAGCGGCCGATCTTCAGCTACTACGCCGTGACGATCCTGCCGTTCCTCGTGCTGGGAGCGACCCTGCTGCTCGGCGAGATCCTGGGCAGGCGCGACGCCTCGGCCGCACGCAGGACGGTCGGCGCGGTGACAGCCGGAAGCGTGCTGGTGCTGACCGTGCTGGCGTTCGCCTGGTTCTGGCCGATCTGGACCGACCAGCTGGTGACCAACAGCGAGTGGCTGCAGCGGATGTGGTTCAGGCGCTGGATCTAGCGCGTGTCGGACGCCGAGCCGACGAAGTCGTGGCGCATGGGCTCGCTGAAGGACGGTCGCTGGATCCTGCGCTCGAGCATGGTCATCCGGGCCACGGCGAAGGCGATCACGAACATGCCGAGCAGACCGATCAACATCACGGATGCTGGAGCGACAGACAACATGGCGTCCCTTTCAGGCCTCAACGTGGACTAGACCGACAACATATCTCAAAAACTCCAAATCGGACATGCCTTTGTGGAAAATCTGCGGAACCGGTATAGGACCTGCTTTTTACTCTGACACAGTACGCCGCGAATGGGCGTCCGGCGGGCAAGAAAGCCGTGAACTCGCGGCATCCAGTAGACCGCGAATGGACCACTCGAGCGGCACTCGTGGTTCTCCTGACCCTGCGCGTGTGTCCGATCTGGGAGTTGTGCAAGACTTTTGGACGTCCGGCCGGCCCGACCAGCGCCCCTGGGGGCTTCTTGAGCACCGATGTGACCCGAGAGTCCGCTACGGCCTCTGTCCCACTCCGCGTTGCGGGCTGGGCACTTCACCTCTACACCGCGAGCGGCACCGTCCTGGCCCTGCTCGCGGTGATCGCCGTCATCGAGGGCGACACCGTCGAGGCGCTGTGGATCCTGCTGGCTGCCCTCGTGGTCGACGGCACCGACGGCATGATGGCGCGCGCGCTGCGGGTCAAGGAGACCATCCCGACCTTCGACGGCGCCAGGCTCGACGACATCGTCGACTACATCACCTACGCCTTCGTCCCGATGCTGCTGCTGTGGACCGGCGACTACCTGCCCGACGGGTTCTGGGGCAAGGCCCTGGCCGCCATCCCGCTGGTGGCGTCGAGCTATCAGTTCTGCCGGTCCGACGCGAAGACCGACGACCACTTCTTCCTCGGCTTCCCGAGCTACTGGAACGTCGTGGCCTTCTACGTCGTGGTCCTCGAGCTGTCCCCCACGGTCACGGCGGTCATCCTGCTGGCCTGCGCCGTGCTGGTGTTCGTGCCGATCAAGTACGTCTACCCCTCGCGCACCAACGCGTTCTGGGCGCTCAACCTCAGCCTGGCGGGGCTGTGGCTGGTGCTCTACGGCGTCATCCTGGCGACCTTCCCCGACCCGAACATGTTCGTCGTCGGCCTGTCGCTGGCCTACGTCGCCTACTACGTGGCGGTCAGCGTCTACCTCACCACGATCAGCCCGCGCGTGCGTGCGCGTCAGGCTGCCTCGGCAGCCTGACCCTCCGCTGAGCGACCTGCGCCCGGAGCCGGATCTCCCCGCACCCGACGCAGGGCTGGTCAGCGGCTGAGATTCTCCACGTCGAGGGCCGGGATCTGCTCGTCGGCCGGCAGGTCGAAGCCGAGCACCTGGGAGTAGAAGGAGAGCTCGGCCTCGAGGGAGTCCTTGATGTTCGTCGGCCTGGCGGAAGCCGTGCTGCTCGCCGTCGTAGAGCCGATAGGCGACGGGCAGCCCCTTCTCGCGGAGAGCCGCGACGATCAGCTCCGACTGCTGCGGCGGCACCACCCGGTCCTCGGCGCCCTGGAGGACGATCAGCGGCGAGGACAGGGAGTCGAGGTGCGTCAGCGGCGAGCGCTCGGCGTACACCTCGCGACCCTCGGGATAGGGCGCGACCAGGCCGTCGAGGTAGCGCGACTCGAACTTGTGCGTCTCCCGGGCAAGGGCCTCGACGTCGGCGACGCCGTAGTAGTCCGCGCCGGCAGCGAACACCTCGGAGACCGCCAGCGCCATCAGCACGGTGAAGCCGCCGGCGGACCCGCCGCGGATGACGGCGCGAGCCGGGTCGATCCAGCCCTGCTCCCCCAGCCAGCGCACGACAGCGACACAGTCGTCGACGTCGACGATGCCCCACGCCCCCTGGAGCCGGTTGCGGTAGGCCCGGCCGTAGCCGGTGGAGCCGCCGTAGTCCACGTCGACCACGGCGAAGCCGCGGCTCGTCCAGAACTGCTGACCCACCGAGAGCGTGGTCACGGCGTTCGACGTGGGACCCCCGTGGATCACCACGATCAGCGGTGGCAGCTCCCCCTCGAGGGGCAGCACGTCGGGGTTGGTCGGCCGGTAGAAGTTCGCGTACGTCGGCAACCCGCCGCTTCCCGGGAACTCGATGTGCTCGGGCCGGGAGAACCACTCCGGGCCGATGCCCAGGTCCCGCACCGGGCTGAGGGTCTCCTCGTGGTCCCCGGAGTCATCGACCTCGCGGCGCCGCACCGCGGCCTCCTCGACCGGGGACGAGCCGACGTAGACCACCGACGAACCCGAGGCCGCGATGTCGGTGACACAGGTGCTGCCCACCGGCAGGTCGCGGACCGTGGCGTCGCGCTCGAGCAGGCACAGCCTGTCGGAGCCCTCGTGCAGGACCGCGAGCACGACCCTGCCGTCACCGAGGAAGGCATAGCGCCGCGGTCCGAAGACCCATTTCGGCTCCCCCACGTCCCCCGCCTGGTGGAACATCTGCTCGACTCCACCCTCGGGGGTCCAGCGGTAGAGCGACCACCAGTCCTCGCGGTCGGAGCAGAACCACAGCGAGCCGTCGGGCGCCCAGCTCGGCTGGCAGACGCCCTCGTCGGCGTCGTCCACGCCGCCGGCCACGGTGACGGTGCCCATGGCTGTCTGGACCTTGAGGGTCGAGGCGTCCCACGGCATGTGCGGGTGGTCCCACTCCAGCCACGCCAGCGACTCGCCGTCGGGCGACCAGCGCGGGTCGGAGACGAAGTCCGACCCGGAGGCGACCGTCTCGGCCTGCCCTCCGGTGGCGAGCACCACGATCTCGTTGACCACGTCGACGGCGCCCTGCGACCCCGGCGGGTGGGTCTCGCGGACCACGGCGACGCGCCCGTCCGTGGGGTGCACGTCACCGTCGGCCCAGCGCACGGAGCCACCCTCGGGGGGTGCCGGGGTGACCTCGACGGGGTCCGAGCCCGGATCGAGCCGTCGCAGTCGCTGGTCCGCCCAGTCGACGTACCAGAGCGTCCCGTCGCTGGACCCACCACGCGCCGCCGCCGTACTCATGGGCCTGGGTGCGGACATTCGCACCGGCGGGCAGCACGTCGGTCGGCTCGCCACCGGGCTCGAGCCGGACCACCTGGACCCGGCCCGCCTCGTGCGGGCGCAGCTCCGACCAGTAGACGACGTCCCCGTCCAGCGCGACGGCACCCACCTTGGTGGCCTGGCGCACCACGAGGTCGGCAGTGACCGGTGTGGGCCACGATCCGCAGGGGCGTCGTACGTCATCAGTCATGGCACGACCCTAACCAGCGCGGGTCGGCCGGCCGGGACCTCCGGGGGTCAGTGGTCCGGCTCCACCCCTGCCGCCGTGGCTGCCCGGTCGGCGAGCTCGGCCCCGGCTCCCTCGTAGAGCTGGATCCCGGTGTGCGCCCCGTGGCGGTAGCTCTCCTCCAGCTCGGCGTCGTACTGCGCGACGACCGCCACGGTGCCGGCGAAACCGCTGACGGTCAGCTTCCCCAGCGCCTCGAGGTTGTTGCCGTGGAACGGCATCGCCAGCACCACGATCTGCACGTCGGCCGTGCGCAGGCGGGTCCAGAAGTCGGGGTCGGTCGCGTCGCCCTCGATCACGTCGTACCCCCGCGCGCGCAGGTGCTCCACCCGCGAGACCAGGGTCTCGATGCCGATGACGGTGACGCCGTACTCGTGCTGCAGCCGGTCGTAGGAACCACGTCCCACCCGGCCCATCCCGAGGACGACCGCCTGTGCGTGCGCGACGTCGATGGGCCTGTCCTCGGGGTGGAGACGCGAGGGTTCCCGGTCGGGCAGCCACCGGCGCGCCAGGTCGACGAAGTGCTCGGAGCGGTGGCCCCCCAGCACCGCCGAGAGGGTGAAGCTGGCCACGACGGTGGTGGCCAGGATGACCAGCCAGTCGTCGCTGAGGATGTCGGAGGACGTGGAGACCGCAACGATGAGACCGAACTCGGAGAAGTTGCCCAGGGTGGTCCCCGCGAGCACAGCGGTACGACGTCGCATCCCCATCGCCCACAGCAGCACGGAGAAGCCGACCGCCTTCAGCGGGAGCAGCAACAGCAACGACAACGCGACGACGAGGTGCTCCAGCGACGGCAGGCCGACGAAGCCGATGGACAGGAAGAACCCGACGAGCAGCAGGTCCTTGAGGGAGAGCAGGCTCTTGGCCAGCTCGCCGGCGCCAGGATGGAGGGCGAGCAGCGCGCCGACCACCAGCGCCCCGACGTCACCCTTGAGTCCCACGGCGTCGAAGAGCACGTAGCCCGGCGCCAGCGCCATGGTCAGCCCGAACAGGGGCCGCAGCTCGCCGTGGCCCAGCGCGCCCATGATCCGCCGGAGCACCCACGCCCCCGGGACCAGCAGCACCAACAGGACTGCCCACGGGCTGGGCGGCTCCCCGGCGGTCGCACTGAGGAACGTCACCGCCGCGAGGTCCTGCAGGATCAGGATCCCGATCGCGGTGCGACCGCCCAGCGACTGACTGGAGCCTCGCTCCTCCAGCAGCTTGACCACGAAGACCGTGCTGGAGAAGGACAGCGCGAACGCGATCACCAGAGGGGTACGCCAGTCAGGGCCGGCGAGGAGGCCGACGCCAGCCGCGCCGACCCCCAGCAGCAGCGCCCCCACCACAGCCGTGGACGTGGCGAGGTGCACGGTCCCGGTCAGCCACACCTCGCGCCGGAGCAGGGTGCGGACGTCCAGCTTCAGGCCGATGCCGAACAGCAGCAGCGCGACTCCCAGGTCCGCGACCAGGTCCAGGCCGGCCGGCTCGTCCACCCCGAACGCGTTCAGGGCCAGGCCTGCGGCCAGGAAGCCCACGAGCGGGGGCAGCCGGAGGTAGTGCGCTACGGCTCCCCCCGCCAGTGCGGCCACGAGGATGGCGGCTAGCTCGTCCATGGCCACCTCTCCGGGCTGTGTCGGGTGCTGCGTTGGCAGGCGACGCCGGACGGGTCAGGCGAGGTCGAACCGGTCGAGGTTCATCACCTTGACCCAGGCCGCGACGAAGTCGTGCACGAACCTCTCCCGAGCGTCGTCGCTCGCATAGACCTCGGCGATCGCACGGAGCTGGGAGTTCGAGCCGAAGACCAGGTCGACCGCCGTCGCAGTACGCGTCACCTCACCGGTGGCACGGTCCCGGCCCTCGAACACGTTCTCCTCGGACTCCGACGGCTTCCACTCGGTGTCCATGTCGAGCAGGGTCACGAAGAAGTCGTTGGTCAGGGACTCGGACGCGTCCGTGAAGACGCCGTGCTTGCTCCGGGCGTGGTTGGTGCCCAGGGCGCGCAGGCCGCCGACCAGCACCGCCATCTGCGGCGCGGTCAGCTCGAGCAGGTAGGCCCGGTCGAGCAGCAGCGTCTCCGGCTGCAGCTTCTCGCCTGCGCGCAGGTAGTTGCGGAACCCGTCGGCCCTCGGCTCGAGCACGCTGAACGAGTCGACGTCGGTCTGGTCCTGCGAGGCGTCCGTGCGCCCCGGCGCGAACGGCACCTGGACCTCGACCCCGGCGTTGCGGGCCGCCTGCTCGACTGCGGCGCTCCCGCCGAGCACGATCAGGTCCGCCAGCGAGACCTTGACGGCCCCCGACTGCGCACCGTTGAAGTCCTGCTGCACCTGCTCCAGCGTCTGCAGCACCGTGGCCAGCTCGGCCGGCTCGTTGACCTCCCAGTCCTTCTGCGGCGACAGGCGGATGCGTGCGCCGTTGGCGCCGCCGCGCTTGTCGGTGCCGCGGAAGCTGGCCGCCGAGGCCCACGCTGCGGAAGCCAGCTGGGAGACGGAGAGTCCCGAGTCGAGCAGCTTCTCCTTCAGCTCGGCGATCTCGGCGTCCCCGACGAGCTCGTGGTCGACGGCGGGCACGGGGTCCTGCCAGAGCTGTGCCTCCGGCACCCACGGGCCGAGGTAGCGCGAGGCCGGCCCCATGTCACGGTGCAGGAGCTTGTACCAGGCCTTGGCGAAGGCCTCGCCGAACTCCTCGGGGTTCTCCAGGAACCGCCGGGCGATCGGCTCGTAGATCGGGTCGAACCGCAGGGCCAGGTCGGTGGTCAGCATCGTCGGCCGGTGCTTCTTCGACGGGTCGTGCGCGTCCGGCACGGTCGCGTCGGCATCCTTGGCGACCCACTGGTGAGCGCCCGCAGGACTCTTGGTCAGCTCCCACTCGAACGCGAACAGGTTCTCCAGGAAGTTGACGCTCCACCGCGTGGGCGTGTTGGTCCAGGTGACCTCGAGGCCGCTGGTGATGGAGTCGCCGGCCTTGCCGCTGCCGTAGGTGCTGCGCCAGCCGAGACCCTGCTCCTCGATCGAGGCCGCCTCGGGTTCGGCGCCCACATGGTCGCCGGGGCCGGCACCGTGGGTCTTGCCGAAGGAGTGCCCGCCCGCGATCAGGGCCAGGGTCTCCTCGTCGTTCATCGCCATCCGGGCGAACGTGTCGCGGATGTCACGGGCCGCCGCCAGCGGGTCGGGCTCGCCGTTCGGGCCCTCGGGGTTCACGTAGATCAGCCCCATCTGCACCGCACCGAGGGGGCCGGAGAGCTCGCGCTCACCGCTGTACCGCTCGTCGCCGAGCCAGGTGTCCTCGGGGCCCCAGAAGATCTCCTCGGGCTCCCAGATGTCCTCGCGCCCGAAACCGAAGCCGAAGGTCTTGAAGCCCATCGACTCCAGGGCGACGTTGCCGGCCAGCACCAGGAGGTCCGCCCAGGAGATCTGCTTGCCGTACTTCTTCTTGACCGGCCAGAGCAGGCGCCGGGCCTTGTCCAGGTTCGCGTTGTCGGGCCAGCTGTTGAGCGGGGCGAAGCGTTGACCGCCGTCACCGGCACCGCCGCGGCCGTCGGCGATGCGGTAGGTGCCGGCCGCGTGCCAGCTCAGCCGGATGAAGAGTCCGCCGTAGTGGCCGAAGTCGGCGGGCCACCAGTCCTGCGAGGTGGTCATCACCTCGGTCAGGTCACGCTTGAGGGCCTCGACGTCGAGCTCTCCGAACGCCTCGGCGTAGTCGAAGTCCGCGCCCAGCGGGTTGGACTCCGGCGAGTGCTGGTGGAGCACCTGCAGGTCCAGCTGGTTGGGCCACCAGTCCTTGTTCGTTCGCGGCCTGGTCCCCTTGGCGGTCGGGGCGTCAATGACCGGGTTCTCGCTCTCGCTGCCGTGTTCAGACACGTCGTCGGACTCCTATCGCTGGTGCGCGTTGATGGATGGGTCGGGCAATGAACTCGTCGACTTCTGCTGGGCCGCCAGGCACTTGGGGCACCGCCCCCAGTAGACGACCTCCGCCTCCTGGATCTCGAAGCCGTGCTCGTCGGGCACGTCCAGACACGGCGCCGCACCGGTGGCGCAGTCGACGTCCTCGATGGCACCACACGACCGGCACACGACGTGGTGGTGGTTGTCCCCCACCCGCGACTCGTAGCGGGCCACGGACCCGGCGGGCTGGATGCGTCGTACGAGGCTCGCCGTCGTCAGTGCCCGCAGCACGTCGTAGACCGCCTGGTGCGACACGTCGGGGAGGTCACCGCGCACGGCCCGGATGATCGAGTCGGTGTCGGCGTGCGGGTGAGCGTGCACCGCCGTGAGTACGGCGACCCGGGGGCGGGTCACCCGGAGCGACGTCTCCCGCAGCATCTGCTCGACGTCGGAGGTGGTGACCACCGGCGCAGTCTCACGCGCTTTCTTGAAACAGTCAAGATTCGGCCTCGGACCGGCGAGGGCTCCTGTGCGCGAGCGGATGGTCCATATCGATAATCGATGTTATCGTTCATCGATAACACTCCCCTGGAGGCCACCATGGTCACGTCATCCACCTCCCGCGCCGTGCAGGCGGCGCGGCTCTTCACTCTCGTGCTCCTGGTCGTCTCGATCGCGTTCACGGCTCTGATCGTGGTGTCGGCCGCCACGGGCCTGTTCCGCAACGGCGACTCCCTGTTGTACGGCGACCCGCTCACGGTCCCCATGCAGGTGTCGGCAGACGACCTCGGCACGCTGCCGGACGGGATCATCCTCGACACCTGGCTCGACGTCGACGTCGAGATCGCGGAGCCGACGACGGCGCAGCTGCTCCTGAGATCGGCTCGGGACCTGGGTCCGGCGCTCGTGTTCGTGTGGGCCCTCTGGCTGCTCGCCGGGGTGATGAGGTCGGCCGCTCACGGTGACCCTTTCGGGCACGACAACGCCCGCCGGTTCCGCAGCCTGGCACTCCTTCTGATCGCCGGCGGGTTTGCGTTGAACGTGCTGAACTACGTGACGCTCAATGCGCTCTACACACAGCTGCCGGTCTTTCCGTCCATCGAACTCGCGGCCGGACCGTTCACCCCGCTCCCGGTGGGCATGTTCGTGGGCGGCATGGTCGCCTTCGCGCTTGCCGCGATCTTCGCGGACGGCTCACGGTTGCGCGAGGACGTCGAAGGGATGGTCTAGTGCCCGGTCAGGACGGACACGCCATCGTCGTACACCTGGACGAGCTGCTGCGTGCCCGGGACATGACGCTCACCGAGCTCTCGTCGCGCGCGGACGTCACGATCGCCAACCTGTCGGTCCTGAAGAACGACCGCGCCCGTGCCATCCGGTTCTCGACCCTCACGGCGCTGTGCGCGGCCCTCGACTGTCAACCCGGGGATCTGATCAGCTATGCACCCCGGCAGGGCTGACGCAGCCCGGCGTCGGCGGCGCGTCCGGCCACGAAGGTGTGCGGTGCCTGCGGACCACCCTGGTCACGGCGTACCTCGGTTCACACGAGCTGTCTGCCCCGGACCGGCGTGATGTACCTGCGGTACTTGCGCTTGCCGACCAGGTGCCAGAGCACCTTCACCGGTGGCGGCAGCTGGCCGAACATCATCGCCACTCGCATCGGCTGCCGGCACCTCCCACACCAGCGTCCGCACTTCGGCGAACTGTCGCCGGAAGATCCGGTGGATGATCGGCATCTCTCGAGTCGCCGGTCCTGTTGCACTGTTCATCGCTCGGCCTTCCAGAGCGCGTAGCCCAGGGCCGCGAAGAGCAGCATCCAGACCGTGATGGCGAGGCGCGCGAGAATGAACGGCCCCATCAGTGCAGGCATCATCGGCACGAACACGAAGATCCCGGTGACCAGGACCACGACCCCCCGCCATCCGGTCCAACGTCCCCCGTTGCGGACGGCGATGCCGGCCAGGATCAGTCCCACCCCGACCGCGACACTGGCGACTCCGTAGAGCACGTCAAGAAGGGCTGTGCCTTCGCCGGGGTAGGTCGAGTTGCGTGCCGTGATGGCGATCAGCTCGGTGACTGCCAGCAGGGCCATGCCCCAGGCAGCGATTGCGGTGCCCCAGCGGGCGCTACGGCGCGGAGCCATGGTCTCCGCCCGGGCGAGTGCCGCGATGCCGGCGAGCAGTCCGAGGTGCTGGACGAAGAACCAGACCTGGATGACGGTGAAACCGCCCGCGGTGAGCGGATAGCTGAACATGTCCTCGGACACCTGGGCCGGGTAGACCGCCAGCAAGATGCCGCTCGCGGCTCCGAGGATCCCGGCCGCCACGCAGGTCGCACCGGCACGGGCCACCCAGTCAGGACGGGTCGCGCCCGGCAAGGTGCCTGCCTCGAGGTGGGTCATGGCCATTGCTCCCCTCACTTCGGAGAAGCAGCACTCCGAACGGGGTGTGCTAGAAAGTACTCAGGTAACCTGAATACTCTGTGGATCCGGGGTTGTCAATGGCGGATGAGCTGAACACGATCTCGATGCTGGGCCAGGCCTACAGCCTGCTGGGCTTCCAGATCGTCGACGGCGTGGTCGGGTCCGGCTATCCGCAGAAGCCCAAGCACTCGGCTGTCTTCGCCCAGATCTCGCTCGAGGGCTCGCGGCTCACCGAGCTCGCACGCAAGGCCAACATGACCGCTCAGTCGATGGGCGAGCTGGTCGACGAGCTCGTGGACCTCGGGTACGTCGTACGCCGTCCCGACCCGCACGACGGCCGGGCGAAGCTGATCATGCTCACCAAGAGAGGCCGAGGCGCCGTCGCGGCCGGCCGGAAGACCATCGAGGGCCTCGAGGAGAAGGTGACCGACATCCTGGGTGAGCGCGGCCATCGCGAGCTCCGACGACTGCTGTCGAGACTGCTGGAAGCTTCGAGTTCCTAGGACGTCGCGAGGAGGTGGGCGGCGATCAGTGGGGCGATCGCCTTGTGCTTCACGTCGTGGGTCTGGCCCGGCAGGGTCTCGACGCGTCCTTGCGGCAGAGCCGCGGCGATCAGCGGCTGGGCGTTGCGCATGTATGGGTAGCTCTTGTCCCCGGAGACCATCAAGGTCTCGGCCGTGACGGAGTCGTAGTAGCCGGGGGGCAGAGGTGCCTGCTGCCGGAAGGGGGCCAGCAGTGCGAACTCGTAGGGGAGGGTGTGGGCCACGGCGGTGAGCTTCTTCCACAGCGGAAGCACCCGCACGAGCAGTCGGACGGGTGCAGGCATCTCCATCAACCGGAAGAACGAGGTCACCGCCTCACCCGGGCGCCCCTCGTCGAGGAGATGCTGGAGGTGCCGGGAGAAGTCGGGGTCGTCGACGGGATGGCTCGAGTCGAGGATGAACGGCGCCTCGTAACAGACCATCCGTAGCACCGGAGCGCCGCTGCGGGCGGCCTCGAGTGCCAGAGCGGCTCCGGCGGAGTAGCCGAAAACATCCGTGGGTCCGCCACTGGCCTCGATGACGGCGACCAGGTCCTCGACCTCACGCTCCACGGAGTGGGGGGTCGCCCCGGGGCCACTCTCCCCCCGACCGCGGCGGTCGTAGGAGTAGACGGAGAACCTGTCCTGCAAGAGCCTGCGCAGGCCCGGGCTGAGCCCTTGGCCGCGGTGGGCGAGCGCGCCGTCGACCAGCACGACCGGAGACCCTGTCCCGTCGACCTGGTAGGCGATCCGCGTGCCGTCGGCGCTGGTCGCGAACCGGGTCGAAGCTGTCGACGCTCGTGCGCTCATGGCCCAAGACAATAGAGGCCTCACGGCGACACCGTTCTTCCGATGTCCAACGCGTGGATCCGGAAGCGACAAGCCATCTGTTCCGCACTTCCTGGCGCAGACGTTGTGCTCAGCCGGTGAAAGGCGTCGCGTTGGCGCGGCGGGTGTCCTCTCGGAACTCACTGCGCGCAGCAGATGCCGGGTTTTTCAGCCGTCGGGTGGTGGGCGTGGGTCGGCTTGTCGGTGGGTGCGTGGTGGTGGGTCGAAGGTGAAGTCGGCGGGTCCGGTTCTTCGGATCTGCCAGGGTGCGGTGTGGATGAGGCGGTGGTGGTGGCCGCAGAGCAGGATCAGGTTGTCCAGGCTGGTCGGTCCGTGGTTGATCCAGTGTTCGATGTGGTGGGCGTGAGTCATCAGCGGGGGCCTGGTGCAGTTGGGGAATCGGCAGTGCTGGTCGCGGGCGACCAGTGCTCGCCAGATCCCGGGGGTGACCAGCCGGCGCAGGCGCCCGACGTCGAGGACCTCGGATCGTCGGCCCAGGACGGCGGGGATGACCTCGGCCTCACAGCACAGCACCCGGACCGCGGAGGCGGAGAGCTGTTCCCCGGTCTCGGTGGTCGCGACCCCGGCCAGCTGCTGCAGGTCGGTCAGGCTCATCGTCAGGGTCAGCCGCGGCACGGCGCCGTGGGAGGTGGGCAGCAGGTCGGTGCTCTGGAGTCGGCGGCAGACCTCGGTGAGGGCGTCGAGCATCCGGGTGCCGTGATCACGGGGGTCGCGGCCGTCGTGAGCGCACCCCGGAAGGTCGCAGGTCGCGGAGTCACAGACCGGGCCGGCGGCGGGTTGGGGTGCGGCCAGCGCGATCAGGGCGGCCTTGATCAGGGCGGCGTCCTCGGTGGTGCAGCGGCCCTTGATCCAGGCACCGCCGCACTGGTCGCCGGTGATGGACAGGTGCCGGCCCAGGTGGGCGGCGCGTTCGAGCCGGTCCAGCTCACGCTCGGCGCGTCGGTCCTCACCGTCGGGGTCGATGAGGGCCAGGAGCCGGTGGGAGAGCTTGCGCAGCTCGGTGGCATCCAGGGCCTTGGCCTCACCGAGCAGGAACGCCACACCGCGCGCGCGGACCTCGCGGTCACCGGGCAGGGACTCGATGGCGCGTTCGATCACGTGCGCCTTGGTGGTCGAGAGCCACCCCTCGCGCAGCGCGTCGGCGACCGGAGCGAGCAGCGACGTCTCCAACGCGGCCGCGAGCCGCACCGCCGCAGGGCCGGTGCCCTTGTGGCCACCGGAGATCGAGGTCACGAAATCCTGGGTCGAGGCCCACCCCACTGCCTTGACCGCATGAGTCACATCGAGCTCCCGAACCATCGCGAGCTCGACCGAGTCCAACGCGGCCTTGAGGGCCTCGATGCCGGCGATGCCGTCCATGATCTCGTCACGAGCACGGGCCGCCCACAGCGTCTGGCCGAGCTCGCGGACCTCGCCGCGAAGCCGCTCAACCACCCCAGGAACACCGGTTCCCCAGTGCTCGTGGTGATTGATCGGCTGGCTGCTCATGAACCCATCCAAGCATCGAGCACCGACAAGTCCGCGCCCTCGAACGGTGCCTGTGGAACGGGAGATTCACTTCGCCAAGCTCGGTCAAAGGACGCGCCCTCGGGGCCATCCGCTGCCTCACGCGCAGGATCCCCGACGCCATCTACCGACAGCCCCTCGACGACGCCAAAGCAACGCGGCGCAAGAGCCTGGAGCGGGCCCCGGGAGGGCACTGCGGGGCGACTGTTCAATCCAGCGCGGTCGACCTGTCCCCGCACATCCACGGCTTCTCCGACCCCTCACGCGCTTGGCGATTCTCCGCCACCTCGCGCTCGACGAGCATCGCGTGACAGACCTGTGCCCTACGCGGGAGGAGCAGCCAGACGCCCGCGCAGGGACCGGCCCAAGGACGAGCCCACCAGGAGGCCAAGAGAAATCGCGATGACGACCCCGAGAACGCCCACGGCGACGTCGGTGGCCGACTCACGACCTGCGGCGAGTTCGGTGACGCCCATGAGGCCCAGACTCCCCGGCACGAGCAGCCAGAACGCCGGCAGGAAGAGCACGAGGCGGGCCAGCTGCGGTCGCCGGAGCTCCACCACGCTCGCCCCGAGGCTGGCCGCGATCGCTCCGAGGAAGCCCCCGAGGCCGATCGAGCCGAGCTCTTGCCCGGCGACCTGCGCGCCGAAGGCCATGCTCAGCACCAGCAACACCCAACCCTGCATCCGCAGCGGCACTCCCTCCATCAGGCAGATGCTCAACCCGATGAGGAGCAGACCGACCGGAGCACCGGCCCAGCCGATCTCGTCGACTCGGAGGTTGACCAGCGAAGACGAGGGCACTCGTAGCAGGGCGGTGGCCATGAGCAGTCCCAGCGCGAACAACCCCAATTGCACCAGGCCGTAGGTGAGCCTGGCCGACCCCGCCTGCATGTGCCCGGCGGCGAGCTCCGACACGCCGTTGACGACGAGCGCCCCGGGGAGCAGGACCGCTAGCGGCGGCAGGACAGTGCGCAACGGACCCTCGAGCAGTCCTACGTCGGCGGCGGCGAAGACGGCGAAGGACACAAGGAACGCGGCAAGGGTCGGCAACAGCGCCTGCACCACTTGGTAACGCTCCGCCAGCTGGACGAGCACGAACACGATGGCTGCCCCCACGGCGGCCGCGGCGACGTTGGCCCAGCCGGGTTGCAGGATCAGCGCAATACCGACGGCGAGCACGGGCCACGCCAGGGCGACCAGCCACGGCGGGTGCCGGACCGGACGACGCGCAACCGCCGCCAGCTGTTCGCGGGCGGCGACGGGCTCGAGCTCGCCCCGGGCCAGCTGGTAGCGGATACGGCGGACGCTCGCGGACTGGTGAAGGCGCAAACCGGGGGGAGCCCCCCGATGCGTTGCGGGACCGCCCTCGGTCAGGGTGACGACCAGACCTGTGGGACCGACTGCCGTCTGGATGTCGGGGTAGCCCAGCTGAATGCCCACCTCGGCGAGCTCCTCCTCGATCTCCTGCACCGGCTGTCCCGTCGCGATCATGGCGGTGCCGAGGTGAGCCAGCAGTGCGCGGGTCTCAGTTGCGTGGCCCTCGTCAGCGGCACTGGGTGGGGGCATCACGGCTCAGTGCGCGCCTTCCAGCCAGTTGTCATGGCTGTTCGCTGCCGGCTGTCGCTGCATGCTCGTCATCATGTCAAGGCAGAGGACCAGTGTGCATAGAAGCGACACGAGTAGCGGTTGGCGGTGTCGCTTGCCGGCCAGTGGGTTCCGCGGTCGTGGTGCGGAGCCCGCGGCGGCGTTCACCGAGCACAGGGCGAACCAAGCCGCAGTCCGTGGTGGTCGAGAGGTTCACCCGCGCCGGAAGGACGAGGCGTGACCCAGCGGATCGCCAGATGCTGAACCTGACTGGGCGCGACACTCGCTCGGGGTGGTTGTTTCGGGCTTCCTCGAACGCGGTGCGGGGCGCTCGACGTAGGGTCCCTCGAGTCAGACACTGGGGGCATGACTCGTTTGCTTCGTCGACGCCCAGCGCGTCGCCACGCCGGCCTCTACCGCGCCACAGTGGTCGACGCCACCGACCCACAAGGCAGCAACCGACTGAAGGTGAGTGTCCCGTCGCTCGCTGCCACCCCATTGGCCTGGGCGCCCATGCTTCGGGACATGGGGGCACGTCCCCAGGTAGGCGAGGAGGTGCTCGTCGGCTTCGAGGCGGGCGAGCTGGCCACCCCGTACGTCGTCGGCGTCCTGGCGACGGGGGCTTCGGCGCCGGTGGAGATCGCCGATGAGAATGGCAACTCCATCCGACTGTCCTCGTCGGGCATCGAAATCACCGGGTCTGCTGCGGTCCGGGTCACCAGCTCCACCATGAACGTCAGCGCCGGCTCGGTGAAGGTCGACACGGGGATGTCGGAGTTCTCGGGGGTGGTGAAAACTTCGACCCTGATCGCGGACTCGGTGATCGCTGCGTCGTACAGCCCGGGGGCGGGGAACCTCTGGTAGTAGCTGGGCGGAGAGTAGTCCGCGAACCGTGGCCTCAGCGGTCAGAACACGGAGCGAGTCGTTCCAGCCGGTCATGCTGACCACTTCTGGCAGAACCCCTTTCCGACCGTCCGTCGCGAATGAGATCTCGCGGCGATAAGCCGCGCCTCGTCGAGTCCACTCATCGCCGTAGTTCCGGGTGCACCATGTGGAGGCAGTTCGTGCGCGTCGTCCAGACACCCCGCGTGAGCGGCCGGCCGCCGCCTCGAACTGCCTCCTCTTGGGCCCGTTCGGCCCGCACCAACAGCGGCACATCCGCGCACGCTGACGCGCACACCATGCGGCCAGATCCGGACGTTCACGGAGGACACATTCGCAGGAAGACGCACAGCCACCACGACCTGGGGCGACGCGCGGATCGCCGCATGTCGGGACAGTGATGTCGTTCCTGCACCATGCTGTTTCGCCGGGAATGCTGGACGACTTCGGCTGCATACTTGAAGCGTGTCCAGGCTCCTTCGCCAAGTCCGAGTCGTTCTCTTGCTAGTCGCAGGGATCATCACCGCGGTCGGATGGCTAGTGTTCGCGATCGCCCTGAAGTCCACATTGAATGACGAGTTGGCGCTGCGCTGGCTAGTCGTTTGCCTCTTTGGACTGGCCATAGTCGGAGTCCTTTCGATCGCCAGCCGCGCAGAGAGAGAGACACACCGGCCTCGGGGCGTGGCGACACGGTGGTCCTTCTTCACCACGCCTTTTGTGGTTGTGTGGCTGTCGCTCGTCGGCGCCGCGAGCTGGGCGGTCGAGTCCTCCTACGGAGGTCTACTATCCGATCAATCTGGCTGGCCGCTGACAGTCTCCTTCGCTGCCGACCTGTTGACAGTCGCGTGGGGTGGGTTCCTCGGGCAGCATCGCGCGTGGGGTTGGGTGGCCGGGTCGGCCGTTGCTGCGCCGACGGTCGTTGTGGTAGCGGCCATGGCCGCCTATGAAGAGACAGGTGGCGACGGGCCTTACTGGGGGTCTTGGTTCGTTCTTAATGTCGTGCTTGTAGGTATCGCCTTGCTTGTGGGTGTCTGCTGCATGGCAGTGGCCCGGTCGGTGGCTTCGGTCGGTGGTGGTCACTAGTTCCATCACCAGCACGGTTACCGGATCTCGGCATCCGTACATCCGACCAGGCAGCGCGACTGGACATTCAGATGGACGGAGTCGTCGTGGAGCCTGACGGTGGCTTCGACGAACATCTGCGTTCGACCGGTATCCAGTACTCGGTCGCACCCACTCGCAGTAGGACGCACCCAGAATGCCGTGGCCGCACTCCCGCCACCGGCCGGGAGGAGCCGGTGACGGGTCAGCCGGCTTTCTGCTGTCGCGCCTCAGGGGGCTGCATGGTGCCCGGGCACGTACTCGGCGAAGGGGCTGGCCCTGAACCAGTGGGCGAAGCGGCGCTGCAGCGCCGGGGCTCCTTCGATTCGCAAGCGGCCCGCCCGGACGGCTTGCGCGTAGGTGAGGCGGCGCAGGTGCAGGTCGACCAGCGTTGAGGAGTCGGTATCGCACAGCAAGTCTTCCACCAGGCCCACGCTCCGGGTGCACAGCTCTGGCTGAGGTCGGCGAAGCATCATCCAGTAGTTCTGGTCGGGCTGGTCACTCAGCCGCACTCGGACCGTGGTGGTGCCGGTCGGGAGAGCTTCCACGTCGACGAGCTTGACCGTCGCCCACAGGATGAACGCCGGGTCGAGGTGACGCGGCTCCAGTTCCAGCCATCGGGCACCCCACTGTCCGAGGGCGTCGCATACCGGGCCCAGGGCGTGCCCCATCTCGGTGAGATCGTAGGTCGCGCCGCGTCCACTCTCCTTCGAGTTGCGGACCAGGACGCCGTAACGCTCGAGCAACTGCAGCCGTTGGGTCAGCAGCGCGGGTGGGATGCCCGGGGCGCCCTGCCGGATCTCGCTGAAGGTGCTGCATCCGTTGAGCAGGTTGCGCACGATGACCGGGGTCCAGCGTTCCGCCAGCAGCTCCGAGCTGCGGGCAATCGGGCAGAACTGGCCGTAGTCCCTCATCCGACCACTGTCGCGTGCCAACACCTGGGCAGCAACTTCATCTTTTGATGTTGCTCGTCTGCGGGTGGTGGCGCAGGGTGGAAAGACGACGGCGAAAGGAGTGGTGGTCATGTTGCTGTCAGGTGAAGGGCACGTCGTTCGGCCAGGTGAAGGACGCTCGGTCGACCTCGGCGTGGTGTCCATGCGAGTGCTCGCTGACAGCGAGGCGGTCACGGGCGGGTCTTTCACGCTGGCGGAGTTCAGCGGTGTCGGAGCGGGTTCGTGGACGGTGCCGCATGTGCATCGCGGATTCGAGGAGTCGTTCTTCATTCTCGACGGCGCCTTCTCCTTCACTATCGGAGAAGAGATCCACGAAGCTACGGTGGGCATGTACCTACTCGTGCCCCGTGACACGAAGCACACCATCACCGCGGCAGACGGCGGCGGACGCTTTCTGACCCTGATGGTGCCCGGTGGGCTGGAGAAGATGTTCTTCGAGCTCGGCACCCTGCCGCTGAACGCCATCCGCGACCCGGTCGCACGAGCGGCCATCTCCGCTCGCTATGACTCTGTGCCTGTCTGACCGCCCATGCGGCCTGTTGGGTTACGCACGCAGCACCTCACGCGACGACCCAGTGCCAGGCCACGCCACGCTCGCCGCCGACACCACGATGCCCGCTGGAGTCTCATGTCTCCAGCGGGCATCGACTGCCCGGATGCGGCGGGTCAGGCGTCGGCCTGGAGAGCCTTGACCTCGCCGCGTGCGGCGAGAATCGCGTCGTGCTGTCGACTCACAACCTCCTGGAAGCCAGCACTGAGGTCCTGCTGGAGCGCCTTCTCGTACTCGGACACGGCGTGGTCCTCCCCCGTCAGTGCTGCCTTGAGGACACCGCCGGGAGCGTCACCGGTGAGGGCGTCCTTCAGCGAGAGCCACCCACGGTGCACGGTTGCGGCGACGGTCCCGCCCTCATCGACGTCGTCGCCGTAGTCGTGACCCAAGGCGACGATCTCGCGGTGGAAGTCGGCGCGCTGCTCCGACAGGCGCTGAAGCGTGGCAGCCCACTCCGGGTGGTCGTCGCCCTGCAACTTCTGAGCTGCGCTGGCGAAGCCTCGCTCACCATCCTTGAGCGTTTCGACCAGTTCCTTGGCGACCTGTTTGTCGTCCGACACGATGGCTCCTCTGCAACGATGGTTATGACTACGAGGCAGTACCCGTCGGGCCGGCACCTATGCCCTCGCAGCGCCGCTGCTCGACGGTCGGGTCGTCGTCCGAATGAGAGTGGACCGATGGACCCGTCCGTCTGAGTCGCGGCCCGAAGGTGACCATGGTGTCGCCGTCGCCGCATCTTCCGGTGGTCCGGCTGCCAGCCTCGGGTACCCGCATCGGGCGGTTGGCCCGACCTCAAGGATCTCCTCGTCGTCACCGCGTGGACGGCAGTGCTCGGCACCGCCGCCACGCGGTTCTTCCGCTGGGAGTAGCCGCCCGCGTTCTATGGGTTGGTACCGCGGCACCAAACAGGCCTTCGCCGCACTTGCGAACGACTGAAACCGCTCCTCTGTGACGCCCCGGGTACCGAGACCCTGGGACGCGGCCCGGCCAGGAGCCGACCCGCCAGCAGGCACGGCATCGCGTCGGATTGGTGACGGAAAGTCGCGCACTCGACCGGTGCTCTTCCTGCACGTGCCCTCACAGTCTTGCGACACAACCGCTGTTACGTCCTCACGGGAATCCTCAGTCCCGGCAGGTACGGCGGTAGGGCCGGCTCCCCACGAACTCGCTCCCTCCTCGCGGGTGAGGTTGCGACCGGCGAGGGAGCAGACGAGGTCCACGATCTTGTCGGGGTGCAGGTCCCAGGTCAGCACCGGGCCGTTCGGCCGCCCGATCATCAGTTGTGACCGTCCGGCATGGTCTGGACGTTGGCGACGTCCTCCTGGACTCCCGCCTTGAGGCTGCCCACGCGAGTCAGGGTTGTGGCATCCCATAGGTCGATGGTGCCGCTGGCGGTGGTGATCAGCTGCTTCCCGTCCGCGCTCCAGTAGATGTTCCAGACGAAGTTGCTCTTCAAGGGTCGCCGCTTGACCACCCATCGCTGTCTGCTCGCGGTGAGGGTGGTGGCAGCCAACACACCCCCCACTGCCCTTCGCCGTCGACGACCGCCAGCCCTTCGCCGTCGGGTGAGAGGGCCATCAGGAGCCGGTAAGACGCAGGTCAGTCAACGAGTCTGGACCGAAGCCCCCGCGGGGCATGAGGCGACGCGTCGTCTCGTCATCTGCACTTGTCATTCGAGCGGGGGCAACTCGTTGAATAGGTATGTTACGGATTCGAGGAGGTCGTGGCCGAAGTCGTGTCCCGCAAATCGTTCGGGCACGGGTTGGCGGGGATCCATGTGCTGAAGAAACCGCTGGGCCGCCCTGGCTGCAAGGTCACGCAGGGGCGCGCTTTCGGCGTACGCGTATTCCTGGTAACGGTCCGCAAGAACTGGAGCCACGCCAGGCAGGCTCTCGACCACTGCGTTGGCCAGCGTTTGGGCGAAGTCTTCCTTGAACTCGTAGTCGGTGGAGTTCAGCATCAACGAGGCGACCATCCAATAGTAAAAGCAGGCCGCTTCAATGTAGCGAGTCTCGATGTCGATGTGCTCGTACTCAGGCGACTCATGGATCTCGTAGCGGCCCACGTGCAGCTGGACCATTGTGAAGATGGCGTTGTACGCCCCCTCTATCACTTCCCTGTTTTGCTTCACGCGCAGCCAGCGAGGGTCATCTTCATTGGTCATGGCGTCACATCCTGTGTCACCACGCAGAGGCGTCCGGCGACCACGCCAACCTCCTGCGGCCGTCCTGGCACTCGGATCTCACGTGAGCACTTCCCTTCTTCGTACTCGCGGAGCATGCCCTTCCAACTATCGGCCTGCCAGATCCGGTCTTCGAGCGCGGCCAATCCGCCGATGCAGGGATCACTGTGGGAGAAGCGTCGAACCGATCCGTTGGAAGGATCGACCCGAATTAGTCCGCCACTCATGTCATACAGCCACCATCGCCCCTGGGACAGAACCGGCGTTCCGACGGGTACGCCCTTAAGGTCTATTTCGTTCACGATGCGGTTCGTGAGGGAATCGATCTCGACCAGCAGTCCGAGCTGGGGCCCCGTGACCCAAACACTGCGACCGGAGACAGCGACGCCAGACGGCTCATCGGGAACTCCAACTACAGCCTCCAGGTGGCCGTCGCGGGGCGACACTCGCAGCACCGAGACGGATCCAGCCGACGCGACCCAAACGGCTCCCGCTCCGGCCGCCACCCCTGCCAGACCGGGTTCAAGCGGGGAGACCCAGGTGACCGTGGCGGTTTCTCGGGCGATCTTGACCAGTGAGTCATCGGTGGTGACCCATGTCGCATCGGCTGACAAGGCAACCGCACGCGTGTAGCCGTCCAACAAGACCTCGGCGAAGTTGCCCGTCACCGCATCGGTTCTGACGACCGCCCCTCGTGGTCCTCGCACCGTCCAGATCTCGGACCCGCCAGTCGCCAGGCCCAGCGGCGCGTCGTAGCGAAACCTCTGGAATAGCCCCGCGGCCGCTACTTCTTGGGTGGAGGGGTCAACGATCAGCAGAGCGGCTGGCACAGCCGCGCTCACGTCGGGGTCGGGGGTCCAGGTCACCAGCGCGGCGATAGCCAGCAGTGCGGTGAGCACCCAGGCGACCACTGCTGTGCCGCTATCTGTTGGCCGAACTATGAGGGCGGTTGCCAGCACGACGCCCAGAATTGCGGTGAGTGCGATACGAACTCCCCACCTCCCACTGCTCAGGTCTGATCGTCGCGCAGCGAGTGCGTTCATGGCGCTGCGGTCCCAGCTGTTCCAGAACGCAACAAAGGCAAGATTCCGCGCAGCCATGAATATGGTCAGAACGATGAGAACTCCGACCGACAACGGAGCCCAGCCCTGGCTGCCGACCCTCTCAGCCTTGTCACCCCAGCCCAGAAAGGGGGAAACCGTCTGGATTCCAGACAGAATCCAGGACCCCAAACGCTCGAGGCGTTCGCCTGCAAACAGGCACGTTGCGAGGGCCGCGGCTACGAAAGCGAAGGAACCTAGGCTCAGGCTGTCCGTCCGACTCGCACGACCCGTTCCCGCAGCGGCCGCAACCCGGACATCCTCAGTTGTAAGCGAGTCAAAAGTAGTCCACCCAGCCGTCGCTGCCAGCGACCTGCAGAGTGGGTGAACGAACTCCTCGATGTTGCTCCAGTACGTTGTGTGATCACTCAACGTCGAGCGACGGTTGAACACTCGGCGAGAGCTGAGGCCAATCGGAGGCTGTCTGCTTAGGCGCCCCTCCGGCACCGGATCATGAGAGGCATAGAGGTCTATCCATCCTAGTCGGTGACCAAGACCAGGCAGGTTTAGCCGCGGCAGCTGGTCTTCCGTGAATCGCGGAATCATCAGTGTCGACAGAAGCACCAGCAGTACCCCCACGGCCACGACGCCAAGAGCGGTCGCCATCTCGGTCGGTGCAAGGAGCGTGCCCGCGAACAAAATGGCCAGCCCGACCAGCCTTGCCGTATAGGCGACACCCGAGCGCCCCACCGACAGATGCGCCAACGCCCGCAGTTTGGCAATCCCGGCGCCGTACGTGACGAGTAGGTCGACTCGGTTAGCAGTCGACTGGTCGCTCAGCGCCTGGTGGGCCAGGGCCGCTCCCTGGGAATGTGCGACGACCGCAACCTTGACGCACCTGTTCGCGAGCCAATCGACGTCTTCCTGGATGCGACTGACCATTGCATCGAACACCAGCGGCTGGTTGGTGAGCGCGTAGCTGTCCCCGACTGTCTGCGCAATCAGCCGGTGTGCCCGTAGGGCCACCCGACGTACATAAGGCACGGCGCTAAGGAGCAACAGGAACACCATGGTCAGTTGCGCCAGCACTCCGATAGCAGCCGCCAGGATCACAGCGACCACTCGCCGCAGCGCCACCAGCATGAGAGGTGCCACGGGCGCCGCCAGAGTGAGCACTGACCGCGCGAAGTTACTACTTGACGGCGGGACGAATGCCGCCATACCGAAACGGACGAGACGTCGATCCCGTGCGAAGCCGTCGGTGAATGAAAGCCCGCCGATCAACCTGAGGTTGAGGTGTCGCTGGATGACCCACGGCGCCACACAGAAGGTCCATTTTGCGGTATCGAGGAATCCAGGCATCGGGAAATCTTCGGCCCACCAAGACTCCGCCATCTGCCAACGATGTTCTTGACTAGACCCGTCGTCCCGATGAAGCTTTACGGTGATGAGCGAGCGCGCGGGGCCCCCATCGTCGCGACGAAGGCGCGTCCCGGACACGGTGGCCGTCCCGCGGTCTCCGGTTCGGGCGCGACTCGCTCCCGCCACCCACGCGTGCAGCCAACTCGCGAGCGAGCCACCGAACGCGAGCAGGGTGTCTCCCCGCTTTTGGTTGCCGATGCCATGCACGAACAGGATGCCCAATTCGTGGCTCGAGCCCGGCGCGTGGGAGTCGTTGTCAACGCTCGTGTGGGCGGATTGCGGCGCCGGACCCCCCACTTCCGAGCCCGCTGATGAAGTCTCGCCGTCAGCGACATCGGCTTCCATAAGGCCAGTCTTGTGCCATCAATGTCTGCAAGGGAAGAGCCCACTGCACGCCGCGAGACTGGTCTCTCCATAGGCACTCCGCTCGGGTGTCGTGCGAGGCGCTGCAAGAGTCCCAACGCCCCATGGTCGACAAGCTCATCGAGCTCGGCGTTGCCGAGAACCGGAAGAGCGCCTCGAGCTCGACCCTTCGAGTTGTTGTCCGTGCTGAAATCACTCAACGACTACGAGGCCATCGCAAACCACCATTTGAGCGAGGCGTGCCGCACACCCGTCCATACGATGCTGCATGCCGGGTGGCTCGACAGGCGCCGATGCCGAGGCCCTCCTAGTTCAACTACACCCTGGACGCCCCGTCGGCTTCAGCAACGGTCCCAATTTTCGCAACATGTACCAGCATGGAGTCCAGCGGAGGGGCGCAGAAGAAGCTCAGCACTCACTGGTCGTCGTCGCAAAGGGCAGCAGTCGTTTCGTGCGAGCGACCTTCATGTGTGTAGAGGGCCGCAAGGTTGCACAGCGAGGTCGGATGGAATGCCAGGCTGCCCCGTCCCGCAGGTTTTCCGACAGTCGGCGCTTCTGCATCCTCGCCGTTGGCTTGCTCGCTCGCCTCCTTGGGCACACGTGGAAGATTTCAGTCCAACGGATCGTCACCATCGATAAGTAGCAATTGCAACTCGCCGAGCGGGATCCGCGACGACAACTTGTGTGCCGTGCACTGTGCGCAAGATCTCGGGCGAGACACAGCCGCTCTTCAAGTCGGGCGGAGATCGGCTTACGATCTTGACTGTCTGTGCTTCCGGGTCGGTCTATACCGCGATCTCGTCGTGCGGTCATCTCTGCGCGGTCACGCCCAGAAAACCGACACCCGTGCTCGAATGCGCTCACCAGTGACACGCGAGTGGGGACTCACCATGACGAGCACACGATCAAAAGCCAGGCGCTTCGCCGCAGCAGCCGCAGTCATGGTCGTGGCCAGCCTCACCACTGTCGCCCTGCCCGCCGACGCGGGAACTACCCAGGTGACCGTCCCGTCCCAAGTCGAGTGGCACACCTACTACGGGCTGCTCTCGGGCGACGGACGCGTCGCCGTGCTCGCCTATGGAAATTCGGCCTGGGCCTATGACCGCACCACCGGCGACCGCAAGCGGATCGACCTGGGCTGGGACGGGGAACGCATCGACTTCAGCCCTCGCGACGTCAGCGACAACGGCCGCTACGTCCTGTTCTCCTCCCACAGCGAGAACGTGCTCGAGGAAGACATCGTCGACGACTGCGGGCACGGCACCGGTGGCGACGGCGACGGGGACTTCGAGTGGCACCCGAGACAGTGCCTGCATCTGTTCGTCGCCGACACCGAAACCGGCGACGTGGAGCTCGCCAGCGTCGACACCGACGGCAACCCCGTCCCCGAAGGCGCACAGTTCGCCGCCCTGAGCGACGACGGTCGCTACGTGGCCATGGTGACCCACGTACCCCAAGAGATGTTGAACAACCACCCCCCCCGCGCCCTGCTACGCGACCGGGACACCGACACCACCGAGCACCTCGCCATCGGACCCGACGGCAACCCGACAGACCAGGGCGCGATGCAGTGGGACGGGACCGACATCAGCGCTGACGGGAACCAGATCGTGTTCGGCTCCGGCGACCCCGGCTTGGCCGGTCCCCACGGCGGTGAGGGGGAGGAGTGGGGCGGCTACTACGTGCGTAACCGCGCCACCGCCACCACCACCAGGCTCTTCGACACGAACTCACTGCCGCCATACGCACAGGTCCAAAACCTCAGCATGAGCGACGACGGCACCCGGGTCGCCTTTGTGACCGGCGTGGCACTCCTCCCTGAAGACATTAACAACGCCCCCTCCGCCTACATCTACGACCGGACCACCCACACCTTCACCCTGCCGTCGACCGGGAACACCGAAAGCCCGCAGCTTTCCGGCGACGGCAACCACCTCGCCTTCCTGCAGTACAGCGACCCCGAAGACAACCGCTACGACATCCACGTCTACGACATCGACGCCGGCACCAGCGAACTCGCCTCCACCGACTCCGCAGGCAACCTCATCGGCGCCTACACGTCGGTCGCCAGCATCAGCGACGACGGCCGGTTCCTCGGCTTCCAGGCCAACGGCCACGAGGTCCGGCTCAGCGAACCCAGCGAACCCGGCGAAGAACCCTCAGAACAAGAGACGCGCCGCTACTACGTGCGCGACATGGCCACGCCACCCGACAGTGCCTCCGGGACAGGAGCAGCCAACACCGGGACCGACCCCACACTGGTCGACCCGTTGGAGACCAGCGTCGCCGGGTCGCCCGGCGCCGTCACGATCGAGGAGCTCGGCGACGACGCCCCCCCTCCACCGACCGGCTTCAACGTCTTGGGACAGCAGGTGCAGATCACCGCTGCCCCGGTGACCGCTCCAGGTGGCTTCATGACCTTCACCTTCACCATCGACCGCTCCGTCACCCCGCCCGGCGCCGCACCCGGCGACGTCGCGGTCCTGCGCAACGGAAATCCGCTGCCGGACTGCGCAAACGCCACCGACGCGGGCCCGTGCGTAGCATCGCGTCAGGAGCTGGGTTCTGGTGACTGGCAGTTCCTGGCGCACGCCTCGCAGGCGAGCGTCTGGGCACTGGCCACTGCCGCACCCGACCCGACACCGACCGACACGACGCCTCCAACCATCACCTTGACCCGACCTCAGGATGGCGCGAACTACAAGCTCGACCAGCGCGTCCTCGCGAGCTACACGTGCGCCGACGAGGGTGATGTGGAGCAGTGCACAGGACCAGTTGCCTCCGGGCGGCGGGTGAACACCTCGACGATCGGCGAGAAGTCGTTCACCGTCAACGCGAGAGACGGCGCCGGGAACACCTCGACCACGTCGGCGGCCTACCGGGTCGTATGGCCGCTGACCGGGCTTCAAGCACCCGTAGACCCGCCACCGGTCCTCAACCTCGTCAAGCGGGGCTCGGTGGTCCCGATCGTCTTCTCCCTCGGCGGCTACCGCGGTACGGCGGTGTTCGCCAACGGCTCACCGGCCAGCACCCGGGTCACCTGTAACCCCCGTTTGCGCACCGACGCCCTCGAATGGACCCTGAAGTCGTCCGCACCCAGGCTGTCCTACGCCAGCGGGAAGTACACCTACGCGTGGAACACCGACCCGGGGTGGCGCGGTACGTGCCGCCAGTTTGTCGTCCGCTTCGCCGACGGTCAGGCACGCACCGCGGTGTTCGGGTTCTGGTGACATCGCGGATCATCGCTGTCGGTGCCGCGACGCGTGCGGGGGTGTTGATCGGCCTTGCAACTCGATGCGTCCTAGTGGGTGGAAGGGGCTAGCCCACTTTGACAACCTGCCGCGTAATGGCTCCGACCCGACCAAGGACCGGCGCGACCTGGGTACGGAGTACTCGTCGCAGATCGTGCGGACCTGCACTCCGTCCCCCGGTTGTGGGGGTTGAGCACGGTCCTGACCAGCGGGTTTGGTGGAGCTGAGGGGATTCGAACCCCTGACCTTCTCATTGCGAACGAGACGCGCTACCAACTGCGCCACAGCCCCATGCGCCCGTGAGCGCGAAGGAAAAGTTACCACCGCGAGGGCGTCAGCCCGAATCGGCCCGGTCCACCACGGGGGTGGGTCAGGCGCCGGCGGCCTTGCGCTGGGCGGCGTCGGTGTCCGCGGTTGCGCGAGCGGACTCCTGGGCCGACTCCGCAGCCTCGCGGGCGAGAGCGGTGTCGGCCTGGTCGTGGCCGGAGCTGTTGATGCCCGTGAGCTCGATCGTCCTGACCGTACGACGGGCGCGGGCCTTGTTGACGTACGTCGGAAGCGTCATCGGCAGCGGGTCCCAGAGGGAGCCGTCGTCGGCCAGGGCGGCCTCGATGACCTCGCGGGCGATGCCGGTCGTGTCCTCGTCGGCGAGCTGGTCGACCAGCGCGTCGACACGGTCCTCGTGCTCCAGCGCGGGCGCGTGGACCTCGACCTCGCCGACCGGGACGGGAGACGCCGTACGACGACGCGCCCGCTGGCGACGAACCGAGAGGCGCGCCACGACCAGCCAGGCGACGACGAGGGCCCCCGGGACGGCCGGCGCCCAGATCGGGAGGTAGGCGAACCAGGTGAGGGCCCAGACGACGGCCAGCACGAGGGTCAGCAGGCCGAGGACGCGACGTCGACGCTGTGCCGCCTTGCGGGCAGCCGCACGCGTGGTCAGCGCAGCGCCGGGACGCGGCTCCCGCGATGCCGATGCCGGTGCCAGTGCCGGTGCCGGTGCCGGTGAAGGTGAAGAGGCGGCGACGGTCCGCTCCACCGTGTCGACGGTCTCCACCTCGACCTCGACGACCTCGGGACGACCGCTCCTGCCCTTGCGGGAGAGGATGCGCACCCTGTCCGAGTGGCCTTCGACCAACCGGTCACTCGCCATCTCGTCGTGGTGCTTGAGCGCCTTGGGGATCAGGTAGACGGCCCACGCGAGGGCGAGCACCACGAAGATGATTGCTGACAGGTCCACGGGTTGACGATACGAGTGGAATATCCCGTCGCCCCGGATGCGAAGCGGTGTGTCGGGAGATCACTCGTGTGGCTGGTGTGAATTGGCTTGCGCGGCGCCGGATTCGAGCCGATGCAGCAGCCCGAGAGGCACCTCCTCCTTGGTGATCGCGAACAGCCGGTGGTCGCGCCAGTCGCCGTCGATGTGCAGGAACCGCGGGGCGAAGCCGACCTCGGCGATGCCGAGCTTCTCCACCACCCGGAGCGACGACGTGTTCTCGGGACGGATCGCGACCTCGATCCGGTGCAGCCCCACCGGGCCGAAGCAGTGGTCGATCGCCATCGCCACGGCGCGCGGGGTGATGCCGCGGCCGGCGTAGGCCTCGGAGACCCAGTAGCCGATCGAGGCGAACTGGGCCGACCCACGCACGACGTTGCTGACGGTCACCTGACCCACGAAGTGGCCTTCGTGCTCCACCACGAAGGGCAGCTGGCGACCCGCGCGCGCCTCACTTCTCATGTGGCGCACCATGGCGTGGAAGCTGCGCGGCTGAGCCTGCGTGCGGGACGGCGCCGTGGCGTCCCAGCGTCCGAGCCAGGCCGCGTTCGCCTGCCGCACCCGACGCCAGACGTCCCGGTCCCGCTGGCTGATCGGCCGCAGCCGCACCTCGCCGGACTCGAGGACGACGGGCCAGCCCGCGCTCAGTGGTCGCTCCCCACGATCTGCTCGACGGCGTGCCGCAGCAGGGGTACGACGACCGCGAGGCCGTCCTTCACCCCACCGCGGGAGCCGGGGAGGTTCACCACGAGCGCCTGCCCGATCGTGCCCGCGAGCCCGCGCGACAGTGCGGCCGTCGCGACGCCCTTGGAGACACCGTGGGCGCGGATCGCCTCAGCGATGCCGGGCACCTCTCGCTCGATCAGCGCACGGGTGACCTCGGGGGTCAGGTCGGTGGGCGTGAGGCCGGTGCCGCCGGTGGTGAGGACCACCCGCGCCCCGGCCTGCACGGCGGCGGAGATGGCCAGGCCCACCGCCTCCCCATCGGGTACGACGACCGGGTCGCCGACCTCCCACCCGTCGGCCCGCAGGGCGTCCACGATGAGCGGGCCGGTCGTGTCGTCGTACACCCCGGCGGCCGCGCGGTTCGACGCGACCACGACCGACGCGGGGAAGGCGCTCACGGCGACCGCTCCCGCTGGTAGGTGCCGCTCTTGCCGCCGGTCTTCTCCTCCACCCGCACGTCGGTGATCACCGCGTCCTTGTCGATGGACTTCACCATGTCGATCACCGTGAGCGCCGCGACGCTGACGGCGGTGAGGGCCTCCATCTCGACCCCGGTGCGGTCGGACGTCCTCACGGTGGCCGTGATCGAGACCCCGTTGTCGTGGACCTCGAGGTCCACCGTGACGCCGGAGATCGACAGCGGGTGGCACAGCGGCACCAGGTCGGGGGTGCGCTTGGCGGCCATGATGCCGGCGACCCGGGCCACGCCGAGCGCGTCGCCCTTGGGGACGCCGTCACCACGCAGCGCACGGACGACCGCGGGAGAGACCAGCACGCGCCCGGTGGCCGTCGCGGACCGCGCCGTCACGTCCTTGCCGGAGACGTCGACCATCCGGGCGGCGCCGGACTCGTCGAGGTGGGTGAACCGTTCCATCGGACCCGTCATCCCTCAACCCACCGGCCGGTCGAGCAGCAGCACGGGCACGTGGTCGCCCTGGTCGACGCGGGTGACCCCCTCGGCCAGGACGATCAGCGCATCCGCCTGGGCGAGACCCGCGATCAGGTGCGAGCCGGCACCCCCCACCGGGGTGACGCGCACGCCCTCCGCGCCGAGCTGGGCCCGAGCGCGGACGAGCTGCTGCTTGCCGCGCATCGACCGCAACGACTCGGTGACCGTCGCCGTGGTCAGCGTCCGGCCAGCCGGTTCCCGTCCGGTGAGCTTGTGCAGGGCGGGCACCACGAACATCTCGAAGGAGACGTACGCCGAGACCGGGTTGCCCGGGAGCGTGAAGATCGGGGTCGCGTCCTCGCCGACGACACCGAACCCCTGCGGCTTTCCCGGCTGCATCGCGACCTCGAGGAACTCGACGGTGCCCAGCTTGCTCAGCACCTCCTTGACCACGTCGTGGGTGCCCTTGCTGACTCCCCCGCTGGTCACCACCATGTCCGCGCGCACCAGCTGGTCGCTGAGCGACTCGGAGAAGGCCGTCGGGTCGTCGGAGCTCGCCACGACGCGATAGGCGACTCCGCCGTGCGCGCGCACGGCCGCCGCGAGGAGATAGCTGTTGGAGTCGTAGATGCTGTCGGGACCCAAGGGCTTCCCCGGCTCGACCAGCTCCGACCCGGTCGACATCACCACGACCCGCGGACGAGGCGAGGTCGGCACCCGGCCGAGCCCGAGGGCAGCGAGCAGGCCCACCTGGCGGGTCCCGATCACCTCCCCGCGCTTCATCAGGAGGTCACCCTTCTGCACCTCCTCGCCGGCGTAGCGGATGTGCTGCCGTTCCTCAGGGGCACGCTTGACCAGCACCTCGCGGCCGCTCTCCTCGGTCCACTCGAACGGCACGACCGCGGTGCAGCCCTGGGGAACGGGGGCACCGGTCATGATCCGGACGGCGGTTCCGGGTGTGAGCGTGAAGATCGTGGTCTGCCCGGCGGCGATCTCACCGACGACGGGCAGGTGGACCGGCCGGTCGTCGGTGGCCGCGGCGACGTCGCGGAAGGAGACGGCGTACCCGTCCATCCCGGAGTTGTCGAAGACGGGCAACGAGACCGGCGCCAGGATGTCCTCGGCCACGGGCAGGCCGAGCGCATCCATCAGCGGGTGCTCGAACGGCTGCATCGGCTCGATGCGGCTGAGCACCCGCTCGAGATAGTCCTCGACCGGTTGCAGTGGTGCGGGATCGGCGGGCATGCCCGAAGCCTATTCCGAAGCCGGGCCCTCCCCGAGGACCGCGCCCGCCTCGACCCGGCCGTGGTCGGTCGGGCCGGCCTGGTGTCCCCGCCGCACCGCGTCGACGCCGAGCAGGGCGATGCCGAAGTGCAGCGTCGTCTCGAGGTACGCCGGGTGCGCCCAGTCCCTGGCCACGACCGCCAGCAGGATCGTGACCCCGAAGACGGGAACCATCGCCGTCAGCACCCGGGCGCCCGTGCGCAGGGCCGGAGCCCGCAGCAGCAGTGGGCCGAGGATCAGGCTGCCGAGGATCAGCCCGCTGAAGCCGGCGCCCATCAGGGCGCCGAGGACCACGCCGACGTTGCCCGCGGTCTCCGGTGACTCGAGGAACGGCGCCACGAAGAGGAATCCGGCTGCGAGGAGCACGAGGCTCCCGACGAGGATCCAGCGCAGCACCGCCTGGACCCGGCCGGCGGCAGCGATCAGCGTCGCCTCCCGGACCAGCACGTAGCAGAGCGCGACGTACGTCAGGCCGTGGCTGAGTGACCCCAGCACCTGCACGGGGCGGACCCCCGAGTCGTCGGCGAACCACGAGTAGCCACCGGTCAGGCCGTGGGTCGTGGCGTCGAACAGGGCGATGCATGACGCCAGCGCTGCGGCGGGCAGTGCGATCTTGTGATGGGTGGACAGACGCATGACTTCCTCCTCGATCGGTGCCGTCGCGGTCGACGACGTTTCGACGCTAGGAGCGTCCGGGCCGTCGGCGCGTCGTGCGCGGGCCACCGTCCTGCGACGCCGCCCGGATGACGCGGGGTCGTCCTCGCGGACGACGCCGATCAGTCGTGCGCAGCTCTATCGTGAATCCATGACGCGGCTGTCCCGCATCGATGCGGCCTTCCTGGCAGCCACCATCGGAGGGTGGCTGGGGCTGGCGCTGTGGACGTCGCAGCCGGTGATCGACCGCTTCTTCGTCGCGGTGCTGTCGGCCTGCCTGCTCTACCTGCTGCGGCTCGGTGCCGTGGCGTGGGTGGGCGCGCGTCACGAGCAGCAGCGCGAAGCCGACGTGAAGCGATTGCGGCCGGGGGAAGTCGCGCAGGCAGCCGTGGTGGAGGAACGCGCTCGGCTCTCGACCGACATCGCCCGGTGCTTGCGTGAGTCGCTGGCGTCGGTGCAGGCTGACGCGCTGGCGGCTGACAGTGCCGCCGACCCGGTGCCTGCCCTGCTGCGGATCCAGGCGCACGCCCAGCGGGCCACCAGCGAGCTGCGGCGTCAGCTGGGACTGATGCGTGACGACGACAGCGACAGCGAGGCCGAACCAGCGCCGGCCGCGGACACCGGCTCCTCCAGCCACCCCTCCCGCGGGGAGCTGCTGCTGGGCGTCGGCATCGCCACGCTGGCGCTCATCGAGGTGCTGGCCTACCTGCTCACCGAGGGGTACGGATCCGGTCACGGCAAGGTCTCGGCAACCACCCTCGTCGGCAGCGTCGGCCTTTCGGGGCTGGCCGCTGGGAGCATCACGCTGCGGCGTACCGCACCGGTGGCGGCCTCGCTGTGGTGCGCCGCGGTCTTCGGACTCGGCACGCTACTCGGCACCCCGGTCGGCGGCGGGTTCTGGGCAATCGCCACTGTCGGCACGCTCTCCTGGACACTCGCCGCCACGGCGCCGGGCCGCACGGCCACGCCACTTGCGTGGGTGACGCTTGCCGGCCTGATCGTGCACAGCCGGCTGGTCGACGATCCGGAGAACGCCTTCGTGTTCGGGCTGATCATCGGGGTCGCCTCCGTGCTCGGGCTCGCCGTACGCCTCAACCGTGTCCGCGGGCACCGCGCCACCGCCAGCGCCCAGACGCACGAGCGCACCCTTCGGGAGTCGGCACAGCTGGCGGTGACCGAGGAGCGCCACGCGTTCGCCCGCGAGATCCACGACGTCGTCTCGCACGCGGTGGGGCTGATCGCCATGCAGGCAGGGGCCGCGGAGCTGTCCTGGCCCCGCGACCCTGACGCCACCCGTCGCTGTATCGAGGTCATCGAGTCGACCGCCGCGGCAACGCTGTCGGAGATCGACCGGATGCTGCCCGAGGAGGCGACGGGTGAGGGGTCGAGCCTGGAGGACCTCGTCGGACGGATCCGAGCCGCCGGCACCACGGTCCGCCTGGAGCAGGACGGTCCTCCCGATCCCGCACTCGCCGCGCTGACCTATCGCATCGTGCAGGAGGGGCTGACGAACGCGGTACGCCACGCTCCGGGAGCCGCGGTGTCCGTCATGGTGCGATCACACCACGAGGGTCTCGAACTCGTCGTCGCCGACGACGGGCCGGGGCCCGACGAGCACCACCAGTCGGGCTACGGCCTGATCGGAGTCAACGAGCGGGTGTCGCTGGCCGGCGGGTCCCTGAGCGCCGGACCCGGGCCGGGCGGCCATGGCTTCCGGCTGCAGGCGCGGATCCCGGCGCGGACCGTGCAGACGGCGCCATGACGGTGCGGGTGGTCGTCGTCGACGACAACGACCTGTTGCGGGCGGGGCTGGTGACGGTCCTCACCAGCGACCCCGAGATCGAAGTCGTCGGCGAGGCGGTCGACGGGCCTCGCGCGGTGTCGCTGTGCCGGGTGACCGAGCCCGACGTCGTGCTCATGGACGTCGAGATGCCCGGTGGCAACGGGCTGGCCGCCACCGAGGCGCTGCGCGCCCAGGCGCCGGATGCACGCGTGTTGATCCTGACCATGTTCGACCTCGACGACTATGTGGCCGACGCGCTGAGGGCGGGCGCCGCCGGCTTCCTCCTCAAGACGACGCCGCCGCGTGAGCTGGTGGCGGCGGTGAAGGCGTGCGCCGAGGGTGAGACCCGGCTCGGCCCGAGCGTGATCGCACGCCTGGTCGACAGCTACGTCAACCGCCCCCGCGAGCCGGTGGCGGGGATCGCCGACCTCACCGAGCGCGAGCTCGACGTGCTGCGCGCGATGGCGCGCGGGCTCTCCAACAGCGAGATCAGCCGCGAGCTCTACCTCGCCGAGACGACGGTCAAGACCCACGTTGCGCGCATCCTGAGCAAGCTCGGCGTTCGTGACCGCGTGCAAGCCGTGGTGCTCGCCCACCGCAGCGGCCTGGTGCTCGACTAGCGTCCGTCAGACCGAGTCAGCGACCCGGCCCGGAGCCTATGGTGAGGCCGGGCCCTCCCCGAGGACCGCGCCCGCCTCGACCCGGCCGTGCTCGGCGTCGAGCCGCACGTCTCCCAGCACCCGGACGCCCTTGCCGAAGGTCCAGTCGCCGCTGACGACCAGCGAGTCGGCGTCCCGCAGCGACGGCACACCGGTCGGGAACCGCTTGTCGAAGTCCTCGACGACCTTGTAGTGGTCGTCGAGCTCGACGAAGGGGAGCGTCTCGGCCACCTGGTCGAGGACGAAGTCCTGGCCGAGCTCGTAGGCGTCAGAACGCAGCACGAGCAGGTCGTTGGTCGTCTTGACGGGCACGAAGCGGTCGCGGCCGACCTCGATCGTGCGCGAGTCGGTGAACACCTCGATCGCCGCGCCCATGGCCGTCTCGATCTGGATCACCCGGGGGCTGGACGCATCGCTCGGGTCGACGTTCTTCTCGTTGCGGATCAGCGGCAGGCCGAGGATCCCGTCGCGCCGCTGGAGCTCGTGGCGCATCCGCTGGAGGTCGAACCACAAGTTGTTGGTCGAGCAGAACTTGTGCCGGTCGAGGTCGCCCAGCGCGTCGAGGTCCTTCTTCGCGGTCTGCGCCGTCTCGCGCAGCACGATCCGGCCGTCGGCCTTGCGACGCGCGAAGTGGCCTCCCTTGCGGTCCGCCTTGGTACGCCGCACCGCCTCGATCGCGAACGGGGCACCCGACTGCGCGAACCAGCCGGCCACCTTGGCGTCGGGGACGGCCCCGAGGTTGTCGGAGTTCGACACGAAGGCATAGCGGTAGCCGGCGTCGATCAGCTGGTCGAGCAGGCCGGTGCTGACCAGCGAGGTGTAGAGGTCACCGTGGCCGGGTGGACACCACTCCATCGACGGGTCGCGCGGCCAGCTGACCGGCTTCAGGTCATCGACGCCCAGCTTGGGTTCCTTGCTCTGCAGGAACTCGAGGGGTAGCCCGTCGACCGCCAGGTCGTCGTAGCGTGCGAGCGCAGCGAGGGTGTCCGCCGAGGTGCGGAAGCTGTTCATGAAGATCAGCGGGAGCGTCGCGCCGTACTCACGACGCAGGTGCAGCACCTGCCTCGCGATCACGTCGAGGAACGAGAGGCCACGCCGAACGCAGAGCAGCGACTTGGCGCGGGCCATGCCCATCGAGGTGCCGAGCCCGCCGTTGAGCTTGATCACGACCGTGGCGCCGATGGCGTCCGAGGCGACCTCGTCGCTGACCTCGGTGTCGGCCAGCGACTCCATGTCCAGGGGCTCGATCGTGTCCTCGGCGATCATCCCGGTCTCGCCGTGCTCGATCTGCCGGTAGTAGTGCGCGAAGACCTGGATGGCCAGGTCGTCGACGTCCGCGGCGCGCATCTTCTCGCTCGCGTGACGCAGTCCTTTCGATGTCATGACCCGATCGTAGGCTTGCCCCGTGCAGGAGTTCATGTCGGTCACCAAGCTCGCCCTCCGCGACCAGCTCCGGGCCGCCCGCCGGCACCTCCCGCTGGATGTCCTGGGCGAGCGCGCCCGCGCCACGGCGGACCATCTGATGGAGCTGCCGGAGGTGCGCAGGGCCGCCACCGTCGCGGCCTACGTCTCGGTCTCCAGCGAACCCGGCACCGGGCCGCTGCTCGATCTGCTCAGCGCCGCCGGCAAACGCGTGATCCTGCCGCTGCTCCAGCCCGACCTCGACCTCGACTGGGCGGCGTACGCCGGACCGCAGCACCTGCGCACCGCCCGCCGCGGGCTCCTCGAACCCGACGGTCCCCCACTCGGTCTCGACGCCGTCGCCACCGCCGACGTGGTCCTGGCCCCGGGTCTGGCAGTCGGCCGCGACGGTGTCCGGCTCGGCCAGGGCGGCGGGTGCTACGACCGCGCGCTGGCGCGGGTGCCGGTGGGCACGCTGGTGTGCGTGCTCCTGCACTCCGAGGAGGTCCTCGACGTGGTGCCGCGCGACGACCACGACCGCTCGGTGAGCGCGGTCGCCACCGAGCTGGGTGTCACCCGCTTCTGACCAGCTGTCAGGGCCGGGGCTGGAGGACCAGCGTGTCCTCGGCCGCCTTCTCCACCGCGTCCCGGCCGAACGCCCAGGGCAGGGTGCCACCGTCGGCCCACAGCGGCGTCTGGTCGCGGTAGTGGCCCGAGGCCACGTGGCCCGAGGCGCCGGTGAGGTTCACCCAGCGGGAGCCGTCGAGGTCGGCGAGGTCGACCACCATCCGCATCGAGGGCGCCGACGTGACGGCGTACCCCTCGGTCGCGTCCCAGTTCGTCGCGTCGACGCTGGCGCTGCCACCGCCCACCTCGAACGGGCCGCGGTTGAAGATCGCCTCGACCACCCCGATCCCGCTCTGGCCCAGCGACTGGTTCTCCAGGTCGAGGTGGTGCAGTCGGCCCCAGGCCCAGCGCTCGGGGCTGAGCGCCACCCTGGCGGGTGAGCTCGTCGCGGGCGTCGAGCATCGCCTCGACCAGGACCATCGTCGCGGTCCTCGACCACCCCCTCGGTCTCGGCGTCGTCCCACCACTGGCTGTCCGGCTGGCGCAGCAGGTTGAGCACCACCGCCATCCAGCGCTTGCCCTCCGTCGGGCCACAGCGTCTCCGGGCAGCTGGTCCTGGAAGGTCAGCCGGAGCACGTTGCTCCAGACCACGTTGAAGTACGCCGCCGCGGCCGAGTCCGCCGGCTGTCTGAAGTCCCAGTCGACCAGCAGCCGCTGGCCGTCGGCGTAGTACTCCGAGGTCATCAGCTGCCGCATCAGGTAGGGCACCAGGACCGGCGCCATCGGGTTGCGGTCGTCGACCTGCAGGCGGGTCATGTCGTCTGACGTCGAGCCGCGAGCCCGTCCTCGATCGCGCTCGGTCAGCAGGTTGCGGATCCGCTGGCTGCGGTAGCCCTGGTCCGGCGAGTCCGGCTGAGGTACCACTGGTAGCCCGGACCGGTGACGGCCTGGTTGGCGGTGACGACGAAGCCCTCGGGCGGGTTCAGCACGTTGGGCAGCTCGTCGAACGGCACGTAGCGGCCGGTCCAGTCGTTCTCCTTGAGCCACCCCTCGGCCGGGTAGTCGCCGGTCCGGTCGCCCTGCCGGATCGGGATCGCGCCCGGCGCCTGGTAGCCGATGTTGCCCTCGGTGTCGGCGTACACGAGGTTCTGGCTGGGTACGGCGAACTTCGCGGCCGCCTCGCGGAACTCCGTCCAGTTCGACGCCGCGTCGAAGAGGAAGATCGCGTCGGCCGTGGGGCGCGGGGTCAGCGCCGTCCAGGACAGCGCCACCGCGTAGCCGTTGTCACGGGCCGGCGCCGCCGGCGCCGACCTCGGCGTTCGCGCCGACGCTGGAGAGCTCGGCCGAGACGTCGGAGAGCAGCGGCCCGTGCCGGGTCGAGCGCACGGTGATCAGCTTCGAGGACTGGCCGGCGATCCGGATCACCTCGTCGCGCTCGACCAGCGGCACCTGCTGTGCCGTCGTAGAGGTAGGTCTTGCCGGTGACCTTCTCCAGGAACAGGTCGGTCACGTCGGGGTCGAGGTTGGTCATCCCCCACGCGATGTCGCGGTTGTGGCCGATCACCACCCCGGGCATCCCGGCGAAGGTGAACCCGCTGACGTCGAACGGGCAGTCCGCGTCGACGGTGGTGCAGTGCAGGCCCATCTGGTACCAGATGCCGGGGATCGACGCGCTCAGATGCGGGTCGTTGGCGAGCAGCGGCTTGCCCGGACGTGGTGTGCTCACCGGACACCACCCAGCTGTTGGACCCGATCCCGTCGCCCTTGCCCATCAGGTCGGGGATCGCGTCGACCCCGCGCTGCACCGCGTCGAGCGCCCGCAGCGCCGCAGGTCCCGGCGCCGGTCTCGGGTTCGCGGTCGCCTGCGGGCTTCCACGCCGGGTGCACGATCGGGGCGTTGCGGTTGAACGGATAGCGGGGGTAGAGCTCGTCGACCTGCTCCGGCGTACGGTCCACCGAGAGCCGGGTGCGCGCGATCTCCTCGTTCATGTTGCCGCGCAGGTCCCACGCCATCGCCTTGAGCCAGGCGAGCGAGTCGATCGCCGTCCACTGCTCCGGCTCGTAGTCCAGCCCGGTCAGGGCCAGCACGGTGTACTCCACCGAGAGCTCGCGTGGCGGAGCGTCCCTCGAGGTAGGCGTTCACGCCGTCGCTGTAGGCGTCCAGATAGGCCTTCGTGTCCGGCGCCAGCAGGTCGTACTCGCGGGCGGCGACCCGGCGCCAGCCCATCGTCCGGATGTACATGTCCGTCTCGACCGTGCTCGCGCCGAGCAGCTCGCTGAGCCGTCCGGCGGTGACGTGGCGACGGAAGTCCATCTCGAAGAACCGGTCCTGGGCCTGCACGAAGCCCTGCGCCCGGAAGAGGTCGTCCGCCTCGTCGGCGTAGACCTGCGGTACGCCGTTCGCGTCCCGCAGGACCTCGACCTTGCCGGTGAGCCCCTCGATCTGCAGGGTTCCCTCCACCTGCGGCAGCGGGCGGCGGGCCACGACGACACCGCCGATCACCGTCGCCACCAGCGCGAGCACGACCACCACCGCGACGTACGCCGAGCCCCGGGCCCAGCCGGGCCAGTCACTGGGTGGTCTGGTGGAAGTCACGTCAGGCATTGTGCCGTAGGATTGGCAGTCGACGACCACGAGTGCCAATCCCTCGTCCGCCTGACTCCCGGAGGAGAAGAAGTGCCCACCTACCAGTACTCCTGCACCGACTGCGGCCACTTCCTCGAGACCTTCCAGAGCTTCACCGACGACTCCCTGACGGTCTGCCCCGAGTGCGAGGGCCGCCTGCGCAAGGTCTTCAACGCCGTCGGCGTGGTGTTCAAGGGCTCGGGCTTCTACCGCAACGACAGCCGCGACCAGAAGTCGGCAGCCGGCGAAGGCACTGCCAAGACGACCAAGGAGTCCGCGGAGAAGGGCTCCGCGACCAGCAAGCCCGCGCCCTCCTCCGAGGGCTCCTCGACCGGCAAGCAGGACGTCAAGGCAGCCAGTGCCGGCGGCAGCTCCGGATCGGCCGCAGCCGCACCTGCCTGACCCACCTCGGCCCCTGTGGATTGCCGGCGCACGCCGGAGCAGATCGTCCTACCTTCGGACGCCATGAGCCAACCGTTCCCCTCGCTCGGCACCGTGCTGCGACCCGTACGCCGTCTCCGCCGCCGCCTGCTGCTGCACCGCCGACCGCTCGCTGCCCTCACGGCGGCCGGAGCGGTCCTGGCGGCGCTGCAGGCGAGCTCGCCGCCCGACCCCCCGAACCGTCGAGGTGTGGACCGCGTCGCGTGACCTGACGAGTGGCACGCTCCTGGGACCGGCCGACCTGGCCCGAGCGCGGTTCCCACCCGACAGCCGTGCCGGCCGACGCCGTCGAGGCCCCCGGCGAGGTCGTCGGCCGCACGCTGGCCGCGCCGATGTCCCGCGGCGAGGTGGTGACCACCCTGCGCACCGTGGCCCGGGGGCTGCTTCGCGGCTATCCGGGAACGACGGCGGTGCCGCTGCGGATCACCGACGCCGCCGTCGTCGACCTGCTGCGCGTGGGCGACCGGGTGAGTCTCGTCGTCGCGGACCCTGACGGCCGGGCACCCTCGCGGATGCTGCTGGAGGACGTGCCGGTGGTGGCCATCCCGCAGGATGACGGCGGCCTCGGCAACGGCACACCCGGCCGCCTGGTGGTCGCAGCCGTTCCCACCGGCTCGGCGAGCGAGGTGGCTGCGACGGCGGCGACCTCGATCCTGATCCCGGTCTGGGGGCGCTAACCTGCTCGCCATGAGGGGTTCAAGAACTTCATCCTCCGTGGCAACCTGGTCGACCTGGCGGTCGCGGTCATCATCGGCACGGCCTTCGGCGCCGTGGTCAGCACCTTCACCAACTGGCTGACCGCCCTGATGCCCGAGTCCGCCTCCGACGTCTTCACGAACGAGGCCAACACGCTTCGGCGCCTTCCTGAACGCGACGATCTCGTTCCTGATCCTGGCGGCTGTCGTCTACTTCTTCGTGGTGCTGCCCTACACCCGGGCCAAGGAGAGGTACTTCCCCAGCGAGGCGCCCGGCACCCCCGCCGACGTCGCCGTGCTCGAGGAGATCCGCGACCTGCTGGCCACGCGCGGCGGGCAGGTCTGAGCCTCCGCTCCGCTACCCGCCGTGGTGCGGTGGCACCTGCCGGCGCAGCCACTCGTCGCTGCCGTCCGGCTCCGACCTCGGCTCGGCCACGTCGTCGCTGGTCTGCTCGGGGAGCACGTCGCCGAACACCTCGGCGAGGCGCCGCCGACGCTCGTCCCGCTGCTCGGGGGTGAGCGCGTCGGAGGGTGGCTCCGGACTCATCGGTTCAGGTCGTGCAGCTGCACCGCGGCGTCGAGCCAGCCGGCGTCGAACTTCGGGCGTTGCGCCCGCCACCCGGTCTGCGCAGCGAAGTGGTCGGCGCTGACGCGCAGCGACCGCGACAGGGGCTCGAGGCGCTTGCCGATCCACCACCGGCCCCACGCTCCGATGAACTCTGCGGACTCGACCTTCGCCGCGTCGGCGTACCCCTGCACGAGGTCGTGGCGCTGCACCGGCTGGGCGCCGACGTTGTAGACGCCGCTGGGAGCGTGCAGCGCGGCGAGCACCGCCCCGCCGAGGTCGTCGGTGTGGATCGACGTGGGCCCAGTCGGCGGGGTGCCCGATGCCGACACGGCGGCCGCTGGCGGTCGCCCGCAGCCGGTAGCGGGTCTGGTCGTCGTCCCCGACGATGGTGCCGAAGCGGAGCACGACACCGGCCCGGGAACCACAGCAGTAGTCCTGCACGAGCGACTCCCCCACCGCGGCGGGCTCGGTCATCGGGGTGATGTCGAGGGGGCTCTGCTCGGTGATCCACTCGTCGCCCTGGTCGGCGTACAGGACGCTCACGCTCTCCTGCACCACGCGTCGTACGCCGGCCAGGCGAGCCGCCTCGACGACGTGGGCGACCCCGCTGGTGCGCAGCCGGTCGTGGCGGCGCCAGGCACCGGGTCGCAGGGCCCCGTGTCCGACCGGGATCTTGGTGGCCAGGTTGACGACCGCATCGGCGTCCTCGTAGGCGGCGACCAGGCTGCCGGGGTCCAGCACGTTCCCCGGGACCGTCGTGGCCCCGAGCCGCTCGGCGACGAGCGCAGCGGAGGCGGAGCGGGTGACCACGACCACGTCGTGGCCCGCGTCACGAAGAGCCGTCACTGCGGCGCGCCCGATGACCCCGGTGCCACCTGTCAGGACAGTCCTCACGCCCGCCATACTCCGATAACGAACGGGTAACAGCAAGTCGGGCGCGCCAGCGGTCTCACGCGCACAGTCCGGCCTCCTCCGCGGCACGCTTGCGATCCTCGGCAGCCGACGCCTCGTCCTCGGTGGTCCCGTCCGAGGGGTCGGTGGACGGCGAGGGAGACACCGAGGGTGTCCCGGACGGAGCTTCGCCGGGCTTGCGCCCGGCGGTCACCGCGTCGGCCGCGAGCTTGCCCAGGGGCTTGTCGAACCGGATCTTGCGCCACACCTCGTTGGCCTCGGGGGTCCACTCCAGACGGTTGGGATCCTCGGGCCAGGGCCGGTTGGGCACGGTGATGAACTGGACGTTGTCGAGCCCGATGTTCTTCAGCGAGGCCCCGAGGGACGCGAGCCCCTTGAGGCTGGCGAACTCGCTGTCGGTGGTCAGCGAGTTGGTCGCGGCGTCGAGGAAGTTGTAGAGCCGCACCGGGTTGGCCAGCGTCCCCTTGGAGACGACCTTCTCCACCATGGCGGCGATGAACGCCTGCTGGCGCTTCATCCGCCCGATGTCGCCGTTGGCGGCACCGATGTCGTGGCGCACCCGCACGTAGTCCAGCGCCTGGTTGCCGTTGACCTTGTAGGTGCCCTCGGGCAGGTAGATCTTCCCGATGTCGTCGTTGACCTCGCTGGGCACGCACACGGTGACCCCGTTGATCGCGTTCACCATCTCCTTGAAGCCGGCGAAGTTGATCACCACGAAGTGGTCGATGCGGACGTTGGTCAGGCTCTCGACGGTCTTGATCGTGCAGGCCGGCCCGCCGACGGCGTACGCCGCGTTGAACTGGGTCTCCCCGCCTGCGACGGTCTCCTTGCCGTTCTTGGTCGAGCACTCCGGGCGCTCGACCATGGCGTCACGCGGCAGGCTCACCCCGTAGGCACGCTTCCGGTCCGCGGAGAGGTGCAACAGGATCGTGGTGTCCGAGAGACCCGGAGTGTCTCCGCCGATGTTGGTGCCGTCCCGGTTGTCCGACCCCATCACGAGCACGTTCAGCGGCTCCTTGGGGCCCTCGATCTCCACCGTGTCCGGGCGGTCGCCGAGATCCCCCATCGAGATCTCGTTGATGTTGCCCTCGAGCTGCTTGTAGGCCACCACCAGGGCGACGGTCAGCACCAGGACCAGCACGGTGAGGACGATCGCGACCCGCTTGGCGATCCGGCGGCGACGAGAGGGGTGGCCCGGGTGGCGTGCCTCGTCGGCGCGCGGTTCTTCCTCGGACAATGTGACCCTCGATCTCGACGTGACCCCCCATTGTGACCTTGTGAGCGCGGGTCGCCCAAATCATGACATGACAGGGGTGAGGGGCCGGTGGTTTCAGCCGCCCCTCACCCACAGGGCGCGCTCGGGGGGTTGCTTTCATCTCGCCTTCGGGTCCTGAGAAGATGAACGCCGTCACGTGCAGGTCTCACCACTGATCCGCACCTGGCCCGCCCCAGTAGCTCAGTGGATAGAGCAGCCGCCTCCTAAGCGAAAGGTCGCCAGTTCGACTCTGGCCTGGGGCACCCACGGCCACGCACCAGCCCACCCCGCCCTAGACCAGCTGGCAACCCCGTTCAGGCGTGAATCCTGCTCCGGAGCGCTGCTGAAAGGGGCCCATTTTGCGGAGGAACTCCCGGTTAGAGACTGTCTGTCCGGTTTCCACCTATGCTCGTGTCGACTCCAGGGGGAGAGACAAACATGAACACTCACCATGACCACATCGATGACCTGCTGACGCCCGCCGAGGTGGCCGCCATCTTGTTCGTCGACCCGAAGACCGTGACCCGATGGGCCAGGGCGGGCAAGCTCGACTCGATCCGCACGCCCGGCGGCCATCGGCGCTACCTGCGCACGGACGTGCTGGCGATCATGTCGGGCGCCCATCACAGCCAGCAGGCCGACCTGCGCCCGCTCCCGGCTGCCGACCAGCCGGAGCCGGGCCAGCGCCTCCCGGTGGACGCCGACGTCGCTGCCGCGGCAGCCGCTGCCCAGGCACTGGCCGATGACCTCGAGGCCAAGGCCAAGGAGGCCGTCGAGGCCGTCGTGCGGACAGCGGCGGAGATGGTCGCCGTGGCCGAGAGGGCTGCGACCGCGGCCTCGAAGGCCCGTTCCGCCCGCAGGCTCGCGACCACGCAGGCGGCGCTGACCGAGACCGGCCGGGCCGTTCGCACCACCACTGCCGTCCAGATCCCGTCGCAACGACAGATCGACGCTCCGGACGCCTGAGGACGGCTCTCGGCAGGCACCGGGTGCCTCCTTGCAGTCTGCGATTAGTTAGGGTTACCTTACCTAACACGCACTGTCCTGCACTCGGGAGCTTCGATGACCTCATTCCCCCTGGGGAACTACCTGATCGGGTTGCGCGCGGGGCTGGTGACGGTGCTCTTCGTCGCCCTGCTCGGCAGCGCCTCGGCCTGCACCCTGACGGAGTCCAAGGAACCCGGCGGCGGGAGCGGCGCGATCACGGTGGAGTCCTCCGCAGACGACTGCGAGCTGAGCGCCACCGAGGCACCCTCGGGCAACGTCGCCTTCACGGTGAGGAACACCGGCACCGAGGTCACCGAGTTCTACCTCTACGCCGAGGACGGGCTTCGCGTCGTCGGCGAGATCGAGAACGTCGGACCGGGCCTGACCCGCGACCTCGTCGTCCGCGCGGCGCCCGGCACCTACGTCACCGCGTGCAAGCCAGGCATGGCCGGCCAGGGCATCCGGTCGGAGTTCGAGGTCACCGACTCCGGCAAGGACACCACGATCAAGGGTGTCGACCAGGCCACCATCGACGCCGCCACCAGCCAGTACGCCGCCTACGTCCGGGACCAGGCCGGGACGCTGGTCACCGAGACCGAGAAGTTCGTCGCGGCCTACAAGGCCGGCGAGGACGGCGAGGCCCGCAGGCTCTTCCCGCTCGCCCGCCGCCACTGGGAGCGCATCGAGACCGTCGCGGAGTCCTTCGGCGACCTCGACCCGAGGATGGACCTGCGCGAGGCCGACCTCGAGGAGGGCCAGCAGTGGACCGGCTGGCACCGGATCGAGAAGGACCTGTGGCCGCCGGCATCCGGCTACGAGCGGCTCACGCCGGCCGAGCGGGCGACGTACGCCGAGGACCTGATGGCCAACACGCGGATCCTGGACCAGCGGGTCCGGTCCCTCGAGTACACCGTCGACCAGATCGGCAACGGCTCCAAGGGTCTGCTCGACGAGGTCGCGGCCGGCAAGATCACCGGTGAGGAGGACATCTGGTCGCACACCGACCTCTATGACTTCCAGGCCAACGTGGACGGCGCCCGGGTCGCCTACGAGGGCCTCCAGCCGCTCCTCGAGGTCAAGGACCCGGACCTCTCCGCACAGGTCGAGTCCGCCTTCGACGCCCTGCAGGCGCTGCTGGACCGGTACCGGGTGGGCGAGCAGGGCTTCGTGTTCTACGACACGGTCACCGAGCCGCAGCGCAAGGAGCTCTCCGACGCGGTGAACGCGCTCGCCGAGCCCCTGTCCCGGATCACCGGAGCCATCACCCTGTGAGCCGACCCGGACCCCGACCCGGACCCCGACCGGGCGCAGGGGCCACGGGCTCCCTCTCCCGCCGACGGCTCATCGGAACCGCCGGCGCGGGTGCCCTCGCCGTCGGCGCGGCCGGGGTCGGCGGGTTCGCCTACGGCAAGGAGTCCGAGGACGCCCCCCAGGGGATCGGCCGGGCGGCGTACCCCTTCCACGGGCGACACCAGTCCGGGATCCTCACCCCCGCCCAGGACCGGCTGCACTTCGCGGCGTTCGACCTCACCACGGACTCCCGCGACGCGCTGGTGGCCCTGCTGCGCCGCTGGACCGAGGCCGCCCGTGAGCTGACGGCCGGCGCTCCTGTCGGGCAGGGCATGGCGCTGCCCTACGACGCTCCCCCGGCCGACACGGGCGAGGCGCTCGGGCTGGACGCCTCGGGCCTGACGCTGACCTTCGGGTTCGGCCCGGGCCTGTTCGTCAAGGACGGGGAGGACCGCTTCGGGATCCAGGGGAGGCAGCCCACGCTGCTCCGGGAGCTCCCGCACTTCCCCGCCGACAACCTCGACCCGGCACGGAGCAACGGCGACCTGTGCATCCAGGCGTGCGCCCACGACCCACAGGTCGCCGTGCACGCGATCCGCAACCTGGCCCGACTCGGGTTCGGGACCGTGGCGATGCGCTGGACCCAGCTCGGCTTCGGGCGCACCTCCTCCACGTCCAGCGCCCAGCCCACGATGCGCAACCTCCTGGGCTTCAAGGACGGCACCGCGAACCTCAAGTCCGAGGACCAGCACAAGGTGCGGGAGTTCGTCTGGGTGCACGAGGACGACGACGCGAACGCAGACTGGCTGGCCGACGGCTCCTACCTCGTGGCCAGACGGATCAACATGCGCATCGAGCCCTGGGACCGCACCAGCCTGCGCGAGCAGGAGCAGCTCGTCGGCCGCGACCGGCAGCAGGGCGCCCCGCTCTCCGGGGGCACCGAGTTCACCGAGCCGGACTTCGAGGTGGCCGGCCGAGACGGCCTGCCGCTCATCCCGGTGGACGCACACGTGCGACTGGCCCACCCCTCCACCAACCGGGGCGTGCAGCTGCTCCGACGGGGCTACAACTTCACCGACGGCAGCACCACGCTGGGACGACTCGACGCCGGGCTGTTCTTCATCGCCTTCGTGCGCAACCCCGAGGAGCACTACATCGCGATGCAGACCCGGCTCTCCGGCCAGGACCCGCTGATGGAGTATCTCCAGCACACCGGTTCGGGTCTGTACGCCGTGCCGCCCGGTGTGCGCTCGAGGAGCGGCTACATCGGCGAGACGCTCCTCAGCTGATCGTCTCGAACTTCATCCCCGCGGCCTGCAGTCGCACAAGCAGGTTCTCGGCCATCGCGGTCGCGGTGGTCACCTGCCCGACTGTCTTCGGGTTGTCGTCCAGGACCAGGCACAGCGCGGACTCGGCGAGCATCTTCGCGGTCTCGGTGTAGCCGGGGTCGCCGCCCGAGACCCGGGTGTGCACGGTCCGGCCGGCACTCTCACCGACGAAGTCCACGGTGAACCAGGACTTCTGCCGGCGCTGCTCCGAGGGACCGTCGCCCTGCTTGATCCTGCTCTTGAGGAGGTTGCGCACCGGCTTGATCTGCGCGGCCACCACCAGCCCGGTGACCGCGGCCGCACCACCGACCGTGTAGCGGAGCGTCTTCAGCCCGGCGAAGTGGCTGTAGCGGAAGTCGGGACCGTAGGACTCCAGGGCCGCTCCGGACCGGGCCACCACGAACGGGTCGATGGTCGGCATCGGCAGCAGCCACAGCCCGAGCATCCGGTCGCGGTGCGGCTTGCCCGACACCGCGCGGGACGTGCGGCCCACCGGCCGACCCTCCTTCTTGCGCCGCGCGACCATCGCCGCGCGCATCTGCCGGGCCCGGCTCATCGCACCCAGGGCCGAGTGGAAGGTGCCGCCGGAGAACTGGGCGCCCGAGCGCACCACGCCGCGCAGCCGGATCGGCTGGCCGGAGCCGAGCTGCTGGACGGTGAACCACGCACCCAGGTCGTGCGGGATCGAGTCGAAGCCGCAGGCGTGCACGAGCCGGGCCCCCGAGCGCACCGCCTCGTCGTGGTGCTCGAGGTACATCCGGTCGACGAACTCCGGCTCACCGGTCAGGTCGACGTAGTCGGTGCCGGCGGCGGCGCACGCAGCGACCAGCGGCTCGCCGTACTGGAGATAGGGGCCGACCGTGGTGATCACGACCCGGGTGGATGCGGCCACCGCGCGCAGTGAGGCGTCGTCGGAGCTGTCGGCGACCAGCAGCGGCAGCTCGCTGAGCGCCGGGTCGATCCTCGCCAGCCGCGCGCGCACCGCCTCCAGCTTCTCCCGGCTACGGCCCGCGAGCGCCCACGTCAGGCCCTCGGGGGCGTGCTCGGCCAGGTAGGCGGCGGTCAGCTCACCGGTGAAGCCCGTGGCACCGAAGACGACGATGTCGTGGTCGCGGGGGTCGCTGTCAGCGGGCACGAGGTCACTCCTGGGGTTGCGGGGGGATGGCCTCCATCCTCGCGCACGGCGTCGCGAGGGAACCGGGTGGTCCCGGCCTGCGTCACAGGAGCATGGAAACGAAGGCGAAGTCGGTTCTGGGTGGCAGCCTCATCTCTGCCCTCGCGGTGAGTGGCATGGTCGTCGTGGGTGTCACGGCCGGTGTCGTGGCAGACCCCGGCGCACCTGCGGCCGAGGCCGCCGAGGGCCTGACCGTCTTCGAGGACTGCGACGCGCTGCGCACGTGGTACGTCGAGCACACGATCGAGCAGGTCGGGCCCTACGGCTGGGGTGGCCGCACCCGCATGTACCTGCGCGAACCCGGATTCGCGTCGGACTCGGGAAGTGCCGCCGAGCGCGGGAACACAGCCGCCGAACCCGGGACCGCCAGAGCCGCCAGGACGGGGTCGCCAACGGGGACACCGGAACCAACACCCAGGAAGCCGGGGTCGACGAGCCGGACATCGCCAAGACCAACGGCCGGATCGTCGTACGGATCACGGAGAACCAGCGCCTGGTGATCACCGACGTCAGCGGACCGTCCGCCCGCGAGATCGCGGAGTGGCAGATCCCGAGCGGGAGCTTCGTGGACGGGCTGCTCCTGGTCGGCGACCACGTGCTGCTCACCGGTGGCCGCGCCGGAGGCATCGAGCCGATGGGCGACCTCGTCGGCAAGATCGCTCCGATCGGCGGCTCGGCCGGGACCGAGCTGATCGACCTCGACATCTCCGACCCCGCGCGCCCGCGTGTGGACAGCCGCACCACCTGGTCCGGGAACAAGCTCTCGCTGCGGCAGTACGACGACACGGTGCGCCTGGTCACCTCCACCGGCCTTCCCTCGCTGCCGTTCGTGCAGCCGCGTCCGGGCCGGCTGACCGAGGGCGAGGCCGAGCAGAAGAACCGCGAGATCGTGCGCTCCTCCACGGTCGCGGACTGGGTGCCCGGCTTCAGCTCCGACGAGGGCTCCGGCCCGCTCGTCACGTGCGACGAGGTGTTCCACCCCAGGACGTGGTCGGGCTCGGACACGGTGGCGGTCGCGACGTTCCGGCCCGGCTCCGTGGGGGACGCCTCCGCGGTCGCGGTCACCGGTGCCGGGGCCCAGGTCTACTCCTCGACCGACCGCCTCTACGTCAGCGGCACCGACTGGGGCGACCGGTGGCCGATCGACGGACCCATGCGCGACTCCGACCCGGGCAGCGGCGTCTCGGACAGCATCGTCGCGCCGACGACGAACCCCCGCACCCAGCTGCACGCGTTCTCGCTCGAGGGCGACACCACGCGCTACGAGGCCTCGGGCGAGCTCGACGGCAGTCTGCGGGACCGCTGGTCCCTCGACGAGCACGACGGCCACCTGCGGGTCGCGGTCACGTGGACCAGCGGGCGCGGGACCACCGAGAGCGGCATCGTGGTGCTCGAGGAGAAGGACGGTCGGCTGGAGCGGGTCGGGCAGGTGCGCGGCCTCGGTGTCGACGAGCAGATCCAGTCGGTGCGCTGGTTCGACGAGCTGGCGGTCGTGGTGACCTTCCGACAGATCGACCCGCTCTACACGATCGACCTGCGCGACCCGACGAACCCGCGACGACTGGGCGAGCTGAAGATCCCGGGGTTCTCCTCCTACCTGCACCCCATCGGCGGTGACCGGTTGCTGGGACTCGGGACCGACGCCTCCACCGACGGTCGCAGCCTCGGCGCCCAGGCGGCCGTGTACGACATCGCCGACCCGACGCGCGCCCGCCAGATCGGCAAGGTCACCTTCGGCAAGGACAGCCACCTCGGTGCCAGCGGGGACCCGCACGCCTTCACCTGGCTCCCCGGGGAGGACGCCGCGATCACCAGCCTGCAGCGCTGGAACACAGCGGGCTGGGAGCCTGAGCAGCAGCAGTCGGGCATCGAGATGGTGCTCCTCCGGGTCGCCGCGTCCGGCGAGGTGTCCACGGAGCGCCTGCCGTCACCGGGGGGCTGGCAGTCCCGGGCGCTCCCGCTCGAGGGCGGGCGGGTCGCCCTGACCGGGGAGAGGGTCGAGATCATCGACCTCGACGGTTGAGACCCGCCGCGTAAACTCGCCGCATGTGCCGCAACATCCGCACCCTCCACAACTTCGAGCCCCCTGCCACCCGGGACGAGGTGCACGCCGCCGCCGTGCAGTACGTCCGCAAGATCAGTGGGACCACGAAGCCCTCCCAGGCCAACCAGGAGGCGTTCGACCACGCAGTCGCCGAGGTCGAGCACGCCACCCGGCACCTGCTCGAGAGCCTGAGCACGAACGCGCCGCCGAAGAACCGCGAGGAAGTCGCCGCGAAGGCTCGCGCCCGGGCAGAGGTGCGCTACGCGCGTGGCTGAGCAGGCCACCGAGCCGGTCGACGACCTGCTGGACGGGCGCGTCGTCGTACTCACCGGCGCCGGCGTCAGCACCGACTCCGGGATCCCCGACTACCGCGGTCCCGGCACCCCGGTGCGGATGCCGATGACCTTCCAGGAGTTCGTCGCGTCGCCGGACAGCCAGCGTCGCTACTGGGCGCGCGCCCACGTCGGCTGGTCCCGGATGGGGTCGGCCGAGCCCAACGAGGGGCACCGGGCGCTCGCCCGGCTCGAGTCGACGGGGCAGGTCTCGTTCCTGATCACCCAGAACGTCGACGGGCTGCACGAGCGCGCGGGCCACCGGCGGCTGGTGGCCCTGCACGGCCGGGTCAGCGAGGTGGTCTGCCTGGACTGTGACGGGCGGACGGACCGGACGGCGATGCAGCGGCTGCTGGGCCGGGCCAACCCCGGCTGGCTCGAGGAGCACGCCCACGTCGGCGCCCGGCCCGACGGCGACGTCGACCTCGACGAGACGGCCGGCTTCGTCGTACCCTCCTGCGCCGCGTGCGGGGGACGGCTCAAGCCGCACGTGGTGTTCTTCGGGGAGAACGTCCCCAAGGACCGGGTCGCCCGCTGCTACGAGGCGCTGGACGACGCGGACGCCCTGCTGGTCGCCGGGTCCTCGCTCACGGTGATGTCCGGGCTGCGCTTCGTGCGGTACGCCGCGAAGGCCGGCCTGCCCGTCGTGATCGTCAACCGCGGCCTGACCCGGGGGGACCCGCTGGCCACCCTCAAGATCGAGGCCGGCTGCAGCGAGTGGCTCAGCGCCTGGGAGCGGGCGCGCTCGGGTGAAGCGTCCGCACAGGAGCGGGGCGGGCAGTCGGGCGTGAGGTCAGGCGGGCGTCACGAAGATGTGCTCGGCGGCCTCGGGCACGATCTCGGCCGTCTCGCCTGAGCTCCCCAGCAGCACGCCCTCCGCGGTGGACACCGCCGCGATCACCGCACCGGGGATGGCGCCGGCGCGACGCAGCGCTCCCATCAGCACCTCGTCCTTCTGCATCTCCTCGCTGATCCGCCGCACCCGCACGCGCCGTGACTCGGCCCCAGCGGCAGTGCTCAACGGCTCGACCCCGTCGCGGAACTCCTCGCCGAGGTTCATCTCGCCGAGCTCGGCCAGGCCCGGGATCGGGTTGCCGTAGGGGGACTCCGTCGGGTGGTCGAGCAGCTCGAGCAGGCGTCGCTCGACGGTCTCGCTCATCACGTGCTCCCACCGGCAGGCCTCCTCGTGGACCATCTCCCAGTCCAGGCCGATCACGTCGGTGAGCAGCCGCTCGGCCAGGCGGTGCTTGCGCATCACCCGGGTGGCGAGGTTGTTGCCTTCCTCGGTCAGCTGCAGGTGACGGTCACCCTCGACGGTCACCAGCCCGTCGCGCTCCATCCTCGCCACCGTCTGGCTCACGGTGGGGCCGCTCTGGTGAAGGCGCTCGGCGATGCGCGCACGCAGCGGGACGATGCCTTCCTCCACGAGCTCGTAGATGGTGCGGAGGTACATCTCGGTGGTGTCGATCAGGTCGCTCATCGCAGTCCCTGCGGCGATCCGAGCGTGAGGAGCAGCGTCGTGGGGCGGTTCATGCGGCCATTGTTGCCCATGGAGTCACAGGGGTAGCAGGGTGTGCATCGTGAAGGACACACTTCTGGTCCCCCGCCGCTACTGCGGGCCCGCCAGGTCCGGCAACGGCGGCTACGTCGCCGGTGCCCTGGCCGATGAGCTCCCAGCCACGTCCGGGGGCAGGGTCGGCGAGCCCTCGGCCCGAGGGGATGCCCGCGCCGTGGCGGTCACCCTGCGCCAGCCTCCACCGCTGGACGCCACGATGCGGATCGCCTGGAAGGGGACGGTCCTGGAGCTCACCTTCGGCGGCGCGGTGGTGGCCCAGGCCACGGTCGTCGAGGCGGTGATCGACCCGGTCGAGGCCGTCGACTGGGAGGAGGCGGTCGCCGCGAGCGCGTCCTACCCGGGGCACACGTCGCACCCCTTCCCGACCTGCTTCGGCTGCGGCACCGAGCGGCCGGACGGCCTGCGGATCTACCCCGGGCAGGTGCCTTCCGTGCGGGCAGGCGCGACCAGGCTGGCCGCCACGTGGGTTCCCGACGACACGGTGACCGCCGACCGCCACGCGTCCGAGGACTCGGCGCCGCGCGCCTCCCTCGCCGCCACCTGGTCGGCTCTCGACTGCATCGGCGGCTGGGCGGGAGACCTGACCGAGCGGCTGATGGTGCTGGGCCGGATGACCGCGATCATCGACACCCTGCCGGTGGTGGGTGAGCGGCACGTCGTCACCGGCGAGCACCGCGGGTCGGAGGGCCGGAAGACCTTCACCGCCTCCACGCTCCACGACGCCGACGGCCGGATCGTCGGCCGGGCCGAGCACGTCTGGGTGGCCGTCGACCCGGCGAGGTTCGAGGGGTGAGTCCTCACTCCAGCGCTGAGTTGTAGCGCGCCAGCGACCGGACGAAGCTGCCGAGCTCCTCCTCGCCCCACTCCCCCAGCCGCTGGCCGACCTCCTGCCGTCGGGCCGAGGCGATGTGGGCCAGCCGGCGGTGCCCCTCCTCGCTGATCGCCAGGATCATCGCCCGCCGATCCTCGGGATCGGGGTTGCGCTCGATCAGGCCGAGCTCGAGCAGGGTCTGCACCTGCCGGCTGACCGCACCCTTGTCGATGGAGAACATCTCCACCAGGTCGCTCGCCCGGCGCGGTCCGGAGTCGTTGAGCGCCATCAGCATCGAGTAGGCGATCGGTGACAGGTCGGGGTGCAGCATCCGGGCCCGCTCCGCGATCACCCGGCGGATGCGTCGTACGAGCACACTCATCTCGTGCTCGAGCTCGCGCAGGGTCTCGTCGTCGGCCACGAGAACAGCCTAGAGCGGGGCCGGAGACGCAGCGACCCGCAGGTGTGGCTCGATGAGCCGCTCCGGGGGACGTTCCCGGATTCACCTGCGGGTCGGGTGACTGCTTGTGGATTCACCAGCGTGCTCGCGCTGCTGGCCAGGCGTGCTGCTAGCGGGCAGCCACCTCACGCGTCCTCGAAGAACTCATTCCTCGGACCACCTCCTTTCCCGTGTGCGACCACGGTAGGCCGAGCCGGGGCGTGACTCAATGGCTTTCCGGGTACGACGACCCCATGAGCGAACAGCAGCCCGAGGACGAGGCCACCGAGACCCCCCAGACCGATGACCAGACCGATGACCAGACCGATGACCAGACCGACGACCAGACCGGTGACCAGACCGATGACCAGACCGGCGGGTCTGGCGACTCGGCCGCCTCCGAGCTCGAGGAGAGCGGACCGGGCGACATCGGGGACGACAAGCTGCCCGAGGACCTCCAGCCGAAGGAGGACAACCCGCTGGCACGTCACCCCGGCCAGACCGGTGAGGACGACGACAAGATCGGCGCCGACATGGAAGGCAGCGACGCGGAGAACCCGTCGTCGAACATGGCCTACGGCAGCGAGGAGAGCAACGCACCGGCCGAGCAGACCGACAGCGACCGGGACGACGGAGACGAGGACACGAGCGACGAGGACTCGAGCGACGAGGACTGAGCAGCCGCGCCTCTCGACGGCTGGACGTCCCGCGCATCGTGGGCTCTACGGAGCCGCCGCGGTGAACTGGGCGTGGTAGAGCCGGGCGTAGGCGCCCTCGGCTGCCAGCAGCGCCTGGTGGGTGCCCTGCTCCACGATCGCGCCGCTCTCCATCACCAGGATCAGGTCGGCGTCGCGGATCGTGGAGAGCCGGTGCGCGATCACGAAGGAGGTCCGGTCGCTGCGCAGTGCCGCCATCGCCTGCTGGAGCAGGAGCTCGGTGCGCGTGTCCACCGAGGAGGTCGCCTCGTCGAGGATCAACAGGGCCGGGTCCGAGAGGAAGGCGCGAGCGATCGTGACCAGCTGGCGCTCCCCGGCCGACAGGTTGGACCCCTCCTCGTCGATCACGGTGTCGTAGCCGTCCGGCAGTGAGTGCACGAAGCGGTCCACGAACGTCGCCCGCGCCGCCTCGAGGATCTGCTCCTCGGTGGCGCCCGGCCTGCCGTAGGCGATGTTGTCGCGGATGGTGCCCTCGAAGAGCCAGGTGTCCTGGAGCACCATGCCGATCTGGCCGCGCAGGGCGCGTCGCGGCATCGAGGCGATGTCCACGCCGTCGAGGGTGATCCGGCCGCCCGTCACCTCGTAGAACCGCATCACCAGGTTCACCAGCGTCGTCTTGCCGGCGCCGGTCGGGCCGACGATCGCCACCGTCTGGCCCGGCTCCGCAACGAGCGAGAGGTCCTCGATCAGCGGACTCGCGGGGTCGTAGGAGAAGGACACGTGCTCGAAGCGCACCTCGCCGAACCGCGCCTCGGGAGCCGCGGCGTCGCCGTCGAGCTCGAGCTCCTCCTCCTCGGCGTCGAGCAGCTCGAAGACCCGCTCGGCGGAGGCGACCCCGGACTGCATCAGGTTGGCCATCGAGGCGACCTGGGTGAGCGGCTGGGTGAACTGCCGCGAGTACTGGATGAAGGCCTGGACGTCGCCCAGCGACATGGCGCCACTGGAGACCCGCAGACCACCGAGCACCGCGATGACGACGTAGTTCAGGTTCCCGATGAACATCATCACCGGCATGATCAGCCCGCTCACGAACTGCGCGCCGAAGCTGGCCTGGTAGAGCTCGTCGTTCTCGCGCGCGAAGACCTGCTCGACCTCGCGCTGGCGACCGAACACCTTCACCAGCGCATGCCCGGAGAAGGTCTCCTCGATGTGCGCGTTCAGCTTGCCCGTACGCCGCCACTGGTCGATGAACAGCCCTTGGGAGCGCTTCATCACCGCCTTGGTGATCAGCATCGACAGCGGCACCGAGACGAGCGCCACCAGCGCGAGCACGGGCGAGATCCAGAACATCATCCCGAGCACCGCCACCACCGTGAGCAGCGACGTCAGCAGCTGGCTCATCGTCTGCTGCAGGGTCTGGCTGACGTTGTCGATGTCATTGGTGACCCGGCTCAGCAGCTCGCCACGCGGCTGTCGGTCGAAGTAGCTCAGCGGTAGTCCGTTGACCTTGTCCTCGACCTCGGCGCGCATCCGCAGCACGGTGCCCTGCACCAGGTCGTTGAGCAGGTAGCCCTGCAGCCAGGCCAGGAGCGACGCGGCGACGTACACGCCGAGGACGAGAAGCAGCACGTCCCGGACCGCGGTGAAGTCCACCTGCTGACCCGGAACCAGGTCCATCGAGGAGACCATGTCGGCGAACCTGTCCTCGCCACGCGCTCGCAGTCTCGCGACCGCCTCGGACTTGCTCAGACCGGACGGAAGCTGTCCGCCGATCAGGCCGGAGAAGATCAGGTCGGTCGCCCGGCCCAGGATCTTGGGCCCCACGGCCGTCAGCAGCACGCTCAGCACCGCCAGCACGACCACCGCGACCGCCCGGACCCGGTCGGGCGCCAGCCGGCCGATCAGTCGCCGGGCCGACGGGCCGAACGCGGAGGCCTTCTGACCCACCATGCCGCCACCGAAGGGGCCGCGACCCGGTCCCGGACCCGCCTCGATGCGCTCGGTCTCCTGGAGCTGCCCGTCCCTCTCCGGCTGGCGAGGTGCTCGTGGAGGCACTCACGCCGCCTCCTCCGCGCTCAGCTGCGAGGCGACGATCTCGCGGTAGGTCTCACAGGTCTCGAGCAGGCTCGTCGTGGCCGCCTCGGCCGACGACCTCGCCGTCCTCGACCACGAGGATCAGGTCCGCGTCGCGGATCGTGGAGACGCGCTGGGCCACGATCAGCACGGTCGCGTCCCGGGTGACCGGACGCAGCGCGGCCCGCAGCCGGGCGTCGGTCGCCAGGTCGAGCGCGCTGAACGAGTCGTCGAACAGGTAGATCTCCGGCGTCCGGATCAACGCCCGCGCGATCGCGATGCGCTGGCGCTGACCGCCGCTGACGTTGGTGCCGCCCTGCGAGATCGGTGCGTCCAGCCCCTCGGGCATCGCCTCCACGAAGTCCCGCCCCTGGGCCACCTCGAGCGCGTGCCACATCTGCTCGTCGGTGGCGTCCGGCCGGCCGTACTGGAGGTTGGACCGCACCGTCCCGGAGAACAACCACGCGCGCTGCGGCACCAGGCCGATCGCGCTCCACAGCAGCTCCGGCTCGAGATCACGTACGTCGACCCCGTCGACCAGCACCCGACCGCTTGTGGCGTCGAAGAGCCGCGGCACCAGGTTGACCATGGTGCTCTTGCCGGCACCGGTCGAGCCGATGATCGCGACCGTCTGCCCCGGTCGGGCCTCGAAGGAGACGTCGCGCACGACGGGCACGTCTGCGCCCGGGTAGGTGAACTCGACCCGGTCGAAGCTCAGCGTGCCGTGCTCGGAGACCTCGGTCACCGGCTCGTCGGGCGGCACCACCGAGGATCTCGTGTCGAGCACCTCCGTGATCCGGTCGGCGCACACCGCCGACCGCGGCACCATCATCAGCATGAAGGTCGCCATCATCACCGACATCAGGATCTGCACCAGGTAGGCGAGGAAGGCGGTGAGCGCACCCACCTCCATCTGACCGCTCTCGACACGGTGCCCGCCGAACCAGAGCACCGCCACCGACGAGACGTTGAGGATCAGCATCACCGCCGGGAACATCGTCGCCAGCCATCGACCGGCGCGCACGGCGACGGCGGTGAGCTCGGCGTTGGCGTGCGCGAACCGCTCGGTCTCGTGGGGCTCGCGCACGAAGGCGCGCACCACCCGGACGCCGGTGATCTGCTCGCGAAGCAGCCGGTTCACCTCGTCGATGCGCTCCTGCATCGCCCGGAAGCTGGGCACCATCCGGGAGACGATGAACGCGACCGCGACCAGCAGCGCCGGGATGCACACTCCCAGCAGCCAGGACAGTCCGAAGTCCTCGCGCATGGCCATCACCACGCCGCCGACCATCATGATCGGGGCCGCCACCATCAGGGTGCAGCTCATCAGCACGAGCATCTGCACCTGCTGGACGTCGTTGGTCTGACGGGTGATCAGCGACGGGGCGCCGAAGTGCTGCACCTCGCGCTGGGAGAAGGAGCCCACCCGCTGGAAGATCGCCGCCCGCAGGTCGCGGCCCAGGCTCATCGCCGTCCGCGCCGAGAACCAGACCGCGGCCACCGAGCAGCCGATCTGGAGGATCGCCACGGCCATCATGATCGCGCCGGTCCGGATGATGTACGACGAGTCGCCGGTCGCCACTCCCCGGTCGATGATGTCCGCGTTCAGGCTGGGCAGGTAGAGCGCGGCGACCGTCCCGGTGAACTGGAGCAGCACGATGAAGGTGAGCCAGCGGCGGTAGGGCTGGAGGTACTCGCGCACCAGCCGGATCAGCATCAGGCCTCCCGGCGCAGCACGCCGCCGAGGAGCAGGTCCGCGATCTGCTCGGCGGTGAGGACCGTGGTCATCCCCAGCTCGGGCCGGCTGGCCCCGAAGATCAGGCTGCGCAGGGCGATCGCCGCGACCTCCGGCGACGTGGCCAGCTGTTCCCGGTGGGGCCCGAACAGGCCGGAGAGCCGCGCGTGCAGGTCCTCCTGCGCCCTGATCACGAAGTCGGGGGGCCCCATCCTCGGCGACTTCCCCTGGTGGTGCTCCTCGTGGAAGCCGGCCACCAGGTGCGGCCGCACCGCCACCATCACCGCCATGGTCAGCTGCATCCGCTCGAGCACCAGACCCGAGGCCACCACGACCTTGTCGCGCAGGTCGTCGATGCCCTCGAGTGCCTCGTCGAAGCGCTCCTGCCCGTCGGCGGGGTTGATCGCCTCCTCGGCGGCGGCCATCAGCAGGCTGCGCTTGTCCGGGAAGACCCGGAAGATCGTGCCCTCCGCGATTCCTGCCGTCCTGGCGATCTCACGGGTGCTCACCTCGCCGCCGCGCTCGACCAGCAGCGGCACCAGCACCGACACGATCGCGGCACGCCGGTCCTCAGGAGCCATCGGAGCCGCACGAGGTGTCACCCGGCCAGACTAAGTGAGTGAGTGCTCACTCACAAGTGCGGGCCCTGGGCTGTCGGCCGCTCAGGGCGCGAGCCGCACCGTGCGCCACCCGTCCGCCTGACGCCGGTAGACCAGCCGGTCGTGCATCCGCCCCTTGCGGCCCTGCCAGAACTCCACCTCCTCCGGGCGGACCCGGTAACCGCCCCATGCCGGCGGCAGGGGCACCTGGTCGGTGTCGGCGAAGCGCCGCTCCACCGCGGCATACTGCTCGTCGAGCTCGGCCCGCGACGACACCTCCTGCGACTGCGGCGACGCCCACGCCCCGAGCTGCGACCCGCGGGGACGGCTGCGGAAGTAGGCCTCGCTCTCCTCGCGGGAGACCCGCGAGGCGGTGCCCTCGATCCGCACCTGCCGCTGGAGGTCGTGCCAGGGAAACAGCAACGACACCGCGCTGTTCGCCTCGAGGTCCTGCCCCTTGCGGGACTCGTGGTTGGTGTAGAAGACGAACCCGTGCTCGTCGAGGCCCTTGAGCAGCACCATCCGGGCCGACGGTCGGCCCTGGCCGGAGACCGTCGTCACCACCATCGCGTTGGGCTCGTGCACCCCCGCCGCCACGGTCTGGTCGAACCAGCGCTGGAACATCTCGGTGGGCTCTGCAGCCAGGTCCGGGAGGTCGAGCCCCTGGTCGCCGTACTCGCGCCTGAGCGCGCCCAGGTCCTGTCCCGATCGACTCTCGCTCATGGAGTCGAAACTAGTCGGCGTCGTACCGTGACCCACCACCGACCACGGAGGGAGACATCAGTGGGGATCTACCGGAAGCACGTGCTGCCCCGGATCGTCGACATCGCCTGCGGCGCCGAGGTCGGGAAGCCGATCCGCGAGCGGGTGTGTGCCGGCCTGGCCGGTGACGTCGTCGAGATCGGGTTCGGGTCCGGACTCAACGTCCCGTTCTACCCGGCCGCCGTCCGCAAGGTCAGCGCGGTCGAGCCGGCCGACCTGGGCTGGAGGCTGGCCGGCAAGCGGCTCGCCGCCAGCCAGGTGCCGGTGCAGCGCTCCGGACTGGACGGGCAGTCGCTGCCGTTCGCCGACGACACCTTCGACTGCGCCTTGTCCACGTGGACGCTGTGCACGATCCCGGACGTGGACCAGGCGCTGCTGGAGGTACGACGGGTGCTCCGCCCCGGAGGGACCCTGCACTTCGTCGAGCACGGGCTTGCTCCGCACGAGCCGGTGGTCCGCTGGCAGCGACGGCTCGAGCCCGTGCAGAAGCGTGTGGCCGGGGGCTGCCACCTGACCCGGCGGATCGTCGACCTGGTGGAGAGTGCCGGGTTCACGGTCCGTGAGCTCGACACCTTCTACGAGGAGGGCACCCCGAAGGCGCTGGGCGCGCTGAGCCTGGGCGTCGCGGTCGCCTGAGGGACCTCGGCGCCCCCGGGAAAGTCCCTCAGATCGTGACCTCGGCGTGACGTACTCATCCCGAGTGGGCATGATGTCCCGCACAGCCACACAGAGGAGTCGTCACATGACCGAGGTCCATCACGGTCTGGAAGGCGTCGTAGCCTTCGAGACCCAGATCGCCGAGCCGGACAAGGAAGGCTCCGCTCTGCGCTACCGCGGTGTCGACATCGAGGAGATCGTCGGCCGGATCCCGTTCGAGAAGGTCTGGGGTCTGCTCATCGACGGCACCTACGAACCCGGCCTGCCTCCGGCCGAGCCGGTGAACCTCCCGATCCACACCGGCGACGTGCGCGCCGACGTCCAGGCGGGGGTCGCCATGCTGGCCCCGATGCTGGGGATGAAGCAGACCTATGACATCTCCGACGAGGAGGCCCGCACGGACCTCAGCAGAGTCGCGGTCATGGTGCTGTCCTACGTCGCCCAGTCCGCACGTGGCCTCGGCCTGCCGATCGTGCCGCAGCGCGAGGTCGACGCGGGCAACACCCTCGCCGAGAGGTTCATGATCCGCTGGAAGGGCGAGGCGGACCCCCGTCACGTCAAGGCGATCGACGCCTACTGGAGCTCGGCCGCCGAGCACGGCATGAACGCCTCGACGTTCACCGCGCGGGTGATCACCTCCACCGGTGCCGACGTGGCCGCCGCCTTCTCCGGTGCCATCGGCGCCATGAGCGGACCGCTGCACGGCGGCGCACCCGCTCGAGTTCTGACGATGATCGAGGAGGTCGAGAAGAGCGGCGACGCGGAGGCCTACGTCAAGAAGCTCCTCGACGGCGGCGAGCGTCTGATGGGCTTCGGCCACCGGGTCTACCGCGCCGAGGACCCTCGCGCACGCGTGCTCCGTCGCACCGCCAAGGAGCTCGACGCCCCGCGTTACGAGGTCGCCCAGGAGCTCGAGAAGGCCGCGCTGGCCGAGCTCAAGGCGCGGCGCCCCGACCGGGTGCTCGAGACCAACGTGGAGTTCTGGGCCGCGATCGTCCTCGACTACGCCGAGGTGCCGGCCCACATGTTCACCTCGATGTTCACCTGCGCCCGCACGGGCGGGTGGTCGGCCCACATCCTGGAGCAGAAGACCACCGGCCGGCTGATCCGGCCATCGGCGATCTACGCCGGGCCGGGCGAGCGCCGGGCCAGCGAGATCAAGGGGTGGAACGAGGCGTGGGGCGACACCGACGCCTCCGACGAGCCGGTCTCCTGATCTGAGCGGGGGTCAGGTCGCGGGCACCCGACCGACGTACCAGCTGGTGCGGCCCTGGCCGCCGAGCCGGGTCAGGGAGATGTGCAGGTGGTCGCGGTGGCGCAGCGTCCGGGAGCATCTCTTGAGGTTCTTGCAGCCGGAGCTGCGGTAGGGCCGTACGCGGAACTCGTCGTAGGCGGCGTACATCCGGTCGTTCCAGATCACGTACATGATCCCCATGCGGCGGGCCAGCTCGGCCGGCTCTCCGCTGGGGCCGGTGGCGGTGATCCGCTGCAGGAAACGGGCTGCCCGCACCCGGTCCTTGGCCTTGCGCGCGTTCAGGGTCCAGTCGAACGCGCGGCCCTCCTTGTGCTCCGAGGTCGAGGTGCCCGTGCACGCGCGCGAGATCGCGCCGGCCCGGCCGCCGTAGCTGGCCACCACCCAGCGGCCCAACACCGTGGCGCCGGGCTTCGCAGCCGGGGAGCAGACCGTCTGCGGCTCGTAGCCGGCGAAGGGCTCCACCGGGGCGTACGCCGCCTGGGCTGCGCCGAGCAGGCTGAAGCAGCTCACCGTCGCGATGAGCAGGGTCAGCAGCCGCCTCGTCATGCGGAAAGGGTAGGACGATTACATATGGTTTGTACCGATTTTCCGGGAGCCGCTGATCAGCCGGGTCACGCCCAGATCGGGCCGACCTGGGGGTAGACCGAGGTGAGCGACTGCCGGATCTGGGCCAGCCGCGGCGTGGGCTCCGCTCCCGGGTTCACCTCGAAGCTGGTGTCCAGCAGCATCCGCCGCCCCCAGGCCAGCACCGGCTCCAGGGCGGGGTCGTCCGGATCGACCGCCACGGCACGCACCCAGTCACGGCGGCCGTAGGCGACATCGCCGCCGATCATCACCAGCTCCACGTCAGCGGGGGTGGAGGAGCACACCGACTCGTAGGCGTCGGTGTCCTGGCGGGCGAGGACGACGATGTCGGCGGGGCGGCCCACCGCCAGCCGGCCCAGCTTCTTGCCGAGGCCGGCGACGTCCGCGGCGCCGGAGGTGACCATCGTGACCAGCTGGCGGGCGGTGAGCGGGCGACCCTGGTCGACCAGCTCCTGACGAGCGACCTTCAGCTCCGCGAGCAGGCTCAGCGAGCCCGAGGGCAGCCAGTCCGCGCCCAGGGCGACCGGAAGACCCACGTCGAGCGCGTCGGCCACCCTGGTGGTCTCGCCGTAGAGCCGGAGATTGGACTGCGGGGACCACACCAGCCGGGCGCCCGCGTCCTTCGCGGCGCCGAACTGCTCGCGCGTCATCGCGGTGCCGTGGATGATCACCGTCGCGGAGGTCAGCGCGCCCAGGTCGTCAGCGAGGTGGCCGAACTCCTTCTGCGAGCGCACGTTGTCCCGCATGCCCTCGGCGAGGTGGAGGTAGTGCGCGTCCACCTCCTTCCTGCTCGATCGCCTCGAGGATCCGCTTCATCTCGGGCCCGCCCCGCGAGGTCAGGCTGGACGGCAGGTCGATGGCCGCCCGCGCCCGGTGCTCGCCGAGCACCAGCCCGTCCACGTTGCGCACCATCGACTCGCGCGAGCCCTGGGTGGTCCGGCTGGCCCCCTGGATCGCGGTCACCCCGCCGACCAGCGCCCGGATCTCGGCGTACCGCAGCTGGGTGCCCTTGGGGAGCTTGGGGATCAGCTCGTTCTGCGGGTCCCGGACCAGCGCCCGGTAGGGCTTGCTGGCCCTCCAGGAGTAGCGGTTGACGTAGAGCTTCGGCGGTTCCCAGGGCGCGAACACGTTGAACTCCGGGTGGCCGTGCAGGTCCAGCATCCCCGGCATGATCACCCCGTCGGTCTGCAGGGTGACCGCGTCGCTCGGCTTGCGCGTGGTGATCGCCGTGATCGTGGCGTCCTCGATCCGCACCCAGGCCTTGCGCGCCCCCGAGGGCGTGATCACCTGCCCGCCGAGGGCGAACGCCTCCTGGGGCAGGGTCCTGGGCCTGCGGCGCGGCTCCCGCGTCCGCTCCATCGCCGTCCGGCATCCCCTCGAAGTACGCCTGGTCGAACGGGTCGTCACTCGCGGTCCTCGTGGCCATGTATCCGTCCTACTCGCCTCGCCCTCCTCTCGACAAGGCCTCGGGACGCGAGGCAGGCTGGTCAGGATCGAGGAGGTCCCCGCATGGTCACCTATGACAAGGGCCCACCGGCCGCCCTGGCCCGGCACTTCGCCGGGCTGCCCGAGATGCCGACGCGGTTCCGGGAGTTCTTCTGGTACGACTGGGGCCCGGTCTTCTACCGGGGACGGCTGACCCGCAAGGCGAGGTTCCTCGGGATCGCCTCCGACCCGGGCCCCACCGAGCGGATCGTCGGGCGCACCCTCGTCGGCGATGCCGGCCAGCGGGTGCAGGGGTTCATGGACAAGCTCGGACTCACGCAGAGCTACGTCCTGGTCAACGCCTTCCCCGTCGCGGTGCACCCGGGCGACGTGTCCCGGGCGAAGCCGCTGCTCTCCGATCCTGACCAGCTCGCCTGGCGCAACCGGTTCTACGACCTGGTCGTCGGCCCGGACCTCGAGGCGATCGTGGCCTTCGGTGGCAACGCTCACCTCGCCCTGGACCTGTGGAGCAGCAGGCCCGACGTACCGACGTTCAAGGTCTCGCACCCCTCGAACCACACCGAGGCGAACCTCCTCAACCAGTGGCGTGCGGCCGTCCCGGACCTGCGGGCCGTCGTCACGCCGGACCCGGACGGTTCGAACAGCGGGCCGAACTACGGCTCGAAGTTCATCGAGTCGCACTACCGCCCGATCCCCAAGGCGGACCTGCCCTTCGGGCTGCCCGACTGGGTCGGTGACGACGCGTGGGGACGACTCGGCAAGCCCAAGCACCACAACTCCGTGGAGCGCTCGGCCGAGGACAAGGAGCACAAGATGATCTGGCAGGCCCCGGTCACCGTCGGGTGAGAGGTCTCGCGAAGCACCGGGAGATCGGCGAGTCCCTGTAGAACCCGAACCCCGGCACCGGGACGTAGCCGGCGGACTCGTAGAGCGTGATCGCCTCGGGCTGCCGCATCCCGGTCTCGAGCACCATCACCTCGGCACCGGCCCCCCGCGCGGTCTTCTCGAGGTGCTCCAGCATCGCCCGGGCCAGCCCCGTCCGGCGGGCGACGGGAGCGACGTACATCCGCTTGACCTCGGCGCTCTCGCGGGTGCCGCCGACCTCGACGTCGGTACGGCGTCGCCACGCACCGGTGGCCACCGCGACGTCATCGAGGTAGCCGACGAAGAAGGCACCCAGGGGCTCCTCGAAGTACGCCGGGTCGATCGGGGTCTGGTCGCGGCCGCCGTAGCGCCGGACGTACTCCTCCTGCACCTCTTCGACGAGCAACGCAGCGTCGGGGTGGGTGATCGACACCCGCTCCACCCGCCACCCGGGGAGGTCCACCATGGCTGACAGAATAGGGACCGTGACCGACATCGTGATCCCCGACGAGATCAAGCCCGCCGACGGACGCTTCGGGGCCGGCCCCTCGAAGGTCCCCGCCGGCGCCCTCGAGGCGCTCGCTGCCACCGGCACCTCCCTGATGGGCACCTCCCATCGCCAGGCCCCGGTCCGGGCCACGGTCGGACGGGTGCGCGAAGGGCTCGCCGAGCTCTTCGCCCTGCCCGACGGCTACGAGGTGGTGCTCGGCAACGGCGGCGCCACCGCCTTCTGGGACATCGCCAGCTTCGGCCTGATCCGGGAGAAGAGCCAGCACCTGAGCTTCGGGGAGTTCTCCTCCAAGTTCGCCAAGGCGGTCGCCGAGGCGCCCTTCCTCGCCGAGCCCAGCGTGCTCAAGAGCGATCCCGGGTCACTGTCCACTCCGGTGGCCGAGGACGGCGTGGACGCCTACGCGTGGGCACACAACGAGACCTCGACGGCGGTGATGGCCCCGGTCCAGCGCGTCGGCGACGACGACTCGCTCGTCCTCGTCGACGCGACCTCCGGCGCCGGCGGCCTGCCCGTCGACCTGAGCCAGGTCGATGCCTACTACTTCGCGCCGCAGAAGTCGTTCGCCTCCGACGGCGGGCTCTGGATCGCGCTGATGTCCCCGGCCGCCCTCGAGCGCGCTGCGTCCATCGCCGCCGGCGACCGGTGGATCCCGGCCTTCTTCGACCTGCCCACCGCGATCGACAACTCGGCCAAGAACCAGACCTACAACACTCCCTCGGTGGCGACGCTGTTCCTGATGGCGGAGCAGCTGGACTGGATGAACGGCCAGGGCGGGCTGGACGCGATGGTCAAGCGCACGACGGCCTCCTCGGACGCGCTCTACGGCTGGGCCGAGCGGACGTCGTACACCACGCCGTACGTCCCCGAGCCGGCGCACCGCTCGCTGGTGATCGGCACCATCGACTTCGACGAGTCGATCTCCGCCGACGCCCTCGCCGCCACCCTCCGGGCCAACGGGATCGTGGACACCGAGCCCTACCGCAAGCTCGGCCGCAACCAGCTGCGGATCGCGATGTACCCCGCGATCGACCCGGCCGACATCGAGGCACTCACCTCGTGCATCGACTTCGTGGTGGGCGAGTTGTAGGTCGCGGTTTCACTGGGTCCCCAGTGAAACTGCCACTTCCCCCGCGTTGCAACATGGGGGAAGTGATGGGTTCACTGGGGACCCAGTGAAACCGCCGCCACGATCCGCCCGTACGTCGCCCGGTCGAACGCCACGAGGCGGGACTCCTCGACCTGCGTGGTGGTGCCGGTGAGCGTGTCGACGGCAGCAGCGATCGCATCGTCCTTGGGCCAGCCGTAGACGCCGGCCGAGACCAGCGGGAAGGCCACGGTGGTGGCGCCCAGCTGATCCGCCACGGCCAGGGCGTTGGCGTAGCAGGAGGTCAGCAGGGAGCGGTCCTTCTCGCCGGCGTTGAAGTTGGGACCGACCACATGGATCACCCAGCGCGCGGGCAGCTCGCCTGCCGTGGTCCAGCCGGCCTGGCCGGTGCCGAGGCCGTCGGGGAAGCGGCGTCGGCAGTCCTCGAGGACCGCCGGTCCGCCCGCTCGGTGGATGGCGCCGTCGACTCCCCCGCCGCCGCGCATGCCGCGGTTGGCTGCGTTGACGACGGCGTCGACGGCTTGGGCGGTGATGTCTCCCTGGACGACCGTGAGTCTCATGGGACCAGTCTGACCCCCCAGGCGACCCGGTGATGGCTCCTAGTCCGAGCGCCTGCGCAGGCCGAGGCCGATGCCGACGGCCCCGAGCACGATGACGACAGGGATGGACCACATCAGCCAGCGGTCCTGTCCCTCGGGCTGGTTCCCGTCCTCCGCGGCGTCGGAGCCGGTCGTGGCGCTCGGTGCGGGCGAAGGGGAGCCGGAGGGGGACGGGGACCCCGAGGCGGACGGGGACCCCGAGGGGGACGCGGACGGCGAGACGTTCGGGGAGGGCGAGGGGATCGAGGCCGCGGGCCGCATGCGCTGCACGATGACGGACGGAAGTGCGACCTGCCGCACCGCGGAGCGCGCACCCTCGCTGCTCACCCGGAGCCGCGAACCGGGCCCGACCGAGATCCCCTCCCCCTGCTGCTGGCGCGGGAGCTGGAAGCTGCCGATGCGCTGGAAGGCCGGGAACGTGTAGACGCTGGCGAAGCCGGGGCCGCGCACGACGACATGGCGGCCGTCAGGCATCATCGCGGCATCCGTGGCGAACTCGAGCACCCGGCCCACGGCCTGCAGCCGGTTCGGCTTGTTCGTGCTCAGCGATGCTGGAGCGCGGTAGACCGTGCCGCCGAGCACCGACTTGGTGATCACGTGGAGCCGACCCTGGCGGTCGGCGAACAGCGACTCCGCGTTCTGCGCACCGCGCGGATAGACCAGGCGGTACCGCGCCTGCCGGGTGCTGAACCGTCCCGTCCCGATCCGGACCCGGAAGACGCTGACCGACTTCCGCACGCGACGGTTGTCCCCGATGTCGCCCACCCAGACACGGCCGGCTCCTGCGGGTGCGAGGGCCTCGACATCGACGGTGGTGGTGTTGAAGTCGACCAGTCCGACGGTCCTGCCGTTCACCGGGCTCACCACGAAGATCCTGGAGCTGTCACCGGAGTCGTTCGTGGTGACCATCACCGGTCCCAGGTCCACGAGTCCGCTCGACTCGCTGATCCGAGCGTCCTGGAAGACGAAGACCCTGCCGTCGTCGGCAACCGCGGACGCAGGGATGGCCAAGGACCCCCCGGTCAGCAACGCAAGGAGCAAGGCGCGCCAACACCTCAACGCGGATCCCCCTCGTTCAGCAGCTCCGCCAGCTGCGGTTGCAGGTGCCATGTCGACACCAGTGCGTCGTACTCGTCCCGGGCCTGCCTGGACGGGGCAGCCCCGGTGCGCACCGCGCGCAACAAGGTGTTGCGCGGGGTGTGCACACTGTCGACGAACTCGACCACATCGACCCGGTAGCCGACCTGTCGCAGAATCCCTGCCCGCAGGGCGTCGGTCAAGGTATCTGCCAGCCGTTCGCGAAGAATCCCGTCTCGGGTCAAACTGGTGTAGCCCACCGGAGTCGGATTAAGGCGTAATTGAGCGGAAATATCATGATGGCAGCAGGGTGCGGCCAGGACCAGTTCAGCCTCCCACCCCACCGCCCGGGCCAGGGCGTCGTCGGTGGCGGTGTCGCACGCGTGCAGGGCGAGTACGACGTCTGGATGCTCCTCGAGCGAGACCTCCCTGATGCCGGCCGTCAGGAAGGTGAGCTCGTCGGCGACGCCGAGCCGCTCGGCCAGCTCGGTGTTGTGCTGACGCGCCTGCTCCTTCACGTCGACCCCCACCATCCTCACCGGCACGAGGTCGCGCAGGAACGCATGCGCGGTGAAGGTCAGGTAGGCGTTTCCGCAGCCGAGGTCGACGACCCTCAGCGGATCCTCGAGGGTCGGCGTGCGCAGCCTTCCCGTGCGGGTCGCGTCCTCGATGGCGGTCGCGAGCTCGCGCAGGAACTCCTCGACCTGGCGGTACTTCGCCTGGCGCGACGGCTTGACCCGACCCTGGGCGTCGGAGATGCCGAGCTCGCGGAGGACGGGATGGTCCGCGGGCAGGAGCCGCTGCTTGACGTGGTCGTGGCCGCGGTCCGGGAGCACCTGCTCGGCCCGCTCGGAGGAGTGCAGCAGCGCCTGACCCTTCTTGGTCACGCGCAGCTGGTGGGTGTGCGAGGTGGTCTCCACGTGCCAGTTGGCGAACGGCTCGGCGAGCACCGCGTCCAGCGTGGCACCGGCGTCCGCGTGGTTGCTGACATGGGCCTGGGTGTCGTCGTACGCCGTCAGCTGGAGCCGTCGGGCCGGCCTTGAGGTCGACGTACCTCAGCTCGACCCGGCGCCACCGCGGCTGCGGCTGCCCGCGCCGCCGACCGGTGGCCACCGCACGGACGAGGTCCTCGTCGGTGGAGGACGAGGCTGCGTATCCGGGCAAGTGCCTGCGACAGTTCCTCAGCCATGCTCAGCCCGGCCCTACTTGGCCAAGGCCGCGATCAGGACGATCAGCATGAGTCCGCCCAGCGCGACAGGGATGACCAGTCGGCGGTAGCGGGGATTCATGCAGGCGACTGTACGGGCCCGGCGGCGGAGTCACGCGGGACGGTCACCCTGCGCGCGAGCAGTCCGCGCCCCCTGCTGAACACTGCCACCGAGGCCAGCACGCCGAGGATGGTCAGCCCGCCGCCGGCGATCAGGGTCCAGCGAGCGCCGAACGTCTCACCGATCCAGCCGATGAACGGCGAGCCGAGCGGGGTGCCACCCATGAAGACCATCAGGTAGAGCGCCATCACCCGCCCGCGCAGTCCCGGCGCGGTCGCCAGCTGCATCGTGGTGTTCGCGGCGGTGATCATGGTCAGCGCCGTGAAGCCGAGCACCGGCACGATCAGCATGAAGGTGAGGTACGACGGCGCCAGGCCGGCGACGATCTCGACGACGCCGAAGACCAGGGCAGCTCCGGCGACCAGGCGCAGCCGGATCCGGGTACGTCGGGCGGCCATCAGCGCCCCGGTCAGGGAGCCGACCGCCATGGCCGAGCCGAGCAGGCCGTACTCGGTGGCGCCCTTGTGGAAGATCTGCGTGGCCATCAGGGCGGAGGTCATCTGGAAGTTCAGGCCGAAGGTGCCCGCGAAGAAGACCACGCTCAGGATCATCATCAGGTCCGGCCGCCCTCGCAGGTAGCGGACGGCGTCGCGGATCATGCCCTTGTGCCGCTCCTCGCGCGGGCTCGGGTTCAGGTCGGTCACCACCATCCGCTGCAGCGCGAGGATCACGGCGGCATAGCTGAGACCGTTGAACAGGATCACCCAGCCGGTGGCGGCCACGCCACCGCCGAACACGCCGATCAGCAGACCGGCGAGCGCCGGGCCGGCGATCCGCGCGGCGTTGAAGGAGGCGGAGTTGAGACCGACGGCGTTCGAGAGGTCGTCGGGCTCCACCATCTCGCTGACGAAGCTCTGACGGGCCGGGGCGTCGAAGGCCGAGCCGACGCCGAAGGCGAACGCGAGCACGTAGACGTGCCAGACCTCGACGGTGCCGGTCACGGCGAGGACGCCGAGCAGGAGCGCGGTCACGGCCATCACCGTCTGGGTGATCTGCAGCAGCCGCTGCTTGGGGAAGCGGTCGGCGATCAGCCCGGCGTACGGCGAGAGCAGGAGGGCGGGGAGGAACTGCAGCCCGGTGGTGATGCCGAGCGCGATGCCGTCGTTGACGGCGAGCAGCACGACCAGCCAGTCCTGGGCGACGCGCTGCATCCAGGTGCCGGTGTTGGAGATGACACCGCCGGAGGCGTACAGGCGGTAGTTGCGGTTGTGCAGGGAGCGGAACGTGGGGCTCAAGCGGTGGCCAATCTCTGGATCAGTGGTGCGGCCTCACGGAGGAGGGCGCGTTCGTCGGGGGTGAGCTCCCGGAGCCGTCGGGCGAGCCAGGCGTCGCGGCGGCGACGGTCGGCGAGCAGGATCTCGCGCCCCTTGTCGGTGAGGTCCACCAGCACCTGGCGGCCGTCGGTGGGGTGCGGCCGACGCAGCGCGTAGCCGTCGTCGACCAGGCAGTTCACGGTGCGTGTCATCGACGGCGGCTGCACCCGCTCGTGCGCGGCCAACGCGCCGATGGTGCACTCCCCCTCGCGGAAGAGGATGCCCATCGCGCTCAGGGCGGCGACGCTCAGCGGATTCTCGGGGTCACGCTCGTTGCGCAGGCGCCGGGAGAGGCGCGCGACCGAGAACCGCAGCTCACTGGCGAGGCCGGTGTCGGTGCGGGAGGCGGACTGCGACGGTGGGACTCATGATACTTAGCGTAACTCATTACCTATGCTAAGTATTCCGCTACCGCACAGCGAGCGTCACAGAGACTCAGGTGAGCAGCTCGGTCAGCGGGTGGATCGCGAAGTAGAGCACGAACAGGGCGCTGATCACCCACATCAGCGGGTGGATCCGGCCGCCCTTGCCTCGCACCACCTTGATCAGGACGTAGGACAGGAAGCCGGCGCCGATACCGACCGTGATCGAGTACGTGAACGGCATCAGCACGATCGTGAGGAACGCCGGGATCGCGATCTCGACGTCGTCCCAGTCGATGCCCCTGACCTGCTGCATCATCAGGAAGCCGACCAGCACGAGGGCGGGTACGGCGGCTTCGCTCGGGATCACCTTGACCAGCGGCGAGAGGAAGATCGAGAGCAGGAACAGCACGCCGGTCACCACCGACGCCAGACCGGTCCGCGCGCCTTCGCCGACGCCTGCGGCCGACTCGATGTAGGAGGTGTTCGACGAGACTCCTCCGGCGCCACCGGCGACTGCGGCGAGCGAGTCCACGACCAGGATGCGCTGGGTGTTCGGCGGGGCGCCCTCCTCGTCGAGCAGGCCGGCCTCGGCACCGATCGCGGTCATCGTGCCCATCGTGTCGAAGAAGTCGGCGAGCATCAGGGTGAAGACGAGGAGCACCACCGCGACCACGCCGACCTGGTCGAAGGAGCCGAGCAGGTTGAACTCGCCCAGGGTGCCGAACTTCGGCGCCTCGAAGATGCTGTCCGGCAGCGAGGGGACGGTGAGGCCCCAGCCGGTGGGGTTCTTCGCCCCGCCGGCGCCCAGCTTGCCGATCGACTCCACCACGATCGCGAGGACGGTGGTCGCCACGATCGAGATCAGGATCGCGCCCCTGACCTTGCGCACCCACAGCGCGATCACGAGCACCAGTCCGACGACGAACACCACGACCGGCCAGCCCTGCAGGCTGCCGCCGTTGCCGAGCTGGACCGGCACGGTGGTCTGCGCGAGATCGGGCATCCGGCGGACGAACCCGGCGTCGACGAAGCCGATCAGCGCGATGAACAGGCCGATGCCCACCGAGATGGCGATCTTGAGCTGAGCAGGCACGGCGTGGAAGACCGCCTTCCGGAAGCCGGTGAGCACCAGGATCAGGATCAGCACCCCCTCCATGACGACCAGGCCCATGGCGTCGGCCCAGGTCATCTGCGTGGCGATGGCGACGGCCACGAAGGCGTTCAGGCCCAGGCCGGTGGCGAGTGCCAGCGGGTAGTTGGCGACCACACCCATCAGGATCGTGATCACCCCGGCGACCAGCGCGGTGCCGGCCGCGATCGCCGCGAGGTTGCCGGGCGCCGCACCACCGAGCAGCTTGCCGTCCACGTCCTCGACGAAGCCCAGGATCAGCGGGTTCAGCACGATGATGTAGGCCATCGTGAAGAAGGTGACGACACCTCCGCGGACTTCCCGGCCGACGGTGGACCCACGCTCGCTGATCTTGAAGAACTTGTTCACGCGCGGAATCCAACCACGACCCCGGGTCGACCACGTCACGGGCCGGTGAAATCCGGGACCGTCTAGATTGAGCCAATGCAGCCCGACGACGACCAGCCGATGGTGCACGAGATCGGCAACCGCACCTACATCGTCGCGCCCGTCGACCCGCTCGACCTCGACGGCGTCCGCACGATGCAGGTCGGCACGGCGATCTGGGCGATCGCCCTCGTCCTGCTGCTCCCCTTCTACAGCCGGCTCGACGAGGCCGACAAGCTCTGGTGGCTGTGGACGTGCCTTGCCGGGTTCGGACTCGGTCTGGTCGGCTGGGACCACTGCCGCAGGCGCCGCAACGCACGCCAGCGGTCGACTGCCCCGACCGCGGGCTGAGCAGGGCCGGTCAGGCGCAGCCACGTGCTCCGGGAGCACACTGGGGCCATGGATGCGACGGCCGACCACGCAGGCAACACCGGCCGGCCTCCCCGGCGTACAGGAGGAGAGACGTGACCCGCTCGACGTACTACACCGCGACGACGCTCGACGGCTACATCGCCGACGACAACGACTCCCTCGCCTGGCTCTTCGAGCAGAGCACGGACGAGGGCGGCCCTGCGGACTACACCGCGTTCATCGCCGGCATCGGGACGATGGTGATGGGCGCCACGACGTACGCCTGGCTGGGCGACCACATGCGCACCTCCGGTGAGGCCTGGTCCTACGACATCCCGTGCTGGGTCTTCACCCACGGGCAGCCGGCACCCCTGGGGGACGACATCCGCATCGTCTCCGGCGACGTTCGCCAGCACCACCCGGCCATCGCCGCGTCGGCCGGCGACCGCGACATCTGGGTGGTCGGCGGTGGCGACCTGGCCGGCCAGTTCGCCGACCTCGGGCTGCTCGACCAGATCGTGGTCTCGATCGCCCCCGTGACCCTGGGGTCAGGTCGCCCGCTGTTCCCGCGTCGGCACAACCTCAAGCTGGTCGAGCTGGGCACCAGCGGCGACTTCGCGGTGGCGACGTACGACGTCGTCGGTCCGCGCAGCGCCGAAGGGCAGTGACGAGGCTCAGAACTCCTCGTAGTCGTCGACGCTGAGCGAGTCGAAGACGTGGTCCGGCAGCGGCGGCGGGAGCTGCTTCTTGCGCAGCTGCGCCTCGGAGTGCGCACCGCAGCCGTGGTTGAGCGAGACCACGCGGGCGTCGTCGTTGGCGAACTCGTTGGCGCACACACCGAACGTGTCCGAGAGCGGGCCGGCGAGCCGGACCAGGAAGCCGCAGCCTTCGCAGCGACCTGGGGCCGACTGCGCGATCGGTGAGTCGGGACCCTGGTCGCCGGCATACCAGCGCTGCGCTGCCGCGTCGCGACCCTCGATCGACAGCACGCGGGACCGGCCCAGGCCGATGTCCTCCACGATCGCGCGCTCCCACCCCTCGAAGTCGTCGCCGGCGAGGTAGGTCGGCACCAGCCGCGCGTCGTCCTCGTCGGTGGGCAGCAGGTCGCCGGGCGAGAGGTCGCCGGGCTGGATCCGGTCGCGCCAGGGCACCCAGGCCGGCGCGATGATCGCGGACTCACCCGGGAGCATCACGATCTCGTCGACGGTCACGCTGTCCGCGCCGGGAGCCCGGGCGACCGTGACCGCCCACTCCCAGCCCGGGTAGCCGGACTCGCTGCAGGCGAAGCTGTGCGTGACCACGCCCTGGTCCTCGGGGCTGGCGGCGAGGTGCTCGCCGACGACGTCGGCACCGACCTGCTCGACCAGCACGGCGCGGGCGACGGCAACCGCCGCGGCGTCGACAGGATCTGCTGTGGTCATCACACCGCTGGATTGTCCCTCATCGGCATGGGCCGTGTCTGCTCGGCCCACGCACTTGACAGGATGTGGACATGGAGGACGAGCCGACGGGGAGCCAGGCCCCGAACCCGGCCGGGCAGACGCCCGGGACGGGCAGGCGGGTCGCCGGTGCAACGGGTCGCGGGATCAAGCGTGCCGGGACGGCGACGGGCGAGCGCCGCGTCCTACACCTTCCGGCAGGCGCGCCGCGCTTCGCACGCCGAGGGCGCGGGCGACTCGGGGCTCTACCGGCTGATCGAGCTGCACGCGTTCAACGCCGCCGGTGACGCCACGGTCGCCATCTCGCTGGCCGGCACCCTGTTCTTCGCCCAGCCCGGCGAGGCCCGCGGGCAGGTCGCGCTCTTCCTCGGCCTCACGATGCTGCCGTTCGCGATCGTCGCTCCCCTGCTCGGGCCCTTCCTCGACCGGTTCAGCCACGGCCGCCGGTGGGCGATCGGCGGCACCATGGCCCTGCGCGCCTTCCTGTGCTGGCTGATGGCGGACGCCGTGGCCACCCAGTCGATCGCGATGTTCCCGACCGCCCTCGGCGTCCTGGTCTCCTCCAAGGCGTACGGCGTGGCCCGGGCGGCGACCGTGCCGCGGCTGGTGCCGCCCGGACTGACGCTGGTCAAGGCGAACAGCCGGATCTCCCTGGCCGGGATCATCGGAGCCTCGATCGCCGCCCCGCTGGCCGGCCTCGCCTCGACGTTCGGCTCACAGTGGTCGCTGCGCTTCGCGTTCGTGGTCTTCGCGGGGGCGACGATCCTCTCGATCCTGCTCCCGGCCAAGGCCGATGCCCACGCCGGTGAGCTCCCGGTGAGCCTGAGCGGGGACAAGAAGAAGTTCCGTGTCCCGGTGGACGTGGTGTTCGCGCTGCGCTGCAACGCCGGGCTGCGGATGCTCTCCGGCTTCCTGACGATGTACATGGCCTTCCTGCTGCGCCAGCACCCGCTGCCCGGGTGGGAGAACCGGACCACGCTGCTGATGGGCCTGGTGATCGGAGCAGCCGGTCTCGGGCAACGCGATCGGCATCGGGCTCGGCTCGGTGCTGCAGCGGCTCAAACCGCGGATCACGGTGGTCGTCGCCCTGCTGGCGGACGCGACCGCAGCCGTGGTGTGCGCGATCTTCTACGGGCTGGTCCCGGCGATGGCCCTGGGACTCACGGCAGGCGTGGCGCAGGCGATGGGCAAGGTGGTGCTGGACGCGACCGTGCAGCGCGACGTACCCGAGCGCCACCGCACCTCGGCGTTCGCGCGCTCGGAGACGCTGCTCCAGCTGTCCTGGGTGCTGGGTGGGTTCATCGGCATCGCGCTGCCGCTCAAGATCGGCGACACGGTCGTGCCGGAGCTCGGCCTCGGGGTGCTGGCTGCCCTGATGGTGGCCTGGACAGCGGTCGTGCTGGTCAAGCGCCCGGCGCCCTCGACGGGTCAGTCGACGGGCGGGGGAACCGGACCGCCACCAGCGCCAACCGGTGGAGACCCGACCTAGAGCTCGAGCTCGCCAGCGAGGCCGCGCAGCAGCTTGGCCGTCGGCTTGGCCGTCCTGGCCTCGGGGCGACGCCCGTGGCGGTAGCTCTCCTCGACGCCCTCGAGCAGCTTGATCAGGTCCTCGACGATGCTGACCATCTCCTCGGGCTTCTTGCGCTGCGCGTTGCGCTGGTTCTGCGCCACCGACGGAGGCGCGTCGAGGACGCGCACCTGGTGGGCCTGCTCGCCCTTGCGGCCGGACAGGATGCCGAACTCGACCTTGGCGCCGGCCTTGAGCGTGGTGACTCCCTCGGGCAGGGAAGTGGAGCGGACGTAGACGTCGTCGCCGTCCTCGCGCGAGAGGAACCCGAACCCCTTCTCCGCGTCGTACCACTTGACGTTTCCGGTGGGCACGGCACTGCCTTTCTCTTCGTCGATCGGGCTGCGTGGGCCTCGTGTGGCCGCAGCAGGAGCACAGCCTACGGGGTGGCCCGGGGGGCCGCTCGCGAGTTCCAGTCGTCTCGCTCAGCGGTACCTGTCCGGGTCGGCGAGCAGCTCGTTCATCGAGCCCGAGCGGAACCCGAGCGGGTCGATCTCGACCATCTCGAAGCCGGCCGCTCGTACGACGTCCAGGTGATCGACGGCCGCACCGACGAGGTCCCGGTCGACCTCGACCCGGGCCACCTCGCCGAGGTCGCGCACCCTCACGTCGGACACGTCGTGACCCGCATCGAGCAGGGCACGCCGCAACGCCGCCTCGGCCTGCTCCACGCGAGCCAGCCGGGCCGGGGTGATCTCGATGCCGTAGGCGACCCGCGAGCTCAGGCACGCCGCAGCGGGCTTGTCCCAGGTCGGCAGTCCCCAGTCGCGGGAGGCCACCCGGATCTGCTCCTTGGTGAGTCCGGCCTCCAGGAGAGGGGTGACTGCCCCTCTGTCGGAGGCGGCGGCGATCCCGGGTCGGAAACCCGCGCGGGCGTCGTCGGCGTTGGTTCCGGTCGCCACCGCGGCGTACCCGTGCTCCGCGGCGAGCGGCCCGAGCACGTCGAGCAGCTCGGCCTTGCAGAACGCGCAGCGGTCACCACCGTTGGCCCGGTAGCCCGCACGCTCCATCTCCGAGGTCTCCGGCGTGAACACCTCGACTCCAAGGGACTGCGCGAACGCCATCGCCGGCCCGCGTTCGGAGAGCGGCAGCGAGTCGGAGTACGCCGTGGCCGCAGCCACGTGGTCGGCCCCCAGCGTCCGGACAGCCGCGGCCAGCAGGAACGCGCTGTCGGCTCCCCCGCTGAAGGCGACCAGCACCTTCGCGTGGCGTCGCAGCACCTCCTCCAGCGTGGACAGCCGGCGCCGCAGGACGAAATCGTCCAGCCACGCGGGGAACTCGGACAGGTCCGACAGGACGACGTCGGTCCCTGCCTGCTCCAGCTCCTCCCGCGTGCACCCTCCGGTCTGCACCGACACGCTGGGAACTCCGGCGGCGCGCGCCCCCTCCACGTCGTGGACGTGGTCTCCGACGTAGACGTGGGCCCCGTGCCGAAGCAGCACCTCCCCCTTGCCGGCGCCCCAGACGCGGCCCTCGACGACGTCGACGTCCAGCCCGAGGTGGTCGACGTGGAGCTGCGCGTTGGGCGTGTGCTTGCCGGTGACCAGGACGATCCGACCCCCGTGGCGGCGTACGGCAGCCAGCGCGGCAGCGACCCCGGGGAGAGCAGGGGTCGGGACGATCGCGAAGTCGGGGTAGATCTCACGGAAGCGGTCCACGGCCGCCGCGATGCGGTCCGGGTCCACGTGCGGCTCGAGCAGCAGGTCGAGCGGCGGCCCGAGCTTCGAGGTCATGTCCGCCGTCGGGAACGCGACGCCGAGCTCCGTGCCGAGTGCGTCGAGCGTCGCGGAGATGCCCACGACGGTGTCGATCAGCGTCATGTCGAGGTCGAACCCGACCACCAGCTGGTCACTCACGCGGCCAGCGTACGTGCGCTGCTCGACGCGGTTCCGCACCGTCCCGTGGTGCACCAGGAGCGGTAGCCTGCGATGACCCGAGAAAGCCATCGATCACCGAGGAGCGTCTGATGACAACCACCTCCCCCAAGGCCGGGACCCAGCGCGTCGTCGCGGTTGCCGTTCTCCTCGTGGCCGGCGTCCTCAGCCTCCCGGTCGTGGCCACCTTCCTCGACGGCGAGTCGACCGAGAACTGGATCGTTCCGGTCCAGCTCGTGCTGATGGCGGTGGTGGGCGCAGTCGTCGGCCACCTGCTGCCGGGACTCGCTGGCACGGAGTCGGACAGCCGACGCGGCGCGGGCTTCGGCGCAGTCGTCGGTGTCCTCACAGGTCTCATCGGGGCGGCGTTGTTCTACCTGCTGCTGTGAGCTGGCCGGCGTGCCGGCGTACGCGCTCCCGCTGCTCGCCTAGCCTGCAAGGGCTGACCCTGTCCATGCCTCCTCGTCACTGACCTCGCGAACTACGGCGAGCCAGGCGGGAACCTCGGTGGGTGGTCCGTCTCCGTCGTCGATCTCAGCCAGGAGAGTCCCGTCCCCAAACTGGTCAACGACGACAAGTTGTTCGTCTCGCTCGACCCAGTGACGCGTCTTGCGGAGTGTTCGTGCGGGCAGCCTGATCAGGGATGACCACTCGGTGTCATCGAGATACATCGACGTGCACGCCACCTCTCGTGGGCCATCAGTGAGTCGCACCTTGTGGCCGAGCTTGCGGACAACGCTTCCGTCTCCTGCGACGACCTCTCGGAGGCGCAGGCGCGTTCCTGTGACGTAGTGGTCCGTGATCCGCGCCGATCGCGAGACGCCCTCCGGCAGATGACTCACGATGAATCGGCGCTCGCGCTCAACGACTGCGTATTTCAGTGACACTGCCATCTGGAGAGGCTAGCGAGACCTTGACGTCGATCACGGGCGTTCCGTCGATCGCCTCGAGCCCGGACACGCGCAGCGTCCCAGGTCCTGCCTCGAGGACCGTGACCGTGTGCAGGCCGATGGGGTTCGGACGGTCGGGCGAGCGGGTGGCAAAGACACCCGTCAGCGGTCGGTTGGCATCACCGCGTGGTCGCGTCTGCAGTGTGTCCCTGTTGGCAAGGTGCAACCAGGTCAACAGCTCGATGACCGCTCCGGGCTCGATCCCTTCGAGTGCCGCGGCCACCTCGTCATCGAAGACAAGGTCGGCTTCGGGCGCACCCTCGTCGGGTTGTCGCGGCGCACTCTCCAGATCGCGCAGCGGGGAACGGACGACGCCAATCCTGCGAACGACAAAGGTCTCCACGACCACTGATGCTACCGGTCAAGCCGTTCCTTGCGTTCGAGAATTCCTTTCCACAGAGGGCGAAACTCCACCCGAAACTGTCAGTGCTCGGTGCTTGAATTCACTCATGACCACCCAACCAAAGGGCCACGACGACACCGGTGTCGCGGCTGTCCTGGCCCGGGTTCAAGAGCAGATCAAAGCTCTGACCGACACCCTGTGGGCGGCCCGCAGCGCCGACGAGCTGATGGACACCGTGGCCGCGATCGAGGCACTCAAGTCGATCCTCGACGGTCTCGAGCTCGGGGTGGTCCGCGAGCTCGAAGCCACCGGCGCGGTCAAACCGCTCGGCTGGGCCTCCACCCAGGACTTCGTCACCGCGATCACCGGTGGGCACAAGGGCACCGGACCTGCCGTCGTCCGGTTGGCCGCAGCGGTGGACCGGCCGGAGCTGGCCCCGGTCGGTGAAGCCATGGCCGACGGCTGGCTCTCGGCACCGAAGGCCCAGGTCATCGAACGTGCCGTCGACGCCCTGCCCAGCAACCCCGACCTGCGAGCCCGGGGGGTGCAGGTGCTCATGGACGAGGCGAAACGGGTCGACGCCACCGACCTGCGCAAGGTCGGCCGCCGACTGGTCAGCGTGGTCGACCCCGACGGGCAGGACCGCCGCGACGAACAAGCCCTCGACCGCGAAGAACGCGCCGCGCACCTCGGCCGGCACCTCTCGATCAACCCCGACGGAGCAGGCGGTGCCTGGATCAAGGGCCGCTGCAGCATCGAGGACGCCGCCACCCTCAAGGCCACCCTGATCCCACTCGCCAAGCCCCAACCGGCCGCCGGACCGACCTGCGACCCCACCACCTGCGACCTGCCCGCGTGCAGCCACGACGGCCGCGACCCCCGCGACCACGGCACCCGGATGCTCGACGCCCTCATCGACGCCTGCCGCCGGCTACAGACCGCCGAGGTGCTGCCCGACTGCCACGGCGCCACCCCGCGGGTCACCGTCACCGTGAACCTCGAGGACCTGCGCGGCCAGGCCGGCCAGTCCGGCTACGGCACCACTGAGACCGGCGATGACCTCTCCACAGCGACCCTGCGACGCATCTGCTGCGACGCCGACATCATCCCCGCCGTCCTCGGCACCGGTTCTGAGGTCCTCGACGTCGGCCGCACCCAACGACTCGTCACCGCCGCGATCTGGAAGGCCCTGGTCGCCCGCGACCAACACTGCCGCTTCCCGCACTGCACCCGGCCACCGATGATGTGCCACGCCCACCACATCGAGCACTGGATCGACGGCGGCGACACCTCCCTCTTCAACCTGCTGTTGCTATGCGGACATCACCACCGACTCATCCACTCCGGACCCTGGGTCATCCGACGAGAAGGACCCAACAAGTTCAGCTTCGAACCGCCACCCGGCATACGACGGGTGGCTTCGACGCCGAGGCCACCGCCGATCGAGTGATCCGCCCGTCCCACGACTGAACGAGTCACCGGACGACGAAGGCGCGGAGCTCTTTCGGTTCGCGTTCAACCGTGTCCACGCGATTCACGCGCGCGTGGGCCGGACCGTGCTCACACCACGCGCACATCGAGCGCACCTGCTCGGCCGAGCCCTCGAACCACGCGCGCACACTCCCGTCGGGCTCGTTGCTGACCCAGCCGACGACGCTCTGCTGCTCCGCCTCCTCGTGGCAGCTCGCGCGGAAGAAGACGCCCTGCACCCGGCCGTGCACGACGACCTCGCGAGCCACGAGGTCCGATGTGGTCATGACTCCATCATCGCGAGGTCAGCGGCCCCGACGCCACCGATCACTGGATGATCACCGGCGCCAGGTGCCGGTGAACATCCGATGACCCGGCGACTGGGCACGCGTCGCGTGGTCTCGACTGGCCACTCGCTGCGCTCGCTGCTCGACCACCTATGGGTTGCGGCGGCGGGGACGCCCAGTGGTCTCGGACGACCGCCCACCAGCGGCCCCACCTACGCGCGGTCGGCCAGAGCCTGCGCGAGCGTCGGGGTGAGGGGCAGGCGAGGGATCAGGGTGGCCTGGAAGGCGTGGTACGTGTCCGGCTTGCCCGGCCAGGTCAGGCTGCTCGGTTCGAGGGCCGGCGACAGCTCGTGCCGCCAGGAACCACGCTCCCGGTCGATGAAGTGCTCCTCGATGTGCTGCCACCACGCGGCGTAGGAGTCGGCGTACGACGCGTCGCCCGTGGCCGTGTGCAGGGCGGCTGCCGCGGCGACGGCCTCGGCGGCGACCCAGTGCATCCGCTGTCGTACGACGGGCAGGCCGTCCCAGCCGACCGTGTAGACGAACCCGTCCGCACCGTCGACGGCCCAGCCCTCGCGGACCGATGCCTCGAACAGAGACTGGGCATCGGCCAGCAGCCACGCAGGAGCCGCGTCGCCGAGGCCGGCGTCGAGGTGCAGCGCGAGCCGGGACCACTCGAGCCAGTGACCGATGGTGGCGCCGTAGGGACGGAACGGGTGGGCCGGTTCGTCGCGGTTGTAGTCGGGCAGCGGTGTCCAGGCCTCGTCGAAGTGCTCGGGGATCCGCCACTCGTTGCCGGCGGCGAGCTCGTGCACGACCCGGGTGGTGATCCGCAGCGCCTTGTCCCGCAGGGTGGAGTCGTCGAGCACGTCGGCAGCGGAGAGCAGCGCCTCCACCGTGTGCATGTTGGCGTTCACACCTCGATAGCTGTCGAGGGTGGACCACGCGCGGTCCCACTCCTCCACGACCATGCCGAACTCGTCGTCCCAGAAGTGGTCCAGCAGCACGAGCAGGGCCTCGTCGAGCAACTCGCGTCCGCCGGGTCGGCCGGCAGCCGTGGCGCTGGCCGCGGCGAGCACGACGAAGGCGTGCTCGTAGGCAGTCTTCGCCGTCGTCACCGGACCGTCCGGCCCGACCTTCGCGAACCAGCCGCCATCGACCGCGTCCAGGAAGCGTCCACCCAGAGCCGCGACGCCGTGGTCGGCGAGGGCCGCACATTCGGGCCGCCCCAGGAGGTGGCCGAGCGCGTAGACGTGGGTCATCCGGCAGGTGACCCAGAGCTCGACGGGGCGGTCGAGGTCGGGCGCACCGTCGTCGTCCAGCCACGCGAACCCACCCGCGGGACTGCGCGATGCGCGGCCGAACTCCAGCAACCGGTCACCCTCCGCGGCGAGCCACTGCTCGTGCGCGGGGTCGCCCAGCTCGAAGGTCGGATCCGACATCAGGCCAGTCCGGGGTAGGTCTCGCCGACCTTGTACGTCGCGACGCCCAGTGTCGAGTCGCTCTGGCCGTAGTAGGCGAACCAGGTCCCTTCGAAGTGCACGAGGCCCTCGACGAACGTGACGTTGGAGACGAGTCCGTGCTGGTCCTCATAGGTCGACGGCTCGAGCCAGGGGTAGTTCATCTGCGCCAGGATCTCGGTCGGCCGCTTCGGGTCGAACAGCAGCTGGCCGCAGGTGTAGCGGACCGTCCCGTCCTCGAACTTCACAGCAGCATTGTGCAGCAGCAGGATCAGACCGTTGTTGGTGATGATCGGCTGTGGGCCGACCTCGACGAGGAACTCACCGAAGGTGCCCTTCGGGGTGGGGACCATCAGCGGCTCGTCCTGGGGCGCCGGCGTCCAGTGGATCAGGTCGTCGGACCAGGCGTGGTAGATCGAGCCCTCGCCGAAGTACATCAGGTAGCGACCGTCGATCGGCGTCGCCAGGATGGCGCCCGCCTTGCTCCACGGGGTCGGCACCTCGGACGCGTGAGGCTCGAAGGTGTTGAAGTCCGGGAACAGCGGACCGTGCTTCTCCCAGGTGAACAGGTCGGTCGAGGTGGCCAGGCAGAGCTGGGCGTTCGTGCGGTCCCAGGCGGTGTAGGTCAGGTAGTAGGTGCCCTCGATCTCGGTGACCCTCGGGTCCTCGCAGCCGAACTCCTCGTAGGGCTCGCTCGGCGACAGCACGGGATCCGGGTGCCGCTCGAAGTGGATCCCGTCGTCACTCGTGGCGAGGCCGACGTGGCTGATGATGTCGTCGGCGTGCGCACGGTAGAGCAGCACGACCTTGCCGTCCTTCACCACCGCGGCGGGGTTGTAGATGCTTCCGGACTCCCAGCCCTCGCCCTGCGGCGTGAGGATCGGGTTGCCGTCGTAGGGCGTGAAGGGGCCGAGCGGGAACTCGGCATGCGGGGTGTTCGGGGTGTGGGACATGTGCATCTTCTCCTTGAGTGGTGGGGAAAGGGTCCGGCCGCTCAACGGCGGACCAGGGTGACGCCGCCGGCGGCGACGGTCACCGGTACGACGGCGGCAGCGCTCCTCGTGCGGGCGAGGAGCCGGCCCCGTCCGTCGTAGGACCAGACGTGGGCGGTCCCGCTGCCGGGCACCGCGACCGTGGTGCGCGTGGTGGACCTCGCCGAGCTGCGCAGCAGCGCGGTGCCGTGCCCGTCGCCGCCCAGCACCATCCGCGACACCAGCGGCTGGACCATCACGGCATCCAGCCGGGCGGTGTCGCCACCAGTCGCCCTGGTGGAGGCCCTCAGCGTCCTGGCGGCCGAGGGCAGCACGGTGTCGAGGGTCAGCGGCAGGATCGCACCGGGTGCGGGCGAGTCCCCCTGGGCGCCGACGGCACCCGACCGCACCGACCCGAGGACCCGGTCGCCGGCGCGGAAGCTGGTCACGGCAGAGCTGCCCTGCTGCAGGTCGACGACCGGCAGGACCAGGGCGTCGGGGTGGCTGCCGAGCTGGACGGTCGCCGTGCCGCCGTTGCCGAGGCTGGCATATCCCGTGCCGGCGTACTTCGACTCCCCGGTCCAGGTGTCCGCCGGGGTGACGGCCGTCGCCCCTGCGCCGAGCTGGCTGTCCTCGACCTCCAGATACTTCACCCCCACGACCTCTCGGACGCCCGCGGTCATCGCGATCCGCCTCACGGTCGGGTCGGCGTCCAGCACGAGCATCGTGAGGAGTCCGTGGATCGTGGACTCGGCGCCGGAGTTCTGGTTGGTCGTGCCGTCCGGGGCGACACCGTCGAAGGTGACGCCGGTCGCCGGGTCATAGGTCGGTGACCCGGACGCGTTGGCCCCGAAGAACCAGGCCGCGACGACTCCCGCGATCTGGCGGGCTCCGCCTCCGGTCGCGACGAGGTTCTGGACGCGTGAGTCGACGCCGTAGGCGATCTGGGTGGCGTCTGCCCTGGACGGCAGCCGGCCGTTGTCGGGGCCACCCGAGGTGAGCATCCAGGGATCGAAGGTGAACGCCTCTCGCTCCGCGACCCGCCGCCACGAGGTCTGGCCGGTCACGTCGGCCGCGCGACTGAGCGCCGCCGTCATCTGTGATCCCCAGGCGTGCCAGTTCGAGCGCGAGAGGGCCCACGGCAGGACGCCACCGAAGGGCCAGGCGCGTGCCGTGCCACCGGCCAGCTGGGCGATGCCGTTGCTGAGCCTGGTCATGGCACGCTCCGCCCTGGCCCGGGCACCGGCAGAGCCACCGGCACGCACGTAGGCAGCCAGGCCGAGCACCGCCTCGGCGGACGCGTCGGCTCCGTCCGCGATCAGCCAGGCCGGCGTACGCGTCCCGTCGATGTCGAGGTAGCGGCCGTAGGCGTCGAGTGCCTGCCGGTCGACCGCGTCCACGGCCAGGGACAGGCGGTGCTCGAGGAAGCGTGCGAACGCGGGGTCGGCGTGCTTGAACGCGGCATACCCCTCACCCAGCGCCCAGATCGTGCGGGCCAGCCAGTACGACGCGTCGCTGTCCGAGGGGTCGGGCAGCTCGACGGGTTCCGCGCTCGGGTTCAGCGTGCCGTCCGGCTGCATCCACAGCACCACGTTGCCGGTGTTCTGGCCGGTCACCGTCTGCAGGTAGGTCAGGCCGCGGAGCATCTCGAACGCACGGCGACGGCTGCTGGTCTCGCCGGTCTGCTTCCAGTCGCGGAGATAGACGACGGCCGCACGCGCCATGTCGTCGGCGTTGAACGCCCCCTGTCCGTAGGTGTCCGTCGCCGCGTCGTAGGGGCCGCCGCCGATGCGCTCGTAGCTCCCGTCCGACCGCTTGTCGGCGTAGGTCCACAGCGTCGCGACCTCCGGCTGTTCCGCCAGTCGGTAGGTCGTGTGGCCCGCCTGTCGTGGCGGTGCGACTCGCTCTCCGAGGTAGTCGAGGTGGTCCAGGTTGGTCAGCCGGCTCACGCCCGAGGCAGAGGAGGCTCCGCCCGCCGGCGCCTGCGCCAGGGTTGCGGTGACAGCGACCGCCATCGTGGCTGCCGTCAGTACTCGACGCATGGTCATCCCTTCACTCCACTGCTGATCTCGAGGTCGGTGAACTTCTTCTGGAACGCGATGAACAGCGCGACCGCAGGTGCTGCGAGCACCACGGCTCCCGCGAGGATCGCGCCGAACGGGTTGGCCGCACGACCGGCGATGTTGCTCATGTAGTTGGCGAGCGTCACCGCCAGGGGTTGCAGGTCCTGGTCCTTGGTGACCAGGAACGGCCAGAGGAACTCGTTCCACGGACCGATGAAGGTCAGCAGGCAGGCCGTCAGGATGGCGGGGCGCACGAGCGGCAGCGCGATCGACCAGAGGGTGCGCAGCTCCCCGGCCCCGTCCAGTGCCGCCGCGGCGAACAGGTCCTCGGGCAGCTGCAGGAAGAACTGCCGGAAGATGAACACCGCGGTGGAGTTGATCAGGAAGGGCGCGATCATGCCCACGTAGGAGTCGGCCAGACCATAGCTCCGCACGACCATCACGTAGATCGGGATGATCAGCAGCTGGAACGGCACGATCTGCACGAGCAGCATCACCGCGAACAAGGTGCCGCGACCACGGAAGTGCAGCCGGGCGAGCGCATAGCCGGCGAGCACCCCGAAGAGCACCGTGCCGATCAGGACTCCGCCGGTGACGATCATCGAGTTCACCAGTGACCGCACCAGGTTCACCCGGCTGTTGATGTCGACGTAGTTGTCGAAGGTCCAGCCGCCCAGCGGCAGGATGCCGCCGATCGAGGTGTCCGGCTTCTCCTGGAACGAGCCGACGACCATGTAGTAGAAGGGGAACAGGAACACCAGGGCGCCCAGGAACAGGGCGGCGGTGCTCCACACACGGCGGTTCTTCACCATGTCAGTCACGCTCCAGAATTCGTCGGTTGACCAGGGAGATCGCGAGCACGAGGATCACGAGCAGGACGCCGATCGCCGAAGCGGTGTCAGGGTTTCCCTGCTCGATGCCCTTCTGGTACATCACGAACACAGGCGACGCCGAGGCGCCGTCCGGACCGCCACCGTTGGTCAGCAGGTAGGGCTCGGTGAACAGGTTGGCTCCGGTGATCGTGGCCAGGATGACCACCAGCGTGGTGGCCGTCCGTACGCCGGGGACGGTGACGTTCATGAACGACCGGACCCGACCGGCGCCGTCGACCGAGGCGGCGTCGTAGAGGTCCCGCGAGACGCCCTGCAGCGCGGCCAGGTAGAGCAGGATGAAGAAGCCGAGCTGCTTCCAGGTGACGAAGAGTGCGATCACCGGCATCGCCAGGCTGCTGTTCACCAGCCATGAGGGTGACGGCGCCAGCGGTCCGAGGATCTGGTTGGCCAGGCCGTTGCTGCTGAACAGGAACAGCCACACCGCGACCAGCGCGACGCTCGCGGTCACGTAGGGCACGTAGTACGACAGGCGCAGGAACGTCCGCGCCCGCTTCACCGAGTTGAGCGCGGTGGCCAGCACCAGTGAGAGCACCACCGTGAGCGGGACGTTGATCACCAGGAAGATCGCGACGTTCCCGAAGGCCCGTCGGACGTCGGGGTCGCCCAGCACCGAGGCGTAGTTGGCGAAGCCGACGAAGGGTCGGTCGACCGGCGCGCCCGGGGCTGCGAAGAAGTAGTCGTGGAAGCTGATCCAGACCGCCAGCCCGAGGGGGTAGGCGAACACCAGCACCAGGAACAGTGCGTACGGTGCCGCGAACACCGCCCCCAGGGGCTGGCGACCGAAGACCTTGGTCAGGGCGTGGCTCACTGTCCGGCGAGCTCGTCCGCGGAGTCAGCGGCCTTGGCGATGCCCTCGTCGACCGACGTCTTGGCGAAGATCACCGCGGAGGAGAAGTTGTCACGGATCTCCTGCCAGATCTCCACCGAGTTCGCCACGTTGGGCACCTCGACGGTGCGCGATGCCTGGTCCGCGAAGGTCTCGTAGTCCGGGTGGCTCTTGAAGTAGTCGGCGTAGGTCGTGGCCAGGTCCTCCCGGATCGGCATCTGGCCGGTGGCCTCGAGGAGCTTGGCGTCCTGGTCCTCGCTGGTGGCGAACTTCAGCACCTCCCAGGCGGTCTTCTGGTTCTTGCACGCCGAGTAGAGCCCGATGTTCTTGGCGTCGCTGAAGGTGTGCACCTCGCCGGCGTCCATGCCAGCCTTGGTCGGCACCGGGGCGACCCCCCAGTTGACCTTGTCCTTGTAGACCGCGATCGCCCAGGGACCGACGACCGCCATGGCGGACTTCTTGTCTGCGAAGGAGTCGCCGTCGTACTTCTCCTGGGGGGTGTAGCCGTCCTTGTACATCTGGGCCCAGAAGTTCCACACGTCCTTGCCGGCCGTGTCGTTGAAGGTCGCCTTGCCATCCTCGATGGTCTGCTTCCCACCGGACGCGGCGGCGTACAGCGGGTAGAAGTCGAACCAGGACTGGAAGAACTCACTGGACGGGGCGGGTGCGATCGCCGCCGGTGCCGCGCCGCTCTCCACGAGCTTCTTGCTGGTCGCGAGGAACTCGTCGTACGTCCTCAGCGGCGGGTTCTCGGCGTCGAGACCGGCCTTCTTGAACAGGTCCTTGTTGTAGAAGATCATCACCGGGTTCTGCTTCCAGGGGATCTGGTAGAACTTCCCGTCCGGCGACTGGTACTGCTCGGCCTGAGCGCCGGAGCGTTCCTCGACATAGCTCGCGCCGTCCTCGAAGCTGTCCAGCGCGACGAGGCCGCCCTGCTTCTGGAACTGCGGCACTGCTGCGGGGCTGGTGTTGAAGACCAGGCACGGGGCGTTGCCGGCGGTGATCGCCGCGCCGATGACCTCCTCGGAGGTCTTGCCGGCCGGGATCTCCTGGGCCGTGATCTTCTGGTCGGAGTGCTCGGCGTTCCATTCCTTCACCATGGCCTCGCCCCAGGCGATCTCCTCGGGGTTGTTCGAGAGCCACACCTTGATCGGCCCGGCCGATGAGGCGCCTTCGCCGGCGTCGGAGCCACCACCGCAGGCGGTGGTCAGTCCGAGGGCCAGCAGGACGGCGGAGGCGGTCAGGAAGGTGCGTTTCATCGTTGCTCCATTCAGAGGGGGCGTACCAGGTCAGATGCGGGGCCGGTCGAGGAGCGCACGACGAGGCGTGCGTCCGGGAGGTCGGCAGGGGTCGGGTCGTGGTCGTCGATGAGCTCGAGGAGCCGGGTCGCGGCGGCGCGTCCCCAGGCCACGACGTCGGTGTGCACCGAGGTCAGGGACGGCTGCAGGTGTGCCGAGATCTCGACATCGTCGAAGCCGGTGATCGACAGGTCGCCGGGCACCGTCACACCTCGCGCGACGGCCAGCGAGAGGCCGGCCATCGCCATCAGGTCGTTCGCGAAGACGACCGCGGTGGGCCGGTCCGGGAGCTCGAGCAGCTCCCGCATCGCGCGAGCACCGGACTCGGCGGAGAAGTCGGCCTCGACCCATGGCCCCTCGGGCAGAGCCGCGGCACGCAGGGCCTGGCTCCAGGCCTCGCGTCGCGAGCGTCCGTGGACCATGTGCTGCGGGCCGGAGACGTGCCCGATGCGGGTGTGCCCGAGCTCGATGAGGTGTCCTACGGCGGCGCGGATGCCCGGCGCGTCGTCGACGCCCATGCAGGACTGCCGCGCACGTGGCTGCTCGTCGAGGTGGGGGCCGATGATCACTGCCGGCAGATCCAGCTCCTCGAGCAGCGCCGGACGCTCGTCGTCCACCTGCAGGTCGGTGACGAACACACCGTCGACCCGGGCCTCCTGGACCAGTCGGCGGTAGGCCGCATGGTCGTCGCGCTCGGCCACCTGCAGCAGCAGCGCGTGCCCGCGGGGCGAGAGGACCGTCTCGAGCCCGGCGATGAAGGACGGGAAGAACGCGTCCGCGCGCAGGATCTCCGGCGGGCGGGCGATCACCAGCCCGACGGCCAGGGACTTGGAGACCGACAGCGCACGTGCCCGCGTGCTCGGCACCCAGCCCAGGGTCTCGGCAGTCTCCAGGATCCGGCGGCGAGTCTCCGGGGAGATGCCGGGCCGACCGTTCAGGGCGAAGGAGACAGCCCCCTTGGAGACGCCGGCGGCCGTCGCAACGTCGTTGATCGTCGGCCGGCCCATCCCACGACTAAACCGGTTTAGTGGCGTGGTGTCAAGGGTCACACAGCGGGTTTCCCGGCCGCGACGCCTAGGGTGCAGAGGTGCTGATCACCAACCACGTCGTCGCCGGTGCGGTGGTCGGAGCGCTGGCCCCGGGGCCGGTGAGCGCGTTCACGCTGGGCATCGCCAGCCATGCGGCCATGGACGCCCTGCCGCACTGGGGCCATCCCGACTACGACGTCTTCCTCAAGGTGGCGGTGGTCGACGGCCTGGTCGGGCTGGCCACGATGGCCACCCTGGCGCGGGCCGCGTCCCCGCAGCGACGCGTGGCCGTGATGGCCGGGATGCTGGGCGCCTGCTTCCCCGACGCCGACAAGCCGAGCACGCTGTTCTTCGGCGGCTCACCGTTCCCGGAGTGGGTGGACGAGGTGCACCGCCGGATCCAGAACGAGGCCCACGAGCGGATGCCCTACGAGGCCATCGGCGGCCTCATCGGCGCGGTCGTGGTGCGTGCCCTCCTGCGCCGTCTCTAGGCGCTCGGTCCCCCGGGCAGGCCCTGCCGGACCACCTCGTCGAGCACGCCCAGCGGCAACGACCCCGAGCCGAGCACGGCGGAGTGGAACCTCTTCACCTGGAAGCTCGCGCCCTGGCGCTGCTCGGCCTCCGCCCGCATCCGCTGGATCTCGAGCCGGCCGACCATGTAGGAGGTCGCCTGTCCCGGCGAGACGACGTAGCGGTCGACCTCCGGACGGACCACGCCCTCGGCGAGCGGCGAGTTGGCGACCATGTACTGCACGGCCTGCTCCCTGCTCCACCCCAGCGCGTGCAGCCCGGTGTCGACCACCAGCCGGCAGGCGCGCATCGAGTCGGCTGCGAACATCCCCATCCGGTCCACCGCCGAGCTGTAGAGACCCATCTCGTCGGAGAGCCGCTCGGTGTAGAGCCCCCAGCCCTCGGAGTACGCCGAGTTGCTGACGTGCTTGCGGAACTCCGGGACTCCCTCCAGCTCGCTGGCGATCGCGAGCTGGAGATGGTGTCCCGGAATGCCTTCGTGGAACGCCATCGCCTCCAGCTCGAAGGTCCCCCACGCGGCCGGGTCCGCGATGTTGACGAAGAACGTGCCGCCGCGGCTGCCGTCGCCGGCCGGCGGGAAGTAGAACGCCTTGGCCCCGGTGGTGGTCGCCTGCACCGCGCACGGTGCCTGCGGCAGCACCTCGAACCAGTCCGGCATCGCCTCCCAGGCCCGCGTCATGGCGACCTCGGAGGCAGCGACCAGCTCCTCGCCGCTGCTGAAGTGCAGCCGGGGGTCGGTGCGCATCGCCTCGAAGATCTCCTGGAGGTCGTCGGTGCCGACCACGTCCGGCCCCAGGGCGCGGTACTCGTCCGCCAGCTTCTCGATCTGCGCCAGCCCGATCTCGTGGATCTCGCGAGCCGACTTGTCGGTGGTCGTGAAGTTGCGCAGCGTTGCGGCGTACGCCGCGTCGCCGTCCGGCAACCAGCCCAGGCCGCACCGTTCGTCGGGACGCCCGAGCGGGAGCACCTCGTCGCGCAGCACGTCGCGGTAGGCGCGCATCCCGGGGCGCACGTCGGACTCGACCACGGCTCGCAGCCGGGCCTTCCACCCGTCGACGTCCATGCCACCGGGGGGCGGCGAGGTGAGCAGCAGCGGGTCGTCGGCGAGCGGCCGCGCCAGCAGCGCGTCGAGCTGGTCCACGGTGTCCGCGGCGGCGAAGCCGGCCGGCACCCGGCCGGCGGCAACCCCCTCACGGTGGCGCTCCGCGAGCTCACCGTAGAAGCGACCCAGGCCACGGAGCTTGTCGACCAGCGCCTCGGCCACCTCGGCCTCGGGCAGGGCGAGGATCCGCACCAGGATCGGCACCGAGACCTGCGGCCCGAAGATCGGGTCGGCACCGAGCTCGCTGAGCCGCGCGGACAGCACATCCGCGCGGTTGGTCGCGTCGGCGACCAGCACGGCCCGGGTGATCCGCTGCTGGTCGTCGAGCCCGGAGGCGTCGATCGCATCGGCTCGTCGTACGAACTCACGCATCGCGGCGATCTCGCGGTCCTCGGACTCCCGGCTGGCCTCCTCGAAGTGTGCGGCCCCGCTGTAGTCACCGATCAGGTGTGCGCGAGTGGGCCTGACCGCCACGTAGTGCGCCCAGTAGTCCTCGGCCAGGGTGTCGATCGGGGTCATGCACGGTCTCCCTCGTTGGTCTCGGTGCCGAGTCCGAGCCTGGCAGCCGTCTCCTCGCGCATCTGCACCTTGCGGATCTTCCCGGTCACCGTCATCGGGAACTCCTCGACCAGCAGCACGTAGCGCGGGATCTTGTAGTGCGCGAGCCGGCCGGTGGCGAACTCGCGGACCGCCTGCTCGTCGAGCGGGTCCGCTCCGGACCGCAGCTTGACCCACGCCGCCAGCTCCTCGCCGTAGCGCTCGTCGGGTACGCCGATCACCTGGACGTCCTCGATGTCGGGGTGGGTGTAGAGGAACTCCTCGATCTCGCGGGGGTAGATGTTCTCCCCGCCCCGGATCACCATGTCCTTGATCCGGCCGACGATCTGCACGTACCCGTCCTCGCGCATCTCGGCCAGGTCACCGGTGTGCATCCAGCCGTCGGCGTCGATCGACTCGGTCGTCTTCTCCTCGTCCTGCCAGTAGCCGATCATCACCGAGTAGCCGCGGGTGCACAGCTCACCGGGGTCGCCGCGCTCCACCGTCTCGCCGGTGGCCGGGTCGACGACCTTGATCTCCACGTGCGGGTGCACCCGCCCGATCGTGGCCGTACGACGGTCCAGGTCGTCGTCCGCGCGGGTCTGGCACGAGACGGGCGAGGTCTCCGTCATGCCGTAGGCGATCGCCACCTCGGCCATGTGCATGTCGTCGACACAGCGCTTCATCACCTCGACCGGACAGATCGAGCCGGCCATCACGCCGGTGCGCAGCCGGGAGAGGTCGTGGTCGGCGAAGGACGGGTGGCTCTGCATCGCGATGAACATCGTCGGGACGCCGTAGAGACCGGTGCACTTCTCCGCCACGACGCACTCGAGCGTGGTCGCCGGGTCGAAGCCGGGAGCCGGGATCACCATCGTGGCCCCGTGGGTGGTGCATCCCAGGTTGCCCATCACCATCCCGAAGCAGTGGTAGAAGGGCACCGGGATGCACAGCCGGTCCAGGTGCGTGAAGTTGAGCAGCTCGGTGGTGAAGAAGCCGTTGTTCACGATGTTGCGGTGGCTGAGGGTGGCGCCCTTGGGATAGCCGGTGGTGCCGCTCGTGTACTGGATGTTGATCGGGTCCCCCGGTGCCAGCGTGGCCATCCGCTCGGCGACCGCGTCCTCGGGGAGCCCCTCCCCCTCGGCCACGAGCGCCGCCCAGTCGTCGGTGCCGATGTAGACGACGCGCTCGAGCAGACCCCCGCTGACCGAGCCCGAGGACGTCGTCTCCTCGACCATCTCCCGGTAGTTGCTGCTCTTGAACGACTCCGCGCTGACCAGCAGCTTCAGGCCGGACTGGTTCACCGCGTAGGAGAACTCATGGGTCCGGTAGGACGGGTTGACGTTGACCAGGATCGCGCCGACCTTCGCGGAGGCGTACTGCGCGATCGTCCACTCCGCGCAGTTGGGCGACCAGACCCCGACCCGGTCACCCTTCTCGATGCCGGCGCCCATCAGCCCGCGCGCGAGGGCGTTCACGTCCCGGTCGAGCTCGGCGTAGGTCCACCGGCGGCCGGAGGCGTACTCCACGAGTGCCTCCCGATCGCCGTACGACGCCACGGTGGCCTCGAAGCTGGCGCCGATCGTCTCCTCGATCAGGGCCGGGACGGTCTCGCCTCGTGCGTAGGACTCCATGTCCAGAACCTATCCACGGCCGGCCGGTGGCGAACAGGTCGGCACCAGCGCCCTGCCCCGGATCCGGATGCCGGACGCCTCCGAACCACACAGCGCGCCACTTCAACACGAGCGGGTCCGCATCCGTAAGCACAGCCGAACCGACCACCTCGAAGACCAGACGCATCTGCGAAGGAGCACTCCATGAACCGCACCCGAACCCTCGTCACAGCCGGGGCGATCGCCGCCGCACTCACCCTTCCGCTCGGCCCCGCCAGCGCCGGCAGCAGCCAGACCAGCTCAGGCGGCCACTCCGGTGGGTACGCCGTCGGCCTGGCCGGCGCGAAGACGCTGGTCGCCTTCGACCTGGCCAAGCCGGGACGCCCGGCAGGGGCCCGGAGGGTCACCGGCCTGAGCGGCGACACCGCGCTGGTCGGCATCGACTTCCGGGTGCAGGACCGGATGCTCTACGGCGTCGGCGACGCCGGTGGGGTCTACACGCTGTCGTCGAAGGCGAAGGCCACCAAGGTCAGCCAGCTGACCGTGGCCCTGTCCGGCAGCAGGTTCGGCGTCGACTTCAACCCGGCCGCCGACCGCCTTCGCGTGGTCAGCGACTCCGGCCAGAACCTCCGCCACGACGTGAACCCGGGCGGCGCGACGATCACCGACGGCACCCTGGCCTACCCCCCGGCCACCACTGCCGCGAGCGGGATCAGCGCTGCGGCGTACACCAACAACGACCTGGACGCGGACACCGCCACCACCCTGTTCGACATCGACACGACGATGGACCAGGTGGCCCTGCAGGCACCCGCCAATGCCGGCTCGCTCTCGGCCACGGGCAAGCTCGGCGTCGACGCGGGCAGCGACGCCGGCTTCGACATCGCCGGCGAGGACAACCGTGGCTGGGCCACCCTCAGCGTGGGTGGGAAGTACCGCCTGTACTCGGTGTCGCTGCTCACCGGTGCCGTCACCTCGAAGGGGGCCTTCCCCGGCTCGCTCCAGGTGAGCGACCTCGCCGTCCCGATCGGCAAGTGACCACCGGACGCTGAGGACACCTGGCGCATGGCGTTGGCCCGCCCCTCCTCACGCACTCCCTCCTTCGCCCGCGAGGAGGGGGTGCGTGAGGCGTACGCCGCGCACGGGGCCGAGCTCTACCGGTTCGCCCTGCGTGGCCTCGGTGACAGCGCGACCGCCCAGGACGCGGTCCAGGAGACGTTCCTGCGTGCCTGGCGTGCACGTGACCGCTACGACCCGCAGATAGCCGGCCTGCGCGTGTGGCTCTTCAGCATCGCCCGCAACGTGGTGATCGACCTGCACCGCGCGCACGGCGCGCGTCCGTGGCTTCGCTCGCTCGCCGACCACCAGACGCTCGCCGACTCCCCGGTGGCCGGGACCGACGAGATGGAGAGCCTGATGCGTCGCTGGCTGGTCGAGGAGGGCCTGCGGCGGCTGGGTGAGGACCATCGTCTCGCCCTGGAACAGACCTACCTGGCCGACCGGCCCTACGACGAGGTCGCGGCGGAGCTGGGGATCCCCGTGAGCACCCTGCGCAGCAGGGTGTTCTACGGGCTGAAGGCCTTGCGCATCGTGATGGAGGAGATGGAGGTGTCGCTGTGAACCCCAACGCCGCGAACGACGAGCAGCACCACGAGCTGAGGATGAGCCTCGGGGCCTACGTGCTCGGGCAGCTCTCCCCCGACGAGGCCGCGGCCCTCGAGGTCCACCTCGACGGTTGTCGCGGGTGCACCTCCGAGCTGGCCGAGCTGACCCCGGTCGCGAGCGCGCTGAGCCAGATGCGCCGCGGGCCGGGACCGGACGCGAGCGCGGCGCCGCCGCCCGAGCTCGGCGACCGTGTGGTCGCCGCGGTGAGCGGGGTCGCACGCGGCGAGCACCGCCGGCCCTGGCTGGCGGCTGCGGTCCTGACAGCGGCTGCGGCGGCGGTCGCCCTGGTGACCGCGGTCGGAGTCGGCGTCCTGAGGGAGAGCGACCCGGCTCCGGGCGTGCCGCTGGAGTCGGTGCAGGTGCAGACCGGGCAACCCGGGCTGCAGGCCTCGGCGGACCTCGTCGACCACACCTGGGGCATCGAGGTGAAGCTCACTGCGAGCGGCTTCGACCGCGGCGCCCGCTACCGGGTTGCCGTGCTGGGCGTGGACGGGACGCGCTACCCCGCCGGCGGGTTCGTCGGCACCGGCACCAGGCAGATGGATTGCAACCTGAACTCCTCGGTGCTGCGAGAGCGCGCGTCCGGCTTCGAGGTGCGCGACGCGGGAGGTGAGGTCGTGGTGAGCTCCGTGTTCGGCTGAGCCGCGTCCGCTGGCGAACCCGTCACTGCTGCACCCCGAGTCGCTCGAGGTACGCCGCGACCTCGCGCTCCCCCCACCCGCGACACTCCTGGAGGCCGGTGCTCATCATGGAGACGTACGACGCCGACGGCTGGGTGTGCTCCACGTGGTCGATGCCGTCCGGGGCGGTGAACAGCAGCATCGGTGCACCGTGGAGCCGCCCCACCTCGACGAGGGTCTCGTAGCGACCCGGGCCGGCATGGTGGGTCCCGCCGTCGATGCCTCCGAGCACGATCTCCTCCAGCGGGTCGCCTTCCTGCGGGAGGCGGTACATCTCCTGGGCGGCCACGTCCGTGAACTGCTGGGCGGTGACCAGATAGGCGCGGGCATGGGTCGGTCCGCCGGCTGCCAGGTGGTCGTAGAAGGCGACGCCCCCACCCCACTGGGGCGACCTGCCTGCGAAGTAGAGCGCTCCCGGAAGGTCCACCGCCACGCTGTGCCGCGGCGGCGCTCCGTCGCGGGCACCCGGGTTGCTCCGGCTGCCCCCCGGGGGAATGCCGCCCTCGAGGTAGGCCGCGAGCCGGGCGGCGGACATGTTCGACCCATAGCTGACGTACCAGACCTCACCGCGCTCGGGCAGCGGCTGCGGCTGTGGCTTCGTCGTCGTCATCGTCGTGCAGGCTACCGACCTGCCGGTGGAACGGGTCGACCCGGCAGGCCACCTGGGTCGCGTGGCCTACCGGGTCGAAACCGCTCAGTGCGGACTGGCAGTGATCACTGGTGTGCGCTGCGCACGACGCGGTCGTGGCGCATGGAGGTGGCCTTGGTCTCCTTGGCGAACAGCACGGCCACGATGGTGATCACGGACGCGGCAGCGACGTAGAGGCCGACCAGGAAGGTGTTCCCGACGTCGGCCGGGCCGAGCAGCTTGACCGCGATGATCGGAGCGAGAGCTCCGGCGAAGATCGAGGCCAGCTGGTAGCCCACCGAGGCGCCGGTGTAGCGCACCGAGGTGCCGAAGAGCTCGGAGAAGAACGCGGCCTGCGGCGCGTACATCATCGAGTGGAAGAGCAGGCCCACTCCGACCGCGACGAAGATCATCGAGGGCCTGTTCGTCTCCAGCAGGTCGAAGAACACGAAGGCCCAGACGGCCACGCCCACGGCGCCGGTGAAGTACAGGGGCCGGCGACCGACCTTGTCGGAGAGGGCGCCCAGAGCCGGGATCAGGAAGAACTGGATCGCGGCGCCGATGAGCAGCATCTGCAGGATCGTGCCCTTGTCCTGGCCGAGGTAGGTGGTGACGTAGGTGATCGAGACGATCGTGAAGATGTAGTAGCTGATGTTCTCGGCCATCCGCATCCCCATCGCGATGAAGACCTCCTTGGGGTAGGTCTTGATCACCTCGAGGATCGGCATGTGCGAGGACCCGGTCTTCTTCTCGGCGATCTCGGCCTTCGCCTCCTGGTAGACCGGCGACTCCTCGAGCTGCAGCCGGACGTAGAGACCGATCAGCACCAGCACGGCGGAGAGCAGGAACGGGATCCGCCAGCCCCACGACTCGAAGGCGGCGTCGCTCTGGACCGCGGCGAGCACGAAGAGCACACCGGTCGCCATCAGGTTGCCCAGCGGCACACCGGCCTGCGGCCACGACGACCAGAACCCACGACGGGCGTCGTCGCCGTGCTCCGCGGCCATCAGGACGGCGCCGCCCCACTCGCCACCGACGGCGAAGCCCTGGAGCAGCCGGCACACGAGCAGCAGGATCGGCGCCATGATGCCGATCGCGGCGTACGTCGGGAGCAGGCCGATCGCGAACGTCGCGACCCCCATCATCATCAGGGCGACGACCAGCATCTTCTTGCGCCCGACCCGGTCACCGAAGTGCCCGAAGACGATGCCGCCCAGGGGCCGTGCCACGAAGCCGAGGGCGTAGGTGCCGAAGGCGAGCAGCGTCGCGGTGACCGGCTCCGACTCGGGGAAGAAGAGCTTGCCGAAGACCAGCGCGGCAGCGGAGCCGTAGAGGAAGAAGTCGTACCACTCCACGGCGGTGCCGATCAGGCTGGCGAAGACCACCTTGACGATGCTGTTGCCTTCGCTCCCCTGGGAAGGTTCCCCCGGGGTGAGGGTTGTCGGTGTCGCGGTCATGAAGTTTCTCCCTTTGAGTCGGACAGGTGGGGTAGGTCGGTCATGCGGCGGTCCAGCCGCCGTCCATCAGGTAGGAAGTGCCGTTGATCGAGCGGGTGCCCGGACCGCACAGGAAGGCGACCAGTCCGGCCACCTCGTCGGGCTCGACCAGGCGCTTGACCGGCGTCCGGGCCAGCAGCACCTTCTCGAGCACCTCGTCCTCGGCGATGCCGTGGCTCTCGGCCTGGTCGGAGATCTGTCCCTCGACCAGCGGGGTGCGGACGTAGCCGGGGCAGACGGTGTTGCTGGTGACGCCCTTGTCGGCACCCTCCAGGGCGATCACCTTCGAGAGACCCTCGAGTCCGTGCTTCGCGCTGACGTAGGCCGCCTTGAACGGCGAGGCGCGGTGACCGTGCACCGAGGAGACGTGCACGATCCGGCCCCAGCCCTCGGCGTACATGCCGGGGAGCAGGGCCCGGGCCAGCAGGAAGGGCGCGTGCAGCATCACCTTGTGGATCAGCTCGAAGCGCTCGGGGTCGAAACCCTCGACCGGGGCGACGTGCTGGATGCCGGCGTTGTTCACGAGGATGTCGATGCCTCGCCCCCCGAGCTCGAGCGCGTCGATCGCCGACGCGTCGGCCAGGTCGGCGACCAGGTGCTCGCCACCCACCTCGGCGGCGGCCTCCTTGGCTCCGGCCTCGTCCTGGTCGAGCAGGAGCACCGCGGCGCCGTCCTCGACGAGGCGGGCGGCGACAGCGCGGCCGATGCCGCTGGCGGCACCGGTGACCAGGGCGGTGTGGCCGGACAGGGGGTGACTCATGGCGGCGACGCTACGTGCTGCGCATCACTCAGGGCCATGTGCCGGGGACCATGATGTCGACCAATGAATGGCCCGACCTCACATGCCGCCGCGCAGGCGAGCCATCTGCAGCGCCAGCTGCACATCGAGCTTGCGCGCGGGGTCGCGCCAGCCGGCGCCGAGCAGCTGACCGACCCGCTCCAGGCGCTGGGTGACGGTGTTGGGGTGGATGTGCAGACGCTCCGCCGTCTCGCGCAGCGCACCTCCTGAGGTCAGCCAGGCCTCGAGCGTCTCGGCGAGCCTGCGTCTCGCGAGCGGCGTCGTAGTCCAGCACCGGTCCCAGGGTGCGGGCGATGAACTCCTCGAGCTCCTCCGGCCCGTTGCCCCCGAGCAGCAGCCGGGCGAGACCCAGTCCCGCCGGGTCGCTGACCTCCCCCGAGCGGTCCAGCCGCAGCAGGGCGTCGAGCGACTGCCGTGCCTGCCGCCAGGAGTCGTTCACGGCCCGCGCTCCCCCGCCGCAGGGGGCCACCCCGACGGTCGCTCCCCCGAGCCGGTCGCGCAGCGTCTCGCCGAGCGCGAGCGGGTCGCCCGGCGCCAGCACCACGGCCAGGCCGTCGTGCACCCCGCCCAGACCCTGGAGCTCTCGGGCCAGGGCCGCTGCGACCCTCGCGACCTGCTGCGGTGTGCTCTCCTCCGAGGGCTGACCCACGGCGAGCGCCAGCTCGGAGTCGAGGTCGGCGCCCTGCTGGCGAGCGCGCTCACGCAGGCGGTCCGGGTCGAGGTCCCGGCCACTGACCAGGTCGGAGAGCAGCTCGCCGCGCACCCGGCTCTCGGCCTCGGCCTCGGTACCGTCGGAAGAGGAGCACGAGGGCGGTGACCAGGGCGCCGCGTTCCAGGGTGCGCCGCCCCGGCAGGTCCATCGTGCGGTCCGTGCGCAGCACGAGGGTGCCGAGGTGCTCCTCCCCGGCAGCGGCCACCGCCACCCAGTCACCGGCCTCGGTCTGCACGCAGCGACCCGATGCCCGCGCCCGGGCCACGGAGGCTGCGGGTGGCTCGACGTCGGTGGCCGCTCCGGCGTCGGTGGCCGGTCCGGCGTCGGCCGAGCCCGGTCGGGGCCCGGTCAGCAGGCGTCCCTCGTCGTCGTACACCGCCAGACGGCCGCCGAGCACCTCCGCCAGCACGTCGGCGACCTCGACGACACCGCCGCCGTGGAGGAGCACGTCGGTGAGCAGGTCGTGGGCATGTGCGGCACGCTCGGTCGCCGCGGACCTCGACCGCAGCTCGGCGTTGGCCGCGTCGGCGGCAGCCACCGCGGCCCGTGCCTGCTCGAAGAGGCGGGCGTTCTCCAGGGCCACCGCGGCGTGTGCGGCGAAGGAGGTCAGCAGCGCCACCTCTCCTGCCGGGAACGGCCGGACCGACCGGTGCACGGCCAGCAGCGCCCCGATCACCTTGCCCTCGACCGTGAGCGGCACGCCGAGGATGGCCCTGATCTGCTCGCCGTCGACGGCGGTGTCGATGTAGTCGCGGTGCACGAAGCGTTCGTCCGCCTGGTAGTCCTCGGTGAAGTACGGCGCCCCCGACTGCGCCACCAGGCCCAGCAGGCCGGTGCCGAGCGGCAGCCGCAGCTCGCGGAACTCGGGAGTCAGCGCGCCGTCGGTCACCTTCATGTACGACGCACCCTCCAGCTCGTCGTTGAGCGAGAGGTAGGTCATGTCCGCGTGCAGCAGCTGGCGGGCCCGCCTGACGATGGCCGTCAAGATGGCGTCGAGGTCCCGGATCGCCGTCAGGTCGCGAGCCGTCTCGTTGAGCGCGGAGAGCTCCGCCTCCCGGCTGCGCTGCCGTTCCATCTGCTCATGGATCCGGATGGCCAGCAGGTGCTGCGTCCGCAGCGCGACCAGCTGCTCGGGCGAGCTGCCCGAGACCTCCGCCTCGGCGACGACGAGGTCGAGGTCCGCCCGCGAGGCGCCGGCATGCAGCATCTCCAGGAACTTCGCGGTGACCTCCATGGGGGCGATCCTGCCAGTGCAGCTCCCCGCGATGGCCGCACGGCGATGCCAACGCCACCACCCGCGTAGAATTCGCCGGATGCCCTCGTCCGCCCCGCGCACCCTCGCCGAGCAGTTCCGCACCTGGTCCGACGACCAGCTCTCGGAGCTGCTCGAGGCGCGCCCCGACCTGGCGACGCCGGCCCCCCACGACTCCTCCCAGCTCGCGGCCCGAGTGGTGGTCAAGGCCTCCGTGCTGCGCGCCCTCGACGGCCTCGACGCCCTGGAGCTGACCGTGCTGCAGGCCGTGGTGCAGGGCACCGACGTGGCGGGGCTGCCGGCGAGCCCCGCGTCCGTGGCCGGCGCGCTCGCGCGACTGGAGTCGCTCGCGCTGCTCTGGGGGTCCCCGGCCCGGCCGGTGCTGGTCGTCGGCGACCTGCTGCGACTGCCCCCCGGCCCGCCGGCCGAGGAGGTTCCGGGTCTGCTCGAAGCGCTAGCTGCCCCTGCGAGAGCGATCCTGGACCACCTCCACGCGACCGGCGCCGACGGTCGCTGGAGTGGAGGCGGACCGACGGCCGAGCTCGCGGCGGCAGGCCTGGTGGCCCGCCTCGACGAACGACACGTCACGGTGCCCTGGTCGGTCAGGCTGGCCCTGGGCGGGGGCCGCGGCCGACGCATCGACCTTCCTCCGGAGCTCTCGACCTCCGAGCGGGCCCAGGGCCTGGTCGACCGGGCAGCGGCCGGCGCGGCGTTCGAGCTGGTACGCCGCACCGAGCTGCTCCTCGACCGGTGGGGCACCCACCCTCCCGCTGCCCTGAAGGCCGGCGGGCTCGGCGTACGGGACCTGCGCGCTGCGGCCTCGCTGCTGCACGTCGAGCTCGAGGTCGCCGCGCTGGTGATCGAGACGGCCTCCGCGGCCGGGCTCCTCGACCAGGGGATGAGCGATGACCAGGACGCGGGCTGGCTGCCCACGGACGCGTTCGACAGCTGGCAGCTCGGGTCGACGTCGCAGCGCTGGACCACCCTCGCGCGGGCCTGGCTGGCCAACCCGAGGCTGGTGTCCGCCGTCGGGGGCCGGGTGGCCGACAAGCCGGTGAACGCGCTGTCCCCCGATCTCGCGCGCAGCTGGCTGGTCGCCCTGAGGGAGGCCGTGCTGGTCGAGCTGGCCGACCTCCCCGAGGGTCTCTCGCTCGCCGGGGGAACGGGCGTGTCGTCGCTGGTCGAGCGGATGCGCTGGCGACGCCCACGACGCTCCGCGCTGCGGCTCAACCAGGTCCCACCGACGCTGGCCGAGGCGGCCCTGCTCGGGGTCACCGGCCTCGACGGTCTCTCCACGTTCGGCCGCCGGCTCGCTTGTGGTGACGACCCCGCCAGGACCCTGGACGAGCTGCTCCCGGCCCCGGTCGACCACGTGCTGCTGCAGGCCGACCTGACGGCGATCGCGCCCGGTCCGCTGGAGCAGGAGCTCGCGCACAAGCTCTCGCTCGTGGCCGATGTCGAGTCCCGCGGCGGCGCCACCGTCTACCGCTTCGCGGCCTCATCGGTACGACGCGCGTTCGACGCCGGCTGGTCGGCCGGCGAGGTGCACGACTTCGTCTCGTCGACCTCGCGGACCCCTGTCCCCCAGTCGCTCACCTACCTCGTCGACGACGTCTCGCGCCGGTTCGGCACGCTCCGGGCGGGCCACGCCGAGTCGTTCCTGCGCAGCGACGACGAGACCGCCCTGACCGAGCTGGTCCATGCACCGGGCGCGGATGTCTTGCGCCTGCGCAGGATCGCTCCCACCGTCGTGATCTCCGAGGTGCCCCTCGGGACCCTGCTCCCCCGCATCCGTGAGCTGGGGCTGGCCCCGGTGGTGGAGGCCGCCGACGGGACCGTCCGGGTCTCCCGGCCGGACATCTTCCGGGCACGCTCGCGGCGTCGCCACCCTCCGGCGCAGGCCGGTGTGCGCACGGTCGCCCGCACCGCCGCCGTGGTGACCGCCATCCGCGCCGGCGACCGGTCCTTCGAGTCCCGACCCGTGCGCGGCTCGAGCGCCTCCACCCCGACCGACGTGATCGCCATGCTGCGCCAGGCTGCCGAGGCCCACGAGCAGCTGGTGATCGGCTACGTCGGCAACGACGGCACCGTCGCCGAACGACTGGTCAGTCCGGAGCGCGTCGAGGGCGGCCGGCTCTCGGCGTACGACGAACGCAGCGACTCCTCACGCACCTTCGCCATCCATCGGATCACCGCGGTGTCCAGGCCGGCGTGATGCCCGGCTCGCGGACCGGGCTCACGCTGCTGGAGGGGTGGGTCGAGGTTCAGGCTGTGGACCGAGGGGCGCGGAAACCGACGGCCCGGACCTATCGTGCTGTCATGCCTTATGCAGACTGGGCGGTGGTCACGCGTGACCTCTCGACAGCGCTCGCGGAGCTCGCCGACGGCGAGTTCCTCGTCCTCGGCGAGGCCACCCCGGCGCCCGGTCCTCGCCGACTGTTCGGGTGGCCCGCCGGGCCGCTGCCGGTGCGCTACGTGCAGGCGCTGCTCATCGACGAGGTTCTCTCGGCGGAGTGCGTCGGTGCCGTCTGCCTCGGCGGTACCTGGCAGATGGACGACTCCACCGTCGAGCGACTCCGCTGCCTTGGCTGGCTCACCCCCGAGGAGAGCAGGGCGGAGTTCGGCGACGTCACCCCCAACTTCGACACCTACGTCGAGCAGAGCTGCGCAGCCGGACTCGCGGACCTGATGGTGGCCAGCCTGGCGCTGCTCGGCGCCGAGCCGCAGTCACTCGAGCTGCACCTCTCCGGACGAGGGCTCAGCGCAGTCAGCGGATAGCCCGGCTCCGCCGACGCATGTCAGCGGCACCTGAAAAACGTACCCATCCGTTCGCGCGACCGCTACGAACCACGTTCACCTCGTCGGGGCGCCGCCGCCTCTTGCTGCCCGGTTACGGGCTGCGGCGCTCCGACAAGGCCTGGTCCGTAGGATCGACGTCTGATGACTGAGCACCCCATGCCGACGCTCCCTGTCGAGACGAGCGCCCGGGCGCGCTGCTCGACCCGAGGCGGGCGCCCCACGAATGCCCGCGAACGCCGATGAACGACGGCCCTCTCATCGTCCAGTCGGACAAGACTCTGCTGCTCGAGGTCGACCACGAGCAGGCGGACGACTGTCGCAAGTCGATCGCCCCGTTCGCAGAGCTCGAGCGCAGCCCTGAGCACATCCACACCTACCGGTTGACGCCGCTGGGGCTGTGGAACGCGCGCGCAGCCGGCCATGACGCGGAGCAGGTGGTCAACGTGCTCCTCACCTTCAGCCGCTATGCGGTGCCGCACGCGCTGCTGGTCGACGTCGCGGAGACGATGGCGCGCTACGGCCGGCTCCGTCTGGACAAGCACCCGGTGCACGGCCTGGTGCTCAGCAGCGTGGACAGGGCCGTGTTCGAGGAGGTCATCCGCGCCAAGAAGGTCGCCGGAATGATCGGCGAGCGACTGGATGCCGAGTCGGTCGTGGTCCACCCCAGCCAGCGCGGAAACCTCAAGCAGGTCCTGCTCAAGCTCGGTTGGCCGGCCGAGGACTTCGCCGGCTACGTCGACGGCGAGGCCCACCCGATCGCGCTCGACGAGACGGAGTGGACGCTGCGTCCCTACCAGCGCGAGGCCGCCGAGTCCTTCTGGCACGGCGGCTCCGGGGTCGTCGTACTCCCCTGCGGGGCGGGCAAGACACTGGTGGGCGCAGCCGCGATGGCCCGCGCGCAGGCCACCACGCTGATCCTGGTCACCAACACGGTCAGCGCGCGCCAGTGGAAGTCCGAGCTGATCAGGCGCACCAGCCTCACCGAGGACGAGATCGGTGAGTACAGCGGCGCCAAGAAGGAGATCAGGCCGGTCACCATCGCGACCTACCAGGTGCTGACCCTGCGGCGAAAGGGCCTCTACCCCCACCTCGAGCTGCTCGACGCCAAGGACTGGGGCCTGATCGTCTACGACGAGGTGCACCTGCTGCCGGCTCCGATCTTCCGGATGACGGCCGACCTGCAGGCCCGCAGGCGGATCGGTCTGACCGCCACCCTCGTCCGCGAGGACGGCCGCGAGGGCGACGTGTTCAGCCTGATCGGTCCGAAGCGCTACGACGCCCCGTGGAAGGACATCGAGAGCCAGGGCTGGATCGCGCCCGCCGACTGTGTCGAGGTGCGCGTCACCCTGCCCGAGGGCGAGCGTCTCGCCTACGCGACCGCGGAGCCCGAGGAGCGCTACCGGCTGGCGAGCTGCACGCACGCCAAGGTGCTCCTCGCCGAGCAGCTGGTCAAGCAGCACCAGGGCGAGCCGACGCTGGTGATCGGCCAGTACCTCGAACAGCTCGACGAGCTCGCCGAGCACCTCGGCGCACCGGTCATCAAGGGCGAGACGAGCGTCAAGGAGCGAGAGCGGCTCTACGAGGGGTTCCGCACCGGCGAGATCGAGCTGCTGGTCGTCTCCAAGGTGGCCAACTTCTCGATCGACCTCCCCGAGGCCGCGGTCGCGATCCAGGTGAGTGGCTCCTTCGGCTCCCGGCAGGAGGAGGCGCAGCGCCTCGGTCGACTGCTCCGCCCCAAGGCCGACGGCAAGACCGCGCGCTTCTACACGATCGTCAGCCGCGACACCGTGGACGCCGACTTCGCCCAGAACCGGCAGCGGTTCCTCGCCGAGCAGGGCTACGCCTACCGCATCGTGGATGCGGCCGACCTGTGAGGAACCACCCTCGTAGGGTCGTGGCGTGAGCAAGCACGAAGTCCTCCTCCTCGAGAACATCCACCCCTCGGCGGCCGAGGTGTTCCAGCGCAACGGCTTCGTCGTGCACACCCGCTCCGGCTCGCTCGACGAGGACGAGCTGATCGAGGCCCTGCAGGGGATGTCGGTCGTCGGCATCCGCTCGAACACCAAGGTCACCGAGAAGGTGCTCGCCGCTGCACCGGACCTCCTCGCCGTGGGCGCCTTCTGCATCGGCACGAACCAGATCGATCTCGGGGCCGCGGCCGAGCGTGGCGTCGCCGCGTTCAACGCGCCGTACTCCAACACGCGCAGCGTGGTCGAGCTCGTCATCGGCGAGATCATCGCCCTGGCCCGCCGACTCACCGAGAAGACCTCGCGGATGCACGAGGGCATCTGGGACAAGTCCGCTCAGGGCAGCCACGAGGTGCGTGGCCGCACGCTCGGCATCGTCGGCTACGGCAACATCGGCACCCAGCTCTCCAACCTCGCCGAGTCGCTGGGCTTCCGGGTGATCTTCTTCGACACCGCCGACCGCCTCGCCCACGGCAACGCCCGACGGGTCGCCACGCTCGACCAGCTCCTGGCCGAGGCCGACGTGGTGTCGCTGCACGTGGACGGCCGGCCCGGCAACGCCGGCCTGTTCGGCGCCGCGCAGCTCGCCAGGATGAAGCCGCGGTCGCTGTTCATCAACGCCTCGCGCGGCATGGTCGTCGACGATGTCGCACTGCGCGAGCACATCCTGTCCGGCCACATCGCGGGGGCGGCGCTCGACGTGTTCCCGGTCGAGCCGAAGGCGCAGGGCGAGCCGTTCGAGTCAGCCCTGCGCGGCCTGCCCAACGTGATCCTGACCCCGCACGTGGGCGGCTCGACCCAGGAGGCGCAGGAGGAGATCGGCTTCTTCGTCGCCGGGAAGCTGTCGAAGTACCTCCAGGCCGGCAGCACGGAGCTGTCCGTCAACCTGCCCGAGGTGGCCGTGCCCCCGCTGGAGAGCGGCGCCCGGATCGCCCTGCTCCACCACAACGTGCCGGGTGTGCTCGCCTCGCTCAACCGGGACCTCGCCGAGCAGCAGGCCAACGTCACCGCGCAGTACCTCTCCACCCGCGGGGACCAGGGCTACGTCGTCACCGACGTCTCCACGGCGCTCCCGGTGGGCGCGCTGGACGATGTGCGGGACGCCGACCACGTGATCTGGCTGCGCACCTACTGAGCCGAGCTATCGACCCGCCCGCTGGGCCGCGACCAGCTCACTGCGCAGCGTCGGGGACATGGCGTCGGCCGGGGGTGCAGCGACCCGGCCGCCGGGTCCCGGACGCGGAGGCGCCAGGCGCGGGCAGCTGCGATCAGCCCGCACCCCGGCGAGCCGCGTCGGGACGATCCCGGTGCTCAGGTAGCTGGCCACCGAGTTGTCCACGCAGGCCACCCCCGACATCGAGCTGGCGTGGGTGGTGCCGCCGACACCGGCGATCAGCGAGGCGGAGGGGAACAGGTTGCGCACCGCCAGCGCCCCGGAGTACGGCGTGGCCGCGTCACGGGTCTCGCTGATCAGCAGCATCTTGGCGGTGACCGACCTGCCCGAGACCACCGGTCGCACGCCGTGGGGCGCCCGCCAGGTCAGGCAGGGCGCGTTGTACCAGGTGTTGTTCCAGGCCAGGAACGGCGCCCGGCGGTGCACCGCTCGCGTGTCGGCACTGGTCCGAGCCCACGCCGGCCATGCGACGTCCGAGCACTGGACCGCGTTGTAGACCGCGAACCCGTTGTCGTCCCCCATCTGGGCGTCGCGGTAGCGACCGAGGATGGCGGCGCCGCGCTTGCGGCGGACCAGCGCGGCGTAGTCCCGCCCCAGCCCGTCCCAGTCGTAGACGTAGTAGCCGGCATCGAGCATCACGTCGGACAGCTCGTCGGGTCCCAGGCGCCCGCCGACGGCGGCCTTCCGGTCGAGCCGGCGCAGCGTGCGGTAGTAGCCGCGCTTGACCGCGCGCCAGTTCCTGCCGAGGCGGAAGGTCCTGTGGTGGGCGGCGAGGTAGCGCCAGTAGACCCCCATGTTGGCGTCGAACGCGCGGTCCTGGTCGAGGTTGGCGGCGTACCAGACGCGCGAGGGGTTCACCACGCCGTCCAGCACGAACCGGCCGACCCGGGTGGGGTAGCGGGTCGCGTAGACCTGACCGAGGTAGGTCCCGTAGGAGAAGCCGTAGTAGCTGATCTTCTGCACGCCCAGGGCCTGCCGGATGGCGTCCATGTCCCGCACCGTGTTCAGCGTGTTCAGGTGCGGGAGCAGCGCGCGCTTGGCGGCGGTGTCGGCGCACGCTGCGGCATAGCTGGCGTTCTTGCGCAGCCAGTAGCGCGTGATCCGGGGCTTCTTCGGCACGTAGTTCGGGCGGTTGAACCCGAAGTAGCTGCGGCTGCAGTGCAGCGAGGGAGTGCTGGCGCCGACCCCGCGAGGGTCGAAGCCGATCCAGTCGTAGGACGCCCCGACGTTGCCCGGCACGTAGTCGCCGAGCGCCGCCAGGCTCAGCCCGGAACCACCGGGACCACCGGGGTTGGTCAGGAGCACCCCCTTGAAGGTCGCCGCGGTGTGCTGCTTGCGGGTCAGTGCGAGCCTGACCTTCGCTCCCAGGGGTCTGGCGTAGTCGAGCGGCACCGAGAGCGTGGCGCACTCGAGCGCGTAGTAGGCGAGCTCGGGGTTGGTGCACTGCTGCCAGACGACCGATGACACCGGCGCGGGATGCGCGGCGGGCACCCGCTGCGCCTCGGCGGCCGGCACCGTGAGCAGGCCGACGGCGAGCAGCGCTGCCGTGACGATCACCGACGTTCGGGGCAAGGCGGTTCCCTTCCTGGAGCGCAGGGGAGGTCACCGACGCCCACGCAGCATAACTGCGCCGAGACGACGTCCGACGGGGGTCAGTCGTCGACCGGGACCCCGAGGGCCCGCGACAGCGCGTCGTCGACCAGCATCCGCCAGGACCGGACGTGGTCGACGTCCACCGACCCGCGGGTCCAGGACCCGCCCGCCCGGGCGGCGGAGCCGATGGCGAAGCGGCGTACGCCGGCCCGCACCAGCCAGGGCACCAGGTCGGGGGTCAGCCCCCCGCCGGCCGTCACGAGCTCGGCGACCCGGGGGTCCCGGCGTGCGCGCGCCGATCAGCTCCTCGGCGCCGTGGGACAGTCCCGCGGGTCGACCCGGCAGAGATCACCGAGACCAGGCCGGGCAGCCCGATCACGTCGCGCCAGGCCCGGTCGGCGTCGAGCGCGGCGTCGAAGCCGTGGAACAGCCACGAGGCGCCGCCCAGCTCGGCGCACAGCTCGGCGCAGCGCTCCCGGTCGATCTCCAGGTCGCGGTCGAGGAAGCCGTAGGCGACGCCGCGGGCGCCGAGCTCGAGGAAGGTCTCCCCCAGGGTGACGAGCGGGCCGCCGCGCAGATCGGAGGGTGGACCCGTGCGGCTCCGCAGCACCACCCAGACCGGCAGGTCGGTCTCCTTCACGACTGCCGAGACCAGCGCCGGCTCCGGCGAGTAGTGCCCGTCCTCGGGGTCGGCGCTGAGCAGCAGCCGGTCGGCACCACCGGTCGCGGCGGCCTCGGCGTCGCGCGCATGGAGCACGACGACGTCGAGCTCGGCGCTCTCCTCGGCTCGGGCGTACGCACCGTCTGCGGCACCGGTCTCGGAGCCGTCCACTTGGTCGGGGGTCACAATGGTCATCGTGACATCCCACGACGTCGTCATGAGGGCACGCGCCCTGGTGTTGCACGACCTCGAGAGCACCGGCTGTGCCGATCCCGGGACCGTCTCGGCGCTGGAGTCCGCGCTCGCCGACCGGGGCTGGTGGCTGGAGCAGTGGGCCGAGGGGCGCGACTTCGTGGTGGGCCTGGTCGCCCAGGACGTGCAGGACGCGCTGCTGCAGACCAGCGGCCGGTGGCCGCTGTGCCGCGCCTGCGACCTGCTGGAGCCGCACGCGCTCTACGTCCACCCCGACCTCGGCGGACCGGACCCCACCTGGGTGTGCGAGCAGGCCGGCATCGACGTGGCGCCCGTCGGGAAGCTGTAGCGGTCGCCCGGGCTGCCGGGGTCAGCGCAGGTGCTCGGGTCGCAGCACCGGCACCCACAGGGTGTAGCGGTCGGCGCGGTAGACGCTGCGGGTGACCTCGACGACGTTCTCGCGGCAGAACGCCCGGCGCGAGATGTGCAGGACCGGGGAGCCCGGCTCGAGCTCGAGGAGCTCGGCCTCCTCCTCGGTGGCGATGCCGGCGAGCACCGAGTCCTCACCCCAGGTCGGCATCAGGTCCCGCATGGCGAACCAGAAGTAGAGGCTCGAGGGCAGCGCCTCGTCGAGGAAGTTGGGGAACAGGTCGAGCGAGAGGTAGACGTGCTGGATCGCCATCGGCACGCCGTCGGCGAGCCGCAGCCGCTGCCAGTGGGCGATCGCGGTGCCCTCCTCGATCTCCAGCGCCCGGGCGACGCCGGGGCCGGCGCTCTCCCGGCGAGCCAGGAGGGTCTTGGACTCGGGCTTCTTGCCCCGCCGCTCCATCTCCTCGGTGTAGGCCGAGAGCCGCATCTGCATGTCGATCAGCGGCTTGGTCACGAAGGTGCCACGACCGGCGACCCGCTCGAGCAGGCCCTGGGCGACCAGTGCGTCGATGGCGTGGCGCACCGTCATCCGGGCGACGCCGAACTGCTCGGCCAGGTCGCGTTCGGAGGGTGCCGGCGTGCCCGGCTCGGCGCTGACGATCACCGACCGGACGTACTCACGGACCAGTACGTGCTTGCGTCCGCGCCTGCCTCCGCCTCGCGGCGCGTGCTCGTCCACCCGTGAGCTCCTTCCCGGTACTGACCAGAAACCTAGCGGCAGAAGCCGCTCGTGTGGACAGAAGTGCTCAACATTTCACGATGCACGCCGCCCCGAGGCGCAAATGGGTGGCTCCCGTCACTCCGCTCCGATCGCCTTGAGCACGTCGAGCCGGGCGGCGCGACGAGCCGGGACGACTGCGGCGAAGACCCCCGCGACCGCCGCCAGGAGCAGGAACCCGCCCAGCCACGGCCAGGGAATCGCGAGGTCGGTGAGCCCCTCGTCCTTCAGCGCGATCACCAGGGTGGAGCCGAACACCACGCCCATCAGGGTGCCGAGCACGCCTCCGAGTACGCCGACCACGAGCGACTCCAGCCGAATCATCGTGCGCAGCTGACGGCGCGTGACCCCGACGGCACGCAGCAGCCCGATCTCGCGGGTCCGCTCGATGACCGAGAGCCCGAGGGTGTTGACCACGCCCAGGACCGCGATGATCACCGAGAGGCCGAGCAGCCCGTAGATCAGGTAGAGGAACTGGTTGACCTGCTCCTTCTGCTCGGCCGCGAACCCCTCGGGGTCCTTGACGGTCACCGTCGGCAGGTCCTTGATCACGTCCTCGATCGTGGCCCGCACCGTGGCGGTGTCCGCGCCCGGCTCCTTGGTCACCATCACCATCGCGTCCAGGGGTGTGAGCCCGCCCCGCTCGAGCGCGTCGGGGGTGACCACGAAGTCACCCGGCAGAGCGGGCGAGACGGGGAAGACCGCGACCACTTCCAGCTTCACGTCCCTGGCCTGGAACTCCATGGTGACGGTGTCGCCGATCCCGAGGCTCTTCGACTGCGCCTGCGAAGCGGCGATCGCCACCTTCCCGGGGGCCAGGTCGGCGAAGGAGCCCTGCTCGGTCGGGATGGCGAACGCGAGGCTGAAGGCCTGCGGGTCCACGGCCACGGTCCAGGCGGAGCCGCCCTCCTTGAGCTTGGGGTAGGCGTTGCGGAGCTGGGTGACGCCGGCAACTCCGTCCCGGGTCCGGAGCTCGTCGGCGATCCCGGTGGAGAACGGCTGGCCGACCACGTTGGACACGATGAACTGGGAGGTCAGGGCCTTGCCGATGGCGGCGTCGGTGCTCGCCGAGGCGGAGCTGCCGAAGATCGACATCATCGCCATCAGGGCCAGCCCGATCATCAACGCACTCGCCGTGGCTCCGGTGCGGCGCGGGTTGCGCAGGGCGTTCTGCGAGGCGAGGCGACCAGTGGTGCCGAAGACCCGGCCGTAGACCGCACCGAAGAGCAGCAGCACCGGCCGCCCGAGGAAGGCGCTCATCAGCGAGACCCCGACCAGGATCAGCAGGATGCCGCCACCGAGTCCGATCAGCCCCCTGGTGTCCTCCCCGTTGAGCCCGGCCGCCATCGCGGCAGCGCCCGCCACGCACATGAGGGTGCCGATGACCACCCGTCGTCGCAGGGTCGCCTCGGGCAGCGCGACGTCGTCGCGCAGGGCGGCCATCGGGGGGATCCGTGAGGCCCGACGAGCAGGCAGGATCGCTGCGACCGCGGTGACGGCGACGCCGACGGCGTACGACCAGGCCACCGTCGGCCAGGTCACCGGGAAGTCGGCCCGGCTCAGGTCCAGCCCGAACAGGCCGAAGATCCAGCGCAGCAGGAGTGCCAGCAGGTAGCCCACTCCCAGGCCCACCGTGGAGCCGACCAGCCCCACGGCGACCGCCTCGACCAGCACCGAGCGGTTGACCTGGCGACGGGAGGCTCCCATGGCCCGCAGCAGGGCCAGCTCGCGGCTGCGCTGGGCCACCAGGATCGAGAAGGTGTTGATGATCAAGAAGATGCCGACCACCAGGGCGATGCCGGCGAAGACGAGCAGGAAGGTCTGCAGGAAGCCCAGGACCTCGTCGAGGGTGGCCTGGTTCTCCTTGACGTACTCCGCGCCCGTGCGGGCCTGCAGACCCTTGGGCAGCACCTCCTTGGCGGCGTCCGCCAGCTCCCGCTGCGAGACACCCTCGGCGGCGTTGAGCGACACAGTGGAGTAGACGTCGCGCCCCTCGAAGAACGTGTCCTGCATGAACTTGCGGTCGAAGATCGTCATCGTCGCGCCGTTGAGCCCACCGGAGCCGAACTCCACCACCCCGGTCAGCGTCGTCGTCAGCACCGGCGGCGTGCCGGGGGTGGCCAGCTTGACCTCGTCGCCGACCTTGAACTTGCCCTTCTCGGCGGTGTCGACGTCGAGCGCTATCTCGCCGGGCCCGTCCGGGTAGGCCCCGCGCACCACGGTCAGGACCGGCTTGCCGGTGAGCGAGGTCGCCCCGGTCGAGTTGTTCGCCAGTCCCGGCGGACCGTTCCCGCCGAGCACCTTCCCGTCCTTGCCGATCACGAACACGGTCTGCAGCTGGTTCAGCGGGTGTGCGGACTCGACCCCCGGCAGCTGCTCCAGCTCCTTGACCACCGACGCCGGGAAGGTCCGGTTGTCCTGGCCGGAGTCGAAGTCCCCTGCTCCCTCGTAGGAGATCTCCACGTCGGCGGTGCTGCCCTCGATGATGTCGTCGAAGGCACCGCCCATCGCGTCGGTGAAGATCATCGAGCCCGCCACGAACGCCACGCCCAGCACGATCGCGAAGGCCGACAGCAGCAGCCTGACCTTGCGGGCGACCAGGTTGCGCCAGGTCACGCGCAGCACGTCAGCCCTCCTCGGTGGGCGGCGTGGGCCCCTGCGCGGCGAGCTCCTGCATCTTGTTCAGGACCTGCTCGCGGTCGGGTTGCCGCAGCTCGTCCACGATCCGCCCGTCCGCCAGGAACACCACCCGGTCGGTGTACGCCGCGGCGACCGGGTCGTGGGTGACCATCACGGTGGTCTGACCGTGGTCGTCGACGCTCGCCCGCAGCAGGCTCAGCACCTCCGCGCCCGACCTGGAGTCGAGGTTGCCCGTCGGCTCGTCGGCGAACACGATGCTGGGGCGGCTGACGAGCGCGCGGGCCACCGCCACCCGCTGCTGCTGGCCCCCCGAGAGCTGGTTGGGCCGGTGCGTCAGCCGGTCTCGCAGGTTGACGGTGTCGATCACGACGTCGTACCAGGCGGGGTCCGGCTTGCGTCCCGCGATCGACAGCGGCAGCAGGATGTTCTCGCCGGCGGTCAGGGTCGGGACGAGGTTGAAGGACTGGAACACGAATCCGATCCGCTCGCGGCGCAACAGGGTCAGCCCCTTGTCGTCGAGACCGCCGATCTCGGTGTCACCGAGCAGCACCTGGCCGCTGGTGGGGGTGTCCAGCGCCGCACAGCAGTGCATCAGCGTGGACTTGCCGGACCCGGACGGCCCCATCACGGCAGTGAACTCCCCCGCCGCGATGTCGAGGGTGACCCCGTCGAGGGCCCGCACCTCGGCGTCGCCGGAGCCGTAGACCTTGGTCAGGTCGACCACCCGGGCGGCGACCGCGTGGGCGCCGGGAGCAGGGGCCGGCACGTTCTCCACCGTCGTCATGGCCCCAGCCTTCCAGCAACCTGGTCATCTGCCCATCAGGGCGCGGTCCCTGGTCAGTCGCGGCCCAGCAGTCGCCGGAGCACGAGCAGTGCGACCAGGATGCCCAGCGCCTGCTTCCAGTAGGCCCTGGCCAGGACCGGCAGCACGGTCGCGCCCAGGTCGAGTGCCTCGTCGTTGCCGGGCCGGTTCACGGCCCTGGGGGCGGCATCGAGGTCGCGCATGTTGTTCATCCGGTCGCCGGGGTCCGACACCTCAGGTGCGTCCGGTGCCGACGTGCCGGCGTCAGTGGGCCCCGCGGCGCCGTCGGGCTCCGCGGCGGGCTCCGCGGCGGCCGCTGCGGCTGCGGTGGCGGCACTGGAGTCACCCACCTTCTGCTCCAGGCAGGCAGTGAACTGCCCCAGCAGCTTGTCGCTGACGTCCTGCATCACGCCCCGGCCGAACTGCGCCGGCTTGCCGGTGATGTTCAGGTCGGTGAGCACCTCGACCCGGGTGGAGGTGCCCTCCTGGGTCATCGAGGCGGTGACATGGGCGCCGGCGGTGCCGTTGCCGCGCTTGTCCTTGCCCTTGGCGTCGATGACCATCCGCCCCGCGGACTCGTCCTTCTCCACGAAGGTGCCCGAGCCGTTGTAGACCAGCGAGATCGGGCCCAGCTTGACCTTGCAGCTGCCGACGAACGTCTCCCCCTCCACGGAGCTGACCGTGGCACCGGGGAAGCACTCGGCCACCGACTCGATGTCGTTGAAGGCCTCCCAGGTCTCCTCGAGGGTCGCCGGCACCGTGAACTCGTGCCGCAGCTCCATCCCCATGGTCAGCCTCCTGCGGCGGCAAGCACAGCGCGCCTGGTCAGCACCTTGGCGAGGTGCCTGCGGTAGTCGGCGTCCCCGTTCAGGTCCGAGGGCGGGCTGGTGCCCTCGTCGGCGAGCTCGCACGCCTCGCGTACGCCGTCCTCGGTGGCCGGCTGGCCGACCAGGGCCTGCTCGGTGGCCGAGGCCCGCAGTGCGGTCGAGCCCATGTTCACCAGGCCGATGCGGGCCTCACCGATGGTGTCGCCCTCCATCTTGACTGCTGCCGCCACGGCGACGATGGGCCACTGGTGGGCCACCCGCACGAACTTCTCGTAGTGCGAGCCCCATCCGTCCAGCTTCGGGACCCGGATGTGGGTGAGCAGCTCGTCCTCGCCCACCGCGGTCTCGAACAGGTCCACGAAGAAGTCGGCGGCTGCGACGGTCCGCTCCCCGCCCTGTCCGGCGATCACCAGCTCCGCGTCGAGCGCCAGGATCGGCGCCCCGCAGTCGCCGGCCGGGTCGGCGTGCACGAGGGCTCCACCCAGCGTGCCCCGGTGCCGGATCTGCGGGTCGGCCACCTCGCTGATGGCCTGGTGCAGCAGCCCGAGCCCGGTCTGCACCGAGGGGTCGGCGAGGATCCGGTAGTAGGGCACCATCGCGCCGATCAGCACGCTGTCACCCTCGTCCACGATGCTCTGCAGGGTGTCGATGCCACCGATGTCGATGATCAGGTCGGGGGCGTTCAGCCGCATCCGGAGCACCGGCAGCAGCGACTGGCCACCGGCGATGACCTTCGCGTCGTCGCTGGCCGCGAGAGCATCGAGCGCCTCCTGGACCGAGGTGGGGGCGTTGTAGTCGAACTTGGCGGGGATCACTGGCCTGCTCCTTCGGTGCGGTCGGTCTGGCCTTCCATGCCGGTGGACTCGTCGAAGTGGGGTGCCGCCGCTCCGGTCGTCGGGTCGGCGCCGCCGGCATCACCGGCATGGATCGCCTTCCAGACGCGTTCGGGAGTGCACGGCATCGTGATGTCCTGCACCCCGAACTGGCGGATCGCGTCGAGCACCGAGTTGACCACCGCGGGCGTCGAGGCGATGGTCCCCGCCTCGCCGACCCCCTTGGTGCCCAGCGTGTTCGTGGTCGAGGGCGTGGTGTTGTGGTCCACGTCGAAGCTGATCGTGTCGGCAGCCGTCGGCACCAGGTAGTCCACGAACGACCCCGAGACCAGCGTCCCGGCCCCGTCGTACACGGCCTCCTCCCACAGCGCCTGGGCGATGCCCTGCACCAGGCCTCCGTGCACCTGGCCCTCGACGATCATCGGGTTGACCACGTTGCCGATGTCGTCGACGCAGGTGTACTTGCGCATCGTCACCCGCCCGGTCTCGGTGTCCACCTCGACGGCGCACAGGTGGGTGCCGTGCGGGTAGTTGAAGTTCACGGGGTCGAAGGTCGCGTCCGCGTCGATCCCGGGCTCCACACCGTCGGGCAGGTTGTGCGCGGCGAACGACGCGAGCGCCACCTCGCCGATCCCCACGCCCTGGTCGGTGCCTCGCACACCGAGCCGGCCCGCCTTGAACTCGATGTCGTCGACATTGGCCTCGAGCATGTGGGCTGCGATGGGCTTGGCCCTCTCGATCACCTTGTCGGCGGCCCGGACGAGTGCCTCGCCACCGACGACCAGCGAGCGCGACCCGTAGGTGTCGAGCCCCTTGTGCGCGATCGCGGTGTCGCCGTGGAGCACCTCGACGTCCTCGAACGGCACGCCGAGCCGGTCGGCCACGATCTGGCTGAACGCCGTCTCGTGGCCCTGCCCGTGGGCGCTGGCGCCGGTGAGCACCTCGACCTTGCCGGTCGGCAGCATCCGCACGCTGGCGTGCTCCCAGCCGCCGGCCCCGTAGTCCAGGCTCCCGAGCACCCGGCTGGGCGCGAGGCCGCACATCTCGGTGAAGGTCGAGACGCCGATGCCCAGCTGGACGGGATCCTTGCTCTCCCGGCGGCGCTTCTGCTCGGCGCGCAGGTCGTCGTACCCGAAGCTCTCCTTGGCCATCGAGGTGGCCACCTCGTAGTTGCCGGAGTCGTACTCGAGCCCGGCCACGGTGGTGAACGGGAACTCCTCGTGCGTGATCCAGTTCTGCTCCCGGATCTCCAGCGGGTCCACGCCGAGCTCGGCCGCGAGGTCGTCCATCAGCCGCTCGATCGCGAACGTGGCCTCGGGACGTCCGGCACCGCGGTAGGCGTCGGTCCAGGTCTTGTTGGTGAGCACGGTCTGGCAGTTGAACTGGTACGCCGGGAACTTGTAGATCGCGTTGTACATGAACGCGCCGAGCACCGGCACGCCACCGCCGATCAGGCTGACGTGGGACCCGAGGTCGGCCAGCAGCTCGACCTTCAGGCCGGTGACGGACCCGTCCTTCTCGGCCGAGAGGGTGAGCTTCTGCCACTGGTCGCGGCCGTGGTGGCCGGCCATCAGCGACTCCGAGCGGGTCTCGGTGTACTTCAGCGGCTTGCCCAGGCGACGCGCCAGGACCATGGTGATGAACTCTTCGGGAGTGGTCTGGAGCTTGCCCCCGAAGCCACCGCCGACGTCGGGTGCGATCACCCGGATCTTCGACTCCGGGATGCCGAGCACCGCAGCCAGCAGGAACCGCAGGATGTGCGGGATCTGGGTCGCCGACCACATCGTCACCTGCTCACCCGTGGGGTCCACCACGACCGAGCGAGGCTCCATGAACGCGGGAATGAGGCGCTGCTGGCGATACTCCCGCTCCAGGACGATGCCGTCCCCGCGGGCCTTCTCGATCGCCTCGTCGACGTCGCCGCCGGTGCCGGCCTGGGCGGAGTCGAAGACCCACAGGGCGGACCTGTTCGTGCCGAGGTCGGGGTGCGCGAGCGCGCCGCCGTTCTCCTCGGTCGCCTCGAACGCCGCCTTGAGGTCGAGGGCAGGGGGCAGCTCCTCGTAGTCCACGTCGACCAGCTCGGCGGCATCTCGCGCTTCCGCGGCGCTGCGGGCCACCACGACGGCGACGATCTCGCCCGCGAAGCTCACCCGGTCGACGGCCACCGGTGGGTGTGCCGGTGCCACCTGGTCCGGGGTGATCGGCCAGGCGTTGGGCAGCGAGCCCTGCTCCTGCGCCACGTCAGCGCCACTGATCACCGTGACCACGTTGGGGGCGGCCTTGGCCTCATCGAGGTTGACGGCGGTGATCCGGGCGTGCGCGAAGGGGCTGCGCACCATCGCGAGGTGCAGCATGCCGGGGAGCGTGATGTTGTCGGTCCAGCGGGTGCGTCCGGTGATCAGTCGCTGGTCCTCCTTGCGACGACGGTCGCGGCCGATCTCGGCTGCCGGGGCGTCCTGGGTGGCGGTCATCTCACACCTCCACGGTCTCGGTCTCGGCGTTCTCCGCCGGAGCGCCGTCGGCGGTGGTGTCCACGTCGCCCGCCGCTGCGTGCTGCACGGCCTTCACGATGTTGTGGTAGCCGGTGCACCGGCACAGGTTGCCCTCGAGCCCGACGCGGATCTCCTCCTCGCTCGGGTTCGGGTTGTCGTTGAGCAGGTCGACGGACTGCATGATCATCCCCGGCGTGCAGAAGCCGCACTGGAGGGCGTGGCACTCGTGGAACGCAGCCTGGACCTTGTGCAGCTCGCCGCCCTGGGCGAGTCCTTCGATCGTGGTCACCTCGTGGCCGTCGGCCTGGACCGCGAGCACGTTGCAGGACTTCACGCTCCTGCCGTCGAGGTGGACCGTGCAGGCGCCGCAGTTGCTGGTGTCGCACCCGATGACGGTGCCGGTCTTGCCGAGCTTCTCGCGGAGGTACTGCACGAGCAGCATCCGTGGTTCGACGTCGTCGGAGACCTTGTCCCCGTCGACCGTGAGTTCGATCCGTGCCATGGGCGCACTCCTTGAATGCCAGGTGAGTGTGACCCGGCTCACGCTAGGGCTCCGCGGTTGGCCAAAGGTTGGCCGGTCGCGCCTTCCCGCCCGCCTGGCCCGGGGTCTCGACCGTCGTCAGGAGAAGACGCAGAACTCGTTGCCCTCCGGGTCGGCCATCACCGTCCAGCCGGGCAGCACGGCCAGCACCTGCGCGCCGGCGGCGGCGAAGGTGTCCACGTCGCCGTAGAGGTCCCAGTGGATCCGGTTCTTGACCGTCTTCGGCTCCGGCACCGGGTCGAACACGATCGACTCGAAGGGCATCCCCGGCACCGACTCGAGGGACCAGAACCTCTCGGTGCCGCCACTGGACGCAACCCCGCCGAGCGTCCCGGCCCACCAGCGCGCCTGCGCCTCGGGGTCTCCGCTGTCGACCGCCAGCTCATAGGTGCGGTACGCCGGGAGCTCACCCTCCCGGACGAAGGCGCAGAACTCGCCGTCCTCGGGGTCGAGCAGCACCGTCCACGGTTCTCCCCCGTAGCCGGGAGCCGGTCGGGCGCCGAGTGCCAGCAGCGATTCCACGGAGCCGGCGTGCACGTCGAGGTGCACCCGGTGCTTGACGGTCTTCTCCTCGGGAACCGGGCAGATCGCGATGCCCATGCCCTCGACCTCGCCGACCACGTCGCCGACCACGTCGCCGACCTCGTCCGGACCACTCGGCTCGGCGTAGGAGCAGCCGGTCACGGCCGCCCAGAACCGACCCAGCTCGTCGCCGGGTCGGGCGGTGTCCATGCACAGTTCCTTGAACCTCGCCATGGTGATGCCTCCAGGTGTGTGCGTGCGGCGAGCGCGGGTAGCCTCGTGGCCATGTCCCCGCAGCCCTCGGATTCCACCACCCTGCCCGAAACCACCCATGCCTGGGGACACGGCCTGGCGACCGTGACCGACGACGGCGTCGTCCTGGACACCTGGTTCCCGGCTCCCGAGCTGGGTGCCTTCCCCGGGGGCAGCGCGCCCGAGGCGCTGGCGGCGCTCGCCGGGAAGCACCCGGAGCGACGGGTGCACACCGAGGTCGTCACCGTCGAGATCGACCTGGCCGAGGCACCCCAGGACGCGAGCGACTCCTACCTGCGGCTGCACCTGCTCAGCCACCGTCTGGTCCGGCCCCACGGGGTGAACCTCGAGGGGATCTTCGGCAAGCTGGCCAACGTGGTGTGGACGAGCGCAGGGCCGTGCCCGGTGGCGGGCTTCGACGAGATGCGGCTCGCGCTGCGGGCCCAGGGAGCGGTCCAGGTGTTCGGCGTGGACAAGTTCCCCCGGATGACCGACTACGTTCTGCCCACCGGCGTGCGCATCGCCGACGCCGACCGCGTCCGCCTCGGCGCGCACCTGGCCGAGGGCACGACCGTGATGCACGAGGGGTTCGTCAACTACAACGCCGGCACGCTGGGCGCCTCGATGGTCGAGGGGCGGATCAGCGCCGGGGTCGTGGTCGGCGACGGCTCCGACATCGGAGGTGGCGCCTCCATCATGGGCACCCTGTCGGGTGGTGGCACGACCGTCATCTCGATCGGGGAGCGCTGCCTGCTCGGCGCCAACGCCGGCATCGGCATCTCGCTCGGTGACGACTGCGTCGTCGAGGCCGGCTGCTACGTGACGGCCGGCACGAAGGTGACCATCAAGGACATGGACTCCAAGCCCAAGGTGATCAAGGCCAGCGAGCTCTCGGGGGCCAGCAACGTGCTCTACCGCCGCAACTCGGTCTCGGGCACGGTCGAGGCGCGTCCGTGGGCCGGATCCGGCATCAGCCTGAACGCCGACCTGCACTCCAACTGATCATCCCTGCCCGCTGATGAGACTTCGTTTCCTGGTGTTCGCGGTGGTCCTTGCCGTCGTCGCCGGTGTCGGGGTGGCCATGTGGCGTGGAGCCGGCCCGCTGCGCGACCCGGAGGGCTGCTCGGCTCAACTGGCCGGCCGGCAGGTCGCCCTCACGACCGAGCAGGCCGAGAACGCGACCCTGATCGCCGCGATCGGGGTCAGCCGCGGGCTGCCTGCGCGGGCAGTGTCGATCGCCCTGGCCACGGCGTACCAGGAGAGCAAGATCGTGAACCTCGACTACGGCGACCGGGACTCGCTGGGCCTGTTCCAGCAACGCCCGTCCCAGGGCTGGGGCACGCCGCGGCAGGTGCGGGACCCGTACTACGCGACCAACGCCTTCTACGACGCGCTGGAGAAGATCCCCGACTACGGAGCCCTGCGGATCACCGAGGCCGCCCAGCAGGTGCAGCGGTCCGGCTTCCCGGAGGCCTACGAGGACCACGCCGCCGACGCCCGGACGCTCGCGTCCGTGCTCACGGGCTACAGCCCCGGCGGCCTGTTCAGCTGCGTGGTGCACGAAGCCGGCGAACGCGGCAGCGCCACCACGGTGATCCGCCGGCTCGAGCGCGCCTTCGGCGACCTCGAGATCACCCGCACCGGCTCCCGCCAGGACGTCGAGGTCACCGTGGGCTCCAGTGAGGCGGGCAGCAGGCTCGGCTGGTCGGTGGCGCAGTTCGTCGTCGCGCACGGGGTCAGGTGGCGGCCGGCGGCGGTCGCCTACTCCGGCAGGCACTGGCGGACCGGGCGGACCTCCGAGGAGGGCTGGCCGGCCGGCGGCGGGGCAGACGCCACCACGGTGCAGATCTCGATGGGCTAGGCATCGAGCCCGCTGACGCGGCGCCGCGTCAGCGGTCCGAGCCAGCGCCCGTCGGCGTGGGCTCGTCCCCAGACCTCCTGGAGCTCTGTGATGGTGCTCTGCGGCAGCACACCGTCGAGGAACAGGACGAACACGTACTCGCCCGGGGACGTCGCCACCGGACGCGTGATGATGTTGAACAGGTTGAGGTCGTGGTCACGCAACGGGGCCAGGATGTCGTGCAGGATCCCGGGCACGTTGTGGTTCGGACGCAGCACGAACACGTCACCTGTCGCGGTGTCGAGCGCGGGGTCGGGACGCCCCGGCCGGAACAGCCCGAAGTGCGTCAGTGCCAGGGCGTTGTCCTCGACCCCGACGGCCACGCGGCGTACGGGATAGAGGCCGCCGCAGATCGGCGCGGCCAGCGCGATCTCGCCCGGCACCAGGTTCTCGCAGGCGGCCGCCGTCGAGCCGACGGCGCGCGTGGCCAGCCCGAGCGAGCTGATGTAGTCCCGGCACTGGGCGAGCCCGTGAGGGTGGCTCACGACCACGGTGGCCGGATCGGCGTCCGGGTCACCGACAGCGAAGGCGTCGAAGCTCACCGCGAGCACACAGTCGTCGAAGATCGAGATCCCCTCGTGCGAGAGCAGGGCGTCGACGGTCGGCATCACGGGACCGTTGACGGTGTTGTCCATCGGCAGCACGCCGGCTGCACACGCACCCCCCTCCATGTCCTGGAAGAGTGCTGCGGCGTCGGTGTACGGCGCCAGGTCGGCCGACGGCGCGAGCTCGTGTGCTGCCTGGTGCGTGAAGGTTCCCTCGGGACCGAGGAACCCGATGCGCTCACTCACCGGGCTCCCCGAAGCCCGCGAGGACGCGCGAGTCGAAGCCCAGGTCGGTGAGGGCGGCCACGATGTGGTGCAGGTCGTCGGTCCCCCCGCTGAAGCCCAGGTAGAAGGCGTGTCGCTGGTCGCCGAGGTCGTCGGAGTGCAGGAAGTCGAGGTTCACACCGATCTCGGCCAGCGCGCTGAGCGCCACCGAGAGCACGCCCGGCCGCTCGAGCTGGGCGGTCAGCGCCAGCCAGAAGTAGTCGGCCCCGGAGTGGATCTCGCTGCTGAGGAGACCGCAGCAGACCACGGCGCTCAGCTCGGCCGGGTCCACGAGCGAGTCGCCCTCGATGGGCTCGTCCACGTCGGCGACCGCGGACCCGACCTCGAGCCCGGCGCTGACCAGCTCGGCGGTCGTTGCCGCATCGGGAAGCAGCCGACAGGCCAGCCCACGCCGCGCCACGAACTCGTGGATGTCCCAGTAGGCGCGACTGCGGATCGCGATGCCCGTCACGGCGCCGTCCCCGATGCGTCGCCAGGCCCAGGGAGTCGGCAGCAGCGCCACCCGCTCGACGACGACCCGGGACTCGGAACCGTAGAGCGCGCGCAACAGCTCGAGCCGGGGCTGGCGGACGCTGCCGATCCGTACGACGCCGTCGAGGTCGCCGACCGTGGCCAGGGTGGTCACCAGGCTCTCCACGTCGGCGATGCCGACCAGGAACTCCGAGCCCTGCCAGGACAGCGCCTGTGCGGCGCGCTTCACGGCCGCCGGCGCGTGGGCCACCTCGTAGGCCAGCGTGCGGGAGACCTCGCCGCGAGCGTTGCGGGCGAGTTCAGGTGAGCTCATGGGCTCATTATCCGGGTTGCGGCGGCACGGACGGCATCGTCCGTCGCGGTGAACGCCACTCGCACGTGGCGGGCGCCCGCGTGACCGTAGAAAGCACCCGGTGCGACCAGCACGCCACGCTCGGCCAGCCAGTCGACGGTGTCCCAGCACGGTTCGTCGCGGGTGACCCAGAGGTAGAGCGAGGCCTCTGAGTGGTCGACCCGGAACCCGGCGGCCTCCAGCGCGGCACGCAGCAAGGCCCTGCGTGCGGCGTAGCGCGCGTGCTGCTCCCTGGCGTGCCGGACGTCGCCCAGGGCGGCGATCATCGCGTGCTGCTGCGGGCCGGGCATCATCAGCCCGAGGTTCCTGCGCACGGCCAGCAGCTCCCCCACGACGGCCGGGTCCCCGGCGACGAACCCGCACCGGTAGCCCGCGAGGTTGGACCGCTTGGACAGCGAGTGCACGGTGAGGATCCCCGCGGTCGACCCGCGACAGATCTCGGGGTGCAGCACGGACCAGGACTCGCCCTCCCAGACGGACTCCAGGTAGCACTCGTCGCTGACCAGCAGCACTCCGCGCTCGCGGCACCAGTCGACGACCTTGCGCAGGTGGTCGGGCGGCAGCACCCGACCGGTCGGGTTGGACGGGGAGTTCAGCCACAGGACCCGCGGGGTGCGGGGGCCGACTGCGGTCAGCGAGTCGGTGGCCAGCACGTCGGCGCCGACCAGCACGGCGCCCACCTCGTAGGTCGGGTAGGCGAGCTCCGGGTGGACCACCAGGTCACCGGGACCGACGCCGAGGTGCAGCGGCAGGGAGGCGATCAGCTCCTTCGTGCCGATCACCGGGATCACGCAGTCCAGACCGAGGCCGGTCACGCCGTGGTCGCGCTCCAGCCAGTCGATGCAGGCCTGCCGCGTCTCGGGGAGGCCGATCGTCACCGGGTAGCCAGGAGCGTCGGTGGCCTCGCGGAGCGCCTGCTGGACCACCCCGGGGGTGGGATCGACCGGCGTGCCGATCGACAGGTCCACGATCCCGCCGGGATGCGCGCGCGCCTTTTCGGCGTACGGCGTGAGCTGGTCCCAGGGGAAGTCAGGGAGTCGAGCGGAGACGGTGGCCCTGGTGTGGGGCGCCGTCACTCCGCCTGGGGCTGGGGAGGCAGTGCCGCGATGAGCGGGTGGTCCAGGTCGATCTCGCCCATCTTGGCGGCACCGCCGGGAGATCCGAGATCGTCGAAGAAGTGGACGTTGGCGTCGTAGTACTCCTTCCACTCCTCCGGGGTGTCGTCCTCGTAGTAGATGGCCTCCACCGGGCAGACCGGCTCACAGGCACCGCAGTCGACGCATTCGTCCGGGTGGATGTAGAGCATCCGCTTGCCCTCGTAGATGCAGTCGACCGGACACTCGTCCACGCAGGCGCGGTCCTTCAGGTCGACACAAGGCTGGGCGATGACGTAGGTCACCTGGATCCTCCTGAGGTTGGGTCCGGGGCGGACGAGGGCAAGCCTAGTATCCCACCGTGCCCGCCGATGAGACCCCCGACGTCCGAGACGGATTCCCCCGCGCGGTGGGGATCCTGGGTCCGCACGTGGTCGGGCTGCGGGTGGTGGTCCGCCGCGTTCTGCCCGGGGAGACGGGACCGACGGGCGGTCCGGCGATGACCGACGTGCTCGGGGTCTGCGAGTCCTGGAGCGGGGGCGTGATGACCGTGCGTCGTGAGGACGGCAGCCTCGTGGAGATCGTCACCGCCGACATCGTCTCCGGCAAGCCCGTCCCGCCGCGCCCCACGGTGCACCGCAACCTCGGCGCCGTCGAGGCCGACCTGCTCGCCCTCCCCGGCTGGCGGCCGGTCGAGAGCGAGCCCCTCGGCGACTGGACCCTGCGCGCCTCGGGAGGCTTCTCGGCGCGGGGCAACTCGGTGCTCGCGCTCGGCGATCCCGCGATGCCACCAGAAGACGCCGTGGCCCACGTGGTGCGGTGGTACGACGCGCGCTCGCTCACCGCCCGGGCACACGTCCATCCCGGGACACCTGCAGCGTCGGCGTTCGAGGAGGCCGGCTGGTCGGTGTCCGAACCCACGCTGCTGATGCTCGCGTCCGTCGCCCGGGTGTCGCGGCGCATCGGCACCGCCCTGGCGGCGACCCCGCGCCACGACGTGGCGGTCGACGACGGCTGGCTGGCCACCGACGAGCGCGCGCTGCGCCACGGAGCGGATGCCCTGGCCGTCCTGGAGGCGGGCGAGGTCACCTTCGCCACGGTCAGGGACGAGGGAGGCGAGGTCCTCGCGCGCGGCCGCGGAGCCTTCCACGGCGACTGGGTGGGTGTCTCCTGCCTGTGGACCCGCCCGGACCTGCGTGGCACCGGCCTCGGGTCCGCGGTGCTCCACTCACTGCTGTCCTGGGGTGCCGAGCGGGGAGCGACGACGACCTACCTCCAGGTGGTGGAGTCCAACGAGGCCGCACGAGCGGTCTACCAGGCCCGCGGCTACGAGGTGCACCACCGCTACGAGTACGTCGTCGGCCCTCAGCCCTGAGCGGTCTGCTCACCGGACCGTGACCGGTCAGGGAAGGCAGGAGGGCTGGTAGTCCGGGCTCGCCGGTCCGGGCCGGCCCAGGGCGTTGAGCACCAGCCGGATCGCGGGCCCGTCCGAGGGGATCCGCAGGTGGCCGGAGAGGTCGAACGGGCACTTCGACTGGAGCCTGACGTTCGTGGTGCGCGGGCCGGAGAGGTAGCCGGAGGTGTAGGGCAGCACCACCTGGTCGTAGCGCGTCACGATGTTGGTGTAGCTCACCGCACCGGGTGTCTCGTCGCCGGCGTTGAGCCGCCGCAGGAAGGCGGAACCCGTCTTCTGCTGCAGGCAGGAGGGGCAGAGGTAGCCGAGGCCGGGGGTGAGCAGGAGCGGGTTGGCCGTCCCGTGGTTGGACGGCGCCAGGCCGACGAGGTCATCGACCTTGCCCGCTCCACCGAGGAACTTGAGGTAGTAGCGCGGCATCATGCCGCCCTGCGAGTGGCCGACCATCGAGACCTTCGCAGCGCCCGTCGCCGCGAGCACCTTCTCGACGAAGACCTTCAGCTGGTCGGCCGATGCCTCGATCGGCCCGGTGGCCCGGTTGCCGTAGTCGAGGGCGAACACGCAGTAGCCCGCGGCGTGGATGCTCCGCGAGAGCCGGTCGAGCAGGCTCCTGCTGTCGCCGAAGGTGCCGTGGACGATCACCACCGGCGAGGGGCGCACGGCGCTCGGCGTGCACGACCAGTCGTTCGCGCTCGCAGTCGCGCGCGTGGCCGGTCGTGCGGCCTGCGCCGGCGCAACGCTGAGCACACTCGCTCCCAGGGTCAGTGCGGCGAACGCGACGACGAGCCTGCTGGTCCCTGGGCGCATGCGGATCTCCGGTGAGTCAGTGCCGTGAGTCAGTTCCGCTTCTTCGGTTTCGGCGGCGGCCCGCAGCGCACGGTGTCACCAGCGATGTAGTCGGTGTGGAACTTCTCCTTGCGCTGCACCTTGCCAGAGGTGAGGTCGCGGAAGTAGCGGAATACGTCGACGCTGAAACCCTGGGTGCCGCTGAACTCCTCGCAGTCGTCATCTTGCAGGTAGCGCACCTGCGGCGACCTGAAGTCGGTGCGGGGGCCCTTGCTCGCCGTGACGCGCCAGCGCTTCGTGGAGTACATCGAGACCGTCGCCGCTCCCTCGCTGCTGGGGCTGGACTTGCGCACGCTGGCCTTCACGAGCACCGCATGGGGCGAGTCGTTGGTGAACTGCAGGTCCAGGGAGGGCCACGCGACCGTCGCCTCCCGGCCCTCGGGATAGCGGTCGATGTAGACCGAGTGGGGCTTGTGCTCGACGTCCTCCAGCCCGGCGAAGAACATCGCGTTGAAGGTGGTGGTCGCGATCTGGGAGACGCCGCCGCCGAGGTCCTTCTTGAAGATGCCGTCCGAGACGATGTAGCCCTCGGTGAAGCCGTTGGCCTTGGTGCGCTCCCCGACGATCCTGTTCAGGCTGAACGTCTCCCCCGGCTGGAGCAGGGTCCCGTCGATCAGCTCGGCCGCCCGGGTGAGGTTGACGTTGCGGTACTCCGCGTAGGGGAAGTTCGTGGTGAAGGTGCTCACCTGCTCCTTCACCCCCAGGGCCTTGGCCTCCGCGGTCGTGAGCTCGGGCTGGGTGGCCTTGCCCTCGACGACGATGCGGCGCTGGGCTCCCTGGAGCACGGCGACCTCGGCGAACCGGTCCTCGATCTCCTGGGGGTCGAACTCGACTCCCACCTTCGCGGGTACGACGCGTGGCTTGCCACGGCGTACCTCGATGCGCGCGTCCTGGGGTTCGCGCCCGACGGTGCTCATCACCGGGTCCAGCGCCTCCAGCATCAGCTCCCCGTCCACCCGGGGCACCAGCTCGCCGTCCTCGGCCACCATCGTGAGTCCCTCGCCGAACAGCCGCGGCGGCGCCGAGACCCGCTGGCCGCCGAGCACCAGGGTCACCGGGCCGGACATCGCCGGCCTGCCGAACTCCGCGAGTGCCCGCTGGACGGCGTCGTTGCTGACCTGCGGCTGCCGGGTCTCGGTCGGGATCTTCTCCGAGCCGCCGCGCAGGAACCGGCGCTCGAGGATCTCCTGGGTCTCACCACGAGCGACCACGGTCCCCGGCCTGCTGAGCACGGCGACGGCCTTGCCGTCGGTGAACCTGACACCGCCGTCGACCGGTGCCGAGCCGATCCCGTCGTCCAGGTCGTCCAGGGTCGCCTGCATCCGGTCCTGGTCCACGGTGACGCGCGCCCGGTGGTCGCCACCTCCGGTGACCACCTCCCACATCCGCCGCAACCCGGCCCCGGAGCCACCCCCGGCCTCCTCGATCGAGGCCGCGTAGTCGACGGCCAGCCCGGCAGCGGCGGGCTCGATGCTCTTCGAGCGACCGTCGCCGTAGGTGACCGCGATCGGCTCGGCCACCCGGTCGGCCAACCCCTCGCGCAACCGCTCCTCTGCCTCGTCCTCGGTCAGCCCGGCGATGCTGATGCCCTCCACACGTGCGTTCCGCGGGGCCGTGTCGCCGGCGTAGAAGTACAACCCCGCCCAGGCCGCCACGACGAGGAACAGCAGGCCGAAGACCGTCGCCCCGGCCACCTTCGCACCGAGCTTGTCCGTCACGGGCGCCTCACCCGAGCCCGGCGAACAGGTCGGTTTCCAGACCGTCCGGCCCGGTCGGGCCCTGGCTGCCCTTCGCGAGGCGGAAGAACTCGGTGCCCCAGATCTCGTTGCCCTTGTTGTTGGACAGGGCGAAGAACGGGCCGTCCACCGAGATCTGCGTGCGGTGCGCCTTGAGCGCCTCCATCTTCACCCCTGCGTAGTCGTCGGCCTCGACCTTCGCGGAGAGCACGTCGTCCTCGACCATGAAGGCGGGCAGCGAGTCGGGATCCATCCCCTCGAAGGTCGTGGTGTCGCCCGCCGCACGCAGGTCGCGCAGGCCCTCACGCACCTTGGCGGCCGACATGGCGCCCCAGTAGATCTTGGCGACGTCATGGGCCTCGCCCAGGTCGCGGCGGTACGACGGCACGGCCGCCAGCGCCACGGCGTACGTCGCCACCCGGTGGGCCTGGATGTGGTCGGGGTGGCCGTATCCGCCGAACTCGTCGTAGGTCACCAGCACCTGCGGACGCACCTCACGGATCACCTCGACGAGGTGGCTGGCCGCCTCGGTCAGGTCGGCGTGCCAGAAGGAGTTCTCGTGGACGTCGTCGGACGCCACGGCGTGCCCGTCGGCGTGCCACTTCATCCCGGAGTCGCGGTAGCGCCTGAACCCGCCGAGGTAGCGGTAGTCGGTCACCCCGAGGGCCTTCATCGCGTTGTCGAGCTCGATCTTGCGCTGCTCGGCCAGGGTGTCGTCCTTGTCGGCGGCCATGTGCTCCAGCTCCGGCACCAGGATCTCGCCCATCTCCCCGCCCGTGCAGGTCACCAGGGTCACGCCGACACCCTCGGCCACGTAGCGCGCCATCGTGGCGCCCTGCCCGATGCTCTCGTCGTCAGGATGGGCGTGCACGAGGAGCAGGTGCTTGTTCATGGTCGTGATCCTAGGGCGCGGCGCCTACAGATCCCGCTTCAGGCGACGGGGGGCGTCGGGCAACGCCAGCGGAACGCTCGGCCGCGGCGGCGGGTCCGGCTCCAGCCAGCCGTCGTACGCCTCCACGAGGAGCTCGAGGACCATCGTCGGCGCATCGGTGCGGACGACCCACGGGTGGTCCTCGTCGTCGTCCTCCCCCGCGAACCGGTCACGCTCGCAGGTGGCGTCGAGACCGTCGTGCGTCAGCTGCGCCACCGCCGCTCGGGCCTGCTCCTCGTCGAAGAACACCGCGCGCGTCACGCTGACCCCAGCAGGTGGCGGACCGCGGTGAGGAACGGCACGTCGGCAGCGGTCCAGGTCACCTCGTCCAGCTCCGCGGCGCGGAGCCAGCGCACCGCGTCGTGCTCGGTCGGGACGGGGTCACCCTCGCTCAGCCTGGCGGTGGCGACGCGCAGCGAGAGGAGGTCGCTGATCACGCTCTCCCCCTCCAACCACCCGGTGACGGTGACTCCACAGCCGAGCTCCTCCGCGATCTCGCGGACCGCGGTGTCCTCGGGGGCCTCACCCCGCTCGACCTTGCCGCCGGGGAGCTCCCACAACCCGGCGAGCGCCGGTGGGCTCGACCGTCGCGCGGCGAGGACGCGCCCGCCCTCGACCAACGCCACCCCCACCACCTCGGCCATGGCGGAAAGGTACCCCTCTCCCGCCCGGCCGTCGGGGTCGAGCAGGGAGTCGTCAGGCCCGCAGCGCCCTGGGAGGAGGCAGTTCAGGGAAGTGACTCCTGGTTCACGCGAGTACAGGCGCGCTGCTGCCGCGAACTGCCTCCCCCTGGGCACGGAGTCACGGCAGCTGTTGGTCAGTGCGCACCCGCCGCCAGTCCCCACACATGGACGGCCTTGCCCACGACTCCGCGTCCAGGTCCTCGAGGTCCTCGATCAGCGCTGCGCGCTCCGCGTGCACCATCGGCCAGACAGCACTCATTCCCACTCCTTCGCCAGGGACGTCGTTGATCTACGTTGTCACGGTGAGCGCCGAGGAGTCGTTGTCGAGCATCCATCTGCAGCGCACCGACGAGAACACCGACGACATCGAGGCGGCCGTGGAGCTGCTCGGCCGACGGGCCGGCATCGCCGGTGTGCTCGACCGGCTGAACCGGCAGGCAGTCCGCACCCCGGTGCCCGGCCGGGCGGTCGAGTGGGGCTTCCGGTGGAACGACGCCGACGTGACGAGCCAGCGTTGGTGGCCCCAGGGGATCACCACCTCGGCGGACGCGAGCGACACCGAGGACATCGATGGCCGCCGGCTGTTGCTGACGAGCTGGTACGCCAAGGACAGCGGCGGACGCAACCGCGGGAGCCGGATCACGGTCGTCGACATCGACACCCTGGAGTACCGGCACGTGCTGCTCGTGCTCCCGGAACGAGCCGGCGACGGCCGAGTGCAGCTGCGACCACTGCTCGTGCACGCGGGCGGGCTGGTCTGGTGCGGCCCCTACCTGCACGTCGCCGGCACCCGGCGCGGCCTGTTCAGCTGCCTGGTCGACGACATCATCCGGGTGCGGTCCACGGAGGAGACCTTCGGCCACCGCTACGTGCTCCCGGTCCGCTTCGGCTACCACGCCGACGCCAGCGACGGCGTCGAGCAGATGCGCTACTCGTTCCTGTCCCTGGACCGCAGCGCCGACCCGCCCCAGCTGGTCGCCGGTGAGTACGGCGTGGCCGACATGACCCGGCGCCTGGTGAGGTTCCCGCTCGACCCGGACACCTACCACCTCGCCGCCCACGAGGACGGCAGGTCGCGTCCGATCCGGCTCGACGAACGCGGGCTCGGCCACATGCAGGGGGCGGCGGTCGTGCGCGACACCTACTACGTCACCTCGAGCCGGGGCCGCCATCGGCTCGGCAGGCTCTACGTCGGGCAGCCGGGCTCGTTCCGCAGCTTCCCGCGGTCGCTGCCGGTCGGGCCGGAGGACATCGCCTACTGGCCCTCCATGGACATGCTCTGGTCGCTGACGGAGTACCCCGGGCGGCGCTTCGTGTTCGCGATGCGGCGCGACCAGTTCGACTGATGCGCGCGGCGGACCGTCAGCCGGCGCCGGGTTCGGTCGAGGGCTCGGCGCCGGGTGCCGTCACCATCGGCAACCCGGTCTCGGGATCGATCGGGGGCACGCACTCGACCGGTTTGGCGGTGCCGTCACCCGGGACGTCTGCGGTCAGGGTGCCGTCCTCGCCGGGTGTCGCCGACGGGGACGGCGTGGATGCGGGGTCGGAGGGCGACGGCACGGGGCACGTGGGCAACGGGTCCGGAGTCGGCGACGGGTCGGGTGTGGGCTGGCCCGCAGGAGTCGACGGCCCTGCGGATGTCGGGTCGGTCGGTGTCGGGTCCGGTGTCGGGTCGGCGGGTGTGGCACCGGCGGACGGGGTCGTGCCGGGCTTCACCGGAGCACCGGCGGTCCCGGTCGCCGGCACCGGACTGACCGGAGCGGCGGCCGCGCCGGGCGTGGCCGGGGTCGCCGTCCCCGGGGTCCGGGTCGAGCGCCTTCGGGCGCTGGTCGGTCAGCCCCGTCGTCGAGGGCGCGACTCCGGGCACGATCCGGGCGCTCCGGGCGCGATCCCGGGCGCGAGCGAGACCTGTTGGAAGGCGTCGAGCACGGGGACCGTCGCCCAGCCGACGAGCGGCGTGCGGTCGAACACGTCCTTCCACGCCAGCACCAGGCGCAGGTAGGACGCGGAGTGGTTGTAGGACAGGACCGCGTCGTTCAGTCCCTCCTCGGTGGCGAGGTCTCGCCCACCCGCGCAGAGGTAGACCATCGCGGTGCCCGCGGCGTCGTCGACGTCCTGGGGGTCCCGGCGGCCGTCGCCGTCCATGTCCACGCCGGCGACGCGCCAGCTGGCCGGCACGAACTGCATCGGACCCACGGCACGGTCCCACACCTTGTCACCGTCGAGCCTGCCGTCGTCGGTGTCCTCGATCGCCGCGAACCGCTTGCCGTCGAGCACGGGGCCGAGGATCGCGGGCACGGCGCGGTGCTCGGAGTCGAGGCCGTGGCCGACCAGGTTGCCGGACTCGACCTGGCCGATCGCGGCCAGCAGGGAGACCGTCAGGTTGCAGTCCAGGGGGGATGCCGCGACCGCCAGCGAGTAGGCGTCCACCAGCTCGGGACGCAGGCCCTGCTCGGTGGCCGTGACCGCCGCCTGCGAGGCATGGGCCCAGCCGCGGTTGTTCGACGAGAGCGCACCCTCGACCACCACCGGGTCCTGGTCCCCGGGAACCGTCACGGACGCCTGGACGACCGGCAGCGCCCTCGGCCGCACGCCCGGCTTCTCACCCTGGACGGCCTGCCCGATGGCGAGCACCAGCAGGGCGTTCACGGTGAGCACCGCGATGCCAGTCTTGAGCTTCATGTGTCGAGCTTCCCCCTCGTCGCAAGCAACACCGAGAATCCCGGCCTGCGCATGGGAGCAGTCTCAGCCGTGACGCCCGTTCCGGGCCACTCGAAAGGCAAATCGGGCAGAAGTGCCCCTCACCCGTCTAGACCTGCTCGCTGCGGAGGGCGCGGCAGCAGCGCAAGCTGGCGGGACTGTGCCACCAGGTGACCCCGGGAGTCCCACACCTCGCAGTCCTCCTCGAAGTGACCGCCGGCGATGGTGCGGGTGGCGTGCCGGACGATCGCCCAGCCCTCGGCCGGCCTCGCCCGGACGTGCGCGGTCAGCTCGAGGGTGGGTGCCCACCCGGGAAGGCCGAGGTCGAAGGTGACGGGCGGCAGCGCATCGACCGCGAGCAGCAGGGCGATCGGATCCAGAGGTCGGTCATCGGCCAGCTTGAACCAGCCCTGGATGAGCCCGTTCCCGCTCGGCTCCCCCAGGGCCCAACCGACGCACGCCGGATCCAGCCGGGTTCCGAGCCGCTGCAGCAGCGGGGCGATCTTGAGGAAGTCCTCGGGCGCCACCAGCGCCGGCAGGCAGTCCTCGAGGGGCGGCAGGGCAGGGGGCGGGATCTGACGCTGCACCTCCTCGGTCATGGCATCGAGGTCGCCGAAGACCGCCAGAGCCGTGATCCGCTCGACCTCCCGACCGTCCTGGACCTGGACCAGGGTCGCGGCCAGGGTGGAGCGGCGACCCCCGATGCGCACCCGCCGCACCCGGACGACCGCGGGTCCGGGGACGCTCGGGGTGAGGTAGTAGGCGCTCACGCTCAGCGGGTCGGGCTGGCGCACGTCGGCGAGCTCGGCCCGGAGCGCGTTCCCGATGACGGCCAGCAGGTAGCCGCCGTTGAGCCCGCCGCCGACCACCCAGCCGGCGTCCAGCTCCGCGGCGTACTCGCCCGACGCAGTGGGTACGACGGCGATGCCACGGTCGAACTCGTAGTCCATGCCGAAACCCTATGGGGCGCTCGGACGCCGAGAGTCAGGCGTAGCCCGCGGGGGTTCCCCAGGCCGCGCTGCGCGGGGAGTGGTCGTCGACCACCGGGCAGTGCGTCCCGACGAAGTTGGTCGGCATGCAGCGGTTGCAGTGGATGCACAGCGACGGGGTGCTGGACTCGGCCCGCGATCCGGTTGACGAGGTCGGGCTCGCGCAGCAGCGCGCGGCCCATCGCCACGAACTCGAAGCCCTCCGACATGGCGAGGTCCAGGGAGGCACGGTCGGTGATGCCGCCGAGCAGGACCATCGGCAGTGCTATCTCCTGTCGCACCTTGCGTGCGTGCTCGAGCAGGTAGGCGTCCTGGTAGGGGTACTCCCGGATGAACCGCCTCCCGCCGATGCGCATCAGGGTCTTGATCGGCTGGGGCATCACCTGGACGAACTCCTGGACCGGAGCGCCACCGCGGAACAGGTACATCGGGTTGAGCAGCGAGCTGCCAGCGGTCATCTCGAAGGCATCGACGGTGCCGTCGGCCTCGATCCACTTCGCTGTCTGGATCGCCTCGTCGACGGTGATGCCGCCGCGCACACCGTCGGACATGTTCAGCTTGGTGAGGATCGCGATCCGGTTGCCGACGACGTCACGGACCGCCTGCAGGATGCCCCTGGCCACCTTGGCCCGGTTGAGCAGTGAGCCGCCGTACTCGTCCCTGCGGTGGTTGAGCTTCGGGCTCAGGAAGGCGCTGGCCAGGTAGCTGTGACCCAGGTGCACCTCCACGGCGTCGAAGCCCGCCTCGATGGCCCGCCGGGCTGCGTTGGCGTGGGCGGCGGTGATCCGCTCGATGTCGCAGATCTTGGCGCGGCGCGAGATGCCGCCGGACATGTTGGGGAACCGGGTGCTCGGCGACAACGCCGGCAGGCCGTTGCCGCGGGGGTCCGCCACCGGGCCGGCGTGACCGATCTGGGCCGAGATGGCGGTGCCCTCGTCGTGGACGGCGTCGGTGAGGGCACGCAGGCCCGGCATCGCCGCACCGGTCCACTGGATCTGGTCCGGCGCGGTGCGACCGTCGGGCGCAACCGCGCAGTAGGCCACCGTGGTCATCGCGACCCCGCCCGCGGCGTACGCGCGATGGAAGTCGACCAGGTCGGTGGTGACGCGCGAGCGATGGCTGAGTCCCTCGTACGTCGCCGCCTTGATCACGCGGTTCTTCAGGGTCAGCGGACCCAGTCTTGCCGGGGTGAAGACCTGGGGCACTTCTGGAACGTGTTCCACTTTTCAACAGTACCGGCACCGTCCGGACGCGAAACAGGGCCAGGAGGCCGTCGGTTGACGACCTCCTGGCCCGATGTGGCTCCGCGGGTCAGTCGCCCGGGGTGGTGTTCACGGTGATCTTGGCGATGCCGACGAGCAGGCCGGGCTTGACGGCGTCGGTCTTGAAGGTCTCGTTCAGCAGCGGTGCGGCGACCGGCGAGATCTGGACCTGGGTGCCCTCGAGCGTGGCGGTCCCGCTACCGGTGGCCAGCGGCTTCAGCGTGCTGCCGTTGAGCGTGAACAGGTAGGCGCTGGTGACGGCGGTCTTGCCGTTCACGGTCACGTCACCGTAGACCCGCGACACGCCCGGGTCGACGTTGAGGTTGGTCAGCTCGACCTTGGTGCCACCGGCAGCCAGCGACAGGCCCGAGCCCTCGTGCTGGATCTGGCCCACGACGTAGTTGGGGACCGAGCCGGGCTTGAACACCGAGACGTTGCCGCCGGTGATCGGGAAGATCAGCGAGCCGTCGGCGAGCTTGGCGGTGCCGACCGTGCCGGGCGTCAGCTTCAGCGTGGTCAGGGCGTCGACGAAGCCCTGGTCGAGCGCGATCTGGGTGTCGTTGCCGGTCAGGGAGTCGATGGCCGCGACGGGCTTGGGGGCCGGCGCGGACGAGGACGAGGTGTTGGTGGTGGCGTCGTCGCTGCTCCCGCAGGCGGCGGCGGAGAGGCCGGTGGTCGCGACGAGGGCGATGGCGGCGATGGTCTTGCGGGACTTGCTGGAGAAGATGGTGCTCATCTGGGTTCACATCCTGTGTGTTGGTTCGTGACTGGGGGTTGCTTGGTCTCGGGGGTCATTCGCTGCGAGCGGGCAGACGGATTGGTTCGACTTTCAACGAAATTTTCCGAGCCCTCCGTGGAGGCGCCCAGGGACCGTCCGTCAGTACGCCGGGAACCGGCAGCCGGCGACCTTGCCGCGGAACAGGTGCGGCCACTCGAAGCTCACCACCGCAGGCGTGAACGGCTTCCGGGAGATCGCGTAGGGCCACGCTCCGGACTCGCTCACGGCCCACAGCCTCCGGCCGTGCGAGGCGAACTGCAGGCCCTCGGCCCCGGGGATGAACCCGACCCTCCGGCCGTAGGGCGTGACCAGCTCACCGCAGGCGAGGTTCGACCTGCTCAGGTAGAGCCTGCCGGCCGCGTCCAGGGTGGCGCCCTGGACCAGACGCGGGATCCGGGTGCTGACGATCGGCCCGAGCTGGCGTCTTCCGTCGTGCCGGACGGCGAGGTCCAGCACGCCGGGCTTCAGCAGGCGCTTGAACGAGAACCAGTAGATCCGGGCCACACCACGTGTGGCGAAGGGCACCATCCCGACCCGGTCCCCCCGGGCGACGATCGAGGACCCACGCACCGGTGCGGCCAGCCGCCAGACCCGGGTCGCCCTCATCACGGTGCTGCGCTGGGTCGAGTCGACCAGCCACAGCTTGTTCTTCTCCACCAGCCACAGCCACTTGCCCCGCTGGAGGATGCCGCCGCCGTGCCGGCAGTAGGTGCGCGGACGCTCGCCGACCTGGCCGTAGATCGCGCTGTGGAACGCCAGGCGCCTCCCGGTGACGATGTCGACGCGCACGAGCTGGCACGGCCGCTGGCCGTACCCCTGGCGGTAGCGGAAGCCGCTGATCCAGGCGGTGCGACCCGAGATGGCCAGCCCCTGCGGGACGAGGTGGCGGCGCGGGTTGGGCAACCAGATGCCGTGGCACATCCGCTTGTGGTTGCCGAACCTGGCCAGCTTCTTGCGGGTGTAGGTGGGCTCCTCGCCCTGCACGGCACGCCTGTCGATGCCCCGGCAGCGGTTCGGCTGCTGCTTCGCGTGCTGGGCGACCTGGCTCAGGCCAGCGATCGCCTGCCCAGTGCCGACCTGGTCCCCGCTGGGCGCCGTCCGAGCGTCTCGGGACCAGCTCCCACCCGCCAGGACCAGGAGCACGACCAGTGCCACCCTCGGAACGCGCGTCGGCATCGCCGCAACGTTAGCGCCGCGGCGCTCGAGAACGGGCGACCGCGCCCCAGCGTGTTGTCGTGCCATACCCTAGGGGGGTATGGTGTCCACCAGAGGCGGCCCGCACTGAGCCGCGAGCAGGAGGACGAGATGAGCGAACCGACCACAGCTGCCAGCGGCGAGGCCGGGGGGCACAGCCATCCCGGCTACATGCACCGGAAGGACGACTACCTGCGCCGCATGAAGCGCATCGAGGGCCAGGTCCGCGGCATCGAGCGGATGATCAGCGACGAGACCTACTGCATCGACATCCTGACCCAGGTCTCCGCCGTCACCAAGGCGCTGCAGGCGGTCTCGCTCGGACTGCTCGACGAGCACATGGCGCACTGCGTCCTCGACGCCGCGAAGGCCGACTCCCCCGATGCCGACGCGAAGCTGCGCGAGGCATCCGAGGCGATCGCGCGGCTCGTCCGCTCGTGACCACACGTTCCATCGACCGAGACCACAACCAGGAGGAGACACCCATGAGCCAGACCGCCGAGTACACCGTGAGCGGCATGACCTGCGGCCACTGCGTGGCGTCCGTGACCGAGGAGGTCCACGAGATCGCCGGCGTCACCGAGGTGGCGGTCGACCTCCAGTCCGGTGCCGTCCGGATCACCAGCGAGGTCCCCGTCCCGGCCACCGCCGTCAAGGCCGCCGTCGAGGAAGCGGGCTACCGGCTCGCATGAACACGTTCACCAGGGTCGCCGGGTTCGTGCTCGGCCTCGCTGCCGTCTTCGGCCTCGCGCTCGCGGTCGGGGACCGCGTGGGCCCGGTCGGTGCGCCCGCGCAGGCCGCGATGGAGCACTCCGACCCTGAGGCCGGACACGGCTCCCAGACGTCTGTGACCGACGTGCCGGGGGGGCTGATGGTCTCCTCCGCCGGCTACACCCTGGCGCTGCGGGACGCGGTCCTCGAAGCGGGCCGGGGTCGGCCGGTCTCGTTCGTGATCGACGGCCCGGACGGCCCGGTCACCTCCTACGACGTGGAGCACGAGAAGCGGCTGCACCTGATCGCCGTACGGCGCGACTTCACCGGCTTCCAGCACGTCCACCCCGAGCTGGCACCCGACGGCACCTGGACCACGGCCCTCGACCTGACTCCCGGGCCAGTGGCGCGTGTTCGCGGACTTCAAGCCTTCCGGTGCCGACGACCTCACCCTCGGGTCCGACCTCTCCGTCCCGGGGAAGGTGACGGTGGCCGAGCAGCGTTCGGACGCACGGGTCTCGATGGTCGACGGCTACACCGTCACCCTCGAGGGCGACCTGGTCCCGGGCGAGGCGTCGGAAGTGACGCTGGGCGTGGTCAGGGACGGGCAGCCGGTCACCGACCTCGAGCCCTACCTCGGCGCCTACGGCCACCTCGTCGCGCTGCGCAGCGGGGACCTGGCCTACCTGCACGTCCACCCCGACGGGAGCACCCGAGGACGGCAAGACGCTGCCGGGGCCGACGGTGGAGTTCGTGGCCGAGGTCCCGAGCCCGGGCAGCTACCGCCTCTACCTGGACTTCAAGCACGACGGAGTGGTCCGCACGGCCGAGTTCGCTCTCGGGGCGGGACCTGGCGCCGGGGGTGACGATGACCTCCACGACTGAGTCGGCAGCCACATCCACCGTGGAGCTCGAGATCACCGGGATGACGTGCGCTTCCTGCGCCAACCGGATCGAGCGCAAGCTCAACAAGGTGCCCGGTGTCGTGGCCACCGTGAACTACGCGACCGAGAAGGCCAAGGTCAGCCATGACGACACCGTCGGGACCGAGGACCTGCTCGCGGCAGTCGAAGCAGCCGGGTACGCCGCGCGGGTCCCGACGCCGCGGGCACCCACCGACGACGATCCGGCCCCCGAGCTCGACCCGGCCGCGTCGCTCCGTCGACGGCTGCTGGTCTCGGCCGTCCTGACCGTGCCGGTCGTGGCGATGGCCATGGTGCCGGCCTGGCAGTTCACCTACTGGCAGTGGCTCTCCCTCACCCTGGCTGCGCCGGTCGTGGTGTGGGGTGCGCTGCCCTTCCACCGTGCCGCGTGGGCGAACCTGCGCCACGGCAGCTCCACCATGGACACCCTGATCTCGATGGGCACGCTGGCTGCCTTCGGCTGGTCGCTCTATGCCCTGTTCCTCGGCACTGCGGGCACGCCCGGCATGACCCATCCGTTCGAGCTCACGATCCAGCGCACCGACGGGGCGGGCAACATCTATCTCGAGGCCGCGGCGGGAGTCACCACCTTCATCCTCGCCGGGCGCTACTTCGAGGTCAGGTCCAAGCGACAGGCCGGCGCCGCACTCAGGGCCCTGATGGAGCTGGGATCGCGGGACGTGGCGCTGCTGCAGGGGTCCGTGGAGACGCTGGTCCCGATCGAGCAGCTCGAGGTGGGGATGCGGTTCGTCGTACGCCCCGGCGAGAAGGTCGCCACCGACGGCGTGATCGAGGAAGGGTCTGCCGCCGTCGACGCGTCCATGCTGACCGGGGAGTCCGTGCCCGTGGAGGTCGGAGTCGGCGACGCCGTGGTGGGTGCCACCGTCAACGCCGGCGGCAGGATCGTCGTACGCGCCACCCGGGTCGGCGCCGACACCCAGCTGGCCCAGATGGCCCGCCTGGTCGAGGACGCGCAGAACGGCAAGGCGGCCGCACAGCGACTGGCCGACCGGATCTCCGGGATCTTCGTGCCCGTCGTGATCGCACTGTCCGCCGGCACGCTCGGCTTCTGGATGGGAACCGGGGCCGGCACCGCAGCTGCGTTCACGGCAGCAGTGGCCGTCCTGATCATCGCCTGCCCGTGTGCCCTGGGGCTGGCCACGCCCACGGCGCTGATGGTCGGCACCGGTCGTGGCGCCCAGCTCGGCATCCTGATCAAGGGCCCGGAGGTGCTCGAGCAGACCCGCCGTGTGGACACCGTCGTGCTCGACAAGACCGGGACGGTCACGACCGGCCAGATGACGCTGGTCGACGTCGTGGTGGAGCCGGGCGAGGACGCCACCGAGGTCCTGCGGCTCGCGGGCTCCCTCGAGAACGCCTCCGAGCACCCGATCGCCCGCGCCGTTGCCACCGCGGCCCGGGAACGGTCGGGGACGCTGGGCGACGTCGAGGACTTCAGGAACGTCGAGGGGCTCGGTGTCCAGGGCGTGGTGGAGGGCCATGCCGTCGTCGTGGGCCGGCCTCGGCTGCTGGCGGACTGGTCGCAGCACTTCTCCCCCGACCTGGCGGCCGCGCTCGCGGAGGCCCAGGGCCAGGGCAGTACGACGGTCGCGATCGGCTGGGACGGGAGCGCCCGCGGATTCGCCGTCGTGGCGGACGCCGTCAAGGCCACCTCCGCCGAGGCGATCGTGCGTCTGCGCGACCTGGGGCTGCGGCCGATCATGCTCACCGGGGACCACACGGCCGTCGCCCGGGCGGTGGCGGCACAGGTCGGCATCGCCCCCGATGAGGTGATCGCCGAGGTGATGCCGGCCGACAAGGTCGAGACGGTCAGGCGGCTCCAGTCGGAGGGCCGGGTCGTGGCGATGGTCGGCGACGGCGTCAACGACGCTGCGGCACTCGCCCAGGCCGACCTGGGCCTGGCGATGGGCACCGGCACCGACGTCGCGATCGAGGCCAGCGACCTGACCCTCGTCCGCGGCGACCTCCGGGTCGCGGCAGACGCGATCCGCCTCTCCCGTCGTACGCTCGCGACGATCAAGGGCAACCTGTTCTGGGCGTTCGGCTACAACGTCGCGGCGCTGCCGCTGGCCGCGGCCGGCCTGCTGAACCCGATGCTGGCCGGTGCCGCGATGGCGTTCTCGTCGGTGTTCGTCGTCGGCAACAGTCTGCGGCTGCGGGGTTTCCGGCCGCTCGCGAGCAGCGACTGACCTCGCCCGGCGCTCAGGACCCCTTGAGCTCGGCGAACACGACGACGTTCTCGTCGAACTTGTTCGTGCTCGCGTCGAGCCCGCCGCAGGTGATCAGTCGCAGCCCCGCGTGGTCGATGTTCCCGTAGACCTTCCGGGTGGGGAACGCAGCCTTGGCGAAGCGCTCGACCCGGGTCACCACGAACACCGCCGAGCTTCCGTCCTCGCGCGCCACGCTGATCTCGTCGTCGCGGCGCAGTTCGGTCAGGCGCTCGAAGACACCCGGCGTCTTGAACCGCACGTGCCCGGCGATGATGGCCGGCCCGAGCTCACCCGGCGTCGGTGCGCCCGTGAACCACCCGGCCGGAAAGGCCCCCGGCGGCACCTCCAGCGTCCCGTCCTTCTGCAGCCCGAGGCTCATCAGGTCCGAGTCCACGTCGATCGACGGGATCCGCAGCCGCAGCGGCACCGACCGGGGCAGCGTCAGCGGCTCGGCCTCGGCCGGAGCGGGTCCGGGTGTCGTGCTCGGCAGTGCCGCGCCGGACGGCTCTGCGCGCGGAGGCCCGGCGGCACTCGAGCCTCCGAACAGCCCGGCTGCCATCGCGACGAACAAGGCGGCGACCAGCGCTGCTGCGACGGCGCCGACCGACCAGGCCAGGCGCCGACGCCCGGCCCGGGGCTCGGATGAGTCGTGCGGGGTCACATGTGCTGGCGTCTGCGAAGGGCGGCCAGTGCCAGACCGCCGAGTCCGGCCGCGAGCAGCCACGCACCCACGGTGGTGACCTCCGAGGCACCCGCGTCACGGACCGGTCCGGCAACGCCGGTGTCCACGGCTCCGACCGGTGCTTGCGCCACCTGGACCTGGCCGTCGTCGCCGCCGGCGCTTCCGGTGCCGCCGGCGCTTCCGGTGCCGCCGTTGCCGGTGGTGCCGCCGGTTCCGCCGGTGCCACCTGTTCCGGTGCCGTCCGTGCCATCGGTGTCGTCGCCGTCGTCGACGACTGCGTCCTCGACGTCCTCGTCGTAGTCACAGTCCGGTGAGGTGAACACGTTGTTGTCCAGGTTCACTGCTCCGGACCTGGCCAGCGTGCGCCCCTGGATGGTGGCGCCCGTCTGCATGGTGATCGTCGCCTCAGCCATGATCGTGCCGACGAAGGCGGTCGTGGTCCCGATCGTGGCCGAGCTGCTGACCTGCCAGAACACGTTGCACGGGTTGGCGTTGTTGATCAGCGTCACGGACGCGCCCGCAGCGGTGATCAGGGTGCTTCCCGCCTGGAAGACCCAGACCGAGCTGGCGTCGCCCGCTCCGTCGAGGGTGAGCTCGCCGGTGAGCCCCATGGCCGAGGGGTGGGTGTAGACCCCGCCGACGAGCGTCTCGCCGCCGAGCTCGTCGTCGACGATGTTGGGCGGAGAGTCGGTCTGCCCGGCGGCGTCGTTGTAGGCGGCCGTGAGGTCGTCCTTCGCCTGGAGCGCCACTGCGGTGCCCTTGTGGGTGGTGCCGCCCACGGTCATGGTGCTCTCGCCCGTGACCGCGGTGCCCGGGTGGACACCGACGCTGCGGTCGATCGTGGTCGCACCTGTGTTGGTGACCGTGGATCCCGCCAGCACCGAGAAGGCCGAGGCCGTGGCGAGCGGCGGGACCTCGGCCACGGCGTGCGCCGCGGAGGCGAGCGGGCCCGCCAGGAACATCGCCGTCAGGGCGGTGGCGGAGACGGTGCGCACACGCGCGCGCCCGGGACGGAAGTGGTCGGGTGCCGGCATCGGGCGGGTCCTTTGTCCATGTATCAGGAGCCCTAGCCGTGAGGCGATCCGCGAATGGGGCATAAATGTCTAACCACACGAAACTGTAGCCCAGAATCGGGACATACCGGGTGATTAATGTGTCCAGTGTAACCACTGACACGCGAGTGCGACCGGAAGTCTCGTAAATTCGCGCGTTCGCATCGGCGGACTAGACCTACCTCCCGCTTCGGTGGGCCGATCCGGGGCGCGAGGACGAAGATACGCACGGGCCCCCGTCCAGGGGGTCGGTTCCACCTGTCGGGGGGTCTACCAACCATGTCGTCGTCGCCGCACGCTGCCACGCGCGCCCGCAAGCGGATCGTCACGCTCGTCGTCTCGGCGCTGGTGGCCAGCCTGTCCTCGCTCACGTTGGCAACCGCTCCCCAGGCACACGCCGCCGACCCGGTCCTGTCCTACATCGGGTCCGCCAGCACGGCCGGCGCACGCACCAACCACACGGTCCGGGTCCCGGCCACGGTGCAGGCCGGCGACACCCTGCTGATCTTCATGACGGTGAACTCCCTGAGCGGCACCCTCGGCAGCCCCACCGGCTGGACCCTCCTGCAGAGCCGTGACGGCACCTCCACGCGCGGACGAGCCTGGACCAGGCAGGCCGTCGCCGCCGACGCCAATGCACTGGTCGCGGTCCCCACCAGTGCCACGATCAAGTCGACCCTCGCCGTCGCTGCCTACCGCAGCACGGGTGGCACCTCGGCGGCCACGGCGTCGGCCAGCACCGCTGGAACCACCGCCACGACGAGCCACGTCGCCCCGGCCGTGGCAGTCGCCCAGGCCGGTTCCTGGCTGGTGAACTCCTGGAGCGAGAAGTCCTCGACCGCGTCCACGTGGACCAAGCCCGCGGCCAGCACCTCCCGCACCGTGGCGACCGGCACGGGTGGCGGCAAGGTCAGCGCCCTGCTCGCGGACTCGAACGCGCCGGTGGCCACCGGCACGGCAGCGAGCCGCACCGCGACGACGAGCGTGGCCGGCGGCGGCACCCAGCTGTTCTCCGTGGTGGTCAGCCCGGGCGTCGGGACGGGTACGGCGAACCAGCCACCGGTTCCCTCGTTCACGACCTCCTGCACCGCCCTGACCTGCAGCTTCGACGCCGGGGGCAGCACCGACCCGGAGAACGACCCGCTCACCTACGCATGGACCTTCGGCGACGGCGCCACCGGCTCGGGTGTCACGGCCTCCCGGACCTACGGCACTGCCGGCACCCGCACGGTCACCCTCACCGTCTCGGACACCACGACGAGCGTGCCGACCAGCCAGTCGGTGACGACCTCGGCCGGCACCACCACCGCAACGCTCTCCCACGTGGCGACCGCCAGCGCCGCGGGCAACCGCACGGCTCACACCGTCCGCATTCCGGCCTCCGTCCAGGCCGGCGACCGACTGGTCCTCTTCGTCTCGACCAACTCCCTGAGCGGCACGCTCGGCAGCCCCCCCGGCTGGACCCTGCTGCAGGGCCGGGACGGCACCGCGACCCGCGGCCGAGCCTGGACCAAGCAGGCCAGCTCCACCGACGCGAACGCCAACGTCACGGTCACCTCGACGACGACGATCAAGGACACGATGGTCGTCGCGGCGTACCGCAGCACGGGTGGCAACCCGACCGTCACGGCGTCGGCCCAGACGAGCGGCACCGCATCGGGCACCAGCCACAGCTCGCCCACGGTGGCGGTCTCCCAGCCCGGTTCGTGGCTGGTCAACTCGTGGAGCGAGAAGTCCTCGAGCACCCAGACCTGGACCGCTCCGGCCGGCAGCACGAGCAGGGCCGTCCCGGCCGCAACGGGAGGCGGCAAGGTCAGCGCACTGGTGGCCGACTCCAACGGACCGGTCGCCGTCGGAACCGCGGCGGCACGCGTGGCCCGCACGAGCGCCACCGCCGGCGGCACCCAGCTGTTCTCGGTGGTGGTCAGCCCGGGCACCGGCACGACGACGCCGCCGCCGGGACCAGGCACGACTCCCCCGCCCGGACACAGCGCCGTCGTCCCGGAGGCCGTGCGCACCGACCTGCCGAAGATCAGCAACGGCGAGATCTTCGACCTCGTGGTCCTGGGCAACCGGGTGTTCGTGGCGGGCACCTTCACCTCCATCCAGAACCAGCGGCCCGGCAACACCACCACCTACCCACAGGCGGGTCTCGCGTCGTACAACCTCGACACCGGGCTGGTCGACGCCTCCTTCCGCCCCGACTTCGGTGGCGCGGTGGTCAACTCGGTGGCGGTCACCCCGGACGGCACCAAGCTCTTCGTCGCAGGCGAGTTCAGCTCGGTCAACGGCGTCAGCCGGAGCGGTCTCGCCCGGCTGGACCTGACCACGGGTGCTGTTGTCAGCGGCTTCACCGCCAACACGAATGCGCGCTCGACCGAGGTGGTGGCCTCCAACACGACCGTCTATGTCGGTGGTCGTTTCACCGCAGTCAACGGCGTACCCCGTGCGGCGCTGGCGGCCGTCGACGCGGCGACCGGCCAGGTGGACCCCGGCTTCGTGAACAACATCTCGCAGGGCACCGGGGTCAGCGGCGCGATCGGCGTCCAGCGGCTCGTGCTCACCCATGACATGACGAAGCTGCTGGTCGTGCACACCGGCCTCCGGGTGTCCGGCCAGGAACGCGCCGGTGTGGCGCTGATCGACACCGCCACCAAGCAGCTGCTGCCCTGGCACAGCCACATCTGGAAGGACAACCTGGAGTTCGTCGGCGGCATCCAGCGCGCGTACGGCGCGGCGATCTCACCTGACGACTCCTACTTCGTGGTGGTCAGCGGCTCCGGGGGCGACCGTCCGCCGATCAACGACACGGCGATCGCGTTCCCGCTCACCGGCAGCGACGACGTCCAGCCGTTGTGGATCTCACGCCTGTTCGACAGCGTCTACTCCGTCGCGATCTCGGAGAAGGCCGTCTACGTCGGCGGACACTTCGCCTGGAACGAGTCGCCGAGCGCGAACGACCCGTGGCCGGGTCAGGCCGACATCGGCTACGGCACCGGTCAGGGGCTCTCGGCGTACGCGCTCGGGCAGCAGGTGGTCAGTCGCGAGCACCTCGGCGCGCTCGACCCGGCGACGGGCACGGCCTTGGAGTGGCACCCGGGCTCCAACTCCTATGAGGGCAACAAGGCCATGCAGGTCACCCCGCGTGGCCTGATCACCGGCGGTGACGCGACCACCCAGGGCGGTCAGAACGTCGGCCGCCTCGCGTTCTTCGACTTCAACAGCGTTCCAGCCTCCAACGGTGTCGACACCGCGATCACCGAACCGATCATGGGCCGGGTGGAGAACTCCGGCAAGGAGTTCGAGGTCAAGGGAACCGCTGCTGCAGCCGGCGGCGTCAACAGGGTCGAGCTGTCGATCCAGAACCGGCAGTCCGGGCAGTACCTCCAGGACGACCTGACCACCTGGGGCTCCACCAACACGGTCAACCCCGCCCTCGGATCCCCGGGAGCGGCGTCGACCACCTGGACCCTGCCCGTCACCGTGTCCGGCAACATCAAGATGCTCGCGACCGCCCGCACCTACGCGAGCAACAACACCTCGGACCCCACGCCGGCGAGCAAGAAGTTCGAGACGTTCAACCTCGACGACGCCCCTCCGACGGTGGGCTACAGCTCGCCGGCCGCTGGCCCGGTGCTGACCAAGACCTTCACCATCACCGGCACGACGGCCGATGACAAGGGAGTGGTCTCGCTGAGCATGACCATCCGCAACGAGAGCAACAGGTACCTCCAGGACGACGGCACCGTGGCCACGGCCTACAACTCCATCGGGATCGCCCCCGACGTCCCGGGAGCTCAGACGACCACGTGGCAGAAGGAGATCACCGTCCCGGACGAGGGCCTGTGGAAGGCGCAGATCCGGGCCGTGGACACCGGCGGCCAGAGCTCGCTGGACACATCCGACCGCCGATGGAACGTGTCCGCCACCGCCCAGTCCCCGGTCGTCTCCATCACCTCGCCCAGCGCGGTGACCCCGCCGACCGCGCCGCAGGCGTTCACGGTCGCGCCCGGGCAGCCGATCACCTTCACGGGCTCTGCGACCGACGACCAGGAGATCAGGTCGATCGACGTCGCACTCGTCAACAACTCGACCCAGGAGTACCTCACGACCAGCGGGAACTTCGGTCGCAACAACGGGCTCAACCTCTATCGCCTGATGTCCGGGCTCGCCCAGAAGACCGTCAACTGGACCTACACCACGCCGTACGACCTGACTCCGGGCAACTACCAGTTCGCCGTCCTGGCGACCGACAACGACGGCATCACCACACCGCAGACCATGTGGGCGGTGGCCGGGTTCACCGCCCAGGTCCAGGGTGACGCGCCGCCCAAGGCGAGCATCGCGCCGGCCGGACTGCAACCTCCGACCCAGTCGCTCGACCTGACGCTCAGCGGCAACGCCACCGACAACCTCGGGGTCACCGAGGTCCGGGTCGCGCTCCGCGACGCGGACACCGCCCGCTACGCGACGGCCGACGGAGCGACGCAGGCGGCGTACACCACGGTTCCGGCGACGCTCGCCAACACCGGAGGCACCAGCACGGCCTGGTCCCTGGACTACACCCTGCCCACGCAGGGGGACTGGAACGTCACGGCAGTGGCGTTCGACGCAGCGGGCCAGTACGACTTCACGAGCACGGGTGCCACGGCCCGCTACCGGGCCTACCCGGGGGACGCCCCGCCGGTGTTCAACCTGGGCCTGCTGGCGCCCACCGACGGCACCGTGTTCTCCGACGGCAAGATCTTCGTCAGTGGACGCGCCGAGGACGACCAGGCGATGGCGAAGGTGGAGGTCCAGATCCAGAACGCGGCGGCCCCGGCGCAGTACATGACCGCGTCGGGCTCCTTCACCACCACCCCGACCTGGGTCACCAGCTTCCTGACGAGTCCCGGAACGCAGGGATCCAACTTCTCCTACACCTCACCGGTCGTTCCCGTGGGCGGCTACACGGTGCGGGTCCGCGGCACCGACCAGCACGACCTGGTGACGACCGAGCCTCCTGTGCGGACGGTGAGCGTCCAGCATCCGCCGAACAACCGGCCGGTCGCCGTCCAGCTCGAGCCGGTGTGCACCCAGAACGTCTGCCAGTTCGACGCCCGCACCTCCACCGACGAGCACGTCCCGTCGCTGTCGTACTCCTGGAACTACGGCGTCAACGCCGTTGGCGCACCGGCGGGCACCGCCACCGGGCCCAACCCCAAGAAGACCTTCACCACCCCGGGCACCTACACCGTCACCCTGACGGCCAAGGACCAGTGGGGGGCCCTCTCCGACCCGGTCACCACGACCGTCACCATCGCCGAGCCGGCGAACAACGTGGCGCCGAGCCCGGTGATCAACGCGCCGTCGTGCTCGGGGACGACGTGCAACTTCTCCGCGGTCGGGACGGTCGACCCGAACCCGGGGGACGCCATCACCTACGCGTGGAACTTCGGGGACCCGTCGACAGAGGCGAACAACACCCGCCCGGGTGCTGCGGCCTCGCACGTGTTCAGCGCGACCGGGGCCGACTACACGGTCACGCTCACCGTCACTGACGGATGGGGCAAGTCGGCCACGGCCACCCGAGAGGTCACGATCCCGGCAGCGCCCTGAGCGCGCCGGACCGGCCGTCGTGCACGACCGACAACGCAACACCGCCGGTAGTCCGGACTAGACCTATTTGCGCTCCTAGTGGGCAAAGCGACACATCGGACCGAAGATAACGACCGGGCCCCTCACACGGGTGGGCGGCCCCAATCAACGGGGGTTCCACGCATGTCCTCACTCCACGTGACCGCGCGCGCTCGCAAGCGACTCATTGTCGTCATGGTCACCGCGCTCGTCTCGGCGCTGCCCGTCCTCGGCCTCTCCCCCGTCCCGGCGGCCAACGCCGCGATCCCGACGATGACCCACGTCGCTGCCACGAGCACCGCGGGGTCGCGGACCGCGCACTCCGTGACGGTCCCGGGCACGGTCCAGGCGGGGGACACCCTGCTGGTCTTCCTGACCGCTGCCGCAGCCACGACGACCTTCAGCAACCCGGCCGGCTGGACGCTGCTGCAGAGCAACGACGGCTCCTCCACCCGCGGCCGGGCCTGGACGAAGAAGGCCGTCGCCGGGGACATCAACGCCGTGGTCACGTCGACCTCGGCCGTGGCAGCGAAGTCCGTGATGAGCGTCTCCGCCTACCGCAGCTCCGCAGGAACCTCGGCGGTCACCGCGTCGGCCAGCGCCCCGGGCACCACGTCGGGCACGACGTACGTCGCCCCGGCCGTCGCTGTCGCCGACGCCGGCTCCTGGCTGGTCAACTACTGGAGCGAGAAGTCCTCGACGGCCTCCACCTGGACCCCGCCCGCCAACGCAACCTCCCGTGCCACCCCGGCTGCCACCGGCGGCGGCAAGGTGAGCTCCCTGCTGGCCGACTCCAACTCCGTCGTGCCCACCGGGACCGCCGCGGCCCGCACGGCAACGACCAGCGTCGCCGGCGGCGCCAGCCAGAACTTCTCGGTCGTGATCACTCCCGGTCCGGACACGACGACCCCCCCGGGCAACCGAGCCCCGGTCCCCTCCTTCACCACCTCCTGCACGGGTTTGACCTGCTCCTTCAACGCCGCGGCGAGCACCGACCCCGACGGCGACCCGATGACCTACGCCTGGAACTTCGGCGACGGCGGGACCGGCACCGGGGTCTCCACGTCGCGTACCTACGCCTCAGCCGGTGCCCGCACCGTGACCCTGGTCGTCGGTGACGGCACCACGACCGCTCAGACGACCCGTTCGGTGAGTCCTACCGCTCCCCCGGTCAACCCGGCCAACCCCAACCACACCGCGCTCGTGCCCGAGACCACCCGCACCGACCTGCCCAAGATCAGCAACGGCGAGATCTGGGACATCGAGGTCGTGGGCAGTCGCGTGTTCATCGCCGGCACCTTCACCACGATCCAGAACCAGCGTTCGAACAACACCACGACCTACACCCAGCGCGGGCTGGCGTCGTACAACCTGACCACCGGCCTGGTCGACACCGGCTTCCGGCCGAACTTCGGCACCGGGCGAGTCGACGCCGTCGAGGCCTCCCCTGACGGCACCAAGCTCTACGTCTCCGGCAACTTCAGCACCATCAACGGGGTGAGCAAGCGAGGACTCGCCCTGATCAACCAGAGCACCGGTGCGGCGATCAGCACGTTCACCGCCAACACGGACGCTCGGGTCACCGAGATCGCGGCCACCAACTCCACGGTCTACATCGGCGGCATCTTCACCCGCGTCAACAACGTGGTCCGGCGCTCCCTGGCTGCCGTCAACGGCACCACCGGCGCCCTCGACACCGGCTTCGTGAACAACCTCTCGGGCGGCATCGGCGTGGGCGGCGCCCTGTCCGTGCAGCGGCTCAAGCTGACGCGCGACCTGAGCAAGCTGCTGGTCGTGCACACCGGCCGCCAGGTCAACGGCGAGGACCGCTACGGCATCGCCCTGATCGGCACCGCCTCCAAGCAGCTGCTCCCGTGGCGGACCCGCCTCTGGGACGACAACCTGCAGTTCGTGGGCGGCATCCAGCGGATCTACGGCGCCGACATCGCGCCGGGCGACGAGTGGTTCGCGGTGACCAGTGGTTCCGGTGGCGACCGGCCCCCGATCAACGACACCGTCGTGGCCTTCTCGATCGAGGGCGGGGACAACATGGAGCCTCGCTGGATCTCCCGCCACTTCGACAGCGTCTACTCGATCGCCATCACCGAGAAGGCCGCCTACGTCGGTGGGCACATGGGGTGGGCGGAGTCGCCGACCGCCCCCGACCCGTGGCCCGGCCTCGACGACGTCGGGTACGGCACCGGCCAGGGCCTCTCCGGATATGCCCTCGGTGACGCCGTGGTCAACCGCGAGCACCTCGCGGCCCTGAACCCGGTCGACGGCAAGGCACTGGAGTGGAACCCCGGCTCGAACTCCTACGAGGGCAACAAGGCCATGGAGGCCACCACCCGCGGCATCTTCACCGGTGGCGACGCGACCACGCAGGGCGGCGCCAACGTCGGGCGGATCGCCTTCTACGACTTCAACTCCGTGCCTGCGAGCAACGGCGTGGAGACCGCGATCACCGAGCCCATCAACGGTCGGGTCAACCCGGCCGGCGAGGAGTGGCTGGTCAAGGGCACCGCGCAGGTGCCGAGCGGCACCGTCGCGCGCGTCGAGCTCGAGGTCATCGACCGGGGCAACAACCGCTACCTCGCCGACAACCTGACCACGTGGAGCACGACCGCGAACACGATCAACACCACGCTGACGAGCACAGGGGCGCGGACGGCCGACTGGCAGCTGCCGCTGACGATCGCCGGGAACCGCAAGCTGATGCTCCGTGCGCGGACGGTGTCCTCGACCGGAACGGCCGACAACACCAAGGCGACCAAGAAGACCGAGACCTTCGGGCTCACCGACCAGCCACCGAACACCAACGTCACCGGGCCGCCCTCCGGGCTCCTCACGACGACGACCTTCACGGTGACCGGCACGGCCACCGACGACGTGGGCGTCAACTCGATCGGCCTGGCCATGCGGGACGGCAGCAACCGCTACCTCCAGGCGGACGGCTCCGTCTCCTCGACGGGCTACACCTTCCGCTTCGCCCCGGACGTCGTCGGGGCGAAGAGCACCACCTGGTCGCGCGAGTTCACGGTCCCTGCCGAGGGCAACTGGAAGGCCCAGGCCAGGGCCACCGACACGACCGGCCAGGCCGACCTGGACACCGCCGATCGTGAGTGGATCGTCAGCGAGTCCGGCGTGGCCCCGTCGGTCTCGATCAGCCAGCCCGTGGTGATGGTGCCACCGACCGCTGCGCAGACTCTGGTCATCGCGCCGGGCAGCCCGCTCACCTTCAGGGGCTCAGCCACCGATGACGAGGCCCTGAACTCGGTCGAGATCACGCTGCGCAACACCACCACCCGCGAGAACCTCGCCTCGGACGGAAGCTGGGGCACGAGCGCGATCGCGGGCTGGCACCGCATCTCGCCGGTCAACTTCAACCCGGCCAGCTACAACTGGACCTACACGACCCCGTTCAACCTCAAGCCGGGCAACTACACCTTCGAGGTGCGGGCCACCGATGAGCTCGGGCTCACCACCACCTCGGCCAACCGGGGCAGGCTCACCATCAACGCGCAGGTCCCCGGGGACAACCCTCCGGACGGTCTGTTGAACGTGACCGGCACGATCCTGGGGGGTCAGGTGCTGCACCTCGACCTGGCCGGCACGGCCACCGACGACCTCGGCGTCGCGGGTGTCCAGGTCGCCCTCCGGGAGCGGGACACCAGTCGCTACCTGCAGTCCAACGGCAGCCTGACCGCGGCGTTCGCCACCCGCCCGGCCACTCTCGCCACGCCGAACGGGACGTCGACCAACTGGAACCTCTCGGTCGACCTGCCGGTGCAGGGAGACTGGGAGGTCACCGCCTTCGCGATCGACACCGCCGGTCAGCAGGACATCTCCACCAGCGGGGCGACCGCTCGCTACCGGATCTATCCGGGCGACAATCCCCCGGCCCTGACCGCGAACCTGTTGTCTCCCACCGAGGGCACCACGTTCACCGACGGTCGGATCTTCGTCAGTGGCCGGGCCGAGGACGACCAGGCGATGCAGCGTGTCGAGGTGGGCATCGTGGACTCGGCGGGCCGCTACATGAGCTCGGCCGGGGCATTCACCAGCACGACCGAGAGCTGGCGCACGGCCTTCCTCACCAGTCCGGGCACGGTCGGGTCCAACTTCTCCTACACGACTCCCGTCGTGCCACCGGGCGCCTACACGGTGCGGGTGCGTGGAGTGGACCAGCACGACCAGGTCACCACCCCGCCCGCCGAGCGGCGCGTCAACGTCACGCATCCGGCAGGCAACGCCCGGCCGGTGGCGAACTTCACCATCTCGTGCGCGCAGAACGTGTGCACCTACGACGGCCGGACCTCGACCGACGAGAAGGCCGCCACCTTGACCTACGCGTGGAGCTTCGGCAACGGCACCGGCACCGGCCCGGTGCCCAAGCGCACCTACACCTCGGCGAACACCTACACGGTGACGTTGACCGTGACCGACGAGTGGGGCAGCGCCAGTGAGCCGCGCAGCCAGACGGTCGTGATCGCCGAGCCGGCCGGAAACGTCGCGCCGACGCCGAAGATCAACCCGCCGTCCTGCAGTGGACAGGTGTGCAACTTCTCCGGCGTCGGCTCGGCTGACCCCAACACCGGCGACACCTTCACCTACCTGTGGAGCTTCGGTGACGGGACGCCCACCAGCACCTCGTCGGCCATGTCGCACACGTTCCCGAACCCGGGCACCTACGTGGTGACCCTGACGACGACCGACGGCTGGGGCAAGGCGGCCTCGATCACGCGTGACGTCACCGTCCCGGCGCCTGCTCCCTAGCCACACCGGCACAGCGCGCGGCACACCCCCTCGGCTACACCGAGGGGGTGTTCTGCGTGCCCGGTTCGACAGACCCGACAAACCCGGACTAGACCGACGAAAGCCCATAGGTGCAAAAGGGGCTTTTCGTGACCGAAGATACATGCGGGCCGTCGCTTCGGGCGGCTGATCATCATCGGGGGACCTCCGCTCATGTATCTGACTCATGCACCCGCATCCGGTCGCCGCCCGGCTGCCGTCCTCGTCGCCGCGCTGGTCTGCGCCATGTCCGCCGTGGCGCTCGGGCCCGCGCCCCAGGCCTCCGCCGCGCCGGCGACGCTGTCGCACGTGGGTGCGGTGAGCAGCGCCGGGCTCAGGAGCGCGCACACGCTGAGGGTGCCGGCCCAGGTCGTCGCCGGCGACACCCTGGTGCTGTTCCTGACCACGAACTCCCCGAGCGGCTCGGTCACCAACCCCGCCGGCTGGCGCCTGCTCCAGTCGCGCGACGGCGCGTACACGAAGGGGCGGCTGTGGACCAGGACCGCGACCGCCGGGGACAGGAACACCGTGCTGACCGCTCGCACGAGCGTGTCCGTGCGATCGACGCTCAGCCTCTCGGCGTACCGCAGCTCCGCGGCCAGGTCGGTGGTCACCGCGTCGGCCGCGACCGTGTCCAACGTCTCGGCAGGAACCCACGTCGCCCCCGCGCTGCCGGTCAGCCAGGCCGGCTCGTGGCTGGTGAACCTCTACGGCGGCAAGAACTCCACGACGACCGCGTGGACCAACCCGAGCGGCACCGTACGCCGGACCGGCACGGCGACCTCCGGCAGCGGCCAGATGACCGCGATCGTCGTCGACTCGAGCAGAGCGGTTCCGACCGGCACCGCAGCGAGCCGGGTCGCCCGGACCAACAAGGCGATGACGGGGCGGCAGCTCTACACCCTCGCGATCAGCCCCGGCACCGAGCCGGTGACTCCCCCGCCCGCGAACCGGGCGCCCGTGGCCGCGTTCACGTCGTCGTGCGACGCCCTCACCTGCTCCTTCGACGCCAGCGCGTCCAGCGACCCCGATGGTGACCCGCTCACCTACAGCTGGGCCTTCGGCGACGGCACGAACGGCTCCGGAGCATCGCCCGCGCACACCTACCCCGGGACGGGCACGCGCAACGTCACCCTGACCGTCGGCGACAGCTCGACCACGACACCGTTGACCAAGGCGGTCACCGCCACCTACGCAGAGCCGCTCCCCGGGCACACCAGGTTGGTGCCGGAGACCCCGCGCACGGACATGCCCAAGATCTCCAACGGGGAGATCAACGACCTCGAGGTCGTCGGATCCCGCGTCTACGTCGTCGGGACGTTCACCAGCATCGCCAACCAGCGAGCGGGTGACACCACGTCGTACGGCCAGCGCTTCCTGGCGGCGTACGACCTGGACACCGGTCTGGTCGACGCCGGCTTCGACCCGACCTTCGAGGGTCCCCCCGGCTTCGCGGTGGAGGCGGTGGAGTCCTCCCCGGACGGCACCCGCCTCTATGTCGCCGGTGGTTTCAACACCGTCAACGGCGTCACGAAGAAGGGCCTGGTGCGCCTCGACCCGAGCACCGGCGACACCGTGGCAGGCTTCACCGCCGACACCGACGCCCGATCGACCGAGATCGCGGTGTCCGACTCAACCGTCTACGTCGGCGGCCGGTTCGGCAAGGTGAACACCGATGTCCGCAAGTCGCTCGCCGCTGTCGACGCACTGACCGGTGCGGTCGACCCTGGCTTCGTCAACAACCTGTCCGGTGGCATCGGGGTCAACGGCGGACTCGCCGTGCAGAAGCTGCTGATCACCCACGACGGCAGCAAGCTCGTGGTCGTGCACACCGGCAAGCAGATCAACGGCCAGGACCGCTACGGCATCGCGCTGATCAACACCGCCACCAAGCAGCTGCTGCCCTGGCGAACCCGGCTCTGGGACCAGAACCTGCAGTTCGTCGGCGGCGTGCAGCGCATCATCACCGGGTCGATCGCACCCGACGACTCCTTCTTCGTGGTCTCCAGCGGCTCCGGTGGCGACCGGCCGCCGATCAACGACACCGTCGTCGCCTATGACTTCACCGGCGGTGACGACGTGCAGCCCAAGTGGGTCTCGCGCGCCTTCGACAGTGTCTATGCGACCGCCATCTCCGAGAAGGCCGTCTACATCGGTGGCCACTTCGGATGGAACGAGTCTCCGTCCTCGCCCGACCCCTGGCCCGGCGCGTCCGACATCGGCTACGGCACCGGCCAGGGCCTGTCGGGGTACGGCCTCGGAGACTCGGTCGTCAACCGCGAGCACCTCGGTGCGCTCAACCCGGTCGACGGCCGGGCGCTGGAGTGGAACCCGGGATCCAACTCCGGCATCGGGAACACCGCGATCGCGCTGACTCCGCGTGGGCTGATCACCGGCGGTGACGCCACCACGCAGGGCGGACTCAACGTGGGCCGGGTCGCGGTCTTCGACTTCGCGGCTCCCGCACCCGAGCCCAACGGGGTCGAGAACACCATCACCAAGCCGATCTCGGGCCGTGTGCTCGCCGCCGGCACGGAGTTCACCGTCGAGGGTACGGCGACCGCGCCGACCGGCGTGCGCAAGGTGTTCATCGAGGTCCAGAACCGCGTCACCGGCCAGTGGCTGCAGGCCGACAGGACGACGTGGGGCGGCGCGGCCAACATGGAGGCCACGGTGACCCAGCTGACGGCGACCACGGCCGAGTGGTCGCTCGACCTGGTGGTGCCGGGCAACGTCAAGATGCTTGCCCGGGCCAGGGCCCAGGGCAACGGCGACGCGCCCCGGCCCGAGGCCCCCGTCAAGGCCGTCAAGAAGTTCGAGACCTTCGGCCTCGCCGACGCCCCACCGACGATGACCTACGCAGCACCGGCCGCTGGGCTGGTGACCAACCAGACGTTCACCATCCAGGGCAACACCGCCGACGACCACGGCGTCACGGGCATCTCCATGACCCTCAAGGACTCGACCGGCCGCTACCTCCAGGACGACGGCACGGTCGACGCGACCTACAACGCCATCGGCATCGCTCCGGACGTGCCGAATGCCACCACCACGACCTGGTCGAAGGAGATCACCGTCCCGACCGAGGGCACCTGGTTCGCCCAGGCCCGCGCGCGGGACACCGGTGGCAACTCCTCGCTCGACACGACCGACCGCACCTGGAACGTCTCCGCCGACGGGCAGGCGCCCTCGGTCTCGATCAGCTCACCCGGCTCCGTGGTCCCGCCGACCGCGCCGCAGGTGGTCACGGTGGAGCCGGGCGGACCGATGACGTTCACCGGCTCCGCGACCGACGACGGGCAGGTGAAGTCGATCTACGTCGCCATGCTGAACAACTCGACCGGCGAGTGCCTCACCGTCGACGGCACCTGGGGCATCGACAACGGGCTGAACCTCCACAAGCTCCCGGTCGTGGTGAACCAGCAGAGCTACAACTGGTCGTGGACCACCCCGCAGGACCTGACTCCCGGCAACTACACCTTCGCCGTGCTCGCGGTGGACGACGAGGGCATCACCACTCCGCAGTCGCGCTGGGCGATCATGACCATGAACGCGGTGGTCACCGGTGACGTGCCGCCGAAGGCGACCCTGACCAGGGCCGGGATCCAGCCTCCGTCGGAGAACCTGGACCTCGAGGTGGACGGGCAGGCGACCGACGACCACGGCGTGGACGAGGTCCGGCTGATCGTCAAGGACCAGGACACCAGCCGCTACCTGAAGGCGGACGGGACCGTCTCCGCGACGTACACCACGGTTCCCGCCGACGTCACCGACGCCGGAGCCACCAGCACCGGTTGGACGAAACGGCTGACGCTGCCCAACCAGGGCACGTGGAACGTCACGGCGTACGCCGTCGACACCGTCGGTCAGCGCGACCTGGCGACCACCGGCGCGACGGCTCGCTACCCGGTCTACCCCGGCGACAGCCCGCCGACCCTGACCGAGAACCTGCTCGCGCCGACCGAGGGCGCCTCCTTCACCGAGGGCAGGATCTTCGTCAGCGGCCGGGCCGAGGACGACCAGGCGACCGCGAAGGTCGAGGTCGCGATCGTGAACGCCTCCGAGCAGTACCTCACCTCCTCGGGGACCTTCGGGTCCGCGGCGAGCTGGCGGGCGGCGTTCCTGACCAGCCCGGGCACGGCCGGGTCGAACTTCTCCTACACGACACCGGTGCTGCCGGCCGGGAACTACACCGTCAAGGTCCGGGCGACCGACCAGCACGGTCTGGTGACCACCGTCGCATCAGAGCGTCACGTGGTCGTGTCGATCCCGCCGGGCAACGAAAGGCCGGTCGCGGTGCTGCAGAAGACGTGCACCGAGAACGTGTGCACCTTCGACGCGAAGAGCTCCACCGACGAGAACGCAGCCAGGCTGACCTATGCGTGGAACTTCGGCAACAGCTCCTCGGGCGTCGGGCCCAACCCCAAGAAGACCTACACCACGGCCGGCACCTTCACGGTGACGCTCACGGCGAAGGACGAGTGGGGCGCGCTCTCGGACGCGGTGACGACGACGGTCACGATCGTCGAGCCCGCGGGCAACACGGCCCCGGCACCGGTGATCCAGGTCCCGTCCTGCTCCGGCCTGACCTGCAACTTCTCGGCCGTGGGCACGACCGACCCGGACACCGGCGACTCGATCGCCTATGCCTGGAACTTCGGTGACACCGCCAACAACACGGCGGCCGGCGCAGCGAGCGCCCACACGTTCACGGCGCCGGGGACCTACACCGTGACGTTGACGGCCACCGACGGCTGGGGCAACCCGGCATCGGTCCCGCGGGAGGTCACCGTCTCGGCACCGTAGGGCGCACGCCGGGCGACGTGGTCCGACCGCTGGGGGGCGGCCGGACCACGGCCGGCGCGTCGTACGCCGTCAGCGGTCGCCGGCGAGCAGGGGTTCGAGCGTGAGCTCCGGATGGTCGCGCTCGACGACGCTGATCCGCCACTTGTCCGGGGCGAGCACGAGCAGGGTGCCGTCGTTGCGCGCCAGCACCTCGAGGCCGCGGACCGCGCCGAGCTCGGCGGCGGACGCCGCGTCGGTACGGCGGGCCTGGGTGTAGCCGAGCGTCTCCAGCTTGATCGGGGCACCGAACTCGGTCTCCATCCGGGCGACGGCCACCTCGAACTGCATCGGACCCACCGCGGCCAGCACCGGTGACTGGTTGCCGCGCAGGTCCGAGCGCAGCACCTGGACGACACCCTCGCCGTCCAGCTGGTCGATCCCGCGGCGGAACTGCTTGAACCGGCCGCTGTCCTTCGCCGTGGCCACCGCGAAGTGCTCGGGCGCGAAGGTCGCGATCGGCGGGAACTGCACCGGCTCGTCGAGGTAGATCGTGTCCCCGATCTTCAGCGCCAGCGCGTTGACGAGCCCGACGATGTCTCCCGGGTAGGCGGTGTCGATGACCGCACGCTCCCGCCCGAAGATCGCCTGCGCGTACTTCGTGGCGAACGGTCGCCCGGTCTGCGCGTGGGTCACGACCATCCCGCGCTCGAACACCCCTGAGCAGACCCGGGCGAAGGCCACCCGGTCGCGGTGCTGGGTGTCCATCCCGGCCTGCACCTTGAACACGAACGCACTGAACGGTTGGGCGACGTCTCGGACCTCGGTCGGGCGCCCGTCACTGCCGGGCTCGCCGAAGCCGAAGGACGCTGCGGGCGGGGCGAGCCGGATCAGCGTGTCCAGGATCATGGCCACACCGAAGTTCGAGATCGCCGAGGCGAACAGGACGGGCGTGGTGAAGCCGCTCAGGAACAGCTCCTGGTCGTGGTCCGCGCCGTCGGCCGAGAGCAGCTCCGACTCCTCGACCGCCGTCGCCCAGTCGACGCCTGCGCGCTCGGCTGCTGCGTCCGGGCCCATCCGCTCCTCCGGCGCCCGGGTGGCCCCACCCGCGGTGCGGGTGTAGGCGACGTAGTCCCCGGTACCCCGCTCCAGGACACCGTGGAAGTCGCCGGCGATGCCCACGGGCCAGGTCAGTGGCGTCGGCACCAGCTTGATCTCGTTCTGGATCTCCTCCATCAGCGTCAGCGCCTCGAGACCGGGACGGTCCCACTTGTTGATCACCGTGATCACCGGGATGCCGCGGGCCTTGCAGACGCGGAACAGCTTCAGTGTCTGCGGCTCGAGGCCCTTGGCCGCATCGACCAGCATCACCGCCGCGTCCACGGCCGAGAGCACCCGGTAGGTGTCCTCGGAGAAGTCGGAGTGGCCGGGGGTGTCGACGAGGTTGATCACGTGGTCGTCGTAGGCGAACTGGAGGGCGGCGGAGGTGATCGAGATCCCGCGGGCCTTCTCCATCTCCATCCAGTCCGACACCGTCGCCCGCCGACCGGCCTTGCCGTGGATCGCGCCGGCCTCGTTGATCACCCGGGCATGCAGTGCCAGCGCCTCGGTGAGCGTCGACTTTCCCGCGTCGGGGTGGCTGATCACGGCGAAGGTACGACGGCGCGCGGCCTCGCGGCGTACGTCGGTCTCGGGGTGCGTGGTGGTCACAACGTCCTGCATCGTCGGGGGGTGGCCCGGCGGCGGCGCGGGCGACTGCTCAGTCTACGAGCGAGGAAGCCGTCCTCTCACGCCGAGTGCGACTCCGCAGCGCGGGCAGTGCTCCGCGTGCTGGCACTCCAGCGGCTGACCACACCCGCAGGTGGACTGTCCCGTCTCCACGTGCGGACGCGCTCTGGTCCCGGGTCCGGGCCGTTCAGCCACGATGTTCATCTCGTCGTCCTCCCTGTGGTCGGCCAGCCTCCGCCGACGCACAGTGATTCGGAGCGAGCGCGCTCCCGGCTTGCCGCCCCAGCTCGAGCTAGACGCGCGCTCGATCTGTCGCGGACGCGTGCGGCTCAGCGCAAACGTGATGACCGGCTCCCTCGCAGGTCCGTCACGGGCCCCGCCCATCCAGGTCGGGTGCTTCAGGTGCCGATGGCACCGTCGCTGCGCCGGGTCGTGTCGCGCAGGAACGGCAGCAACACCTCGAGGAAGGCCTGCTCGTTCTCCCGGTGCGGCCAGTGACCGGCTCCGGCCAGGACGTGGACCTCGCACGAGGCCGTGAACCGCCGCGGGGTCTGCTCGTAGCCGAGCTGCAGTGGTGCCGGCTCGTCCGCTCCGCCGACGACCAGGGCCGGCACCCCGATCTTGCGACGCAGGAGCGGGGCTCCCGGCTGCAGCGCCCGGTAGTACGCCAACGCCCCGCGCAGCACCCGCACGTCGCCGAAGGCTGCGACGGCACCCGCCACCGAGGCGTCCCGGTCCGATCCGCGCCAGCTCGGCGACCAGCGCCGGTACAGCCGGCCGACCATCCGCATCCCGAGGAGTCGAGCGGTGGCCGCCGCCCACGGGAGCTTGAAGTAGACGAAGTGCCGACCTGCCCAGGCCGCCCCCGGGGAGGGCCTCAGTGCCGCCGGGTGCGGGATCCCCAGGGCCACCATGGCGCTGACTCGTCCGGCGTACTTCGTCGCCGCGCCGTACGTCGCAGCCGCGCCCCAGTCGTGGCCGACGACCACCGCGGTCGACTCGCCGAGGGCGTCGAGCAGCAGCGCGACGTCGTCGGCGAGGTCGTCGGCCCCGAACCCGCGCTCGCTGGTCGTCGCGGGGTGGTAGCCGCGCAGATAGGGCGCCACCGTGCGGTACCCGGCCTCGTTCAGGCGTGCCCGGAGGCTGTCCCACCCGGTCGGCAGGTCGGGGAAACCGTGCAGGAGCACCACGAGCGGCCCGGCTCCGCTGTCGACGTAGCGGAACGTCTGTCCACCCGTCGCTGCTTCCTGCCAGTCGGTGGTCACTGGCCGAGGCTATCGCCCTCGGCCGGGTCGGCGGCGGTCACCAGGACCTGCCTCCTCAGGGCACGCGCACCTCGTCCGGGACCCCGCGCGGGTCGGCCGGCGCACCGCGCAAGCGCGCGGTGCGCCGGCCGTGCACTGCGAGGGCCAGGGCCAGGGCGCCGATCGCGATGACCCACAGGTTGACCTCGGTCCACGCCCAGTGACGTCGGGAGGTCGGGGCCTCGATCGCGTTGACGATCGCGCCGATGACGGAGGTGACGCCGATCCCGACGGCGATCGCCACGACCCCGACCCCGGCCCGCGCCCAGCCGGCGCGGCCGTGGGTGGTCGCGACACCGAGAGCGAACACGGAGACGAGGAAGCAACCGAGTCCGGCGAAGAAGAGCGGTCCCTCGAAGGGGCTCTTGTCCAGCCCACCGGCTGTCCCGATGGCGACTGACTTCAGGGTCCAGCTCAGGGCCGCGCCGAGGGCGGCGATCACGGCGATGCGGGAGGAGTTCATGGCGAGGAGCCTGCACGATCCGGGTCACGCCGGGCGTCCCTCCGCAGAGTGATGTGCGATGACGTCCGAATTCCCTACCCTGAGGGCGTGTCCCGCACCAGCGTCGCAGCCGCGCTGATCGCCTCGGCGACCGTGCTGCCCGCCGTCGCCTTGGCTCTCGGCTGGGGATGGTTCCTCGACGCGGGTCTGCTGCCGCTCGCGTTGATCGGTGGGTACGCCGCCGGAGCGTGGTTGCCGAGGATCCCGGCCGTGGTCTCGGTGATGCTGTGCGTGGCGGCCCTGGTGGCCGTCAACCAGCTGCACGACCAGGCCTACCACTGGCTCGACGACACCGTGTTCTTCCTGGTGGTCGTGGGCGGGGCCGCGGGGGGTGGCGCAGCGGTCACGCTCCGGGCACAGCAGGTGGCCCGCCTGCGACGGCTCGCGGCCGAGCTGGACGAGCAGCAGCGCGTCGAGGTCGCCGCCGCTCGGCTCGAGGAGCAGACCCGGATCCAACAGGAGGTGCACACCCGGCTGGCGGAGCGCATCGCAGCGATCGTCGTACGGTCGGAGGGTGCGCAACGTGCCCACGACACCGAGGCCCTCGCGGTCCTGGAGTCCGAGGCGCGGGGGGTGATCGACCAGCTCCGCGCAGCGCTCGGGTCCCTCGCTCCGCCCGTCGTGGGTGAACCTGAAGCTGAGGCCGACCCGGAGCCGCGGGTACGGCCCTCGCCGCTCGACCTGGCCCTCGCCGGGAGCCTCGGCGTGGCACTCGCGATCGAGACGGCCGTGCATCCGCTCGCTCGTGGCCCGCTCTGGGCGAACGCTCTGGCGGCGCTGGCGGTCGCCGCGCCGCTCGTCGTCCGGCGGGCCCACCCGATCACCGCGGCTGCCATGTCCCTGCTGGCCGCGGTCGTGATGAGCGCCTGGCTCACGCCGGTCCCCGCCACCGTCACCGGCGTGGCCCTGCTGGTCATCGTCTTCTACTCGATCGGCGCGTGGTGCCGGGCGTGGTGGTGGATCCTGGCCTGGTTGCTCGCCGCCGCTAGCACCGTCGTGATGGAACAGGTCTCCGGACTGGCCGAGGATCCGGTGGACGGTGACGCAGGCTGGATCGTGCTGCTGTGGACGGTCGCCGCGGTCGGGCTCGGCCGCCTCGGCGCCGGCTGGCAGGAACGCCTCCGGCGTACGGAACGCGGTCGTGGCGCAGCTCCAGCGCGGCCGTGGCGCGGCGACCAGGATGGCGACCGCGCACGAGCGGCAGGCGCTGGCCAGCGAGCTGCACGACACCGTGGCCCACGCCATGACGGTCGTCTGCCTGCAGGCCGGTGCCCACCGGCGTACGGGCGGCGACGCCGGACCGGCCCTGCGCACCATCGCCGTCACCGCCGCCGGCAGCCTGGCCGAGCTCCGGGAGGGGTTGGACGCGATCGAGACCACTCCGCATCCTCTGGAGAGCGCGCGCCTGACGGCCATCGGGCGGCGGGTCGGCATCGAGGTGGCGGTGACGGCCGCGGACCCGGCACCGTCCGGCTCGGCGGCAGCCCTGGCCTTCCGGGTGGTCCGGGAGGCACTGGTGAACGTGGCCCGGCACGCCCCCGGGGCGCGGGCAGAGGTCAGCGTCTCGCGGGTCGGCGACGTGCTGCGCGTGGAGGTGCTCGACGCCGGCAGCGCGTCTCCCCCGGTCGTGGCGGGGAGCGGCTCCGGGCTCTCCGGGCTGGCACAGGTCGTCCGGTCCGCCGGCGGCACGCTCGGCTGGGGTCCCCGGACCGAGGGTGGCTTCGTCGTCGCTGCCGATATCCCCGAGGACCGCCGGTGACGAGGATCCTCCTTGCCGACGACCAGGAGCTCGTGCGCGCCGGGCTGCGGATGATCCTGTCGGCCGAGCCGGACCTGGACGTGGTCGCGGAGGCGTGCGACGGATCGGAGGCGGTGGACCTGGCCCATCGGCTGGAGCCCGACGTGGTGCTGATGGACATCCGGATGCCCGGCATCGACGGGATCGAGGCGACTCGCCGGATCACCGCGGCGCTCCGGCAGGTGCGGGTGGTGATGCTGACGACGTTCGACCGCTCGCAGCTCGTCTACGACTCACTCCTTGCCGGCGCGAGCGGCTTCCTGCTCAAGGACGCACCCAGCGAGCAGCTGGTCAACGGTGTCCGGGCCGTCACCCGCGGCGAGGAGCTGTTGGCGCCGGCCATCACCCGACGACTGATCGAGGAGTTCACGAGGGTGGGACGACAGGGGCCTCCTCCGGGATATGAGCTGCTCACCGAGCGGGAGGCCGAGGTGCTCGATCTCGTCGCACGCGGCCGGTCCAACGCGGAGATCGCCTCGGAGCTGTTCGTCAGCATCCAGACCGTCAAGACGCACGTCGCACGGGTGCTCGCGAAGCTCGGGCTGCGGGACCGGGTGCAGGCCGTCGTGCTCGCCTACGAGCGCGGGCTGGTGCGCCCGGGCGAGTAGGTCGCAGCTGGGCGGCGGTCGCATGGTGCCACCTCACCTGCACGAGCGGCGCGAGCAGCACGAGGACTGAGTCCTCGCGAGTCAGTCGCCGCGGATCGTGTCGCGGGCGTGCCGGTCGTCCATGCGCCCGAACTTGGTCTCGAGCAGCACCACCAGCTTCTCGATCGCGCCGTCGAACGCGGCTGTCGCGGTCGTGGCCCGGTCGGTCACCGCGACCGGCTGCTGACCTGCGGGCCGAGCCTCGATGAGACATCGAAGGTCGTCCTCCGTCCTCCGGCCGGCACTGTCGTCGCGCAGATGGACCTCGACCCTGGTCAGGCGGTCCCCGAACCGCGAGAGCCGGATCCCACGCCGGTCTCGATGTGCTCGCTGAGTCCCGCACTGAGCACGACGTTGTTGTCGGAGTTGATCTGGACCTCCATGTGGGCACCTTCCGTCGGACTGGTGGGCAGGGTCCAACGACACCACGGAGGACGGGGAAACCAAAGGGTCCAAGGTCCCACCCCGCCAACCCGTCCGGGACCGACGTCCCCATCGGAGCCGTCGCCAGAGATCGGGCCGAGGGCGCTGAGGGATGGCTATCCCGGCGGGGCCGGCCGGGGGTGGGTCAGTCCTGCGGCACGGGCGTTGCTTCGTGCGCTGCGCAGGAACGCCGAGATCGCGGGTCTGCTGTGCGCGGAGTGGTCATAGGCGACCATCAGCCGGCGACGCACGGTCTGCTTGAGCTGGAGTACGTCGACGCCGGTCGCGGGCAGGAACGGACGGCCCAGGTTGGACATCATCGTGATCCCCAGTCCCGCGGCGACGATGGCCAGGGCGGTGGGCTGCTCATCGACCTCATGGGTCACACGGGGCTCGAAGCCGGCTCGCTGACAGGCGCTGCGCATCGCGCGGCCGTAGTAGTTCCTGGTGCTCGAGAGCACCCAGTCGTGCTCGGAGAGGTCTGCGAGGTCGACCGGGCCGGGTTCGAACCATCCTGTGGGCGCGGCCAGAGACACCTCGTCCGTGCCGATCGCGAGGACCGTGATGCCCGCCAGCCACGGCTCGGACGCGTCGGGGTAGTCGAGCAGGAAGGCCAGGTCGAGATGACCGTGGCGCAGTTCCATGGCAGCAACGTCGGGATCGGTCTCGAGCGTGGTGAGCCGTACCTCGGGGTGCCGTCGGGCCAGGTCCTTGATGATCAACGGGAGCAGGCCGGCTGCGGCAGTACAGAACACGCCGACCCTGAGCTCGACCGCCAGGGAGTCGCGGGCGTGCTCGACCGCCGCGCGTGCCTTCCGCTCGGCGGCCAGGAGGATCTCCGCGTGCTCGAGGAGGACCCGGCCCACCTGGGTCAGGCGGACCCCTCGCCCTCGGCGCTCGAGCACGGCTGCGCCGATGTCTGACTCGAGCGCGCTGAGCTGTTGCGAGATGCCCGAGGGCGAGTAGTTCATCGCCTTCCCCGCCGCTGTGACGCCCCCGTGCTGGGCCACCTCCCGCAGGATGTGCAACCGGCGCAGTCCCAGATCGTCCATGCAGTGATTATGCACCGTTGCTGCATAATCCTTCACTAGACGTGAATCATTCGCCGTCCGAGAATGGAGTCGTGACGCCGGTCGGGCGGCATGTGTCGCGACTGGAAGCAGGATGTTGCCGTGCTGGATCTGATGGGCTGGCTGGGCGGACTCATGGTGGCGGGCGGTTACGTCATGGTGTCGCTGCGGCGGGTCGCTCCCGACTCCGTTCTCTTCCAGCTGCTCAACGTGGTCGGAGCGGCGTCGCTGGGCGTCTCCTGCGTGGTCCAGGACGCCCTCCCACCGGCCTGTCTCAATGCCATCTGGTTCGTCTTCGGGGTCCGCTCGCTGGTGGCGGAGGCCGTCAGGCGCCAGCGAGCCACCCGCGCCGAGGTTCGGCCGGACTTCTGCGTCGCGGCCTAGACGAGAGGTACGCAGGGTCGGTTCCCTTCGGTGAGCAGGGAGCAGTCCTACGTCGCTGGTTCGAGGAGAACGTCTTGCCCGCGTTCGCCGACCGGGTCTTGCCGTTCGACCTGTCAGCGGCCCGAATCCTGGCGGCCTATCGCGTCCCCGAGCACGCACCGTTCGACCACGCCCTCATCGCCGCCAGGCGAGCTGGGCGCTGGCTGGTGCAGTCGGGCGTTGCGGCCGCTCGGTCAGCTGTCGCGGTGCGCGCGGGCCTCCTCGAAGTCCAGCCCGGTGGCGGCCCGCACCCGATCCATCACGTCCATCGTCCCCACCGTGTCCACCCACGGCCGCAACGGCGACCCGGTCTCGCCGGCCGCCACCCGGAAGGCGACCTCTGCGGCCTCGAAGTGGAGCGCGTCGTGCTCCACCATCGGTTCGGTCCACGACAGCGACGGCCCGCGGCGCTGATGCAGGGTGAACGGGCCCGGGAAGGTAGAACCGGGACCCGAGATCGATGCGGCCTTCGACGCCGATGACGCTCGCCGTCGTCGCCGTGTCCGCCAGGATCGTGGTGTGCAGCGAAGCGGTCGCCCCGGCCGGCGTGCCCAGGGCGACGGCGAGCTGGCCGTTGATCCCGTTGGGGGCGGGCGTGGCGACTGCCGCGACCGCGTCGGGAGCGCCCAGGACCCAGGTCGCGAAGGTCGCGGCGTACGTGCCGAGGTCCAGGAGCGGCCCGCCTGCCAGTTCCGGTCGCATGATCCGGTGCGGCTCGTCGAAGCGCTCCCCCATGTCGGCGTGCGCCGCGACGACACGGCCCAGCTCGCCTCCGTCGAGGATCTGCCGGACGACGTCGAACTTCGGCAGGAAGAGGGTCCACATGGCCTCCATGCAGAAGACCCCGGCGTGCGCGGCAGCGTCCCCGATGGCCCGGGCCTCGTCCGCGTCGAGTCCTACGGGCTTCTCCACGAGCACGTGCTTCCCGGCCTCGATCGCGAGCGCGGCGTGCTGGAAGTGGAAGTTGTGCGGTGTGGCGACGTACACGACGTCGACGCGTGGATCGGCGACCAACGCCTCGTAGGACCCGTGCGCCACGGGCGCCTCCCACACCGTCGCCGCCCGGAGGGCTGACTCGGTCGTGCGCGAGCCCACGGCGTACACGACCTGGCGCGTGTGCCGCCGCAGCGATGCGACGAACGTCTCGGCGATCCACCCGGTGCCCAGGATCCCCCAGCGCAGCGGCGGGGCTGCGGCGGAGTCCGGGGTGCGTGGGGCCGGCAGCGAGGTCACGGGCACGGCGACAGGGCTCCTGCACGGGTGGGCTGAGCCGCTCCGGGATCAGTTGTCGTCTCCGCCGATCGGGGCGGCGCCGTCGTTCGTCGCACGATGAGTGTCGGCGGGAGCCTGGTGGAGGTGGCACCGGACAGGTCTCCGTCGAGCCGCTCACACAGGACGGCGGCCGCCCGTGTCCCGAGCTCGTGGAGTGGCTGGCCGACCGTGGTCAGCGCCAAGGGCCGGATGCCGGCCAGTCGGGTGCCGTCATAGCCGACGACCGAGACGTCACCGGGCACGGACAGGTTCCGATCGGCCACGGCTGCAATGGCACCCATCGCCGCGAGGTCGTTGACCACGAAGAGGGCGGTGGGCGGGTCCGGGGCGTCCAGGGCCCGTGCTGCACCCTGGTAGCCACCGTCCTCGGTGAACGACCCCTTGACCACACTGACGAGATCGCCCAGCCCGTGTCGGCGCATCGCGGCACGGTAGCCGCGCCGTCGGTCGCGGGCGACCGAGCTCGGCCCGCCGTCCACGTGGGTGATCCGCTCGTGGCCCAGCGCGACGAGGTGGTCCACCGCGAGCCCGGCACCGAGAACGTCGTCGTTGCGCATCGAGGCGAGGTGGCGAATGCCGCGCTGCTCACTGCCGATGATGACGGCAGGGCAGTCAGCGGTGATCGCTTCCGTCGCTCCGACCGGCAGCCGGTGACCGAGGGCGATGATCCCCTCGACCCGGAACTCGAGGAGCTTCTCGAGCTCGGCCCGCTCGGCGGCTGCGTCGTCACCTCCGACCACGACGATGGTGCGGTAGCCCCGCCGCCGCGCCTCGGCCTGCACCGCGACGAACACGTCGGCGGTGATCGGGTTGTGCAGGTCCAGGACGAAGACACCGATCGTGCGCGTGCGGTGTGCCCCCAGCGCGTGCGCCGCCGCGTTGCGCCGGTAGCCGAGCTCCTCGGCCGCCACCAGGATGGCCTGGCGCGTTGCCGGTGCCACCCGGGGGGCGTTCTGCAGCGCCAGCGACACCAGTGACTTCGAGACCCCGGCCCGGTCCGCGACGTCCCGGATCGTCGGGTGCGGCGAGGGCCCCGCCCGTCTCGTCGTACCCCCTGCGTCGGGGGCCTCGGTCGACATCACACGCCGCGGCGCTGGGACGCCACGCCGGCCTCGTGGACGGCCCGGGCATCCCGCACGGTGTCGAGCTCACTGACCTCGGGCACTCCGACCTGCCAGAAGAGGCCACCCTCGGTCCAGTCGGACTCGCGCACGTCGACGACGATCACGCTCGTGCGGTCGTGGGTGCGGGCCTCCTCCAGGGCTCCCTCCAGCTCGCTGATGGACGACGCCCGGGTGGAGCGCGCGCCCAGTGACGCCGCGTGCGCGACGAAGTCGACGCGTACGTCGCTGTGCGGGCCGCGTGCGTCGCGCAGCATGTTGTTGTACGACGCGCCGCCCTGGTTCCTCTGCAGCCGCTCGATCACCGCGAACCCGGCGTTGTCGCACACGACGAGGATGAACTTCTTCCCCGAGAGGACCGAGGAGTAGATCTCGCTGTTGAGCATGAGGTAGGACCCGTCGCCGACGAGGCACAGCACCTCCCCCTCGGTGCGCGCGAAGGCCGCACCCCAGGCACCGGCGGTCTCGTAACCCATGCAGGAGAAGCCGTACTCGCAGTCGAAGCTCGCCACCGCCTTGCTCTGCCAGTTGACGTTGAGCTCGCCCGGCAACCCGCCGGCGGCGGTCATCACGTAGTCCTCCGGGGTCGCCGTACGGTGCACCGCACCGATGATCTGCGCATAGCTCAGGGGCAGCTCTCCGTCGTCGGCCACCCGCGAGGCGATGAAGTCCTCGAGCCGACCACGCAGTCCGGTCCCGTGGTCGGTCCACTCCTGCGGAGCCGACCAGTCACCCAGCAGCGCGGACAGCTCGACGAGGCTCTCGCGGGCGTCGCCGACCACGGGGGTCGCGAGGTGCTTCGTGGCGTCGAAGCGCGCAGCGTTCAGTGCCACGATGCGGGCGTCGTCGTCGAAGAGGGTCCACGACCCGGTGACGAAGTCGTTGAGCCGGGTGCCCACGGCGAGCACCACGTCGGCGAGCCGACACGCCTCGTTCGGCTCGGCCGCACCCGTGACCCCGACCGGCCCGGTGTACCTCGGGTGGTCGGCGACGAGCGAGGACTTGCCGGCGACCGTCTCCACGACCGGGATGCCGTGCCTGAGGGCGAAGTCGGCCAGCTCGGCCTCCGCGAGGGAGTAGTGCACCCCTCCCCCGGCGACGAGCACCGGACGCTCGGCTGCGCGCAGCGCGGCGGCCGCCCGCTCGAGCTCCGAGCGGTCCGCCCGCGGGCGCGGGACCAGGTGTACGACGGGCTCGAAGAAGCTCGCCGGGTAGTCGTACGCCGTCGCGGCGACGTCCTGGGGCAACCCGAGGAACGCCGGGCCGCAGTCGGCGGGGTCCAGCAGGGTCCGGGTCACCTGCGGGAGTGAGCTGAGCAGCTGGGCGGGGTGGGTGATCCGGTCCCAGTAGCGCACGACGGGACGGAAGCTGTCGTTGACGGTCGTGCTCGGGTCGCCGAAGTGTTCGACCTGCTGGAGGACGGGGTCCGGCAGCCGCGAGGTGAAGGCGTCGCCGGAGATGAACAGTGCGGGGATGCGGTTGGACATGGCGACGCCGGCGGCGGTGACCATGTTCGTGGCGCCGGGGCCGATCGAGCTCGTCGCGACCATGACCTGCCGCCGCCGCGTCGCCTTGCCGAACGCGACCGCCGCCAGGCCCATGCCCTCCTCGGTCTGGCCGCGCCAGACCGGGATCTCGTCACGGTGCTGCTCCAGGGCGTGGCCCAGGCTGGTGACGTTCCCGTGGCCGAAGATCGCGAACACACCCGGGTACAGCGGGACCTCCTGACCGTCGACCTCGGTTCGCTGGGCGATGAGGTAGCGCACGAGCGCCTCTGCAGTGGTGATCCTCACGGTGTTCATCGGTCCGTCTCCTTCAGGTCCTGGACGCTCTGCCAGCCCCGCGACTCCCACGAGTCGATGAGGGCCTGTTGCACACTGACGACGTCGACGGCCTCGGAGAACCCGGGGGTGAACCGCTCACCGGTGGCGAGTGCCTCGAGGAACGCGAAGTCCTGGATGGCGATGAGGTCCTCGAAGCCGATGCTGTTCGCCTGCCCGGGCACGAACGCGCCGTGGAACGGGAACCGGTCACCCCCGTAGATCGTCGTGTAGCCGGAGTTGAGGGAGTCGGTGACGGAGTAGTACTGCAGCTCGTTGATCCGCTCGTGGTTCCAGGACAGCGAGCCCTTGGTGCCGTAGATCTCGAAGGCGTTCTGGCTCTCCGGGCCCGCGACGGTGCGGCTGGCCTCGAAGGTTCCGGTGGCGCCGGCCTCGAAGCGGCACAGCATCGAGGCGAAGTCCTCGTTCTCGACCTCCCCTGTCGGGTCCTGCGGACCCCCGAGGCCGTAGTGGCTGGCCGCCCCGGTCGGGAGGGGGCGACGCGGGATCGTCGTGTTCGCCATGCCGACGACCTCGGAGATCGGGCCCACCAGGAACTGCGCCATCGCCACGGAGTGGCTGAGGATGTCGCTGGTCACCCCGTAGCCCGCCTGGTCGAGGAAGAACCGCCAGGTGAGCAGGCCCAGGGGGTCACTGCCGTACATCGACAGGAAGCGTCCCCGGTAGTGGGTGATCTCGCCGAGCGCGCCGCTGGAAATGAGCTCGCGGGCGTGCAGGACCAGTGGCGACCACAGGTAGCAGTAGCCCACCCCGGTGGCGACGCCGGCGGACTGCGCGTGCCCGAGGGCGGCCACGGCGTGCTCGGGCTTGCCGCCGATCGGCTTCTCGCTGAACACCGCCTTCCCGGCCGCTGTCGCAGCCTGGATCATCGGCAGGTGCAGCATGTTCGGTGCGGTGACCCACACGGCGTCCACGTCGGGAGCGGTGACGGCCTCGTGCCAGTCCTCCACCGCCCGCTCGAACCCGAAGTCGTCCACGGCCTGTCGGCGCCGTTCGGCCACCGGGTCGGCGCACACGACGAGGTGCGGGTCGAAGGAGCGCTGCGGGAAGTGACCGGGGATGCGCCGAGCCGAGCGGGAGTGAGCCTGGCCCATCCAGCCGAGGCCGAGCACGGCGATGCCGATGCGCTTCTTCATCGGGTCACCCGCCCAGAGGCCGAGGTCATCGGGAGCCGGGGGTCCTGGCCCTGGTCGGCCCACGCCTCGCGGATCCAGTGGTGGTCGGGATCGTCACAGAACGCCATGGTGCGCTCGTCGGCCGGGCCGGCGAGCACGTTGAGGAAGTACATCGGGTACTCCGGCTGGGCGGTCGAGGGCCCGTGAAAGCCCTGCGCGACGAGGTGCACGTCGCCGTCGAGGACCGTCACCGTCTCGTCCGAGGACCCGTCGACGGTGTAGACGCGGAACAGCCCCTGCCCGTGCGGGTGCCCGTGCGCGCCGTCGAGGCGGCCCATCCGGAAGTAGTAGATCTCTTCGTTCGTCGGCTCACAGTCGCCGATGCCGTCGTGCCGGTGCGGCGGCCACGACGAGACGTTGCCGCCCGGGGTGATCACCTCGCAGACGTTGATCCGGTCGGCGTGGGCGAAGGAGTCAGGGGTCGCGATGTTCGTGACCTGGCGAGAGGCGCGTCCCCCACCCCGCACCTCCACCGGCACGTCCTCGGCCACGGTCACGCGCAACGGGAAGCGCTCGGTCGCCCTGGCCGTGCACAGCGCGACCTCCCCCGCGGCGCCCGCGATCTCGACAGTGGCCCCCAACGGCAGGTAGATCCAGTCCGTGACGGCCTCGAAGACGCCGGTGCGCCCGCGCAGGATGTGGGTGTCGCCCTCGACCGTGACCTCCACGTCGGTGGCCGACAGCGGCACCAGGACGCCCTCGAGCCCGTCGAGCACCCGCGTGGCGGGCCCGTCGTCGAGAGCGAACACCTCGAGCCCGCTGTAGGTCCAACCCGCCTGTTCGGGGGTGACTGTGACCAGCGTGTCAGCGGTCGCGAGCGTGCCGGCTCGGTGGTGGTTGCTCATGAGTGATCCTCCTGGGAGAGCGGGGTGGCAGTGGGGTGGACGAGGGCGCCGGCGCGGTCGACGGCGTCGCGCACACTCAGCACCTCGGGGTAGAGCAGGGCACGACCCGGGACCAGGCCGCGGATGTTCGGGACCTGCAGGGCGCGGTGCCAGGCGTCGAAGACGCGCTCGTGGTCGCCGCCGGCGTCACCACCGAGCAGCAACACGGGGCAGGTCGTGGCGGCGGCCACCCGCGCGGGATCCGCGGTGGCCGGGATCTTGAGCCAGGTGTGCGCTGAGGACGACCCGAGGCCGCTCGCGATGGCGACCATCCGGACCAGCGCGTCCTCCGACGGGTCGAGCTCGAGGCCGCCCCCGGGGCCGGTGCGGTAAGGGAGCGGCTCGATGAGGGACATGACTCCGGCGTCGGCCAGGGTCGTGGTGAGGCGGGCGACCATCTCCAGGGTGCGCGGCACCCCCGGGTCGGTCGGCTCGATCCGCAGCAGCGTCTTCCCGCCGTCGAGGCCGAGGGACACGACGTGCTCGGCGTCGTAGGCAGTGAGCCGGTCGTCCAGCTCCCACCCTGCTCCGGCGATACCGCCGCGGTTCATCGTGCCCACGGCGAGCCGACCGTCCAGCGCACCCAGGAGCGCGAGCTCCTCGAGGACGTCGGCACTGCCGAGCACACCGTCGACCCGGGGGTCGGCGAGTCCGGTGACGAGCCGGTCCAGCAGCGAGTGACGATCCGCGGCAGCCATCGGGTCCGAGCCGATGGCCAGCTTGCCACGCGAGGTGTGGTCGGCAGCGAGCAGCAGCATCCGGCCGTCCTCCCCCACGAGCGACCGCCGACGGCGGCGCAGGAGTGCCTGCTGGAGCCGTCCGGGCTCACGGACCCGGGTCTCGGTCACCGCCTGGAAGTCCCGGTCGCTCACCGCACGATCGTGGTCAGCCACCGGAGCTCACCCGCGTCGTCGTTCGATCGGCTCCGGCCAGGAAGTCCTCGAGCTCGGCGAGGGTGGGCATGGCGTCCGCACAGGTCAGGCGGGAGGTGACGAGCGCGCCCGCAGCGTTGGCGAGCCGACCGGTCCGGGCCAGCGGCCATTCGTTGACCAGTCCGGCCGCCAGGGCTCCACCGAAGGCGTCGCCGGCACCGGAGCCGCAGCGCGCCGTCACCGGCACCGGGTCGATGACGACCCGCTCGTCGGCTGTGGCGAGCAGGACACCGTCGGAGCCCATCTTGACCACGGCCGTCGTCACCCCGCGCGAGAGCAGGGCGTCGGCCGCAGCATGCGGCTCGGAATGCCCGAGCGCCATCGCGCACTCGGTGCGGTTCCCGATCACGACGCTCGAGAGCTCGATCGCGCGCGCGGCGGCAGCGGTGGCCTCGGAGGGGTCGGACCACAGGCTCGGGCGGAGGTCGAGGTCGAGGACGGTGTGTGGGCGACGGGCGCGCTGCTCGAGCCAGCGCATCGCCGTCCGGGCCGTCGTGCCGGTCGCCAGGGTGGCGCCGCTGGTCCACAGCACCCGAGAGGTGGCGACCGTGACGGCGTCGACCGCGTCCGAGTCGATCGTGGTGTCGGGCGCGTCCTGCTCGCGCAGGAAGGTGATCGTCGGCTCCGCCGGGTCCTCCAGCGCAACGAGCACCACAGGGGTGCGTCCGTCATCCCGGACGGCGACGTACCGCGTCTCGACCCCGAGCGCCGCGAGCTTCGCGACGGTGTACTCGCCCAGGGGGTCCGCACCCACCGCGGTGACGACGGCGGACCGCAAACCGAGGCGTGCGGCGGCGACGGCGACGTTGCTCGGACTCCCGCCGATCGACTTCACGAAGGTCTGCGGTTCGAGGAAGGACGCGCCGGCCTCCTGCGCGTACAGGTCCACGCTGATCCGTCCGAGCGCGAGCAGGTCGAAGGTCTCGGCCGTCATGCGTGCTGCTCCACCAGGGGCGCGACCACGTCGCGGAGGTAGCGCATCGAGTCGTCGACGCCGGTCATCGGCCCCTCGCCCTCGGCCGGGAGAGCCCCGGTGATGGCCGTGTCCTGCTCGATGACGTACCAGCCCTGGTAACCAGCACGCTCGAGGGTGAGCACGACGTCGGCCAGCGCGAGGTCACCTTGCCCGAGCGAGGGGAACAGACCCGCCTGCACGCCCTGCATGATCGAGGTCGAGCGGTCGAGCAGGGCCGGCACGAGGTCCAGCCGGACATCCTTGAGGTGGACGTGACCCACTCGGTCGGCGGCCTGGCGGGCGAACTCCACGGGGTCGGTGCCGCCGATGGCGAGGTGGCCGGTGTCCAGGCACCAGGAGACATCGCAGTCCTGGAGGACCCGCTCGACGTCACCCGAGTTCTCGACGACGGTCTGGACGTGCGGGTGCAGCACCTGGAGCAGACCGGCGTCGGCGCAGATGGCATCGACCTCGGCCAGCATCCGGACGAGGTGTGCGTGCTCGTCGCGGTCCAGGGGCCGGGGCACGGACCAGTCGTCGTCCATCACCGGGCAGGACACCAGGTTCGAGGCACCGGCACGGCTGAAGAGGTCGACCACCGTGCGCGTGCGGGCCAGCGTCTCCTCGCGACGAGCGCGGTCGTGCAGCACGAGCGGCACGAATCCTCCGAGCAGTGACATGCCGTGGCCGTCGAGGACGCCCCGGATCTCCTCGGGGTCGGTGGGCAGGAACCCTGGCGCGCCGTACTCCGTGGCGGAGATCCCGAGGTCCGTCATCTCGGTCAGCACACGTTCGGTGGGCAGCATGTGTCCCCAGCCCGGAACCTCACAGATGCCCCAGGAGATGGGGGCGGACGCGATGCGGTCGAGAAATGCCACGGGTGACTCCGATGTGTGCTGGAACGGTCCAGCAAGAATGCCACATCACCCGCTCGAACGCCACCCCGAGCTGGGAGACGACGAGCGGAAGGCCGTGGCGAAGCGCGAGCTGCACTCCGCCGTAGCCGCCGTTGGTGACGAAGACATCCGTCTTCGCAAGCAGCTCGTCGTAGGAGAGGTACGACGCAGCGCGGGCGTTGGCCGGCAGCGGCGGGAGTGAGTCCAGCGATCGACCTCCCGTCGTCACGACGACGAGCAGGTCCTCGCCAGCGAGACCTTCGAGGGTGGGACCGACGAGTTGCCCGAAGTCCTTGTTCGCGATGGTGCCCTGGGTGACGTGGACGACGGGGCGCCCACCGTCGAGCTCATGCCACCAGTCGGGCGCCGAGGTCGTCGACGTGTGGTGCGTCGCGGCCAGCCCGGAGACCTACACGCGGTTCACCCGCGTCTACGCCTGGACAGGCGAGCAGTACGCCGCGTGGCTCGGCTCCGCCTTCTGCGACATCTGGCTCGCTCCCCCGGACCTCACCTGACCGCAGTACGGCGTCGTCGCTCGCTCACCCGGCCTTCGACAGGGCATAGCGGTCGAACGCCTCGCGCCACGCGCGCGCGATGACCCGGTTCATGGTGTGGTGGATCAGGAACATCGCGATCTTGTCCCGAGGGCGAACGGGGTGCGTGTTCCACTCGACGTGGACCTGGCTGCCTCCCTGATCGCCGGGTTCGATGCGCACGTGTCCGGCGCCGCCGGCTCCGTGGTTGGTCTCCAACTCCGTCCACCGGATCAGCCTCGGGTCGGACCAGTCGTAGTGGAGGACCACCCAGAACGGCACCCGCGGCGATCCTTCCCGGGCCACTGCCCAGGTGTCACCGAGCTCGCGGAGCTCGTAGACCTCGGGGTCGAGCGTCTTGTGCCAGGTCTCGAGCCGATCCGTGAAGTCGGTCATGGCCCGCAGTACCTGCTCCGGCGATGCCTTCGTGGTCAGGTCGAACCGCATGCGACTCACCCACCCGCGAGGGAGACACCGTGGCGCTGGGTCACCGACATGATCGCCGCCAACGATTCCTCGACGGGCTGGTCGACCGGCACGGAACCGGCGAAGTCGGCGAAGAAGCGACCGGCGCCGTCGCCGGAGGTGATCGCGACGAACCGGGCCGAGCCACCGACGACCTCGAAGGTGCTCGGGGTGCCCGCGGGGAACACCACGACTCCGCCGGGCTGGACGTCGTACGACGTGCCGGCGACGAGGGCCCTGACCTGTCCCTCGACCAGGTAGAGCACCCCGCTCCACGGCGAGACGTGTGGTGGCGCCATCGGGGCTGCGGGGGCGACCACCTCGAAGACCTCGAAGGACCCCGCAGAGTCCTGGACAGCGGCCTTCGCGACGTGGTCACCGTCGATCATCGGATAGTGCCGGCCTTCTCCGGGCGGGACATGGATGGCGGTCATGGCTCCTCCTCTGCGGGTGTTCCTCGTGGCAACAGCCTCCTGCGGTGGAGGAGAGCGGGTGCGAGTAGTGCGCTACTCGACTCCGAGGACGTGGGCCAGGGCGGTGCGCTCCGAGACGCCGAGCTTGAGTCCGGCCCGGTAGAGGTGACCCTCGACGGTGCGCGCCGAGACCGTCAGCCGCTCGGCGATGTCCTTGTTGGAGAGCCCGCGGGCGGCGAGCGCGACGATCTCGCGCTCGCGCGCGGTCAGGGGTAGCGGCTGGACAGCGATCGCCAGCGCCGGTGTGCGGGCGCCGGACCGGCCGGCCAGGCTCTGGGCGAGGGCAGCGGCGTTGAGAGCAGATCCCCGACGTCCCCGACGACGGTGCACGTCGGCCGCCTGGGCGGCTGCGTCCCCGGCGGCGACGAGGTCGCCCAGGCGGCTCCAGGACTCGGCGGCCGCGAGGAGGCTCTCGGCGTCCGAGTCGGCCAAGGCCCTCGCATGGGTGCCGGCGACCAGGGCGCGTGGGCCGAGCTCGGCGAGCGAGGTCAGCCGCGGCAGCGCCGACGCCGCGTCGCCGAGCTGGACCACGGTCTGCCACGCGAGCACCTCGTAGCCGGGTGCGCCCATCTCCCGGGCCATCTCGGCGGCCGCGGCGGCATGTCCCAGAGCCTCGCTCGTCGATCCCTCGACGGCAGCACCCCACGCCTGGGCGAGGAGGTCGTCAGGAGCCAGGAGGAGATACGCCGGGTGCTGACCAGCCCGGATGCCGGAGAGCAGGGGCTCTGTGGTCTCGGCCTCGCCGGTCTGCCCGAGGGCCATCGCCAGCAGCGTGCGGCAGCGGAACCGGAACTCGTGCTTCGAGTCCGCCAGCCCCGCCCACGCCTCGCGCAGCAGGAGCAGCGCGTCGCTGACCCGGCCACAGGCGATCGCGGCGTGCCCGGCCACGACCAACCCCATCAGCCGCGCAGGGCCGGGCAGGTCGGCCGAGGCGGCCAGCATCCTTCGAGCCTGATCGTCCCCTCGGTCGGGAGTCCCGGCCAGGCGGTGCCCGAGCACCTGGAGGTCCGCGAGACCGAAGCCGGGGATCACCGTGGGGACCCGGTCGGCCGTCAGCCCGCCGATGACCGCGGCCTCGTCGAGCAGGTCGCGGTCGCCCGTCAGGGCCGCCGCCCCCGACACCGCGGACGCGACCAGGATCCCTGCCAGGTCGTCTGGAAGGTCACTGCGAAGCAGCCGGGGACCGCTGGCAAGAACGAGGGGCAGCTCGCCAGCGGCCGCGGACACCGCGAGGGACATCGCCGCGACGTGGAGCGGCAGCGCGCCGGTGGACTCCGCCGCGGCCAGCGCCTTCCGGGCCACGTCGGGACGCGCCATCGTGAAGAGCTGGTTGCCGGCGCGGTGCAGGTGAGCCATCGTGCGCAGGGCTGCGTCGGGAGCGGTCGCAATGATGTCCTGCTGGATGGCCTCCGCCTCGTCCCCGCGACTGAGCCATGACAGCGCCGCAGCGTGCACCAGCCGGGCACCGGGCGCACCGGTGGCAGCGGCGGCCCGGGCCAGCCGTTCCGCCAGCGGGAGGTCATACATCCGGGTCGCGGCCTCGGCAGCCTGCAGGAACAGGGCGGGGTCCGGCGGGAGGTCGGAGTCGAGCGTCAGCACGGCTCGAGGAATCGGGTCGGGGAGAGGGTCGAGGGTCGAGGCCACCTGGCCGCGCAGGCGGCGGGCACGCAAGGTGCCCATGGCGGCGCGGCGCACCTCGCCGTACAGCGGGTGCGCCAGTCGGGCCAGGGTCCCGTCGGTGCGCACCAGGCCCCGTCGCTCGGCCTCCTCGAGGTCGGCTGGCGAGGCCAGCTCCGACACCGTAGAGACCGCGATCGGCTCGCCGAGCGTCACCAGGTCGACCACGTCCTGGACGCCCGCCGCGAGGCCGCCGATCTCCCGCTCCAGCAGGCTCGCCAGCTCCGGCGAGATCGACGGAGCACTGGTCCACCGCCAGATCCCGGACGCGCGGGTGAACCGCCCCGACGACACCTCGCCGGCGAGCAGGTGTCGGAGGAACAGCGGACTTCCTTGCGTCAACGTCCACAACCTGTGCGCGGACGCCGAGTCGACCGGCCCACCGAGCACCCGGGCGACGAGAGCAGTGGTGGCGGCGGCATCCAGCGGGGTCAGGTCCAACCGTGGCAGCAGGTCGTCCTTCCACAGGGTCGTCACGAGGTCGGGGACCGGCTCCCCGGTCCGCAGCGTGACCAGGACCGGCGCCAGCCGACGTACCACCGCGCGGTGGAGCACGATCGCGGAGTGATCGTCCAGCAGGTGCGCGTCATCGACGGCCAGCACGAGCGGCTGACTGTGCTCGAGCTGGTCCAGCACCCGACCGATGGACTCCGCCGCGTCACCGGCGGGCACGTCGAGCAGACCGACGAAGGCACCGAGCGGCAGCAGACGCACAGCCGCACTGCCGTGAGCCCAGCAGGTGGTGACGCCCGTGCCGTCCAGAGTGCGCAACCCCTCGTGCGCGAGCCGGGTCTTGCCCACCCCGCCAGGGCCCGCGACGACCATCCCGGCCGCACCGGGCCGGATCGAAGCCGCGACGATGCGCAGCTCCTCGTCCCTCCCCGTCAGCGGCCAGGCCCGCTCCATGAACCTCAGGGTAGCCACCGGATCGCTGGTAGCGGTGCTCCGATTCCGCCAAGCAGCCCGCCTCCCGCCTCGCCGGCTCTAGCGCGAAGTCAGCTCGCGCGGGGCATCGACCATGGCCTTTGCTATCGCCGGCGGCGTACGCCGATCCGTCACGACGGCGACCCGGTGCATGACCCGCCGGTGGGGCAGGTAGTCGGCCACCGCGTAGTGCTGGGTTCCTCGGTTGTCCCAGATCGCGATCGTGCCAGGCTGCCATGTCAGCCGCATCTGGAAGTCCGGGCGGTTGACCAGGTCGAAGAGATGGGTCAGGAGTCGGCCGCTCTCCGGTGCCGACAGACCGATCACGAACCGGGTGAAGGACTCACTGACGTTCAGGTACGGCCGGCCGGTCACCGGATGGTGGTCGATCACCGGGTGTACCGCCGAACCGGCTCGGGTGAGTGCCTCGGTGATTCCCGCGTTGCCTCCGTCCAGGTAGGCGCCGGTTCGGAAGGAGGTCAGCGCATCTCGAGCAGCCGGCGCACGACGCGTTCGATGAGGTCGTAGTCGATCTCGGCGTACGGCAGCTTGAGCGTGCCCTTCGCTCCCGCGTACGGCGCGAGGTCGACGTCAAGAGCGAGGTCACCCGCGGGTGGCACGGGGTACAGCGAGACGTGCTGCTTCCACGCCGCGGCATGGACGAGCGACTTGCCATCGACCTGCCAGGTCGGCATGTCGTAGCGGATCGTCCGCTCAGCGCCGGGCACCACCGCCAGAACCCGCTTCTCGATCTGCTCCATCACAGTTCTCTGGTCCCCGGGCAGGGAGGCGACGTAGTCGTCGATGGACGCGAACTTCGGCATGGCCCAGTATGGCCCCTCGACCCCACCCACCTTCGCGAAAGCAGGCGATCCCGACCCACTCTGTGCTTGCTCAGAACGAGGAACGGGACGTGGACGTTGTACGGCGACCTCCCGTCGGCGCTGTGCGCGGCCCTTCGAACGCCCTGGCGGAGACACCGAGGGCGGCGCCGTACATGGCAAGTCCGAGGAAGATCCACGCCGGTGGATGTGGCAGCTCCACACCGGTCGACTCGGAGACGGCCAGCACGGCGATGGCCACGGGGATGGAGAGCAGGTTCGACACCGGCGCCCAGATCGGGAGCAGTCGACGACGGATCACCACGACCGCCAGGGTCAGCACGCTGAGCACGATGATCGGCATCGCCACCGACGCGATGATTCCCACCCAGACGTGGTCGGCGTAGATCGCCTCCAGACGGGCGTTCGCCGCGGCGGGGGTCAGAGCGGGGTCCAGTGACGACTCGATGAGGGTGTACGGCACCGAGCCCATCACGGTGGCGACTGCCATCGCCAGGCCGGCTCCCCGTCCTACGCGCCCGAGACGATCGCCCCAGTGGGCGAGCACCCCCAGCAGCCCGGTCAGGAACGCGACGAGCGCCAGCACCTTGACCATGTGCACGACGCCGTTGAGCTGGTAGAGACTCACCGAGCTGCTGTAGGGGGCGGTGAGTACCTCGATGGCCGTGGTGGCCGCGACGCCGAGTGCGCCGCAGCCGAACAGCGCGACCGTGAGTCCACGCGGAACGTGGGTGAACATGGGTTGCCTCCTTCGGGGCTGGTCCGACAGGGTTCGAGCTCACGATGACCGCGTCACGCCGACCGGCCCACCCAGCCGGCCATCGAGCTGACTGCGGACAGCCACAACATTCTGTGCGCCCGTCCCCATCGACGTTGGCGTCAACCCGAGGACAATGAGCGACATGAGCAGGCCTGCGTGGTGGGTGCCGTCGATGGCGCTGGGAGTTGTCGCTGCGTTCACCGTGCTGCTGTCGCCGACCCTGCTGCCGGACGAGGGCATCGGCATCGTCCTCGCCGGAGTCCTGCCCGTGAGCTTCTTCGCCGCCGGGGCCGTAGCCCAGCTGTTGCGGCCCCTCCATGTGGTGGGCCTCCGCCTCCTCCAGGTCGGTCTGCTCCACCTCGGCGCGATCGCGGGTGCCGTGCTGGGAGGCCTGCTGGACAGCTCTCCCTGGCTCTCGACCGCGGTCGGCACGATCTCGGGTCTCGCCTTCGCCCTCGGGTTCATCGCGCTGTTCGACCTCCTCGCGCTCTACCCGGATGGTCGCTACGCCTGGCGCTGGGTCCGAGTCGCGGTGCGGGTCGCCGCCGCGGCGTCCGTGCCGCTGGTTGCCGTCTCGAGCCTGGGCAGCGAACGCGTGATCTCGGTCGTCGAGCTCACCGGCCCGAGCAACCCGACGTTCATCCCTGCCCTTGCCTCGCTGGACGAACTGGTGCTGGCCGTCGCGATGGCGCCGGCCCTCGGCTTCTTCCTGCTCATGGGGAGGTACGTCGGGGCGCCGTCACGGGACCGAATGCAGATGCGCTGGCCCATCGTCACGGCCCTGGTCATCGCCGTTGGCCTGGTCACCAGCGGACTCGCCGAGCAGCTCCTGGGCGAAGCCGTACAGACGACGATCTTCATCACCGCGGTCGCAGCGCTCCCGGCATCCTTCCTGATCGGTCTGCTACGACACAGCGAGGAAGCCGAGCGGCTCGCCTCCGTCGAGGCCTCGCGCAGGCGCATCGTCGAAGCGGCGGCTGAAGAGAGACAGCGCATCGAGCGAGACCTGCACGACGGTGCCCAACAGCAGCTCGTCGCGCTGCTGGCGCGGATCGAGCTCGCGCGCAGCAAGGTCGGCGGCACCGACCCGCGGGTGGACCGGGAGCTCGGCGCGATCCGGGACGCCATCCAGGAGGCGCACGTGGGTCTGCGTGAGCTCGCCCGCGGGATCCACCCGGCCGCCCTCACCGACCATGGGCTCGCCGAGGCGGTCCGATCGGCGATGACCAGACTGCCGGAAGGCGCCACGCTCGATGTCTCCCCCGACGTGGAAGGTGCGAGGTTCAGCAGCAACCTCGAGGAAGCGGCGTACCTCTTCGTCCTCGAAGGTCTCACGAACGCGCTCAAGCATGCCGGCGACGTCCATCCGGCAGTTCAGATCACTGTGGTCGAGGGCGATCTCGTCATCACGGTCAGTGACGCCGGCCGAGGCTTCGCCGTCGACGAAACCGACGGGTCTGGTCTGACCGGGCTGCGCGACCGGCTCGCGGCAGTGGGCGCTCGTCTCGAGACCGAGAGCGCCGCTGGCCAGGGCACCCGGCTCCGCGGCACCTTCCCAGCGAGCTCCAGTGTCATCGGCTGAGCGCCTCCGCGTGATCCTCGCAGAGGACAGCTATCTCGTGCGCGAGGGCGTCAAGGAGCTGCTGGAGGCGACCGGAGAGGTGGATGTGGTGGCATCGGTGGCCGACGCCACCGACCTGCTCGATCTCGTCACCGAACTGCATCCAGATGCCGTGCTCACCGACATCCGGATGCCACCGGACCACGGCGTCGAGGGCATCGTGGCAGCGAAGGCCATCCGCCGCGCCCACCCGTCCACCGGGGTGGTGGTCCTCTCGCAGCACGCCGACGAGGGATACGTCGTCGACCTGATCAGCGAGGGTGCCGAAGGGCTCGGCTACCTGCTCAAGGAGCGCGTCGGAGACCGTGACCAGCTGATCCACGCCCTACGCGAGACCAGCCGGGGAGGATCCGTGATCGACCCCACCCTCGTGGACGCACTGATGCGGCGGCAGGGCCTCACCAGGCGGTCCAGGCTCGACGCCCTCACCCCGCGCGAGCTCGAGGTGCTCCGCGAGATGGCGGCGGGCAGCTCCAACTCCGCGATCGCCGAGGCGCTCTCCCTGTCGCAGTCGTCGATCGAGAAGCACGTGAGCGAGATCTTCGCCAAGCTCGGCCTCGCCGAAGAACGACACCTGCACCGACGAGTGGCCGCGGCCGTGACCTACCTCAAGGAGGTCGGTTCATGACCACAAGCCGGCCGTCCCCGACTTCCGCGAGCCTCGAGTGCGGCGCACGGTTCGATCCGCCGACGGCAGGAGAGCTGACGGTGACCGCGCGCTTCCCCACAACTGCCTCCGCCGCCGAGCAGATGGTGAACGGGACCGTGGCAGTCGTCGCGAGACGGAGCGCGGCCCGTGGCGTGGTCACCCCACAGGCAGAGGCGTTCCTGGTCCGTGAGGGACGCATCGTCACTTTGCCGGTGCCCCAGGACTCGGTTGGCAGGAGCCTGAACCTCACGGAGGGCCGTGTCGAACAGATGCCGGCGATGGCCACCCTGGTCCCCTGCTCGGGCGGCGACGTGCTCGCCACGGGCAGCTACGACCTCTACGTGCGGGTGGTTCTGAACCACGACGACGGCACGCGGTCGGACTCGCTCGGCGGACCGTGGCCGCTCGAGGTGCGCTGAGGACAAGAAGCCCAGGGCCGGTTGGGGCCCTGGGCTTCCTGCCTTTCGCCTGGGTGGTGCTTCGCACTCGTGCTGGTCGGTCAGCCGGCGACGATGCTGACGCCGTACCGGGCGGCGACCTTGTTCCACGTCTCTGCGTAGGACGTGGAGCCGTTGCCGGCGATCACGTGGCCACGGATCCAGGCGCCCGAGGAGCTCTTCGCGTAGAACGGTGATCCGGAGTCGCCGCCCTGGGAGAGAACCCCACCCGTGAACGCGATGACCGGCGACTTGCACCCGGTCTGCGTGCACACCTGGGCGTTGGTGCTGACCGCGGTGTGACCGCAGTTCTCACCGGTCGTCCTGCCGCTGTGGCAGTAGTTGTTGAAGCCCGCCGATGCGGACCCCGCGGAGACCACCGGGATGCTCGTGTTGCTGGTGACGCCACCCGTGAAGATCCGACCGGCATAGGACGAGCCGCTCAGGAGCTCCATGTCGAGTCCCGCCTGGCCCAGAGAGGCAAGCGCCCGGTTGGTGACCGTTCCGAAGTACCGCAGGTTGGACTCCGTGTTCACTCGCGTCCCGATGGCGTAGCAGTGTCCTGCGCTGACCATCCAGCGAGTGCCGGTGGAGTTGGTCACGGTGTATCCGGCCGAACACAGGGCGTTCGACGCAAGGAGGCCGCCGCCGCCGTAGTAGGACGGGGTGTCGTCGCGCCGGTGGAACAGGTCCGTCGTGCGCCTCTTGTTGACCTTCACCTTGACGCCGACCGCACTTCCCTTGGTCGTAGCGCCCTTGGTGCTCGTCGACGTGAGCGAGGCGATCACGTCAGCCGGGGCGTTGGTGTCGATCACGATCTCGCCCGTCGTGGCGTCGGCGTAGGTGCCGAAGGTGTACTTCCCACGGTGCTTGGCCACGTAGGCGCGGACCCGTGACTGGATCGTCGAGAGAGCATCAGCGGAAGCGTCGGGAACGGCCTTCGCCGCAGCGCGGTCGGGTCGGCTCGCGTGCGGAGCGGGCTGCGTACGGGAGACCTTCTCCTTCCCCTTGGGGTCGACCTTCGCCTGCGCGGGACCGCTCAGGGCAGCCAAGCCGGACACCGCCACGGCCGTAGCGATCAGCGTCGCGGCCAGTTTGTTCGAGACACGCATGGGTTTCCTCCTGGGTTGGCACGACCCGCGGTCGTGATTACCAACAGGAGAGACCTGGCACGCGGTCCAGATACTTCTCGAGAGAGTCGCGGCCCAGCAGGGTCGCTGAGACTGCCGCGATCGTCACCTCAGGCGAGCAACTGCTCTCGGCAGGTTCTGGCGAACCAGCTCTCCCACTCCTCTGGCGACCAGCCTCGCCGATCGACGAGCAGCAGCCAGACATCTGGGTGGTTGAGCGTCCAGAGCAGGTCAGTGGCGCGTTGAACATCCATTCCGGGTCGCAGCGCGCCTTTGGCGGCAAGGCTTTCGACGATCGCGCGCTGGTTGGCCCAGAAGTCATTCTGGATCAGCTCCCACAGAGCCGCGAGGTCATCATCAATGGGTGCGGCGTCTCGGATCACCCTGAGCATGGGCCCGATGCGCGTCTTGACGACTCGAGAGTTCTCCGCCGTCATCGCCAGCTGACGGTGAGGATCCGGCTCCGACAGGAGATCGGTGTACCAGCTCCGTTCGGCGATGGGTGCGTCGTCGAGGTCGCCCTTGAGGGAGAGGTCCCACACCGCTCTGAGCAGGCCCGCCTTGCTGCGGTAGGCGTTGTAGACCGTCTTGAGCGAGACGTCTGCGCGTTTCGCGACCGCATCCATCGTGGTTGCCGGGTATCCACCTTCGACGAAGAGGTGCCGGGCGGCCTGGGCCAGCGTGCGACGCCTCGCTGAGGCCTGCTGCGCGCGCAGCGAGGAGTCATAGGTGCGAGATCTCTTGACATCGGCGGCCACGGGGTTAACGTAGCAGTATTCGTTACTCACAACGTGTAACGAACTGCCGAGAGGGGCCTTCGCGATGTCACCCGAGACTGATCAACTGCCAACCGTCGAGCAGATCCGCAACCGCGTGCACCAGATGTGGGGCTCGGTCGCTGAGTCCTGGGGTGAGCATGGCGATCACGTCGAGCAACGCGCGGAGGCGGTCACTCGGTTGATGATCGAGGCGGTGGCGCCTGCTCCCGGCGACGAGGTGCTCGAGCTCGCCTGCGGCGCAGGCGGCCTCGGCTTGGCGATCGCCGACCAGGTCACACCAGGAGGACGGGTCGTCCTTTCCGACGTGGCGCCGGAGATGGTGGCGATCGCGTCGGAGCGGGCGTCACGTCTCGCGCGAGTCGGTGGAGCCACCACTCAGGTCACGGCGCAGGTCCTCGACCTCGAGCAGATCGACATGCCCGACGACTCGTTCGACATCGTCGTCTGCCGCGAGGGACTGATGTTCGCACTCGACCCGGTCCGAGCCGCGCGCGAGATAGCCCGAGTGCTGCGGCCGGGTGGCCGAGCGGCCTTCGCGGTGTGGGGTCCACGCGATCGCAACCCGTGGCTCGGAGTGCTCGCAGACGCCGTACACCTGCACACCGGCACACCCGTACCTCCTACGGGAACCCCAGGTCCGTTCTCCCTGGGCGCCGACGGCGCCTTGGAGACAACACTGACCGCAGCCGGCCTCGAGCAGGTCAGCGTGCAGCGGGTCGACGTACCCACGCACGATGCATCCTTCGAGGACTACTGGCAGCTGAGAATCGACCTTGCCGGCCCGCTGAAGCAACGCCTCGCCGCCCTGCCTGCCCAGGACCTGATCGCCATCCGGGAGATGGTCCGTGACGGGCTGTCGCGCTATCAGACCCCAGACGGGCTCAGAGTTCCCGGCCTCGCCTACGTCGGATCCGCACGCCGATGAGCCACAGCCCACCCCCCTCCAGCCGGGCACACGAAACACACGCTGCGCCAGCTGATTGCGCCTCGACCGTGGGGTGATGCCGGGCTCAGGGAACGCTCTGCGGGGAGCTCTGGAGGCGATTCGTCACCCGGCCCGCGATGCGTACGTACTCACCGCCGCGACGGGCGGGTCGGCTCCTGGCCGGGCCGCGTCCCAGGGTCTCCGTACCCGGGGGCGGCACTGAGGAGCGGTTTCAGTCGTTCGCAAGGGCGTCGAAGGCCTGTTTGGTGTCGCGGTACCAACCCATCGACTTCTTGGGGTGTCTCCAGCGGCTCTTCATGGCGTCGCGAGCCTCCTGGTGGGTCGTGTCGCCAGCCTTCTCCGCCTCCTTGAGGTGGCGGTCCTGGGCCTTGATGACCTCGTCGGCGCTCTCCCCGTGGTGCTCGAGGTCGCAGGGCCCTCCCAGGGTCCGGCACGTCATGGTCTTCATGGTCGTCTCCTCCAGTTGTGGTGTCCTGATGTGCTGACGATTGCCACGGGCAGAGTGTGACCGGGTCAGCGGCGCGGCCGGCCGCCGTCACGGCGAACGACTCGCGAAAGCACCTCGGGCTCGGCTCGGAAGGTGATGCCGTGCACGAGACCATCGCTGATGGTGAAGTCGAAGACGACCTTGGCCGCGCCGAGGTGGAACCAGGCGCTACCGGGTCGGTCACCCACGAACACCGGAAGTGCGGCCGTGGCGCTTCCGTTGAAGAACCTCGCCACCTCCTCACGGCCCGCGATGTGTCGCGGTGTGCCGGCCAGGACGGCGGCGTCGTCAGCGCTCACGGCTGCGTCGGGTGCGAGCCGTCGCAACAGCCGGTCGAAGTCGCCGTCCTTCGCTGCGGCCATGAACGCGTCGACCACCTCCCAGTCGGCCAGGCGGTCCTCGGGGTGGGGCTGGGCGACCTTGGCTCGTGCCCGCGAGGCCAGCTTTCGCGCGGCCGTCGGCGTGGTGTCGAGGAGCGCCGCGATCGTCGGGAACTCGAAGCCGAAACTGTCGTGGAGCACGAAAGCGACCCGCTCGCGCGGGGTGAGCCGATCGAGCACGATGTGCAGGGCGAGACCGACGGTGTCGGCGAGCGCGACGTCGTCGGCGGGATCGTTGACTCGGTCTTCGGGCTCGAGGTCGTCGACGGGCACGGGGATCCGTGAGCGCAGCCGGTCCAGGCACAGCCGAGTGGTCACCGTGGTCAGCCAGGCCGGAAGGCTCTCGATCTCGGCGTCCGTCGCGTGCAGGCGCAGCCACGCCTGCTGCACGACATCCTGGGCCTCGGCGTGGTCGCCGAGGACTCGGCTCGCGATCCCCACCAACCGCGCCCGTTCAGCCTCGAACATCTCGGTCTGTTCCACGGCCTCCACCCTCCCACCTCTGTCGGTCACCCAAACGACGCGCGAAACCTGCCGAGTGTGACCGCACTTCACGAACGCACCCCCCGGGTAGCGCCAAGCCCAGAGACTGGATCCCGAAGAGCCCCGATCGACGTCACACCGCTGAGGTTTCTGCGGACTGTTGTGCCGAGCACATCTCCATCTGGCCAAAGCGCGCCGACTCACACGTTGAAGCGGAACGAAAACCGGGTGTTTCGACTACCTGCGATCACCGTTGAAAACAGCCGGAAAAGTGCCTCTGGCCTGCATAAACGCGGTTCGCGAGCCGTTGGCAGCCGTTGGTCAGAAACGGGCTCCGCGTGACTTCTTGCGGACTGTTGCGGACCGCTGGACGGTCGGAGACCCTGAGGTCATCGTCGCGGACTCAGCGACATGACGTCAGGCTAGTCCGAGCCCGGACCTAGACCTTCGATCTTCGCGGATCTTGCGGACAGGTCGCGGATGCTCTGCCAGACAGCTGCTCGGGGTGCGTCGATCTTGAGTGCTCGGATGTATTCGTCGAGACGTTGCGGGCGATCTCGGAGGTAGGTGACTGCATTGTCGAGGCTCTCGCCAACCGTCTTGCCGTATGCATCGACCGCCTTGCACGCGCCGGCCTTCAGTGCGGCGGTGTCGGGTTTCATCATGGCCAGGTCGATGAGGTCGCGGCTGAACGTCGACGTGTCTGCCCAGCGGTCGTCATTGGCGAGCAGCTTGGTTGCGACCTGGTCGGTTCGTGTCAGGATCCGTAAGCCACAGATCTCATCGCCCGGGGCGGGGGTGTCGAGGTCAATGCGTCCTTCGTGGATGATCTCGAACTTGATCGCAACCCCCGCAACGAGCACCGAGGTCCTGATCCCGTAACCGTCAACAGAGGGTGTTCGACCCAGGTCCAGTTCGCGTGTAGCCAGAGCGTCGAGCCCGTGGTCCCTGACCGTCTGGCGCAGCGCGCGGTAGGACTGCGGGTCGGAGACCAGGAAGTCGATGTCGACCGATTCGCGGAACTCACCGTTGGCAAGGACGATCGCGGTCCCGCCTCCGAACCAGCAGTTGTGCTCTGCCAGGAGCGGTGCGTCAAGGATCGACAGCACCTCGGCCACCTGTTGGTGGTGCAGCCGCCTAAACAAGGAGCCTCCCGTTGCTGTAGGTGTCCGCCAAGTGCTGGATGAAGGCCTTCTCGTGGTCAGTCAGCGTCTCCTGGTTGAGGTGTCGCCAGCCGCGTTCGTAGAGGTTGAGTGCCTCCGTCTCGGTGACGGTGGTGCCGGCGTCGGTCTGCCAGGCCAGCGTGCGCAGGCCGGGGTAGTCGCCGACCGTGATCGTCGCGGGCTCTGCTGCTGGCGCGTCGAGGATCGGGACGACGAGGTGGAGTCCGAGTGCGGCGGCAACGTTGATGTAGGCGCCGATCGTGACCGAGGGGTTGCCTGCCTCGATCCTGTGCAGGGTGACACGCGAAACGCCAGCAGCTTCGGCACAGGCGACTACCGTGACACCGAGGGCCTTTCGGCGTTCGCGCAGCCGGGCGCCCAGGCGTCCGAGGTCCGCCTGTTGCTCGGGGCTCGTGTACGGGCTAGGGGCTGGCATGTTTCTCATTTTAGTCATTCCATCTGCCATGTCAATAATGAGAAACACTTTGGATGCGCTCCCGCTCGAACTGGCTGGCCCTGAACTCTCCAAGGCTCCGCTCGACGTACGCCAAGAGTCCATTCGTTCGCCGACGCTCATGGCGTCGATCTCCGCCTGGAGCGCCGGATAGATCCGCGACGCGTGCACCTGCCGGTTCCTTTTCGAGTTCCGGGCCGTCGACCCGGCAGTCGTGACCCACCCGACCGAACTACTCACCAAGGACGTCCTCGACCACGGCTCCTGGCGAATGACCACTCCCCTGCGCACGCTCCTCGATCTCGCGCGCCGCGACGCCATCCGCAGCCGTTCCGACGAGGCCGGCGACCGGGCCGCGCTCCGGATCGAGCGGGCGCCGTGGCGCCAGTTCGAGACCAGTTCGGGCGAGAGTCCCGATCCTCAGCCCCAGAAGATCGGGTCGCCACTGGTGTCGATGTAGTCGAGCAGCGCCTGGACGTTCTTTGTCGGGCGCTTGCGCTTGTACTCGTGGAACTTCAGGTGCCGGTCGCGCCAGTAGATCGCCCACTGGCCGGTGGTCTTGGTGTAGCTCAACCGGGCGATCCCCAAACCAGCGATCCTCAACACCTACAAGCAAATCCCGACGACGCTAGACATTGAAGCGGAACTCCACGACGTCCCCGTCGGCCATCACGTAGTCCTTGCCCTCCATGCGCACCTTGCCGGCTGCCTTGGCGGCGGACATCGACCCCGTGGCGACGAGGTCGTCGTAGGAGACGATCTCGGCCTTGATGAAGCCCTTCTGGAAGTCGGTGTGGATCACACCGGCGGACTCGGGGGCGGTGGCGCCCTTCCTGATGGTCCAGGCGCGCGCCTCCTTGGGCCCGGCGGTCAGGTAGGTCTGCAGGCCGAGGGTGTCGAAACCCACCCGGGCGAGTACGTCGAGCCCGGGCTCCTCGACGCCCATCTCCGCGAGCATCTCGCGGGCCTCGTCATCGTCACCGAGCTCGACCAGCTCGGCCTCGAACTTGGCGTCCAGGAAGATCGCCTCGGCGGGGGCGACGATGTCGCGCATCTTCTGCTTCAGGCTCTCGTCACCGAGCTCGTCCGCGTCGCAGTTGAAGACGTAGATGTAGGGCTTCGCGGTCAGCAGCGACAGCTCCCGAACAAGATCGCGGTCGATCTTGGTGGAGATGATCGGGGTGCCGGCCTCGAGCTCGTCCTTCGCCTCCTGGGCGGCAGCGAGGTTGGCCGCGATCGCCTTGTTGCCGCGCGCCTCCTTCTCCAGCCGCGGGATCGCCTTCTCCACGGTCTGCAGGTCCGCCAGGATCATCTCGGTCTGGATCGTGGAGATGTCCGACTCGGGGTTCACCTCACCGTCGACGTGGGTGACGTCCTCGTCACGGAACACCCGGGTCACCTGGCAGATCGCCGAGGACTCCCGGATGTGGGAGAGGAACTTGTTGCCGAGGCCCTCGCCCTGGGAGGCGCCGGCGACGATGCCGGCGATGTCCACGAACTCGACCGAGGCCGGCAGGATCTTGGCCGAGCCGAAGATCTCGGCGAGCTTGCCGAGGCGCTCGTCGGGCACTCCGACCACGCCCACGTTCGGCTCGATGGTGGCGAACGGGTAGTTCGCCGCCAGCACGTTGTTCTTGGTCAGCGCGTTGAACAGGGTCGACTTGCCCGCGTTGGGGAGACCGACGATTCCGATGGTGAGTGCCACGGGCGGCGAGTCTACGGGCGGTGGGCCCGCACCCACGAATCCGGGAAGTCACAGAGCGCTGTGTACGTTCGAGTGTGACGCCGAGCACAGTGGGTAGTGGAAAGAGCAACGATCACAGATCACGCAGCTCGCGTTGCTCGCACACCCAGCTCGAGCCCAGCAGCCCATACACGACGCCTGGAGGCAACCCGTGACCAACCTGGCCGACAACCTGACCAAGACCGCCGAGCAGCACCCCGACCGCCCGGCGGTGAAGCTCGACGACACGGTGCTCACCTACGAGCAGCTCCAGGACGGTGCGCGCCGTGTGGCGGCGCTGCTGAAGAGCAAGGGGTTGAAGCCCGGTGACCGGGTCGGCATGGTGCTGCCCAACGTGCCCCACTACCCGGTGATCTTCTACGGCGCCATCGCCATGGGCGCGGTCGTCGTACCGATGAACCCACTGCTCAAGGGACGTGAGGTGAAGTACTACCTCGAGGACTCCGGCGCCTCGCTCGTCCTCGCCTGGCAGGACATGGCCGAGGAGGCCGGCAAGGGAGCAGACGCAGTCGGCATCGAGTGCATCAGCGTCGAGCCGACCGGCTTCCTCGAGCTCCTCGCCGAGCACGAGCCGGACGAGGAGGTCGTCGACCGCGCGGACGACGACAACGTGGTGCTGCTCTACACCTCCGGGACCACCGGGCAGCCCAAGGGGGCCGAGCTGACCCACCACAACATGGTGTCCAACGCGGCCACCAGCGCCGAGACGCTGATCGAGATCACCGAGAAGGACGTGGTGATGGGCTGCCTGCCGCTGTTCCACGTCTTCGGCCTCACCTGCGGCCTCAACGCCGCCGTGCTCAAGGGAGCCTGCCTGACCCTGATCCCCCGCTTCGACGCGGGCAAGGCACTCGAGGTGATCGGCCGTGACCAGGTCACGGTGTTCGAGGGCGTCCCCACCATGTACGCCGGGATGCTGAACGCCGAGGACGCCAAGGACGCGGACATGTCCAGCCTGCGCACGTGCATCTCGGGCGGCTCGGCGATGCCGGTCGAGGTGATGAAGAAGTTCGAGGAGGCCTTCGACTGCGTCGTGCTCGAGGGCTACGGGCTCTCCGAGACCTCACCGGTCGCCTCGTTCAACCAGCCCGGCCAGGAGCGCAAGCCCGGGTCGATCGGCACCCCGGTCCGCGGTGTGGAGATGAAGGTCGTCGACGACGACCGCAAGGACGTGGCGCAAGGCGAGGTCGGGGAGATCGCCATCAAGGGCGAGAACATCATGAAGGGCTACTGGGGCCGTGAGGACGCCACTGCCGAGGCCATCGCGGACGGGTGGTTCCACTCCGGCGACCTGGCCAAGGTCGACGAGGACGGCTACTTCTTCATCGTGGACCGCAAGAAGGACCTGATCATCCGAGGGGGCTACAACGTCTACCCGCGCGAGGTCGAGGAGGCGCTCTACGAGCACGAGGCCGTCGCCGAGGTCGCCGTCATCGGGATCCCCGACGACGACATGGGTGAGGAGATCGGCGCCGCGGTCGCACTGAAGTCGGGGGCCACGGCCGACCGAGGAGGAGCTCCAGGCCTTCGCGAAGGAGCGCCTCGCGGCGTACAAGTACCCGCGCGCCGTGTGGCTCGTCGAGGAGCTGCCGAAGGGCCCCACGGGCAAGATCCTGCGGCGTGAGGTCGAGGCTCCGAAAGGAACCGGCGTATGAGCGCGGCCACCCGCGCCGAGGAGGCCGAGAGCCGGATGCACGAGGCCGACGCGGACGGTGACGGGAGCGGTTCCGCTGCGCCCTTCGACCTGCTGCTCAGCGACGCAGCCCGCAGCCCCCTGCGTCGGTTCCTACCCGGCATGTCCGGCGTCCGGTTCACCACCCACCTGGCGCGCCGTCCCGGTCGCGTCGTACGCCGTGGCGCGGGGCTGGTGGCCGAGCTTGCGAAGGTCGGCGTCGGCCGCTCCGAGCTCGAGGCGCACGAGAAGGACCGCCGCTTCACCGAGGAGGGCTGGGCCAAGAACCCCCTGCTCCGGCGGACCCTGCAGAGCTACCTGGCGCTGGGGGCCGCCGCGCGCGGGCTCGTGGACGACGCGGGGCTCGACTGGAGCGACGACCAGCGGATGGGCTTCATCGTCGACAACCTCGTGGAGGCCTCCGCCCCGAGCAACAACCCCTTCCTCAACCCCAGGGTGCTCAAGCGGGTGATCGACACCGGCGGTGGCAACCTGGTCGAGGGCGGTCGCCGCTTCGTGCGCGACTTCGCCAGCGCTCCCCGGGTCCCCTCGATGGTCGAGCCGGATGCCTTCGAGGTCGGGGTGGACATCGCGGTGACGCCCGGAGAGGTCGTGCTGCGCACCGACGTCTTCGAGCTGATCCAGTACACCCCGCAGACGGCCAAGGTGCGTTCGGTCCCGCTGCTGATCGTGCCGCCGACGATCAACAAGTACTACGTGATCGACCTCGCGCCGCAACGCAGCCTGGTGGAGCACCTCGTCGCCGGTGGGCAGCAGGTCTACTGCATCTCCTGGCGCAACCCCGACGCCCGGCACGCCGACTGGGGCGTGGACACCTACGGCCAGGCGATCCTGGAGGCGATGGACACCTGCCAGAAGATCTCCCGGCAGGAGCAGGTCGCACTGCTCGGGATCTGCTCGGGCGGGATGCTCTCCTCGATGGTGCTGGCGCATCTCGCGGCCGTCGGCGAGCTGGACCGGGTGGCGGCTTTCAGCCTCGCGGTCACCGTCCTCGACCAGAACCAGGCCGGCCTGCCCAGCGCCCTGCTCTCGGAGGAGGCAGCCGCCTCCTCCACGAAGGCGTCGAAGGAGAAGGGCTACCTCGACGGCCGGGTGCTGGCCGAGGTGTTCGCCTGGCTGCGGCCCAACGACCTGATCTGGAACTACTGGGTGAACAACTACCTGCTGGGCTACCCGCCCAAGGCCTTCGACATCCTCTACTGGAACGCCGACCCCGTGCGGATGACGGCCGCCATGCACCGCGACTTCATGGAGCTGGCGATCACCAACGGACTCACCAGCCCCGGCGAGTCGCAGATGCTGGGCACCGCGCTCGATCTCGGCAAGGTGGACACCGACAGCTACGTCGTCGCCGGCATCGCCGACCACCTGTGCAAGTGGGAGTCGTGCTACCAGACGACGCAGCTCTTCGGCGGGGACACGAAGTTCGTGCTGTCCACGAGCGGGCACATCGCCGCGATGGTCAACCCGCCGGGCAACCCCAAGGCGAGCTTCCAGACCGCGACCAGCAATCCCACGGAGGCGCAGCAGTGGCTGGGCTCGGCGAGCAAGGTCAGCGGCAGCTGGTGGGACGACTACGTCGAGTGGCTCGCCGAGCGCACCGGGCCGGAGCGCAACAAGCCGCGCCGGCTCGGGTCGGCCGCCTACGAGCCGATCTGCGACGCTCCAGGCACCTATGTCCATGACCGCTGAGGCGGAGGCGCGATCGTGCCAGCCAGGGCCGTGACCGGGTCCGCAACGTGGCGGTGCGCGGGCTGCAGGCCAGGGTCTCGGTCCGTCCGGCACGGGGAGGCCTGGTCGACGAGCCCCCGCTTCTGCTCTGCAACGGGATCGGGGTGAGCCTGGAGGCCCTGCAGCCGCTCGTGGACGCCCTCGACCCCGACCGTGGTGTGGTGCGCTTCGACGTCCCCGGCGTCGGGGGCAGCCCCGCGCCGCCGTTCCCGTACCCGATCGCCGCCCTCTCCTCGTGGGTGACCGCACTGATGGCGCGGCTCGGGCACCAGCGCTTCGACGTCCTGGGGCTCTCCTGGGGCGGCGGCCTCGCCCAGCAGCTGGCCGTGCAGTCCCACCGCCGGGTACGCCGACTCGTGCTGGTCGCCACCGGCACGGGTGCCCTGATGGTGCCTGCGCACCCTCGGGTGCTGCGCATCATGGCGACGCCGCGACGCCACCGCGACCCGGAGTACGCCCGAGAGGTGGCACCGACGATCTACGGCGGCAGCATGCGCACCGCCCCGGAGCGGGGCGCCGAGCTGCTGCACGGCGCCACCCGATCAGGACCCAGGCGGGGCTACTACTACCAGCTGGCCGCGATGACCGGCTGGACCAGCCTGCCGTTCCTGCCCCTGATCCGGCAGCCGACGCTGGTGATGGGCGGCGACGACGACCCGATCATCCCCGCGGCCAACCCGCGGATGCAGGCGGCGCTGATCCCCCGGGCCAGGCTGCACCTCTACCACGGTGGACACCTGGGCATCCTGACCGAGGCAGCCGACCTGGCTCCGGTGATCAACACGTTTCTCGATGAGCAGCACCAGGACGAGGAGAACCACCGATGAGCGAACTAGAGGAGCTGGGCCTCGCGGACTCCCCCTTCTCCGACTTCCTGGGCTTCGAGCTGCTGCTCGAGGACCAGGACCGTGAGCTGCTCAGCGGGGTGCGCGCGTTCATGACGCGCGAGGTCGAGCCCGTGATCAACGAGCACTGGACCCGGGCGACCTTCCCGCACGAGCTGGTGCCGGGCATCGCCGGTCTCGGGATCGCCGGGCTGGCCTACGACGGGCCCGGCTGCCCCGCCCGCGGGGCACTCGTGGACGGCATGGTCGCGATGGAGCTGGGCCGGGTCGACCCGTCGATCGCCACGTTCATGGGAGTGCACGGCGGACTCGCGATGGGGTCGATCAACCTCTGCGGCTCCGAGGAGCAGCGCGAGCGGTGGCTGCCGCCGATGGCCCGGATGGAGCTGATCGGCGCCTTCGGGCTGACCGAGCCCGAGCACGGCTCGGACATCTCCCAGGGACTGGCCACCACGGCACGCCGCGACGGCGAGGACTGGGTCCTCAACGGCGAGAAGAAGTGGATCGGCAACGCGGCGTTCGCGGACCTCGTCATCATCTGGGCGCGGGACGAGGATGACGGCCAGGTCAAGGGGTTCGTCGTGGAGAAGGACACCGACGGGATGACCTTCGACAAGCAGGAGGACAAGATCGCGCTGCGCGTGGTGCAGAACGCGGAGATCCACCTGGCCGACGTACGCGTCCCCGAGGCCAACCGGCTGCAGCGCGCCGAGAGCTTCCGCTCGACCGCCGACGTGCTGCGGGTGACCCGGATGAGCGTCGCCTGGCAGGCAGCCGGGTGTGCGCGTGGAGCCTTCGAGCACGCGTTGCGCTACACCAAGGCGCGCGAGCAGTTCGGTCGTCCGATCGCGTCGTTCCAGCTGGTCCAGGACCTGCTCGTGAAGATGCTCGCCAACGTCACGGCCTCCACGGCGATGAACGTGCGCGCCTCCCAGCTGCAGGACGCGGGGCTGCTCAAGGACGAGCACGCATCGCTGTGCAAGGCCCACGCGACCGTGCGCATGCGGGAGGCCGTCGGCTGGGCCCGCGAGGTGCTCGGCGGCAACGGGATCCTGCTGGAGCACCACGTGGGCCGGTTCGTCGCCGACGCTGAGGCGATCTACTCCTACGAGGGCACCAGGGAGATGAACACCCTGATCGTCGGTCGCGCCATCACCGGCGAGACCGCCTTCGTCTGAGCCCTACAGCTGCACCAGCCCGGTGACGTCGATGACCAGCTCGCCCTCCTCGTCGGAGGCCGGCAGGTCGACCGTGGCGGTGATGCGCCAGTCGTGGTCGCCGGCCGGGTCGCCGACGATCTGCTGGACCTCCCACGTGCGCTCGTGCTTCTCGACGAGCAGCATCTGCGGCCCGCGGGCGTCGGGGCCGGTGTCGATGGCGTCGTGCTCGGCGAAGTAGTCGTCCAGGGCCGCACGCCAGTCCTCGGCGGTCGTGCTCGACCCGGCCTCGACCTCGAGCTCGCCCAGCTGCTGCCAGCGGTTGAGGGCGGCCAGCTCCACCCGGCGGAACATCGCGTTGCGGATCAGCACGGTGAAGGCGCGCTGGTTCGCGGTGATCCGCTCGGGGACCGGTGGCAGCAGGTCCGGCGCGGCGTCGCCGGCCACGCAGGTCCGGGTCGCTGAGCCTCTCCCACTCGTCGAGCAGGCTCGAGTCGGTCTGGCGTACGACGGCACCGAGCCACTCGATGATGTCCTCGAGCTCGTCGGTGCGCACGCTGTCGGGCACGGTCTGGCGCAGCGCCCGGTAGGCGTCGCCGAGGTAGCGCAGCACCAGGCCCTCCGACCGGGTCAGGCCGTAGAAGGCGACGTACTCGCCGAAGGTCATCGCGCGCTCGTACATGTCCCGCACCACCGACTTCGGCGACAGCGCGTCCTCCCCCACCCACGGGTGGCGCTGCCGATAGAGCCCGTAGGTGTGCTCGAGCAGCTCCTGCAGGGGCTTGGGCCAGGTGACCTCGTCGAGGAGCTCCATCCGCTCGTCGTACTCGATCCCCTCGGCCTTCATCTCGCCGATCGCCTCGCCCCGTGCGCGGTGCTCCTGCGAGGAGAGCACCTGCCGCGGGTCCTCGAGGGTGGCCTCGACGACCGAGACCACGTCCAGCGGGTAGGTCGGCGCCTCCGGGTCCAGCGTGTCGAAGACCGCCAGCGCGTACGCCGACAACGGCTGGTTCAGCGCGAAGTTGAGCTGGAGCCCTTCGACCAGCCGGACCCGACGGCCGTCCTCCTCCCGGGGGTCCAAGAGCTCGACCACGCCTGCCGCCAGCAGTGAACGGTGCTGCGCCGCCGCCAGCCGCATCAGCCGCAGACGGGAACGCGCGTCCTCGTGGTTGTCCTGCAACAGCCGCCGCATCGCCTCGGCCGGGTTGCCCGGGCGCGCGATCACGTTGAGCAGCATCGAGTGGTTCACCCGCATCCGCGAGACCAGCGCCTCCGGCTCGGCGGCGACGAGCCGCTCGAACATCTCCTCGGTCCAGGTCACCTGTCCCTCGGGCGCCTTCTTGCGCTGCACCCGCTTCAGCTTCTTGGGATCGTCGCCCGCCTTCTTGACCAGCCGGTGGTTCTCGACCACGTGGTCCGGCGCCTGCACGACCACTGTGCCGGCCGTGTCGAAGCCGGCCCGCCCTGCGCGGCCCGCGATCTGGTGGAACTCCCGGGCCTTGAGCATCCGCTGCCGACGGCCGTCGTACTTGGACAGGCCGGTGAACACCACCGTCCGGATCGGCACGTTGATGCCGACGCCGAGGGTGTCGGTGCCGCAGATGACCTTCAGCAGGCCGGCCTGCGCGAGCTGCTCGACGAGGCGGCGGTACTTCGGCAGCATCCCCGCGTGGTGCACCCCGATGCCGTGTTTCACCAGCCTGGACAGGGTTTTCCCGAACCCGGGGCTGAACCGGAACCCGCCGATCAGCTCGGCGATCCGGTCCTTCTCCTCGCGCGTGCACACGTTGATGCTGGTCAGCGCCTGCGCGCGCTCCAGTGCCGACACCTGGGTGAAGTGCACGACGTAGACCGGCGCCTGGTGGGTCGTGAGCAGCTCCTCGATGGTCTCGTGCATCGGTGTCACCGCCCACTCGTAGCTCAACGGGACCGGTCGGGTGACGCTGGTGACGACTGCCGTCTCCCGTCCCGTACGCCGCTTCAGGTCGTCCACGAACGGGGTCACGTCACCGAGCGTCGCGGACATCAGCAGGAACTGCGCGTGCGGGAGCTCCAGCAGCGGCACCTGCCAGGCCCAGCCCCGGTCGGGCTCGGAGTAGAAGTGGAACTCGTCCATCACCACCTGCCCGACGTCGGCGTCGGCGCCCTCGCGCAGCGCGATGTTGGCGAGCACCTCCGCGGTGCAGCACACGATCGGCGCCTGCGGGTTGACCGCGGCGTCGCCGGTGAGCATCCCGACGTTCTCGGCGCCGAAGACGGAGATCAGCGCGAAGAACTTCTCCGAGACCAGCGCCTTGATCGGCGCGGTGTAGAACGTGCGCTGCCCGTTGGCCAGCGCGGCGAAGTGCGCCCCCGTCGCGACCAGGCTCTTCCCGGTGCCGGTCGGGGTCGAGAGGATGACGTTGGCCCCGCTGACCACCTCGAGCAGCGCCTCCTCCTGCGCCGGGTAGAGCGTCAGGCCCTGCTCGCCGACCCAGGTCTCGAACGCGTCCAGGAGCGCCCCGGGCTCAACAGCGTCGGGGGAATCGGGGACTCGGTCGAGAAGCGGCATCGCGGGTCAGCGCTTGCCGGCGTCCTCGACGCAGAGCACGGCCCACGGCAGCGCCTCGAGCCGGCCGGCTCCGATCGGTCCTCCACACGCGTCGCAGGCGCCGTAGGTCCCGTCGTCGAGCTTCTCGAGCGCGCGGACGACGTCGGCCCGGGTGACCTGGAGCTGGTCGTGCACCGCCACCTGCGCGAGCCGGTCCACCGCCATCGAGGTGCCCTCGCCGATCCGCTTGCCGAAGGAGATCGATCCCTGGTCGACGGGCTTCTTCTCCATCGTCGCCATCTGCTCGTCGATCTCGGCCAGCTTGGCGGTCAGGGTCGTACGGGGCTCGTCCATCCCCCCAGCATGCACGGGGGCACCCACGGGCGCTCGGATGACCCCGGCGTCCGCTGCTGATCGTGCTCCCGGGACCGACGCGCGTTCAGTCGAGCGGGTTCTCGTGCGACCAGACGGGTGATCCCTTGTTGGAGAGCAGCTCGCGCCGTTCCTCGACGACAGTCCTTCGACGCGGGCAGCGAGCTCGAGCGGGTAGCCGACCATCTCCTGCGCCTCCGGGACGGGTACGACGGAGTGCACGATCCGGTCGTCGTACAGGTGCATCATCGTGATCGTCTGGTGGCCGTCGACAGCCGAGAGGAACCGGTCGGTCGGAGCGGGGTCGGCCGAGTAGCAGGTCGCGGACGCCACCGAGACCGGAACACCGGCGAACGTCGAGTACGACGAGAAGTGGAAGTGGCCGCCGATCACGCGCGCGCACGTCGGTGCCCTCGATCACCTCGGCCAGCAGGTGCTGGTCGTGCAGCTCGATCGCCTCGGCCGCGCGGGTCATCGGCACCGGGATCGGCGGGTGGTGCAGCGCCAACAGGGTCCCGGCGGGCGCAGGCGTCGGCCAGCACGCCGGCGAGCCACGCCAGCTGGTCGCTGGTCAGCTCGCCGTGGTGGTAGCCGGGAACGCTGGTGTCGAGCGCGACCACACGCAGCCCGTCGATCTCGTGCACCCGGTCCTGGGGTGTCTCCTCGTCCGCGGTCTCGACCGAACAGCTCACGGGCATAGGGCCCGCGCTCGTCGTGGTTGCCCATCACCCACACCACCTCGGCACCGAGCTCGGCAGCGGCGGGCTCGACGATCTCGCGCAGCCGCACGTAGGCCGTCGGGCTCCGCGCGGTCGGTCAGGTCGCCGGTGAACACGATCACCTGCGGCGGCATCTCGAGCCGGGCCAGCCGTCCGAGTGCACGCTTGAGGTTCTCCTGGGTGTCGACCACGCCGTAGAGGCGACGCTCGGCCAGCAGATGAGGATCGCTGACGTGGGCGACGACGTGCCTGGGAAGTGGGTGCTGCCCCAGCGGCTTCACGTGGAAAACGATAGGGCTCCCGCCCGCGGATCTCGGGCACATAGTCTCGGCGCGTGCGCATCGCCACCTGGAACGTCAACTCCCTCCGCAGCCGCATCGACCGCGTCGAGGCGCTTGCTGCAACGACACGACATCGACGTGCTCGCGCTGCAGGAGACCAAGGCGCGCGAGGACCAGCTGCCGCTGATGGGGCTCACCGTGCTCGGCTACGACATCGCCGCGGTCGGACACGACCAGTGGAACGGCGTCGCGATCATCAGTCGCGTCGGTATCGAGGACGTCGAGATCGGGTTCCCCGGGATGCCGACGTGGGGTGATCCCGCCGCCGCCGAGGCGCGCGCGATCGGCGCAACCTGCGGCGGCGTACGTCTCTGGTCGCTGTACGTGCCCAACGGCCGCAAGGTCGACGACCCCCACTACGTCTACAAGCTCGACTGGCTGGCCCGGCTGCGCGAGGCCGCTCGCTCGATGACCGGAGACGTCGCCCTGGTGGGCGACTGGAACATCGCGCCGCAGGACGATGACGTCTTCGACATCGCCGCAGTTCTCGAAGAGCACCCACGTGACCCCGCGCGGAGCGTGCCGCGTTCCACGGGTTCCTCGAGGACGGGTACGTCGACGTGGTGCGCCCGCACACCCCGGGGCCGGACGTCTACACCTACTGGGACTACTACCGGCAACGCTACGAGCGCAACCGCGGCATGCGCATCGACTTCGTCCTCGGCAACGCTCCCTTCGCCGCGCGGGTCACCGGTGCGTTCATCGACCGGGAGGAGCGGGCCGGCAAGGGCGCCAGCGACCACGCCCCGGTGATCGTCGACCTGGACTGAGGCGGGCGGCCGGCACCCCACAAATGTTGGATCGGAACGTCGAGACGACGGCCACGGACGTCCGGCGCCAACATTTGTGGGGTTGGGCGGCCGGACCCCACAAATGTTGGATCGGAACGTCGAGACGGCGACCACGGACGTCCGGCGCCAACATTTGTGGGGTTGGGCCCGCCCACCGACCTCCCGCATCCTGTCGGCGCTGACTGTCACCCTCGGGGCATGGACATCGTGCTTCCCCTCCTGACCCTGGTGATCGGGGCGCTGCTGGGCGCCCTCGCCGTGCTGGTGTGGTCCCGTCGCGCCGGTGATCCCGACGTGCTCCGAGCCCTCTCGGCGCGGGGTGAGGACCAGGCCGTGCTCCGCGACGGGCTCGACCGGCTGCACGAGCGGCTGATGGACGTCGAACAGCAGCGGGCGTCGTGGCAGGGTCAGCTGCGCCAGCAAGTCGACGACATGCGGCACAGCACCGACCTGCTGCGCCGTGAGACCGGCGCGCTGTCCACCGCGCTGCGCAAGCCGCACGTCCGCGGCCAGTGGGGCGAGCTGCACCTGCGCAAGGCCGTGGAGCTCGCCGGGATGGTCGAGCACTGCGACTTCTAGGAGCAGGTCCACCTCACCCACGAGGACGGCAACCACCGGCCCGACCTCGTCGTACGCCTGGCCGGAGGGCGCTCGGTCGTGGTCGACGCCAAGGTGCCGCTCGACGCCCACCTCGACGCGCTGGCCACCGACGACCCCGAGGAGGCTGCTGCCCACCTGCGCCGCCACGTCCGGCAGGTGAAGAGCCACGTCGACGCCCTGGCGGGCAAGGCCTACTGGCGCTCGATGCCGGGGGCACCCGAGTTCGTGGTGATGTTCGTCCCGGCCGAGTCGTTCCTCGCGGCTGCGCTGGACACCGACCCCAGCCTGCTGACGTACGCCGCGACGCGCGACGTCGTGATCGCCACCCCCACCACCCTGATCGCCCTGCTGCGCACGGTGGCACACGGATGGACCACGGAGGCCCTCGCGGAGCGCACCCGCGAGATCCACGAGCTCGGGCGCGAGCTGCACACCCGGCTCGGGGTGATGGGTGGCCACCTCGACAAGGTCGGCCGGTCCCTCAAGGGGGCCGTGGAGGCCTTCAACAGCGCCGTCGGGTCCATCGAGAGCCGGGTGCTGGTGACCGCCCGCCAGTTCGAGGACATCGGCGTGACGCGGGAGGCGCTGGTCCAGGTGCAGCCGGTGACCCAGGTCCCCCGACCGCTGACCGCCGCCGAGCTGCTCGACGCCGTGGCCGACGAGCGGCCCGAGCTGCCCCGAGCCGCACCCGCGAGCCCCGACGCCTCGTCCGGCGAGTCGCGCCGATCGAGCGCCTGAGGCGACCTACCTTGGGCCTGTGAGCGCACCCACCCTGTGGGAAGAAGGCCAGATGGCAGGCAGCCGCGTCGTGCGGCTGGCGGTCCTCGTCTGCCTGGTGGCGCTCTCGGTGGACCTGGCGATCAACGGCACGCTGACGCTGGTCTTCGACATCGTCTTCGTGCTGGTCTGCCTCGCAGCCGCCCTGGCGGTGCACCCCCGCGACTTCTTCCAGGTCGGTGTCCTGCCGCCGCTGCTGCTGCTCGGCCTGATCACCGTGGTCGCCATCGTGCACCGCACCTGGATCGCCGACCCGGGTGACGGACTGATCCAGGCCGTCGTCTCGGGTCTCGCGCACCGGGCCAGCGGCCTGCTGACGGCCTACCTGCTGGTCCTGGTCGTGCTGGCCCTGCGGCAGCGGGTCCTGACCAGACGTCGCCGCTACGCGAAGCGCTCCGGATCCCCTGCGCCGACCCGCGCCACCACCGGCGGACCATCAGAGAAGTCGACCACCGTGGTGGGCTCGGAACCGCACTCACCGGAGTCGATCACCGCGTCCAGCCACTGATCCAGCTCGTCCTTGATCTGCCAGCCGTCGGTCATCGGCACGTCGCTGTCGGGCATCAGCAGCGTGCTGGACAGCAACGGCTCGCCGAGCTCCTCGAGCAGCGCCCGTACCACCGGGTGATCGGGGATCCGCACCCCCACCGTGCGCTTCTTGGGGTGCATCAGCCGCTTCGGCACCTCACTGGTGGCAGGCAGGATGAACGTGTAGGGACCGGGGATGGCGGCCTTCACCGCGCGGAACGCCGCGTTGCTGAGGTGCACGAGCGTGCCGAGCTGCGCGAAGTCGCGGCAGACGAGCGTGAAGTGGTGCTTGTCGTCGAGGCGGCGCAGGTTCTTGATCCGCTCCAGCCCGTCCCGGTTGCCGAGCTGGATGCCCAGGGCGTAGCAGGAGTCCGTCGGGTAGGCGACCAGACCGTCGTCGCGCAGCAGCTCGACCACCTGGGAGATCGCCCGGGGCTGCGGGTTGACCGGATGGACGTCGTGGTAGCGCGCCACAGGCTCAGCCGACCAGGTTCATCAGGCGCCGGACTGGGCTGCTGCCGCCTTGCGCATGTCGCGGCGCAGCTCCGGTGGGAGCGCGAAGATCAGCGACTCCTCCGCCGTGTGCACCGCCTGGGCGTCCGGGTAGCCGCGCTCGGTCAGGAACGCGAGGACACCGGTGACGAGGTCGTCGGGCACCGAGGCTCCGGAGGTGACGCTGACGTTGCGTACGCCGTCGAGCCAGGCCTCGTCGATCTCGCTGGCGTCGTCGACCCGGTAGGCGGTCCTGGCGCCGGCCTCGAGGGCGACCTCGGCCAGCCGGACCGAGTTCGAGGAGTTGGCCGAGCCCACCACGATCACCAGGTCGGCCTCGGGGCTGATCTCCTTGACCGCGAGCTGGCGGTTCTGGGTGGCATAGCAGATGTCGTCGCTGGGCGGGTCCAGCAGATGCGGGAAGCGCTGGCGGATGGCGTGCACGGTGGCCATCGTCTCGTCGACCGACAGCGTCGTCTGGGACAGCCAGGCGACCTTCTCCGGGTCGCGGACGACGATCCCCGCGACGTCGTCGGGGCTCTGCACCAGCTGGATGTGCTCGGGGGCCTCGCCTGCGGTGCCCTCGACCTCCTCGTGGCCCTCGTGGCCGATCAGCAGGATGTCGTAGTCGTCGGCCGCGAAGCGCTTGGCCTCGTGGTGCACCTTGGTCACCAGCGGGCAGGTGGCATCGATCGTCTTCAGGCCGCGTTCGGCCGCCTGCTCGTGCACGAGCGGGGAGACCCCGTGGGCGGAGAACACGACGGTCCTGCCCTCGGGCACCTCGTCGAGCTCCTCGACGAAGATCGCCCCGCGGGACTCGAGGTTCGCGACCACGTGCTTGTTGTGCACGATCTGCTTGCGGACGTAGACCGGGGAGCCGTAGAGGGCGAGTGCCTTCTCGACGGTGATCACGGCGCGGTCGACCCCGGCGCAGTAGCCGCGCGGGGCGGCCAGGCGCACGGCGCGTTCGGCAGCGTCGGGCGAGAGAACGCTCGGCGTACCCAGGTCAGTCACTTCGGGGTCCCTGCGGAGGCATGAGCGCAGCGAGCGGCTTCGTGGGGTGAAGTCATGGGCCCAATCGTAGGTGCCGGGCCTTAGGGTCAGCGAATGGCCATGGACACCTCGCCCGAGCATCCGGCGCCGGTCCGCCAGATCACCCAGGCGATCGGCCAGTGGATCGACCGGCTGGGCACGGTCTGGGTGGAGGGCCAGGTCACCCAGATCTCCCGTCGCGGGGGGATGAACACCGTGTTCCTGACCCTGCGCGACAAGCTGGCGGACATCTCCGTGCAGGTCACCTGCAACCGTGCCGTCATCGACTCGCTGCCGACCCCGCTCGTCGAGGGCGCGCAGATCGTCTGCCACGCCAAGCCGTCGTTCTATGCCAACCGCGGCACGCTCTCGCTCGCCGTGCGCGAGATCCGGCTGGTCGGTGAGGGCGAGCTGCTGGCCCGGCTGGAGCGACGGCGGCAGCTGCTGGCCGCCGAGGGTCTCTTCGCCGAGGAGCGCAAGCGGCCACTGCCGTTCCTGCCGCGCAACGTCGGTCTGGTCACGGCCCAGAACTCGGCCGCCGAGCGGGACGTCCTGGACAACGGACGCCGTCGGTGGCCGGGAGTGCGGTTCACGGTGAGGTACGCCGCGATGCAGGGCATGCACGCGGCCCGGGACCTGATCGAGGCGGTGCAGGTGCTGGACCGCGACCCCGAGGTGGACGTGATCGTGGTCGCCCGCGGGGGCGGCTCCGTGGAGGACCTGCTGCCGTTCTCCGACGAGGCGCTGATCCGGGTGGTGTTCGCGGCCACCACGCCGGTCGTCTCCGCCATCGGTCACGAGCCTGACTCCCCCATTCTCGACCTGGTCAGCGACGTCCGCGCCTCGACGCCCACCGACGCGGCCAAGCGCGTGGTGCCCGATGTCGCCGAGGAGGCGCAGCGGGTGCTCCAGATGCGGGAGCGGGGCCGCCGGGCGATCAGAGGGCTGGTCGACCGTGAGCTGCACCAGCTCGCGGCGCTGCGTTCGCGACCGGCCCTCGCGGACCCTCGTTCCGGGCTGGCGGAGCGGATGGTGGAGATCGAGGGCCACCGCGACCGGGCGCGACGTACCTTCCGGCACCGCATCGACCGCGGCGACGACGACCTCGTGCACCAGGTCGCCCGGATCCGGGCGCTCTCGCCGCTGGCCACTCTGCGCCGCGGCTACGCGGTGCTCTCCGACTCCGACGGACAGGCCCTGTCGAGCGTCGCCACGCTCGGACCGGGAGATGCCCTCCACATCCGGGTGGCCGACGGCCGCATCGGAGCCACCACGACCTCGGTCGACCAGATCGACCTGATGCCCCAGACCAGCGAGGACGACGATGACTGACGATCCCCAGCTCTCCTACGAAGAGGCCCGCGACCAGCTGATCGAGGTCGTCCGCACCCTGGAGCAGGGCGGCACCAGCCTCGCCGAGTCACTGGCGCTGTGGGAGCAGGGCGAGGCGCTCGCCCAGGTCTGCCGACGCGCGCTCGAGGGAGCGCGCGCCCGCCTCGACGAGGCCCTCGGTGAGGGCGGCGACGGCGGCGACGGTGGCGCTGGCTGAGCGGTGGGCGCCGGTCAGGTGCACCGGCCCGGCCACGCGGAGGTCACTGCGCGACGTCGTCTGGCCCGCCCTGCAGCGTCGCGGCGAAGTCGCGGATCTCGACCTCGGTGGCCGTGCCGACCACCAGCAGCGACTCGGCCGTCGGCTCCCCTGACCGCAGCGTGCGGGCCACTGCGTAGTCGCCTCCGGAGTCGGTCCAGGTCTGCCAGGTCTCACCCGCGATGGTGACGTCCTGACCACGCTCGGCGTCGGCGTCGACGTGTTCGTCGACCAGGTCCGCGATGCTGGCCCTCGCCTCCTCGAGCCCGACGTACCTCGCGTTGTCGGTGAGCAGCCCGAGGTGCCACGTCGGGGTGACACCACCCTCGTAGGTCGCACTGGTCGCCTTCCAGCCGAGGGGCAGCCGCTCCGGGGCCAGCACGACGAGCTGCTGGTCCGCCCGGGCGCGCGTCACCGCCGACGTGTAGTCGACTGCGCGGACCGGGGTCGGCTCCTTGTCGGTGGTGACCGCCCGGAAGGCGACGAACGCCAGCACGGCCAGCACCGTCACCACCATGGCGCCGACCAGCCCACCAGACGTCCGTTCGTAGCGGGCTCCCCGCGCAGCACCGCGTGGGGGCTCCGGCGACCCGATCGTGGACCCCGTCTCGCTCATGGACCCATCCTGCCAACCCGTGTGGAGGATACGATCACTGCCATGACTGAGAGCCACATCCCCGACTCCCTGTCCGTTGCTCCATCCTTCCCCGACCGCAACCTGGCGCTGGAGCTGGTCCGGGTCACCGAGGCCGCCGCCATGGCCGCCGGTCGCTGGGTCGGCCGGGGGGACAAGAACGGTGCCGACGGGGTCGCGGTGAACGCGATGCGCACCCTGATCTCGACCGTCGGGATGCGCGGCACCGTGGTCATCGGTGAAGGCGAGAAGGACAACGCGCCGATGCTCTACAACGGCGAGGAGGTCGGGGACGGCGACGGTCCCGAGTGCGACGTGGCGGTGGACCCCATCGACGGCACCACGCTGGCCGCCAAGGGCATGTCCAACGCCATCGCGGTCCTCGCGGTCTCCCCGCGTGGCTCGATGTACGACCCTTCGGCCGTGTTCTACATGGAGAAGCTGGTCACCGGCCCGGAGGCCGCCGACGTCGTCGACATCCGCTACCCGGTGGCCGAGAACATCCACCAGATCGCGAAGGCGAAGGGCAACAAGCCCGAGGACGTCACCGTGGTCGTGCTCGACCGACCGCGCCACGAGCAGCTCGTGGAGGACATCCGCGCCAGCGGTGCCCGGATCAAGTTCATCACCGACGGCGACGTGGCCGGCGCGATCATGGCTGCCCGCGAGGGCACCGGCATCGACCTGCTGATCGGCGTCGGCGGCACTCCCGAGGGGATCATCGCCGCGTGCGCGATGAAGTGTCTCGACGGCGTGATCCAGGGACGTCTCTGGCCGACCGGCGACGAGGAGAGGCAGCGCGCGATCGACGCCGGCCACGACCTCGACCGAGTCCTCTACACCGAGGATCTCGTCTCCGGGGACGACTGCTTCTTCGTCGCCACCGGCATCACCGACGGGGAGCTGATGCAGGGGGTGCGCTACAAGGCCGGCGGGGCTTCCACCCACTCGCTGGTGATGCGCTCGCGCAGCGGCACGATCCGGTCCATCCACTCGGAGCACAAGCTGAGCAAGCTCCGGGCGTACGCCGACGTCGACTACGACCGTTGAGGCGATGATGATCGTCATCGCCGGCGAGGCGCTCATCGACGTCGTGGTCGACCACGACGGTGACTCCAGCGAGTCACCGGGAGGCTCACCGCTCAACGTGGCCGTGGGTCTGGCCCGGCTGGAGGCCCCGGCCACCCTGATCAGCCAAGTCGGTCACGACGAGCGTGGTGGCCTGCTCGTGCAGCACGTGACCGCCAGCGGCGCGGAGGTGGTCGCCGTACCCACCTCGACCGGACGCACCTCGGTCGCCACCGCGCACCTCGATGCGAATGGTGTGGCGAGCTATGAGTTCGACCTGGACTGGAGCCTGCCCCGGCAGGAGCTGCCGCCCTGCCTCGCGCTGCACGTGGGCTCGCTCGGAACTGTGCTGGAGCCCGGGTGCGCGAGCGTGCGCGACCTGGTGGAGCAGGCGTGCGCCCGGGAGACCTTCGTGAGCTTCGACGCCAACCTGCGCGAGTCCTTCATCGACGACCGCGACCGCACCGCGCGAGCGGTGAAGGACCTGGCTGCGAGGTGCTCCCTGGTCAAGCTCAGCGACGAGGACGCCGACCTCCTCCAGCCCGGCGTCGACCCGGACGACGTGGCCAGGGAGCTGCTGGGTGGCGAACGCACCCGCATCGTGCTGCTGACGCGCGGCTCAGCGGGCGCGACGGCGTTCACCGAGCAGGGCGAGACCACCGAGCGGCCGCGTCAGGTCGAGGTGGTGGACACGGTCGGAGCAGGTGACGCCTTCATGGCGGCCACCCTGGCCCAGCTCTGGGACCTCGACGCGTTCCGCCACCTGGGCCCGGGGCTGCCGGTGGCTGAGGAGGACGTGGCCCGGCTCCTGCGTGGCGCGATCGAGGTCTCAGCGATCACGTGTGAGCGACGCGGAGCGAACCCACCACGGCGTCAGGAGCTTCCTGCCGGCTGGCCCGCCTGACCTGCTGGTCACGCAGAGCGCCGAGCACGTGGTCCATCACGATCGGGTCCACGGCCATGCCGCAGTGGCTGGTGCGCACCTCGACCTGCTCCGCGGCGGGGTCCAGGCAGGCACGCCAGTCGACGATGCCGTCACGCTTGCTGAAGATCGCGGTGAAGGCCAGGTCCGGCTCGAGCGGCACCTGGCTCTCCTCCCAGGACAGCCGTGCGCACTCGCCGCCGAAGCAGTCGGCGCCCATCATCCCGCCGAAGCCGGCACGGGTGAGCTTGGCCAGCATCTGGGCGTCCCAGGCGAGGACCCGGTGGATGGCGCCCGGAGCGAGCACCGGGCTGCCCATGCTGACGATGCCCTCGACCAGGTCGGGTCGGCGTGCCGCCAGTCCGCGAGCGAGCATCCCGCCGAGGCTGTGCCCGACGATGGTGACCTTCCGGTTGCGCTTGACCGCGATCGCCTCGAGGCGGCGCTCGAGCCGGTCAGCCGCCTGCCGGGTGCAGCCTGCGTTGACCAGGATCTGGGCCCGGTAGGTGCGAAACCCCTGATGGCGCAGGAAGGCCGACATCGCCTGGAGAGTGCGGTCGCCTGCCATGAAGCCGGGCACGAGCAGTACGGGGTCGTGAGGCGGGATGCGGTGGCCGCCGGCGTAGGGCAGGAGCGCACGCGACCGGCGGTCGGTCCGGGTCCGGCGGATCAGCCGGGCCGCTTCGACGACGGTGCTCGACTCACGCGCGAGCGCCCGGATGCCGGAAGGACCGTTGAATCCTTCAGGCAGCAGGAACGACCCGATCGGTGAGTTCATCATTTGACGGTAGCGTTACTGACGAGTTATCCCTCGTATTTCCTCTCATCTGCACCAAAACACCGAAAAGAGGTCTAGATGTCTGTCCCGGTCTCCGAGGAGCTGTTCGCGCCGGTCTCTCCCGGCGTGGAGCTGTGCTACCAGACGTTCGGCAGCCCGGAGGGCGACCCGCTGCTCCTGGTGATGGGCCTCGGCGGACCGATGAACTGGTGGGACACCGAGCTGTGCACGATGCTCGCGGAGGCGGGCTTCCACGTGGTGCGGTTCGACAACCGCGACACCGGGCGGTCCTCCCGGATCCCCGGCCGGGTGACGCGCCGCCTGCTGGTGCAGTCCTTCCTCGGACGCGGCGGGCGGGCGCCGTACACGCTGAACGACATGGCGGCGGACGCGTTCGGCCTGATGGACCATCTCGGCTGGGGCAGCGCCCACGTCGTCGGTGTGTCGATGGGCGGGATGATCGTGCAGACGATGGCGATCGACCAGCCGGCGCGGGTCCGTTCGCTGACCTCGATCATGTCCACGCTGGGCAAGCGCAGCGTCGGCTGGCAGCACCCGTCGCTGCTGCCGATGCTGATCGCCAAGCGCACCCCGGGGCGCGAGGCCTACGTCACCAGCTCGGCCAGGATGTGGCAGGTGATCGGTTCGCCGGGCTTCCCCCTCGACGAGGCGAAGGGCCGTGCCCGTGCGGAGGAGACCTTCGACCGGGGTGTCTCGGCCAGCGGCGTGATGCGCCAGATGCTCGCGATCCTGAACCAGCCGAACCGCGCGGCGGCACTGGGTGCACTGCGGATCCCGGTTGCTGTCGTGCACGGGGCGGCGGACAAGATGGTGCACGTCTCCGGGGGTCGCGCCACGGCGCGCGCCATACCGGGTGCCGAGCTGCTGGTCATCGACGGGATGGGCCACGACATGCCGAGCGAGCTGTTCGAGACGCTCACCGACATCGTCGGTCGTACGGCGCAGCGAGCGGCCGAGTCCGCCCAGTCCGACCAGACCGCCTGAGCCGCTGGGTGAGCGGACTGGATCAGCGCGTGGCCGCCCGGCACTGCGACGGGGCGCAGTCCTCCCACATTCGCAGTCGAGGCATCAGCTCGCGTGCCCACGGCTTGTGGTGCACCTGCGCGAACCCGTTGCGGTCCTCCCAGGGCACCTCGTAGCGGTCAAGCTCCCAGGCGTGGTTGGTGCCGCGCCAGGTGTTGTCGAGGTCGATCCGCACGAGCCGGTTGCAGCTGCATCACCTCTGACGCTTCGGCCACGTTTGCCGCGCACCGCGGTGTAGGACGGGATCGACTCGATGTCTCCGCCGGCTATTGAGTCGTCGTCGACCCCGCCCGCGCGTGACCTCGCGTAGGTGTGCTCGAAGCACACGAACCTACCTCCCGCGGCTCGCGGTTGGCGCAACGTCTGCGCGAACGAGGTGCCTGACCGGTAGCCCGGCGCTCGCAGCCCGGCCAGCGACTCGAAGATGGAGGCGAGGTCCAGGCTGCTCACGAACTGGGGGCTGGCGCCCGGCTTCACCCCGGGACCGGTGACGATGAGCGGCACATGGGTGTCGGCGTCGTACGGCGTGGGTCGAGCCGTCGAAGCGCCGCGGTTGCCGTGATCCCGTCCATCTGCGGCATCCGGATGTCCACAAGGACAACGTCGGGTCGGTGCTGGCGGACGGCTGCCACCGCGCCGGCACCCTCGTCGGTCTCGCCGACGACTTCGATGTCATCAGCCGAGGTACAGGATGAGCCGCAGCCCGGCGCGCACCAGGGCTTCGTCGTCGATCAGTAACACCTTCACGGTGGTCACGTCAGCTCCGCCTCCACCACGAGGTCGCCGGAACCGTCGGGGCTGAGCACGAGGCTGCCCTCCGCCAGCGCGACCCGCTCCTGACGCCCCAGCAGCCCCCCACTCGAGCCGGGCAGTGTTGGAGTTGTGTGAGCCGTGACGTACCGCCCCGCCCTGCCCCGGAGCACAGGTTCCAGGCCGCCCACCACGATGCGGACGCCGCACTGCGCTGGACCGTATGCTCATGACGCCCGCACCGTACGAGCCCACGATGTATTCCTTTCCATGAGCGTTGACGATGGCGCATGATGTGACCGTGCCGGCCCCTTTCCTGACGACCACGGCGGAGTCGCCGACACCTGGGACGATGCAGAGATCCTCCAGGTCGATCCGTCCCGGTGGGAGCAGTGGTGGAAAGCGCTGCCGGCCCGACGGCGCCGGGCCGTGTTGAGGGTGACCGCGCTGGCGTGTGCGTTCGGGCTGGCCGCCGGGGGCCTAGTCCAGCTCCGGGCGTGGCAGGCCGATCGGGAACGTCGCGAGTTCGTCAGCCTGGACGCGGCGATCGGGGTCTGGTCGTCGTCCTCGACACCACCCGGCGGGCAGGTGACCTACTACGTGGCGCTCCGCAACGCCAGCCTCGAGCCCCTCGAGGTGACGTCCGTGGCTGCCTCGAACAGCCAACTGCGGCTGCGCGCCCGCGACGTGGTCGCCGGGCCGGATGGCGGCCCCGGCGCCCTGCGCTTACAGGTCGGTGTGCATCGCGAGGGCGTGCGGCTGGACCCTCAGCTGCCCCTGGTGCGGGACTCCGCCCTGCTTCTCGAGGCCGCCCACACGCTGTGCGGCGTCCGACCAACGTTGACGGACCACGAACTGTCCGGCCCCGTGCTGCAAACCTCATCGGCGGACACCTGCCCCGCCGGGCGGGCCGCAGGAAGGCAGGGCGCATGAAGACCCCACGCTGGGGGGTGCGCACGCTCGTCTTCCTGACACTGGCGGTCGCCTCGATCCTGACGTCCAACGTGATGTACGCCCAGGGCAACGACGACCTGGTGCTGCTGACGACGGCCGGAACGCTCATCGGCCTGGTCGGCGGTGCCATCTGCACGGTGCGCGGCCTGATGGCCCTCAGGAGGTCGTAATTCTCCACCACCGCACGGAGGCGGCGCCCGGCGCGACGTCCGCCCCGACCAGCAGCGCAACGCTGTCCACCGAGTCCGGATAGACGCGTGCCGTGAGGACGTGCCCGTCCCCCGCGAAGACCTCGACGACGGATGCGTCCACAAGGACCCGCAGCACGATCGACCCGTCGTCCGCCAGGCCGACGGGCATGACGTAGGTGCCGCCGTGCGTGCCAGGGCGCACGCTGGCGTGGTCACGGGAGAGATGGACCCGACCGGTGTCGTCGACCCCCACCTCAGTGAACTCGCTCCCGTCGGGGTGGGCCAGCACCCGCAACCACGCGCGTCCTCCCGGGCCCGGAGTCAGGGTCGCCTCGATGTCCAGCGCGGCGTTCCCGCCGCTGGCATCGAGCAGGTGCGGCTCGTCAGCCGGCAGGCGCAGGCTTGAGCGGTGACCGCCACCGTGTCGAAGTGCCTCGAGCTCCACGGCCGGCAGCATCCGGGGCGTGCCGTCGGGGGCGAGGTGGACGACCCGTGGCACCGAGAGCAGGCCCGCCCAGCCGTCCTGCTCGACGTCGGCGACGTCGCGCGCCTCCCAGATCCAGCCCCAGAGCAGGCACCGTCCGGTGGCGTCGACCGTCAGTGCGGGGGCATAGAGGTCCGGGCCGTGGTCCAGGCGACCGGCCCCGTCCGGCTCGAGCCGGTCACCGGACAGGCGCCCGGTGACGTACTCGACGTGTGAGGGACCACCCTCGACTCGCCACGCGGAGATGACCAGCAGCGCGCGGTCGTCGCGGATCAGGAGCTGTGGACACTCCCAGGCCTCGCCCGTGTCACGGCGGTCGACCTCGGGGTCCGAAGCGGAGCAGAAGGGACCCAGCGGGGTCCAGCTCAGCAGGTCGCTGGAGCCGTACAGGAGGGCGACCCCGGTGCCGTCGCGGTAACCACCCCCCACGAGCATCCGGAACCCATCCCCCACCCGCCAGACGAACGGGTCGCGGAACACGGCAAGGTCCTCGGCCTCGGGGGGTGGCGCCATCACCGCGTCGGGCAGCGGCACCCATTCCTCCAGGCCGTGCAGGGGCCGCGCCACGCAGACCGTCTCGTGCTCGACACCGTCGAGGTGACCGCTGTAGACGAGCCAGGGCGCGCCGTCGACGAGCACCGCGCTGCCCGACCAGCATCCGTCAGCGTCCGGTCCGCCCGGCCGCGGGGCCAGTGCGATCGGGTGGGTGGTCCAGTCGACGAGGTCGGGGCTGGAGAAATGCGCCCAGTGCACGTCCCCATGATCGGTGCCTCCCGGGTTGTACTGGCAGAACAGGTGCCAGATCCCGTTCACCTGGACGGGAGCATTGGGGTCGTTGACCCACCCCTGGGTTGGGCGGACGTGGAAGCGGGGCTGGTGGTGTCGGCTCACTGGTCGTCGACCCGTCCAGCGAGGGGGATGCACCGGCGATAGACCCGGGCCTCCCACGGGCCCAGAGTCAGCGCGGCGGCGGCGTCGTCGGCCCGGCCCGCCGGGGAGTTTGGCTCGGCCGCCGATGAGGGGCCAGTGCTCAGCACCAGCTCGGACGCGGCCCACTCCTCGGCCTGCGGGACCGGCGCCGACGCGGCCGAGCCGGAGACGTTGCCGAGCGCGAGGAGCACGGTCCCCCCGAACCGGCGGGTGAAGGCGTAGACGGTGTTGTCCTGGGGCAACAGCATGGTGAAGTCGCCGTGGGTGACCGCCTGCTCGGTGTGCCGCAGCGCGATCAGCGCGCGGTAGTGGTCCAGCACGGATCCGGAGTCGGCCTGTTCGGCCTCGACGTTGTTGCGGTCCCGGTTGGGGTTGACCGCCAGCGAGGGGATCCCAGTCGTGGATCCCGCGTGCGGCGAATCGTCCCACTGCATGGGCGTACGGGCGTTGTCCCGGCTCATCACCCGGAGCCCGGCCAGCACATGACCGGGGCTGTCGCCCGCCGCGACGGACTCGGCGTAGTGGTTCAGGGACTCGATGGCGCGGTAGCTGCCGATGTCGTTGAAGCCCGCGTTGGTCATCGCGAGCTCCTCACCCTGGTAGACGAAGGGAGCACCGCGATGCGGGTGGAGAACGGTGGCAGCGGCTTCGCCGACGCCTTGCGGTGCGCCCCGTCGTCACCGAACCGGGCCACGGCGCGCGGTTGGTCGTGGTCGTTCCAGCACAGGCTGTTCCGACCGTTCTCCGCGAGCCCGATCTGCTTGATGACATCCATCCGGAAGCCGTCCACGCCCGCGTCGAGCCACCATCGCATCATGGCGTACACGGCCTCCTGACCTCCGGGTGCTCCCAGTTCAGGTCGGGCTGTTTGCGGGAGAACAGATGCAGGTAGTACTCGCCGCTAGCCGGGTCCAGTTGCCAGGCCGGACCCGAGAACGAGGCGCCCCAGTTGTTCGGCTCGGCCCCCGGGTCCACTGCCGCCATGCCCTCGAGCGGGGGTCGCCACCAGTACCAGTCGCGCTTCGCGTGATCAGGCGAGGACCTGCTCTCCTCGAACCAGGGGTGCTCGTCCGAGGTGTGGTTGACGACGAGGTCCATCACAAGCTTCATGCCGCGCTCGTGCACGCCGGCCAGCAGCTCGTGGAAGTCCTCGAGGGAACCGAAGGTGGGATCGATGTCGCGATAGTCGCTGATGTCGTAGCCGTTGTCCTCCTGGGGCGCGGGGTAGACCGGGGACAACCACAGGACGTCGATGCCCAGCCACGCCAGGTGGTCGAGCCTGCCCGTGATGCCCCGCAGTCGCCGACCCCGTCACCGTCGCTGTCAGCGAAGCTGCGCGGGTAGATCTGGTACACGACCGCGCGCTTCCACCAGTCGTGCCCGGTCAGGGCAGTCACGGGCACGCTCTTCCCGTCCCAGCCACTCCCGGTCCTCAGCCCTTGACCGACCCGGCGGTCATACCGCTCACGAAGTAGCGCTGCAACGACAAGAACACCAGCAGCGGCACGAGCATGGTGAGGAAACCGCCGGCCGTGATGAGCTGCCAACCTTGGCCCTGGGCACCCAGGAGCCCGGCCAGCTGCACCGTCATCGGGGCGTTTTCACCGGGACCCACGAACAGCAGGGCGACCAGCAGGTCATTCCACACCCACAGGAACTGGAAGATCGCGAACGAGGCCAGTGCAGGCGTGGAGATCGGGATGATGAGCTTCCAGAAGATTTGGAAGTGACTGGCCCCGTCGATCCTGGCCGACTCGATGAGCGACGTGGGCAGGCTGGACATGTAGTTCCGCAGGATGTAGATCGCCAGTGGCATGCCGAATCCGATGTGCGCCAACCACACGGCGGGGAAGGTGCCGTTCAGGCCGAGGTCGCCGTAGAGCTGCAGCAGCGGGACCAGGGCGACCTGGCTCGGGACGACAAGGAGGCTCACGATCACGACGAACAGCGTGTCCCGGCCCGGGAACTGCATGAAGGTGAACGCGTAGGCGGCGAACGACGCGATCATGATGGGGATGATCGTGGCGGGAAGGGTGATGGCGAGACTGTTGACGAAGGCCCGGTCCATATTTCCGCGGTCCGTGACCTCGCTGTAGTTCTCCATCGTCCACTGGGTGACGTCGAGCGGCGACTTGATCACGGTCCACCACCCCGTGGAGTTCGCGGCATCGCCCTCGCGCAACGACGTGATGAACAGGCCGATGACCGGGATGATCCACAGCAGGCAGATCACCAGCACCGCGAACTTCACCGCCAAGTTCGCGCGACCCTGGTCCGCGCCGCTGTCCTTGTCCTTCCTGGCTCGGCGCGAGCGCCGGTCGACGGGGGCGGTGGTGGGGTCGGGAGCTACTGCGCCGATGGCGGTCATCGCGAGGCCTCCTCGGCACGGAAATGGCGCACCTGGTACGCCATGATCGGGATGACGGCGAGCATGAGCATGACCACGATCGCCGAGGCGTCGCCCGGGTTGGCCGTTCGTGAAGAGCTGGTTGTAGAAGTCGACGGCGATGACGTTGGTTTTGAAGTTGCCGTTCGTCATCACGTAGACGATGTCGAAGACCTTCATCACGCCGATGGTGACGGTGATGAACACCGTGATCACCGTCGCCCAGATCTGCGGCACGATCCCGAGGAAGAAGGCCTTGCCCTCGCCCGCGCCGTCGATCCGCGCCGCCTCGATGGTCTCGGTCGGCACCCCCTTGATGGCGGCCGAGAGCAGCACCATCGCGAAGCCGGCCTGCAGCCACATCAGCATGACCATCAGCAGCAGGCTGTTGAAGCGGAAGCTCGACTGCTGCAGCCAGTTGACCGGGTCGCCGCCGAGCGCCGTGACGATCCCGTTGAGCAGGCCGATCTGCGTCCGACCCGGCCGGTCGCGCCTCGTAGACGAACTTCCAGATCGCGCCGGCGCTGACCGCGCCGATCGCCATCGGCAGGAAGATCAGCGTCTTGCTCAACTTCTCGCCGCTCGGCTGCGAGTCGGTCCGGCCAGCGTGGCGATCAGCAGCCCGATGCGATCGCCGTAACCGCCGGGACGATCAGGATCCAGAGGAACGTGTTGAAGCAGCGTGGTCTGGAAGTTGGGGGCCGTCAGCAGATCGGTGTAGTTCGTCGAATCCGACGAACTCGGTGGACTGCCTGTTGGCAAAGCTGTACACGAACGGTCCGGATCGTGGGGTAGATCAGCGAACAGGGTGATCGCCGCGAACGCCGGACCGGTGCAGATGAGGGCTTGATCCGGTCCTCCCACTTCGGGCCGGCAACCGCTCGGCCAGCTTGTTCAGCAGGAAGTACAGAGCCAGCGACGCCGCCCACCCCGGCGACGATGTAGATCAGTGCGTTGAGCGATCTTGATGGTCACGGGTGCGCTCCTTGAGGGCGTCGGTCCTAGAGGGGAGAGCCGGTGCGGCGGGTGGTCGGGCTCAGGAACCCGTCCACCCACCGCGCCGCGCTCAGCTGGACGGCCAGCTGTTCTCGATGGCGGACAGTGCGTCCTGATCTCCGACTTGCCGTTGGTCCACGCGACCATCTCCCGCCAGAAGCTGCCCGCTCCGACCTCGCCGGGCATCTGGTCGGAGCCGTCGAAGCGGAAGTCGGTGCGCCGTAGGCGATCTCGGCGATCTCCTTCATCGTCTCGTTCGGGTAGCTTAGCTCGACGTCGAAGCTCGTGCGCGGCGAGATCGAAACCGCCCAGCTCGACCCCGACCGCCCGAAGTCCGGGCCGGTGATGAACTCCAGCACCTTGATGGCGTCCTTGTCGTCCTTGCTGAACAGCCCGGCGATGTCGCCGCCGCCATGATCGCCTAGTCCTCGCCCGCTTCGATCGGAGGCAGCTGGAACACACCGGCGGCGTTGTCGAGGTCGGCGATCACCGCGTCGGGGAAGTTTCCCGGCACGGCGAGGAAGCTGGCCTGCCGGTGCAGGAAGCAGCCCGGCTTCTTCTCGAACATCGGGTTGCCCGACGTGGCGAAGGCCGTGCTGGCGATCGCACCGCCGCCCACCCAGGACGTTGCCCTTACCGCCCCAGATGTCCTCGACGTGCCCGAGCGCCTCCAAGACCATCGGATCGTCGAACGGGATCTCGTGCTTCACCCACTTGTCGTAGCCCTCGGTGCCACCGACGCGCAGGACGTAGTCCTCCAGCCAGTCGCGTGGCCGGCCACCCGGTCGCGGGTCCGGATTCGATGCCGATGCACCAGGGTCGGGTGCCGTCGGCCTTGATCTGTTCGGTCAGCGCCAACAGCTCCTCCTGGCTCTTGGGGATCTCGTCGCCGGCCTTCTCGAAGGGCGCCTTCGGGTACCACACCAGAGACTTGACGCTGATCGACATCGGGGCCGCGTAGATCGCGCCCTCGTCGTCGGTCGCGGCGTCGAGGATGCCGGGCACCACGGACTCCCCGAGGGCTTCCATGTCCATGACGTCCCTCAGGTCGGCCGAGCTTGCCGGACCTCGCGATGTCCAACGTGATCCCGGGTTGGGGGAAGATCAGCGATGTCCGCGAGGTTGTTGCCCGCGACCCGGCTGCGGACCAGCTTGTCGAAGTCGGGGGTCGGCGAGAACTTGACCTTGATCCCCTCGGCGTCGGCCCAGTCGCCGACTACCTTGATGAAGGCGTCGGACTGCTCGTTGGCGAAGCCGTACATGATCTCGACCTGGTCGTCACCACCGGAGTCTCCGCCGCCGTCGCCGCTCGACAGACACCCCGTCGTCACGAATACCAAGGTCGCGCCCAGACCGATCGCTGCCAGTCGGCGCCGCATACCTGTTGCCATCTTCTCTCCCTGTTTGAAGGTCGAGGCGCCCGCTGACTGACCGTCTCACGGAGCCCACCGGGCATATGACGAACGTCACATGTCCCGAGACCTGTCTACTGTGCGCCAGTACGCTTGTCGAGACGTCTCGACCAAGTCGTAGACCACGCCGGCGCGGCGCGAACCGCAGCTATCGACGGAGTTCGAGTTCGCGTCCGCACCATGATGCAAACGTTTGCAAGGGCCCACGTCCATAGGGTGACCCACGTCACAGGAATTTGTCAACACCCCTTCGCAAACGTTTACGCGGACGCTATCGTCGACGGCATGTCCGAAAACCGGGAGGTGGCGTCCGAAGTTGATTGTCGCCGACGTCGCGCGTCGCGGCGGGTCTCGATCGCCACCGTGTCCCGCGCCCTGCGCGACGTCCCAGGGGTGAGCGGGTCGACCCGGGAGCGCATCCGGCAGATCGCCGACGAGCTCGCCTACGTCGTGTCGCCCGAGGCCTCCCGGCTCTCGCGTCGCGACACCGGCCGGGTGGCGGTCGTGGTCCCCCAGATCGACGTGTGGTTCTACTCCAGCATGCTCGCCGGCATCGACCTCGTGCTGCGCGAAGCCGGTCTGGACGTGCTGGTCTACCAGGTCGCCGGCGAGGCTCAGCGTCGCGGCTTCTTCGCCGAGCTGCCGGCGCGCCGCAAGGTCGACGCCGTGGTCCTGATCGCCCTGCCCCTGCTCCAGGCCGAGGTCGACAGACTGGACCTGCTGGGCGTGCAGGTCGTCGTGGCCGGCGGTCGGGTGCGCGACTTCCCGCATGTCGAGGTCGACGATCACGCTCTGGCCGTCCGGGCGGTCGAGTACCTGCTCGACCTCGGCCACACCCGGATCGCGATGATCCGCACCAGCGACACGCAAGGGACGGCCTGGTCCTCCGACATTCAGCGCTGCACGGGTTACCGCGACGCCCTCGCGGCCCGTGGCGTCACCGTGCCGGAGGACTATCTCGTGACCCAACCGTTCGGCACCAGGGCCGGGGCCAACGCCATGGCCGCGCTGCTGCGCCATCCCGAGCCGCCGACCGCGGTGTTCGCCTACTCCGACGAGATTGCGCTCAGCGCGCTAACGACCGTCCTGAGCGCGGGCCTGCGGTTGCCCGACGACGTCTCGTTGATCGGCGTCGATGGCCATCCGCTCGCCGAGCTGTTCGGCATCACCACGATGGCGCAGTCGGTCGAACCCAGGGCCGTCTCGCCGGAGAGATGACACTGCGCCTGCTGCGTGACGGTCCGCCCGGCGGCGCCGCCGATCGGCGGGCACCGGGACTCGCCGTGGTCGTGCCCGCGGACCTGGTGGTCCGTACGTCCACGGGCCCGCCCCCCGGATCCCCGAAGTGCGGCCGGCGCCCCGGACACCGCGGCGTAATCTCTGGGCTCGTGGCTCGCGACCCCGAATTCCGTTCCTCCGATCTCTACTCGCCACCTCTGGCGACGTCACGCGGTATCGGCTGGTGACCACCCATCGGCGGGTCCACACTTGAGGTGAACGACCGGACCTTTCTGCGAGATCGCGCCCGAGGCGATCCGGCGGCTGAGCGATCGGCCATGCCTACATCTCTCGCTCCCTGAGTCCGGCGCACCTGGCTCAGCTTCGAGCCGATCATCGACGACCCCGAGTCGTCCGGCGACGACCGCTTCCGTCGCGCTGGTCCGCTTGGAGAACGCCAATGTCTCCGATGGCGGCGTGCTGCCGATGTGCTAGGACACCGGCACCGCCATCGTGATCGGCAAGAAGTCCGAGGGCGTGCTCACCGGCGCCGACGACGAGTCGAGGCGATCTTTCGCGGTGTCTTCGACTCCTACACTCGGCTGAACGTGCGCTACTCCCAGCTCGCGCCGCCGCCGCCATCAAGGACGCCACGCTGGCAGCCTCGAGCGCCACCTCGTCCAGCTCGAGACCGCCCTCACCGGACGCGGCGCGATCGTGCACTGGGACGCCGCCGAGGGCTAACCGGATCGTCGGCGACGTCGCCAGTCGCACGGCATCCACGAGGTCGTCAAGGTCAAGTCGATGGCGACCCAGGAGATCGGCCTGAACGAGGCGCTGGCGGAAGACGGGATCGCCGCCCGGGAGACCGACCTCGCGGAGCTGATCGTCCAGCTCGGCGACAACCTGCCTCGCGCGTCCTCGTCCCCGCCCTCCACCGCGACCGGGCCGAGATCAGGCAGATCTTCCTCGACCGGATGGCGGCCGTTCGTCGTCCCGCGCCGGTCGCCTGACCGACGACCAGCCGCGCTCGCCGCGGCGGCTCGCTGCACCTGCGCGAGAAGGTCCTAGCGCCAAGGTGGCCGTTTCGGGAGCGAGGTTCGCCGTCGCCGAGACGGGCGCCGCTCGTGATCGTCGAGTCGAGGGCAGCGGGCGGATGTCCCTGACCTTGCCGGAGGTGCTCGTCTCCGTCGTTCGGCATCGAGAAGGTCGTGCCGAGGTTGGCGGACCTCGACATCTTCCTGCGGCTGCTGCCCCGGTCCTCGACCGGTGAGCCGATGAACCCCTACACCTCGACGTGGTCGGGCGTGACCCCGGGCGACGGCCGCGGGAGACGCACGTCGTGCTCCTGGACGACGGCCGGACCCGCGCGCTCTCCGATCAGGTCGGCCGGCGGCGCTGCGCTGCGTCCGCTGCTCGGCCTGCTTCGACGTGTGCCCGGTCTACGACACGGTCGGGGGACATGCGTACGGGTCGGTCTACCCGTGTCCGTGCGCGCTCACACTGAGCCGCAGCCGAAACGCCGGTCGGGTCGGGCCAGTCACGACCCTTCAGCCGGTCAGGCGCTGAGCCGCTCGCCGGAGGCTGCGTCGAAGACGTGCACGTGGTGCGGGTCGGTGGTCACGTGGATCACGTCGCCCTTGTGCACGGTGTCGCGTCCGTTCACCCGCACGATCACCTGGCTGGGCGCACCCTTCACGCCGCTGGTGCCGTAGACGAACGCGTCCGAGCCGAGCTCCTCCACGACGGTGATCTTGACCGGCAGCCCGCCGTCCTCGGCCGAGACCTGACGCCAGGTCTCGGGGCGTACGCCGACGACGATCTCGCCCTTCATCTTCTTGGCGGCGGCCTCGTCGACGGGCACCAGGTAGTCACCGATCTTGGCCTGGCCGTTCTCCGCCGTCGCTGCCATCAGGTTCATCTGCGGCGAGCCGATGAAGCCGGCCACGAACAGGTTCACCGGGCGGTCGTAGAGGTTCAACGGGGTGTCGACCTGCTGCAGGTAGCCGTCCTTCATCACCGCAACGCGGTCGCCCATCGTCATCGCCTCGACCTGGTCGTGGGTGACGTAGACCGTGGTGACGCCGAGGTCGGTCTGCAACTTGGCGATGTCCGTGCGGGTCTGCACCCGCATCTTCGCGTCGAGGTTCGACAGCGGCTCGTCCATGCAGAACACCTGCGGCTTGCGCACGATCGCGCGTCCCATCGCCACCCGCTGACGCTGGCCGCCGGAGAGTGCCTTCGGCTTGCGGTCGAGGTACTCGGTCAGGTTGAGGATCCGGGCGGCCTCAGCGACCGCCTTCTTGCGCTCCTCAGCTGGCATCTTCGCCATCTTCAGCGAGAACGCCATGTTGTCGGCCACCGTCATGTGCGGGTAGAGCGCGTAGTTCTGGAACACCATCGCGATGTCGCGATCCTTCGGCGGGAGCTTGGTGATGTCCCGATCCCCGATGAAGATCTTTCCGTCGTTGACTTCCTCGAGCCCGGCGAGCATCCGCAGGGTAGTGGACTTGCCACACCCCGAGGGCCCCACCAGGACCATGAACTCCCCGTCCTTGATCTCCAGGTCGATGCCTGGGACCGCGGGCTTGTCCATCCCTGGATACCAGCGCTGGGCCTTTTCGAACGTGACTGTTGCCATGATTTATCTCCTCACCGGCAGGAACGTGCCGGACGATCCGTTGTAAGTGACGCGGTTCACACTAGGCGCTGGACGCCCGGGGGTACAGCGCGGGCATCGCTGGGGCTCAAACGGGCAGATCCACGACCACCCCACGCCCGTCCGGGCGCCATCTCAGCGGAACCGGGTCGATCAGCCCGCCGATGAACACGCCGTCCGCGTCCTGGTTCCGGAAGGCCATGAGGTACGCCGACCCCTCGTGGCGCACGACCTACCCGACGTAGAGGCGCTCGTCGGTCACCCGAACCGCGGGCGCCACGTCGACGGGGGACCCGGGACCCTCGACCGGCACCGACCAGACTCCGCCTGCGCTGGCGGGGGCGCCGGGCACCTCCGCGGCCACGAGAACGACAGCACACATCGCCCCTCGACCCGAACCACCTGGATCACCTCGAGCCACTCGAACAGCCCGGTCGGCGCACTGAGTGGCGGCTGTACCTGCCAGGTGAGGAGGTCATCGGAGACGACGTGCCCCACCACCTCGCATCCCGGACTTCCGCTCGCGTCGCGCGCCGTGACGTACATGTGCCATCGGTCGTCGTCGCCGCGCATCACCCAGCCACCCGGCACCCTCCCCGTGCATGGTGCAGCCCGTCCACAAGGCGAGCTGGTCGAACCCACCGGCTCCCGGGACCGGAAGCGGGTCCGGCCAGTGGGTCCAGTGCAACATGTCGGCCGACACCGCATGACCAATGCGTGGATGGAAGTGTCGCAGGGTCCGGATCGCCTAGCGATGCCGGTGCGTGCAGATTGAAGAGGTGATGACAACCCTCGTGATCGTCGTACACCGTCCAGAAGTCCCAGACAAACGGCCCCCTCGACCGAGAAGGTCATGCGCACCCCAGCCCGCGGTGCCACCAGTTGGCCAGGTCAGTGGCGTCGACGAATTCCCCGATACATCATCACCTACGCAGAAGTAGTTGCTCGGGCGGGCACCAGAAGTGGTGTGATTGGTCAATGCTCTTTCCTCGTGACCCGGCCCCAGACGGGCCGACGGGCATCGAACTGGTCCGCGACCACGACGGGTTTCCCGTCGTGGTCGCAGCCGGTCTCCTCGGTGCCGACTCCGCGGCGGTGCCACTGCTCCCCAACGGACCCGGGCTGCCACTGCTCGGCGAGCACGCGCGCGGCCGGTTCACCCGTCCCCACCTGCGTGGTCAGCGTGACGGCGGACGGGACTGGTCGACCAAGTTCGCCTGCGCCTCGATCGACGTCGATGGCGACCGGCTGCGGATCGAGCTCGTCGACAAGGCGGCCGCGCTCGGGCTGGTGACCGAGGTCGAGTCCCTGCCCGGAGGGGGACTGCGGCAGCGGCACACGCTGACCAACCAGGGAGATACCGACTACGCCCTCGAGGGACTCGAGGTGGTGCTGCCGGCACCGGACCACCTGACCGAGGTGCTCGACTTCACCGGACGCCACGAGCGCGAGCGCAACCCGCAGCGACACGAGGTCACCGACGGGCTGTGGCTGCGCGAGTCGCGCGCCGGCCGACCGGGGCTGGGCGCCGCGACGATGGCCGTGCTGGGCACGCCCGGCTTCTCCACCACGTACGGCGAGGTGCTCGGCGTGCACGTGGCCTGGAGCGGCAACTCCGTCCTCCGCGTCGAGCGCGACCCGGCCACCGGGACCACGATCGGAGGCGGCGAGCTGCTGCTGTTCGGCGAGGTGCGTCTCGCGACCGGGGAGAGCTACTCCACACCGTGGGTGCACATCGCTGCTGCGTGCGACGGGCTCGACGGGCTCGCGGCGGTGTGGCACGCGCACCAGCGGAGCCTGCCCGCCCACCCGGCAGGTCAGCCGGTGGTGCTGAACGTGTGGGAGGCGGTCTACTTCGACCACGACCTCCCGCGCCTCCAGGCGATCGCCGACCGTGCAGCCCGGATCGGGGTCGAGCGGTTCGTCCTCGACGACGGCTGGTTCGCGGGGCGGCGCGACGACACCCTGGGCCTCGGCGACTGGTGGGTCGACCCGCACGTCTGGCCCGATGGCCTGACCCCACTGGTCGAGCACGTCCACGGCCTCGGGATGCAGTTCGGGCTGTGGATCGAGCCCGAGATGGTGAACCCCGACTCCGACCTCTACCGCGAGCACCCTGACTGGATCCTGTCCGCCGGCGACCGGGTGCCCCTGCTCCATCGCCACCAGCTGGTGCTCGACCTGTCCCGGACGGCCGTGCGCGACCACGTGTTCGAGCAGATCAGCGCGGTGCTCTCGGCGTACCCCGTCGACGCGGTGAAGTGGGACCACAACCGCGACCTGCTCGAGGCCGGCAGCGCGGTGCTCGGCGGCGCCCCCGTGGTGCACCGGCAGACGGTCGGCTTCTACGCCCTGCTGGACGCGTTGCGCGCCGCGCACCCCTCCATCGACTGGGAGTCGTGTGCCTCGGGTGGCGGCCGGGTCGACCTCGGCGTGCTCGAACGGGTGCAGCGGGTGTGGACCTCGGACATGACCGACGCCGTCGCCCGCCAGCAGATCCAGCGGTGGACCACCCAGCTGGTCGCGCCGGAGTACGTCGGCGCGCACATCTCCTCCCCGACCTCGCACACCACCGGCCGGACCCTCGGCCTCGACTTCCGGGCAGCGACGGCGCTGTTCGGCTCCTTCGGCATCGAGTGGGACCTCACCGACGCCAGCGACGACGACCTCGACCGGCTGGCCGAGTGGGTGCAGCGCTACCAGCGGTTCCGCCCGCTCCTGCACTCCGGCCGGGTGGTCCGCCCCGAGTCGTCGGACCCGACGGTGCTGATGCACGGCGTCGTCGCGGCCGACCGTTCGGAGGCCCTGGTCGCGCACGTCCAGCTCGACGAGCCTGCCCACAACCGCGGCGTCTGGATGCGGCTGCCCGGCCTCGACCCGGCGGCGTCCTACGACGCGCGCTGGGAGGGGCCGGTCGACCACGTGGCAGCGAGCATGTCCTCACCCCTCCCTCCGGCCGGGCCGACCGACGGCACCGTCGTCACCGGCAGCGCGCTGGCCCGCACCGGCCTCTGGTTCCCGCGGCGTCGACCCGAGACGGTCACCCTGGTGCACCTCGTCCGTGGCTGAGGAGGCTGCTCCGACCGCCCTTGGCCGTGCAGTGGCCGGTTCAGCGGCCCAGCATCTTGCGCCTGCGCGTGCCTGCCGGCGGACGTCGTTGCACGGTGACGCCGGCCATCAGCGCGAAGCCGTTCACGCGGACCACCGGTGAGTCGGGCCCGAGGTCGGGCGCGACCTTGTCCCGCGCCTGATCGAAGGCGCCCATGATGCCGACGCCGTCGACGATGACCCGGGTCTGCGCGTTGACGTAGATGTCGATCTCGCCCCAGATCGCGTAGGCATGGATGACCGTCTCGCGGTTGCTGAGCAGCGCCTCGCGCAGGTCGATCTCGATCCCGCCCATCAGCGCGAACGAGGTGTGCGTGGCGCCGACCTCCCAGACGCCCTTGCGACTGACCCCGCCCATGATCGCGACCGAGTTCTCGTAGCGGACCGCCGGCACCCGCGGCCCGTCCGGGTGCGAGGGCGTGAGGGGGTGAGGGGGCCGAGCCCCCAGCGGCAGGTCGGCCGTCAGCGGGACCAGGTCGCCGTAGGTCTTGGCGACGTACGTCGCCTCCAGCCGCTCGTCGAGCTCGTCCATGTCGATGCGACCCTCCCCCGCCGCCTCGCGCAACAGCTCGGCGACCCGGTGCCGGTCGGCGTCGGAGATCCGCAGTCTGGACCGGTCGTCGTACCCGTCGAGCTCACCCGCCATGAGGACAGGTTAGACGGGCGGGACAGTCGGTGGACGGCGCGGCGGGGTGTCCCGAGCACCGCAACGTGATCTGCGCAGCCCCTTGCCCTAACGTCAGGGCAAGGTGGCCTCGAGGCCATGACGGGGATGACGCTGCGAGGCATCGGGGAGGCAGCTGTGACTGAGTACGTCGAGGTGGCGCGCGCCGAGTCCGAACGCGGGGGAGCTGGTGCTCCGGCGGCGCGTCGAGGAGCGCGCGGCCGACGCCCTCGAGCTCCGGGTCAACGGCGTGTTCGTGATGGACACCCGCGAGACCAGCTCGGAGATCGAGCTGGCGGCGGCAGCACTCGCGCTCGTCGAGGACCCGCGGGACGTCGTCGTGGCCGGGCTCGGGCTGGGCTTCACCACGCAGCGGGTGCTCGACGACCGGCGGGTGGAGCGGGTGATGGTGGTCGAGGTCGAGCCCGCGCTGGTCGACTGGATGCGCAGCGGCACCATCCCGCACGGTCCCTCCGTGCTTGCCGACAAGCGCGTGCACATCGTCGATGCCGACATCGTGATGGCAGTCCGAGAGGCCACCTCGACCTACGACCTGGTCCTGCTCGACGTGGACAACGGGCCGGGGTACCTCGTGCACGACGCCAACTCGACGATCTACGAGCGCGCCTTCATCGCCGACACCCAGCGCATCATCAACAGGGGTGGGGCGCTGGTGGTCTGGTCGGCGAACCCCGCGCCCGAGCTGGAAGCCGTGATGGCGGAGGTGTTCGGCAACTGCACCGAGCACCGTTACGACGTACTGCTGCAGGAGCGACCGGAGGAGTACCTGCTCTACCTGTCCCGGGTCACCTGAGACCGGACGTCCTGCGAGGGACCGGTAGCGTCGACCCCATGAGCTCCGAGAACCAGCAGACCCGTACCGAGCACGACAGCATGGGCGACATCGAGGTCCCCCATGACGCGTTGTGGCGGGCGCAGACCCAGCGCGCGGTGGAGAACTTCCCGATCAGCGGAACCACGCTCGAGCCTGCCCACATCGTCGCGATCGCCCGGGTGAAGAAGGCAGCGGCCAGGATCAACGCCCAGCTCGGCATCATCGCCGACGACCAGGCCAAGGCGATCGCCGCCGGGGCCGACGAGATCATCGGCGGGGCCCACCACGAGGACTTCCCGATCGACGTCTTCCAGACCGGTTCCGGCACCAGCTCCAACATGAACATGAACGAGGTGCTGGCCTCGCTCGCGTCCCGGGCCGGCACCGACTGCCATCCCAACGACCACGTGAACGCCAGCCAGTCGAGCAACGACACCTTCCCGACCTCGATCCACATCGCTGCCGTCGAGGCGACCAGGGCCGGGCTGATCCCGGCGCTGGAGGAGCTCGCGACGTCGCTCGAGGCCAAGGCCGTGGAGTTCAAGGACGTGGTGAAGTCCGGCCGCACGCACCTGATGGACGCCACCCCGGTGATGCTCGGTCAGGAGTTCGGCGGCTACGCCGCGATCATCCGGATGGGCGTGGAGCGCCTGGAGTCGGCCCTCCCCCGGGTCGCGGAGCTGCCCCTGGGTGGCACGGCTGTCGGCACCGGCATCAACACACCTGAGGGTTTCGCCGCGAAGGTGATCGCCGACATCGCCGAGGAGACAGGTCTGCCGTTCACCGAGGCCCGCAACCACTTCGAGGCGCAGGGCAGCCAGGACGCGCTGGTCGAGCTGTCCGGCCAGCTGCGCACGATCGCGGTCGGGCTGACCAAGATCTGCAACGACCTGCGCTGGATGTCCTCGGGGCCCACCACGGGACTCGCCGAGATCCACCTGCCCGACCTCCAGCCCGGGTCCAGCATCATGCCCGGCAAGGTGAACCCGGTCCTGCCCGAGGCGACCCTGATGGTCTGCGCCCAGGTGATCGGCAACGACACCACCGTCACGATCGGCGGTGCCAGCGGCAGCTTCGAGCTCAACGTGATGATGCCGGTGATGGCGCGCAACCTGCTGGAGTCGATCCGCCTGCTCGCGCACGTGGCGCCGCTGCTGGCCCACCGCTGCATCGACGGGATCGAGGCCGACGAGGAGCGGTGCCTGACCTACGCGGAGTCCTCGCCGTCGGTGGTGACGCCGCTGAACAAGTACATCGGCTACGAGGAGGCGTCCAAGGTCGCCAAGGCGGCGCTCAAGGAGGGCCGGACGATCCGGGAGCAGGTGCTCGAGATGGGGTACGTCGAGCGCGGTGACCTGACCGAGGAGCAGATGGACGAGGCGCTCGACGTACGCACGATGACGCGCGCGGATCGATGACGGCGGGGGCGCTGCATCGCCTCAGCCTGGTCGGGGGGCGCGAAGCCACCCGGGGTGCGCGCTGCTCAGTACCAGTTGTTGCTCTGGGAGTGGGACCACGCGCTGCAGGGTGAGCCGTACCTGTCGTTGATGTAGCCCAGACCCCAGCGGATCTGGGTCTCGGCGTTGTTCTGCCAGTTGGGACCGGCCGTCGCCATCTTCGAGCCGGGCAGCGCCTGCGGGATGCCGTACGCCGAGGAGGTGGGGTTGTCGGCGGTCACGCCCCAACCGGACTCCTTGGTCCACAGGCTGTCCAGGCAGCCGAACTCGGAGGTGGCCATGCCGAACTCGGGCATCAGCGCGCGGGCAAGAGTCTTGGGGTCGGCCGTGCTCAGGTCCTCGGACCTGGTCACGGCGACACCCGAGGCGTTGGACAGCGCGCGAGCCTTGCTCCGGTCAGCCTCGGGACGACGGTCCGCGGCGGAGCGGGAGGCCCGCTCCTCGCGCTCGGCGAGGTCGGACTCGGTGAGCTCCCCAGCCGGGCTGGAGGTCAGCGCGGCGGCGGCAGTGTCCAGGGGCGTCGAGGTGGACAGCACCCCCGCGGAGACGACGAGGCCGGTGGCCGCGACGGCCACCCCGGTGAGCAGCGCGAGGCCGCGGAGGCTTCGGGCGATGCGGGTGAGCCGTGGTGCTGTGGGCGCGCTGCGGTGCCTGGCGGCATGCTTCTCGGACAAGGTGGACCCTAGCGTTGACGACATGGACGTCATGCACGCTCGACGTGCTGGGGGGAAGCGCGGAGCGTATGGGGGGAAGAACGATCACCCTCCCCCATCGCCGGAGCGGTTGCAAGTCGAACGCCCCGGTAACCCGCGTGACCTCGTTCACGCCTGTCGAGGTCACGCCTGCGGGTGCGTGAGACGCAACACAGACCTACCGTGAGTACGCCGCCCTACATCGTCATGTGCTCCAGCATCTCGGTCACCAGCGCCGCGATCGGCGACCGCTCGGAGCGGGTCAGCGTCACGTGCGCGAACAGCGGGTGACCCTTGAGCCGGTCCACCACCGCCACCACGCCGTCGTGGCGGCCCACCCGCAGGTTGTCGCGCTGGGCGACGTCGTGGGTCAGCACCACCTTGGAGTTGGCGCCGATCCGGGAGAGCACGGTGAGCAGCACGTTGCGCTCCAGCGACTGCGCCTCGTCGACGATCACGAAGGCGTCGTGCAACGAGCGACCCCGGATGTGGGTCAGCGGGAGCACCTCGAGCATGCCCCGGTCGAGCACCTCCTCCACGACGTCGCTGGTGGTGATCGCGCCCAGGGTGTCGAAGACCGCCTGGCCCCAGGGCGACATCTTCTCGGTCTCGCTGCCCGGCAGGTAGCCGAGCTCCTGCCCACCGACGGCGAACAGCGGCCGGAAGACCACCACCTTCTTGTGCGTACGCCGCTCCAGCACGGTCTCCAGCCCGGCGCACAGGGCGAGCGCCGACTTGCCGGTGCCCGCGCGCCCGCCCAGCGAGACGATGCCGATCTCCGGGTCCAGCAGGAGGTCGAGCGCGACCCGCTGCTCGGCCGAGCGCCCGTGGATGCCGAAGGCCTCCCGGTCACCACGCACGAGGTGGACCCGCTTGTCGGACTTCACCCGGCCCAGGGCACTCCCCCGGTCCGACATCAGCACCAGGCCGGTGTGGCACGGCAGCTCGCGCGCCGCGTCGAGGTCGATCACCTGGTCGTCGTAGAGCTCGTCGAGGTCGGCGCCGGCCACGTCGATCTCGGCCATCCCGGTCCAGCCTGCGTCGGACTCATGGATCTGCTCGCCGCGGTACTCCGCGGCGTCCAGCCCGACGGCCGAGGCCTTGATCCGCAGGGGAAGGTCCTTGGAGATGAGCGTGACCCGGTGTCCCTCGTTGGCCAGGTTGCAGGCCACCGCGAGGATCCGGGTGTCGTTGTCGCCGAGGCGGAAGCCGGAGGGCAGCGAGGCAGGGTCGGTGTGGTTCAGCTCGACCCTGATGGTGCCGCCGAGGTCACCCACGGGGACCGGCTCGTCGAGGCGACCGTTCTGCACGCGCAGCTCGTCGAGCATCCGCAGCGCCGAGCGGGCGAAGTAGCCGAGCTCGGGGTGGTGGCGCTTGCCCTCCAGCTCGGTGATCACCACCACCGGCAGCACGACCTCGTGCTCCTCGAACCGCTTCAGCGCTCCCGGGTCGGCCAGGAGGACGGAGGTGTCGACGACGTAGGTACGCGGTCCCGTCGTCGTCGAGTGGGACGAGGATTTCGGTTCCGACCCGCTGCGGTCATCCAGCCCGGTCCGGGCATCGGGGCGCTTCGCTGTTGCCACTGGTTCCCCTTGTGACCGGCGCGCGCACCGCTGCGCCCCGGTCCGCTAGCAGACGTGCACGGACCGGGACTGGCGACAGGGGCCCAGGTGCTGACCTCTGCTGGTGCTGTGGCCGTGATCTCTCACGAACTTCGCCCTCCTGGTACGGCCTGTTTCCCCACAGGCCGTACCCGCAAACTACGTCCGCCAATGGGTCGATACCGGTCGACACGCCAGAACGCGGGGTGAACGTCCGCCGGCTGTCCGAGGTGACGACCCGGTTCGGCCGTCGACGGCTCAGGAGCCGAACCGGCGCTCGCGCTCGGCGTAGGCCCGGACCGCCCGGAGGAAGTCCACGCGGCGGAAGTCGGGCCAGTAGGCCTCACAGAAGTAGAACTCGCTCTGCGCGCTCTGCCAGAGCAGGAAGCCGCCCAGACGCTGCTCGCCGCTCGTCCGGATGACCAGGTCAGGGTCGGGCTGCCCCTTGGTGTAGAGATGCTCGGCGATGTGCTCGACGTCGAGGAACTCGGCCAGCTCCTCCAGCGTGGTGCCCTTGCCCGCATGCTCGGTCAGCAGGGATCGCACCGCGTCGGCGATCTCACGGCGACCGCCGTACCCGACCGCGATGTTGACCAGCAGTCCGTCGACGTCCCTGGTCGACTCGGCCGCCTCCTTGAGCCGCCGGGCGATCCTCGCCGGCAGCAGGTCGAGCGACCCCACCGGGTGCAGCCGCCAGCGGCGCTGCTCGGCGAGAGTCTCGACCGCGTCGCCGATGATGCCGAGAAGGGGTTCGAGCTCGGCCGGCGGACGGTTCAGGTTGTCGGTCGAGAGCAGCCACAAGGTGACCACCTCGACACCGATCTCCTCGCACCAGCCCAGGAGCGGCTCGATGTTGGCAGCCCCGGCGCGGTGTCCCTGGGCCGTGTCGATGCCGACGGCCCGGGCCCAGCGACGGTTGCCGTCGAGCATCACCCCTACGTGCTTGGGGAGCCGCTGCGTCGGGAGACGACGGACGACGCGGGCCTCGTACGCCGGATAGAGCACCCGCCGCAGTCCTCGCTTCCAGTCCGCCACGCGTGTGACTGTACTCGCGCGCCGGGCTGTGATCCGGAACTCCCCGGAACCGGGATGTGGCCCCGCCGTTGCGACGCACTCGGTAGTTTGGACCCCATGCCCGCCCACCTCCCCGATCCTCACAAGGTGACTGAGATCGTCTCGGAGAACGCGCACGAAGCCGTCGACCACGTCCGCGAGAAAGTCCGTTATGTCAAGGACGAGGTCAAACCGAAGCTGCGCGGGTGGCTGCATGCCAGTACCGCCCCGTTGGCGCTGGCGGCAGGCATCGTGCTGATCGCCCTGTCACCGACGCTGACCACCCGGGTCGGGTCGGCCGTGTTCGCGTTCACCGCGCTGTTGCTGTTCACCGTCTCCGCGATCTACCACCGCGGCACCTGGTCGGAGAGGTCGTGGGCCTTCCTGCGACGGTTCGACCACTCCAACATCTACCTGCTCATCGCCGGCTCCTACACACCGTTCACGCTGATCCTGCTGGAGGGCGGTGCCCGGGTGGGGCTGCTCGTCATCGTGTGGAGCGGGGCCGCCCTCGGGGTCGCCTTCCGGATCTTCTGGATCGACGCGCCGCGCTGGGTCTACACCCCGATCTACTTCGCGCTGGGCTGGGTGGCGATCTTCTACGCCAAGGACTTCTCCGGCGCCGGCCCGGCGGTGATCACCCTGATCGCGGTCGGTGGCGGGCTCTACACCCTGGGCGGACTGGTCTACGGGCTCAAGCGACCCAACCCCAACCCGGAGTGGTTCGGGTTCCACGAGGTGTTCCACTCGTTCACGATCGCGGCGTTCGTGTGCCACTACGTGGCCGCGTCCATCGCCACCTACCAGCTGAGGTGAGCGAGCTGGAGGTCGTCGAGGCCGTGCTGGACGCCTGGATCGTGGAGGCCGGTGACCGCCCCGGACTCTACGTCGACACGGTCGTCGAGCTCTCGTTGAGCGCGCGCGTCACCGCGGTCGACGGTCTGGGCGAGGTTCCGCGCGGCCACTCCCTCACCTGGCGGACCGCGGCCCGCAGGCGCCGCCTGTTCGCCACCGTCACCTGGGTCGAGATGCGCAAGCACCACCTGCGCATGGTGGTCGAGCACCAGGGTGCGCTGATCGCCGCCGAACCACGCTTCGCGCAAGGAGCGCGCCGACCGTCGCTGGCCGAGAGGATGCGTGGCTATCGCGGGCTCCCGACGTTCGTGCCCGTCCGGTTGCCCGTGCCCGTGGTCGGGCAGCGGGTCCAGCTCGAGTGCCAGGTGGGGGTGATGGCCGAGTACGAGGCCGACGAGCTCTGGACCGGCCCCGACGTGTCGGCGCGCTACACCGTCGAGACCATCGACGCGATCGTCGTACGCCCGCTGCGCCTTCCCGCCGGTGCGGACGAGTTCGACGACCATCCCGAGCCCCCGAGCCGCCTCATCACCGGACTGACCAGCACCCGACGTCCGGAGGGTCTGGTCGAGTTCGACTCCGAGGGCGGCGACGAGCTCAACGGCGAGGACGTGTCGGCCTACGTCCTCGGGCTCAGGCCGGTCGACCCGCTGCCCAGCCACCGGCCCTAGCAACCGGCCTTGCCACTGGCCCTGGGCAGGGTCAGGTCACGAGCTCGAGACGGGCTGCAGCGAGACGACCGTGATGCCGGCCGAGGACGACGGCTCGTCCATCGCCGACAGCGCCGCGGGAGCGGCCGCGAGGTCGATCACCGAGCCCACCAGCCGACGCGGGTCGAGCGCCCCGGCGGCGATCAGGCCGAGCATCTCCGGGTAGTCCCCGGCGGGCATGCCGTGGGAGCCGTGGACCGTCAGCTCACGGGCGACCACCAGGTCCATCGGGATCCCGGCCGTCGCATCGGGCCCGAGGAGCAGCCCCACCTGCACGTGCCGACCCCGCCTGCGCAGGCACGCCACCGAGGTGGCGGCCACGGCCGGCACGCCGACGGCGTCGACGGAGACCTGCACCCCACCCCGCGTCAGCTGCTGGATGTGACCGGACACGTCGGGATGCTCGCGGGGGTCGACCAGCACGTCCGCGCCCAGCTCGCCGGCACGCTCCCGCGCCTGTGGCGAGACATCGACCGCGATCACCTGCGCACCCATCGCCTTGGCGACGAGCACGGCGGACAGCCCCGCGCCGCCGCAGCCGTGCACCGCGACCACGTCCCCGGCCACGACGCCGCCATGCGTGCGCAGCGCGCGAAAGGAGGTGGCGAAGCGGCAGCCGAGGGCGGCGCCGGCCATCATGTCCACGGATTCGGGAAGGCGCACCACATTGGCGTCAGCGCAAGGTACGGCGACCAGCTCGGCCCACGAGCCGAGGTAGGTGAACCCGGGTTGCACCTGCTCGGGGCACACGTGCAGGTCCCCGGCCACGCAGTAGTCGCACCGCCCGCAGCCCAGCACGAACGGCACCGTCACCCGCTCGCCGATCGACCAGCGACGCACCTGCGCACCCACCTCGTGCACCGTCCCGGCGAACTCGTGACCCGGCACCATCGGCAGCGGAACCGGGTCGTGACCGCGCCACGCGTGCCAGTCCGACCGGCACACCCCGGTCGCTCCCACCCGGACGACGATCCCGTCGGCCGGACACTCCGGAGGGTCGATCTCCCGGACCTCCGGCCCGGCGCCGTAGGCGTCGTACACGACAGCGCGCATCGGGTCAGGCCGGCCGCTCGGAGACCAGGTCAGCAGGCACTCGACGATCCTATGGCGCCGATGTCGGCCGGGATCCTGGCCGGGCGCTCCCATGGGCCGCGTCCCGCAGATCGTCCCCACCGAGGTCTAGGCTTTGGCCCAGCGAGCAAAGGAGCCCGATGTCCGCACACGCCCAAGGGGCCGGCCCGTCCGCGAAGAACGATGCCCGGGGCACGTTCACCAGTCGCAGGGTGTTCATCCTGGCCGCGATCGGGTCCGCCGTCGGTCTGGGAAACATCTGGCGATTCCCCTATGTCGCCTACGAGAACGGCGGCGGGGCGTTCCTGATCCCCTACCTGGTGGCACTGCTGGTTGCCGGCCTCCCGTTCCTGCTCCTCGACTACGGGATCGGCCACCGCTACCGCGGCTCCGCCCCCCTCTCCTTCCGGCGCCTCGGCGGCGGGGCCACGGCCGAGACCCTGGGCTGGTGGCAGGTCGGGATCTGTGCCGTCATCGCGATCTACTACGCGGTGATCATCGCGTGGGCGATTCGCTACACGTTCTTCTCGATCGACAAGTCCTGGGGCGCGAAGCCGGACGAGTTCTTCTTCGGCGACTTCCTGCAGGTGGCAGCACCCGGGATCGGGCTCGACTTCGTCGGCGGGGTGCTGTGGCCCCTGCTGCTGGTGTGGGTGGCCGTCATCGCGGTGATGGTCGCGGGTGTCCAGAAGGGCATCGGCGCGCTCGCAGTGGTGTTCATCCCCCTGCTGGTCGTCGCCTTCGTCGCGCTCGTAGCCAGGTCGCTCTTCCTGCCGGGAGCCGGTGCCGGGCTGGACGCCCTCTTCGCCCCGGACTGGGGAGCGCTCGCCGACGCCGGGGTCTGGGCAGCGGCGTTCGGCCAGATCTTCTTCTCGCTGTCGGTCGGTTTCGGGATCATGATCACCTACGCCTCCTATGTCGGCCGCAAGACCGACATGACCGGGTCCGGGCTGGTCGTCGGCCTGGCCAACTCCTCCTTCGAGCTGCTCGCCGGCATCGGCGTCTTCGCCGCCCTCGGGTTCATGGCCCAGGCCAACGGGGTCGCGGTCGACGAGGTGGCGACCTCGGGACTCGGCCTGGCCTTCGTGGCGTTCCCGGCCATCATCTCCGAGGCCCCCGCCGGAGCCCTGATCGGCGTGCTGTTCTTCGCCTCGCTCGTGGTGGCCGGGTTGACGTCCCTGGTCAGCGTGATCGAGGTCGTGATCTCCGCGGTCCGCGACAAGCTCGACCTCGGCCGGGTCACCGCATCGCTGGTCGTCGGAGTGCCGGCAGCAGCGGCCAGCGTCCTGCTGTTCGCCACCACCACCGGCGTACCGATCCTGGACACCGCCGATCACTTCATCAACCGCTTCGGGATCCTGCTGGTCGCCGTGGTCAGCATGCTGACCGTCACGTGGGTCTATCGCGACCTCGACCACCTGCGGGACCACCTCAACAGCACGGGGTCGGTACAGCTGGGCAGCTGGTGGCTCGGTCTGGTGGGTGTGGTCACCCCGGCTGCCCTGATCTACGTGCTGATCGACGAGCTCCGCGCCGTGCTCGACGAGCCCTACGGCGGCTACCCGGACTGGCTGATCAACTCGATCGGGTGGGGCACGGCAGCGCTGGTGATAGTGCTGGCCGTGGTCCTCGCCCGACTTCCGTGGCGGCGCACCGTCGTCCTGACCGCTCCGCCCGAGGAGGCTCCCCGATGACCGCTCCCGCCATCGTGATGATGCTGGTCGCCATGCTGGTGCTGTGGGGTGGTCTCGCGCTGGCCATCCGCAACATCGCCCGCACCGGCCGCGAGGAGCCGGACGAGGTCCACCGCGACCTGTGAGGCGTCGAGCTCCCGAGACGATCGGATCGAGGTGCAGCACCGCTGCCTCGACGAGAGAGTTCACCTCACCTCGCTCGAGCGCGGCCGCCTGGCCGGGCAACACCCGCCCCGCTCTCACGTCGTCGTCCACCCGGTAGGTGAAGTAGCCGAGGCCCTCCAGGAGGAGGTCGCGCTCGGTGCCGGGCATGGCGTTGCTCCAGACCGCCGGCGCCACCTCCGCGCGCACGAGGTCCGGGTCCTCGATCAGGCATCGGTCGACAGTGGCGACCAGCTCGTCGAAGCGTCTGCGGCCATCCGGAGTGAGGGCGATGCCGCGGGCCTCGACCTCACCGAACCGGACCCGCAGCGTCCCCTCGAACAGCTTCCCGTCCTCGGCTCGGAAGGTGCGGGCTTCGGCCAGAGCGCGGAATGATGTCTGCCGCAGCAGCACGTCAGGACCGTCCCACCGAGGAGGTCCCTGGATCTCGTCGATCATCGCGATGCCTCGCTCCTGCATCGAGACGTAGAGGTCAGCGATGGCTTCGTCGAAGTCGTCGTAGGGCAGCACGTAGAGCAGTGGCGCGAAGGTCTCCTGCTGGACGACAGCCGCCTGCTCGTCGATGCGCACGATGCTCGGCCTGGCGTAGAAGGCGCTCGGCGCCACCTCCTCGAGCTCCCGGCCGCCACCGGCGACGAGCTTGCCGCCCTCGGCGGATGCCTGCTCGATGGCGTTCTGCATCGCGTCGTAGGCAGCCCCGTGGATGAGCGGCCCGACGAGGGTGCCGTCCTCCATCGGGTTCCCGATGGGCAGTCGGGTGTACGCCGAGGAGAGGCGGTCGGTGAGCTCGTCGACGACGCTGGTGTGTGCGATGACACGACGCATGGTGGTGCAGCGCTGGCCCGCCGTGCCTGCTGCGGAGAAGACGACACCGCGCGTGGTCAGGTCGAGGTCCGCGCTCGGACTGACGATCGCGGCGTTGTTGCCGCCGAGCTCCAGCAGCGACCGGCCGAAACGGTCCGCGACGCGGGGCCCGACAGCCCGGCCCATCGGGGTGGAGCCGGTCGCGCTCAGCAAGGCGACACCTGCATGTTCCACGAGCGCCTGCCCTACGTCGACCCCACCGATGAGCACCTGGCTGAGGTCAGCAGGGGCGTCACAGTCGGCTATGGCCTGCGCCAGGATCGCCTGACTGGCGAGTGCCGTCAGCGGTGCCAGCTCTGACGGCTTCCAGATGACGGGATCGCCGCAGACCAAGGCGATCGCGGTGTTCCAGGACCACACGGCGGCCGGGAAGTTGAAGGCACTGATCACACCGACGACACCCAACGGGTGCCACGTCTCCATCAGCCGGTGGCCCGGACGCTCCGAGGTCATCGTCCTGCCGTAGAGCTGGCGGGACAGTCCGACGGCGAAGTCGCAGATGTCGATCATCTCCTGGATCTCGCCGCGCGCCTCGGAGGTGACCTTCCCGACCTCGAGGCTGATCAGGGTGCCCAGGTCGTCCTTGTGCACCGCGAGCAGCTCGCCCAGCCGCTTGACCAGGGCCCCCCGCGCCGGGGCGGGGACGCCGCGCCACTGGAGGAACGCCGCCTGGGCGCGGGCAACCGTGTCATCGACCTCGGAGCTGTCGACCCAGCCATGGTCGACGAGTCGCTCGCCGTTGACCGGCGAGGTGTTCACCACGTCGCCGGCGAGGGCGTCCACGTCGACACCGCATCGACGAGGCGTGTCGAGCGCGAGCCTGCTCAGGGTCGAACCGTCGGGGATCTGGTGCATGGCGTTGGTCAACGGTTGCTCCTTGGGGGTTGTCGTGAACAGGGTCTAGACGATGTTGAGCTCAGGTCGGAAATCTGCGCCGGCAAAGCGAGCCGCGGTCAGGGAGCTCACGTCGACGACGGGGGTCCGACCGAGGTAGAGGTCGCGCAGGACCTCACCGACGGCCGGGCCCATCAGGAAGCCGTGCCCGGAGAAGCCGGTGGCGTAGAGGAAGCGTGACACCCCTTCGGCCTCGCCGACCAACCCGTTGTGATCCGGGGTCATCTCGTAGAGCCCGGCCCAGCCCGAGGCGAGTCCCACGTCGCTGATGGCCGGTGCGCGGCGCTCGATCGCCTCCCCCAGTCCCGCCAGCCACGCGTCGGACTCGCTGAGCTTGAACCCCGGGGTCTCGTGCGGGTCCGACATCCCCAGCAGCAGGCCCTGGCCCTCTCCGTGGAAGTAGAAGGACGTGGCGAAGTCGATGGTGAACGGCGTCCGCGGATCGAGCCCGGGCACCGGTTCGGTCGTCAGGATCTGGCGGCGCAGTGGCTCGACCGGGAGGTCCACCCCCACCATCGCGCCCAGGTCCCGCGACCAGGCACCTGCTGTGCAGATCACCGTGTCGGTGGAGATGGTGCCGTGGTCGGTGACGACCTGGGTGAGGGTCCCCCCTGTCGAGCCGATCGCGGTGACCGCACAGTTGCGGACCAGTCGCGCACCAGCACCCCGCGCGGCCCCGGCGTACCCGCTGACGACGCTCTCCGGCGTGCAGTGCCCGTCGGTCGGTGAGTACGCCGCCGCCAGGAGCCCCACGGTGCTGATCAGGGGCGAAAGTGCCTGGGCCTCGGCTACGTCGATCATCCGACTGGGGACGCCGATCTCGTTCTGGAGAATCACGTTCTGTTCGAACGCCGCGACGTGCTCGGGGTTGTCCAGGAGGAACAGGTAGCCCACCTGGTGCAGGTCGATCTCCTGGCCGAAGGTGTCCTCGAACCTCTCGAAGGTCCTGAGGCTACGCAGGCCGAGCTCGATGTTGACGGCGTCGGAGAACTGGGCGCGGACGCCTCCGGCGGCCTTGCACGTGGAGCCGGAGCCGAACTCGCCCCGCTCGACCAGCACGAGGTCCCTGACCCCGGCGCGGGCGAGATGGAAAGCGGTGCTCAGTCCCATGACCCCGCCGCCGATGATCACGACGGAGGCGCGGGAGGGGAGCTCTGCTGGGGCCACTCCCTCACCCTTTCCCGTCGGTCGGTGTCAGGACAAGCGGCACGGTCCGGCGAGCCTCGAGCGCACGGTTGCTTGACACGTCCGAGAGCCCGGAGTGACGCTGGATGACGATCCACCCGGAGGGCGCCATGGAGTGGTTGTTGCTCGCTCTCGCCGTCGGTGGCGGCGGTTGGGGAGTCAAGAAGTGGCGCGAGCGCCAGGAGCTTCGTCGTACGCAGGCGGAGGAGCTCGAAGGCGTCCGCCGCCTCGCCGACGAGGACGTGACCTACCTCGGTGAGCAGCTGCAGCGCCTCGACGCCGAGGTGTCCGAGCACGAGCTCGACGAGGCCACCCGGATCGACTACCAGGTGGCGCTGGATGCCTACGAGTCCGCGCAGCGCACGGTTCCCCGCATCACGAGTGCCGCCGAGATCAGCAAGATCACCGACACGCTGTCGTCCGGACGCCACGCGCTCGCCTGCGTCCAGGCAAGGGTCGCCGGCCGCCCCGTGCCGGAGTTCCGAGTGTCGTGCTTCTTCAACCCCCAGCACGGGCCCTCCGTGACCGACGTGCTCTGGACCTACCCGGGTCACGGCACCCGGCAGGTCCCGGCCTGCGCCCAGGACGCCGCCCGGTTGGAGAACAACGAGGCGCCCGAGGTCCGTAAGGTCAGGATCGGCGGGCGCACCGTTCCCTACTGGGCCGCCGGCAACGCCTACATGCCCTACACCGACGGCTATTTCGCCGGTGCCGCGATCATGTTGTGGGTCTACGCCCCGCCCCTCACCTCCGACTTCGGAGGGGGCTCCGGCGGCTTCGGTGGGGGCGATGTCGGCGGGGGCGGCGACTTCGGCGGGGGCGGCGACTTCGGCGGTGTCGACACGGGCGGCGGCTTCTGACCCCTTGGTGGTCGAGCAGGCCTGCGCCTCCGAGCGAGCGAAGCGAGCGTCTCCGAGCGAGCGATCAGTCGAGGCCAGGCGACGTACGCGAGTCACCGGACGATCACCGGCACCAGGCGCCGGGGATGTTCCAACGTCGACCGGGCAGGCTGTCTCGACTATCCGCTCACTACGTTCGGCTCCAGACGCTCGCTCCTCAACGAAGGGCTGCTCGACCACCTACCCGGCAGCGAGCCGCGTGATCTCCCGGGCCAGGGTTCGCTTCCGGGTCTCGAGAGTGCGTGCCTTGAGCAGCGCCAGGATCACCTGGTAGCGCCCGGATCGCCCGAGACCTCCGAACGCCGCGCTCGCTCGCGCATTGCCAGCCAGGGCGGCCGCGAGATCGGCCGGCACCTCGGCCGTGCGCTGTGGTTCGTACGCCGCGGCCCAGCGTCCGTCGGCCTTCGCGGCGTCGACCTCGGCGAGGCCGGGCGGCTGCATCCGGCCGGCCGCCAGCAACGCCTCGACCTTCCCGACGTTGACCTGCGACCAGGAGCTGCGCGGTCGACGGCGCGAGTAGCGCTGCAGGTAGGACTGGTCGTCCAGGGACCTGCGCTGGCCGTCGATCCAGCCGAAGCACAGGGCCACGTCGAGTGCCTCCGTGATCGTCACCGAGGTCAGCTCCGAGTGTCGCTTCGCGATCCGGAGCCACGCCTCGGCGCGCTCCCCGTGGTGCGAGGCCAGCCAGGACTCCCACGCAGCGGAGTCCCCCAGCTCGAGCACCTCCATCCCCGCTCCCGCCTCGGGCCCCACGTCAGGCACGCGGTTCGGCCGCGAGGATGTCGAGGTAGTGCGGGTTCGTCATGATCCCCAGCACGTTGCCGAACGGGTCGACCACGGCGGCGGTGACGAAGCCCTCGTCGCCGTGCGGCGTGATCGGCTGGAACTCCTTCGCCCCGAGCGACAGCAGGCGCGTCAGCGTCGCCTCCAGGTCGTCGACGTGCCAGTGCATCACCGCACCGCCGGGCTCGGTCGCCGCAGCGGCCGGCCGCCAGCGACTGTCGATGAGCCCGAGCTCGTGCTGGTAGTCGCCGAGCCGGAACTCGACGTACGCCGCACGCCCGTCGGGCCCGTCCATGGAGTAGTAGGGCTGCACCCCCAGGAACTCGGCGTACCAGGCCGCGGCCGTCACCACGTCGTCCGCCCAGAGGTTCAAGGTCGCAAATCCGCGAAGGCTCATCGGCTCCTCATCTCGTCGTTCTCGTCTCCAGGAAACGCTATTCCGAGTTGTGGAACCTGCGGTTCCTCAATGCGTGCCAGACTGGGCGGATGCTGGACACCTCGGTGCGGTTGCTGCGGTTGCTGTCGCTGCTGCAGGTACGCCGCGACTGGTCCGGTGCCGACCTCGCCGCACGACTCGACGTGACCACCCGGACCGTCCGCAACGACATCGAGCGGCTGCGCCTCCTCGGCTACGAGGTGCACTCCAGCACCGGGATCACCGGGGGCTACCGGCTCGGGGCCGGATCGGTGATGCCGCCGCTGCTGCTGGACGACGACGAGGCCGTCGCAGTCGGGCTCGGCCTGCGTGCTGCCGCCTCGGGCTCGGTCACCGGGATCGAGGAGACCTCGCTACGGGCGATGACCAAGCTGGAGCAGACCCTTCCAGCCCGGCTGCGGCACCGGCTGGACGCCCTGCGTCAGGCGACGGTCTCGGCGACGCACCGCGGGCCGACCGTGGACGCCGAGACCCTGACGAGCATCGCGATGGCGTGCCGTGACCACCACCGGCTGCGGTTCGACTACCTCGGTCGCGACGGCGAAGCCAGCGCCCGCACGGTGGAGCCGCACCGGCTGGTCTACACGGGACGCCGGTGGTACCTGCTCGCCTGGGACCGGGAGCGCGAGGACTGGCGCACCTTCCGGGCCGACCGGATCGAGCCGAGGCTGCCGACCGGTCCACGGTTCACGCCCCGCGAGCCACCCGAGGACGCAGCGGTCCACGTCGTACGCGGGACCGGCTCGCTTGCCTGGTCGCACCCTGCCCGGGTGCGGTTGCACGTGTCGGTCGAGGCGATCGCCGAGCAGGTCCCGCCAGCGGCGGGACTGCTGACCCCGGAGGGCGAGGGAAGCTGCCTCCTGGACACCGGCGGTGACTCGCTTCTCGACCTGGTCGGGTGGCTGACCAGCCTCGACGTCGACTTCGAGGTGCTGGACCCACCCGAGCTGCGGACGCTGCTGCGCCGGCTCGCGGAGCGATACACGTGGGCCGCGGGTGAGCAGGGTTCTGGCAAGGTTTGAGGATGGCTGACGCACCGAGCATCCCGACGTACACGTTGAACGACGGCAACACCCTGCCGGCGGTCGGCTTCGGCACCTATCCGCTCAAGGGTCCCGACGGTGTCGAGGCGATCGCGGGCGCGATCGAGGCCGGCTACCGGCTGCTCGACACGGCCGTCAACTACGAGAACGAGACCGAGGTCGGGGAGGCACTGCGCAGATCCGGCATCCCGCGCGAGCAGTTCCAGGTGACCAGCAAGCTGCCCGGACGTCACCACGGCCACGACGACGCGATCGCCTCGGTGCGGAGCTCGCTCGACCGGCTCGGCCTCGACTACCTCGACCTGCACCTCATCCACTGGCCCAACCCCAGCGTCGACCAGTACGTCGAGGCCTGGCAGGCGCTGGTGGAGCTGCAGGCGGAGGGGCTGGTGCGCTCGATCGGGGTGTCGAACTTCACCCGCGAGCACCTGGCCCGCATCATCGACGCGTCCGGCGTCACGCCGGCGGTGAACCAGATCGAGCTGCACCCGCGGTTCCCCCAGGAGGAGATGCGCCGGGTGCACGACGAGCTGGGCATCCGCACCGAGGCCTGGAGCCCCATGGGCAAGCGCCGGGCACCCCTCGACGAGCCGGTGGTGACGCGGGCCGCCGAGCGTCTGGGAGTGAGCCCAGGCCAGGTGATCCTCCGCTGGCACGTCCAGCTGGGCTCGCTGCCCATCCCCAAGTCGAGCAGCCGCGAACGCCAGCGACAGAACCTCGACGTGTTCGGTTTCGAGCTGACTGCCGATGAGGTCGCGGGCATCTCCGCCCTGGCCGAGCCGCGCGGCCGTCTCTTCGACGGCGACCCGGACAGCCACGAGGAGATGTGATCCACCGACCGGGCGATGATTCCCGGTGCGCCCGCCTCACCCGTACCGTGGGGTCATGGCCACCATCGAGCTGACCGGAGAGAACTTCGAGCCGAGCGTCCAGGAGAACGACACCCTCTTCGTCGACTTCTGGGCGAGCTGGTGCGGTCCCTGCCGCCAGTTCGCCCCGACCTACGAGGCAGCCTCGGAGGCCAACCCGGACCTGACCTTCGGGTCGGTGAACACCGAGGAGCAGCACGCGCTCGCAAGTGCCGCACAGGTGAGCTCGATCCCGACACTGATGGTCTTCCGCGAGGGCATCCTGGTCTTCTCGCAGGCCGGCGCGCTGCCACCGGCCGCGCTCGACCAGCTGATCGCCGCTGTTCGCGACCTCGACATGGACGACGTACGCCGTCAGGTGGCGGCGCAGACGCCCAAGCAGGCCTGAGCATGGACGCCTCCGGCTGGGACGAGCGGTACGCCGCGACCGAGCTGGTGTGGTCGGCCGGGCCCAACGAGTTCGTCGAGCAGGAGCTCGCCGACCCGCCCCCGGGACGGGCGCTCGACCTCGCGTGCGGCGAGGGGCGCAACGCGCGGTGGCTGGCCCGACGCGGCTGGGAGGTCACGGCCATGGACTTCTCCACCGTGGCCGTCGAGAAGGGGCGCAGCCGTGATGCCGACGTCGACTGGCAGGTCGGCGACGCACTCACGGCGCAGCTGCCGCGCGACCTCGACCTGGTGCTGATCGCCTACCTGCAGATCCCCGCGCAGGAGCGCACGGCCGTGCTGCGCCGTGCCTTCGAGGCAGTGCGGCCCGGCGGACGGCTGCTCGTGGTCGGTCACGACTCGACCAACCTCACCCAGGGCACGGGCGGCCCGCAGGACGCTGCCGTGCTCTACAGCGCCGAGGACGTCCTCGGCGACCTCCCCGACGTCGAGCTCGAGGTGGTGCGCGCGGGTCGGGTCGCGCGCACGGTCACCGGCACCGACGAGCACGGCTCCCACGGCACCGCCTGGGACGTTCTCGTGCACGTGATCCGCTCGTGATCGCCCGGCTCGGCTGACTCCGGCTGACTCCGGCTGACTCCGGCTGACTCCGGGCTGCGACGGCCGTGGGTCAGGGGTCGCTGGGGCGGGGCTGGTCGTCAGGGCCGAAGGCCCCGTGGTCGGCGTTGTCTCGCGCCTTGCGCAGGTGCCGGGTCAGGCTCACCCCGAGCAGGCCGACGGCCACGGCCAGCGCGACGATGACCGCGAAGCCCAGCCAGCCGGCGTTGTAGTCCTCCGGGGCAGGTGCCTCGTCCGCTGCCGCCGCAAGCGTCACCCAGAGCTCGACGACGAGGAAGTGCGGGTTCATGGGTCCATCTTCTCAGGTGCCTGGCTGCTCAGGCACCCAGGTCCGTCCGGCCACGGATCCCGGCGAACAGGTCGTCCTCGGGCAGCTCTGCGTCGACGAAGGACCGGGCGAGCTCGTAGTCCTCGGTCGGCCACGCCGCCATGTGCACCTCCAGGGGGACGTGGAACCAGGGCCCGTCCGGGTCGATCTGGGTCGCGTGCGCCAGCAGGGCCTGGTCGCGGATCGGGAAGTACTCCCCGCAGGGCACCCTCGTGGTGATCCGCGCGTCGTGGGCCGGGTCGACCTTCCACTCCTCCAGCCGCTCGGCGTACGGCGACTCCAGGCCGCGCCGGAGCATCTCGTCGTGCAGCGCCTGGGTCCGCGGACGGTTGAACCCGTGGTGGTAGTAGAGCTTGAGCGGCTGCCACGGCTCACCGGCCTCCGGGAACCTGCTCGGGTCGCCGGCCGCCTCGAAGGCGACCACCGAGACGTTGTGGCACTGGATGTGGTCGGGGTGGGGATAGCCCCCGTTCTCGTCGTAGGTCGTCAGCACGTGCGGCCGGAAGCTGCGGATGAGCCGCACCAGCGACTCCGCAGCGACCTCCGGGTCCATCAGGCCGAAGCACCCCTCGGGCAACGGAGGCTTCGGATCACCCTCGGGCCAGCCGGAGTCCAGGAAGCCGAGCCAGTCCTGCCGGATGCCGAGGATCTCGCGGGCTGCGTCCATCTCCTGGCGGCGGATCTCGGCCATGTTGGCCAGCACCTCCGGACGGTCCATCCGGGGGTTCAGGATCGAGCCGGCCTCGCCACCGGTGCAGGTCACCACGTGCACGTCGACACCTTCGGCGACGTACTTCGCGGTGGAGGCGGCACCCTTGCTGGACTCGTCGTCCGGGTGGGCGTGCACATGCATCAGGCGGAGCATGCAGGCCATCCTAGGGATGGGAGACTGGGCCTCGTGAGTGACGTGACGACCGACCCGCTGGCGGACCGCTACGGGACCCCGGGCCCGGCCCGGCGCCGTACGGTCATCGTCGCCTCCGGAGTGATCGGAACCGTCGCCCTGGCCTGGCTGGCGTGGGCCGCCTGGGCCCAGGGCACCCCGGACGTGCAGTCCTCGCTGCGCTCGTTCGACGTCGTCGACACCCACACCGTGACCGCCGTCGTGATCGTCAAGCCCCGGTCCAGCGAGGTCTCCGCCAACTGCCTGGTGCGCGCCTTCGCAGCCGACCACTCGGTGGTCGGCGAGCTCAACTTCAAGGTCGCCGGCGAGAGCGGCACCACGGTGCGCGAGGTGACCGTGCGGACCGAGCGCGAGGCCACGTCGGTGGAACGGATCGGCTGTACGACGGCGGGGCAGCCACGGCCCCGCTGAACAGCATTTCTGCCCTCGCTGTTCTCGTTGGTAGCATCGCCTACTTGCCCAAGTGCACAACACCGATCTCAGGAGACACCACATGACCGAGCCGACCCAAGGCGATGTCGTCTGGCTGACCCAGTCGAAGTACGAGGACCTGAAGGCAGAGCTCGAGCAGCTGCGTGGACCGGGCCGGACCGACGTGGTCAAGAAGGTCAGCGACGCCCGCGACGAGGGAGACCTCAAGGAGAACGGTGGCTACCACGCTGCGCGCGAGGAGCTCGGCAAGATCGACGGCCGGATCCAGCAGCTCGTGGACATGCTCGAGCGCGCCAAGGTCGGCGAGACCCCGCCCGACGACGGCGTCGTCGAACCCGGCATGAAGGTCACCGTGGAGCTGGCCGGCCAGGAGCAGGTCTTCCTGCTCGGCGCCCGCGAGATGGCCGGCGCGGACATCGACGTGTTCTCGCCGCAGTCCCCCCTCGGACAGGCGATCCACGGCGCCCGCCGCGGCGAGACGGTGACCTACCAGGCGCCCAACGGCAAGGACGTCAAGGTGCAGATCATCGACGCGGTCCCCTACGCGGGCTGACCCTCCGGCGACCGGTCACCCGATCACCTCGTAGCCGTGCTCGCGCAGACGCGTGAGCACGCCCTCCGCGTGGTCGACTCCGCGGGTCTCGAGCTGCAGCCGCACCTCGACCTCGCCGATGTGCAGCGAGCTCGTCGTGCGGTCGTGCTCGACCTCCAGCACGTTGGCCCCGGCGTCGGCGAGCTCGGCGAGCAGTCGAGCCAGTCCGCCGGGGCTGTCGGGGATGTGCACCTGGAGGTTCATGTAGCGCCCCCCGGAGGCCAGGCCGTGCCGGATGAGCTTGCCGAGCAGCAGCGGATCGACGTTGCCACCGGAGAGCACGGCCACGACCGGCGTGGCGAAGGCCCGGGGCTGGTCCATCAGCGCGGCCACGGCCGCCGCCCCGGACGGTTCGACCACCATCTTCGCCCGCTCCAGCAGCATCACCAGCGCGCGTGACATCGAGTCCTCCGAGACGGTGACCACGTCGTCGACGTACTGCTGGATCGCCGCGAACGGCACCTGCCCCGGGCAGGCGACCGCGATCCCGTCGGCCATCGTCGTCATCCGCTCCAGCGCGACCGGGACCCCCTGACGCAGTGACTCGGGGAACGCCGCCGCTCCCTCGGCCTGCACGCCCACGACGCGTACGTCGGGCCGCCGGCCCTTGATCGCGATCGCGATGCCCGCCAGGAACCCGCCACCGCCGGTCGGGACCAGCACGGTCGACGCCTCGGGCGCCTGGTCCAGGATCTCCAGCCCGGCAGTGCCCTGGCCGGCGACGATGTCGGCATGGTCGAAGGGGTGGATGAACACCGCCCCGGTCTCGTCGGAGAAGGCCTGGGCGGCGACCAGCGCCTGGGTGAGGTACTCGCCGTGGAAGCGCACGTCCGCGCCGTAACCGCGGGTGGCGTTGGTCTTGGGGATCGGCGCTCCGTCGGGCATGAACACCGTGGCCCTGATGCCGAGCAGCTTGGCGGCGAGTGCGACGCCCTGGGCATGGTTGCCCGCCGAGGCCGCCACGACTCCCCGCGCCCGCTCCTCGGCGCTCAGCCGGGAGAGACGCACGTAGGCACCCCGGATCTTGAACGAGCCGGTGCGCTGCAGGTTCTCGCACTTGAGCAGCACGGGACCGTCGACCAGGTCCTGCAGCCAGCGGGACTGCTCCATCGGCGTGGTGATCGCGACGTCGGCCACGAGGTCCGCGACGGCCTCGATGTCGGCGAGGGAGACGGTCATGGGGTCAGCCTAGGGGTGACTGGACTCACGCCGAATCAAGTTGCTTTGCGCAACTATTCACGGCACACTCCTGGGGTGACAGCGGACACCGACGGCTACCTCTCCCACCGGCAGATCATGGTGGTGATGGGCGGGCTGATGGTCGGCATGTTCCTCGCAGCGCTGGACCAGAGCATCCTGGGCACGGCGCTCCCCAAGATCACCAGCGACCTCGGCGGCTTCAGCAAGCTCTCCTGGGTGGTCACGTCCTATCTGCTGGCCTCGACCGCCTCCACCCCGCTGTGGGGCAAGATCTCGGACATCTACGGCCGCAAGCGCCTGTTCCAGGTCGCGATCATCGTCTTCATGGTCGGCTCCCTGGCCTCCGGCTTCTCCGCCACCATCGACCAGCTGATCGCCTTCCGGGCGGTGCAGGGCCTGGGCGCCGGCGGCCTGATGGCACTGGCCCTGGCGACCGTCGGCGACGTGATCCCGCCGCGGGAGCGCGGCCGCTACCAGGGCTACTTCGCGCTCACCTTCGGCGCCTCCTCCGTGCTGGGCCCGGTCCTCGGCGGCTTCTTCGCCGACGGTCCCGGCTGGCAGTGGATCTTCTTCATCAACGTGCCGCTCGGCATCGTCGCCCTCGTCGTGACGAGCGCGGCCCTGAAGATGCCGCACGTACGCCGCGACCACAGCATCGACTACCTCGGCGCTGCCGTGATCGTCGCGTCCGTGAGCTCGATCCTGCTCTACACCGCCTGGGCCGGTCCCGAGCGCGGCTGGGGCGACCCGACCAGCCTGGCCCTGCTGCTCGGCGGCCTGCTGCTCGCCGTGGTGTTCGTGTTCGTCGAGCTTCGCGCGGCCGAGCCGATCATCCCGATGCGCCTCTTCGCCAACTCGATCTTCTCGCTCGCGAACGCCTTCGGCTTCCTGATCGGCATCGCGATGTTCGGCTCGATGATCTATCTGCCGGTCTACCTGCAGGTGGTCGGTGAGATGTCGCCGACCAGGTCCGGGCTGGCGATGCTGCCGATGATCGTGGGCCTGTTCAGCACCTCGCTCACGGCCGGCCAGATCATGTCGCGGACCGGGCGCTACCGGGTCTTCCCGCCCGCCGGGGCGGCGTTCATCGTGGCGGCCCTGCTCCTGCTGTCGCTGCTCGACGTCGACAGCCCCTACTGGTTCGCCGGCATCTCCATGTACCTCTTCGGCGCGGGGCTGGGTCTGTGCATGCAGGTGGTGGTGATCGTCGTACAGAACTCCGTGGACCGCTCCGACATCGGCGTGGCCACGAGCTCGGTCGCGTTCTTCCGCCAGATGGGCGGGTCCTTCGGGACCGCGCTGTTCGGCGCGATCCTGACCAGTCGGCTGGCGACCCACCTGGCGGAGGTGGTGCCGGGGGGCACCTCCGCCCGGGTCGACACCGACGACACGGACGCGATCCGGGACCTCCCGGTCGCGCTTCGCGGTCTCGTGCAGGAGGCGTTCAGCCGGTCTCTCGACGAGATGTTCCTGACGGCCGTGCCGATCGTGGTCGTCGCCGGCGTCCTGGCGCTGTTCATCAAGGAGATCCCGCTGGGCACCCGTCAGGAGTCCCCCGAGGCAGCCACTCAGGATGGCGGGGGTGCGGGATCCGGTCCGGAGCCGGTGTTGGCGTCCTCGGCGTCGGCCACGTCCTCACCGGAGGCGTCGACCGGGAGGGTGTCCGGATCCCCCTCCGCCGCATCCTCGGCGTCCTCTCCGACCTCGGTGTAGCTCGCCAGGTGCTGCACGACGGCATTGGCCGACGCAGCCAGAGGTACGGCGATCAGCGCGCCGGGAATGCCGGCCACGATCACGCCGAGGGCGATGGCCACGATCACGCCCAGCGGGTGCACCGAGACGAAGCGGCCCATCAGGAACGGCTGCAGCACGTGCGCCTCGACCTGCTGCACCAGCACGACCACGCCGAACATGAGCAGCGCGGTGAAGGGGCCCTGCGCCACCAGCGCGACCAGCACCGCGACCGAACCCGACACGAAGGCGCCGATCATCGGGACGAAGGCACCCAGGAACACCAGCACACCGATGGCGCTCACGAACGGCACGCCGAGCACGGCCGCACCGACCATGATGCCGATCGCGTCGGTCGCCGCCACCAGGACGGTGGCCCGGACGAACTGCGTCAGCGACTGCCACGCCACCCGCCCCGAGGAGTCGGCGCGCAGGCGGCCGGCGCGGGGGAAGAGGCGCACCAGCCAGGCCCAGATCTTGGCGCCGTCCGCGAGGAAGAAGTAGGTCGCGAACAGCACGATGAACAGGCCCGCGACCACGTGGCCCACCGCCGTGCCCACCTCGGTGACCTTGCCGACCGCATCCTCGCCCAGCGCCGAGATCTGCTCCTGGGCCCCGTCCAGCGCCTCACTGATCTGGGAGTCGGTGACGTTCAGCGGCCCGGTCCGCAGCCAGTCGCGGATCTGGTCGATGCCGTCCGTGACCTGCTTGGACAGGTCGCCGACGCCGGACAGCACCTGGTTGCTGACGAAGCCGATCATCAGCACGATCACGCCGATGCCGCCCAGCACCACCAGCATCGCCGCCAGTGGGCGAGGCAGGCCCAGCCGCACCATCCAGGTGACCACCGGGGTCACCAGCGCCGCGATGAGCAGCGCGATCACGATCGGGAGCACGACCACCATGAAGAACTGGAGCAGCCACAGGATCGCCAGTCCGGCGATGGAGATGACGATGAAGCGCCAGGCCCAGGCTGCCGCCAGGTCGACGCCGTAGGGCACGTGGGCCGGCTTCAGGTTCGAGGGACCGCCGGTGATCTCCGGGATCGCCGCGAGGGCGCGGCGCGCAGCGCGCAACTCGGCCCACTGCTGGGCGATCCTGTCGCGCAGCTCGAGGCTCTCGGTCTCGGCCTCGACCACCTCTCGAGCACGGTTCCGCTCCCGGCGGGTGGCGATCAGCTGGCGGGGGTCTCTGCGCACCCCGACAGGCTACGGGCCAGCGCCGCGGCCGCGCGCGGATGACGCTCCGAGAGCAGGCCGATCGCTGCCAGCACGTAGTCCCGGTCGACCACCACCCTCGGGTGCTCGGGCAGCTGGTAGCCGTCCGGCGAGACACCGGTGAGCGCGGCCATGATCCGGTCGGCGCCACCGGGCGTCGCGTGGCGCAGGGCCCCGCCGGACCCGACGAGCAGGGCGACCTCACGGAGGTCCTTCCCGCTCCGCTCGACCCGTCTGACCTGTCCCGAGCCTGTCGAGGGGTCCGGACCGACCACCACTCGGGACCGGCCGACGTGTCGTCGCAACGCGAGGGTGGCCGCGGTCGCGGCGATCAGCTCGTCCTCGGCGCGCTCCTCCTCGTGGCGCGGCAGGAAGGACGGCTCAGCGGTCCGGCGTACGGCGGCCGCGTGGAGGTCGTCGTCGAGCAGGCCCGCCTCGAGGCCGGCCGCCCAGGTGCTCTCGGCACTCCACCGCAGACCGAGGTCGCCCTCGACGGTCCGGGAGACCGGGGTGCTCGCGACCACCTCCCGCGAGAGGCCGGCGTCCTCCGGATCGAGCTTGACCACGGAGTGCACGTCGGTGGTGGCGCCACCGATGTCGACCACCACGACGCCGCTCGTGCCGAGCACCGACGAGGGGCCGCTGCCGACCTGCGCCGCAAGCACCTCGACACCGGTGAGCACCAGGTCCGGAGTCGCGCCGCGCACCATCGCCGTGAAGTCTGCCCGGCGACTGAGGTGCTTCCCGCCGATCACGTGCGCCAGGAACATCTCCCGGATGGCGCGGCGCGCGGGCTCCGGCGCGAGGACGCCGATCCGAGGGACCACGTTGTCGGTCACCACGACCGGCCACCCGGACAGGACCGACCGGACCTGGTCACGAGCCTCCGCGTTGCCCGCGACCACCACCGGTCCGCGCCACCCACTCGTGGCGATCCGCTGCGCACCCCTGAGGATGCCGTCCTGGTCACCGCCGTCGGTGCCCCCGGTCAGCAGCACCACGTCCGGACGTGTGGTGTGGCGCAGCACGCGGTAGGCCGCGTCCTCGGAGACCCGGCTGAGCACGGCGACCACCTTGCCTCCGCTGGACAGCGCCACCCGCCGACCGGCCTCGGCGGTCACCAGCTCCTCGCTGCCCACCACGCCGATCCGCAGCCCCCCGCCGGCCGAGGAGCACGCGAGCACGTCGGCCTCCGCGACCCCGGGGTGGGCCCTGGACAGCTCGGCCCGGCAGGCGTCGAGCCCGTCGAGCACGTCCCCGCGTCCGGCCCGGTCAGGGAGGGTGGTGCGGTGGCTGGCTGTTCCGAGGAGCGCGCCCGCGTCCGCGTCGACCAGCGCCGCCTTCGTGAACGTGGACCCGAAGTCGACGCACAGGACCAGGGTGGTCACAGCCGGTCCCATCGCCGTCAGGCGACCAGCTGCGAGACCACGTAGGCCGCAGCCATCGCGAGACACACCAGCATGGCGACACTCAGGACGTGAGCCGCCGGCCCTCTCGGCATCGGCGTACCCGTGCGGATCGCACGGTCGACCTGGCGGAAGTGGTGGTAGCCCCCGAGTGCCGCGATCGCACCCGTCACCACCAGGGTCACCGAGAGGGCGAGCACGACCGGGGCCTCTCCGAAGAAGTGCGCCACCGCGATCGCGGCACCCATCAGGCCGATGGCCGTTCGCTGGTAGGCCAGCAACGTGCGCTCGTTCGCCAGCGAGAACCGCACGTCCGGCTCCTCAGGAGCGGCCCCGGAGCCCTCGGCCGCGCCGGTCTCGTCAGCCAACGCTCAGCGCCGATTCGAGGTCGGCCAGCAGGTCGTCGGCGGTCTCGATGCCGACGCTGAGCCGGACCAGGTCGCCCGGCACCTCCAGGTCGGTCCCCGCGACACTCGCATGGGTCATCCGGCCGGGGTGCTCGATCAGCGACTCGACGCCACCGAGCGACTCACCCAGGGTGAAGACCTCGGCCTTGGCGCACACGTCGAGCGCGTGCTGCTCCCCGCCGGTGACGCGGAACGACACGATCCCGCCGTACCGCTTCATCTGCCGGGCGGCGACCGCGTGACCGGGATGCTCGGCCAGGCCGGGGTAGAACACCTGGGTGACGGCTTCGTGCCGGGTGAGGTACTCCACGACCTGCTCCGCGTTGTCGCAGTGCCGGTCCATCCGCACACCCAGCGTCTTCAGCCCGCGCAGCACCAGCCAGGAGTCGAAGGGACTGGCCACGGCCCCGATCGAGTTCTGGTGGAAGGCGATCCACTCGGCGAGCTCCAGGTCGCGTACGACGAGAGCTCCCCCGATGACGTCGGAGTGGCCGCCGCAGTACTTCGTGGTGGAGTGCACGACCACGTCGGCACCGAGCACCAACGGCTGCTGGAGGTACGGCGAGGCAAAGGTGTTGTCCACGACCAGGAGGGCACCGGCCTCGTGCGCGACGGCGGCCAGCGCCTCGATGTCGCCGATGTTGAGCAGCGGGTTCGTCGGTGTCTCGATCCAGACGGCCTTCGTGCGTCCGGGCACGATCGCCGCTCGCACGGCGTCGACGTCGCTGACCGGGGCCGGACTGTGCTCGAGGCCCCACCGGGTGAGCACCTTGTCCACGAGCCGGTAGGTGCCGCCGTAGGCGTCGTCGGGGATGACGAGGTGGTCGCCGGGGGCGCAGACCGTGCGCAGCAGGGTGTCCTCGGCGGCCAGACCGGAGGCGAAGGCGAAGCCACGCTCGCCCTCCTCCAGGGCCGCGATGTTGCCCTCGAGCGCGGTCCGCGTGGGGTTGCCGGAGCGGCTGTACTCATAGCCACCGCGCATCCCACCGACGCCGTCCTGCTTGTAGGTGGACGTGGCGTAGATCGGCGGGATCACCGAGCCGGTCATCGGGTCGGGCTCGTAACCGGCATGGATCGCCCGGGTCTCGAAGCCCTGCCCCTTGGACGCTTGGACGTGTTGGTCTTCTTGGGTCACCCGCCGAGGCTACTCGCCGCAGACATGACGAGGCGGGGCGACGTCGGGTGGCCTCGGCGGGTCACGGACGACGGCCTCGGTGTCCTCCCGGCCGCCCGCGACCGCTGGTGTCCCGCCCACCGCCGAGCCACACTGGGCCTGACCGCACCGGGGGGGAAGGACACGGGCACCTTCGGTGTTGGGCAAGGTGCACCCCACGAAAGGCAACCGATGTTCCTGCGCAGCAAGTCCTCCCTCCCGACCGCCGAGGAGAGCCTGGCCGGTCGGCCCGACCGTCCCTTCCACCTCTCCGAGCGCCACAAGGCCCTGGACGCGCCACTCGTGACCGACGAGGTCCCCGACGGTCACGAGGTCGCCATCTTCGGTCTCGGCTGCTTCTGGGGGGCCGAGGAGATCTTCTGGCAGGTGCCCGGTGTCTGGTCGACCTCGGTCGGCTACGCGGGCGGCACCACCCCCCACCCGTCGTACGAGGAGGTGTGCAGCGGTCGCACCGGTCACACCGAGGCCGTGCGCGTCGTCTACGACCCCGCCACGGTGTCCTACGCAGACCTGGTCGCGACCTTCTACGAGGTCCACGACCCGACCCAGGGCATGCGCCAGGGCAACGACATGGGGACGCAGTACCGCTCGGCGATCTACTTCACCACCCCGGAGCAGGAGCAGGTCGCGCGCTTGGTGACCGAGCGCTACCAGGGCGAGCTGACCAAGCGCGGCTTCGACCGGATCACCACCGAGATCAAGGCCGAGCAGCCCTACTTCTACGCCGAGGACCACCACCAGCAGTACCTGCTGAAGAACCCCTTCGGCTACCGCTGCCACGCCAAGACCGGCGTTCCCGTCCCACGTGGCTGACCAGCGTGAGATAGGTCTCCCGACGCCCGCAGAGTTTGCGAAGTACCAGGCAGTAGGCACACTGGGCGCATGAGTGACCAGACTTCGCCCCCCGGACAGCCCACGCCACCCCCGTCAGAGGGCGTCGGCTCCGACGTGGACGCCGGCGCGGGCGAGACCGCGGCTGCCGACACGACTGCGGGCACGACTGCGGACCCGGCTGCGGGCACGACTGCCGACCCCGACCCCTGCGGACGACACCGCCGCGCCGCCGCCCGCTCCGCCCGGTGACACCGCGCTCGGAGAGGCTCCGCCGCCCGTTCCCCCGAAGAAGTCGCGCACCGGCCTGATCGTCGCGCTGATCGCCGGACTGATCGTGCTTGCGCTCGTGGCCGTGGTGACGGTGGTGCTCGTGGTCGGCAGGGGTCCGGACAAGCACTCCATCGCCACCCCCGCGACTGCGGGCGGGATGAAGCGGGACAAGGACAAGGAGGCCGAGCTCAAGCAGGAGCTCAGCGCGATCACGGACCAGTTCAAGGGTCAGGCCGGTGCCACCTCCGTGAAGTCCGCCCTCTACACCCAGGACGACAGCGATCGCGGCCCGGAGGGCCTGGTGCTCTTCATCGGCGCCAAGGTGAAGGCCTCGGAGAAGAACCCCGCGGACTTCGTCTCCGACTTCCGCAAGATGGCGACGACCAACCAGCTGAAGGTCTCCGACGTGTCGGCCGGTGAAGGTGGCGGCAAGGCCATCTGCGCCCAGAGCGTGGGGGCTGCGGCCCAGAGCCAGGTGATCTGCGCCTGGGCGACCGACGACAGCGTCGGCGAGGTCGTGCCGGCCGCGACGGGCTATGACGTCAAGCAGCTGGCCAAGATCATGCGGGACATGCGGCCCGACGTCGAGAAGACCGACTAGTCGACCTGAGTCCAGGGCGGGGCCGGTAGGTCGCGGTGCTGACCCGGTGGGGTCGCGCCCTCGATCGCGACCGGCCCCTTCCCGACTACCCGCGTCCCCAGCTGGTGCGGGAGCGCTGGGTCAACCTCAACGGTGTCTGGGAGTGCGCGTTCACGGCGTCCTCCGATGCTCCGACGTCCTACGACGACCCGATCGTGGTGCCGTTCTCACCCGAGGCGCCGCTCTCCGGGATGGACCGACAGCTGCAGCCTGACGAGTGGCTCTGGTACCGACGCACCTTCACCGCTCCCGCTCCCCCACCGGGCGGACGAGTGCTGCTGCACTTCGGCGCGGTCGACCAGTCGTGCACGGTCTGGGTCAACGGCCGCGAGGCCGGCACCCACGTCGGCGGCTACCTGCCCTTCAGCTTCGACGTCACCGACCACCTGGGCGACTCCGGGACCGACCTCCTCGAGGTCCGGGTGCGCGACCTCTCCGAGACCGGCTTCCACGCGCGTGGCAAGCAGCGGCTGGACCGGGGCACCATCTGGTACACCGCGCAGTCGGGCATCTGGCAGACCGTCTGGCTGGAGCCGGTGCCCGCGTCGTACGTCGAGCGGCTGGTGCTGGTGCCGCACCTGGACCGCGCGGCCCTCGAGGTGACCGTGCACGGGCGTGGTTCGAGCACAGCCGCCACCGTCACGGTCTCGACGGGCGGGCGACCGGTGGGTACCGCCGGTCTCACCGCAGGCGTGCCGGCGATCGTCCCGCTCGCCGAGGTGCACCCGTGGTCCCCGGACGACCCGCATCTCTACGACGTGGAGGTGACGCTCGGCGAGGACCGGGTCACGTCGTACGCCGGCCTGCGGTCCTTCGGTGTCGGCACCGCCGAGGACGGGGTGCCGCGGCTGCTGCTCAACGGCGAGCCGATCGTGCACGTCGGAGTGCTCGACCAGGGCTACTGGCCGGACGGACTGATGACTGCGCCCAGCGATGCCGCGATGGTGCACGACATCGAGGCGATGAAGGCACTCGGCTTCACCATGCTGCGCAAGCACGCGAAGATCGAGCCGCTGCGCTGGTACGCACACTGTGACCGGCTGGGCATGCTGGTGTGGCAGGACATGGTCAACGGCGGCGGCCGCTACCGCCACCTGGTGACCACGCTGCCGGCCACCCGCCCGATGCCGCTCAGCGACCGCTGGCGCACCCTGTTCCACCGGCAGGACGCGAGAGGGCGGGCGGAGTTCCGTCAGGAGGTCCGTGACACGGTCGCGCTGCTGGGCAACGTCGTCTCCCTGGCGGTGTGGACCCCGTTCAACGAGGGCTGGGGCCAGTTCGACGCCAACGAGGTCGCCCGGGAGGTCGCGGCGCTCGACCCGGCCCGCCAGGTGAACCACGTCAGCGGCTGGGTCGACCAGGGCGGGGGCGACATCTGGAGCTTCCACTGCTACCTGCGCCCTTTCCGGATGCCCCGTCGGTGGAGGCGCTGGAGCCGTCGCGGTCGGCGGGTCGTCGCCCTCACCGAGTACGGCGGGCACAGCATGCGCGTCGAGGACCACGACTGGAGCCCCCGCGAGTTCGGCTACCACCACGCCGAGAACCCGGCAGAGCTGGCGGCAGGTTTCAGCGCCCTGCACGAGCCGCTGGCGCAGGCCGTGCGCGCCGGCCTCTCGGCCACCGTCTACACCCAGCTCGCCGATGTGGAGGACGAGCTGAACGGGCTGCTGACCTACGACCGCGACGTGCTCAAGCTCGAGGCCGACGTCGTGCGCGGGGTGACCGCCAGGCTCCGCGGCTGACGGCTCGACCCCGGATCAGGCTTCGGAGTCGACCCAGCGCTGGCCGATCACCTGGAGGTCGGCCGTCCCGGACGTCAGCTCCGCGACGATCTCCTCCGCCGCGGCTCGCGCCACCGGCGGGATCGCGAAGCGCAGGGACGCCTCGCTGGTGTACTCGACGCCCAGCACCCGCGCCCCCCGTGAGCGAAGCGCGTGCTCGAGCTGCCCGACGGCCGCGATGTCGACCTCCACCTCGCAGAGGTCCTGCAGCAGCCGCTCCACCACCCCGACCTCGTCGAGAGCGGCGCGCGTGGCGCCGGCGTAGGCCCGGGCCAGGCCGCCGGTGCCCAGCAGCTTCCCGCCGAACCACCGGGAGACCACGGCGACCACGTCGGTGAGCTCGCGTCCGCGCAGCAGCTCGAGCATGGGCGCCCCACCGGTGCCGGGAGGCTCTCCCCCGTCGTTGGCCTGCTCGAGCGCCCGGTCGGGTCCCACGATGAACGCGCTGCAGTGGTGCTGGGCATCCCATTGCTGCTTGCGGACCTGCTCCAGGACGGCCCGGGCACCCTCCTCGTCGGCGACCCGGGCCAGTGCGCAGCGGAAGCGTGACCCGCCCTGCGTGATCTCCGTGACGCCGTCGCTCCCGATCGTGAGGTAGGAGGTGACAGTCACGTAGCCGAATTTACCGGCCGGATGCCCAATGACACGATCGGGTGCATGCGGATCGTCTCCCTCCTGCCCTCCACGACCGAGATCCTGTTCGCCATCGGAGCCGGCGACGACGTGGTCGGCGTGACCTTCGAGTGCGACCACCCCGTCGAGGCCAGAACGCGGTGCATCGTCTCGACCAGCGCGCTGCCGGAGGGCCTGGACGCGGCAGCGATCGATGAGTTCGTCTCCGCGGCGATGCGGGCAGGCGAGGACCTCTACCACCTCGACGAAGGTGCGCTCTCGCGTCTTGACGCCGACCTGGTCGTCACCCAGGACCTCTGCGCCGTCTGTGCGGTGGACGTGTCCGTGGTCGACGACGCCCTGGCCCACCTCGGCTGCGCCGCGGACGTGCTCACCGTGGACCCGCACACGATCGCCGAGGTGCTGGGGTCGATCGTCTCGCTCGGTGCCGCCACCGGTAGGGCGGAGCACGCGGAGCGCCTGGTGGCGACCCTCCGGGCGCGGCTGGCCGCGGTCGAGGCGGAGGTCTCCGGACGTCCGGACGCCCTCCGGCCCCGGGTGCTGCTCCTGGAGTGGACCGACCCACCGTTCGCCCCCGGTCACTGGGTCCCGGAGATGGTCGTCGCGGCGGGCGGCGTACCCACGATCGGGACCGCGGGCGAGAAGTCCGTGCGGGTCACCTGGGAGGAGGCGCTCGCGGTCGAGCCCGACGTCGTGGTGTGCGCGCCGTGCGGCTACGACCTGCCGGGCGCCGTGGCCCTGGCCAGGGAGGTGGTGGACGCCGCCGTGCTGCCGGGGCACGTCGAGGTCTGGGCCGTGGACGCGAACGCCTCGTTCGCCCGTCCCGGGCCCCGGCTGGTCGACGGCATCGAGAGCCTGGCCAGGATCTTCGATCCCGCAGGCCCCCGGCCCCCGGCGCACGCAGCCCAACGGGTGCACTGAGGGGGCGCTGGGCGTCACCGTGCAGCGCAGGAGGTGGCAGGGCGACCTTGGAGAGTCACCCCACCACCCGGTGTCCGTGGTCGACGGAAGTGGAGGGACCCGCTCGCGCGAGCTTTCCATCTGGCCCCGGAACCACAGCAACAACCCGAAGACGGGTACCGCGGGTTGGATCCTGCAGGGTTCAGACTAGGCAGTGACCGTCCGAAATGCGAGACATTGACTCATTTCAGTTCGGACATTTCGGGCAGTCAGTCGCGGGCGACGAAGCTCAGCAGATCCTGTCGCGTGAGTACGCCGACCGGCCGGCCGTCCTCCTGCACGAGCAGCGCATCAGCGTCGCTCAGCGCCGCCACCGCGTCGAAGACCCCGATCCCCGCCCCGACGGTCGGCAGGGGCTCGTCCATGTGCAGCTCGACGGGGTCCGCGAGCCGCGCCCGGCCCGTGTAGAGCGCATCCAGCAGCCGCCGCTCGGAGACCGAGCCGGCCACCTCCGCGGCCATCACCGGAGGCTCGGCAAGGACGACCGGCATCTGCGAGACGCCGTACTCCTGGAGGATCTGCACCGCGTCCGCGATCGTCTCGTTGGGGTGGGTGTGCACCAGGGCGGGGATGTCCCCCTTCTTGGCATGCAGCACCTCGCCGATGGTCATGCCGCTGTGCGACTCCGCGAGGAACCCGAACCGGCCGAGCCACTCGTCGCTGAACACCTTGGTCAGATAGCCGCGCCCGCTGTCCGGGAGCAGGACCACGATCACGGCCTCTGCGCCCGAGCCCTGGTCGGCGTCGAGCTCGTGGGCCAGCTGGATCGCGGCGTGGGCGGCCATCCCCGAGGACCCGCCGACCAGCAGGCCCTCCTCCCGAGCCAGGCGCCGCGTCATCGCGAACGAGTCACGGTCGGAGACCTCGATGATCCGGTCGGCGATGTCCGGGTCGTAGGTCTCGGGCCAGAAGTCCTCACCGACTCCCTCGACGAGGTAGGGCCGTCCGCTGCCGCCGGAGTACACCGAGCCGGCCGGGTCGGCCCCGATGATCTGCACCGGCGGCCCACCGCGCTCGGCGCTGCGCTCCTTGAGGAACCGGCCGACGCCGCTGATCGTGCCGCCCGTGCCCATGCCGGTGACGAAGTGCGTGATCCGCCCGTCGGTCTGCTCCCAGATCTCCGGCCCGGTCTGCTCGTAGTGGGAGAGCGGGTTGTGGATGTTGGCGTACTGGTTCGGCTTCCAGGCGCCCTCGGTCTCGCGCATCAGCCGGTCGGAGGTGCTGTAGTAGCTGTCGGGGTGATCGGGCGCGACCGCGGTCGGGCAGACGACGACGTCCGCGCCGTACGCCTTGAGCACGTTGCGCTTGTCCTCGCTGACCTTGTCCGGGCACACGAAGATGCAGTGGTAGCCGCGCTGCTGGGCCGACCAGGGCGAGGCCGACGCCGGTGTTCCCGGACGTGGGCTCCACGATCGTGCCACCGGGCTGCAGCTCTCCGCTGGCCTCGGCGGCGTCGATCATCCGGACCGCGATCCGGTCCTTCACCGAGCCCCCGGGGTTGAGGTACTCCACCTTCGCCAGCACCAGCGCGGAGGCGCCATCGACGGTGCGGTTCAGCTTCACGAGGGGGGTGTCACCGATCAGGTCCAGGAGGGAATTCGCATACTTCATGTGGCAAACCTACCGGCGATCTAGGCTCGGGATTGCAAGCACCGACACACGCACCGCTAGCATTTATTTGTCACATCGGCCCCACAGGACCCAAGAATTGGTGCATACTTCCCAAGTTCGCTACAGCACCTGGTCCGTTTTGTGAGGGAGACACGCCGAGATGACGACGCACAGTCCGACGAAGACAGTTCGGGCCCTGGCGGGCATCCTTGCTCTGGGCGTGCTCCTGACGCCCGCGCTGACCACCGAGGCCGGGGCTGCGAAGTCTCAGGACCCCAAGTTCCGCAAGGTCAGCCCGCCCAACGTGTTCTACCCGCTGACCGGCACCGCGGCGGTCCAGGACCGCCGCTCCTACAGCGCACGCAACCTCGCCACCGACATCAAGGCGAACTGCAACGCGACGGTCTGGGCGAGCCACCCCGGCGTCGCGCAGGTGCTCACGAACGCGGCCTGGGCCGGCAAGGTCGTGGTTCGCGTGGTGAGCGGGACGAACGGGCTGGTCTCGCAGTACGCGTTCCTGACCCGCGCCAACGTGACCACCGGCCAGCTGATCCAGTCCGGGCAGGCCATCGGGGTGCTCGGCGCCAACCCGGCGTCCAAGGCCTGCGCCCTGCGCTTCTCGGTCTCCGGCAACAACAAGCCGGTGAACCCCAGCACCTGGCTGAACACCATGGTCGGCAACACCCCGCCCGTCTCCGGCATGTTCAACGCCCGGCCGATCGCCATCGCCTCCTACAACCTGCTCGGCGCCAGCCACACGGCGCGCAGCTCGAAGTACGCCACCTACCCCACCCGCCTGACCCGGTCGATCAACTACATCAACGCCCGCGGCATGGACGTGGTCGGCACCCAGGAGTTCCAGGAGGTGCAGTACGACTACTTCGTCTCCAAGGGGTTCAACAAGACGTGGGGCGCGCACTACTGGGACCCGGAGGGCAAGCGACGCGACACCGAGAACGCCATCATCTGGCGCAAGTCGTCGATGGAGTACGTCGAGGGGCACACCTTCGACATCCCCTACTTCAGCGGCAACATCCGGCACGTCCCCGCCGTACTGCTGCGACAGAAGTCCTCCGGACGCACGGCGTGGTTCCTCAACGTGCACAACCCGGCCAACACCAGGGGCAACGCTGCCGGCTGGCGCGCCAAGGCGGTCCAGATCGAGAAGAACAAGATCATCGAGCTGCGCAAGACCGGGCGTCCCGTCTTCCTCACCGGTGACTTCAACGACCGGCAGAACGCGTTCTGCCCGCTCACGGCCAACAAGCTGAGCATCTCGCCGAACAGCATCCCGAGCGTGACCTGCCGGTATCCGCGGGAGTCCACGATCGACTGGATCTTCGCCGCCGGCCAGACGCGCTTCTCCTACTACCTGCGTGACAAGACGCCGCAGAGCACCCGGATCAGCGACCACCCGATCGTCATCGGCAGGGCACACCTGCAGGACTGACCGCGGCTACTCCGTAGTATCAGCCCGTGAGTCGAGCAGCAGCAGCACGCAGGCTTGCCGCCGCTGCCGCTTACGGGGGTGGCGGCCTCTCACTGCTGGGCGCCTCGCTCTACGGGGTGCTCCGGGCCGAGGCGATCCTGGCCCGTCGCACGATCGGCACGGCCCGCAACCGGGTGCCGGACGCGACGGGGTGGTACGGCCGGGGCGGCCGGCGCCCGCCATCAAGATCGCCCTGCTGGGCGACTCGAGCGCGGCCGGCTACGGCGTCGACACGGTCGAGCAGACCCCGGGTGCCTGGCTCGGCTCCGGCGTCGCCGAGCGCGCTGACCGACGCGTCCATCTGCGTGAGTTCGCTGCCGTCGGGGCCCAGTCGAGCGCACTGGCCGCGCAGGTGGAGCACGCCCTGCGGACCGATCCCGACGTGGCCGTCATCCTGATCGGCGCCAACGACGTCACCCACACCGTGCTGCCCTCGGCGTCGGTCCGCTACCTGTCCGAGGCCGTACGACGCCTCCGCGAGGTGGACGTGGAAGTCGTCGTCGGCACCTGTCCGGACCTGGGCACCATCCAGCCGCTGCCGATCCCCCTGCGCCAGGTGGCACGGGCGTGGTCGCGTCGGCTCGCCGCCGCGCAGACCATCGCGGTGGTCGAGGCCGGCGGCCGGACGGTCTCGCTCAGCTCCATCCTGGGGCCGGAGTTCGCAGCGGCACCGGGCGTGCTGTTCGGACCCGACCGGTTCCACCCCTCGGCGGCCGGCTACGAGTCCCTCGCCCGCCTGCTGGTCCCCTCCGTGCTCTCCGCGCTGGGCATGGGCGAGGAGGAGGAGGACGCGCCGCGTGCGGGCCGGGGCGAGGCCGTGCTCCCGATCGGCTACGCCGCTGTCAGGGCGAGCCAGAACCCCGGCACCGAGATCGACGGCACCGAGGTCGGCGGGGCCAAGCGTGGCGTGGGCGGGCGCTGGGTCACCCTGATGCGACGCCGGCTGCTGCCGACCGGCGACGCGGAGACGCCGCACGAGGCGTCCACCGAGACCGAGACGCCGGACCAGGGCGAGGGGGAGCAGGGCCCGGACAGCGGAGACGCCCCGGCCGACGAGTCGGCCGAGGCGTCCGCGTAGGACTGGACTGCGGTCAGTCGCCGCGCAGGATCGCGAGGATGCGCAGCAGCTCGATGTAGATCCACACGATGGTGACGGTCAGGCCGAAGGCCGCGCGCCACGACTCGCGCTCCGGCAGCCCGGCAGCGATGCCGCGCTCGACGAAGTCGAAGTCGAGGATCAGCATCAGCACACCGAGGCCGAGGCCCACGACGCTCGAGATCAGCCCCATGGTCCCGAACCCGTTGAAGCCGAAGCTGCTGCCGAAGAACTGCAGCACGAAGTCGAGCAGGCTCAGCGCCACGAAACCGAACATCGCGCCGATCACCCACATGCGGAACTTGGCGCCGACCTGGATGTTGAAGAACTTGTAGGCCGCCAGCGTTCCGGCCACGGCAGCCACCGTGCCGAGCACGGCCCCGATGACGAGCCCGTCGCCGAAGTAGCCCTCGATGAGCTTGCTGAACGCGCCCACGAAGACGCCCTCGAGCGCTGCGAAGGCGATGATCAGCCCGGGGCTGACGACCTTCTTGAACGAGTTCACCATCGACAGCGCGAAGGCGCCGAGAGCTCCCATCATGGACAGGGTGGTGAGCAGCGGCAGCGCGTCAGGATCGGCCACCGGTCCGGTCATCACCCACGTCGCCGCGGCGACGAGGACGACGATGCCCATGGTGAGGCCGGTCTTCTGCACGACCGAGTCGATCGTCATCCGGCCCGGGTCGACCTGGGTCGCCTGACCGGGCGTTCCGGTGCCCCACTGTGAGGGGTCGTTGCCGTAGCCGGCGTACTGCTGCCCCGTGCCGGGATAGGTCTGGCTCGCGGTGCCGGAGCCGTTGAAGCCCTCGGCGCGCGTGAAGATCGGGTTCTTGCTCTGCATGGCGTCCTCCTTGGATGCCTATGCGAACCGCCCACTTTGGCGTTCGCGGTACGTCGGGATCATATCTGGACGTCACCCATCAAACGTCCTTCGGGGTGCCAGTGTTCCCGCCCGGTCAGGGTGGAGCTGGTCTAGTCCAATTTGTCCACCTATCGGCAGAAATGAGTCGAAAGGGACCTTTAACCCTAAAGTACTCATAACACGCAGGAGATCCGACCGGGATGTTTCGGACCACCGACACACCACCTTCGAGCAGGAGCACAGACATGGACAGGTCCAAGAGCAAGAGGCTCGCGATCGTCACCGGCACCGTCCTGGTCCTCGGCGGCTCCGGCATCGCCTACGCGTACTGGAGTGCCGGCGGCTCCGGCACCGGCTCGGCAGCGACCGGGACGAACGTCGCCATCAGCGTCAACCAGACCAGCACCGTCACGGCCATGGCTCCCGGCGACACCGCCCAGAGCCTCAGCGGCAACTTCGACAACCCCAACAGCGGCCCGGTCTACGTGACCAGCGTCACCGCCAGCATCGCGAGCGTTGTCAAGGCGGTCGGCGCCCCCGCTGGAACGTGCAGCGCAACCGACTACACCCTGGCCAACCCGGTGATGTCCGTGGCTGCCCAGGTCCCGGCCGGTGACGCGCAGGGCGCCTGGAGCGGCGCCACGATCAAGTTCAACAACAGCACGACCGTGAACCAGGACGGCTGCAAGGGCGCCACGGTCAACCTCACCTACACGATCAGCTGAGTCCTCCTCGGCGATGGGGCGTGCGGGCACGGCCCTGGGCAGTGCCGCAAGGCGGGGTGAGAACAGCATCCGCCTTCGTCACGTCCTCGGGTACCCGCTCGCCGTGGTGGGCACCATCGCCGCCGTGCTCGCAGGCACCCATCGTCTCCCCGGAGTCGACACCGGCGACCCCCTGACCGGGCGCGCCATCGCCCGGGGGTTGTCCTTCGCGACGTTCGAGATCAGCCAGCAGCCCGTCGACGCGCTCACGCCGGGAGTCCTGGTACCGGTCGAGCTGAGGCTCACCAACCCCCACGACAGTCCGCTGGCGGTCACCGGGGTCACGGTCAGGGTGCAGCGCCTCGATGCTCCCCGGGCCAGCCCGGCCCATCCCTGCACCCGCGCCGACTTCACCTTGGTCCAGGCGGCGGACGGCCCGGCGGTCATCGTGCCACCGCAGTCGACCTCGACCATGCTGGGCCTCGGCGTTCCTCGCACCACGCTGCCCCACATCGGCATCCTCGAGCACCCCAGGAACCAGGACGGCTGCAAGGACGCGACTCTGGTGCTCGCCTACCAGGCCACCGGCACGCTGCAGGAGTGAGGACGCACCTCCCCTGGAGCCGCCCGCGCGGTGGTACGGCGGCGAGTGCTGTGCAGGTGCCGACGGAGCCCGACCGGGTGTGCACGACCGGCACGGGTCAGGAGATGTTGAACGCGCTGCTGGTCGCGATGGTCAGTGCCCCGGTGCTGGCTCGCAGGGTGTAGCCGGTGCCCACGAGGTTGATCCTGCACCCGGCGAACGTCGCGATGCCCGAGACCGCCGCCCGCGGGTTGGTGGTGCAGGTCAGCACGGCTCCGCTGGTTCCGGTCCCCGAGGTGATGGCCAGGGTGATGCTGAGAGTGCTGGTGGTCACCGTGTTTCCGCCGGCGTCCTGGACCAGTACGCGGGGCTGAGAGGTCCAGGCCACGTTGGCGGCGCCCCCGTTGGGCTGGACCGAGAAGGCGAGCTTCGCGGCTGCTCCGACGGTGACGCTCAGGCTCGCACTGGTGTCCGCCGTCAGCCCGGTGGACGCGGCGGTGAGGGTGTAGGTACCCGACTTGTCGATCTTGCAGCCAGCGAACGTTGCCGTGCCCGCGACCGCGGCCAGCGGGTTGGTCGTGCAGCTCAGCACAGCACCCACAGTCCCGCTCGCGATCGACAGCGTCACGCTCGCCGTGCTGGTGGTGGCGTTGCCGAAGGCGTCCTGGATGGCCACCCTGGGCTGCGTGGCCCAGGCCGTGCCACCGGTACCGCTCCCAGGCTCGGTGGTGAACACCACCTGGGCCGCCGCGCCCACCGTGATGTTGAAGCTGCCGCTGGTGGCACCGGTCAGACCGCTCGAGGCAGCCGTCAACGTGTAGCCGGTACCGGTCTTGTTGATCGAGAGGTTCGAGAAGGTCGCCACCCCACTGCTCGCCGCCACCGACAACGTCCCCGACAGGGTGCCCCCACCCGCGTTGTTGCCGATCGCCATCGCCACCGTCGCCCCACTCGAGGTCACCGTGTTCCCACCCGCGTCCTGCACCGCCACCGTCACCGCCGGAGAGATCGCGGCACCGGCGACCCGCGACGAGGGCTGCACCCCGTAGCCGAGCTTGGTGGCCGCTCCGACGGTGACGCTCAGGCTCGCACTGGTGTCCGCCGTCAGCCCGGTGGACGCGGCGGTGAGGGTGTAGGTACCCGACTTGTCGATCTTGCAGCCAGCGAACGTTGCCGTGCCCGCGACCGCGGCCAGCGGGTTGGTCGTGCAGCTCAGCACAGCACCCACAGTCCCGCTCGCGATCGACAGCGTCACGCTCGCCGTGCTGGTGGTGGCGTTGCCGAAGGCGTCCTGGATGGCCACCCTGGGCTGCGTGGCCCAGGCCGTGCCACCGGTACCGCTCCCAGGCTCGGTGGTGAACACCACCTGGGCCGCCGCGCCCACCGTGATGTTGAAGCTGCCGCTGGTGGCACCGGTCAGACCGCTCGAGGCAGCCGTCAACGTGTAGCCGGTACCGGTCTTGTTGATCGAGAGGTTCGAGAAGGTCGCCACCCCACTGCTCGCCGCCACCGACAACGTCCCCGACAGGGTGCCCCCACCCGCGTTGTTGCCGATCGCCATCGCCACCGTCGCCCCACTCGAGGTCACCGTGTTCCCACCCGCGTCCTGCACCGCCACCGTCACCGCCGGAGAGATCGCGGCACCGGCGACCCGCGACGAGGGCTGCACCCCGTAGCCGAGCTTGGTGGCCGCTCCGACGGTGACGCTCAGGCTCGCACTGGTGTCCGCCGTCAGCCCGGTGGACGCGGCGGTGAGGGTGTAGGTACCCGACTTGTCGATCTTGCAGCCAGCGAACGTTGCCGTGCCCGCGACCGCGGCCAGCGGGTTGGTCGTACAGCTCAGCACAGCACCCACAGTCCCGCTCGCGATCGACAGCGTCACGCTCGCCGTGCTGGTGGTGGCGTTGCCGAAGGCGTCCTGGATGGCCACCCTGGGCTGCGTGGCCCAGGCCGTGCCACCGGTACCGCTCCCAGGCTCGGTGGTGAACACCACCTGGGCCGCCGCGCCCACCGTGATGTTGAAGCTGCCGCTGGTGGCACCGGTCAGACCGCTCGAGGCAGCCGTCAACGTGTAGCCGGCACCGGTCTTGTTGATCGAGAGGTTCGAGAAGGTCGCCACCCCACTGCTCGCCGCCACCGACAACGTCCCCGACAGGGTGCCCCCACCCGCGTTGTTGCCGATCGCCATCGCCACCGTCGCCCCACTCGAGGTCACCGTGTTGCTGTTGGCATCCTGCACGGTGACCTGGACTGAGGGGCTGATCGACGTACCCGCCACCTCCGAGGAGGGCTGGACCGCGAACGCCAGCTTCGACGCCGCGCCGGGTGTCACGTCGAAGTCGGCGCTCGTGTCACCAGTGAGCCCGCTCGAGGCAGCCGTCAACGTGTAGCCGGTACCGGTCTTGTTGATCGAGAGGTTCGAGAAGGTCGCCACCCCACTGCTCGCCGCCACCGACAACGTCCCCGACAGGGTGCCCCCACCCACGTTGTTGCCGATCGCCATCGTCACCGTCGCCCCACTCGAGGTCACCGTGTTGCTGTTGGCATCCTGCACGGTGACCTGGACTGAGGGGCTGATCGACGTACCCGCCAGCGCCGAGGAGGGCTGGACCGCGAAGGCCAGCTTCGACGCCGCGCTGGGTGTCACGTCGAAGTCGGCGCTCGTGTCACCGGTCAGCCCGCTCGAGGCAGCCGTCAACGTGTAGCCGGTACCGGTCTTGTTGATCGAGAGGTTCGAGAAGGTCGCCACCCCACTGCTCGCCGCCACCGACAACGTCCCCGACAGGGTGCCCCCACCCGCGTTGTTGCCGATCGCCATCGTCACCGTCGCCACACTCGAGGTCACCGTGTTCCCACCCGCGTCCTGCACCGCCACCGTCACCGCCGGAGAGATCGCGGCACCGGCGACCCGCGACGAGGGCTGCACCCCGTAGCCGAGCTTGGTGGCCGCTCCGACGGTGACGCTCAGGCTCGCACTGGTGTCCGCCGTCAGCCCGGTGGACGCAGCGGTGAGGGTGTAGGTACCCGACTTGTCGATCTGACACCCCGCGAAGGTGGCGACTCCCGACGTCGCCACCGCCGGGTTCGCCGAACAGCTCAGCAGCGCACCACTCGTACCGCTGGCGATCGAGAGCGTCACGCTTGCGCTGCTGGTGGTCACGGTGTTGCCCTGCGAGTCCTGGATCACGACGCTCGGCTGGGTCCCCCACACAGAGCCCCCGGTGCCGTCACCTGGCTCGACGACGAAGCCCACCTGGGCGGCAGCTCCGACATCCACGTTGAACGTGCTGCTGGTAGCGCCGGCCAACCCGGTCGAGGCCGCGCTCAGCGCGTACCCCGTGCCGGAGTGGTCGATCGCAAGATCGTCGAAGACCGCCTCCCCACCGACCGCCACCTGGGACGTCGTACCGCTGAGCGTGCCGCCGCCGGGGTTGGTGGCAATCGACAACGCCACCGTCGCCGAGCTCGACGTCACCGTGTTGCCCTGCGCATCTTGCACTGCCACGGTGACCGCCGGGGTGATCACGGCACCCGCCACCACGGTGGAGGGTTGCACCGCATAGGCGAGCTTGGTCGCTGCACCTGCCACGATGACAAGGTCGGCGCTTGTCTCCGCGGTGAAGGCCCCTGACGTGGCCGTGAGGGTGTAGGCGCCCGACTTGTCGATCTTGCAGCCTGCGAACGTCGCCACACCCCCGGAAGTGGCCTTGGGATTGGCCGTGCAGGTCAGCACTCCCCCACCGCTGCCGCTGGCGATCGCCAGGCCCACGTTGGCGGCCATGCTCACCGTGTTGCCATACGAGTCCTGGATCGCGACCTTGGGCTGAGTCGCCCAGGCCGTGGCCGCGGTGCCGCCCCCTGGTTGGACGGTGAAGCCCACCTTCGTGGCCACCCCGGCAGTGACGTTGAAGGTGCTGCTGGTCGTGCTGGTCAGTCCCAGGGACGCCGCGCTGAGGGAGTAGCCGTTGGCCGCCTTGGTGATGGACAGGTCAGCGAAGGTCGCCTCCCCGTCCACCAGGCCCAACGACACCGTCCCGTCCAGGGCTCCCAGTCCGCCGGGGTTGGCTCCGAAGGCCAGGTTCACCGTCCCGGAGGCGGTGGTGACGGTGTTGCCTCCCGCGTCCTGGGCCGCCACCGTGACCGACGGGCTGATCACCGCACCCGCCACCACAGCCGAGGGCTGCGCCGTGTAGACGAGCTTGGTCGCAGGACCGGTGACGACCACGACCTCGGCGCTGGTGTCGGTCGTCAGGCTTCCCGAGGCGGCGTAGAGGGTGTACGTGCCCGCCCTGGTGATCTTGCAGCCCGCGAAGTTGGCGACCCCGCTGCTGACCGAGCGCGGGTTGGCCGAACAGGTGAGCACGCCCGCTCCTGTGCCGCTCCCGATGGACAGTGTCACGCTGGCAGTGCCGGTGACCGTGTTGCCGTAGACATCCTGGATCGCGACCTTCGGCTGCGTCGCCCAGGCCACACCCCCGGTGCCGCCTCCTGGTTGGACGGTGAAGCCCACCTTCGTGGCCACCCCCGCAGTGACGTTGAAGGTGCTGCTGGTCGCGCTGGTCAGTCCCGCGGAGGTGGCACTGAGGGAGTAGCCGTTGGCCGCCTTGGTGATGGACAGGTCAGCGAAGGTCGCCTCCCCGTCCACCAGGCCCGACGACAGCGTCCCGTCCAGGGCTCCCAGTCCGCCGGGGTTGGCTCCGAAGGCCAGGTTCACCGTCCCGTCGGCGGTGGTGACGGTGTTGCCTCCGGCGTCCTGGGCCGCCACTATGACGGCCGGGCTGATCACCGCACCCGCCACCACGGCCGAGGGCTGCACGGCGTACCCCAGCTTGGTCGCCGTGCCCACCGTCACCGTGAAGCTCGCGCTCGTGTCTCCGCTCAGACCAGCTGAGGCAGCACTCAGGGTGTAGGTGCCCACCTTGGTGATCTTGCAACCCGCGAACGTGGCCACGCCTGACGAGAGCGTCCTGGGGTTGTTGGTGCACGTGAGCACGGACCCAGCTGGACCACTCGCGATGGACAGCGTCACGCTGCCGCTGGCGGTGATCGCGTTGCCGTAGGCGTCCTGCGTGGCCACCTTCGGCTGGGTGGTCCAGGCTGCTCCGCCGGCGCCTCCTCCGGGCTGGACCGTGAAGCCCACCCTGGCGACAGCTCCCGCCGTCACGTTGACGTTAGTGGTGCCGGTACGCGCAGGACGTGCCGTCTCTTGGACGGTGATGCTCTGGCTGGGCCCGGTGCGCAGCTCCACGCCGTCGGTGAACGTCATGGTGCCGTTGTCAGAAGGGGTGAAGTCGTAGTCGAGAGGCAGGACGGGTGATCCCGGATCGGTGCTCGTGAAGCGGACGGTGCCGGTGTAGTCGCCGACCTGGGCTCCCGAGCCGTCCCGGGCGGTGACGCTCACCGTCACGGGGAACCCCGCGGTCGTCGTGCTGGGGGCCGTGACCTCGAAGGTGATGGCGTCAACCGTCGTCGCCGCGCTCGGCTCGCTCGCGGCGGTCCAGGAGCCGACGACTGCAGTCACGGTGTAGGTGTAGCTGCCGTTCGGGACGCCGGCGTCCTCGCAGGAGGTGGTCGCGGCGCTGAGCAGCACGGTGGGCGAGCTGAGGCAGGCGGCGCTCGGCGTGCCTCCGGAGTGGCGCTGCACGTAGTACCCGGTGACGGGGCCGCCGTTCGGGCCGAGAGCGGGGCTCCAGCTCACCGCGACGGTCGCGCTGTCGGCCGGGGCCGTCGCGCTCACCGACGTCGGCGCGTCGAAGCTCCCGGTTCCCCCGGAGCCACTGCCGATCCCCGAGCTCGTCCAGTAGCCGTGAGCCACCCCGGCGAGCAGGCCCGCAGCAGCGACACCCGCGAGCAGAACGAGGAGTTGCAAGGCCATCTTGAGCGGTGGGAGGCGCCGCATCGGGCCTCCCCTCTCGGTCGCTGGCAGCTGGATCGTCATCGTGGTGGTGGCGCGGTCGTTCTGGCAGGGCTGTACGGCAGCCCGCGGCCACTCTCAGAATAGGATATCTCGGGCTATATTTCACAAATCCGTCGTTTTGTCACTGGACTATTTGCGGGCGAAATACCCATCAATTTCCTAGATGTCAAGTTTGTCGGATTTTGGACTAGACCGACTTACGGAACTGCCCTGGCCTTGGGGCCCAGGCCGGCACCTGGGCCTAATCTCCCCAATACGCACATAGGGGGACATACGTGATGGGAAGCAACAAGCGCTGGCGCCGCGGGATGGCGTTGGGTTCGGTGGTCGCCGTCGTACTGGGCACCACCACCGGTCTGTCCGGGGCAGCGCACAGCGCTCCTCCGGGCCTGGGCTACGACGCCGTCGGCTCCAAGGGATCCCTGTGGCACATCGCGGAGGCGGTGGGCGCCCACGCGTCGTACCGAGCGGGGTTCACCGGCAAGGGTGTGGGAGTGGCGCTGATCGACACTGGTGTCGCCAAGGTGCCCGGTCTCGACACCGGGAACGTGTGGCACGGGCCCGACCTCTCCTTCGACAGCCAGGACCCGGAACTGGCTCATGTGGATGCCTTCGGTCACGGCACCCACCTCGCCTCCATCATCGCCGGACGGGACGTCGCGGGTGTGCCGGCCTCGTATGCGGGCACCGACAGCTTCAACGGGATCGCCCCCGACGCCAACCTGGTCAGCGTGAAGGTCGGCGCCAGTGACGGAGCCGTGGACGTCAGCCAGGTCATCGCCGCCATCGACTGGGTGGTGGCCCACCGCAACGACGCGGGCCAGAACATCCGGGTGATCAACCTCTCCTACGGGACCGACTCGCTGCAGGACACCGCGGTCGACCCACTCATCTACGCCGTCGAGCGTGCCTGGGCGGCCGGCATCGTCGTCGTGGTCGCCGGCGGCAACGACGGGTCGACCAACCTCAATCTGGCCAATCCTGCCCGGAGCGGCTATGTGCTCGCGGTCGGAGCCTCGGACACCAAGGGGACGCTCAGCCCGGTGGACGACGTCGTTCCCGCCTGGGGCACCCGCGGAACCAACCAGCGGCACGTGGATGTCGTGGCCCCGGGGGTCTCCGTCTTCGGGCTCAAGGTGCCCAACGGCTACGCCGACCAGCGCAACCCCGCTGCGCGTACCGGAACACGGTTCGCCAAGGCGTCCGGAACCTCGCAGGCCGCCGCGGTTGTCAGTGGCGAGGCCGCCCTGCTGCTGCAGCGCTACCCCACCATGAAGCCGGACCAGGTGAAGCGGCAGCTGATGTCCACCGCCCGCCCGTTCGACTCGACCAGCAACCAGTACCGCGGCAACGGACTCACGGACGTGCGGGCCGCGCAGGTCAAGGCAGTCAACGCCACCAACCAGCCCGCATCGTTCTTCGGCAAGGGCACCGGGTCGCTGGAGGCAGCCCGGGGTTCCTCCCACGTCAACGACGGGGTCTCGGACCTCAAGGGCGAGGTCGACATCTTCGGGAAGACCTGGAACGGTCCCGCCTGGGCCAAGCTTGCCGCGGCCGGCAAGGCCTGGGCTGGCGGCAGCTGGCGGGGAACGACCTGGAGTGGCGACTCGTGGAACGACCGCACCTGGGGAGGTGTGACGTGGACCTCGGGAACCTGGTCGGCACGGTCCTGGCGTGACTCGGACTGGTCCGCCCGGAGCTGGCGTGACGGTTCCTGGACAGCGCGCTCCTGGCGTGAGGCCAACTGGTCGGCACGGAGCTGGCGTGCTGCCGACCTCGCCTCTGCCGGGTGGCTCTCGCACACCTGGCGCTGATCCCGCGCACCCCCGGACCGAGCGTGCCCCGGGTGGGGGTCGAACCCACACTGTGCGGTGTTTAAGACCGCTTCCTCTGCCGGTTGGGATACCGGGGCTGGTCTCGACTCAGCTCGACCACCCGCTGATCATAGGGAGCCGAGCTCGGCGGCCCGGCCGAGGACGGCGTCGAGCATCGGCTCGGTCAGCCGGCCGGTGAAGGTGTTCTGCTGGGAGGGGTGGTAGCAGCCCAGGAGGGTGAGGCCGCCGGGCAGCGCGACCTCCACGGCGTGGCCGAACCTGGGCCTGGGGCGTGGGATCTGCACGCCCGCCGCTGCCAGCGAGCGGACCGCGACGTCCCAGCCGATCCCACCCAGGCTCACCACCGCCTTGAGGCCCGGCAGCAGCAACCGCATCTCGCGCTCGATCCAGGGCGCGCAGGTGTCGCGCTCCTGCGTGGTCGGCAGGTTCTGGGGCGGGGCGCACTTGACGGCCGCGACCATCCGGGTGCCGATCAGCCGCTGTCCGTCTCCCGCGTGGGTCGAGGTGGGCAGGGTGGCGAGGCCGACCCGATGGAGCGAGGCGAACAGCCAGTCCCCCGAGCGGTCGCCGGTGAAGATCCGGCCGGTGCGGTTCCCGCCGTGGGCGGCCGGCGCCAGTCCGACGATCAGGATCGCCGGCTCGGAGTCGCCCCAGCTGGCGATCGGGCGGCCCCAGTAGGTCTCGCCGGCGTACGACGCCCGCTTCTCGCGGGCAACCCGTTCGCGCCAGGCGACCAGCCTCGGGCAGGCGGCACAGACCGAGCTGCGCGCCTCCAGCATCGGGAGTGACGCGCGCGCCGCCAGCCGAGTCACGCCGTTGGCCGACCGGGCGACGGACGGCACCGCTTCACCCGGGCCGACCGGGTCCTCCGGCCAGCCCTGGCCCGGGGGTACCGGGCTGGGGAACGAGGCGCTCAAGGCCGACTCAGCGCCGGCCGAACGGGCGATCGGCAGGATCACCCGGGCCCGCGGCCGCCACGCGGACCTCGCGCATCGTCGCGACGGCGTCGGCTCGGCGCGCCACCGCCTTGTCGATGCCACGACTGTCGCGGACCGGGAGCTGGATGGTCTCCTCCGCCGCGACGCCGCTGCGCAGCTCCCGCACCCGCTCGAGCTCGGCGTCGAGCTCCGCACCGAACAGCAGGGCGACGTTGGTGATCCACAGCCACAGCAGGGCCACCACGACACCCGCGACAGCGCCGTAGGTCCGGTTGTAGGAGGAGAAGTTGGCGACGTAGAACGCGAACCCGATGCTGGCGACCAGCCACACCAGGATGGCCACGAAGGCCCCCACGGAGATCACCCGGAACTTCACGAAGTCGACGTTGGGAGTCGCGTAGTAGAGCAGCGCCACGAGCACCATCACGACGAGGGCGAGGACCGGCCACTTCGCGTACTCCCAGGCCACGACCAGGTTGTCCCCGAGGCCGACGGCGTTGCCGATCGACTCGGCCACCGGGCCGGAGACGACCAGGATCAGCAGGGCGCCTGCGCACAGCGCCACCGACACCACGGTGACCATCAGCTGCATCGGCCGCATCCGCCAGAAGGGCCGACCCTCCTCGACCTCGTAGATGCGGTTCATGGCCCGGCTGAACCCCCCGACGTACCCCGAGGCCGACCAGAGCGCGCCGGCCAGACCGATGGCGAGGGTCGCCCCTGCCGCCTCGCTGGAGGCGAGCTCGGCCAGGATCGGCTCGATCTGGTCGAGCTGGTCGGCGGAGACCAGTGGCGCCAGGACCTCGAGGATCACCTCGACGGACGCCTGGGCCTCGCCGAAGATCCCGACCAGGGACAGCAGCGCGAGCAGCCCGGGGAAGATCGCCAGCACGGAGTAGTACGTGAGCGACGCGGCCAGGTCGGTGCCTGCGTCGTCGAGGAACTCGCGCACGGTTCGCCGCAGCACGAAGAGGGCGGAGAGCTGCGGGGCCTGCCGGTCGTCGGCCTCGGACATGACGTCACTTCCCATCGGTGCTCGGACCCTCGACAGAGGCCGCCGACCAGGCGATCCCGTCGAGGATGTCGTTCTCGGAGACCAGCATCGACCTGACCGTCGTACGGCGCAGGATGCGGTCGAGGATCAGCCCCCCGGCACCGATCACGTCGGCGCGTCCGGGGTGCATGTACGGCAGCGCCCGGCGCTGCTCGACGTCGAGCGCCAGCAGCCGGGAGACCGCGCCCTGCACCCTGTCGGGACGCAGCACGCTGTGATGGATCACGGTCCGGTCGTAGGTGTCGAGATCGAGTACGGCGGCGGCGAGCGTGGTCACCGTCCCGGCGACCCCGATCACCGCTCCGGCGTCCGCCGGGTCGACCGAGCACTCGTCCAGGGCGCCGTCGATGTCCGCGACGGCGGCGGAGATCTCGTCCTTCGAGGGAGGATCACCGGCCAGGTGTCGCTCGTTGAGCCGGACCGACCCGATGTCGAGGGACTCCGCCGCGAGGATGCGGCCCGCAGCGTCACCCAGGATCAGCTCGGTGGAGCCGCCACCGATGTCGAGGACCAGGAGCGGCTCGGGCAACGGAGGGAGGGATCGCGTCGCTCCCGCGAAGCTGACCCGCGCCTCGGCATCGCCGTCGAGCACCTCGGCAGCCACGCCGGTGCGCTCGCGGATGCCGGTGAGGAAGTCCTCGGCGTTCTGGGCGTCCCGGGCGGCGGAGGTCGCGCAGAACCTGATCCGGGCTACGTCGAGGTCGACGACCAGAGCCATGAACTCCTCCACGGCGCGGAACGCCCGCTGCAGCGAGGCGTCGGCGATCCGGCCGGTGCGGTCCACCCCCTGCCCGAGTCGTACGACGCGCAGCTCGCGCACCAGCTCGACGCTGGTGCCGGCGTCGACGTCGATGTCCGCGACCAGCAGCCGCAGCGAGTTGGTGCCGCAGTCGAAGGCAGCCACGCGCGTCACGGGCTCTGCTCTCCTGCGGTGGTCGATGAACCGGAGTCAGCGGGCGCGCCGGCACCGGTCGGCACGCACGGCCCGGCCGCCCACCACTCGCCGAGGGTGTCCAGCACCTCGTCACCCAGCGGGTTCAGCCCACGCCCCTGGGCCAGCGCCTGTCCTGCGAGCACGTGCAGGCACTTGACCCGGTCGGGCATTCCGCCCGCGGACACGCCAGCGATCTCCGGGACCTCACCGATGGCGTCCCGGGCCTCGAGGTAGGCGTCGTGAGCACCGCGGTAGGCAGCCGCGAGCTGTTCGTCCTCGCCGAGTCGGTCGGTCATCTCGCGCATCAGGCCCGAGGCCTCGAGGGTGCCGATCATCGAGGCGGCTCGCGGGCAGGTGAGGTAGAACGTCGTCGGGAACGGCGTGCCGTCGTCGAGCCTGGGCTCGGTCGCGACCACGTCGGGGTTCCCGCACGGGCAGCGATGGGCGACGGCGTGGATCGATCGGGGCGGTCGGCCGAGCTGCGCGCGGACGACCTCGACGTCCCGATCGTCGAAGCCGGCGTCGTCAGTCACTGTCGGCGGTCGGCGGGGGCACGGGCGGCGGGGTGATGTTGGTCTTCGGCGCCGGCGCCTTCTTCGGGTGGTCCGCGGCCTCCAGGGTCCCGTAGACCTTGTCCCACCACGGGTCGGGGACCTGGCGCGCCACCGAGTCCGGGTCGGTGAGCTCGTCGCTGCGCTCCAGCGGGTTGCCGTCCCGGTCGATCACCTGATAGCTGGTCTCACCCGGCAGCACCCAGCCGAACCGCTCCCGGGCCTGGGTCTCGACATACGCAGGGTCGTCCCAGCGGCGCTTCTCCCGCTCCAGAGCCCGGATGTCGCGCTCGGAGCTGTCGATCTGCGCCCGCAGGTCGTTGATGTGCGACCGCTGCTGCAGGTAGGCCCGCATGGAGGAGGCGTAGGAGACGACCAGCACGGCGAGGACGACGACCAGGATCGCCATCCGGTTGGTGAACCGGGGACGCGGGTCCGGGGTGGCCGTCGTACGCGCGCGCTCACTGGCCCGGGCTCCCGGGCGGTTGTGGCCAGGGAGGCGTCCGGGACGGGCGCCGCTGCGGGGCCCGTTCGGCGTACGACGTGTGGCCATCTCTGAGCTCAGCCCGACTCAGCCCTGGTAGCGCGGGAAGGCGCCGCGGCCCGCGTAGCGAGCGGCGTCGTCGAGCTCCTCCTCGATGCGCAGCAGCTGGTTGTACTTCGCGACGCGCTCCGACCGGGCCGGGGCACCGGTCTTGATCTGCCCACAGTTGGTGGCCACCGCCAGGTCGGCGATCGTGGTGTCCTCGGTCTCGCCCGAGCGGTGGCTCATCATGCAGCGGAACCCGGCCCGATGGGCCATCTCCACCGAGTCGAGGGTCTCCGTGAGCGAGCCGATCTGGTTGACCTTGACCAGCAGGGAGTTGGCCTGGCCGCCGGCGATCCCGCGGGCCAGTCGCTCGACGTTGGTGACGAACAGGTCGTCGCCGACGATCTGGATCTTGTCGCCGAGCTGGTCGGTCATGGCCTTCCAGCCGTCCCAGTCGTCCTCGTCGAGGGGGTCCTCGATCGAGACGATCGGGTAGGACGCGACCAGGTCGGCGTAGTAGTCGACCATCTCCTGCGAGGACTTCCGCTGGCCCTCGAAGGCGTACTTCTTCTTCTCGTGGAACTCGCTGGCCGCCACGTCCAGGGCCAGGCCGAAGTCGACGCCGAGCTTGAAGCCGGCCGACCCGACGGCCTCGGCGATCAGGTCCAGCGCGGCGCGGTTGCTCGAGAGCTCGGGGGCGAAGCCACCCTCGTCACCGACACCGGTCGCGAGGCCCTTCTTCTTCAGCACGGCCTTCAGCGCGTGGTAGACCTCGGCGCCCTGCTGCAGCGCCTCGCGGAAGGAGGCGGCCCCGATCGGGGCGATCATGAACTCCTGCACGTCGACGTTCGTGTCGGCGTGGGCACCGCCGTTGAGGATGTTCATCATCGGCACGGGCAGCAGGTGGGCGTTGGGGCCGCCGACGTAGCGGAACAGTGGCAGGTCCGCGCTCTCCGAGGCCGCCCGGGCCACCGCCAGCGAGACGCCGAGGATCGCGTTGGCACCCAGGTTGGCCTTGTTGGGGGTGCCGTCGAGGTCCAGCATGGCCTGGTCGACGAGTCGCTGGTCGCTGGCGTCGAGACCGATGATCTCGGGCTCGATCTGGTCCTGCACCGCGCTGACGGCCTTCTCCGTGCCCTTGCCGCCGTAGCGCTTGCCACCGTCGCGGAGCTCGACCGCTTCGAAGGCGCCCGTCGACGCACCGGACGGGACGGCGGCACGGCCGAGGGAGTCGTCGTCGAGGAGCACCTCGACCTCGACCGTGGGGTTGCCCCGCGAGTCGAGGATTTCCCGGGCGATGACGGTGTCGATGGAAGCCAAGACAGTTGCTCCTGCGTCGGGGGTTCTCGACCCTGAGGCTGGTCGGCTCTTCTCGGGCCTGGGGTGGCTGCTCATGGGCCTGCTGGCCCTTTCACCCTAACGGTGGCGGAAGCAGATCGCGCGTAGCACCCGCCTCCGGATGGCGGGCGATCGGCTACCCGAGGCCGGAGCCGAAGACGACCGGTTGCGCACCCTCGATCGCGCCGAGCGTCGTGCACGCCCGGGACGTCACCTCGCAGCTGACCACCGACACGGCGCGACCGGCCTTGCTCTGCACCCCGTAGAAGGTCGTCGGGCCGGCCCACCCGGCGATCTGGAAGCCCTCCGGAACGGGAACCGCCGAGCGGTCCGGTCCGCGCAGTCGCTGTTCCATCGTCTCGGCCGTGAGCCCGTCGCTGCGCACGGCACGACCGGAGCCGGTGTCGTAGGCGTAGGTCGCCACCGCACCCGACTGCTTCCCGGTGACCAGGATCCGGGTGCCGTCCTCGGTGACCCCGAGGGCCGAGACCCCGGTGAGGCCGGTGCCCCGCAGCCGGGTCAGGTCGGTGAACCAGAGCTCGCCACTGCTCAGCACGAACACGCCACCCGGCACGACCACGAACGCGTCGATCCCGGCGGGCGAGAGGTCGATGTCCCGCCTGCCGACGTGCAGGACGGTCCCCTGGGCCCACACCACGTCCGACGGGGAGACCGCGCCCTCCCCGACCGGGACACCCTGCGGCACGGCTGTGGTCGCCGGGGACGGTGAGGCGGTGATGGTGCGCGTCGGCGGCACCATCTCGTCGTCCTCACCGAGGGCGCACCCACCGGTCAGTCCGAGCACCGCAGCCGCCACGAGGGCGGTCACCCGACGTCCGGAGCGGCTGGTGGAGCGAGGAGTCACGCGCTGACCCGTCGTACGGCAGCGCGCAGGGCCTGCTCCGGGTCGACTCCTGTCTCGCGGGCCTCGACCACGAGGGCCAGCAGCCGGTCCCCGAGGTCGGTGGGGTCGCCGGGGGGCAGCGCGGTGCCGGCGCGCTCCAGCCGGTCGAGCACCTTCGCGGCACGACTCAGGGCAGGAAGCTCGAGGGGGATGCCGTCGAGCACGTCGGTGCGGTGCTTCTCGGCTGCCTTCACCGACTCCCAGGTGTCGTTGATCCGCGCCGGGTCGGTCTCCTCGACGTCGCCGAAGACGTGCGGGTTGCGCCGGACCATCTTCTCGCTCAGGCCCCGCGCGACGTCCTCGATGTCGAACTCACCCGCCTGGGCAGCGATCGCTGCGTGCAGGTAGACCTGCAGCAGCACGTCGCCGAGCTCCTCGCGCAGGTGGTCGAAGCTGCCTGCGCCATCGAGCGTCTCGATGGCCTCGATCGTCTCGTAGGTCTCCTCGAGGAGGTGCTTGGCCAGCGTGCGATGGGTCTGCGCGGCCTTCCAGCCGCACTCGGCGCGGAGGCGGGCCATCATCCCGACCAGCTGGACCAGCGCGGACTCGCCGGTCACCGGGGAGTCCGCCACGGGGTCAGCCGCACTTCTGGTTGGCGGGAAGTCCGCTGACCCAGTCCGGATCCGGTTCGCTGGCGGAGGCTCCCTTGGCGAAGCTCGATCCCGCCCGCGAGACCGAGCTCTCACCGCCTCCCGGGAAGCCCTGCTCGGTGGGGGCGTAGCGAGGGTCGGTCGTGATCTCGACCTTCTGGAGCCAGCCGTCCCGGGCCTGGAGCCCGGCGTTCAGCAGCTGCTCGATGTTGGTGAAGGTCGGTTCCTCCCCGGTCGCCTTGCTGCCGGCCTCGACCAGGATGGCGCGGCCCACCGCCCACTCGCCGAAGACCTCCTCGATCACGGTGCGGGTCTTGCCGGGCAGGGGGGCGATGCCGGGCTCGAGCTGGCCGTAGAACCCGTCCGACATCGACTTCTGCGGCTCGAGGGCCTCGTCCTCGGCGTACTGCTTGCTGAGCTCGGTGTCCAGCAGGAGGCTCAGTGACTGCTGCTTGACGCGGCTGATCGCCATCGAGGTGGACTGCCCGGACTCCGCCGCGAGGTTCGCAGCGACGCACTGCGCCCGGGCGAGGTCGTCGACCTGGTCGTGGGTGATCCGGGAGCCGTTGACCACCGACGCGGTGCCCGGCGTGATCTCCCCGCACCCGCTCAGCACGAGCAGGGCCACAGCAGCCGCCGGCAGTGCCCACCGCTTGCCGCCCGCACCTCGGAGCTTCACGATCCGGTCTCCTTCACTTGTCCATCGCCGGGCTCGATCACGGCGTCGATCACCTGCCGCGCCCAGTCGAGCAGTTCCTCGTCCCGAGGCCCCTGGGCACCGAAGCCCACGGGCTGGGGACGTGGCACCAGCATCGTACGCACGGGAGCCTTGTAGAGGCTTTTCGGGTGCAGCCGGTTCAGGCGTACGACGCGCGACTCGGGCAGGTCGACCGGGTGGAAGCGGACGTACTTCCCCTGGGCCGTCACCTCCGAGATGCCGGCGTAGCGCGCGCGGGCGCGGAAGCTGGCCACCGACAGCAGCCGCTCGACCGGAGCGGGCGGCGCCCCGTAGCGGTCCACCAGCTCCTCGCGCAGCACGCGGACGTCCTCGTCGGAGCGCACCTCGGCCATCCGCTTGTAGATCTCGAGCCGGAGACGTTCGCTCTGGATGTAGTCGTGCGGCAGGTGTGCGTCGATCGGCAGCTCGATCTTGACCTCGACCGCTTGCTCGGCCCCCGAGCCGTCCTGCCGGAACTCCGAGACGGCTTCGCCGACCAGGCGCACGTAGAGGTCGAACCCGACGTCCGCGATGTGTCCGGACTGCTCGCCACCGAGCAGGTTGCCGGCGCCGCGGATCTCGAGGTCCTTCATCGCGATCGCCATGCCGCCGCCGAGGTCGGAGTGCTGGGCCAGGGTGGCCAGCCGCTCGTGCGCGGTCTCGGTGAGGGGCTTGTCCGGCGGGTAGAGGAAGTAGGCGTAGGCCCGCTCACGGCTGCGGCCGACGCGTCCGCGCAGCTGGTGCAGCTGGGACAGGCCGAGGGTGTCGGAGCGCTCGATGATCATCGTGTTGGCGTTGGAGACGTCCAGGCCGGACTCCACGATGGTGGTGCACACGAGCACGTCGAACCGCTTCTCCCAGAAGTCGAGCATCACCTGCTCGAGCTGGTGCTCCCCCATCTGGCCGTGAGCCGTGGCGACGCGCGCCTCCGGCACCAGCTGCTTGATCCTGGCCGCGGCCTTCTCGATCGACTGCACCCGGTTGTGGATGTAGAACACCTGGCCGTCACGCAGGAGCTCTCGCCGCAGGGCGGCGGTCACCTGCCGGTCCTCGTAGGCGCCGACGTAGGTGAGCACCGGGTGCCGTTCCTCCGGCGGGGTGGCGATCGTCGACATCTCCCGGATGCCGGTGATCGCCATCTCCAGCGTCCGCGGGATCGGGGTCGCGGACATGGACAGCACGTCGACGCTGGTGCGCAGGCGCTTCATCTGCTCCTTGTGCTCGACGCCGAAGCGCTGCTCCTCGTCGACCACGATCAGCCCGAGATCCTTGATCTGGATGTCGGGGTTGAGCAGCCGGTGGGTGCCGATCACGATGTCGACGCTGCCGTCCCGGAGGCCTTCGATGACCTCGCGGGCCTCCTTGTCGCTCTGGAACCGGCTGAGCGCCCTCAGGGTCACCGGGAAGCCGCTGAACCGCTCGGCGAAGGTGGCGGAGTGCTGGGTGACCAGCAGCGTCGTGGGCACGAGCACGGCGACCTGCTTGCCGTCCTGGATGGCCTTGAACGCCGCCCGCACCGCGATCTCGGTCTTGCCGTAGCCGACGTCGCCGCAGACCAGCCGGTCCATGGGTACGACGCGGCGCATGTCGGCCTTGACCTCCTCGACCGTGCTCAGCTGGTCGGGGGTCTCGTGGAACGGGAACGCGTCCTCGAGCTCGGTCTGCCACGGGGTGTCCGGTCCGAACGCGTGGCCCTTGGTGGCTTGACGGGCGGCGTAGAGCTTGATCAGCTCCGCGGCGATCTGGCGCACCGCCTTGCGCGCCCGGCCCTTGCGCTTGGCCCAGTCGCCACCACCGAGCCGGTCCAGGCTCGGCTGCTCGCCGCCGACGTAGCGAGTCACCTGGTCGAGGGCGTCCGCCGGGACGAACAGCCGGTCCGGTGGGTGGCCGCGCTTGCTGGCGCCGTACTCCAGGACGAGGTACTCGCGGACCGCACCCTGCACCTCGCGCTGCCGCATCTCCACGAACCGCCCCACGCCGTGCTGCTCGTGCACGACGAAGTCGCCGGCCTTGAGCTCCAGGGGGTCGATCTGCTTCTTGCGCCGCGCCGGCATCTTGCGCATGTCGCGCGTGGTCGCCTTCTGCCCGGCGATGTCCTCGCCGGTGAGGACCATCAGGCCGGGGTCGTCGAGGACGACTCCGTGGTTGAGGCAGCCCGTGGTGACCAGGACGAGACCGTCGGTGTCGCTGATCGAGCCTGTCGAGGCCATCTCCTCGACCAACCGAGCGGGGACGTCGTGCTCACCGAGCACCTCGACCATCCGCTGCGCGGGGCCGTGTCCCTGGTGGATGGTGACCACGGTCTTGCCGCCGGCCAGATGTGTGCGGATGTCGGTGATCACCGCCTCGATGTCGCCGCGGTAGGCCTCGGCAGGCTGCGCTGCGATGGCCCGACTCTCCGGGGCACGCGGGTCGATCTCGGCCAGGGTCTGGTCCGTCTCGATCCCGAACGGGCTGATCCCCCACCACCCCTGACCCTGCTCGAGCACCCGGCTCCGGACCTCCCCGATGCCACGCAGGGACGCAGCCCCCAGGTCGATCGGTGCGATCCCACCCGACGCCGCAGCCGCCCAGCTGGCCCCGAGGAACTCCTCGCTGGTGGCCACCAGGTCGTGGGCCCTGGTGCGGACCCGCTCGGGGTCGAGCACCAGCACGTGGCTCTCGGGCGGGAGCAGCTCGACCAGCAGCTCCATCTCGTCGACCAGAGCGGGCGAGAGTGACTCCATCCCCTCGACGGCCATCCCCTGGGCCAGCTTGTCGGTGAGCTCGGCGAGCTGCGGGTGCTGCTCGCCGAGCTCTGCTGCCCGCCGGCGGACGTCGTCGGTGAGCAGCAGCTCCCGGCACGGCGGCGCCCAGAGGCGCTCGACCGGCTCCAGCGTGCGCTGGTCGGCGACGGCGAAGGCGCGGATCTCGTCGATCTCGTCGCCGAAGAACTCGACCCGGACGGGGTGCTCCTCGGTCGGCGGGAAGACGTCGACGATGCCGCCGCGGACCGCGAACTCGCCGCGCTTCTCGACCAGGTCGACGCGCGAGTAGGCAGCACCGGCGAGTCGTCGTACGACGTCCTCGAGCTCGACCTCCTGGCCGGGCGCCAGCTCGACCGGCTCGAGGTCGGCCAGCCCCTTGACCTGCGGCTGCAGCACCGAGCGGACCGGCGCGACGATGACCTTGAGCGGGCCGTTGTTCGCCTGGGTCCCAGGGTGCTTGATCCGGCGCAGCACCGCGAGCCGGCGACCGACCGTGTCGCTGCGCGGGCTGAGCCGCTCGTGCGGGAGCGTCTCCCAGGCCGGGTAGAGCGCCACCGAGGCCGGGTCCAGCAGGTCCTGAAGCTCCTCGGTCAGGTCCTCGGCCTCGCGCACGGTCGCGGCCACGACGAGCACCGTGCGCCCGGCGTCGACCAGCCCCTTGACCACGAAGGGACGCAGCGCCGCGGGCCCGGTGAGGTCGAGCGTCGCCAGCCCCGACCTGGCGTCGCGCATCGACGCGGCGAGCGCGGGCTCACGCAGGACCAGATCGGCCAGGGCGGCGAGCGACACGGGTGACTCCTCGGTGGTGCAGATCAGCGGGTGCGCGCACGCACGACGGCCCCCAGCCGGTCCGGACAGGGGGTTGACCCGATTCTACGAGGTGGGTCCGACAGCCCGGGTCTGGCCTGTTCCGGACGGGCCTGATCGTCGAGAGCCTTTTCCGGACTGACCGATCAGGGGATGCTGTCCCGATGATGCGGGGACTTGGCGGGTTGACTGTGGGGGCCCTGGTAGGCCTGTTCTTCGGTGCCCTCGCACGCGCGCTGATGCGGCTCGTGGCGATCGGGATGGCCATCGAGCCGGAGCTTGAGCGCGGAGCCACCGCGGCCCTGGTCGCTCTGTTCGTCGTGTCCGGCGCCGGGGCCGGCGCGGCGGCCGCGTTCCGCCTGCGGACGTGGCGACTGGCACTCCTCCTCGCGCTGTCCTCGGCGCCCCTGTTCGTGATGGGCGTCGGGTTCGGGGTCGGCGAGGTCCTCGAGATCCTCGACCTCGACCTCACCCTGCCCTGGATGATCGAGCTGCTCGCCCTCTCCGGCGTCATCGTGGCGGTGGTGCTGGTCACGCCGTACGCCGCCTGGCGAGCCGGACGTCGCGTGGTGCGTTGAGGGTCAGCGGTCGGTCGCGTCCAGCTCGGCCTGGCCACGCAGGATGCAGAACTCGTTGCCCTCGGGGTCGGCCAGGACGACCCAGCCGCTGCCGTCGTCCTTGCGCTGGTCGTCGACCTGGCGGGCGCCGAGGTCGAGCAGACGGGTGAGCTCCTCGTCGCGGGTCCGCGCGCTCGGGCGCAGGTCGAGGTGGATCCGGTTCTTGACCTGCTTGTCCTCGGGGACCTCGATGAACAGCAGCGGATGGCCACCGTCGGGACGCTGGATCCAGCACTCCTCGTGGCCCGGCTCGTTGGGGTCGTCGGGTTGGTCGACGTACTCCAGCACCTGCTTCCACCACTGGGAGAGCTCGTAGGCGTTGCGGCAGTCGATCGTGGTGTGCGAGATGAACGCGGTCATGCGTCCGATGCTCTCAGACCGCCCAGGGTCCCTCGGGCGCCCGAACCCGTGCCTCGTCGGCCTCCTGGTCGGTGAGCTTCTCCTGGCTCTGCCGCTCGGCCTCGACACGCCGCAGGTAGTGGTCGACCTCGTCCTCGAGCCGCTCGGAGTCCCAGCCGAGCTCGCCGGCCATCAGCTCGGCCGCTGGACGAGCGGACGCCGTTCCGCGGTCGAAGCACTCGACCGAGATGCGGGTGCGCCGGGCGAGCACGTCGTCGAGGTGGCGGGCACCTTCATGGGTGACGGCGTAGACCACCTCGGCAGCGAGGTACCCCTCGGAGCCGGCCAGCGGCCTGCCCAGCTCGGGCCGTTCGCCGATCAGCCCGAGCACCTCGTCGATCAGCCCCCCGAAGCGGCCGAGCAGGTGGTCGATCCGGCCGATGTCCAGCCCACTCGAGCGAGCCAGCGACACGCGCTGGTTGGTGCGCGCCTCGAACCCGCTGGCCCCCAGCAGCGGGATCCGCTCGGTGACGCTGGCGCGCACCGGTCCGTCGAGGGACTCCGCGGCCGCGTCGACGGCGTCGCGAGCCATCACGCGGTAGGTGGTCAGCTTGCCGCCGGCGATCATCACCAGACCGGGGGCCGGGGCCACGACCGTGTGCTCGCGGGAGATCTTCGACGTGGGCTCGGTGGCCCCCTTGAGCAAGGGCCGCAGGCCGGCGTACACCCCCTGCACGTCGGTGTGGTCGAGCGGCGTGCGCAGCAGCTTGTTCACGTGATCGAGCACGTAGTCGATGTCGCGTCGGGACGCAGCCGGGTGGGCCAGGTCGAGGTCCCACGGAGTGTCCGTGGTGCCGATGATCCAGTGGCGTCCCCACGGGATCACGAACAGCACCGACACCGCCGTCTTCGTGATGAAGCCCGCTTCGCTGCGGATGCGGTCGCGCGGCACGACGAGGTGGATCCCCTTGCTGGCCTCGACGTTGAGCGCTCCGAGCCCGCCGAGCATGTCCTGGATCTCGTTGGTCCAGACACCTCCGGCGTTGACGACGACCTTGGCGCGCACCTCCATCTCCCGGTCGTTCTCCAGGTCCACGACGCGTACGCCGACGACGCGGTCGCCCTCGTGGACGAAGCCGGTGACCTTGGTGCGCGAGGCGACGTGGGCGCCGTACGCCGCGGCGGTGCGCGCGATGTTCATCACCAGCCGGGCGTCGTCGACCTGGCAGTCGTAGTAGCGGATCGCGCCGGTCAGCTCGTCGGTGCGCAGGTCGGGGGCGATCCGGGCGAGCTGCTTGCGGAAGAGGTGCTTGTGCCGGGGCACGCCCATCTCGTGCTTGCCGGCACGTGCTCCCAGGGTGGCCATGCCGTCGTACAGCAGCAGCCCGGCGCCGACGTAGGGCCGCTCCCAGGTGTGGTGCAGCGGGTAGAGGAACGGCACCGGCCGCACCAGGTGCGGCGCGAGCTTGGTCAGCAGCAGCCCGCGCTCCTCGAGCGCCTCCTTGACCAGGGCGAAGTCGAACATCTCCAGGTAGCGCAGGCCGCCGTGCACGAGCTTGGAGGAGCGCGACGACGTGCCGCTCGCGAAGTCGCGCTGCTCCACGAGGGCTGTCGAGAGACCGCGCGAGACCGCGTCCAGCGCCGTCCCGGCACCGACGACCCCCGCCCCGACAACGAGCACGTCGAGCCCGCCGGCCTCCATGGCATCGAGGGCCTTCGCGCGCGATCCGGGTCCGAGATCAGCCGTCAGGGTCATGCGGGCCAGTCTGTCAGCCGGGCACTGAGGTCCGGCAGGTCAGGACCCGGAGCGCCGAGCGGCGGGCTTGCGCGGCGTCGGGCGTACGACGAGCACGGGGCACGGCGCGTAGTGCTGGACGCGTTGGGCGGTGCTGCCGATCAGCACGGTCTCGCTGATCCCGCGTCCACCGCTGGCCACCACGATCAGCCCGGCACCGAGCTGCTTGGCCGCCTTGATGATCTCGTTGGCCGGCGAACCGCTGCGCAGGCGCTGGTGGACCTTCGGTCCCCATCCGGCGAACTCGTCGGCGACCTTGTGCGACGCCGCCTCCGCGGCCGCCCGGAAGGACGGCACCTCGCCGCTCGGACGTGATCCTGGTCCCGCTGATCTCGTCGGCGAACGCCACGGCGGCGAGCGGGCGGATCACCGCGACCACCGAGATGTCGGTGATCTTCTCGGGGTCCGCGAACGACTTCAGCTGCCTGGCCGCCGCCAGTGACTGGCGGGATCCGTCGACTGCGACGATGACGTGCATCTCAGCTCTTTTCCTGGTCGGTGTCCGAACGGCGCCCCGGGGACTCGGGTCGGCCGAAGAAGTACTCCGCCGCGTAGAGCGCGCCGCCCACCGCGAGCAGTCCTGCGCACCACAGGAGCGAGAACGGGTCGTCCACGACGACGTAGGCGAGCAGCACGAGGTTGGCGAGGATCCCGAAGTAGAGCAGGGGGCGCGAGGCCCGGAAGGACTCGTCGTGGTTGTCCTGGTCGCCGAGCTTGAGGCAGGCCAGGATCACCATCACGTAGATCGCCAGAGTGAGCACCACCGTGACGAGTGAGAGCCGTTCGACGACATCGACACCCACACCCGCCTTGTTCAGCGCCCCACCGACGAGCAGCAACCCGGTCACCACGAACGCCGAGAAGATCAGGGCCACCCACGGGCTGCGCCGCGACGCATGGATCTTGCCGAAGACGCCGGGTACGACGTCCTCCCGAGCCATGCCGTAGAGGATCCGCGACTGGGTGACCACGGCGACCAGCGTCGTGTTGGTGATGGCGACCATCGCGATCACCGCGAACACGGTGGTCATGATTCCCACCGGGACGGGCAGGATCCCCTCCTTCACGACCTCGAGCAGGGCGGCATCGGAGTCGGCGAGGGACTTGGTCGGCACCGTCAGCGCGGCGCTGATGGCCACCAGCACGTAGATCACACCGGCGACGATCATGCCGCCGACGAGTGCGCGCGGGAAGGTCTTGGACGGGTTGATCGTCTCCTCGGCGACGTTGGCCGCGTTCTCGAATCCGGTCATCGCGAAGAACGCCAACGCGACCCCGGCGACGAGCGCGAAGACCGGGTTCCCCTCGGCCTCGAACTCGACGAGGGTGCCGAAGTCGGCGTTCCCCTCGGCGACGTAGATGACCCCGATGATCATGATGATGATCAGACCGGCGATCTCGACGAACGTCATCAGCATGTTCGCCACCACCGACTCCGTGATGCCGATGTAGTTCACGACGGCCAGGGCCAGGATGAACGCGAGGCTGATCAGCAGCGCCGGGGGCAGGTCCCACACCTGCCCGAAGTAGCTCGAGAACCCGGTCGCCAGCGAGCCCGCGGCGGCGAAGCTCGCGGACAGGAAGGTCACCGTGACCAGGAACGTCAGCACCTTGTTCTTGAACGCCTTGTTCACGTAGAGCGCGGCGCCGGCGGCCTGGGGGTACTTCGTGACCAGCTCCGCGTAGGCCAGTCCGGTGATCGTCGCAATCGTGACGCCGACCGCGAACGCCAGCCAGAAGGCGCCTCCCACGGCACCCGCCACGGCACCGATGAGGACGTAGATCCCCGACCCGAGAACGTCGCCGAGGACGTAGAAGAACAGCAGCCTGCCGGTGATGGACCGCTTGAGCTCACTGTCGGAGCCCGCCTCAGCGGGGTCGGCGGACGCGGTGGAGGTCTCTGACATGGACGCCTCGTTCCTGGCGGGGTGCGCGTGCAGATCGGTCCACCCCGTGCCCCGGCAGGCTTCTCGCAAACCTGCAGGGCGGCCGTCTCAGGCCTCAGGCCTACTGGACGACGACCTCGATGCGCTGGAACTCCTTGAGCTCGGTGTAGCCGGTCGTGGCCATCGCCCGGCGCAGAGCACCCATCAGGTTCATCGTCCCGTCGGCCACGCGTGAAGGACCGAACAGGATCTCCTGGAGGGTGCCGACCGTGCCGAACTCCACCCGCTGCCCTCGGGGCAGGTCCGCGTGGTGCGCCTCCGCGCCCCAGTGGAAGCCCCGACCGGGAGCGTCGGTGGCTCGAGCCAGGGGCGAGCCGATCATCACCGCGTCGGCACCACAGGCCACGGCCTTCGCGATGTCACCGCTCTTGCCGATCGACCCGTCCGCGATGACGTGCGCGTAGCGGCCACCTGACTCGTCCATGTAGTCACGGCGAGCCGCGGCGACGTCGGCGACGGCGCTGGCCATCGGCACGGCGACCCCGAGGACCGTGCGCGTGGTGTGCGCCGCTCCCCCTCCGAACCCGACGAGCACGCCGGCTGCACCGGTGCGCATCAGGTGCAGCGCCGCCTGGTAGGTCGCGCAACCGCCCACGATCACCGGCACGTCGAGCTCGTAGATGAACTCCTTGAGGTTCAGCGGCTCGGCCTGCGCACTGACGTGCTCGGCGCTGACCGTGGTGCCGCGGATCACGAACATGTCGACGCCGGCGTCCACCACCGTCTTGGCGAACTGCTTGGTCCGCTGTGGGCTCAGGCTCCCGGCGACGGTCACCCCGGCATCGCGCATCTGGCGGATCCGCTCGGTGATCAGCTCCGGCCTGATCGGCTCGGTGTAGATCTCCTGCATCCGGCGTACGGCGTCCGGGCCGGTCAGCCCGGCGACCTCCTCGAGCAGGTCGGTCGGGTCGTCGTACCGCGTCCAGAGGCCCTCGAGGTTGAGTACGCCGAGACCACCGAACTGCCCGAACGCGATGGCGGTGGCCGGCGACATCACCGAGTCCATCGGCGCCGCGAGGATCGGCAGCTCGAAGCGGTAGGCGTCGATCTGCCACGCGGTGGACACCTCTTCGGGGTCGCGCGTGCGCCGGCTCGGCACGATCGCGATGTCGTCGAAGGCGTAGGCCCGGCGCCCTCGTTTGGCGCGCCCGATCTCGATCTCAGTCACCGGGCGAGTCTGTCATGGGGAGCACGACGACCTGGTCACCCAGGCCGATGCTGCCGGACGCGGTCACGTCGGCGTACATGCCCAGGCACAGCTCGCGCTCACGGCCCAGCGCCTGCAACCAGCCACGCTGCTCGGGTAGGCCCTCCTGGGCGATGTCGACCATCCGGCATCGTTCGGTGCGCTCGACCACTGCGAGCACGACCTCCTCGACGCCGCTCACGGGCGTACGTCGACGTCCGTCCTCGACGCGCAGCAGCCTTCCCGCCCACGTCTCCTCGACGAACGGTTCGGTCGTCTCCACGACGAGGTTGGTCCGGAGCCGACGGACGTCCCCGTCGACGCCCAGATGGGTGCGGCACCACGCCAGCGAGGCGGTGCCGACCAGCGAGACGGGGGAGGCGTCCTGGTAGGGCGTACCGGTCTCGCGCTGCACGCGCACCTCCGCCCCGAAGTGCTCGCTCAGGACCCGGTCGAGCTCGGGGTCGCCGACGCACCACGAACCCGTGGGCCCGACCACGTGGGCGTCGTCGCCGTCCATCGACGCGCTGTACTCGAAGACCTCGTCGAAGCGGCGGAAACGTCGGGAGTTCTTGCCCGACGCGAGCTTGCCGTCGGCGTCGATGACGGAGAACCAGCGGTCACCCACCATCCCCCGCGCGTCCAGCTCGACGAACCCCAGGCCCTCGCCCCCCATCGCCTTGACCGGGTAGCGGCGGATCTCGGTGATCTTCATGCCTCCTCCAGGCCGAGGTGCATCACGAGCAGGTCGGCGTAGGACGAGTCGGGCAAGCGGAAGGCGGCGGGCACACGGCCGATCGTCTCGAAGCCGAGCGCGTGCCACAAGGCCACGGCAGCAGTGTTCGTCGAGACGACGGCGTTGAACTGGATCGCGGCGAAGCCGTTGGCGCGGTGCCACTCCACGGCGTACTCCCCCAGCAGCCGGCCCACCCCGAGTCCACGCGCCTGCGCTGCGACGACGAAGGAGGCGGTGCCGACGTGAGACCCCTGTGCCGGACGGTTGGGGCCCATCTTGGCGCTGCCGAGCACGGTCTCCCCGTCCACGGCGACCACCAGGTGCCGGCCGCTCCAGAACTCCCTGGTCTCGGCCACGGACCGGGGCACGTCCAGGGCATAGGTCTCACCGGCCGTGGCGACCTCGACCACGAGGTCGTGCACCTGTGGCCAGTCCGCCTCGGTCAGCGGACGGAGGGTGGGGCCGGTCATCGCCAGGAGTAGTTGGGTGCCTCGGCCGTGATCTGCACGTCGTGCGGGTGGCTCTCCTTGAGCCCGGCCGACGTGATCCGCACGAACCGGCCCTTCTCGCGCAGCTCCGCGATGTTGCGGGCGCCCACGTAGAACATCGACTGGTGCAGGCCGCCGAGCAGCTGGTGGGCGACCGCGGAAAGCGGGCCCGCGGTAGGCGACCTGGCCCTCGATGCCCTCGGGGACGATCTTGTCGTCGCTGTGCACGTCGGCCTGGAAGTAGCGGTCCTTGGAGTAGGACTTCTTGCCCCGGCTCGACATCGCGGCGAGCGAGCCCATGCCCCGATAGGACTTGTACTGCTTGCCGTTGACGAAGACCAGGTCTCCCGGGCTCTCCTCGCAGCCGGCGAGGAGCGACCCGAACATCACCGACTCCGCGCCGGCGACGAGCGCCTTGGCGATGTCGCCGGAGTACTGCAGGCCGCCGTCGGCGATGAGCGGCACGTCGGCCGGGCCGCAGGCCAGGGAGGCGTCGTGGACGGCGGTGACCTGGGGTACGCCGACCCCGGCGACCACGCGCGTCGTACAGATCGAACCCGGCCCCACGCCGACCTTGACCGCGTCGGCGCCCGCGTCGACCAGCGCCTGCGCCCCCGCACGGGTGGCCACGTTGCCGCCGACGACCTGGACGTGCCCGGTCGCCGGGTCGCTCTTGAGCCGGCGGATCATGTCGAGCAGCAGCCGCGCGTGGCCGTGAGCGGTGTCCACCACCAGCACGTCGACGCCGGCCTCGATCAGCGTGGTCGCGCGATGCCAGGCCTCGCCGAAGTAGCCGACGGCCGCACCCACGAGCAGTCGCCCGTCTCCGTCGTTGGAGGCGTTCGGGAACTGCTCGGACTTCACGAAGTCCTTGACCGTGATCAGCCCGGCCAGCCGGCCCAGCTCGTCGACGATCGGCAGCCGCTCCCGCTTGTGCTGGCGCAGCAGGGCCGTCGCGTCCTCGCGGCTGATCCCCACCGGAGCGGTGATCAGCGGCATCGTGGTCATCACCTCGTCGACCTTGGTGGTGGCCCACTCGGCGACCGGGGTGAACCGCAGGTCGCGGTTGGTGATGATGCCGAGCAGCCGATTGTCGGTGTCGACGACGGGGAGCCCGGAGACGCGGTACTCCCCACAAATGTGGTCGAGCTCCTCGAGCGTCTTGTCGGGACCGATCGTCACCGGGTTGGAGATCATCCCCGTCTGGGTCCGCTTCACGAGGTCGACCTGGTAGGCCTGGTCCTCGATGGACAGGTTGCGGTGCAGGATGCCGATGCCGCCCTGACGGGCCATGGCGATCGCCATCCGCGACTCGGTCACGGTGTCCATCGCGCTGGAGATCAGCGGGGTGCGCAAGGTGATGCCACGGGTCAGCCTGGTGCTGGTGTCGACCTCGCTCGGGATCACGTCGGTCTCACCCGGCAGCAGGAGGACGTCGTCATAGGTCAGGCCCAGCGGTGCGAACTTGCTGGGCAGTTCTGAGGGGACACCTTCGGTCATCAGATCCGGGGGCCTTCCGGTGCGGTGCGGGCGGTCCCTGAGTCTAACGGTCCGGAACGGTTCGTCCCCCACCCCGGACCGGTGCGGTCACGCTCGACCGGAGGATGGCGACGAGGTGGCCACCGCTGCGAGCGAGCGCAGCGCCGCGACGCGCGAGTGCTCCGTCGGGCTCCACTTCTCCGGGTGCGGCCCGACGAGCTTCTCGAGCACCGGGTCGAGCAGCGTCGGGTCGGCCACGACCTCCCGGGCCGCGGTCAGCCACCGCGTCGGCTGGTCGATGAGGTCGTGAGTGGTGCAGGGTTCGACGCTCACCTCGTCCCCGCCTGCACCACTCACGAGTTCGGCGACCGCTCCCGCGGTCCAGCTCTCCGGTGCGCTGATCACCAGCTCGTCGGTGACCCGCCCCAGGTCCGGGAAGATCTCCAGGCCCAGGACGTTCAGACCGGCCCCACCGCAGCGCGTGGCGAGGAGCGCGAGGGCCCCCGGCCGCTCGGTCAGCGAGACGCGCACGCGGAAGAACATGAGGACACTGTGACCTCGAGGTGTTGCGGCTTCGCTGCGCCCGTGTTGCGGCCGTGTCAACAAACCGGCACCAAGCAGCTCGAACCGGATGCCGACCGGCGTGCTTGAGTGGAACCCATGGACGCGGTCCGGGCCGCCTTCCAGGCGGTGCCACGAGCAGGGTTCCTGCCCCGCCGTGCTCGCACCCGCTCCGACTTCGACGGCCCGATCACGATCGGGCACGGGCAGACCAACTCCCAGCCCCGCACGGTCGCCGCGATGCTGCGCCTGCTGCAGGTGCGTCCCGGCGACCACGTGCTCGACGTCGGCGCCGGGTCCGGATGGACCACCGCCCTGCTGGCCCACCTCACCGGCGCCGAGGGTTCGGTCGTCGGGGTCGAGCTGGTGCCCGAGCTGGCCCAGTGGGGGGCGGAGAACCTGTCCCGCACGGCCTACGACTGGGCCACGATCCGGCCGGCCCGGGGCGGGGTCCTCGGCGAGCCCAGGTGGGCGCCGTACGACCGGATCCTGGTCTCCGCCGAGGCCCGGACGTTGCCTCAGCCACTGACGGAGCAGCTCACCGACGGCGGCCGAATCGTGGTCCCGGTGAGCGGCACGATGACCCTCGGCGTCCGCCGCGGCAACGAGCTGGACCTCAGCGAGCACGGGCGCTACCGGTTCGTGCCGCTCCTCTGAGCGTCCCTGGATGGCGCTGCCCAGGCTGCTGGTTTCCCCGGCTCCCCACGAAAACAGCCACTTCCCCCGCGTTGCAACGTGGGGGAAGTGGCTGTTTTCGTGGGTGACCGGGGAAACCGCCGGTCCGATCAGTAACTCAGTGGCCGTGCCCGTGCCCGTGGCCACCGGCGGCGGGCTCTTCCTCTTCGGGCTTGTCCACGATCAGGGTCTCGGTCGTCAGCAGCATGCCGGCGATCGACGAGGCGTTGGTCAGCGCCGACTTGGTCACCTTGACCGGGTCGAGCACGCCCTGGGCGACGAGGTCGCCGTACTCGCGGGTGGCGGCGTTGTAGCCGTTGCCCACTCCGAGCTCGCGGACCTTGGCGACCACGACGTAGCCCTCCTGGCCACCGTTCTCGGCGATCCAGCGAAGCGGCTCGTCGACGGCCTTGCGCACGATCCGCACGCCCATCGCCTCGTCACCGGTCAGGCCGAGGTCGCCCTCGAGCACTGCGGCAGCGTGGATCAGAGCGGAGCCACCGCCGGGGACGATGCCCTCCTCGATCGCGGCGCGCGTCGCGGAGACGGCGTCCTCGATGCGGTGCTTCTTCTCCTTGAGCTCCACCTCGGTGGCAGCGCCGACCTTGACGACACAGACGCCGCCGGCCAGCTTGGCGAGACGCTCCTGGAGCTTCTCGCGGTCCCAGTCGGAGTCGCTGGCCTCGATCTCGGCCTTGATCTGGTTGACGCGGCCGTTGACCTCGTCGGGCTTGCCGCCGCCCTCGACGATCGTGGTGTTGTCCTTGGTGACCACGACGCGACGGGCGGAGCCGAGCACGTCGAGACCGACCTGGTCGAGCTTGAGGCCGACCTCGGGGGCGATGACCTGACCACCGGTGAGGGTGGCGATGTCCTGCATCATCGACTTGCGACGGTCACCGAAGGCCGGGGCCTTCACCGCGACGGCGTTGAAGGTGCCGCGGATCTTGTTGACCACCAGGGTCGAGAGCGCCTCGCCCTCGACGTCCTCGGCGAGGATGAACAGCGGCTTGCCGGCCGCGATGACCTTCTCCAGCAGGGGGAGCATCTCCGCGATCGCGGAGATCTTGCCCTGGTGCAGCAGGATGTAGGGGTCGTCCAGGACGGCCTCCATCGACTCCTGGTCGGTCACGAAGTACGGCGAGAGGTAGCCCTTGTCGAACTGCATGCCCTCGGTGAACTCCAGCTCGGTGCCCATGGTGTTGGACTCCTCGACGGTGATCACGCCGTCCTTGCCGACCTTGTCGAAGGCCTGCGCGAGCAGGTCGCCGATGATCTCGTCACGGCTGGAGACGGTCGCGACGGCCTCCATGTCCTTGCGGTCGTCGACGTCGCGGGCGGCGTCGCTGAGCGCGTTGTTGACGGCCTCGGTGGCCTTGTCCATGCCGCGCTTGAGACCCATCGGGTTGATGCCGGCCGCGACGAAGCGCAGACCTTCGTGCACCATCGACTGGGCGAGCACGGTCGCGGTCGTCGTACCGTCACCGGCGACGTCGTTGGTCTTGGTCGCGACCTCCTTGGTGAGCTGGGCACCGAGGTTCTCGAACGGGTCGTCCAGCTCGATCTCACGCGCGACGGTGACACCGTCGTTGGTGATCGTGGGGGCGCCCCACTTCTTGTCCAGCACGACGTAGCGGCCGCGCGGGCCGAGCGTCACCTTGACGGCGTTGGCGAGCTTGTCGACGCCTCGCTCGAGCGAGCGGCGGGCGTCCTCGTCGAACTCCAGAATCTTGGGCATTCATTGCCTCCTGAAAAGTGTGAAGGTCCGAGCCGGGGCAGGGAGATCCTGCGCGCTCTGGACCGATGAGCGAGGGATCGAGGAGGCTGGGGAACCCGTGCGGGCTCCCCAGCCGTCTCGAAATCTCAGGAAACGACAGCGAGCACGTCGCGCGCGGAGAGGATGAGGTACTCCTCGCCGGCGTACTTGACCTCGGTGCCGCCGTACTTGCTGTAGATCACCTTGTCGCCGACATTGACGTCGAGCGGGACACGGTTTCCGTTGTCGTCGATGCGACCCGGACCGATGCTCAGGACTTCGCCCTCCTGGGGCTTCTCCTTGGCCGTGTCAGGGATGACCAGGCCGGAAGCCGTGGTCTGCTCGGCCTCAAGGGCCTTGACGACGATCCGGTCCTCGAGGGGCTGGATGTTGACCGACACTTCTGATCAACCTCTACTTTCCACTGATGGTTGGGTTTCGTAAGTTTGCTGCTTGTGGATGACGTACGCCGTCGCGGGGGTCGTACGTCGGCACAAGCGCTGGCACACTCACCGGGAGAGTGCCAATGGAAAAACTAGCACTCTGACCCGACGAGTGCCAGAGCGGGCCCCTCGCTGTCTTCGCTGTCGCGGCGGCCGGGCGTAGGCGAGGATGGCCGGTGTGGACCTCGACGCCTTCCGCTGGCTGCTGACCGAGGAGGGGCAGCGGCTCCTCGCCTCGGCCACGGAGGCAGGCGCCGACCTGCCGGCGGACACCCTGAGGACCCAGGCGGCGCTGCGGCGTACGGCGAGCGCGGAGCACGTCGCCGCCGCGGTGACCCAGGTGCAGCTGCGGCGCCGCGCCGAGGCGAAGTTCGGCGAGCTGGCGGGGCGGATGTACTTCACGCCCGAGGGGCTCGAGCAGTCCACCCGGCTGCCGGTCGCCACCCACCGGGCGGCCCGGGCGCGCGCCGCGGACGTCGCGACCCTGGTGGACCTCGGCTGCGGGATCGGTGGCGACCTCGTCGCGTTCGCCCGCGCCGGCCTCACCTGTGCCGGCGTGGACCTCGACCCCGTGCGGGTGGCGGTCGCGGAGGCCAACCTCGACGCGCTCGGCCTCGGCGGCGCCGTCACCGTGGCCGACGCGACCGAGGTGGACACCACCCCCTTCGACCTCGCGTACGCCGACCCGGCCCGCCGCTCCGCCAGGGGGCGCAGCTTCGACGTCGCGGAGTGGACGCCCCCGTGGCCGTTCATCGAGTCGCTGCTCGCCGGGGACTCCTGCGTGAAGCTCGCACCGGGAATCCCGCACCACCTCGTCCCCGAGGGGGTGGAGGCCGAGTGGGTCAGCGACCACCGCGAGGTCAAGGAGGCCGTCCTGTGGTCCGGGCGCCTCGCCACCACCGCGGCGACGCGCGACCGTGATCGGGTCCGGGGGGCTGGCCACCCTCACCGACGAGGACGACCCGGGCGCCGGCACCGGTCCGGTCGCCGGGTTCCTCTACGAGCCGGACGGTGCCGTGATCCGGGCAGGGCTGGTCACCGCGGTCGCCGCCGGGGTCGACGGGCACCTCCTCGACGGGCACATCGCCTACGTCGCCGCCGGTCGGGAGTTCCGCACCCCGTTCGCGCGTGGCTACCGGGTCCTGGAGGAGGTGCCGTTTCGCGAGAAGCCGCTCCGGGCGGCGCTGCGCCAGCGCGGGATCGGACGACTGACCATCAAGAAGCGCGGGGTCTCCGTCGTACCCGACGACCTGCGCAAGCGGTTGTCCCTGGCCGGCGACGAGGAGTCCACGCTCGTGCTCACCCGGGTCTCGGGCAAGGGCACCGCGCTGCTCGTCGAGCCGCTGTCGACCTAGTGAGCCCTGGACCGGGCCTTCGCGCGACCGACCCGTCCTGCCGCCCAACCCAGCAACGGCCCAGCAGCGGGCCCAGCAGCAGACCGAGCAGCACGCCGGTGACGTCCGCGGCCAGGTCGACGGATGTCACCGTGGCGGTCGATGGGGAGCAGCGACTGGAGGATCTCCGTCAGCCCCGCATAGAGCACCAGGCCGACGCCCAGCCGCAGGGGTGTCACCCCGGCCCAGCGTCCGGTGACCGCGAGCGTTGCGAAGGTGAGCAGGTGCACCAGCTTGTCGTTCGGGGCACCGGCCGAGATCTCGCCGCCGGGTGTCAGGAACATCGCCAGGCTGACGCACAGCAGCAGCGCGAAGACCCCCCGGGGAGCCGGCGGCTCACGCCAGGTTGGCGCGCTCCGCGCCGATGGTGGTGTCGGGGCCGTGGCCGGTGTGCACGACGGTCTCGTCGGGGAGGTCCAGGAGGCGCGTGCGGATGGACTCCTTGATCAGGTCCTCGTCGCTGAACGACCGGCCCGTCGCGCCCGGCCCGCCCTCGAAGAGGGTGTCGCCGGTGAACACGCAGCCGAGGTCGTGCACATAGAGGCACACCGCCCCCGGTGCGTGGCCGGGCGTGTGGATCACCTTGAGCGCGGCACCGCCCACCTTGACGGTCTGGCCGTCCTCGAGGTCGACGTCCCAGAGGTGCTCGGTGTGGGTGAGCTCCCAGACCGGCTTGTCCGCGGGGTGCAGCAGGATCGGCGCGCTGACCCGCTCCCGCAGCTCGGGCGCCACCCGCACGTGGTCGTCGTGGGCGTGGGTGCAGATGATCGCCTTGACCTTGCGCCCGGCCACGAGCGCCAGGATGTCGTCGACGTCGTGGGGTGCGTCGATGACGATGCACTCCTCGTCGTCCCCGATGACCCAGAGGTTGTTGTCCACCTCGAAGGTCTCGCCGTCGAGGGAGAAGGTCCCGCTGCTGACGGCATGGTCGACGCGGACGCTCACAGGACCACCACCGAGCGCAGCACGTCGCCCGTGTGCATCTTCTCGAACGCCGCCTCGACGTCGCCGAGGCCGATCTCCTCGGTGACGAAGGCGTCGAGGTCCAGCCGCCCCTGGCGGTAGAGGTCCACGAGCATCGGGAAGTCGCGGCTGGGCAGGCAGTCGCCGTACCAGCTGGACTTGAGCGAGCCCCCGCGGCCGAACACGTCGATCAGCGGGATGTCGGGGAGCTGCATGTCCGGGGTCGGCACGCCGACCAGGACCACGGTGCCGGCGAGGTCGCGCGCGTAGAAGGCCTGCTTCCACGTCTCGGGTCGACCCACCGCGTCGATGACGACGTCGGCACCGAACCCGTCGGTCAGGGCCCGGATCGCCTCGACGGGCTCGGACTCCTTGCTGTTGACCGTGTGTGTCGCGCCGAGCTGCCTGGCGACCTCGAGCTTCCGGTCGTCGATGTCGACGGCGATGATCGTGCCGGCGCCGGCGAGGACGGCCCCGGCCACGCTCGCGGCGCCGACTCCCCCGCAGCCGATCACGGCAACGGACTGGCCGCGCCTGAGGTTCGCGGTGTTGATCGCCGCCCCGATGCCCGCCATCACGCCGCAGCCCAGCAGGCCGACCGCCGCGGCCCGCGCGTCGGGATCCACCTTGGTGCACTGGCCGGCCGCGACCAGGGTCTTCTCCGCGAACGACCCGATGCCGAGCGCCGGGGACAGCTCGGTGCCGTCCTCCAGGGTCATCTTCTGGGTGGCGTTGAAGGTGCTGAAGCAGTACCAGGGCTCACCACGGTTGCAGGCCCGGCAGTCACCGCACACCGCGCGCCAGTTGAGTACGACGAAGTCACCCGGCGCGACCTCGGTCACGTCCGGCCCCACCGACTCGACGACACCGGCCGACTCGTGGCCGAGCAGGAACGGGAACTCGTCGTTGATGCCGCCCTCGCGGTAGTGCAGGTCGGTGTGGCAGACCCCCGTCGTCTGCACCGCGACCAGCGCCTCCCCCGGACCCGGGTCGGGGACGTTGATGGTCTCGATCGTGACCGGCGCGCCCTTGCTCCGGGCCACGACGCCCTTGACCTGCTGCATGCGGCTCTCCTCGACTCCAGCGGACTGCGTGGTGCACAACGTAGCGATCAGACCAGCACGAGCTCCACCGGCATCGAGGAGTCGGCGGGCAGGTCGAGGGCCGAGGGGGTGCGTCCGCGGGCCACCATCTCGGAGCCCAGGGCGGCCACCATGGCGCCGTTGTCGGTGCACAGTCCCGGGCGTGGGACCCGGACCCGGATGCCCTGCGCGGAGGCACGTTCCTCGGCCATCACGCGCAGCCGCGAGTTCGCGGCGACCCCGCCACCGATCAGGATGTCCTCGATCCCCTCTGCGCGGGCGGCGGCGACCGCCTTGCGGGTCAGCACGTCGCAGACCGCCTCCTGGAAGGAGGCCGCGACATCGGCCACCGGCACCGGGTCACCAGTGGCCTCCTGCGCCTGCACCCACCGTGCCACCGCGCTCTTGAGTCCCGAGAAGGAGAAGTCGAAGCGGTGCCGCTCGAGGTCCCGACGCGAGCTCAGCCCACGCGGGAAGTCGATGGCGACCGAGGAGCCGGAGGCCGCCGCCCGGTCGATGTGCGGACCACCGGGGAACGGCAGTCCCAGCAGACGCGCCACCTTGTCGAAGGCCTCCCCCGCCGCGTCGTCGATGGTCGACCCCAGGGGAACGACGGACGAGGTCACGTCAGCCACCCGGAGCAGCGACGAGTGCCCGCCCGACACGAGCAGCGCCAGGCAGGGGTCGGGCAGGGGACCGTGCTCGAGCTGGTCGACCGCGACGTGGGCGGCGAGGTGGTTGACGCCGTACAGCGGCTTCTCCAGCCCCAGCGCCAGCGCCTTGGCAGCCGCGACTCCCACGAGCAGGGCTCCGGCCAGTCCGGGGCCCGCGGTCACCGCGATCGCGTCGAGGTCCCGGAGGGAGACCCCGGCCGTGGCACAGGCTCGCTCGAGCGTCGGCACCATCGCCTCGAGGTGGGCCCGCGACGCGACCTCGGGTACGACGCCACCGAACCTGGCGTGTTCCTCCACCGAGGACGCCACGGCATCGGCCAGCAGGGTGTGACCCCGCACGATGCCGACGCCGGTCTCGTCGCACGAGGTCTCGATGCCGAGCACGAGCGGTCCGGAGGGCGTGGTCACCTGGCTCATTGTGCCCGCGCCGCACCGCAGCCACGTCCGAGCCCCAGCCGCAGCACCACGGCGGTCGCCCCGTCGGCGTAGTAGCGCGGACGCCTGTCGATCTCGACGAAGCCGGATCTCGCGTAGAACGCGAGGGCGCCGCGGTTGTCCTCGCGCACCTCGAGCAGCAACCGGTCGGCCTCGGTGCGGCTGGCGGCCTCGACGACACCACCGAGCAGCGCCGATGCGACACCGGTGCGTCGGTGAGCGGGATCGACGGCGATCCGCTGGAGCTCGGCGATGTCGCCGGCAGCGGAGGTGACCGCATGCCCGACCACGCGACCGCCCGTCTCGGCGACGAGGTAGGTGACGGTGGGCAGGGCGCCGAGGATGCCCTCCCGGACCAGCCCCTCGCTCCACGCGTCCTCACCGAGGCAGTCCGCCTCGAGCCGGGCGACGGCGGAGACGTCGTGGGGGCCCGCCGCTCTCACCTCCGTCACGACCGGAGTCACACGCGGGCCCGGTGGAGCTGCTGTCGCAGGTCGGGCGCGGCGATCGCGAGCCCGCCCCTGGGCGACGGCGTCGAGGTTGACGGTGTGGCCGGACACGGAGCCATCCTGTCCCATCCGGAACTGGTTCCGCGACGAATCACCGCCATGGCTGACCAGCGCAGACTCGCCCCCTTCTCGGCGGGCATCCTCGCCGCACTCGCAGGAACCGCGGTGGGTCACCTCGTGGCCGCCCTGACGGTTCCCGCCTCCTCACCGGTCCTGGCCGTGGGCACGGCGGTGATCAACCTGACCCCGACCCCGCTGAAGGTCTGGGCCGTCCGCGAGCTCGGGAGTGCCGACAAGCCGGTGCTGATCGGCAGCGTGCTGGCCGGCACCCTGGTGCTGGCCGGCGTCGCGGGGCTGATCGCGAGGCGCCGGTTCGGGCTGGGTGCGACGCTGCTGGTCGCGCTCGTGGCGGCCGCCGGCCTGGCCGCCCTCGTGCAGCCTGCAGCCGGTCCGCTCGACGCCCTTCCCGCCGTGGCCACCGCGCTCGTCGGCCTGCTCGTCCTGGGCTACCTCGTCCGCGGACGGCTCACACCGGGTCGAGCCTCGCGGGGTGACGCGCCCACCTCGCGCCGTGGGTTCCTGCTCGGCGCCGGGGTGGTGGCGGGTGCGGCGGTCATCGCCGCCGGGACCGGGCAGTTCGTCATCCGCGTCCGCAACAAGATCTCCGACCTGGTGCTGCCCCAGGCCGCCAGCCCGCTTCCTGCCGTGGCCACCGGTCTGGAGGAGAAGTACGACGGCATCAGCCCCTTCGTCACCGCCAACGAGAAGTTCTACCGGGTCGACACGAACCTGACCGTGCCCGTGGTCGACGTGGACTCCTGGCGGCTCACCATCGACGGGGACGTCGAGGAGAAGCTCAGCCTCACCTTCGAGGAGCTGACCCAGATGGACGTCGTGGAGCGTGACATCACGATGACCTGTGTCAGCAACGAGGTCGGCGGCAACCTGGTCGGCTCGGCCCGGTGGCTCGGCGTACCGCTCAGCGACGTGCTCGACCGTGCGGGTGTCGGCGGCAAGGCCGACCAGATCCTCAGCACAGCCGTCGACGGCTTCACCATCAGCACGCCGCTGAAGGCCGCACTGGACGGCCGCAGCGCGCTGGTGGCCTTCGCGATGAACGGCGAGCCGCTGTCCCGCGAGCACGGATTCCCGGTCCGGCTGGTCACGGCCGGCCTCTACGGCTTCGTGGGCTCCACCAAGTGGCTGCAGCGACTCACCCTGACGACGTACGACGCGCAGGAGGCCTACTGGACCAAGCGGAAGTGGGCCACCGACGCACCGATCAAGCTCTCCAGCAGGGTCGACACTCCACGGGCGCTGTCCACCATCGACGCCGGCCGGACCGCGATCGGAGGCGTCGCGTGGGCCCAGCCCGACGGAGTCGCCAAGGTCGAGGTCCGCATCGACGGCGGGGACTGGCAGCAGGCCGAGCTCGGTCCGAGCGCCGGTGAGGAGTACTGGCGTCAGTGGTACCTCCCCTGGGACGCGAAGACCGGCAGCCACTCCATCGCCGTGCGTGCCACCAACCTTCGCGGCGAGACCCAGGTCCAGGCGCGCACGACCCCGTTCCCTGCCGGCTCCAGCGGCGTCCAGGAAGTCGTCGTCACCGTCGCCTGACCTTTTCCCGTCCGGCACCAATCCGGGCAGGCTGCGGCACCGAATGCCCGTTGCAAGCTTCACCGTCACCCGAACGAAAGGCACCATCATGAACAGCACCATCCTCAAGCGCAGCGGCCTCGCAGCCATGGCGCTGACCCTGTCCATGGCAATGGCTGCATGCGGTTCCGACGAGGAATCCTCCGCTGACACCACCTCCAGCGAGGACACGGCCGAGGAGGCCGCTCCCACCGAGGACGCCGCCGCCACCGGCGAGTTCGGCGACGGCTGTGCCGCGATCCCGAAGGAGGGTGCCGGTTCGTTCCAGGGCATGTCCACTGCTCCCGTCGCCACCGCCGCCAGCGCCAACCCGGTGCTGAAGACGCTGGTCACCGCCGTCGGCGCAGCCGGCCTGGTCGACACCTTGAACTCCGCTCCGGAGCTCACCGTGTTCGCCCCCGCCAACGACGCCTTCGCCGCCATCCCCGAGAAGGACCTGAACGCCCTGCTGGCGGACAAGCCGGCGCTGACCAAGGTGCTCACCCACCACGTGGTCGCGGGCAAGCTCTCCCCCGAGGAGGTGGCCGGCACGCACGAGACGCTGGCCGGGGACGAGATCACCGTCGAGGGTTCCGGTGAGGCCTTCAACATCGGTGAGGCGAACGTGATCTGCGGCAACGTGCAGACCGCGAACGCCACGGTCTACGTGATCGACGGCGTTCTCATGCCGGCCGCGTGACCTGACCGGAAATCTGCGAAAGTTACCCCGTGAACCAGTTTCCGTCCGAGGCGTCCGGCTCCCCCGAGGGGGAGCCGGAGGTCTCGGCCGGGGCCGCCCGGACCACGGTGGCACGCGAGCTGGCTGAGCTGCTCAAGCTCTCCGGCCGCGGGGACGAGGCGGCTTTCGCGCAGCTCTACGACGCCACCTCGGCTCGGGCCTACGGCATGGCGGTCAGGGTCGTCCGCGACCCCAGCCAGGCCGAGGAGATCGCCCAGGAGGCCTTCCTGGAGATCTGGAGGACCGCCAGCCGGTTCGACGTCTCCCGAGGCAGCGCCGTCTCCTGGATCCTGACCATCGTTCACCGCAAGGCCGTGGACCGGGTCCGGTCCGCGGAGGCGAGCACTCGCCGGGACACGAACTACCACCAGGGCAGCCAAGCCGTGGAGCACGACTCGACTGCCGAGGCAGTACAAGCCTCGATGGAAGCACGAAGGGTCCGTCAAGCGATGGACTCCCTGACCGAGGTCCAGCGACAGGCGCTGGAGCTCGCCTACTTCAAGGGCTACACACACACGGAGGTCGCCACCATGCTCGACCTTCCGCTGGGTACGGCCAAAACACGAATACGAGACGGACTGATCCGGCTCAGGGACACGATGGGGGTGGGACAGTGAACGACTCATTGCACGCGCTGTCCGGTGCCTATGTCGTCGATGCACTCGACGACCACGAACGAGCAGTCTTCGAGCGGCACCTTCCCGGATGCCTCGACTGCCAGGCCGAGGTGGCCAGCCTCCGTGAGGCGACTGCCCTGATGGCCGACGACGCGGCGCTGACCCCGCCCGCCTCGTTGCGCAGCTCGGTGCTGGCCGGCATCAAGACGATCCGTCCGCTCCCCCCGGAGACCGGCACGCAGCCGGAGCCCACGTCGTCCCCGACCGCCCCCGTCCTGGCCAAGGTGCTGCCGATGCGGCCCCGTCGTCGCCGGATCGCCACCCTGGTCGCCGCCGCGGCCGCCGTGGTGGCGGTCGGAGCGGGCGCGGTCTACCAGCCGTGGCAGGACAACAGCTCCTCCACCCCGCCCGAGCTGAGCGCCGCCGACCAGGTGCTCGCCGCCTCGGACGCGCAGCGCCACTCGATCGAGTTCGACGACGGCTCCACCGCGACCGTGGTGCGCTCGCTGAACCAGGGCAAGGCAGTGCTGCTCACTCGCAACATGGCGGCGCCGCCTCCCGGCAAGGCGTTCGAGGTGTGGCTCCAGAACGAGGAAGGCACCATGATCCCGGCCGGCATCATGCGCAAGGCCGGCGACCACAAGCTGCTGCTGAAGGGGAACGCCTCCAAGGCAAGCGGCGTCGGGATCACCGTCGAGCCCGAGAGCGGTTCGAAGGCACCCACGACGCCGCCCATCGCGCTCTTCGAGCTCAAGGGCTCATGACCATGGACACACCACGCCAAGTTGCCGTGATCGGCAGCGGGGTCGCCGGGCTGACGGCTGCGCACGTGCTCAGTCGCCAGGCCAGGGTCACCCTCTACGAGGCCGACGCTCGGCTCGGTGGGCACGCCGACACCCACGAGGTCGACGGCGTCGCCGTCGACACCGGCTTCATCGTGCACAACGAGCGGACCTACCCGCACCTGCTGAGGCTCTTCGCCGAGCTCGGCGTGGAGACCCAGGAGTCCGACATGTCGATGTCGGTCCGTTCGGACGACCACGCGCTCGAGTGGGCCGGTGCCCTCGGGTTCGCCGGGCTCTTCCCGACGTGGCGCAACGCGTTGCGGCCGTCGTACCTCCGGATGCTGGTGGAGATCCCGCGGTTCCACCGGATGGCCAGACTGTTGTTGGCCACTGAACCTTCGGACAGCCCTCCCGGAGCAGGGACCGTGTCTGACGAGACGCTCGGGTCCTTCCTCGAGCGCGGCCGGTTCTCCCCGCTCTTCCGCACGCACTTCATGGAGTCCCTGGTCGCCTGCGTCTGGTCCTGCGACCCGACGCTGGCGCTCGACTACCCCGCTCGCTACCTGTTCACGTTCCTGCAGCACCACGGCATGCTGCAGATCTTCGGGTCGCCCCAGTGGCGCACCGTCACCGGCGGCTCTCGGGAGTACGTCGACAAGCTCGCCGCACGCCTTCCGGACATCCGCACCGGCACCAAGGTCACCTCGGTCCTCGAGTCACCCACGGGGGTGGAGATCACCGACGGCAACGGCCAGGTCGACACCTTCGACGCGGTCGTCATCGCCACCCACCCCGACCAGGCGCTGGCCATGCTGGCCGAGGCCACCGAGGCACAGCGCGACGTCCTGAGTGCGATGCCCTACTCGCGCAACACCGCCCAGCTGCACACCGACTCCAGCATCCTGCCGCGCAACGAGCGCGCCCGGGCGTCCTGGAACTACCTGCGTCGCGCTTCGACCGCGACGGCTGCGGGTACCCCCCAGGCTGTGACCGTCAGCTATGACATGACCCGCCTCATGCGCCTGCCCGAGCGCGAGGACGGCCGGCGCCTCATCGTCACGCTGGGCGGGCAGGACCTCGTGGACCAGTCGTCGGTCATCGAGACGATGGAGTACGCCCACCCGATCTACACCCCCGCCTCCGTGGCAGCACAGCGCCGCCTCCGGGAGTGCGACACCGGACGGATCACCTTCGCCGGAGCCTGGCACGGCTGGGGCTTCCACGAGGACGGCGCCCGGTCGGGTGTCGAGGCGGCGGCGCGGCTCGGCGTGCAGTGGGACCGGCAGGGGAACGAGCCGCTCCCGGTCGAGCCGACGACGTACGCCACCACGATCAGGCACATCCGTCGCAAGCCGTTCACCCGCACGTTCTCGCACAGCTCGCGCACCTGGCTGGTCGACCTCGACCACCTGCCCGACCACGGCATTCTGGGCAGGTTCGAGGCACGCGACCACCTCGGCGACCCCGCAGCCACGATCAAGGCCAACGTCGAGCGCTTCCTCGGCCTCAACGGCGTGGACGCCGACGGCGGCCGGATCGTGATGGCCGCCAACGCCCGTGCGCTCGGTCACTGCTTCAACCCGATCAGCGTGTTCTGGTGCCACCGCCGCAACGGCGAGCTCGCCGGAGTCGTGGTCGAGGTGCACAACACCTACGGGGACCGGCACGCCTACCTCGTCCACCCGGACGAGCAGGGTCGCGCCCGCACCGAGAAGCAGATGTACGTCTCCCCCTTCCACGGGACCGACGGTCACTACGAGATCGCCGTACCCCGTCCCGGTGACCGCCTGCACGTCTCGGTCACCCTGCACAGCGACGACGGTGCCGTGTTCAGCGCCTCGCTCGACGGCGAGCCGACGACCGGCTCACCGCTGCGGTCCGCCCCTGCGGCGCTCCGCGGATCAGTCCTGATCCACGCCCACGGCATCTGGCTGTGGGCACGCCGTCTCGGGATCCGAAAGCGTCCCGACCACCCACGACAGGAAGGCGTCTGAGATGACGACGACTCCCATCCGCTCGAGCAACCCCTGGGCAGAGCTCGACAACATGCCCACCGGCCTGAAGGCCGAGGTCTCGGCTCGCATCGCCCGACGCCTGTTCCGCGCCGCCGTCAGCCGGCTGCCGGTCACGGTCCGCGAGGGCAGCGCCTCCACGAGGACCTGGGGCACTGGCGGACCCGAGATGCGGATCCAGCGCCCGACCGAGTTCTTCAACCGGCTCGGCCGCGACGGCCTGATCGGCTTCGGCGAGGCCTACCTCACCGGGGCCTGGGACGCCGAGGACCTCGGCGGGTTCCTCACCGTGCTCGCGGCGCAGATGCCGACGCTGATCCCGGCTCCGCTGCAGAAGCTCCGCGGCGCCTACGTACGCCGCCCACCGCGCGCCCAGAAGAACACCCAGGACAACACCCGCGACAACATCTCGCACCACTACGACCTGTCGAACGACCTGTTCGGGGTGTTCCTCGACGAGACGCTGAGCTACTCCTCGGCGCTGTTCGACACCTCGGTCAGGGACCGCGGCGACCACCTCGAGGCCGCGCCGCCCGAGGGACACGACAGCGAGTCGCTCGCTGAGGCCCAGGTCCGCAAGATCGATCGGCTCCTGGACCAGACGGGCGTGGGCGAGGGCAGCCGCGTCCTGGAGATCGGCACCGGCTGGGGCGAGCTCGCGATCCGCGCTGCCCGACGCGGAGCCACCGTCCACTCCGTGACGCTGTCGAGCGAGCAGCTCGAGCTCGCCCAGGAGCGCGTGGACGAGGCCGGCTGCTCCGACCGGGTCACCCTCGAGCTGAGCGACTACCGCGACGTGCAGGGCAGCTATGACGCCGTCGTCTCGGTGGAGATGATCGAGGCCGTCGGCCACGAGTTCTGGCCGACGTACTTCCGCACCATCGACCGGCTGCTGGCTCCCGGTGGCCGGGTCGGGATCCAGGCGATCACCATGCCCCACGACCGGATGCTCGCGACCCGGAGCACCTGGACGTGGATCAACAAGTACATCTTCCCCGGCGGGTTCCTGCCCTCGGTCACCGCGATCGACGAGGTCACCCGTGCCCACACGACGCTGCGGATCAGCGAGCGGCTCTCCTTCGGCCAGCACTACGCCGAGACGCTCGAGCACTGGGACCAGACGTTCCGGGCAGCCAGCGACGAGGTCCGTGCGCTCGGTTTCGACCGGACCTTCCAGCGGATGTGGCACTTCTACCTCGAGTACTCGCGCGCCGGCTTCGCGTCCGGCTACATCGACGTCCAGCAGCTGACCTTCGCCCGCGAGGAGTGAGATGAGCACCACCCAGTCACCCCGCGCCTCGACAGCGACGGACGCGGGCGGCGTCGCCGCCCGGCTGGAGACGGCGCTGCGACCGTTCGTCGGCGGTGAGCTGCCGGTCCGGCTGCGCGCCTGGGACGGCTCCGAGGCCGGCCCGGGGCACGCACCGCTGGTCGAGCTGCGCTCGGCGGACGCCGCTGCGGCGGCTGCTGTGGCACCCGGGTGAGCTGGGAGCGGCGCAGGCCTACGTCACCGGCGAGATCGAGGTCCACCACGACCTCGACGACGCACTCACCCGCCTCTGGGCGGTGGCTGCGGAGCGCGGACTCTCGGGCGTGCGGCCCTCGCCCGTCGCCTTCGCCCGCGCCCTGCGTGTCGCGCTCGGTGTGGGCGCGCTGGGCAAGGGGCCGGCCCTGCCCCGGTCGCAGGCGCGGGTTCGCGGGCGGCTGCACAGCAAGCTGCGCGACCGACGGGCGATCAGCCACCACTACGACCTGTCGAACGAGTTCTACTCGCTGCTGCTCGACCCGTCCATGGCGTACTCCTCGGGTTATTGGCGGTCCGAGGATCCGTCGTACGGACTGGCAGACGCGCAGCGCGACAAGCTCGACCTGGTCTGCCACAAGATCGGGCTCGAGCCGGGCATGCGCTTCCTCGACGTCGGCTGCGGGTGGGGCTCACTCTCCCTGCACGCCGCCGAGCACTTCGGCGCGCAGGTCACCGGAGTGACCATCGCTGCCGAGCAGAAGCGATTCATCGACGAGCGCATCCGTGAGCGTGGACTCCAGGACCGCGTCGAGATCCGGCTCCAGGACTACCGGGAGATCCCGGAGGTCACCCGCGGTGACCGACCGTTCGGCGCAGTGGCGTCGCTCGAGATGGGTGAGCACGTCGGTGAGCAGAACTACGGCACCTACGCCCAGGTGCTGCACGATGCGGTGCAGCCCGGCGGCCATGTGCTGATCCAGCAGATGTCGCGCTCCGGTGGCCGCAACGGTCATCCCGGCGGTGGGCCGTTCATCGAGTCCTTCATCGCGCCCGACATGCACATGCGCCCCGTGGGCGAGACCGTGGGCTACCTGGAGCGCGGAGGTCTCGAGGTCCGTGACGTGCACGCGATGCGCGAGCACTACGTGCGCACGGTCGACGGCTGGCTGGAGAACTTCGACGCCAATCTCGACCGGCTGACCGAGCTGGTGGGCGCAGAAGTGGTCCGCGTGTGGCGGCTCTATCTCGTCGGCGGATCGATGGCCTTCCGCGACGGACGGATGGGCGTGGACCAGATTCTGATGGTCAGGCCCGGAGCGGCGCATAGGCTGCCTCCTGTGAGGAACTCGTGATTCGCAGGTGAGCGTGCTGACGGTACTCGTCACGAACGCGGTCGCCGTGACCGTGATGCTGGCGTTGACCGCCTTCATCGCGCATCGCATCGGCCGGGTCGTCATCGTCGATCTCGTCTGGGGTCTCGGCTTCGTGCTGATCGCCCTGATCAGCGCTCTCGTCGGTGACTCCTCGCTGCGCTGGCTGCTGCTCGGCATGGTGGCCGTGTGGGGCGGACGACTTGCCTGGCACGTCGGCCGCCGGGTGTTCGCCACCGACGAGGAGGACCCGCGCTACGCCAAGATGCTGGCCGGCAAGCCGTTCTCGTTCGCGGTCCGGCGCGTGTTCGCGACCCAGGGGGTGGCGATGTGGTTCGTCTCGCTGCCGGTGCAGGTCGCGGCTGCCAGCGACCAGGGTCGGTGGTCCTGGCTGGTCGGTGTCGGCGTCGTGGTCTGGCTGGTGGGGCTGGTCTTCGAGTCGGTCGGCGACCAGCAGCTCGCGGCGTACAAGAGGAACCCGGACCGTGGCCCGGTGATGGACCAGGGGCTGTGGCGCTACACCCGGCACCCGAACTACTTCGGCGACTCCTGCGTGTGGTGGGGAATCTTCCTGGTGGCCCTGGGCGGCAGCCGGCTCGTCCTCACGACGTCGCTCTCACCGGTGGTGATGACGTACTTCCTGATCTTCGCGACCGGTGCCAAGCTGCTGGAGCAGACGATGATGAAGCGTGAGGGCTACCCGGCGTACGCCGAGCGCACCTCGATGTTCTTCCCGCTCCCACCGAAGAAGCAGGTCAGCTGACCCGTTTGGGCAGGCCGGGCTCAGCCGCGTCGGGACGCCGCAGGTAGAGCGGGTTCGGCTCGAGCAGCTCGAACCTCTCGTTGAGCACGACGTCGCACAGCACGGAGGCGAGCGGGTGCTCGGGGCCGGTCGCGGTCGGGAACGAGTCCGGATAGAGCACCGCTCCTCTCCCCACGACTGGCAGGTCCGTGCGGGCGTCCACCGGCTTGACGACCTCGGGTCCGTGGATGCGACGGCCTCCGGCGTACGACGCCAGATAGACCTCCTTGCGGCGCGCGTCCGTGGCGACCGCGAAGTCGTCGAGGCCTGCGTCGATCCCTGCGGCCGCAAGGATGTCGAGAGAGCAGACGCCGTGCACCGGGACGTCGCGGACGAACGCGAGCGTGCGAGCCGTCACCAGACCCACGCGCAGGCCGGTGAAGGGACCCGGCCCGACCCCGACGGCGACGGACGTGAGGTCCCTGACCGTCGCCCCGGCGTCGGCGAGCACCCGCGCGATCCCGGGGGCCAGCATCTCCCCGTGCCGCATCGACTCCTCCGACTCGAACGTCGCGACCACCGTGTCGCCGTCGTGCAGGGCAACGGTGACGTGTGGCGTGGCGGTGTCGAAGGCGAGCAGCACGGGTCGAGCCTAGGCGGAGCGCCCGATCGGCGGGCACGTCGGTCTTCGTGCAGCGAGCAAGGCCGCCTCGATGGTGGTTGAGGGGCGAGCGTCAGCGTGCGTCTCGAAACCGCTGTACAGCCCTTCCAAAGAAGTCGAGATCCCCGGGAGCGTCGGGCAGCAGACGTATGGAACGCAGCACTGCCCCGCCTCCCTTGGCGGGACGCGGGGCAGCTGGTGCCGTTTGCTACTTGCCGGAGGCGAATGAGCTGACGCAGTGGCCCTGGTTCTTGAACACTGGGCTGGTGCTGGTCTTCCACCCGTTCTTCTTGCACTGCTCCTTGCTCGTGAGGACGACGGGTGCCGCGAAGGTGTACGTCGTACCGTTGAACTCGATCGAGTTGATCACGTAGTCGCCGAGCACGCCGGAGCCGAGAGAGAAGCCGAAGGCTTTGACCACGGCGTTCGGGAACGCGGTCCGCCACTGGTCGAGCGTGCCGTGGTTCGAGGAGCCGGAGCCGCCCGTGTGCGAGGGGGCGCCGTCCTTGACGAACTGTGCGGACCCGTTGCTCGCCCACCAGTCGTTGCCGTAGGAGGTGGGTTCACCGACCAGAATGCCGTCGGTGCTGCCATTGCCGTCGAAGTCCACGACGAGCTGGTAGCCGGGCGGGATGGTCCCCGAGTTGGTTGTGTAGTTCAACACCGGCTCACCGATGCCCGCCAGCGGGGTGGAGGTGTCCACATACTCCGCCACCTTGTCGGTGCCGGTGTTGCTCTCGGTCCAGATGTGCAGACCCGTTCCCTGGACCTCGTAGTGCCCGGTCGCGCGGGTGTCGGACAGGGCCGGGTTGAAGTCGTCGGGAACCATGATCGTCCCGGAAGCGGCCTGGGCTGTCCCCGCGAACGCCAGCGCCGAGACGGCCGCTCCGGCGAGTGCGGTACCGAGGCGTGCGAACGTGCGTGCTTTCATGGAGCGCTCCTGTGGGTGGGCATCCCGGCGCCTTCGCAGACGTTGCGGGTGACCCTCACCCCCGGGGCAGTACCGGCAGCATCGATCACCTTCCCGCCGTGGCGCAACGCCCCATAAGTGAAGAACTAGACCGGATGTCCACGCACTGCGCGAGTTGCCGCACATCTGAACAGAGTGCCGGTCGTCGTGATACCGGACACGCTCGCCGACCCGAGGGGCCTTGCGATTTCCCAGACTTTTCCGCCTCAAGAGGCCGAATGGTCACGACCGAAAGTGTCGGTGGGCGGTGCTTGAATTGCTTGCATGACGACGACCCGCCCGGACCTCGACACCGCCGCAGCGGTGCTCGCGTTCGCCCGGGAGCGGCGTGCCGATGCGGAGCGGGCCGAGGCCGATGTGCTGCTGGCTGCGGTGACCTGGGCCGAGCAGCACCCGCCGGAGTCGATCGAGTGCGCGGCGACCTGGATCGCTGGTGGCGGTGACACCGGGCTCCCGCTCGCCGGTTCGGGGGCTCCGCTGGTGGCGGAGTTCTGCCTGGCCGAGTTCGCCGCCGCGACCGGCCGGTCCACCGACTCCGGCCGGGTCTACCTCGCGCACGCCCTGGAGCTGAAGTACCGGCTCCCACGTCTGTGGGCGAGGGTGCAGTCGGGGCGGTTGCCGGTGTGGCGCGCCCGCCGGGTCGCCGAGACCACCCTGGGCCTCAGTTCGGAGGCAGCGGGGTTCGTGGACACCCAGGTCGCACCGTTCGCACACAAGATCGGCCCGGCCCAGCTCGACCGGCTCGTCGCGGAGGCGGTGGCCCGGTTCATGCCCGAGACCGTGCAGGAGAAGGCAGAGCAGGCAGCGGAGAACCGGCACGTGACCTTCCACCACGACCAGGTCACCTTCCACGGCACCACCCACGTCGAGGCCGACCTCGACCTCGCCGACGCCCTCGACCTCGACACCGCTCTGAGCCAGGGTGCGGAGTCGCTGAAGGCCGCCGGGTCCACCGACTCCCTGGACGTGCGCCGCGCGATCGCCGCCGGGGAGCTCGCCCGCCACCAGCTCGCCCTCGACCTCGCCACGGCAGCCGCACAGAGCGGGACCACGACCAAGGCGTCCAAGCCGCGCCAGGTGGTCCTCTACGTGCACCTCTCCGAATCAGCCGTCACCGGCACCAGCGACTGCCTCGATCTCGCCCGGGTGGAGAACACCCGCTGCGGGGTCACCGCCGACCAGGTCCGCACCTGGTGCGCCAACCCCGACACCGCCGTGGTCGTGAAACCGGTGATCGACCTGGACGAGCACATCCACGTCGACGCCTACGAGGTCCCCGCCCGGCTCCAGGAACAGACCGAGCTGCGCGACGGCTCGTGTGTGTTCCCCTGGTGCACCCGGGCTGCCCGCCGCTGCGACTCCGAGCACTGCATCCCCCACGACCAGGGCGGCAGCACCTGCTCATGCAACATCGCCCCCCTGTGCCGACGCCACCACCGGTTGAAGACCCACTCGACCTGGACCTACACCACCCTCGAACCAGGGACGTTCCTGTGGTCCAGCCCGCACGGCTACCAGTTCCTCCGCGACCACACCGGCACCCAAGACGTCACCAGGCAGCGACCACCACCCCGGTCAACCGACCCGCCGACCCACTTCTGACGTCAACGACATCGGCCTCGACGCGCCCGATGACCATGCCTATGAGCTCGTGATGTCCGTAGCGCGCATCGGCTGTTGAGGCGCGCCATCAGCGGCAGCTGAGTGCGTCTGGGACAAACCACGGGCGCTGAGACCGGGATCGGGGAGGATCCTGTTCATGGAGTGCTTTCGCGACGTGCCAGGCGTGCTCGGGCCGCGTCCAGTGTGGATGGATCGAGTCCGCAGCGGACTGCGAGCCCTCGTTGAGGACGACGATTGGGACCGTTTGATCGAGCGAGAGCGCAGCCCGTTCGGGCTCCTGACTGCCGAGTAGCGACGCCCAAGATCGACGTTGACGGCATGGTCCGAGCTTCACTGACTACTGCGACGATCGGGCGACGCGCCGATCGCGCTCACGTTCTTGAGTACTGCAGCGGACTGGCGAGCCCTCGTTGAGGACGACGATTGGGACCGTTTGATCGAGCGAGAGCGCAGCCCGTTCGGGCTCCTGACTGCCAGTAACGACCCCAAGATCGAGTTGACGGCATGGTCCGAGTTCACTGACTACTGCGTCGAACGCGAACTGATGCTCGCAGCATCGTGGGGAGCCAACTCCACCTTGCTAGACGATCTCTTTGACGAGGCGGCAGTAGGGCGCTCAATCCACCAGCCTCCGGGATCGGAACCGCTGACGAGTTGGCACGACGACGAACCACTTGAAGAAACGCTGGAGTTCTTCCTCAGCTCCAGTGGCAGGGACCTCCGCGTCGCGACGATCTCCGGGGGACAGATTGGGTCCGCGTCATCATCGTCGTCGACAATGAAGAGTGGCGAGACGAGCTTCGGGCGGCGTTGTTGGCCGCTAGCGGCGTGGGCAACTGAAACCCGCGCACCGATTGCCGCCGCGCGCAAGCAGCGTCAGATCCGCGCGCGCTGACGCGCACACATGCGGCATGAGCGGAAACGTGCGTGCCAGGCGATGACCCTCCTTCTAGACCCCCGGGGCGGTTGCGCCGCTGAGGCGCGATGACACGTGCTGGCGCAGGAACGCGATTTGGTCTGCGATGACGCGGTCGAACTCCTTGCCGATGTAGATGTCGAAGTGTCCGGCGTCGTAGCGGCGGATCTCTCCCTTGGGTGCCTTGGCGGCGTGCCGCAATGTCGCTGGTGCCGGGGCGACGGTGTCGCGGTCGCACACGCAGAACAGTGCCGGCTTGGTGAGGTCCTTGGCTCGGCGTCCTGGTCGGGCGAGCGGCACGGCGAGTCCGATGCGAGCCGGGACCTGAGAGCGGTACTCGGCTTCATTGAGCCCGGACGCTTCGAGCAGCTCAAGGATTCCTTCGGAGACGTCGTCTGCGCTCATCAGTCCGACTTCGCCGGGCCGGGCGGCGACCGGCACCCGTACGGGTTCGCGTCCGGTTGCGGCGGCGAGAAGGTCGCGGACTGCGGCGAGGGTCAGGCGGGCAGCCGCTCGCGGCGGGATCTTCGTCAGCGATGCGAGCCCGTCAGTGAAGGGGCATTGCGCGATCGAGGCAGCGATGGAGGGGTCGTCGGCGGCGGTGACGATGGCGTGCCCGCCACCGAACGAGGTGCCCCATGCCACCACGGAGTCTGGGTCGATCTCGGGCAGGCTGCGCACGAATGCGACTGCTGACCGCCAGTCTTCTCGCTGTCTGGGGATGCTCAGCAGTTCCCTCGGTTCGCCCCCGCTGTCACCGAAGTGGCGGTAGTCGAAGACCAGGCAGGCGTACCCCTCGGACCGGAATCGCTCGGCGAACGCAGCGAGGCGCATCTCCTTGATGGCTCCCAGACCGTGTCCCATCACGAGGACGGGTGCCGGGGTCGCCTCAGTTGCACCCTCGGGCAGGTACAGCCACGCATGGCACCGCTCCGCACCGGACGGGAAGAACAACTCCTGACGGTCACGCATGACAGTCTCCTCTTGATCGATATTCAAGAGATACTGGCAGCACTCTTGAATGGCTGTCAAGATGAGGTGTGCCACGTAACCGCCATGACCAGAGCAAGGACGCCAAACGCGACGAGATCATCGCCGCCGCCAGTTCGATGTTTCTCACCGAGGGCTACGACGGGGCGTCGATGGGCAAGATCGCTGCCGCTGCCGGACTCACGCCGAACACCCTGTACTGGTACTTCGGCAGCAAGGACGAACTCTTCGTCGGGGTCGCCGACCTGTTCCTGGATTCACTCCTCCAGCAGCACGCAACTGTGGCCGAACGACCCCTGGCGGAGCAGTTCGTGTGGCTCGTCGACAACCTGAGACCCGTGCGTCACCTGGTTGCCACGATGCACGCCCGAGTGGCGCGGTCGCTGCCGGTCGCGGAGTGGCACTCCGGCTTCCACACCCGCGTCGAAGCCCTCTTCGAGGACCAGTTGACCATCGAGGTCACGGGTGCTCAACGCGACGCCGAAGCCGCCGTGGTCACCTTCGCCATCGAGGGAGCCGTCACCCACGACCTTGGCGCTCGTGCGACCGCAGACCTGTGCCACTCCCTCGCCCAGAGACTCGCTGCGCTCTAGGGGCCCCCATCCGTACACCCGCTCATCCCCAGGGGGAGGCAGTTCGCCGCGGCCACACGCCTGTCCTCGCGTGAACCAGGAGTCGCTCCCCCGAACTGCCTCCTCCCAGGGCAGCTGCGTGCCGCTCACCCGCTCGTGTGCGAGCCCACCGAGCCGAGGTCCAGCTCGCGCCAGCGGGGCCCGACCGGGGTGAGGGTGACCGTGCGGTGGTCGTCCTCGGTCAGGCGCAGGTTCAGCTCCAGCCGGTCGTTCGAGAGCGACTCGGCGAGACCCTCACCCCACTCCACGACCGTCACCGCCTCGTCGACGTCGGTGTCGAGGTCGAGGTCGTCGAGCTCGGCCGAGCCGCCGAGCCGGTAGGCGTCGACGTGCACCAGTGCGGGCCCCTCGGTCAGCGAGGGATGCACTCGTGCGATCACGAACGTGGGTGAGGTGACCAGGCCACGCACGCCGAGCCCGGCGCCGATCCCCTGGGTGAGAGTGGTCTTGCCCGCGCCGAGGTCGCCGGTCAGGATCACCAGGTCACCTGGTCCGAGCCGCTCGGCCAGGTGCTCGCCGAACGAGCGAGTGTCCTCCGGGGTCTCCAGTCGGTCGGTGATCGGCAGCATCCGCAGCATGGTCAGGCGGTTGCCGTTGCGCTGCGGCCTCGACGTACCCCAGGTTGCGCCAGAAGCTGATCGTCCCGGGCAGCTCGACGCGCGCCTCGAGCTCGAGGCCGGAGAAGCCGCGCTCCTGGGCGATCTCGCGCGCCCGCGAGGCCATCTGCGCGGCCACGCCGAGACCACGCACCTGAGCCCGTACGCCGACTCGGCGCAGCCCGAGCAGCCGGCCCCTCGGCTCGAAGAGCAGTGCCCCGACGGGAGAGCCGTCGTGCTCGACGACGAGGCCGCCGTAGGCGTCGAGGGCCTCGGCGGATGGTCTCGACGGTCTCCTCGAGGGCGGTCGCGGGCGGGTCCAGGGCCGGCCGGTTCGCGAACGCCTCGTGGATGACGGCGAGCACGTCGTCCGCACGCGACCCGTCGACCGTCTCGATCGTGGTGTCGTCACTCATCCCGAGGCGTCCGACATCAGGTCCTCCAGGGCCGCGTTGACCTGGTCGCGCGACTCGAAGATCACCATGTGGCCGGCACCCTCGCACTCGACCAGCCGGGCCCCCGGCAGCTGCTGGGCCATCTTGCGGCTGTGCCCGATCGAGGTCAGCTTGTCCTTCGTCCCGCAGATGATCGTCGTCGGAACGCCGGCGAACGTGGCGAGGTGCTCGAACTTGTCGAGCGCGGAGAAGTTCGGGAAGAACTCGGCGAGCACGTCGAAGGACGTGCCGGCCAGCATCTCGTCGAGGAACTCCACCTGCGCAGCCGGGACGTCCTTGCTGCCGAAGGCGAACATGTCTGCGACGAGGAACCCGATGTTGGACCCGCTGCGACGCGCCGAGTCCACCAGCTCCGGCGCCTTCGCCATCGCTGCGATCAGCCGCGGTGCGACCACCTGCCCGACCCTGTCGGGGATCCACCGGCTCACCGTGCGGTGCACCTTCATGTTGCCGGCCGTCGTCGCGACCAGGCCGACCCCCGCAACCCGCTGCCTGAACAGCTGGGGGTGGCGCTCGGCGAAGGCGATGATCGACATCCCACCCATCGAGTGGCCGACGAGAACCACCTTGCCCTTCGGCGCCAGCTCGGTGATGACGGTCGCCAGGTCGTCCCCGAGCTGGTCGATCGTCGCGTGCTCACGCTCCGACCGCTCCGAGCGCCCGTGCGAGCGCTGGTCGTAGAGGACCATCCGGTGCTTGCCGCGGAAGGCCTCGCGCTGGAAGTGCCAGCAGTCGAGGTTCAGTGCGTAGCCGTGCACGAACACCAGGGTGAGCGTCCTTGCGGCCCGGCCGCTTGCCCCCGGCGTACGGCGCCACCTCGTCGATCTCGACGTGCAGCTTCACTCCGTCCGCACAGGTGACGAAGACCGGCTCGGAGCGCAGAGCGCCCAGCCGGTCGGCCTCCGCGGCTCCCGAGCGGCGGGCCCTGACCACCCGTCGCTCGACCACGACCCCCGTCGCCAGCGCCGCGGCAGCAGCCGCGGCGAGGCCGCCGGCGGCGTACGCGATCGACCGTCGGGTGCCCACCTCAGTCCTCGCCCCCGACCCAGACCCGGCTCTGCCTGCCGCCCATGCGGGTGACGATCTCGTAGTCGATCGTCCCGCACCACCGGGCCCAGTCGGTCGCCGTCGGCTCGCCCGCCGACCCGGGCCCGAACAGCACCACGGCGTCCCCCGCCTGGGCGAGGGGAGCCTCCACGACGAACTGGTCCATGCAGATCCGACCCAGCACGCGGCCACGGACCCCGCCGGCGAGGACCTCGGCGGTGGACGAGGCGTGGCGCGGGATGCCGTCGCCGTAGCCCATCGGGACCAGGCGCCACCCGCGTCTGCTCGGTGGCCACGAAGGTGTGCCCGTAGGAGACGCCTTCGCCGGCAGCCACCTCCTTGGTGAGTACGACGGTCCCCGTCACGCTCATCGCCGGGACCAGACCCAGCTCGTCCGACGTCGTGACGTCGGGGGCCGGGCTGAAGCCGTAGACGGCGATGCCCATCCGGACGAGGTCGTAGCGGGTCCCCGGGTGGAGGAGCGCCCCGGCCGAGTTGGCGAGGTGACGCACCTCCGGCTCCAGACCGGCCCCGGCGGCCAGGTCCAGCACCTGTTCGAAGGCGGCCGACTGCGCTGCGTTCGCCGGGTGGTCCGGCTCGTCGGCGCAGGCGAGGTGTGACCAGAGCCCGGTGACCCGGATCGTCGCCGTCCTGCTCGGCGGCACGGGCAGCCTCCACGAGCGGCTTCCACTCGGAGCGAGGTGCACCACCACGGGACAGGCCGGTGTCGAACTTCAGCTGGACCCGGGCGCGGTGGCCGGCCTCCCGCGCGGTCGTCGACGATCTCGCCGAGCTGCGTGACCGAGTGGGCCGTGACGTCCACGTCCTCCTCGATCAGGTGGCTGAAGTCCGCCCCGGGAGCCGCCAGCCAGCACAGCACGACGGCCGGTGTCCCCGGCCGCACGGAGCGCGAGCGCCTCGGCGCCCGTGGCGACCCCGAGCCAATCGGCACCCGCGGAGCGGGCAGCCCCGGCGACCGGGACCATGCCGTGTCCGTAGCCGTCCGCCTTGACCACGACCATCAGCTGGGGCGACGAGGTTCCGCTCGTGACGAGCTCGCGCAGCCGCGTCACGTTGCGCTTGATCGCGCCGAGGTCGACGACGACCTGGGCGTGCGCGCTCGGCGGGGAAGTCATATCGCGACCCATCCTTCCATTCAGCCGCGCAGGTCGCGCACGACCTCCGGCACCGCGTCGGCGACGGCGCCGGCCGCCATGGGTCCACCGGCACTGGCCAGGGCGGCCGCGGCACCGTGCAGCCACGACCCCACCGACGCGGCGTCCCACGGCTCCAGCCCGGCCGCCAGGAGCGAGCCGATGACGCCGGCGAGCACGTCCCCCGCACCCGCGACGGCCAGCCAGGGAACGCCGCTCGTGGTCACCCGGACGCGGCCGTCCGGTCGGGCGATGAGGGTCCGGCGTCCCTTGAGCAGCACGACGGCGTCGTACTCCACCGCTGCGCGGCGGGCGAGACCGAGCTGGTCGGCCTCGACCTCCGCGCGTTCGACGCCGAGCATGCGCGCGAGCTCGCCGGCGTGCGGGGTCAGCACCAGGTCCCGCGCACCCCTTCGCAGATGGGTGAGCGCATCGGCATCCACCACCGTGGGCACCTGGTCGGCCAGGGCTGCTGCGAGTGCCTCCTCGGCGTCGGTGTCACCACCGGAGCCGACCACCCAGGCCTGGACGCGGCCTTCGGCCACCACGATCTCCGGGTGCCGCGCCCGTACGGCGTCGGCCGCCGAGCCCAGGTAGCGGACCATCCCGGCGAGCCCCGTTCCGGCACCCGACGTGCACAGGACGGCAGCGCCGGGGTAGGTGTCCGAGCCTGCGCGGACGCCCACCACCCCGCGCGAGTACTTGTGGTCGAACGGACCCGGCACCGGCAGCAGCCGCGCCACATCGACGGGCTGCAACGCCTCGACGGGTGCCGGCGGCAGGTCGAGACCGATGTCGACCAGGTGCACCACCCCGCAGGCCTGCGCCGCCGGGTCGACGAGGTGGGCGACCTTGTGGGTGCCGAAGGTGACCGTGAGGTCGGCGCGCACGTGCGCGCCGTCCAGGCGACCGGTGTCCACGTCGACGCCCGACGGGGTGTCGACCGCCACCACGGTCGCGTCGGAGAACGCGGCCAGCGCTGCGGCCGCGTCCTCGTGCAGTCCCGGCCGGCCGCCGATCCCGACGATGCCGTCGACGACCACGTCCGGCCGGCGCGCCTCCGCGAGGGCGACAGTGCGGCCACCAGCGGCCCGCAGCGCGGCCAGCCCTTCCGCATGTGCCCGCTCCGAGACGAGCACCGCCTCGACCGCCACCCCTCGCCGTGCCAGCATCGCCCCGGCCCAGAGCGCGTCTCCGCCGTTGTCCCCCGCCCCGACGAGCAGCAGCACGCGCGCGGCGTACACCGAGCCGAGGAGGTCGGTGATCGCCACCGTCAGGCCCGCCGCGGCACGCTGCATCAGGGTGCCGTCGGGGAGCCGGGCCATCAGCTCGGCCTCGGCCGCCCGCACCTGCTCGACCGTGTGTGCGCTGCGCATGGCCTCAAGTTAGCGGTCGGGTGCCCGCTCGAGGACCACGAACGCCAGCGCCATCCCGCCGTCGTGGGAGAGCGAGAGGTGGACGTCGATCCCCTTCGTCCTCTCCGCCAGCGCTCCGGTCAGCGAGAACGACGGCTGCCCGGCCGCGTCGGTGACCACTTCCGCCTCCTGCCAGGACAGCCCTGCGGGTGCTCCGAGAGCCTTGGCGAGCGCCTCCTTGGCGGCGAACCTCGCCGCCAGCGACTCGATCGGCAGGTCGGCCTCCGACGGCGTGAACAGCCGCTGCCGCAGCGTCGGGGTGCGCTCCAGTGCCTGCTCGAGGCGGGCGACCTCGGCGAGGTCGGCGCCCACGCCCACGATCACGTTCGGGCGGTCACTCGACGGTGACCGACTTGGCCAGGTTGCGCGGCTGGTCGACGTCGTGGCCCATCACCGTGGCCAGCTCGCAGGCGAAGAGCTGCAGCGGGACCGTGGCCACGATCGGCTGCAGCAGCGTGGGTACGACGGGCAGGGTGATCATGTGGTCGGCGTACGGCGCGACGTCGGTGTCGCCCTCCTCGGCGAGCACCAGGGTGAGCGCCCCGCGTGCCCGGATCTCCTGGATCGCGCTGATCATCTTGTCGTGCAGCTGGTCGCGCCCACGGGGCGGCACGATGCAGAACACCGGCAGCCCCTCCTCGATCAGTGCGATCGGACCGTGCTTGAGCTCACCTGCGGCGAAGCCCTCCGCGTGGATGTAGGCCAGCTCCTTGAGCTTCAGGGCACCCTCGAGCGCCACCGGGAAGCCGGCGTGGCGACCGAGGAAGAGCACGGACCTGGTCCCGGCGTGCTCACGAGCCAGCTCGTAGACCGAGTCGGCGGCGTCGAGCAGCCCCTGGACGTGGGCGGGCATCTTCTCGAGCTCGTGCAGCACGGCGGCGATCTCGTCGCCGTACTTCGTCCCGCGCACCTGGGCGAGGTAGAGGCCGAGCAGGTAGCACGCGACCAGCTGGGTCAGGAACCCCTTGGTCGAGGCGACCCCGATCTCCGGTCCGGCGTGGGTGTAGATCACCGCGTCGGACTCGCGCGGGATCGTGGAGCCGTTGGTGTTGCAGATCGCGAGCACCTTGGCCCGCTGGAGGCGGGCGTAGCGGATCGCCATCAGCGTGTCGGCGGTCTCGCCCGACTGGCTCACCGCGATCACCAGCGTGTTGCGCGTCAGGATCGGGTCGCGGTAGCGGAACTCGTGGGCGAGCTCGACCTCGCACGGGATCCGGGTCCAGTGCTCGATGGCGTACTTGGCCACCAGGCCGGCGTAGTTCGCCGTGCCGCAGCCGATGATCACGATCCGGTCGACCTCCCGGAGCTCGTCCTCGGTGATCCGCACCTCGTCGAGCTGCAGCAGTCCGGCACCGTCGTGCCGGCCGAGCAGCGCGTCGGCGACTGCCCGCGGCTGCTCGAAGATCTCCTTGCGCATGAACCAGTCGTAGCCGTCCTTCTCGGCGGCCGAGAGGTCCCAGTCCACGTGGAACTTCCGGCCCTCGGCGGGCTCGCCGTCGAAGCCGGTGACGCGTACGTCGTCCCGGGTGATCGTGACGATCTGGTCCTGGCCGAGCTCGAGAGCGTCCCGCGTGTGCTCGATGAAGGCCGCCACGTCGGAGCCGAGGAAGTTCTCGCCGTCGCCGAGCCCGACCACCAGCGGCGAGTTCCGCCTCGCCGCCACCACCCGGTCGGGGTCCTGCGCATCCACGGCCACGAGGGTGAACGCGCCCTCGAGCCGGCGACAGGCGGCCTGCATCGCGCTGGTCAGGTCGCCGGTCTCCAGCAGGGTGGTCTCCAGCAGGTGAGCCGCCACCTCCGTGTCGGTCTCCGAACGCAGGTCGTGCCCGGCGCGCTCGAGCTCGTCGCGGAGCCGGGCGAAGTTCTCGATGATGCCGTTGTGCACGACCGCGACCCGGGCGCTGCTGACCGAGGTGCGGGTGGGCGTTGACGTCGTTGGGGGCACCGTGGGTGGCCCAGCGGGTGTGCCCGATGCCGGTGTTCGACTCGGGGAGCGGGGACTCCTCGATCGCCTTCTCGAGGTTGGCGAGCTTGCCGGCGCGCTTGTCCGAGGAGATCACGCCCTGGTCGCCGTCACCGGTGACCACCGCGATGCCGGCAGAGTCGTAGCCGCGGTACTCCAGCCGCCGGAGGCCCTCGATGACGACGTCACGGGCCTGCTTCTCGCCGACGTACCCCACGATTCCGCACATGGGCGCCAGTCTAGGTCTCCGGGTCGCCGACCTCGGTGAAGGCAGCGGGCCGGGGCAGCGGCGGAGGTCGGTCTAGGGTGGCGCGCATGTCCAGCGGCGCGCACCCGACCGAGAGCTCGCCGTACGTCGAGCTGGACCGGGACGCATGGGCGGCTCTCGGCATGAGCACCGAGCAGCCGCTCTCTCCCGAGGAGATCGAGCAGGTCAGGGGCCTCGGCGACGAGCTGGATCTCCAGGAGGTGCAGCAGGTCTACCTGCCGCTGTCGCGACTGCTGAGCCTGCGCGTGAAGGCCGCCTCCACCCTGCACCGCAGCCAGGAGGAGTTCCTGCACCAGTCGCAGCCGCCACGGACGCCGTTCGTGATCGGGCTCGCCGGGTCGGTCGCCGTCGGCAAGTCGACCACCGCACGGGTGCTGCGGCAGATGCTCGCCCACTGGCCCGAGCACCCGCGCGTCTCGCTGGTCACCACCGACGGCTTCCTGCTGCCCAACGCGGAGCTGCAGCGCCGCGGGATCCTGCACCGCAAGGGATTCCCGGAGTCCTACGACCGCAAGGCGCTGCTGAGGTTCGTCATCGACATCAAGTCCGGCAAGGACGAGGTCGAGGCACCGACCTACTCCCACCTGGTCTACGACGTGGTGCCGGACGAGAAGGTCGTGGTGTCCAGGCCGGACATCGTCGTGATCGAGGGCCTCAACGTCCTCCAGTCCCCGGGCATCCGGGCCGACGGTCGCGTCGGGCTGGCGGTCAGCGACTTCTTCGACTTCTCGGTCTACGTCGACGCGGCGACGGCGGACATCCGACGGTGGTACACCGACCGGTTCCTCCGGCTGCGGGAGACGGCCTTCCGCGACCCCGCGTCGTACTTCGCGCGCTACGCCGCGCTCTCCCACGACGAGGCGATCGACGAGGCCAACCGGATCTGGGACGAGATCAACGGCCCGAACCTCAAGCAGAACGTCCAGCCGACCCGTTCGCGCGCGACCCTGGTGCTCCGCAAGGACCACGACCACTCGGTGCGCTGGGTCCGACTCCGCAAACTGTGAGCATGACTGACCCGACATCCGAGCCCATCCCGCCCAACCGGTGGGAGCTGATGGGCGAGTCCCGCTCGAGGTACGCCGAGTGCTTCGAGGACCTGATCGACCGCGGGCAGGACATCGACGGCGAGGCCCGGCTGGCCGACGTGCTCGCCCCCCGCGGGGCCCGCGTCCTCGACGCCGGGTCCGGCATGGGCAGGGTGGCGGACGCGCTGGTGCGACGCGGACACGACGTCACGGCTGTCGAGAAGGACCCCGACCTGGTGGCCAGGTCCCGGTCCCGCTTCCCGAAGGTGCCGGTGGTGGTCTCGGACATCCTCGGCCTCACCCCCGCACGCCTCGAGGCTGCCGGCCGGCCCACGTCGTACGACGTGATCGTGGCGGTGGGCAACGTGATGGTCTACCTCGCCGACGACACCGAGGCCAGGGCGCTGCGCACGCTGGGTGGCCTGCTCGCCTCCGAGGGGCGGATGCTGGTCGGCTTCCACCCCCAGGACGGCCCGGAGTTCAGCCGCGACTACCCCGTGGACCACTTTCGCAGGCACGCCACCGAGGCTGGTCTGGTCGTGCAGAGCGTGTTCGGGACCTACGACCTCGAACCTCCGGCTGCCGACTACGTGGTGGCCGTGTTGCGGCGCACCCGGGCCTAGCCTGCGCGGCGACCGGTCTGAACCAGCTGGTCCCGTCGGGAGCGCTCCCGGGGCTGCCGCCCTACGCTGCACAACCATGGCGCAGATGAGTATGAACAGGGTCATCCATGCAGCGTTCCGGCGCGACCTCGACCGGTTCGAGGGGGCGCTCACCACCTTCCGGGCCGGTGACCAGCACCGGGCCGACCAGCTCGGAGCCGCGTGGGAGAACTTCGACAAGCAGCTGACCGACCACCACGAGGGTGAGCACGACGTGGCGTGGCCGGCGCTCGCGCAGGTGGGGGTCACCGCGGAGATGCTGGCCCAGATGGACTCGGAGCACGCCGTGATGGCCGACGCCCTGGAGCGCAGTCGCGGGGCGATGGCCGCGTTGCGGTCCAGTCCCGGCACCGGTGAGGCGGAAGCCGCGCTGGCCGCGGTGCGGCAGCTCAAGGCCGCCACCATCGAGCACCTGGACCACGAGGAGCGGGAGCTCGAGCCGATCTACCTCCAGAACCAGGACGCCCCGGCCATCAAGGAGATGGGCCGCACGTTCGCCAAGGTGAGCCCCGCGAAGGGCGGGCAGTTCTTCGCCTGGCTCACCGACGGCGCCTCGGCCGAGGAGCGGGCGGCCATCAGGGAGAGCGTGCCGGCCCCGGTGCTCAGGATCATCGTGGCGATCTTCGGCCGCAGCTATCGCAAGCAGGTTGCACCTGCGTGGAAGGGTTAGAGCACCCACCATCCGAGGAGACGACGTGCTCGCACGCCCCACCCCGCCGTTCCGTGCGGACCACGTCGGGAGCCTGCTTCGCCCCAGGGCGCTGCTCGATGCCCGCGAGGGCCATGCGGCCGGGCGAGTCTCCGACGAGGAGCTGGCCCTCGCGGAGGACGTGGCGATCATCGACGCCGTCGACCTCCAGCGGGAGGCCGGGCTGGTGACGGTCACCGATGGCGAGTTCCGGCGTACGTCGGGGCACCCGGACGACGCCTCGGCCGGCCTCGTCGGGGACGGGCCGGTGCGCATCGACGAGCCGATCCTGGGTGAGGCCTTCGACTTCCTGACCTCGGTCGCTCCCGAGCAGATGACCCCGAAGCTGAGCATCCCCTCGCCGGGCATGGTGCACCAACGCGACGGCGAAGCGGCGATAGATCCGCTGGCCCACCCCGACGTGGACCAGTTCTGGGAGGAGCTCTCCGCGGCGTACGCCAGCCAGGTGCGCCTGCTCGCCGACCGCGGCTGCCGATACCTGCAGCTCGACGACACCGGCCTGGCCTACCTCAACGACCCGGAGCAGCGGGCCGGCCTCGCGGCCCAGGGGCGCGATGCCGAGCACGAGCACGAGCGCTACATCCGGCAGATCAACGCCGCCCTCGGGGACCGCCCGGACGACCTGACGGTCACGACCCACCTGTGCCGTGGCAACCACCGCTCGTCCTGGGCCGCCTCCGGCGGCTATGACTTCGTGGCCGAGGCGCTCTTCGGCGAGCTGGACGTGGACGGCTTCTTCCTGGAGTACGACGACGAGCGCACCGGCGGGTTCGAGGCACTCCGGTTCGTTCCCCCGGGCAAGCAGATCGTGCTCGGCCTGGTCACCACGAAGAGCCCGGTGCTGGAGCGCAAGGACGACCTCAAGCGTCGCATCGACCAGGCAGCGGAGTACGTCCCGCTCGATCAGCTCTGCCTCTCCCCGCAGTGCGGCTTCTCCTCGACCAGCGAGGGCAGCAACCTCACCCAGGACGAGGAGTTCGCCAAGCTGCGCCTGGTCGTGGAGGTGGCCCAGGAGGTGTGGGGCTAGGCCGGTGGCTTCCGCGTCGGGGTGCGCAGGATTCCCCGGCCGACCGGGGAAACTGGACGTTGTCGGCCGATGCTTCGCCCTACAACGCCATGGATCGGCCGACAACCCCACCCGATTTGTCGCCCCACCGCTCCGGGGGTCCGGTCCCTGGAACCTCTCCTGGTCACCGACCCGCCGACGCCCGGCGCCGCGAGGAGGCAGTTGGGAATGGAACGACTGAATCTGCCTCGGTCACGCCCACCTGCACAGCCGAACTGCCTCCCCTGAGGTTCGGACGAGTGACTCAGCAGGACGGCGAGGTTCAGGCCAGCGCGAGCTGTTCGTTGACGACGGCGGCCAGCCGCTCCGCGATCGCTCGCGCCTGCTCGGCGGTCTCCGCCTCCACCATCACGCGGACCAGCGGCTCGGTGCCGGAAGGGCGCAGCAGCACGCGGCCGGAGTCACCGAGCTCGGCCTCCGCCTCGGCGACGGCGGCGGCCAGCACGAAGTCCTCGTCGGCGCGGGCCTTGTCGACGTTCGGCACGTTGACCAGCACCTGCGGGAGGCGGGTGACCACCCCCGCGAGGTCAGCCAGGGTCCTGCTGGTCGCGGCCATCCGGTCCAGGACGTGCAGCGCCGTGAGCAGGCCGTCTCCCGTGGTGGCGTAGCGGCTCATGATCACGTGGCCCGACTGTTCACCGCCGAGCGTGAACCCGGAGAGCTTCATCGCCTCCAGCACGTAGCGGTCACCCACCTTGGTCTGGCGTACGCCGACCCCGGCGGCCTTCATCGCCTGCACGAAGCCGAGGTTGCTCATCACCGTGGCCACCACGGTGTCCGCGTGCAGCTCACCGGCTTCCCGCATCGCCAGCGCGAGGATGGCGAGGATCTGGTCGCCGTCGACGATCTCCCCTGTCGCGTCCACGGCGAGGCAACGGTCCGCATCGCCGTCGAGCGCGAAGCCCGCGTCGGCTCCGTGCTCCAGGACCGCCTTCTGCAGGCCCTCCAGGTGGGTCGAGCCGCAGCCGTCGTTGATGTTCAGGCCGTCCGGCTCCGCGCTGATCGCGACCACCTCGGCGCCGGCGTCGCGCAAGGCACGAGGACCGACCTCCCAGGCTGCACCGTGGGCGCAGTCGAGCACGACCTTGAGCCCGGCAAGCGGATGCGCAGTCGTGGAGACGAGGTGCGCGGCGTACTGCTCGACAGCGGTCGGGTGCGGACGGACGCGGCCCACGTCACCACCGACCGGGCGGTGCCAGGGCTCGCGCAGACGCTTCTCGATCGCCGCCTCGATGGCGTCGTCGAGCTTGACGCCACCACGGGCGAGGAACTTGATGCCGTTGTCCGGCATGGCGTTGTGCGAGGCGGAGAGCACAACACCCAGGTCTGCGCCGAGCTCGCCGGTGAGCCAGGCGACACCCGGAGTCGGCAGCTCACCCAGGAGCAGCACGTCGACGCCCGCGGAAGCCAGCCCGGCGACCACGGCAGCCTCGAGGAACTGCCCCGAGATGCGGGTGTCACGGCCCACGACCGCGATCGGGCGATGTCCCTCGAAGGTGCCTCGCTCGGCGAGCACGTGCGCCGCCGAGACCGACAGGTCCAGAGCCAGCTCCGCGGTCAGGGACTCGTTGGCCAGGCCCCGGACCCCGTCGGTGCCGAAGAGGCGTGTCATGAGAGACGCCCGATGATCAGCGCTTGCTGAACTGGGGTGCCTTGCGCGCCTTCTTGAGACCGGCCTTCTTGCGCTCGATCACGCGGGCGTCGCGGGTCAGCAGTCCGGCCTTCTTCAGCCCCGGGCGGTTGGCCTCTTCGTCGATCCAGTTCAGGCAACGGGCCACGCCGAGACGCAGGGCGCCGGCCTGGCCGGTGATGCCGCCGCCGTGGATGCGGGCGATCACGTCGAAGCGGCCCTCGAGCTGGGTGGTCGCGAACGGCTCGTTCACCACCTGCTGGTGCAGCTTGTTCGGGAAGTAGTTGTCGAGGTCGCGGCCGTTCACGGTCCACTTGCCGGTGCCGGGAACGATCCGGACGCGGGCCACGGCCTCCTTGCGGCGGCCGGTGGCCGCTGCGGGGGCGATGGTGGCGGGCTTGAGCGGGGCGTCGGCGCTGGGGGCGCTCTCGGAGGAGTAGGCGACGCCCTCCTCGTTGACCTCGAAGGTCTCGACGGCGTCGTCCTGGGGGCCGGTCTCGGTGTCTGCGTCAGCCACGGTGTTCCTTTGCGTGTTCGTCTCGGAAGATGAAGATGTCGTCACTGGGAGATCTGCTTGATCTCGAAGGGCTTGGCCTTCTGGGCGGTGTGCGGGTGCTCGGGACCGGCGTACACCTTGAGCTTCTTGAGGATCTGGCGACCGAGGCGGTTCTTGGGGAGCATGCCCCAGACGGCGTTCTCGATGGCCCGACGGGCGTCCTTCTCCAGCAGCTCGCCCATGGGGGTCGAGGAGAGACCGCCCGGGTAGCCCGAGTGGCGGTAGGACATCTTCTTGGTCGCCTTGTCCCCGGAGAGGGAGACCTTGCCGGCGTTGATGACGATGACGAAGTCACCCGTGTCGACGTGGGGGGCGAACATGGTCTTGTGCTTGCCGCGAAGCAGGCCTGCGACCTGGACGGCGAGGCGACCCATCCGGACGTCGGTGGCGTCGATGACGTGCCACTCGCGCTGGATGTCGCCGGGCTTGGGGCTGTACGTGCGCAACGTTGTAGGCCTTCTACTCGTTCGTGGCCGACCCGGGCTGATTCCGGGGCCGGAGGTGGAGCCGCACCTTCTGACGAACACTGCCCGCTGTCGGTCCAGAGGACCGGCACCGAGTCTGCGACAGGACCAAAACGTTGGAGCCCTGACGCGGCAGGAGGCGCGACCCTCGAGATTACCGGGCAGGCCCCTCCAGCGTCAAAACGGCGGCCCACTGGTCGGTGCCGCGGCCATGGGCATAGGTTGAAGGTGGTGCGCGCTGGGCATCCTCGGGTGCACCGAACCACGATTCCATCGGGTCCTCCACCCCCGACACGAGCCGCTAGCGCAAGGAGCCGACGTGACCGAGACCGGTGACAACACCCTCACCGTCCGTGACAACAGGACCGGCAAGGACTACGAGATCCCCATCCTCGACGGCACCATCCGGGCGGGCGACCTGAGCCAGATCAGGACCGACGACGACACCCCCGGGCTGGCGACGTACGACCCCGGCTTCGTCAACACCGCCTCCTGCAAGAGCTCGGTGACCTTCATCGACGGCGAGAAGGGCATCCTGGAGTACCGCGGCTACCCGATCGAGCAGCTGGCGGACAAGTCCAACTTCCTCGAGGTGGCCTACCTCCTCATCCACGGAGCGCTGCCCACCAAGGAGCAGTACGACGTCTGGGTGCACGAGATCACCCACCACACGTTCCTGCACGAGAACGTGAGGACCTTCATGCAGGGCTTCCGCTACGACGCCCACCCGATGGGCATGCTGATGGCCTCGGTGGGCGCGCTCTCGACGTTCTACCCCGAGTCCGGAAACATCCAGGACGGTGGCAACCGGCACATGCAGATCGTGCGGATGATCGCCAAGATGCCGACCCTCGGCGCCTGGGCGTTCCGCCACGCGCAGGGCAAGCCCTACATCTACCCCGACAACGACCTGAGCTACACCGCCAACTTCCTCTCGATGCTGTTCAAGATGAGCGAGCAGAACTTCGAGGCCGACGAGCGGCTGGTCAAGGCCCTCGACGTGCTGTTCATCCTGCACGCCGACCACGAGCAGAACTGCTCGACCAACGCGGTGCGTTCGGTCGGCTCCTCTCAGGTGGACCCCTACTCGGCCGTGGCCGCCGGCGTCGGTGCTCTCTACGGCCCGCTGCACGGCGGCGCCAACGAGGCGGTGCTGCGGATGCTTCGACGCATCGGCGGCAAGGAGAACATCCCCGACTTCATCAAGGGTGTGAAGGACGGCAACGAGAAGCTGATGGGCTTCGGGCACCGGGTCTACAAGAACTACGACCCCCGCGCCAAGATCATCAAGAAGGCCTGCGACGACGTCTTCGAGGTCACCGGGGTCAACCCGTTGCTCGAGATCGCCCAGGAACTGGAGAAGATCGCCCTCGAGGACGAGTACTTCGTCCAGCGCAAGCTCTACCCCAACGTCGACTTCTACTCCGGCCTGATCTACGAGGCCTTCCAGTTCCCGCCGGAGATGTTCACGGTGCTGTTCGCGATCGGGCGTACGCCGGGCTGGCTGGCGCAGTGGCTGGAGCTGGTGCAGGACAAGGACCAGAAGATCGCCCGCCCCAAGCAGATCTACACCGGCGACCGGACCCTGGACTTCGTGCCCGCGTCGGAGCGCTGGAAGTAGCCCCGGCTCGGGCTCCCGTCCGGCGCACGTCGGCGAGCGTGAGACGGTGATCTGATGACGTCGGTGAGGAGGTCCTCCCGTGGCCCTCTGGTCGTCACCGGCGGCGTCGCGGTCCTCTCCGTCGGTCTGCTGTGGCTGGCCCTCGCGCAGAGCTGGCTCGGCGCTGACGTCGGCCGCGGCAGCACCTTCTGCGAGGCCGGCCGCGACCAGCTGGTCCGCCAGCCCGCCAACACCCTGAGCAACGTGGGGTTCGTCGTCGCCGGGCTGCTGATCGCGTGGCACCTGAGCCGTGACCCTGGTCCCGGCGCCGACACCCGTGCTGTGCTGACCAGGCCGGTCGGCACGGCGTACGCCGTCCTGGTGGTGCTGCTCGGTCCGGGCAGCGCCGCCATGCACGCCTCGCAGAGCGCCCTCGGCGGCCACCTGGACACGACGAGCATGTACCTCCTCGCGTCCTTCGCCGCCGCCTACGCAGGCACCCGCTACCTCGACCTCGGCCGGGCTGCCTTTCCGGTGCTGTTCGTGGTCCTGCTGCTGCTCTGCGAGCTCGTCGGCTCGTGGTCCCGACCGATCCCCGTGGTGATGTTCGCCGGCAACGTCGCCTTCGGCGTGCTCCTGCTGACGGCGCTGGTCCTGGAGTTCCGGATGCGACACCGGCCGGGTCGCACGAGCGACCTCCGATGGGGCGCGGCCGGGCTCGGGGCGATGGTGGTGGCGTTCGTCATCTGGAACAGCGCCAAGCAGGGCACGCCCTTCTGCCACCCGGAGTCGTTGCTGCAGGGGCACGCTGCCTGGCACCTGCTGGGGGCGGTCGCGTCGTACTGCCTCTTCCGGCTCTACGCCAGCGAGCGCGTGGCGGTCACGCCCGTTCCCGAGGCGCGCGTCCGTGCCTGAGCTCGATCGTCCAGGGCCCGTGCCGCGATTCAGCATCGTGTCGGCCGGACCGCGCGCCGACCACCATCTCGAGGAGTTCATCTCCTCGATCGAGGCACAGGATCTCCTCCTCGACCTCGTCGAGGTGATCATGGTCGACGGCGGATCGAACCACTCGGTCTCGCGGATCCTGTCCGACTGGCAGGCCCGCCGACCCGAGCTCGTCACGGTCATCAGCGAGGACGTCGACAACCAGGCAGCTGCCCGCAACGCCGGCCTCCGGCACGCGCGTGGCGAGTGGCTGACCTTTCCTGGTGCGGACTGTGCGCTGGCTCCGAACTACCTCTCCGAGGTGGCTGCCGTCCTCGAAGGTGCACCGGACGTGGGCCTGGTGACCACCAGACGGGTGATCCTCGAGGCCGACGGACGGCATGCTCCCGACCCTCTGCAGAAGCACTTCTCCGGAGGCAACCGGGTCCGCAACCTCGATGAGAACCCTGAGCTCTTCCCAGGCGGCGCGCAGGCGTTCTTCGTCCGTCGCGAGATCGTCACGGGTGCATCGCTGGAGTTCGACCACCGGATCCGTTCCGACTTCGAGGACGGCCACTTCTGCATCAGCTATCTGCTGCACCTGGACCTGCCGACGGTCGCGTTCGTCGGCTCCACGGCGTACACGTCCCGCAGAAACGGCCGCAGCGGCAGCTACCCGGCTGTGTTCGAGCACGGCTACCTCGACGTCCTGCAGCTGGCACACCAGCGGCGCGGCACCGTCCCGGACTGGCTGCAGTCCTTCGTGCTCTACGAGCTGTCGTGGTGCTTCGAGGCCGATGATGCCGTCGCGCAGGGCGCATCAGCGGCGTACGGCGACGAGGCTGACCGGCTGCACCGTCTCCTCGCCCAGATCGTGAGCCACCTCGACCCGGGCGTGATCCGGACCTTCGACGTACGCCGGTTCGACCTCATGTGGCGCGAGGTGCTGCTCCACGCCTACGACGAAGCCCCATGGCACTCGGACTTCGCGCTCGTGGGCAGGATCGACACCGGGAGGCGTCTCGTCCGGGTCACCTACAGCTATGCCCACACCCTGCCCGAGGAGCGGTTCCTGAGCAGCGGTGTCGCCGTCACGCCTGTATTCGCGAAGTCGCGCACCGTGGTGCACTTCAACCGTCCCGTCCTCTTCGAACGCATCGCCTGGATCCCCTCCGGCGCGATCCGGGTGGTGCTGGACGGCTCCGACGTCGACGTGCGGACTCGCGAGCCCGAGAGGCCCCGTCACACCTTGCCGCTCAGCCTGATCCGGGACACGTTCGTGCCCCGACTCGTCGCGCTCAGGCGGGAGCGTGCGAGGGCCGCCGCGCGACGCCAGCCGCTGAAGCCCACCGAGCGCCTGCTGGTCAGGTTCGCGCGCAGCAGGTTCGTGGGACGTTGGTTCGAGAACGCCTGGGTGCTGATGGACCGGATCGACGACGCCGACGACAGTGCGGAGCTGCTCTTTCGTCACCTCCGGGCGCATCGACGCAAGGTCAATGCGTGGTTCGTGATCCGGCGGGGCACCGCGGACCACCGCAGGTTGCGGAAGGAGGGCTACAAGCGCGTCATCCCGCACGGCTCCCTCAGGTGGAAGCTGCTGATGCTCAACTGCCGTCACCTGGTGTCGTCACATGCCGACGCGCCGATCCTCCAGCCACGCGAGATCGTCCGCCTCGGCCCTCCCGGGTGGCAGTTCTGCTTCCTCCAGCACGGTGTCACGAAGGACGACCTGTCGCGCTGGCTGAACCCCAAGGACATCGACCTCCTGGTCACCAACACACTGGCGGAGCACGAGGCCTTCGTCGCCGACGGCACGCCCTATCGACTGACCGAGCGGGAGGCAACGCTGGCGGGAATGCCCCGTTTCGACGCGCTCCTGAAGGCTGGTGAGCTCGTTCCACCGGAGGCTCGAGACCTGATCCTGCTCGCTCCGACGTGGCGCAGCTGGCTGATGGTGACGAAGCCGGACGGGGAGAGATCGATCCTCGACGTCGAAGAGTTCTCCGCCACCGACTTCGGGACCAGCTGGCTGGGCCTGGCCCGCTCGCCACGGCTCGCGCAGCTTGCCGACGACCACGGCCTGCGCGTGGCGCTGCTCCTGCACCCGAACCTGCAGCCGATCGGCCAGCGGCTCGACCTGCCGGAGCACGTCGACCTGCTGAGGTTCGAGAGCGAGGACGTGCGCCGCACGTTTGCCCGCGCCCGGGTGCTGGTCACCGACTACTCCTCGATGGCCTTCGACGCGGCCTACATCGACCGGCCCGTCGCCTACTACCAGTTCGACCGGGACCGGGTGCTCGGCGGCGAGCACGTCGGACAGCGCGGGTACTTCGACTACGAGCGCGACGGGTTCGGCCCGGTCGCGACGTCACTGGAGGAGGTGCTCCCGGCGATCTTCGAGACCGTCGAGCACGGCCCCTCTCCGCGACCTGAGTACCTCGCCCGGATCGCGGAGGCCTATCCCGTGAGGGACGGCCAGTGTGCCGAGCGAGTGTTCCGGGCCATCCGCGCCTCGAACCGGCGGTGGGACGCCGCGGGTCACAGCGGTGGGCCCAGCGGCGGGCCCAGCGGCGGGCCCAGCCTCCCGAGCTGATCGGCGAGGAACCGCCCCTCGTCCTCGAAGTCGAAGACGAAGTCCGACCCGAAGGCCTGCTGGGTCCACCTGCCCTCAGGGTGCGCGAGATCGGGCGTGCTCCAGGCACTCACGATGTCGTGCCCCCGCGCCGCGGCGATCAGGTGCTCGTTGCGGGCGGTGTAGGACGCCGGAGCGACGGTGAACACCGTCTTCGGGGTGTTGCAGAGCGCGAGCGTGAAGAGCGCGCTGCCGCCATAGCCGCCCACTGCCTCGGCTGCGTCGAAGGCCGCGACCTGCTCCGGGAGCGAGTGCTCCTCCGGCCTGATCACCTCGAAGCCGTGCCGCACGAAGAGCGCTTCCACCTCGGCTGAGTTGCGGCAGCGACGCTTCAGCGTGGATGGCCTGCTGCAGAAGATGCGGCGTGCCCGCGTCCGGTTCTCCGCTTGCTGCGCGAGGTGTCGACCCACGCGGTCCCAGACCTCGGTGATCCGGGGGTGGACGTAGTCGGGCACGGAGAACATCGAGGTGGCCGAGTAGAGGAGCTCGGGGCGGCACGGCCTCTCGAAGACGTGCACGTCCTTGCCCGTGATCCCGAACGCCCCGAGCAGGTCGAGCTCGAACGCCTTCAGCTCTGCCGGGACCCGGTCGTGCTGCAGCGTCATCAGGCACCGCAGGTCCGGCTGCTCCTGCTTCGCCTGCTCCCAGGCCCACATCCGACCCAGGAGCTCGGTCAGCCAGTGGCCGTAGTGGCCCGGCCACTCGGAGTCGAGATTGAACCAGGCGCCGGGCAGCGGGTCGGGCGCGGAGACGTCTCGCCGGACCCGTCCGAACAGCGGGGCTGCCTCCTCGACGTACACGTTGACCAGGCGGGGTGCCAGGTTGTGCCGGTAGGTGTCCGGGAGCAGGACATTGTGGCTGGCGACGATCTGGCCGCGCGAGCAGACCGGTCCGGCGTACTCCCGCAGTGTGAGCTTCGGGACACTCATCCGCGGGACGAAGTAGGGGTCCTCGTCGAGGTTGTGCAGATGGTCGCCTCGGGCCGTCATCGTGATCGGAGGTAACGAGGTGACGCTGCGCCCGATCTCCGGGCGTGCCACCAGCACGTCGTCCGCCTGGACCTCACCCAGCTTGGCTGCGTCCTCGCCCTCGACCACGATCCGCAGTGCCTTGCTGAACACGTGCACGCGGACCAGGCGCCGGCCGAGACCGCGAACGTCCTCGAACCGCTCGCCCAGTTCCGTGTCGTCGACGAAGTCGCGCAGCCGCAGCGACTGCGCCTCGGAGACCATCGTCCAGAGGTCCCCGACAAAGCGTCCCGCGGGTCTGCTGTCCTCGTTGGGGAGCGGCCGCACGGGTGCCTCCTCTGCGGCCTCCTGCTCGGCCACCGCCCGGTCGGCTTCGGTCCAGGGCAGCAGGCGGGGCGTCAAATAGAGCCCGCCATGGCGCAGGTGCGGGAACGTCCGCTGGAAGAGGCGCGCCTGGGCCATGGCCGAGGTGTCGGCTGCCTGCACCACCAGGTCGACAGGGCCGGCGATGCTCAACCGCGCGTGCGCGCCCGACTCGTCGTCGTCCTCCCTGACCACGACCAGGTGCAGACCTGGCCACGCGGTGGAGAAGAACCTCATCCAGGCGTCGGCCTGGGCGCCCGCCACCACGACGGCAGTGCCTCCGGACCGTGGGATGGACTTGGCGAGCAACCGGAAGAACGCGGAGGTCGGTCTCTCACCGGGCCACTCCAACGCCTGCGCGTGCTCGAAGGGGGTCGGATCGGCGCTCTCGGTCCTGGGCTTGGCCGGTCTCAAGCGCACGGCGCCATCCAACCACGCTCAGACGGTCGCGCGGTCGCGTCCCTCCCAGTACGGCCTGCGCAGGTCGCGCTTGAGGATCTTGCCCGTCGGGTTCCTGGGCAGCGCGTCGAGGAGGTCCACCGACTTGGGGCACTTGAAGCTCGCCAGGTGCTCGCGACACCACGCGATCAGCTCGTCCCCGGTCGCCTCGGTGCCGGGCTTGAGCGAGACGACCGCCTTGACCGACTCGCCCCACCGGTCGTCGGGCACGCCGATGATCGCGACCTCCATCACCGACGGGTGCTCGGCCAGGACCCGCTCGATCTCGGGCGAGTAGATGTTCTCCCCGCCCGAGATGATCATGTCCTTGAGCCGGTCCTCGACGTAGACGAAGCCGTCGGCGTCGACCTTGCCCATGTCCCCGGTGCGGAACCACCCGTCCTCGGTGATCACCTCGGCGGTGTCCTCGGGGCGGTTGAGGTAGCCCTGCATCAGCTGCGGTGTGCGGAACCACAGCTCACCGTTCTCCCCGGTCGGCAGCTCCTCCAGTGTCGCGGGGTCGACCACCTTCACCTCGGCGCCGGGGATGCACTGGCCGGCGCTGACCAGGCGCTCGGGGTGCTCGGGATCGCGGTGCGCCTCGGGCATCAGATGGGTGATCACGCCGCAGAGCTCGGTCAACCCGTAGACCTGGATGAACTCGGTGTCCGGCCACGCCTCCAGCGCCGCCCGCAACAGCGGAAGCGGCATCGGCGAGGCGCCGTAGCAGTAGGTCTTGAGGTTGCCGAACAGCTTGACCGCGTCGTCCCCGGACTGCAGCACCTGGGCCAGGACCGCAGGCACCAGGAAGGTGCGGTTGGCGCCCTTCATGATCGCCCCCGCCAGCGAGGCGCCGTCCGGGTCGCGGGTCATCACGCTCGGAACACCGTCGTGGATGCCGAACAGCACGTACGACGAACCACCGACGTGGAACAGCGGCATCGAGACCATGTTCTTGTCGCCGTCGTCGAATCCCCAGCCGTCGTGGGCGTTCAGCGTGTGGGCGACCATGTTGCTCTGGGACAGCGCGACGCCCTTGGGGCGGCCGGTCGTGCCGGAGGAGTACATCACCAGGCACACGTCGCCGGGCTCGACCACCGGGGCCCGGCCGACCGGTTGCGCCCCGGCGAGCAGGGCTTCGTACTCGTCACCATCGGCACCGTCGGGCGTGACCTCGACGATCCGCTCGACCGTCGTCAGCCGGTCGCGGATCTTCTCGACCAGCGGCATCAGCTCCGAGCCGACGAGCAGCACCTTGGCCCCGGCATCATTGACCGCGTAGTCGACCTCGTCCGGGGCCAGCCGGAAGTTGACGATCGCATTGGCGGCGCCGAGGCTTGCGGCGGCCAGGGTCAGCTCCACACAGGCCGGGTGGTTCTTGTCGAGGAACGACACCACGTCCCCGCGACCGATCCCGAGCGAGGTGAGCGCACCGGCGAGACGGCGGACCCGGTCGTCCCACTCCGACCACGTCCAGGTGCGGTCCAGGTAGCTGCAGGCCTCTCCGTCAGGATTGTGCTCGGCCCAGTGGGCCATGCGGTCGTCCAGGAACTTCGGCTCGGCGAGCTCCGCGGCGTTCTCCGTCATGCTGCTCCTCACGTCGGTGAACCGAGCGTGGCACACGTCACAGGACCGGGCAATCGCCCCGCCTGGCGCCGGTCGACCCGCTAGGCAGCCTCGATCTGACCTGGTTCCTCGGGCCTCTTCATCCCCATCACGATGGCACTGGCGAGGACGACCAGCCCCAGACCGACGAGCTGGAGGGCGACGAGCCGCTGCCCGAGCACCATCAGTCCGGCCAGCGCCGCGACCGCCGGCTCCAGCGCGAGGAGGATCCCGAAGACCGCGGCCGAGAGACGTCGCAGGGCGAGCAGCTCCAGCGAGTAGGGAAGCAGCGAGGACAAGACGGCCAGACCGAGTCCCTTGACCAGGTGCTCGGTCGTCCAGGAATCGACGCTCAGCACGCCCGCGGGGAACACCACGACGGTGCTGACGACCAGGGCGATCGCCAGCCCGTCGAGCCCGTCGAAGGCGGCCCCGGTGCGGCTGCTGAGCAGGATGTACGCCGCCCAGCACACCCCCGCGGTGGCGGCCAGCCCGAGCCCGACCAGGCTCAGCTCGTCCAGCGGCACCGTGAACGCCTCGGAGATGAGCAGCACCCCACCGCCCGCCGCGAGAACCGCCGCGAAGTCGAGCAGCCTGCGGGAGAGGAGGGTGGTGAGCACGAGCGGTCCGAGGAACTCCACGGTCACCGCGACCCCGAGCGGCAGGTGCGCGAGCGACCCGTAGAAGCTCCAGTTCATCAACCCGAGGGCGACCCCGAACGCGGTCACGGTCGCCCACGCCCTGCGGTCGTGGCCGCGCAGCCTCGGCCGGGCGACGGCGAACAGGATGATGGCCGCGATCCCGATCCTGAGCAGCACCGATCCCCCGGCGCCGATCTCCGGGACGAGCGTGGCCGCCAGCGCTCCGCCGAACTGGACCGACAGCACCCCACCCAGCACCAGCAGCGGCGCGGGAACGGTGCGAGAAGGCGGGGAGTGGACCACGCCCGCCACCCTAGAACCCGACGTCGCGCACCCCACCGACCGGTGTCAGCGCGCTCGCTGGACCCGGCCCTCGTCCCATACCGGCCCGTCGGACTCGTAGACCGACCCGTCTGCGCCGAAGACGAGATAGCGGTCGAAGTCGCGGGCGAACCAACGGTCGTGGGTCACCGCGAGAACCGTGCCCTCGAACCGCTCGAGCCCCTCCTCGAGAGCCTCGGCCGACTCGACGTCGAGGTTGTCCGTCGGCTCGTCGAGCAGCAGCAGAGTCGCCCCGGAGAGCTCGAGCAGCAGGATCTGGAACCGCGCCTGCTGGCCACCGGAGAGGGACTCGAACCTCTGGTCCGAGGCGTGCGCGAGCTCATAGCGGTCCAGTGCCCTGGAGGCGGGCTCGCGCGGCAGGCCCTGGCGGCCCCGTCCGTCGGGCTGCGCGTCACCGCGGTGCAGGATCTCCAGCAGCGTGCGTCCGAGCAGCTCCGGGTGTGCATGGGTCTGCACGAACCAGCCGGGACGCACGCGCGCTCCGAGCCTGGCCCGACCGGCGTGCGCCACCGGCGGCACCGGGGTGTCACCCGCCGGCCGGTGCTCGACGTCGGGGTCACTGCCTCCGGCGGCGAGCAGGCGCAGGAAGTGTGACTTCCCCGAACCGTTCGAACCGAGCACGGCGACCCGCTCGCCGTACCAGACCTCGAGGTCGAACGGCTTCATCAGTCCGGTGAGCTCGAGGCCCTCGCACACGACCGCACGCTTGCCCGTCCGCCCTCCCGTGAGCCGCATGGTCACCTGTTGGTCACGTGGCTGGGAAACCGGAGGCCCGGCCTCCTCGAACTTGCGCAACCGGGTCTGCGCCGCCTTGTACTGGGAGGCCATCCCGTCGTTGTACTCGGCCTTGATCTTGTAGCGCAGCACCAGCGCCTTGAGCTTCGCGTGCTCGTCGTCCCAGCGGCGACGCAGCTCCAGGAAGCGGGTGAACCGGTCGCGTCGCGAGGCGTGGTACGACGAGAACCCGCCTGGGTGCGTCCACACCGTGTTGCCGGCGCTCTGACCTCCCTGGGCCAGCTCGACGGTGACCACCCGGGTCGCCGTGTTGTCGAGCAGCAGGCGGTCGTGGCTGATGAACAGGATCGTCTTGGCGGACTCGCGGATCCGGCCTTCGAGCCACACCTTCCCGGGTACGTCGAGGAAGTTGTCCGGCTCGTCGAGGAGCAGCACCTGGTCGGGACCGGCGAGGAGGTACTCCAGGACCAGCCGTTTCTGCTCGCCACCGCTGAGCGTCTCGAGGTCGCGGTACTTCGCCTGCCCGAAGGAGACACCGAGGGCCGCCGTGCAGCAGGCGTCCCAGACCACCTCGATCTGGTAGCCGCCGGCGTCGGCGAAGTCCGCGAGCGCCGTCGCGTAGGCCATCTGGGTCGGCTCGTCCTCGACGTCCATCAGCCTCAGCTCGAGCCGTTCGACCTGGGCCGCCGCGGCGCGCAGCGACGGGGGTGATACCGACAGCAGCAGGTCGGCCACCGTGGGGCTCGCCTGCGGCAGCCCGAGCGAGACCATCTGGCGCATGACGCCGAGGCCTCCGGACCGCGTGACCGCACCGTCGTGCGGGACGAGGTCCCCGGTGATGATGCGCATCAGGGTCGTCTTGCCGGCACCGTTGGCGCCGACCAGGGCGACCTTGGCTCCCTCACCCACCCGGAAGGACACGTCGTCGAGCAGCACCCGGCCGTCGGGGAGCTCGTAGCGAACCCCGGCGACCTCCACATGTCCCATGGGGCCATTCTCCGGACCCGGGACGATGCCCGCCAATGGTTTGCCCTCAGGCTGCGGCGCCCGGCCGGACCTCCAGGACACGGAACCCCTTGGCGCTGGCCTGCTTCGCGGTGGGATAACCCTGCTCGGCCAGCCACTTGGCCAGGGAGTCCGAGCCGAGGTTCTTCCCGACCACCAGGACGGCCCGCCCACCCGGTCGCAGGCGAGGAAGCCACTGCAGGAGCAGGTCGTGGAGCGCTTCCTTGCCGACCCTGATCGGCGGGTTCGACCAGATCTCGTCGTACGTCGTCTCCGGATCGACGTCGCCGGGCAGGGCCGCCCGGAACCGGTCCGCCACCCCGATCTGCTCAGCGTTCTCCCGGGCCAGCAGCAGCGCCCGCTCGTTCACGTCGACGGCGGTGACCCGTGCCTCCGGGACCGCGACCGCGATCGCGAGACCGATCACCCCGTAGCCGCAGCCGAGGTCGAGCACCTCCCGGGCATCCACCGGCGGTGCCTCCTCGCGCAGCAGCACGGCAGTCCCGATGTCCAACCGCCCCTGCGCGAAGACGCCCGACCCCGTGGTGAGCTCGAGCCAGTGTCCCCAGACGTTGGCCCGCACGGGGACGCGCTTGAACGGTGTGGCCGGGTCGGCGGTGAAGTAGTGCTCGTCCACGACTGTTCTCCTCGACCGTCCTGCGTCCACACGCTGGCGCGCCTGCCAACCTATCCACAGGCAGGATCCGCTGCTCTCCCGGGCGCGAGCGGCAGCGCTGTGATGGGCACATGACAGCGCCAACGACGCAGAGCTGCAACGAGGTCACCCTGGTCGGCCGGGTGAGCGCGGCACCCGAACGACGTGACCTGCCCAGCGGAGACGAGCTGGTGACCCTCCGGGTGGTCGTCGACCGTCCACCGCACAAGGGCGTGACCAGGCGCGGCGTCGACGTGATCGACGTGGCCTGCTGGACCCGGCGTACGCAGCGAACCGCAGCGGGGCTCCAGGCCGACGACCAGGTGCGCGTGGAAGGGGCGCTGAGGCGGCGCTTCTTCGCCACGGGTGGCGGCAGGGCGAGTCGCTACGAGGTCGAGGCCAGCCGCCTGGTCCGGGTCAGCCGCTAGCCCGGCCCGGAGGTGCATCGAGGGTCCGCATCGCCCGTGATGCCAAGGCACGCGCCGCAAGCTCGGGCTCGGCCGGATACCCGACCTCCTCCAACGTCAGGCCGTGCGGCCGTACCACCCGCACCGCAGGGTCGCGCTGACGTCCCGCGAGCACGGCAGCAGCCCAGGCGCCGTCCCGGCGTCCCTCCCCCACCGCGATCAGGCAGCCCACGAGGGCGCGCACCATGTTGTGGCAGAACGCGTCCGCCCGCACCGTGCCGACCGCCACCCCGTTCCGGTCTCGCTGCCAGTGCAGATCGAGCAGCGAGCGGATCGTGGTCGCTCCCGCCCGCTTCCGGCAGAAGGCGGCGAAGTCGTGCTCCCCGAGCAGGTTCGCGGCGGCGTCGTTCATCGCATCGAGGTCGAGTGCACGCGACCAGGTCAGCACGTGCCCGCGCCTCAACGGGTCCACGACCTCGGACCGGTCCGCGATCCGGTAGGCGTAGCGCCGCCAGACGGCGGAGAACCGGGCGTCGAAGCCGGGCGGTGCCGGCGTCACCTGCCGGATCCGGACATCCGGTCCGAGCACCCCGTTGAGCCGTCGCCGCACCGCGTCCAGAGGCAGTTCCTGGCTGCGCCCCACCGCGGGTGCCACTGCGTCCTCGGACACGTCGACGTGTGCGACCTGCCCACGGGCGTGCACCCCGGTGTCGGTGCGCCCGGCCACGGTGAGCGAGAGACCATCGGTGCGCAGCACGGTGTCGAGGGCCTTCTCGATCTCGGACTGGACGGTGCGCAGGTGTGGCTGCCGGGCCCAGCCGTGGAACCCGGAGCCGTCGTAGGAGAGGTCGAGGCGCAGCCGCACCGCGACAACCTACCGCCCGCCCGAGCAACCGAGCGGGTCGACCGTCTGGGATGCTGCCCGCGTGCACCGACCCTCGCTCCGGCTCTCACCGGGCGCGCTCGCGATGCTGTTCGGTGGCTGCGTCGTTCTCGGCCTGGGCGTCTCGATGCTGCTGACCGCTGACCTCGGGTCCGATGGCTTCTCCACCTTGGTCAACGGCCTCTCGATCGGCGCCGACATCCCGTTCCTCGCAGCCAACCTCGCGATCAGTCTCGGCTTCGTGGGGCTGGCCGCCACCAGGAGGCTCTGGCCGGGAGCCGGGACGCTGGTGCAGATCGTCGTCGTGGGGTTCACCGTCTCGTGGCTGCTGCCGGTGATGGGCACCCCCGGCAGCCTGCTCGGCCAGGTGCTCCTTCTCGCTGCCGCGTTCCCGGTGCTCGCGGTCGGCATCGCGGTCTACCTCGGCACCCATCTGGGCGCCGGACCCGCCGAGGGAGCGGCGCTCGCGTGGGATCCGCCGGTGCCGTTCGCGTGGAGCTACAGCATCGTCCAGGGCGGCGGCGCGTTCGTCGGCTGGCTGCTGGGGGCCACGGTGGGTCCCGGCACGATCGCCGTGATCGTGCTGCTGGGGCCGACCGTCGACCTGGCCAGCCGGCTGCTCCGGCTCGATGTTCATCAAGGGGAGCGGCCGCCGGGCTGAGACGCGAGCGGGGTCCGCCACCTCGACGGTGACGGACCCCGATGCTTGCGGGTGACGAGCCTGGTCAGGCCTGGGGCTCGTCGTCCGTCTTCTCGGCCTCCGACTGGGCCTGCGCCGTCTCCACGTCCGACGCCTCGGTCTCGACCACCTGGGTCTCGCCGGCCTCATCGGTCGCCTGCACCTCGGCCGGAGCGTCTTCTGCAGGCTGCTCGACCTCGACAGCCGGAGCGGCAGCAGCCGGCTCGGCCTTGACGGCCTTGTCCTTCGGCGCCGACGGCGTGTAGGACTCGGTCACCAGCTCGATGACAGCCATCGGCGCGTTGTCGCCCTTGCGCGGACCGATCTTCGTGATCCGCGTGTAGCCGCCCGGCCGCTCCGCGAACTGCGGCCCGATCTCGGTGAACAAGGTGTGCACGACCGACTTGTCGCGGATGGTCTTGAGCACCTCGCGACGGCTGTGCAGGTCGCCCTTGCGCGCCTTGGTGATCAGCTTCTCGGCGACCGGACGCAGCACTCGCGCCTTCGCCTCGGTGGTGGTGATCCGACCGTGCTCGAACAGCGCCGTGGCGAGGTTCGACAGGATCAGCCGCTGGTGCGCGGGGCTGCCGCCGAGGCGGGCACCCTTCTTGGGAGTAGGCATTGCTTGTCTCGATTCTCCCCGGCCGTGTCAGGTACCGGAGTAGAGGGGCGGTGAGCCGGTTGCGGGCTCACCGCCACTGTTGGGTGTCAGTACTGCTCGTCCTCGACGAACGAGTCGTCGTCGTCGTCGTACGCCGCCAGGGCGGTCGCCGGGTCGAAGCCGGGCGCGCTGTCCTTGAGGGACAGACCCATCTCGACCAGCTTGGCCTTGACCTCGTCGATCGACTTCGCACCGAAGTTGCGGATGTCGAGCAGGTCCTGCTCCGAGCGCGAGATGAGCTCACCCACGGTGTGGATGCCCTCACGCTTGAGGCAGTTGTAGGAGCGAACCGTCAGGTTCAGGTCCTCGACCGGCAAGGCGAGGTCCTGGGCCAGCTGCTCGTCGACGGGCGACGGGCCGATGTCGATGCCCTCGGCCTCGACGTTGAGCTCCCGGGCCAGCCCGAAGAGCTCGACCAGCGTCTTGCCGGCGGACGCGATCGCGTCACGGGGCGTGATCGACGGCTTGGTCTCGACGTCGATGACCAGCTTGTCGAAGTCCGTGCGCTGCTCCACACGGGTGGCCTCGACCTTGTAGGTCACCTTGAGCACGGGGCTGTAGATCGAGTCGACCGGAAGCCGGCCGATCTCGTTGTCGTTGCCCTTGTTCTGGACCGAGCTGACGTAACCGCGACCGCGCTCGACGATGAGCTCCATCTCGATCTTGCCCTTGGCGTTCAGGGTGGCGATCTTGAGGTCGGGGTTGTGCACCTCGACGCCCGCGGACGCCTCGATGTCAGCGGCGGTCACGACTCCGGCGCCCGACTTGCGGAGCACCATGGCGACCGGCTCGTCGTGCTCGCTGGAGACGACGAGGCCCTTGAGGTTGAGGATGATCTCGGTGACGTCTTCCTTGACGCCCTCGATGGTGGAGAACTCGTGCAGAGCCGTGTCCACCTTGATGCTGGTGACAGAGGCACCAGGAATCGAGGACAGGAGGGTACGACGCAGCGAGTTGCCGAGCGTGTAGCCGAACCCGGGCTCCAACGGTTCGATCACGAACCGCGAACGGAACTCGTCCACGACATCTTCCGACAGTGTCGGGCGCTGAGCGATGAGCACTATTTTCTACCTTCCCGAGCCCACCCACTATTTGACGGGCTCGAACTTCACGCAGGGTTGGTTGGAGGTTTGTTACTTCTTCGAGTAGTACTCGACGATGAGCTGCTCCTGGACCGGAAGCTCGATCTGCGCGCGCAGCGGCAGTGAGTGCACGAGCACCCGCATCCGCGACGGGACGGCTTCGAGCCAGGCCGGGACGATCCGGTCGCCGTGGGTCTCCCGAGCCACGATGAACGGGGTCATCTCCAGGCTCTTCTCGCGCACGTCGATGATGTCGTGCGCGGCGACCTGGTAGGACGGGATGTCGACCTTCTTGCCGTTCACCCGGAAGTGACCGTGCACGACCAGCTGACGGGCGTGCCGACGGGTCCGGGCGAACCCGGCGCGGTAGACGACGTTGTCCAGACGGCACTCGAGAAGCTGCAGCAGGTTGTCACCGGTCTTCCCGGCACGGCGGCTGGCCTCGTCGTAGTAGTTGTGGAACTGCTTCTCCATCACGCCGTAGGTGAAGCGGGCCTTCTGCTTCTCCTGCAGCTGGTTGCGGTACTCGCTCTCCTTGACGCGAGTACGGCCGTGCTGGCCGGGAGCGTAGGGGCGCTTCTCGAACGCCTTGTCCTCACCGACGAGGTCGACACCGAGACGGCGCGACTTCTTGGTCATGGGACCGATGTAACGAGCCATGGTTCAAGGTCTCCTGTTCAGTCTCGGGTCAGACACGCCGGCGCTTGGGCGGGCGGCAGCCGTTGTGTGGGGTGGGGGTGACGTCCTGGATGGTGCCGACCTCGAGGCCGATCGCACCCAGCGAGCGGATCGCGGTCTCGCGGCCGGAGCCCGGACCCTTCACGAAGACGTCGATCTTCTTCATGCCGTGGTCCATCGCGCGACGACCGGCTGCCTCGGCAGCCATCTGGGCGGCGAACGGGGTGGACTTGCGCGAGCCCTTGAAGCCGACGGTTCCGGCCGAGGCCCACGAGATCACCGCACCGGTGGGGTCGGTGATCGTGACGATGGTGTTGTTGAACGTGCTCTTGATGTGGGCTTCGCCCTGAGCGACGTTCTTCTTCTCCTTGCGGCGCACCTTCTTGGTGCCGGCCGCGCTGCGGCTCTTGGGGGGCATTCACAGACTCCTGATGTGGGTTCGGTAGCTCGGGTGGTGGCGGTGACCAGGCACAGGGCCTGAGGTCACTTCGCCTTCTTCTTGCCGGCGACGGTGCGCTTGGGACCCTTGCGGGTGCGCGCGTTGGTCTTGGTGCGCTGCCCGCGAACGGGCAGGCCCTGGCGGTGCCGGCGGCCCTGGTAGCTACCGATCTCGATCTTGCGGCGGATGTCGGCCTGGACCTCTCGACGGAGGTCGCCCTCGATCTTGTAGTCGGCGTCGATCGCGTCGCGGAGCTTGACGAGCTCCTCATCACCCAGCGTGTGGACTCGCGCGTTCGGGTCTACCCCGGTGGCGGCGAGGATCTGCTGGGAGCGGGTACGGCCGATGCCGTAGATGTAGGTGAGTGCGATCTCGATGCGCTTGTCGCGCGGGAGGTCAACACCAACGAGGCGTGCCATGTGATGGCTCTTCCTTTCAAGGGCCACTCCGGCCCTCAGGTCTTTCACGGTGGTCTGGTCGTGTCGCGTCTCGGCGGTTTCGGCGATTGAGCCTTGTCGAAATCCGAGCTCCGGCCATCCGTTCCGGAGGTGGTCAGCCCTGACGGGCATCAGCGATCACGTAGTGGATGTATTCAGTTGTTCTGCACAGCGAGGGCTCAGCCCTGGCGCTGCTTGTGACGCGGGTTCTCGCAGATCACCATGACGCGGCCATGGCGACGAATCACCTTGCACTTGTCACAGATCGGCTTGACGCTCGGGTTGACCTTCACTTGTCAGCCCTTTCTGATTGAGTCGGCTGCTTACTTGTACCGGTAGACGATCCGACCTCGGGTCAGGTCGTAGGGGGACAGCTCCACCACCACACGGTCCTCAGGGAGGATCCGGATGTAGTGCTGACGCATCTTGCCGCTGATGTGGGCGAGCACCTTGTGTCCGTTGGTCAGCTCGACCCGGAACATGGCATTGGGGAGGGCCTCCACGACGGAGCCCTCCATCTCGATCACGCCTTCCTTCTTCGGCATGTCCTCCGCAATCTTTTCGATGGTCTGGTCATCTACCGTCGGCCCGGGAACCGCCTGCACGACCGGACGAACCGGGCGGAGCAGTGGACCTCGTGGACCGCTGGGGGCTCCTCATTCCCGGGCGCGCGCGACTCACTCCTACGAGCGAGTCAGCGTTTGTCCGGGCAGCCGCGAGGCACCACAAAACGGGCCCACGTTGGGCCGACCACTCAGTCTAGGGGATATTCCCGGCCGACCGTTAATCCGTGCCGGGGCGGCGTACGAGCGTCACCGGGTTGAACGGAGCCCAGAGCCGACGCCTCACCGGCTGGCTCACCCCGAGCTGGTGTCGCTCCCTGGTCACCTGCTCCCAGTAGGCCGCCACGGCCGCCTCGGTCGGCTCCTTCTCGGCGAACACGCCCTCGTCTCCCTCCCTCGCGACGGCCCCTGCTCGCCAGGACTCGCGCCTGGGCGCGTCGCGAGCCTGCACCTTCACCGGGATCCCGAGGTCGCGGGCGTGGTCCACCAGCTCTGCCCAGGCACCAGCCATCCGATCCGAAGGCCGCCCGCGCCTGCGACGCAGCCCTCGGCGCGCGAGCTTGGTCAGCGGAACGACCAGGGCGAGCAGCGATGGGACCAGCCAGGGCAGCAGCCTGACCAGCGCGGTGCGGCGGCCGGCGTCTGCCTCTTCCCGGGCCTGCTCCTCGATGGCCAGCTCCGGGACCGTGGGCACCGTCGTCGGCTCCTCCGCCACCGGACCGGTCGGCATCGACGGGCGAGGAGCGGGTGGCATGCCCGGCCGGGGTGGCCGGTTGCTCATGAAGTTGTCGGTCGGCAGCGTCCGCCAGGAGCCGTCCGCCACTCGGACCTCCACCCACGCCTCGACGTCGTCGCCCCGCACCTTGCCGTTGGGTGGCACCACCGCTCCCACCACCACCCTGGCCGGCACCCCGACGCGGTTGGCGAGCACCGCCATGGCTGCGGCGTACTGCTCGTCGTTGCCGACGATGTGCGGTGCCAGCAGGAACCCCTTGAACAACCGGCTCGCTCCCGTGCCCGGAGCGGTACTGCTCCTCGTCGCGCCACCCCGTCGCTGTAGCGGCCGTAGTCACGCAGGTACTTGGCGAGCACGAAGACCTTCCGCATCGGTGGCGCCCTACTCCGCCAGCACCCGCCTGATCAGCGGATCGGCGGCCTGGCCGTCGGTGACCGTCAGCACGGGCTCCGGCCAGGGCCGCATCGTCCGGTCGAGCCGGTCGTCGGCAAGGATCGCGGTGAACTCGTAGTCGTTGCCCTCCTTCACGCCCACGGGGATCACAGCGGTGGACGTGGCCAGGTCGTAGCGAAGCTCCTTGCGTCGTGAGTCGGCATCGGAGTAGAGGAAGCGCAGTGAGGTCAGCGAGCCGATGGTGGGCACCCAGGCGCTGCTGGTAGGCCTTCTGCACCCCCACCTGCACCCGGATCGAGCGACCCTGCGTCTGGTTGTCGACGGTCGTGTCCATCCGCAGGAACCGGTCCTCGGAGGTGCCGGCCATCGAGTCGTTGTCAGCCACCCACGCCTCGCCGTTGTAGCGATCGAGGGTCAGCAGGCGCAGTCGGCTTCCCGGAGGGGCTCCGTTGACGACCAGCAGCAGCTTGCCGTGGAGGTTGTCGCTCGTGACCTGTGCCTGCTTGGTCTGCGGGCCAGCCGCATCGCCTTCCGGGCCGCCTGGACCGGGTCTGAGGAGCCGGGCTCGATGCGGCAGCACGCGTCGAGAACACCGTCGAGCCCCCGCCCGGTGACCGCGTGCTCACCGCACAGCATCGAGAGGTCGACGCCGTCGCGGTGGGCGCGAGTGGCGATCGAAGCCGCCGCCGACACGGTGGTCTCGAAGTCCTCCGGGTCGGAGTAGGAGTGCCGGTCGTCGTCGATCACGACGGTGAGGTGGCTGCGCCGGGTGTCCTGGTACTGCCTGACCTGCAGGGTGTCCGCCTTGGCCGACGACCGCCAGTGCACGTGCCGCAGGTCATCGCCCGGGCACATACTCGCGCAGGGCGTGGAAGGCGAGGTCGCTCATCGAGATCTCGTCGCTCGGGATGCCCTCCTGGTCACGGATGACTCCGAGGCCCAGGGATGCGACGTCGACCATCCGGGGCAGCACCAGCATCTCGACGCTGGGTGACCAGCGCTCGTCCCACCGCAGCAGGCTCAGCGGGTCCGTGCGCCGCGCGGTCACCGGCCCACCTGCACGACTCCGCGTCGCAGCGCAGTCAGGTCGATCCGTTCCTCGACGGCCTCGTGCCGGCGCAGCGTACGGAGCCGCACGAGGTGCTGGACCCGCCCCCCGGGGACCGAGATCAGTGGGCTGGGCACCGGCACGAAGGTGGAGCTGCGGGCGGAGATCCGCACCTGCGCGTCGTCACCGGCCATGGTGCGCGGCGGCGAGAGCTCCAGGGCCGCCTTCCCCCGCGACGGCATCAACGCGAAGGCCACCGCGACGAGCAGGAGCAGGACGCACACCAGCCACAGGAGCTGGAAGACCGACCAGCCACCGAAGGTGTCGAGCAGATAGCAGACGATGCCGAGCAGGATCAGCGAACGGCCTGCGGGTGTGACCAGGTCGAAGAGCGAGGGCAGGCGCCTTCTCGCCATCGTCACACCTGGAGCTCACGCACGCGAAGGACGGGACCTTCACCCGGTCCAGCAGTTCGTCGATGACCTGCCCGATCTCGACACCGCGGAACTGGGCCTCGCCGTCCAGGATCAACCTGTGTCCGAGGACGGCGTGCGCCAGCTCGGCGACATCCTCCGGTACGACGTGCTCCCGCCCGTCGGCGACCGCCCAGGTCTTGATCACCCGGATCAGGGCGAGGCAGCCGCGCGGGGAGAGGCCGAGCCGGACGTGCTCCATCGCGCGTGAGGCCTCGGCGAGCTGGCGCACGTAGGTCACCACAGCCCGGTCGACGTGCACCTCGTCCGCGATCCGGCCCATCTCGGTGACCATGTCGATCTTCATGATCGGCTCGACCAGGGCGGCTCGGTCACGCACCTGCGAGTTGAGCAGCAGCTCCTCGGTGGCCTCGGCGTCCGGGTAGCCGACGGAGGTCTTCATCAGGAAGCGGTCGAGCTGCGCCTCCGGCAGTCGGTAGGTGCCCGCCTGCTCGATCGGGTTCTGGGTGGCGATGACCATGAACGGGTGGGCCCCGCAGGTCTGCTGGAAGTATGCGTCGGACGTACGAGGGAGCAACAGATGCCGCACTTCCCCGAGACCGGGCAGACTTTCGGGCGATACCGGATCGTCGGGCGACTGGGCCAGGGCGGGATGGGCGTGGTGTTCCGCGCGGTTCAGTCCGGTCTCGACCGTGAGCTCGCCCTCAAGGTGTTGCCGCCGCAGCATGCCGAGGTGGGCGAGTTCCAGGAACGCTTCAAGCGCGAGGCCGCTGTGCTGGCGTCACTGGACAGCCCGCACATCATCCAGATCATCGACTACGGCGAGCAGGACGGTTGCCTCTTCCTGGCCACTCAGCTCGTCAAGGGTGGTGACCTGGGTCAGTCCATCGTGGAGAACGGCCCGATGCCGCTGTCCGAGGCGCTCGACGTGGTGGCGCAGCTGGCCGGTGGCCTGGCTGACGCCCATGCGGCGGGGGTGATCCATCGAGACGTGAAGCCGAGCAACGTGCTGCTGCGCAGGTCCGACCAGCGCACCCATGCCTACCTGTGCGACTTCGGCATCGCCACAGCCGGCCAGGAGGGTCTGACCCAGGCGGGCACGGTGGTCGGCAGCTACGGCTACCTGGCTCCGGAACGCCTCTCCGGGGGGTCCGCTTCACCGCAGAGCGACATCTACTCGCTCGGCTGCCTGCTCGTGACCAGCGTGACGGGCGGGCTCCCCTACTCCGGGACCGAGCTCGAAGTCGCCGAGGCACATCTGTCGAGCCCGGTCCCGCAGTGGGACGAGACGACACCCGTCCTCTCCTCGCTCAACGCCGTGTTGCGCAGGGCGATGGCCAAGGACCCGTCGGAGCGGTACTCCAGTGCCCAGGAGATGCGCAGCGACCTGCTCGAGGCGAGGCAACAGGTCCGTGCCCCCAGGGCAGCGACGCCGGTCCAGGCGGAGAGCACGATCCGGCGGTCCGCCGTACTCCCTGCGGCCGCGGCAGCGCAGGCCTTGAGCACCGACCCGACCGAGCCGAAGCAACCCACACGCAGACGTTGGTTGGTGGCCGCCCTTGCTGCCGCCCTGGCACTGGGGATCGGCGGACTCGGCTGGGCGATCGCGTCGGCCGGGGACGACTCCCGTGAGTCCGACAGCAGCACGACGTCGAAGGAGCCGCCCACCCGGAGCACGCCGTCATCTCCCGAGCCCTCGAGCGCGACACCGTCCGAGGACCCGTGCTGGAACGGGGCGGCGGTCCGGGCCAACGGCACCTGCACCGAGCCTGCCGGTGCGCGTGGCATGAGATGGGTCTTCCCGACCATCGACCGCCTGGGCACTCCGGCCTGTGGCCGCGCCTCCGCGGGAGTGACGCCGGGCAAGCTGCTCGCCTGGAAGTGCAGGACGGCAGTCGACGACGGCCGGGTGACCATCACCTTCTCGGAGTGGGACAGGTGGCAGTCGGCCTCGGACGACTACTCGATCAGGGACTACCCCGACTTCACCCCGCGACCTCGGGGCGCCTTCCTGGTCTACGGACCCAAGGCCATCGACGCGGGCTACCGCAGCTCGATCATGTACGCCGACGACCACGCCTTCTCCGCCACGGTCATCGGTGCCACCGAGGAGGCTGTCGAACAGGGGATCAACCTGATCCGGCCCCGGATCCCGCGGGAGTTCAGGCGCTGACCGGACGCCTTCTCAGTAGGTGCTCGCCTGGGACGAGAGCCAGCTGAACAGGGCGACGAGCAGCAGGATCCAGAACAGGACCGAGACCAGCATCGTGATCCCGAACGCCTTCCAATACCTGCGCGTCTCCAGCCCGCGCCCCCGGGCGCTCGAGGTCTGGATCGCGGCGGCAACGGCGCCAAGCATGCCGAACAGGATCGTCAGCAGCACGGTGGGGGCCGACGAGCGCATCAGGCTGTGCGACCCAGCACTCGGGGGGACGGGCCGTGCATGCGCACCAACCCTGGGCTCCACCGGCGGCGGCAACGGCAGACGCACCTGAACGTCCTCGGGAGGCACAGCCCGAACACTGCTCACACCGGGCTGCCGCTCGGCTGCCCCTGGCCTCCGCCCCGCCTGCGACAACGGCGGCGCCAAGAAGTTCGCGGGCGCAGCCCGCTTCTGCTCGGAGATGCTGGGTTGCGGGGAGGGCGCCGCCGAGCGATGGAGCGTGTAGTGGTCGTCCTCCGCGGAGGCCTCCCGCGCGTAGGGCATCCCGCAGCGCGGACAGGCAATGGCCTTGGCCACGTTCCTCGGCGTCGCGCACTGGACGCAGGTGACCGCGCTCATCGGGCGACCGGCTCGATGTCAGGCTGGGTCTCGGCCGGCTCGGTGTCGTCAACGGGTTGACGCCACGTGACGCTGGCGACGATGGCCTCGGTGAGGAACAGCATCTCCTCGCGTGCCTCCACGAGTGGGGTCACGAACGACATCACCAGCGCGCGCGGCGAGTCGACGTTCAGAACCCAGTAGTTCACCGTGAGCCGCTCCATCGGGCTCTCGCGCGTGGGGTCAGGAGCTCCGGCGACCCGCACCACGCCGAGATCGGCACCTTCTAGAGCGTCGAGGACCTGGACCTCCTGGGCACGTGCGCTCAACTCCATCTTTGCGGCGAACACCTCCGCCGCGATTCTGGGATGGGTTGCCCGGCTGGGCACCTGCTCCAGCGAGGGGAAACAAGTCGTCAGGCTCAACGGCACCCGTTCCCCTGGGGCGAGCTCGAGTGCGAAGAAGAAGTCCTGTCCGTCGATCTTCCGCGCAACCGCGGCAGCAGATATCACCTCGCTGGTCATCTCAGCCCTCAGCCGCGCCAGCTCGTCTGATTTGCCGAACGTGTGCACTGCCAGAGCCTGCGCCGAACCGCGAATGGTCTCGGCAGTGTCCAGGGGGACCCGCCACCATCGTCCCGGCAGAACGAAGTCGACCGCGGGCATCGCCGTCACGATGCCTCATCTCGTGCAAGCCGAGCACTCGCGAGGAAATCAGTGCAGGTAGTAACGATGTCCTCGAACGCGAGGAGGTTCAGGGTGCTCATTTCGAGGCGAATGAGCAGTCCACTGGGGCGATCACGAAGGTAGCCACAGAACGATTGCGTTACCTGATGACCTGCCTGTTTTCCGTCGGGACCAGCCTCATGTGTGATGTCGAGCACAGTCAACACGTCTCGACCCCCAATCTGCGCGCGCACGACCTCCCGCCGCATCAACACCTCACCGAATGGCGAGGAGCCGTCTTCGAGAGCAGCCCTCACGGTGTCCAGGTCGGAGTCGGATGCTAGTTCGAGTGCACCAACGGCAGCCGGCGCGTGCTCCTGGCTGCCATCCGCGGGCCGAGCCTCGATCCGATAGAGGAGCCCCGCTTGATGCAACGACCAGCCATCCGGCACGAGGAGGTCGACAGCCCAGCCCATCACCTACCGCCGGTGCTCACGGAGTAGCAGGGCATCGAGCCCGGGGCTGAAGACCTGATGCTGTCGATGCCCCGGGCCTGCTCTTCGAGCTCACCCTTCACCCAGTCCTTCGCCCTCCCGATGGCTTCATCGGGCACGAGCCCGTCGACATGGCGTTTCCAGACATGCGTCACCCATCTCGACTGTCCCTTGAAGGCCTCCTCAGCTGGGTCGAAGTCGAACAGAATCTTGGTCGGATTCCGCGCCGCCTTGACGGCGTCCTTGGCGAACAGGCCGGCGAGTCCGTTCTTCGTGATGTGCTTACCAGCCGTCTTCACGACCGTCGTGACGGCTCGCGCACCCGGAATGATGGAGGTGAGCGCGAAGACGACGTCGACGGCAACCTCGGCGTCACCCTTCTCCCCCTTCTGGTGCTGACGAAGAGTGATCGCGAGGGACGTCACCGACAACGCGAGAGCTGCCACCGCGAAGGCCGCGGCGACCGGCGGGAACGCCACCGTCAGCAATGCGACGATGGAGCAGACCGCCGCGAGGGCATCGATGACGACCTGGATCACGTCGAGATTGCGATCAATCCAGCCAGTGAAGTCATCCCACAGTGCGTCCTTGAGGCCGCTGTCCTCGACCGCGATGTGGATCCGGCGGATGGCTTCCTCGGCTGCCTGGTCGACCTCGTCCTTCGCGCGCTGCCACTGCTCGTGCGCATCGTTGGCCTGCGCCTGTTGCGCATGCAGCTCCTGCTTCGCCTGCACGAGCTCGCGGTGAACCTGGTCCCGCTCGGCCTCACGGTCGGGCAGGAGCAGCAACGGGTTGCTCACCGCGGCCTGCTTCGAGGCGACGTCCCAGACGGCCCCATCGACATTCGTGCCGGCCAGCTTGTCGTTGGCCTCCCGAGCCTGCTGCTGTGCGGAATCCAGCACGTCGGCGTAGCGCTGGAGTGCCTCACCCGTCCCCCGGTAACGGGTCGACGCCCCGCGGAGCACGCCGGCCACCTCGGTCGTGTTGACGAAGACGGCGTCGATCGCGTCGCTGTCGTAGGCGCCGCTGTCGATCTGCTTGAGCGTGTCGGCGGCACTCCGCATGCGTTCGGCGGCCTTGACCATCGAGGTCGCCTGGTCCCTGACGAGGGACGGGTTTCCTGGGATCTGATCCATCGAACTCTCCTACTTCAGCGGCTCTGCGAGCGCAGCGTCGGTCTGCACGAAGGCGTCGTGCACGGCCTTTGCCTGGTGCCACAACGTGTCCATCGAGTCGACGATCTTGCGTCGCTGCTCGTCCCAGCCCGACTCGAACTGGTGGATCACGTGCGACAGCCGGGCATGTCCCACTGCCGCTCCGAGATTCCGCGCACTCGTCTGGATCGTGCTGAAGTCGGCATCGACTGCGCACAGGTGCTTCCACAGCTGGTCCAGCTCGTTCATGTTGATCTGCAGCCGATCCGACATCGTCAACCTCCTCCGCTCTTCCGGCCGGGCCAGAATGGTCCCGGACTCAGCCCTGGATCGAGTTGGACAGCTCGGTGTCGGTGTTCTGCAAGGCGTCGGCAGCCTTCTCCAGGTAGAGCGCCAGGCTGTCCAGCGCCTCGATCGCGGTCTTGGTGCCGGTCTGGAACTGGTGGAACTGCTCCTGGTACTGACCCGACGCCTGGTCGGTCTGGAAGCCGGAGCTGACGAGGCCGTCGATGAGCTGGCCGAGCTCGGCGAGCTTGGCCTCCATCTCCTGCTGGCCGGCGCGCAGGCGTCCGGCAGCGTCCGTCATGTCGCCGTAGGTCACGTTGAGGTTTGCCATGGTCCTGTCCTTTGCGTTCGGGCCCGGCGGTCCGGGCCTGGGCTGTTCCCTGGTGGGGTGATGTCGAGAAACCTAAGGGGCTGTGCGGCGATCGCGGAATGGGTAGAACTACCCGGTCGCTGCTACGGCACGGGGAAGTGCACGCGCACCACCTTCCCTCCCTGGACGAGGTAGCCGCGCCCGGGCGGGAACTCCGAGCGGGAGCCCCGTGGGAACGTCGCCTTCAGGATCAGCTCACCCTCGAGTGGCTCCGGCTGCAGGAGCACCCCCCGCCTCGCCGACTTGATCTCGGTGTAGAGCGGGAACGACGAGCTCCAGGTGCTGGTCTCGCTCTCAGCGATCACGAACTGCCCCCCTCGTTTGAGGGTCCTGATCAGCTCCACGACCGGGCCGTCCGCGGCGCTGGACTGCAGCTCGGACAGGCCCTCGATGACGAGGCACACCCGCTGCTCGTCCGGGTCCAGGGCAGCGACCTCAGGCGCGAGGTCCTTCGCCAGCTCGGCCACCTGTTCGGCCCCCCACGCCGACTGGTCCCACTCGGTGTCGCCCGACAACGGCGTACGACGGGCACTGACGTGGACCATCCTGGTCTCGGGCGCACTGCGACGCAGGCTGTGCACCATGCTCTGGAGAGCGTTCGACCGCCCGCTCCCGGGGCCTCCGCCGATCAGGAACACTCCCTGGGGAACGAACCCGACCGGCTCGAGGTTCTCGTCGGAGATGGCCAGGACCGGCAGGCCGTCGGCCGTGCCGGGGAGCTCCGCGAGCGACACCAGAAGCGGCAGGGCCTGGACCGGTCTGGCGTCCGCTCGTCCTGTCGCCCGCATGTCAGCAGCAAGCGCAGCGAGCTTCGCCGACTGCTCGGTGGGCTTCGCCGAACCGCCCAGGACCGCGACCTGCACCTCCCGCCCGTCCAGGATCGCCCGACCGGGCGGGGACGTGGGTCCGAGGATGTCGGAGGGTACGTCGAGGACCGTGTACATGGTCTCCTCGGCCATCCGCAGCACGACCCGTCGGGGGATGCTCGAGCCGACCGAACCGGGGACGCTGGCTGGGCGGTCGGCGGTGAGCACGACGTGCAGCCCGAGCTGTCGACCTTCCGAGAGCAGCTGTTGGAGTACGCCGTACCACTGACTGCGTCCCGCCACGGACTCGTAGTCGTTGCGGAAGGTGGGGAAGCCATCGACCAGCAGGAGGATCCGGGCCTCATCGGGCCGCTCGGCCAGTCTCCGGTAGGCGGTGATCGAGTCGGCGTCCACCCGGGAGAACTCGGTGCCGCGACGGTCGATCTCGGCCTTGAGCATGCGCAACAGGCGGACGACCCGCTCGCTGTCCTCCCCCGGGATGATCGAGCCCACGTGCGGCAGCACCTCCAGCATGCGCAGGCCACCGGTTCCGAAGTCGAGGCCGTAGACCTCCACCGGGCCACCAGCCGGCGTGATGCCCGCGCCGACGGCAAGGGTGCGCAGCAGGACTGTCTTTCCGCTCCCACCGGTGCCGTAGACCGCGAGGTGGCCGTCCTCGTCGGGGAGGAAGTGAATCGGCTGTTGGTCCTGGTCGTCGGGTAGGTCGCACATGCCCAGGACGAGACGCGTGTCGGTGCTCGGCCCCAGCCTGGCCAGGTCGTAGGTGCGTTCCAGCTCGTCGAGCCAGGGACGCCGGGGTCTGGCCACATCGGCCAGGACGGCCGCTTCCGAGATCGAGCTCACCAGGCGCTGCTGGTCGTTGGGTCCGAGGTCCTCCTCGGGGGCGACGGTCTCCTCCGGACGGTCCCAGGACCGGTCAGCCCCGAAGCGGAGCTCATGGATCGTGGTGCTGGGACGTTCTTCGGTCTCCAGGCTCCAGCCCCCGGAGTAGGCCGACTGGAACTGGACGAGCCGGCCGGGACCGGTCTTGGCCAGTGCCCGGCCCGGGATCGCGGGGTCGAACGCGGCGGCCTCCTGGGTCCCGACCACGTCGGAGCTGTCCGACTCATCCGCCATGCGCAGCGCGATGCGCAGGTTGGTGTTCGCCCGGAGGTTGTCCCGGATGACTCCCGCCGGCCGCTGGGTCGCCATGATCAGGTGGATGCCGAGCGACCGGCCCCGCTGCGCGATGTCGACCACACCGTCGACGAACTCGGGCACCTCGCCGACCAGCGCCGCGAACTCGTCGATCACCAGCACCAGCGCCGGCGGACAGTCGGGGTCGCCGCGCTTCTCGAGCTCGAGCAGGTCCTTCGCCTTCTTCCGGTTCAGCACCCGCTCCCGGTGCCGCAGTTCCGCGCGCAGGCTGGCGAGCACCCGCACCACCAGGTGTGGGCTCAAGTCCGTGACCAGGCCCACGCAGTGTGGGAGCGCCACACAGTCGGAGAAGGCCGCGCCGCCCTTGTAGTCGACGAACAGGAAGGTCACCTGGTCCGGGCTGTACTCCGCCGCCATGCCCAGCACCCACGCCTGGAGGAACTCGCTCTTGCCCGCACCGGTCGTCCCACCCACGAGGGCGTGCGGGCCGTGGGCGCGCAGGTCGAGGTGCATCGCGTCCGCCCCCGCCTGCCCGACCAGCGCGCGCAGGGTCGGGGGTCGTTTACGCGCTGCCCGAGAGGCGCTCTCCCCCTTCAGCGAGAAGTTCTGCCGCCACCTGTCCACGACCGAGCCGGCCGACTCCGCCATCGCGGGACCGAGCAGGGACAACATCGAGACGTTGCGCGGGAGGTCGCTGGAGTCCGAGACGAACGCCCCCGTGTCGACCACCCCGGACAGCGTCCGGGCCACGTCGAGACCTGCGGCCAAACCGACGCCATCGGTGCGCGCCGCCACCACCGAGCCGTGGCGGACGAAGTGGACCGAGCAATCGGCGAGCCCGCGCTCGGTGTTCACGAACGTGCGGCAGACGGCCGGCAGCTCGCGTATGTCGGCGCCGACGTAGATCGCGTAGACATCGGCGGCGCCCGAGCGCTCGAGGAGCTGGATCAGGCGACCCGGGTCGACCGGGGCATCCGCGGTCACCAGCAGAACCACGACCGGCAGCTCCGGTGGCTTCCAGGACCCCTGCTCCTCCCCCACCCGCGCACCGGACGAGCTGGCCCTGACGTCCGCCTCGAGAGGCGGACGGTACTCACGCAGGACCTCACGTGCTCCCCTGGTCCGCTGCTCGACGAGCTCCTCGAGCTGGGCGAGGAGGGCAGCAGCGGTGGCTGCACTCTCGGCCAGATGTGACCCCACCACGGGGCTCAGTGGCGAGGAGGTGTGCGGCAGCCACTTGAGCCACTCGTACTCGCTCGCTGCCTGCACGCTGGTGATTGCCGCGACGACGAGCTCTGCAGGCGAGTGCAGCGTCACCAGCTGCATCAGCAGTCCGCGAGCTGCGTCGTGAGAGGTCTCCCGCGGCCCCACGACTCCCAGTGCTCCCGCGGAGACGAGGTTCTCGACGACCGGTACGTCGTCGACGAATCTGTGTCGTGCGACCAGCTGCTCGAACTGGTCGACGTACTCCTGAAGGCCGCGTGACGTGCCTCCGGGGTCGGCGACACGGTTGCGGGACGGCATCCGCCCCACACCCAGGCGGAGGTGCAGGAAGGACCAGTGCTCGGGACGTCGGGTCCACAGGAGGTCCCCCGTTCGATGGCCGGCGGACATCAGGTCCGTCACTGCCGGCGCCTCGGCCGTGCGCAGCTCCTTCTCCTGGGGCACCTCGTCCTCCAGACTGCGGGACAGTGCCGTCATCTGGTCGTCGAAGCGCTGGATCTCCGAGTCTCGTGCCCGATTGGCGCGCTTGGTGCCCATCACGTAGTTGGCGACCATCATCATCGGCGACATCGCCACGAACAGCAGCGACAAGGGGTTCTTGGTGTAGGCGAACAGGGCGCCACCGAGCAGGACCGGCACGATCATCATCAACCACGGGAACAGTGGTTTGTCGTGCTCCCCCGGGATGTCGGGCGCGCGGAACTCCTGACCCGGGTAGCGCAGCTCGACCCGTGGCGAGCGGGTGTGCGCGACGGCTCCGCCCTGGATACGGCGCGACGCAATGCCACGGCTGTCGATACCGAAGCGGATCACGGTGTCCCCCAACGTCACCGCCTGGGCATCGACGATGCTCAGGCGCGAGACCAGGCCGCCGTCCACGAGTAGCCCGTTGGCCGAGTTGAGGTCCACCAGCTCCACGACATCGCCCACCTGGAGCCTTGCGTGATTCTTGGACACCAGCGCATCGGTGAGCACGACCGCGCACGACGGGTCCCGTCCGATGAGGTGGCTGCCGGGACGCAGCCGGAACCTCTGTCCCTGCTCCGGGCCGGCCTCGACGAGCACGCCGACGTACGGCGCGTCGCTGCTGGTATCGCCCGTCGCAGCGACCGGTGTGAGTCGGACCTCGTAACCGGAGGTGACCGTGGACTCTCCGACCGTGGCCTCGGGGTCGAGGGCTGTGAACGAGGCCGACCCGGGGCCCGCGACGGACAGCGTCAGGTTGCCCCCGTCCCGTACTCCACGGCTCGGGTCACAGAGCCTGATCTCCTCGGCGATGTCACCGATGGTTGCCGTGGCGTCCGTGGTGACCACCAGATCCACCGGGCGGCCCGTGGCGGGGTGGTAGGCCAGCTTCAGCTTCACCGAGGACCGACCTCCTCGGGGTGGAGTTCTTCCCGGAGCGCGAGCCGCTCACAACCGTCCAGCAACACGTGCACTCCGCCCCTACTGCCCAGGTCCGAGACTCACCGTCGTCGTCTGGTCCGCACCCTGACCATGAGCCAGTGCCAAACCCGAGACCGGATGTATCTTGCTTGACGCCCGGAACTCGCCGCACGCTAAACGCGAAAGTGTCCACATGGCGTGCTGCGTGGCGGGTTCCAATAGATGACGAAGCCATTCGAGCGTGACGAAAAGGACCGGCGAGAACGATGGGACCCGTGAACATCACCGCTGGAGCCGCGACCAGCATCGGCCGGGTGCGGACCGTGAACGAGGACGCGTGGTGCATCACGTCCGGAGTGTTCGCGGTGGCCGACGGCATGGGTGGGCACCGGGCCGGTGACCGGGCGAGCCAGCTCGCCGTCGAGGCCCTGACCGAGCTCGGACAGCAGGAGTCCCTCACCACCGAGCAGTTGCAGGACGCGTTGGCGGGGGCGAACGCCAAGATGCTGCGGGAGTCCGGGACGGGCTCGGGTGAGCGCGCGATGGGCACCACCGTGTGCGGGGTGGCCGAGGTCTCCCTCGGTGGTGCTCGTCACTGGGCCGTGTTCAACATCGGTGACTCCCGGGTCTACCAGATGGCCGGTGCCGGGCTGGAACAGCTGACCGTGGACCACTCGGAGGTCCAGGAGCTCCTGGATGCGGGCAGGATCACCGCTCGAGAGGCTCGCGAGCATCCGATGCGAAATGTCGTGACCAGGTCCCTGGGCACGCAGACGGCACCGGCCGCAGACGTGTGGCTGATCCCGATCGAGGCGGACCAGACATTCGTCCTCTGCTCCGACGGTCTGACCCTGGAGTTGGACGACGCCCAGATCGAGGCCGTGCTCCAGCGCGGTGCCGGCGTACCCTCGGACCTGGCGCAAAACCTGGTCGACCTCGCGGACGCGGCAGGGGGCCGCGACAACATCACGGTCGTGGTGGTCCGCACCGAGTGCCCCGACGGTCGGCCCGACATCGAGCTCACCGACCCTCACGGCCGGGAACCGTTGCTGGGTGAGCGTGCCGCGGGGCCATCCGGTGAGTGAGTCCTCGATGCGCTACCTGCCCGGCGCCTGGACCCTGCTGGCCGGAAGCAACGCGTGGCTGCTGGTGGACGTGCCGCTGGAGGACGCGCTGGTTGCCCGCCTGTGGGAGAAGCTCCGCGCGCGCCCGGACGAGCGACCGGACGAGCGACCGGACGAGCCACCGGACGAGCGCACCGTGCTCGGCGTCCTCCTGGAGTCACACTCCCCGTTCGACCTTCCCGGGTTCGCGTTCGCGGTCCGCTCCCCCGACGGGGTCGAGCTGAGCGTTCGGCATCCCGCAGGGGCCAGCTGTGGGAGCACGTCGGTCAGCCCCGACAGCCGCTCACCGTGGGTGACGAGGCAGGCGAGCGGCGTGCGGCTGCTGCTGACGGGTCCCGGCGACCAGGCAGACCAGCCGTCCACGGTGTTGCCCCTGGGCAGCGGGCCCGTGGCGGCAGAGATGGTCACCGTCGAGCTCGCAGGTCCTGCGGAGGTCACCCTGCCGACCACCTCGGTCGACGTCGAGGACCCGCCTCCCACCTCTACGAGCGATCACCCGTCTCCGGCTGCCGGCGAGTTCGCCAGGTTGCTTCGCGGCCTGCCACCCGAGCCTGACCCTCCAGGCCCGGACGCGGTCCCGGACAGGGAGACCTCCGCGACCGACGCGCCGCCCAGCGTGGTCGATCCGGCACCCGCGATGCCGCCTGCTCCCGAGGCGCCCTCAGCGTCTGCTCCCCTCCTTCGCGATGGACCGTCCGCGGGCCAGCACACGCTGGTCTGGGGCGATGTGGGGATCCCACCGGAGCCTCCGTCAGGGCCCGCCCCGAGAGACCTCGACACGGGTGACCCACCGGGTCCTGGGGCGACGGAGGAGAAGGTACTGGCTGCCAGGTGTCCCACGGGTCACTGGACTCCCGTGTTCGCCCCACGATGCCGCGTGTGTCAGGCACCGGTGCCGAAGCAGTCACCCGCCGAGATCCCGCGCCCGAGTCTCGGCGTGTTGCGCCTCGCCAACGGAGACACCATCGAGCTCGACCGAGGGGCCGTCCTGGGACGTGCGCCCAGACCCCTCGACGGAGCCGAGCGGCCCAACCTGATCAACCTCGAGTCGTTCGGACGTGACGTCTCGCGGCTGCACGCCGAGATCGTCCTCGACGGCTGGAACGTGCTGGTCCGGGACCTGGGGTCGGCCAACGGCACCACCGTCACGCTGCCCGGGGGGATGCCTGAGCGCCTGACTGCCCACGACCTCTACCCGCTCGAGGCCGGAGCGGTCATCGAGATCGCGGAGGTCACCACCATCCACTTCGAGCCTGCGAAGGGTTCGTAACCGTGCCCTCGACCGCTCAGGTGTTGTTCTGCGGAGAGACCTACCTGCTCTCGCCCGGGCATCCCCTGTCGCTCGGGAGAGTCGCGGACGTCGTGCTCGACGAGGACAACCCCTACCTGCACCGCCGCTTCCTGGCCATGAGCGTGGGAGCCGGCCTGGTGTGGATCGAGAACATCGGCAGCCAGCTGTCCGCGACCCTCGCCGACGAGCACGGCCTGGTCCAGACCTGGCTGGCGCCGGGCGCCAAGGTCCCTGTCGTGTTCCCGCGGTCCGTGGTGTTCTTCACCGCCGGCCCCACCACCTACGAGTTCGAGATCCTCGTCGAGGACCCACCCTTCACCACGGCGGCGCCCGACCAGGTGACCACGGACTCCACCACGCTCGGCCGGGTCACTCTCACGCCGGACCAGAAGATGCTGTGCCTGGTCCTGTCCGAGGCGATCCTGCGGCGCGGTGCCAGCGGCCGCGGCCAGATCCCGCCCTCTGCCCAGGCCGCTGAGCGACTCGGATGGACCACGACGAAGTTCAACCGCAAGCTCGACAACGTCTGCGAGAAGCTGGCGCGGCTCGGCGTACGCGGGCTGACTCCGGCTCCGGGCCAGCCCGCCAGCGGTCGCCGCGCACGCCTGGTGGAGTACGTGCTGGCGTCCCGCCTGCTCGTGGAGGATGACCTTGCCCTGCTGGCTGAGGTCGACCAGGCCGTTCGCCCCCAGGACCGCCGCGGCCCGGGTGAGCCCGGTCAGCGCTGATGCAGCCGCACGAAGTTCGCCAGGATCCTCATCGGGTGCTCGACCTGCACGCCTCGTGACTTCTCCTTGACCGACTCGGCAAGGTTCGGGTCGAAGTAGCCGGCGTTCTTGTAGACGTCGATCCGGGTGCAGACCCCTTCGAGGTCCAGCTCGGGGTGGAACTGCGTCGCGTAGACGTTCCGGCCGACTCTGAACGCCTGCACCGGGCACGGCACGGACGTGGCGAGCAGGACCGCGTCCGGAGGCAGTCGCACCATCGCCTCCTTGTGCCCGCCGTACGCCGCGAACTCCGTCGGTACTCCCTCGAAGACAGGGTCTTCATGCCCTTCTGGCGTCACCGTAACCGACAGCGGCCCCACCGGCTCGGGCCAGCTGCGGTCGACGAGTCCGCCCTGGTGCAAGCCGACCGTGCCGATCCCGTAGCAGGCGCCCAGGAACGGGAAGTCGCGGGCGACGACGTCGTCCAGCAGGGCCGAGATCGCCCCTTCGGCCCGCAGCTGCTCCTCGGTCTTGGTCTCCTCGGGGTCGCTCGCGTTCCAAGGGCCGCCGCCGAGCATGATGCCGGACCACTCGTGGAGGTTGATCTCGGGCAGGCTCTCCCGAGCCAGGTTGACCAGCGGAAGCTCGGACTCCTCCAGACCGGAGAACCGGAGGAACGAGGCGTACTCGTTGTCCGCGGCGGTCTGCTCCGGACGGATCGACAGCAGCAGAAAGGGCTTCACGTGCGGCGTACTCCCCTCGCAGAACTTGCACTCCCCCATCGTTGCAACGCGGGGGAAGTGGCGGTTTCACTGGGGACCCAGTGAAACCGCATCAGTCCCCGCCGTAAGGAACCCCGAGCTCGGCCAGCTTCGCCTTCCCGCCGTCGACGGCGGTGAGGATCCAGGCGCCGTTCGGGGTCAGGGTGAAGGTGTGCTCGAAGTGAGCGGCCCAGCTGCCGTCGTCGGTGATCACCGTCCACTCGTCCTCGGCGAGGTCGGTGTACTTGCTGCCCAGGGTCACCATCGGCTCCACCGCCAGCGCCAGGCCGCGTTCCAGCTTGGGGCCGCGGCCGGGGCGGCCGTAGTTCGGCACGTTGGGCGGCTGGTGCATGGCGGTGCCGATGCCGTGGCCGGTGAAGTCCTCGAGGATCCCGTACTCGCCGCCGGTCGGATGAGCCTGCGCGCGCACGTAGCCCTCGACCGCGTGCGAGATGTCGGTGACCCGGCCACCGAGGCGCGCGGCCGCGAAACCGGCCCACATCGACCCCTCGGTCACCCGCATCAGCTCGAGTACGTCGGGACGCACCTCACCGACGGCGACCGTGATGGCCGCGTCCCCGTGCCAGCCGTCGACGATCGCGCCACAGTCGATGGAGATGACGTCGCCGTCCGCGAGCACGCGGTCACCCGGGATGCCGTGCACCACCTGGTCGTTGACCGAGGCGCAGATCGACGCCGGGAAGGGCGGGTGGCCGTAGCCGAGGAAGGAGGGTACGCCGTGGCCGGCACGGATGTTCTCCTCCGCGATCGCGTCCAGGTCCCCGGTGCTGACACCGGCACGAACCGCGCCTCGGAGGAGCTCGAGGGTCTCGCCCACGAGCTGTCCGGCGACACGCATCTTCGAGATCTGTTCGGGGGTCTTGATCTCGACCCCGCGGTCACGGAAGCCCATGGCGACTAGCTCTCGTTGACGTCCTGCAGCGCCTTGAAGATCCGTTCGGTGACCTCGCCGACCTCGCCGATCCCACCGACCTCGATCAGCAGGCCGCGGTCGCGGTAGACCTCGATCAGCGGTTCGGTCTGCTCGAGGTAGAGCTCCTGACGTCGCCGGATCACGTCCTCGGTGTCGTCGGAGCGACCGTCGGTCTCGGCACGCTGCAACAGGCGCTGCACCAGCTCCTCGCCGTCGACCGTGAGCACCACGACGGCATCCAGCACGTGGCCGGTGTGCTTGATCATGCCGTCGAGCTCTTCGACCTGCGCCAGGGTGCGCGGGTAGCCGTCGAGCAGGAAGCCGGGCTCGGCGTCAGGCTCGTCGATGCGGTTGCGCACCATCAGGTTGGTGACCTCGTCGGGGACGTACTCCCCGGCGTCCATGTACTCCTTGGCCTTGCGGCCCAGGTCGGTGCCCGCGGAGACGTTGGCGCGGAAGATGTCGCCGGTGGAGATCGCGGGGACGCCGAAGTGCTCGGCGACGACGGCGGCTTGGGTGCCCTTGCCGGCGCCGGGAGGGCCCATCAGGATGATTCTCATTTAGCGGAGGAATCCTTCGTAGTTTCGCTGCTGGAGCTGGCTCTCGATCTGCTTCACCGTGTCGAGCGCGACGCCGACCATGATGAGCAGGGACGTGCCACCGAACGGGAAGTTCTGGTTGGCGTTGACCAGCACGAGGGCGACCAGTGGGATCAGGGAGAGCAGACCCAGGTAGAGCGCGCCCGGCAGCGTGATGCGGGAGAGGACGTAGGAGAGGTACTCCTCGGTCGGCTTTCCCGCCCGGATCCCGGGGATGAAACCGCCGTACTGCTTCATGTTGTCCGCGACCTCTTGGGGGTTGAAGGTGATCGCGACGTAGAAGTAGGTGAAGAAGATGATCAGCAGGAAGTAGGTGAGCATGTAGAGCGGGTGGGAGCCGCTCACGAAGTAGGTGGAGATCCAGCGCACCCACGGGGAGGTGGAGCTCTGGTTGAACTGCACCGCCATCGAGGGCAGGTAGAGCAGGCTCGAGGCGAAGATCACCGGGATGATGCCGGCCTGGTTGACCTTGAGCGGGATGTAGGTCGAGGACCCGCCGAACATCTTCCGTCCGACCATCCGTCGGGCGTACTGGACCGGTATCCGGCGTTGCGCCTGTTCGATGAACACCACTGCCGCCATCACGACGAGGCCGATGATCAGCACGCCGCCGAAGATCCAGGGCCCCTTGGCCTTCTGGACGCCCCAGAGGGCTGCGGGGAAGGTGGCGACCACCTGGGTGAAGATCATGATCGACATGCCGTTGCCGATGCCGCGCTCGGTGATCAGCTCTCCGAACCACATGATGATGGCGGTTCCGGCGGTCATCACGAGCACCATCAGCATGGCGATCAGCGTGGTGTCCTGGTAGAGCAGGGGCTTGTCGCAGTTCTGCAGCAGTGAGCCGCTGCGCGCCAGGGCGACGATGCCGGTCGCCTGCAGGATGGCGAGCGCCAGGGTGAGGTAGCGGGTGTACTGGGTGATCTTGGTCTGCCCCGCCTGGCCCTCCTTCTTGAGGGCTTCGAGCCGTGGGATCACCACGACCAGGAGCTGCAGGATGATGCTCGCGGTGATGTACGGCATGATCCCCAGCGCGAACACGGTCAGCTGGAGGAGCGCGCCACCCGAGAAGAGGTTGATCAACCCGTAGATGCTGCTGTCCTTGGTGGCCTCGAAGCAGGACTGCACGTTGGGCACGTGTACGCCGGGCGTGGGGATCTGCGAACCGAGGCGGAACAGCGCCACGATGAACAGCACGAACAGCATCTTCTTGCGCAGGTCCGGTGTCCGGAAAGCGTTGGCGAATGCGCCTAGCACGTGCTCCTCTTTCGGATAGCGACTGGTCGGGACCGGCGTTCTGGCCGCGGACTGCCACTCTCAGTGGTGGTCAAGCAGAGTCGAGACCCAAATCCGTGGAAGCCTAACAGGGCAGGAAGACCGCCCACTGGCCCCAGTTCACATTGGGGCCGTCGGGATCATCCTGCCCTGTCGGCGACGAACATCGCGGGGTCAGAGCTCGGTCGCGCTGCCACCGGCAGCGGCGATCTTCTCCTTGGCGGACCCGGAGAACCGGTTCGCGGTGATCTGAACGGCCACCGAGATCTCGCCCTGGCCCAGCACCTTGACGGGCCGGTCCTTGCGGACGGCCCCCTTGGCGACCAGGTCGGCGACGGTGACAGTGCCGCCGTCGGGGAAGAGCTCGCCGATCCGGTCGAGGTTCACGACCTGGAACTCCACCTTGAAGGGGTTCTTGAAGCCCCGGAGCTTCGGCAGACGCATGTGGATGGGCATCTGCCCACCCTCGAACGCCGCCGGAACCTGGTAACGGGCCTTCGATCCCTTGGTGCCGCGACCCGCGGTCTTGCCCTTGGAGGCCTCACCACGACCCACGCGGGTCTTGGCGGTCCGGGCGCCGGGGGCCGGGCGCAGGTGATGCAGCTTCAAGCTCATTTGGAGTCAACCTCTCCGTCAACTTCCGTGACCGTCACGAGGTGACGGACGGTGTGGACCATGCCGCGGAACTCGGGACGGTCCTCCTTGACGACCACGTCACCGATCCGCTTGAGACCCAGCGAGCGCAAGGTGTCGCGCTGGTTCTTCTTGCAGCCGATGGTGGACCTCATCTGCTCGACCTTCAGGCGCGCCATCACTGCGCCCCTGCCGGCTGAGCCTTCGCCGCCTCGATGCCCTCGGCCTGAGCCCTGAGCAACGCAGCGGGGGCGACGTCCTCGACGGCCAGACCACGCCTGGCGGCGACTGCCGCAGGCTCCTCGAGGGAGCGCAGGGCCTCCATCGTGGCGTGCACGATGTTGATCTGGTTCGAGGAGCCGAGCGACTTGCTCAGCACGTCGTGGATGCCGGCGCACTCGAGCACGGCGCGCACCGGACCACCGGCGATCACACCGGTACCGGGAGCGGCGGGACGCAGGAGTACGACGCCTGCGGCCTTCTCGCCCTGGACGGGGTGCGGGATCGTGCCCTGGATGCGCGGGACGCGGAAGAAGGACTTCTTCGCCTCCTCGACACCCTTGGCGATCGCAGCCGGGACTTCCTTGGCCTTGCCGTAGCCGACGCCGACCATGCCGTCTCCGTCGCCGACGATCACGAGGGCGGTGAAGCTGAAGCGACGACCACCCTTCACGACCTTGGCGACGCGGTTGATGGCGACGACGCGCTCGATGTAGGTGCTCTTGTCGGCACCGTCGCGGCCGCGGTTGTCGCGGCCTCCACGGCGCTCGCCACCGGCGCGTCCTCCGCGCTGGGGTCCGCTCATGAGACTACCTCTTCCATTTCTTAAGCTCTGCTGGATTCGTGGGGGTGATCAGAAGGTCAGGCCGCCCTCGCGGGCGCCGTCCGCTAGGGCCGCGACGCGACCGTGGTACTTGTTGCCGGCGCGGTCGAAGACCACGCCATCGACACCAGCGGACTTCGCGCGTTCGGCAACGAGCTCGCCGACCTTGCGGGCCTTGGCCGTCTTGTCCCCCTCGATGGAGCGGACGTCGGCTTCCATCGTCGAGGCCGACGCAAGCGTCTTCCCGACCAGGTCGTCGACGAGCTGCACGCTGATGTGCTTCGAGGAGCGGGTCACGACCAGGCGCGGACGCTCGGTGGTGCCACTGACCTTCTTGCGTCCCCGGATCTGGCGACGCATGCGCGACGCCACACGAGCCGAGGTGTGCTTGCCAGTCTTGAGTGCGATAGCCATCGTCACTTACCAGCCTTTCCGACCTTGCGGCGAATGTGTTCTCCGGAGTAGCGCACGCCCTTGCCCTTGTAGGGCTCCGGCTTGCGCAGCTTGCGGATGTTGGCGGCGACCTCGCCGACGAGCTGCTTGTCGATGCCCTGGACGCCGAGCCTCGTCGGACCGTCGACGATGAACGTGATCCCGTCGGGGGCGTTGAACGTGATCGAGTGCGAGTAGCCGAGCTGGAACTCCAGCTGGGTCGGGCCCTTGGAGAGGACGCGGTAACCCACGCCCACGATCTCCAGCCTCTTCTCATAGCCCTCGGTGACACCGACGACCATGTTGTTGATCAGCGACCGGGTCAGCCCGTGCAGGGCACGACTCTCCCGCTCGTCGTTGGGACGCTTCACCTCGAGGGCGCCGTCACCGTTCTCGACGGTGATCGGAGCGGCGACCGTGTGGCTCAGGACGCCCTTGGGCCCCTTGACCGTGACGGTTTGTGACTCCACCTGCACGTCGACCCCGGACGGAACCGGGACGGGCAGCTTGCCGATGCGTGACATTGCTATTCCTCCTGGTTCCTGGTCACCAGACGTAGGCGAGGACTTCCCCACCTACGCCCTTGCGGTTGGCCTGACGGTCGGTGAGCAGGCCCTGGCTGGTCGAGATGATCGCGACACCGAGGCCGCCGAGCACCTTGGGCAGCGCGGTGTGCTTGGCATACACGCGCAGGCCGGGCTTGCTGATCCGGCGTACGCCGGCGATGGAGCGTTCGCGGTTGCGGCCGTACTTGAGCTGGATGTCGAGCGTCTTGCCGACCACTTCCTCGTGGTCCTGAACCTCGAAGGAGGTGATGTAACCCTCCTGCTTGAGGATCTCGGCAACTCCCTGCTTCAGCTTGCTGTACGGCATCGACACCGTGTCGTGGTACGCCTGGTTGGCGTTGCGCAGACGCGTGAGCATGTCTGCGATCGGGTCAGTCATCGTCATGGCCGGGTCGGCCCTCTCTCCACTCCGGTTTCGTCCTGCATCTCAGGGCGACCTGTAGCGATCATTGGTGGTGGTTGTTACCAGGAGCTCTTGGTCACGCCGGGCAGCTCGCCCGCGTGTGCCATCTCGCGCAGGCAGATCCGGCACAGGCCGAACTTGCGATAGACAGCCTTGGGACGCCCGCACCGCTGGCAGCGGGTGTAACCGCGTACCGCGAACTTCGGCTTGCGTGCGGCCTTGACCTTCAGTCCAGTCTTCGCCATGTCAGTTGTTCTCCTTGAACGGGAAACCGAGCTTCTTCAGCAGCGCGCGACCCTCGTCGTCGTTGCTCGCGGTGGTCACCACCGTGATGTCCATGCCGCGTGAGCGGTCGATCTTGTCCTGGTTGATCTCGTGGAACATGACCTGCTCGGTGAGCCCGAAGGTGTAGTTGCCACGTCCGTCGAACTGGCGGTCCGAGAGGCCGCGGAAGTCGCGGATGCGGGGCAGTGCCAGGGCGAGCAGCCGGTCGAGGAACTCCCACATCCGGTCGCCGCGCAGCGTCACGTGGGCGCCGATCGGCATCCCCTCGCGCAGCTTGAACTGGGCGATGGACTTGCGCGCCTTGGTGACCTGCGGCTTCTGGCCGGTGATCGCGGTGAGGTCCTTGACGGCACCCTCGATCAGCTTGGAGTCGCGAGCTGCCTCGCCGACACCCATGTTGACCACGATCTTGGTCAGGCCGGGCACCTGCATCACGTTGGCGTAGCCGAACTGCTCGCGCATCGCGGGGATGATCTCCTCGCGGTAGCGCGCCTTCATGCGCGGCCCGGAGTTGTCCTCGGCGGCCTTGTCGCTGTTGATGTCGGTCATTGCTTCAGTCATCAGATCTCTTCTCCGGACTTGCGGGAGATACGCACGCTGCGCTCAGCGGGGTACGTCGAGCCGTCCGAGCGACGCTTCGTGGTCTCCACGCGCTTCGAGCCGAGGCGGGTGATGCCCTTGCCGTCGACCACCATCACGTTGGAGATGTGGATCGGGGCCTCCGCGGTCACGATGCCGCCGGTGTTGCCGGCCCGCCCACCCTGGTTGACCACCTTGGTGTGCTTCTTGACGCGGTTGACGCCCTCGACGATCACCCGCTGCTCCTCGCGGAGCACCTGGATGACCTTGCCCTCGGCACCCTTGTCCTTGCCAGCGATCACCTTGACGGTGTCGCCCTTCTTGATCTTGACGCTCATCTCAGAGCACCTCCGGTGCCAGCGAGATGATCTTCATGAACTTCTTCTCGCGCAGCTCGCGGCCCACGGGGCCGAAGATGCGCGTTCCACGGGGTTCCCCGTCGCTCTTGAGGATCACTGCTGCGTTCTCGTCGAAGCGGATGTAGGAACCGTCGGCACGACGGCGCTCCTTGACGGTGCGCACGATCACGGCCTTGACGACGTCGCCCTTCTTGACGTTGCCGCCCGGGATCGCGTCCTTGACGGTGGCGACGATGACGTCGCCGATGCCGGCGTAGCGCCGACCAGAGCCACCGAGCACACGGATGCACAGAATCTGCTTCGCACCCGTGTTGTCGGCGACCTTGAGTCGCGACTCCTGCTGGATCATTGTCTAGTTCTCCTACTTCGCCTTCTCGAGGATCTCCACGACGCGCCAGCGCTTGGTAGCGCTGAGCGGGCGGGTCTCCATGATCCGGACGCGGTCACCGACGCCGCAGTCGTTCTGCTCGTCGTGGGCCTTCAGCTTGCTCGTGCGGCGAAGGACCTTGCCGTACAGAGCGTGCTTGACGCGGTCCTCGACGGACACGACCACGGTCTTGTCCATCTTGTCGCTCACGACCAGGCCCTCGCGGACCTTGCGTGCAGCGCGCTCGTCGAGTGCGCCCTCGACTACCGGGTTCTCACTCATGCGCCAACCTCCTCAGACTCAGTCTTGGTGCCCGGCTCCGACCGGATGCCGAGCTCGCGCTCACGCACCACGGTGTAGATCCGGGCGATGTCCTTCTTGACCGCGTTGAGGCGGCCGTGGCTCTCGAGCTGACCGGTGGCGGCCTGGAACCGGAGGTTGAAGAGCTCCTCCTTGGCCTCACGCAGCTTGCCCTCGAGGTCGACGTTGTTGAGGTCGTCGAGCTCGTGTGCTGTCGCCATCAGAAATCACCCGCTTCTCGGCTGATGAACCGGCACTTCATGGGGAGCTTGTGGATCGCGCGGCGCATGGCCTCGCGTGCCACTTCCTCAGTCACACCGGAAAGTTCGAACATGACTCGACCGGGCTTCACGTTGGCCACCCACCACTCCGGTGAGCCCTTGCCGGAACCCATCCGGGTCTCGGCCGGCTTCTTGGTCAGCGGACGGTCGGGGTAGATGTTGATCCAGACCTTTCCGCCTCGCTTGATGTGGCGGGTCATCGCGATACGCGCTGACTCGATCTGCCGGTTGGTCACGTAGGCGGGCTCGGTCGCCTGGATGCCGAAGTCGCCGAAGGCGAGCTTGGTGCCACCCTTGGCAGCACCCGTGCGCTTCGGGTGGTGCTGCTTTCGATGCTTGACCCTGCGGGGCATCAACATGGTGCTCAGGCCTCCGATCCCGTGGTCGTGGCGGTGGCGGTGGCCTCGGCAGCCGGTGCTGCGGCAGCGGCCTCAGCGACAGGAGCCTCGGCACGGTCGGCGCGGGTCGGACGGTCTCCCGCACCGGCACCGCGGGTGCCGCGGGTCGGACGGTCGCTCGCACGATCGCCGCGGGCGCCACCGGCTCCACCGGCGCCACCGCGGCCACGGCCGGGGGCACCGGCACGGGCAGCGGCCTGGGCCTCACGCTCGGCGCGGGTGCCGGCGACCTCACCCTTGTAGATCCACACCTTCACGCCGATGCGGCCGAAGGTGGTGCGCGCCTCGTAGAAGCCGTAGTCGATGTCGGCGCGGAGCGTGTGCAGGGGCACGCGGCCCTCGCGGTAGAACTCCGAGCGCGACATCTCCGCCCCGTTGAGACGACCCGAGCACTGGATCCGGATGCCCTTGGCACCGGAGCGCATCGAGGTCTGCATGGCCTTCTTCATGGCGCGGCGGAACTGCACGCGGCCGGAGAGCTGCTCGGCGACACCCTGGGCGACCAGCTGCGCGTCGATCTCGGGCTGCTTGACCTCGAGGATGTTCAGCTGCACCTGCTTGCCGGTGAGCTTCTCGAGCTCGCCACGCAGGCGGTCGGCCTCGGCGCCACGGCGACCGATGACGATGCCGGGACGCGCGGTGTGGATGTCCACGCGCACCCGGTCACGGGTGCGCTCGATCTCGACCTTGGAGATGCCGGCCCGCTCCATGCCCTTGGAGAGCAGCTTGCGGATGGCGACGTCCTCACCGACATAGGCCTTGTACAGCTTGTCGGCGTACCACCGGCTCTTGTGGTCGGTGGAGATGCCGAGGCGGAACCCGTTCGGGTTGATCTTCTGACCCATCAGGCGGTCCGTCCCTTCTTCTTGTTCCCGGAGGTGGCTGCGGCGCTCGACTCATCGGCGGGCTGCACCACCAGGGTGATGTGGCTGGTGCGCTTGTTGATCCGGGTGGCCCGGCCCTGCGCACGGGGTCGCCAACGCTTCATGGTCGGACCCTCGTCGACGGTCGCCTTGCTGACCACGAGGGTGCCTCGGTCGAGGTCCTCCGTCGTCTCGGCGTTGGCCACGGCGCTCTCGAGCACCTTGTAGACGGTCTCGCTGGCGGCCTGCGGCGCGAACTGCAGCAGGGCCAGGGCGTCGTCGACCGGCAGGCCGCGGACCATGTCCACGACGCGACGCGCCTTCATCGGGGTGATCCGGACGAAACGCGCGCTGGCGAACGCGCCCGGCTGGTCGCCGAGCAGCGAGTCACGGCGGGCGCTGGTGCGCCTACGCTCTCCAACTGTCATAGCTGTCATCTCTCCTAGCCTCGTCGCCGCGTCAGCGGCGGCGTGCCTTCCGGTCGTCCTTCACGTGGCCGCGGTACGTGCGGGTGGGGGCGAACTCGCCCAGCTTGTGGCCGACCATCGAGTCGGTCACGAACACCGGCACGTGCTTGTGTCCGTCGTGCACGGCGAGCGTGTGGCCGATCATGGCCGGCACGATCATCGAGCGACGTGACCACGTCTTGATCACGTTGTGGGTTCCGGCCTCGTTCTGTGAGTCCACCTTCTTGATCAGGTGGTCGTCGACGAACGGACCCTTCTTCAGGCTGCGTGGCATCTCGCTACTTCCTCTTGCCGGACTTGCGGCGACGGACGATCAGGGCATCGCTGGCCTTGCGCTTGCGCGTGCGGCCCTCGGCCTTGCCCCAGGGGGACACAGGGTGGCGACCACCGGAGGTCTTGCCCTCGCCACCACCGTGCGGGTGGTCGACCGGGTTCATGACGACACCACGGACGGTCGGGCGGCGACCCTTCCAGCGCATGCGGCCGGCCTTGCCCCAGTTGATGTTGGACTGCTCGGCGTTGCCGACCTCGCCGATGGTGGCGCGGCAGCGTACGTCGACGTAGCGCATCTCACCCGAGGGCATCCGCAGCTGGGCGCGGGAGCCCTCCTTGGCGACGAGCTGCGCGCTGTTGCCGGCGGAACGCGCGATCTTGGCACCGCCACCGGGCCGGAGCTCGATGCAGTGGATCGTCGTACCGACGGGGATGTTGCGCAGCGGCAGGTTGTTGCCCGGCTTGATGTCGGCGGTCGGACCGGCCTCGATCGCGGTGCCCTGGCTCACGCCGAGCGGCGCGATGATGTAGCGCTTCTCGCCATCGGCGTAGTGCACCAGCGCGATGCGAGCGGTGCGGTTCGGGTCGTACTCGATGTGCGCGACCTTGGCCGGGATGCCGTCCTTGTCGTAGCGGCGGAAGTCGACCACGCGGTAGGCGCGCTTGTGACCGCCACCCTGGTGACGCGTGGTGATGCGGCCCTGGTTGTTGCGGCCGCCCTTCTTGTGCAGCGGCTTGACGAGCGACTTCTCCGGCGTCGTGCGGGTGATCTCGACGAAGTCAGCCACCGAGGAGCCACGACGGCCCGGGGTGGTCGGCTTGTACTTGCGGATTGCCATGTCAGTTCCTTAGTCGGTGCCCGGTCAGGAGACCGGACCCCCGAAGATGTCGATGCGGTGACCCGGGGCCAGGCTGACGATCGCGCGCTTCGTGTCCTTGCGCCGACCGGTGCCCGTGCGGGTCCGACGAGTCTTGCCCTTGCGGTTCAGGGTGTTGACCGAGGTGACCTTGACGTCGAACACCTTCTCGACCGCGACCTTGATCTCGGTCTTGTTCGCGTCCGGCAGGACCAGGAAGGTGTACTTGTTCGCGTCGAGCAGGCCGTAGCTCTTCTCGCTCACGACCGGTGCGATCAGCACGTCCCGGTGGTCCTTGTGCAGCGTGCTCACTTGTCGTCCTCCTCGGCGTGGGTCTGCTCGACCGACTCCTTCGAGCCGGCCTCGACGAACCCGGCTGCCTCGGCATCGGCGGGGGTCTTGAACCAGACCTCGGCCTCCGTGGCGTCGTACCAACGGCCACCAGGCGCGTGGTACTTCATCGAGTCCTTGTTGCCCTTGACCTCGAAGCCCTCGGGAGCCTCGCCGCTCTCCAGCGGGGCGGCCGATCCCGGGAACTCCTCGGTCTCGGCGTCAACCGCCGGGGCCGCGTCGGTCTCGGTGGCGTCGTGGGCCGGGGCCTCGACGATGGTCGCCTTGCGGGAGCTCGACGCTGCGGTGCCGTTGACGAACGCCTCGTAGGCGCTCTGGGTGAAGATCACGTCGTCGGAGAGCAACACGTCGTAGGTGTTGAGCTGGTCGACGGCGAGCAGGTGCACCGAGGCCACGTTGCGCAGCGACAGCCAGGTCAGGGCGTCGTCACGGACGAGCACGACGAGCTGGCGGCGCTCACCGGCCAGACCCGCGAGTGCTGCCACGGCGTCCTTGGTCGAGGGCTTGGTGCCGCCGACGAGGGACTCCACGACGTGGACCCGACCGGCGCGGGCCCGGTCAGAGAGGGCTCCGCGCAGGGCGGCTGCCTTCATCTTCTTGGGGGTGCGCTGGTCGTAGTCGCGCGGGTGCGGGCCGTGGACGACGCCACCGCCGACGAACTGCGGCGCGCGGGTCGAGCCCTGACGGGCGCGACCGGTGCCCTTCTGCTTGTAGGGCTTGCGGCCACCGCCGCGCACCTCTCCACGGCGCTTGGTGTCGTGCGTGCCCTGGCGGGCAGCGGCCTGCTGGGCCACCACGACCTGGTGGATCAACGGGATGTTGGTCTCCACGTCGAAGATCTCGGCGGGGAGATCAACCTTCACGGTCTTCGCGGTCATGCGCCGGCCTCCTCGGTCCTCTTGGCAGCCGAGCGGATGACGATGAGTCCACCCTTGGGGCCGGGAACGGCTCCCTTGAGCAGGATCAGGCCCTTCTCGACGTCCACGGCGTGCACGGTGACGTTCTGCGTGGTCACGGTGTCGCTACCCATGCGACCGGCCATGCGCGTGCCCTTGAAGACACGGCCGGGGGTCGCGCAGGCGCCGATGGAGCCCGGCTTGCGGTGGTTCTTGTGGGCACCGTGGGAGGCGCCGACACCGTGGAAGCCGTGCAGCTTCATCACGCCGGCGTAGCCCTTGCCCTTGCTGGTGCCGGTGACGTCGACTTCCTGGCCGGCGGCGAACAGCTCGGGGCTGAGCTCCTGGCCGACCTGGTAGGACGGGGCGTCGCTCGTGCGGATCTCCACCACGTGGCGGCGAGGGGTCACACCGGCCTTGCCGAAGTGCCCGGCCACCGGCTTGGTGACCTTGGCGCCGTCGATCTCGCCGAAGCCGACCTGGATGGCGTTGTAGCCGTCCTTCTCGGGGGTGCGCACCTGGGTCACCACATTGGTGCCAGCTGCGACCACGGTCACGGGGACGATGCGGTTGTTCTCGTCCCAGGTCTGGGTCATGCCGAGCTTGGTGCCCAGCAGTCCCTTGACGTTGCGTTCGAAAGTGCTCATGTGTCGAACCTCAGAGCTTGATCTCGATGTCGACGCCGGCCGGCAGGTCGAGCCGCATCAGCGAGTCGACTGTCTTGGGCGTGGGGTCAATGATGTCGATGAGGCGCTTGTGGGTGCGCATCTCGAAGTGCTCGCGGGAGTCCTTGTACTTGTGCGGCGAGCGGATGACGCAGAAGACGTTCTTCTCGGTCGGCAACGGCACCGGGCCGGCAACCTTCGCACCCGTCCGGGTCACGGTGTCCACGATCTTCCGCGCCGAGGTGTCGATCACCTCGTGGTCATAGGCCTTGAGCCTGATGCGGATCTTCTGTCCCGCCATCAAACAACGTCCTTACTTCGTAGTCCTCACGACTGGTCTCGGACTCCCTCGGTGAGGTTGTCCGCCCTGCTCCCACTCCATCCTCGACTCCGACCCCCGCGGTCGGGCGTGTCGCGGCCTTCGGTAAGCGCGCGGCACACACGAATCTCGTGCGGGTCGTTGTCTGGAGTGGCGCCCGGGGGGCCGGGCAGAACGGGATCTCCTGGTGCGGCGCGAACGCGCAACCACTTCTGCTGCGATGAGCAGCTCAGGAAAACCTGTTCAGTAGTCAATGTCCGCGCCCCGGCAATCCCGCCGGAGCAACCGCACTATCTTGACAGAGATCCCCTGCCTGCGCCAAATCGGGTCTGCCACCACGTCGAAACTCCTCAGATCTCGGTGGTTCGGGCGGTGGCGGCCCGGTCGAGGTCGCCGCACCGGCCCCGGCCGACGCCTTGCCCGGCTCGGCATCGCGGCCTAGCGTCGACCCATGGACACCGTGGTCCTGCTCGGACTCCTGAAGGTCATCGCGATCTCGCTGGTCCCGGTCGGGATCATGGCGGCCTTCCTGCACGCACGCTTCCTGATGGACGGCTGTGTCCATCTGGGGCGCCGGGTGCACCTGCTCGCACCCCCGGAGACGCCGACGGCCGGACCACCCCTGGAGGTGCTGGCGGCCGACCTGCGCCGGTTGCGCCCGGAGGTGCGCTCTCCCCGACCGGGGATCGCGATGGCGCGGCAGCGGGGCATCGTCGCCGCGTACGACGAGGTGCTGGTCCGGGTCGCCGGGACCCTCGAGGTGCCCACCACCCTGGCCGAGCTGCCCGAGGGGTTCCACCACGACGCGGAGCGGCTGCGTCTCGAGCACGCGCTCGAGCTCGCCGGACTCAGCTGGACGGTCCACCGATCCTGAGCCCCGGCAGGGAGCTGCGGCAGGCGCGGTTGCGCCAGGGGTGGTGCCTCAGGCGGTGGTGACCGTGCCCAGGACGGCCACGACCAGCACCAGCAGGATGGCCACGATGCCCAGTCCCAGCAGTGCGGTGGCGACGATGCCGAGGATGCGACCGATGTTGACCGTCTCCCGCCCACCGAGCAGGCCCTGTGAGGCGTCGATCTCGCGCAGGGCCTTGTTGCCCATGGACCAGGCGAACGGGCCGAGCACCTGGCACAGCACCAGCCCGAGAATCCCCATGACCAGGATCGTGGTCGCCTGCGGGTGGTCGTGACTTGGGCGACCCGGGGGGAACTGCTGTGGGTACTGGCTCATGGCGGCAGCCTGTCATGCCCGGCGGTAGGCCAGATCGGTGATCTCGCGTTCGGCCTGCACTCCCTTGCGCTCGAACTTCGTGACCGGACGGTCAGCCCAGCGCTCGACCGGTCCCCCCTCGAGCAGCGGCTCCGCGTCGAGCACCGTGCGCATCTGCGCCGCGTACTCGCCCCAGTCCGTGGCCAGCCGCCAGATCGCGCCCGTTCGCAGGCGCGACGCCGCCAGCGCGGCGAACTCGGGGGTGACCAGCCGGCGCTTGTGATGTCGCTTCTTGGGCCAGGGATCGGGGAAGAACGTCCAGAGCTCGTGCACGTCGCCGGGCTCGAAGAGGTGTTCCAGGCACCACACGGCGTTCACCGAGACCAGACGGACGTTGTCGGCTCCGGCCTCGGCGACCAGGCCCAGCGTGTGCGCCACCCCGGGGCGCCACACCTCGAGAGCCACGATGTCGTGGTCCGGCCGCTGGGCGGCCAGTACCGCCGTCGCCTCCCCGACGCCGGAGCCGATCTCGACGATCATCGGCGCCTCGCGTCCGAAGACCTCTCGCCAGCTGAAGCCCGGGTCGTCCACCGCCTCGTCAGGCACCACCCAGTCACGGTGGTGCGCGTCCCACGACTCCTGCTGCGAGGGCGTGAACCGGCCACCCCGGCGCGCGTAGCTGAGCACCTCTCGCTTGCGACGCCCGTCGACGGTGTACTGCTGTCGCGGGTCCGCGGGGGGCAGTGGGTTGTTCACGGCGCCATTGTCTCCGAGGAGCCCGGGGCCTGATCGGGGGCTCCTCGTCTAGATTGCGGACATGATCGATCGCGAACGCCTGGCCCAGCTCCGCAGGACCGAGGAGCGCCGTTTCGTGGACCTCCACCCGCGCTCCGCCGAGCTGTCCGGCGCAGCCCACGAGTCCCTGCTGGCCGGCGTCCCGATGCCCTGGATGACGCGCTGGCCGGGGTCGTTCCCGGTGTTCGCGGCTGCTGCGTCGGGGGCACGCCTGACCGACGTGGACGGCATCGACTACGTCGACCTGTGCCTGGGCGACACCGGGGCGATGACCGGGCACGCGTTGCCCCAGGTGACCGAGGCACTGACCGGGCAGGCGTCGCGGGGCATCACCACCATGCTGCCCTCGGCCGATGCGGCCTGGGTGGGCGAGGAGCTGTCCCGGAGGTTCGGCCTGCCCACCTGGCAGCTGGCGCTGTCGGCGACCGATGCCAACCGCTTCGTGCTCCGCTTCGCGCGACATCTCACCCGCCGGCCGAGGATCGCGGTGATGGACTGGTGCTACCACGGCACGGTCGACGAGACCCTCGCCGTGCTCGAGGGTGACCGGGTCGTTCCGCGACCGGGCGCGCTGGGGCCGCAGGTCGATGTCGCCACGACGACCGCGGTGGTGCCGTTCAACGACCTCGATGCCCTGGACCGTCGGCTCGCCGAGGGGGACGTCGCCTGCCTGCTGATGGAGCCCGCGCTGACCAACATCGGCATCGTGCTCCCCGATGCCGGCTACCTCACGGGCGTTCGCGAGATCACCCGGCGCCACGGCGTGCTGCTCGTCATCGACGAGACACACACGCTGTGCGCCGGCCCCGGAGGCTGCACCCGCGCGTGGGAGCTCGAACCGGACTTCGTGGTGGTCGGCAAGCCCATCGGAGGCGGGGTCCCTTCGGCGGCGTACGGCATGACCGCGGAGATCGCCGACCAGCTCTCGGGACCGATGCTCGGGCACGAGATCGACGTGGCCGGGGTCGGCGGCACCCTGACCGCCAACGCACTGTCCCTCGCGGCCATCCGGGCCACCCTGTCGTCATGCCTGCGGGACGAGGACTTCGCGGTAGCCGTCCCGCTCGCCGAGCGGTTCACCGAGGGAGTGACGGAGGTGATCACTCGGCACGGGCTGCCCTGGCACGTGCAGCGACTCGGCTGCCGGGCGGAGTACTGGTTCTGCCCTCCCCCTCGCAACGGTGCCGCGGCGGCCGCCGCCGTCGACGACGAGCTCGAGGGCTTCATGCACCTGTGGGCCCTGAACCGCGGAGTCCTGCTGACCCCGTTCCACAACATGGCGCTGTTCAGCCCGCACCACACCGAGGCCGACGTCGATCGGCACACCGAGGTCTTCGACGAGGCAGTCACCGCCCTGCTCCCCTGATTTCCGCCGACCCGTCGCATCTGAAAGGCCCTGAACCGCCGACCCGTCGCATCTGAAAGGTCGTTGGCCGCCGGGGAAGACGAAGGGCCCCCGAGACCTGGCGGTCTCGGGGGCCCTTCGCGTTGCTTACTTCGTGATCTTGGTGACTCGACCGGCACCCACGGTGCGGCCGCCCTCACGGATGGCGAAGCGGAGGCCGTCCTCCATGGCGATCGGCTGGATCAGCTCGACGATCATGTCGGTGTTGTCCCCCGGCATGACCATCTCGCGACCCTCGGGGAGGGTCACGACGCCGGTCACGTCCGTGGTGCGGAAGTAGAACTGCGGGCGGTAGTTGTTGAAGAACGGAGTGTGACGGCCGCCCTCCTCCTTGGAGAGGATGTAGACCGAGGCCTCGAAGTTCGTGTGCGGGGTGGTGGTCCCCGGCTTGATCACGACCATGCCGCGCTCGACGTCCTCGCGCTTGGTGCCACGAAGCAGCAGACCGACGTTCTCGCCGGCCTCACCGGTGTCGAGCAGCTTGCGGAACATCTCGATGCCGGTGACGGTCGAGGTCTGCTTCGCCTCACGGATGCCGATGATGTCGACGGTCTCGTTGACCTTGACGATGCCGCGCTCGATGCGGCCGGTGATGACGGTTCCACGACCGGTGATCGTGAAGACGTCCTCGACGGGCATCAGGAAGGGCTTCTCGGTCTCGCGCACGGGCTGCGGGATGTGCTCGTCGACGGCGTCCATGAGCTCGACGATCGAGTTGCCCCACTTCTCGTCGCCCTGGAGCGCCGGGAAGGCCGCGACCTTGACCACGGGGATCTCGTCGCCGTCGTACTCGTACTCGGAGAGGAGCTCGCGCACCTCCATCTCGACGAGCTCGATGAGCTCCTCGTCATCGACCATGTCGCACTTGTTCAGGGCGACCACCAGGGCAGGGACGCCGACCTGGCGGGCGAGCAGCACGTGCTCGCGGGTCTGCGGCATCGGACCGTCGGTGGCGGCCACGACCAGGATCGCGCCGTCCATCTGGGCGGCACCCGTGATCATGTTCTTGATGTAGTCCGCGTGACCGGGGCAGTCGACGTGCGCGTAGTGGCGCTGCTCCGTCTGGTACTCCACGTGCGCGATCGAGATCGTGATGCCGCGCTGACGCTCCTCGGGTGCCTTGTCGATCTCGTCGAAGGCCGAGGCGGCGTTCAGGTTGGGGTACTTGTCGTGCAGCACCTTCGTGATCGCTGCGGTCAACGTCGTCTTCCCGTGGTCGATGTGACCGATGGTTCCGATGTTGACGTGCGGCTTGGTCCGCTCGAACTTCGCCTTAGCCACTGGGGCTCCTCCTGTTGATTGTTGCTTGACTCGTGTGATGGGAAAAACGCAGGTGTTGCTGTGTACGTGCGGTGAGAACCCTACTCGCCGCGGACCTTCTTGATGATCTCGTCGGCGACGTTCTGGGGAACCTCGGCGTACGAGTCGAACTCCATCGAGTACGACGCCTGACCGGAGGTCTTCGACCGAAGGTCACCAACGTACCCGAACATCTCCGAGAGCGGCACGAGGGCATCTACCACTCGGTCGCCCGACCGCTCCGACATCGACTGAACCTGGCCGCGGCGCGAGTTGATGTCGCCGATGACGTCACCGAGGTAGGCCTCGGGCATCACGACCTCGACCGCGAACATCGGCTCCAGCAGCACCGGCTTGGCCATCCGGGCAGCCTCCTTGAAGGCCTGGTTGCCGGCGATCTTGAAGGCGAGCTCGGAGGAGTCGACGTCGTGGTAGGCGCCGTCCTCGAGGGTGAACTTGACGTCCACCATCGGGTAGCCGGCGAGAACGCCGAACTCCATGGCCTCCTGGCCGCCCTGGTCGACCGAGGGGATGTACTCCTTCGGCACGCGGCCACCGGACACGTTGTTCACGAACTCGTAGCCCGCACCGTGGTTGGTCTCCGGGTCGATGTTGGGCTCGAGGGAGATCTGCACCTTCGCGAACTGGCCGGATCCACCGGTCTGCTTCTTGTGGGTGTAGCCGTGCTTCTCGACCTTGCGCCGGATGGTCTCGCGGTAGGCGACCTGCGGCTTGCCGACGGTGGCCTCGACGCGGAACTCACGCTTCATCCGGTCGACCAGGATCTCGAGGTGGAGCTCACCCATGCCGGCGATGATGGTCTGCCCGGTCTCCTCGTCCGCCTTGACGGTGAACGTGGGGTCCTCGTCGGACAGGCGCTGGATCGCGGTGCCGAGCTTCTCCTGGTCACCCTTGGTCTTGGGCTCGATCGCGACCTCGATCACCGGGGCCGGGAAGGTCATCGACTCCAGGATCACCGGGTTCTGCGGGTCACACAGGGTGTGCCCGGTCTTGGTGTCCTTCAGGCCCATGACGGCGACGATCTGGCCGGCGCCGACCGACGCGATCTCCTCACGCTTGTTCGCGTGCATCTGGTAGACCTTGCCGATCCGCTCCTTGCGGCCGTTGACCGAGTTCACCACCGACGTGCCTGCCTCGAGCTTGCCCGAGTAGACGCGCACGTAGATCAGCTTGCCGAGGTGGGGGTCCGTCGCGATCTTGTAGGCGAGGCCGGAGAACGGCTCGTCGTCAGAGGGCTGGCGGACGATGACCTCGTTCTCGTCCTTGACCGAGTGGCCCTGGATGCCGTCGATGTCGAGCGGCGAGGGGAGGTACTTCACGACTGCGTCGAGCAGGGGCTGGACGCCCTTGTTCTTGAACGCGGTGCCGCACAGGACCGGGTTGATCTTGTCCGCCAGGGTCGCGCGACGGATCGCGGCCTCGAGCTCTGCGACGGTGAACTCACCCTCGTCGAGGAACTTCTCCATGATCTCGTCATCGACGTCGGAGAGCACCTCGAGCAGCTTCTCGCGGTACTCGGCAGCCTGCTCGGCCAGCTCGGCCGGAATCTCCTCGACCTCGTAGTCCTCACCCATCGTGGTCTCGCCACGCCAGGTCAGGGCGCGCATGCCGACCAGGTCGACGACACCGATGAAGTCGCCCTCGGCGCCGATCGGCAGCTGGAGCACGAGCGGTGTGGAGTTCAGGCGGTCGACCATCATCTCGACGCAGCGCCAGAAGTCGGCGCCCGTGCGGTCGAGCTTGTTGACGAAGCACATCCGCGGGACGGAGTACTTGTTGGCCTGGCGCCAGACCGTCATGGTCTGCGGCTCCACACCGGCCACGCCGTCGAAGACCGCGACAGCTCCGTCGAGGACGCGCAGCGAGCGCTCGACCTCGGCGGTGAAGTCGACGTGCCCGGGGGTGTCGATGATGTTGATCTGGTGGTCCTTCCACCAGCAGGTCGTCGCAGCGGACGTGATCGTGATGCCGCGCTCCTGCTCCTGCTCCATCCAGTCCATCGTGGCAGCGCCCTCGTGGACCTCACCGATCTTGTAGGTGATGCCGGTGTAGAACAGGATCCGCTCGGTGGTGGTGGTCTTGCCGGCATCGATGTGCGCCATGATGCCGATGTTGCGGACCTTGTTGAGGTCCGTGGTGATGTCGACAGCCACTGAAAGTCAGTTCCTTAAAGGTAGAGAAAGTCTGGGATGCGGGAGGAGAACGACCGCGTCGGGCCCGGTGTTCCCCTCCCGGGCGATCACCAGCGGTAGTGGGCGAAGGCCTTGTTGGACTCGGCCATCTTGTGGGTGTCCTCGCGCTTCTTCACCGCGGCACCGAGGCCGTTGGAGGCGTCGAGGATCTCGTTCATCAGGCGCTCGGACATCGTCTTCTCACGACGGTCCGCGGCGTAGCCGACGAGCCAGCGCAGCGCCAGCGTGGTGCTGCGGTTGGGCTTGACCTCGATCGGCACCTGGTAGGTGGCACCGCCGACGCGTCGGGACTTGACCTCGATGGCGGGCTTGACGTTGTCGAGCGCACGCTTCAGCGTCACGACGGGGTCGGTCCCGGTCTTCTCGCGGGTGCCTTCGAGAGCGCTGTAGACGATCCGCTGGGCCACCTGCTTCTTGCCGTCCTGCAGCACCTTGGACACGAGCTGGGAGACGAGCTGGGAGCCGAAGACGGGGTCCATGTCGATCGGCCGTTTGGTGGCCGGACCCTTGCGAGGCATTAGCTCTTCTCCTTCTTCGCGCCGTAACGGCTGCGAGCCTGCTTGCGGTTCTTGACACCCTGGGTGTCGAGAGAGCCGCGGATGATCTTGTAGCGGACACCGGGAAGGTCCTTCACCCGGCCGCCGCGAACGAGCACGATCGAGTGCTCCTGGAGGTTGTGGCCCACGCCCGGGATGTACGCCGTGACCTCGACGCCGCTGCTCAGGCGCACGCGGGCGACCTTGCGCAGAGCGGAGTTCGGCTTCTTCGGGGTGGTGGTGTAGACGCGCGTGCAGACGCCGCGTCGTTGGGGCGAACCCTTCAGGGCGGGCGTCTTGTTCTTCGACACCTTGTCCTGGCGGCCCTTGCGGACCAGCTGGTTAATCGTGGGCACCTGGTTGGTTCCCTTTCTTTTCTGCTCTCAGTGCGCGGCGCCTTGCCGGGCACGATAAAAACGCTTCGTTCCTTGGTGCGGTGGTGTGCGATGCCATCAGGGCACGCAGACAGGCCTGGATCGCCCAGACACAAGGATTGAGATTACCGGCTGGGGGTTCGAGGGTCAAAACGAGCATCGGCCGCCGGCCCCGAGGCCGACGACCGACCGGTGCTGGACGCTCACATGCCGGCGATGTTGTTCGTCGCCATCCAGTCCGAGACGTAGATCGCGACGTACCCCAGCAGCGCGAGCGCCCCGATCGCCACCGCGGCAGCCCCCTTGCCGGCGCCCTCACTCGTCCGGCGAGCGGCCGAGCCGAGCAGGATCCCGGACACGGCGAGCGCGGGCGTGATCCCGGCCCAGAAGGCCAGCACGAAGAGCAGGGCGCCGATCGCCAGACCAAGTCCCAGGTTGGCGGTGCGACCCGAGGCCAGCGCCCGAGGAACGACCAGCAGGAACATCAGGGCGGAGAGCGCCACCACGAAGCCGCCGATGACGACGAACTCCATCGGGTCGTGCTCCGCGCCCTGGCTGCCGTCGGCGAAGGTGCCGAACGCGACGAACGCCAGCGTGCCGAGCACCGTGGCGGCTGCCGCTGGTCGAATGGGCAGGTTGATGTCGGTAGTGGGTGCGAACGGCGTGCTGGTCATGACGACCTCCTGAGCTGGGAACTGCTGACCACCCGAGCATGTGGCGTCGACCCCGGTCCGCGCGTCGCCCTGCCCGGCGACCTGGGGATCACCCCGGTGGATGACGGCAGCGTCATCCTCCAGAGGGACCCCGCGCGACGCGCAGGCGTCCTACCTTGTTCTTGTGCAATGGAAGGCTTGGCTCAAGCGGCGCCTCGATGTGCTGATCGCTGTGGTGGTCGGGGTCGCCCTGGTGGTCGAGATGCTGCTCTGGCAGGGGGACGACACGGCGCCGGCGGTGGCCCTGCTCGTGCTGGCCTCCGCCGCCCTGACCGTACGCCGCACCCAGCCCTTGCTGTCGTTCGTGGTGTGCTGGATCGGCCTCTTCGGCGCCGCGCACCTCGCGCCGGGATTCGACAACAGCTCCTCTGCCTTCGTGGTGATCTACTTCCTGAGCCTGTTCTCGCTCGGGGCGCACACCCGCAACCGAGAGATCGGCTTCTCGGCGCTGCTGGTGCTGATCGGGATCGTGGTCTTCGTCGCCACCGACTACCAGGGTCCAGCCCTCGGAGATGTCGTCTTCGCGACTGTCTTCGTGGGCGGGCCCTGGGCCACGGGGCTGGCCATGCGGCTGCGACGAGAGCTCGCCGTGGCGAACGAACGGTTGCGTGCCGAGCAGGTGGAGAAGACCCGGCGAGCCATCGCCGAGGAGCGGTCGACCATCGCCCGGGAGCTGCACGACGTCGTCGCGCACGCCATCTCCGTCACGGTCCTGCAGGCGCGCGGCGCGCGCCGGCTGCTGGGCCGTGACGAGGCGCAGGTGCGCCACGCCCTGGACGCGATCGAGCACACCAACACCCAGGCGCTGGGAGACATGCGGCGCCTGCTCGCGATCCTCCGGGACACCGAGGGTGACGCCACCACCTCACCGCAGCCCTCGCTGTCCAGGCTCGACGAGCTGCTCGAGGACGTCCGTGGCTCAGGACTGCCCGTCCAGGTCAGCACTGCCGGCCACCACGACGTTCCGCCCGGGGTGGACCTCTCGGCGTTCCGGATCATCCAGGAAGCACTCACCAACGTGCTCAAGCACGCCGGACCCGCGACGGCGCGCGTCGAGCTGACCTACGGCGACGACGACCTGACCCTGCGCGTGAGCGACGACGGCAGGTCCGTACCAGCGATGAACGGCGGCCGCGGGCACGGGCTGCTCGGAATCAGGGAGCGAGTGGCCGTCGTCGGTGGCGAGGTCGAGGCCGGCCCCTGCCCGACCGGCGGGTTCGAGGTGCGCGCCCGGCTGCCCTACTCGGTGGACGCATGACCATCAGGGTCGTCCTCGCGGATGACCAGCCCCTCGTCCGGGCCGGACTCCGGATGATCCTGGAGACCGAGGCAGACATCGAGATCGTCGGGGAGGCGGCCACGGGCGCGGAGGTGGTGGGGATCTGCGAGAAGGAGCGGCCGGACGTCGTACTGATGGACGTGCGGATGCCGGTGATGGACGGGATCGCGGCCACCAGGCTCGTCACTGCCGCGGCCGACCCCCCACGCGTGCTGGTGCTCACGACCTTCGACCTCGACGAGATCGTCTATGACGCGCTCCGGGCGGGGGCGAGCGGCTTCCTGCTCAAGGACGCGCCGGAGGAGCGACTCACGACCGCGATCCGCGTGGTGGCCGAAGGTGGCTCGCTGTTCGCGCCGAGCGTCACGAGGCGGCTGATCGAGGAGTTCGCCCGCCGGGGGCACGCGGAGCCGGCCCGGGTCGAGGGGCTGACCGACCGCGAGGTGGAGGTCCTGCAGCTCCTCGCCAAGGGACTGAGCAATTCCGAGATCGGCTCCGAGCTGTTCATCAGCGAGAACACCGTGAAGACCCACGTGGCCAGGGTGCTGATGAAGCTGGACCTCCGGGACCGCGTGCAGGCCGTCGTACGGGCCTACGAGTCGGGACTGGTCCGGCCTGGCGACTAGCGGCGACGCGTGCCGTGCAGGAGGAGCTCGGCGAGGTGCAGCGCCTGTCGTCCGACGAGGTCGTCGAGCTGCGTGCGGCAGGAGAACCCGTCGGCGAGCACGATCGCGTCCGGCCCGGCGGCGCGTACGGCGGGCAGCAGGTCGTGCTCGGCGATGGCGACGCTCGTCTCGAAGTGCCCGACCTCCACCCCGAAGTTGCCGGCCAGGCCGCAGCAGCCGCCGACTCGCGTGACGGTCGCACCCGTCCCGGCCAGCAGGGCTGCGTCGGTCTCCCAACCGATGACGGCATGGTGGTGACAGTGCGGCTGGGCCACCACCTCGACCCCGGTGAGGTCAGGCAGCGACCAGGACCCTGCGGACACCCGCTCGGCGAGGAACTCGGCGAGCGAACGCACCCCGGCGCTCACCTCCGCGACCCGTGGGTCGTCGAGCAGCTGGCCCGCGTCCTCCCGGATGGCGGCGAGGCAGCTGGGCTCGAGCCCGATGACGGGGACGCCGGAGCTGACGTAGCCGTGCAGTGTCTCGACGGCCCGGCCGACGATCCTCCGTGCGGCGGTGAGCTGCCCGGTGGTGATCCAGGTCAGGCCACAGCACGCGGGCTCCGGGATGACCGCAGGGCGGAGTCCCATCGTCTCGAGGAGCTCGATCGCAGCGCGACCGGTGTCGGCGGCGAACCGGTCGGTGAAGGAGTCGGCCCAGATCCAGACGTCGACGTTCTCCTCCAGCGGCGTCCCACCCGCACGGAGGGGCCGCGGCGAGAACCGCGGCAGGCTGCGGCGCTGGTCGACCCCGGCCGCCGACTTGGCCAGCCGGCCGACGGTCCCGTTGCGCAGCAGTGCGTTCGCCAGCCTCGGGGGCGTCAGCCGGGCCCAGCGCGGGAGCTGGCCCAGCGCGTGGTGGGACCGGGGTCGCCTCAGGAAGCCGCGGGCACCGGCGTACTTCTGGGCGAGGGCCTCGGACTTGTAGGTCGCCATGTCGATGCCGGTCGGACAGTCCCGCGCACAGCCCTTGCAGGACAGGCAGAGGTCCAGCGCGTCGTCGACGGCCGGGTCGTCGAACCCGATGACGCCCATGGCCACGTCCTGGAGCACGTGCGCCCGCCCGCGAGTGGAGTCCTTCTCGTCCCGGGAGGCGAGGTAGGAGGGGCACATCACGCCACCGGACGAGGTGGTGTCGGCGATGCACTTGCCGACCCCCGTGCACCGGTGCACGGCGTCGGCGAAGGAACCGGCGTCGTGGGTGAGCCGGAGCGTCGTACGCAGTGGGCGTGGGGGTGCGGCCAGGCGCAGGTCGGCGTCGAACGGTGCTGGGTCGACCAGGACACCGGGGTTGAGCAGGTTGCCGGGGTCGAGGATTCGCTTGGCCTGCTCCATCAGCGCGATCGCCTGGGGCGAGTACATCCGCGGCAGCAGCTCCGAGCGAGCACGCCCGTCGCCGTGCTCCCCCGACATCGACCCGCCGTAGGAGGCGACGAGGTCCGCAGCCTGCTCGACGAACTCGCGGTAGCGCGCGCGCCCGCCGGCGTCCTCGAGCTCGAAGTCGATGCGGACGTGCACACAGCCGTCACCGAAGTGACCGTAGGGGACTCCGTCGAGACGGCTCTGCTTGAGCAACGCGTCGAAGTCGCGCAGGTAGGCGCCGAGCTTGACGGGCGGCACCGCGGCGTCCTCCCAGCCGGCCTGGGCCGGGCGAGTCAGCGAGCGTGCCGCCAGTCCGGCGCCGTCCTCGCGGATCCGCCAGAGCGCGAGCTGCTCGAGCGTGTCGGTGACGATCCGGTGCGGTACGCCGGCGGAACGAGCGACCTCGCCCGCCAGGCCGGCCGCTTCGTCCGCCGTGGCGGCCGTGACCTCGGCGAACAGCCATCCCGTGCCGCTCGGCAGCTCGGGGCGTCCGGTGACCATGTCGGCGATCCGCTGGTCCAGCCCCTCGCAGGCGACGAGGGGGTGCTCGAGCAGGGCGGGTACGGCGTCCGCGGCGTCCGCCATCGTGGGGTACCCCAGCACCGCGAGCGCCCGGAACGGGGCGTCCTCGACCAGCCGCACGGTGGCGTCGAGGACGACGGCGAGCGTTCCCTCGGTCCCCACCAGGAAGCGGTCGAACCGCCGCCCGCTCTCCGGGAGAAGATGCTCGAAGGAGTAGCCCGAGACCTGTCGACCGAACCGGCCGAACTCGGTGCGGACCACGTCGAGGTGCTGGTTCACCAGCGCCTCCAGGGCATCCACCTGACTCGCGGCGGTCGAGGAGCGAACGGTCGTCCCGTCGGCCAGCAGCACGGTCAGTGCCTCGACGTTGTCGACCGTGCGCCCGTAGCCCAGGGCCCGGGAGCCGCACGCGTTGTTGCCGATCATCCCGCCGATCGTGCACCGGGTGTGCGTGGAGGGGTCCGGACCGAACCGGAGCCCCTGCCGGACGGCCTGTCGCTGCAGGGTGGCGTGCACGGTGCCCGGCTGCACGAGCGCGGTGCGGGACCCCGCGTCGAGCTCGAGCACCCGGTTCAGGTGCTTGAGGGTGTCGACGACGATCCCGGCGCCGATGGCGTTGCCCGCGATGGAGGTGCCGGCTCCGCGCATGGTGAGCGGCACACCGGTGTCCCGGGCCACGGCGAGGGTGGCGGCCAGCTCGTCGGTGTCCCGGGGGCGTACGACCACCTGGGGTGCGATCCGGTACAGGCCTGCGTCACTGGCGTAGAGCGACCTGGCCAGGGCCGAGTCGTCGACATCGCTCAGACCCTGCCTGCGGAGCTCGTCGACCAGGTGGTCGCTCACCACAGCTCGAGGGAACCGGTGAGGATCGCGGCGGCGTCGTCCTCGGTCACGTCGCGGGGAGCGGTGGCGAGCAGCCGCTGCTGCTTCATCGTGCCCTCGACCAGGTCGTCGACGTCGCCCTCGTCGTACCCCACCGCGCCGAGCCCGTTGGGGATCGCGATGTCCTGCATCAGGTCGGCGAGCACGGACGGGAGGGCGTCGGGGCCGTCGTACCCATGGTCGGGCGCGAGCAGGCTGGCAGCACGCAGGTGTCGCTCGGGGGAGGTCTCGAAGGTCCACCGGAACACCTCCGGCGCCGTCAGCGAGACGGCCATCCCGTGGGGCACCATCGGCGCGTCGGTCGGGTAGCCCTCCGGGCGGAAGTCCTTGACCCGCCCGGCGATCGGGTAGGCGTTGGCGTGCGGGATGTGCACACCGGCGTTGCCGAAGCCCAGACCGGCGAAGGTCGCGGCGAGCGCCATCTCGTGCCTGGCGCCGGCGTCGTCGCCATGGTGCACCGCCTGCCGAAAGGCCTGCGAGAGCAGGGACATCGCCTTCTCCGACCACAGGTCCGAGATCGGGTTGGCGCCGCAGTAGGGCACCCGCTGCTCGGGCGTCTTGCGGTCATAGGAGCTGAACGGCCGCGCGGTGTAGCTCTCGAGGGCGTGGCACAAGATGTCCATCCCGGCCGCCGACGTGACACCGGCCGGCTGGGTCAGGGTCAGCGAGGGGTCCACGACGGCGAGCGTCGGGCGCAGCCGGGGGTGGCTGATGCCGGTCTTCACCTTCTGGGCGAGTACGTCGAGGACGCAGATCGTGGTCGACTCGGCGCCGGTGCCGGTCGTGGTCGGTACGGCGACCAGCGGCTTGAGCGCGTTCTTCGGTGCACGTGCCTTGCCGACCGGGGCGTTGACGTAGTCCATCAGCTCGCCGTCGTTGGTGGTGAGCAGGTTGACGCACTTCGCGGTGTCGATCGCGGACCCGCCACCCACCGCGACGAAGGCGTCCCAGGGGCCGGTGTCGCGCGCGTGGGCGATCGCCGCCTCCATGCTCTCGTCGGTGGGCTCGACGTGGACGCCGTCGTAGACGCTCGCCTCGATGCCGAACTGGCCCATCTGGTCGGCCACCCGTTGCGGGTGACCGGTGGCTGCCACGCCGGGGTCGGTGATCACGAGGACGCGGCGGACGTCGTACTGGGAGAGGTCGTAGCCGATCTCGTCGGATGCGCCCTCCCCGAACTTGAGGCCCGGCGCACCGTAGGTGAAGACCGACTCGTTCATGGGACCAAACCTAACTGCCGACTCACATCGCCAGCGCGGCAGTGACCACCTCGGACACCACGACACTCCCGGAGCGCACGTCGGCCAGTGGGACCCAGGCGACCGCGTCGGTGGTGCCGTCGGCCTCCTGGACCACGGGCTCACCTTCGGTCACGGTGGCGGCGTACACCAGGTGGACCCCGTGGAAGTCCTCCTCGCGACCGTGCGGCGCCGTCCCGGTGAAGTGCTCGTCGTGCACGCCGAGCAGCCGCCCGATCGACGGCTCCAGCCCGCACTCCTCGCGCACCTCGCGCGCCGCCGCCTCGGCCGGTGGCTCACCGTGGTCGAGCCCGCCGCCCGGCAGCGTCCAGGTGCCGGGGCGCGGACCCCGGGACGAGTTGCGGCTGAGCAGCACCGCGTCGTCGTGCAGCACGCGGGCGTAGGCGGCGAGCCGCTGCACCGTCGGCGGGCGGTGACGCGCCAGCGCCTCGAGCACCATCGGCACGGTCGGCACCAGGCCGGAGGCCACGTCGCTCACCCGGTGCCACCGGGCGTCGACCGTCGAGCCGTCGACCTCGACCACCCGTGGCTGCGGAGCATCGGCGGCCACCCACGCGTCGTACACGATCCGCACGGAGTGCATCTCCACGCCCTCCGGGTCCCCCCGGTCCCCCTCGTCGAAGAAGCGGTGCGCCGACCCGATCCAGATGGGCGCACCGAGCTCGCACTCCAGTCCGGTCTCCTCGTGGACCTCGCGCACCACGGCATCCCCGGGGTGCTCCCCGAAGTCGATGCCGCCACCGGGCAGGGTCCACTGCTCGGTCTCCGAGATCGACGGCGCGATCCGGGCCAGCAGGATCTCCCCCGCGCGCACGATCACGGCGTACGCCGCCACCCGCTGCCGGCGAGGAAGTGGGGTGGGCTCCGACATGAACCGGAGTCTAGGAGGCGGGCCCGGACCGGTACTTTGAGCCGGTGCCAGGTGCAGCCGTTCCACCCGCTCCCAGTCCGGCGCCTGCGCCCACCAGGCAGCGCGACCCGTGGTTCGACAACGCCAAGATGGCGCTGGTCGTGCTCGTGGTGATCGGGCACTCCTGGACGCTGCTCCCCGCCGACCATTTGCTGGACAGCTGGACCTACGACTTCCTCTACGCCTGGCACATCCCGGCCTTCGTGATCGTCACGGGCTACCTCTCGAAGTCCTTCGAGTACACCCGCAAGCGGATGTGGTCGCTGCTCACCACGGTGGCGCTGCCCTACGTGATCTTCGAGGGGGTCTACGCGGCGTTCCGGCACGAGGTGGGCGGCGTGGACTTCGAGCGGCTGTGGGCCAACCCGCACTGGCCGATGTGGTACCTCGCGGCGATGTTCTTCTGGCGGCTGCTGACACCGATCCTCAGGCGGATGCCCGGCAAGGTGGTGGTGGCGGTGGCCGTCAGCCTGGGGGCAGGGCTCTACGCGAACGACATCATGGACAACGCCCGGATCCTCGGGCTGCTGCCGTTCTTCGTCCTGGGGCTGAAGATGCACGACGGGCACTGGAACCTGCTCCGCACGCGGAGGGCCCGTTGGTACGGCGTCGCGGTCCTGCTCGGCCTCTTCGTGCTCGCCCGATTCTCCGGCGGGTGGTTCGAGACCGAGTGGTTCTACTACCGGACCCGCTACGACGCCCTCGACCCCGACAACCTGCGCGCGGTCACCATCCGGATGTCACTGCTCATCGCCGGCCTGGCCGGCGCGTTCGCCTTCTTCGCCGTGGTGCCGCGGACGAAGACCTGGTTCTCCGCCCTGGGCGGAGCAACGCTGGTGGTCTACCTCTTCCACGGCTTCGCGGTGCTGGGCGCGGAGTTCGCCGGTTTTCCCGGCTGGGCCACCGACCACATGCCGCTGGCGTGGGCGCTGACGACGGTCACGGCCGTGCTGCTCGCGCTGATCCTCGCGTGGGCGCCGGTGTCGACCCGGCTCAACGCGCTGGTCGATCCTGTGGGGGCAGTTGCGCGTAGGCGTCGTAGGCGTCCAGGTCGGGACCCCAGCTCGGGCTGACCGCGTTGAACGGCACCACGTCGAGTCCCTGGGCCCGTTGCCGGGTGGGGGCCTGGCCGCCGAGGTGGGCCGGGTACCAGGTCGCGACCTCGCCCGGTCGCGGCCGGTGCTGCGGCAGCTGCTGGAGGCCCTCGAGCAGGCCGGTCAGAGCATGGCCGAGCTCGTGGGTCCGCTCGGTCAGGTCATCGCCCGGTGCGACGTACATCCGCGGGCCGAAGGCGAGGTCGATCCGCCGCTTGCGGGTCCAGTCCGGCGGCAGCTCGGGATCGCCCACGGAGAAGATGCGCTGGGATCCCCAGATGGCGAGCGGCACGACCGGGGCGCCGCTCTGCTGGGCCAGCGCGAGGAACCCGCGCATCAGGGGCCGGACGGTGTAGGAGTAGGAGATCCCCGCCTCCGGGAACCCACCGACGGCCTCACCCCGCTCGAGCAGCTTCCGGGCCCTCAGGAGAGCGTGCGCCGGCGCCTCCCGGTTGACCGGGATGTGCTGCATGTTGTCCATGAACGGCCGGACCGCCCGCACGTTCCACACGTCGTGCCGCGTCATGAACCTCACGTAGCGACCACGACTCACGGCCGCGCGCTCGATGAACACGAAGTCGGGGTACGACGCGTGCGTCGAGGCGAGGATCACCGGACCCTCGGTCGGCAGGTGCTCGCCGCCGGTCCACCGCACGTCGAGGGCGAAGGACCACAGCGCGGCTCGCCCGACGCCGTTGACGAGCCGGTAGACAGGATCCACGCGGACAACCTACGTCCTGGCTGGGTGTCGAACTCAGCTGAACGGTGGTCGTTCGTCGAGACGCACCGAACGGCGGCCCGCCCAGCGCCACACCCGGGCCGCGCGGTCGCGGTCCTCGTCGGTCACCAGGTTGCCCATCCAGCGCAGGGCGAGGGTCATCAGCCAGTCCGAGCGCATGCCCGCTGGGCCGAGGGTGGGGAGCAGCCGCGGGATGGTGACCAGCCCGGCGAGACGCCGGGCGATCGAGAACGACTCTCCGTAGTGGCTGCGGAGCAGGTCGGGCCAGGCGACCGAGAGATCGGTGTGCTGCTGCATCAGGTCCACGACGAGCCGCCCGCCCTCGAGGCCGTAGTCGATGCCCTCTCCGTTGAGCGGGTTCACGCACCCGGCGGCGTCCCCGATCAGCGCCCAGTTGGGCCCGGCGACGTGGGACACCGCACCGCCCATCGGCAGCAGCGCCGACGCCGGGTCGCGCAGGTCACCGGAGAGCTGGAACTCCTCGCGTCGCTCGTCGGCGTAGTACTGCATCAGCGGGCGCAGCGCGACGTTGGCGGGACGCTTCTCGGTGGCGAGGGTGCCGACGCCGATGTTCACCTGGCCGTCTCCCAGCGGGAAGATCCAGCCGTAGCCGGAGAGGATCTCCCCGTCCTCGGCGCGCAGCTCGAGGTGGCTGCTGATCCAGGGGTCGTCGTGCATCCCCGAGTCGACGTACGCGCGTGCGGCCACGCCGTACGCCGTGTCCCGGTGCCACTCCCGGCCCAGCTTCTTGCCCAGCGTCGAACGCACCCCGTCGGCGACGACGAGGCGCTCGCAGGCGATCTCGAAACGATCCCCGTCGCGCGCGAAGACGACCGCGGCGACTCGGCCGCTCTCGAGGCGTACGTCGACCGCCCGGGCGCCGACCACACCCACGGCCCCAGCCTTGAGCGCGTTCGTGCGCAGGTGGTCGTCGAGCTCGGTGCGAGCGACCGCAGAGCCGTAGGCCGGCAGCGAACCGCCCGGCCACGGCAGCAGCAGCGTCTGGCCGAAACCGTGGGCCCGGAGCCCGTGGTTGACGGTGTGCGCCCGGATCCAGTCCCCCAACCCGAGCCGCTCCAGCTCGCCGATGGCCCGTGGGGTGAGCCCGTCGCCGCAGGTCTTGTCGCGCGGGAACACCGCTGCGTCGGCCAGGACCACGTCGAGCCCGGCCCGAGCAGCCCACGCCGCCGCCGCCGAACCTGCCGGGCCGGCGCCCACGACCAGGACGTCGGTGCGCGTGGAGGCGGGCGAGGAGGTCACCCGCACATTCTCGCAAGGGGCTGGTTGCCTGTGCTCACGGGTCGGGCGCCGGCACTGGAGCAGGCCGGCCCGGGGAAGGCGCGGTCGTGGATCGCACGGATCACCGGCTGCTTACGGGCTTGGTGCACGCAGGTGTGCTGGTGCCCTACGACCCAGGTCCGGATGCCCTTGATCCCGCCCGCAGACATCCTTGACCCCGCCCTGCGCGAGATCGACCTGCTCCCACATGTTGGCTCGCGGCCGGACTCCCCCGGCGTACGACGTGACCATCCCCGGGGGTCGCTGCAGGAGCCGGACGAGGTCTGGGAGAAGCGCCTGTTCACCGCGGAGGATCCCGCCACCGTCCTGCACGTACGCCGCAGCGACTCCCCCTGGCCTGGTTCACGGTGACGTTCCGTGACTGGCTCAAGGCCCACCCTGACGAGGTCGCTCGCTACGCCGCGATCAAGCAGTCCCTGGCCCGGGCGCACGCGAGCGACCCCGACTTCGACGACTACACCCGCGCGAAGACGGCGTACTCGACGAGATGCAGCCCCTGTTCGAAGCCTGGGCCGAGACGGGATCCGTCCAGCCCTGAGGAGCGCGGCGAACAGCACTGACCTCTCAGTCCTGCCACTTCCCTCGCGTTGCAACGCTGGGGAAGTGGCGGTTTCACTGGGGACCCAGTGAAACCGCCACCCCGAACGCCCGAAACGGCCCCCGGGCGAAGCCGGGAGCCGTCTCGTCGGTGCGTCGCTCAGTTCTGGTAGGACCCGAAGTCGAAGTCGTCCAGGGCCACGGTCTGACCGGTGCCGGAGCCGAAGTAGTCGTCTCCGTAGTTGTCGTAGCCGGTGACGGCGTACGCCGCGGCGCGGGCCTCCTCGGTGGGCTCCACCCGGATGTTGCGGTACCGCTCGAGACCGGTACCAGCCGGGATCAGCTTGCCGATGATCACGTTCTCCTTCAGACCCAGCAGCGAGTCCGACTTGCCGTTGATGGCAGCGTCGGTGAGCACCCGGGTGGTCTCCTGGAAGGAGGCCGCCGAGAGCCACGACTCGGTGGCGAGCGAGGCCTTGGTGATGCCCATCAGCACCGGACGTCCCGAGGCGGGCTTGGTGCCCTCGGAGACCGCACGGCGGTTCTCCTCCTCGTAGCGGACGCGGTCGACCAGGTCGGACGGCAGCAGCTTGGTGTCACCCGACTCGATCACCGTGACCCGGCGCAGCATCTGCCGCACGATGATCTCGATGTGCTTGTCGTGGATCGACACGCCCTGGCTGCGGTAGACCTGCTGGACCTCGGCCACCAGGTGCTCCTGCGCCTTGCGGACGCCGAGGATGCGCAGCACGTCCTGCGGGTCGGGAGTTCCCAGCGTGAGCTGCTGGCCGACCTCGATGTGGTCGCCGTCAGCCACCAGCAGGCGCGAACGCTTGCTGACGGGGTACTCCTGGACCTCGGAACCGTCGTCGGGGGTGACCAGGACCTTGCGGGCCTTGTCGGTGTCCTCGATCTCGATCCGGCCGGCCGCCTCCGAGATGGGCGACTTCCCCTTGGGCTGGCGGGCCTCGAAGAGCTCGACCACACGGGGCAGGCCCTGGGTGATGTCGTCCGCCGAAGCCACACCACCGGTGTGGAAGGTGCGCATCGTCAGCTGCGTGCCGGGCTCACCGATGGACTGCGCGGCGATGATGCCGACTGCCTCACCGATGTCGACCAGCTGGCCGGTGGCCAGCGAACGGCCGTAGCACTTCGCGCAGGTGCCGGTCTTGGCGTCGCAGGTCAGCACGGAGCGGACCTTGACCTCCTCGATGCCGGCAGCGACGAGACCCTCGATCTGGACGTCGCCCAGGTCGGCGCCGGCGCCCGCGAGCACCGCACCGGTGTCGGGGTGGGTGATGTCGCCGGCGGCGGTCCGGGCGTACGCCGAGGTCTCGGCGTTCTCGTCCTTGCGGACGACGCCGTCCTCGCCCCGCACACCGATGACCTTCGGCATGCCGCGCTCGGTGCCGCAGTCGTCCTCGCGGATGATCACGTCCTGCGAGACGTCCACCAGACGACGGGTCAGGTAGCCCGAGTCCGCCGTACGCAGCGCAGTGTCGGCGAGACCCTTGCGGGCACCGTGGGTGGAGATGAAGTACTCCAGGACCGAGAGGCCCTCACGGAAGTTCGCCTTGATCGGGCGCGGGATGATCTCGCCCTTCGGGTTCGCCACCAGACCACGCATGGCCGCAACCTGACGCATCTGCATCATGTTTCCGGACGCACCGGAGTCGACCATCATGTAGATCGGGTTGTTCTTGTCGAAGTTGGCCTCCATGGCCTTGGCCACCTCGTTGGAGGCCTGGGTCCAGATCTCGATGAGCTCCTGACGACGCTCGTCGTCGGTGATCAGACCGAGCTCGGCCTGCGACTGCACCTTGGCGGCCTTGGCGTCGTAGCGGGCCAGGATCTCCGGCTTGTTCGCGGGCGTCACGACGTCCTCGATCGAGACGGTCACACCCGAGAACGTGGCCCAGGCGAACCCGGTGTCCTTGAGTGCGTCCAGGCTGTGCGCCACCTCGACCTTGGTGTAGCGCTCGGCGAGGTTGTTCACGATCCGGCCCAGCTCGCGCTTGCCGACGTTGAACTCGGCGTACTCGTAGTTCGACGGCAGCGTCTGGTTGAACAGCGCGCGACCCAGGGTGGTCTCGAGGGTGAGCGGGTCACCCTCCTCCCAGCCCTCGGGAAGCTCGACGTCAGCGGGAGGTACGACGCCCTCGAGACGGATCCGGACCTTCGACTGGATCGTGATCTCGCCCTTGTCGAGCGCCATGATCGCCTCGCCCACGGAGGAGAACGCGCGGCCTTCGCCGATCGCACCCTCGTCGGCGCGAGTCAGGAAGAAGATGCCGATGATCATGTCCTGGGTCGGCATGGTCACGGGGCGACCGTCCGACGGCTTGAGGATGTTGTTCGTCGACAGCATCAGGATCCGGGCCTCGGCCTGGGCCTCCGCGGAGAGCGGCAGGTGCACGGCCATCTGGTCGCCGTCGAAGTCGGCGTTGAACGCCGAGCAGACGAGCGGGTGGATCTGGATGGCCTTGCCCTCGATCAGCTGCGGCTCGAAGGCCTGGATGCCGAGGCGGTGCAGCGTCGGTGCGCGGTTCAGCAGCACCGGGTGCTCGGCGATGACCTCCTCGAGCACGTCCCAGACCTCGGGACGCACGGCACGCTCCACCATCCGCTTGGCGGACTTGATGTTCTGGGCGTGCGAGAGGTCGACCAGACGCTTCATCACGAACGGCTTGAACAGCTCGATCGCCATGTACTTCGGCAGACCGCACTGGTGCAGCTTGAGCTGCGGGCCGGAGACGATGACCGAACGGCCCGAGTAGTCCACGCGCTTGCCGAGCAGGTTCTGGCGGAAGCGCCCCTGCTTGCCCTTGAGCATGTCGGAGAGCGACTTCAGCGGCCGGTTGCCCGGACCGGTGACCGGACGGCCACGACGGCCGTTGTCGAACAGCGAGTCGACGGCCTCCTGGAGCATCCGCTTCTCGTTGTTGACGATGATCTCGGGCGCCCCGAGGTCGAGCAGGCGCTTGAGCCGGTTGTTCCGGTTGATCACGCGGCGGTACAGGTCGTTCAGGTCGGAGGTCGCGAAGCGGCCACCGTCGAGCTGCACCATCGGACGCAGGTCCGGCGGGATCACGGGGACGGCGTCGAGCACCATGCCCAGCGGACTGTTCTGCGTCTTGCGGAACGCGTCGACGACCTTGAGACGCTTGAGCGCACGGACCTTCTTCTGGCCCTTGCCGTTGGCGATCGTGTCGCGCAGCGACTCGACCTCGGCAGCGATGTCGAAGGTCTCGAGGCGCTTCTGGATCGCCGTGGCGCCCATGTGGCCCTCGAAGTACTTGCCGAACCAGTTCTTCATCTCGCGGTAGAGCAGCTCGTCGCCCATCAGGTCCTGGACCTTCAGGGTCTTGAACGTGTTCCAGACCTCTTCGAGACGGGCCAGCTCGGCGTCCGACCGCTTGCGCACCGCGGCCATCTCGCGCTCGGCGCCGTCGCGCACCTTGCGCTTCGCGTCGGCCTTGGCACCCTCTTCCTCGAGGGCGGCGAGGTCGGTCTCGAGCTTCTTGGTGCGCTCCTCGATGGTGACGTCGCGGCGGTTCTCCAGGCTCTTGCGCTGGAGGCCGATCTTGCCCTCGAGGTCGGAGAGGTCCTTGTGACGGGCGTCCTCGTCCACGCTGGTGATCATGTAGGCGGCGAAGTAGATGACCTTCTCGAGGTCCTTCGGCGCGAGGTCGAGCAGGTAGCCCAGCCGGCTCGGCACACCCTTGAAGTACCAGATGTGCGTCACGGGCGCGGCGAGCTCGATGTGCCCCATGCGCTCACGGCGCACCTTGGAGCGGGTCACCTCGACGCCGCAGCGCTCGCAGATGATGCCCTTGAAGCGCACGCGCTTGTACTTGCCGCAGTAGCACTCCCAGTCCCGGGTGGGACCGAAGATCTTCTCGCAGAAGAGTCCGTCGCGTTCGGGCTTGAGCGTGCGGTAGTTGATCGTCTCGGGCTTCTTGACCTCGCCGTGGCTCCAGGCGCGGATCTCGTCCGCGGTGGCCAGGCCGATCTTGAGCTGGTCGAAGAAATTTACATCGAGCACAGTGGCTGCTTCCCTCGTTCTACTTTTGAACTGAATGTGTGGGGACTGAGGTGCCGGGCGGCGTCAGCCGCCGCCCGGCGATGTCTCAGACTTCCTCGACGCTGCTGGGCTCGCGGCGGGACAGGTCGATGCCGAGCTCCTCGGCGGCACGGAAGACGTCTTCTTCCGCGTCGCGCATCTCGATCGCGCTGCCGTCCTGCGACAGCACCTCGACGTTGAGGCAGAGCGACTGCATCTCCTTGACGAGAACCTTGAACGACTCGGGGATGCCGGAGTCGGGGATGTTCTCGCCCTTCACGATGGCCTCGTAGACCTTGACGCGGCCAGGCACGTCGTCGGACTTGATGGTGAGCAGCTCCTGCAGGGCGTAGGCGGCGCCGTACGCCTCCATGGCCCAGACCTCCATCTCACCGAAGCGCTGGCCACCGAACTGGGCCTTACCGCCGAGCGGCTGCTGGGTGATCATCGAGTACGGACCGGTCGAACGAGCGTGGATCTTGTCGTCGACGAGGTGGTGGAGCTTGAGGATGTACATGTAGCCCATGGACACCGGCTCGGGGAACGGCTCTCCGGAGCGACCGTCGAACAGGTTGGCCTTTCCGTTCTCCCCGACCATGCGGTTTCCGTCACGGTTGGGCACCGTCGAGCCGAGGAGCCCGACGATCTCGTCCTCGCGCGCACCGTCGAAGACCGGGGTGGCGACGTTGGTGTCGGCCTCGGCCTTGTCGGCGTGGATCTTGATCAGGCGCTTCTTCCAGTCGGAGTCGGCCGGAGCGCCGTGCAGGTTGAGGTCCCAGCCCTGCTTGGCGATCCACCCGAGGTGCAGCTCCAGGATCTGCCCGATGTTCATCCGGCGCGGGACACCCAGCGGGTTCAGGATCACGTCGACCGGGGTGCCGTCCTCGGTGAACGGCATGTCCTCGATCGGCAGGATCTTGGCGATGACGCCCTTGTTGCCGTGCCGGCCCGCGAGCTTGTCACCCACGGAGATCTTGCGCTTCTGGGCGACGTAGACCCGGACCAGCTGGTTCACACCCGGGGGCAGCTCGTCGCCGTCCTCGCGGTTGAACTCGCGGACGCCGATGACCGTTCCGGACTCACCGTGCGGGACCTTCATCGAGGTGTCGCGCACCTCGCGCGCCTTCTCACCGAAGATCGCGCGGAGCAGTCGCTCCTCGGGGGTCAGCTCGGTCTCACCCTTCGGGGTCACCTTGCCGACGAGGATGTCACCGGTGGTGACCTCCGCGCCGACCCGGATGATGCCGCGCTCGTCGAGGTCGGCGAGCAGGTCGTCGCTGACGTTCGGGATGTCGCGGGTGATCTCCTCGGGGCCCAGCTTGGTGTCGCGGGCGTCGACCTCGTGCTCCTCGATGTGGATCGAGGTGAGGACGTCCTCCTGCACCAGGCGCTGGGAGAGGATGATCGCGTCCTCGTAGTTGTGACCCTGCCAGGGCATGAAGGCGACGAGCAGGTTGGTGCCCAGCGCCATCTCGCCCTCGTCGGTGCACGGCCCGTCTGCGATCGGCGAACCGACCTCGACCCGGTCACCCTCGACGACCAGCGGACGCTGGTTGATGCAGGTGCCCTGGTTGGACCGCGTGAACTTCAGGAGGCGGTAGGACTTGTCCCCACCCTCGTCGGTCATGATCACGACCTCGTCGGCGGAGACCTGCGTGACGACGCCCGCCACGTCCGAGGTGACCACGTCACCCGCGTCGACGGCGGCACGGAACTCCATGCCGGTGCCGACCAGCGGGGCGTCGCTCTTGATGAGCGGGACCGCCTGACGCTGCATGTTGGCGCCCATGAGCGCCCGGTTCGCGTCGTCGTGCTCGAGGAACGGGATCAGAGCGGTCGCCACCGACACCATCTGGCGCGGCGAGACGTCCATGTACTCGACCTCGTCGCGCGGGATGTCGACGGTCTCACCGCCACGGGTGCGGACCAGGACGCGCTCGTCGGTGAAGTTGTCGTCGTCGTCGAGCACGGCGTTGGCCTGGGCGATGACCCGCGAGTCCTCCTCGTCTGCGGTGAGGTGGTGGATCTCGTTGGTGACGTGCCCGTCGGTGACCACCCGGTAGGGCGTCTCGACGAAGCCGAACGGGTTGATCCGCCCGTAGGACGCGAGCGAGCCGATCAGGCCGATGTTCGGGCCTTCAGGCGTCTCGATCGGGCACATGCGGCCGTAGTGCGAGGGGTGCACGTCGCGGACGTCCATCTGCGCACGGTCACGGGAGATACCGCCCGGGCCGAGCGCGGACAGGCGACGCTTGTGCGTCAGGCCGGCGATCGGGTTCGTCTGGTCCATGAACTGCGAGAGCTGCGAGGTCCCGAAGAACTCCTTCAGCGCCGCCACCACGGGCCGGATGTTGATCAGCGACTGCGGCGTGATCGCCTCGACGTCCTGGGTCGTCATCCGCTCGCGGACCACGCGCTCCATCCGGGCCAGGCCCGTGCGGAGCTGGTTCTGGATCAGCTCGCCGACGGTGCGCATGCGACGGTTGCCGAAGTGGTCGATGTCGTCCTTGCGGACCTCGATCGAGTCACCGTTGACGTTCTTGACCTCGTTGTTCTGCGCGTCGACGAGGTGCTGCTTCTCGGCGTGCAGCTGCACGATGTAGCGGATCGTCGCGACGATGTCGTCGATGGTCAGCGTCTGCTGGTCGAAGGCCTCGTGGGTGCCCAGCTTCTTGTTGATCTTGTAGCGACCGACCTTGGCCAGGTCGTAGCGCTTGGGGTTGAAGTAGTAGTTCTGCAGCAGCGTCTGCGCAGCCTCACGCGTGGGCGGTTCGCCCGGGCGCAGCTTGCGGTAGATGTCGAGCAGCGCGTCGTCCTGGGCCTCGGTGTGGTCCTTCTCGAGGGTCAGCATCATCGACTCGTACTCGCCGAACTCCTCCCGGATCTGCTCGTTGGTCCAGCCGAGGGCCTTGAGCAGCACGGTGACGTTCTGCTTGCGCTTGCGGTCGAGGCGTACGCCGACCATGTCGCGCTTGTCGATCTCGAACTCCAGCCAGGCACCACGCGAGGGGATCACCTTGGCCGTGAAGATGTCCTTGTCGGAGGTCTTGTCGGCGGACCGCTCGAAGTAGACGCCGGGCGAGCGGACCAGCTGGGAGACCACGACCCGCTCGGTGCCGTTGATGATGAACGTTCCCTTGCGGGTCATCATCGGGAAGTCACCCATGAAGACCGTCTGGCCCTTGATCTCGCCGGTCTCACCGTTGGTGAACTCGGCCGAGACGTAGAGGGGACGGGAGTAGGTGAAGTCCTTCTCCTTGCACTCCTCCTCGGTGTACTTGGGGTCGAGGAAGACGGGGTTCTCGAACGAGAGCGACATCGTCTCGGAGAAGTCCTCGATCGGGGAGATCTCCTCGAAGATCTCGTGCAGCCCTGACTTCTGGGAGAGCTCCTCGCCGGCGCTGCGACGCTCGACAACCTTCTGCTCCCACTTCTCCGAGCCGATCAGCCAGTCGAAGCTGTCGGTCTGGAGGGCAAGCAGCTGCGGAACCTCGAGTGGTTCGGCGATCTTGGCGAAGGAGATGCGGCGGGGACTGCTGATATTGCTGAACTTGGGGCGCTTGGCGGCCAAGAGTGGTCCTTCCGAGGCTCACATGTGTGACGGCGCCGTCCCACCACAAACCAGGCCACCGGGCAGGCAGGAAGTATTTGAGGGAGGGCGCAAAGATTCAGATTACAGCACTGCCCAAGCCATGGACAACCCGGGGTCATAACGCGCGGGTCGCACCTGGCGCCTCTTGGCCGACAGGGTACCCCGTCAGTAGCTCTTCAGGTCATCAACCAGCCAACGATTTCCATCCTTCTGCATGGTCAGGGCGACCCGGTTCTGGAAGATCTGCGGATCCCGGTCCGGCCTCGTGGAGGTCTGGTTGACGTAGACCAGCACCCTGGCGGCGTCGACGTCGGCGTCCATCACGCCTGATCCGAGGACCGCGGCGGTGACCACGGTCTTGGTCTGGACCGCTGCCCCCGGAGTGCCGTCCTTCTGCTTCTCCAGCAGCGTGAAGTTCTGCAGGTACTCCTTGCGGAAGCCCGGGGTGAGGTACGCCGAGGCCCGCTTGCGGTCCGCGGGAAGCTGCCGGTAGTCGTAGGCCAGGACCGCCTTCGCCGCTCGCTCGGCGGCAGCTGGTGCGTCGTCGCGTGCGTCCGCCACCCGTGCGTTGTCGCGCACCTGGAGCCCGAGGTAGCCGGCCGTGACCAGGGCCGCCACGGTCAGCAGCGCCAGCAGCAGGGTCAGCAGGGCCGCGGCGCGTGAGGCGGGCACGGGGCTGGTCGCAGGCTCCTCCTCGGGGCCGGCGGCATCGTCGTGGGACAACGCTGGAGGCTCGTCGAGGGACACCGCCTGGTCCTCGGCTGGGGTGACCGCGGGTCCGGCGGGTCCCGGCGACTCGACGGCCGCGGACCCCAGCGACTCGTCGTACGCCGCGCGCCGATCCGGGTCGAGCAGCACGTCGGCCGCCTCGCTGAACATCCGGAACTGGCCGGACCCGGCGCCGGGCTCGAACTTGTCGGTGGCGTTGCGCCACGCGGCCTTGATCTCGGCCGGGGTCGCGTCCGGGGCGACACCGAGCACGTCGTACCAGGTCGGGTTGGTGGGCGAGGACATCTCAGGTCACCGGGCTGAAGTCATCGACGAACCAGGATCCCTTGACCTTCACGACGTCGACCGTCCACCGGTAGTGGTGCTCGATGTTGCCCTGCGTGGTGGTCACGTCGGCGTCGTGGACGACCAGGACAGTGGCCGAGTCTGCGTCGGAGTCCCCCACGGCAGTCAGCAGCACCTTGCCGGAGCCCTTGACCTTGGCCGCCTCGTAGCTCTGCTTCATCACGTCGAAGACCTCGCTGTTCTTGGTCCTCGCCTTGGTGGTCAGCAGCTCGTTCACGCCCTTGATGTAGTTGTCGAAGTCGGCCCCGTCCACCTTGTCCATGCGCAGGGCGAACTGGGAGGCCACGGTCGCCGCGGCCGCCCTGGCCTGCTCCGACTCGTGGTCGGCGCGCGACTTCAGGCCGAGCCACACCGCAGCCACCACGGCGGCGAGCAGCACGACCGAGAGGACAGCGGCGACCACCCGGAGGGTCCGTGCGCGGACCCTGACGACAGGACGCTTCCGTTCACCGGGATCATCGACCCCGGTGTTGTTCTGCTCGGTCACGGACTACTCCTGGTCGTCTGCCAGCGACGGCTGGAGCAACATCCACTTCCAGGAGTCGTCGCCGAAGAGCTTGGCGGCACCGCCGTCGTAGGCGATCTTGGCACTGGTGTCCTGGTCCTCCCAGATCACCTCGCCCGTCTTGGCATCGTACGTCGCGACCGGTGACCGGTAGGCCGTACCGGTGCGACCCGTCGGTGCCTTCTCCGCTCCGCGCAGGTTCGAGCCGCGCTCGGAACAACCGGCGTCGACGACCATGGGCTTGTCGGACAGATCCTGGGGGGGACGCCGGTTGACGTAGCCGTCCTCACAGACGTGCGGCTCCTCGGTCAGGATCAGGCCGAACTGGGCGTCGTACTTCCCGTCGGGGCCCTTCTTGGCCACGGTGAAGCCGCCGGCCACGACGTAGGGATAGATCACCAGCACCTGCCGGATGCCCTTGAGGTGCTTGACGGTGACCTCGTTGGTCGTCACCAGGTTGTTGATGAGCTGGCCCAGGTTGACCCGGTTCTGCTCCAGGAACGTGCGCAGCTCGTTGGCGGTCGCGGAGCCGTTGTCGATCAGTGACCGGAGGAACTTGTCGTTGTCGGCCACGGTGCCCGAGAAGAGCGCCAGGTCACGGGTGAAGTTGCGGATCGCAGAGCCCTTGTCGACCTGGGTCTGCAGCACTACCCGTGAGTCGCGGATCAGCGCCCGGGTCACGTCGATGTTCTCGTCGGCGGTCTCGATGAACGCGCTCTGGGTGTCGATGATCTGACCGATGTCCGGACCGGTGTCCTTGAACGCCGCTCCGAACTCCGAGACGACCGTGCGCAGGTCCCCCTGCGGCACGGACCGGACGAGGTTGCTCAGGTTGGTGAGGATCTCCGTGGTCGAGACCGGGATCTCCGTCTCGGGAGTCTCTATCTCCGACCCGTCCTTGAGGTAGGGGCCGTCGTCGGACTGTGGCTGCAGCTCGACGTACTGCTCACCCACCGCCGACTTGTTGCCGACGAGCGCCAGGCTGTCCTCGGGGATCTTCTCGCTGCTCTTGTCGATCGACAGCAGGACGTCGACACCCTTGTCGGTCAGCTTCATGCCCTCGACCTGACCGATGCCCACACCGCGATAGGTCACCTCGGCGCCGGTGAAGATGCCGCCGGACTGCTCGTAGTGCGCGGTGACGGTGTACGCGGAGTCGTAGAAGAGGCGGTCGAGCCGGGCGTAGCGGGCGCCGACGAAGGTGACACCCACGAGCGTCAGGATGACGAACGCGATCAGCTGCTTCTTGGTGCGTGCGGTGATCATCGGACTTCAGCCACCCCCTGGAGGAGCATCGTGCCGATACCCGGAGCCAGGCCGAAGGCGGCCAGGCCGAACGGGTCGATCGGCTGAGGCGTGCTCGCGCCGACTCCTGTGCGCGGCAGGCCACCCGTCAGGCCGCCGGTCACGCCCTCGACGGGATCGGTCAGCTCGGGAGGCAGGGTGACGGCGCCGCCGGCCTCGCAGACCCCCGGAATGCTGACCGTCTCGCACACCGTCTCGATCGCGTCGCTGATGGCCCCGGCCGGGTCACGGAGCTCGTCACACGGAGCCGTGTTGGCCAGGTTCCTCAGACGGGTCTTCTCCGACGCCGGAAGGGGCGAGGCGTCGACCTGCTCGATGAACGCGTCCCTGAGCGCCTCGCACTCGTCGCCGATCGGACCGGTGGGCAGCGTGGGCAGGTTGGCGACGTCGATGTCGAGGTTGACGTCGAGGTTGGTGTAGTCACCCATGTGCAGGTTCCGGGCCACCTGCGGGTCGCGGCCGATCGCCTCGTCGACGAAGGGGTAGGTCAGGAAGACCTGGAAGGACTTGGGGAAGTTCTCGCCCGCCTTCGCGAACCCCTCCAGCACCGGGCCGAGATCGCGCAGGCTGTTGATGGTCGACTCCTTGGATGCCTGGATCACTCGGACCCCCACGCCGCTGAGCCGGTTCAGCGCCTCGAGCAGCTTGACGAGGTCGTCGCGCTGACGGTTCACCGAGCGCAGGGTTTCCGGGATGTTGTCCAGGGCGCTCTTGATCGTGCCGTCCTGCCGGCGCAGCTGCTCCGCCAACCGGTTGGTGTTCTCCAGCGCTGCGACCACGGTGCCCTTGTTCTGGTCGAGCTGGGTCATGAAGCTGCGGATCTGGGTCAGCACCGAGCGCAGCTCGGGCTCGCGGCCCTCGAAGGCGTTGTTGAGCTCGGAGAAGATCGTCTTGAGCTGCCCCACACCGCCACCGTTGAGCAGCAGGGAGAGCGCGCCGAAGACCTCCTCGACCTCCGGGTTGCGGCCGGTGCGGTCCAGGCCGATGACGTCCTTGTCCGAGAGCTTGCCCGTCCCCGGTTCCTGCGGCGGAGCAAGCTGCACGAACTTCTCACCCAGGAGGCTGGTCTGACGGATCTCGGCGCGTGCGTTGTCCGGCAGCTTCACATCGCCCGAGATCTCGACGGTGACCTCCGCGACGTAGCCCTTGAGGCTGACCTTGGAGACCTTGCCCACGGTGACGTCGTTGACCTTGACGGTCGACTGCGGCACCAGGTCGAGCACGTCACGGAACATGACGGTGACCTTGATCGGGTTGTCGCCGGTGTCGGCGCCGCCGGGCAGCGGGGCGTCGTAGACGGAGCATCCGGAGAGGACCATCACGGCGGCGAGGACGCCCGCCAGCAGGCGCGGCGTACGGCGGCGAGGGCTCATGCGTGCGGATGAGGAGTTCATCGGGTCACCTCCACGAGGCCACCGAGGGACCGGTCGATCGGTTCCGCGACCCTCGGCGCTGCGGACGGGTCGCCGGCGAAGGGCTTCACCCGCGGCAGGGTGAGCGCGTCCTCGAAGACCGAGCAGTCCGTCTGGTTCGCGAGGGCGCACAGTGTCGCCACCGGGTTCTCCTCCAGCCCGCTGAACAGCTGGCCGGCGTTGTTGCGCGTGTCCAGGGTGCCCTGCTTGACGTTGCCGGCGAGGAAGAGGTTGTTCAGCGCCGCCGGGGCGTACTGCAGGGTCTGGTCCAGGGCCTCGCGGCGCTTGACCAGCACCTTGGAGATCCGGTTCAGGCCCGAGATGTTGCTGGTCAACGACGCCCGGTTCTCCTTGACGAAGCCGCGCACCTGCTGCATCGCGACGCTCAGGTTCCTGAGCACCGCTGCCAGCTCCTCACGTTCGCCGGCCAGGAGGTCGGCGCCACCGGCGAGGGAGTCGTTGAACCTGCGCACGGTGCCGTCGTTCTCGGCGAAGGTCTTGGTGAAGTCCTCGACCTGGGCCAGGGTGCTGAACAGCTCGTCCTTGTTGTCCGAGAGCGTCTTGGACAGGGCGCTGAAGTTCTTGAGGGTCTTGTTGAACTGCACGCCCTGACCACCGAAGTTCCGGGCGGTCGTGTCGAGCAGCCGGGTCAGCGGGCCGATGCCGCCGGACTCGGGCTGGTTGGCGCCCTCGGGGCCGAGCGCGATGTTCAGGTCGTTGATGCTGCCGAAGATCTCGTCGAGCTCCAGCGGAGTCGCGGTCCGGTCCACGCCCAGCTTCGCGTTGTCGGGCATCACCTCGCCGCCCGTGTAGGCCGGGGTGAGCTGCACGAACCGGTCACCCACGATCGAGGGCGAGATGACGGCGGCCTTGGCGTCCTTCGGGACCTTGTACTTGGCGTCGTAGGTGAACTTGACGCGCACCTTGGTGCCGGACGGAACGACCGTGTCGACCTTGCCGACCGCGACCCCGAGGATCTTCACGTCGGAGCCCTCGTAGAGCGAGACGCTCCGCGGGAAGTCAGCCGTGACCGTCTTCGTCTCCGCGCCGGGCCAGAAGACGACCAGCGCCGCCACCACCAGCGCCGCGGCGATGAGTCCGGCCATCACGGGGTTGACCCTGTTGAACATCTTCATCACCCACCTGCCCCAGCGGCGGCGGGGACGGGCGGCAGGTTCGAGATCCAGGTGTCGAACCAGGGTCCGGTGCCGAGCGTGTTGGCGAAGACGCGGTAGAACGGGGCCATCAGGCGCAGGCTCTCATCGAGGTTGGCTTGGTTCTTGATCAGCACGTTGACCACGCCCTGGAGGTTGCTCAGAGCGGGCTTCAGGTCGGCGCGGGACTGCTGGACCAGCAGCGTCAGCTCGCGGGAGAACCTGCTGGTCGAGACCAGGAGCTGGTGGACGGCGGCCCGCCGCGCGACGAGCGCGCGCATCAGGACGTCGCTGTCCTTCATCAAGGTGATGATGTCCTTGTCGCGCTCGGCCAGCACACCGGAGACCGTGTCCAGGTTCCCGAGGAGCTCGTTGATCTGGTCGTTCCTGCTGGCCACGGTCTCGGAGAGGCGGGAGAGCCCGCTCAGCGTGCTCTGGAACGCGGCGGGGGTGTCCTTGGTGAGGTCGGCGAGGGTGTTGATCGACTCCGCCAGACGATCGGTGTCGATCTTCTCCGCGCGCTCGGCGAGCCCGGAGAACGCCTGGACGACGTTGTACGGCGACTTCGTCCGCGAGACCGGGATCGTCGAGTCCTCCTTGAGCTGCCCCGAGCCGGCCGGCTCCAGCGCGATGAACATGGCGCCCAGCAAGGTCTTGACCTTGATGGCGGCGGCCGTCTCGGTGCCGAACTTCGAGGGCGTGTCCACCTTGAAGGTGGCGATCACCTGGTTGCCCTTGAGCTCGACGCCGGTGACCTTGCCGACCCGCACACCGGCGATCCGGACCTCGTCGTTCGGCTTGAGCCCACCGGACTCGGCGAAGGCGGCGCGGTAGGTGTCGCCGCCACCGATGAGCGGCATGTCCTGGGCCTTGAAGGCGATCACGAGCAGCGCCAGGATCACGGCGATGCTGATCGCACCGATGGGGACTGGGTTGCGTTCGCGGAAGGGAGTGCTCATGACAGGTTGCACCTGTCCTCGATCTTGAAGCCGCCCGGGGGATAGTCGATGGGCAGGTCCTGGCCGCCCACCTTCACGTTCCCGGTGAACCGGCACAGGAAGAAGTTGAAGAACGAGCCGTTGATGGCCGTCCGGCCGATCTTCTTCAGCTTGACCGGCAGGACCTGGAGCGCACGGTCGACCTCGGACCTGCCCTTGTTCAGGTTGCCGGCGACCTGCCGCAGGGCCTTGACGTCGCGCACGAGCGACGGGCGGACCCCCACGACGAGCTCGGAGGTCTCGTTGGCGAGCGAGGACACCGACTCGAGCGAGCCGAGAATGGCCTCCCGGTCCTTGGCGAGGCCCGACATGAAGTTCTTGAACTCGATGATCAGCTCGCTCAGTTCCTTGTCGCGTCCGGCGAGCGTCGCCAGGACGTCGTTCAGGTTGGTGATCAGGTCACCGATGACCTGGTCGCGGTCGGCCAGCGTGTTGGTCAGTGACGCCGTGCTCTGCAGCAACGCGTTGAGGTTTCCGCCCTCGCCCTGGAACACCGAGATCACCTCGGCGGAGAGCTTGTTGATGTCGGCCGGCGACAGCGCTGCGAACAGCGGCTTGAAGCCGTTGAACAGCACGGTCAGGTCCAGCGCCGGCTGGGTGCGGTCCATCGGGATCGTCGAGTCCTTGGGCATCCGCTCGAGATCGCCGACGCCCTGGGTCAGCGAGATGTAGCGCTGTCCCACGAGGTTGCGGTAGCGGATCGTCGCGGTCGAGCTCTGGGTGACGATGGAGTCCGTCGCGACGTTGAAGCTGACCAGCGCCCGGTCGCGGTCCACGATCTTGACGTCCTTGACGCTGCCGACCTTGACGCCGGCGATCCGGATGTCGTCGCCCTTCACCACGCCGGTGGCGTCGGAGAAGACCGCCTTGTAGGGGTTGGTGGACATGAAGCTGAGGTTGCCGATCAGGACGACGAGGATGCCGGTCGACATCGTGGTCACCAGGATGAAGATCAACAGCTTCGTGAAGTCCCCACGGGTCTTCTTGTCGAGGATGCTCATCGGACACTCACCTCCGTGCCGGCGATCGCGGGCGAGAAGAGCAGGGTGGCGACGTCCGACATCTCATCGACGGGAACGTCGAGCAGGGGCGCGGTGAGCGCGTTGACCAGCGCCTTCTGCGAGGCCGTGCCGGACACTCCAGCGCTCAGCATCGAGCGCTGGTTGGCGAACCCCGTGGCAACCCGCCGGGTGCCGTTCTTGTTCAGGCTCTTGTCGTTCACGCCGTCGTTGAGGTCGGGGAACGAGGGGTACGGGATCGGCGGGTTGGGCAGTCCGCCGCAGTTCGGCGCGTTGGTGGCACCGTAGGTCTGGCGGTCGGCTCCCGTGTAACCCCGGGGCTGGAAGGGCAGCGTCTTCAAGTTGATGTGGAAGATGAACCCGCGGAAGGTCTCTGCCAGGCGTGGCGCCTGCTTCACGATGCCCTCGAGCAGGCACGGGAAGGCGCTGCTGTAGCGGCTCAGCAGGGCCAGGATCGGCTCGCTCAGCTGGCCGAGCTTGATGATGTTGTCGCCGTTGTCGTCCAGGAAGGTCTTGGTGGTGTTGGAGAACGCCGTCAGGTCGGTGAGGAACGCCGTCAGCTTCTGCTCCTTGGTCACCAGCGTGTTACCGGTCTTGACCGTGTTGCGCAGGGTCGCCGCCAGCGCGGGAACGACGTCCGCATAGGTGTCGGTGACCGTGGCCAGCAGCCTGAGGTCCGCGATCAGCGCCGGGAGCTCGGGGTTGAGCTTCTTGAGGTAGCCGTCCAGGGTGACCAGGCTCTCGCCGAGCTTGTCCCCGCGTCCCTCCAGGGCGCCGGCCAGCGCGTTCAGGGTGTAGTTGAGCTCGGCCGGCTGCACCGTGCGGAGCAGGGGGTAGAGGTCGTTGAGCACCCGCTCGACCTCGATGGGCAGATCGGTCTGCTTGATCTTGTCGCCGGACTGGAGCGACTCCGAGGACGGGTCCGAGGGGATGTTCAGCTCGACGTACTTCTCACCGAACAGGGTCTTGGGCAGGAGCGCCGCTGTCACGTTGGCCGGGATCGTCTTGATCTCGTCAGGCTTGATGCCGAGGGTGAGAGTGGCGCCGTTCCCCTGCGACTCAGCCTTGTTGACCTGGCCGATGATGACGCCGCGCACCTTCACGTCGGCGCGCGACGGCAGCTGCATGCCGGCCGTGCTGGTCGTCAGCGTCACGGTCTCGAACGAGGTGAACTTCTGGGTGAAGACGGCGCTCACCAGCCAGACGCTGAGCGCCAGCATGCCGATGAACACCACACCGAGAATGCGGTGATGGTCGAGAAGCCTCATCCCTCAGCCCGCCAATCTCACGGTGGTCGAGGAGCCCCAGATCGCCATGGACAGGAACAGGTCGATCACGTTCACGGCCACGATCGAGGTCCGCACGGCGTGGCCGACGGCGACACCCACGCCCGCGGGTCCCCCGCTGGCGGTGTAGCCGTGGTAGCAGTGGATCAGGATCACCACGACCGCGAACACCAGCACCTTGCCGAACGACCAGAGCACGTCGCCTGGTGGCAGGAACTGGTTGAAGTAATGGTCATAGGTGCCAGAGCTCTGTCCGTAGTACTGGGTCACTGTCAGCCGGGTGGCGAAGTAGGAGGAGAGCAGGCCCACCACGTAGAGCGGGACGATCGCGATCAGGCCGGCGACGATGCGGGTGGTCACCAGGAACGGCATCGAGGGAATCGCCATCACCTCGAGGGCGTCGACCTCCTCGGAGATGCGCATGGCCCCGAGCTGGGCGGTGAAGCCACAGCCGACGGTTGCGGCGAGCGCGATCCCGGCCACCAGGGGCGCGATCTCACGGGTGTTGAAGTACGCCGAGACGAACCCGGAGAAGGCGGCCGTGCCGATCTGGTTGAGCGCGGCGTAGCCGGAGAGGCCGACCTGTGCGCCGGTGAAGAAGGTCATCGCGGTGATGACGCCGACGGTGCCACCGATGACCGCGAGTGCCCCGGAGCCGAGGGTGACCTCGGCGAGGAGACGCAGGATCTCCTTCGGGTACCGCGTCACCGATCGCGGCGTCACCCGGATGGCGCGGATGTAGAACGCCAGCTCCTCGCCCATCTTGTCCAGGGAGGAGAGCGGCTTCTCGTAGGCCTGCTTGAGGTTCGCCATCCGGGTCAGCCTGTCTTCGGTGGGATCAGTTGCAGGTAGATCGCGCTGATCACCAGGTTGACCACGAACAGGAGCAGGAAGGTGATGACGACGGACTCGTTGACGGCGTCGCCCACACCCTTGGGACCGCCGCCGGCGGACATGCCCTTGTAGGCGGCCACGATCGCCGCGATCAGTCCGAAGACCAGTGCCTTGAGCAGACCGACCCAGAGGTCGGGAAGCTGCGCGAGCGCGGTGAAGCTGGCGATGTAGGCACCTGGGGTGCCGTCCTGCAGCACGACGTTGAACACGTAGCCGCCGGCCACACCGACGACGGTGACCAGGCCGTTCAGGAAGACCGCGACCATCATGCACGCCAGCACCCGGGGTACGACGAGCCGCTGGATCGGGTCGATGCCGAGCACCATCATCGCGTCCAGCTCTTCGCGGATCTTGCGCGCACCGAGGTCAGCCGCGATGGCCGAGCCGCCGGCACCTGCGATCAGCAGCGCGGTGGCGATCGGGGCAGCCTGCTGGACCACGGCGAGCACCGAGGCGGACCCGGTGAACGACTGGGCGCCGAACTGCTTGATCAGGCTGCCGACCTGCAGCGCGATCACCGCGCCGAAGGGGATGGCGACGAGCGCGGTGGGAATGATCGTCACCGACGCGATGAACCACGCCTGCTGGATGAACTCGCGGGTCTGGAACGGACGCTTGAACAAGTTGCGTGCGACGTCCAGCCCGAAGGCGAAGAGCTTTCCGGCGGTCCCGATGGGAGCGAGAACCCGGTTGGCCACGTCCGAAGGCATCAGTGAATCACCCTCCGGTGGTCATGGACATGTTCTCGTCGAACGACCCGGGCGGGGGTTCGATGCCGTTCTCCTTGCACCAGGCACCGGGCTCACGCTGGCTGCGCCGGGGCTGCCCGTTCGAGGGCTCGAGCTGGAGCGGGATCGGCGGAAGCGGCGGAAGCTCCATGTCCTTCTCGGACTCGAGCTCGTCGGCGTCCTTCTCCTCGGACATGCCGATCGGGCCGACGACCTGCGCGTTCAGGAACTGGCGGACGACGGGTTCCTCGGAGGAGAGCAGCATCTCCCGGGGTCCGAACATCGCGAGGTGCTTGTGGTAGAGCAGGCCGATGTTGTCCGGCACCTTGCGGGCCGTGTTCACGTCGTGGGTCACGATCAGGAACGTCGCGTCGATCTGGGCGTTGAGATCCACGATCAGCTGGTTCAGGAACGAGGTGCGGACCGGGTCGAGGCCAGAGTCGGGCTCATCGAAGAGCACGATCTCGGGGTCGAGCACCAGGGCTCGGGCGAGGCCGGCGCGCTTGCGCATGCCGCCGGAGATCTCGCCGGGGAGCTTTTCCTCGGTGCCGAGCAGTCCGACGAGGTCGAGCTTCTCCATGACCACCTCGCGCACCTGCGACTCGGTCTTCTTGGTGTGCTCACGGAGCGGGAAGGCGACGTTGTCGTAGAGGTTCATCGAGCCGAACATGGCGCCGTCCTGGAACAGCACGCCGAAGAGCTTGCGGATCTCGTAGAGCTCCTTCTCGGGGCACGAGGCGATGTCGGTCCCCTGGATCACCACGCTGCCGCTGTCCGGCTTGAGCAGTCCGATGATCGTCTTGAGCAGCACGGACTTGCCGGTTCCGGACGGGCCGAGCATGACGCAGATCTCGCCGGCCGGGACGGTCAGCGAGACGTCCCCCCAGATCAGCTGCTTGCCGAAGCTCTTGGTGAGGTCCTTGATCTCGATCTCTACGCCCATCAGGGCCTCCCTCTGGCTGGCTCGTCGATCTGGGACTGGACGGCGGCGTACGCACGGGTCTCCCACCCGCACGTACCAACGAGTAGCGCCCCGTCAAGTTACGCGAGTTTGGGGCGGCCGTCACCCACTTCGCGAGGAGTCTCACGAAATCGCCCCGATCGTTCCGATCGACTGCCCCTCGGTCAGTGTGCATGCAGAACGGCCGCAGCGGAGCCTTTCGGATCCGTTGCGGCCGCTGAGCGGTGCTCGCCGTCGAGACGACGCGCGCCGAGTGTTCAGTTGTCGGTTGCGAGAAGCAACATCACTGCTGCGTCACTTGAGGGTGACCGAGGCTCCGGCGCCCTCGAGGGACTCCTTGGCCTTCTGCGCGGCCTCCTTGGTGACCTTCTCCAGGACAGCCTTGGGTGCGGCCTCGACGAGGTCCTTGGCCTCCTTGAGACCGAGGCTCGTGAGGGCACGCACCTCCTTGATGACGTTGATCTTCTTCTCGCCGGCAGCCTCGAGGACGACGTCGAACTCATCCTGCTCGGCGGCTTCCTCGGCGGCAGCGCCGGCGCCGGCGCCTGCTGCGGCGGCAACGGCAACCGGAGCGGCTGCGGTCACGCCGAAGGTCTCCTCGAACTGCTTCACGAACTCGCTGAGCTCCAGGAGGGTCATCTCCTTGAAAGCGTCGAGCAGCTCGTCGGTGCTGAGCTTCGCCATGGTGGCGTTCCTTTCGGTGGTGCCGTGGCACTGCGTGCCACGAGCGGGATGTCAGGCCTCGGTGCTTTCGGCGGCCTCGGTGGTGTCAGACGAGCCGGCGGCCTCGGTGGCTCCGTCACCCGCCTCGGGGGTCTCCTCGGCCGCGGGTGCGTCCTCGGGGGTCTCCTCGGCCGCGGGTGCGTCCTCGGAGTCAGCGATCTCGGCCCCGGCATCAGCGGGAGCCTCGGTTGCTGCGACGTCCTCGACGGGTGCCGGCTCGCCGGCACCGCCTGCCAGGATCGATGGGTCCTGCGCGGCCTTCGCCTCCAGGGCACCGACCACGCGGGCAGCCTGGGCGAGCGGGGCGTTGAGCAGGTAGACGGCCTGGCTGAGCGACGCGAGCATGGCGCCCGCCAGCTTGCCCAGGAGAACCTCGCGGGACTCGAGATCGGCCAGCTTGGCGATCTCGGCAGCCGCCATCGGGGCACCGTCGACGTAACCGCCCTTGATCACAAGGGCGGGGTTGGCCTTGGCAAAGTCACGCAGACCCTTGGCCGCTTCGACCAGGTCGCCGTTGATGAAGGCGATGGCGGTCGGTCCGTTGAGGAGGTCGTCGAAGCCTTCGACACCCGCCTGCTTGGCAGCGATCTTGGTCAGCGTGTTCTTGACCACGGCGTAGTTGGCGTTCTCGCCGAGGGCTCGCCGCAGTTCCTGCAGCTGCTTCACGGTGAGACCGCGGTACTCGGTCAGCACAGCGCCGGTGGAGTCGTTGAACGAGTCGACGATCTCCGCGACGGCGGCTTCCTTGTCTGGCCGCGCCATGGGTCTCCTTCCTGCTGGTGCACAGATGCGTGCACGAGCAACGCGCCGGTTTGCGCGCCGCCCGGTGAACCTCGGACCGGAGAATGAAAAACGCCCCGGCGCACGGCACACGGGGCGGATGGCGACGCTGGTCGCCTCACTCGGTGTTCCCTGCGCAGGCCGTTCGCTTCTCGCGAACCTTTACCTCACCTGTTGGTGACGAACCGGCGGTCCTTGGTTACAGGGAGGACTGTACGGGGCACCCGTGGCGGTCACCAAATCAGGCAGGGTCCGGTCTGCCCGTGGGGTCGCCGAGCCGTCGCAGATGTCGTTCGTCGCACAGCAGTGCGCCATCTGCGACGGGCTCGGCTCCGCCCGGCTCAGGCCAGGTCGTCCTGGCCCGCGACGTTCTTGGTGCGGCTGGGGTCGACCTGGACGCCGGGGCCCATCGTCGTGGAGACGGTGACCTTGCGGATGTAGCGGCCCTTGGAGCTGGCCGGCTTCAGCCGCAGCACCTCCTCCAGGGCAGCGGCGTAGTTCTCGGCGAGCTGGAGCTCGCTGAAGGACGCCTTGCCGATGATGAAGTGCAGGTTGGCGTGGCGGTCCACCCGGAACTCGATCTTGCCGCCCTTGATGTCGGCGACGGCCTTGGCGACGTCGGGGGTGACGGTGCCGGTCTTCGGGTTGGGCATCAGGCCACGCGGGCCCAGGACACGGCCGAGGCGGCCGACCTTGCCCATCATGTCCGGGGTGGCGACCACGGCGTCGAAGTCGAGCCAGCCGCCGTTCACCTTCTCGATCAGCTCGTCGCCGCCGACGACGTCGGCGCCGGCCTCGCGGGCGGCGTCCGCCTTGTCACCGTTGGCGAAGACCAGGACCTTGGCGGTCTTGCCGGTGCCATGCGGCAGGTTCACGGTGCCGCGCACCATCTGGTCGGCCTTGCGGGGGTCGACCCCGAGGCGCATGGCGACGTCGACGGTCTCGTCGAACTTCTTCTTGGCACCGCTCTTGGCGATCTTGATGGCGGCCAGCGGCGCGTGGAGCTCGTCCTGGTCGAACGTCTCCGCGGTGGCGCGGTAAGTCTTGCTGCGCTGCATGTCTTTCCTCTGTTCGGTGTGAAAGTTGTGGTCTGGGTGGGCCAGCGCGGCCCTGCCACGTGGTGGTCCCGACAGGCGCGACCACCGGGTTGTCAGTCGGTCGTGATGCCCATCGAGCGGGCGGTGCCCTCGACGATCTTCATCGCGGCGTCGAGGTCGTTGGCGTTGAGGTCAGGCAGCTTCGTGGTGGCGATCTCGCGGACCTGGTCCTTGGTCAGCTTGCCGACCTTGTCCTTCTGCGGGACGCCGGAGCCCTTCTGCACACCGGCAGCCTTCTTGATCAGCTCTGCGGCCGGGGGCGTCTTCGTGATGAAGGTGAACGACCGGTCCTCGTAGATCGTGATCTCGACGGGGACGACGTTTCCGCGCATGGCCTCGGTCTGGGCGTTGTACGCCTTGCAGAAGTCCATGATGTTGACGCCGTGCGGACCGAGGGCGGTACCGACGGGCGGCGCGGGGGTGGCCGCACCGGCCTGCAGCTGCACCTTGACCAGGGCAGCGATCTTCTTCTTGGGAGGCATTCTCTAGCTCTTCTTTCTCTTCTCGTGGTCAGGACGAGGGCCATGTGCCCTCTGCCACTGGTTGTTGCTCCTGAGCGCGGTCAGACCTTCTGGATCTGGGTGAAGCTCAGCTCGACCGGGGTCTCCCGGCCGAAGATCTCGACGAGGGCCTTGACCCTCTGGCTCTCCACGTTGATCTCGGTGATCGTGGCGTGGAGGGTGGCGAACGGACCGTCGACGACCATCACCGAGTCGGAGACGTCGAAGTCGGCGACCGCGACCTGCGCGCGGCTGGCGGTCTTGGTCGCGGCGCGGCTGCCGGAGTCGCCTGCCGCTGCTGCCGCCTCGGCGTCGGCCTCGGCCTGCACGGCGGGGGCAAGCATGTTCTCGACCTCGTCCAGGCTCAGCGGCACCGGCTGGTGGCTGTGCCCGACGAAGCCGGTCACCGACGGTGTGTGGCGTACGGCGGACCAGGACTCGTCGGTCAGGTCCATCCGGACGAGCACGTAACCGGGGAGCACGGTACGACGGACCAGCTTGCGCTGACCGTTCTTGATCTCCGCGACCTCCTCGGTCGGTACGACGACCTCGTGGATGTAGAACTCCATGTTCAGGGAGGTGATCCGGTTCTCCAGGTTGGCCTTCACCCGGTTCTCCATGCCCGAGTAGGTGTGCACGACGTACCAGTCGCCCTCCTTCTCGCGCAGGGCCGTGCGGAACTCCTCGAGCGGGTCCACGGCGGGGGCGTCGATGTCGGCGTCGACGGATGGGTCCGCCTCGGCGTCCGCCTCTGGGTCGGGCTCTGCGCCTTCGGCCAGGTCCGCGGCCGGCTCGTCCCCGGACTCCGCCGCAGCCGGCTCCTCGGCCGGCACCAGGTCGTCGGAGAGCTCGACCGATGACTGCACGGTCACGGTCTCCCCCGTCTCGGGGTCGGTGAGGACCTCGTCGGTTTCCTCGACCGGCTGGTCGGCCGGCTTCTCGTACTGCTCAGACACGATTACTCCGTCATCTCGTCAAACTCGTCGAATACCCCTGGTGGCCACTCGGGCCAGCCCGCGGGGGCTTCATGTGCGTGCGCGGTGGTGCGTGCGCTGTGCGTGCGCTCTAGTCGCCGAAGATCGCGAACACGGCCTTGCCGAACCCGAGGTCCAGCAACGACACGTAGGCGATCATCACGAGCACGAAGAAGAGCACCACGATCAGGTAGGTGACCAGCTGTTGCTGGGTGGGCCACACCACCTTGCGCAGCTCGGCAATGACCTGGCGGTAGAACGTGACCGGGTTGGTGCGCTGGTGCTTCTCCGAGCGGACCGGGGACCTCTCTGACACGTGCTTCCTTCTTCCGATTGCCTGAACTGCCTGCTTGCCCTACATCCTGCTCTTCGACATCTCGCAGGGCACGAGGGACTTGAACCCCCAACCTTCGGTTTTGGAGACCGATGCTCTGCCAGTTGAGCTAGTGCCCTACGGCATTCCGGGCAGGCCAAAGCATGGCCGGAATCACCAAACCGTGAGTCTACGGGCCGGGTCCACGCAAAGTCGAACCGGCGGCGAGCCGCCGCGGGACGCGGGTCGCCGGGGGATCCTCGCCTCTGCGAACATGGAGCGCGTGACCGAGCAGAGCCCGCAGACCCGCCCCCTCACCGACCGCAGCCCCGAGGAGATCGAGGCTTTCCTGAGCGAGCAGCAGGCGGCCTACGACGCCCTCCGCAGCCGCGGCCTGAAGCTGGACCTCACCCGGGGCAAGCCCTCGACGGCCCAGCTCGACCTCTCCGACGAGCTGCTCGGGCTGCCCCGCAGCGTGACCGACCCCGACGGTGTCGACGTCCGCAACTACGCGGGGCTGGCGGGCATCGCGTCGATCAGGAAGATGTTCGCCGAGCTCCTCCGGGTCGAGCCCGAGCAGGTCGCCGCCGGCGGCAACTCCAGCCTGGTGATGATGCGTGAGGTGCTGACCTACCTGTGGCTCAAGGGCGGGGTCGACAGCGTCCGCCCGTGGAGCCAGGAGGAGAAGGTCACCTTCATCTGCCCGGTGCCCGGCTACGACCGGCACTTCACGCTGCTCAGCTGGTTCGGCATCGAGATGGTGACGGTGCCGATGAACGAGGACGGTCCTGACGTCGAGGCCGTGGCCCGGCTCGCGGCCGGCGACTCGAGCATCAAGGGCATCTGGATCGTCCCGACGTACGCCAACCCCACCGGTTCGGTGGTCTCCCAGGAGATCGCGGCCCGCCTGGCCTCGATGGAGACGGCAGCCCCGGACTTCACGATCTTCTGGGACAACGCCTATGCGTTCCACCACCTCACCGAGGAGGAGGCCAGGAGCGCCGACATCCTCACCCTCGCTGCGGCCTCGGGACATCCGCACCGGCCGGTGATGTTCGCCTCGACCTCCAAGATCACCTACGCCGGGGCCGGAGTCGCCTTCCTGGCCGGCTCGGTCGAGACCGTGGAGTGGTACGTCGGCCACCTCGGCAAGGGTGCGATCGGCCCCGACAAGCTCAACCAGCTCCGGCACGTGGAGTTCTTCGGCTCGCCGCAGGGCGTGCGCGACCACATGGCGAAGCACCGCGAGATCATCGCGCCGAAGTTCGAGGCCGTGGAGCAGATCCTCTCCGAGCGCCTCGGCGGCCTCGGCGTGGCCAGCTGGACACACCCCACAGGCGGCTACTTCGTGAGCCTCGACGTGCTCGACGACACCGCCTCGAAGGTCGTGCGGCTCGCGAAGGAGGCCGGCATCGCGCTGACCCCCGCCGGAGCCTCGTTCCCCGACGGCGACGACCCTCGCGACCGCAACATCCGGCTCGCTCCGACCTTTCCCGAGATCGCGCAGGTGCGTGAGGCGATGGAGGCGGTCACCACCTGCGTCCTGCTCGCGGCCGCGGAGAAGGTCCACACCGCAAGGTGAGACCCGGCGCCCCAGGCAACCCTGACGAAGTCGACGACCCGGAGTCCCCCCTGAGGGACCTCGCCGAGCTCCCGAAGGCCCATCTGCACCTCCACTTCACCGGCTCCATGCGCCACGCCACCCTGCTCGAGCTCGCCGAGCGCGACGGACACGCACTGCCGGACGCACTGGTCCAGGACTGGCCCCCTCAGCTCTCGGCACACGACGAGAAGGGCTGGTTCCGCTTCCAGCGGCTCTATGACGTGGCCCGGTCGGTGCTGCGCACCGAGGACGACGTACGACGACTGGTCCGTGAGGCCGCCGAGGACGACAAGCGAGACGGTTCCCGGTGGCTGGAGATCCAGGTCGACCCGAGTGGGTACGCCGCAAGGTTCGGCGGGGTCACCGCGTTCACCGACCTGGTCCTCGACGCCGTGCGGACCAGCAGCCGGGACGTCGGGATCGGGATGGCCGTCGTCATCGCGGCGAACCGGACCCGGCACCCGCTCGACGCCCGCACGCTGGCCCGCCTCGCAGCGCAGTACGCCGGGCGCGGCGTGGTCGGCTTCGGGCTGTCCAACGACGAGCGGCGCGGCAACACCCGGGACTTCGCGGCGGCCTTCCGGATCGCCGAGCGTGCCGGGCTGCTGCTCACCCCGCACGGCGGCGAGCTCCTCGGCCCCGACTCGGCACGCCTGTGCGTGGAGGAGCTGCACGCCGACCGACTCGGCCACGGGATCCGGGCCGTCGAGGATCCCGACCTGCTCGACCTGATCGTCGCGCGCGGGATCGCCCTCGAGGTGTGTCCGGTCTCGAACGTCGCGCTCGGCGTCTACAGCGACCTCACCTCGGTGCCGCTGCCGGAGCTGATGGCGGCCGGCGCCACGATCGCCCTCGGCGCCGACGACCCCTTGCTCTTCGGCTCGCAGCTGGCCGGTCAGTACGCCACGATGCGAGCGGCGCACGAGCTCAGCGACGTACAGCTCGCCGACCTGGCCCGATCATCGGTCCGGGCCTCCCGTGCGGCCGACGAGGACAAGTCGACCTGGCTGGGTGAGATCGACTGCTGGTTGGGACAATGACCCCATGAGCACCTATCCGGGCGAGAGCCCCCAGCCCCCGGACGGCGACCAGCCCGACTCGGCAGGCCCCGACCAGACCACGCCGTACCCCGAGAGCCAGGGCGGGGCGGTGTTCAACCCCACCACCGCGCAGAACCCCAACCCCTACCCGTTCCAACCACCCGGGCAGGAGCCGTACTCCGCCCAGCCGGGCTACCCGCCCCCCGGTCAGGCCGGCCCGCACCAGTACCCACCGGCCCCCGGAGGCGTTCCCGGGCAGCCGCCCTACGGCGCCTACTCGCCGCCGGTCCCCGACCACCCGCAGTCGACGCTGGCACTGATCCTCGGTCTCGTCGGCCTGGTCGGCGCGTTCGTCGCGTGCGGGCTGACCCTGGTGGTCTCGCCGTTCGCATGGGCCGTCGGCCGTCGCGCAGTCAAGGAGATCGATGCCTCCCAGGGGCGCCTGGGCGGGCGCGGCAACGCCCGGGCCGGGATGATCATGGGAGTCATCGGCACGGTGCTCCTGATCCTGGCGATCCTGGCGGTGATCGGTTTCGTGGTCCTGCTGGTGGTCGCGGGGACGACCAGCTCCGGCAGCTCGGTCTGAGGCCAGCCGGACCGCTCAGAGCGCGCAGCCGACCAGCACCGGCTCGTTGACGAGCGCGATCCCGAAGCGCTCGCGGACCCCCGACTCGAGCTCGCGGGCGAGCTCGAGGACGTCGGCGGTGGTGGCGCCCCCACGGTTGGTGACGGCCAGCGTGTGCCGCGAGGACAGCCGGACCAGGTCGTTGCCGTAGCCCTTGGTGAAGCCCGCGTGCTCGATCAGCCAGGCGGCGCTCGTCTTGACCAGGCCGTCCGGCTGGGGCCAGGCGGGCGCTCCGGCCGGCACGTCACCGGCAGGCAGGACCGGGTTGGTGAAGAACGATCCGGTGCTCCACGTGTCGTGGTCGTCGGCATCGAGCACCATGGCCTTGCGCCGGCGCAGGTCGAGCACCGCGTCGCGCACCTCGCTGGTGGGGGCGCGCTCACCGGTCGCGACTCCCAGGGCCGCCGCCAGCTCGGCGTACTGCACCGGGGTCCCGAGGTCCCCGAGGCGGAACTGGAAGGTCGTGCTCAGCACCACGAATCGTTCGGGGTCCTGCTTGAAGCGGCTGGTCCGGTAGCCGAAGCCGCACTCCCCTGCGGTCCAGGTGCGGACGCCGCGCAGCGTGCGGTCCCAGGTCCGGACCCGGGCGACGGTCTCACTGACCTCCTGGCCGTAGGCGCCGACGTTCTGGATCGGGGTGGCTCCCGTCGTACCCGGGATGCCGGACAGCGCCTCGATGCCGATCCAGCCCCGCTCGACGGCGGCCGAGACCACGTCGTCCCACACCTCACCGGCTCCGACCTCGACGAACGCTCCTCCGCAGGTGTCGCCCTCGACGCGCAGGCCCCTGTTGCGTACGACGACCACGCGGCCGGGGAAGCCCTCGTCGGCGACGACCAGGTTGCTTCCGCCGCCGACCACCAGCACGGGGATGCCTGCGGCGTCGGCCGAGCTGACCGCCTCGATCAGCGCCGCCTCGTCCCGCGCCTCGACCAGCTCACCGGCAGGTCCGCCGACGCGAGTCGTCGTCAGCTCCGCCAGGGTCGTCGAGGAAGCGGGAGGCGGCACGGTCATGACGCTATCCGTTCGGGTGTCCAGAGGACGCGAAAGCGGCCCCGGCAGCGCCGGAGCCGCTTCCTGCGACCGCTCGGGTCAGCGGGTCTCGCGGTGGTCGGTGTGCGCACGGCAACGCGGGCAGAACTTCTTCAGCTCCATGCGGTCCGGGTCGTTGCGACGGTTCTTCTTGGTGATGTAGTTGCGTTCCTTGCAGTCCACGCACGCCAAGGTGATCTTGGGGCGGACGTCAGAGCTCTTGCTGGCCACTTTCGTGCCTTCTTCCTGGCTGGTGATGCTGCTGCGTTCGACGAATCCGTAGCGGGGGCGGGACTCGAACCCGCGACACCACGATTATGAGCCGTGTGCTCTAACCACCTGAGCTACCCCGCCATAGGAACACACCCGAGCACCCGCACATTCCTGCTGTCTGTCCGGCTGGATCTCGAGAAGACTTCCCAGAGCCCCTTTACGGAATCGAACCGTAGACCTTCTCCTTACCATGGAGACGCTCTGCCGTCTGAGCTAAAGGGGCGTGGCCTCAGGGCCAGCGAGCAGAATACACAGCCCCGAGCGCATACCTGAAATCGGACCGATGGGGGCTTGACCGCCTCGTGGAGCGGGCCGCGAAGATCGACCTGTGACCCCACCCGCTGAGGGGTACTACGAGCCCGTCGGAGACGGGCGCTTTCGAGCGACGCCAGCCACTTCCGGGCGGTGGCAGCCCAGATCCCACCGCGTCCGCGTCGGGACTGGGACCCAGCGTCCTCAGTCCTGGATCCGGGCGAACGGCTGGGCCGCCTCCAGCTCGTAGGCGACCTCGAGGAGCCGACGGTCGAACCCCTGGGCCGAGGCCAGCTGCACGCCGATCGGCAGACCCTTCGAGCTCATCCCCATCGGCAGCGAGATCGCGGGATCACCGCTGGCGTTCTGGAGAGGCGTGAAGGCAACCCACTCCAGCAGTCGCCCGATCACGGTCTCGTAGGGCTGGTTCGGGTCGAGCCAGCCGAGCTCGGGGGTCACCAGCGACAGGGTCGGGGTGAGTACGGCGTCATGGTCGGCGAAGAAGCGCCTGCTCCTGCGGTGGGAGAGGTTGAGGCGGGTGACCGCCAGCGGGAGTCGCCAGGAGTTCTTCGCCGCGTGCCGGGCCAGTCCCTTGGTCAGGTTGTCGTTGCGGTCGCGGTCGAAGGTGTGGTTGAAGGTGTGCCTGCCCGCGGTCGTGATCGCGAGCGCGAGCATGCTCCAGTAGGCCAGGAAGTCGTCCTCGAACGTGTCCGCCACCGGTGCGTCGGCGACCTCGATGTGGTGCCCGAGCTCCTCGAGCAGTCCCGCGGTGTGCAGCACGGCCTGGGCGGTCTCGCCGTCGGTCGTGCGGCCACCGATGGAGTTCGCGACCAGGGCGATCCGGAGCCGCTTCTTGCCCGGACCGGTCACGTCCCCCACCGGCGGGAGCTTGAGGTTGCGGTAGACGCGCTCGGACTCGCGGAGGAACGCTGCCGTGTCGCGGACCGAGCGGGTGACGACTCCGTCGTGGACGATCTTGACCGGCATCTCCCGGTTGAACTTGTCACTGGGCGTGCGACCCCGCGTGGGTTTGAGGCCGACGAGCCCGTTGCACGCCGCCGGGATCCGGATCGAGCCACCGCCGTCGTTGGCGTGTGCCATCGGCACGGCGCCGGCAGCGACGAAGGCCCCCGACCCGGCTGACGAGGCCCCCGACGTGTGCGCGGTGTGCCACGGGTTCCGCACCGGGACGTCGTCCCTGAACTCGGCGCTGGCGCTGAAGCCGTACTCCGAGAGCCGGGTCTTGCCGAGCGGCGTCATGCCGACCAGGCCGTACATGCGGGCGAAGTCGCCGTCGCTTGCGGCGGGCTGGGCGACGAACGCACGGGTGCCCTGCTGGGTGGGGAGGCCTGCGACGTCGCTGTTGTCCTTGACGAAGCTCGGCTGTCCCGCGAAGAACCCGTCGTGGTCTGCCTGGGCGTCGATGCGGGCGTCGGAGAACCGCTCGCAGGCGAGGCCGCACAGGGTCTCGTCGAGCATCCGCGTGCGGAGGATCGCAGCCTCCACGGCTTCGGCCCGTGACACCCGACCCTCGCGGATCTCCGTGACCAGGCCGACCGCGTCATGGTCACCGAGGGCGTCGTCACCGAACGCGTGCACCCGGGTTCGTGGGGCGGCTTCGTCGTGGGGCATGGCCCGAACCGTAACGGTCCGCGACATCGGTGGGCTGCCGCAGGGTCGCGCCGCTGGTCTCAGCCGCGGGCGACGCCGCGCCGATGGCAGTCGACGAGGTGGGAGTCCACCAGTCCCGTGGCCTCCATCAGCGCCTGCATCGTGGTGGGACCCACGTAGCCGAACCCACGTGTGCGCAGTGCCCGGGAGAGCGCGGTCGACTCGGGCGAGATGACCGGCACCTCGAGGGCGCTGAGCGGCTCGGGGTCGCGCTCGGGTCGGAACTCCTCGACGAACGCCCCCAGCCCGCCGTCGGCCCGCAGGTCGATGGTGGCCAGTGCGTTGCGACGGGTCACGCAGGATCTTGGCCCGGTTGCGCACGATCCCCGCGTCGGTCATCAGGTGGTCGAGCTCGCCGTCGGTCATGGCCGCGACCCGGTCGACGCCGAAGCCGTGGAAAACCTCACGGAACCGGTCACGCTTGTTCAGGATGGTCGCCCAGGAGAGCCCGGCCTGGAACGCCTCGAGGCTCAGCCGCTCGAACAGGCCCTGCTCGTCGCGAACCGGCACGCCCCACTCGGTGTCGTGGTAGTCGCGCATCGTCCCCGGGGTGCTCGCCCACGTGCACCGGGCGACACCGTCCTCGCCGACGACGGCGCCCATGCTCAGCCCAGCGCCCTGCTGATCGCACTGACGTGCTCCGGTGTCGAGCCGCAGCACGCCCCGATCAGGTCGATGCCCAGGTCGCGCAGCTCCACCGCGTGGGCTGCCATGTCGTCCGGCGTGGCGTCGTACTCGAAGTGGTCCCCCACGACCTGCGGCAGGCCGGCGTTGGACTGGGCGATGAGCAGCAGGCCCTCCGGGCGCGCCTCCACCATCTGGGCAGCGATCGCCGCCATCTCCACGGGACCACGCCCACAGTTGGCGCCGACCACCGTCGACTCCCGCAGCGGCCAGCGCCGTCACGGCGTCCGCCGGCCGCACCCCCATCATCGAGCGCAGGTTGGTGTCGAAGCTGAGCGTGGCCACGATCGGCAGGCCCGGCACCACCTCGCGGGCCGCCGCGACCGCCGCCTCGACCTCGGCCAGGTCGCTCATCGTCTCGATCAGCACCAGGTCGATCCCGCCGTCGCGCAGGCCGGCGAGCTGCTCGGCGAAGATCGACTGGGCCGCGGCCGCGTCCATCGTGCCCAGCGGCGCCATCAGCTCGCCTGTCGGACCGAGGTCGCCGGCCACGAGTGCGCCGTGCTCGTCGGCGATCTCCCGCGCGAGCCGGGCGCCGGCCTCGTTCAGCTCGTGGACCCGCTCCCCGAGCCCGTGCATGTCGAGGCGTGGCCTGGTCCCGCCGAAGGTGTTGGTGGTCAGGATCCGCGCGCCGGCTCGGGCGTAGGCGCGGTGGGCGTCCCGGATGGCGTCGGGTCGCTCGACGTTCCACAGCTCCCCGGAGCCGCCGTCGACGAGCCCGCTGTCCTGCAGCAGGGTGCCCATCCCGCCGTCGACGACGACCGGGCCGGCCGAGGCAAGATCGGCGAGCGTGGAAGGGGCCGGGTCGGTGTGTCGTTGCGTCACACGGAGAGCCTAGGTCGTGGGTGGGACAGCGTCGCTACGGACCGCGCTTGACCATGCGGACGTTGGGGAGCGGCGGGGAGTGCAGGGCCTCGCGAGGGTCGTTCTCGGGCAGCCGGAACCGGTCGCTGGTGCCGGTCTCGAGCAGCTGCTCCCACTCGGCGCGGTAGGCGAGGACCTCCTCGTGCTCCCGCCCGATGTAGTTCCACCACATGACGATCTGCTCGCCGAACGGTGGACCTCCCAGGAGCAGCAGCCGGGTCTTCTCGGACGTGGCCAGCTCGACGGACTCCGCACCGGGCTCGAGGAAGCCGAGCTCGTGTGCCTCGACCGGTTTGCCGTCGAGGCTGACGCCTCCGAAGTCGACGAGCACGCCCAGCTCGTAGGACGGGTCGAGCGGGCACCCGGAGCGTCGTACCCGCTGCCAGGGTGAGCTCGGCACCGAGGAGCGGGGTGTACGTCGTGACGGGAGAGGTCGACCCGAGCAGCGAGCCGATGAACACCCGTGCCTCCCAGCCCTCGCCGGTGACCGGCTCGGGGGCGAAGTGCTCGAAGGTGGGGTCGACCTGCCGGTCACCGTCGGGCAGCGCCAGCCAGAGCTGGGCGCCGTGCAGCGTCGTGGTGCCGGGGGTGGAGTACTCGCTGTGACTGATGCCGCGCCCGGCTGTCATCAGGTTGAGCTCGCCGGGTCGCACGGTCGCATGGTGGCCGGCGGAGTCGCGGTGCTCGATCTCGCCGGTGAACAGCCAGCTCACCGTCTGCAGCCCCGTGTGCGGGTGCGGCGGCACGAGCATGCCGCCGGAGGCGTCGACGTCGTCGGGACCGTAGTGGTCCAGGAAGCACCAGGCACCGATCAGCGAGCGCTGCCGCTGCGGGAGAGTGCGTCGCACGGTCATCGCGCGCAGGCCGCCGAGCGGCACGTCACGCGGAGTCAGGACCTCCATGACCCAAGCGTGCCACGCCGGCCCCCCTCACCTCGTGTGGGTCAGCGACCGCGGCGACGGCTGAAGTCGGCCGCGCTGTGGTTGCCGCCCGAGCTCGTCGCGCTGGCCGCGCCGGAACCGCCACGACGGCCGCCTGAGCGTCCACCCTGGCCACCCTGGCCACCGGAGCGGGACTGGCCCTGCGAACGACCGCTCTGGCCGCGGCCACCCTGGGGGCGACCACCGCCGCCGCTGCGCCGGCCACCGCCGCCACCACCGCGGGACTGGTTGCCCGAGGAGGCCGGACGGTCGTCGGGCAGGCCACCGGCCACCAGCACCCGGTCGCCGGGGGCGAGCTCACGCAGCAGCGCGTGCTCGGGTCCGGAGACCTTGGTCGTGGTCGGGTTGATGCCGGCTGCGCGGGTCAGCGTCCGGACGTCCTTGACCTGCTGGTCGGTCATCATCGTGATGACCGTCCCTGCGGCACCGGCGCGGGCAGTTCGGCCCGAACGGTGCAGGTAGGCCTTGTGCTCGGCGGGCGGGTCGGCGTGGACCACGAGGGCCACATCGTCGACGTGGATGCCGCGGGCAGCGATGTCGGTGGCGACCAACGTGCTGGCCTTGCCGGAGTGGAACGCCTCCATGTTGCGGGTGCGGGCGTTCTGCGCCAGGTTGCCGTGCAGCTCGACCGTCGGCACGCCGCGGGCGTTCAGCTGGCGGGCCAGTGCCTTGGCACCGTGCTTGGTGCGGGTGAAGACGATCGTGCGCCCGGGGGCGCTGGTCAGGTCGACGAGCACCGGCACGCGCTGGTCGCGGTGGACGTGCAGCACGTGGTGGTCCATCTTCGAGACCGGCGACTGGGCCGAGTCGGCCTCGTGGGTCGCCGGGTTGTCCAGGTAGCGCTTGACCAGGACGTTGACGCCCGCGTCCAGCGTCGCCGAGAACAGCATCCGCTGGCCGGACTTGGGGGTCTGGTCGAGCAGTCGGCGGACGGCCGGGAGGAAGCCGAGGTCGGCCATGTGGTCGGCCTCGTCGAGCACGGTCACCTCGACCGCGCCCAGGTCGCAGGCGCCCTGGTTGATCAGGTCCTCGAGGCGGCCCGGGCAGGCGATGAGCACGTCGACCCCGGCGCGGAGTGCCTGCACCTGCGGGTTCTGGCCCACGCCGCCGAAGACGGTGCGCGTCGTGAGGCCGTGCACCTTCGCCAGCGGCGCGAGAGCAGCGTCGATCTGGCTGACCAGCTCGCGGGTCGGCGCGAGGATCAGGGCCCGGGGGCGCTTCGGCGTACGACGACCGCTGGACGCCTCGCAGCCGGGTGACGAGCGGCAGCAGGAAGGCGATGGTCTTGCCGGAGCCGGTGCGGCCCCGGCCGAGCACGTCACGACCGGCGAGCGCGTCGGGCAGCGTGGCGGCCTGGATGGGAGTGGGTTCGGTGATGCCGGCAGTGGCCAGCACGTCGGAGAGCCCGGCGGGCACGCCGAGCTCGATGAATGCAGTAGACAAGGGGGATTCGCTAACTGTGTGGGTGTCTCACCACAGCGATGACGATGTGTTCGTCGAAAGATCGGGCGTCGTGGAGCACTGGTTCCCATTCACGGGCGCAGATGCTGCAACACGCATCAGGATCGAGGTGAGACTGGACGATCCTTGTGGCTCCACTCTAGTGCACGAGGACGGTTTGGTCCGAATCCTTGCGACATCGCCGCACTGTGACCTCCGACTCCCTGCCTGCCGTTTGCCTGACTCACGCTGCGGGTGCCTCAGCGGAAGGCATCCTGCCCGGTGAGCGCCTTGCCGAGCACCAGCTGGTGCACCTCGGAGGTGCCCTCGTAGGTCAGCACCGACTCCAGGTTGTTGGCATGGCGCATCATCGGCCACTCCAGGGTGATGCCCGCCGCACCCAGGATCGTGCGGCACTCGCGAGCGATCGTGAGGGCCTCGCGGATGTTGTTGAGCTTGCCGAAGCTGACCTGCTCGGCGGTGATCCGGCCCTCGTCCTTGAGCCGCCCGAGGTGCAGCGCCAGCAGCATCGACTTGCCGAGCTCGACGCGTCATGTCCGCGAGCTTGGCCTGGGTGAGCTGGAACCCGCCGAGCGGCCGGTCGAAGATCTCGCGCTCTCCGGCGTACCGCAGGGTCGCCTCCAGGCAGTCTCGCGCGGCGCCGATCGAGCCGAAGATGATCCCGAACCTGGCCTCGGTCAGGCAGCTCAGCGGACCGCGCAGGCCCGTGCACCTCGGGCAGCATCGCCTCGGCCGGCAGCCGCACCCCGTCGAGGACCAGCTCGCTGGTCACCGACGCGCGCATCGACATCTTCTGCTTGATCTCCGGGGCGGAGAAACCCTCCGTGTCGGTGGGTACGACGAAGCCGCGGATGGCGTCGCTCCGGAGCCGTCGACGAGCCGTCGGTCCGGGCCCAGACGATCGCCACGTCGGCGACCGAGCCGTTGGTGATCCACATCTTGGAGCCGTCGAGGACCCAGTCCGAGCCATCCTGCCTGGCACGGGTGCGCATGCCGGCCGGGTTGGAGCCGAAGTCGGACTCGGTCAGCCCGAAGCAGCCGAGCTTCTCGCCCTTCGCCATCTCCGGCAGCCACTGCTCCTGGTGCTCCTCGGAACCGAAGGCATGGATCGCGAACATCGCGAGGCTGCCCTGCACCGACATCAACGAGCGGATCCCGGAGTCACCGGCCTCGACCTCGAGGCAGGCGAGCCCGTAGGCCGTCGTACTCGTCCCGGCGCAGCCGTAGCCCTCCAGATGCATCCCGAGCGCACCGATCGCCCCCAGCTCGCGGGCGATCTCGCGCACCGGGGTGCTGCCGCTCTCGTACCACTCGGCGATGTCGCGGCCGGATCCGGTCGTCCACGAACTTGCGCACGGTCTGCTGGATCGCCCGGTCCTCCTCCCCGATCAGCGAGTCGGTGTCGAGCAGTCCCAGGGGTGAGCGATCAGCCATGCCCCCTTTGTACAGGGCCGACCTGCCGGCGTCCGCGCTCGATGGTCCATCGCCCACTGGCGGGTGCCGACAGCTTCTCGTCGTCGCGGGTGGTCAGGGGCGCGGGGCCTCGCGTTCGAAGGCGCGTACGGCGATCGGGTGCATCCGGTGCCGGCCGGGCAGCCGGCGGTAGGCACGGTCGAGCGCGCGACTGACCCGGGCGAAGCGCTGGTAGCGCCGCTCGCGGGCGCTCGTCCCAGGGCATCCCCAGGATCTCCCTCCCGCGTGGTGGCATGCCGCCGATCGTGATCGAGGCGCTGATCGCGTTGATCGGCCGCCTGACCAGCCACCAGACCGGCCGCGGCACCTGCCGGGGACGCGGCCAGCCCTTGGTCGCGTAGCCCACGCCGTACGACGCGGTCCGGTGCGCGACCAGCCGCTCGGCCAGGGCCTCCTCGAAGTAGGCCTCGAACTCGGCGTAGGTGCGCGGAGTGCCGCGTGAGCTGACGCCGTAGCGCTCGAACCAGGTGCGGGACTCCGCGAAGAGCTGCTCCTTCTCGGCCGCGGCTGAGCCGCCTGATGAACGTGTCGGTCGCGGTGATCAGGTGCTCCACGAAGCAGGCGTGCGCCCAGTAGTAGGTGCCCGGGTTGAGCGCGCTGTACGGCGACCCGTCCGGCATCCTGCCCTTGATCGGGCGGTGGAAGTCGCGGACCTCGTGCCCGCTCGCCTCCGGGTCGGCGCCGTAGACGGTGTTCAGGATCGGCGGGATGCTGCGCTGCAGCCGGGCCAGGGTCTCGGCGAACCACACCGAGTGGTCCTCCACCCCCTGCCCCAGCGCCGGGAAGCATGTTCTGCAGCACCGCAGCGCGTGGGCCGAGCAGGGCCATCCGGTTGTCGCCGAAGTAGCGCCAGGTCAGCGAGTCCGGGCCCAGCGGCAGCGCCCCGCAGGTGGTGGCGGCATCACGGTGCGCGGTGGTCATGGTGATACATTGAAACAGATTTGTCTCATCATTCCAACGGGCGCAGGAGTCGCCGATGACCGCCGACGCCGCGGCACCGGGCTCACCACGGTCCGTGGCCCCGTGCTCGGGATCCCCCACCTGCTGCAGCTGCGGTTCAACCCGATCGGGCACAACGAGTTCCTCCGGGAGGCCTACGGCGAGGTCTACCGGCTCAACGTGTTCGGCATCCACATGTACGTCACCGCCGGCGCCGACATGGCCGAGCAGGTGCTGGTCAACCGCGACCGTGCCTTCGCCAACGGGCCCGCCTGGTCGCACTTCATCGGGCCGTTCTTCCACCGCGGGATCATGCTGCTCGACTTCGACGAGCACCTGCACCACCGCCGGATCCTGCAGCACGCGTTCACCAACGAGGCGTTGCGCAGCTACCACGCGGTGATGGCTCCGCACATCAGACGCAACCTCGCCGCCTGGCAGGCCGAGGAGAACCCGCGCCTGCACCACCTGTTCAAGGCACTGACCCTCGACCTGGCCCTGGAGACCTTCGTCGGCGTCGACCTGAGCCCGGCGCAGCAGGACGAGGTCAACCGGGCGTTCATCGCGGCCGTCCGCGCCGGGACCTCGCTCATCCGCAAGCCGATCCCCGGCACGTCCTGGGCCAAGGGGTTGAGGGCGCGGGCGTTCCTCGAGCAGTTCTTCCGGACGCACCTGCCGGCCAAGCGACGCGACGGCGGGAGCGACCTGTTCGCGCAGCTGTGCCGCGCGCAGAGCGAGGACGGTCACGCGTTCAGCGACGACGACATCGTCAACCACATGATCTTCCTGCTGATGGCCGCCCACGACACCACCACGATCACGCTGAGCTCGATGGCCTACCACCTGGCCACGAACCCGGAGTGGCAGGAGCGGGCGCGCGCACGAGTCGATCGCCGCGGGTGACGTCGACTACGACGGGGTGCTCGCCCTCGACGTGCTCGACCGGGTGATGAAGGAGTCGCTGCGGCTGTGCTCACCGGTCCCCTCGCTCCCCCGGGTGGCCGTCCGCGACACCGACATCGCCGGCTTCCACGTCCCGGCCGGCTCCTTCGTGACCGTCTCGCCGTACATGAACCACTACCTGCCCGACCTCTGGCCCGACCCCACCCGCTTCGACCCGGACCGGTTCGCGCCGGACCGCCGGGAGGACCGGTCGCACCGGCTGGCCTTCGAGCCGTTCGGGGCGGGGGTGCACAAGTGCATCGGGATGCACTTCGCCGGGATGCAGGTGCGCGCCATCTTCCACGAGCTGCTGCGCAGCTACCGGTGGTCGGTGCCGGAGGGCTACGTCTGGCCGCTCGACCTGACCGCGCTCCCGCTACCCGCGCGACGGAGTGCCCGTGACGCTGGAGAGGCTGTCGCAGTGACAACCGCGATCCTCGATGCCGCCCAGCAGGTCTTCGAGCAGTACGGCGCCCGCCGGGCCAACGTCGAGGACGTGGCCCGGGCTGCCGGGGTCAGCCGCAGCACGCTCTACCGCGCGTACCCCAACAAGGAGGTGCTCCTCGAGGCAGTGCTGCTGCGCCAGTTCGACGACTTCCTCACCGAGCTCGACCGGGTCGCCGCAGACCTGCCGCCGCGCGAGGCCGTGGTCGAGTGCTTCACGCGCGGCATCGCCCTCACGCGTGAGATCCCGCTGCTCGCGCGACTGGCCGAGACCGACCACGACGTGGTCACCGCCGCCGGTGCCGCGTCGCAGAGCACCCTCGTGCTCGGCTCGGCCGGCCGGGTGGCGGGCACCCTCCGCCGCAGCGGCGCGACCATGCCCGACGACGAGCTGCTCACGGTGGCCGAGCTGATGCTGCGCGTCTCGTGGACCTACCTGCTCAACCCCCGCGGCGGCCTCGACGTACATGCCGAGACCGAGGTCCGCGAGTACGCGAGGCGCTACCTGGCCCCGCTCGTTCACTGAGGCGCGGAGTTGGAAGCGGCCCCCAGGCGGACCAGCTCGGTCGCCACGGTGGCGGCGACCGAGACGGCGAGCGACTCGGGCCCGTCCTCGAGCAGCTCGGGCACCACCCGGTCGACGATGCCGGAGGCGACCAGGGCTGCAGAGCCGATGCCCTGCGACTCGGCCATCTCGGCCGCGTGGTCCAGGTCGCCGAAGCGGATGACGCTGGCGCCCTCGGGAGGCAGCGGCGAGAGCCAGGCGTTCTCCGTGGCGACCACGACCTGCGCCGGGAGCAGGGCGAGCGCACCGCCGCCGCAGCCCTGGCCGAGGATCACCGAGACCGTGGGGACGGTCATCGTGGTCAGGGTGGCGATGCAGCGAGCGATCTCACCGGCGATCGCACCCTCCTCGGCTGCGACCGAGAGCTCGGCACCCGGGGTGTCGATGACGGTGACCAGCGGCAGCCCGAGCTCCTCGGCCAGCCGCATCCCCCGTCGCGCCTCGCGCAGGGCAGCCGCACCCAGGGGCGTCGCGCGGGTCTGCTGGAGCCGGTCCTGCCCGATCAACACGCACGGCTGGCCGTCGAGGCGAGTCAGGGTCACCAGGACGGCGGCGTCCTGTTCGCCCTCCTCGGTGCCGTTGAGCGCGAGGGTGCCGTGCGCACCGTGCCGCAACAGGTCCCGTACGCCGAGCCGGTCGGCCCGCCTCGTGTGCCCGACCGACTCCCACACGGGCAGTGCTGTCCCGCCGCCCTCACCTCGCAGCGGCAGAGCCGGGGGCCGGGGCGGGTCCACCAGCACCGCCAAGGTCTTGTCGATCAGCGCCGGCAGGTCCTCGGTGGCCACGACCGCGTCGATGACTCCCTTGTCCGCGAGGTTCTCGGCGCGTTGCACGCCCTCGGGAAAGGGGTGCCCCTCGAGTGCCTCGTAGACCTTGGGGCCGAGGAAGCCGACGAGCGCGCCGGGCTCGGCGACCGTGACGTGTCCCAGTGACCCCCAGGACGCATAGACACCCCCGGTCGTGGGGTGCCGCAGGTGCACCAGGTAGGGCAGCCCGGCGGCGCGGTGAGTCATCACCGCTCGCGAGATGGCGACCATCTCGAAGAAGGCCGGCGTGCCCTCCTGCATCCGGGTCCCGCCGGAGGCCGTGGTCGCCAGCAGCGGCAGGCGCTCGGCCGTGGCACGCTGCACCGCGGAGACGATCCGCGATGCGGCTGCGCGGCCGATCGATCCGCCCAGGAAGCTGAACTCGTTCACCACCACCGCCACCGGGCGACCGCGCACCAGCCCGCGACCGGTGAGCACCGACTCGTCGGTGCCGGCCCGCTCCGCGGCAGCGCGCAGCTCCGCCCGGTAGCTCTCGGAGTGGTCACTGATGTCGACCGGCTGGTCCCAGGACTCGTACGACCCCGGGTCCAGCACCAGGTCGATCAGCCCCTGGGCTGACCAGTGCTGGCTCATGCGGACCCGTCCCGCAGCCAGTCCCGCACCGAGGCACCGTGCTCGTCGAGCGTCGGGGGCGCCTGGTGGTCGGTGCGGGTCACCTCGGTGCCGTCCGCCTCGAAGAAGCGCAGGGCCGGGCCGGGCAGCGTGATCGAGCCGAGGACGGAGTGCTCGACGTCCACGAGCAGACCCTGACTGGCGGTCTGGTCCCAGTCGTAGACCTCGTCGAGGCTGCGCACCTTGCCGGCGGGGATGCCCACCTCGTCCAGTCGGGCGAGCAGCGGCTCGGCGTCCCAGTCCGCAAAGACCCGCTCGAGGACCTCGACGGTGCGCTCGCGGTTCGCCACGCGCTCGCGGTTGGTCGCGAGCCCGGAGCTGGTGGCGTCGAGGCCGAAGCCCTCGCAGAAGCGGCGCCAGAGACCCTCGCTGCCCACGGCGATCTGCACCGCCCCGTCGCGACAGTGGAACAGGCCGTAGGGCGTGATCGAGGGGTGGTGGTTGCCCTGGGCGTGCCCCACCTCACCGGCCACGGTCCAGCGGGTCCCCTGGAAGGCGTGCACCCCCACGGTGGCCGCGAGCAGAGAGGTCCGGACGACCTTCCCGACGCCGGTGCTGGCTCGTTCGTGCAGCGCCGCGAGCACGCCGTACGCGCCGTACATCCCGGCCAGGAGGTCGGCGATCGGCACGCCGACACGCTGTGGGTCAGCGGGTCCGGAGCCGGTCAGCGACATCAGCCCGGCCTCGCCCTGGGCGATCTGGTCGTAGCCCGCGCGCCCTCCTTCGGGACCGTCGTGGCCGAACCCGGTGACCGAGAGCACCACCAGCCGCGGGTTGCGCTGCTGCAGGACCTCGAAACCGAGACCGAGCCGGTCGAGCACGCCGGTGCGGAAGTTCTCGACCAGCACGTCGGCGCGGTCCACGAGCTGCAGCAGCACGTCGCGGTCGCCCTCGTCCTTGAGGTCGAGGGCGATCGACTCCTTGTTCCGGTTGGTCGAGAGGAAGTACGTCGACTGCCGGTCGTCCTCGGGCCCTACGAACGGTGGGCCCCAGCCGCGGGTGTCGTCGCCGTGCTCCTTGGCCTCCACCTTGATCACCCGGGCGCCCTGGTCGCCGAGCATCATCGTGGCGTGCGGTCCGGCCAGCGCCCGGCTGAGATCGACGACGAGGATTCCGTCGAGCGCACCCCTGTCGGTCGTCAACGCGGTCACCAGCTCGGCAGCACGAGGGCGGCCCAGACGAGGAGGGGCCCGATCAGGGTCACGAGGACACCGTAGGTCAGGATCTGCTTGTAGTAGACGGGCTCCTCGATCGAGTCGGGCCTGTTCGCCAGCATCAGCGCACCGTTCGTCGAGAACGGGCTCACGTCGACGATCGTCGAGGAGACCGCGAGAGCGGAGACGAACAGCGCGGCGTTGATGCCACCGTCGGAGATCAGCGGCACCGCGATCGGGATGATCACAGGCAGCAGAGCGGTCGACGACGCGAACGCCGAGACGACACCGCCGACGTAGCACAGGATCAGCGCGCCGATCGCGATGGCGCCCAGCCCCGCGGCCCAGTTGCCCACGAACTCGGGGGCCTGGGCGGTGGTCAGCACCGTGGCGTAGGTGCTGACACCGGCGACCAGGAGCACCGTCGGCCAGGCGATCTGCTTGACCGCTTCCTTGTGCTCGTTCGGCGCGAGCATGTTCAGGATCACCGCTGCGGTGATAGCGACGAAGCCGATGTTCTTGTCGAGGGCCAGAGCGATCACGGCGACGCTGACGAAGGCGGCGAGGGTGAGCAGCTGGTCGTGGCGTACGCCGAGGTTCTGCGTGGTCGTGGCCGTCGTGGTGCCGTAGCCCCGCTGCGGAATGGTCGCCCCACCGCGGTGCAGGTCCTCCGAGAGCGTGTCCGGTTCGTCGGGGTCGAGCCGCTGGCTCATCAGCTTGCGGCCACCGAGGCCGACGAACAGGATCACCGCCAGGATGAAGTTGACGACCAGGCTGGAGAAGAACACGGCGAGCTCGCTGGAGGGCAGCCCGGCGCCTTCCATCACGGAGTTGGTGATCGTGCCGTAGATGCTGATCGGCGAGAAGCCGCCGGCCTGGGCGCCGTGCACGACCATCATGCCCATCATCAGCGGGCTGATCTTGTAGCGACCGGCGAAGCCGAGGGCAATCGGGCCGATGATCGCGCAGGCTGCCGGGCTCGCCGCACCGATGGCGGTGAGCAACGCGGTCACGGAGAACATCACCCAGGGGATCAGCGCCACCCTGCCGCCCACCGCGCGCACGGCACTCCTGACGATCAGGTCGACCGTGCCGTTGTTCCTGGCGATCGCGAAGAGGTAGGTGACCCCGATCAGGGTGAGGACCAGGTCGCCGCTCACCCCCGCCAGGATCTCCTTCTCGTCGAGGTCGAGGGCGTACATGCCCACCAGCCAGGCGGCGACGTAGGCCAGCGCACCCATGTTGATCGGCAGCAGCGTGCCGATGACGAAGAGTGCCGCCAGGGCGATGATCGAAACCCATTCCGGTCCCATGATGTTCCTTCCCAAGGATGCTTCGTGGAGCCAGTACGACGGTCTCGGCGACACCGATCAGAACACTGGTTCAGTGGCCTAGCCAATAGGTCAATGAGCCAACTGTCAATAGAATGGCCGGATGGATGAGACGTCTCGCGCGCCCGGCTCGCTGTTCCCGGGCCGGCTGGTGCGCACCCGGCTCTACGAGCAGGTGGCCGAGCAGATCACCTCGTGGATCGCGGAGAACGGACTGGAGCCGGGTGACCGGCTGCCGGCCGAACGTGAGCTGGCCACCCGGCTGGGGGTCAGTCGCGCGACCCTGAGCCAGGCCCTGGTGGCCCTCGAGGTGATCGGGGTGGTGGCAGTACGGCACGGCGACGGCACCGTGGTCACTCAATCCCGGACCCGGCGCATCGTGGAGGCGATCCGCGAGCACGCCGACCGGTTGCCGGAGATCATCGACACCCGCGACGCCCTGGAGACGAAGATCGCCGCGCTGGCCGCTGTCCGTCGTACGGACGAGGACCTGCGGCGCATCGACGAGGCGCTGGACGCGATGGAGGCCGACATCGACGCCGACGGCCGCGGTGTGGAAGGCGACGAGCGGTTCCACGGGGCGGTCACGACTGCCGCCCACTCGCTGCTGCTCGCGCGTCTGATGGACGAGATCGGCGAGCTGATCAGGGAGACCCGGATCGAGTCGCTCTCCCAGCCCGACCGCCCGCGGGCCTCGCTCGCGGGGCATCGCACCATCGCCGACGCGATCCGCGCCGAGGACCCCGAGGCAGCGTCCGAGGCGATGCACGCCCACCTGAACCTGGTCAGCGACGTCGCAGTGCTGCGCGACCCCGCTGGTGCCCTCGGTGACCAGGCGGGTGACCAGGCGGGTGACCCGCCGGTGATCCCGCCGGCGGCTGGGCGTTGACACCCGCCGAGCAGGTCGCCGTCCTCGCTGCCGGCCTCGGCGCCGGCATCCTCACCTCGACCGTCGGGGTGGCGTCGCTGTTGAGCTTCCCGGTCCTGGTCGCCGTCGGGATTCCACCCGTCGTCGCGAACGCGAGCAACACGATCGGTCTCACGCCCGGGGCGGTGAGCGGCTCGCTGGGTTACCGGCGCGAGCTGCGCGAGCACCCACGGGTCACGACCGTGGTGCTGCTGACGTGCGCGATCGGTTCGGTCGCCGGAGCGCTGCTCCTGCTGGCGCTCCCGGCCAGCGTCTTCGAGTCGGTGGTGCCGTGGCTGATCCTGGTGACCAGCGTCCTGGTCGGCGCCCAGCCGTGGATCAGCCGGAGGCTGGCGGCCGGCCGGGTCGAGGGCGTTCCGGATCGCGTGCGCCTGTCCCCGCTCACGACCTTCTGGGCGACGCTGACCGGGGTGTACGGCGGCTACTTCGGTGCCGGCTCCGGCGTGATGATGATGGCGGTGCTCGGGCTGGGCACCGACCTCGAGCTGCGCATCGTCAACGCGCTGAAGACCCTGGCCGTGATGGCGGCCAACGTCGTGGCCACCGTGATCTTCCTGTTCCTGGCGGACCTCGACTGGACAGCGATCGGCCTGCTGGCGGCGGGGTCCGTCGTGGGCGGCTACGCCGGTTCACACATCGGACGACGCCTCCCCGCCGCGCTGCTCCGGGCACTGATCGTGCTCGTCGGCGTGACCGCCTCGATCCTGCTGTTCCGCTGACCGCCCGCAGCAGTCTGCGATCGGGATCGCCACCGGAGTGTGTCTAGTCTCGGGAGATGCGGCTCCTTCTTGCTCTCGTGCTCGTCGCCGGCCTGGGTGCCTGCTCGGCCGAGCCGGAGTCGCCGGGCGCCGAGTCCACGAGGAAGGCGACTCCGAGCCCTTCGGCGCCGGAACCCGGGGCACCCGTTCAGCCCGACGCCAGGGACAGCCCTGCCTGCGCGGAGGTGCGGGCCGGGATCGACGCCTTCAACACTGGTGACTACCAGGAAACGGTCAAGCACTTCCGTCTGGCCCAGCCCCTCAGCCGGTCACAGGCGCGCACCGCCCCCTCGCAGGGTGCCGAGGACCTCGTCGAGGCAGTGAACTACTACGCCCGGCTGGCACCCGAGGACTACCCCGAGAGCGCCCGGTCCTCGGTGGAGTTCGCGAAGTACAAGGCGATCACCCTCGGCCAGTGCAGACCCGTCGGGATGCCGGTGCCGGACGACCTGCCCGAGCCCCCCGAGGTCACGGCCTGAGCGCGCGCAGCTCGTCCGGAGCCGCGCGACGGTCAGGGGGCGATCCCGACGTACTTGACGGAGAGGTACTCCTCGATTCCCTCCGGGCCACCCTCGCGACCGAAGCCGGAGTGCTTGACGCCCCCGAAGGGCGCGGCCGGGTTGGACACGATGCCCTGGTTGATGCCGACCATCCCGAACTCGAGGCCCTCGCTGACCCGGATCATCCGACCGAGGTCGGTGGTGAAGGCGTAGGCGACCAGGCCGTACTCCGTGTCGTTGGCCATCTGCACGGCCTTCTCCTCGTCGGAGAACGTCGTGATCGGCGCCACCGGGCCGAAGATCTCCTCGCGGAACAGGTCCGCGTCGGGCGAGACGTCGGTGAGCACGGTGGGCTCGAAGAAGTAACCCTGGTCACCGGTCTGCGATCCCCCGGTCACCACCGAGGCTCCGCGCGAGGTGGCGTCGTCCACGAGCTCGGCGACCTTGTCCCGCTGCTTGGCGTCGATGAGCGGACCCACCGTGATGCCGTCGTCGGTGCCGCGGCCGACCTTCTCCGCAGCCATCCGCTCGGCGAACCTGGTGGCGAACTCGTCAGCCACGGACTCGTGCACCAGGAACCGGTTCGCGGCCGTGCACGCCTCGCCCATGTTGCGCATCTTGGCGATCATCGCGCCGTCGACGGCGGCGTCGAGGTCGGCGTCGGCGAAGACCAGGAAGGGGGCGTTGCCACCCAGCTCCATGGAGACCCGCAGCAGCTGGTCCGCGGACTGCTTCACGAGCTGCTTGCCGATCGGCGTCGAGCCGGTGAAGGTGAGCTTGCGCAGCCGGGGGTCGTCGATCAGCCGTCCCATCACCTCGGAGGTGTTGGAGGTCGAGACCACGTTCAGTACGCCGGGTGGCACTCCCACCTCGGTGAGCAGCTCGGCCAGCGCCAGCATCGTCAACGGGGTCTGGGATGCGGGCTTGACCACCATCGTGCAGCCGGCCGCGAGAGCCGGGCCGATCTTGCGGGTGCCCATGGCCAGCGGGAAGTTCCAGGGCGTGATCATCAGCGTCGGACCGACCGGCTGCTTCATGGTCATCAACCGGGTGTTGCCGTCCGGCGAGGTCGCCCAGCGCCCCGAGATCCGCACCACCTCCTCGGAGAACCAACGGAAGAACTCGGCGCCGTAGGTCACCTCACCCTTCGACTGGGCCACGGGCTTGCCCATCTCGAGGGTCATCAGCAGCGCGAACTCGTCGGCCCGCTCGGTGATCAGGTCGAACGCGGACCGGAGGATCTCGGCGCGCTCGCGGGGTGCGGTCATCGCCCAGTCGTGCTGTGCCGCCGCCGCCGCGTCCAGCGCCGCCACACCGTCCTCGACGGTGGCCGACGCGACGCTGGTGAGCGTGGCCCCGGTGGCCGGGTCCTCCACGTCGATCGTCGAGCCGTCGGAGGAGTCGCGCCACTCGCCCCCGATGAAGAGGCCAGTGGGGACCTTGTCCAGGAGTTCTTTCTCGGTCATGTGCCCAACCTAGGACAAGGGTGGTGCGCCGGACGAGGGGCGTCCCCGGACTGGTGGGAGCACGGGCATGCCTAGTGCGACTGGTCGCCCGGCAGATCGCCCGGCAGGTCGCCCAGGAGGTCGCCCAGCAGATCGCGGAGTGCCTGGCCCGCCAGCTCGACCGCGGACTCGAGGAGCACCACCACCTCGGAGGCCGAGATGTCCGACGGCGCGCTCTCCAACCGCTCGCAGAGCGCGGCCACCTTCTCGGCCCCCATCGTGGCCGCCGCACCCTTGAGCCCGTGTGCCGCCTGCGCCAGGGCCTGGAGGTCCCCGCTGCCGATCGCACTGCGCATCGCGGCGAGACTCCCCGGGCACTCCGCGAGGAAGACCTCCGTCATCGTGGGGAGCAGCCCCCACCCGTCGTCGGGCCCCAACCGGCGCAGGGCCGAGAGCCGGCGTACGTCGATGACGGCTCCCTCGGGGCCCGGACGGGCGAACGCGCTCAGGGCATCGTCGAGCGTCGCGATGTCCACCGGCTTGGGCACGAAGCTGTCCATCCCCACGACGAGGCAGCGCTCGCGGTCCTCGGCCAGCACCCCTGCGGTCATCGCGATGATGGGCAGCCGCTCGCCGGCGCCCTCACGCTCCCGGATCCGCTCAGTCGCGGTGAACCCGTCCATCACCGGCATGTGACAGTCCATCAGCACGGCTGAGTAGCGACACGCGGCGATCGCCTCGATCGCCTCGACCCCGTTGGCCACGATGTCGACCTCGTAGCCCAGCCGGGTGACCACCCCCTCGGCGACCAGCTGGTTCAGGGAGTTGTCCTCGACGATCAGCACCCGACCCCGCCCCTCGGCGGATGCGGCCCGCAGCGGCGGGGCGAGCTCGACGGGTGCCACGGCTGACGGCGACATCAGCCGCATCAGCCGGTCGAAGAACTCAGAGCTGCGCACCGGCTTGCTCAACCACTGGCGCACTCCAGCCTGTCGAAGGGACTCCTCGTCGACCCGGGTGGCGGAGGACAGCACGATCAGCCGAGTGCGGCGCAGGCTCGCGTCCTGCGAGATCAGTCGCGCCAGCCCGACTCCGTCCAGGTCAGGCATGCACAGGTCCAGCACCGCGACGGCGTAGGGATCGCCCGATGCCACGGCCGCCCTCATCGTCTCGAGCACCGACGCCGGATGCTGCACGACGTCGGGGCGCATCCCCCAGGCGGTCAGCTGCGACTCCAGGACCAGACGGTTGGTGGCGTTGTCGTCCACGACGAGCACCCTCAGGTTCCTGAGCGCGTCGGGACCCGGCTCGGCGTCGGGTGCACCGTTCCGGGACGCCCGTGCCAGCGGAACCTCGAACCAGAACGTGCTGCCGGCGCCGTCCTCGCTGACGACGCCTATCTCCCCGCCCATGGCCTCGGTGAGCCGTCGTGAGATCGCCAGGCCCAGGCCCGTGCCTCCGAACCGACGGGTGGTCGAGGCGTCTGCCTGCGTGAAGGAGTCGAACAGCCGGGCCTCGGCTCCGTTCGCGATTCCGATCCCGGTGTCCGACACCTGGAACCGCAGCCGCTGCTCCCCGTGGGCATCACCGACGACGCGCGCGGTGATCACGACCTCGCCCTCATCGGTGAACTTCACGGCGTTCGAGGCCAGGTTGAGCAGGATCTGTCGCAGCCGCCCCTCGTCCCCCACCAGCCGTCTCGGAACCTCGGGCAGGCAGTAGGCGATCAGCTCCAGACGCTTGCGTGCCGCCTCCAGCGCCAGCAGCGAGGCGACCCCTTCGACCACCAGGGTGGGCTCGAAGTCGGCGGAGTCGAGGTCGACCATCCCCGCCTCCAGCTTGGAGAAGTCGAGGATGTCGTTGATCACGAGCAGGAGGGCCTCTCCAGCGCTCGCGACGCCCTCGGCGTACTGCTGCTGGGTCGGGTCGAGCGGCGTCTGCAGCAGCAGGCTGGTCAGCCCGATGACGCCGTTCATCGGCGTCCGGATCTCGTGGCTCATCGTCGCGAGGAACTCCGACTTCAGCCTCGAGGACTCCAGGGCCTCGACGCGGGCGGCATCGAGCTCGACGGTGCGGGACGCGACCCGCTCCTCGAGCTCGGCCCGGTGGGCGCCGAGCTCCTCGGCCAGCATGTTGATGCCGACCATCACGGCGTCCAGGTCGTCGTCGGTGGCGGAGCGTTCGCCGCGCGCCTCGAAGTCCCCCGCGGCGAGGCGAGTGAGCAGCTCGATGACAGGTTCGATCCGGGTCTCGTCCTCGGTCACGACGGGTTCACCCCGGCGTCATTCCTGAGCCTGGAGCCACGCGAGTGCCTCAGGCTCCGAGGTGAACATCTTGACCGGGTTCTCGCCACGCTTGAGCCGCAGGAAGAAGTTGGCCAGCATCCGGGTCGACGCCGAGCCGGCCACCAGCGCGACGGCACGGTAGTCGTCGTTGCTGTCCATGAAGAACTCGCGGGCCGGCCGGTCGATCGAGTCGACCTCCCTGAGGTCGACGAGAGACAGGACCTGGTCGCGTCCCATGGCGCGGATCTCGCTGTCGACGGCTCGCGCCTCCTCGATCCCGCAGACTGCGCCCTCGAACCAGTCGGTCCTGACGACCCCGCCGGCTTCATCCCACCAGACCCGGTAGCACTTGTCCTGACCAGTCATCACCGCTCCCACCGAGTGGAACTCAGTCCTCCGAGTGCGTCCGCGCTCGATCCACGGTATGCCCTCCCCCGGAGAATCTGTCTCGTTTGCCCCATTCCGAGGGCTACCTCATGCCGCTGCGCATCCCATCCCCTCGGCAACGACCCCTGAATCGCTCTAGTGTCATCGCAGTCGACCCCGTGGCACACCGTGCCGAGGCGTGCCGACGCAAAGGAGGCTTCCTTGACGGGCATCGACATCTCGACCGCGCTGGACGCGGTCCGCTGCCTGCAGGGGCACGAGCGCCACGTCGAGAAGCTCCCCGGTGGGCTGACCAACGTGAACCTCAAGGTGACCACGTCGGAGCAGACGGTGGTGGTCCGCATCCCCCAGCCGGGCAGCGAGCTGCTGCTCATCGACCGGCACGCCGAGCACCTGAACTCACGGTCGGCGGCCAGCAGCGGCGTGGGCGCGCCCGTGATCGAGTACGTCGAGGACCCCGGCCTGTTGGTGGTCGGGTTCCTGGAAGGCACCACGTTCACCGACGACGACCTGCGGAGCAACGAGACCGTGGTGAGAGTGGCGGCAGCGTGCCGGCAATTGCACTCCGGTCCGCGGTTCGGCAACGACTTCGACATGTTCGAGGTCCAGCGCACCTACCTCAGCACGGTGCAGGAGCGTGGCTTCCGCCTCCCGGAGGGCTACGCGGACTTCGCGGACAAGGTGGCCCTGGTGAAGCGGGCGCTCGATGCCAGGCCGGTCACCTCTGTGCCGTGCAACAACGACCTGCTCGCCGGGAACTTCATCGACGACGGCTCGAAGCTGTGGCTGATCGACTACGAGTACTCCGGCAACAACGACCCCTGCTTCGAGCTCGGCAACCTGTGGAGCGAGCCGAACCTGTCGCTGGAGCAGCTCGAGGCACTGGTCGAGGCGTACGACGGGCGGCTGCTCCGTCACCGGGTCGCGCGCGTCCGCCTCTGGGCACTGATGGCGAAGTACGGCTGGTCCCTGTGGGGCTCCATCCAGCAGTCGGTGAGCTCGATCGAGTTCGACTTCTGGTCCTGGACGATGGAGAAGTACGAGCGCGCGGTGGCCGAGTTCGAAGGACCTGACTTCGAGAACCTGCTGGAGCAGGCGACCCGTGACGACTGAGCGGACGCACTGATGGGCAGGCAGCTCCCCTCGCGGGCACGCGTCGTGGTCATCGGCGGCGGCGTGATCGGCGCGAGCGTCGCCTACCACCTCACCAAGCTCGGCGAGACCGACGTCGTGCTGCTCGAGCAGGGGCAGCTGTCCTCGGGCACCACCTGGCACGCCGCAGGCCTGGTGGGCCAGCTGCGCGCGAACCAGAGCGGCACCCGGTTGGTGCAGTACTCCACCGAGCTCTACTCCGACCTCGAGGCCGAGGTCGGCCTGGCCACCGGGTTCAAGCGCTGCGGCGGCGTGACGGTGGCCCGGACCGAGGACCGGATGACGCAGCTCCGTCGTACGGCAGCGACCGCGGAGGCGTTCGACCTGGAGTGCGAGCTGCTCTCCGCGCAGGAGGCGCTCGAGCGCTACCCGGTGATGCAGGTCGACGACCTCGTCGGTGCCATCTGGCTTCCCGGCGACGGCAAGGCCAACCCCACCGACCTCACCTCGGCGCTGGCCAAGGGCGCCCGGCAGGGCGGCGCGCAGATCTTCGAGCGCACGCGGGTGCTCGACGTGCTCGTGACTGACGGGCGGGTCTCGGGGGTGCGCACCGACGACGGCGACCTCGAGGCCGAGGTCGTGGTCAACTGCGCCGGTCAGTGGGCCAAGGCCGTCGGCTCCCTCGCCGGGGTCAACGTGCCGCTGCACTCGGCCGAGCACTTCTACGTGGTCACCGACCCGTTCGACGGCGTACACCCCGACCTGCCCGTGCTCCGCGACCCCGACGGCTACACCTACTTCAAGGAGGAGGTCGGCGGGCTGGTCATCGGCGGGTTCGAGCCCGAGGCCAAGCCGTGGGTCTCACCGGACCAGATCCCCCACCCCTTCGAGTTCCAGCTGCTCGAGGAGGACTGGGACCACTTCTCGATCCTGATGGAGAACGCGGTCCTCCGGGTGCCCTCGCTCGAGGAGACCGGGATCCGCAAGTTCTACAACGGTCCGGAGAGCTTCACCCCGGACAACCAGTTCATCCTCGGCGAGGCGCCCGAGGTGCGGAACTTCTTCGTCGGCGCGGGCTTCAACTCCGTCGGCATCGCGACCGCCGGCGGGGCGGGGCGTGCCCTGGCCGAGTGGATCGTCGAGGGAGAGCCGTCGATGGACCTCACCAGTGTCGACGTACGCCGCTTCGCCGCCTTCAACGGCAACAACCGGTGGCTGCACGACCGGGTCGCGGAGGTGCTGGGGCTGCACTACGCGATCCCGTGGCCCAACCGCGAGATGCGCACGGCCCGCCCGTTCCGACGCTCCCCCCTCTACTCCGTCCTCGAAGCGGCCAACGCGAACTTCGGCAGCAGGATGGGCTGGGAGCGGGCGAACTTCTTCGCACCGCCCGGCGAGGAGCCGGTCATCGAGTACTCGTGGGGCAAGCAGAACTGGCTGCCGTGGACCGCCGCGGAGCACGCCAACACCCGCGAGAACGTGACGGTCTTCGACCAGACGTCGTTCTCGAAGTACCGCCTGATCGGCCCGGACGCGGAGGCCGTGCTGCAGTGGCTGTGCACCGCCGACGTCGCCGTCCCCGTCGGACGGACCGTCTACACCGGGATGCTCAACGAGCGCGGGACCTACGAGTCCGACGTGACCCTGACCCGCGTCGCGACCGACGAGTACCTCATCGTCAGCAGCGCCGCGACCACCGAGCGCGACCAGGACCACATCGGTCGACGGATCGGTGACCAGCGCGCGACGCTGGTCGACGTGACCTCGGCGTACGCCGTCTTCGGCGTGATGGGCCCGAAGTCGCGAGAGCTGCTCTCCCGCCTGACCGATGCCGACCTCGGCGACGAGGCCTTCCCGTTCGGCAGCAGCCGGGAGATCACGCTCGGCTACTCGACGGTGAGGGCGACGCGGATCACCTACGTCGGCGAGCTGGGCTGGGAGCTCTACGTGCCGACCGAGTTCGCCGTGGGGGTCTACGAGGACCTCATCTCCTCCGGGGCAGACCTGGGTGTGCTGAACGGCGGCTACTACGCGATCGAGTCGATGCGGCTGGAGAAGGGCTACCGCGCGTTCGGTCGCGAGCTCACCCCCGACTACAACCCCGTCGAGGCCGGGCTGCTCTTCGCCTGCAAGCTCAAGACCGACATCCCGTTCCTGGGGCGGGCTGCTGTCGAGGAGGCGAAGCAGGCGGGACCGCGGCGCAAGGTCGTCTCGTTCGTGCTCGGGAGCCCCGACCCGATGATCTGGGGCGGCGAGCTGGTGCTGCGCGACGGCGTGACCTCGGGCCAGGTGATCTCGGCGGCCTGGGGCGAGAGTCTCGGCGCCTGCGTCGGCCTCGCCTACCTCTGGGGCCGCGACGGCGAGGTCGTCGACCGCGACTGGATCCAGCGGGGCAGCTATCAGGTCGACGTCAACGGCTCGCGCGAACCCGCCTCCGTCTCGCTGCGCCCGCCGTTCGACCCCGACGGCGACAAGATCCGGCCCTGAGCGCCCTCACCGGCTCAGAAGCGCAGCCCGCCCACACCGTTGACCACCGGCAGGCGCACCCTGCTCCTCGCCGGATTCACGGTCAGCTGTGTTCCCGGGTTCGGGCGGACGGTGTACTGCTGGTCGGTCGAGACCACCACCAGCCCGATCCGGTGGCCGGCCGGGAACACGTAGTCGTCGGGCTCCAGGTTCCAGTCGAAGGTGTACTCCTGGCCCTGCTGGATCGGCGTACTCCGGTCGAAGCGCTTGCGGTTCTGCACGTCGGTCCAGCCGCGCGTCACCATCACCGGCGCTGCGGTGCTGCCGACAGGTCCGTAGTCCACCAGGACTGCGGTCAGGTTGGCCGCGTGGCGGTTGTCCACGGACGCCCGCAAGGACACCGACGGAGTGCCGGACAGGTGAGCCGTACGGCGCAGCGGCGGCGAGAGGTACGCCAGCCGGTTCGGGTTGGCGACATCCGGGGCAGGCAGCAGGTCGGCGTCGGTGTTGAGCTCCCGACCCCTGTCGACGAACGACTGGCGCGGCCGTAGGCCACTGGTCCGCGCTGTGGTGCCGAGCGTGCCCGGCTCGGTGGCGTTGGTCGCCCCGAGGTGCAAGGTCGCGTCGCGGGCGCCGGGCACCGGCCAGTTGGCGTGCTTCTCATAGGTCCCGTCCGGGCGCTGGACGTCGGCTCGCGGCTCGGAGGTCACGCCGTTCTGGACGCCGAAGAGCCAGTGGTCCATCCACTTGTTGAGCGTCTGCTGGTAGCCCGAGGTGGACGAGGGCCCGCCGTGACCGCCGTTGTGCAGCCAGATCTTGCGCGGCACACCGTTCGACGCCAGCCGTTCCCACCACGACGCGAACGCCTTGGGCATCACGTTGTAGTCCTCGAGGCCGTGCACCACGAACACGCTCGCCTTGACGCGGCCGGCGAGGTGGAGGTAGTCACGCGCCCGCCAGTACGCATTCTCGTCACCAGTCACCCGGTCCTGGCGGGCCAGCATCTCCTCGACGACGTGCCGACACTTCTGTGTGCGCGTCGGCCCCTCGACGTACTCGGCCAGCACATCGAGGTCCTCACCCAGGTAGCCGTTCGTGCCGACACCGGAGCGGTTGGAGTGCGGTGCCCGGACCAGCCCGTTGGCGCGGTAGTAGTCGTACCAGCTCGAGATCGCCGAGACCGGCACGATGGTGCGCAGGCCCTCGACGCCGGTGGTGGCGACCTGGTTGGGCAGCGTGCCGTTGTAGGACACCCCGGTCATGCCGACGTCGCCCGTCGTCCAGTCAGCAGCCACCGGCTCGCCCTGCTCGTTCCACGCCGGTGCGCGGCCGTTGAGCCAGTCGATGATCGCCCTGGTGCCCAGCGTCTCCTTCTGGTCGCCCACCGTCGGGCAGCCGTCGGAGAAGCCGGTGCCGATGCTCTCGCCCAGCACCACGGCATAGCCACGCGGCACCCAGTAGTTGTCGAGCGAGCCCGGGAGGTCCGGGTTCGCCTTCGAGACAGCCCGGCCCCTGGCCAACGAGCTGCGGCCCTGAGGCGTGAGTCCCTCCTGGGGCATCACGTCGAAGTCGACGTTGTGGTTCACCCCGCCGCCCGTGTTGTAGCGGTAAGGGCTGTGCTCGAAGACCACCGGCACCTTGATGCCCGCGGTCTCGGTCTCGCCCGGGCGGGACAGTCTCAGCCGGACCCGGTCGCGCTTGCCGTCGAGGTCGGAGTCCACCGTGGTCTCCACGAACAGCGTTTCCTCGATCGCGTCGGCGAGGGCGAACTGCGGCTGGGTGGCCCCGTTCTCGACCTTCAGCCACGGTGGTGGCTCGGGCCGGGCGGTCGGCGCTGCGGCGGGTGCCGCGCGCTCGGCCGCCGGTAGGGCGCCCGCCGGTCCGGAGAGCGCGAGCCCCCAGGTCGACAGGGACAGGGCCAGGACGAACAGCAACAACCGGCGCATACGAGCCTCCCGAGATCGATCGAGCCGTGTGACGGATCCTAGGTCCGTCAGGGCGTCGTGAACAGGGCTCGCCCTCGGCGCGACTCGACCGGTCAGCCGATCCGGTGGTGGATGACGGTCGGACGGTCACCGACCAGCGCTGCTGTCGCCAGCGGGCCCAGCTCCTCGACGGTCTCGGCCACCACACCGTGTGCCCCGAGGGCCCGGGCGAGGGCCGCGAAGTCCGGACAGAGCAGGTCGACGGCCTGCGCCTCGATGCCGCGTTCGACCATCTGCTCACGGATCTCCGCGTAGCCCCCGTTGTCCACGATCACCACCGGGATGGGCAGGCCCTGCTCGGTCGCGGTGATCAGCTCCTGGATGCTGAACATCGCGGCGCCGTCACCGACCAACGCGATGACCGGCCGTCCGGGTTCGGCGACCTTGGCGCCGATCGCGGCCGGCAGCCCGTAGCCGAGCGTTGCGTAGCCGGTCGGGTAGATCAGCCGGTTGGCTGGTGTGAACGGCCAGTAGTGCACGGTCCCGTAGTAGGTCACCTGCGAGCTGTCGCCGGCCACGACCGTGTCCGGCGGGAGAGCGTCCGCGAGCACGCGCTGGATCTTCTCCCAGGGTCCCGCGTCGGCGGCCGCGTCCGACGCGATCTCGTCGCGAGCCGTAGTCCGTGGTCGAACGGCCTGCGAAACCGTTGTCCCGCAGCGCGTCCACCAGACCGCGCAGCACGAGCGATGCGTCGCCGACGATCGGGAGGTCGGCGGTCACGTTCTTGTGCATCTGCGCCGGGTCGACGTCGATGCGTACGACGGTGCGACGGCCCGCCTCGCCGGGAGCCACCACCCCACCCCAGAGGTCGGAGTCACCGAGCTCGCTGCCGACCACGATCACCAGGTCGGCGTCGTTGACGGCGCGATGGGCAGCTGCCAGTCGGATGCCGGCGCTGAGGGCGGCCGGGTGGGACTCGTCGAGAATGCCCTTGCCGTTCACCGTGGTGAGCACCGGCACCCCCCACTCGGCGAGTGCCAGGACCTGGTCGGCCGCACCCCGGGCGCCGCCTCCCGCGATCAGCAAGGGCCGGCGCGAGCCGTCCAGCGCCGCCGCGATCTCCTCCACCTTGGCCCGGGGCGGACCCACGGGCACCGACACCGCGTGCACCGGCACCGGTCGCCGCGTCCAGGGGCCTTCCAGCACGTCGACCGGCACCTCGAGGTGCACCGGACGGGCGCGGGACGTGGAGAACCCCTCGAAGACCGAGGCCAACACCTCGGGGATCTCCTCGGCGGACTCGACCCGGATGCTGCGACCGCAGACGGCCTCCAGAGCGGCCTGCTGGTTCTTCGCCTCGTGCAACCAGCCCACGTCCGCGCCGACCTGGCCGCGTGGTGGGCCGGGCGAGATCGCCAGGACCGGCACCGAGTCGGCGTACGCCGTGGCCAGTGCGGTGATCGCGTTGGTGATGCCGGGCCCGGAGGTCGTGATCAGCACACCGGGCCGGCCACTCACACGGGCATAACCGTCGGCGGCGTACCCGGCGCCCTGCTCGTGCCGCGTCACGACGTGGCGGATGCCCGACGCGGGCAGGTAGCGGTACAGCTCCAGGTTGTGGGTGCCCGGGATCCCGAAGACGTCGCGGACACCGTGGGCGACCAGGGCGTCGATGACGGCGGCACCACCGGTGACCTGCGTCGTGGCTCGCGCTGCCGGACTCGGTCATGAGACCGCCTCCGTGGACTGCGGGGCCATCGCGCTGACCAGCTCGTAGGCCGCGTGCGCGGCCGCGATGCCGGTCACCTCGGCGTGGTCGTAGGCCGGTGCCACCTCGACGATGTCTGCCCCGACGAGGTTGAGGCGACTGAACGCGCGCAGGATGCTGAGCAGCTCGCGACTGGTCAACCCGCCTGCCTCGGGAGTGCCTGTACCGGGCGCGAAGGCCGGGTCGAGCACGTCGATGTCGAGCGACACGTACGTCGGCCGGTCTCCGACTCTCGCCCGGATCTGCTCGACGGCACCGCGCCAGCCGAGGTCGTCCATGTCGTGGGCGCCGATGACCTGGAAACCGAGCACCTGGTCGTCGCTGAGATCCTCGCGTGAGTAGAGCGGACCGCGGATGCCGACGTGCATGCTGCCCGTCTTGTCGATCAGCCCTTCCTCCGAGGCGCGTCGGAAGGGGGTTCCATGGGTGAGCGGTGCACCGAAGTAGGTGTCCCAGGTGTCGAGGTGCGCATCGAAGTGCACCACGGCGATCGGCCCGTGCAGCTCGTGCAGCACGCGCAGCAGTGGAAGGGCGATCGTGTGGTCCCCGCCCAGGGTGACCAGCTTGTCGCTGACGTCGAGAATCCCGCGGACTCCCACGTCGATCTGCCTGACCGCGTCCTGGATGTCGAACGGGTTGCAGGCGATGTCGCCTGCGTCCGCCACCTGTTGCACCGCGAACGGCTCGACGTCCTGCACGGGGTTGTACGTGCGCAGCAGCTTGCTCGAGGCGCGGATGTGGCCGGGCCCGAACCGCGCTCCGGGGCGATAGCTGACACCGGAGTCGAAGGGCACACCCACGATCGCGACGTCGGCGCGCTCGACCTCGTCGAGCCGCGGCAGCCGGGCGAACGTCGACGGCCCGCCGTACCGCGGAACGACGCTCGCGTCGACCGGTCCTCGGAACCTGGTGGCGGACTTGTCAGAGACAGGGGTGGTCATCGGTTCACAACACCTTCGATAGGAAAGACTGGGTTCGTGCGTGCTGGGGGTTGTTGAAGACCTCGCCCGGCGGGCCCTGCTCCACGATCACCCCGCCGTCCATGAACACGACGCGGTCGCAGACCTCGCGCGCGAAGCCGATCTCGTGGGTGACCACGATCATCGTCATCCCCTCCTCGGCCAGGCCCTTCATCACGTCGAGCACCTCACCGACCAGCTCCGGGTCGAGCGCCGAGGTCGGCTCGTCGAACAGCATCAGGGTCGGCTCCATGGCCAGCGCCCGTGCGATCGCCACTCGCTGCTGCTGACCACCGGAGAGGGTCGACGGGTAGTCGTCGGCGTGGTCCGCGAGTCCGACCCGGTCGAGAAGTGCCGCTGCCTGTTGGCGCACGTCGTCCCGGCCGCGGCGCTTGACGAACAGAGGCGCCTCCATGACGTTCTCGATCGCGGTGCGGTGCGGGAAGAGGTTGAACCGCTGGAAGACCATGCCGACGTCGCGTCGGGCGGCAGCGATCTCCTTGCGCCGCAGCTCGTACTTCTTGCCATGGGCACGGCGGTATCCCACGAGGTGCCCGTTGACGCTGATCTCCCCACCGTCCACGCGCTCGAGGTGGTTGATGCAGCGCAGGAACGTGCTCTTGCCCGACCCCGACGGGCCGAGGAGCGAGACGACCTCGCCCTGCTGCACGGTCAGGTCGATGCTCTTGAGCACCTCGTTGCGGCCGTACACCTTGCGCACGCCGATGGCCTCGACCATCGGGGTGGCAGCGGTCTGCTGTGGTCATGCTCGCGCTCATGCCCGGCCTCCCTGGCGACTGAAGATGTTGCGCCGTTCGGTGCCCGACCGGCTCACTCCCCGGCTCATCCGCTTCTCGAGCCGGGACTGGACGATCGTGAGGATGGTGGTCAGCACGAGGTACCAGATGCTGGCCACGAGCAGCATCGGGATCTGCTGCAGGTTGCGGCCATAGATCAGCTGGACGGTCGTGGTGAGCTCGGGGAGCCCGATCACCAGCACCAGGGAGGTGAGCTTGAGCATCGAGATCGTCTGGTTGGCGGTCGGGGGCACGATCAGCCGCGCCGCCTGCGGCAGGATCACGCGCCGGTAGGTCGTCGCGGGCGACATCCCGAGAGCCTCTGCGGCCTCGCTCTGCCCCTGGTCCACCGATCCGATGCCGGCCCGCACGATCTCGGCCATGTACGCCGCCTCGTTGAGGCCCAGACCCAGGATCGCGGCCGTGAACTGGCTGATCACCGTGTTGGTGGCCCACGACCCGAAGTCGGGGCCGAACGGAATGCCGATGGTGATGGTCGGCAGGACCGTGCCGAGGAAGAACCAGAACAGCAGCTGGACCAGGATCGGGGTCCCGCGGAAGATCCAGACGTATCCGCCCGCGACCGCGCGGAACACCGGGTTGTCGGAGAGCCGCATCACCGCGAGCACGGTGCCCAGCACCACGCCCACCACCATCGAGATCACGGTCAGCTTCACCGTCATCCAGAGGCCGCGCAGGATCGACTCCTCGAACAGGTAGGCGCCGACCAGGTCCCAACGCAGCTTGTCGTTGGTCACCGCGAACACGACCGCCTGGGCGATGAAGAGAGCGAGGACCGCCACCGCCACCCAACGCCACGGGTGCCGCAGCCGGACGATGGGTTCGTCCGCGTGTGCCGCCGGGCTGTCGACTGCCGTCTCGACGCTCACGGTGTCACTCGCCCTCGTTGATCGGCGCACCTTCGAGCGCCTGGTCCTCGAGGTTCCACTTGGCCAGCAGCTCGTCGTACGCGCCGGACTCCTGGACCTTGATCAGCGCGGCCTGGACGGCATCACGCAGCTCCGGGTTGTCCTTGGGGACGGGGATGCCGACAGGCAGCAGACCGAACGGCTTGCCTGCCAGCTCGAAGGCGTCTGGCTGCTGCTTCACGTTGTAGGCGAGCGTCAGATCGAGGGCCAGGACCGCGTCCGCGCGATCCGAGGACAGGGCCTGCAGCGTCGCGACCTGCTCCGGCAGCGCCAGCTCCTTGAGCTTGGCCTTGCCCGCCGCCACACAGTCGGCGGAGATGTCGTCGGCGACGATGTCACCCGTGGCGCTCTTCTCGACCGCCACCGTCCTGCCGCAGAGGTCCATCGGCTCCGTCAGGCCCTCGGGGTTCCCCTTGGCGACCATGAAGGCGACGCCGGAGCTCAGGTAGTCGACGAAGTCGACCTTCTCCTGGCGCTCCAGCTTGTCGATCATCGACGTGAGTCCGAGGTCGTACCTGCCGGCCTCGAGCCCGCCGATGATGCCGTCGAAGTTGGTGTTGCTGAACTTGAACTCGACACCGAGGACCTCGCCGAGAGCCTTGCCGAGGTCGGCGTCGAAGCCGATCACGGTCTTGTTGTCCTCGGCGAAGAACTCCATCGGCGGGAAGCTGACGCCGGAGGCGACACGCACCACACCGGCGCTCTTGATGTCGGCCGGGAGCATCGCGGCGATCTTCGCGTCCTCCTCGAGGGCGCCGATCTCGGCCGAGGGCTCCTTGTCCCCGGAAGCGGGATTCGTCCTCCGGCGCCGCGGTGCCGCAGGACGTGGTCACAAGGATCGCAAGAGTGGCCGCGCCGGCAGCCAGAACGTTGGAGAAGGGGGTGGGACGATGACGAAGCCGCATGATGGTCTCCAGAAGAGAGTTGCTTGATAGACAACAAAGGTTGTCAATCAAGCATCAGGGCACCATCATGGGTTGTCAAGGGTCTGGGCTAGATTGATGACAACTTATGTTGCCTCAGGAGGAACACGTGCGACCGCTACCGGTGTCCCCCACCAACGATGTCCGCATCGGGTCGAAGCTGCATGCCGCCCGCAAGGCGCACGGCTACACCCTCGACCAGCTGGCGACCGCCTCCGGGCTGACCAAGGGGTTCCTCAGCCGGATCGAGCGTGACGAGACCTCACCCAGCGTGGCGTCGCTGATCAGGCTCTGCGAGGTGATGAGCATCGAGGTCGGCAGTCTCTTCACCGCCCCGGACGTCGCGCTCGTACGCCGTGCCGAGGCGCCGGCCATCAATCTGGGCGGAACCGGAGTCACGGAGCAGCTGATGACGCCGCGCGGCCAGGCCAAGCTCCAGCTGGTGCACTCCTCCATCGAGCCGGGGGGCACCGGTGGGAAGAACCTCTACACGATCAACTGCGAGGTGGAGGTCCTCTACGTGCTCAAGGGATCCGTCGAGCTGGTCCTCAGCGACCGCAGCCACAAGCTCAGCGCAGGCGATGCGCTGACCTTCGACGGCGGCGAGCCGCACTCCTGGGTCAACTCCAGCCAGACCCGCCCGGCCGAGGTCATCTGGGTGCTGGTCCCGGCGCCGTGGAGCGGCAGCGCCTGAATCTGGGACGCCCACTTCTCGCCTCGACCTCGGCGCTCGGGGAGGCCGAGCCTTGACAGGGGCCGTTGCCTTTGCCACTCTGTTGCTCAAGGTGCACTCGGTTGCGTGGTGCGCAACACCTTGGGGACGTGATGAGATGACCGTTCAAGACCAGACGCCGCGAGTGCAGACCCGCGACGAGGAGCATCTGCAGGTCGACCGCGTGGTCTTCGGCGTCGCCGCGGCCCTCGCGATCGCGTTCGTGGTCTACGGCGCGACGGACCCCGAGGGGCTCAACAAGGTTGCCGGCAAGGTGCTCGGGTGGACCACCGAGTCGTTCGGCTGGCTCTTCGTGCTGACCAGCGCGGCCTTCGTCGCCTTCTCCGCCTACCTCGCCTTCACCCGCTACGGGAACATCAAGCTCGGGCCGGACGACTCCGAGCCCGAGTTCTCGACGTTCTCCTGGGTCTCGATGATGTTCGCGACGGGCATGGGCATCGGCCTGATGTTCTGGGGCGTGGCCGAGCCGCTCACGCACCTGAACACCCCGCCGCTCGGACGCGGTGAGGCCGGCAGCAACGAGGCCGCGCTCACCGCCATGGAGTACTCCTTCTTCCACTGGGGCGTGCACCCCTGGTCGATGTACGCCGTGACCGGTCTCGCGATCGGCTACTTCGCCTACCGCAAGGAGCGGGGCAACCTGATCAGCGCCACGTTCCACCCGCTTCTCGGTGAGCGCGCCAGCCGGGGACCGGGCAAGGCGATCGACGTGATCGCGATCTTCGCCACGCTCTTCGGCTCGGCCACCTCGCTCGGGCTCGGCGCCCTGCAGATCACCGGGGGCATCGACAACGTCTTCGGTGAGGGCGGTGGCAGCAAGAACCTCGCCGTGGCCGTCATCGCCGTGCTGACGGCCTGCTTCGTCATCTCCGCGGTCAGCGGGGTGGAGAAGGGCATCAAGTGGCTCTCCAACGCCAACGCGGTGGCTGCCACCCTGCTCGTGTTCTTCCTGTTCGTGGTCGGGCCGACCGTGTTCATCCTCGGCACCTTCACCGAGTCGATGGGCGGCTACCTCACCCAGCTCCCCGCGATGAGCTTCCGCACCGGCGCCTTCGGCGGCTCGGAGTGGATCTCGGGCTGGACCGTCTTCTACTGGGCCTGGTGGATCTCGTGGACGCCCTTCGTCGGCATGTTCATCGCCCGGATCTCCAAGGGCCGGACGATCCGGCAGTTCGTGATCTACGTGATCGCGGTGCCGAGCGTCGTGTCCTTCATCTGGTTCTCGATCCTGGGCGGAGCGGCGTTCGACCTGCAGCTCAACAAGGACGTTGACATGAAGGCAGTCATCGACAGCGGCTACGAGAACGCGCTGTTCGAGACGCTGCGGGAGTTCCCGCTCTCGACGATCACCGTCGCGCTCGCCGTGTTCCTGGTCGCGATCTTCTTCATCACCGGCGCCGACAGCGCCTCGATCGTGATGGGGATGCTCAGCCAGCGCGGCAAGGAGGTGCCGATGCGGCCACTGACCATCTTCTGGGGGGTCGCCACCGGTGCGGTGGCAGCGGTGCTGCTCTTCGCCGGGGGGCTGGCCGCCCTGCAGAACCTGGTGATCGTCGTGGCAGGACCGTTCATGTTGATCCTGATCGCGATGTGCGTGTCCCTGATGAAGGAGCTCCGCAAGGAGAGCTTCGACTCGACGCTCCCGTCCCGGGTGCGCCGCGCCGTACAGCACGCGGACCGGTTCCCCGACAAGTAGTCCCGACCACCATCCACGAACGGCGGCCCCTGCAACGGGCCGCCGTTGGTGCTTCTAGAGGTCGCGCTCGTAGGCGAGCATCAGCGGACCGGCCTCGCCCTCGGTCCGGCGGAAACCGGCCGCCTCGTAGAGGCGCTGGGCCAGCAGGTCGTCCTCGCTCGTCACCAGGAACGCGTAGTCGGCACCGCGATCGACCGCGACGCGGAGCGCCTCGGTGATCAGCTCCCGCCCGTAGCCCTGCCCTCGCCGACGGGGTACGACGTAGAGCTCGGCCAGATAGGCCTCCTGCGCGACGCTCAGCACGGCAGGCTGCACGCGCATGACTGCGACCCCGACCGGTTCGCCGGTCTCCCGATCTCGGGCGAGCAGCACTTCGATGTCGCGCGCCCGGACCAGCTCGTCGAGTCGGGCCGCCACCTGGTCCGCAGGCGGGGCGGGCTCGTCGTACTCCTCGTTGAAGTCACACAGCAACAGCGCCGAGGCGGTGAGCCCACCGCCCGCGCCGTCGCGCACGTTCTCGATCATGTGCACCAGTCTGCCGCGGCAGACTGAAGCTGTGGAGCGTGGCAGGTGCAGGATTCGAACCTGCGTAGGCATACGCCGACGGATTTACAGTCCGTTTCCATTGGCCGCTCGGACAACCTGCCATGCGCACTGACCTACTAGGGTGGGCCAGCGGCGCAGCCGAGGATAGCGCAGCAGGTACCCAAGACTTAAATCGGATGGAGGTCCCCCACGATGGCCGACTCATCGTTCGACATCGTCAGCAAGATCGACCGCCAGGAGGTCGACAACGCACTCTCCCAGGCGGCCCGCGAGATCTCGCAGCGCTATGACTTCAAGGGCACAGGTGCGGAGATCAAGTGGTCCGGCACGGAGGGCATCGAGATCACCGCCAACGCCGAGGACCGGGCGAACGCCGTGCTGGACGTCTTCAAGGAGAAGCTGATCAAACGCCAGCAGTCGCTGAAGATCCTGGACGCCGGCGAACCCCGCCAGTCGGGCCGCGACACCAAGATCAGCATCGCCCTCAAGGAGGGCATCTCGTCCGAGGACGCCAAGAAGGTCGGCAAGCTGATCCGGGACGAGGGGCCCAAGGGCGTCAAGGTCCAGGTGCAGGGCGACGAGCTCCGGGTGAGCAGCAAGAAGCGCGACGACCTCCAGGCCGTCCAGGCCCTGGTCAAGGGGCAGGACTACGAGTTCGCGGTGCAGTTCACCAACTACCGATGAACCCGCGGGCAGCGGTCGACATCGAGGCCCCCATCGAGGACGTGTGGGCGGTCATGCTCGACACCGCGGCGTACGACGAGTGGAACCCCTTCGTCGTCCGCGCCGACTGCCCGACGCCTCCGAGCGTCGGCGACCGGATCGTGCTGCACGTGAAGTGGGCCAACGGCAAGGGCACCACGTCTCCCGAGCGGATCATCGCGATCGAGCCGCCCCACGACGCTGACGGCGTACGACGAGCCACCCTGGCCTACGTCTACGAGGGGCTGCCCGCCAGGCTCGGCCTGGTCCGCGGCACGCGCATCCAGGAGCTCAGCCAGCAGCCGGGCGGGCCGACCCACTACGAGACGGTCGAGGAGTTCTCCGGCCCACTGGTCCCGCTCGCGGGGCCGAGGCGCGTCGAGCACGGCTTCCGTCGTCACGCCGCGGCGCTCAAGCAGCGCTGTGAGCAGCCCTAGTTCAGCGGCCGCATGGTCGAAGGCGGCTCGCCGCCCCGGTGGATCTCCTCCACCAGCTCCTGCAGGGCGGTCAGGGCGACCCGCTGCGACATCGGCCCGTAGGAGACCCGGGCCACGCCGAGCTCCTCGAGTCGCGCGAGCGACGGGCCACCGGGAACCCCGATCAGCGTGAGCCGCTGGGGACCGAACGCGTCGACGAGACTCACGATCGCGGCCTCGTCGACCTTGCCCGGCACGAAGACGACTGGCGCGCCCGCATCGAGGTAGGCCCTGCCACGCTCGATCGCCTCCCGGAGCACCTCGCCCTGGTCCCTGTCCCGGCCGAGCACGAAGGCGTCCGTGCGGGCGTTCAGCACGAAGTCCGGGACGCCCTCGCTGATGGCGGCATCCATGATCGCCGCGACGTCGGCGACAGCCTCATCGAGCGGCTTCATCTGGTCCTCGATGTTGGCGCCGACCACCCCCACGCCGATGGCCTTGCGGATGGTCTCCGCCGGATCGCCGTACCCACCCTCGAGGTCGGCGGAGACCGGCAGCGTCGTGGCCTCGACGATGCGTCCGACGGCCTCGATCATCAGGTCGCCCGGGATCTTCTCGCCGTCGGGGTAGCCCCAGGAGGCGGCGATCGAGTGGCTGGCCGTGGCGAGGGCAGCGGTTCCGGGAGTCCCCGCCACCACCTTCGCGGTGATCGAGTCCCACACGTTCACGACCGTCAGCAGCGTCGGGTCCTGGTGCAGGCGCAGCAGCTCGGCGGCCTTGTTCTCCACGCTGTTCTCCTGGCCCATGCGGCGTCTCCTCAGTTGGAACGGTTGCCTCTCGCGAGGCTAGCCCGCGGGTCCAGGGCCGGCTCCAGGTCCGTCCCGAACGTGAGCCGGCTCACCTGCCCGACCCGTCTTAGGGGCAGAGACGGGCTGTCGGCGCTGGCCCGGCGGACTATCGTGGCTCCTTGGTGGTGGACCCACCCTCGCAAGCGGAGCGCGTCCCCGGGGCCGGGTTAGAACCTGTTCTATTTCTGCCCGTACGATGATGCGTACCATCGGTATGTGAAACGTTGGGTCCACTCGCAGTCGAGAAGAGAAGGACAGGCAAGGTGGCCAAGCAGGTCAAGCAGCTCGACCGGGTGATCATCCGCTTCGCGGGCGACTCCGGGGACGGCATGCAGCTGACGGGTGACCGCTTCACCCAGGAGTCCGCGGCGTTCGGCAACGACCTCCAGACGCTGCCCAACTTCCCCGCCGAGATCCGCGCCCCCCAGGGCACGCTCCCGGGTGTCTCGTCCTTCCAGGTCCACTTCGCCGACCACGACATCCTCACCCCCGGCGACTCCCCCGACGTGCTCGTCGCCATGAACCCCGCCGCCCTCAAGGCCAACCTGCCGGACATGAAGCCGGGCACCTCGATCATCGTGGACAGCCACGACTTCAGCGGCCGCAACCTGACCAAGGCCGGCTACGCCGGCAACCCGTTGGAGGACGACTCGCTGGCCGACTACGCGGTCAACGTCGTCGACCTGACCGGGATGACCGTCGCGGCGGTCAAGGAGTTCGGCCTGACCCGCAAGGACGCGGCCCGGGCGAAGAACATGTTCGCCCTCGGGTTGCTCTCCTGGATGTACGGCCGGCCGACCGAGACCACGACCGCGTTCCTGGAGAAGCGATTCGCCAAGGCACCCGACATCCGCGACGCCAACATCACGGCGTTCAGGGCCGGCTGGAACTTCGGCGAGACCACCGAGGCGTTCGCCGTCCAGTACGAGATCAAGCCCGCGCCGATGTCTGCCGGTCTCTACCGCAACATCACCGGCAACCTCGCCCTGGCCTACGGACTGGTGGCCGGCTCGGTGCAGTCCGGGCTGCCGATCTTCCTCGGCACCTACCCGATCACCCCCGCCTCCGACGTGCTGCACGAGCTGAGCAAGCACAAGCGGTTCGGGATCACCACGTTCCAGGCCGAGGACGAGATCGCCGGGATCGGCGCAGCGCTCGGTGCCTCCTTCGTCGGGTCGCTCGGAGTCACCAGCACGTCCGGCCCCGGCATCGCGCTGAAGTCGGAGACCATCGGCCTCGCGGTGATGACCGAGCTCCCGCTGGTGGTCATCGACGTCCAGCGAGGCGGCCCGTCGACCGGGCTGCCGACCAAGACCGAGCAGGCCGACCTGCTCCAGGCGATGTTCGGGCGCAACGGCGAGTCCCCTGTCCCGATCGTGGCGCCGCAGTCACCGGGCGACTGCTTCGAGGCGGCCGTCGAGGCCATCCGGATCGCGGTCACCTACCGCACGCCGGTGATGCTTCTCTCCGACGGGATGCTGGCCAACGGCTCAGAGCCGTGGCACATCCCCGACCTCGACGAGCTGCCGACGATCGACCCTGCCTTCGCCAGCCGGCCCAACCACGAGACTGCCGACCCGAAGAACCCCGACGGCGACCCCGTGCAGGACTTCTGGCCCTACCTGCGTGACGAGGAGACCCTGGCTCGGCCATGGGCCATCCCCGGCACTGCCGGACTCGAGCACCGCATCGGCGGGCTGGAGAAGGGCGACGGACACGGCAACATCTCCTACGAGCCGGGCAACCACGACTACATGGTCCGGATCCGCCAGGCCAAGGTCGACCGGATCGCCGACTCGCTGCCCCCGTTGGAGGTCGACGACCCGTCCGGCCCGGCCGGTGCGGGACGGGCCAAGGTGCTCGTGCTCGGCTGGGGCTCGACGTACGGCCCCATCGGCGCAGCATGCCGACGGGTCCGCAAGGCAGGCATGGACGTGGCGCAGGTGCACCTGCGCCACCTCAACCCCTTCCCCAACGACCTCGGTGAGATCCTCAAGCGGTACGACGCCGTGATGATCCCCGAGATGAACCTCGGCCAGCTCTCGTTGCTGATCCGCGCCAAGTACCTCGTCGACGTCGTGGGCTACAACCACGTGCGCGGCCTGCCGCTGAAGGCGGCCGAGCTCGCCGAGGCGATCACGAGCCTGATCACGGCCACGACGGGCGAGGACACGTTCGAGGCCCCTGCCGACGACGCCGGCACCCAGGACAAGGAGTCCGTGCGATGACCACCACCGAGCCGCTTCCCTTCCCCGGCCTCGCCGGCATGCCGACGACCGAGGAGAAGCAGACCGGCAAGGACTTCACCTCCACCCAGGAGGTCCGCTGGTGCCCGGGCTGCGGTGACTACGCCGTGCTCAAGGCCGTGCAGTCGTTCCTGCCCGACCTCGGCCTGCTGCGCGAGAACATCGTGTTCGTCTCCGGCATCGGCTGCTCCTCCCGCTTCCCGTACTACCTCGAGACCTACGGCATGCACTCGATCCACGGGCGTGCCCCCGCGATCGCCACCGGCATCGCCACCGCACGCGGGGACCTCTCGGTCTGGGTGGTGACCGGTGACGGTGACGCCCTCTCGATCGGGGGCAACCACCTGATCCACGCGATGCGTCGCAACGTGAACATGACGATCCTGCTGTTCAACAACCGCATCTACGGCCTGACCAAGGGGCAGTACTCCCCCACCTCCGAGCCCGGCAAGGTCACCAAGTCGACACCCGCCGGTTCGGTCGACCACCCGTTCAACCCGGTCTCCCTGGCCCTGGGCGCAGAGGCGACCTTCGTGGCACGCACCATCGACTCGGATCGCAAGCACCTCACGAACGTGCTCGCCGCGGCCGCCGCCCACCGCGGCACGTCGCTGGTGGAGATCTACCAGAACTGCCCGATCTTCAACGACGGCGCCTTCGACGCGATCAAGAACCCGGACACCAAGGCCGACGCGATCATCCCGCTGGTCCAGGGGGAGCCGATCCGGTTCGGCAACCCCCACGAGGACGGCCAGCCCAGCAAGGGCATCGTCCGGTCCGCCAGCGGCGGTGTCGAGGTGGTCGAGGTCTCGACCGGCCCGACGAGCGGTGGAGTGGCCGTCGAGGACCTGCTCGTCCACGACGCCCACAACGACGACCCGACGACCGCGTTCGCCCTGTCCCGGCTGACTGACGCGGGCGTGCTGCACCAGTCACCCATCGGCATCTTCCGCCAGGTCGAGCGGCCGACGTACGACGACCAGGCGCGCCAGCAGATCGAGGCCGCCTCCGCCTCGCACGGCGATGCACGTCAGGCGCTGGCCGGGCTGATCAGCGGCGGCGACACCTGGACCGTGGTCTGATCCTGCGGTCGATGACGGTCAGCCGGCGGGCGAGCCGTCGGTCTCCTCCGCCACCGCCTTGAGCCGGGCCAGCCCCTTCTCGAAGTCCGGCCCGATCATCTTGTCCATCGAGTAGACCCTGCCGAGCAGGGACATCACGCCGCCCTGCTCTCCGGACATCTCCCAGCGGACGTGAGTGCCGTTGCCACTCGGGGTGAGGTCGAATCGGGTCGTGTTGGTCGCCTTGAACGGCTTGAGGAACCTGATCGTCATCACGATCCGCTCGGGCGTGGACCCGATGATCACCATGCTGCCCTGGCCGGCCTTGCGGTTGCCGTTCCACTCGTAGTGCGCCCCCTCGCCCTCGTCCGGGCCGCTGTAGGTGCGCTGGAGCGCGGGATCGAGGCCTTCCCAGGGGGACCACAGAGGCCACTTGTGGAAGTCGTTGACCAGCCCGTGCACCAGGTGCGACGAGGCGTTCACGGTGATGCTGCGTTCTACGGAGTACCCAGCCATGAGGTGAGCCTACGGCCGGTAGGTTGACGAGGTGAATGACGAGCGCCGTGGTTTTCTGCTGGGCCTCGCGGCGTACAGCATGTGGGGGCTGTTCCCTCTCTACTGGACCCTCCTCGAGCCGGCCGGAGCAGTCGAGATCCTCGCGCACCGGGTCAGCTGGTCGCTGGTGGTCATGGTCGGGCTGACGATCGCGCTGCGTCGTACCTCCCAGCTGCGCGGCATCCTCAGCAGCCCGCGCCTGCTCTCGCTGCTCACCCTGGCGTCCGTGGTGATCGGGATCAACTGGGGCGGCTTCATCTGGGGCGTCAACAACGAGCGCGTCGTCGAGGTGTCCCTGGGCTACTTCATCAACCCGCTGGTGACGGTCCTGCTCGGGGTGTTCGTGCTCGGCGAGCGGCTGCGACCGCTCCAGTGGCTGGCGATCGGGATCGCCGGCCTGGCCGTGGTCGGCCTGACCGTCGACTACGGCCACCCCCCGTGGATCGCGTTCCTGCTGGCCGGCTCCTTCGGGACCTACGGCCTGATGAAGAAGAAGGCAGGTGTCGAGGCGGTCGAGAGCCTGACCTTCGAGACGCTGATCCTCACCCCGCTGGCACTGGGCTACCTCGTCTGGCTGTGGGCGGACGGCGCCGCCACCTTCGGTGAGCAGGGCGTCTCGCACACGGTGCTGCTGACCACCACCGGCCTGGTCACGGCGGTCCCCCTGATCTGTTTCGGCGCGGCAGCGATCCGGGTCTCGATGACCACGATCGGACTACTCCAGTACCTCACCCCGACGATCCAGTTCGCCCTCGGCGTCCTGGTCTTCCGCGAAGAGATGACCTCCGTGAAATGGCTCGGCTTCGCCCTCGTCTGGCTCGCCCTGGCGATCTTCACCTCCGAGGCCCTGCGCCACCGGAGCCGGCAGCTGCGGGCGGCTGCTGAGGCCAGCGCGATGTGACGCGGGGGCCGCGCGGTTTCACTGGGTCCCCAGTGAAACCGCCACTTCCCCAGCGTTGCAACAGTGGGTAAGTGTCAGGGGAGCGAGGGAAGTGCACTGGGTATGACGGCCGCTCGAGGACCGGGCCAGCCGCACACGTCCCCCCGACCACTCTGTTTTCCACAAGCAGAGCGATCCCGCGGGCAAGTCTCGAGCGAGCACTTGAGGGTGGGGACATGGATGAACTGCTCTCGCTCCACCCCAACGGACTCTTTCTCCGCCGCGAAGCACTCGACTTCAGCTACCGCGACCGCGACCTTGCCGAGGCGCTGCGTGCCGGAGTGATCGTCAGGATCAGACACGGCGCCTACGTTCCGAGTGAGACGTGGAATGCCCGCGACGACATAGCGCGCCATCGACTGGTCGGTCAGGCCGTGTGCCTGACACACGACAATCGGGTCGCCCTGAGCCACACGTCCGGTGCGGCCGAGCACGGGCTGCGTCTGTGGAAGCCTGACCTGCGGACGGTTCACGTCACCAGACTCGACGAGTCGTCCGGCCGGCACCAGGCGGGCGTCACCTACCACGAGGGCGCATGGGAGGCCGCCGACCTCTATGCCAAGGACGAGCTGTTGCTGCTCGGACCCGAAACGTGCGCCCTCGACGCTGCCGCGCTGACGGACACGCCGTCCGGGCTGGTCATCTTGGACTCCGTATTGGATCTCGGCCTTGGGACCAAGGAGTCTCTCTTTGCGGCGTACGCCCGGCGTGAGCGCTGGCCCGAGTCACGCAAGCTCCAGATCACCATTCGGCTGACCCGAAACGGGGCACAATCCGTCGCAGAGACCCTGGCCCGCCACCTCATGTGGACCCAGCACCTCCCGGAGCCGCAGCTCCAGTTCAAGGTGTACGACGAGAACGGGGTCCTGGTCGGAATCACCGACTTCGCCTGGCCGGACCACGGCCTGCTCGGGGAGTTCGACGGAAAGATCAAGTACGGCCGACTCCTCAAGGATGGCGAGACGGCCAGCGACGTCATCGTGCGCGAGAAGGATCGGGAGGACCGGCTCCGCGAGGTCACACGCTGGTTGATGATCCGCTACGTATGGGACGACCTCTTCACACCCGAGGTGACCGCTGCCCGAACCCGTCGGCAGATGGGCATCCGCCGCGTCGCGTGAACACTCACTCCCCTCGTGAACCAGCCACATCCCACGCGTTGCAACGGTGGGGAAGTGGCGGTTTCACTGGGGACCCAGTGAAACCGCGGCCCCCCTCAGCTCGACCGCGTAGCCACCACGTCCGCGAACCCCTCGAGGGCGGTGCGGGCGGGGCTGTCGGGGAGCACCGTGAGCAGGGCCTTGGCCTCGGCGGCCAGGCCGACCACGTAGGCGCGGGCCTCGGCCATCGCGGGATGGGCCCGGAGCAGGGTGAGGGTCTCGCTGTGCAGGTCGTCGTCGGCGAGGTCTGCCTCGAGGAGCTCGCGCAGCCGTGCGTCGGCGGGGTCCGTGGAGCGCATGGCGATCAGCACGGGCAGGGTGGGCACGCCCTCGCGCAGGTCGGTGCCGGGGGTCTTTCCGGAGACCTCGGTCTCGGAGGCGACGTCGAGGATGTCGTCGGAGAGCTGGAAGGCGACGCCGACCTTCTCGCCGTACTCCGTCAGCGCCTCCTCCACGTCGCGCGGAGCACCGGAGAAGCGGGCGCCGTAGCGCGCGGAGGTCGCGATCAGCGAGCCGGTCTTGCCGGCCACGACGCGCAGGTAGTGCTCGAGCGGGTCCTGGTCCTCGGTCGGGCCCAGGGTCTCCAGGATCTGCCCCTCGACGAGCCGGGTGAAGGTGCGCGCCTGGATGCGTACGGCGTCCGAGCCGAGCTCGGCGGTGAGCTCGGAGGACTTGGAGAACAAGAAGTCGCCGGTGAGGATCGCCACGTGGTTGTCCCAGCGCGCGTTGGCCGACTCGGCCCCGCGGCGCAGGTCCGCCTCGTCCATCACGTCGTCGTGGTAGAGCGAGGCGAGGTGGGTGAGCTCCACGACGCACGCCGAGGTGAGTACGCCGTCACGGCTCGGGTCACCGGTCTCGGCGGCCAGCAGCACCAGCAGCGGCCGGAACCGCTTGCCGCCCGCGTCCATCAGGTGGCGGGCGGCCTGGGTGACGAAGCCGGCCTCGCTCTGCACGTGGTCCAGCAGCGCCTTCTCGACCTCGTCCATCCTCACGCGCAGGCGCGCCTCGAGCTCCTGATCGACGATCGGCAGGGCCAGGGCGCTCATCCGGGGTCCATGTGGAACCGATGACCCGGCGACGGCCGGGATGGCAGCGCACGCTCTGCATGATCAGGGGAGCGTGGGGTGGTCTTCACCTGATGAATACTCCCACGCGGCCCAACAGGTCGATCAGCTCGCCCGGGACGATCCCGAGGACGAGCGTGGCCGCGACTCCGACCGCGATGACCCCGGAGGTGAGGACGCTCGGGTTGGTGACGCTGGGGCCGTCGCCGACAGGCTCGGCGAAGAACATCAGCACGATCACCTTGACGTAGAAGAAGGCCGCCACGGCCGAGGCGAGCACGGCGACGATCACCACCGGCCACGCCCCCGCCGACAGGGCGGCCGCGAAGACCGCCCACTTGCCGGTGAAACCACTGGTCAAGGGGATTCCAGCCATGGCGAGCAGCAGGAACGCGAACAGGCCGGCCACGAGGGGTGACTCCTTGCCCAGCCCCTGCCAGCGCGCGAGGCTGGTCGCCTCACCACCCGCGTCGCGGACGACGGTGACCAGCGCGAAGGCGGCCATCGTGGTGAAGGCATAGGTCGTCAGGTAGAACAGCACGGCCGAGACCCCGGTCAGGCTTCCGGTGGCCACCTCGTTGATCGAGCGGATCCCCAGGAAGCCGGTCAGGATGAAGCCCGCGTGCGCGATCGAGGAGTAGGCCAGGAGTCGCTTGATGTCGGTCTGGGTCAGCGCCAGCACCGAGCCGACCACCATCGTCAGGATCGCCACGATCCAGATCATCGGCAGCCACTCGGTGCGGTTGGCGCCGAACGCGACGTAGAACAACCGCAGCAGCGCCCCGAAGGCCGCCACCTTGGTGCTCGCAGCCATGAAGGCCGTGACGGCGGTGGGTGCGCCCTGGTAGACGTCGGGCGTCCAGGAGTGGAAGGGCACGGCACCGATCTTGAACAGCAGGCCGACCGCGAGCAGGGCGATGCCGCCGAGGAGCAGCGCCGGGTTCCCGGTCTGCCCGGAGACGGCTTCCGAGATCTGGGCGAAGCCCATCGACCCGGCGTACCCGTAGACCAGGGCGATGCCGTAGACGAAGAAGCCCGAGCTGAACGCGCCGAGGAGGAAGTACTTCATCGCCGCCTCCTGGCTCAGCAGGCGCCGGCGTCGCGCCAGTCCGCAGAGCAGGTAGAGCGGCAGCGAGAGGACCTCGAGCGCCACGAACATCGTCAGCAGGTCGTTCGACGCCGGGAACATCAGCATGCCGCCGACGGCGAACATCATCAGCGGGAACACCTCGGTGTGCTCGAGGCCCTTGGTCGAGGCCTCGCGCTCCGCCTCGGTGCCCGGCAGCGCGGCAGCCTGTCCTGCGAAGGACGTGACGCCCCCCTCGAGGTGTCGTTCCGCGAAGAGCATCACGCTCAGGACGGCCAGCACGAGCACGAGCACCCAGCAGAAGAGCGCCGGGCCGTCGACGGCCAGCGCGCCCATGGCGACCACCTTGCCGCCCTTCGGCTCCTCGGAGCCGGGATTGAGGCGGGCGAAGACCATCACCGTGGTCGTGATCGCGGCGACGAGGCCGACGAGCGCGAGCGCGACCTGGAGCAGGTAGCGACGCGCACGCGGCACGAACGCCTCGATGAGTACGCCGAGCACGGCGACGCCGAGGACGATCAGGATCGGCGAGACGGTGAAGTACTCGATCTTCGGAGCAACGAAGTCGTTCACTTGGCCGCCTCCCCCTCAGTCACCCTGGGCTGTGGGTCGCTGGTGCCGACCTCGGACATGGTGTTCTCGACGGACGGGTTGATGATGTCCAGCAGCGGCTTGGGGAAGAACCCGAGCACCACGATGAGCAGCAGCAACGGCGCGACGGCGGTGATCTCCCGGACGTTCAGGTCCGGCATCCCCAGCACGCCCTCGCGCACCGGGCCGGTCATGGTGCGCTGGTACATCCACAGGATGTAGATCGCGGCCAGGACGATGCCCGGCACCGCGAACGCCGCAGCCCACGGCGAGTGCACGAACGCGCCCACCATCACCATCAGCTCGGAGACGAACGGCGAGAGGCCGGGCAGGGACAGTGACGACAGGCCCGCGACCAGGAACAGTCCCGCCAGGACGGGCGCCACCTTCTCGACCCCGCCGTAGTCGCTGATCAGCGCGGAGCCCCGCCTCGAGATCAGGTAGCCGGTGATCAGGAACAGCGCTGCCGTGGAGAGGCCGTGGTTGAACATGTAGAGGTTCGCGCCCGAGAGCCCCTGGCTGTTCATCACGAAGATGCCCAGCACGATGAACCCGAAGTGCGACACGCTCGTGTAGGCGATCAGGCGCGGGATGTTGTTCGAGCCGATCGCCATGAACGCGCCGTAGAGGATGCTGATGATCGCGAGCACCACGACCACCGGCGTCGCCCAGCGCGAGGCCTCGGGGAACAGCTCCAGGCAGAACCGGATCATCCCGAAGGTGCCGATCTTGTCCAGCACGCTGACCAGCAGCACCGAGGTGCCGGGGGTGGCGCTCTCGGTCGTGTCCGGCAGCCAGGTGTGCACCGGGAACATCGGTGCCTTGATCGCGAAGGCGATGAAGAAGCCGAGGAACATCCAGCGGCCGACCGAGGTGCCGAAGTCGAGGTCGGCGAGCTCTGAGATGAGGTACGTCGGACCGCCGTCGGTCTTCGAGGACTCGACATAGAGGCCGATCACCGACGCGAGCATGACCAGTCCACCGGCCAGCGAGAACAACAGGAACTTCACGGCTGCCTTGACGCGGTCCGGCCCGCCGTACCCGGCGACCAGGAAGTAGACCGGGATCAGGGTGGCCTCGAAGAACACGTAGAACAAGAACACGTCGGTCGCGGCGAAGACCCCGACGGAGAGTCCCTCGAGCGCGAGGATCCAGGCGAAGAAGCCCTTGGGTCCCCAGCGCCCGCCTTCACCGTCGTTCCAGGACGCCAGCATCACGACCGGCGTCAGGATCACGGTGAGCAGCACCAGGGTCAGCCCGATGCCGTCCACGCCGAGGGCGTAGTGCGCCCCGAAGAGGCGGATCCACACGCTGTCCTCGGTGAACTGCATGCCACCGCCGGCGTCGTACTGGAAGGCAAGGGCTGCGGCGAGCACGAGGGTCAGCAGCGAGAAGCCGAGGGCGATCTGCTTCGGAGCCGCTGCCGAGGCGCGCGTCGGCAGGAAGGCCACCACCATCGAGCCGGCGATGGGGAGCAGCAGGAGAAGGGTCAGCCAGGGGAGGTTCATGCGAGGTTCACCACCACGAGCGCGAGGAGGACCAGGACGGCACCGATCAGCAACGACAGCGCGTAGGAGCGGACGAAGCCGTTCTGGGCCAGTCGCAGCCTGCCGGACAGTCCGCCGAGGGCGGACGCCGTGCCGACGAAGCCGCCGTCGACGACGCCACGGTCGAAGGTGGCCAGTCCGCCGGTGAAGCTCTTGCCCGGCTCGACGATGACCATGTCGTTGAAGGCGTCGGCGTAGAGGTCGTTGCGACCTGCGGCGGTGAAGGCCGAGACCTTGGTCGGCGCAGTCCGGGGCACGTCACGCTTGCCGACCAGGAACCACGCGAGGGCGACGCCGACCGCGACGACGAGGACCGCGAGCACGGTGATCACCAGTGCGGGCAGCGGCGGTTCCTCGTGCGGGGCCTCGCCGACGACCGGGGCGAGGAAGGACACGATCCAGTCGTTGAGCAGCAGGAAGCCGCCGAGCACGGAGAGCGCTGCGAGCACGATCAGCGGGATCGTCATCACCTTCGGCGACTCGTGCGGGTGCACGTCGGGCTCCCATCGCTCCTTGGTGAAGAAGGTCAGCAGCATCAGCCGGGTCATGTAGAAGCCGGTGACGCCAGCGCCGAGGAGGGCGCAGATGCCGAGCAGGGTGTTCTGGGCCAGCGCTGTCTCGATGATCTTGTCCTTGGACCAGAAGCCGGCGAAGCCCGGGAAGCCGATGATCGCGAGGTAGCCCATCGCGAAGGTCATGAAGGTGACCGGCATCGCCTTGCGCAGCGCGCCGTAGTGCCGCATGTTCACGTCGTCGTTGGTCCCGTGCATCACCGAGCCGGCGCCGAGGAACATGTTGGCCTTGAAGAAGCCGTGGGTCAGCAGGTGGAAGATCGCGAACGCGTAGCCGGCCACACCCAGCCCCGAGGCCAGCACCATGTAGCCGATCTGGCTCATCGTCGAGCCGGCGAGCACCTTCTTGATGTCGTCCTTCGCGCAGCCGATCCAGGCGCCGATCAGCAAGGTGATGGTGCCGATGACCGCCACGGCGAGGCGGGCGTCGGCGGAGTACTCGAAGATGAACTGCGAGCGGACGATCAGGTAGACACCGGCGGTGACCATGGTTGCCGCGTGGATGAGCGCGGAGACGGGCGTCGGGCCCTCCATCGCGTCGAGCAGCCAGGTCTGCAGCGGGAACTGCGCGGACTTGCCGCAGGCGGCCAGCAGGAGCAGCAGGCCGATCGCGGTCATCGTGGCCTGCGAGGCACCCGAGGTGAGCTCGGAGACCTTGTCGAAGGAGGTCGTGCCGAAGGTGACCAGGATCAGGCCGATGCCGAGCGAGAGCCCGATGTCACCGACACGGTTGATCACGAAGGCCTTCTTGGCCGCGGCGGCCGCGGTGGGCTTGTGCTGCCAGAACCCGATCAGCAGGTACGACGCCAGGCCCACGCCCTCCCAGCCGAGGAAGACGCCGACGTAGTCCGAGGCCAGCACCAGGACGAGCATCGCCGCCACGAACAGGTTGAGGTAGGCGAAGAACCGACGCCTGCGCTCGTCGTGCTCCATGTAGCCGATCGAGTAGATGTGGATCAGCGACCCGACACCGGTGATCAGCAGCAGGAACAGGGCCGACAGCGGGTCGTAGAGCAGCCCGAGCTCGACGGTCCAGTCGCCGGTGCTGAACCACGTCCAGAGGTTCACGCTGAGCTGCCGGTCGTCGTCGGCGCGGCCCAGGATGGAGAAGAACAGCACCAGGGAGCAGACGAACGAGCCGACCACGGTCGCCGTGCCGAGGAGGTGGCCGAAGCGGTCGGTGCGTCGCCCACCGAGCAGCAGCACCACAGCACCGAGGGCCGGCAGCGCGACGACCAGCACCAGCGGAAGCGCCAGCGACCCCGCGGCACCCGGGTCGACGACCGGCACGTGGCCGCCGTGGCCTTCCTCGGCAGCGCGGACGCTCATGGCAATGAGATTCAAGGCAGGTCCTCAGTACTTCAGCAGGCTTGCGTCGTCGACCGAGGCCGAGCGGCGGGTGCGGAAGATGGTCATGATGATCGCGAGCCCGACCACGACCTCGGCTGCGGCCACGACCATGACGAAGAACGCCGCGATCTGACCCTCGAGGTTGCCGTTGGCCCGGGCGAAGGTGATCAGCGCCAGGTTGCTGGCGTTGAGCATCAGCTCCACGCACATGAACACCACGATCGCGTTGCGCCGGGTGAGTACGCCGACCGCGCCGATCGTGAACAGGATCGCCGAGAGGACGATGAACGGTGTCGTGCTCATCGCCCCGCCGTTCCTGAGTCGTCGCGCGGCGGGATGGTCTCGTCGTCGCCGCCGATCTCCTCGACCTGCTGCGCGCTTCCCGGGGCGTCCCTGACCGAGCCGCGGGCGAGCAGCACCCGCGAGATCGAGGACGGGGCCACGCTCCCGTCGGGCAGCAGCGCCGGGGTGTCGACCGCGTTGCTCCGGGCGAAGACGCCGGGCGAGGGCAGCGGGCCGACGTGCTTGCCGTGCTCGGCGTAGTCGCGCATCCGCTGCGCCGCCAGCTCGGCCTGGCCGAGCTTGGGAGTGAGCCGCTCGCGGTGGGCCAGCACCATCGCGCCGAGCGCCGCGGTGATCAGCAGGGCGGAGGTGACCTCGAAGGCGAAGACGTACTCGGTGAACAGCAGCTTCGCGATGCCCGGGACGTTGCCGTCCTCGTTGGCCTCGTCCAGCCCGACCATCGCTCCCACCGACACCTGGGCGACGCCCAGGACGAGGGTGGCTCCGAAGGCGAGGCCGACGAGCACCGCGAGCACCCGCTGACCGCGGATGGTCTCCACGACCGAGTCGGACGCGTCGACCCCGACCAGCATCAGCACGAACAGGAAGAGCATCAGGATCGCGCCGGTGTAGACGATGATCTGCACCGCGAACAGGAAGGGTGCGTCGAGCACGGCGTACAGCACCGCGAGACTGACCATGACGACCGCGAGCAGCAGCGCGCAGTGCACCGCCTTGCGGGCGAAGAGCAGGCCGAGCGAGCAGACCACCATGATCGGGGCCAGGATCCAGAAGGCGATCATGCCGTGCCTCCCTCGGTCTCCGTGCCGGCGGCCGCGCCGTCCTGACGACGGAGCGTGCCCCGGTAGTAGTCACCCTCGTCCTCGCCGAGGCGCATCGGGTGCGGCGGCTGCTCCATGCCGGGCAGGAGCGGGGCGAGCAGGTCGGTCTTCTCATAGATCAGGTCGGAGCGGTTGTTGTCGGCCAGCTCGTACTCGTTGGTCATCGTCAGTGCCCGGGTCGGGCACGCCTCGATGCACAGGCCGCACAGGATGCAGCGCAGGTAGTTGATCTGGTAGACGCGGCCGTAGCGCTCACCGGGGCTGAACCGCCCCGAGCCGTCGGCCTCGTCGGTGTTCGACGCACCCTCGACGTAGATCGCGTCGGCGGGGCAGGCCCAGGCGCACAGCTCGCAGCCGATGCACTTCTCCAGGCCGTCGGGCCAGCGGTTGAGCTGGTGACGGCCGTGGAACCGGGGGGCGGTGGGCTGCTTGTCCTCGGGGTACTGCTCGGTGACCACCTTGCGGAACATCGTCCGGAAGGTCACCCCGAACCCGGCGACCGGGTCCCAGAACTGTTCTCTCAGGGACGGCATCAGAGCTTTCCTCCAGAGTGGTCCTTCTCGACCGGCATGGGTGGCACCGGGTAGCCGCCGGCGAAGGCGTCGAACGGCTCCGCGTCGGCCGCCTCCGCGTCATCAGCCCGCTCGGGGATGAGGAACGAGGCCAGCGCCAGCAGCAGCACGACTGCGCCGACACCGATCAGCACCCTCTGGTCGAACCCGCCCCGCAGGTCGACGACCCGGATCGCGGCGACAGCGACGATCCAGACGATCGAACCGGGGATCAGCCACTTCCAGCCGAAGTGCATGAACTGGTCGTAGCGCAACCGCGGAAGCGAGCCACGCAGCCAGATGAACAAGAAGATGAAGAACAGGACCTTGCCCATGAACCACAGGAACGGCCAGTAGCCCTCGTTGGCACCGTCCCAGAGCGACAGCGGCCAGGGGGCTCGCCAGCCACCGAGGAACAGCGTGGTCGCCAGCGCGGAGACGGTGGCCATGTTGATGTACTCCGCCAGGAAGAACAGGGCGAACTTCAGCGAGGAGTACTCGGTGTGGAAGCCGCCGACGAGCTCGCCCTCGGCCTCGGGGAGGTCGAAGGGCGCCCGGTTGGTCTCCCCGACCATGGCGATCATGTAGATCACGAACGAGGGGATCAGCGTGAACGCGAACCACACGTCCTTCTGGGACTCCACGATCTCGGAGGTGGACATCGACCCGGCGTGCAGGAAGACGGCGACCAGCGCCAGCCCCATGGCGACCTCGTAGGAGATCATCTGCGCACTCGAGCGCAGCCCGCCGAGCAGGGAGTACGTCGACCCGCTGGACCAGCCGCCGAGCACGATGCCGTAGATGCCGATCGAGGCGATCGCCATCACGAAGATGACCGCCACCGGCATGTCGGTGAGCTGGAGCGGGGTGGTGAGGTCGGTGAAGGGGACGTCGACCACGGGGCCGAACGGGATCACCGCGAAGGTCACGAACGCCGGGATCACCGCGATCACGGGCGCGAGGACGAAGACGACCTTGTCGGCCGCCTTGGGGATGATGTCCTCCTTCAGCGCCAGCTTCACCCCGTCGGCCAGGCTCTGCAGCAGCCCGAACGGCCCGTTGCGGTTGGGCCCGATCCGGTGCTGCATCCGGGCGACGACCCGTCGCTCCCACCAGATGTTGAACAGCGTGAGCAGCACCAGGATCACGAAGATCAGCAGCGCCTTGACGAGCACCAGCCAGACCGGGTCCTTGCCGAACTCGCTGAGGCTCTCGGTGGCGAGCGGGATCGCCACGATGTCCGGGATGTTCATCGGGCGCCTCCTGTGAGCGTGACGGCGGAGCCGGCCGGGCCGACGAGGTGTCGGACCGATGCGCCCGGCGCGCTGGCGGGCGCCCAGACCGTGCCCTCGGCAAGGTCGGCGACCCCGACAGGGAGCTCGATCGAACCGAGTGGACCGGTCAGCGTGACCAGGTCACCAACGCCTGCGTCGAGCTCGGCGAGGGTGGCCGCGCCGACCAGGACGATCGGCTTGCGGGCGGTGCGACGCATGTCGTCGGCGCCGTCCTGCATCCGGCCGTCGTCGACCAGCTGCTTCCACGAGGCGAGGACCAGCCCCGACTGCTCCGCGACGTCGGCCTCTCCGGTCAGCAGCGTCACTCCGGGGTCGGACACGTCGTGGTCCAGCGGCGCGCGCTCACCGTCCCACGGCCCGACCTGGGTCATCTCGGCCCAGACCTGCTCGGAGGTCCGCCATCCGAGTGCGGTGCCGAGCTCCTCGGCGATGCCGGCCAGGACCCGGAGGTCGGGCAGGGAGCTGGGGTTGTGCAGGACCTTGCCGAACGGCCGGGGCCGGCCCTCCCAGTTGACGAAGGTGCCGGAGCGGTCGGTGACCGGCGCGACCGGGAACACGACGTCAGCCGCGCGGGTGACCTCGGAGGCGCGGACCTCGAGGGAGACCACGAAGCCGGCGTTCTCGATGGCCTGACGTGCCAGTGCGGGATCGCCCAGGTCAGCCGGGTCGACACCACCGATCACCAGGCCACCGAGCTCTCCGGCCGCAGCAGCAGCCACGATGGCCTCACCGTCACGGCCGGGGTTCTCGGGGAGGTGCTCGACCCCCCAGGCGGTGGCGAGGTCGACCCGGGCCGAGGCGTCGGCGACCGGACGGCCGCCGGGAAGCAGGTTGGGCAGGGCACCGGCCTCGACGGCGCCACGGTCACCGGCGCGGCGCGGGATCCAGGCGACCCGGGCCCCGGTGGTCGCGGCCAGCCGGGAGACGGCGGCCAGGGCGCCGGGCGCGGACGCGGTCCGCTCGCCGACGAGCAGCAGACCACCGCTGTCCAGGGCGACCGTCCCGTCGTGGGCGAGCGCGTCGAGGGCAGCCGCCTCCTCGCCCGGGCGGGTCGGGATCAGGGTGCCGGACATCTTGTGCAGTCCGCGGGAGGTGTACGGCGCGATCGAGTAGATCGGCAGCAACCGGCCCCGGGCCGTCTTGCGCAGCCGCAGGAAGATCGTGCCGGCCTCGTCCTCGGGCTCGAGCCCCACCATCACCACGGAGCGGGCGGTCTCGAGGTCGGCGTAGGTGACCGGGCTGCCGCCGGGACCATCGAGCACGACCTGCGAGGCGAGGAACGCAGCCTCCTCGGCACTGTGCGGACGCGCACGGAAGTCGATGTCGTTGGTGCCGAGTGCGACCCGGGCGAACTTGGCGTAGGCGTAGGCGTCCTCGGCGGTGACGCGCCCACCCGTGAGTACGCCGACGCCGCCGGCCTCGCGCGCGGCAGCGAGACCACGAGCAGCCACCGCGAAGGCCTCCGGCCAGCTCGCCGGCCGCAGCTCGCCACCGGAGCCGTCCGGACCGGGCTCGTCACGCACCATCGGGTAGCTGAGCCGGTCCTCGAGCATCGCGTAGCTGAACGCGAACCGGTCCTTGTCGGTGATCCACTCCTCGTTGACCTCGGGGTCGTCACCGGCGAGACGGCGCATCACCTTGCCGCGGCGGTGGTCGACGCGGATGGCCGAGCCGCACGCGTCGATCTCCGCGACCGAGGCGGTGGAGACGAGGTCGAAGGGCCGCGAGCGGAAGCGGTAGGAGGAGGAGGTGAGCGCGCCGACCGGGCAGATCTGGATCGTGTTGCCGGAGAAGTAGCTCTCGAACGGCTCCTTCTCGTAGATGCCGACCTGCTGGAGGGCGCCGCGCTCGATCAGCGCGATGAACGGGTCCCCGGCGATCTGCTCGGAGAAGCGGGTGCAGCGGGCGCACAGCACGCAGCGCTCGCGGTCCAGGAGCACCTGGGCGGAGATGTTGATCGGCTTGGGGTAGAGCCGCTTGCTCTCGGTGAACCTGGTCTCGCCGCGCCCGTTGCTCATGGCCTGGTTCTGCAGCGGGCACTCGCCGCCCTTGTCGCACACCGGGCAGTCGAGCGGGTGGTTGATCAGCAGGAACTCCATCTGACCCTGCTGGGCCTTGTCCGCGACCTCCGAGGTGGCCTGGGTGTTGACCACCATGCCCTCGGCCACGGTGAGGGTGCAGGAGGCCTGCGGCTTGGGCTTGGAGGTCCCCGGCATGTTGATGGCCCGGCCGTTCCCGGCGTCGGCCACGACGACCAGGCACTGCCGGCAGGCACCGACAGGGGCGAGCAGCGGGTGGTCGCAGAACCGCGGGATGTGTACGCCGATGCGCTCGGCCGCCCGGATCACCAGGGTGTTCTTGGGGACCGAGACCTCGACCCCGTCGATGGTCAGGGTGACCTCGTCGGACTTCTCCATCTCGGTGGTCGAGCCGGCCGCGCCCGACTTCTCCGGGGTCGTGGTCATGCGTGTGCCTCCACCTTCGCGAAGATCGTCGACGCCGAGCGGTCGAACGGGCAGCCGCCGTGGGTGAGGTGGGCGAGGTACTCGTCGCGGAAGTACTCGATCGAGGAGCTGATCGGGCTGGTCGCGCCGTCGCCCAGCGCGCAGAACGACCGACCGAGGATGTTGTCGCACTGGTCGAGCAGCAGCTCGAGGTCGTCCTCGGAGCCGTTGCCCTGCTCCAGTCGTGCCAGGGTCTGCGCCAGCCACCAGGTGCCCTCACGGCACGGGGTGCACTTGCCACAGGACTCGTGCTTGTAGAACTCGGTCCAGCGCAGCACCGCCCGGACCACGCAGGTGGTCTCGTCGAAGATCTGCAGCGCTCGGGTGCCGAGCATCGAGCCCGCGGCACCCACGGCCTCGAAGTCGAGCGGCACGTCGAGGTGCTCGGCGGTGAGCAGCGGCGTGCTCGACCCACCGGGGGTCCAGAACTTCAGCTCGTGGCCCTCGCGCATGCCGCCGGCGAGCTCGATCAGCTCCCGGAGGGTGATGCCCAGCGGTGCCTCGAACTGGCCGGGGTTGGTGACGTGGCCGGAGAGCGAGAAGATCCCGAAGCCCTTGGACTTCTCGGTGCCCATCGCGGAGAACCACTCGGCGCCGCGGTCGATGATGCTCGGCACCGAGGCGATCGACTCGACGTTGTTGATCACCGTCGGGCAGGCGTACAGGCCGGCGACCGCGGGGAACGGCGGCCGCAGGCGCGGTTGGCCGCGGCGGCCCTCGAGAGAGTCGAGCAGTGCCGTCTCCTCGCCACAGATGTAGGCGCCGGCCCCGGCGTGCACCACCAGGTCGAGGTCGTAGCCCGAGCCGTGGATGTCCTTGCCGAGGTGGCCGGCGAGGTAGGCCTCCTGGACGGCGCGCTGGAGGCGGCGGATGACGTGCAGCACCTCGCCGCGGATGTAGATGAACGCGGTGCTGGCGCGGATGGCGTAGGAGCTGATGATCACGCCCTCGACCAGGGTGTGCGGGCTGGCCATCATCAGCGGGACGTCCTTGCAGGTGCCCGGCTCCGACTCGTCGGCGTTCACGACGAGGTACTTCGGGTTCGGGTTGTCCTGCGGGATGAAGCCCCACTTCATGCCGGTCGGGAAGCCCGCGCCACCGCGGCCGCGCAGGTTGGAGGCCTTCACCGTCTCGACGACCTCGGGTGGGGTCATCGCCAGGGCCTTCCTGAGCCCGGCGTAGCCGCCCTGGTCCTCGTAGGCGGCCAGCGTCCAGGAGCGCTCGGCGCCCCAGTTGTCGGTCAGCACGGGAGTGAGTACGTCGGTCACTTGTCGTCTCCACCGGTGTTCGCGGGGTTGTCCTCGTGCTTGGCGTCGGCGCCGGACTCCTCGACCTTGGCTGCGGTCTCGGTGTGCTCGGCCTCGTGGCTGCCCCCGGCTGTCCCCTGGGCCTTGTCCTCGGCCGTGGATCCGTCGGCCTCACGCTGCGCCTGCTGGGCCTGCTTGACCGTCGGCGCGGCCCAGCCCTGCTCGCGGGCGATCTTGCGCCCGACCAGGGAGGCGGGCCCTGCGGAGGGGCCCTCGTCGGCGAGGTCGTCGGGGAAGCCCGCGAGCACCCGCTCCGCCTCGCGCCAGGTGCACAGTCGCGGACCGCGGGTGGAGTGCACCTCGGTGCCCGAGCGCAGGTCGTCGACCAGGGCGATGGCCGACTCCGGGGTCATGTTGTCCATGAACTCCCAGTTGACGGTCATCACCGGTGCGTAGTCGCACGCGGCGTTGCACTCGATGTGCTCGAGGGTGACGCTCCGCTGGTCGTCGGGGTCGTCGGTCGTCTCGTCGTTGCCCACGTCGAGGTGGTCCTTGAGCCGCTCGAAGATCAGGTCGCCGCCCATGATCGCGCACAGCGTGTTGGTGCAGACGCCGACGTGGTAGTCACCGACCGGGCGACGCTTGTACATCGTGTAGAACGTGGCGACACCGCTCACCTCGGCGGCGCTGATCCCGAGGATCTCGGCGCACACCTCGATCCCGCGCGAGGTCACCCGGCCCTCCACGCTCTGCACGAGGTGCAGCATCGGCAGCAGGCCGGACCGCGCCTGCGGGTAGCGGGCCGCGATCGCCTCGAGCTCGGCGTACGTCGCCGCGTCGAAGCGCTCCTCCGCGGTGACCTGGGTGCTGGACACGGCGGTGGCGTTGGTGCCGTCGTCGATGCCGGGGATGCGTCCTGCGCTGCTGTCCGGGCTCATCTGTCGACACCCCCCATCACGGGGTCGATGGAGGCGATGGCGACGATCACGTCGGCCACCATGCCGCCCTCGCTCATCACCGAGGTGGCCTGCAGGTTCACGAACGACGGGTCCCGGAAGTGCGCACGGAACGGACGGGTGCCGCCGTCGGAGACCACATGGGCCCCGAGCTCACCGCGGGGTGACTCGACCGGCACGTAGGCCTGGCCGGCCGGGACCCGGAAGCCCTCGGTGACCAGCTTGAAGTGGTGGATCAGGGCCTCCATCGACTCGCCCATGATGTGCTTGATGTGGTCCAGGCTGTTGCCCATGCCGTCGCTGCCGATGGCGAGCTGGCTGGGCCAGGCGATCTTCTTGTCGCCGATCATCACCGGGGCGCCCTCGAGGCCGGCCAGGCGATCGACGGCCTGCTCGACGATGCGCAGCGACTCCCACATCTCGTTGACCCGGATCCGGAAGCGACCGTAGGCGTCAGGGGTGTCCCAGGTCTGGACCTCGAAGTCGTAGTCCTCGTAGCCGGAGTAGGGCTCGGTCTTGCGCAGGTCGTGCGGGTAGCCCGTCGAGCGGAGCACGGGGCCGGTGATGCCCAGGGCCAGACAGCCGGCAAGATCGAGCTGGCCGACGTCGACGAGGCGGGCCCTGAAGATCGGGTTGGCGTTGCAGAGCGCGGCGTACTCCGGGAGGCGCTTCTTCATCAGCGTGATGAAGTCGCGGATCTGGTCCAGGGCTCCGGGCGGCATGTCCTGCGCGACGCCGCCGGGGCGGATGAACGCGTGGTTCATCCGCAGGCCGGTGATCAGCTCGAACAGGTCGAGCACCAGCTCCCGCTCGCGGAAGCCGATCGTCATCACGGTCAGCGCGCCGATCTCCATGCCGCCGGTCGCGATCGCCACCAGGTGCGAGGAGATCCGGTTCAGCTCCATCAGCAGGACGCGCATCACCTGCGCCTTCTCCGGGATGTCGGCCTCGACGTCGAGCAGCCGCTCCACGCCGAGGCAGTAGGTCATCTCGTTGTAGAAGGGGCTCAGGTAGTCCATCCGGGTGCAGAAGGTGACGCCCTGCACCCAGGTGCGGAACTCCATGTTCTTCTCGATGCCGGTGTGCAGGTAGCCGATGCCGCAGCGGGCCTCGGTCACCGTCTCGCCCTCGAGCTCGAGGATCAGCCGGAGCACCCCGTGGGTCGAGGGGTGCTGCGGACCCATGTTCACCACGACCTTGTTGTCGTGCTCGTCGGTGATCCCGGAGACCACGGAGTCCCAGTCCTGGCCGGTGACGGTGAAGACCCGTCCCTGACTGGTCTCGGACTGCGGTGCGTAGGCGTCGTTGGTCGTCATCTCACACACCAGCCATGAAAAGTCGGGTGGCTCATCAGTTGTAGCTCCTCCGCTGGTCCGGCGGTGGGATGGTGCCGCCCTTGTACTCGACCGGGATGCCACCGAGGGGGTAGTCCTTGCGCTGGGGGTGGCCGGGCCAGTCGTCGGGCATCTGGATGCGGGTGAGCGCCGGGTGGCCGTCGAAGACGATGCCGAAGAAGTCGAACGTCTCGCGCTCGTGCCAGTCGGCGGTGGGGTAGGTCCGCACCACGCTCGGGATGTGCGGGTCGGCGTCGGGTGCGCTCACCTCGACCCGGATCCGGCGGTTGTGGGTCAGCGAGAGCAGGTGGTAGACCGCGTGCAGCTCGTGCCCGGTGTCCTCGGGGTAGTGCACACCGCTGACGCCGGAGAGGAGCTCGAAGCGCAGCCTCTCGTCGTCGCGGAGCAGCTGGGCGGTGGCGACCAGGTCCTCGCGACGGACGTGGAAGGTGATCTCGCCGCGGTGGACGACGACCTTCTCCACGGCCCCCTCGATGCCGGCGGACCGGCTCGCCTCGGCCAGCGCGGAGGAGACCTCGTCCATCCAGCCGCCGTAGGGCGGCTGGGAGGCTCCCGGCATCTCGACGGGACGGGTCAGCCCGCCGTAGCCGGAGGTGTCACCGGTGCCGCGCACGCCGAACATGCCGTCACGGCGGCCCAGCGGCTCGCCGGCCCCCGAGGGCATGTTCTCGGGCATCGTGTCCGTGGCGTCGACGTCGGTGCCGGGCTCGGTGAGCGGCCCACTGGTGACGTCGAGCTGGTCGCCCCTGTCCTCGTCGGCCATCAGCGCATCAGGCCCTTGAGCTGGCTGGACGGCAGGGCGTTGAGGGCGACGTCCTCGTTGGCCTCGATCTCGGCGAGCCGGTTGACGCCGAGCTTGGTCGCCTGGACCTGGTCGTGGAGCTTGAGGATGGCGTCGATGAGCATCTCGGGTCTGGGCGGGCAGCCGGGGAGGTACATGTCCACGGGCACGATGTGGTCCACACCCTGGACGACCGCGTAGTTGTTGAACATGCCGCCGGAGCTGGCGCAGACACCCATCGCGAGCACCCACTTGGGCTCGGCCATCTGGTCATAGATCTGGCGCAGCACCGGAGCCATCTTCTGGCTCACCCGGCCGGCCACGATCATCAGGTCGGCCTGCCGGGGGCTGGCGCGGAAGACCTCCATGCCGAACCGGGCGAGGTCGTACTTGGGGCCGCCGCTGGTCATCATCTCGATCGCGCAGCAGGCCAGCCCGAAGGTGGCCGGCCAGAACGACGCCTTGCGCATGTAGCCGGCGACGCCCTCGACGGTCGTCAGCAGCACTCCGCTCGGAAGCTTCTCTTCTAGTCCCACGTTCTCAGTCCCTGCTCATCAGAGGTTGGCCGAGCCAGGCCCACGGTCAGTCCCACTCGAGGCCTCCGCGTCGCCAGACGTATACGTAGGCCACGAAGACCGGCACGATGAACAGGACCATCTCGATCAGGGCGAACAGCCCCATCTGGTCGAACGCCACGGCGATCGGGTAGAGGAAGACGATCTCGATGTCGAAGACGATGAACATCATCGCGGTGATGTAGTAGCGGACCGGGACCCGGCCGCCGCCCACCGGCTGGGGGGTCGGCTCGATGCCGCACTCGTAGGAGTCGAGCTTGGCCCGGTTGTAGCGCTTCGGCCCGGTGAGCGAGCTGACCACCACGGAGAAGATCGCAAAGCCGGCGGCGAGGATCGCGAGAGCCAGAACCGGTGTGTAGAGCCCCATGATCCTCCTCGATCCACCGGGTTCGTGAACATGTGAATGTCTTCACGAACCTCGCGACGAAAATCAGCATAGAGGTCGGCGTCTCATCACGCGAACCCCACCCCGGGGCGGCAAATGCGCCTCTGACCAGCAGATTTACGTCATGCCCCTGTTGCCTATTTGACGGCTGGCGCCCAAGCCGCGGCTTTCGTACCTTGCCGCTCCGAGCCGGACAGGAGGACGCTGGTGGGGATCGAAGGAGGTGGGCACATGTCGCTCGCGACCCGCGCCGTGACAGTGATGCTGCCGGTCGAGGACGTCGACCGGGCCAGGGAGTTCTACGTGGAGAGCGTCGGACTCCACCACACCGGGACCAACGAGGAGGGCAGCGCGGTCTTCGACCTCGCAGGTGGCTCCCGGTTGATGCTGCTGCCCCGGCCGGGCGGCACCCGGTCGCAGGCCACGGCGTTGAGCTGGGCGGTGGACGACGTCGCGCAGGCCGTGCAGCAGCTCGTGGCCCGGGGGGTGACCTTCGAGGACTACGACCTGCCCGGCCTGAAGACGGTCGACCACATCGCCACCCACAAGGGGGAGCAGGCCGCGTGGTTCTGCGACCCGGACGGCAACGTGCTCTGCGTGCACCACGGGTCCTACTAGACCCTCAGGCCCGCGCCCGGTGCAGGGCCACGATCCCGCCGGTCAGGTTGCGCCACTCGACGTGGCCCCAGCCCGCGGCGCCGATGCGCGCCGCCAGGCCCTCCTGGGTCGGCCATGCCCGGATCGACTCGGCGAGGTAGACGTAGGCGTCGGGGCTGGAGGAGACCGCCCGCGCCAGCGAGGGCAGCGCCTTCATCAGGTACTCGAGGTAGATCGTCCGGAACGGCGACCAGGTCGGCGAGCTGAACTCGCACACGACCAGCCGGCCCCCGGGCCGGGTGACCCGCAGCATCTCGCGCAGACCGGCGTCGGGGTCGACGATGTTGCGCAGTCCGAAGGAGATGGTGACCGCGTCGAAGGTGTCGTCCGCGAACGGCAGCTGGGTGCCGTCGCCGGCCGTGAACGGCAGACCGGGCAGGTTGCGCTTGCCCACCTGCAGCATGCCGACCGAGAAGTCACACGGGACCACCATGGCTCCGCGCTCACGGAAGGGCTGTGAGGAGGTGCCGGTCCCGGCTGCCAGGTCGAGCACCTTCTCCCCCGGCCCGGGGTCGACGGCGTCGAGGACCTGGTGCCGCCAGCGTCGGTCCTGGCCCAGGGAGAGCACGTCGTTGGTCAGGTCGTACCGCGGCGCGACCTCGTCGAACATCGCCCGCACCTCGGCAGGTCTCTTGTCCAGGTCGGCGCGGGTCACCGCGGTCCTCGCACGAGGGTGAGCGGGGCGAGCAGCATCGTGGGCTGAGGGGTCACCACGTCACCCTATGGCGGTGGCGGCAAGGTCTTCACGGCGCCCAGAACCAGATCGGCCGGCGGTGCGTCGTACTCCCCGAGGGACCTGCTCACGGGAGGATGTGGCCATGGGTGCCGGAGTGAACACAGTGGCCAACGTGGCCATGGTCGTGGGTGTGCTGGTGGGCACCTCGGCGCTGGGGTACGGCGTCGCCCGCGCCAGCGGCGGTCACGGGGACCGCACGCCGGACGCTGCCTCGACCGCCGGGGTGAGTGCGAGCCCCTCCCCGACGAGCCCCTCCCCGACGAGCCCCTCCCCGACGGGGCCCGCCGCCGGTGTCCGCACCCCTCCCGGCACCAGCAGGGAGCCGGTCAGGCGACAGGTGTCGGCGCCTCTGCCTGCCGCTCGCCCGAAGGCCACGCCGCCACCCGGCCCCCGGCTGCTGGGGCCCGGCGACCGCAGCGCCGAGGTGCGCGACCTGCAGTCACGGCTGCGCCAGATCGCGTGGTACTTCGGCGACGTCGACGACACCTACGCACGCAGCACGACCGCGGCGGTGAAGGGCTTCCAGGAGAAGCGTGGGATCGCGGTCACCGGCTATGTCGACCAGCGCACCCTGAACCGGCTCGCCGCCATGACTCGCACCCCCACCGCCGACGAGCTGGCCAACCGGTTCCCCGGTGACGTGACCAGCAACGCTCCGCTCGACCCGCGCTGCCTGACCGGCCGGGCGATGTGTGTCGACAAGTCCAGCAGCACGGTCCGCTGGGTGGTGGGCGGCAAGGTCCAGCGGACGATGGCGGTGCGCTTCGGCTCGTCGTACACCCCGACCCGCGAGGGCCTGTTCACCGTCGGCTGGAAGTCGCGCGACCACGTCTCGAAGCTCTATGACACCCCGATGCCGTTCGCGATGTTCTTCTCCGGCGGACAGGCGGTGCACTACTCGCCCGACTTCGCCGCGAACGGCTACTCCGGAGCCTCGCACGGCTGCGTGAACGTCCGCGACCGCGCCGGGGTCGAGTGGCTCTTCGACCAGGTCGCGACCGGCGACAGGGTCGTCATCTACTGGTCCTGAGCCTGCGGGCAGGCACCGGCAGGCGCGCCGCCGGAGCGCGACTCGTCACCGCGTACCCTTTTTCGGGTGAGCAGCCCGATCCCGACGAGTGACGTGCCGGCCCATCGGCTGGTCGCTCGCACCGTCGAGGTGACGGCCGGAGAGGGACTGCCCGACAACCTCCTCGACCTGCTGCCGCCGGACAGCCCGATGGCGTGGCTGCGCCGCGGCAAGGGCCTGGTCGCCTGGGGAGTGGCTGCCAGCTGCCACACCTCGGGCCCGGACCGGTTCGCGGACGCGGTGGACTGGTGGCGCGCGACCTCGGGCAACGCGGTGGTCCGCGACGAGGTCGCCGTGCCAGGCACCGGCCTGATCTGCGTCGGCAGCTTCGGGTTCGCCGACGACCCCGGGGACAGCGTGCTCGTGGTCCCGCGCGTGGTCGTGGGGACCCGGGGGGACCGCTCGTGGGTCACCGTCGTGGGGGACGACGAGCTCACCGCGTTGCCGGGCCTGATCCGGCAGGACGACGTCCCGGCCCCGCGCAACGTCACCTTCGCCGACGGCGCGATGAGCGGTGCGGCGTGGGAGTCGGTGGTGGCGGAGGCCGTGGAGCGGATCGGGGCCGGCGAGCTGGAGAAGGTCGTGCTGGCGCGCGACCTGGTCGCCACCGCGGACGCAGCGATCGACGTGCGCTGGCCGCTGCGCAAGCTCGCCGCCGACTACGGGATGTGCTGGACCTTCCACGTCGACGGGCTCTTCGGCGCGACGCCCGAGATGCTCGTACGCCGAGAGCGCGGCCTGGTCACGTCCCGCGTGCTGGCCGGCACCATCCGGCGCACGGGCGACGACGAGCACGACCTGGCCCTGGCTGGACAGCTGGCCCGTTCCTCCAAGGACCTCGAGGAGCACGAGTACGCCGTGCGCTCGGTCGCCGACTCGCTGGCGCCGTACTGCTCCTCGATGAACGTGCCCGAGGTCCCCTTCGTGCTGCACCTGCCCAACGTGATGCACCTGGCCACCGACGTCGCCGGCGTCGTCCACGACTCCGACGGGGCGAGCGTGCTCGAGCTTGCTGCGGCCCTGCACCCGTCGGCGGCCGTGGGCGGGACACCCACCAAGGTGGCGGTGGAGATGATCGCCGAGATCGAGGGCATGGACCGTGGCCGCTACGCCGGTCCGGTGGGCTGGATGGACGCCGACGGCGACGGGGAGTTCGGGATCGCCCTCCGGTCGGGCGAGATCGACGAGCGCCAGGTGCGGCTGTTCGCCGGCTGCGGCATCGTCGCCGACTCCGACCCGGAGGCCGAGCTCGCCGAGGCGCAGGCGAAGTTCCTTCCGGTCCGGGACGCGCTCACCGACTAGGTCGCGGTCCGGCCTGGCGTCGTGGCCCCAGCATGGGCGAGCGGTCGGGCCGAGAGGCGTCGGGGGAAGAGCCGTCGGGCCCAGAGCCGTCGGGTGGAGGGCGGCCGGGAGCAGGGCGGCCGGGATGAGGGGTGGCCGGGCGGAGGATGGTCGTCGACCTCCTCGTTCTCGCGCTCCCTGACGGCGCGCTTGATCTGCTCCAGGTTGTTGCGCAGGAGGTCGGAGACGAGCTCGTCCATCCGGGGGTCGCCGAGCATCTCGATCAGCACCCGCAGTGTCGTCTCGCTGACCTGGGCGACCACGGTGTCGTAGCCCGGCAGCCGACCGACGACACGTGATGCCGGGTCCTGCCGCACCTTCTCCGCGACCAGGGCGACCAGCTCGTCGCGGTTCTCGAGGAGCGCGGAGGAGATGTTCCTGGTGTAGTGACCGGTCTGGATCACGTCGGCCACCTCGTCGAGCACCGCGACCGTGATCGGCCGCTTGATCAGGTCGACGAGCCACTGGGTGAGGCGGTTGATGCGGTGGATGACGAACGGCGCGCGCATCCCGCGGCGTACGAGCAGGCGGGTGAGCAGCGCCGCGAGCACGGAGAGCACCAGGAAGGCACCGAACGCCAGCAGGAGCAGCTGGATCACGGAGCGTCCCTGCAGCCAGTCGATCACTGGTTCATCCTGCCCCGGGACGTGCCGGGACGCTCGCCGAACCTGGAAAGTCGCACCCGGGCCGCACGTTCGGCCACTGCGTCACCGGTCAGTCGAGCGGGTGGGCGAGCTCGTCCTCGGGCAGCTTCGCCCACACGATCGCGACCGCGGCGAAGACGATCGGGGTCACGCCGGCGATCAGGAACGTGTTGCCGATGCCGATGGCCTCGGAGACGGGACCGGCCAGCGCCATCGAGACCGGCATCAGGCTGATCGAGACGAAGAAGTCGAGGGAGGCCACCCGTCCGAGGAGCTCCGGCGGCACCCGGCGCTGCAGCAGCGTGCCCCAGATGACCATCGGCGCCGAGAACAGCACGCCGAGCAGGAACCCGCAGACGACCATCACCCACATCTGGTCGGTGAAGCCCATCACCGCCATCGGCAGGCAGGCCACGCCCCACACGAGGTTCATCCAGGTCAGGTAGCGACGAGGCATCCTGAACGACGCCATCGTCAACGACCCCACGCCACCACCGATGCCGAAGGACGCGAGCACCATCGCGTGGTCCCCGGCATCGCCGCCGAGACGGTCCTTGATCACGAACGGGACGAGCACCTCGAACGGGCCCATGGTCGCGAGCACCATCAGGGACGCGAACAGCAGCGTGGCCAGCAGCCACGGGGTCCTGAGCATGTAGGAGACGCCCTCGCGGATGTCGCGCAGCGCGCCACGCACCGGGTGGGTGTCGACCTGCGACAGGTCACGGCGCACCGGGGTGCGCGGGATGAAGATCTGCACGACCACCCCCACGCCGGCCACCACGGCCGCGACCAGGCAGGCCCATCCGGGCGCGGCCACCCCGATGACGACGCCGGCCACCCCGGGACCGATCGCCTGGGCGACGAGCGGCCGCACCATCCCCTCGAAGCCGTTGACCGCGAGCAGGTCCGAGGCCGGCACGATCGCCGGCAGCCAGGCGGAGTAGGCGGCGTAGTAGAACGCCATCCCCATCCCGATGCAGAACGAGACCACGGCCAGGTGCCAGAGCCGGGAGAGCTCGGTCAGGGAGAGCACGGTGATCAACGCGTAGCTGGCCGCCTCCGCCGTCGCGACCGTCATCACGATCAGCTTCTGCGGGACCCGGTCGGCGACCACGCCCGCCAGCAGCGCCGGCAGCAGCACCCCGACGGCGCCGGCCGTCGAGACGACGGACAGCTGGGCGGGGCCACCGCCGAGCCGGATCACCTCCCAGACCAGGACGACGGTCCACACGCCGTACGCGAAGGCACCGCAGGTGAGGGCGAGCGCCATCCGGCGGTAGGCCGGGATGGCGAAGGGGGCCAGCAGCCGCGGCAGCTGCCGGACGCCGGGCAGCTCCTCCTCGACCGCCACCGGCGGCTCGATCATCTGTCCTCCCACCCGGGCATTCTCCCGGCCGGGGGGTGGTTCGGGCCACGGGTTTATCGGGGGGCCGAACCCCACAAATGTTGGGTCGGAACGACGGAAGGGGCCGCCTCGACGTCACCACCCAACATTTGTGGGGTCCGAACGACGGAATCGGCCGCCTCGACGTCACCACCCAACATTTGTGGGGTCCGAACGACGGAATCGGCCGCCTCGACGTCACCACCCAACATTTGTGGGGTCCGAACGACGGAACCGGCCGCCTCGACGTCACCACCCAACATTTGTGGGGTCCGGCCGCTACAGCTCCTGGCCCGCCGCCAGCCGGACGTAGGTCAGGGCCCGCTCGCCGAGCATCCGCGTCGAGGTGTACGTCGACCAGCTCGAGCCCGGCCTCGCTGTAGACCTTGTCGTGGATCGCCAGCGACCGCGGGGCACCGACGTCGCGGGCGAAGTCGATGCACTCGCTGACCTTGAGCCAGGGAGCGCTGACCGGGAGCAGGAGCAGGTCGACGTCCTGGTCCGGCACGGTCAGGGAGTCACCGGGGTGGAAGATCCGCAGTCCCTCCACGTCGAGCAGGTAGCCGCTGTTGTCGAAGTGGTGCATCTCCGGGTGGATCACCGCGTGCTTGTCCCCCACCACCTCGGTGGGCACTCCGGGGTCGAACCTCTGCCCGGGCTCGACCACCGTGACCCGCTCCGCGACGTCGGGCGCGTCCTCGCGGATCCTGGCTGCGACGGCGCCGATCGTGTGGATCGGGGCGTCGGTACGCCGCAGATGGTCGGCCGAGTAGTGGTCGGCGTGCTCGTGCGTGATCAGCACCGCCGTGGCGCCGTCGACCGCCTCTGGCTCGGTGAACCCACCAGGGTCCAGCACGATCGTGTGGTCTCCGGTCTCCAGCCGCACGCACGCATGACCGAACTTCGTGATCCGCATGGAGCCAGCGTAGGATGCCCTTTATTGAACAGCGTTCAAGAGACAGGACACGGTGATGACCGACCACGAGGTGACGATCATCGGCGCGGGGTTCGGCGGCATGGGTGCCGCGATCGCGCTCAAGGCGCGCGGCTACGGCTCCGGCAACGAGGACCTGCTGATCCTCGACCGCGAGGACGACCTCGGCGGGACCTGGCACGTGAACCACTACCCCGGCCTCGCGGTCGACATCGCCAGCGTGACCTACTCCTACTCCTTCGCGCCGAATCCCTACTGGGAGCACTGGTTCGCACGCGGGCCCGAGCTCAAGCGCTACGCCGAGCATGTTGCGGACACCTACGACCTGCGGCGGCACATGCGCTTCGGTGTCTCGGTCGAGGGCGCCCGCTGGGACGAGGACGCGCAGCACTGGGTCGTCTCGACCCTCGCCGGCGACGGAGCCGGGCCGCGGTCCCTGACCACGCGGTTCCTGCTCACCGCGACCGGCTTCCTCTCCCAGCCCCGGCTCCCCGACATCGAGGGCGTGCACGACTTCGCCGGCGAGGTCATCCACACTGCGCAGTGGGACGACACCGCCGACCTGAGCGGCAGGCGGGTCGCGGTGATCGGCACCGGCGCGACCGCCGTGCAGCTGATCCCCGAGATCGCGGACGCCGCCGGGGAACTGACCGTCTTCCAGCGCACCCCGATCTGGGTCACCCCGAAGAGCGACTTCCGGATCCCGAAGGCGCTGCAGCGGCTGTTCGCCCGGCAGCCGTGGACGCAGCGGGCCGCACGCGCGGTGAACAGCGCCTGGCTCGAGGCGATGATGGTCACCGCCGTGCTGCACTACCGCCAGGCGCGGGTGTTCAACAGGGCCGCCGCCCGGCTCTCCCAGCGACACCTGCGCAAGCAGGTGGCCGACCCCGAGCTGCGCCGCAGGCTCACCCCCGACTACAGCTTCGGCTGCAAGCGACCCACCTTCTCCAACGACTACTACCCGACCTTCACCCGCGACCACGTCACCCTCGAGACGACACCGATCGAGCGGATCACCGAGACCGGCATCGTCACCGCCGACGGTCACCAGACACCGGTCGACACCCTGGTGCTCGCCACCGGCTTCGACCTCTGGGACGCCAACTTCCCAGCCATCGAGGTGATCGGCCGCGAGGGTCGCAACCTCGGCAAGTGGTGGCGCGAGCAGGGCTTCTCCGCCTACGAGGGTGTGACGGTCCCGAAGTTCCCGAACTTCGTCACCCTCAACTCTCCCTACAGCTACTCGGGGCTCAGCTACTTCATGACCATCGAGGTGCAGATGCGCCATCTCGAGCGGCTCTTCGGCGAGCTCGAGGACCGCGGCGCCGAGACCTTCGAGGTCAGTGAGCGTGCGAGTGCGGAGTTCCTCCAGCAGATGCTCGAGCGGATGGACGACACGGTGTTCAACCTCGGCGCCTGCTCGACCTCGCGCAGCTACTACTTCACCCACGAGGGCGACGCGGTCATCCTGCGGCCGACCTCCTCGGGTGCCGCCCGAAGGGCCGCCGACCGGTTCCCGCTCACCGACTACGAGTTCGCCTGACAGCGCTTCCGAGGCAGCTGGGTGCTCAGCCGGTGAGCTCGTCCACGAAGCACCAGCGCCAGTCCTCGCCGGGCTCGGCCGAGCGCATCACGGGATGGGCCACCTGCTCGTAGTGCGCACTCGCGTGCCGCTGGGGCGAGGAGTCGCAGCAGGCGATGTGACCGCAGGCGACGCACATCCGCAGGTGGACCCACGCCGTGCCTTCCCGGACGCAGTCACCACACTCCCCGGGGGTGTCCGCCTGGACCGGCGGCGTGACCTCGCGCAGGTGGTCGCAGTCACCCTCGAGGTGCACCCACGGCCCGTGCGAGCGCACCGGCTCGCGCTGGCCCTCGCTGTAGTCGAGCATCGACTCCTCGACGTCGAGCATGGCGAGCACGTCGTCGACCACCTCGTGGGCGACCTTGCCCGAGCTTCGGATCTCCAGCACGCGTTGCCGCTCGGCGTCGATCATCACCTTGCGGCGACGTCCGTAGGTCTCGCTGGGAGTCTCCCCGGCACCGGCTCCGATGCGCTCCCAGGCCGCGAAGTCGCGGCGGCGTACGCGGTCACGGATGGTCTCGCTCACGTCGTGCGGGTCGTCCTCCGCCAGCCGGTCGAGCTCCGCGAGGCCGGCCTGCGTGGCCTGGTGGAGCAGGTTCGCGCGGGCGAGCGCGTCGGCGCCGGGGTCGGGGGAGGGCACGTCGAGGCGTCGGGCGAACCAGGGCAGGGACAGCCCCTGGATGAACAGCGTGCCGGCGGTGACGGTGAACGCGATCAGCAGGAGTACGTCGCGGTGCGGGGTGTCCGTCGGGATCACGAACGCGGCCGCGAGGGTGACCACGCCACGCATCCCGGCCCAGCCGAGCAGGAAGGTGTAGGTCCACGGGGGCACGGTGCCGGTGACCCCGTCCGGACCCGGCCGCACGAGCAGGTAGCGGGCGAGGAACACCCACACGAGGCGCAGCACGATCACCGCGGCCAGCGTCGAGCCACACAGCAGGAGCACCCGGCCGACGGTCAGGTCGCCGCCGAGGGCGTCGGTGATGATCGCCCGCGCCTGCAGGCCGATCAGCAGGAACACGCTGCTCTCGAGCAGGAACCCGATGCTGCGCCAGTTCATCCGCTCCGCGATCCGCGACTGGGCGGTCTGCAGGACCGGTGCCCGGTGGCCGAGCAGGAGCCCGGCGACCACGACGCTGAGCACCCCGGACACGTGCAGCTCCTCGGCCGCGACGTACGCCGCGAAGGGGGTCAGGAAGCTCAGGCCGCTGTCGATGACGGGGTCGGTGAGGTGCTTGCGGACCAGCCCGACGACCGCGAAGAAGGCCAGCCCCACGGCCAGCCCGCCGCCGGCTGCGAGCAGGAAGTCGCTGACCACCACGTGCCAGACGACGGCCGCGCCGACCGCCGTGCGGAGGGCCACCAGCGCGGTGGCGTCGTTGAGCAGGGACTCACCCTCGAGGATCGTGACGATGCGGCGTGGCAGCCCGATCCGGCGCCCGATGGCCGTCGCGGCGACCGCATCGGGCGGGGCCACGACGGCACCGATCGCGAAGCAGGGCGCCCAGCCGAGGTCGGGGAGCAGCAGGTGCACCAGGACGGCGACCCCGGCAGCAGTGAAGGCCACCAGCCCGACCGACAGCAGCAGGATCGACCGGCGGTTGGCGTTGAAGTCCACCAGGCTGGTCTGCAGGGCCGCGGCGTACAGCAGCGGGGGCAGCAGGCCGAAGAGGACGACCTCGGGCTCGAGGTGCACCTCGGGGAGGAACGGCAGGTAGGAGCCGACGACGCCGACCATGATCAGCACCAGGGGCGAGGGCAGGTCGAACCTCGAGCACAGGGCGGCGACCGCGATGACCACCGTGACGATCCCGACCAGCATGAGGACTACGTGCATGCGCACATCATCGCGGACACGCTCGTGGCTGTTCCCCGACCGTGGGTCGGAACCGTTGCGACCGGCAGGTCAAGCCGGTCCCGGGTCGCGCCTCAGGGCATCCGCAGGAGCTTGACGCCCTTGGACGCCTGGGACAGGGCGGTCCTGAAGATGGGCGCCATGTCGGTTCCGGTGGCGGCACAGAAGAAGTAGTCACCGTCCGCGTTCTCCGCGAGCCGCTCCGCGTTGGTCGAACAGGTGTTGTTCGCCGTGCTGGGCACTCCTTCGACCGGGCTGGCCGCGGCCGCGAGCACGCCGAGGACCGGAGCCCCGACGGGCTTCACGTAGGTCGTCCTCGTCGTCGTCTGGTACTTCGTGGTGCACGTCTGGTTGCCGTTGTTGCCGCAGGGCACCGAGGTGTCGAACTCCGGCCCGGGGAACGTCTGGGGTCCGGGCGGCGTCTCGGGGCTGCCGGGGTAGTCCATGCAGGTCTTCCCGGTCATGTTGTAGGCGATGGTGACCACGAGGATGTTGGCTTCCTTGGTCTTCTGCGCGACCTTGAGCAGGTTGTTGCACGCCTCGATGCCGCCGGTGTAGGTGAACGTCTCGCGCTTGTTGTGGGTGATCGTGGTGGTGCGCCCGTTGTTCGACACGCTCACGGTGTCGCCCTCGTCGGTCTCCAGCGGCCCGGACTTGTCGCGGACGTTGGAGAACAGGTCGGTGGGGTCGCCGAGGGAGGGCGTGCCGCCTGTCGCCTGTGACTCGTTGGGCTGCCCGTCGGTCTCGAAGATGAGCATCTTCGTCGGGGGGAGCTCGCGCGCCGGGAGGCTGGAGAGGTTGTTGGAGTCCAGACCCAGGAGATAGCGAGCGGCTGCCTTCATCGGCGCCGCGAGGGCGGTGCCCTGTGCGCCGATCGACTGGTTCTGGAGGCAGCTCACGCCCTTGACCAGCGTGCTGCTGGTGAGCCTTCCGCCGGCATCGACATAGTCGTTGTAGAAGGGGATCGGCATCCACCGACCCTCGTCGCCGTCCGTGCTGCCGTAGGTGAGGCCGCGCTCGCTGCTGTTGCAGTCGCGGGAGGCCCCCTGGCTCGTGGTGGTGGAGTGGCTGCGCCCGATGCTGCCGATCGTGACGTACTGCTGCGACGGGGTCATCTGCTGGAGCATGCCCTTGATGCCCGTGATCATCGCGGAGACGTCGCTCGACCTCATGCTGAGCGTGCGGTCGGCGACGATGGCCACGTCCATCGGGTTGGGTGCGACGGTGCCGCACGATCCCTTGCACGCCACCGAGATCAGGTTGCCGGTGCCACCCTTGAGGATGCCGCCGGCCGGGGCGAAGGCGAACGGGACGTCGCGACCCTGGAAGACCCGGATCGTGTTGCACGCGATCGGCGGTACGCCGGTGTTGACGAGCGGCTCCACGCACGGGATGGCGCACAGGACCGCGCTGCAACGGATCATCTGGCCGGTGAACCGGTAGTTGGCGCCGACGGTGTAGGGGCCGACGCCCGGGTTGCACGTCGAGGGGATCTGCGAGGTGTCGACGACGTAGGCCCCGTTCTCGGGCCTCGAGGCGAGGATGCACCAGAAGTCGATGTTGGGCGCGAGGGCGCCGGTCTCGGTCGGGTCGTGGGCGGCTGCGAACGCCAGGGCGTCACTGCGTGCCTTCACCGAGTCGCCGGGCAGCCGGTAGGCCCCGGCCTGGGCTGCGGCGTCGAGGGTGTCGTTGAGCTGGTGCTTGCGGTTGACCTGCAGGCCGATGTCGATGGCGTACGCCGCGAACATGAGGATGACCAGCGTCAGCAGGGCCACCAGGATCGCCACTGCGCCCGATTCGTCGCGGCTGCGCCGCGCGAACAGTCCGTTCATGTCACTCCACCCTCATCTGGGTGGTCTGCGTCAGGATCGTGTCGTCGCCGAACAACGAGCTGGCCAGCGGCGTGATCCATTTGTAGGTGTAGCTGACCTTGATGATGGCGGTCGACCCCGACTCCGCCTTGGAGGTGTACACCGCGTCGGTCGAGGCGTTGCAGGGGGTGCCGTCCGGGAGCACGCAGTCGATCGTGACGTCCGCGGTGGTGGTGATGATGCCGGACGCCTTCAGCTCGTCGGTGATCGCGGTCCGGATCTCCGCGCCGCCCGCGTTGAGGCTGGCCAGCCGGGCGCCGTCGCGTGAGGCGTTGCCGATGATCATGTCGCGGTTGAGCATGTAGCCGAACTCGAAGATGCCGAAGACCAGCAGCAGCAGGATCGGCACGACCAGCGCGAACTCGACGACGACCGCGCCTCGCTGGTCGCGGTCTCGCCCGGTCCGGGCGGCCAGGGATCGACGGATGACCGTGAACCGCGTCACCAACGCCCCCTCACCGCTCTGTGCAGACAGGCCGACTCCCTCCAGAGCCGACAGGGACCATGCTCGCGGTTGATCGGGGGTCTTTGCAGGGTTTTTCGATGATTTATCCGTTTTGACTAGACCAGTGCTGCTCACCCTCGGGAACGGTCAGCCCTCGGCCCCGGCACTCACTGCGCCAACGCGCGGATCCCGGCGTCCAGGTCACGCCGGTCGTCGCGTCGGATCACGGCCTCGACGACCTCGATCCCGCCGTTGGGGCTGGCCAGCGCATGGCGCAGCTCGGCCCGGTCCGAGACCCGCCAGTGCGGCGTACGCGTGGCGGCGCAGAGGCTGCCCAGATCCACCCCGTGAGGGGTGCCGAAGAGCTTCTCGTAGGCGTCCGCGTAGACGGGACCGCCCTGCTCCAGGGTCGCGAAGATGGAGCCGCCGTCGTCGTTGGCCACCACGATCGTCAGGTCGGGACGTGGCTCGTCCGGTCCCAGCACCAGGGCGTTGGCGTCGTGCAGGAACGTCACGTCGCCGACGTAGACGATCGCCCGGGTGCTGCGCGGCCGTCCGAGCGCGGCGCCGATGGCGCTGGAGAGCGTGCCGTCGATCCCGGCGAGGCCACGGTTGGCCAGCACCATCCGCCGCTGCCCGACGGGGTGCGCGGTGGCCATCAGGTCCAGGTCGCGGATCGGGTTGCTGGCCCCCACGTAGAGGAGGCCGCCGGGAGGGTTGGCGGCGTTGACCTCCGCCGCGACGTCGTACGGCGTGAGGCCGGGTTGCGCGGCCACGAACGAGTCGACCCGGGCACCCAGCGCGCGATCTGCCTGCTGCCACTCCGCCAGCCAGCCGTCATCCTCATCCGCCGGGTCGGCACCGACCCGGTCGTGCTCCGCGGAGACCGGGTGGGGACGATCCGGCCAGCGCCCCCGGCAGCGCACCGAGACCACCTCGACGTCGGCGCGCGACAGGAGCCGGGCCACCGGTCGGGACAGCGTCGGGTGGCCGAACACGACGGCCCGCTCGACCCGGGCGCCCAGCTCGGTGCCGAGGAGCAGCCGGTAGGTGCGGATCGGGTTCACGCCGGTCCGCGAGCCGCTGCTGGGCTCCGCGAGCAGCGGCCAGCCGGCGTACTCCGCCAGCGTGCGCGCCGGCGGCCCGGCGTCGTCGCCGGCGATGACCACCGTGCGCGGGCCGGGGGGGAGGTGGTGGGCGGGCGGGTCGCCGGACCCCACAAATGTTGGATTGGGACGTTCGAACCGGTCCGGCGGACGTCCAGACCCAACATTTGTGGGGTCCGGCCGCCCGGACCCACCCCCCTCCCCCTCAGGAAGCAGCGGGTCGTCGAACTGGCAGTTGAGGTGGACCGGGCCGTCGGGGAACCAGGCGGCGTCGAGGCCGTCGGCGGACGGGGCGGTCAGGTCGACGAAGCTGGCAGCGTCACCGAACAGCCGGACCTGGTCGGTCGTCTGGTTGGCGCCGGTCCCGCGCTGGCGGGCGGGGCGGTCGGCCGTGATCGCGACCAGGGGTACGCCGGCATGGGCGGCCTCGAGGACGGCGGGGTGCAGGTTGGCCGCCGCGGTGCCGGACGTCGTGACGACGGCCGCCGGACGTCGCGAGCCCTTGGCCAGGCCGAGCGCCACGAAGGCAGCCGTGCGCTCGTCGATCCGGGTGTGCAGGGTGATCCGCTCCTCGGCGAGCAGCGCGAAGGAGAGCGGCGCGTTGCGCGAGCCCGGGCAGAGCACCGCGTCCGTCACCCCGCGCGCGACCAGCTCGTCGACCAGCCAGCGGGCCAGCGACGTCGACGGCGAGACGGAGCCCTGGTGGGAGGAAGGGGTCACGGACGACGATCCTGCCGCACGGCCTCGACCTCGGCCATTCGGCGGCGCCAGTGCTCCACCCGGTCGGGAGCGGCCGCGACCCTCGCCATCGCGGCCTCGTCCACCGCCGGCCGGTCGACGGGCAGGAAGCCGTCGACGGGCAGCAGCGGCTCGGCGACCACGTCGTCGGTGAGCAGCTGCACCGTGGCGAGCCCGCAGGCGTGCGGCAGCTCGGGCAGGGCTGCGGCCAGGGCGACCCCGGCGGCGATGCCGATGCTCGACTCCACGGCGCTCGAGACCACGACGGGCAGCCCGATGTCCTCCGCGATCCGCAGGCAGGCACGGACCCCGCCCAGCGGCTGCACCTTGAGCACGGCGATGTCGGCCGCCTCGAGGTCACGCACCCGGTAGGGGTCGGCGGCACGGCGGATCGACTCGTCGGCCGCGATCGGCACCGCCACCCGCCGGCGTACGACGGCCAGGTCCTCGACCGAGGCGACCGGCTGCTCGACGTACTCCAGCCCGCCTGCCGAGCGGTCCAGCACCGGGATCCGGGCCACCGCCTCCTCGACCGACCAGGCGCCGTTGGCGTCGATCCGGACCAGGCCCGCCGGGCCGAGGGCGTCGCGGACCGCCTCCAGCCGCGCCTCGTCCTCGCCGGGATCCTGACCGGGCTCGGCGACCTTGACCTTGGCGGTCCGGCAGCCCGAGGAGGCGAGCACGATCTGCCGCGCCTGCTCCGGGGAGCACGCCGGCACCGTCACGTTCACCGGGATCCGGCTGCGCAGGGGCACCGGCCAGCCGAGGTCGGCGGCCTCCCGGGCACAGGCCAGCCACGGAGCCGACGTCGGCGCGTCGTACTCCAGGAACGGGCTGAACTCCCCCCAGCCGGCGACCCCTTCGAGCAGCAGGCCCTCGCGCTCGACGATCCCGCGGAACCTGGTGCGCAGCGGGATCGAGAAGACGTGCGGCTCAGCCATCGAGCACCATCCGGCGCAGGGCGAGCCGGTCGGGCTTGCCGTTGGGCAGCAGCGGGATCCGGTCGACGAGCACCAGGCGGCGCGGCGCCCACTCGCGCGGCTCGACGAGGCTGCGGACGTGCTCCAGCGAGAGGGCGTCGGCGGAGGCAACCGCAGCCACCACGGCCACCACCCGCTCCCCCCACTCGCGGTCCGGAGCGCCCAGGACCTCGACCGCCCGGACGTCCGCATCGGCGAGGATCATCGCCGCGACCGCCGGCGCCGGGATCTTCACGCCACCGCTGATCACCACGTCGTCGAGGCGTCCCAGCACCTGCAGCCTCCCGTCCGCCTCGAACCGGCCGAGGTCGTCGGTGCGGAACCAGCCGTCGCGCAGGGCTGCCGCCGTCCGGTCGGGCTCGCCCTCGTAGCCGTCGAAGAGCACCGGGCCACGCAGCATCACCTCGCCGTCCGCGTCGAGGCTGACCTCGACGCCGTCGAGCGGGACCCCGTCGTAGACACAGCCACCGCAGGTCTCGCTCATGCCGTAGGTCTGCACGACCCGGATGCCGTTGCTCTCCGCGTCGCGGCGCACGCCGGCGGCGAGCGGTCCCCCACCGACGAGCACGCAGTCGAACTCGGCCAGGGCCTCGACCTGTCCGCTGTCGGCCGGGGAGTCCATGACCCTGACCAGCTGGGTCGGCACCAGGCTCACGTAGGACCTCCCGCCCAGCGCTGCGCGGGCGGACACGACGTCGGTCGTGACCACCGGCTCGGTCCCGGCCAGCACCGAGCGGTAGAGCACCTGGATCCCGGCGACGTAGGACGGCGGCAGGTTCAGCACCCACTGACCCGGCCCGCCGAGCCGTTCCTCGGTGGCGCGCGCCGAGGCCCGCATGGCGTCGCGGGAGAGCAGCACCCGCTTCGGCGCACCCGTGGAGCCGGAGGTGGCGACCACCAGCGGCGCGGGATCCCGGGCGGCGTCCCACTCGCGCAGCAGGCCGAGGATCTCCTCGGCCGTGCCACTCACCGGACGCAGGCTGCTCACGCCCGCCAAACTAGCCCTGCGAGAATCCGCCCCATGGCCACCCCCGCCCCGACGATCAACCAGTGGATCGCCGGCGCGCGCCCGCGCACGCTGCCTGCCGCTGTCGCGCCGGTCCTCGCCGGGACGGCGATCGCGCTCTGGGCGGACGCGGCGGTCTGGTGGAAGGCGCTGCTCGCACTGGCCGTGTCGCTGCTGCTGCAGATCGGGGTCAACTACGCCAACGACTACTCCGACGGGATCCGCGGCACCGACGACGCCCGGGTGGGTCCGCTCCGCCTCGTGGGCAGCGGGGTCGCCAGCGCCGGGGCCGTGCGGAGCGCCGCACTCGCCTCGCTCGGGGCCGCCGCCCTGGTCGGTCTCGTGCTCGCCGCGACCACCACCTGGTGGCTGGTCGGGGTCGGGCTGCTGTGCATCCTGGCCGCCTGGTTCTACACCGGCGGCCGGCGTCCCTACGGCTACCTGGGCCTCGGCGAGGTGATGGTCTTCGTCTTCTTCGGGCTGGTCGCGGTGATCGGTACGACGTACGTCCAGACCGAGAGCTTCGAGCTCCCCGCGCTGTACGCCGGGATCGGGGTCGGCGCCTACGCGTGCGCGATCCTGGTCGCCAACAACCTGCGGGACATCACCACCGACAAGGCGTCGGGCAAGCGCACGCTCGCGGTGGCGCTCGGCGACGAGCGCACCCGGCACCTCTACGGCCTGCTCATCGATGCGGCCGTGGTCGCGCTCGTCGGTGTCGCCCTGACGACCACCTGGTGGGTGCTCCTCGCCCTGGCAGCGGGGCCCGCGTCGGTCCGCGCGCTGACGGCGGTGCTGGGTGACAGGGCCACCGGACCGCGGTTGATCCCGGTGCTGCAGCTCACCGGCGTCGCCGAGCTGTTGTACGCCGCCGGGATCCTCGCGGGCATCGGGGTGGACCTGGGCGTCACCGCGCTGAGGACCTGAGCACGGGGGCCTGAGCGCTGGGGGCCTGAGCGCTGGGGGCCTGGGCGCTGGGGACCTGAGCGCTGGGTGCCGGTGTCACACTGGGGGCATGTGGTTCTTGATCCTGCTCGGCATCGTGGCCGTCTGCGCCCTCGCCTACACCAACCGCGTGAAGCTGCTCGCGAGGGTGCTCGGCCAGTCCGAGACGCGGATCAACCGCCAGCTCAAGCGCAAACCGCGCCCGTAGGTCTCAGTCGCTGTCCTCGCGCGCCTTGCGCTCCTCGAAACGCAGCGAGGCCCGCTGCGCGCGCGCCTCCACGACCGTCGCGAAGCGCTCCCGCTGCGGGGCGAGCAGCCTCAGCGAGAGCAGGGAGGAGACGATCACCGCGGCGAGGAAGGGCACCAGCAGCAGGCCCTTGGTGTCGAAGAACAGGGCCCAGAGGCCGCCGAGCAGGGCATAGCAACCGACGAACAGCAGCAGCCGCAGCACGGTGTAGTTCACGAACGCCTTCACCCCGCAAGGTTACAAGCGTGCTGGCCACGGGGGTGCGCACGGTCGCCTCTGTCGGGCCGGACCCGCACAACCGCCCACCAACTACTCTGGTGGCATGCTCCGCTTCGTGGTCTTCCTCGCCCTGTTCGCGGCGGTCGTCTACGCGGCGTTCTGGCTGATGGACCGCCGCAGCAAGGGTGGCGGCGGTGGCACCTCGGTCCGTCCTCCTCCCCCGCCCCGTGGCCCGGTCGGGCCGGACGACGACGAGGACTTCCTGCGCGAGCTCGACCGCCGCAAGCGGCACGCCAAGGACAAGCAGAAGAAGGACGACGAGTCCTAGGGGACTCGGGTCAGCCAGAAGGACAGTCCCTCACTCCAGCAGCCGGACCACCGCGGCCGGCTCCGGCGCGGCGTAGGAGTGCTGGCTCCCGCTGCCGAAGAAGAAGTTGATCCCGACGAAGTTGAACCACAGCGTCGCGAGGCCGACCAGGGCGACGACCGCTGCGGAACGGCCCTTCCAGCCGGAGGTGGCGCGCGCGTGCAGGTAGGCGGCGTACACCACCCAGGTGATGAACGCCCAGACCTCCTTGGGGTCCCAGCCCCAGTAGCGGCCCCAGGCGTAGTGCGCCCAGATGGGGCCGGCGATCAGCGCGGCGAAGGTCCAGATCGGGAACGCGAACGCGTGCGTGCGGTAGGCGATCCGGTCGAGCACGGCGAGGTCGGGGACGCGGTCGAGGTAGCCGGGTGAGCGGGTGGCCTCGGGGGTGGCGTCCTGCTTGCGCTGCCAGCGCTCCTTGACCAGGAACAGCACCGAGCACATGCCGCCCAGGGTGAAGGCGCCGGTCGCGATGATCGCGGCGACGACATGGATCACCAGCCAGGGCGACTGCAGTGCGTCGCGCAGCGGCACGACCGGGGTGTAGAGGACCAGGACGTCGACCATCAGCGTGACCAGGACGAAGCTGGTCACCACCGGGGAGAGCCACGACAGCGAGTAGCGGCGGTAGAGCAGCAGGTAGCCGACGGTGACCACGAAGGTGCCGGCGAGCACGAACTCGTACATGTTTCCCCAGGGCACCCGCACCGGGTCGGAGGCCAGCCCGCGCGTGACGAGCGCGATGAGCTGCACGAACGCGGCGACCACGGTGAGCGCGACGCCGATCCTGCCGAACAGCTCCATCCGGTCCGTCTCGCCGACCTCGCCCGGACCCGCGTCAGGCGCGTCGTCAGCGAGGTGGCCCGGCCCCCTCGGGTCGTACGACGCACCGGCGGCGCCGACGGTCTGCTCGACCCTCTCCGGCACCTGGCGCCCGGCCGCCCACTGCGCGAAGTGCGCGAGCACGGCCAGGAAGTAGACGACCGCGCAGGCCGCGACAGCCTGGTTGCTGATCATCTCGAACTGGCCGTGGTTCACGACGACACTCCTGCTGGTGTGGTGGAGTCCTCGGCCGGACGGAGCGAGTCGGTGAGGGCGTCGATCTCCTCGGACAGGTCCCCACCTGAGCTGCGGTCGAGCCCGGCGACTTCGACGAGGGTACGCCCACCCTCATGACGCGTCCGGACCCAGATCCGGCGGGGCCGGATGAACAGCGAGGCGAGCAGGCCGGTCAGCGCGAGCACCACCCCGGAGAGGGCGATCTTCTGGCCCGGGGTCTGGCTCACCTGCAGCTTCACGTAGCGGCTGACCCCGTCGAAGGTGACGGTGCCCAGGCCGTCGGGCAGGGTGGCGCTGCGGCCCAGGCCGAGGTCGAGGCGCACCGGCTTCCCGTCGGCCTTCCTCACCGGGTCGAGGCCCTTCTTGTCCAGCGCGTAGACCGACTGCGCCACCCCGTCGTCGACCCCGAGGTCGCCGGCGTAGGCCAGCATCGAGATCGCCGGGTTGCGCGCGTCGGGGAAGGCCGAGAAGGGGCCGCCGTTCTTGCCCTTGATGAAGGCGTACGTCGGGTAGAACTCGCCCTCGAGCCCGATCTGCCTGCTGCCGTCCTGCTGCGTGGGATCGGTCACCTTGACCACCCCGAAGGAGCGGAAGGTGGCGTCCTCCGGGAGGAACGGCACCGGCCCGGAGAAGGCCGTCGTCCCGTCGGTGTTGCGGACCGTGATGTGCGGCGCGTAGCCGTGGCTGAGCAGGAACACGTCGGTGCCGTCGACGGTCAGCGGGTGGTTCACCGAGATCTCGCGTTGGCGCTCCGCCGCGGTCGGTGCGGACCGGTAGGTCAGGTCGGCGGCGAACTTGTGCGCCATCCCGGCCTCGCGGCCCTCCCGGATGAAGGTCACGTCGAAGTCGTCGACGGTGAACTCGAAGGGCGTCAGCTCGGCGGGGTCGAAGAGCGCGCCGGCCCGGAAGTCGTCGTACTGGCTCAGGGTGTTGGCGAAGCTGTCGTCGGTGACCACGAGGACGCCGCCCCGGAAGCCCCAGAGCCCGCCGACCGCGAACCCGACCAGCACGATCAGCACGGACAGGTGGAACAGCAGGTTGCCCGCCTCGCGGAGATAGCCGCGCTCCGCGGAGACCGCGTCTTCCGTGACCTGCAGCCGGAAGTGCCGTTTGCGCAGCAGGGCACGGGCCCGCTCGAGGGCGACGTCGGGCGCCTCGTCGGTCTCGAAGCTGCGGTGCTGGGGCAGGCGGCCCAGGTTGCGGGGAGCGTTCGGCGGCATGGCGCGCATCCCGCGCCAGTAGACCCGCGTCCGCGGGACGATGCAGCCGACGAGCGAGATCATCAGCAGGATGTAGATCGCCGAGAACCAGACCGAGTCGTAGACCGAGAACAGTCCGAGCCTCTCGTAGACCGGCGTCAGCTGGGGATGCTGGTCGCGCCACTGCGAGGCGCGCAGCGAGTCCACCGCCTCCTGCGGCACCACCGAGCCGGGGATCGAGGCCAGGGCGAGCAGGAACAGCAGGATCAGGGCCGTCCGCATCGAGGTGAGCTGGCGCCACGTCCATCGCGCGAACTCGCGAGGCCGCAGCGGTGGCGCCTCGTAGCCGGTTGCCTGACCCACTACACACCCGCCTCGAAGCCGGGGAAGAACCAGGTGCGGATCCAGTCGACGAGCACGTCCCACCAACCGGTGACCAGCAGCAGGCCGACCACGATCAGCATCAGGCCGCCGAAGGCCGTGACCCAGCGCTGGTGCCGCCGGACCCAGCCGACGGTGCCGAGCATCCGGCGGTAGGCCACTGCGGCGACGATGAACGGCAGGCCGAGACCGATGCAGTAGACGAAGCTCAGCAGCGCCCCCCGCCCCGCCGAGGCCTCGTTGACCGACAGGGTCAGCACGGCGCTCAGCGTCGGGCCGATGCAGGGCGCCCAGCCCAGGCCGAACAGCAGCCCCAGCAGCGGGGCGGCGGCGAGACCGACGGCCGGCACCCGGTGGATCCGCCAGTCGCGTTGCAGCCACGGCACCACGTCGAGGAAGACCAGCCCCAGCAGGATCGTGAGGCTGCCCAGCACGATCGTGATCGGCCGCTCGTACTCGAAGAACCACTGCCCGACCCCGCCGATCAGGGCACCGAACGAGACGAAGACGAAGGAGAAGCCGAGGACGAACAGCACCGACCCGGCGAGCATCCGGCCGCGCCTGGCGTCGGCCAGGTCGGCGCCGGAGAGCCCGGTGGCGTAGGAGAGGTAGCCCGGGAGCAGCGGCACCACGCAGGGCGAGAAGAACGAGACCAGGCCGGCCAGCAGGGCCACCGGCACGGCGAGCACCAGGGAGCCCTCGAAGGCCGTCCGGGCGAACCAGTCGCCGAGATCGAGAGGGGTCACTGCTGCACGTCTCGCACCAGGTCGACCAGGGTCTGCTGGCTGGGCACCTCGCCGAGGATGCTCGCCGCGACCTTGCCCTGCCGGTCCAGCACCACCGTGCTCGGGATCGCGCTGGGGATCAGGGTGCCCCGGAAGGCGAGCAGGGTGCGCCCGGCCGGGTCGAAGAAGGACGGGTAGGGCACGTCGTAGCGCTGCTGGAAGGCGAGCCCCTGGTCGGGGCTGGAGTCCTTGGTGTTCACCCCGACGAAGGCCACGTCGTCTGGCCCGAGCTCGCGAGCGGCCCCGGCGAGCAGGGGGGCCTCCTTGCGGCAGGGCGCGCACCACGACCCCCACACGTTGAGCACGACCACCTTCCCGTCGTACGCCGCGAGGGAGAGGGCCTTGCCCTCGAGGGTGGTGCCGGAGATCTCGGTGGGCGTCCGACGGTCCCCGCTCGCGAGCCGGGTGATGATGCCCTCGCCGTCGACGTACCCCTTGTCACCGGAGCTCGCCCGCTCGGCGCAGCCGGAGGTCACCGCACCCACGAGGAGTACGGCGAGCAGCGTGCGGCGGAGGGAGCCCACCTCAGGACGGCGGCTTGTGGTCGTCGTCGGCCCCGCCGGCGGAGAACGGCGCACCACGGTCGGCGATGGGGATCAGGTCGCCCGCCGGCTCGGAGTAGCCCACGCTGAGGAGCTTCTCGTCCTGGAAGGTGAACGAGGTGACGCTGCACAGCGAGCAGTGGCGCTTGCGGGGGTCGTGCAGGAACGGGCGACCCTCGGCCTTGAGCCGGGTGATCCAGATCGGCAGCTGGTGGGAGACGATCACGGCCTCGTGCCCGGCCGCGACCTCGCGGGCGTCCATCACTGCGGGCCACATCCGCGCGACCACCTGCTTGTAGGGCTCCCCCCACGAGGGCTTGAACGGGTTCCACAGGCTGCGCCACACCTGGGGCTGGCGCAGGATCGAGTCGCGGAGGTCGAACGGCTGTCCCTCGAAGATGTTGCCCGACTCGATCACCCGCTCGTCGAGCTCGACCGTCAGGCCGCGCACGGCCGCCAGCGGCGTCGCCGTCTCCTGGGCGCGCTCGAGGGGCGAGGAGACGATGTGGGTGATGTCGCGCTGCCCGATGCGGTCGGCGACCCGGTCGGCCATCTTCCGGCCGCGCTCGGAGAGGTGGTAGCCGCCGGAGCGCCCGTAGAGGATGCCCTGCGGGTTGTGCACCTCGCCGTGCCGGAGCAGGTGTACGACGGTCTTCACTGGAGGGAGCTCCCATCGTCGGTGTCGGCGGTGTCAGGGGTGGAGCCGGTCGAGGTCCCGGCCGCAGCGCGAGCCGCGGCCCGGGCAGCGGCCGGCAGGGCGTCGAGCACGTGCTGGACCGCTCGGTCGTCGTGGGCGGCGGAGAGGAACCACGCCTCGTAGGCGCTCGGCGGCAGGTAGACGCCGTGGTCGAGCATCGAGTGGAAGAAGGCCCGGTAGGCCGCCGTGTCCTGGGTGGAGGCGTCGGCGAAGTCGCGCACCGTGCCCTCGACACCGAGGAACACGCTGAACATGTTGCCGCCCGCCTGCACCACGTGGGGTACGCCGGCCCGGGTCAGCTCCTCGCCGACGGCGGTCGACAGCGTGGCCGCCGCCGCGTCGATGTGGGCGTAGACCTCCTCGGTGGCGAGCCGCAGCGTCGCCAGCCCGGCGGTGGTGGCGACGGGGTTCCCCGAGAGTGTGCCGGCCTGGTAGACCGGCCCCTCGGGGGAGAGCATCCCCATCACGTCGGCGCGGCCGCCGAAGGCCGCTGCGGGGAAGCCGCCGCCCATCACCTTGCCGAACGTGACCAGGTCGGGACGCCAGCCCTCGACCGCTCCGTCGCGGCCCCACTGGCCCTGGCGCGAGACCCGGAAGCCGGTCATCACCTCGTCGGAGACGAACAACGCACCGTGCTCCGCGCAGGTGCGGGCGAGGAACTCGTTGAAGCCGGGCTCGGGCGGCACGACTCCCATGTTGCCCGGCGAGGCCTCGGTGATCAGGCAGGCGATCTCGGACCCGCGCTCGGCGAACGCGGCCGCGACGGCCGCCCGGTCGTTGAACGGCAGCACGAGCGTCGCGGCGGTGGAGCCGGCCGGGACACCGGGGGTGCCGGGGACGGCGCTCGCGACCCGGTGGGTGGCCAGCCCGGAGCCGGCCTCGGCGAGCAGGGAGTCGACGTGCCCGTGGTAGCACCCGGCGAACTTCACGACCAGCTCGCGCCCGGTGAACCCACGGGCCAGCCGGATCGCGGACATGGTGGCCTCGGTGCCCGAGGAGACGAAGCGGACCTTCTGCACCGACGTCCGGCCCACGATCTCCTCGGCGAGCTCCACCTCGGGCCGGGTCGGGGTGCCGTACGACGTACCGCGGGCCACCGCCTCGAGGACCGCGGACTGCACGTCGGGGTGGGCGTGCCCGAGGAGCAGCGGGCCCCACGAGCAGATCAGGTCGACGTACTCGTTCCCGTCGACGTCCCTGAGCCAGGCTCCGGTCCCCGAGGCCATGAACCGCGGCGTGCCGCCCACCGCGTTGAACGCCCGGACGGGTGAGTTCACGCCTCCAGGGGTCACCCGGTGAGCCCGCCCGAACCACTCGGCGGAGGTGTCGGTGAGGCGGGTGTGGGGGGTGCTGACGGTCTCGGCCACACTCGCATTCTCCCCGACCACCCTGAGCCTCGGCCAACCGGCCGGGCGCCCACCGTTCGGCGGCCCGACGTAATGTTGATAAACCCTTCCAGTCAGATGGTTTCCGGGCATAACCTGTGGGACGCTGCACCGTGCTGGAGGGCCGGTCAGGGGGGCTTGTGGCATGGGTCACACGGCGCGTTTGTGCGTGACCACCTCGGGGAAGGTTCGTTGAAGCAGGTGTCGGCTCGGGTTCGGGGGAACCGCCACACTTTGAATCACCAGGGGAGAGAGCACACACATGACCACGAGGCCGTTGTCACGCCGGAGCAAGGCGATCACCCTTGTTCCCCTAGCGCTGTTGTCCGGGGTGTGGACAGCCAGCCTGGTGAGCGCCAGCGCCACCGCGAACAACGACACCGAGGGCACCGCCCTTCCTGACGGCACCACCGTCCCCAACGAGGCGATCGAGGCCCCGGCCAGCGTCCCCGTGCCCGGCGTGATCGCCCCCGCCGTCCCGGACGGCACCGCCGACCAGGTCGTCTCCGGCGCCTCGAGCAACGGCATCCCCGCTCCGGCGCTCGCCGCCTACCAGCGCGGCGCCCAGATCATCGACGCCGCCGACACCTCCTGCAACATCCCGTGGGAGCTGATCGCGGCGATCGGCCGGGTCGAGTCCGACCACGGCCGCTACGGCGGCAACACCCTGACCGAGGACGCCGTCTCCAAGCCCGGCATCTACGGCATCGCCCTGAACGGCAAGAACGGCACCCAGGCGATCAACGACACCGACGGTGGCCAGCTCGACAACGACCCGGTCTATGACCGCGCCGTGGGCCCGATGCAGTTCATCCCCTCCACCTGGCAGGTCGTCAAGGTCGACGCCGACGGCGACGGCAAGCGCAACCCGCAGGACATGGACGACGCGGCGCTCGCGACCGCGGTCTACCTGTGCTCCGGCAAGGACAACCTCTCCACCCGCCAGGGCCAGGAGGCATCGGTCTTCCGCTACAACCACAGCCAGGACTACGTCAACCTGGTGCTGCGGATCATGGAGGCCTACAGCCAGGGCGACTACACGGCCGTCCCCTCCGGCGTCCAGGGCGGCAGCTCGTTCTCGCCCAGCTACTCCTCCGCGATCGACCGCTCCTACCAGAAGGCCAAGGAGCGCAAGGCCAAGGCGAAGGCGGTCAAGGCCCGCCAGCAGGCCAACGGCAGCACCGGCAGCAGCGGCGGCAGCGGGTCGAACGGCAGCAGCACCGGGTCGAACGGCGGCGACACGGTTCCCTCCACCGACAACACCACCGACGGCAGCCCCAACCTGCCGAGCACCGGTGGGGGCGGCAACAACCTGCCCAGCATTCCCAAGACCGCCCGAGCCTGCCCAAGCCCCCCAGCCTCCCCAGGCTGCCGACCCGGTCGAGACGATGCACGACGGCTGCCGCCACGGCGAACTGCCTCGGCGCAAGGGATTCTGGCCGGCACGCCCTGGCCTCAGCCAGTGCCTGATCGGCTTCCTGGTAACAGTCGCGGCACGAGCGCAGGACCCCCGGTCATCGACCGGGGGTCCTCGCATTTCCGCACCCCTCGGCGCAGACTGCGGGGCGCTGAGCAGAAGCACGCGGGGCGGGCAGTACCGTTGCCCCTGATGAGCGAGAGCCAGGCCGTGCGCCACACCACCCCCGGGCTTGTTGCCGGCCTCGACGTGCTGGCCAAGGCCGGGCTGCTCGTGCTGCTGTTCTTGTCGCTCCTCTTCCCCGACCTGGGCAACGTCGAGGACAAGGCGGCCGGCCTGCGCGCGCTCGCCTACCCGATGCTGGCCTTCACCGTCCCGGTCGTGTGGTGGGTGTTCTGGCGCGAGCGGGCCTCGTTCCCGTGGGTCGCGGACCTGATGGTCACCTCGACGTGCTTCACCGACACCCTGGGCAACAGGCTCGACCTCTACGACTCGGTGGTCTGGTTCGACGACCTGATGCACCTGGTCAACACCGGGCTGCTGACCGCGGCGGTCGTCTTGTTGACGATGCGGCACAGCTCGACGCTGGCAGCGGTCGTGGAGCGCTCGCTCGCCTTCGGCGCGACCTCGGCCGTGGCCTGGGAGCTGGCGGAGTACTTCGCGTTCATCGCCAAGTCCTCGGAGAAGCGCCACGCCTACACCGACACGCTCGGTGACCTTGGTCTCAACGTCCTGGGCGCGCTGCTTGCCGGCGTCATCGTGCACCGGCTCTGGCAACGTGGCCTGCTGATGTCGGCGGCGCCCCAGCTGGAGCCCTACAGCGCCTCAGAGCCCCTGAAGGTGGAGCCGTCGGCCAACGCAGGCTGAGGCCCGGTGGCCGGTCACCGGCCTTCGGCGCCGCCCATCGGACGGGTCGTTACGCTGGTCGGGTGGATGACCTGCCCCGAAGTCCGAGCCCCCCTGACCCGGTGGTCCCGCGCCCGGGGACGGTCAGGGGGTGGACCTCGTGAACGACTGGGTGCTGGTGGGCATCGGGCTGGTCCTGACGGTCGGGACCGGGCTGTTCGTGGCTTCGGAGTTCGCCCTGGTGAACCTCGACCGGCACGAGCTGGAGACCCGGAGGGAGCAGGGCGAGTCCCGCCTGGGCCCGACGATCAGGGCGCTGCGGATCACCTCGACCCACCTCTCCAGCGCCCAGCTGGGCATCACGCTGACCACGTTGCTGACCGGCTACACCTTCGAGCCCGCCGTGAGCTCGCTGCTGGAGCAGCCGCTGACCGGCCTGGGCCTGCCCGAGGGCGCCGTCCCGGTCGTGGGCGGCCTGGTGGGCCTGCTGCTGGCGACGCTGTTCTCCATGGTGATCGGCGAGCTGGTGCCCGAAGAACTTCGCCCTGGCGCTGCCGCTGGCGACCGCCAAGGTCGTCATACCGTTCCAGGCGGCCTTCACCACGGTGTTCAAGCCGGCCGTGCTGCTGCTGAACAACAACGCCAACGGGCTGATCCGGGCCCTGGGCGTGGAGCCCAAGGAGGAGCTCAGCGGGGCTCGCAGCGCCGATGAGCTGACCTACCTGATCCGGCGCTCCGCGACCGCCGGGCTGCTGGAGCCCGACGAGGCGACGCTGCTCGACCGCACCCTGCGGTTCTCCTCCTACGATGCCGCCGACCTGATGACGCCGCGCGTGCTGATGACCTCGGTGAGGGCCACCGACACCGCCGCCGAGATCGTCGCCACCTCCGCGAGGACCGGGCAGTCCCGGATGCCCGTGCTCGACGACGGCCCGGACGACGTGGTCGGCTTCGTGCACGTGAAGCGGGCGTTCACGGTGCCGCTCGAGGACCGCGACGGCGTCACCGCGACGGAGCTGATGTTCCCGCCCACCCGGGTCCCCGAGACGATGGGTGCCTCGAGACTGCTGGCCGAGCTGCGGACCCAGGGACTCCAGATCGCGGTGGTCACCGACGAGTACGGCGGCACCGCGGGCCTGGTCACCCTGGAGGACCTGGTCGAGGAGCTGGTCGGGGAGCTCGAGGACGAGCACGACCACATCAGGTCCGCGATGACCCGGCGGGGCCGCTCGGTGTCCTTCGACGCCTCCTGGCGACCCGACGAGCTCAGGGAGCGCACCGGCGTACCCGTGCCCGACGGGGAGGACTGGGACACCGTCGCCGGCTACGTGCTCGACGTCCTGGAGCGACTGCCGGAGCTGGGCGACGAGGTCCCGGTCGGGACCGGCGCCCTGCGCGTCGAGCGGCTCGACGGCCCCCGCATCGTGCGGCTCCGCTTCGTGCCGAGCGAGGCGACGCCGACCGCGCCGACCCAGGAGGCCCCTCATGGGTGAGTCGCTGCCCGGCATCCTCTGGCTGGTCGTGCTGCTGGCCGGGAACGCCTTCTTCGTCGGTGCCGAGTTCGCCGTCATCTCCGCCCGCCGCAGCCAGATCGAGCCCCGGGCGGCCGAGGGCGGCCGGGCCGCGCGGACGACCCTGTGGGCGATGGAGCACGCCACGTTGATGCTGGCCACCTCCCAGCTCGGCATCACCGTCTGCTCGCTGCTCATCCTGACCGTCTCCGAACCGGCCATCCACCACCTGCTGGAGTACCCCCTCGGCCTGACCCCGCTCTCCAGCGACACGATCAGCATCGCCGCCTTCGTGGTCGCGCTGGTCCTGGTGACCTACCTGCACGTCGTGCTCGGCGAGATGGTTCCCAAGAACCTCGCCTTCTCCGTGCCGGACCGCGCCGCCCTGCTGCTGGCTCCTCCGCTGGTGCTGGTCTCGCGGGCCCTGGGACCGGTCATCGCGGGGCTGAACTGGATGGCGAACCTGGTGCTGCGCCTGTTCCGGGTGGAGCCCAAGGACGAGGCCCAGAGCACGTTCACCCTCGAACAGGTGGCCGGCATCATCGAGCAGTCCCAGCGCGAGGGGCTGCTGGTCGACCAGTCCGGCACCCTGGCCGGCGCCTTCGAGTTCACCGACAAGACGGTGCGTGACGTCGAGGTGCCGATGGCCGCGGTGATCACCCTGCCCGAGAGCGCCACCCCGGCCGACGTGCAGCGAGCCGTCGTCGAGAACGGCCACTCGCGCTACGTGGTCACGGACGCGGCCGGCGTGCCGGTGGGCTACCTGCACATGAAGGACGTGATGGACCTCGGTCCGGCGGACTTCCACGTGCCGATCCCCCAGAAGCGGGTCCGGCGGCTGGTGGCCGTGCCCCGGACCACCGACCTCGAGGACGCCCTGGCCCACCTGCGGCACAACGGGGCCCACCTCGCGGTGACGGTCGACGAGGAGGGTGAGCCGGTCAGCGTGCTGTTCCTCGAGGACGTCATCGAGGTGCTGGTCGGCGAGGTCAGCGACGTCGCCTGAGGTCCCCGGTGGGTAGATTCGTCGCCGTGACGGCCTCCCCCTTCGTGCACCGGCTGCGGGTGCGCTACCACGAGTGCGACATGCAGGGCATCGTGTTCAACTCGCACTACTACACCTGGATCGACATCGCGCACCAGGAGCTGATCCGCGAGGTGCTCGGCCCGCTCGACGTGCTCCACGGCCTCGGGGCCGACGTGATGGTCGCCGAGTCCTCGGCCCGCTACCTCGCCTCCGCCAGGTTCGACCAGGAGATCGACATCGCGGTCACGCTCGCGGACCTGACCACGTCCTCGATGACCACGGTGCACACCTTCCGCCACAGCGACACCCTCCTGGCAGAGGGACGGGTGCGCCACGTGTGCGTCGACCGGGAGCACTGGCGCAAGCGCCCCTGGCCCGACGAGGTCCGCGCGGCCTTCACACCGCTGCTCCCCCCTGCTTCCGGATAGTCCGGGACTGCGTCACTCCACGCCGGGCAGGATCCGCACGTCACGGACGGCGCCGTCACCGAGCGCGGCCATGGCTTCCCGGTAGGCCGGGCTGTCGTGGGCGGCGAGGGCGGCCTCGACCGAGGCGAACTCGATCATCACGGTGCGGTTGTCCTCGCCGGCCTCGTAGGTGTGCGCGGGCAGGCCGCGCGCGAGGAAGGTGCCGCCGGCGTCGCGGAGGGCAGGGCCGGCCAGCTCGGCGTACGCCGCCACCTTCGCCTCGTCCTTGATCTCGCGGTAGAAGTTGATCCAGTAGGCAGTCATGCGGTCATCCTGCCCGATGGCCGCGAGCCTCAGCCGCGCACCATTCGGGCGGCGTCGAGCGCCCAGTAGCTCAGGATCACGTCCGCGCCGGCGCGGCGGATCGAGGTGAGCATCTCGAGCACCGCAGCGTCGCGGTCGATCCAGCCGTGGGCAGCGGCGGCCTCCACCATGGAGTACTCCCCTGAGATGTTGTACGCCGCCACGGGCACGTCCACCGCCGCCCGCACGGCCGCCACCACGTCGAGGCAGCTCATCGCCGGCTTCACCATCACGATGTCGGCGCCCTCCTGCACGTCGAGCAACGCCTCGCGCACGCCCTCGCGGCGGTTGGCGGTGTCCTGCTGGTAGGTCCGACGGTCTCCCACGAGCGTGGAGTTCACGGCTTCGCGGAACGGACCGTAGAAGGCGGAGGCGTACTTCGCGGAGTAGGCCAGGATCCCGACCCCCTCGTGCTCCCCGGCATCGAGCGCCGAGCGGACCACGCCGACCTGGCCGTCCATCATCCCGCTGGGGGCGACGAGGTCGACGCCCGCAGCGGCCTGCGCGAGCGCCATCTGGGCGTAGATCTCCAGGGTGCGGTCGTTGTCGACGTTGCCGTCCGGGTCGAGCACGCCGCAGTGGCCGTGGTCGGTGAACTCGTCGAGGCACAGGTCCGACATCACCGTCAGCTGGTCGCCGGCCTCGGCGACCACGTCGGTGATGGCGAGGTTGAGGATGCCGTGCGGGTCGACGGCGCCGGTGCCGGTGGCGTCCTTCTCCGCGGGGACGCCGAAGAGCATCACTCCGCCGAGACCCGCCTCGACCGCTTCGTTGGCGACCTTCTTCAGGGTGTCCCGGGTGTGCTGCAAGACCCCGGGCATGCTCGAGATCTCCCTGGGCTCGGTCGCCCCCTCGGCGACGAACAGCGGCAGCACGAGCTGGCTGGGCCGCAGCGTGGTCTCGGCGACGAGGCGCCGCAGCGCCGGCGTACGACGCAGCCGGCGCGGGCGAGTCTGGGGGAAGCCCATGCCGTCTCCTGCTACTTCGCGCCGGTCTTGCGGCGGGTCGACGTCCGGCGCTCGGAGGGCCGGGTGACCGGCTGGCCGGAGTCGATCATCGACGCACGACGGGTCGCGCCGAAGTCGGCGAGCGCCTCCGCGAGCTCCTCGACCGACGGGTTCGGGGCGAGTACGTCGACCCGCAGGCCGTGCTCCTCGGCGGTCTTGGCGGTGGCCGGACCGATCACCGCGATGATCGTCGAGGTGTGCGGCTTGCCGGCGATGCCGACCAGGTTGCGGACCGTCGAGGAGGAGGTGAACACGACCGCGTCGAACCTGCCGGACTTGATCGCCTCGCGGGTCGGCGCGGGCGGCGGGGCGGCCCGCACGGTGCGGTAGGCCGTGACGTCGTCGACCTCCCAGCCGAGGTCGACGAGACCGGCCACCAGGGTCTCGGTGGCGATGTCGGCGCGCGGCAGGAAGACCCGGTTGATCGGGTCGAGCACGTCGTCGTAGGGCGGCCAGTCCTCGAGCAGACCGCGGGCCGACTGCTCGCCGGAGGGCACCAGGTCGGAGTTCAGACCCCAGTCGGCGAGCGCCGCAGCGGTCTTGTCACCCACGGCGGCGATCTTCAGGCCGGAGAACGCGCGGGCGTCGAGGCCGTACTCCTCGAACTTCTCGCGCACCGCACGCACCGCGTTGACCGAGGTGAACGCGATCCACTCGTAGCGGCCCTCGACCAGGCCGCGAACGGCCTTGTCCATCTGCTGGGGGTTGCGGGGCGGCTCGACGGAGATCGTCGGCACCTCCTCGGGCACGGCGCCGAAGCCGCGCAGCCGCGAGGAGAGGCCGCCGGCCTGCTCCTTGGTGCGGGGCACCAGCACCCGCCAGCCGAACAGCGGCTTGGTCTCGAACCAGGACAGCGTCTCGCGCAGGTCGACGACCGGTCCGACGACCGTGATCGCGGGCGGTGCCATCTCGGCCTCGCGGGCGTCCTCGGCGATCCGCTCCAGCGTGGAGACCACGGTCTGCTGACAGGTCAGCGTGCCGGTGGAGGTCATCGAGACCGGCGTGTCCGCCGAGCGGCCCGCCGCGACCAGCTGCGCCGCGATCTCGCCGATCGAGCCGACCGCCGAGAGCAGCACCAGGGTCGCGTGGGTGGCGTAGCGGTCCCAGTCGATCTTGGCGTCGTTGCAGGTCAGCACGACCACCTCGCGGTGGTTCTTGGTGGTCAGCGGGATGCCGGCGTAGGTCGGCACGGCGCTGATCGAGGAGACGCCCGGGACGATCTCGAACCCGATGCCCGCCTTGGTGCAGGCCTGGGCCTCCTCGGGCCCGGAGGCGTAGAGGAACGGGTCGCCGGCCATCAGGCGTACGACGCGCCTGCCGGTCTTGGCCTGCCTGACGACCACCTTGGCGCGCGCGGCGTGGGTCAGCGGCTGGCCGTCCTCACCGAAGCCGCCGTCGACGAAGACCGGACCGACCTGCTCGGCCGGCTCGCCCTCGTGCTCGGTGTCGGCCTCGACCGGCTGCGGAAGACCGAGCACGTGCCGGACCAGCTGCTCGTGGGCCGGCACCTCGGTGATCACGATCTCGGCCTCGAGCAGCAGCTCGACGGCGCGGACGGTGAGCAGGCCGGGGTCGCCGGGACCGCTCCCGACGAAGGACACCCACTTCACGGGGCGGGCCCCCGAAGCGTTGGAGCCCGGTGCGGGAGTGCTGGAGGTGTTCTGGTTGGTCACGATCGCCTTCTTGCTACTTCGGTGTGGGCAGTGATCAGGTCGGCCGCGCCTTCGGCCAGCATCTCGGCTGCGAGCTTCTGCCCCAGACCGATGGAGTCGTCGAGTGGCCCGGAGGCGGACCGGCGTACGGAGAGGGCGCCGTCGAAGGACAGCGCGACCGCTCGTACCCACAGTTCGTCACCGAGGTCCCCTTCCGCAACTTCGGCCAGGGCGCCGACCGGGGCCGAGCACCCCGCCTCGAGCTCGGCGAGCAGGGATCGCTCCGTCTCGACGCAGGCGCGCGTGGCGGCGTCGTCGAGGGCGGTGCGGAGGGTGTCGCGGATGTAGTCGTCGGCCCGGCACTCGACGGCCAGGGCTCCCTGTCCGGGCGCGGGCAGCATCTGCAGGGGGTCGAGGACCTCGGTCGCCTCGTCGAGCCGGCCGAGCCGGGCCAGCCCGGCGCGGGCGAGCACGACGGCGTCGAGCTGGCCGCTGGCCACCTTGCCGATGCGGGTGTCCACGTTGCCGCGCACGTCGACGACCTCGACGCCGAGGCCGAGCGCCTCGATCTGGGCCACCCGCCGAGGCGCGCCGGTGCCGACGCGGGAGCCTGCCGGGAGCTCGGCGAGGGTCAGACCGTCTCGAGCGACCACGACGTCTCGGGGGTCCTCACGGCTTGGGACAGCTGCCAGCGCGATGCCGTCGGCGGGAGCAGTGGGCAGGTCCTTGAGGGAGTGCACCGCCACGTCGACCTCGCGCCTGAGCAGCGCTTCGCGCAGGGCACTGACGAACACACCGGTGCCGCCGATCCGGGCGAGCCGCTCGGTGGACACGTCGCCCTCGGTGCGGATCAGGACCAGCTCGGTGCTCAGGCCGGTGGCAGCGGTGATGGCGTCCGCGACCAGCTGACTCTGCGTCCGGGCGAGGACGGAGGCACGGGTGCCGATGCGCACGGTCCTGGTCATCGCGGGGTCGGTCATCACACCCCCTCCGGACGGGTGACGGCCTCGACGGCCTCGGGGTCGAGCGCGAACAGCTCGGCCAGCGCGGCGGCGTAGGAGACCGCTCCGGTGTGGTTGGCCAGCTCCTTGACCCGCACGGTCGGCTGGTGGAGCAGCTTCTCCGCGACCCGGTGGATGGCCTTCTCGACCTCGGCGCGGCTGACCTCGTCGAGCTCGGGCAGCCGGGCGCCGAGCCGGGCCAGCTCGGCCTCGACCACGCCGCTGGCCATCGAGCGGAGGGCCACGACGGTCGGCGTGACGCTCTTGATGCTCCGCGCGGAGAGGAACGACGCCAGCTCCTGGGCCACGATCGAGCGGACCCCGTCGACGTCGGCACCACCGGGAGCGTTCTCGAGCTCGGCGGCGAGGGTGTCCAGCGCGATCAGGCGTACGCCGGGTAGGTCGGCCACCGCCGGGTCGACGTCGCGTGGCAGGGCGAGGTCGATCACGGCCAGCGGCGTGTCCGTCGTGCGGCGTGAGTCGAAGTCCGCTGCGTCGACCAGCACGCCGGCGGCTCCGGTGCAGGAGACGAGCACGTCCACCGGGCCGGACCAGGTGCGGAGCTCGGAGAGCGGGATCGCCCGGGCGGCGTACTGCTCGGCCAGGTGCACCGCCCGCTCGGGGGTCCGGTTGGCGATCACGATCGAACCGGCCCCGGCGCGGGACGCGGTGCCCACGGTCAGGCTGGCCATCGAGCCGGCGCCGACCACGACGACGTGCTTGCCGCCCAGGCCACCGACGTGCTCGGCGGCCTTGGCCAGCGCCGCGGTGACCAGGCTGGGGGCGACGCGGTCGATGTCGGTCTCGGCGTGGGAGCGCTTGCCGACCCGCAGGGCCTGCTGGAACAAGGCGTTGAGGGAGGGGCCCACCGTCGCGGCGTCCTGACCGACGCGCAGCGCCTCGCGGGCCTGGCCGAGGATCTGGCTCTCGCCCAGCACCATCGAGTCGAGACCGGCCGCGACGTGGAAGAGATGGGAGACCGCGCCGTCGTCGTAGTGCACGTAGAGGTGCTCGAGCACCTCGTCGGGCACCGCGCCGGCGCGCTCGCCGATCAGCCGCGAGATCGTCTCGACGCTGCCGTGGAAGCGCTCGACCTCGGCATAGACCTCGGTCCGGTTGCAGGTGGACAGCACCGTCGCCTCGGTCACGAACTCGCTGTCGCAGACCTCCCGGATCAGCTTGTGCACGCCCTCGGAGTCGAGCGCCACCCGCTCCAGGACCGGGAGGGGAGCAGTCTTGTGGGAGATCCCCACCACCAGGACGCTCATCCGGCATCCTCGGTGAGCTCGACGGCGGCGAGCGCCTGGTCGGTGGCCTTGCGCTGCTCGTGGTAGGCGAGGATCTGCAGCTCGCTGGACAGGTCGACGCGGCGTACGTCCACGCCCTCGGGGACCGAGAGGATCGTCGGGGCGAAGTTGAGGATGCTGCGGATGCCGACCTCGACCATCCGGTCACAGACCGCCTGTGCGGCGACCGCCGGCGTGGCGATCACACCGATGCCGACACCGTGCTCGGCGACGATCTCCTCGATGTCCTCGAAGCTCTGGATCTCCAGCCCGGCGACGACCTCGCCGTGCCGGCTCCTGTCGGCGTCGAGCAGCGCCACCGTGCGGAAGCCGCGGGAGGAGAAGCCCGAGTAGTTCGCGAGCGCGTGCCCGAGGTTGCCGATGCCGACCACGACCACGGGCCAGTCCTGGGTCAGGCCGATCTCACGGGAGATCTGGTAGCTGAGATACTGCACGTCGTACCCCACGCCACGGGTGCCGTAGGAGCCGAGGTGGGAGAGGTCCTTGCGGAGCTTGGCGCTGTTCACGCCCGCGGCGGCGGCGAGCTCCAGGCTGGAGCAGGTGGTGGTCGCGGCGTCGCTCATAGCGTTCAGCGCCCGGAGGTAGACGGGAAGACGGGCGACCGTCGCCTCGGGGATGCGGGAACTGCTCACGGTAATGACACTCTCCACAGTTGCGATCCCTGCACTCTAAGAGTTTGTGAACGTGCGAACAAACCGAGTCCGGCTGCTGGCCTAGCACATGTGACATGTGTCATGGCACGGGGGTACTTCCCGCGGGTGACCGATGCTCTTGAGTGGGCGGCTAGGAGAGTGCTCGCCGCAGCCGGGCCTCGTCGACGCGCCAGAAGTCGTGCTGGCGTCCGTCGACGAAGGTCACCGGGATCTGCTCGCCGTAGGCGCTCATCAGCTCGGTGGAGCCGGAGATGTCGATCACGTCGTAGGACGTGGCCAGGTCGGCGCAGACCCGCTCGATGATCTCCTCGGCCTGGTCGCACAGGTGGCAGCCGGGTTTGGCGTAGAGCCGGATCCGGGCGCTCACGCGCTCACTCCAGCAGACCGAGGGCACGCCGGCGCTCGGTCGCGCGCAGGCGACCCTTCTGCACCTTGCCCGTGGGCGTGTAGGGCAGCTCCTCGACCACGTGGATCACCGAGGGCTGCTTGAACCGGGCCAGGCGGTCATCGCAGTGACGGCGTACGACGTCCTCGAGACTGTCGCTCGCCCCGGCTGCGGTCGGCCGGACGAAGGCCACCACCGCCTCGCCGGTGCTCGCGTCCTCGACGCCGATGACCGCGGCCTCGGCGACCTCGGGCAGCTCGCTGATCACGTCCTCGACCTCGCTGGGGTAGACGTTGAACCCCGAGACGATCACCAGCTCCTTGAGCCGGTCCACGAGGTAGAGGTCGCCGGTCGGGTCGAGGTAGCCCACGTCCCCGGTGGCCCACCACCCCTCCGGGTCGGGGCCGTCGGCACCGTCGGGCCAGTAGCCCGAGAACAGGTTGGCGCCGCGGATGTGGATCTCGCCGCCGTCCTCGTCGTGCGGCTCGCGGCCGTTCTCGTCGACCAGCCTGATCTCGATGCCGGGCAGTGCGGCGCCCACCGATCGCGGGGTGGGCGCCTTGCTGCACAGCGTCGAGGTGACGACCGGCGCCGCCTCGGTGAGGCCGTAGCCCTGGTGGATCTCGACCCCGGTGCGCGCGGTGAACGAGGCAGTCAGGTCCGGGTCGAGCGGAGCAGACCCGCTCAGCACCAGCCGGACGGGACCGAGCCGGTCCTCGAGGCCGGGCACCTGCATCCAGTAGGCGAAGACCGGTGGAGCCACCGGCACCACGGAGATCGCCTCGTCCTCGATCAGGTCCAGCGACCCCTCCGGGTCGAACCCGTCGACGAGCACCAGCCGGGCCTTCTGGCGCAGCACCTGCCCGAGCACGGCGTTGAGCCCGTAGACGTGGAAGAGCGGCAGCACGCCGAGCACCACGTCACGACCGGTGATCATCTGCGGATCGACCGAGGCCACCTGCTCGATGTTGGCGAGCAGCGCCCGGTGGGAGAGCATCGCGGCGCGCGGACGGCCGGAGGTCCCGCTGGTGTAGAGCAGCACGGCCAGCTTCTCCGGGTCGACGCGGGTCGGCACCGGGCGTCCACGCGTGGCGATGAGCTGGTCCCAGCCGCGCTCGCCCGGCGAGAGGGTGGTGCCGACCGTGACGATGCGCGGGCGCGTGGCCGGCTCGTGGCCCGACGCCTCCATCGCCTCGCCGAGACCGGCGACAGCCTCACGGACCGAGGAGATCGTGTGGCGATCGGCGATCACCAGCCGGGTGCCGGAGTCCGCCAGCATCCGGATCAGCTCGCCGGTGGCGCTGCGTGGGTTGACGGGTACGACGACCATGCCCGCGCGCAGTGCTCCGAGGTAGGCGGCCACGAACTCGATGCTGTTCCCGGTCACGATCATCACGCGGTAGCCGGCGATCATGCCGATGTCCGAGAGGCCCTGCACCACCCGCGACACCAGGTCCTCGAGCCCGCTGCAGGTCACGGTGCGCCCGGTCGCGGCCTCCGAGAGGACGGTCTTGTCTGGCTCCTGGGTGGCCGCCCGGCTCAACAGCTCGGCGACGTTGGAGTCCATCGGGCGAGTCTCCCATACCCCGGTTGGCCGATGGCCGGGCGCTGCCCGTCGTACGCCCGGGACAAAACGGGTGGGGCTGTCGGGTGACCCCTGACGTTGGGGGGTGTTGTTCTGGCCGACAAGTGCAGGTTTCCCCGGCCGACCGGGGAAACCTGCAGTCCCCCGCCCTAGGGTGGAGCCGTGACCCCTCCCCCGCCGAGCAGCAAGCCGGGCCGCAAGTCGCCGCCGCGACCGCGCAACCTGCAGCGTCGCTCACAGCTGGCCGGTGAGGCGGCGGCGGCGATCGCCGAGGTGGAGAGCGCCCTCAGCGTGGAGTTCGACCCGCTGTCCGCCGCGTTCTTCGACGTCGACAACACCGTGATGCAGGGCGCCTCGATCTTCCACCTTGCCCGCGGGCTGCACCGCCGCGAGTTCTTCAGCACCAGGGACATCCTCGGGGCCGCCTGGAAGCAGGCCTACTTCCGGCTGATGGGCGTCGAGGACCCGGAGCACGTCGCCGACGCCCGGGCCTCCGCACTCTCCTTCATCGCCGGCCACACCGTGGCCGAGCTCGAGGAGCTGGGCGAGGAGATCTTCGACGAGCGGATGGCCCACCGGATCTGGCCGGGCACCCGGGCTCTCGCCCAGCTCCACCTCGACGAGGGCCAGCGGGTGTGGCTGGTGACGGCGGCCCCGATCGAGATCGCCACCATCATCGCGCGCCGGCTCGGGCTCACCGGCGCCATGGGGACGGTGGCCGCGCACGTCGACGGCGTCTACACCGGCGAGCTCGTCGGGGAGCTGCTGCACGGCCCGGCCAAGGCGGTCGCGGTCCGGGAGCTGGCCGACCGGTTCGGGCTGGACCTGGCCCGGTGCTCGGCCTACTCCGACTCCTACAACGACCTGCCGATGCTCAACGAGGTCGGCGACCCGTGTGTGATCAACCCGGACGCCCGGCTGCGGGAGCACGCGCGCGCCAACGGCTGGCGCATCCGCGACTACCGCACGGGGCGCAAGGCGGCGCGGGCCGGGCTGCTCACCGCAGCCGTCGCGGGAGCCGTCGCGGGCACGGTGGCCGCAGGTTCCGCCATCCGGCGCAAAGTGGTCTGACCTGCGCGAACGGTGCCTCTCAGGTGCCCTCCCGGCACACCAGCACCACTCGCCCCGCCCGCCCCGCTCACGTCCCGGGTCAAGTCCACCCAGACGCCCCGATACCGGCGTGGCCTGGGTCACGATCTGGTTCACAAGGGTGCAACTGACAAGTAGCATCGACGCAGGTTGGAGGGCAGCCGACAGTTGGTTGGCGCGGTTTTCATGGGTGTTCACGAGCTTCAGGATGGTCTCGACGCGCTGCGGCGCGCCCTGGCCGAACTCCTGGACCCGCGGCCCCTGATCCCGGTCCAGGCCCGTGTCCCGCTCCCCCACGCAGCCGACCCGCAGCGCAGTGCGCCGTGGCTGTTGACCCAGACCAGTGAGCGCGCGGGCCAGACCGCACCGGCTCCGCGCAGCTCCAGGCACGACGACGCTGACCTGGCCACGTCGTCGCTGGCCGACGAGGCTGCGGGAAGCCGACTGATCGCCCTCGTCGAGCTGGCCCGCGGGGGCGACACCGAGGCCTTCGGCCAGCTCTACGACCACTACCACGCGAGCGTCTACCGCTTCCTCTACTACCGCGTCGGATCGGTCCCGCTCGCCGAGGACCTCACCGCGGAGACGTTCTTCCGCGCACTGCGCTCGATGAGCAGCTTCCGCTGGCAGGGCAAGGACTTCGGCGCCTGGCTGATGACGATCGCCCGCAACCTGACGACCGACCACTTCAAGGCGGGCCGCACCCGGCTGGAGAGCACCACCGAGGACATGACCACCCTGGACACCACCACCGACGGCCCTGAGGGGGCGGTGCTCACCTCGCTGACCAACGAGGCGCTGCTCGCTGCGCTCAGCGAGCTGCCGACCGAGCAGCGCGAGTGCCTGGTGATGCGGTTCCTGCAGGGGCTGTCCATCGCCGAGACCGCCGATGTGCTCGGCCGGAGCGCCGGGGCGGTCAAGCAGCTCCAGCTGCGCGGCGTACGCAACCTGGCCAAGGTGCTGCCCGAGGGGCTCCGCTGACATGCAAATCTCCACCATTTGGACAGCCATAACTCCCCGAAGCGCCGCCTCGTTGAGGTGGGTGACAGCGTGCACGCCGACCGGTCGCACCTCGGTTGATCGACACGGCACCTCCTTCCAAGACTCAGGACAGCACCAATGACACCCCTCTTCCCCGCACAGCGGGCAGCCGAGGAGTTCGACCAGGCCCTCGGTGGTACGGCGACGCCGGTCGTCACCGAGCGCTATGCCCAGCTCCTCGACACCGTCGGGACGCTGCGCTCCCAGCCAGAGGTGCTGCCGCGGGCCGACTTCGTCGGTGACCTGCGCTCGCGTCTGATGACGGCGGCCGAGACCGAGCTGGTCGCCGCGCCCGCCGTCGTACGCCACCTTCCCCCCAGCCGGACTCCTCAGCGCAAGCGCCGGATCGGCACCCTGGCCGCGTCCCTGGTCATCGTCGGCGGCAGCGCCGGCATGGCCGCTGCCGCGTCCGGCTCCTTGCCGGGCGACGGCCTCTACCCGATCAAGCGCGGCGTCGAGCAGGCCTCCCTGGCCGCCCGCATCGGTGACGGCGCGAAGGGCAGGACTCTGCTGGCGCACGCGGCCTCCCGTCTCGACGAGGTGCGTGATCTCCAGGCACTCGGTTCGCCGGACGCCCAGCTGACAGCGACCACCATCGACGCCTTCCGCGAGGCTGCCGACGCAGGCTCGGCGAGGCTGTTCGGGTCCTTTGCGGCCGACCGGGACAGTGCCGACATCATCGCCGTCCGCGACTTCACCGCCGAGCAGATGGCGCAGATCGACGAGCTGTCCGGCACCTCGGCCACGACCGACGAAGCGCTGCTCGACGCAGCCGACACCCTGGCGTTGATCGACCAGGAGGCGCGCACGCTGTGCGAGACCTGCGGTCCGGCGGCAGCGCTCGCGCTGCCCAGCCTCCTCTCGGCCGGCGCCGGCGCGGCCACCGTGGACAGCCTGCTGACCCGACCGGTGGCCCAGGCACAGCTCGACATCACCGCGACCGAAGCGGCCGCGATCCAACGACTCAAGGGCACCGCCGAGAAGACGGCCCAGGAGCTCGCCGACGACCTCAAGAAGGGTCTGGACGCGCACGGGCTGCCCACCGGCTCGGCGGCCGACGGTCCGGTGACCAGCACCCTGACCCCGGACGGCAAGTTGATCCCGGCGAGCACCGACACCACCGCCGTGAAGGGCCTGGTCACGGGAGTGACCGGCAGCCTCAGCGAGCTCCCCACCAAGGTCACGCAGTCGGAGTCGCCTCTGGACCCGGCGGTCGAGGACCTCACCGGCACCGTCGACGACGCGACCGAGGGCCTGCTTCCCTGATCGACGTGATCTCCCGGACCTGGCGACGGCCAGGTCGTTCGTGCGTTCGGACCTGCGGCGCGGCCGCTCCCCACAAATGTTGGGTCGGAACGTCGAAAACGATCCATGAGACGGCCAGACCCAACATTTGTGGGGAACCACCCAGCTGCCGAGGTACGCCGACGCGCCAGGTCTAGGAGAAGACCGACTTGCGCTTCATCAGCAGCGAGTAGAGCGTCTGCTGGATCGACTCGCGCACCTGGTCGGTGACGTTGAACACCAGCATGGGGTCGTCGGCCGCTCCGGCGTCGTACTCGTCGGTGCGGATCGGCTCACCGAACTCGATCAGCCACTTGGACGGCAGCGGGATCAGCCCCAGCGGACCGAGCAGCGGGAACAGCGGCGTGATCGGCAGGTAGGGCACGCCGAGCAGTCGCGCCAGTGACGGGATGTTCCCGACGAGAGGATAGATCTCCTCCGCCCCGACGACCGACGTCGGGATGATGGGTACGCCGGTGCGGATGGCCGCCGAGACGAAGCCGCCGCGACCGAACCGCTGCAGCTTGTAGCGCTCCGAGAACGGCTTGCCGATGCCCTTGAACCCCTCGGGCCAGACACCGACCAGCTCACCGCCGCGCAACATCCGCTCGGCGTCCTCGCTGCACGCCAGCGTGGCGCCACCCTTGCGGGCGAGGTCGCCGATGATCGGCAGCCGGAAGACGAGGTCCGCGCCCAGCGGGCGCAGGAACCGACCGGTGTGGTCGCGGAGGCTGACCGCGGTCACCATCCCGTCGACCGGGACGGTGCCCGAGTGGTTCGAGACGACCAGCGCGCCACCCTCCGCGGGGATGTTCTCCGCACCGAGGACCTCGACGCGGAACCACTTCCGGGCGATCGGCCGCATGGCCGCGAGCAGGAACTGCTCGGTGACCTCCTCGTCGAACCCGTAGACGTCGAGGGAGTAGTCGCCGGTCAGTCGACGTCGCAGGAAGGCCAGGAACTGGGCGAGACGCGGCTCCCAGTTCTCGCCGAAGAGCTCCTTGGAGGCTGACGTCAGAGCCGAGAGCCATTCCAGCGGGGGGATCCCCGGGGTGGGGTGGCGGTGGTCGGTGGTGACCGGCGCGCGACTCGGCAGCGGCTTCGGCTTGCTCCCGGCCGCCGATCTCGGTGCGGGCTTCGACCCCGCCCTGGACCCGGAGGCCCTGGACACGGGGGTGGTCCCGGGCTGGACCGGCGAGGTGGGCTCGGGCCGCGATCCTGCCTTCGCGGGGCGAGCCGGGCTCTTCTTCTCGGCAACCTCGACGGGCTGCTGAGCGGGCTCCTGGACATCCGCTCCTTCGGGACATCCTTCGGGACGTCCTTCGGGGCATTCCTCTGGACATCTCCCGGCACTTCTTGTCGGGAGTCCCTCTGGGGGGCAGCGGTGCGCGACCGGGCCGGCGCCTTCGCGGCCAGGCTCCGGCTGTTCGCGGACGGCTTCGCCTCGCCGGTGCCGCGGCCGGGCCTGCCTCGGGTGCCGATCGGGATGATCTCTGCGTCACCCACGGCGACCGCCTCCTCTGGGGGACAGGGCGCCGACCAGTGCCTTCTCGGTGGCCCGCACGCGGCTCGGGGACATGATCCCCGGTGACAGCGACGAGGCGAAGTCGGCGAAGGCCTGCGCGGTCGTGAACGAGGGTTCGAAGCCGAGCATCGACCGCATCCGGGTGGTGTCCAGGCCCCGCCCGAAGGTCAGGAAGGCGACCTGCTCGGGCGAGAAGTCCGCGACGTGGGTCTGCCGGATGGCCGAGCCGAACGTGGGCACGGCGAAGCCGGGGAGCGGGAGCGAGGGCCGGCCGATCCGGCGTACGGCCTGGGAGAGGGTGAGGATCCCGTCGCCCGCGACGTTGAACGTCCCGGCCGTCTCGGTCACCGTGGCGTGCTCGAGCGCGTCGAAGGCGTCCTGCTCGTGCAGGAACTGCAGCCTGGGGTTGAAGCCGAGGACGGTCGGGATGACGGGCAGCCGGAAGTAGCCGGTCATCGCCGAGGTGATCCGCGGGCCGATGACGTTGGCGAAGCGCAGCACGGTGACCGCGACGTCGGGCCGCCGGCGGGCGAAGCCGCGGGTGTAGGCCTCGACCTCGTTGATGTCCTTGGCGAAACCACTGCCGGGCAGCCGCTTGGCGCTCATGCCCTCGGTGAACATGGCCGGGTCGCGGTTGGAGGCGCCGTAGAAGGCCGCACTCGACTTGAGCACCAGCTTGCGCACGTCGGGCGCCTGCTGGCAGGCGGCGAGCAGCTGCATCGTCCCGATGACGTTGAGCTCCTTGGTGGAGGTCCGCCCGCCGGCAGCAGCCGCGGTCGCCGCCACGCTGGTGTGCACCACGGTGTCCACGCGCTCGCGCACGATCACCTTCGCGATCACCGGGTTGCGGATGTCCGCACGGACGAAGTCCGCACCGCCGAGGTCACCCCTGGGCGGCACCACATCGACCCCGATGACGCGCTCGACCCCCGGCGCCCGGGAGAGCTGCGCCGCGAAGCGACGCCCGAGATCGCCGGCAACACCGGTGACGAGTACGACCTGGCCCATGGTGACGGCGGTGGTCGCGCCTACTTGCCGAGACGGCGGCGCTGGACGCGCGTCTTCTTCAGCAGCTTGCGGTGCTTCTTCTTCGCCATGCGCTTGCGGCGCTTCTTGATGACTGAACCCACGTGTGACCCATCCCGTATGTGCGCGAGGAGGACCCCAGAGAGGATCCGCCGTCCGAAGGGCACAGCCTAACGGTCCACAGGGGCGCAACCGAATCGGAGGGGGCGCTCTCACCCACCGGGCATCCTCGCGGGTGCCGACGTGGCTGGACGAGCGCCCGAACCAGCGGCTGGACGGGGTGCTGGGGGGCTAGCCGGCGTCGAAGAAGCTGGTGCGGAGGTACTCGTTGACGTCTTCCTCGCTGACCCGGAAGGAGCGGCCGACGCGTACGGCGGGCAGCTCCCCGTTGTGGACCAGCCGATAGACCGTCATCTTGGAGACGCGCATCACGGCAGCCACTTCGGCAACGGTCAGGAACTTCACCTCGGAGATGTCGTTCTTGGACATAGCGCACCGCACTCTCTTGGCGCGCGTCCTACGGCTTCCCCGCCGCAGACCTCACGCGTGCTCGTGAGAGAAATATAGGGCCGATGTGACCTATGTGCCAGAGAATCCCCAAAGTGAAGGGTGAGACTCCGGCGTGTCACCTTGCCCTGAGCGTGAAACCGGTGTTCAAAGATGTGGATCTAGCCCGTTATAGGGGAATATCTCCTCTCTGGTGGACTGGATGGCCCGGTCCAGCCAGGTGTCGGGGTCATATCCCTGGGCCCAGTCCCGGTAGGCGGGGCGGCGACCGTCGGTCATCCGCATGGGCGCGCCCACGCCCAGGCGCTCGCGGATCTCCGCCCGCCAGGGCAGCGGCGTGTCGAGCGCCGCCTCGAGCGGCGTACCCGAGACGGTCGCGAGCAGGTGTGTCCAGGCCCTCGGGACGACGTCGACCACCGCGTAGCCGCCACCGCCGAAGGCGACCCAGCGGCCGGAGGCGACCTCGTGCGCCAGGTCGTGCAGGGCGAGATAGCTGGCCCGCTGGCCGTCGACGCTGAGCGCCAGGTGGGCGAGCGGGTCGTCGCGGTGGCTGTCGCAGCCCTGCTGGGTGACCAGCACGTCCGGGGCGAACTCGCGCAGCAACGGCGGCACCACCGCGTGGAAGGCCCGCAGCCACCCGGCGTCCGCGGTCCCCGGAGGCAGGGCCACGTTGACCGCCGACCCGAGGGCCTCGGGTCCGCCGGCGTCCGCAGGAAATCCGGTGCCCGGGAAGAGCATCTGCCCGGTCTCGTGCAGGGAGATGGTGAGCACCCGCGGGTCGTCGTAGAAGATCCGCTCGACCCCGTCGCCGTGGTGCACGTCCACGTCGACGTAGGCGACCCTCTCGGCGCCGTTCGCGAGCAGCCAGCGGATCGCCACCGCCACGTCGTTGTAGACGCAGAAGCCGCTGGCCCGGTCGGGCATCGCATGGTGCAGCCCGCCGGCGATGTTGGCCGCGTGGTCCACCTGGCCGGTCCACACCTGCCGTGCCGCCTCGATGCTCGCCCCGACGACGTGGCGCGAGGCCTGGTGCATGTTCAGGAACGTCGGGGTGTCCTCGCTGCCGAGCCCGAACTCGAGCCGGGAACGGGAGGGGTCGACGCTGCTGGCCATCACCGCCTCGATCAGGGATGCGTCGTGCACCGTGGCCAGGTCGTCCTCGGTGGCGTCGGGAGCGAGCACGCGCGGCAGCCCCTGGAGTACGCCGAGCTGCTCGGCCAGCGAGATGGTGAGATCGACCCGGATCGGGTTCATCGGGTGCGAGGGACCGAAGTCGTACGACGTCAGCGACTCGTCGTACACCACGCAACCGCGGCAGGTCGGCTCGTCCATGACCGGGACGCTACCCCTCTCGGCGCCGGGCGACGATGACTCCGCCCACCTCGGCCACCACCTCGAACTCCCCGGTGTCGAGCAGCTGGGAGAACCCCAGCCATGCCGGTGTCTGGGACAGCGGGAACAGCCGATCGAAGGCCACCCAGTCGACCTCGTCGAACTCCGAGGGCGGCAGCGGCGGTCCCGCCGGGGCGATCGTGTCGCCGACGAGGTAGAGCTCGGTGCGCAGCGCGATCCGCGGCCCGAGGTTGTCCGAGGCCGCCACCCGGCTGTCGGTGGGGATCAGGTCGAGCGCCCTGTCGACCTCCGCCACCACGGGCGGGGTGCGCCAGAACTCCGGCTTCCAGACCTGGGCCAGGGCCTGCTGGGGCACCAGGACCAGCGTGCCGAGGACGGCCGTGGCCAGGGCTCCGGCCCTGAGGAGCTCGGGGATCCGGCCGTGCAGCAGGCGCGCGCCCTCGATCATGGCGGCCACCGCGATCGGCACGAGGACGGCGTCGTACTGGTACCAGGGGTCCCAGTAGGTCGCCCGGTCGGAGAGGAACCGCCAGCCGAAGGTCGGCACCGCGACGAGCAGCAGCATCGGCGATCGCAGGGCGAGGAGCCCGGTGGGCACCAGCCAGAACAGCACCGTCCTGAGCTTGTTGCCCGCACCGTCGGCCAGGATCCGCCACGCGTCCGCCGGTCCCGTCGGGGCGTACTTGTCCGCGAAGCCGCCCGCGTCGGCGTTGATCGCCGGCAGCACCAGGGTCATGATCGCCAGGAACGAGACGGTGCCGAAGACCATCGCGAAGGCCCCCCAGGGTCGGGAGCCCCGGAGGTACACCACCAGACCGAGGGCAGCGATCGTGAGCCCCAGGTCCTCCTTGACCAGGATCAGCGGCAGCGCCCAGAGCACCGCGGCCCGGTGGTCGGCGCGCAGCATCGCCGCCATGCTCAGCGACACGAGCGGCACCGCGAGCGCGACCTCGTGGAAGTCGAAGCCGATCAGGGCCCCGAAGCCCGGGGCCAGCCCATAGCTGACCGCCACCACCCAGGGCAGCCAGCCGGTCCCGGCCGCGCGCATCAGCGGCACCACACCCGCGCCGACCGCCACGGCCTGCGCGAACAGGAGGGTCAGCGGCGAGGAGACGAGCAGGACCAGCGGGACGAGCAGGACCAGCGCCGGGCTGAAGTGCAGCGCCGCGTTGGTCGTGTCCGTGACCGGCAGCTCGGGCAGGCGGCCGTGGGCATAGTCGCGGACGACCGCCTCGAAGAACCCGAGGTCGAAGGTGAAGGCGTCCATCCGGCGGTACTGCTGGAACGAGACGGCCGCGTAGAGCGTCGTCAGCGCGACCCAGACGGCACCGGCCTGCCACAGCGGGACGCGACGCCGCGCCACGCTCCCGCTCAAGGAGCGTCAGTCATCGCTGGCGGCGAGGGCGATCGAGCGGTCGCGCGCGGCCTCCATCGCCGTGATGAACGCCGCCCGCACCTTGTGGTTCTCCAGCTGGCGGATCGCGGCTGCGGTGGTCCCGCCGGGCGAGGTGACCCGCTCGCGCAGCACGGTCGGGTGCTCCCCGGTCTCGCGCAGGAGCTTGGCGGAGCCGACCACGGTCTGCACGACCAGCTCGGTCGAGGTGCTCCGCGGCAGGCCGAGGTGTACGCCGGCCTCGATCATCGCCTCGACGACGAAGAACAGGTAGGCCGGGCCGGAGCCGGAGATCGCGGTCACGGCGTCCTGCTGCTTCTCCGGCACGCGCACCACCCGGCCGGTGACCGAGAGCATCTGCTCGGCGAGCGCGAGGTGCTCCTCGTCGCAGTGGGTTCCCGGCGAGATGGCGGCCATCCCCTCGTCGACCAGGGCCGGGGTGTTCGGCATCACCCGGATGACGGCGATCCCGTCGGGGATGTGCTTCTCGATGTAGTCGGTGGTGATGCCGGCCGCCAGGCTGATCAGCACCTGGCCGGCCCGCAGGTGCGGGGCGATCTCGGTGAGCACCTCGGCCATGTCCTGCGGCTTGACCACGAGCGCGACCGTGTCCGCGCCGGCTGCGGCCTCGGTGTTGGCGACCACCTGCACGGCGTACTTCTCACGGAGCTCGACGGCCCGCTCGGGGCGCTTCTCGCCCACCATCAGGTCGGCGGGCTCGTGGCCGCCGCGGATCAGGCCCGAGAGCAGGGCCTCGCCCATCACTCCGGCACCGATGATCGCGACCGTCATGGCTGTCCCCTTCCTGGGGCCTACTTCTGGGAGACGAGTGAACGCAGGAAGAATGTCAGGTTCTGCGGTCGCTCGGCGAGCCTTCTCATCAGGTAGCCGAACCACTCCTGGCCGTAGGGCAGGTAGACCCGGACCTTCTCACCGGCCTCGGCGAGACGCTTCTGCTCGTCGCCGCGGATGCCGTAGAGCATCTGGAACTCGTAGGTGCCGGGCATCCGGCCGTAGCGCGTGGCCAGCGCCGAGGCGATCTTGACCAGCCGCGGGTCGTGGGTCGCCACCATCGGGTAGCCCTCGCCGGCCATCAGGATCTTCAGGCAGCGCACGTAGGACTTGTCCACGTCGTGGCGGTCCTGGTAGGCCACCTCCTCGGGCTGCTTGTAGGCGCCCTTGCACAGCCGCACCCGGCTGCCCTCGTGCGCCAGCGCCCGGCAGTCCTGCTCGGTGCGGTAGAGGTAGGACTGCACGCACGGCGCCGGTCTCGGGGAAGTCCTTGCGCAGCTCGCGCAGCGTGGCCAGGGTGCTGTCGGTGGTGGTGTGGTCCTCCATGTCGAGGGTCACCGTGGTCCCGGCGTTGCGCGCCGCGCGGCAGATCCGGCGTGGCGTTCTCGGTGGCCAGCTTGGGACCGACCTCGGGCAGTGCCTGCCCGATCGCGGAGAGCTTCACGCTGACCTCGGCGTTGCGGGCGAGGCCGGCGTGGCTCAGCCCCTCGAGCAGGTCGAGGTAGGCGAGCACGGTCGCCTCGGCCTGCGCCTCGTCGAGGGTGTCCTCGCCGAGGAAGTCCAGGGTCACGTGCAGCCCGTCCTCGATCAGCGCACTGGCGGCGTCCACCGCGTGCTGGGTGTCCTCTCCGGGCACGTAGCGGTTGACGATCCCGCTGCTCACGGGCAGGCGGGTGACGATCTCCTTGACCTGGTGGCTCCGGGCCAGCAGCAGAAGGACGTGTCGCAGCAAGGGGTTCCTCCGGGACGGGTCGACTGGCCGCCACGGTACCGCCGCCCCATCGCGCCCAGAAATCCCGCGCGGGCTCCTCAGGAGGACTGGCGGCGGAGGGTGAGCGCTCCCAGGGCCAGCGCGACCACGGCGTACGCCGAGACCAGGCCGACGTCGCGCCACACCTCACCGGTCGCGGTCGGAGGCCGCGACGGTCTGCATCGCGTCGACCGCGTAGGACAGCGGCAGCACGTCGGAGATCACCTCCAGCACCCGCGGGAGCGCGTCGCGCGGCACGAACAGGCCGCACAGCAGGATCTGCGGGATCACCACGGCCGGCATGAACTGCACCGCCTGGAACTCGGTCCGCGCGAAGGCCGAGACGAACAGGCCCAGGGCCGTGCCGAGGATCGCGTCGACCACCGCCACCACCATCAGCATCCACACCGAGCCGACGATCGTCAGGTCGAGCAGCCAGACACAGACCCCGACCGCCAGGGCGGACTGCACCGCGGCCACCAGCCCGAAGGCGATGGCGTAGCCGAGCAGGAAGTCGAGCTTGCCCATCGGCATCGCGAGCAGCCGCTCGAGCGTGCCCGACGTGCGCTCGCGCAGGGTGGTCACCGAGGTGACCAGGAACATCACGATGAACGGGATCAGTGCCAGCAGCGCCGGGCCGAGACGGGAGAAGCCGTCACCGGGAAGTCCGTCGAACATCCACCACAGCAGGGACATCAGTGCGAACGGCAGCACGAGCAGCATCGCCAGGGTCCGGTGGTCGCGGCGCAGCTGGGTCAGCACCCGGGTGGTGACCGCTGTCGTCGCGCGCGGCGTCACGACGCTCATGCCGCCGCCTGGTGGACCAGCGCCAGGAACGCGGACTCGATGTCCTCGGCGGCGGTGGCCGCGAGCAGCCCGGCCGGGGTGTCGTCGGCGATCAGCCGCCCCTCGCGCATGAGCAGCAGCCGGTCGCAGCGGGACGCCTCGTCCATCACGTGGCTGGAGACCAGTACCGCGGCGCCGGCGTGCGGCGAGCGCGTGGAAGGTCTCCCACAGCTCCACGCGCAGCACCGGGTCGAGCCCGACCGTGGGCTCGTCGAGCACGAGCAGGCTGGGCTCGCCGAGCAGGGCGACGGCGAGGGAGACCCGCGAGCGCTGGCCTCCGGAGAGGCGGCCGACCACCCGGTCCCGCTGGTCGCCGAGGGCGACCAGGTCGAGGCACTCGTCCACGCGCTGGTTGCCGACGGCGAGGATCCGCGCGAAGAAGCGGAGGTTCTCGGTGACGGTCAGGTCGTCGTACACGCTGGCATCCTGGGTGACGTAGCCGATCCGGTCCCGCAGGGAGGCCGACCCGGCCGGCGAGCCGAGCACCTCCACCGAGCCGGAGGTCAGTCGCTGCACCCCCACCAGGGAACGCATCAGCGTGGTCTTGCCACATCCGGAGGGGCCGAGCAGCCCGGTCACCTCTCGCGGCGCGACCTCGAAGTCGAGCCCGCGCAGGACCTCGTTGCCGTCCCTGCTGACCTCCAGGGCTGTCACGGTCACCGAGTTTTTCATCATGTGATGAATTATGAACTCGGCCGCCACCGCCCGTCAAGGGGAGAAATCGGCCAGGACCGTTCGGCGACCCGGCGTCAGGGCAGCGGATCGGCGAGGTAGTGCTGCAGCGTCGGGGCGTACGTCGCGACCAGTGGCTCGCTGCCCATCGAGGCCAGCGGCTCCACCTCGAGGACGTAGCGCAACATCACCAGCCCGATCAGCTGGCTCGCGACCAGCGCGACCCGCCGCTGTGGCTCGTCGAGCCCGAGAGCCGGGCCGAGCGGACCGAGCACCACCCCGAGCAGTCCGTCGCGCAGCAGCTGGCGCCCCTCGGGTTCGAAGACACCACGCACCACCCCGAGCAGCGGCAGCCTGGCGTGCTCGTCGTCCCAGACCGACAAGAACGCACGCACCAGTCGCTCACCCGCCCCGTCGAGGCCCCCCTCGAGCACCGGCGCCAGCGCCACCCGCGGATCGACCGGAAGCTGCAGGGCGGCGAGGAAGAGGTCGGCCTTGCTGTCGAAGTAGTGGTGCACCAGCGCCGGGTCGACCCCTGCGTCCGCAGCGATCGCACGCATCGAGGTGCCGCCCAGACCGCGCGTCGCGAACAGGCGCCTCGCGGAGGCCAGGATCTCGGCGCGGGTGTCTGGTGCTCCCGGTCGGCGCCCGCGGGCCTGGCTGCTCACGCGCTGCTCACTGGGTTCCGGCCGCGGCGAAGTGCAGCTTGCTGAACGCGAGGGCCTCGAGCAGCTCGGCCTCGCGGATCTCCCTGGTGCCGGCCTTGCGGGTGTTGATCTCCGCGACGATGTGTCCCGCGAAGCCGCGGTCGGCGAGCAGCTCCAGGAACGGGCCACAGGGCTGGCTGCCGCGCCCCGGCACGAGGTGCTCGTCCTTGGCCGACCCGCTGCCGTCGGTCATGTGCACGTGCCGGAGCCGGCTGCCGAGCCGCTCCGCCATCTCGATCGGGTCCGAGTGCGCGGTGGCCGCGTGCGAGAGGTCGATCGTGGTGTTGGCGTAGGACTCCTCCGAGGGGTCCCAGCCGGGCTGGTAGACGTTCATCTCCCGGCGCGAGGTCGCCCGCCACGGATACATGTTCTCCACGGCGAAGGCGATCCCGGTCCGTCGCTCGAGGTCGGCGATGCCCTCGACGAAGTTGTCCGCGTAGTCGCGCTGCCAGCGGAACGGAGGGTGCACGACGACCACGTCGGCGTCCAGCGCCGCGGCCATCTCGGCACTCCGCTCGAGCTTGCCCCACGAGTCCGTTCCCCAGACCCGCTGGGTGATCAGCAGGCACGGTGCGTGCACGGCGCACACCGGCACCTGGTGGTAGTCACGCAGGGAGCGGATCTTGTCGATGCTCTGGCTGACCACGTCGAGGCCGACCATCACCTCGACGGCGTCGTAGCCGAGCTTGTCGGCGTACGCGAAGGCGTGGGTGGTCGTCTCCGGGTAGACGGAGGCGCTCGAGAGGGCGAACAGCGGTGCCACGTCGTCGGCCTCAGCCGGTCGCGCTGAGCTGGTCGAGACGGTCCAGGATCACGCCCTCACGCAACGCCCACGGGCAGATCTCGAGCTCCTCGAGGTCGAAGATGTCCATCACCGCCGCGGCCACCAGCGCGCCTGCGACCACCTGGTGGGCCCGGTTGCCGGAGACGCCCGGGAGCTCGGCGATCTGGTCGTGGTCCATCTCGAGGAGCTTGGGGATCCACTCGCCGAGGTCGGCGGCCGGGAGGATGCGGCGTACGAGCGGGCCCTCGCTGGAGGCCGCCGCGCCGCAGATGCGCGCCAGCGAGCGAAACGTCTTCGAGGTCGCCACCGCATGGTCCGGCGCACCGCCTCGCAGCAGGGTGCCCGCGTCGTGCGCGATGGACCTGCGGATCTGCGACTTCAGCTTGCGCAGGGCCTTGTCCTTGGGCGGTCCGTCCGCGAAGTGCTGCCGGGCGAGACGGCCCGCGCCCAGCGGAAGCGACCAGGCCACGTCGGGGGCCTCGTCGTCGCCGCCCGCCACCTCGAGCGAGCCACCTCCGATGTCGAAGACGGCGAGCCGGCCCGAGGACCAGCCGAACCAGCGGCGTACGGCGAGGAAGGTCAGCCGGGCCTCGTCCTCACCGGGCAGCACCTTGATCTCCACGCCGGTGCGCTCCTGGACGTGCGCGAGCACCTCGTCGCAGTTGTCCGCGTCGCGAACCGCTGAGGTGGCGAAGGAGAAGACCTCCTCACACCCCTTCTCCTCCGCGAGCGCCAGCGCGTGGCCCACGAACTCGGTGAGCGCGGAGACTCCCTTGCCGGTGACGCAGCCGTCCTCGTCGAGGTGCTCGGCCAGGCGCAGCGGCTCCTTGTAGGAGGAGGCCGGCATCGGCGCCGCACCGCGATAGGCGTCGACGACGAGCAGATGCCCCGTGTTGGAGCCGATGTCGAGCACACCGAGGCGCATGACAGGAGGCTACCGGGGTGTGCTGTGCGGGGCCGCCATTCCACGGCCGCATAGGCTGATCCCGTGCCAGAGGTCGATCTCGTCTTTCCCCGTGCCTGGATCGAGTTCCAGGACCCGGCCGACGACGGCCAGGTCTTCCGCTGCGACCTCACCTGGCTCACCTCCAGCTGGACCTGCATCTTCGGCAACGGCTGCCCGGGCATCTACGCCGAGGCTCCCGACGCCGGCTGCTGCACCCTCGGGGCGCACTTCTCCGACAAGGACGACGAGCAGCGAGTCGCCGCCTGGGTCGACCGGCTCGACGACGCGACCTGGCAGCGCCGGCCCGAGGCACTGAACAAGCGAGGCGCGGTCAAGCGGTCGGGCTGGACGGAGACCGACGACGAGGGCGACCGGAAGACCAAGGTGTCCGGTGGAGCCTGCATCTTCCACAACTCCCGTGACTTCGAGGGCGGCTACGGCTGTGCCCTGCACGCACTCGCGCTGAACGAGGACGTCCACTTCGTCGAGACCAAGCCCGACGTCTGCTGGCAGCTGCCGTTGCGACGTACCTTCAGGAACGTCGAGCGGCACGACGACACCAGCTACCTCGAGGTCAGCATCGGCGAGTACGACCGGCGCGGCTGGGGTCCCGGTGGCCACGACCTCGACTGGTACTGCTCGAGCAACACCGAGGCCCACGTCGGGCTCGAACCCGTCTACCTCTCGAGCGCGACCGAGCTCGTCACGCTGATGGGACAGCCGGCCTACGACGTGCTCGCCGCCCGGTGCGAGGCCCATCTGCGTTCGCGTTCCGCGCTCGCGCTGCACCCCGCATCGCCCGCACCACGCCACTGACCTCTCGTGGTCGCGCACCGGGCGCCTCGCACCCCGGTGTCCGGCGACGATCCGGCTCGGGTGAGAATCAACTATGCGTCTCGATCACATCGTCTTCGCTGCCGGTCCAGGAGGCCTTGCCGGTACGACGGATCGCCTCTCGGCACTGCTCGGTGAGGAGTTCGTCACCGGCGGCATCCACCCTCGGTTCGGCACTCGCAACTCCATCCTGCCCCTGACGGACAGCACCTACTTCGAGGTCGTCGAGGTTCTCGACCACCCCGCGTCCGACAAGGCGCCCTTCGGCCAGGCCGTGCGTGCGCGCTCGGAGCTCGGCGGTGGCTGGCTCGGCTGGGTCGTCGCCGTGGACGACATCAGGCCGTTCGAGGCCCGCATCGGCCGTGAGGCCGTCAACGGCAACCGGCACCGCCCCGACGGGGTGGAGCTGCTCTGGAAGCAGCTCGGCGTCAGGGGCCTGCAGGCCGATCCGCAGCTGCCGTTCTTCATCGAGTGGAACATCGAGGCAGGCAACCACCCGAGCATCGGGGCCACCGGCAACGTCTCCCTCGAGTGCCTCGAGATCGCCGGCGACCCGGCGCGGGTCTCGGAGTGGCTGGGCCAGCCGGTCGAGCGGCCCCTCGAGGACATCAAGGTCGAGTGGGTCGCACCCCACGGCACCCCGGGCATCGTGGCGGCGAAGTTCCAGACCCCCAACGGCCTCGTCCGCCTCTGACCCGACCGCCGCGGTGGTCGAGCATCGAGCAGCGCCGGTGGACGAGCAGGACCAGCGCCTGTCCCTCCTGCGCCCGCCAGCCGATCACGCGCCGGGCGCCATCCCGAGCCCCAACATCTGGCAGCACCCGGACGTCTACGAGATCGAGAACCGCGCGGTCGACCGCGCAGGTGCGATCACCGACCTGATGCAGCGGCTCGCCGACTGGTCCGCGCGGGACGTCCTGGACGTCGGCTGTGGCACCGGCTTCCACCTGCCGCTCTTCGCCGAGACCGCCCGGTCGGTCGTCGGCGTCGAGCCGCACCGCGACCTGGCCGCGATCGCCCGCCGCCGCGTGCGCCGGCTCGACCACGTCTCGGTGCTGCACGGCTCCGCGACCTCGCTCCCCCTCCCGGACGCATCGGTCGACGTCGTGCACGCCCGCTGGGCCTACTTCTTCGGGCCCGGTTGCGAGCCGGGACTGGTCGAGCTCGATCGCGTCGTACGACCCGGAGGCCGGGCGTTCGTGATCGACAACGACGCGACCCGGTCGACCTTCGGTGCCTGGTTCCGGCGTGGCTACCCCGACGTCGACCACGTGGCCGCGGCGCGCTTCTGGGCGGACCAGGGCTGGGAGCGGCATCCGGTGGAGATGGCGTGGACCTTCGACTCGCGCGAGGACCTCGAGGCCGTCGTACGCATCGAGTTCGCGGCCGACGTCGCCGAGGAGATCCTGGCCGGGCACCGGGGCACCAGCGTGGACTACGCCGTCAACGTGTGGACGCGGGGGTACTGATGTCGCGGGGGTCGCGCGCCGGTCTCCGCCCGGACGCCACAAATGTTGGCGTGTGACGTCTGGAACCGCTGCCACGACGTCCCGATCCAACATTTGTGGGGTTGGGGGCGACCCATCGGGCAGAGGCGTTCAGCCGCGCACGCTCGAGGCGCGTACGACGAGCTCGGGCTCGAGCATCCGGCCCTTGTCGCCGATCGCCTTGTGGGCCAGGACCAGGTGCAGGATCCGGACCAGCTCGACGGCGACCTCCTCGAGCGGCTGCCGCACCGAGGTGAGTCCCGGCCAGGTGACCTGGGCGGCGAGCGAGTCGTCGAAGCCGACCACTCCGATGTCCGCGCCGGGTCGCAGGCCACGCTCCGCGCACGCGTGGAGTACGCCGAAGCCGAGGGTGTCGCTGGCGCAGGCGAACGCGGTCACCGAGGGGTCCGCCAGCATGTCGTGGGTCGCCATCCGGGCGGCGTCGACGTTGTCGGTGATCCGTACGCCGAGCCCGGTCACGTCCTGCCCGGCCGCATGCATCGCGGTCTCCCAGCCCCGACGGCGGTCCTCGCCGATGCGGGACGTCTTCTCCCACCCGAGCCACGCGATCCGCTGGTGACCCTGCTCGAGCAGGTGCTCGGTCGCTACCCGGGCGCCGTGCGCACCGTCGACGTCCGTCCACGCGTGGTCGGCGTCGGGCTCGTCCCACGGCCGGCCGAAGGCGACGAACGGCGCCCCCCGCTCCTGGAGGAACGCCGACTGCGGGGTGCCGGCGTAGGTGTCGGTGACCACGAAGGCGTCCACCGCGGTGGACCGGAGCAGGTCGTCGTAGCCGTCGAGCGGGTCCTCGGAGTCCCCGGAGAAGAGCAGCAGGTGGTGACCGGTACGCGAGGCCGCCTCCACCAGGCTGTGCAGGAACCGGTCCATCAAGGCGTTGGTGGTGCCCTCCTGGGCGAGCTCGAAGCGCAGGCCGATCAGGTGCGAGGCGCCGCTGCGCAGCTGGCGGGCTGCCCGGTTGGGCGAGTAGCCGAGCCGGTCGATCACCGACTGCACCCGCTCGAGGGTCTCGGGGCGCAGCAGGTCCGGGTTGTTCAGCGCGTTGGACACGGTCTGGCGCGAGACACCCGCCTCGTCGGCCACCGTCGCCAAAGTCGGGGGCACCTGGTGGCGACCCCGTGCTGTGTCGGGCCGGCTGACGGGCTGGCTCATCACTCTCCCGGAATCTCTGGATCGTTCCAATGCTAGAGGACGCCGCGCCCGGCGACGCACCAGACTCGACACGAACACCTGTTCGAGCACGAGGTGCCGGGTTGTGTCGGTGCACTCGCCTAGCGTGCGGGGCATGGCACAGAGCAGCGGGCGAGCCGCACCGAAGGCCCCCCGGGCGACCTACCACTGCCACGAGTGCGGCTGGGAGGCGATGAAGTGGGTCGGCCGCTGCGGCGAGTGCCAGGCCTGGGGCACGGTCGTGGAGCGGTCGGCGCCGACGAGCCGGGTGCAGGCCGGGCCGGTGACCGCGCCGGCGCGACCGATCGGCGAGGTGCCCATCGAGGACTCGTTGTCGCGCACCAGTGGGGTGCCCGAGCTCGACCGGGTGCTCGGCGGTGGGCTGGTCCCGGGTGCCGGCATCCTGATCGCCGGCGAGCCGGGGGTCGGCAAGTCGACGCTGCTGCTCGAGGTGGCCTCCCAGATGGCTCGGCAGCGGCAACGCGTCCTCTACGTCACGGGCGAGGAGTCCGCCGCCCAGGTGCGCATGCGCGGCGACCGCACCGGCGCGATCCAGGACGAGCTCTACCTCGCGGCCGAGACCGACCTCGGTGCCGTGCTCGGGCACGTCGAGGCGGTCAAGCCGACGCTGCTCGTCGTCGACTCGGTGCAGACCATCAGCGCCAGCGACGTCGACGGGGTCCCCGGAGGGGTCACCCAGGTCAAGGAGGTCTCGGCCGCGCTGATCCGGATGGCCAAGCTGCGCAACATCACCCTGGTGATCATCGGGCACGTGACGAAGGACGGCACGATCGCGGGACCGCGGGTGCTCGAGCACCTCGTCGACGTGGTGCTGCACTTCGAGGGCGAGCGCACCTCCCGGCTCCGGATGCTCCGCGCGGTCAAGAACCGGTTCGGACCCGTCGACGAGGTCGGCTGCTTCGACCTCTCCGCCGAGGGCATCGTGGCCATCACCGATCCCACCGGCCTGTTCCTCGACGCCCTGCGCGGTCCGGTCCCGGGCACCTGCGTGGCCGTCGCGCTCGAGGGCCGGCGGCCGCTGCTCAGCGAGGTGCAGGCCCTGGTCACGCACACCACCTCCGAGCGTCCGCGTCGCACCACCTCCGGCGTCGACTCCTCACGGGTCGCGATGATCCTCGCCGTCCTCCAGCAGCATGCCGGTGTCCGGCTGCACCACCACGACGTGTTCGTCTCCAGTGTCGGCGGTGCCCGGCTCACCGAGCCGAGCAACGACCTCGCCATCGCCCTGGCGATCACCTCCGCCTGGCGCGGGAAGGCCCTGGGGCGCAACGTGGCCGCCATCGGGGAGCTCGGCCTCTCCGGTGAGCTGCGCCGGGTCCGCGACGTCGGCGTACGCCTCGCCGAGGCGGGCCGGATGGGGTTCAGGTCTGCCGTCGTCCCCGCAGCCACCTCCGACACCGCAGGCAGCAGCCGGGTCCTGGACGGCATGCGCGTCGTCGACGTCGACCACATCGCCCGGGCGCTGACCTTGCTGGGCATCGGCTCTGAGGACGCCCGCGGTGACGAGACCCGCCGACAGCTGCCCTGACTCGGTGCTGCACGGCCACGGTGGAGGCCCGCGTCCCTCTAGACTTCCCGCGTGGCATCCCCTGAACGTCTCGATGACGCAGCCCGCCTGCGCGAGACCCTGGCGCGCATCGCGCCCGGCACGTCGTTCCGCGACGGCCTCGACCGCATCCTGCGTGGCCGGACCGGCGCCCTGATCGTCGTCGGGCACGACCATCACGTGGAGGGCATCCTGACCGGCGGCTTCAACCTCGACGTCCCGTTCGCGCCGACGGCCCTGCGCGAGCTCGCCAAGATGGACGGCGCGATCGTGCTGGACCGCGACATCTCGCGCATCTACCGGGCCAACGTCCACCTGATGCCTGACCACACCATCCCGTCGGAGGAGACCGGCACCCGGCACCGCACCGCCGACCGGGTGGCGAAGCAGACCGGCGCCCCGGTGATCTCGGTGTCCCAGTCGATGCAGATCATCGCGGTCTACGTCGGCGCCATCCGCTACGTCCTGGAGGACTCCGGCAGCATCCTGGCCCGGGCCAACCAGGCACTCGCGACCCTGGAGCGCTACAAGGTGCGCCTCGACGAGGTCTCCAGCACTCTCTCGGCCCTCGAGATCGAGGACCTGGTCACCGTCCGCGACGTCGCAGTGGTCGCGCAGCGCCTGGAGATGGTCAGCCGGATCGCCCGGGAGATCGACGACTACGTCAACGAGCTCGGCACCGACGGCCGGCTGCTCTCCCTCCAGCTCGAGGAGCTCGTCACCGGGGTCGAGGTCGAACGCGGCCTGGTCGTACGCGACTACCAGGCCGGCGGTCGGCGTACCCAACCGGCCGACGAGGTGCTCGCCGAGCTCGAGGGGCTGCTGCCCACGGAGCTCGTCGACATCGCGGCGGTCGCGAGGTCGCTGGGCCTGGGTCAGGGCGAGCACCTCGACGGTGCGGTCACCCCGCGCGGGCATCGCCTGCTCGCGAAGGTGCCCCGCCTTCCTCCCGCGGTCGTGGACCGGCTGGTCGAGCACTTCGAGACCTTGCAGAAGCTGCTCTCCGCCAGCGTCGAGGACCTGCAGGCCGTCGAGGGTGTGGGCGAGCTGCGGGCGCGCAGCGTCCGCGAGGGCCTCTCCCGGCTGGCGGAGTCGAGCATCCTCGAGCGCTACGTCTGAAGCGGTTCGGGCCAGCCGGCCTCAGGGGCTCGTGCTCGGCCTGGCCTTCGGCGAGGCCACCGGACGGCGCGACGTCGTGGCCGACGGCTGGCGGGCGCCGGAGCTCGCCGTGGCGCTCGGCCGGGGCTTGGGCGTCTGGGTGACGTAGAGCGGGGCGGCCTGGGTCACCTCGAACTGGACGTCGGTCGGCGTCGAGCCCAGGGCGGCTGCGTAGACGTGGTAGAACCCCGGCAGGGCCCAGGCGAGCTGACCCGTGCACTTGTCGTCGGAGCGGCGACCGCTCCAGATCACCGGGACCTCGACCGGCTCGCCGCTGCGCACCACGACGGAGGTCGTCGGGATCGTGTCGGGACAGTCCTGGCTGGACCAGATCCGGTCGTCACCTGACTCGATCTTCACCACCATGCTCTCCGGGGACACGCTGAAGGTGCAGGCCGGCTGGGTGCCCTGGAGCTGCAGCCGGATCACGATCGGAGCGCCTGCCCAGGCACGCGGCACGTCGGGCAGGACACTGACCTCCTCGTCGCGGCAGTCTCCGCTGGGTGGGAGCAGCGGGACCTTGGCCTTGTTGCGAAGCTTCCCCGCGGGCGCCACCGGCCCGGCGGTGACCGCCACCCGCGGAGGCTGCGCGCTCGAGGAGTTGTTGGCCGTGATCGCCGAGCTTCCCGGGTCGTCCTCACCGGTGCCGCCGACGAGCTTGGCCACCCCGAAGACGAGGATCATGGCAAGGCCGAGCACCATGCCGCGGCGTACCCAGTAGACGCGTCGCGGCAGTCGTCCACGCGGATGCGTCACCGAGCCCATGGGCGTCACCGTAGTCAGCGCCGGGGCGTGCACGCGGGTGCAACGCCGAGAGCGCTCGGCAATGCCGGGACCGAGCGTCGAGTTGCGCTGCGCCGGGGTGGCGGGGCAGCGTAGGCCGCCGGATGAACAGCCTGCACCGACCGATCCTCGAGTGGTACGACGAGCACGCCCGTGACCTGCCCTGGCGCGGCCCCGGCGCCACCCCGTGGGCGGTGATGGTCTCGGAGTTCATGCTCCAGCAGACGCCGGTCGCCCGGGTGCTCCCGGTCTTCGAGAGCTGGATGACCAGCTGGCCGACACCGTCCGCGCTGGCCGCCGCGCCGAGCGGCGAGGCCGTCCGTGCGTGGGGCCGGCTCGGCTACCCGCGCCGGGCGCTGAGGCTGCATGCCGCGGCCACGGCGATCGTGGCCCGGCACGAGGGCGAGGTGCCGCCCGGGTACGACGACCTGATCGCGCTGCCCGGTGTCGGTGACTACACGGCGAGTGCGATCGCCTCGTTCGCGTTCGGGGCGAGCCATGCGGTGCTGGACACCAACGTGCGACGCGTCCTGGCCCGTGCGGTGTCCGGCGTCGAGTTCCCCGCTACCTCGGTGAGCAGGGCCGAGCGCGCAGTGGCCGAGTCGCTGGTGCCCGACCAACAGCCCGCGACCTGGGCCGTAGCCGTGATGGAGCTCGGTGCCCTGGTCTGCACGGCGGCGGCTCCGAAGTGCCCGGCCTGCCCGGTCAGGGACGAGTGTGCGTGGAACACCGCCGGCCGTCCGGCGTACGACGGACCGCCGCGGCGCGGCCAGGCCTGGGCGGGGACCGACCGGCAGGTCCGGGGTCGGCTGATGGCCGTGCTCCGAGACACCGAAGGCAGTGTCGCCCGCTCCCGGCTGGACGCCGTCTGGCCGGACGTGGCCCAGCGCGACCGGGCCCTGCAGAGCCTGCTCGACGACGGGCTGGTCACCGAGCTGCGGGGCCGCTACTCCCTCCCCACCTGACCAACCGCCGACCCGTCGCATCTGAAAGGCACAAAACCGCCGAGCCGTCGCATCTGAAACTTTCAGATGCGACGGCTCGGCGTCTGGTTGGCTTTCAGACGGGACGGGTCGGCGGTGGGTCAGTCAGATTTGGCGACGTCTACCGGCCCGTCGCTGTCGTCCGGTCCGCCGACGACGCCCACCTCGAGCGGCGGGGAGTCCGGAAGCTCGCCCTTGACGCTGCCCTCGAAGGTGAACTGCGCCTCGGCGCCCTCGCCCTCGACACCGACCAGCACGATCTGGCCCGGGCCGACCTCGCCGAACAGCATCTTCTCCGCGAGGACGTCCTCGATCTCCCGCTGGATCGTGCGACGCAGCGGACGAGCTCCGAGCACCGGGTCGAACCCGCGGGTGGCGAGCAGGTCCTTGGCGTCCTGGGTCAGCTCGAGGGACATGTCGCGGTCCTTCATGCGCAGCTCGACCGAGGCGATCATGTTGTCCACCATGGAGATGATCTGCTCCTTGGTGAGCGGCGGGAACACGATGATCTCGTCGACACGGTTGAGGAACTCTGGGCGGAAGTGCTGCTTGAGCTCCTCGGTGACCTTGTTCTTCATCCGGTCGTAGGTCCCGGCGTCGCCCTGCTGGTTGAAGCCGAGGCTGACTCCCTTGGAGATGTCCCGGGTGCCGAGGTTGGTGGTCATGATGATCACCGTGTTCTTGAAGTCCACGACCCGGCCCTGGCTGTCGGTCAGGCGACCTTCCTCCAGGATCTGCAACAGGCTGTTGAAGATGTCCGGGTGGGCCTTCTCGACCTCGTCGAAGAGCACCACCGAGAACGGCTTGCGGCGCACCTTCTCGGTGAGCTGGCCGCCCTCCTCGTAGCCGACGTAGCCGGGAGGCGAGCCGAAGAGCCGCGAGACCGTGTGCTTCTCGGAGAACTCCGACATGTCGAGCTGGATCAGCGCGTCCTCGTCGCCGAAGAGGAACTCGGCGAGCGTCTTGGACAGCCAGGTCTTGCCGACACCCGAGGGGCCGGCGAAGATGAACGAGCCACCGGGGCGCTTGGGGTCCTTCAGCCCCGCGCGCGTACGACGGATGGCGCGGCTGAGCGCCTTGACGGCCTCCTCCTGGCCGATGACGCGCTTGTGCAGCTCGTCCTCCATCTTGAGCAGCCGGGTGGACTCCTCCTCGGACAGCTTCACGATCGGGATGCCGGTCGCGACCGCGAGCACCTCGGCGATCAGCTCCTCGTCGACCTCGGCCACGACGTCCATGTCGCCGGCGCGCCACTGCTTCTCGCGCTCACCCTTGGCCAGGATCAGCTGCTTCTCCTCGTCACGCAGCCGGGCGGCGGCCTCGAAGTCCTGACCGTCGATCGCGCCCTCCTTGCGGCGGCGTACGTCGGCGATCTTCTCGTCGAACTCGCGCAGGTCCGGCGGAGCGGTCATCCGGCGGATCCGCAGCCGGGATCCGGCCTCGTCGATCAGGTCGATCGCCTTGTCGGGCAGGAACCGGTCGGAGATGTAGCGGTCCGCCAGCGTCGCCGCCGAGACCAGGGCCTCGTCGGTGATCGTGACACGGTGGTGCGCCTCGTAGCGGTCACGCAGGCCCTTGAGCATCTCGATGGTGTGCGCGATCGACGGCTCGTTGACCTGGATCGGCTGGAACCGGCGCTCGAGGGCAGCATCCTTCTCGAGGTGCTTGCGGTACTCGTCGAGCGTGGTCGCACCGATCGTCTGCAGCTCGCCACGGGCCAGCATCGGCTTGAGGATGCTGGCCGCGTCGATCGCGCCCTCGGCCGCACCGGCGCCGACGAGGGTGTGGATCTCGTCGATGAACAGCACGATGTCCCCGCGGGTGCGGATCTCCTTGAGCACCTTCTTCAGGCGCTCCTCGAAGTCACCGCGGTAGCGCGATCCGGCGACCAGGGCACCGAGGTCGAGGGTGTAGATCTGCTTGTCCTTGAGCGTCTCGGGCACGTCGCCGCGGACGATGTCCTGGGCGAGGCCCTCCACGATCGTGGTCTTGCCCACGCCGGGCTCGCCGATCAGGACCGGGTTGTTCTTCGTACGACGCGACAGGATCTGCATCACGCGCTCGATCTCCTGGCCGCGACCGATGACCGGGTCGAGCTTGCCCTCCTTGGCGGCCTGCGTGAGGTTGCGGCCGAACTGGTCGAGCACCAGCGAGCTGGAGGGAGCGGTCTCGGGCGCCGTGCCCGCAGTCTGCTGCTCCTTGCCCTGGTAGCCCGAGAGCAGCTGGATGACCTGCTGCCGCACCCGGTTGAGGTCGGCGCCGAGCTTGTGCAGCACCTGGGCGGCGACGCCCTCGCCCTCACGGATCAGGCCGAGCAGGATGTGCTCGGTGCCGATGTAGTTGTGGCCGAGCTGCAGCGCCTCGCGCAGCGAGAGCTCGAGCACCTTCTTGGCCCGGGGCGTGAAGGGGATGTGGCCACTGGGCGCCTGCTGGCCCTGGCCGATGATCTCCTCGACCTGGGCACGCACGGCCTCCAACGAGACGCCGAGGCTCTCCAGGGCCTTGGCGGCGATGCCGTCGCCCTCGTGGATCAGGCCGAGCAGGATGTGCTCGGTGCCGATGTAGTTGTGCGAGAGCATGCGGGCCTCTTCCTGGGCCAGCACGACGACTCGTCGGGCTCGGTCTGTGAACCGCTCGAACATGGGCTTCTCCTCAAGACTCTGCAGGGTCGACGCGTGCGACCCACACGGGCGGCTAAACCCTTCTCACAGCCTACGTGTTCCGCACCAAGAGGGTTATCGCTGTCAGCGAACAGGCCGCGATCCGTCCCGGACGTCCTACGGCGTGGGGATTCGAGGTCACCACAGGCAGGACGTCCGCGCAGGTCAGAGCACGTCCTCGGGGCTGTCCGGGCGGGTCATCCGGAATGCCTCGGGCGGACGGCCCCACTCGTCGCGACCCAGCCGGGAGACCGGCCGGAGCAGCTCGATCGCCGGATGGCCGTCCACGAGTACGTCGTCACGCACCGTGATCGCCGTGACCGCGCCGAAGACGACGAACGCGTTGCCGACCTCGACGATGCGGTCCAGGCGGCACTCGATCGAGGCCGGTGACTCGGCCACCCGCGGTGCAGCGACCGTCTCGGAGGGCTCGGTGGTGATCCCCAGCAGCGCCGCCTCGTCGTCACCGTGCTCGAACGGCGCGCTGCTGGCGTTGACCTGCTCCAGCAGCGCCTCGGCCGAGAAGCTGATCACGAACTCGCCGGTCGCCTCGATGTTGCGCACCGTGTCCTTGCGACCCAGCGAGCTGAACAGGACGACCGGCGGCCTGCCGCTGGCCACCGTGAAGAAGGAGTGCGGTGCGAGGTTCCCGCGACCGTCCGCGTCGACGGTGGAGACCCAGGCGATCGGCCGGGGCACCACCAGCGACGTCAACAACCGGTAGGCGTTGACGCCCTCCGCGAAGGGGTCGAAGACTGATCGGGACGCAGTGTCGGGCACCCGGCAAGACTAGGGGCGAACCGGGGGCAGGCGTCAGTGAGCGGCGGCGTACGCCTCGCGGACCTCGGCGGAGACCCGGCCACGCTCGGGAACGTCGAAGCCGTTGTTGCGCGCCCAGGCGCGGATCTCGGACGGGGCCGCACCACTGGCAGCCTGCTTGGTGGCGCTGCGGCGGCCTCCACGGCTGCTCACCGCGCGCGCGTGCCCGACATAGGGCGCCAGCGCGTCGCGGAGTGCCCGCGCGTGCTTCTTGTTCAGGTCGATCGCATATTCCTTGCCATCGAGCCCGAATGAGACGGTTTCTTCGGCGTCACTCTGGTCGATGTCGTCGACCAGCACGATGTGAACTTTCTGAGCCATCTGGATTGCCATCCTACGGTGAGGTTAAACCGGGTGCTTCCCGATTCCCGTGGTGGACACTAACAGACCACTATTTGAGAACCCGGCGTCTCACTCCGGACGGAGTAACGGAAACAGAATCGTTTCCCGAATGCCGACGCCGGTGAGCAGCATGATCAGCCGGTCGACGCCGAGGCCCAGCCCCCCGGCCGGCGGCATGCCGTACTCCATCGCCTTGAGGAAGACCTCGTCGAGCTCCATCGCCTCCGGATCTCCTTGCGCTGCGAGCTTTGACTGGGCCTCCAGGCGCTCGCGTTGCAGCACCGGGTCGTTCAGCTCGGAGTACGCCGGAGCCAGCTCCACCCCGTTGATGATCAGGTCCCACGCCTCGTTGATACCGGGCTTGCTGCGGTGTGGCTTGGCGAGTGGCTTGACCGCAGCCGGGTAATCCATCACAAAAGTTGGATTGATCAGGTGGTCCTCGACGAGCTGCTCGTAGAGCTCCACCACAATCTCTTCGGGTCCCCATTTCGGCTGCAAATCGACACGGTGTGTCTCCGAATATTTCCGGAGATTTTCTGCTGACGTTTCAACAGTTACCTCTTCACCTACAGCCTCGGAGACCAGGTCGAGGATCGAGGCCCGGCGCCACTCGCCCTCGAGGTCGATCTCCGAGCCGTCGCGACCGATGACGACCGTGCGCCCGACGGCTTTGGCGGCGTCCACCACGAGCGCCCTGGTCAGCTCCATCATCGTGAACTGGTCGCCGTAGGCCTCGTAGGCCTCGAGCATGGAGAACTCCGCTGCGTGCGTGGAGTCGAGGCCCTCGTTGCGGAACGTGCGTCCGATCTCGTAGACCTTGTCGACACCACCGATCATCGCCCGCTTCAGGTCGAGCTCCAGCGCGATCCGCAGGAGCATCGGCTGGTCCAGCGCGTTCAGATGGGTGCGGAACGGTCGTGCGGCGGCACCACCGTTGGTGAGCTGGAGGATCGGCGTCTCCACCTCGACGTACCCCCGGGCGTCCAGGGTCTGGCGCAGGCTGCGCAGGACGGTGGCCTTGGTGCGCACCAGCTCGCGCGCCTCGGGGCGGATCATCATGTCGACGTAGCGCAGCCGGATGCGGGCCTCATCGGAGAGCGGCCGGTGCTCGTTGGGCAGCGGCCGCAGCGTCTTGGCAGCCAGCTCCCAGGCCGTCACCGAGACCGACAGCTCACCGCGACGGCTGGTGATCACCTCGCCGCGGACAGCCAGCAGGTCGCCGATGTCGACCAGCGCCTTGAACTCGGCGAGCGACTCCGCCCCCACGTCGGCGAGGCTGAGCATCACCTGGATCTCGACGCCGCTGCCCTCGCGCAGCCTGGCGAAGCAGAGCTTGCCGGTGTTGCGCTGGAAGATCACCCGGCCGGCGATCGCGACCTGCTGACCGGTGCGCGTGTCCGGCTCGAGCTCACCGGCCTCCAGTCGGGCGTCGTACTGCTCCCGGATCTCCTGGATCGTGTGGCTGCGCTCGACGCCGATCGGGTAGGCCTCGCGGCCGGAGTCGAGCAGTCGCTGGCGCTTCTCGAGGCGGACCTGCATCTGTTCGGGCAGGTCGTCGCCCGGGGTCTCCGGGGGGGCCACGGGCTGGTCGTTCATGGCGGACAGGCTACTTTGCGGTCCCCCGAGGGTTGACGTGAGGAGCAGGGCGATGAAGGCAGTGGTCTGTCACCGGGCGGAGCTGGCGGTCGCCGAGCGTCCCGACCCGGTCCCCGGACCCGGTCAGGTCCTGCTCGAGGTGAGCCGTGCCGGCATCTGCGGCTCGGACCTGCATGCCCGCCGGCACTCCGACCAGCTGGCCGACCTGGCCAGTGCGATCGGCTACGACGACGTGATGCGGCCCGACGAGCACGTGGTGATGGGTCACGAGTTCAGCGGGCGGGTGCTCGAGTACGGCCCCTCCACCCGCAAGGCCTGGGCCACCGGGACACCGGTCGTCTCGCTGCCGATGATCCGGATGGGCGACAAGGTGCAGATGACCGGCCTGTCGGCCAAGGCGCCAGGTGCGTACGCCGAGCGCATGCTCGTGCAGGAGTCCCTGACGATGGAGGTGCCCAACGGGCTCGATGTCGAGACGGCCGCCCTCACCGAGCCGATGGCGGTCGCCTGGCACGCCGTACGCCGGAGCCGGGTGCGCAAGCGCGAGACAGCCGTCGTCATCGGCTGTGGCCCGATCGGGCTGGCCGTGATCTTGATGCTCAAGGCACGCGGCATCCGGACGGTGATCGCCAGCGACTTCTCCCCGGGACGACGCGCGCTGGCCGCGCGGTGCGGCGCCGACGTCGTCATCGACCCCGGCGAGGGCTCGCCGTGGACCGGCTTCGAGCAGAGCGGCTACATCACCGATGCCAACGACCTCTTCGACCTCGCGCTCGGCACGATGGGCAAGCTCCGCAGGATCCCGAAGCTGCCGTGGTGGCAGGTGCTCCGCGCCGCCGAGGCAGCAGGGGCCACGCCGAGCGGACCGGTCGTCTTCGAGTGCGTCGGCGTGCCGGGCATCATCAGCGAGATCGTGAACGGTGCGCCGCTGGCGACGCGGGTGGTGGTCGTGGGGGTGTGCATGGAGCCGGACACGATCCAGCCCGCGCTGGCGATCAACAAGGAGATCGACCTGCGCTTCGTGTTCGCCTACCAGCCACACGAGTTCCACGAGACCCTGCACCTGATCGCGGACGGGAAGGTCGACCCGACCCCGCTGGTCACCGGCACGGTCGGCCTCGACGGGGTCGCGGCAGCCTTCGACTCCCTCGCCGACCCCGAGCGGCACGCCAAGATCCTGATCGACCCGGGGAGCGCGGTAGCGGCGGTGTGAGTGGTGGGACCCCGGTCCCCACAAATGTTGGGTTGTGACGTGCGGATGATCCCTCTCGACGTCCGGACCCAACAATTGTTGGGTTGGGGCGGCCCCGACTGCGCAAATGTTGGGTTGTGACGTCCGGATGATCCCTTTCGACGTCCGGACCCAACATTTGTGGGGTTGGGCCGGCCCCAACTCACGTGTTGCGCTGAAAGACCAGCTCCAGGCCGAGCAGGGTGAGCCAGGGCTGGTGGGCGGTGAAGCAGCGGCACTCCTCGACCACGATCGGGGCGAGGCCGCCGGTGGCGATCACGTGCACGGACTCGGTAGGTACGCCGAGCTCCTCGATCATCCGGCTGACGATCCCGTCCACGGCACTGGCGAAACCGAACACCATGCCGGACTGGAGTGCCTCGACGGTGTTCTTCGCGATCACCGTGCGCGGCCGGAGCAGCTCCACCTTGCGCAGCTGGGCCCCCCGCCGGCCCAGTGCCTCCAGGGAGATGTCGATGCCCGGGGCGATGGCGCCGCCGACGTACTCACCGCGTGGGCTCACCACGTCGAAGGTGGTGGCGGTGCCGAAGTCGACGACGATGGCCGGGCCGTCGTACAGGCTGGCCGCCGCGAGGGCGTTGATCACCCGGTCGGCGCCGACCTCGCGCGGGTTGTCCATCAGCACGGGTACGCCGGTCCGCACGCCCGGCTCGACCACGACGTTCGGCAGCGTCCCGAAGTGGCGGACCAGCATGTCGCGCCACTCGTGCAGCACCGCCGGCACGGTCGCGCACACGGCGATCCCGTTCGCCTGCTCGGAGGCGTCGCTGTCCCGCAGCAGGCCCTTGAGCAGGACCGCCCACTCGTCGGCCGTACGTCGCTCGTCGGTCGCCACCCGCCAGTGGTCGAGCACGTCGCCGTCGTCGATCAGCCCGATCACGGTGTGGGAGTTGCCGATGTCGGCGCACAGCAACGTCATCGGGGGCCTCCTCCGGGACGGGAGCCGGACGAGCCCGGGGGCGTGGCCGAGAGGTCCATCCCGAGGTCGAAGACGACCACCGAGTGGGTGAGCGCGCCGACGGAGATGAAGTCGACACCGGTGGCGGCGACCGCACCGGCGCGTTCCAGGGTCAGGCCGCCGGAGGCCTCGAGGGTCGCCCGCCCGCGGGTGATGCGCACCGCCTCGGCCATCTCGGCGTCGGTCATGTTGTCGAGCAGGATCCGTTCGCAGCCGGCGTCGAGCAGCTCCCGGAGCTGGTCGAGGTCGGTGACCTCCACCTCGACCGGGACCGTCGGATGGGCAGCGCGGACCGCCTCGAACGCGGGCACCACCCCACCGGCGGCGACCACGTGGTTGTCCTTGACCATCGCCATGTCGCTCAGCGAGAACCGGTGGTTGACTCCCCCGCCGCAGCGCACGGCGTACTTCTGCAGCGACCGGAGGTTGGGCAGCGTCTTGCGGGTGTCCAGCACCCGAGCGCCGGTGCCCTCGAGGGCGGCGACCCAGCGCGAGGTGGCGGTCGCGATGCCGGAGAGGTGCGAGGCGAAGTTCAGCGCGGTCCTCTCGGCGGTCAGCAACCCCCGGGTCGGCCCGGCCACCCGCATCACGACGTCGCCGGCCTCGACGAGGCTCCCGTCGACGACGCGGTCGGTGACCGTCGCCTCGTCACCGAGCACGAGGGCGAAGACGAGGGTCGCCACGCCCAGGCCGGCGACCACGCCTGCCTCGCGTGCGGCGAAGTCGGCGATGCCCGTGGCCTGCGCCGGGATGGTCGTGGCGCTGGTGATGTCCTCGCTGCCGCCCGGCAGGTCCTCCTCGAGGGCGCCCATCACCTCGTCGTAGACGGCGCGCGGGTCGAGACCGGCGTCGGCGAGCTCGTCGAGGAGGTCCGACGGCAGCTGCTCGAACGGCGTCGGCGCCCTCACGAGACCGGCCCCTCGGCGCGAGCCCCGTGCTCCCGGAGACCGTCACGGAGCGCCCCGTCGGTCGGCGCTCCCGGGTGGAAGGACACCTCGAGCCCCGCCGCAGTCAAGTCGCGCGTCGACGTGCCCGGACCAGCTGGCGTCGTCGCGGTCGGGGAAGTCCTCGCGCCAGTGCGACCCGCGCGTCTCCTCACGCAGCCGGGCGGCGGCGGTGAGGGCGGTGCTGATGGTCAGCAGGTTGGTCGCCTCCCAGGCCCGGGTGCCGATCTCCCCGCCCTTCTCGGCCAGTGCCGAGAGCTCCTGCCCGGCGCTCGCGAGTCCCTCTGCGGAGCGGAGCACACCTGCCTGCTCGGTCATCACGCCCTGCAGGTGCGCCCGGACGTCCGCGGCGACCAGGCCGGGGTGCCGGGTCTCGGGGGCCGGGTCGGCGTACGGCCGCAGCTCCCCGGGGAGCACCTCCGCGATCCGGCGCGAGAAGACCAGTCCCTCGAGCAGTGAGTTGGAGGCGAGCCGGTTGGCGCCGTGCACCCCGGAGCAGGCGACCTCACCCGTCGCGTAGAGGCCCGGCACCCGGGAACGGCCGCACAGGTCCGTGGCCACGCCACCGGAGGCGTAGTGGCAGGCCGGCGCGACCGGGATCAGCTCGGTCACCGGGTCGACCCCGTGGCTGCGGCAGGTGGCGAGGATGGTCGGGAAGCGCTTCTCCCAGAAGCCCGGCCGGCTCCCGGGGTGGCCGAGGTGCCGGGCGTCGAGCCACATGTGCGGACGCCCGGTCTCGTGCATCCGACGGGTGATCGCCTTGGCGACGACGTCGCGCGGAGCGAGGTCGCCCAGCTCGTGCTGCCCCTGCATGAACCGGTTGCCCTCGAAGTCGACGAAGGAAGGCACCCTCGCCGCGGACCGCCTCGCTGATCAGCGGCTGCTGGCCCCGGGAGTCGGGCCCGAGGTACATCACCGTGGGGTGGAACTGCACGAACTCGAGGTCGCGGAGCACCGCTCCGGCCCGGAGCGCGAGCGCCATCCCGTCGCCGGTGGCGACGGCGGGGTTGGTGGTCTGCGAGAAGACCTGGCCCAGCCCACCCGAGGCGAGTACGACGGCCCGGCAGCGCACCGCCCCGACTCCGTCACGCTGGCCCTCACCCATCACGTGCAGGGTGATTCCCGCGACGCCACCGTCGGCCGCGAGCAGGAGGTCGACCGCGAGTGCGTGCTCCACGACCTCGATGTCGGGCGCAGCCTGGACGGCCGCGACGAGGGCGCGCTGGATCTCGGCCCCGGTCGCATCACCCCCGGCGTGTGCGATCCGGTCGCGATGGTGCCCTCCCTCGCGGGTCAGCGAGAGCACGCCTTCGGGTGAGTGGTCGAAGTTGGCGCCGAGCGCGATCAGCTCGTGCACGGCCTCCGGCCCCTCGTTGACCAGGATCCGCACGGCCTCGGCGTCACAGGCGCCGGCACCGGCGACGAGGGTGTCCCGCTCGTGCTGCTCGGGAGTGTCCCCCGGGCCGAGCGCGGCGGCGATGCCGCCCTGCGCCCACTGGGTCGAACCCGCCGCCAGCACGTCCTTGGTGACCACGAGGATCTTGTCGACCTGGTGGCGCAGCCGCAGCGCCACGGTCAGTCCGGCGATGCCCGAGCCGACCACCACGACGTCGGCGTCCGTGGTCCAGCCGGGGTCACCGGCCGTCAGCCGTTGCGGCAGTGCTGTCGTCATGGGCGGGTGCGGGGGACGTCGCCGAACATGCGAATGTCGCTGCCGAGGAGTTCGAATGGCACAGAGGTCACGGCAGACACATTCGCATGTTTGGCGCCCGTTACCGGCCGGCGACCAGGTCGGAGGGGGCGAAGCTGTGCAGGTCGCCGCGCACCAGTCCGGTGCCGGGCAACGCCTCGGCCGGGTCAGAGCCGGTGCCGATGATCGTGTTGTCGGCGTCGACGAAGACCACGCTCGGCTGGTGGTCCTTCGCCTCGGCGGTCTCCATCTGGCCGTAGGCGATCAGGATCACCACGTCACCGGGGTGCACCAGCCGGGCCGCGGCGCCGTTGATCCCGAGTACGCCGGAGCCCGCGCTCGCCCGCGATCGTGTAGGTCTCGATCCGGGCGCCGTTGGTCACGTCGACGATGTGCACCAGCTCGCCGGGCAGCAGGTCCGCAGCCTCGAGCAGGTCCTCGTCCACGGTCACCGACCCGACGTAGTGCAGGTCGGCCTGCGTCACGGTCGCGCGGTGGATCTTGCTCTTCATCATGGTGCGCAGCATCAGTCCAGCTCCTTGAGGTCGAGGGCCACGTTGTCGATGAGCCTGGTGGGGCCCACGCGGGCGGCGATGAGCAGCCGGGCGGGACCGGTCTCGGGGGCGGGCCCCAGGTCCGGCGCGGTCAGCTCGAGGTAGTCCAGGTCCACCCCGCGGGCATGGCGCAGCTCGTGCCGGGCGGCGTCGATCGCCACGGCCGCGCCGTACTTCGCCGCGTCGCGGGCCGCGAACAGGGTGCGCGACAGGGCGCCTGCTCGCCAGCGCTGGTCCTCGTCGAGGTAGTGGTTGCGGCTGGAGAGGGCCAGCCCGCCGACCTCGCGCACCGTCTCCTCGCCGACGACGTCGACCCCCATGCAGAAGTCGTCCACCATCCGGCGGATCAGCGCGAGCTGCTGGTAGTCCTTCTCGCCGAAGACCGCCACGTCAGGGCGCACCAGGCCGAACAGCTTGGCGACCACGGTGAGCACCCCGTGGAAGTGGGTCGGGCGGGTGGCGCCCTCGAGGACTCGTCCGAGAGGCCCCGGGTCGACGGTCACCCGCGCGTCACCATCCGGGTAGACCTCCTCGACCGAGGGCGCGAACACGACGTCCACACCGTGCTCCGCGCAGAGGTCGAGGTCGGCGTCGAAGCTTCTCGGGTAGCGGTCGAGGTCCTCACCCGGCGCGAACTGCATCGGGTTGACGAAGATCGAGGCCACCAACGCGGCGTCCTGGCCGACCTCCTTCCGGGCCCGGTCGAACAGCGCGGCATGGCCGGCGTGGAGCGCACCCATGGTCGGCACCAAGCCCACGCCTGCCGACTCCTGGCCCGCAGCTCGATCGTGGCGCAGGTCGCGGAGGGCGCTGCCCAGCTCCTCGCGACTCCGCGCGAGGAGGGGGGCTGGCGTCATCGCGAGTCGCTCCGGTGGTTGCGGCGGCGGTGCTGCAGCGCGCTGGTCTCACCCACGCGCACGAGCGCCTCGTCGAGCATCCGCACCAGCCGCGCCGCACGAATCGGCAGCAGGCGACCGTCGAGGACGGCCCGGTCGGCGGTGGCCTTCGCCATCGCGACGTACGACGGGATGGTGGCGGGCGCGGTCTCGGTGATGTCGTCCAGGTGTGCCTGCACCGTCTTGACGTCGCCACGGACGATGGGACCGGTCAGGGCCGCGTCACCGGAGGCCAGCGCGTTGTCGAGCGCGGCGCTGAGCAGCGGGCGCAGGGTCGCCGCAGGGTCCTCCGCACCGGAGGCGGCGAGGAGCTCCATCGCCTGGCTGACCAGGGTGACCAGGTGGTTGGCACCGTGCGCCAGGCCGGCGTGGTAGAGCGTGCGCTTGCTCTCCGGGACCCACAGGGCGATGCCGGCGAGGTCGGCGACCAGGCCCTCGGCGTACGCACGCTCGGCGTCGCCGGCCGTCATCCCGAACACGCAGCCGGAGAGCCGGTCGAGGTCGATCTCGGTCCCGGTGAAGGTCATCGCGGGGTGCATCGCGATCGGGCGGGCACCGATCGCGGTGGCCGGGGACAGCACGTCGAGCCCGTGGCGGCCGGAGGTGTGGCACACGACCTGCCCCTCGCGGATGGCGCCCGCACCCACCAGGGTGGTCACCACGTTGCTGAGCATGTCGTCGGGCACGGTCAGCAGCAGGAGGTCACAGCCGCGGGCGACATCGGTCGGCTTGGCGACGGGTACGCCGGGCAGCAGCGTCTCGATGCGGTGCAGGGAGGCAGGCGAGTCACCACCGGCGGACACGATCTCGTGACCGGCGGCGCGCAGCGCTGCGGACAGTACGGCGCCGACACGGCCGGCGCCCACAACCCCGATTCGGGCCATCAGACGACATCCCTTTCGTTCCAGTCCCGAGGTGGGTACCGGACTACTCATGGCTTCGTGCACCTCGAGGCTACGCTCGCCCGACTACGAGCGGAACCGAAGGTTCGGGTTAGGTGTGTCACACACGCTCACGCGCCTGCCCGGCGGCGCCTCACCGCACCAGTACGATCCAACGGATGAGCGCGACCACCATCGGCACCGGGGGATCCGGTGTCGACGACCCCTCGGGGACTGCGGTGGGCGCTCCGGGTCGCGACGGCAACCGCACCAGCGAGGGTCACGCCCTGCGCACCGACATCCAGGGCCTGCGCGCCGTGGCCGTCTCCCTGGTCGTGGTCTACCACCTCGTCCCGTCGAGCCTGACGGGCGGCTTCGCCGGCGTCGACGTCTTCTTCGTGATCTCGGGTTTCCTGATCACGCTGCACCTGATGCAGCACCCACCCTCGGGAGGCCGCGACCTCGCGACGTTCTGGGGCCGCCGGATCCGCCGGCTGCTGCCGGCCTCGCTGCTCGTGCTCTCGACGACCCTGGTGCTGTCGCGGATGTTCGCCCCGGACACCCAGTGGGGCAACACCGCCAGCCAGGCGCGCGCGGCCACGCTGTACGTCGTCAACTGGCTGCTCGCCCGTGACTCGGTCGACTATCTCGCCGCCGAGAACGCGCCGAGCCCGGTGCAGCACTTCTGGTCCCTCTCGGTCGAGGAGCAGTTCTACTTCGTCTGGCCGATCCTGATCCTCGGCATGGTGGTGCTCGCGCACCGACGTGGCTGGAACCGCGACCTCGCCGTCCTCGGTGGACTCGGCGTGCTCGTCACCGTCTCGCTGGGCTACTCCGTCTGGGAGACCGCCCACAACCCTTCGGCGGCGTACTTCGTCACACCGACACGGATGTGGGAGCTCGGCGTCGGCGGCCTGCTCGCCGTCCTGGTCGCCGTGCGACAGCGGCGCGGTCTGCCCCACCTGCTGCCGAGGGCGCCGCGATCCGTCCTCGCCTGGGTGGGGTTCGCGGCGATCGGATGGACCGCGTGGTCCTACGACGGCCAGACGCCGTTCCCCGGCTGGCAGGCTCTGCTCCCGGTGCTCGGCACGGCGCTGGTGATCGCCGCCCACGCTCCGATGACCACGCTCTCCCCGGGCCCGCTCCTGGCGGTACGGCCGGTCCAGTGGCTCGGCGACGTGTCCTACTCGGTCTACCTGTGGCACTGGCCCCTGATCGTGCTGATCCCCCAGGCGCGCGGTCACGAGATGGACAACCTCGACCGGGCCCTGGCACTGGTGCTGACGCTGGTGCTCGCCTGGCTGACGAAGGAGTACGTCGAGGACCGGTTCCGGACGCCGCACTGGGGCCGGCCGCTGCGCAAGCCGTTCCTGCTCGGGGCAGCCGGCATGGTCGTCGTGATCGCCCTGGCCGGCCTGCAGCAGCTCGAGGTGGACCGCCGCGAGAACCGTGCCGAGGCGGCGCTGGCCCGCGCCCTCGCCGACGGCGGACCGTGCTTCGGCGCGGCTGCGCTGGACTCCTCGGCCGCGTGCGACCCGGTGCCCTACGACAAGATCGTGCCTGCTCCGGTCGACGCCCTGGACGACAAGTCGATGGCCTACAAGGACGTGTCGGGCGGCAAGGACTGCTTCTCCTACCTGCCGAGCTTCCGCTCGGTTCGCTGCCGGTTCGGCGACTTGGGCAGCGACGTCGAGATCGCCCTGGTCGGGAACTCCCACGCGGGGCAGTGGCTGCCGACGCTCCAGCGGCTGGCCGAGAGGAACGGGTGGCGGATCACCACCTACCTCGCGTCGCAGTGCGCGGCCGCGGACACCGCGCAGGCCTTCGACACCTCGGCCCGGACCGAGGCCTGCCTGGACTGGGTGGCCCGGACCACCAGGGCCGTCGCCCGCAGCAAGCCCTCGGCTGTCGTCTACACCAACCGGATCTCGGTCGGCGCCGCGGGCCAGAGCTTCGAGGACAGCGGCCAGCTCTACAGCGACGGGATGGAGAGCGTGCTGCGCGAGTGGGACCAGGCCGGTCTGAACGTGCTCGTCGTGCGCGACACCCCCGCTCCGAGCTTCTCCATCCCCGACTGCCTGGCCCAGAACTCCGACGACGTCTCGGCGTGCGACGGCACCCGCGAGACGTGGCTCCCGGAGGACCAGTCCGAGAGTGCCGTGAGCCGCGTGGACTCCCCCGACATCAGGTTCGTCGACCTGACCGACCACATCTGTGCGGGCGAGAAGTGCACCGCCGTGACGGGTGGCGTGGTCACCTACTTCGACGGCTCCCACCTCACGGCCACCTTCGCGAGCACACTCGACCGCTATCTCGGACCGCCGTTGCGACGCCTGGTCTCGGCAGGAAGTGAATAGGCTCCCGTCATGCACCCCCCAGACAAGCCTCGGTTCTCGGTCGTCACGGCCGTCTACAACGTCGAGCGGTACCTTCCTGAGTTCATCGCCTCGATCGAGGCCCAGACGTTCGGCCTGGACCGGGTCGAGATCATCGTGGTGGACGACGGTTCGTCCGACGGATCCGTCAGGATCCTCGAGGAGTGGGCCGGGCGGCGCCCGGAGAACGTGCGGGTGCTCTCCCAGGCCAACGCAGGGCAGGGGGCCGCACGCAACGCCGGGATGGCCGCCGCTCGTGGTGAGTGGGTCACCTTCCCGGACCCCGACGACGTGGTCGACGACAACTACCTGCAGACCGTGCACGACTTCCTGGAGGCGAACCCCCAGGCGGACATGGTCGCCACCACCCGCTGGCTCTGGTACGAGGCCACCGACCGACTCGTCAACGGGCACCCGCTCGAGACGTTCTTCCGCTACGACCGGCTGGTCGACCTCGACGAGGCGGACGGCAGGTTCCACGGCAGCTCGCCGGCGGCCTTCTTCCGGCTCTCCACGATCCGCGAGCACGACCTGGCCTACGACGTCCGCATCCGGCCGAACTTCGAGGACGGCCACTTCTGCTCCCTCTACCTGCTGCACAGCGAGAAGCCCCAGGTCGGCTTCGTGCGCTCGACCCGCTACCACTACCGCAAGCGCGACGACCAGAGCTCCTCGCTCGGGGGCAGCATGACCCATCCGGGTCGCTACACCGACGTCTTCACCTACGGCTACCAGGCCATCCTCGACCGGGCCGAGGAGCTGCGCGGGGAGATACCCGTCTGGCTCAAGCACTTCATCTGCTACGAGATCGCAGGCTACTTCCAGGCCGCGCAGAGCAACTCGGTGTCCACGATCACCGAGGGGCCGCTCGCGGAGGCGTTCCACGAGAACGTGCGCGCCGTTCTCTCGCGCGTCGACCCGGAGCGCACGCTCGAGTCGTTCGAGTACTACGTGAGCGGGCAGGCCCGCCTGCTGACGATGTACGCCTACCGCGACGAGCCCTGGCACGACGACGCGGTGCTCCTCGACCGGCTCGACCCCGCCCAGGGCCTCGTCCGGGCCCGTTACCGCTACACCGGTGAGGCGCCGGAGGAGGCCGTCTACATCGGCGACGCCGCCAGTGCGCCGCGCCACTCCAAGACCCGTGACCTGACCTTCTACGGCCGGACGCTGATGCACGAGCGGGTGCTCTGGGTGCGCTACAAGCCGGACGTGCGCATCCGGATCGGCGGGTCGTGGGCCAAGGTCGTCTTCGACCAGCAGAAGCCGACCCTGCCCACGAAGGCGACGCCGATCATGGTCACGAACATGATGGTGAAGAAGAAGCGCCCCAACTACGACCCGGAGCGCTACCTGCCGAAGACCAAGCAGAACAAGGTCTACCGTCGACTGGCCGGTGCGGCGCTCGCGCGCAGGAAGTACGCCGATGCGTGGGTCTTCCTGGACCGCATCCACGACGCCGGGGACAGCGGCGAGATCCTGTTCAAGCACGTGCGTGCGAACCATCCCGACATCAACGCCTGGTTCGTCGTGGTCAAGGACTCGGCCGACTACGCCCGTCTCCGGTCCGAGGGCTTCGGCGACCGCCTCGTGGCGCACGGGTCGACCCAGTGGCGCCTGCTGATGGGCAACTGCACCCACGTGCTGTCCTCGCACGCGGACGCACCGGTGATGGCGCCCCCCGAGATCCAGGCGTTCATGGAGCCCAAGTGGCACTTCACCTTCCTGCAGCACGGGGTCATCAAGGACGACCTGTCCAGGTGGCTGAACTACAAGCGGATCGACCTGTTCGTGACCAGCACCGTGCCGGAGTTCGCCTCGATCGCGGGCGACCACACGGCGTACCCCTTCACCACCAAGGAGACCATCCTCACCGGCCTCCCCCGCTTCGACCGGCTGGCGGAGATGGGCAGTCGCTTCCCCCGCGAGAAGCGTGACCTGGTGCTGCTCACGCCCACGTGGCGCAACTGGCTGGTCGAGAACCTCGCGGCGGGGTCCCAGGAGCGCCACCTCGGCCGGACCGTGCTGGAGTCGGAGTTCGTGCGCGAGTGGGTCGGGCTGCTCAAGGACCCCCGGCTCGCCCAGGCCTGCGCCGACGCCGGGCTCACGCTCGCCTTCCTGCCGCACCCCAACCTGCAGAAGCTGCTCTCGCAGCTCGACCTGCCCGAGCACGTGACCACCTTGTTCTACGAGGGCAGCGACGTGCAGGAGTACTTCGCCCGGGCGCGTGTGCTGGTCACCGACTACTCCTCGATCGCCTTCAACGCGGCCTATCTCGAGCGTCCGGTCGTCTACTTCCAGTTCGACGCGGACGCCGTGCTCTCCGGTGCCCACGTCGGGCAGCGTGGCTACTTCGACTACGAGCGTGACGGCTTCGGACCCGTGTCGCCGGACCTCGAGGCTGCCGTGGGCGCGATCACGGAGGCGATCTCGCACGGAGGGGCACCGCTGCCGGAGTACGCGCGCCGCATCGAGGAGACCTTCCCGCACCGAGACGGAGGCTGCAGCGAGCGGGTCGTGCAGGCCGTCCTGCAGGCAGGGCGCCGGGACCGGGACCCGGAGCCGGTGCCCGCGCCGACGCCGCCGGTCCGGGCCCAGGGATGAGCCACGCAGCGACCGAGCGACGGCGGCCCGCCACGGTCGCCGTCTTCGGCAGCTGCGTGACCCGTGACAACTTCAACTCGCAATTCAACCCCGGCTACAAGCAGTACTTCGAGGTCCGGCTGAGCGCCAACCAGACCTCGCTGATCGCCCTGATGTCGCCGCCGATCGAGGAGGAGTTCACGCCCACGCGGGAGATGAGCGACTACGACCGGTGGAACATCGGCTCGGACCTGACCCGCGAGTTCCTGGCGCAGGTCGTCGAGATCCAGCCGGACTACCTGATCCTCGACTTCTTCGGCGACGTGCACTTCGGGGTGGCCCGGCTACCGGACGGTCGCTACCTGACCGACAACCGCTGGAAGACCCACTACACGGACTTCTACGCCGGGCACCGGGACGCCGGCGACCTCACGATCCTCAAGCACCAGGACGACCCGGACGGCTACTTCGCCCTGTGGACGCAGGCGATGGACAGGTTCGCGGAGTACGTCGCCCGCACCTCCCCTGCGACCCGCGTCATCGTGCACCGCGGCTACAACACCGGCCACGTGCTCGTGCCGGGCAAGCCGCGACCCATCCCGCTACACAGGCACCGCAAGGCCGCACCACTCGACGTGCCGGCTGCGAACGCCTACTGGAGCCGTCTGGACGACTACGCGATCGAGACCTACGGCTGGGACTCGATCGACCTTCGCGACCTCGAGGCGCCCAGCTATGCCGAGCATCCCTGGGGCGCCTTCTACGTGCACTACACCCCCGACTACTACCACCGGTTCCTGGCCGAGCTGCACAAGATCTCCCTGCGCGACCGGCTCGATCCCGAGACGTGGGCCGAGGTCGCGCTGATCGAGGCGGCGTCGCGAGAGCCTGCCGAGCGCCGGCTGTCGGTGGAGACCGCCGTGGTGACCGTGCAGAAGAAGCGACTCCAGCGCACCCGTGCCCGCGTGCGGCAGCTGGAGTCGCTCGGCTTCGTGGGCGGGATCCGGTTCGCCGTCGGGCAACGCCTGCGAGCACGTCGCGCCGCGGTGAAGAAGTGACGCCGATCCTGCACGCCGTACGCCGTGCCCGGGCTGCCCGAGCAGCCGCCCAGCCGCCGGTGCTCAGCGTCGTGGTGCCGATCTACAACGTCGAGGCCTATCTTCAGACGACGCTGGAGAGCATCTCCGCACAGTCCCTGAAGCGCTTCGAGGCAGTGATCGTCGACGACGGATCACCGGACTCCTCGGCCGACATCGCCCGTGCCTGGGCGGCGAAGGACCGGCGATTCCGGGTGGTGAGCCAGGAGAACGCCGGCCCGTCCGCCGCCCGCAACACCGGTATCCGGCACTGCGTCGCGCCGTACCTCACCTTCGTCGACGGCGACGACACGCTCCCGCCGGACGCCTGGAAGCACCTGGTCGAGACCCTGGAGCGCACCGGCTCGGACCTCTGTGTCGGCAAGCTGGTGCGCGACAACGGCCACCGGCAGTTCGCCACCGAGCGGATGGAGCGCAACCACGTCGCTGACCGGGACCGGCTGCGCATCGAGCAGCTGCCGGAGATCCTCGCCGACGTCTTCCCGGTCAACAAGGTCTACCGGCGACGCTTCTGGGACGAGCTGCAGCTCGCGTTTCCCGAGGGCTTGTTCTACGAGGACCAGCCGGTGATGACGCGGGCGTTCCTCGCGGGGACGTTCGACGTGCTCAGGGAGACCGTCTACCACTACTGGATCCGTGCCGACCAGTCGTCGACCACCCAGCTGCGCCACCGGATCACCGATCTCAGCGACCGCATCGAGACGAAGCGGATGACGGTCACGAGCGTGCTGGCCCACGGCTCCGACGAGGTCACCAGGACCTTCTTCGACTACGTCCTCCCGGTCGACATGTGGGAGTACTACCGCTCCGTCCCGCAGGGCACCGAGGAGTACTGGACGATGCTCCGCGACGCGGTCCGCGAGTTCTGGAACCCCTCCACGGTGCCGTTCGAGGACGTGCTGGTGCCGGTGCAGCAGCGCCTGATGGGCTGGCTGGTGGCCCAGGACCGCCGCTCCGACCTCGAGACCCTGATCGCCTTCCTCGACGAGCACGGGGTGGTCAGGGCCGAGGTCGACGGGGTGCAGGTCTTCGACCACCCGTGGCGCACCGAGCCGGGGATCCCCCGGGGATGCGTGCTTCTCGCCCGCTAGCTCCACCGGCTGGGTGTCCCGGCGTCCGGCCACCGGGGGTGGGTGTCCCACCGCGTCGTGGTGGGCGGAGACAACACAGCGGCGATTCCCGGTCACCTGGTGACTGGGAATCGCCGCTGTCTCGTTTCGGGCGGGTGGGGCTAGATGAGGCCCTTCTCCTTGAGGTAGTCCTCGGCGACCTTGCTGGTCTCCTGGCGCTCGCCGTCGACCTTCGCGTTCAGCGCCTTGAGGTCCTCGGTGGTGAGCACGTCGGAGAGCGCGTTCAGGGCCGCCTCCGCCTCGGGGTTGTCCTCGAGCCACGCGGAGTTGACCACCGGGACGAGGTTCTCGGCGTTCTGCCAGTTCTTGTCGTCCTCGAGGACCACCAGGCCGAGGCTCTCGAGCGTGCCGTCGGTGGTGCCCACCTGACCGAGCTGCACCTCGCCCTCCTTCAGGGCGTTCTTGGTGTCGGCCGAGCCGAAGCCGAGCGGCTCGATCTTGCTCAGCTTGATCCCGTAGACGCTGGTCAGCCCCTTGCCGCAGTCGGGACGCTCGGAGCAGTCCGAGTTGGCGGCGAGCGCGATCGGCTTCCCGAGCTTGCCGAGGTCGCTGAGCGTGGTCAGGTTGTTCTTCTCGGCGTACTCCTGGGTGACGGCGTAGGAGTTGGCGTCCTCGGCCTCGGCCGGCTCCAGCGGGGTGATGCCGTACTCCTTGGCGAGGGTCGCCAGCTCGGCCACCGTCGCATCGGCGTCGGGTGTGGCCACGGGCTCGGCCTCGTCGCCGTTGGTCTTGCGGTTCAGCGCCTCGGTCAGGGAGGAGAGGTAGTCGGCCGAGACCTGCACGTCGCCCTTCTCGAGCGGACCCAGGTAGATGTCGCGGGCACCGAGGTTCTTGACATCCGCCTCGAAGCCCTCCTTCTCCAGGAGCAGCTTGTAGAGCTGGGTCATGATGTCGGCCTCGGTGAACTTCTGGCCGACGACCGTGACCTTGGCGCCACTGCCACTGCCACCCTCGTCCTCCTCGAACCCGTCACTGCCGCACGCGGCAGCTACGAGCAGGAGCGGGAGGGTCGCCAGGGCAACGAGAAAACGGCGTACAGAGTGCATTTCGGTCCCACCTTCTGTGTCCCGCGGCACCGGCGCCGCGCGTGTCCGGGGGCCGACTTCTCGAGCCCACTGGACCAAACTCTAGCGACTCCCCGCAGGGAGAGGGTCGAGGGTCCGCTGGAGCAGCGCCATCACGCCCTCGAGCACCAGCGCGATCGAGGCGACGATCAACGAGCCGGCGATCACCTCGGCGGGCCTGTTGCTGTCGTAGCCGTGGGTGATGATCCGCCCCAGGCCCGGCCCGGCCACCAGGGCTGCGATGGTGGCGGTCGCCCACACCTGTACGACGGCCAGGCGCACCCCCGAGATGATCAGCGGCAGCGCGACCGGCAGCTCGACCCGACGCAGCACCTGCATCTCGTCCATGCCCATCCCGCGCGCCGCCTCGAGGAGGTCGTCGTCGACCCCGGAGACCGCGACGTAGGCGTTGGTGATGATCGGCGGGAAGCGCGAAGAGCGCCAGGGTGATCAGGGTGGCCAGTCCCGCGCGCCCGAACGGCCCGAACTCCGCGCTGCCGACGAACCCGAGGGCGAGCAGCGAGAGCAGCGCGACGATCGGGATCGCCCGGCCCACGTTGGACACGTTGACCGCCAGCGTCCCGAACCGTCGTCTGTGGCCGAGCCAGATCGCCAGCGGCAGCCCGATGGCCATGGCCGCGAGCAGCGCGACCACGGTGAGCAGGGTGTGTTCGAGCAACCGGTGCGGCACCCCGTCGCTGCCGCTCCAGTTCGCAGGGTCCCGGAACCACTCGATGACGCCGTCGATCATGCCGTGGCCCCCGTCCGGGTCCAGGGGGTCAGCACCCGCTGCACCCCGACCAGGATCAGGTCGAGGGCGATCGCGAGCAGGACGCACAGTGCGCTGGTCACCAGCACCTGCGCCTTGAAGTCACTCTGCTTGCCCTGGATCAGCAGGTCGCCGAGACCGCCGAAGTCCAGGATCGCCCCGACGGTCGTGAGGGCCACCGCGGACACCGTGGCGACCCGGATGCCGGCCATGATGGTCGGCAGCGCCAGCGGGAGCTCGACCTTGAACAGCAGCCGGGAGGCGCCGTAGCCCATGCCGGTCGCGGCATCACGCACGTCCGCGGGCACGGCGCGCAACCCGTCCAGCACGTTGCGGACCAGGATCGTCAGCGAGTAGAGGCCGAGCCCCAGCACCACCGTCGTGGGGCCGAGCCCGGTGAGCGGCACCAGGAGCGAGAACAGCGCCAGCGACGGAATCGTGTAGATCGCCGTCGTCGTGCCGACCACGACTCCTTCGAGGCTTCGGTAGCGTCTGGCGAGCAGGGCCAGCGGGAAGGCAAGCACGAGGCCGAAGAGCACCGAGGCGACCACGAGTCCGAGGTGCTGGACCATGGCCTCGCCCAGGTCGCCGGCCCGGCTGGTGATGTACTCCCCGCAGATCCAGTCGTTGCGGGTCAGGCAGTTGTCAGGGGAAGGGGCACTCGGTGTCACAGGCAGACGTTAGCGCGGCCAGCACGTCGGAGACCGGGATGATCCGCCTGGTCGGCGTGGGCAAGACCTATCCCGACGGGACGGTCGCGGTCCACGAGCTCGACCTGGACGTCCCGCGTGGCGCGATGGTGTGCCTGGTGGGGCCGTCGGGTTGCGGCAAGTCCACCACCCTGAAGATGGTCAACCGGCTGATCGAGCCGACCACCGGGCGGATCTACCTCGACGGCGAGGACGTCACCGACGTCGACCCGGTGGAGCTTCGCCGCGGCATCGGCTACGTGATCCAGCAGGTCGGCCTCTTCCCGCACCAGAAGATCATCACCAACGTGATGACCGTGCCGCTGCTGTACGGCGAGAGCAAGGCGACCGCCCGCTCCCGGGCGGAGGAGCTGATGCACCTCGTCGGGCTGGAGCCCTCGGAGTTCGCCGATCGCTACCCGCACCAGCTCTCCGGAGGACAGCGCCAGCGCGTGGGCGTGGCGCGCGCCCTCGCCGCCGACCCGCCCGTGCTGCTGATGGACGAGCCGTTCGGAGCGGTCGACCCGGTGGTCCGCGGGCGCCTCCAGGAGGAGTTCCTCCGCCTCCAGCGTGAGCTCGACAAGACGGTGCTGATGGTCACCCACGACATCGACGAGGCCGTCAAGATGGGCGACCGGGTGGCGGTGTTCGCCGACGGTGGCCGTCTCGCGCAGTACGACGAGCCGTCCACCCTGCTCGGCGCACCGGCCGACGACTTCGTGGCCGAGTTCGTCGGTGGCTCGCGCGGCCTGCGGCGGCTCTCGGTCACCCCGATCGACCCGGCTCACCTCGAGCCGATGGAGGGCGTGAACGCCTCCGACCTCGGCGGCACCATCGAGGTCTCGGCCACGCTCGAGGACGCGATGGCCCTGATGATGCGCGAGGACAAGTCGATGGTCGGTGTCACCGAGAAGGCCCGTTTCCTCGGCGTACTCACGCCCAACGGGGTGCACCAGATGCTGCGGGCCAGCGTCCGCGGCGACTGAGCGGTCGCCGGTCGAGCCTCAGGCCTGCTTGAGCGCCGGCCGCTTCCTGGCGGCCTTGGCGGCGACCTTCTTGCCGGTCTCCTCGTCCCAGGCGACCAGGTCGCCCATGGCCTCACCCCCGGAGCGCAGGGTGGCGAGGGTCTCCTCCAGGGTCCGGACCCGGACCTCGGCCTCGATCAGCCGGCCCTCGGCACGCTGTGCGCGCGTCTCGTGCTGGGTGACCAGGCCCTCGAGCTCGCGCTGGGACAGGTGTGCCTCGGCGAGCCGCTCGGTCATCGCGGTCGTGAACTCGGCGTGCTCGGCGGCGCGCACGCTGAACAGGTTCTTGTAGGCGGTCGCCGCGGCGGCACGATCCGCGGCGTTCTCCCGGCGCGACTGCAGCACCTCGGTCCACATGATCCGCAGGGCCCCCCAGGACAGCGCCAGAGCGGTCACCGACGCCAGGCTGAGCCACAGCGGGGACTGGGTCGGCAACGAGGCGAGGACCGAGACGGTGGCGATCGCGAGCAGTCCGACGGAGACGGTCACGCGGACGCTGCGCTGACGACGACGCCCGGAGGTGCGTGGGACTCCCATGTTTCGCAGCCTAGGGCGCTAGGACTGGTCCTCCGGGACGCGACACGCACGCTCCAGGAGCAGGGCCGAGACGGTCACCGCCACGGCTCCGAGGGCCCCCACCAGCGATCGCCAGAGCCTCGCCGCGGACGCCGGGTCACCGACTCCGAGCTGGGCCACGGCGTAGCCCGCGTAGCCGCCGGTCAGCAGCGCGCCGACGACCGCACACGCCTTGCCCAGCACCAGCCGGTTGACGGCCTGGTGCGGCAGCAGGGCGAAGCGGTCGCGGAGCACCGTCCGCCGGGTGAGGTACGCCGAGCCGCCGATGATCGCCGCCGCGAAGAAGAGCATGCTGATCGTGACCAGGGAGATGTCCGGCTCGGCGTACCCCAGACGCAGGCAGAGCGGGCGCACCGCCCACCCGGCCACCAGCCCCAGCACGCCGGCCCCGACCAGCGGAGCCGGTCCGGTCAGGGTGATCCGCCCCTGGGGCGGCTCGCGCTCGTCGTCCTCCCCGGGAGTGCTCACGCGCAGGACCTGGAGCCCACCGTCAGCTGAACTCGAGCTCGACGTCCTCGCGCGGCGTCACGCCCTCGCGACCGGTCTTCTCGACCAGCTCGGCGATCGTGCCCACCCCTGGGATCTCGGCGTCGGGCTCGACGTCGAGCCAGGGCACGAGCACGAACGCGCGCTCGCCGGCGCGTGGGTGCGGCAGCACCAGGTCCTCCTCGTCGGCGCGACGGTCGCCGAGGACGATCAGGTCGACGTCGAGGGTGCGCGGCGCATTGCGCTCGCCTCCACGCTCGCGCCCGTAGGCCGCCTCCACCGCGTGGGCGCGTTCCAGCAGGGTCCGCGCGGACAGGGTGGTGTCGAGCAGCACGATCGCGTTCAGGAAGTCCTTGGATCCCTCGGGCGCGTCCACCGGCTCGGTCTCGTAGACCGGCGAGACGGCGGTGACCCAGACCTCCGGGGTGTCCGCGATGGTGTTCACGGCGCCCTGGAGGTTGTTGCGGCGCTCACCGAGGTTGGAGCCGATCGACAGCACGGCCCGGCGAATCGGGGTGCATCTCGCCGGTGAGGCTGTCGGTGTCGACGAAGTTGGGGTTCGGTGTCTCAGTCACTGTGGCTCCGGTGGATGGTCAGGGCGACATCCTCGAACGTCGCCTGGATCGGGGCATGCGGCTTGTGCACGGTCACTTCTACGGCTTCGACACGCGTGTGCCGCAGACACACGTCTGCGATCCGCTGCGCCAGAGTCTCGATGAGGTCGACCGGATCACGCTCGACGGCCGATCGGACCTCGTCCACGAGGGTTCCGTAGTCGACCGTCTCCTGCAAATCGTCCTGCAGCGCCGCGGGACGGGTGTCCACGGCCAGGACCAGGTCGATCACGAACTCCTGTCCGTCGCGACGCTCGAAGTCGAACACGCCATGGTGCCCGTGGACGGAGATCCCGCGCACGCTGAGACGGTCCTGTCGAGGGGCCGAGAGCTGTGGGGTCATGGTGCTCTGAGACTACCGGCGGCCTGCTGCCACCTGGCGACCACCCTGATGGCGTCCAGGCTGGCGCGCACCTCGTGCACGCGCACGCCCCACACGCCCTGGGTGGCGGCGATCGTGGTCAGGGCCACGTTGGCGTCCTCACGGTCGTCCACCGGCCGGGCGGTCCCGTCGGGGCCGGCCAGGAGCGTGCCGAGGAAGGACTTGCGGCTGGAACCGACCAGGATCGGCACGCCGAGCGTCTCCAGCTCCGGCAGGCGGCGCAGCAGCTGCCAGTTGTGCTCGGCCGTCTTGGCGAAGCCCAGGCCGGGGTCGATCACCAGCCTGGACGGGTCGATCCCTGCCGCCGTCGCCGCCTCGAGTCGCTGGGAGAGCTCGTCGCGGACCTCGACCAGCACGTCGTCGTACGACGCGAGCTGCTGCATCACCGTCGCGTGGGCCCGCCAGTGCATCGCGACGTACGCCGCACCGTGCTCGGCGACCACGTCGAGGACCCGCGGGTCGGCCAGGCCCCCCGAGACGTCGTTGACCAGCACCGCCCCGGCCTCGAGGGCAGCCTGGGCGACCTCGTGGCGCATGGTGTCCACCGAGACCGCGACGCCCGCCGCCGCCAGCGCACCGATCACCGGCACCACCCGGTCGAGCTCCTCGGCGACGAGCGGGCGCGTGGCGCCGGGACGGGTCGACTCCCCGCCGATGTCCAGCACGTCGGCCCCCTGCTCGTGCAGGCGGAACCCGTGGGCGACGGCTTCGTCGGTGGTGGCGTGACGGCCACCGTCGGAGAAGGAGTCCGGCGTGACGTTGACCACACCCATGACCAGGGGCCGCGACAGCACCGGCAGCCCGGCGCTCCACGCGTCCTGCTGGCTCATCGGCGCGGGCTCACCGGGCGGCGTTGATCAGCGAGATGGCCTCGGCGCGGGTGGCCGGCCGGTGCATGAGGCCGCGCACCGCGGAGGTGATGGTCCGCGCACCTGCCTTGCGCACGCCGCGCATGGTCATGCACAGGTGCTCGGCCTCGATCACCACGATGACGCCGCGCGGCTCCAGGATCTCGACCATCGCATCGGCGACCTGGGTGGTCAGCCGCTCCTGCACCTGCGGACGCTTGGCATAGACGATCGACCAGGCGGGCCAGCTTGGACAGCCCGGTGATCTTGCCGCTCTCGTTGGGGATGTAGCCGACGTGCGCCACCCCGGTGAACGGCACCAGGTGGTGCTCGCACATCGACCAGAGCTCGATGTCGCGGACCAGGACCATCTCGTCGTGGCCGATGTCGAAGGTGGTGCTGAGCACCTCACCCGGGGTCTGGTGCAGGCCCTGGGTCAGCTCGGCGTAGGCCCGGGCGACCCTGGCCGGCGTGTCCCGCAGGCCTTCACGCTCCGGGTCCTCCCCGATGGCGATGAGCAGCTCGCGCACGGCAGCCGCCGCGCGGTCGTGGTCGAACGCGGCGACGGCTCCCTGACCCCCGCCCATGGGGTCGATGCTCACCGCGTCCTCACGTTCCGGGCGTCGGGCGGGGCGGGGTCGGTGGGCTCCCGCCGAGCCCGGGGTCACCGTGGACGTCGCCACCTGCACCGGGAGGTGTGATCACGACCGCGCTCTCGCGCTCGTCGGGGATCGCCCCCTCGGCCGCTGCGACCCGGACCTTCTCCGGGATCACGACCGGCGGGATGCTCGAGGGGTTGCGGTCCGGTGAGCCGGTCCACGCAGGGCGTCTCGAGCGACGGCGCAGTGGCACGAAGATCTGGGCGATCTGCTCCTTGTCGAGGGTCTCCTTCTCCATCAGGGCCAGGACGAGCGAGTCGAGCACGTCCCGGTTCTCCTCGAGGATGTCGAAGGCCTCCTGGTGGGCCGCGGCCAGCAGCTTCTTGGTCTCGTCGTCGACGATCGCGGCGACGTCCTCGGAGTAGTTGCGCGAGTGGCCCATGTCGCGGCCCAGGAACGGCTCGCCCTCGGTCTCGCCGAGCTTGATCGCGCCGAGACGCTCCGTCATGCCGTACTGCGTGACCATGGCCCGCGCGAGCGAGGTGGCCTTCTCGATGTCGTTCCCGGCGCCGGTGGTGGGGTCGTGGAAGACCATCTCCTCCGCGGCGCGGCCGCCCATCATGTAGGCCATCTTGTCGAGCATCTCCGAGCGGGTCTGGGAGTACTTGTCCTCGTCGGGCAGCACCATCGTGTAGCCGAGGGCACGACCGCGAGGAAGGATCGTCACCTTGTGCACCGGGTCGGTGCCCGGGAGCGCCGCGGCGACGAGGGCGTGGCCGCCCTCGTGGTACGCCGTGATCATCCGCTCCTTCTCGCTCATCAGGCGGGTCCGCTTCTGCGGCCCGGCGATGACCCGGTCGATCGCCTCGTCCAGGGCGGCGTTGTCGACCAGCTTGCCGTTCTGACGGGCGGTCAGCAGCGCCGCCTCGTTGAGCACGTTGGCCAGGTCGGCGCCGGTGAACCCCGGCGTGCGGCGCGCCACCGAGAGCAGGTCGACGTCCGGCGCCATCGGCTTCCCGCGGGCGTGCACCTTCAGGATCTGCTCCGCCCGTTGAGGTCAGGGGCGTCGACGCTGATCTGGCGGTCGAAACGGCCCGGACGCAGCAGCGCAGGGTCGAGGATGTCGGGACGGTTGGTCGCCGCGATCAGGATGACCCCGCCGCGGACGTCGAAGCCGTCCATCTCCACGAGCAGCTGGTTGAGCGTCTGCTCGCGCTCGTCGTGGCCGCCGCCCATGCCGGCGCCTCGGTGGCGACCGACGGCGTCGATCTCGTCGATGAACACGATGGCCGGAGCGTTCTCCTTGGCCTGCTCGAACAGGTCGCGGACGCGGGAGGCGCCGACTCCGACGAACATCTCCACGAAGTCCGAGCCGGAGATCGAGTAGAACGGCACGCCGGCCTCACCGGCGACAGCGCGGGCGAGCAGCGTCTTGCCGGTGCCCGGCTGGCCGTAGAGCAGCACGCCCTTGGGGATCTTCGCGCCGACGGCCTGGAACTTCGCAGGCTCCTGCAGGAACTCCTTGATCTCACCGAGCTCCTCGATCGCCTCCTCACAGCCGGCGACGTCGGCGAAGGTGCTCTTGGGCATGTCCTTGCTGATCAGCTTGGCCTTGGACTTCGAGAACTGCATCACCCGGCCGCCGCCGCCCTGCACCTGGTTCATCAGGAACAGGAAGAGCGCGATGATCAGCACGAAGGGCAGCAGCGTGCCGAGGATCTGTCCGAGCAGGCTGGGCTTGGGGTTCTTGACGTTGAAGTTCTCGATCTCGCCGTCGTCGACCTGGGCCTGGACGGCCCTGACCAGGCCGCGCTGCTGGCCGCCCACCCAGGTGGCCATGACTTCCTTGCCGTCGTCGAGCGTGGCCCGGATCTGCTGGTCGCCGCCGTCGACGAAGGTGATCTTCTTGACCTCGCCCGAGTTGATGTGGTCGACCATCTTCGAGGTCTCGATCTCGGTGTATCCCCCGTTGGGCACGAGGTACTGCAGGGCGAGCAGGACACCGACCACGGCCACGGGGATCCAGAGCCATGGACTACGCACGATTCGTTTCACCGCGCAATCCTCTCAGGTCGACCAACCACCCACGAACGGAGTGGGGCCGCGCCTCACGAATAGACGTGGGGTGCCAGGGTGCCGACCGACCTGAGGTTGCGGTACTTCTCGTTGTAGTCGAGCCCGTAGCCGACCACGAACTCGTTGGGGATGTCCCAGCCGACGTACTTCGGGTCGATGTTCAGCTTCTGGGCGTCCGGCTTGCGCAGCAGGGTGCAGATCTCCACGGACGCCGGGTTGCGCGAGTTCAGGTTGGAGGTCAGCCACATCAGGGTCAGGCCGGTGTCGATGATCTCGTCCACGATCAGCACGTGCCGGCCGCTGATGTCGGTGTCGAGGTCCTTGAGGATGCGTACGACGCCGGAGCTCTTGGTGCCCGAGCCGTAGGAGGAGACCGCCATCCAGTCCATCTCGACGTGGCGGTTGAACGCGCGCGCGAGGTCGGCCATCACCATCACGGCGCCGCGCAGGACCCCGACGATGAGGAGGTCCTCCCCGTCGTAGTCCTGCTCGATCTCCTTGGCCAGCTCACCCAGCCGATCGAGGATCTGCTCCTCGGTGAACAAGATGTTGACCAGGTCTCCGTCGACGTCGGCTGCGTCCATGGGTGCAGCCTGTCACAGCGATATCGGGAAGGCTGAGCCACCGTCCGGCGTTGGGCCAGCCATGCAGCTCTCCGTTCTCGACCTCGTGCCCGTCCGCATCGACCAGACGACCGGCGACGCGCTCGCCGCCACGCGCCGGCTGGCGCAGGTGGCCGACGAGACCGGCTTCCACCGCTACTGGCTGGCCGAGCACCACAACATGCCGGCGGTGGCGGCCACCAACCCGCCGCTGCTGATCGCGATGGTCGCAGCGGTCACCGAGCGGATCCGGGTGGGCTCGGGGGGCGTGATGCTGCCGAACCACGCCCCGTTGGTGGTCGCCGAGCAGTTCGCGCTGCTCGAGGCGGCCTACCCGGGACGGATCGACCTCGGCATCGGCCGCGCTCCCGGGTCGGACCCGGTGACCAGCTATGCGCTGCGGCACGGGGCCGGTGGGGTCGAGGAGGACGCGGTGGCGCGCTTCCCGTCGTACGTCGACAACGTGGTCTCGATGATGAGCCCGGGCGGGGTCGGCATTCAGGTGGCCGGACGGATGCATCCGCTCAACGCCACTCCGCACGCCACCTCGGTGCCGCCGGTGTGGCTGCTCGGGTCCTCGGACTACTCGGCCAGGCTCGCCGCCGAACGCGGGCTGCCCTACGTGTTCGCCCACCACTTCGCCGGGCAGGGCACTGCGGAGGCGCTGGAGCTCTACCGCGCGAACTTCCGTCCCTCCGAGGCCCTCGCCGCGCCGCGCACCTTCCTCACGGTGAACGCCTCGGTCGCGCAGACCCACGAGGAGGCCGACCGGCTGGCACTGCCCCAGCTCGAGGCGATGGTGACGCTGCGCACCGGCGGTCAGCTGCGCGCCCAGCGCCTGGTCGAGGAGGCCGAGAAGGACCCCGTCCCCGACGCGCACCAGGGTCTGCTCGCGTCGATGCGGCGCCGCTGGGTGATCGGCACACCCGCCGAGGCGGCTGCCGAGATCACCGACCTGGCCGCGACGTACGCCGTGGACGAGGTGATGGTCCACCCGGTCGCCGGCGCCTTCATCGGCACCCCGGCCGACTCCTCCCCGGCCCGCGAGGCCACCCTCCGCCTGCTCGCCGGCGCCCTCTGACTCAAGACTTCCGGACTATCGAGAGTTCCGCTCGAACCGCAACAGCCCGTCGTGGCGCAGGGCGCGGAGGTGGCCCGGGAGGTCGACCCACTTCTGCCCGTGCCAGTCGGTGACCAGCCGGTCGAGCTCGATGACGTGGCGGTGGACGAGCTCGGCGGACGGTGCTCCCGCCTCGACGAGCCGCCAGTCGCAGGACCCGGCCCCGGATCGCCTCGGGAAGCGGCTCGAGGGCGGCGACCGAGAGCCCCTCGTCACCCCGGGCGGACTCCAGCGCGGAGGCGGCCACGGAGTCGAGGTAGGCCATGTCCGCGCGCAGCTGGTCCGCCGTTCGCGCCAGGGTCGCGGCCACACCGGGGCCGAGCTCCGCCTCCAGCAGCGGCAGCACCTTGGTGCGCACGCGCACCCGGCTGAAGCGCTCCTCGTGGTTGTGCGGGTCGCTCCAGAACTCGATGCCCTCGACGACACAAGCGGTCTCCGTGTCCGCGCGCGGCAGGTCGAGCAGCGGCCGTCGGAAGACCTCGAAGGTCCGCCGCATCCCCTGCAACGACCGTCCGCCGGAGCCCCGCGCCAGCCCGAGCAGCACCGTCTCCGCCTGGTCGTCCAGCGTGTGTCCGAGGACCACGACGCGCGCCGAGAACCGCTCCGCGATCTGGGCGAGTACGGCGTAGCGCGCCTCCCGTGCAGCCGCCTCGGGCCCGATCCCCGGTGCATCGACCCGGACCCTCGCGGTCACCGACTCGGCGACCCCGAGCTCCCGCATCTGGGCGACCACCCGGTCGGCGTGCTCGGCCGACCCGTCCTGGAGCCCGTGGTCGACCGTCGCGCCGATCACTCGCCAGGAGCCGTGGCGTCCCTCGAAGACGGTCGCCGCCAGCAGGGCGAGGGAGTCGGCGCCTCCGGAGCAGGCGACCACGACGGTGTCCCCTGGATCGAGGTCGGCCAGCGCACGTCGTACGGCGAGACGCACCGCCGCGACCGAGGGATGCAGCGACACGCCCGCTGCTCAGCCGTGCACGCGGGCGATCCACAACGACGGGTCGAGGATCTCCTTCTTGGTGGGCAGGTTGGCCGGCTCGGCCCAGACGGCGTTGAAGCCCTCCATGCCGACCTTGTCGACCGCGGCGCGGACGAAGACGGCACCGTCGCGGTACTGCGCCATCTTCTGGTCGAGGCCGAGCAGCCGTCGCAGCAGCCGGTCGAGGGCGCCGACCCCCTTGCGGCGCTGGGTGAACTTGCGGCGGATGTCCTCGACGCTGGGAATGACCTCGGGACCGACACCGTCCATCACCACGTCGGCGTGTCCCTCGAGCAGGCTCATCACCCCGGTCACCCGCTCGATCACGGCCTTCTGCTCGGGACTGGAGAACAGGTCGAGCAGGCTGCCGTCGGACTTGCCCGAGACCAGCTCGCCGATCCTGCGGGCCGCGTCGGAGAGCAGGGCACCGGGGTCGGTCTGCACCGCCCCGATGATCTCGGCCATCTCCGAGCGCAGGTGGTCGGTCATCCACGGCACCGCGGTGAACTGCACCCGGTGGGTCTCCTCGTGCAGGCACACCCAGAGCCGGAAGTCGTGCGGGTCGGCCTCGAGCTCGCGCTCGGTGTGCACGATGTTCGGGGCGACCAGGAGCATCCGCCCCTGCTCGCCGGGCTTGTCGTGGAACGGGTCGAACTGGCCGAGGACCTTGGACCCGAGGAACCCGAGCATGGCGCCCAGCTCGACGCCGGTGATCCGTGAGCCGATCGCCTCGGCCAGGGGCGAGGGCGCACCCTTCTTCTCCTGGAGCTTCTCGATCAGGGGCGAGATCACGGTGGCGAAGCCGTCGGCGTTGGCCTGCACCCAGCCCGGTCGGTCGACCACCAGGACCGGGGCCGTGCGGTCGCTGGCGACCAGGCCGGTGTACTCGCGGACGAGCGGCGTGGAACGCTCTGCTCCCGCGCGCAGCTCCTCGACCGCCTCGTCCGCCTCCGAGCGCGTCACGTGCGGGCCCTCCCCCACGAGCCGGGACCCCACCCTGACGGCGAGGTCCCAGTCGATCATGCCCGGCCGGCCGGCCGGCCCTTGAGAAGTCATGAGCTCGACCCTACGCCGCAGGTGCACGCCCCCAGCGCGGCGGCGATCCGGTCGATCAGGACCTGCGCCTTGTAGTCCATGAGCGGCCCGACCTGGTCGGCGACCACCGCGAACGCCATCCGGCCGCCGCTCACGTCGTCGGCGACCCCGGCCAGGCCGTGCACGCCGGTGAGCGTCCCGGTCTTGGCACGCACCCGCCCGCGAGCCTCGTCGGGTCCCTTGTCGAAGCGGTGCTGCAACGACCCCGTGAAGGCTGCCACGGGCATGCCGGTGAACACCTGGCGCAGCGCCGGGTGGTCGGCGCTCTCGGCCAGCCGGAGGACGCCTGCGAGCGTGTCCAGGCTGAGCACGTTCTGACGCGAGAGCCCGCTGCCGTCGTAGAGCCGGTCACCCGCGACCGGCACGCCGAGCCGGCGTACGACGTCGAGCACCGCCGCCGCGCCGGACTCGAAGGTCCCCTCCTGCCGCTCTGCGAGGCCCACGTGGCGCGCCAGCACCTCGGCGGCCTGGTTGTCGCTGACCGCGAGCGTGCGCTCGACGATCTCGCCCAGCGGGGCGCTGGAGACGGCGGCGACGTCGACAGCCTCGGGAGGAGCGGTCGCGCGGGCGATCCCGGCTCCCACCTTGAGGCCCTCGCTGCGCAGCGCTGCGGCGAAGAGCTGGGCCGCGCCTGCGGCCGGGTCGCTGAGGAAGCCGTAGCCGGTCGGCGACTGGCCCTGGTTGACCCACAGGGCGCTGATCGGCGGGACCACGTCCTCGGGGATGTAGGTCGCCGGCCAGGCGGGGTTGACCGAGGGACCGGTGAAGTAGGAGTCGTCGTAGGCGAGCCGGACCCGGCTCACCTCCATCGAGCGCAGCGTTCGCACCGCGGACCGCGCCAGGGTCTGCAGGTCCGCGCGCAGCGGATAGCTGGACCTGCCCAGGCGCGGCGAGCTCACCAGGAAGGGGTCACCACCCCCGACCAGGACCAGCTGCCGGGTCGAGGGCACCCAGCGCACCGACGTACGGAAGCGGGCCATCGGCCCCAGGGTCTCCAGGGCGGCGATCCCGGTGACCAGCTTGGTGGTGGAGGCGGGCGTGACCGTCCTCGCTCCCTGACGGTAGACCTCGCGACCGGTCGTGAGATCGGTGACCAGGACCCCGAAGTGCTTCCCGAGGACCCGCTTGCGGAGCAGGGGCCGTACGGCGGCAGCGACCCGCGCGGGGTCCACCGTTGCAGCGGCACGGGGCTTGGCCACCGCCGGAGCAACGCCTGCGGCGGGCAGGCGCAGGCCCTCCGGTGGGAGCACGGCGGAGGGGTCGGTCCTCGGATCGGCAGGGCCCCCGTCGAGCCAGCGCTCCCCGAGATCGAAGCGATAGCTGGCCACCGCGACGGCCAGGAGGGCGACGACCAGGATCTCGGCGAAGAAGCGAACCAGCCAGTGGCGTTTGTCACCCAAGGTGGTTCAGGCTCCCCTCGCAGTGCCGTTCCGGTCGAAAGTGCTGCGAGACTATCCCCGTCGTGCCCAGGATCGGGCGCGCACGTGCCTGTCGGAAGGAAGAGCAGTGGAGTTCGACGTACTGGTGGAGATCCCGAAGGGCGAGCGCAACAAGTACGAGGTCGACCATGAGTCGGGCCGGATCCGCCTGGACCGAACGCTGTTCACCTCGACCGCCTATCCGGCCGACTACGGCTTCATCGAGGAGACCCTCGGCCAGGACGGCGACCCGCTCGACGCGCTGGTCATCCTGCAGCAGCCGACGTTCCCGGGCTGCCTGATCCGGTGCCGGGCGATCGGCATGTTCCGGATGACCGACGAGGCCGGCGGTGACGACAAGGTGCTGTGCGTGCCGTCCCACGACCCCCGCCTGGAGCACCTGCGCGACATCAACCACGTCTCGAAGTTCGACCGGCTCGAGATCCAGCACTTCTTCGAGGTCTACAAGGACCTCGAGCCCGGCAAGTCGGTCGAGGGCGCCAACTGGGTCGGCCGCACCGAGGCCGAGGCGGAGGTCCGCGCGTCGTTCCAGCGTGCGAAGGACCACGCCGAAGAGGTCGAGGTCAAGGACGACGGCAGCCCGGAGTCCGGCCGCACCCCCGACCACTGACGGTCCGTCAGCGCACGGCTCCCCGGGCCGGCAGGCTCGCCAGGAGGCTGACCGTTGCGGTCACCAGCAGCCCGCCCGCGAGATCGGTCTGCCCAGGGCTGTCCCGTTGACGGCGAGGTGGGCAGGTGGGCTGTGCGGGTGGGCTGTGCGGGTGGGCTGTGCGGCTGTCCGTCGACCGGATGGGTGGTAGCCGGGTAGCGATGGACCTGGCGGGTCCCTTCGTCGAGGAGGGCGCCAGCATCGGCGTACGCACTCGGACTGGTGGTCGGCTTGGGCGAGGACAAATCGGATGGTGTTGTCGGGTGATCCCTGACGTTGAGGGGTGATGTATCGGCCGACAACGTCAGGTTTCCCCGGTCGGCCGGGGAAACCTGCAGCCCCCCTACGCCTTCACCCCGCGGAAGTACCCCACCGCCCCCGACAGGACGATCGAGATGTCCTCGAAGCCCGCGTCGACCAGCCAGTCCTCCACCTCGGTGGAGGTCGCACCGGGGCCGAGGAGTCCGGCGAAGCGGCCGACCTGGCGCACCGGCAGGTAGCGGAGGCCGGAGTCGTTGAGCAGGGCGCTGCCCTTCAGCACACCGCCGGCGTGCAGGACCCGGCTCATCTCACTGACCGCCAGGTGCGGATCGGGGAAGCAGTGCAGGCCGGTGAAGCTGACCACGAGGTCGAACTCGCCGTCGGGGAACGGCAGCCGCCCGACGTCGGCGAGCACGGGCTCCACCTGGGCAGCGACGTGCCGCTCCCTCGCCACCGCGACGGTGCGGTCGAGCATGGCCTGGGAGATGTCTGCGGCGACGTACCGGACCCCCTGTCCCGGCCGCAGCCCGCGGAGCGCGACGCCCCCGCCGCACGGGACGTCGAGGACCGACGACCCCGCTGGCTGGCGCCCGATCTCGGCGGTCGCGGCGTAGAGCCGGCGCAGGTCACTGCCGATCCCGGCCTTCCAGAGCACGGCACCGGGCTGCGGATGCTCGACGGTCCAGTCGTAGACCCTGCCCCACAGCGGGTCGTCGCCCCAGCCGCCGAGGCCGGGCAGCCGGAGCCGCTCGAGCATCAGGCGGTGGCCGCCGGGCCGCCGGGCGACTCGAGCATCTCAGCCCTCAGCATCTCGGCCGGGATGCCGAAGGCGTCCACGAGGTCCTCGGCGATGGGACGGATCGCCCGGCACAGCGAGGAGACCTCGCGGCTGATCGCCTTGGACCGGCTGCTGGAGAGCCGACCGTGCTCCATGAACCACCCGCGGTCGGCCTCGATCGTGGACAGCGCGTAGAGGTCGCAGAGCATGTTCAGGGCGACCTTGTTGTCGCTCTCGGCCATCGCCGCCGTCTTCTGCACGAACGCCTCGAGCACGAGTCGCTCCACGTGGGCCCGGCCCGCCGCGATCACGTGGTCCTGGACCCGGCTGAAGACGGCGACGGTGTCCATGCCGTTGTCCATGCCCCGCTTCAGCCGGCGGGCCACCCCGGAGAGGATGTGCTCCTCGCGCCAGCGGAGCATCGCCAGCTGGTACTCCGGGTCGAGCAGCCCGGCCTCCTGGTCCCAGCTGTCGTCGCGGCCGCCGGGCAGCACGTCCTTGATCCGCTCGAGCAGCTTGTGGGCGCTGGTCCGCTCGACGACGGTCTCGACCGCGAGGTTGGCCACGAACCGCACCATCCCGAGCTGGTCGAGGTCCCCGAAGGAGGAGGAGTAGTCGGTGAGCAGTCCCTTGGCCACCAGCTGCAACAGGATGTGGTTGTCACCCTCGAAGGTGGTGAACACGTCGGTGTCCGCGCGCAGGGCCCCGAGGCGGTTGGACATCAGGTAGCCCGCTCCGCCACACGCCTCGCGGCACTCCTGGATGGTCCGGCTGGCATGCCAGGTGCTGAGCGCCTTGGTCCCTGCCGCCCGTGACTCCAGGGCCCGTCGCTGCCGGTCCGGGGCCTCGGTCGTGGAGAGCACGTTGTGCAGCTCGTGCACCAGGATCTCCTGGCAGAAGTGCAGGGCATAGGTCTTGGCGAGCAGGGGCAGCAGCCGGCGCTGGTGCATGCCGTAGTCGAGGAGCAGCTCCTCCTCGTCGCTGTCGGGGGCGCCGAACTGTCGCCGCTGGTTGGCGTACTTGATCGCGACCGCGAGTGCGACCTTGCTCGCGCTGATGCCCGCCCCGCCGACGGACACCCGGCCCTGGATCAGCGTGCCGAGCATGGTGAAGAACCGGCGGTCGACGTTCTCGATCTCGGAGAGGTAGCGCCCGTCCTCGGTGACCTCGGCGTAGCGGTTGAGCATGCTCGACCGCGGCACCCGGACGTGGTCGAACCAGAGCCGTCCGTTGTCGACGCCGTTCAGGCCGATCTTGGCGCCGTCGTCCTCGATCCGGACACCGTCGAGCGGCTTCCCCCGCTTGTCCCGGATGGGTACGACGAACGCGTGCACCCCCTCGGACTCGCCGTTGATCTCGAGCTGGGCGAAGACCACCGCCATGCTGGCGTGGGCGGCGGCGTTGCCGATGTAGTCCTTGCGCGACAGGTCGTCCGGGCGTGGTGATCACGAACTCGCGGGCGTCGGCGTCGTACGTCGCCCGCGTGCCGAGCGCCTGCACGTTGGAGCCGTGGCCGGTCTCGGTCATCGCGAAGCAGCCCAGCAGGTCGCCGCTGACGAGGTCGGCGACGTAGGCGTCGTGGTGGTGCCGGGAGCCGAGCTGGAGGATCGCGCCCCCGAAGAGGCCGAACTGCACGCCGACCTTCACCAGGATGGACAGGTCACCGAAGGCCATCGTCTCGAAGCCGGCGACCGAGGCGCCGATGTCGCCGCCACCGCCGTACTCGGTGGGGAAGCCGAGCCCGGTGGCACCGCTGCTCGCCATCGCCCGGACAAGCTCCAGCACCCGCTCGCGGTACTCCGCGGTCGGCAGCTCGATCGCCTCGTCGAGGATGTGGGCGTACTCCGCGAGGTGCTTGCGGGTCATCTCCCGGATGTCGGCGTACTTGCCGTCGAGCAGCGCGGTCAGTGCGGGTACGTCGACATCGGGCTGCAAGTGATCGGGCATGGTGGCACTCTGCCGTATCCCCCCTGACGCGTCATCCGATCACCCGAACCGTGGTCCACCGGCAGGCGCGGTGGGCCGCAGCCGGTCAGGGTCGCGCGAAGAAGTCCGGGGGGACCCAGTAGTACATGCTGTTGATCTGCACGGGCTGACCGGTGCGCGGAGCGTGGATGATCTGCCCGTTGCCGATGTACATCGCCACGTGGTGGATCGAGCCCGGCGTACCTCCCCAGAAGACGAGGTCGCCCGGTCGCAGCTGCCCGACGCTGATCCGGGTGCTCTGCGCGTACTGCGCCACCGACCAGTGCGGCAGCGACTTGCCGCCTGCGCGCCAGGCCATCATCGTCAGGCCGGAGCAGTCGAAGGCACCAGGACCCGCCGCGGCCCAGAGGTAGGGCTTGCCGAGCTGCGCCTTGGCGTAGGCGAGGGCACGTTGCACGCCGGTGCCCACGGCCGGAGGTGTGTAGTCGACCGGACCCGTGTAGCCACCACCCGAGGAGCTCTCGGGAATGGAGTTGCCGTCCTTCGTTGCGCCGCGGTGGTCCTTCTTGGCGTCCCGGGCCTTCTTGGCCGCTTCCTGGGCGGCTCGGCGGAGCTCGGCCGCGCGCGCCTCCTCGAGAGCCTTCGCGGCAGCCGCGGCCCGTTGCTGGGCGATCCGCTCCAGCGCCTTCTGGCGCTTGCCGGCCAGCTCGACCGAGATGTTCTGCGCCTCGGCGAGGGCCGTGATCAGCGCGTCCTTCTGCACCGCGATCTGGCCGGCTGCGAGAGCGGCGGTGTTCGCGGCGTTGCTGGCCTCGTCGCGCAGCTCGAGGGCTTCGGCGGCGAGTGCCTTCTGGTGCTTCTCGGCCTTGGCGGCGGTCCTGGTGTACGTCGCGGCGAGCGCCGAGGTCACCCGGAAGGCCTGGTAGCTGGCCTCCATCGAGTCACCGGCGCTCTCGACCACCCCGTAGCGGTTCATCAGGCCCTTGGGGCCCTCGTTGCTCATCATCGCGGTGGCGGCGTTGAGCTCGGTGCCGTTCTGGTAGCTGTCGGTGACCAGGGAGACGATCCCGTCCCGCTGCTGCTCGACGGCGAGCTTCGCCTGGAGCTCGCGGGTCTGCGCCAGCCGGTAGGCCTTGCGGGCCTCGGAGAGTCGCCACATGGCGCCGTTGTAGGCCTCGGCAGCGACGCTGGCCTGGTGCGCGGCCGCCTCGAGCTGCGCGTTGGCGGCAGCGAGCTGGCCCTCGATCTGCTGGACGCTCTGGCGCTTGGTGGCCACTGCCGCGCGGGCCCGGTCGACCTGGGCCTGCGTGGGCACCTGGTTCGACGTCGGCTTGCGGTCCGCGTTCGCGACCCCGGTGAGCGGCAGGGTCAAGGCGAGTGTCGTGGCGGCCACCATGGCCAGCCGAGCTGCGGGTCGCACGGAATATCCCTTTCGTCGTGGGTCCCGCGCCGTTCCTGGTGGGACGAGACAAAACAGACTTTAGTGTTCACAGGTCCCACAATGAACAGTTTTCACATAACTACAGGCCTGTAATCCGCGTGTCGTCTTGACAATCACACCGATGTGATCCCCCGAGGCGGGCAGACTGAGGGCATGCCACACCAGTCCCTGGAGCCCCTCCTGTCACCGGAGGGGTGGCCCCATGCCTCCACCGCACCCACGAGCGGGGACGATCCGGGGCGGTTCCACGCCCTGTTCGGCCGCGACTCCCTGATCACGGCGCTCCAGGTGCTGCCCGAGCTGCCCCAGGTGGCCACCGCGACGCTGCGTGCGCTGGCCGACCGGCAGGGCCGGAACGAGGACCCGGAGACCGAGGAGCAGCCCGGCCGGATCCTGCACGAGGACCGACCGGTGGCACCGCAGTGGCTGGTCGACCTGGGCTGGCCGGTCCGTGACGGGGCACTGCGCTACTTCGGCACCTCCGACGCCACGTCCTGGTTCCTCGTGCTGCTCGACGCGACCCGCGACCCGGCGCTCGCGCACGAGCTGGCGGATGCCCGGATCTCGGCCGCCGGCTGGCTCGAACGGGCCCTCGAGACCGGTCGTGGACTCGTCCGGTGCGGACCGCGGACCTACCCAGGGGGCCTGGCCCAGCAGGGCTGGCGGGACGCGCTGGACCCGGCAGCCGACGACCACGGTGGCGGCATCGTCCGCGAGGACGGCTCGACCCCCGCGGCCCCGCTCGCCGACGCCGACTCCCAGGCCGTCGCGGTCGCCGCGCTCGACGCGCTGGTCCGTCTCGATCCCGCCGCGGCAGACCGTTGGGAGACGCTGGCGGCCGGCCTCAGGTCCCGGATCGAGGAGTCCTTCGAGCCGGACGTGATGGCCCTCGAGGGTGACGACTCCCCGGTGGCCGGGGCAGGCTCACAGCTGGGTTGGCTGCTCTGGGCCGATGCCCTGTCCCCCGGTGCGGCGCGGCGCGCAGTCGAGCGGCTGACCAGACCCGACCTGCTGACGGCGTACGGCATCCGCACGCTGGCGAGCTCGCACCCCGCCTTCCTCGCGGAGGGTTACCACCGTGGCGCGGTGTGGCCCTTCGACAACTGGCTGTGCTGGAGCGGTCTGCGCGCCGCCGGCCACGAGGAGGCTGCCGAGCAGGTCCGTCAGGGCGTACGCCGGGCGGTCGTCGGCCCTGGGCGACCATCCCGAGCTCTACGCGGTCACCCGGCAGGGCGAGCTGGGCCGGATCCCGATCGCCAACCGGGTGCAGGCCTGGACGGTCGGCGCGATGCACGCCTTCGACCACGACTGGGGCGGCCGCGTGCGCTGAGGTCAGGAGGACGCGCCGCTCTCCGCGTCCACGGGGACCTCGCTGGTCGTGGTCGTCGGATGGGAGTGTCGTCCGTGCTCGTCGAACTTCTGCCCGGTCGCGATGCCGCCGAGGTAGAAGGAGATGAACGCGATCACCGCCCCCGCGATGTCGTCGGCGATGTAGTGCCAGCCGAAGTACGTCGTCGAGATCACCGTGATCACCATGTAGGTCCACAGCGCGATCTTGATCAGCCGGTGACGCACGGTGTACTGCGCCACGAGCGCCATCAGCAAGGTGACGGCGACGTGCAGGGACGCGAAGCCGGCCACCGACTGGACGCCCTCGCCGAACGGGTTGTCGAGCACGTTCTGCCGGCCGTAGTAGAGCGCGTCCTGCAGGGCGGAGACGCCGGTGGTGTCGAGCTCGCTGTAGAGCCAGGGGAAGGCGAAGTTCGGGCCCAGGGTCGGGATCATGTAGTAGCTCGCGGTGCCGAGCGTCCAGCAGATGCACTGGGCCGTGACGTACCAGTAGCCGAAGCTGACGTTGCGCGACCAGACCAGCCAGATGGTCACCGAGATCGGCACCATCGGCAGGAAGATCAGGTAGAAGAACGACAGCACCTGCGCGGCGATGGAGGTGCCGAAGAGGTCGTGCAGCAGCAGTGCCGGGTCGTTGCCGAACAGCAGCCACTTGTCGAACTTGTGCAGCTCGTAGTCGCCCTGGACCCGCACCGGGATGCCCCGGACGAACGGCAGGAAGTTCTTCAGGTTCCGGTAGCTCACGTAGGTGATGTAGAAGCAGATCAGGCCGAGCACGACCAGCGTGATCCGCTCGCGGGTCCAGTGCTCGCGGATCAGCAACCGTGCCTCGGCCCGGAACTCGCGGATCCGGCCCCGGGACCGCCACAGCGTGCGGGGCACGATGTCGGCGACGAACGCGCCGAGCAGAGCAACGGCAGACGCACCCAGGCCGGGCCCGAGGAAGCCCTCCGGGTCGCGCACGGGGTAGCCGACGGTGTAGCCGGTGATCAGGGCCAGCAGGCCCATGACGACGGCGATCGTCACCATTGCCGAGTACGCCCGCCGCTTCACAAGGCGCAAGTCTAGGGTCGGCCTGCTAGCGGTGGTCCGGCACAGGCGCGATCCGCGACGTGTCGATGGACACACGCACCTGCGCCCCCACCCGGACGTCGGTGCCCGGGTCGGCCACGGCGGGCAGGGAGCCGACGCCGTCGACGTCGAGCTGGACCCGGATCTGGTCCGGGGTGACGCGTGCCTCCTCGACCCTCGCCGTCAAGGGTCCCGCAGGGTCGACGCGCAGCGCGGAGCGGCGCAGCGCCACCGCCTCCCAGGTCTCCGTCGGCGCGGCGAGGTCACGGATCCGTCGTGCCGCGGAGCCGCCCAGCACGGTCGCGTAGCCGAGGAACTGCGCTGTCCAGCGGTCGGCCGGCCGGCGCCAGACCTCGTCGAGAGTGCCGCTCTGCACGATCCGGCCCTCGCGCATCACCGCCATCCGGTCCGCGACCGCGAAGGCCTCCTCCTGGTCGTGCGTCACCAGCATCGCGGTCGCGCCGGCCGCTCGCAGGATGTCGTGCAGGTCGCCGGCGAGACGCTCCCGCAGGCCGCGGTCCAGCGCGCTCAGCGGTTCGTCGAGCAGGAGCAGGCGGGGGTCGACGGCCAGCGCCCGGGCCAGGGCGACCCGCTGGCGCTCACCCCCGGAGAGGGTGCCGGGCGAGCGGTCGGCGTACCCCTCCAGGCCGACGAGGGCCAACAGCTCCGCCACCCGCGCCTGCCGCAGCGCCTTGCCGTGGTGGCGCAGCCGCAGCGGGTAGGCGACGTTGGCGCCGACGTCCAGGTGCTCGAAGAGCTGGCCGTCCTGGAACATCAGCGCGAACCCGCGCTTGTGCGTCGGGGTGCCGGCCAGGTCGCGCCCGTCGTACCGGATGGAGCCGGAGGCGTGGACCTCGAGGCCGGCCACTGCACGCAGCAGGGTCGACTTGCCGCATCCCGACGGCCCGAGAACGGCGACGACCGAGCCGGCGGGCACGTCGAGGTCGACGTGGTCCACCGCGACCGTGGCGCCGAAGCGCACGGTCAGGTCGGTGACCTCCAGGCCCGTCATGTCAGAAGGCTCCCATCGACCCGACGCGCAGGCGCTGTACGGCGAACATCACAGCGGCCGTGGTCGTGGCCAGCACGACCGAGGCGGCCATCGCCATCCCGAAGTTCTCCGCCCCGGGCTGGCCGATCAGTCGGTAGATCACCACCGGCAGCGTGGGGTTGTCGTCACGGGCCAGGAAGCTGGTGGCGCCGAACTCGCCCAGCGAGACCGCGAAGGCGAAGCCCAGGGCCGCGAGCAGCGCCCGCCAGGCCACCGGAAGGTCCACGGTCAGCAGCACCCGCAGCTGCCCGGCGCCCAGCGAGGACGCCGCCTGGCGCTGACGATCGTCGATCGAGCGCAGCACCGGGCCGACCGTCCGGACGACGAGCGGCAGCGCCACCATCGCCTGGGCGATCGGGATCAGCAGTGAGGAGCTGCGCAGGTCCAGCGGTGGGCGGTCCAGCGTGATCAGGAAGCCGAAGCCCACGGTGACGGCCGAGACCCCCAGCGGCAGCATGAACAGCCCGTCGAGCACGCCGGTCGCCCGGCCGCCCGACGGCCGCGAGACCAGGAACGCCACGATCGACCCCAGGGTGAGCGCGAGCAGGCTCGCCACGAGGGCGATGCCGAGCGAGTTGAGCAACCCGTCCGTGGCCGGCACCAGCAGCGCGTTGCGCTCTCCGGTGGTGCCGAGGGCACGGTAGTTCTGCAGTCCCCAGCGCTCCCCGCGGCGCAGGGAGGCGATCACCAGGGAGGCGAGCGGCGCCATCAGGAACACCACCACGGCCCCGGTCCACAGCAGGACCGGCGACCTGGGAGCGTCGCGGTCGCGGCACCGGGCGGTCGCTGCGGTCCACCGGCGCGGTGGAGCGCCGTACGCGCGCGGAGACGGCGAGCAGGGCGACGATCACCAGCACCTGGAGGACGGAGAGCGCGGCGGCGCCGGAGAGGTCGAGCTCCTGGGTGGTGAGCAGGTAGATCTCGGTCTCCACGTTGGCGTAGCGCAACCCGCCCATGGTGAGTACGACGCCGAAGGACGTGGCGCAGAACAGGAAGACCACGCTGGCAGCCGAGACGATCCCGGGCAGCAGCGCCGGCAGGGTCACCGTGCGGAGCACCTGCCAGGGACTCGCACCCAGGGCTGCGGCCGCCTCCTCGCGACGGGGGTCGATCGTCTCCCAGAAGGCGCCGACCGTGCGCACGACGACGCTGATGTTGAAGAAGACCAGGGCCGCCACGATCGCGACCGCGGTGCCGTCCAGGCCCAGGGCGCCGAGCGGCCCGGACGGCGCGATCAGCTGGCGGAAGGCGACGCCGACGACCACGGTCGGCAGCACGAACGGCACCACCACCAGCGCGCGGAGCAGGTCACGCCCCGGGAACCGCAGCCGGTGCAGCACGAACGCCACGGGAAGACCGGCCACGAGAGCCAGGAACGTCGCACTGGAGGCCGACCAGAGGGTGAACCACAGCACCCGGTGCACGCGGGGGCGGCCGAGGACCTCGAGCACCTCGCCGGGCGCGAAGGAGCCGTCGGGCCAGAACCCGCGCGCGATCATGCCGCCCACCGGATAGAGGAAGAAGAGCACGAGCGCGGTGAGCGGGACCGCGGCGAGCGCCGCGGTCCCGAGCCGACGGGCTGGTGGTCGAGCCCAGCCGAGACCGGTCACCGGCTGGTGATGTCCCGCCACTCGCGCAACCACTCCGCGCGGTTCGCGCTGACCTCCGCGGGGTCGACCTGGAACGGCTCGGGCGCCACGGGCGCGAACTCGGCCCACGCCTCCGGCAGCGCCGCCGAGCGGTCGACGGGATAGACGTACATGTTGTCCGGCAGCGCTTCCTGGAACTCCCGTCCCAGCATGAAGTCGATGAACTTCTCCATGCCCCGGGGGTTCTCGGCGCCCGCGAGCACCCCGGCGTACTCCACCTGGCGGAAACACGTGTCGAGCAGCGCGTACGTCGTCGGCTCCGTCCCGCCCTCGGGGACGGTGAACGGCGGCGACGAGGAGTACGACGTGACGATCGGCCGGTCACCGTTGCCGCCACCAGCGGTGAAGTCGACCTCGTAGGCGTCGGTCCAGCCCGAGGTCACCTTGGCGCCGTTGGCCATCAGCCGCTCCCAGAAGTCCGGCCAGGCGTCACCCTCGGCGCTGATGGTCGCGAGCAGGAACGCCAGTCCTGGTGAGGATGTCGTCGCTCCGGGGGTGACGAACAGGCCCTCGTACGCCGGCTCGGTGAGGTCCTCCAGGGTCTTCGGAGCCGGGATCTTCCGGTCCGCGAACCAGGTGTCGTCGACGTTCACGCACACGTCGCTGTAGTCGACCGGAGTGAGCCGGTCGGCTCCCTCGCCGGCGAGCCGGAACTCCTCGGCCGAGTCCGGCAGCCCCTTCGCGGCGTACGACGCCAGGACGTCCTCCTCGACGGCGCGCGAGGCGAAGGTGTTGTCGATGCCGTAGACCCCGTCGGCCAACGGCGAGTCCTTGGTCAGCACCAGCTTGTTGGTCAGCTGTCCTGCGTCTCCCTGCGGCTGCACCTTGACGGTGATGCCGGTCTCGTCCTCGAACGTCGCCAGCACCTCCTTCGGCATGTTCCAGGAGTCGTGGGTGACGACGGTGAGGGTCGTCGAGTCCCCCTCGCCGGAGCTCCCGGAGCCCTCGGAGCTGCCGCAGCCGGCCAGCAGGCTGACCGCGAGCAACGCGACCACGGAGCGGGGGACGGAGCGGGGGACGGACACACGCATGGGAGGTCGCACTGGAAATCTCCTTCGACTTCCTTCGCCGGTACTAACCGGATCAGGTTCAAGGGTCTGCGACTGCTCGCACTCTCAGCGCCGTTGCGGCGCTCCCCTGTCGGACGTGGTGAAGCCTAGCCCAGCGGCTCGAAGCCCACCGTCTCGCCGTCGACCCGGCGGACCCGGCCCTGCAGCGCCAGCAGCTCGAGGTGGGCCAGGGTCTCGAAGGCCGCGAGGACGCCGTCGAAGGGCCCGAGCTCCTCCCTGCGCCGCTCGTGACGGGTCCACGGCAGCTCGCCGGCGACCTCCCACGCCGTACGCGCCCCCGACTCGACGGCCTTCAGCGACTGGTCGAGGCGTACGTCGTGATGGGCGACCAGCTCGTCGATCCGGGTGTGCGAGGAGTCCGCGACCGGGCCGTGCGCCGGCAGCAGCAGCATGTCGGGCAGCGCCCGCACCTTGGCCAGCGAGGTGAGGTAGTCGCGCAGCGGCTGCTGGACGTAGGCCGGCTCGAAGCCGATCGACGGTGTGATCGTGGACAGCACGTGGTCGCCGGCGAAGAGCAGCGCCGCGTCCGCGTCGGCGAAGACGTAGTGCCCCTGCGTGTGGCCGGGGGTGGAGAGCGCATCGAGCTGCCGTCGGCCGAGGTCGATCACGAGGTCGCGGTCCAGCCACTCGTCGGGCATGCCGTAGTCGTCCATCGACGGCGGCTGCGCCGGCATCATCGCGCGCCAGCCCGTCGGCCAGCTCCTCGGCCCCGGCAGCCTTCAGCCGCCCGTTGTTCGGGTCCCCGCTGCCGAAGTCGGAGTGCATCAGGTCCATCGTCGCCTTGTCGCCGAGGCCCAGCACCACGTGCGCCCCGACCTCCCGTCCGATCACCGATGCCTGCGTGTAGTGGTCCCGGTGCATGTGGGTGACCAGGAAGCGGCGGATGTCGCGGACGGTGTAGCCGAGCTGCGCGAGGCTGGCGTCGAGGACCTTGCGCGACTCGGGGATCGCCCAGCCGCCGTCGACCAGGACGAGTCCGTCGTCGGTCTCGAGGACGTAGACGTTCACGGCACGGAGCCCGTCCATCGGAAGGGGAAGGGGCAGCCGGTGCACGCCGGGCGCGACCTCGAAGGCACCGGGCTCGGTCCACTCGCCCCGGCCCGCCCGATCCTCCACCCGCCCGGTGCCGGGCTGCTGTGACGTCACTTCCGCGACGCTACCAACCCGCGTCCGGTGACCTGGGGCAGGTCCTTGGCGAAGACCAGCCCCGGTGAGGCGTCGCAGACCGCGTGCACGGCGTTGACGAGCCGCATCGCCGTGACGATCATCCCGGAGACGTTGTGGTCGCCGTCCTCACCGTGATGGGTGAAGTCGATCCGCATCACCGGCTCACCCTCGACCTCCACGCGGTAGCAGCCGCCGCCCGCAGGCGGCTGCGGCCACTGCGGCTCCTGGTCGACGTGGGTGCGGGTGACGTGGTCCAGGACCACCCGCGGGACGCCGTCGACCTTGCCGACCACCTGGAACCGGACGGCGCCCATCGTGCCCTCGGCGATGTCGACGCTGGCCGTCGCCAGGTCGCGGTCCGCGGGCACGCGCTCGACGATCTCCTCCAGCTCGGGGTCCAGCTCGACCTCGAGCCCGGCCGCGATCTGGCGCACGACGGGTCCCCAGGCCGTGGTCAGGATGCCCGGCTGCCACAGCATGGCGACCTCGTCCATCGGCTTGCCGAAGCCGTAGATGTCCGCATGACGACGGGCTGGTAGTAGGTGGAGTAGTCGGCGATCTCGCTGACCCGCACCAGGTCGATCCGCTGGGAGAGCGAGGTCAGGGCCAGCGGCAGCACGTCGTTGGCCCAGCCCGGGTCGATCCCGTTGACGTGCAGGCTCGCCCCGGTCTGCTCACCGGCCAGGTTGATGGCCTCGACGAGCTCGTCGAGGCCCAGGGCCTGCGGGTAGCACAGCAGCACGGGACCGCTGGAGACGACGTTGATGCCGCGTCTCGACCATCTCGGTCAGGTCGGCCATGGCGTCGAAGATCCGGTCGTCGACCATCGCGGTGTGCACGATGCAGTCCGGCTCGAGCGCGAACAGCGCCTCCTTGTCGTTGGTCGCGATCACGGCGAGGTCGCGACCGAGACCCGCCAGCCGGCCGGCGTCCTTGCCGACCTTCTCCGGGTCTGGAGACCCAGACACCGACCAGTTCGAGGTCGGGCCGGGCGTCGATGCCGGCGATGGCATGCCGCCCGACGGTCCCGGTGGACCAGGCGACGACGCGCCTGACCGGGGTGCTCGCCGACGGGTTCACTGCTCGCCTCCTGCCACGAGGTCAGGAAGCCGGAGGTCGAGGTTGGGCTGCTGCAGCCCACCGTCGATCTCGAGCACCTTCCCGGTGATGAAGGCGCCGGCGGGGCTGCTCAGGTAGAGCACCGCCGCGGAGATGTCCTCGGGTTCGCCCACCCGTCCCAGCGGGGTCTTGCTGGTCAGCTCGTGCATGGTCGCCTCGTCGCTCGAGACGAACTCGAGCGCACTGGTCATCACGCTGCCCACGGCGATCGCGTTGACCCGGATGGTCGGGCTCAGGTCCTGCGCCGCCAGCCGGGTGTAGTGCGCGAGCGCCGCCTTGGCAGTCCCGTAGGCGAGGTAGCCGCGCCCGGCCACCCGACCGACGACGCTGGAGATGTTCACGATCGAGCCACCGTCGTGCCTGAGCATCTGCGGCACCGCTGCCCTGGTGAGCGCGTGCGCGGTGGAGACGTTGAAGTGGAACGCCTCCTCGAGGTAGGCCGGTTCGGTGTCCAACAGCGCGTTCGGGATGGTGCCGCCCACGTTGTTGACGACGATGTCGAGCCGACCGAGCTCCTCGTAGGCCAGGTCGGCCAGCTCGGCGACGGCTTCGAGGTCACGCAGGTCTGCCGGTACGACGTACGCCCTGCGGCCGAGAGCCTCCACCGCCCTGGCCACGCTTCCGAGCTGGTCGGCGCTGCGTGCGGAGAGCACCACGTCGGCGCCGGCCTCGGCCAGCGCCAGGGCACTCGCGGCCCCGATCCCGCGGCCCGCGCCGGTGACCACGGCGACCTTTCCGTCCACCCTGAACCGGTCGAGAATCATCCCGGAAATGTAACAGGTTCTATTTTTCCGGATCAGCCTCCGTCGCCACTTCTCCTCAGGCGAGCTCGGCGAACGGCTCGTCCCCCGCCAGCGGCATCTGGATCAGGAACGTCGAGCCGCTCCCCGGCTCGGAGTCGACGCTGATGGATCCGCCGTGGCTCTCGATGATCTGCTTGGTGATGAACAACCCCAGGCCCTGGCCGGGGAGGTGGGCCGTCGGCTCCTCGCGGTGGAAGAGCTCGAAGATCTGGGCCAGCCCCTCGCCGCTGATGCCCGGTCCCTGGTCGCGCACCGAGACCTTGGCCTGGCGCACACCCCGGTCCAGGGCCACGGACACCGTCGACCGGGCGGGGGAGAACTTGATCGCGTTGCCCAGCAGGTTGGCCAGCGCCCGCTCGAGCGCGACCGCGTCGCCCTCGACCCAGCAGCCGAGCTCATCGGCCTGGTCGACGAGGAGCAGCAGTCTCATGTCCCTGGCCACCGCGAGGACCCGGGTGCGTTCGACCACGGAGGTGACCAGCTCGACCAGGTTCACCCGCGCACCGACCGGGTTCCCCCCGACGTCCACGCCCCGACCGGCGCCCATGTCGGAGATCATCGCGGTCAGGGACAGCGCCGATCGATGCATCTGCTCGAGGCGGCGGCGTACGACGGGATCGAGCGCCTGGTGCTCGAGCAGCAGCTCGCTGAGGCCCATGATGACCTGCGCCGGGTTCGACAGGTCGTGGGCCGTCATGGCGCTCAGCCGTCGCTGGGAGGCGAGCTCGGTGTTGATCCGGCCGAGCTCGCGCACCAGCAGCTCGTGCCCTCGATCCTCATTCGGCATCGATCCGTTCCCCCGTTCGGCCCAGCACTGTGCTGGCGCTCACCAGTTCCATGAGCCGGGGTGCCCCGCCTGCAACCAGCCCCCAACGCCGACACCCTCCACGTATCGATCTCACAAGAATAGACCGATTTGTTCGACAAATCACCACCCAATCCGGCTCGATCCGCTAGTCTGTCCCGCCAAATATGGAGGAATCGGTACATTCGTCTTCCCATCGACACAGGTCGTTGAACCCGACCCTCCCCGGCCCACTACTACGTCGAGGTGCTCGAACGCCGGTGACGGCTCGCCAGCGAGCGACTAGACTCGGTCGTGGGAGCAGCGGGAAACGGAGTTCGCGATGGCGCGGTCCACAACGCCCTTGACGGGGGACGAACGTGCCGCGACGGACCTCGGCCCGTGACGTCGGGAACGATCGATGACAAGCTGGGATGGCTGTGCCGCACAGCGCTGGAGGCCACGGGTGTGAGCAGCTGCGGCGTCACCATGCTGACCGAGGGCGGGCAGAGCGTCACCGCCCACGCGTCAGACGCCCGTGCTGCCGCCGTCGAAGACCTGCAGCACACTCTCGGAGAAGGGCCTGGCGTGGCCGCCTCCGACTCGGGTGCGGCGGTCCTGGTCCCGGATCTCTCGGACCCCCAGGCCACCGTGAACGAGCGATGGCCCACCTTCGCCCAGGAGGCCGTGGTCATCGGCGTCCGCGCTGCGTTCGCGTTCCCCTTGCTGCTCGGCACTGCGAGCGTGGGCGCCCTGAGCCTCTACCGGAGCGACTCAGGAGACCTGACCACCGAGGCAGTGGCCCACGGGTGGGTCACCGCCGATGCGGTCGCGCTGACTCTTGCGGAGCCGACTCGGCACGCCCTCGACCAGCTCGACGTCATGCTCGTTCACCAGGCCGCTGGGATGGTGATGGTGCAGCTCGGACTGCCGATCGACCAGGCGTTGGTGCGGATGCGTGGCACCGCCTTCGCCGAGGGTCTCACCGTGGACGCACTTGCCGAGGCGATCGTCGATCGACGCCGACGGCTTTCGAAGGAGGACTGATGACACCGGAGCACAGCCTGCAGCGACAGGTCAGCCTGGCCCAACGATTCGTGGCCCTTGCGGACACGCTCGTCGACGACTACGACGTCGTGGAGGTGCTCGACGGCCTGATGAGCACCTGCCTCGAGCTCTTGGACGTCGACGAGGCCGGGCTGCTGCTGAACGACGCCCAGGGCAACCTGCAGCGGGTGGCCTCCTCGAGCGAGGAGGCGCGGCTGCTCGAGCTGCTGCAGGTGCAGGCCCGCGAAGGTCCTTGTTTCGAGGCCGTCCAGACCGGGCAGCTGATCATGGTCGAGGACCTTGCCCTGACTCGCAGTCGCTGGCCGACCTTCGCCGAGCGCGCGGTCGCGGACGGGTTCAACTCGGTCTACGCGTTCCCCCTGCGGCTCCGGGACGCGACCATCGGCGGACTCAACCTCTTCGGCCGCAGCCAGGCCACGTTGGACGAGGAGTCCCGCGTGATCGCCAAGGCACTGGCGGACATCGCCACGATCGGCATACTGCAGCAGCGTTCGATCCATCGCACCTCATTGCTCGCGGAGAACCTCCAGCGCGCGCTGAACACGCGGATCGTCGTCGAGCAGGCCAAGGGCATCTTGTCCGAGCGCGGAGGAATGCCGATGGGCGAGACCTTCGACCTGCTCCGGTCCTACGCCCGCAGCCACAACCTGAAGCTCAGCGCCCTCGCGCACTCAGTGGTCTACCCCCCGCACCTGGCGGACGCAGTTCTCGCGTCGGCCCGGCGCAGCCCAGGGGGCGATTGAGCGCCACCTGAAGTGGCGGAAAAAATCCGTTCTCGGCTGGTCAAGCGCCGAGTGCCTCAAGTAACGTCGGCCGCAGCGGGCCTGGCCCGTCATCGAGCGACCGATCGGTCGCAGCAGCCAAGACCCCGCTGCTCGGAGCAACAACGAGCCATCGTGGGGCACTCGTGCGCAGGGAACTCAAGTCCGGGAACAGCCACTGGCATGCCCGAGCGCTGAGGAACTCGCTGTCGCACCACCAGACCCAACGGCCTTGGGACCCAGAGCGAGGCGCACTCCCTCCACTTTGGTGCTGCCTCACCGGACGGGGGTCGGGTCCCCCGGCCACGGGGCCTCGGGCGAGCCACACACCCGCCAACTGTGTGGTCTCGCCCGAGGTGGGGTCCGGCAAGCCCTGACAGCCCGCGGGTCGCACGACCAGGACCTGCGCACGCACCGAGACCGGCCGTAGGCTCAGCTGGTCCGAGAGGCGCGAAAGTGGTGCCGGTGCTCGCCCGGCGTGGTGTCGAGCCGCCTGCGGAAGGTGCGGTTCATCGTCTCGGGCGTTCCGAACCCGCAGGCCCGGGCCACCTGTTCGATGCTCCTGCTGGTGGTTTCCAGCAAGCGGCAGGCTGACTCGAGTCGCACGGCCTCGACGTGGTCGGCCGCCGTGGCACCGACCTCGGCCTTGAACACTCGAGTGAACTGACGCTCGGACAGGTTGATCTGCCTCGCGAGCGCCGCCACGGACAGGTCTTCGGTGAGGTGGTCGCGCAGCCAGGCCAGCAGGTCGCGGACGGGTTCGGTGTCGGCGGCCTGCCCGGCCAGGACCGCCGAGAACTGCGCCTGGCCACCGGAGCGCTGGAGGTAGACGACCAGCTGCCTGGCGACCGTGGCCGCGGCCCGCTGACCATGGTCATCCGCGACCAGCGCCAGCGCCAGGTCGATGCCGGCGGTCACCCCCGCCGAGGTCCACACGTTGCCGTCGTGGACGTAGATGGCGTCTGGATCGACCCGGACCCCTGCATAGCTGTCGTCGAGCAGGGCGCACTCGGCCCAGTGCGTGGTCGCGCGGCGCCCGTCCAGGAGGCCGGCGGCCGCGAGCACGAACGCCCCCGAGCACACCGACGTCACCCGCTGGGCGTCACCGGCCAGCCGGCGTACGTGCTCGAGCAGCTCACGATCCGCCACCGCGGCGTCCATGTCGGCCCCACCGGCCACCATGAGCGTGTGCACGGGGCCGCGGATCGTGCTGAGGGCCGCCGAGGTGAACTCCAGCCCGCAGCTGGCGCTCACCGGCCCACCCGCCGTGCTCACCACGCGGGTGCGGTACAGCACTCCCGGCAGGAAACGGGAGGCGCTGGAGAAGACCTCCAGCGGCCCGGTGACGTCGAGGATCTGGGCCGAGTCGAAGGTCACGATGACCACGTCCCGCTCGCGGACCTGCCCGGAGGTCAGGTCATCCGACGAGGTGCTGCTCACCCCGGTCATCGGGAGTCCATGCCTGACCGTACGCCCGGTGGTGGCCGACATCGTCAACAACGTGTCCTTGTGGGTCACCGGGAGTGGCCACACGCTGAGGAGATGACGGTGACCCTCAGCGAACGCGCGACACCCACGCCCACGAACACCCCTCACCGAGCGATCCCTCAGGGTGCTGCTCGCTCGCGACTCGGCCACGTTCGCGCGCGGCTGGGCAGGCAGGCTGCTGGTCGGCTTCGTCCTGATCGCCATCCCGGTCTCGATGGTGCTGTCCTCGCTGAGCGGTGGGCGGTACGGCCGCTATGCCGATGACAGCTGGAAGGCGCTGCTGATGACCGTGGTCCTCGCCATCGGCTACCTCGCCACGCGGCGGCTGCTGCTCACCGTGCTGATCGGCGTGGTCACCGTCGCGGTCGCGTCCTGGGTGCTCTCCCCGAACCTGGCGGACACCCGAAACGGCGATGCCTCGGTCCTGGCACACCTGGACCACCAGGCCGACAGGGGTTGGCTCACCGGCTACCGGGGTGTCGCCGTGGCAGAGGTCGACCTGGACGCGAGCCCCTCGGTGCGGTTGGCCGGCATCGGCGTCGACGACAGCACTCCCATGGAAGTCGGGTCGATGACCAAGGCAATGACAGGACTGGTCATCGCGGACGCCGTACGCCGTGGCGAGATCCGCATGGAAGCCCCCGTCTCCACCTACCTCCCCCGGCTCGAGGGATCGCCAGCCGGCACGGCCACGATGCACGAGCTCGTCACCCACACCGCGGGGTACGCCGAGTTCGGCCCCGCCACCGTGCGCAGGGCCGCCTGGAAGGCACCGCTGGGCCTGGACTTCCTGACCGCCGACGCCGAGCAGATGACCGATGAGATCCGGGGGCAGACGCTGAGGGGCCGCGGACGCTACGCCTACTCCACGCTCGGCTCGGCGACCGCGGGACAGGCCGTGGCTGCGGCAGCCAGGATGAGCTATCCCGCACTGATGCGCACCCGGCTGTTCGAGCCCCTGGGGATGTCGCACACCGCCATCCAGGTGGACCAGGCACTCGTCGCCGGTGGCATGGCGCGGTCGGGGCTGCCGACCCGACCGTGGGTCATGGAGGCCTACGCGCCCGGCGCCGCCGCCGTCTCCACCACCGGGGACCTCGCGAAACTCGCCACCGCCCTGCTGGACGGGACCGCACCCGGCATGGCGGCCCTGGTGCCCAGCACGGCCACCGACGAGTCCAACACTCGCGTCGGCGACTTCTGGCAGGTCTCGACCTGGGGAAGCGGGCAGACGATCACCGCGCACGCCGGCCAGACAGGCGGCTACGCCTCCTACCTCGGCGTCGACCGGGCCCAGAACAAGGCGGTGGTCGTCCTCTCCGACGTCGCCAACAACGCGAACGACCTCGGGATCGAGCTGCTCGCCGACCGCGGCTAGCGCGCACTCACTCCTCCGCCGTGTTTCATGGACCCGTGGACATCGGAGCCGACACCCGTCGCCGGGCGCTGCACGACGCCGTGCACTCGCCGCAGGCACGGCAGGCGCTCTATCGCCGCACCCTCGTCGTCGTCGTGGTCTCCCAGGTCTTCGGCGGCGCCGGACTCGCTGCCGGAGTGACGGTCGGCGCGCTCCTGGCCCAGCAGATGCTCGGTGGCGAGGGAGTGGCCGGCCTGCCGGCGGCCCTGTTCACCCTCGGTTCCGCCCTGGCGGCGTTCACGGTGGGACGGGTGTCCCAGCGCTCGGGTCGACGACTGGGGCTCGCTGCGGGATTCCTGACCGGGGCACTCGGTGCAGGCGCCATCGTCGTCGCCGCGGTCCTGGACCACCCCGTGCTGCTCTTCGTCGGGCTGTTCGTCTACGGCGCGGGCACCGCCTCGAACCTGCAGGCCCGCTATGCCGCCACCGACCTCGCCCCGGTCACCTCGCGCGGCACCGCGGTCTCGGTCGCCCTGGTGTCCACCACGCTGGGTGCCGTCGCCGGCCCCAACTCGGTCGAGCTGCTCGGTGAGCTGGCGACCTCGTTGGGCATCCCGGCCCTGGCGGGCCCGTTCCTGCTGGCTGGCGTCGCGTTCGCGGTCGCGGGCCTGGTGCTGTTCGTGTTCCTGCGCCCAGACCCCTACCTCGTGGCGCAGGCCGTCGCGCAGCACGAGCTCGAGAGCCCCGGAATCGACGACCTGCAGGCGCCCCACGCCCCGGTCGTCTCTGCCGAGTCGGGTGTCGGCGGAGATAAGGCGAACCGCGGTGTGGCTGTGGGCGCCACGGTCATGGTGCTCACCCAGATCGCCATGGTGGCGATCATGACGATGACGCCGGTGCACATGCGCAGCCATCACCACAGCCTCGGGGACGTGGGGTTCGTCATCGGCATGCACATCGGCGCGATGTTCCTGCCCTCGCTGGTCACCGGCCAGCTCGTCGACCGCCTGGGGCGACTTCCGATGGCCGTCGCCTCCGGCGTCACACTCCTCCTCGCCGGAGTGGTCGCGGCACTCTCACCCGGCGACTCCCTCGCGCTGCTGACCCTGGCGCTCGTGCTCCTCGGCCTCGGCTGGAACCTCGGACTGATCAGCGGGACCACGCTCATCGTCGACGCGACCCCGCTCGCCACCCGCGCCCGGACCCAGGGCACCGTCGACGTCCTGATCGCCCTCGCCGGCGCCGGCGGAGGAGCCATGTCCGGCGTCATCGTCGGGATCTCGAGCTATGCCACGCTGTCCCTCGCCGGCGGCTTCCTCGCCCTCGTCCTGGTCCCGGTCGTCGCCTGGGGTCGCCACCCGCGACAGCTCTCCGGGACCGGCTGAGACGACTGTGGCTCAGTCGGAGAGCAACTGGTCGACCAGGGTCGCGGCGAGCCAGTCCTCGTAGCGCTCGGCAGTCCATCCGCGCTCCACGACGAGCGTCCGATAGACCTCCGGCAGGGTCAGGGTCAGGGTGATGTCAAGGGCAGCCTCGGTGGACAGACCCGGCTTGAGCCGAGCATCAATGGACTTGACGAGCCTGTGGATCTCGCGCTCCCGGGCGGCGAGCACGTTGCGCAGCGCTTCGGCCATCTGCGCATCCGTGCGTGCCGCCTCCTGATAGATGCCCACGACGTCGAAGCCCACCTCGAGCTGTCGCCGGTTGAGCTCGGCGAGCATCACCAACCGCCTGGCTGGATCGGGCTCACGGAGTGAGGCACGCGCGATCCTCGTGGTCCGGGCGTCGATCATCCAGGTGTCGGTGATCCTGGCGAGGATGTTGGCCTTGCTCCCGAACGCCGAGTAGATCGTCGGGGCCGGGATGTCGGCCTCCTCGGAGATCGCGCTGATCGTCGTCGACGCATATCCGCGATCGGCGAACAGGCTCCGCGCTGCCTGGACGATCTGTTGCTTGGTCGCCTCGGCCTGGCGTTGCCGATGACCTTCCTTCTTGACAACCACCCAGTCAATGTATCACTCTGTTCATCATAGCGTAACTATGATGAACAGAGTGAGTCTTCTACCAAGGAGGAGCGATGGATCAGCCCATCGTCTACTACCGACCCGGGTGCCCCTTCGGCATCCGGCTGCGCACGGCCCTGACCGTGCACCAGGTGCCGCACACCTCGGTCCGGTTCCGCGACGACGAGGAGGGCGCGGCACGAGTTCGAGCGGTGAACGACGGGAACGAGATCTCCCCCACCGTCCTCGTCAATGGCGAGTGGCTCACCAACCCCCGCTGGCGAGAGGTGGCGTCTGCCCGATCGCACTGACGAACCGCGTGCGGGGCAGGGTTCGTGAGGCTCAGCCCAGGGGTGCACCATGGTCCGATGAGGATCAGGGAGCTGGGGCCCGTTCGGTGGCTCCTGACGCGGCTGCTCCTCTTCGCACTCGCCTTCACCTCTCTGTTCGTCCTGGTCTACGTGCTCACGGTCCGCACGCTCGAGGGACGGCTGCTCGGCGATGCCTCGCTTCGAGGTGCCCTGTTGACGAGCTCGAGCCTCGCGGGCATCACCAACCAGGTGCTCAACGTGGTCTCGGTGGCCTCGTTGCTGGCCACCGTGGCACTGATCGCCGTGATCGCGTTGGTCCGGCTCGCGCGGCTGACCGGGCTGGTCGCGGTCGCGATCCTGGTGGCGTCGAACGTGTCCACCCTGGTCCTCAAGAACTACGTCCTGGCCAGGCCGGACCTCGGGGCCGACGAGGTCACCCCCGCCACCTTGAACAGCATGCCGAGCGGACACGCCACCGCTGCGTTCTCGGCGGTCGTCGCGCTGATCTTCGTTCTTCCTCGCCGATGGCGGTTCACGACCGCGGTGTTCGGGCTCGCCTACACGACGATCACCGGGCTCGCCACCATGGCAGCGGGCTGGCACCGTGCAGGCGACTCGATCGCAGCCTTCTTGCTGGTCGGGGCGTGGAGCATGCTCGCCGCGGCCGTCCTGGTCGCCGCGACCGACTCCCCCGCGGAGGTGGCTGGGTCGATGACCGGGGCTCAGTCACCCATGAGGCGCTGGATCGAGGCCGCGTCGATCGGCTGCGTCGCGCTGGGGGTGACACTCGGTCTGGCGTTGACGGCGATTCCCCCGTTGCGCGATGCCACGGCAGGTTTCGCCGCCGCATTCCTGGCCGGCGGGCTGCTGATCGCCGGGACGTCGGGGGCTGTCCTGATCGCGGTGCTCAGCGCGCTCGACCTGGCGGACCAGCCCGCACCGGTCAGCGGGCCGAGGCGACCCGGCCAGGGGCAAGGGGCAGCGTGATGGTGAAAGTACTGCCCTGCCCGAGTGTCGACTCGACCTCGACCTCTCCCCGGTGGCGCTCGACGATGCGCTTGACGATGGCGAGGCCGAGGCCAGTGCCGGGCTGCGCCACGGCTTCGGGGTTGTTGGAGCGGAAGAACTCCGTGAAGAGCTGAGCCTGGTCCTGCTCGGAGATCCCGAGCCCGTGATCGGCCACCCGTAGGACCACCGAGGAGGGGCCGGCCTCGAGGCTGATCCGGACTCGACGGCCCTCCGGGGTGTACTTGACGGCGTTGCTCACCAGGTTGAGGACGACCTTGTCGAGCTCCTCGCGCTCACCCAGGGCCAGCACCGGGTGCGGGGGCACGTCCACTTCGACGGCCAGGTCCTTGGTCTCCATCAGGAGCGCGGTCATGGCGACGGCCTCGTGCACGAGATCGCCGAGGTCGACATGCTCCTGGGCGAGCGGCTTCTGAAGGTCTCCGACCTTCCGGAGCAGCAGGAGGTCCTCGATCACCCGGGACATCCGCTGGGACGCGCGTCCGATCGCAGCCAGCGATGGTCTCGCGTGGTCCCCGATGCCTGCCGTGTCCGACTCGAGCATCTCGAGGTGTCCCGCCACGGTCGTCAGCGGACTCTTCAGCTCGTGGGAGACGGTGGCGATGAGCTGGCTCTTGTAGGTGTCCAGCGCCCTGAGCTCGGTGACCAGGGCGTGCTCACGCTCGAAGGTACGTGCGTTCAGCGTGGCCCGCCCGAGGTCGTGGCCGATGTCGAGGAGGGCTGCGCGCTCGACCTCCGACCACTCGTGCCGGGCGTCTCGCCGGGTCAGCACCAGGCTGCCCATGTGCTCCGGCCCCGCCCCGAGCGGCACGAAGACCAGCGACGACATCGAGATGGCCTGAAGGACCTCGACGATCTTGTGGAACTGCCGCGGCTCCATCATCGGTGGTATGGCCTGGCCCACACCGATCGTCACCACCACCTGCTGGTGCCAGCAGTAGCTGGCCGACTCGGCGGCGAAGTCCACGACCTCTGCCGGGAGCACGAGGTCGACGTCCTCGGGCGTGTGCATCCGGCCTCTGCGGTCATCCTCGAGGATCGTCTGGATCCACAAACCACTGGCCCGGAAACCCTCCAGGAGCGTGCGTTCACTTGCTGCGAGCAGCCCGTCAAGGCTGAGCTGGGCGCTGGTCGTGCGGACGACCTCCTTGACCATGTTGGCCATGGCCACCTGCTCGGCGAAAGCATCGTGCTCCACCGCGGACAGGACGGCACGGCTGGCGAGTGCAGCGAATCTCTCCAGCACGAGTCGGCGTTCGGGACCAGGGCGCCGTCCGTCGACGGGCTCGTCGAAGGCGAGAGTGCCACGCAGCTCGCCACTGGCGTCGTACAGCGGAGCCACCAGCATGTCGAGAGGGTGCCAGGCGTCCGGGTCCGAGCTGACGACCACGTCGGGGACGATCCACCCACTCTCCGCTCCGTCCGAGGCGACGCTCGTGAGGGACGAACTGCAGACGGCCCCAGTCCTCGGCCCGGGAGAGCTCCTCGATCATCAGACTCACATGGATGCGCGAGCCGACCCCTTCCGGCAGCCCCGTGTCCACCGCCAGCTCGAGCTGGTCACCACGGCGGAGGCGAATCGCTGCCACCGCGAACCCGGCCACCGCGACGACGCCGTCGGCGATCAGCTGCAGGTTCTCCACCAGGGTGTCCGGCATCAGCCACCCCGGGGAATAGCCGGCAGGCGTGGTCAGTGCCGGCGCATATCCGTTCGTCGTCGTCATGGCCCTCCTTCAGCCCAGACCAGATTGTCATATTTGTCGCTACATTTCGGACAAATGGAGTCAGTGGTTTTCCAGGTCACAACGGTCCGTGACACGAGAAGGTGCTGCGGCGCCGGTATGGCTACAGGCATTTCCTGACCTCGGCGGGCAACCGAGCGCCCAGCACGCCGCATTCCGCGGCTCCGCCCAGGCCTGTGAGTGACTGCTCCAGCGCCATCAACCGCGTGTCGAAGAATAAGCCGAAGCGACTGTCAGGCGTCAGTCGGAAAGCATGAACCCGAGCCAATCCGTCGAAGGATCACCCGGGTCCATACACGTGTAGTGAGCCGCCTATCGGAATCGAACCGATGACCTTCTCATTACGAGTGAACGCAGGGCTCCACACGACTCCACAGAAGCCCTCTGAACTGCACAAACGCGCTCAAGGAGAAGAACTACGACGGCCTCGGAGCTGTAGCAACTGCAACCGAACTGCGCCGCGCTGCAGCCCGGCGGACGCGTCTTGCCTGTGGCGGGGGCCTTGGCAACTGGCCCGTAGCCAGATCAAACTAGACGCAGCCGAGCCCCTCGTCGAGGGTCTTCTCAAGCTGTCGAGCTTGGAGTCGGATCGGCCGACATTGAGCCGCATGCTCGTCGACCTGCGGATCCTGATCGCCGACTCACTCGAAGTCCTCCCCAGAGTGATCGAGGCGCGCGGTCACCGCTGTGTTACCGCACCTTCTGGGCCGCTTCGCCGGAGCCACCAGATCATCGTGACGGGGGAGCCAACCGGTCTGATGGCGCCCTTCAACGAACAGCCACAATCCCGTTCGGGTCATGGGTCCAGCATGCGCTGCATTCCAAGCAACACCGTCTACGCCGGCGTCAGGCCACTGACCCCCCATGGGTGCCCCGCAGGATGATGCGTGGCTGCATCTTGCGTTCGCGATAGGGAAGGTTGGGATTGGCCAGCCTGGACACCAGGAGCTCCACGGCCGCCAGAGCCATGACCGCAAGGTCGGCCGCGACGGTCGTCAGATCCAGCACTGGCCAAGCGGACATGGGGATGTTGTCGAAACCCACCACGGTGAGCTCTCCCGGGATGTCGATGCCCATAGTCCTCGCTGTGTTCAGGACGCCGAATGCGATCACGTCGTTGCCGCAGAAGACCGCGGTCGGACGGGGGGTCTGCGCGAGCAGGCGGCGCAGGCCCTGTGCGCCGGTGTCGGCAGAGAACACCCCGGTGTGCAGGAGGTGGTCGGGGAGGGTGATGCCAGCACGACCCAGGCCAGAGGTGAATCCAGCCGTTCGGTCACGACCCGTGCTGGTGAGGGAGGGCCCCATGATGGCTGCGATCTCGCGGTGCCCGAGACTCGCCAAGAGGTCTGCCACTGCGGATGCGCCTGCGTGGTTGTCGACGACGCAGGTGTCGGCGTGGACGCCGTCGACCGTCCTGTTCAACAGCAGGTAGGGCACTCCCCGTCGCTCCAGCTCCCCGGGCAGGCCGCTGTCGACGTTGCTGGTGGTGAGCACGACGGCATCGAGTGACCCGTCGATCAGGGGCTCGAGCTCCAGGGGTTCCTCGCCGTGGTCGGTCATCAAGATGGTGCGGTAGCCGGCGCTTGCGAGTCCGGCGTGCAGGGGCTCAATCAGGGCCGGATAGAACGGGTTGCCGAGCTCCGCGCTCACCACCGCCACGCGTCCGGTGCTCTGGGTGGAGAGCGCGCGCCCGGACTGGTGAACGACGTAGCCAAGCGCCTTCGCTGCGTCACGCACCTTCTGCCGGGTGACCGGCGACACGCCCCGCTCGTCACGCAGCGCTCGAGACACGGTCGGCTGCGAGACCCCCGCGGCCCGGGCCACGTCATGGCTCGTCACCTTGCTCACCGACTCAGCCTAGCCTTGACATGCATACGTATGCGAGTCACGGTCCAGGTTACCGACGAATGGAGCAACGTTGACCATCCACCTGAAGCGCCCGATCGCCCAGACGACCACCGTGAGAGCCTCCGCCGAGGTGGCCGAGACCGTGGCGGAGGTGATCGAGGGCGTGCGCACTCGCGGCGACGACGCCGTCCGCGAGTACAGCCAGAAGTACGACGGGTGGTCGCCCGACTCGTTCCGGCTCGACCAGGCCGCCATCGAAGGCATCGTGACAAGTCTCCCGACCCAGGTCATCAATGACATCCGCACGGTGCAGCACAACGTGCGCGAGTTCGCCGTGCTCCAGCGGGACTCGCTGCGTGACTTCGAGACCGAGACGATGCCAGGGGTGTTCCTCGGTCAGCGCTCCATCCCCGTCGCGGCGACCGGCGCCTACGTGCCTGGCGGCCGCTACGCCCTGGTGGCGTCGGCACACATGACCGTCGTGACGGCCAAGGTGGCCGAGGTCCCCCGGGTGATCGCCTGCACCCCGCCGCACCACGGCGACATCCCTGCGGCCACGGTCGCAGCGATGCACCTCGCCGGTGCCGACGAGATCCTGCTCCTCGGCGGTGTCCAGGCTGTCGCCGCCATGTCTCTGGGCACCGAGTCGATCAAGCGCGTCGACATCCTCGCCGGACCGGGCAATGCCTACGTCGCCGAGGCGAAGCGACAGCTCTACGGGGAAGTCGGCATCGACCTGCTCGCGGGCCCAACCGAGATCCTCATCGTGGCGGACCACCTGGCCGACCCGTTCGTGACGGCGGTGGACCTGCTCAGCCAGGCCGAGCACGGACCGGACTCGCCCGCGGTGCTGATCACGACGTCCGAGGCCCTCGGCCTCCGGGTGATCGAGATCATCGAGCAGCTGCTGCCGGACATGCTCACCAGCGACTTCGCCGAGCCGGCCTGGCGTGACTACGGGCAGGTGCTGGTCGTGCCGGACCTCACGGCTGCCTTCGCGCTCGCCGACACGTTCGCGAGCGAGCACGTCCAGGTGCTCACTGAGGAGCCGAGGCGGGCCCTCGACGCGATGCACAACTACGGCGCACTCTTCCTTGGTGAGGGCACCTGCGTCTCGTACGGCGACAAGGTGATCGGCACCAACCACACCCTCCCGACCCGTTCGAGCGCGCGGTTCACCGGCGGCCTCTGGGTGGGCAAGTACCTCAAGACCATCACCTACCAGGAGGTCCGGAACGAGACCTCCAGCGCCGAGCTGGGCCGGCTCTGCGGTCGGGCCAGCCGCGTCGAGTTGTTCGAGGGCCACGCCCGCTCCGGCGACGTGCGGGCCGCGAAGTACGCCGGGGACGAGCTGCCCTGGGCCAGCTGGGCCTTCGAGGAGCAGGCCCAATGACGGATCGGGTGGCCGGACGCACCGCCCTCGTCACCGGGGCAGGCAACGGGCTGGGCAGGGCGATCGCCCTGCGCCTGGCGGCTGCCGGCGCGAGGGTGATGCTGGTCGGCAGGACGGAGGAGACGCTCCGCGCGGTCCTCGCCGAGGTCGAAGCAGCTGGTGGCGAAGGCCGTACGGCGCGCTGCGACACCTCCTCGCCGGAGGAGGTGGCTTCGCTCAAGGCCGAGCTGAGCGAGGAGTCGGTGTCCATACTGGTCAACAACGCCGGCGTGGCCGGGCCGGTCGCAACGCTGGTCGACATCGAGCCTGACGAGTGGGACGCGGTCTTCGCCGTGAACGTCCGCGGTGTCTTCCTGATGTGCCGTGCCTTCCTGCCGCCCATGACGGCACGCGGGTCCGGCGACGTGATCAACCTGGCCTCGGTCAGCGGCAAGCGCCCGCTGGCCCGGCGTACTCCCTACACGGCGTCGAAGATGGCGGTGATTGGCCTCACGGTCACGCTGGCGCACGAGGTGGGCGAGTGGGGCGTGTGCGTGAACAGCCTCTCCCCCGGGCCGGTGCGCGGTCCCCGGATGGAGCGCAACTTCGCCCTCGAGGCCGAGCGCACGGGTACGTCGGTCGAGGAGGCCGAGCGGGTCTTCGTCTCCCGGTCGGGACTTGGCCGGATGGTCGAGGAGTCAGAGGTCGCGGGCGCCGTCGTGGCGATGCTGCACATGCCCGGCATGACGGCCGCCGACATCGACCTCTCGGCCGGGATGGTGGCGCGCTGAGCCAGGGTCAGAGCTGGCCGCCGGTGTAGCGCAGGATCTCCCGGACACGGTCCTTGGCCAGCTCGCAGTAGGCGCGAGCCGCCCGGCCCGCCGCCTCCCGGTCACGTGCCTCGAACGCCTCGACCAGCTCGCGCTGCACCTCGACGAACTTTTGCGACGTCACCGGTGTCGAGCCGAAGCTCCTGGTCATCACGCTCTTGATGCTCAGACCGCCGAACGTCGTTGTCAGCAGCGGGTTGCCGGCAAGCGACACGAGGTGCTCATGGAAGGCGTAGTTCGCGTCAAGATAGCCCTCGAAGCTGACGAAGCGGTCCCCGACCAGCAGGGCCGCCATCGCCTCGAACCGCGTCCTGAGCTCGGTCAGGTCCTTCGCGCTTAGTCGGTCCATGGCCAGCTCGATCACCCCGAGCTCCACCGCCAGACGGGCGTCGAACGTCGAGTCCGACGTCAAGGTGTCGAAGGCGCTGACGACGTATCCCCGCTCGGGGTCGCGGAGCACAAGCCCGTCGCTGGCCATCCGTGTCAGCGCGTAGAACGCCGCTGCCTTCTCCACCTCCAGCTCACGCACTAGGTCCTCGAGCCCGATCACCTCCTCGGCCGGGAAGACGCGCTCGAGCACCAGCTGCCGGGCGCGACGGTAGGCCTCGTCGTTGTGCGAGAACTCGAACCGGCCGAAGCCCCCACGGAAGTAGGTGAGCGGCTGGCCGCTTCCGGCCGTGGCCGAGACGACTCGGCCGATGAAGATCGAGTGCGTGCCACCCGTCACCTGCTCGGTGACCTCGCACTCGATGTGGGCGAGCGCGTCCACCAGCATCGGCAGGCCCAGCAGGCCGGTCTTCACCTCAACCCCTCGGAACTTGTCGTCGCTGGCTCGTGAGAACTGGTGCGCCAGGTCGCCCTGGTCGTGGTCGAGGACGTTGACGACGTAGTTGCCCGACTCGGCGATCGCCAGCGCCGTCGGCACCACGTTGTTGATGCAGGCGAGCATCAGCGGTGGATCGACCGAGAGCGAGGTGACCGAGCTGGCCGTCATGCCGTACTCCCGGCCCCGGCTCGAGGTGGTGACCACGGTGACGCCACTCGCCAAGTGGCCGACGACGTGTCGAAAGTGCGCGGCGTCGACCACCGCGTGCGCGTCCAGTCCGGCGTGGTCCATCGAGTGCTCCATCCGCTGTCGTTGCTCCGGAGCTCATTGAAGGCCAGCCTGGCGTGCGGTCGCAGTGTCGTGCCCCATGAGATCCCGGGTGATCTTGTGTCGGGCACCGTCACCGCCGCATCCGCGATGGCGGTCCGCGCCGGGGACTCACGGAACGCGCCATTCGAAGTGTCCTAACTTCACGAGTCGAGGCACTGGAAGCGTGGTGCGGGACCGGTTGACTGCCGGGTGTGATCAACGTTGCGGTTGTCGGGTTGGGCTGGTGGGGCCAGAAGCTGGTCCGCGATCTTGCGGACAGCACGGACCTCCGGGTGGTGCTCGGCGTCGACCCGGTCGCACTGAACCGCGAGCTGGCGGAAAGCCTCGGGATCGAAAGCTCCAGCTCCTTCGAGTACGCCTTGCAGAACGAGGCGATCGACGCCGTCCTCCTCTGCACCCCGCACCAGCTCCATGCCGACCAGATCGTCGCCGCAGCCTCGGCGGGCAAGCACGTCTTCTGCGAGAAGCCACTGGCCACCACCACGCAGGACGCGGTCCGCGCCCTGGGGGCCGTGGCGGCCGCAGGAGTGCAACTCGGGGTGGGGCACGAGCGTCGCTTCGAGCCGGCTGTGGTGCGGATGCTCGCCGCGTGCCGGTCCGGCGAGATCGGCAGGCCGCTGGTCCTGGAGGGCAACTTCAGCCAGGACAAGTTCCTCGACCTGCCCGCCGACAACTGGCGGCTCTCAGACTCCACGGCACCCGTCGGTCCGCTCTCTGCCACCGGCATCCACCTCGTCGACCTCGCGATCTCGATCTTCGGTCGACCCACCGAGGTGTGGGCCAGGCTCTCTACCCAGGCGACGTTGTTCGCCAACGGCGACACCCTGACCATTACACTCGGCTTCGAGGAGGGACGCACCGCCATGCTTTCGGCGATCCTGACGACTCCCTTCGTGGGGCGGATCCAGGTGCTCGGCTCGCTGGGCTGGATCGAGATCCGCGACCGCAACCACCCGGAGGACCCGCAGGGCTGGGACGTGACCACCTCGGTGAGGGGTACGCCGGCCACGACCGAGTTCTCGCCACCGCACCCGTCCGTGCGGGAGAACATCGAGAGCTGGGCCGGCGCCTGCGAGGGCCGGTCGTCGTACCCCGTGCCCGTCGCCGACATGCTCCACACGGTGCAGGCGTTCGAGGCCACGACGAGATCTGCTCGGTCCGGAGCGCTTGAGACCATCAACTAGAGTCAGCGCATTGTCAAGCATCGGCGGCCAGAGGGAGCGAACCAGCACATGACACCGGGGTTTGCAGCGCGGATCGACGCGATGGAGCCCGCCTCACCGGCACCCGAGCTCGCGAGACGCGTGGCCGACAGCCTGCAGGTCGATGCGCTGGTCGACGAGGTCGTCGCCACCTGCGCGAACATCGTCTTCCCGAGCCAGACCCAGGACCTCGAGTTCATCGGCCACCTCAGAGCGAGCGTTGCCCAGAACGCCCACTCGCTGCGCGAGATCATCGCGGGCCGGCTCCATCCCGAGGAGGCCATCCTCGACAAGGTCCTCTACTTCCCCACCGTCCAGGCCCAGCTGCACATCCCCCAGAAGTCGCTGCAGCGGTCCTACCGGCTGAGCTTCTTCGTGCAGTGGGAGCGCTGGACCGAGCACTTCGAGGATGCGGTCGTCCGAGCCGGCCTGAGCGCCGAGGAGACCGCCCACGTGCTGACCTGGCTGACGCGCGTCGTGCTCAGCTACCAAGACCACGTGGCCTCGCTGGTCGCCGAGATCTACACCCGGGACCACGAGGTGCTGAGCCGCTCCCGCGCCCAGGTGAGGCGCAGCCTGGTGCGCAACCTCCTCCGCGGCGAGGAGGTCACGATCTCGGCCTCCGACATGACCATGATCGGCTATCCCCTGGGGGCCCACCACGTCGCCGTCCTGCTGCCGGAGATGCCGGAGGGTGCCGCGTCCCAGCTCTCGGAAGGCCTGCGGACCGCGGCCGCCGCTCACCAGGCGCTGGTCTACCCGCTGTCCCTGGGGAGCACGGTCGTCTGGCTCGCGCGCTTCGAGGAGTGGCCGTCCTCGGCCGTCGATGCCGTGATCGACGTGCTGACCAAGGTGGGGGCGGTGGCCTGCGTCAGCGGCGCCGCCAGCGGGCTCGAGGGGTTCCGCCGCACGCTCGCACAGTCGCAGGAGACCCAGCGGGTCAGGGACGCCTGGGGCCCGGTCCAGGCACCACCGGTGCTGACGCACTTCGACACCGGGTTGGAGATCCTCCTGCTCCAGGACCAGGAACTCGCCCGCAGCTTCGTGGAGGCCGAGCTCGGCCCGCTCGCCCTCCGCACGACGGAGGCCGGGCGGCTCCGCGAGACGCTCGCTGCATCCTTCCGCTTCGGCAGCCACGTCGGGGCCGCGCAGGAGCTCCAGCTCCACGAGCACACGGTGCGCAACCGGCTGCACAAGGCGGAGGCGCTGCTCGGGCGTCCGCTCCATGATCGACGCACCGAGCTCCAGGTCGCGCTGCGCTTGGTGCGCCTGTTGGAGAACGACACCCGCGAGAGTCCCTAGTCGAGGAACTCCCGCACCGCCAGGCCGAACTCCTTCGTGCGCTCCAGCACCGCGGCATGCCGTGCACCGGAGAGCCAGACCAGCCGGGCACCCAGCTGCGAGGTCAACCACCGGGCCGCCTGAACGAAGGGGGGCAGGTCCTCGGAGCCACAGACCACCAGTGTCTTGGCCCGGATGTGATCGACCTCGGCCGTGAGATCGACCTGCTCCAGTGCCTCGCACGTGCGGGCGTAGCCCTCCGGGTCCATGCCCAGGAACCGCGTCAGGGTGGTCTCCACCGCGTCGGACTCGCCGCTCCGGAAGCGATCGGTGAACCACATCGTCGACATCGCGTCGGTCAGGCCGGCCAGTCCGGTCTCACGAGCCTGCTTGGCCCGCGCGCGCCACATCTCCTTCATCTGGCTCGGGTACACCGAGACGGTGTCGATCAGGATCAGCCGCCGCACCAGATCGGGATAGCGCGCAGCGAGGTCCTGGGCGACGAGCCCGCCCAGGGACACTCCCGCCACGTCCATCGGGGTGGTCAGCTCGCCTGCCAGCCGGCGCACCAGGTCGTCGGTGATCTCCGGTATGCCGGAGCCGGGGGCCGGGGGTGGACAGGTGCCGTGTCCCAGCAGGTCAGGAGTCCGCAGGATCCGGTCACCGAGCTCCGGGTGCAACGGGTCCCAGAAACGACGGTCGGACCCGAGAGGGTGCAGGAGCAGCAACGGGACACGAGGCTCAGCCATCGTCCACCTCCAGTTGCGGGGCACCCTCGGGTGCCGGTGTGCGTGCTGTGTTCATGGTCATGGCCAGGGTCGCGTAGTAGCCAGCCGTCACCACCACCTCGACGACCCGCTGCTCGCCGAGCGCTGCCACGGCCGCGTCGTACGCCTCGTCGCCGACCTGTCTGGTGTGCAGAAGCTCGGTCACCAGGGCATGGACGAGCGCGACCTCCTGGCGTGCGTCGCGAGGCGGTCGCCCTGCGGCGATGTCCTCGACGACCGCGAGGGGCAAGCCCTTCTCCAGGGCGATCGGGTGGTGGAAGCCCCACTCGAACTGCTGGTCCCAGTGGCGGGCGACGAGCAGGATCACCAGCTCGACGAGGTCGTCGTCGAGCACGCTGCGGAAGCGCAGGTACTCCCCGACCAGCTGCACCTGGGTCATCAGCTCCGGGCTGCGGAGCAGCGGCACGAACGGGCCGTTGATGGTGCCTCGTGGACCCGAGGCGATCCGCTCCACGGCAGCGCGCTGCTCTGTCGTCAGCTCCTCGGGAGCAGGCATCGGCAGCCGGTCACCGCCACCGTCCTCGCTCACGACTCGATGGCCGAGGCCACGGCCGGCATCACCTTCTGGGCCATCAACTCCATCGACCGCTGCGCCAGGGCCGGGTCCTGCCAGTCGAGTCCCGCGTAGACGAGCTCACCGAAGTCGCCGACCTCCTCACGGAAGGCGAGGATCTGCTCGGTGACCGAGTCCGCGGTTCCGGTGATCACCAGCTTTCCGAGCAGGTAGTCCAGGGTGATCTCGTCGTCTGGCTGGTCCCGGTGGGTCTTGAACAACTCGAGCCGACCGATCTTGCGCATCTTCGTGAGCATCTGGGAGTAGTAGAAGCGATAGGGGCTGTCGGGGTCGTCGCGCCCGTAACGCTGCGCCACCGCGTCGCTGTCGGCCACGAAGACCGTCCGCGCCACCCGCCAGTCGTCCGCCTGTGCGGCCACGCCGGCGAGCTGCTTGCCCTCCACGTAGTTCGGCCAGTGCGTGGCCACCCACTGCGGGAGCAGGAAGTTGGCCGAGAGCGGGTGGAAGTCGCGCTGCCCCATGGCGATCACGCCCTTCGAGAAGGGGGCCACCACCGTGCCGACGATCTCCGGCCGCGGCTGCTGAAGCGGCTTTGGCAGGAAGCCGACGCCCAGCCCGGCGTCCAGCGTCGTCTCCGTGGTCACCGGGAAGCGTTCGCCGGCCCCCAAGCGGTACGGCGCCTCGCCCTCCCAGATCCCGAGGATCACGTCGATCGCCTCGGCGAACATCGCGTTGCGGTCCTCGGCCAGGATCCCCAGGGCCTCCGCGTCCGAGGGCAGCGCACCGGGGCTGATGCCCAGGATGAACCGGCCGTCGCTGAGGTGGTCGAACATCGCGGAGTTGGCCGCGACCAGGACCGGGTGCTGCTGGGAGAGGTTCGTGGTGCCCGTGCCGAGCCGGATCTGTCGCGTGTCGCTGATCAGCGTGGCCAGGAACAGCAAGCTGTTGGTGATGTTCTCGTGCCGGTCCGTGAGGTGCTCGCCGATGAAGGCGTCGTGGAAGCCAAGGCCGTCGGCCAGGATAACTGCCTCGCGGTCCTCGGTGAGAGTCTCCTGCCAGGTGCGTCCCAGTGGATGCAACGGCATCGAGAAGTAGCCCAGTCTCATGCTTCCCCAATCGCTTGTCGAGGGCTCTAGCGTGTGCGAGAGCGCGACCCGGATCACTGGCAGGGACCATGATTTCGACGGGTCAGCCCTGACGAGTGTCGTGAGTCCGGGGCCGGCCGGCCGGGCCCAGCTCCTGCCCCGCTTGCCGGGCTAGGAGGTCGAGCGTCTCGTATACCGCGGCGGTGTCCTGGTCGCCCAGTCCCTGTGACAGGGCGGAGCGGTAGAGGTCGTGGGTGGCCGCGAACAACGGGGTCGCGCAACCGAGCTGCTCGCCCAAATCTCGCACGAGGTCTAGGTCCTTCTGAAAGGTGGAAATCCGCATGCCCGGGGGCTGGTAGTCCCTCCTGACCATTAGCGGCGCCCGCACCTCAAGCATCCTTGAGTTGCCGGCACCGTCCGTCAGGACGAGCACGGCTGTCTCCAAGTCCAGGCCCGCACGTCGGGCGAGCAGGACGGCCTCTGCGGCCGCTGCGTTGTGCACGGCCACGAGCATGTTCGCCACCAACTTGAGCTTCGATCCTGCGCCGAGGCCGCCCACGTCGTACACCGCGCGGGTGAAGGCCGCGATGACCGGTGTGGCCAGGCTCTTGGCACTGTCCGAGTCTCCGCTGAGCAGCGCGACGAGGTCACCGGTCACGGCCTGGTGCCCGGTCCCGCTCAACGGGCAGTCGAGCAGGTGCACCTGGTCGCTCGCTGCCACAGCGGCCGCGACGACCTTGTCGTCGGCCGACAGCGTGCTGGTCTCGATGACGACCGACTCGGGTTCCATCCGGCCGTACAGCGGTGAGCCTGCGCCCAGCACGGCAGTCGCTGCCGCGCTGGACGGCAGCGAGGTGATCACCACGCGGCACTGCTCCCCGACCGACCCGAGGTCCGCCGAGCGGCCCCCGTCGGCCAGCAGCAGTGCGACCCGCTCGTCGTCGAGGTCGCAGGCGACCACGTCGTGACCTGCCCGCAGCAGCAAGCGGGCAACGGAGAGCCCCATGATGCCGAGGCCGACGACCCCGACGGCAATGCCCGCCGCGGGACCGGCACCGGTGGCAGCTGCTGGCAGTTCGTCGATGACGGACTACTTGATCGCTTGCGGATTGAGGGGTGACCCGACGGCGCCGGGCACGACCAGGGGCGGACCCACGAAGAGGAACTCGTAAACACCGTCCTCGGCACAGTCGTCCGCGAGGTCGTCGAGCTGCCAGATCTCGCCGACCAGGAGGCCCATGCTCACGATCATCACCAGGTGGAGCGGCTGGAACGCGTCGGCCAGCTCGTTGGGCCTGACCTCCGCCCCCCACGTGTCGGTCGCGATCGCCGCCACTTGGTGGTCGTGCAGCCACGGCCCCACGTGCAGGGACAGCCCGGGGGCGTCGCCCGCGGCGTACCCCGCCCAGCCCGGTTGCGTACGACGAGCGGCCATGTCGCCGGTCCGGATCAGGAGCACGTCAGCGGGTTGGACGGTGACGCCCTGGGCCGCACAAGCCGCGTCGAGGTCCTCAGGCAGTACGGCGTGCCCGGGGGCAAGCGCCGCCACCCCGAAGTGACGAGGCAGGTCAATCAGGACACCGCGCGAGACCACGGTCGGCATGTTCTCGACACCACCCCGAGCGGCTCCCTTGGAGGTGACCTCCGCTGCGTCGAACCCGTTGAACATCTTCCCGTCACGGAAGATGTGGCCGAGGGCGTCCCACTGCGTCCCACCCTGCAGGAACAGGAACAGGCTGTCGTCGGCGAACCCCCATCCGTAGGGATCGTCGCTGTACACCTGCCGACCGGCCACGTGGTCGGTGCCGGTCGCCACCATCTGGTGCACGGCGTTGACCCGGCCGAACGCGCCGGTCTGCGGCCCGTTCCCGTCCAGGGGCAGTTGCAGCGAGACGGCCCGCCCCTGGCGCACGAGGCGCGCCGCAGATGCGATCACGTCGGGGGTGATGTAGTTCAACGTGCCGCGCTGGTCGTCCGGTCCCCAGCGACCCCAGTTGGAGCAGTAGGCGTAGTACTCCTCGAACAGCTCCGGAGTCGGCGCCGGCCGCCGCTCTCCGCCTGCGGACACCTGGGCGTCCTCACTGAGCTCAGTCATGGTCGACCCCCAGCTCGAGCGGCGTGTTGGGAGACTCCAGCAGCTCGACGGTCGTGAAGACCAGCTCGGTCGGCCCGTCGTTCGCGAGGTCGTGCACCTTGAAGCTGCCCTCGGCGAAGCTGGAGAAGACGGTGTCGCCCGCCTCGTAGTCGACGCGCAGGGTTTGGCCGTCGTCGGAGTGCTGGATGCTGGTGCCGTGGTTGACCGCGGTCCAGAAGTAGTCCAGCGCATGGCGGTGGAAGTGCCACCGCTGGCCGGGCGCGAGCCGGATCTCCCAGACCCGCACCCGCGCGTTCTCGAACAGCAGTCGACTGCCCACTCGACCGTCGGTCCCGTGACGTGCCATCTCTTGGCGCAGCTCCTCCGACCAGCCCTCGAAGTTCGCCGCGAGCACCGTGACCCTCGGGGCTGCCTCCGTCTGCATCACTCCGTCACCTGACCGGTTGCGGTTCTCGCGGGCACCACGGGCAGCAACAGGAACGACTGGTCGGCCGGGTCGGTGTGGATGGTCACCCGGTTGCCGAAGACCTCGCTGGGCCGGTCGCGCGGCTCGTCGTGCAGGAACGGCCCGCACCCGGTCAGGTTGTTCTTGAAGTTCGACAGCCGCGAGACCTCGGCGTGCGGGTACTCATAGTCCTTGCCCCGGATCGTCAGTCCGATCCGGTAACCGGCCGGGATCGCCAGGCAGGTGGGCAGGACCTCGATGTCGAGCTCGTAGACCGCCCCGGGACGCAGCGGCTGCGCCTCGTCGTGGGTGTGGAACGGTCGGTACGGCGTGCTCAGCTCCGGGTCGAGCTTGCGGTGCGAGGCACGCAGCCAGCCCTGCCCGATTGGGGTGTAGGGGTCGATCGCGCCCTGGAACACCACCTCGTTGCCGTCCGCGTCGAAGACCCGCAGCACCGCGAAGATGTCTGCGTCCTCCGTCGACGACGAGACGAACAGCTTGACCGCACTGGGCCCGGTGACCTCGGTGTCCGCCGGGAGCGGGTCGGTGAGGAAGGTGACGCCCTCGTCGTCCGCGTCGTAGGCAATGATCTGCTCGGACTCGGGCTCCCTCTCCGACAGCCCGATGTTGCCGGGCAGCAGGTTCAACCGGGTCCACTCCGTGCCCGCCAACGGCCAGGAGTCCTCCCCGCGAAGCTCGAAGGTGCCGTCGACGTTGCGAATGTTGAGCTGGACGGCCGGCTGCTCGCCCCAGCCGGTCTCCTGGCCCAGCAGGAAGTGGCCGAAGAACTTCTTCTGCAGGGCCACGCCGTAGTCGGTGTAGTAGTGGGTCCAGTGCTCGATGCCGTGCATCTCCAGCCACTTCTGCTCCGACCCGGCACGGAGGTACCCTTCCACGTTTCCGCGCAGGTGCAGGCCCTGGCCACCCCAGTTGCCGGTGCTCAGCAGCGGGGTCGTGATCTTCTCCCACGCACCGGACCGCTCGCGGTGGTACTCGTCGTCGAGCGGGTGGGCCAGTATGGTGTCCCCGAAGTCCGCCCGGTTGGCGGCCAGCTCCTCCTCCGAGAGGGTCTCGTCGCCGCACACCCAGTCACCTGTGTTGGGGTTCTTCGCCCCGTTGGACCCCACGCCGTACTGCACCGTCTTGACCTGCATGTCGTACCAGTTGGCCCAGAAGGTCGAGAGGATCCCGCCGTGGTGGGTGGCGTCGCGGTACCAGTCGCTGGCGCCCTCCCAGACGCACATGGCGGCCAGGTGGGGTGGCTGTCGCGAGGCGACCTGCCACTGGTTCATGCCGTAGTAGGAGATCCCGCTGAGCCCCACCTTGCCGTTGCTCCACGGCTGCACGCCGGCCCACTCGATGCAGTCGTAGAAGTCCTGGGTCTCGCGCGGCGAGAAGTGATCGATGAAGCCAGGCGAACGACCGGTCCCCCGGGCGTCGACGCGGACGCAGACGTAGCCGTCCGGGACCCACTTCTCGGGATCGGCCACCTCCCAGCTCTGGTACTTGTTCGTGGACCCCGCCGCGACGTCCGGGTGCTCGTCGACCATGCGGTTCCACGCCGACGGGTAGCCCTCCTGGAAGGCGAGTCCCTTGGCGTAGGGCCCATAGCTGAGCAGGACGCCGTACTCCCCGTCCTCGGTCGGCCGGTAGACATCGGCCCGCAGCACCGCGCCGTCGTCCATCTCGATCGGCACGTCCCAGTCGATCCGCATGCCGTCGCGGACCTCGCTCTTCTGGCTGCTGTTCATCGTTGAACCTCGCAATGGTGGTGGGTGGTCGCGGCCGGCGCGTGCACAGGGGCCGCCGGTGCCGGAGGGCGGTGGCCCTCCGGCACCGTGTGAGTGGGGTCAGCTCCCGTCGACGGGAGGTTGGTCAGGGGACGTATGAGATGGCGTTGCCCAGCAGGTGACATCCGGGGGAGATCATCGGGCTGCCGTTGACGCGGTGCATCGACACCGCCGGCGGGTCCACGGGGAAGCCGCGCTCCAGCTCCATCGCGGCAGGCCCGAGCATGTCCCAGTCGTCCATGAACAGCTTGAGCCGGCACAGGTTCGCCAGCGACGTGCCGGCCGCCTCGGAGATCGCCGACACGTTCGACAGGATCTGCTTCATCTGCGCAGCGCCCTGGTTGCTGTACCGCTCGAAACCCTTGGGAGTGCGCGTCGTCACGACGCCCGCGCTGTTGACTGCACGAAGCGTGCTGAAGAAGAGCAGATTGCCCACCTTCACGGCCTGCGGCTCGTGACCGAAGGGCGTCGGCGCGTTGCTGGTGGTGATCGTCTCGACCTCGAGGTCCGAGTCGTTGGCCAGCAGGTCCAGGGTCAGCTCGAAGCGCCAGCCGGCGCCGCCGAGGCCCGAGTAGGGGATCACCGTGCGAGCGGGCGGGTTCTTCGGGAACCACTTCTTCCAGACGGCGTCCATGGAGGAGAAGTCGGCCGGGTGACCGATGTAGACGGTCGCGTTGACGGTGCGGTCGATCGAGGATCCGGCAGCCTCGGCGATGGCGGCCTGCTTCTCGAGCGTCAGGTTGACCTGCTCCGCCATCTGGTCGCCGTACCAGAGATACTCGTTGGGCCTGGTCCGCGGATCGGTCGAGCCAGGGCGACCCATGTGCTTGTCGCTCATCCAGTCGCCCTGCCAGTCGGTGGGCACCTCGCCCGCCAACATCACCCACTCGCCGAACTTGATGGCCGGCGAGTAGCCGGCGAGCGGGGACTTCACACCCTCCGGCGCCTCGAAGCGCTCCTTGACGACCCCGGGCGAGCCGATCAGGTCGATCTGGAGGTCGACGCCCTCCACCGGGAGGTCGGTGACCCCGAAGCCGACCGACGGGGGCCGTGCCTCGTCGATGTACTCGTTGCGAGTCTCCAGGTAGGGCGAGATCGAGATGCCCTTGGCGAAGCAGTCGCGGAACTCGTCGAAGTCCTGCTGGGTGGGGTGGGGCGAGCGGAAGAACTGCTCGATGCGGATGGTGTCGTTGCGCAGGTCACCGCCGGCTGCCTTGAAGACCTTCTCGAGGCGCTGCAGGGTGGCGTGGGACTGGCTGCGCAGCCGGTCGTTGTCGTGCGCGTCAGGACGGTAGAGCGCGTCCGGGTCGGTGAAGCCGACCTCGTCGACCGGGGACTGGTAGTCGGTCGGCATCGCGCCGGAGCAGAACAGCCATCCGGCCGCCTTGATGGCCGGGCTGGAAAACTTCGGGGCGTAGCCGGGCTGCGCCAGGTCGGGGCCGGTGACTGCCTCGCGGCCGGGGCTGGGGGTGCTGTTGTCCATGTCCACTCCAATTTCGTTTGTGCTGTTGGTTTCTCTCTTGCGGAGGTGCTGATCGAGGAGGGCGACTACCTCCCGGGGCCGTAGAGGCCAAACTCGAAGGCGGGATCGCCCGGGACCCAGGACCCGTCGAACTGCGACCTGGTCCCCATCTCGCGCACTCGGTGGGCCAGGTTGCGACCCAGCTCGAGCTGCGACGGCTCCCATTCGGCAAGGGCCTGGGCGATGTCGAGGCCCGAGCGCGACAGCCACTCACCGAGCGCGACGCCGTCGGCGACCGCCTTGGAGGTGCCCGCAGCGGCGTGCGGTCGCAGGGCGAACGCCGCATCGCCCAGCAGGACACACCGTCCGTGGACCATGCGATCGACGGCGACGTCCTGGATCACCTGGATGTAGGGCTGCTCGGTTCGGGTCACGACCTCGGCCGCCACCGGGGGGAGCTCCAAGGATGCAGCTCGGTGGAGCTCGACGACGTTGCGCTCCTGGACCTGCCCCATGGGCACCGCGACCTCACAGCGCCGCCCGCGACGGTCGGTGAGCAGCTCGTCGAGCGCCGGTCCCTCCTCGAGGTTGCGGTACCAGACGAAGTTCAGGAGTCGCTCGTCCCGCTCCACCTGCCCTTCGGGCCCGGGGATCGGGTAGAGCACGATGTGGCTGTTGGGCAGGACGCAGTAGGTCATGGCGTCACCGAGCAAGCGGCGGGTCTCGGCGTCGACGTCCACCTCGGCGACCGTCCCCCGCCATCCGACGTAGCCGGCGTACTGCGGCACGCAGTGAAGGGCCAGGCGGCGGCGGCCGACTGACTGGATCCCGTCGGCGAAGACAACGAGGTCGGCCTGCACGTCCTCACGCCCCAGGAAGCGCAGGGTCGCGTGGTCGGGCTTCGACTCCACCCCGACCACGTTGGCGTCGGTCTCGTAGGCGGCGTGCCCGAAGACGTCGAGGAGATGACGCTGGATGGTCGCCCAGGAGGCGTTGTGCCACACCCGGTGCTCGTCGTGAACGACCTCGTTGCCGGCGCCGAAGTAGCGGAGGTGCTCCGTGCGGGTGCAGTGGGCGGCCACGTCGAACCCGGCCGAGCTTCCCAGCCACTCGACCATGTTGGACTGCAGGACGATGCCGCCTCCGCGGCTGGTCATCGGCTGTGGGCTGCGTTCGTAGACCTTGACGTCACAACCCTGCTCACGCAGCGCGATGGCGGCGGTCAGGCCACCGATCGAGCCTCCGACGACGGCCACCACTGGCTTCTCGACGCTGGACACGACACTTCACCTCCTCTCAGGACGCGCGGGACAAGGGCGGGGTGTCAGGGCGACCCGGTGGGCGGGGCCGCCCTGACCCCACGGTTACTTCTTCAGGCTGGACAGGTCGACCTTGTCGGCCGCACCGGTGACGCCGAGGACGTCGAGGCCGGGCAGCACGATCGCGCCCGACTTGAGGTCCGCCTCGACCGCAGCCAGCTTGTCCTGGACGTCGGCCGGCACCTTGGCCTCGAGGTCGTAGTAAGGCGCGAGCTTGATCCCATCCGCGATCGTCACGTCGAGGTTGTCCGACTGCCAGTCGTCCTTGGCGGCGTCCTCGATGAAGTCGGAGGTGATGCCGTCGAGGCCGTAAAGGACGCTGGTGAGCACGACGTCCGGGGCCTGGTCGTGCTTGTCCTTGTACTGCGCGATCACGTAGTGGTCGCTCTCACCCTGCATCGTCTTGAAGATGCCCTGGGTCGCCTGGTCGGTCGCCGAGAAGATGATGTCGGTTCCCTTCGCCACCATCGCTTCGCTGGCCGAGCCGGCGATGCCCGCGTCGGTCCAGGTGTTGATGTAGCGCCGCTCGATCTTGGTGCTCTCCTTGGCGTACCTGGCGCCGAGGGCGAACCCCTCCATCTCCGAGGTCAAGAGCGGGAACTCGAACCCGCCGATCGTCCCCACAGTGCCGGTCTTGCTCAGCGTGCCGGCGAGGTAACCGGCGAGGAACGTTCCCTGCCAGAACGTGGGGGTCACGGCACGGATGTTCTTGGCCGGGGACTCGACGTACCCGATCTGGGCGAACTTCACGTTGGGGTACTTCTTCGCGAGGTCGGTGGTCACGCTGATCATTGAGGCGTTGGCGTTCACCACGAGGTCGTAGCCCTGGGCGGCGAAGGCGTTGCCCTGCTGCTGGTACTGGGCGGTGTCGTTGAGGTTCTCCGCCACGGTGACGTCGGCGCCGAACTCTTTGCCTCCGTCCTTGGCTCCGGTGGAGACCGCCTCTCCCCACGATCCGTCGTTGGCCGTACCGGGGGTCAGGACCGCGACCTTGATCTCCTTGGTCTTCCCCCCGTCGTCACTGCTGCCCGAGTCTGAGCTGGAGCCGCACGCCGTGAGTCCGAGAGCCCCGACGCAAGCGAGCGAGATCATCATCATCTTCTTTGAGAACTTCACTTGACTGTCCTTTCTTTCGCTGTGCCGTGAGTGCAACCGGTGTTCATCTGTCGAACCGCTTTCCAATGGCGGCGGGATACCGAGACTTCTTGGACATGCAGAGGGCGACCGCCGTCGCGAGGAACGGGAGCGCGACGAACAGGTAGCGGGCACCAGCGCCCTCGACACCGAAGGAGGAGGTGTAGAACTGCAGCGAAGAGGCCACCCCGAAGCCGTAGGCGGCGAGCATGATCCCCAACGGGGAGAAGCGACCGAGGACCACCATGGCGAGGGCGATGAAGCCGGCCCCGCTGGTGATGCCTGGATAGAAGGACCCGCTCTGGGAGAGCACCAGCGTGGCGCCCCCGAGGGCGGCGAGCACGCAGCTGAAGGCCAGCGCCGCCCACCGCAGGCGCATCACGTTCACACCGTTCTGGAACGCCACCAGGGGGTTCTCGCCCACCGCCCGGACCCGGTTTCCGAACCACGACCGACTCAGCAGGAGCGCCATGACCACGACGACGACCACGGTCAGGTAGACGAGGATCGTCTGCTGGAACACGATCTTGCCGATGCCGGGGATGTCGCTGAGCGGGCCGAAGGAGAGCTTCGGCAGTGTCTCCACCTCGACGGCCTGGCTGACGTACTTGGTGGAGAGCGTCGAGGTCAGGCCGAGCGCGAACAGGTTGAACAGGATGCCGGTGACGATCTGCTCGGTCTGTCGCCACAGGAACAGCAGCCCCAGCACGACGAGCGTGACCAGCCCGGCCAGCGCGGCGGATGCCAACGAGTACACGAAACTGCTCGTGCGCTGGTAGGTGAACGCGGCGGCGAAGGCACCGCACAGCATGACGCCCTCGAGCCCGACGTTGAGCACGCCGGCCTTCTCGCTGACGGACTCCCCCAGGGCCGCGAGAAGAGTGGGGATGCACAGCGCGACGCTGGTCGCGAGCAGGGTGATGGTCAGGGTCATGGCACTAGTCCGCACGGCTCGGTCGACGCGAGGCCGTGGCCAGGAACACGAGCACGGCGGCAGAGACGCCGACCAGTGAGACGTCGGGCGAGACCTGGGCCACGGCGGCGAGGACACCGCCGCCCACCGTCATGAAGGCGAACAGGATGGCGCCGAGCGGAAGCAGGGACGGACGCAACCCGATCAGTAACGCGGCCGCGATCCCGACGTACCCGTAGTTGGCGGCGACGGCGGGAGTCAGGGCGCGGTTGAGGATCAGCACGAGCAGCCCTCCGCCGAGGCCGGCGAGACCGCTGCCGAGCAGCACCGCGACGACCCGGGTCTGCACGGGCCGGAACCCGAATCGCGCAGCCGCCGAGGGATTCTCACCCGTGGCCCGAATGCGGAAGCCGAAGTTCGTGCGCAGGAACAGCAGGGTGACGAGCACGCACACGACGGCGACGATCAGCAGAGCGAACGGTGCGGCGCCGTAGTCGCCGAACTGAGGCAGCGTGTCGCCCTCGGGCACGGCGCGGGTCTGGGGCGACACGTCGTCCGGCCACAGGCTGGACCGGGCGAAGTCGGCGATGGAGAAGGCGATGTAGTTGAACATCAGGGTGGTGATCACCGCGTTGGCGCCGAACGCCTCGTGCAGGAAGGACGAGACGCCGCCCCACAGGGCTCCGACCACCACGGCCACAAGGAGCGCCATCAGGGCACGGCCGAGAGATCCGTTCCCTCCGAGCCCCAGCACCACCGCGGTGGCGCCGAGAGCGCCCATCGTGATCTGGCCCTCGCCGCCCAGGTTGACGAAGCCAGCGCGGAACGGGATCAGGGCGGCCCCAGCGGCCAGGGTGAGCACGGCCGCGATGGTCATCGTCTGCGCCAGCGCGTAAGGGTTGGCGATCGTGCCGCGGTAGACGGTGGGCAGCAGCGAAAACAGGTCGATGCCGAGGAGTGGGAACACGGCGAGGGTGGCGGCCAGGACGATCAGGACACGCGCGGCACCGATGCCCAGACGGCGCCGATCGAGCTGGGAGACGGCCTTCACCTCAGGCCACCCCCGCGCCGGACATCGCCAGGGCGACCTGCTCACGCGTCGCGGTCGCGGTCTCCGTCAGCAGCGTGACGCGCCCGTCGCACATGACCAGCAGCCGGTTGCTCACGGCGAACGCCTCGTCGATGTCGGCGGTGTTCCAGGCCACTGCTACACCGGTGGCCGCCTGCTCGCCGACCGACTCGGTGATCGTGGCCGAGCCGATGACGTCGAGACCACGAGTCGGATGGGCCAGGAGCAGCACCTGCTTCATGCCCTCGCACTCCCGGGCGATGACCGCACGCTGCTGGTTGCCACCACTGAACTTGGACATGGACAGCCGCGGGTTCTTCGGGCGTACGTCGAAACGAGTGAGCGCGCCCTGGATCATCCGCCCGAGCTCGCCGCCGCGAGTGTTGGTGTACTTCAACGGCGACCCGGCCGCGACCCTGTGCACCAGGAGGTTCTCGGTCATGGACGCCTCCATGAACACGTCCCAGCGGTGGCGATCCTCGGTGACCGCGCGCATCCCGAGTTCGTAGCGGCGACGCGAGGTGAGGCCGGTCACGTCCGTTCCCGCCAGCATGATCTCGCCGCTCGCCGACGTCAGGCCGGCCAGGGCATCCATCAGGTGTGACTGGCCGTTCCCCTCGACGCCGAGAATGGCCAGCACCTCGCCCGGGAGCAGGCGGAAGCTGACCCCGTCCACACGAGTGCGTCCATCCACGCCCTGCACGCCGAGGTCGCGGACCTCGAGCACCGGCGTCGGGTCGACCGTGCCGCGCGGTGGCACGTGCGGCGGGTGGGTCGCGGCGTTGACGTGGTCGCCGAACATCGCCTGGAGCAGCGCTGTCCGGGTGGGGGGTACGACGCTCGACAGGACGGTCTTCCCGCCACGCATCACGGTGACCCGGTCGGCGTGCTGCTCCACCTCGGCCAGCTTGTGGGTGATCACCACGATGGTGTGGTCGCGATCGGCGAGGTCACGCAGCTGTCGGTAGAGCCGCTCCACCTCGATCGGGCCCAGCACCGCGGTCGGCTCGTCCAGGATCAGGATCTGGGCGCCGTTATACCTGAGCTTGGCGATCTCGAAGCGCTGGATCTCGTCCACCGCGAGATCCGCCACCAGCGTCTCGGCGGGGCGTTGGTAGCCCTCCTGCTCGAGGAACTCGACCGCCCGTGAGCGCTGCTGGCTGGAGATCAGCCGGGCCGAGGGACCGGCGACCGAGAGGAGCAGGTTGTCCAGCACGCTGAACTCGGGTACCACGGAGTAGTGCTGGTAGACCATCCCGACGCCCTGCTTGCGCGCCTCGACCGGCGAGGCGAAGGCGACCTCGGTGCCTCGGATCGTCAGGACGCCGTCGTCCGCAGCCATCGCACCGCTCAGGATGCGCGTCAGGGTGGTCTTGCCGGCGCCGTTCTCACCGACGATCGCGTGGATCTCCCCGGCGTACAACTCAAGCGACACGTCAGCGTTCGCGGCGACCAGCCCGAAGGACTTGGAGACGCCAGACGCGGTAAGCACAGGCTTGTCGGCCCGGTCCACATTCTGCCGCGTCTGCTCCACCGCCACCGCCTCGATTTCGAGCTTGGATGAGGGAATGTATTCGTCGCGCAGAGCGGGTGTCGCTGGACGCGGAGACACCATCTGGGCGAACACCTGTAGGTTTCTCCAGTGAGTTCGATCCGGCCCCCCGTGCCCATGGCAGCATCAGGCAAAGTGGCCGCGGGCCGTTGGCAGGAGTCGTGAATCAGCCCTCGGCGGAGTCGACTCCGACGCTCCACACGAGCCCTCAGGTGGTCGACCTGGCCAGCTGGCTCTCCGGGATCCACACGTTCGTCGGTGCCGTCAACAACGCCGCCGGCCTGGGCCAGCTCATCTCCCTCGTCGCGGAGACGGCGTGCAAGCTGATGAGCTTCAACTTCTGCGGCGTGCTGCTGCTGCGTGAGGAGGAACGCCTGTTGATCATGGAGGCGTCACACGGCTTCACCTTCGACTACGCCGAGAGCCTCAACCGGCTCTATCCGATCGAGCTCGACCCGGAGGGCTCGGAATCGTCGCCCTCGACGCGAGCGTTCCTGTCCGGCGGTCCGGTGATAGTGGAGGACGTGGCGACCGACCCGCTCTTCGGGCCGTGGCGTCAGCTGGCCGCTCAACAGGGTTATCGCTCGCTGGTAGCGGTGCCGCTGAAGATGAAGGAGCGTCCCTTCGGCGTACTCACCTGCTACCACCGGCAACCGAACCAGGTGACGGCGTCGTCCGTGGAGCTGCTGGGGATTCTCGCCAACCAAGTCGGTTGGGCGGTCGAGGCGATCCACCTCAGGGACCTGCAACAGGCCAACATCGAGCGTCTCGCCGAGGCGAACAAGTCACTGCGTCAACAGAGCGCCCTGCTCCAGCAAGCAGAACAGATCCACCGTGGTCTTAACGAGGTCGCGCTCCGGGGCGGCGGCATGGACGACCTCGCGACCGAGCTCCAGACTCTGCTCGACCGTGCCGTGTACGTCGACGATGCTCATGGCCGGCCGTTGACCGCGGCCACCCGGGCGGCCGCCTGGCCCAACCCGCTTCCCGATCTCGACTTCTCCGCCCGGGAGAGCCAGACATACTCGGTGTCCGCAGACCTCAGCGGCAACCAGCAGGACTGGAGCGTCACGCCGATCCTGCTCGAGGGAGACATCGTCGCGCGGATCTGGGTCCCCGGGAGTGCGGCCGCGCTCAACGAGCTCGACCGCCGCGCGCTCCAGGAGGCTGCTGTGATCGGCGCTCTGGACATCCTGCGCTCCCGGACTGCACTCGAGATCGAGTGGCGCGTGCACGGCGACATCATCAACGACCTCCTCGACGGGGGCCAGGGCCAGCTCGACGCCATCATGGCGCGGGCCAAACAGCTGGGCCACGATCTCTCCCAGCCGCACTCCATGCTCGTGGTCGACCTGCAGCTGGGGTTGGGAGGCGCGGACCTCGAACGTTCGTGGGAGTCCACGGTGCATCTGGCCAAGTCCGCTGTACTCTCGCTGCGCTCGAGGACGACCGGACCGCTGATGACGATGCGTGACGGCTATCTGGTTATCCTCGACCCCGTCGAGCCCCGGACGACCGGCCCCGATCTCAACGAGCTAGGCGACAGCATCCGGCTGCTCCTCAACCGTGCCCTGTCCAACCAGGACGTGCGGGTGGCCGTCGGGCCGGTCTGCGAGGAGCCGGGCGACCTCACCCGGGTCTTCAGCGTCGGTCGCGGCGCGCTGGCGATCCACGCCCTCCGGCGCGACCCGGCGGGGACCATCGTCTGCCCCGAGCTGGGGCTCCTCGGGCTGCTGCTGCAGATCGAGGACCCTCGTCAGCTCGCAGACTTTGCCAATGTTCGACTGGAGACCCTCCGCCGACACGACGCCGAGAAGGGCACGACGCTGATGGAGACGCTGGAGACCTTCTTCTTCACCAGTTGCCATCTCGACCGGACCGCTCAGCACCTTTACGTGCACCCGAACACCGTCCGGCTACGCCTGAGGCGAGCCGAGACCCTGCTCGGTGTAGACCTCGCCACGAGAGAGGCCCAGATCGACCTGCACACCGCCTTTCTGGTGGACGAGGTCGCCCGAATCGCGCCATGAGGGTGCAGCAGGGTTAATGATGTGGGACAGGGCGCTCTGGTACCCGGCTAAGGTTTGCGGCGAAACTGCCCGGATGTCCTCAACGCCCTCACTCTCTGTAGAAGAGTCCCGAGCCTCCTCGCGGCGCCGCCGCATCCAGCACTCCCCCGCTCCTGCACGGTCATACCGCGGCCAGCCACTGCTCAGCAGAACCACTGGTGACCGGACGGACCCAGCTCGCTCCTGCCTCGCCCACTTGCGTGCGACTGTTCACCACGTGACCTCCTTGTCCTCGATGAGGATCCCCGCCTGGTTGACGAGCGAAGGCGGGACATATGCCGCGAAGCAGGTCCGCTGGCAATCGCTGAAGACTGGTGAGCCATTGATGACCCACTGGTGACCCGGCCACTATGAGGCTCCGGGCGGAGGGCCGAGAAGCCCTCGTCTACGCAAGTCAGGACCAGGTCTCGGAGCCGCCTATCGGAATCGAACCGATGACCTTCTCATTACGAGTGAGACGCTCTACCGACTGAGCTAAGGCGGCGCAGCGCCCGGCCGGTCAGCCGGGCACGCCGGACGAGTATAGGGCTGGGGGGAGGGGGGTCTCCAAACCGGCTGCCGACCTCAGCAGGACAGGCCGTCCTTGGGCACGGTGCCACCGACCAGGTAGCCCTCGATCGCCCGGTCGACGCAGTCGTTGCCCTGCTGGAACCCGGTGTGCCCGTCGCCGTCGCGGCTGATGAACACCCCGGACTGGAGTTGCTTGGCCAGCGTGACGGCCTGCTCGTACGGCGTCGCCGGGTCGCGCGTCGTACCGACGACGACGATCGGTGCCGCACCTTCGGCATCGAGCAGCCTCGGGACGATGCCGCTCTTGACCGGCCAGGAGCCGCAGGTCGTCGCGCCGTACGCGAAGATCCGGCCGAAGGTGGGAGACGCCTCCTCGAACTCGGGGAGCAGGTCGGGCACCTCACCCGACGGGACGAAGTCGCTGTGGTCGAGGCAGTAGACCGCCAAGTAGGCCTCGATCGAGTTGTCCTGGTACTTGCCCTGCTCACGCGACGCGTACTGGTCGGCGAGGTTCAGCAGCCGGTCGCCACCACCCTCCAGTGCCTGCTTCAGCGACACCGTCAGCAGCGGCCAGTAGTCCTGGTTGTAGAGCGGGAGGATGATGCCGTACTGCGCGAGGCCCTCGGTCAGCTCGCGGCCGGACGCGGTCGGCAGCGGCTCGGCGTCGAGCTCGCGGAGCAGCTGGCCGACCCGCTCCACGCCGGCATCGACGCTGTCGCCGAGCAGGCAGTCACCCTGGTCGACGCAGTCCTGGACGTAGGCCCGCAGAGCGATCTCGAACCCGCGTGCCTGACCGAGGGACAGCTGGCGGGTGGACAGGGTCGGGTCGATCGCGCCGTCCAGCACCATCCGCCTGACGTTCGTGGGGAAGAGGTCGGCGTACGTCGCGCCGATGGCGGTGCCGTAGGACGCCCCGAAGTAGTCGAGCTGTCGCTCGCCCAGCGCTTCGCGGAGGATGTCCAGGTCCCTGGCCACCTCGGTGGTGGTCATGTGCCTGGCCAGGTCCCCGCTGTTCTTCAGGCACCCCTCGCCGAACTCGCGGGTGAGCCGGTCGAACCGGGCCTCCTCCTCGGCGTTGTCCGGGTCCGGGTCGAGGCTGAGCAGCTCATCGGTCTGCTCGGTGCCGGCGCACTCCAGCGGGGTGCTCTTGCCGACGCCGCGGGGGTCGAAGCCGACGATGTCGAAGAAGTCGGTGAGCCGTTCCCCGAAGACGTAGGAACCGGAGGCGGCGTACTGCACCCCCGACCCGCCCGGTCCACCCGGGTTGACCACGAGCTGCCCGACGCGTTGCCCCCGTTTGGCCGCGGGTGCGCGCAGCACGGCCAGCTCGATCGTCTCGCCGTCGGGGTCGTCGTAGCTCAGCGGCACCGTGAGCCGCGAGCACTGGTTCTCCCCGCACGCGCTCCACTTCAGGCCCTGCTCGTAGTAGCGCGCGAGGTCGGCCGGACTCGACGGCGGCTGGACCGTCGCACTCGGCTCGGGCGGCGGAGCCGTGACGGCCGGGTCCGCGTCGCGGTCATCGAGATAGGCGTACGTCGCCCAGCCGGCGACGCCGACGACGGTGATCCCCAGCACCAGCACCAGCGCGACCGCGATCAGGATCGTGGCGGTGCTGTACCCCCCCTGTCGCGGTGGCGGCGGAGGGGGCGGGGGGAAGGCTGCCATGCCGCAACTTTAGGGGCGGGCGCCACATCTCGGGACAGATCGCTCAGGCGCGCCCGAGCTGCAGTGCGACCGTCATCGACTCCAGTGCGAGCAGCGGTGGGACGTTGAACTCCAGCATCTGCTCCCGCGCCTCCAGGATGGCCTCGATGCGTCCCAGGCTCTGCTCAGCCGTCGACGCATGGGCCAGGGCGACCACGTCGCCCCGCAGCTCCTCGTTGACCAGCTCCGACTGCGCTCCGAGCTGCAGCGTCAGCACGTCGCGGTAGACCGAGATCAGGTCCATCAGCCCCCGATCGACCACGTCGAGGACCCGGCGCTTGGCCCGGGCCTTCTGGGACTTCTCCATGTCCCGCAGTGCAGGGGCGTACTCCCGCGGGCGGCGGCCACGCTCGACCACGCCGTAGGCACGGTCGAGATCGGACTTCTCGCGCTGGTCATGCTCGTTGGTGAGGGCCTCCGCCTCGTCCTTCGCGATCTCGTGCAGGTCGGCGGCAGCGGCCATGCACGCGCCGAGGGAGCTGAGCCGCGCCGGGATCGCGACCACCTCCATGCGGCGACGGCGGGTGTCCTCGTCGCGAGCCAGGGCCCGGGCCCGGCCGATGTGTCCCTGGCTGGCGCGGGCGGCGTACGACGCGGTCTCGACGCCGAGCCCCTCGGTCCGGACCAGGAAGTCGGTGACGTCCTCGACGGAGGGCGTGGCCAGCACGACCAGGCGGGTGCGGGAGCGGATCGTCGGCAGCACGTCCTCGACCGTCGGCGCGCAGAGCAGCCACACCGTGCGGTCGGTCGGCTCCTCGATCGCCTTCAGCAAGGCGTTGGCGGCCTGGTCGGTGAGCCGGTCGGCGTCCTCCACGACCATCACCTGCCAGCGGTTGCCGACCGGGGCCAAGGCGGCGCTGCGGACCAGGTCGCGCACCTCGTCGACCCCGATGGAGAGCCTCTCGGTCCGGGTGACGCGCAGGTCGGGGTGCGAGCCGACGTCGACCTCGTGGCAGGAGTGGCACGCGCCGCACCCACCCCGCTCGCAGAGCAACCCGGCAGCGAAGGCGATGGCAGCGTTGGAACGGCCCGAGCCGGGCGGTCCGGTGAACAGCCACGCGTGCGACATGTCGCCGGCGACCGCGCGCCGGAGCCGCTCGATCACGGGACCCTGACCCACCAGGCGATCCCAGACCATGCCCTCGTCGTGGACAGCCGTCATCGCGGTACCACCTCGAGCAGGGGCACCAGGCGCTCGTGCACCGCGTCGGCGATCTCGTCGACGGCGGCACGCGCGTCGAGCACCAGGTAGTGGTCGCGGTCCGCCGCCGCCAGTCGGAGGAACTCCTCACGGACGCGCTGGTGGAACTCGATCCCCTCGCCCTCGATGCGGTCGCGTCCGACGAACCGGGTCAGCCCCTGGGCCGGGTCGAGGTCGAGCAGCACGGTCAGGTGCGGCCGCAGGTCCTCGGTGGCCCAGCGTGCGACCCACTCCAGCTCGGCACCGTCGAGGGAACGCCCGGCGCCCTGGTAGGCGAGCGTCGAGTCGACGTAGCGGTCGGTGACCACCACCTCGCCCCGCTCGAGCGCAGGTCGGACGACCGCGTGGATGTGCTCCGCCTTGTCGGCGGCATAGAGCAGGGCCTCGGTGCGGTCGGCCAGCTCCCCGGTCTGCGGGTCCAGCACGATGCGGCGTACGTCCGCGCCGACGGGGGTGTCGCCCGGCTCGTGGGTGAGGAGTACGACGTGCCCGGCCGCCTCGAGCCGCTCGCGCAACAGCCGGCACTGGGTCGACTTGCCGGCCCCCTCGCCGCCCTCGAAGCAGACGAACACACCACTCGGGGCGTAGACGCCGGGAAACAGCGCCCGGTCTGTTGCCGGCACGGGGTCAGCCTAGGGGGCGGGGGTGACGGTGCGCGCGGGCGGCGTACCCCCTCGTGAAACTGGCGGTTCCCCACCGTTGTGATGCGGGGGGAGGGTTGGTGGTTTCACTGGGGACCCAGTGAATCTGACAGTTCCCCACCGTTGCAACGCGGGGGAAGTGGTGGTTTCACTGGGGACCCAGTGAAACCACCAGTCCTCAGCTCTTCTTCGCAGCCTTCTTCTTCGCAGCCTTCTTGGCCGTCGCCTTCTTCGCGGGCGCCTTCTTCGCCCCGCGCTTGGCCGCCTTCTTGGCCGGGCCCCTGGCGCGGCGGTCGGCGAGGAGCTCGGCGGCGCGGGCGAGGGTCAGCTCCTCCACGGAGTCGTCCTTGCGCAGGGTGGCGTTGTACTCGCCGTCGGTGACGTACTCCCCGAACCGGCCGGCCTTCACCACGACGGGCGCCCCGGAGACGGGGTCGTTGCCCAGCTCCTTGAGCGGTGGCGCCGCGGCGGCGCGGCCACGTTGCTTGGGCTGGGCGTAGATCGCGAGCGCCTCGTCGAGGGTGATGTCGAAGAGCTGCTGCTCGTTCTCCAGGGAGCGCGAGTCGGTGCCCTTCTTCAGGTAGGGCCCGTAGCGACCGTTCTGGGCGGTGATCTCGACACCTTCGCCGTCCACCCCGACCACGCGCGGGAGCGACAGGAGCCGGATGGCCCCGTCGAGGTCGATCGTCTCCAGCGACATGTCCTTGAACAGCGACCCGGTGCGGGGGCGGTCCTTCTTGGGCGCGTCCTCGGGGAGCAGCTCGGTGACGTAGGGGCCGTAGCGGCCGTTCTTGGCGACAACCTGCAGCCCCGTCTCCGGGTGCGTCCCCAGTGGGATCTCCTCACCGGCCGGGTTGGCGAGCAGCTCCTTGGCCTTCTCGAGCGTCAGCTCGTCGGGCGGCAGGTCGTCGGGGACGTTGGCCTTGGTGGCCGCGGGGGTGCCGTCCTCGCCGGGACCTTCCAGGTAGGGGCCGTACTTGCCCACCCGCAGGGCGATCCCGCTGTCCGACCCGCCGATCGGGAAGGTCGCCAGCTCCTTGGCGTCGATCTCGCCCAGCTCGGAGACGAGGGTCTTGAGTCCCTCCACCTCGCCGGAGCCGAAGTAGAACGCCGCCAGCTCGGTGTTGCGGTCACGACGTCCGCCGGCGATCTCGTCGAGCACGTCCTCCATCCGGGCGGTGAACTCGTAGGACACGAGCCGCTCGAAGTGCGCTTCCAGCAGCCGGATCACCGAGAACGCCAGCCAGGCCGGGACCAGCGCCGTCCCCTTCTTGTAGACGTAGCCGCGGTTGAGGATGGTGCCCATGATCGAGGCGTACGTCGAGGGCCGGCCGATCTCGCGCTCCTCGAGCTCCTTGATCAGGGTGGCCTCGGTGTAGCGCGCGGGCGGCTTCGTCGAGTGCCCCTCGGCGCGGATGTTGGCGGCGCTGACCGGGTCGCCCTCGGCCACGTTGGGCAGCCGGGTCTCCTGGTCGTCCGCGGTCGCCTCGGCGTCGTCGCTGCCCTCGACGTAGGCCTTCAGGAACCCGTGGAAGGTGATCACCCGGCCGCTGGCGGAGAACACCACGTCCTCGCCGCTGCGGGCGGCGCCGCCGAGCCTGATCGTGACGGTGTTGCCGACGGCGTCCTTCATCTGGGAGGCGATCGTGCGCATCCAGATCAGCTCGTAGAGGCGGAACTCGTCACCGGTCAGGCCGGTCTGGGCCGGCGTACGGAAGGAGTCGCCCGCCGGGCGGATCGCCTCGTGCGCCTCCTGGGCGTTCTTGACCTTGGAGGTGTAGGTGCGCGGGGCGTCGGGGATGTACTCCGGGCCGTAGAGGTCCCGGGCCTGCGACCTCGCGGCGTTCACCGCGGTCTCCGACAGCGTCGTGCTGTCGGTGCGCATGTAGGTGATGTAGCCGTTCTCGTAGAGCCGCTGCGCGATCGACATCGTCCGCGAGGCGCCGTACCCCATCTTGCGGCTCGCCTCCTGCTGCAGCGTCGTCGTGCGGAAGGGTGCGTAGGGCTTGCGGGTGTAGGGCTTGGACTCGACCGAGCGCACGGAGAAGTCGGTGTCGTGCAGGGCGCTGGCGAGAGACTCGGCGCGGGTCTTGGTCAGGTGGACGACCTTGGCGTTGGCCTTGAGCTCGCCGTCCTGGCCGAAGTCGCTGCCGCGGGCCACCCGGGTGTCGTCGATGGAGTGCAGCTTGGCCGGGAACATCCGCTGGTCGTGCTTCTCGCCGGCATCGAAGGTGCCCTCGAGGTCCCAGTACGACGCAACGCGGAACTTCATCCGTTCGCGCTCCCGGTCGACCACGAGCCGGGTCGCCACGGACTGCACGCGCCCCGCGGAGAGGCCGGACATGACCTTGCGCCACAGCACCGGGCTGACCTCGTAGCCGTAGAGGCGGTCGAGGATCCGGCGCGCCTCCTGGGCCTCGACGAGGTCCATGTCGATCTCGCGGGGGCTCGCCACCGCGGCCTCGATCGCCTGCGGCGTGATCTCGTGGAACACCATCCGGTGCACCGGCACCTTCGGCTTGAGCTCGTCCAGGAGGTGCCAGGCGATCGCCTCGCCCTCGCGGTCCTCGTCAGTGGCCAGGTAGAGCTCGTCGGCGTCCTTGAGCAGGCCCTTGAGCTTCGTCATGTGCGACTTCTTGTCGCGGGAGACCACGTAGACCGGTTCGAAGTCGTGGTCGACGTCGACGCCGAGACGCGCCCACGACTCGCCCTTGAGCTTGGCGGGGATGTCCGCCGCGCTCTGGGGGAGGTCGCGGATGTGCCCGATGGAGGACTCCACGACATATCCTCGGCCCAGGTAGCCCGCGATGGTGCGGGCCTTGGCCGGTGACTCGACGATGACGAGCTTGTGTGCCACTGCTTGGTTACTCATCCTTTGCGGTGCGGTCGAAGCCTGAGACCGCCGGGTCGGCTGTCTCAGGCACGGTCAAGGTAGCGCGTCCCGGTCACGGGCCTGCAAACCCGTCCAGTCCGCAGGTCGTCGGCCCCGTAGGGGCCCCGGGCGACCCGCTGGTCTATTCGGCACCCCGGTCCGCGGGGGCACCCCTCTCGAGGCCGCCCCCTCGACGGTCCCCGTGGCGAACGATTCCTGGCTCAGCGACCCAGGCCGAGGAAGCCCTCGGTGACCAGGTCACGCACGACCGGCAGGTACACCGAGCGCACCTCCGCCGCGTCCTGCCCGAGCAGGTCGGCCAGCGCGTCCATGATCTGGAGCACGCTGAGCTCGCCGTCGCAGGCGCCGACCAGGGCCGCCTCGACCGTGTCGACCTGGCGGGCCCGGCGCAGGAACCGCTGCTGGCGCAGCACGATCTCCTCGGGGTCCGCAGCCCCCGGTGCGCCGTACGTCTCCTGGCGCACGTCGGCACGGGTCACCAGCCTGGAACCCCCGAGGGCGTCGTCGGACAGGGCGCGGAGCAGCGCGGTCCGCGCGAACAGGCCGGAGACCTCCGGTCCGATCGGCTGCTCGACGTCGTAGGGCCAGTCCTCGAGGCGCAGCGTCGGCGGGGAGTCGACCTTCCGCAGGTTGATCCAGCCGAAGCCGACAGCCTCGGCACCCTGCTCCTCGAACCAGGACAGCCAGGTGTCGTAGCGCTCGTGGTAGCCCGCGACGCCCTGCCCGGCGCCCGTCGAGGGGTGCACGCCCGCGTCCTTGAGCCAGAGCTCGACGTAGGTCGGCAGGTCGACCACCTCGCGCTGGACCACCCACGCGTCGCAGTCGGCGACCCACGACGAGAGCCGCTCCTCCCACGACTGCCCGCGCACCACCATCCAGTTGGCGAGCACCTGGGCGGTTCCCCCCTCGCGCAGGTGCTGCGGCGCGAAGCGCACGATGTGCTCGACCACCCGGTCCCCGGGCAGTCCGGAGTCGCGGTAGACCAGTCGCTCACCGGTGGCGGGAGAGATCACGAACGGCGGGTTGGTCGCGACCTGGTCGAACTGCTCGCCCGCCACCGGTTCGAAGAAGCTGCCCTCGCGGACCTCGACCCGGTCGGCGACGCCGTTGAGCTCGGCGTTGAAACGGGTCAGCCACAGCGCCCGCTGGTTCACGTCGGTGGCCACCACCTTTCGTGCATGGGCGGCCAGGTGCAGCGACTGCACGCCGCAGCCGGTGCCCAGGTCCAGCGCCCGATCCACGGGTTCGCGCACGGTGAGCTGAGCCAGGGAGGTGGCGGCCGAGCTGATCCCGAGCACGTGGTCGGGCGAAACCCGCGCCGCACCGCCGTCGAGGCCGGGCGTCAGGTCGCTGGTGACCCAGAGGTCGAGGTCGTCGGCGGCATAGGGGCGTACGTCGACCCGGGCCCGCACCTCCCCGACCGATCGCTCGAGCATCCCGGCGTTGCACAGCGGATCCAGGAGCCCCGGCAGGGCCTGCTCGACGGCACGCGCCGGGACGGGCGCCTGGAGCAGCCAGAGCCGGACCAGCGTCTCGACCGGGCTCCCACCACGAGTCACCCGCAGGCCGGGGAGGGTCTCGTTGCGCGAGAGGGCCGCGTGGCCCGTCGTACCCAGGACCTCCGCGACGCGGTCGAAGGTGAACTCGACCTCGGTCAGGGCCTCACGCAGCCCGGAGGCCAGGCCCTCCTCCGTCGTTCCCGCACCAGATGGGCTCACTCGGCGAGGCTAGTCCTCGGGAAAGACAGCGGCCGGGCAGCCCTGTGAGGGACTGCCCGGCCGGCTGGGTGTCGTGCTAGACGGCCGCCTGCGCCGGAGCGGGGGCGTCGTCGGTCATCACGTTGCCGCGTCGCTTCGAGATCACGACCGCGACCACGACGATGGCGGTCGCGACCAGCGCGATCAGGATGCGTACGGCGTCGTTCTGGTTCTCGCCGACACTCAACGAGACCACAGCGCTCGCGATCAGCAGCGAGACCAGGTTCATCACCTTGATCAGCGGGTTGATCGCCGGACCGGCGGTGTCCTTGAACGGGTCACCGACCGTGTCACCGATGATCGTGGCCTCGTGGGCGCCAGAGCCCTTGCCGCCGTGGTGACCGTCCTCGACCAGCTTCTTGGCGTTGTCCCAGGCGCCACCGGCGTTGGCCAGGAAGACAGCCATCAGGGTGCCGGTGCCGATCGCGCCGGCCAGGAAGCCGGCCAGTGCCGTGACACCGAGACCGAAGCCGACGGCGATGGGTGCCAGCACGGCCAGCAGCCCGGGCGTCACCAGCTCGCGCAGCGAGTCCTTGGTGACGATGTCGACGACCTTGCCGTACTCCGGACGGCCGGTGCCCTCCATGATGCCGGGGATGTCGCGGAACTGGCGACGGACCTCGTAGACCACGGCGCCGGCCGCGCGGGCGACCGCGTTGATGGCCAGGCCGGAGAACATGAAGACCACGGCCGCGCCCAGCAGCACGCCCACGAGGACGCCCGGGTTGAAGACGAAGAAGTCGGCGAGGTTGAACTCGTTCTCGCCGGGCCTCGCCTCGTTGAGCGCCTCGAAGACCGACGTCGAGTAGGAGCCGAACAGCGCCGTGGCCGCCAGGACCGCCGTCGCGATCGCGATCCCCTTGGTGATCGCCTTGGTGGTGTTGCCCACCGCGTCCAGCTCGGTCAGGATCTGCGCGCCCTCCGGGCTGACGTCGCCCGACATCTCCGCGATGCCCTGGGCGTTGTCCGAGACCGGACCGAAGGTGTCCATCGCCACGATCACGCCCACCGTGGTGAGCAGGCCACAGCCGGCCAGCGCCACGGCGAACAGCGAGACGGTCAGCGTCGCGCCACCGAGGAGGTAGGCACCGAAGACGGCCGATCCGATGACCAGCGTGGTGTAGACGGCCGACTCGAAGCCGACCGAGAGGCCGGACAGGATGACGGTCGCAGCACCGGTGAGCGAGCTCTCGGCGACGCCCTTGACCGGCTTGTACTCGGTGCCGGTGAAGTAGCCCGTCAGCGCGAGGATGCCCGCGGCCATGACGATGCCGATGACCACGGCTGCCGAGGCGATCAGCCTGGGGTCGCCCTCGGCACCGGACATGTCGGTGCCCATCACGTTGTTGAACTCGGCGAAGCTGCCCGGGAGGTAGATGTAGGAGGCGATGACCGAGGCCACGGCACCCACGGCCGCCGAGATGTAGAAGGCCCGGTTGATCGTGGTCAGGCCGTTCTCACCGGGGCGAGGGGTGGTGATGTAGACGCCCAGGACCGCGGTCAGCGCGCCGATCGCGGGGATCATCAGCGGGTAGACGAGGCCGGCGTCACCGAAGGCCTGCGAGCCGAGGATCAGCGCGGCGACGAGCGTCACGGCGTAGGACTCGAACAGGTCGGCCGCCATTCCGGCGCAGTCGCCCACGTTGTCGCCCACGTTGTCGGCGATGGTCGCCGCGTTGCGGGGGTCGTCCTCGGGGATGTTCTGCTCCACCTTGCCGACGAGGTCCGCACCGACGTCGGCCGCCTTGGTGAAGATGCCACCGCCGACCCGCATGAACATGGCGAGCAGGGCGGCGCCGAAGCCGAAGCCCTCGAGCACGTGGGGCGCCTCGTCCTTGAACAGCAGCACCACGATGCTGGCGCCGAGGAGGCCGAGGCCGACGGTGAGCATGCCGACCATCGCTCCGGTGCGGAAGCCGATCTTCATGGCGGGGTCGCGACCCACGTCATTGGCCGCCGCAGCCACCCGAAGGTTGGCCTTCACCGCGAGTCCCATGCCGAGATAGCCGACGGCGGCGGAGAAGCCCGCACCCACCAGGAAGAAGACCGAGCGGCCGAGGCGCACCCAGACGTCGTCAGCGGGGAGCGCCAGCAGAGCCACGAACGCGACTGCGGCAAAGATGCCGAGTGTCCGGAACTGCCGGGTGAGGTAGGCGTTGGCGCCCTCCTGCACAGCGTGCGCGATGTTCTTCATGTTGTCGGTGCCCTCGTCGGCAGCCAGAACTTCGGAGCGGAACATCCACGCCAGCCCGAGCGCGACGAGCGCGATCAGGGCGACGATGACGACCAGTGCGAAGTTGGTGCCGTCGAGGTCCACGACGGCGGGGATCAGCCCGGTCATGTTTCTCCTCGGGTATTTGTCAGTGGTTGACCGCCGCGGAGTCTACGTGTCGGTGACGGCACCGCCGTGACCGGGTTCACACACGGACGCCCGTGTGTCTCGCCCCCGCCCGCATCAGGGCGCCGGGGGTGCTGCGAGGGCCTGGGTCAGGCGCCGAGCGCCGCTGACTCCGACTCGTGGATGGTGAAGACCTTGGCCAGCCCGGTGATCCGGAAGATCTTGAGCAGCCGGTCCTGCGAGCAGATCAGCTCCATCGTGCCGTCGTGGGCGCGGACCTTCTTGAGGCCGCCGACGAGTACGCCGAGGCCGGTGGAGTCGAGGAAGTCGACATTCTCCATGTCGATCACCAGGTCGTGGCGGCCACCGCCCACCAGCTCGGTGATCTTGTCGCGGAGCTTGGGGGCTGTGTAGACGTCGATCTCACCGCCGACGGCAACGATCGTACGGCCGTCGACCTCACGGGTCTGCAGCGAAAGATCCACGGTGTCCCCTTCGAGCCAGGACCTGCCTCGGTCCGCCGCTCCTGCGCTTGCAACATCAACGATAGGTATTGAACCATGACAACCTCCCACGCCGTGGGTGGAATGTCACAGTCCGCTGGAAGACTGTCCGAGTGCTGGTAACGGACCTCGAGACGCTGATGGACCGGCTCAGCGGCGCGCCCGGCCGGGGGGACAGCCTGCTGCATCTCGAGGTGATGCCGCCCCGTGCTGCGCAGCAGTCCACGTGGCCCGAGTGGGTGGACTCCCCGGTGCGCGAGGCGTTCGAGCGGGCCGGCGTACCCGCACCGTGGACGCACCAGCGAGCCGCCGCCGACCTCGCCCACCACGGCCAGCACACGGTGGTCTCGACGGGGACCGCGTCGGGCAAGTCGCTGTGCTACCTGCTCCCCAGCCTGCAGGCCATCGAGTCCAGCCGTGGCCCCAAGGGGCAGCGCGGCGCCAGCGTCCTCTACCTCGCGCCGACCAAGGCCCTCGCTCAGGACCAGCTCGCGGCCCTGCGCCGGCTCGACCTCCCGGGTCTGAGGTGCTCCACCCACGACGGCGACTCCACGCCGGAGATGCGCGAGTGGTCGAGGGACCACGCGGAGTACGTCCTCTCGAACCCGGACATGCTGCACCACTCGTTGCTGCCCGGGCACGTGCGCTGGTCCCGGTTCCTCGGCTCGCTGCGCTATGTCGTGATCGACGAGTGTCACCACTACCGCGGGGTGTTCGGGGCGCACGTCGCGCAGATCATCAGGAGGCTGCGGCGCGTGGCAGCGCTGCACGGTGCCCAGCCGACCTTCGTCCTGGCCTCGGCCACGGTGGCCGAGCCGGAGACCTCCGCGGCGCGGCTCACCGGGCTCGACGTCGTCTCGGTCACCGACGACGGCTCGCCGCGGGGGCGCACCGCCCTCGCTCTGTGGGAACCGCCGTTCGTGCCCGGACGTGGTGAGAACGGCGCACCGGTCCGGCGGTCGGCCACCAGCGAGGTCGCCGACCTGCTCACCGACCTGGTCGTCGAGCGGGTGCGGACCCTGGCCTTCGTCCGGTCCCGCCGGGGGGCCGAGACGGTCGCACTCACGGTGCGGCGGCTGCTCGGGGAGGTCGACGCCGTCCTGGTCGACCAGGTGGCGGCCTATCGCGGCGGCTACCTGCCCGAGGAGCGCCGCGAGCTCGAGGAGTCGCTGCGGTCGGGCCGGCTCCTCGGTCTGGCCGCCACCAACGCACTCGAGCTCGGCATCGACATCAGCGGGCTCGACGCCGTGCTCCTGGCGGGCTTCCCCGGCACCCGCGCTGCTCTGTGGCAGCAGGTCGGGCGCGCCGGACGTGGCGCCCGCGACGCCCTCGCCGTGATGGTGGCCCGCGACGACCCGCTGGACACCTACCTGGTCAACCACCCCGAGGCCCTGCTCGGCCAGCCGGTCGAGGCCAACGTGTTCGACCCCGACAATCCCTACGTGCTCGGTCCGCACCTCTGCGCCGCAGCGGCGGAGTCGCCGCTGACCGTGGCTGACCTGCCGCTGTTCGGGCCCGGCGCCCGGACGGCCGTGGACGCGCTCACCGAAGGTGGTCTGCTGCGCCGCCGTCCCCACGGCTGGTTCTGGACGGACCGGCGCCGCGCCAGCGAGCTCGCCGACATCCGTTCCTCGGGCGGTACGCCGGTCCGGCTGGTCGAGTCCGAGACCGGCAGGGTGCTCGGCACGGTGGACCACTCCTCGGCCCATGGCACCGCGCACGCCGGCGCGGTCTATCTCCACCAGGGCGAGACCTGGCTGGTCACCGAGCTCGACCTCGACGAGTCGGTCGCGGTCGTGGTCCCCGCCGACCCCGACTACTCGACCTCGGCCCGCGAGATCACCGACATCGAGATCCTCGAGGAGCGGGTGACGACCAGGTGGGGCGAGGCGAGGCTGAGCCTCGGCAGCGTGCGGGTGACCCACCAGGTGGTGTCGTACCTCAAGCGGGCGGTGCCGAGCGGTGAGGTGATCGGCGAGGAGCCGCTCGATCTTCCCGAGCGGTTGCTGCAGACCACCGCAGTGTGGTGGACCCTGCCCGACCATGTCCTGGCCGAGTCGGTCCTCGCCGCCGCCGATCTTCCGGGTGCTGCGCACGCAGCCGAGCACGCGTCCATCGGGCTGCTGCCCCTGTTCGCCACCTGCGACCGCTGGGACATCGGCGGGGTCTCCACCGCCCGGCATGCTGACACGGGCACGCTGACGGTGTTCGTGCACGACGGCCACCCGGGAGGGGCGGGTTTCGCCGAGCGCGGCTTCCATGCCGCCGCGGCCTGGTTGCGCGCGACCCGGGAGGCGATCGCCTCCTGCGGCTGCGAGGACGGCTGCCCGTCGTGTGTCCAGTCCCCCAAGTGCGGCAACCAGAACAACCCGCTCGACAAACGAGGGGCGATTGCCCTGCTCGACCTTCTGCTCGTGGCTGCGCCGTAGGCAACGGGTGGGGCACTAAGGTCGAGAGCACCGCTTCTCGAGAGGACTCACCGTGTTCGTTGCAGCCCTGCTTGTTCTGCTTGTTGCTGTCCTGCTCGTGATCGCCGCCCTCTTCGGCGGCAGCGACCAGACCGCCATCGACATGGGTGCCTTCGAAGTCGAGGGACCGGCTTCGCTGGTGTTCTTCGCCGGGATGGGCACCTTGCTGCTCTTTGCGCTCAGCCTCGGCATGTTCCGCAGCGGCGCCAAGCGCGCGGCCGCCCGACGGGCGGACCGCAAGAAGGTGAGCGAGCTGAGCAGCAAGCTCGACGAGTACAAGCGGGAAGAGGGCCACGACGTCAACCGCGAGGACGCCTGACGGCGCACCCCTCGGGGTGAGGTCGTCGGCGCTGACGCCGTTCAGTCCTGCACCGGACCCGCGCGCCCGCGTGCGCTGAGCTCCATCGATTCACCGGGCAGCCGGATCGTCGACGTCACCGCGACCGTCACCTCCCAGCCGTCGACCGCGCAGCTGCGCAGCGCGGCGCCGTTGCGCCGTGCGATCGACCCGGCCCGCTGGCACGGGTCCACACCGTCCTGCAGCGCGGCTGCCCCGGCCAGCGCGGACAGGTCGGCCGCGGACTGGGCGCGGCGGTGGGCGGCGACCACTCCCACGACGCCCGACACGGCCACGGTGACCGTCACCAGCAGGCCCATCATGGCCACGGCGAGGACGGTGCCGGCGCCGTCCTGGTGCCGAGCCCGGCGGCTCCGAGCCGCTCGCTCCTCACCCACCTGAGGGCTCCTGGGCAGCGACCGCTTCGGCAGTGACCCGGAACATCGCCCAGTCGCCGAACAGACCCGCCGGGCCGGTCACGGGGCTGCTCACCGTGACCACGACAGTGCCGTCCCCGCGCCCGAGGGCGATGTCGGAACCCCTCGGTGCGACGCGGCGGCCCAGGCCCACAGCCTCGCCGTCGCCCTCCGACCGGGCAGCGGCCCGCGCCGTCTCGCGTGCGGCATCCAGCGCCCGCACCTGCGTGATGCCCACGCTGACCAGCCAGGCCATCGACACGGTGAACACTGCGATGAGCGGCAGCACGACCGCCGTCTCGGCGGTGACCGCACCCGACTCACGACGGTTCGGCACGAAACCTCCTCAGGTGTCGGATCGGATGGTGTGACCGGCGAGGCAGGCAGCCCCATCCCACCCCGCCGGTCGGTCCAGGTGGGGTCAGAACGGCAGCAGGGACTTGATCGCGTTGAAGATGAACTTCAGGAGCTGCTGGCCCGCGTCGCTGGTGAGGAACTTGAACAGCACGGCGGCGAAGCCGACGCCGCAACCGGTGACAGTGGCGTACTCCGCGGTGGTGGCCCCGGCCTCGTCGCCGACGATCGCGGCGTCGTCGCTGGCCGTGTCATCGCCCCGGACGAGGGCGAGTGAGGTGTGGTGCATGGTGTCTCCTGACTGCTGGCCCGGACCGGTGGGTCCGGGGTGGATTCCCTTGTGGCACTGAGGTTTCTCGACCTCGCCCACGTCCGCGACCGTCAGTTCCCGGCCAGTGGACAACCCAGCCCCGACGCGGGGTTGTGGACGCCTGCTGGTCGCCCGCCCACGGCTGGGACCCGTGTCGGCTCGGCCACATCACTGGAACAGCCGCATCGCGCTGAACACGCCGACCACCATCGGCACCACCCCGAGCAGCACGAAGGCCGGCAGCAGGCACAGCCCCAGAGGTGCAGCTGCCTTGACCTCGATGCTGCGAGCCCGGGTCTCGACCTCGGCCCTGGCTCGGTCCCGCAGCTCCTGGGCCAGCCGGTGCACCGCGATAGCGACCGGCGCGCCCGTCTCGTGGGCACGGCCAACCGCACGCCCCAGCGGCGCCAGCTGCGGGTGCGCGGCGACCGAGCGCCACACCTGCGCCGGGTCGACGCCGACCTCCAGCCGGTGGTGGATGGCCATGAGCTCGTCGCCCACCGGCCCGCCCAGCGCCTCGCTGACCGAGACCAGGGCGGACTCGGGCGCCGCACCTGCGTCGAGACAGGCCCCGAGCAGGTCGACGGCGGTCGGGAGGTCCTCGAGAAGCTCCTCGCGCCGGCGTACGACGGCCGGGTCCTCGGTCCGTCCGAGCACCACCCACACCGTCGCCCCGCAGGCAGCCCCGACCGCCACCCCGACCATCCCGCCGACCATCGCCCACCCGCCGAGGGCGCCGACCAGGGCGAGCACGGGCCGCAACCGGACCAGCAGCGCGCGCTCCACCGGTGGCGCCGCGACCGGTGCTGCAGGGCGGTCCACGCGCAGCTGCGGGCGGCCGACCATCAGGAGCAGCACCGTCACACCGGCGAGGGCTGCCACCAGCACCCTCATCGTCCGAGCACCCGGTCGGCGATCCGTTCCAGCCACAGCAGGCCGGCGAACGACAGCGCGAGTCCCAGCGCCAGGCACCCGAGACCGGCCGTGGAACCGGTCAGGAAGCCCACCGGGTCACCACCGATCCCGGACCCCAGGAGGAGCACCCCCACCGGGAGCACGGCCAGCATCCGGGCGGTGGCATGCGCCGCTGCGAGCTCGGCGGCGACCAGACGCACCGTGCGCCGGTCGGACCGGATCGACTCCGCTGCCTGACCGATCGCTCCCGCGAGTCCGGAACCGGTGTCGTGGGCCACCTGCCAGGTCGCCGCGAGCGTGCGCAGCTGGCGGGCACCGGGTCGGGTGGAGAGCTCCCGCAGGGCCGCGGGAACGTCGGCACCCAGGTGGCCGGCCACGGCCACGGGGGCGAACTCCGGCCACTCCCCCGCGGCCCGGTCCAGGCTGCGCAGCGGAGGTTGTCCCGCCGCCAGGTCGGAGGCCATCGTCTCGCAGACGGCGAGGACCCGATCGGAGCGGCGCTCCGCCGATCGCGCCGCACGCCGTCGCTGGACCAGCCGGCCCACGCCGACAGCGACCGCGCCGAGGAGCCCCGCCAGCACGAGCTGCTGCGTGCTCAGCCACGATCCGAGGACCAGCCCGAGGACCACAGCCGTGACCAGGGCGACCGACCCGAGGGTCCGGGATCGCGACCCGCGACCGGGACCGCTGGCCGGGAGCGCCGCGGCGCCGGGGACCAGCAGCCCGGCGCTGACCCCGGCCAGCACCACAGCCAGGACCACGGGCACGGCGGTGGAGGCCGGGTCGGAGTTCATGACTCGAGCAGTGACGACAGCTGGGCGAGTGCCGGGCCCTCACGGGGCGACCCGTCTGGTCCGAAGGTCACGGCGGTGACCACCTCGACCGGGCCCTCGGGGGTCGGTGTCACCACGCCGATCTCACGGAGCCTGCGTCTGCGGTCAGGGTCGCGCCCCAGGTGCAATACGACGTCCACAGCCGAGGCGAGCTGGCTGTGTGCTGCCTCCCGGGTGAGCCCGGCAGCCAGGGCGAGCCCCTCGATGCGGCTCGGCACGTCGGCCGCCGAGTTGGCGTGGATGGTCGCGCAGCCACCCTCGTGGCCGGTGTTCATCGCGGCCAGCATGTCGACCACCTCGGCACCGCGCACCTCGCCGACCACGAGCCGGTCGGGGCGCATCCGCAGCGCCTGGCGAACCAGGGTGCGCAGCGTGATCTCCCCGGCGCCCTCGATGTTGGGGGGACGCGCCTCCAGTGCGACGACGTGACCATGGTCGGGCCGCAGCTCCGAGGCGTCCTCGACCAGGACCATGCGTTCGTCGTCGCCGACCAGGGAGAGCATCGCGTTCAGGAGCGTGGTCTTCCCGGAGCCGGTGCCGCCGCTGACCACGAACGCCAGCCTGCGTTGCACCACCAGCTCGACGAGCGCGGCACCCTCGCTGCCCACGGCGCCCGCAGCGACCAGCTCGGCCAGCGTGAAGACGCGATGGCGCGGCACACGCAGAGACAGCACCGTGCCGGGGCGCGCGACCGGCGCCAGGACGGCGTGGAAGCGGGAGCCGTCCGGCAGCCGGAGGTCGACGTAGGGCGAGGCATCGTCGAGGCGTCGCCCCCCGGTCGCGGCCAGCCTCTGGGCAAGACGGCGGACAGACTGGTCGTCCGCGAAGCTGATCCCGGTGAGCTCCAGGCCGGCCCCACGGTCGAGCCAGACCTGGCCGGCGCCGTTGACCAGCACGTCAGTGACACCGTCGAGGCGCAGCAGCGGCTCCAGCGGGCCGGCGCCGACGATGTCGCGGTGCAGGGCATCGTGCACCGCGAGCACGGTGGCGTCGCCCACGGGTCGGCCCTGTTCGCGCAGTGCCTGCGCCACCAGCTGTGGCGTCAGCGGCGACGCGTCGCGCGCGAGCCGTTCTCGTACGCCGTCCACCAGATCGGCGGAGATCGCCTCGCTCATGCCGCAGCCACCCGCCGCTCGTCGAGCAGAGAGTGTGCGGCCGTCCGCGCGGCACGGGCGAGGGTGCCCCGTCGCGACCTGGCCGGGCCCGCCCCGAGGTTCACCGCCTCGTCGAGACCACGCTGGTCGCCCATGGCCACGAGCAGCGGCATCCGGAGCAGCCGGCTCACCGACTCCGGCGACACCCCCGCCCGGCTCCCCCGGGTGACGAGGTGCCGGGTCGGCGCCATCTCGGGGAGGCGGTGCGCCACCCGGGCGGCCGAGCTCACGCCGGGGACGGTCAGCGTGGAGACCAGCACGACGTGGTCGCAGCGGCTGATGGTCTCCTCGACGACGGCATCCCGGTGACGGGGCAGGTCCACCACCACCACGTCGAACCCGCGTCGGCCTGCCGAGAGCACCTCCCGCATCGCGAACGCCTGCAACGAGGCGGGTCGGTCGGTGGGCCAGGTCAGCACCGACAGCTGTCCGGCACGCGGCAGTGCCTCCCGCAAGGAGCGCGAGCTCAGCCTTCCCGTGGTCTGCAGCATGGAGTCCCACCGGATCCCGTCCGAGCCCTCCAGACCCAGCACCCGGTCGATCCCTGCTCCGATCGGGTCGGCGTCCACCAGCAGCGTCCGGACCGTTCCTCCCGGTGCCGCCGTGGCCATCTGGGCCAGGGCCGCGGCGAAGACCGTCGCACCGGCTCCTCCAGACCCTCCGATCACACCGATCGTCGTGCCCGGGGAGGCACCGCCGTCCCCCACGTCCGTGAGCAGCTCGACCAGCCAGGTCTCCGAGGCCGGCAGGCCCGCCACCGTCTCGGCTCCCAGGGCGAGCGCCTCCCGGAACAGCACGTCGCCGACCGGGGCACGGCCCAGGACGTGCACGCGAGCACGGCGCGGTGGGCTCGCAGCCGCCACCACCGGGGCGCAGTCCGCACCGACGAGCACCACGGAGGCAGTGGACCAGAGCCGCATCGCCTGGGCAGGCTCGCGCACGACCTCGGGCACCACGCCCGCCGCGGCGCAGAGTCGTTGCACGTCGGCGACGAGCAGCGGATCGGCAGAGACGAGGAGCGGGGCAGTGGCATCCATGCGCACATGCTGCGACGCTGCCGGGTTCACACGGTCTCGGCGAACAGCCGCTGTGGACGACCCCGTGCCCCAGACGCCCTGTGGACACGAAACGGCTGTCCCGATGGGGCGATCGGCCCTGCTGCCTACACTTCACGCATGAGCCCGGTGGCCCGACCGACGGCAGCGTTCTTCGACCTCGACAAGACGATCATTGCGAAGTCGAGCACGCTGGCGTTCAGCCGCGAGTTCCAGGCCGGCGGACTGATCTCCCGCGGGGCGGTGCTGCGGTCGGCGTACGCCCAGTTCGTCTATCTCGTCGGCGGTGCCGACCACGACCAGATGGAGAAGTTGCGGCAGTTCATGTCGCAGCTGTGCGCCGGCTGGGACGTCGAGACGGTGAACCAGATCGTGGCGGACACGCTGCACAACATCGTCGAGCCGCTGGTGTACGACGAGGCGGTCGGCCTGATCGAGACCCATCACCTGGCCGGTCGTGACGTGATCATCGTCTCGACCAGCGGCTCGGAGGTCGTCGAGCCGATCGGGCAGATGCTCGGCGCCGACAAGTCGATCGCCACCCGGATGGAGGTGGCGGACGGCAAGTACACCGGCGACATCAAGTTCTACGCCTACGCCGAGAACAAGGCCAAGGCGATCCGTGACCTCGCCCGCAAGCGCGGCTACGACCTCGACCGGTGCTATGCCTACAGCGACTCGGTCACCGACGTGCACATGCTCGAGGCGGTCGGTCATCCCTATGCGGTCAACCCGGACAAGGACCTGCGGCGGATCGCCCGGGATCGCGGCTGGCCGATCCTGGTCTTCGACAAGCCGGTCGCCCTGCGCAGCCGGGTGCCCCCCAGGACCCCGGCCCTGGCCGCGCTGACCATCGGCGGCCTGGCGGCCATCGGTGCCGCGGTCTGGCTGGGCGCCAGGCGGCGTCGCGCCGCTGCCTGAAAAGTCAACCCTTGTAGTGCTTCGCGACGCGGCGTACAAAGGAGGGACAACTCCAGAGACTCACACGGTGGCGGTACCCACGCGGCGATCTACCCTTCCTACAGGGTGTTGGTCTGACCCGGACTCTCCGGGGGCCACGCTTAGAAAATGCACGCTTGGTAGCCAATCTCCGTGTGTCGAGCGGCATCGAGACTCCCCAGCACTTTCTGGGGCATCCCGGTGCCGCTCATCTGTGCAGCCAGGTCTCGGTCAGCCGGTGCGCAGCGGGCTGGCCTCGGCGCCCTTCGTCTGCGCCTCGGCGGCGTAGAGCAGCCACGCGTGCAGCCCGCTGGTGCCACCGTGGGCATAGCCGCGCAGATTCGACTCGTACTCCGCACGCAGGGCCAGGTGCCCGGCCTCGGGTACGACGAGCGAGGCCGGGTCCACGCCCCGACCGACCAGCACCAGCCGCTCGGCTGCCCGGGCGAGGATCCCGTTGTGGTCGGCGAACGCCGAGGCGCTGACCAGGTCGGCGTGCACCAGCGCCGCGACCAGCAGGGCCGGCGCCCTGGTGGCCAGCATCGTCCGGGAGAGCGACTGCAGCCGGCCGGCCGCCTCCGCGGAGACCGGCTGGCCGGGCGAGACACCGCCGGTCAGGGCGTGCAGCCGGGCGAACGCCTGGGCCGGCGAACGGCCGACGACCGGCACCAGCGAGAGCAGCTCGGTGCTGACCCGCACGGCGGCCTGGGCGATCGGGTCCCCGGTGCCGGCGCGCAGCTCCTCCAGCGTCGACGCCGACCCCTCCAGCACCGCGCTCGCATGCGCCCCCCGGAGCAGGGACTCGGCGGTCTGCTCGGGCGTCGTACGACGCAGCCCGCGGTCGCGCAGCATCACGTCGATCCCGTCCCGGGTCGAGGCGAACGCGGAGGGCACGCCCTCGAGCTCCGTCAGCCAGGTCAAGGGGTCCGGCCGCGGCTCACTGGCTGGCTCTCTGGACGGGTGGGGCACGGGGGTGACGCTATCGGGTAACTTCGAGCGCACGATGAGCGAGCCCGAGGGCAGGCCCGAGAGCCGGCAGAGCCCACCACCTGAACGGTCGTTCGGCCCGGTTGCCGACGCCTATGACCGCGCCCGCCCGTCCTACCCCGAGGACGCCGCCAGCTGGCTGGCCGGAGCCGGAAGCTCGGTCATCCTGGAGCTCGGCGCCGGCACCGGCAAGCTCACCGAGCTGCTGCACGAGAACCCCTCCGGCGTCGCGCACGGTCACGACATCCTGGCCACCGACCCACTGCCTGCGATGCTGTCCCGGCTCGCCGAGCGGGTGCCGGTCAAGCACGTCGCGGCCACGGCCGAACAGATCCCGCTGCGTTCGCGCTCGGTCGACCTGGTGGTCTGCGGACAGTCCTTCCACTGGTTCGACCACGACCGCGCGCTGCCGGAGATCGCTCGCGTGCTCCGTCCCGGTGGCGTCCTGGCGCTGGCCTTCAACACCTATGACGTCGCGATCCCGTGGGTGCGCAAGCTCAAGGAGCTCATCTCGCCGCAGACGGGGACGCAGGACGAGGCCGCGATGCCGTTGATGGAGACCCCCTACTTCGGGTTCGTGGAGAAGAAGCAGTTCAGGTTCTGGCAGACCCACACCGCCTCCTCCCTGGCCGACCTGACCCGTTCGGTCTCGCACGTCGCCACGATGAAGGAGCACGACCGCGCGCGCGTGCTGGCGAAGGTCGAGGAGCTGTACGCCGGCTACGGCCGTGGCCACGACGGGATGCAGCTCGCCTACGTGACCCGGTGCTACCGCGCCGTCGTACGCCACCAGGAGCTGCCGCCGGAGCCGCCGCCCCCGACCCGTCGAGCTGTGGTCGGGGACGTCCCGCCGGACACCGGGGAGACCGGTCCCGTTCGGCAGACGCCCCCGGAGGAACCCGGCACACAGCTCATCGACTTCCGGTGACCTGAGGGCGACTGGTGACCTTCGAGGGCCTGCGCAGCTGGCGGCACTCCCGTCAGCTGGGCAGCGACGCCGACCTCGCCACCTTCCGCACGCTGCACACGGCCTCGCTCGCCTCTCCCGCTCTTCGCGAGGGCCTGAACCCGGAGTCGGTCGAGCGCAGCCTGCGCCACCTGCGCAACCTGCTCGGCACCGCCGCGGTGGCGATCGCCGACACCCACACCGTGCTGGGGTACGACGGGCTCTCCACCCAGCACACCGAGCACGCCCATGCCCTCGCCCGACGGGCGATCGAGGCCAACGGCACTGTCGTGGCGGGTCGTGCGGAGCTGGCCTGCGAGACCCAGGGATGCCTGGTCCAGCACGCGATCGCCAGCCCCCTGGTCGTCGACAACCGGGTGGCGGGAGCACTGGTGGCCCTGACCGACTCGGCGTCGGCCAGCCTGCTCCGGGCGACCGAGGAGGTGGCCAGCTGGGTCTCGGGACAGCTCGAGCTCGCCGAGCTCGACGCGTCGCGACACCGGTTGATGCGCGCCGAGCTGAGGGCACTGCGCGCGCAGATCAGCCCGCACTTCATCTACAACTCGCTCGGCGCCATCGCGTCCTTCGTCCGCACCGACCCCGACCGCGCCCGAGAGCTGCTGCTGGAGTTCGCCGACTTCACCCGCTACTCCTTCCGCCAGCACGGCGACTTCACGACGCTGGCCGAGGAGCTGCGCTCGGTGGAGCGCTACCTGTTGCTCGAGCAGGCCCGCTTCGGCAGCGACCGGCTGCGGGTCACCCTGCAGATCGCGCCAGAGGTCCTGGGCGTGAACGTGCCGTTCCTGTGCTTGCAGCCCCTGGTCGAGAACGCCGTCCAGCACGGACTGCGATCGATGACCGAGGGCGGCCGGATCACGATCGAGGCACGTGACGTCGACCGGGAGTGCGTGATCTCGATCGAGGACAACGGCGCGGGCGCCGACCCCGAGCGAGTCCGCGAGGTCCTCACCGGCGAGTCGGGTGGCGACGCGGTCGGCCTCGCCAACGTGGACGAGCGCCTGCGCACCACGTTCGGTGACGAATACGGTCTGGTCGTGGAGACCGCACGCGGCGCCGGGACCCGGGTCGTGGTCCGCGTGCCCAAGTTCGCCCCGGGCGTGACGACGTGAGGACCACCCCCACGACCGGCCTGCGGGTGCTGGTGATCGACGACGAGCGCCCGGCCCTCGACGAGCTGACCTTCCTGCTCCAGAGCGACGACCGGATCGCGGAGGTGCACTCGACCGGATCCCCCACCGAGGCACTGCGCCTGCTCCAGCAGATCGAGATCGACGCCGTCTTCCTCGACATCGAGATGCCCGGTCTCACCGGCATCGAGCTGGCCCAGGTGCTCGCGCGGTTCCGGACCACCCCGGCCACGGTCTTCGTGACCGCCCACGACCAGCACGCCGTCGACGCCTTCGACCTGAACGCGGTCGACTACGTCCTGAAGCCGGTCCGCGGGGAGCGCATCGCCGAGGCCGTACGCCGGGTGCTGGCCACCGTCCGACCCGAGGGGACCGAGGAGCAGGTGCCCGTCGAGCGGGGCGGCGTCACGCGCTTCGTCCCGGTCTCGCAGATCCGCTACGTCGAGGCGGAGGGCGACTACGCCCGGCTGCACACGGCCGATGACAGCCACCTCCTCCGGGTGCCGCTGACCCAGCTCGAGCAGGACTGGGCGGAGTCGGGCTTCCTGCGGATCCACCGCTCGATCCTGATCGCCACCGTCGTTCGTCGACGAGGTCCGCGTCGACGGTGGCCGGTGCTCGGTGATGATCGACGGCCACGAGCTCCAGGTCAGCCGCCGGCACACCCGCGAGCTGCGCGACCTGCTGGTCCGCAACGCCCGCCCCGGCCCCGGTGCCACGGAGCAGCAGTCATGACCCAGAAGCAGCCGGAGCCGGTCCCCGCACGAGTCCGGGTCACCAGCCCGTGGACCGACCGGCCCCGGCTGCACCCGCACCCGACCGCCGCGTCGGAGATCGACGCGCAGAGCGAGGTCGGCGAGATCTACGTGCGCACCCTGCTGCGGGCGCAGCTGCGGCTGGCGCTCGGCATCCTGGTCCTGCTCGGTCTCACCATCGGCATGCTGCCGCTCCTGTTCATGCTCGTCCCCGCGCTCACCTCGCGCCACGTGCTCGGCATGCCGGTGTCCTGGGGCCTGCTGGCCTTCGGCTGCTACCCGGTGCTGGTGCTCCTGGGGTGGCGCTACCAACGGCGGGCCGAGCTCAACGAGCGCGCCTTCGCCCGGGTGGTCGAGCGGTCATGACCGCCCTGCAGCAGCCGACGACATCATGAACGAGGGCGCCTCCGCGCTGGTCGCGGTGCTGCTCGTCACCATCGCCACTCTCGCGATCGGCACATGGGGACTGAGGTTCAGCCGGACCACATCGGACTTCTTCGTGGCCTCGCGCTCGGTGCGTCCGGGCCTGAACGCGTCGGCGATCAGTGGCGAGTACCTCTCGGCGGCGTCGTTCCTCGGCATCGCCGGCCTGGTGCTCACCTTCGGGGCCGAGATGCTCTGGTACCCCGTCGGCTGGACGGCGGGCTATCTCGTCCTGCTGGTCCTGGTGGCGGCACCCCTTCGCCGGTCCGGTGCCTACACGCTGCCCGACTTCGCCGAGGCCCGGCTCGACTCGCGCATGGTGCGCACCCTCGCCTCGGTGATGGTGGTGGCGATCGGCTGGCTCTACGTGATGCCGCAGCTGCAGGGCGCCGGGGTCGCGCTGCGTGCCGCGACCGGGTTCCCCGGCTGGGCCGGCGGCCTGGTGGTCGCGGTCGTCGTGCTCCTGAACGTGCTGGCCGGCGGGATGCGCTCGATCACCTTCGTCCAGGCCTTCCAGTACTGGCTCAAGCTGACCGCCCTCCTCGTCCCACTCGCGTTCCTGCTGTTCGTGTGGCTCGGCGACGGTGGCACGCTCCCCGGCCGACTCCGGCCTCTTCGTCGGCGGCGAGTCCGGCACGGCGTGGGCCGATCCGATCGACTTCGCCGGGGACCACCCGCTCTACTCGACGTACTCACTGATGATCGCGACGTTCCTCGGCACCATGGGCCTGCCGCACGTGGTGGTGCGCTTCTACACCAACCCGGACGGACGCGCGGCCCGGCAGACCACCGTCGCCGTCCTCGCGCTGCTGGGGCTGTTCTACGTGCTCCCCCCGGTGTACGCCGGTCTCGGTCGTCTCTACGCGCCCGACCTGGTCGGAAGTGGTCGCGCCGACGGCGTGGTGCTCGAGCTCCCGTCGCGGATGGTCGGTGACCTCGGTGGCGACCTGCTCACCGCCCTGCTGACCGCCGGCGCGTTCGCCGCCTTCCTGGCGACCTCGTCGGGCCTGACCATCGCGGTGGCGGGGGTGATCACACAGGACGTGATGAGCAAGCGCGTCGAGGGGGTCACTGCCTTCCGGCTCAGCGCCGTCGTCGCGGTGGTGGTGCCGTTCCTGCTGGCGCTCGTGGCCCGCGACGTGGCCGTGGCGACCGTGGTCGGCCTGGCGTTCGCGATGGCCGCCGCCACGTTCTGTCCGCTGCTCGTGCTCGGCATCTGGTGGCGTGGCCTGACCGACGTCGGCGCGCTGGCCGGCCTGCTCGTCGGGGGCAGCCTGACCGGAGGTGCGGTCGTCGACAACCTGATGGCCGACCGCAGCGGTGGCTGGTTCGCCGCCATCGTCGACCAGCCGGCCGCGTGCGCCGTGCCCCTGGCGTTCGCGACGATGGTGGTCGTCTCCAAGATGACCCGGCACCGGCTGCCCGTCCACACCTCGCGGTTCATGGTCCGGCTGCACACGCCGGAGACGGTGCAGCTCGACCGCGGCTGACCGTTCGTCGTACGCCATCGACCGCTGGCCGATTCGGTCCGTCCACCTGGCGAACTGCCGGCCCGACACGGTGGCGGCCGGGGTGGGGCGCTGCCACGGTGACTGGCATCACAACCTCCCACGAAGGGTGACCAGCATGCCCGACCCCACGCCAGGTGGCGCCGAGCTCGAGGCGGACGCAGAGGCGCCTCGGCACGACCCCGTCTACGACACCCTCCACGAGACCGCGGAGTTCCAGGAGCTCCGCCGACGCTTCCGCAGGTTCGCCTTCCCGGCCACCGTCGCGTTCCTCGCCTGGTACCTGCTCTACGTGGTCCTCTCCAACTGGGCGAGCGACTTCATGGGCCACAAGCTGGTCGGCAACATCAACGTGGCCCTGGTCTTCGGACTGCTGCAGTTCGCGACCACGTTCGGCCTCGCCTGGGCCTACGCGCGCTACATGAACAGCCGGGTCGACCCCATCGCCCGCCAGCTGGAGACCCGCTACGACGAGGAGGCCGGTCGATGAGCTCCCAGACACTGACAGCCGTACTGTTCATCGCCGTCGTCCTCCTGACCGTCGGCATCACCATGTGGGCGAGCCGGCAGCAGTCGGGCACCACCGACTTCTACGCCGGCGGTCGCTCGTTCAGCGGCTTCCAGAACGGCATGGCGGTCTCCGGTGACTACATGTCCGCCGCTTCGTTCCTCGGCATCTCCGGCCTGATCGCGCTGAACGGCTACGACGGGTTCCTCTACTCCATCGGCTTCCTCGTCGCCTGGCTGGTCGCCCTGCTGCTCGTCGCGGAGCTGCTGCGCAACTCCGGTCGCTACACGATGGCCGACCAGCTGGCCTACCGGATGAAGCAGCGCCCCGTGCGCACCGCGGCCGCGACCTCGACCGTCGTCGTCTCGATCTTCTACCTGCTCGCCCAGATGGTCGGCGCGGGTGCGCTCGTCGCCCTGCTGCTCGACGTGCAGTCCGAGGCGCTCAAGGCGATCACGATCGTGGGTGTCGGCATGCTGATGGTCTTCTACGTGACCGTCGGTGGCATGAAGGGCACGACGTGGGTGCAGATCGTCAAGGCGGTCCTGCTGATGACCGGCACCGTGCTGATCACGGTGCTCGTGCTGTCGAAGTTCGGGTTCAACCTCTCCGAGCTGCTCCAGGCCGCGTCCGACAAGACCGGCAAGGGGGAGGGCTTCCTCCAGCCCGGGCTGAAGTACGGCGTCGACACCACGTCGAAGATCGACTTCCTCTCGCTCGGACTCGCCCTGGTGCTCGGCACCGCCGGGCTGCCGCACATCCTGATCCGCTTCTACACGGTGCCCACTGCCAAGGCAGCGCGGACCTCGGTGCTGTGGGCGATCGGCCTGATCGGTTCGTTCTACCTGATGACCCTGGTCCTCGGCTTCGGTGCCGCTGCCCTGCTGGACACCGGCCCGGAGAGCGCCGTTGCGACCTCCGGAGGCAACCTGGCCTCGCCACTGCTGGCCGAAGCCGTGGGTGGCGGTGAGGGCTCCACCGGCGGCGCGGTCCTGCTGGCGCTGATCTCGGCCGTGGCCTTCGCGACCATCCTCGCGGTGGTGGCCGGTCTGACCCTGACCTCTGCGTCCTCCGTGGCGCACGACCTCTACGCCACCGTGTTCAAGCACGGCAAGGCCTCGGAGGCCGACGAGGTCAAGGTGGCCCGGATCGCGGCCTTCGTGATCGGCGGCATCGCCGTCGTCCTGGCCATCCCGGCGCAGAAGCTCAACATCGCGTTCCTGGTGGCGCTGGCCTTCGCCGTCGCGGCCTCGGCGAACCTCCCGTCGTTGCTCTACAACTTGTTCTGGCGACGGTTCAACACACGCGGTGCGGTGTGGGCGATCTACGGCGGGCTGGTCTCCTGCATCGGGCTGGTGTTCTTCTCGCCGGTGGTCTCCGGCTCGGAGACCGCGCTGGTCACCGGTGCCGACTGGTCCTGGTTCCCGCTGAGCAACCCGGGCATCATCTCGATCCCCCTGGGGTTCTTCCTCGGCTGGCTGGGCACTGTGACCTCGAAGGAGCCGGAGGCGGAGGACCGCTTCACGGCACTCGAGGTGCGCGCGTTCACCGGAGCGGGCTCCGAGGGCGCCGTCCAGCACTGACCGGTGGAACCGGCACCATCCAGCAGGTCCGGGCGGCCCCTTCCGGGGTCGTCCGGACCTGGGCCGAAGAGTAGGTTCGAGCACACGAGACGAAGCCCCCAAGACACGGGCGACGAGGAGCGATCTGATGAGCGACGAGTCCAGCGGAACCCTGGCCAACCTGGCCCACGAGGAGCGCCGGTTCGAGCCTCCCACCGAGTTCGCGGAGAACGCCAACCTGACGGCTGACGTCTACGACGAGGCGGAGCAGGACCGACTGGCGTTCTGGGAGAAGCAGGCCGAGCGACTCGACTGGGACACCAAGTGGGACCAGGTCCTGGACTGGGACAACCCGCCGTTCGCGCGGTGGTTCATCGGCGGCAAGATCAACGCCGCCTACAACTGTGTCGACCGGCACGTCGAGAACGGCGCCGGCGACAAGGTCGCGTTCCACTGGGTCGGCGAGCCCGAGGACGACACCCGGGACCTGACCTACGCCGAGCTCAAGGACGAGGTCTCCAAGGCCGCCAACGCCCTGATCGAGCTCGGCGTCGAGACCGGCGACCGGGTCGCGATCTACATGCCGATGATCCCGGAGACCGCCGTCGCGATGCTCGCGTGCGCGCGCATCGGGGCCCCGCACACCGTGGTCTTCGGCGGGTTCTCCTCCGACGCGCTGGCCAACCGCCTCGCAGACTGCGACGCGCGCGTCGTGATCACGTCCGACGGCGGCTACCGTCGCGGCGCTCCCTCTGCTCTGAAGCCGGCCGTCGACGAGGCCGTCGAGAAGGCCGCCGGGAAGGGTCACGAGGTCCGCAAGGTGCTCGTGGTCCGTCGTACCGGACAGGACGTGGAGTGGAACCCTGCGTCGGAAGGGGGCCGCGACGTGTGGTGGCACGAGCTCGTCGACGAGCAGTCCACCGAGCACGAGTGCGAGTTCTTCGACTCCGAGCACCCGCTCTACGTGATGTACACCTCGGGCACCACCGGCAGGCCCAAGGGCATCCTGCACACCACGGGCGGCTACCTCGTCGGCTGCGCCTACACGCACTGGGGCATCTTCGACCTCAAGCCCGACACCGACGTCTACTGGTGCACCGCCGACGTCGGCTGGGTGACCGGTCACTCGTACGGCATCTACGGACCGCTCGCCAACCAGACCACGTCGGTGATGTACGAGGGCACGCCGGACACCCCGGACAAGGGCCGCTGGTGGGAGATCTGCGAGAAGTACGGCGTCACGATCTTCTACACCGCGCCGACGGCGATCAGGACGTTCATGAAGTGGGGCGACGACATCCCCACCAAGCACGACCTCTCCAAGATCCGGCTGCTCGGTTCGGTGGGCGAGTCGATCAACCCGGAGGCCTACATCTGGTACCGCAAGACGATCGGCGCGGACCAGGCCCCGGTGGTGGACACCTGGTGGCAGACCGAGACGGGCTCGATCATGATCAGTCCGCTGCCGGGAGTGACCCACTCCAAGCCTGGGTCGGCGATGAAGTCGATCCCCGGCATCGTGGTCGACGTCGTCACCGACAAGGGCGAGTCGGTGCCCAACGGGTCCGGTGGCCTGCTGGTCGTCAAGGAGCCGTGGCCCTCGATGCTGCGCACCATCTGGGGGGACGACGACCGGTTCAAGGAGACCTACTGGTCCCGCTTCGAGAAGGAGGGCTTCTACTTCGCCGGTGACGGCGCCAAGAAGGACGACGACGGTGACATCTGGCTGCTCGGCCGGGTCGACGACGTCATGAACATCTCCGGACATCGCCTCTCCACGACCGAGATCGAGTCCGCCCTGGTCTCGCACCCGAAGGTCGCCGAGGCCGCCGTCGTGGGAGCAGCCGACGAGACCACCGGCCAGGCCGTCTGCGCGTTCGTGATCCTCCGGGAGTCGGCGCTCGAGGAGGGCGAGGAGGCACCCGACTCGCTGATCCAGGAGCTGCGCCAGCACGTGGCGAAGGAGATCGGCGCGATCGCCAAGCCGCGTCAGATCATGGTGGTGCCGGAGCTGCCGAAGACTCGTTCCGGCAAGATCATGCGCCGCCTGCTCAAGGACGTCGCCGAGCACCGCGAGGTGGGCGACGTGACCACGCTGGCCGACTCCACCGTGATGGACCTCATCGGCAAGGGGATGGGCTCCGACGGCAAGGACGACTCCTGACCCTGGAGGGTCGCGGTCCGCGGCGTGACGGGTCGGTCAGCCGGGTCAGTCGTTGTCCCAGTCACGCCGGGGGCCGGAGGCGCTGTCCTGCTCCGCGCTCGACATGCTCCTGGACTTCGCCAGGCTGAGCACCGTGGTCACGACGAGCGTGCCGATGATCACCAGCAGCGAGAGCCAGATCGGGATGTCCGGCGCCCACTTGACGTGCTCGCCACCGTTGATGAACGGCAGCTCGTTCTCGTGCAGCGCGTGCAGGATCAGCTTGACGCCGATGAACCCGAGCAGGAATGCGAGGCCGTAGGAGAGGTAGACCAGCCGCTCCAGCAGCCCGCCGATCAGGAAGTAGAGCTGCCGCAGTCCCATCAGCGCGAAGATGTTCGCGGTCAGGACCAGGAACGGCTCCTCGGTCAGCCCGTAGATGGCCGGGATCGAGTCCAGGGCGAACAGCAGGTCGGTGGTGCCCAGTGCGACGATCACGATGAACATCGGGGTGATGAGGCGGTTGCCGTTCTCCTTGACGAACATCGCGGTCCCGTGCCACTCCGAGGTCGCGGGGAACCTGCGTTCCACGAACTTGATCAGCCGGCTCTCCTCGAACTCGTCCTCGTCCTCCGAGCCCTCCTTCGCGAGCTTCCACGCGGTGTAGATCAGGAACAGCCCGAAGATGTAGAAGACCCAGCTGAAGTTGTTGATCGCAGCGGCGCCCACCGCGATGAAGATGCCGCGCATGATCAGCGCCAGCACGATGCCGATCAGCAGCGCGTTCTGCTGCAGCTCCCGGGGTACGCCGAACTTGCTCATGATGATCAGGAAGATGAACAGGTTGTCGATCGAGAGGGAGTACTCGGTGAGCCAGCCCGCGAAGAACTGGGTGCCGTAGTCGTGCCCGTAGAAGACCCACACGGCGATCCCGAAGAGGACAGCCATCCCGACGAAGAAGCCCAGGGCCACACCGACCTCCCTGCGGGAGGGTTCGTGCGGGCGACGACCGATGATGACGACGTCGACCAGGAGGACCACGGTCGTGATGCCGATCGTGAGCCACCACACCAGGGGGGATACGTCCATGTCTTGCCTCCGGACTCGGGGACCTGCGCGCGAGCGCGCAAGGCCCTGTTCGTGTTGCGGGGTCCGGAGGTCTCTTCCGCCGCCGTGAGGTGGCCGACGACCCCGGGTCGCCCACTGTCCTGCTCGTGGTCCAACCGTGATGACGAGATCGCCGCGAAGGAATACTCCCCTCCAACTTCGCAGAGTCTCCCAGACGGCGCGCAAGTGACCAAACCGGCTGCGCTCGGGTGACCGAACCGGCTGCGCTCGCCGCCCGCAACGGGCGCTCCCATCAGGCGTGACGATAGGGTTCCCCGAGACGTCAGAAGTCCTCGAAGGGAAACGCCTGCCATGTCACAGCCCGAGCCCATCGGCACCGATGAGCCGACGATCGGCAAGCTGGTCGTCGATGCCAGCCGCGACGTCTCCACCCTGATCCAGAGCGAGATCGCGCTGGCCAAGTCCGAGCTGAAGGTCTCGGTCAAGGCTGGCGGAATCAGCATCGCCCTGTTCGGTGCAGCCGCGTTCCTCGGCCTGCTCGCGATCATCATGCTCTCGGTGGCGTTCGCCTTCTTCGTCGCGATGACGGGCCTCGACCTGGCCTGGTCCTTCCTGATCGTCTTCGCCGCCTACCTGCTGCTGGCCGGCCTCCTGGGCCTCGTGGGCGTCCGCAAGATCAAGCAGGTCCGGCCGCCGGAGAAGGCGATCCATCAGGCCAAGGAGAACAAGAGCCTGCTCAAGCGCGGCTGACCGCCCCCCGGCGTACGCCGTTGCGCATCAGCACGCCCAGGAGTGGGACATTTCGGGTGGGCTTGTGGGGGGATCCCTGTCGTTGTGGGGTGATGCATCGGCCGACAACGTCCGGTTTCCCCGGCCGGCCGGGGAAACCGGCACAGCCCCCTACGCGCAGTTCCCGCTCGACACCTTGCCCGTGGCCTCCAGGCCGACGGCTGCGGCCTGGCGGACCTGGTCCGCGGTGAGGGCGTAGCCGGTGTCGCGGTCGCTCACCGAGGCGGCGAACACGACCCCGAGGACCTGGCCCCCGGTCGAGACGACCGGTCCGCCGGAGTTGCCCGGCCGGATCAGCCCGCGCAGCGAGAACACGTGCCGGGTCACCGTCCCGTTGCCGTAGATGTCGGGCGAGCGCAGGCGCTGGTCGCTGCGGATCCGGACCGGCTGGGCGTCGAACGGTCCGTCCTGCGGGAAGCCCAGCACGGCGCCCTGCTGGCCTTCCTTGCCTTCGAGGTCGAACCGGATCGTGGGCCCGTCCAGACCCGGTACGTCGACCACGGCGACGTCCACGTCGGGGTTGTAGTAGACGACCTTCCCGGGCCGCGACTTCTTGCCGTCCTGGATCATCGGCTCGGTGACGCCGGCGACGACGTGGGCATTGGTCATCACCTTGTTGGGCGCGTAGAGGAAGCCGGTGCCCTCGACGCCGCTGCCGCAGCGGTTGTTGCTGCGGATCTTGAACACGCTCGTGGCCGCGCCCCGGATGTCGGGATCGCGAAGCACGCGCCGGTCCGCGACCGGGACCTTGACGATGCGCTCGGGCGCGAACGGCTCGAGGTAGCGCGGGAAGAAGCTGGAGCCGACCACGTCGTCGAAGGAGCGCAGCGCCTGCTGCGCCCGCACCGGCATCACCTCGTTCACGGCGACCAGGACCCGCGAGTCCCGCACCTGGGGGCTGATCCCCGGGATGCGTGAGCCACTGATCGCGACGCCGAGCATCCAGGCCACCACCAGGACGGCCACCACGCTGAGCAGGGAGCCACCCACCGCGTCCACGGCACGGATCGGCTGCCAGGTGATCCGCGCGCGGATCCGGGTGCCGACGAACTGCAGGATCGCCTGGCCCACCGAGGCCATCACGAGCACGACGAAGAGGGCACCCAGCGAGACCCACAGTGAGGGGGCCGCGTCGCCGAGGAGGACCGGCGCCAGCCAGATCCCGGCCAGACCGCCGAGCAGGAGTCCGGCGGTCGCGAAGGCGCCGGTGATGAACCCCTGCCAGTAGCCCGAGAGGGCATAGGCGAGGGTCAGCACCACCAGGCACCAGTCGAGGAAGTTCATGCAGGCCCTTCACGAAGGTCTGGCCGGCCCATGAGCGGGCTCGGCCAAGGGGGAACGGGTCAATCTTGACGCAGGCCGAACATGTAGTCCGGTAATGGATGTTCCACGGACGCGTCCCACGGCCGGGTCAGGCCCACGTGGTCGAACAGCTTGTTGATCAGGCCGGCGGTGAAGCCCCACAGGATCAGGTCCTTGGACTCGCCGATCAGGAAGCCCGGGCCGCTGTAGCCGATGGGGTGCACGACCGTCACCCGGTGCTGCGGGTCGAGCAGCTCCTCGATCGGCACCCGGAGGACGGCGTTCACCTCGCGTGGGTCGACCACGTCCACCCGCGAGGGGTCCCTCCACCAGCCGAGGACCGTGGTCACCGCGAAGTTGCTGGGCGGGAGCCAGAGCTCGGGCAGGGCACCGAAGACCTCGACGCCTGCCGGGTCGAGGCCGGTCTCCTCCTCGGCCTCGCGCAGCGCTGCCGCGACAGCGGAAGCGTCGGTCAGGTCGATCGAGCCACCGGGGAACGAGACCTGGCCCGGGTGCGAGCGCATGTCGTGGGCCCGCTCGGTGAGCAGCAGGTCCGGTCCGGCGGGTCCCTCGCCGAAGAGCATCAGCACTGCGCCCTTGCGAGTGTCCGAGCCCTCCGGCGGCACGAACCGGCTGATGTCCTGCGCGGTGATCGAGTTCGCGCCCTCGCTGATGGGCACCAGCCACTCCGGGAGGTTCATCACGAGACTCCGAGGTGCTGGGAGACCAGCTTCTCGATCTGGGCGACCGAGGTGATCTCGACGTACTGCTCGAAGGCCACCTCGCCCTCCTCGTCGACCAGGATCACCTTCGGCAGCCCGATGGCCCGGAGCTTCCCGTCGGGATCGGCATAGAGCGGGTAGGTGACCCCGGAGTCGGCGGCCAGCTTCACGGCCGCGGCGGGACGGGTCTCCTGGAAGTCGATGCCGACGACGTCCACCTTGCCGGCGTACTCCTCCGAGTAGGCCTGGTAGAGCGGCAGCTCACGCACGCACGGCGCGCACCAGCTGGCCCAGAGGTTGACCACCATCGGCCCGCGCAACGAGGCCAGCTCGACCTCGGCCCCCTCCTGCAGCGCCGAGAGGGTCACGTCCGGGAGCCGCTCGGCCTTCGCCTTCCCGGACTCCCCGTCCCCCGAGGAACAGCCCGCGAGCACCAGCACACCGAGCACCAGCACACCAAGGACTCCGGCGAGCGGTGTCGCGCGGGGACTCATGCAGGGCCCTGCGTCTTGACCAGGGCGGCCGCCTGCGCCGGGTCGGTCGGGCCCGCGCCGAACGACGGACACCATTGCGCCACCGTGCACGCGCCGCAGGCCGGCTTCTTCGCGTGGCAGACCCGGCGCCCGTGCCAGATCAGGTGATGACTGAGCAGCGTCCAGTCCTTCCGGGGAAACAGCGCTCCGATCGCGTGCTCGGCCTTGACCGGGTCGGTCTCCTCGGTCCAGCCGAGGCGCCGGATCAGCCGGCCGAAGTGCGTGTCGACGGTGATCCCCGGGATGTCGAAGGCATTGCCGAGCACCACGTTGGCGGTCTTGCGGCCCACCCCGGGAAGCTTGACCAGGTCCTCGAGCCGCGGCGGGACCTGGGCGTCGTGGTCGGCCACCAGGGCCGCGGAGAGCTTGAGCAGCGACTCGGTCTTGGCGCGGAAGAACCCGAGAGGACCGATGAGACGCTCGAGGTCCTCGCGCGGAGCGGCGGCCATCGCGCGCGCGTCCGGGTAGGCGGCGAAGAGCGTCGGGCTGACCGCATTGACCCTGCGGTCGGTGGTCTGGGCGCTGAGCACGGTGACGCACAGGAGCTGGAACGGGTCCGCGAAGTCGAGCTCGCACCTGGCGTCCGGGTAGGTCTCAGCGAGCACGCGGTTGACCTTGCGTGCGCGTCGGACGAGCGAGGTCTCGGGCACGCCGACAGGGTACGGCGCACCCGTGAAACGAGCCCGGACCGGGCAGGCGCCACCGGCCACCGTCCGCAGCCGGTGGGGTCGCGTGGCGCCGGGCGGGCCGATGCGACAGACTGTGAGGTGCAACACGCGTGGCCGGTGGCGCGCGGCGCACAGTGAAAGGGACATCACGTGGATAACGACGTACTCCGGCAGGCGCCGCTGTTCAGTGCCCTCGACGACGAGGCGGCCAACGCGCTGCGCTCCTCGATGGCGCAGAACAGTCTCCGTCGCGGAGAGGTGCTCTTCCACGAGGGGGACCAGGGTGACCGGCTCTACATCGTCACCGACGGCAAGGTGAAGCTCGGTCGCACCTCCTCCGACGGCCGCGAGAACCTGCTCGCGATCCTCGGTCCGGGCCAGATGTTCGGCGAGCTCTCCCTCTTCGACCCCGGTCCGCGCTCCGCGACGGTCACGGCCGTCACCGAGACGGTGTTCCTCTCCCTGTCCCACGACGACCTGCTGCGGTGGCTCGAGGGACGTCCAGGGGTGGCACTGGGCCTGCTGGCCCAGCTCGCCGGCCGGCTCCGCAAGACCAACGAGGTGGTCGCGGACCTGGTCTTCTCCGACGTCCCTGGCCGGGTGGCCAAGGCCCTGCTCGACCTCGCCGACCGGTTCGGCCGCACGGCCGACGACGGCGTGCACGTGCATCACGACCTCACCCAGGAGGAGCTGGCCCAGCTGGTCGGCGCCTCCCGCGAGACGGTCAACAAGGCCCTGGCCGACTTCGCCTCGCGCGGCTGGCTCCGGCTGGAGCCGCGCTCGGTGGTCATCCACGACGTCGAGCGGATGAGGCGCCGCGCCCGCTGACCGACGCGGACCCCGGCGTGGACGTCAGGGGGCGATCGGCGCCACCGGCTGGTAGGCCTTGGGGTACTTCAGCGCGTCGATCGTCACGGTGGCGGCCACGACCGGGTGGTCCGACGTACGCCGCACCAGCGGGCTGCGGTCGACGAGATAACGGGAGAACACCACCTGCGGGCTGCCGAAGATCCAGTCGATCTGGGTCGGCCGGGGTGGTGCGCAGCGACCGCTGTTGCTGCCCCCCGCGGCAGCGACGAGCGGGGTGGCTCCGGTGACCTTGCAGAAGTACTCGTCGCGCTCGTTCATGTCACCGGTGACGAACTGCGGGATGCCCTGGGTCTCGAGCTGGTTGAACAGGTTGATCTGCCGCCTGGTCGCCTCGTTGCGCCACCGCTGCTGGTTGCCCCTGATGTTCGCGGGGTTGTGGAAGGTGGAGAAGTAGGCGAGCACGCCCGTAGTGGCGTGTTTCAGCAGCACGTAGGGCATCGGCCGGATGTTGCCGCCGAAGTAGGGGATGTCGACCAGTCCCGGCTTCACCAGCTGCCAGGTGTCGGTACGCCAGGCCACGGAGTTCTCACCGGCTCGACGCCCCAGCGAGAGCCCGGGGTACATCGCCCAGCCCGTCGCCCGGCGCTGGAAGGTCGCGCGCTGGTCCGGCTGGAACTCCTGCAGGCCCACGACGCTGATGCCGTGCTGGTCCATCAGCTGCAGGACCCCCGGGATGCGCTGCGGACCCGAGGCCATGCCCGCGGAGTGGCCACCACGGTTCGTGTGGCTGCTGCCCAGGATGTTGAACGAGGCCACCGTGAACTGCGCCACCGGCGGGAGCGCGAGCGGCCGGGGGCGCGCGAACGACGGGTTGACGTCGACCTGCTTGCGCTCGTCGGCCGGCTCCACCTCTCCGGTGTACTCCTCCCCCGGCGAGGCGCTGGGAGCGTCCGGGGAGGGGGTGACGGTGACGCTGGGGCTCGGGCTCCGACCGGGGCTGGCGCTGGCCGCATCGGCCTTGTCGGAGCCGGCTGTGAGGTCGCCACGAACCCAGAGGAAGCCGACCCCCCACACGGCCACGAGCAGCACGACGAATGCTGCCATCCCCAACTTCTCCCGCACCCTCGAAAGGTATCCCGGCACAGGTCACGGCGTTCACCCAATGCAGGATCACGCACCGCCGATCGGCAGAGCTCAGTCCCGCTGCGCCAGGTGCGCCAGCTGGGCGCGGACGGAGAGCTCCGCGGCGCCCCACAGCACGGGGTCGACGTCGGAGTAGACGATCTCCACCACCCGACGCGGCAGCTCGTCGGCCGCCAGTCCCTCGGGGTGCGGCTGGTCCCGCAGCTCGGCCACGGCGGACTCGACCTGGGCCAGCCGCTCCGCCCGGTGGGAGATGTAGTGGTCGAGGACGCCCAGTGCGTCCTCGATCACCGGTCCGTGTCCTGGCCAGATCACGCCGATCTCACGAGCCTCGGCCAGCGCGCGCAGCCGGTCGAGCGAGTCGAGGTAGGCGCCGAGCCGCCCGTCGGGATGCGCCACCACCGTCGTCCCCCGGCCCAGCACCGTGTCGCCGGTGAGCACGGCGCGCTCGGCGGGCAGCACGAACGAGAGCGAGTCGGACGTGTGCCCGGGGGTGCCCACGACGTGCAGCTCCAGACCGTCCACCTCGACCACATCGCCGTCGCCGAGGCCCTCGGCACCGAGGCGGTACTCCGGGTCCAGAGCACGAACGCCGCACCCCATCCGCTCCGCGAACTCCTTGGCCGCCTCCGCGTGGTCGAGGTGGCGATGGGTCAGGAGTACGACGCCCACCTCCCCGGCCTGCTCGGCCAGCGCCGCGAGATGGGACTCGTCCGGCGGACCCGGGTCGATCACCACCGAGCGCCTCGCGCCGGGCTCGCGCAGGATCCAGGTGTTGGTGCCGTCGAGGGTCATCATGTTGGCGTTCGGCGCCAGCACGCAGCGTGCGCGTGCACCGAAGGCCCCGCCCGACCAGGTCATCGGGGTGCGGGCCGGGACCGTGGCGCAGCGGGCACTCGGACGCGACGACTCACGAGCGGGTCTCCAGGAGGGCCTCGTAGCGCGGCGGGATGCTCAGCGTCCCGCCCGCGTCGTGCTGCTCGACCTCCGGCGTGAACATCTCGACGCTGCGGTCGCGCGCCGCCTCGAGCACATCGGCCGGGTCGGCGTACTGCCCCACCTCGAGGCAGGTGAGATAGGTGGGCGGCAGCATGAACATCCGCTCCTGCTCGACGTCGCCCACGGCGCTGCATCGCGGGCAGCCACGTCACCTGGTCGGACTCCGTGGAGACGTCCCGGGTGAGCTGGCCCTCGGGGAGGTCGGCGACGAAGAACCAGGTGCGGTAGCGGCGCGGCTCGAACACCGGCGTGAGCCAGGCCGCCCACACCCCGAGCAGGTCGGTGCGCAGCACCAGTCCACGTCGGTCCAGGAACTCGGTGAACGCGAGCTCGCGCGCCTCGAGGGCCGCCCGGTCGGTCTCCCAGTCCTCGCCGGTCGTGTCGGCCACGACGCTCCCGGCGGACTCGCCGGCGAGCAGGACGCCGGACTCCTCGAACGTCTCGCGCACGGCGGCGCACACCAGAGCGCGAGCCGTCGCCTCGTCGGTCCCGAGCTGCGCGGCCCAGTCCCGGGGTGCAGGACCGGCCCAGGCGATCTCGTGGTCGAAGTCGCGCGGGTCCACGCCGCCACCCGGGAAGACGCACATGCCGCCGGCGAAGGCCATCGACGTCTGCCGTCGCAGCAGGTAGACCTCCGGGCCGGCGGACCCCGGTCGCAGCAGCACCACCGTGGCGGCGTTGCGCGGCTCCGCCGGCTCACGGCTGCCGTCGGCGTAGGCCTGCGCGTCCTCCACCAGCTGCGGTGGGAGCTGAACGCGAACCATCAGACCTCGACGACCAGCTCGACCTCGACGGGAGCGTCCAGCGGCAGAACGGCGACACCGACTGCCGAGCGGGCGTGCCGGCCGGCCTCGCCGAAGACCTCACCGAGCAGCTCCGAGACGCCGTTGGCGACGAGGGGCTGGCCGGTGAAGTCCGGGGTCGAGGCCACGAACACGACGACCTTCACGATCCGCTTGACCGCGGAGAGCTCACCGACCTCGCCACGCACCGCGGCGAGTGCGTTCAACGCACACTGGCGCGCGCACTCGACGGCCTCCTCGTGGCTCACCTCGCCACCGACCTTGCCGCTCAGCATCAGCTGGCCGTCGCGCATGGGCAGCTGGCCCGAGGTGAACACGTGGCTGCCGCTGCGCAGGGCGGGGATGTACGCCGCGACCGGCTTGGGCACCTCGGGCACGGTCAGCCCGAGGTCGGCGAGCCGCTCCTCCGGGGTGGCGCTCATTCGGGGCCCCCGGCGAGACGGGAGCGAAGCGAGTGTTTCGTCGGGGTGATCACTGGACCGGCCGCTTGAAGTAGGCGACGAGGTTCTCCGGGTTCATCCCCGGCACCATCTGGACGAGCTCCCAGCCGTCGGACCCGAAGTTGTCGAGGATCTGCTTGGTCGCGTGCACCAGCACGGGAGCGGTCATGTATTCCCACTTGGTCATGCTGGTCACCCTAACGTCGGTCTACGGTGGCGCCCATGCTGCCCGACGCCGTCCTCCGCTACGCCGGGCACCAGGATGCCGTCATCGACGTGCACCTGCCCGGAGGATCGGTCCCGACCGGGGCGGGCGGCCGGGTCGTCGTACTCCTGCACGGTGGGTTCTGGAAGGTCGAGTACGACCGGCGGCACACCCGTCCGATGGCGCGGGCCCTGGCGGACGAGGGCTTCGTCGTGGCGACGCCCGAGTACCGCCGGGTGCGCGGCGGCGGTGGCTGGCCGGTGACCGCCGAGGACGTCCTGCTCGCCGTACGCCGCCTGCCGGACCTGTTGGCCTCCATCGGCCTGGACGCCGCGCTGGCGCACGGCCCACTCACGGTCACCGGCCACTCGGCCGGCGGCCACCTCGCTCTGTGGCTGTGCACGACCGACCTGCCGATCGAGAGGGTCGTGGCGCTGGCGCCGGTGTGCGACCTGCAGCAGGCGATCCGGCTCGGCCTCGGAGAGGCGGCCACCGAGGCGTTCCTCGGCGGGGATGACCCTGCGCCCGCCGACCCGATGGTGCTGTTCGCGCAACGCCCGACGACCCGGGTGGTGATCGTGCACGGCGAGGACGACGACGTCGTACCCGCCTCGCTGAGCCGGAGTCTCACCGAGCGCCACGCCTGGGTCGAGCTGCACGAGGTCCCGGGCGGTCACTTCGAGGTGATCGAACCCGGGTCCATCGCATGGTCGACCGTGCTCGGGTTGCTGGTGTCCCCCTCGCGCGGGTAGCCAGACACGCGAATGTCGCCCGTGGGAAAGATGTCCACCTCCAACGACACGGCCGACACATTCGCACGTCGGGGGACGCGCTGACACCCTCAGTCGACGAGGATCTCCGGCTCGGTCTTCTCGCGGACCTCGTCCTCGGTGACCCCGGGTGCGAGCTCGACCAGTCTCAGCCCCGCGCCCTCTGACTCCGGGATCACGTCGAGGACGCACAGGTCGGTGATGATCCGCTGTACGACGGCGCGGCCGGTGTAGGGCAGCGAGCACTCGTTGACGATCTTGTAGGAGCCGTCCTTGGCGTTGTGCTCCATCAGCACGATCACCCGCTTGGCGCCGTGGACCAGGTCCATCGCGCCGCCCATGCCCTTGACCATCTTCCCCGGGATCATCCAGTTGGCGATGTCCCCTGCCGCGGAGACCTGCATCGCGCCCAGGATCGCGGCGTCGATCTTGCCGCCGCGGATCATCCCGAAGCTGGTCGCGGAGTCGAAGAACGAGGACCCCTTGCGCAGGGTGACCGTCTCCTTGCCCGCATTGATCAGGTCCGCGTCCTCCTCGCCCTCGACGGGGTAGGCCCCCACCCCGAGGATGCCGTTCTCGGACTGCAGCACCAGCTCCACGTCGTCGTCGACGTAGTTCGGCACCAGCGTCGGCAGCCCGATCCCGAGGTTCACATAGGACCCGTCGGTCAGCTCCGAGGCGGCTCGTGCCGCCATCTCCTCACGCGTCCAGGCCATGTCAGGCCTCCGTCCCACGCGGACGAACGGTCCGCTTCTCGATGCGCTTGTCGGCCGCCTGCTCCGGGGTGAGCGCCACGACGCGCTGCACGAAGACACCGGGGGTGTGCACCTCGGCGGGGTCGATCTCCCCCGGCTCGACGAGGTGCTCGACCTCGGCGATCGTCAGCCGGCCACACATCGCCGCGAGCGGGTTGAAGTTCTGCGCCGACTGCCGGTAGACGAGGTTGCCGTGCCGGTCGCCCTTCCAGGCCCGCACCAGCCCGAAGTCGGCGATGATCGCCTCCTCCAGGACGTACTCGCGACGATCAGCGCCCTCGCCGTACTCGCGGGTCTCCTTCGGCGGACTCGACAGCGTGACGTTCCCCTCCGCGTCGTACCTCCACGGCAGACCACCCTCGGCCACCTGGGTGCCACCACCCGTCGCGGTGAAGAACGCGGCGATGCCCGAACCGCCCGCGCGCATCCGCTCGGCCAGCGTCCCCTGCGGGGTCAGCTCCACCTCGAGCTCGCCGGAGAGGTACTGCCGGGCGAACTCCTTGTTCTCCCCGACGTAGGACGCGACCATCCGGCGCAGCCGCCGGGCCATCAGGAGCCGGCCCAGCCCCGAGTCGTCGACACCACAATTGTTCGACACCGCCTCCAGGTCGGTCGTGCCGGCCTCCAGCAGCGCCTCGATCAACACCGAGGGGATCCCGCAGAGTCCGAAACCGCCCACTGACAACGTCGCCCCGTCGGGAACGTCCGCGACCGCTTCGGCCGCACTTGCCACAACCTTGTCCAAGGAAGACACCTCCGCGAGCGATCCTGCCACGACAGGTGTGCGCCCGGTCACCCCCTCCGCATCGCCTTGCTCCGAGAGGAGCCAGGGGCCGTGCCCACGTGCCGGAGATCACCCGTGGCCGAGCACGACCCGCGGCTACGCTCGACGCATGCCCGTCACCCCCGAGACCGCCCCCGCGCCCGCGGCGCCCGGCTCCTCGTCCGACTGGCCCCACGTGCAGCTGCACATCGTCACGGGCAAGGGCGGCACCGGCAAGACCACGGTCGCGGCTGCCCTCGCCCTGGCCCTGGCCGCACGCGGCAAGACCGTCCTCCTCTGCGAGGTCGAGGGTCGGCAGGGGATCGCCCAGCTGTTCGACGTGCCGCCCCTTCCCTACGAGGAGCGGCTGATCGCGCGCGGGACCACCGGGTCCGGCGACCTCTACGCGCTGGCGATCGACGCCGAGTCGGCGCTCCTGGAGTACCTCGACATGTACTACCGGCTCGGTCGGGCCGGCAAGGCGCTGGACCGGTTCGGGGTCGTGGAGTTCGCGACCACGATCGCCCCCGGCGTACGCGACGTGCTGCTGACCGGCAAGGTCTACGAGGCCGCCCACCGCAACCGGCGCAACAAGGGAGCCCGGCACTACGACGCGATCGTGATGGATGCTCCACCGACCGGCCGGATCGCCCAGTTCCTCAACGTGAACAACGAGCTCGCAGGTCTGGCGAAGGTGGGGCCGATCAAGGCACAGGCGGACACCGTCACCACCCTGCTCCGCTCCCCCCGTACGGCGATCCACCTCGTCACGGTGCTCGAGGAGATGCCGGTCCAGGAGACCGGCGACGGCGTCGCCGAGCTCAGCCGCGGCGGTCTGCCCGTGGGTGGAGTCGTGGTCAACATGGTCCGGCCCCAGGACCTGGACACCGAGGACCGCGAGCAGCTGCTCACCGGCACCGTCGACCGCGGCGCCGTGGTCACCAGCCTGGACAAGGTCGGGATCGACGCGCACGACAGCCTGGTGGACGCCCTCATCGAGGAGGGCCGGCACCACGCCGAGCGGCGCCGCCTCGAGGACGCCCAGCGCACCCTCGTCGAGGCCATCGACGTCCCCTACTACGAGCTGCCGCTCCTGCCGGGCGGGGTCGACCTGGCCGGGCTCTACGAGCTGGCCGAGACACTGACCGAGGAAGGCATGGCATGAGCGCCGCCACCTCCCCGCGACAGAGCGCGGGGAAGACCCATCGCAGCAGCCGGGCGAGCGCCCGGATCGGCCCGCTGGTGGCGACCCACGAGCCCGCCCAGGTGCTCGACGTCGATGCGCTGCTCGACGACCGCAGCCGCGGCATCATCGTGTGCTGCGGGTCCGGAGGGGTGGGCAAGACGACCTCCTCCGCCGCGCTGGCCCTGCGCGCGGCCGAGCGCGGCCGCAAGGTCGTCGTGCTCACGATCGACCCGGCGCGACGGCTGGCCCAGTCGATGGGAGTGGTCGAGCTCGGCAACGTCCCCACAGCCGTGTCCGGGCTGAGCGCGGAAGGGAAGGCCCGTGGCGGCTCCCTGGACGCGATGATGCTGGACATGAAGCGGACCTTCGACGAGGTCGTGCAGAGCCAGGCCAGCCCCGGGAAGGCCCAGCAGATCCTGGACAACCCCTTCTACATCGCCGTCTCCAGCTCGTTCGCGGGCACCCAGGAGTACATGGCGATGGAGAAGCTCGGCCAGCTCGACCAGGACGCCCGCAAGACCGGCCGCTGGGACCTGATCGTGGTCGACACACCGCCCTCGCGCAGCGCCCTGGACTTCCTGGATGCACCCGAGCGGCTCTCCAGCTTCCTCGACGGCCGGTTCATGAAGCTGCTCATCGCCCCCGCCCGCGGGCCGGCCAGGCTGATGACCGCCGGGTTCGGCATGGTCACCAACGCGGTCACCAAGATCATCGGGGCCCAGGTCCTCCAGGACATGAAGGCGTTCGTCGCCGCCTTCGACACGCTGTTCGGCGGCTTCCGGCAGCGCGCGCAGCGCACCTTCGAGCTGCTCCAGGACCGGCGTACGGCGTTCCTGGTGGTCGCGGCCCCCGAACCCGACGCGCTGCGCGAGGCGGCGTACTTCGTCGAGCGGCTGCGCCAGGAGCAGATGCCGCTCGCCGGGCTGGTGATCAACCGCGCCAGCAGCAGCCCCGCGGGTGACCTGTCGGCGAACGCGTCGATGGCAGGCGTCGAGAAGCTGCGCTCGTCGGGCGAGGATCACAGCCTGGCGGCCGGACTGCTCCGACTGCACGCCGACCGCAAGGTCCTGGTCGAGCGGGAGAAGCGCCTGATCGGCCGGTTCGCGACCAGCCATCCCGACGTACCCACTGCCGTGCTGCCGGCCCTGTCGACCGACGTGCACGACCTCGACGGCCTGCGCCGCATCGGTGAGCTGCTCGGTGCCCAGATCGGCACCCGGTCAGCAAGCTGACGCGTCAGGCAGTCTCGATCTCGCTGGCCAGCTCGTGCTCGGACATCGCCATCTCGAGCAGCGAACGCCACGAGGTGACGTTCGGCCGCTTGCGCAGCAGCGCACGCCGCTCACGCTCGGTGAGCCCACCCCAGACACCCCACTCGATCTGGTTGTCCAGAGCCTCAGCCAGGCATTCGGCGCGAACGGGGCATGCCCCGCACACGGCCTTGGCCTTGTGCTGCTCAGCTCCGCGAACGAAAAGCTCGTCCGGTGATGACTGTTGACAAAGGGCCACGTTCGCCCACATCTCGTTCCAGGACATGTTCCCTCCAAAGTTCAGGTCCTGGGCTTTTTAGCGGCTCGCCCCGATACGTCCGTTTTCAACCCATCTAGAGACTAAAGAGAAGTTCCGTCTCGATACAGACACAGGGGGGTCATTCTCGTATAGTCCGAAATGACTAGTTCCGTCCGGTCGAACAGCAGATTGTGCCCCCCGCCCCCCTAGACTTGTGATATGCCCCGTCGCCGTCCCCACCTCTCCTTCGGCACGGTGGTCTCTCACCTCAGCGTCATCGTTGCCGTCTCCGCAGTCCTGGGCCTGCTCACCGCGGCGCTGGCGGTCCCCTTCGTCGCCGCCGTCGGGTACGGCGCGGACGCGACCGCCCGCTCGATGCAGAACCTGCCGGCCGAGCTCAAGGCGGCGCCGCTCGCCCAGCGCACCCGCGTCCTGGACGGCGACGGGAACCTGCTGGCCACCTTCTACGACGAGAACCGCGTCAACGTGCCGCTGGCGCGGGTGGCGCCGATCATGAAGAGCGCCATCATCGCGATCGAGGACTACCGCTTCTACGAGCACGGCGCGCTGGACCTCAAGGGCACCCTGCGCGCGTTCGTGAGCAACCAGACCTCCGACAGCACCCAGGGCGGCTCGTCGATCACCCAGCAGATGGCGAAGATGACGCAGCTGACCCAGGCGCGCACCGAGGAGGAGCGCAAGGCCGCGACGGAGAACACCTACCAGCGCAAGATCCAGGAGCTGCGGCACGCGATCGCCTTCGAGCAGAACTACTCCAAGGACTGGATCCTCGAGCGCTACCTCAACCTCGCCTACTTCGGGGACGGCGCCTACGGCGTCCAGGCGGCGGCCCGGCACTACTTCTCGGTCAACGCCAACCAGCTCAACGCCATCCAGGCGGCCACGCTGGCCGGACTGGTCAAGAACCCGGTCGGTTTCGACCCCACGACCTTCCCCGAGCGCGCGCTGGCCCGGCGCAACGTCGTACTCAACCGGATGGCGGAGCTCAACGAGATCGATCCCGCCTCGGCGCAGAGGTGGACCCCGCTGGCGCTCGGCCTCAAGGTCAGCAAGAGCCGCAACGGCTGCCTGGGCACCAAGGCCCCGTTCTTCTGTGACTACGTACGCCGCTACCTGCTGGCCGACCCGGCGCTGGGCAAGACGCTCGCCGACCGGGCCCAGCTGCTCACCAGCGGCGGGCTCACCATCAAGACCACCATCGACCTGAAGTTCCAGCGGGCAGCCGACCGGGCCACCGACGAGGCCGTCGGTGAGCGGGACCAGGCCATCGGGGCGCTGGCGATGGTCGAACCGGGCACCGGTGAGGTGCGGGCGATCTCGCAGAGCCGCCCCATGGGTCGCGAGAGCAAGAAGGGCCAGACCTACCTGAACTACGTCGTGGACAGCCAGTACGGCGACTCCAACGGCTTCCAGGCCGGATCCACGTTCAAGGTGTTCGTGCTCGCGGCCGCGCTGGAGCAGGGACTCAACCCCGCGACCAAGATCAAGTCCCCGCAGACGATCAGCATCCCGCAGAACGAGTTCCGGACCTGTGACGGCCCCTACGCCTCGACCAGCGCGTGGGAGCTCGGCAACTCCACCGGCGCGGGCACCTTCGACATGGTCACCGGCACCCGCAAGTCGGTGAACACGTTCTTCGCCCAGCTCGAGAAGAAGACCGGCCTGTGCGAGCCCTTCGCCCTGGCCAGGGCCATGGGCGTGGACCTCAGCGACCCCGACGACGAGCGCGTGCCGTCCTTCGTGCTGGGGGTGGCGGGCGTGAGCCCGCTGGAGATGGCCGGCGCCTACGCGACCTTCGCGGCCCGGGGCCAGGCGTGCACGAACCGGCCGGTGAGCCAGATCCTGAACAGCGACGGCAAGCTCTTCAAGAACTACCCCAAGCAGTGCCGTCAGGTGATCAAGGAGTCCACGGCCGACACGGTCAACAGCATCCTGCGCGGCGTGCTCGCCCCCGGCGGTTTCGGCCAGGCGCTGGCCCTGAACAAGGCCGCGGCCGGCAAGACCGGGACGATCAACAGCAACCGGGCGGTGTGGTTCAACGGCTACACGCCCACCCTGTCGACCGCGGCGATGATCGCCGGCGCGGACAAGAACGGCAGGTGGATCACCCTCAACGGGCTGTCCGTGGGCGGACGCACCATCGGCCAGGCGTTCGGGTCCACCGTGGCGGGGCCGATGTGGTCCCAGGCGATGCGCGCCGTCCAGGACGATCTGCCCGACGAGGACTTCACCCCGCCCTCGCGGACCACCCAGGCGCAGATCGACGTCGAGATCCCGGACGTGACCGGCCTGCCCGTGCGCCGGGCGGTCCAGCAGCTGGCGGGTTCGGGGTTCTACGTCAGCGTCGGCGACGCGCGGGAGTCCGACGAGCGCCGCGGCACCGTCGCCGAGACCAGCCCCGGTCCCGGCCAGACCACCAGCCGCGGCTCGACGGTCTTCGTCTACCCCTCCTCCCGCTGACGGAGGCCTCCGGGGGGCTCAGGAGAGCTGGGACCTGACGGCCGCAGCGACCAGGCCACCGTCGGCACGTCCCTTGGTCTTCGGCGTGAGCACGCCCATCACCCGGCCCATGGCCCTCATGCCGTCCTCGCGGACGCCGAGCTCGTCGATGGTGGCCGAGACCAGGGACTGGATCTCCTCCTCGCCGAGCTGTTCGGGCAGGTAGCCGGCGATCACCTCCGCCTCGGCCCGCTCCTTGGCAGCCTGCTCGGTGCGGCCGGCACCCTCGAACGCCTCGGCGGCCTCGCGGCGCTTCTTGGACTCGCTGGTCAGCACGCCGAGAACGTCCTCGTCGCTGAGCTCGCGCGCCTCCTTGCCGGCGACCTCGGCGTTGGTCACCGCAGAGAGCACCATCCGGAGCGTGGAGGAACGCAGCGCGTCCCGCGCCTTGATGGAGGTGGTGAGATCACTCCTCAGCTGGTCCTTCAGATTGCTCATGCTCGTCATTGTGGCAGCCTTGCCGCATGGACCCCCACACGGTTTCCGGGCCCGTGTCCCAGCGTGTGCTGCGCTCGGTGGGGTACGGCGTCGGGCTCGGCGCGCTCGCCGGCCTGGGCACCCTCGCGTACTCGGCCGGCATCGAGGTGCGCAACTTCGTCGTACGCCGGGCCGAGGTCGTCGCCCTGCCGCAGGGCCACCGCCCTCTCAAGGTGCTGCACGTCAGCGACCTGCACCTGACTCCCTACCAGGGCCGCAAGCGGCGATGGCTCAGCTCGCTGGCCGCCCTCGAACCCGACCTGGTGGTGAACACCGGCGACAACCTCGCCCACCAGGACTCGGTGCAGCCGGTGGTCGAGGGGTTCGGCGCCCTGCTCGACGTGCCCGGCGTGTTCGTCTACGGCTCCAACGACTACTTCGCCCCGACCCTGAGGAACCCGTTGTGGTACCTCTTCCCCGACGACGGCAAGCGCAACACCGCGACCGCCAAGCTTCCCTGGCGTGACCTCGGTGCGGCCTTCGAGAAGCGCGGCTGGACCGATCTGACCAACACCTCGGCGACCCTCGAGGTCGGCGGCACCACCCTGGCCTTCGTCGGCGTCGACGACCCCCATCTGGACTACGACGACCTCGCCGCCGTCGCCGGCCGGGCCCCCGCCGATGCGGACCTGCGGATCGGGGTCGCGCACGCGCCGTACCTCCGGGTGCTCGACCAGTACGCCCGCGACGGCTACGACATCACCTTCGCCGGCCACACCCACGGGGGCCAGGTCTGCCTGCCGTTCAAGGGTGCGCTGGTGACCAACTGCGACCTCGACACAGCGCGCGCCAAGGGACTGCACCGACACCCGGCGGACTCGCGACCAGGTGACCCGCACAGCTCGTGGCTGCACGTCTCCGCGGGTGCCGGCACCTCGCCGTACGCCCCGGTGCGGCTGTGCTGCCGACCGGAGGCGACGCTGCTCACCCTGCTGCCGCACCCCAGCTGAACCCCGTCAGGGGCGCCCGATCTGCTCCGGTAGACTTCCCACGCCTTCGGGGTGTGGCGCAGCTTGGTAGCGCGCGTCGTTCGGGACGACGAGGCCGCAGGTTCAAATCCTGTCACCCCGACATTTGTGATGTTTCACGACATCGCGGACTCCCGGACCCACGTCAGTGGGTCCGGGAGTCGTCGGTTCCGCCACCGCGGTCGTGCCGCGATCCAGGGCAGTGTCCGTCAGCCGGCCGAGCCTGTTCTCGCGCTCCGCAGCGAGACCGTGGCGCCGCCTTCGTGCAGTCAGGCTCGGCGCGGACCCTTTCATGGCACTATGCGGACCATGGTCGACGAACCCGAGAAGAGCGGTCAGGAGCCGAACCTGGAGCTGCCGTCCCTGCTCTCCTTCGGCCGCAACCGGAAGAAGCGCAAGGCCGAGGCTGCCCACGGCGAGCCCGACCCCGTGCCGACGGCTCCCGCGGAACCCACCGAGGCACCCGAGGCACCCGGTCCCCGCGCGGGGCTCGCCCCGGCGACCGACAAGGCCAAGCGCCTGCCGCCGGTCCCCCCGCCGACAACGGCGAGCACCCAGCAGATCCCGGTGCCCCCGCCTCCCCCCGAAGCACCCCGGGAGGTCGAGGAGCCACGAGGTCGTCACCGAGCCCCAGGTCGTCGACCGAGCCCGCGGTCGTCGACGCGAGCCCGAGGTGGTCGAGGAGCCCCCGGTCGACGAGCCCGCGGAGACCACCGTCCTGCCGGCCGCGCACCCCGGGCCGAGCTTCATCGAGCCAGAGCCCGCACAGGTCCAGGCGACGCCCGAGCACCCGGCCGCCGTCCCCGTCGAGGAGCCGGCCGACCGACCGGTGCAGGAGTCTCCACGCAAGCGCCCGTCGCGTGGCGGGACCCCGCTGTCACTGCCGGTGATGGACTCGCGCCTGGCCTGCGTGGCCACCGGCGTCGCGGTCGGCCTGGTCGGAGTGCTGCTGGCCTACTTCGCCGGCCGAGGCTGCGAGGCCGTGCGTGGGGTCGGCAGCTGCGGCGGCGTGGGTGTGCTGGCGCTCCTCCTGATCGTCGCGATCCAGGTGGTCCTCGGAGCGGCGCTGCTCAAGGCGTGGCGGATCTCCGACCCCACCAGCACCAGCTTCCTCGGGGTCGGGGTGGTGGCGGTCTTCGTGCTGCTGTTCCTGCTCGGCTCACTGGAGTCGGCCTGGATGCTGGTGGTGATCCCCGTGCTCAGCGCCCTGTCGTTCCTGCTGTCCTGGTGGGTGACCACGGCCTTCGTCGAGGTCCCCGGCGAGGACGCGCGACGCTGAGAGCCGGCTGGCTCAGCCGGCCGCGACCAGCTCGGCGATCTGCACGGTGTTGAGTGCGGCACCCTTGCGCAGGTTGTCGTTGCTGATGAACAGCGCCAGACCCCGCTCGTCGGGGACACCCGGGTCGTGGCGCAGCCGGCCGACGTACGACGGGTCGCGTCCCGCGGCCTGCAACGGGGTGGGGATGTCGCTGAGCTCGACTCCGGGGGCACCGCCCAGGATCTCGCGCGCTCGAGCGACCGGCATCGACGAGGCGAACTCGACGTTGAGGGCCAGGGAGTGCCCGGTGAAGACGGGGACCCGGACGCAGATGCCCGAGACCAGCAGATCCGGGATGCCCAGGATCTTGCGTGACTCGTTGCGCAGCTTGTGCTCCTCGTCGGTCTCGTCGAGACCGTCCTCGACGATCTTGCCGGCGAACGGGATGACGTTGTAGGCGATGGTGCGCCGGTAGTTCACCGGTGCGGGGAAGTCGATCGCCGCGCCGTCGTAGGACAGCTCGCGCGCCTTCTCGCCCGCAGCCTCGATCTGCCCGGCGAGCTCCTCGACGCCGGCCACCCCGGAACCGGAGACGGCCTGGTAGGTCGAGGCGATCAGCCGGACCAGGCCGGCCGCGTCGTGCAAGGGCTTGAGCACCGGCATCGCGGCCATCGTGGTGCAGTTCGGGTTGGCGATGATGCCCTTGCGGGCCTCCCGGATCGCCTCGGGGTTGACCTCGCTGACCACGAGCGGCACGTCGGGGTCCATCCGGAAGGCCGAGGAGTTGTCCACGACGGTGACGCCCGCGGCAGCGAAGCGGGGCGCCTGCTCCCGTGACGTGGTCGCGCCGGCGGAGAAGAGCGCGATGTCGAGCCCGCCGGGGTCCGCGGTGGCGGCGTCCTCGACGGTGATCTGCCGATCGCCGTAGGGCAGCACGGTGCCGGCCGAACGGGCTGAGGCGAAGAAGCGGATCTCGTCCGCTGGGAAGCTGCGCTCCAGCAGGATCTGGCGCATGGCGACGCCGACCTGTCCGGTGGCGCCGACGATGCCGATGCGTACGCCCATGACTAGCGGCCCGTCCCGCCGTAGACGACGGCCTCGACCTCGTCGGCGTCGAGCTCGAACGCCGTGTGCGTGGAGGCCACCGCGGCGTCGACGTCGACCTCGTCGACGACCACGGAGATCCGGATCTCCGAGGTCGAGATCATCCCGATGTTGACGCCGGCCTGGGCCAGGGCGCTGAAGAACTTGGCGGTGACGCCGGGGTGCGAGCGCATGCCGGCGCCGATCAGCGAGACCTTGCCGATCTTGTCGTCGTAGAGCAGCGAGTCGAAGCCGATCTCGGCCTTCAGCGCGTCGAGCGCGGTCATCGCCGTCTGGCCGTCGGTCCGCGGCAGCGTGAAGGAGATGTCGGTGAGGTTCGTGGCGGCCGCCGAGACGTTCTGCACGATCATGTCGAGGTTGATCTGCGCGCGGGCGAGCGCGTCGAAGATCCGGGCGGCCTCACCCACCTTGTCGGGTACGCCGACCACGGTGATCTTGGCCTCGCTCCGGTCGTGGGCGACACCGGCGATGATCGCTGCTTCCACTGCTGCCTCCTGATGGGCCACGTCGTTGATGCTGCCCGCCACGATGGTGCCGTTCAGCTGGCTGAACGACGAGCGCACGTGGATGGGGATGTCATAGCGCCGGGCGTACTCGACGCACCGCAGGTGCAGGATCTTGGCGCCACCGGCAGCGAGCTCGAGCATCTCCTCGTAGGTGACCCGGTCGAGCTTGCGGGCCGTCGGCACGATCCTCGGGTCGGCGGTGAACACGCCGTCGACGTCGGTGTAGATCTCGCAGACGTCGGCCCGCAGCGCTGCCGCGAGAGCGACGGCAGTGGTGTCGGTGCCGCCCCGACCCAGCGTGGTGATCTCCTTGGTGTCCTGGCTGACACCCTGGAAGCCGGCGACGATGACGATGTGGCCGGCCTCGATGGCGTCCGAGATCCGTCCCGGCGTGACGTCGATGATCTTCGCCTTGCCGTGCACCGAGTCGGTGATCACGCCGGCCTGGGAGCCGGTGAAGGAGCGGGCGGTGAAGCCGAGGTCGGAGATGGCCATCGCCACCAGCGCCATCGAGATCCGCTCGCCCGCCGTCAGGAGCATGTCCAGCTCACGCGCGGGCGGCAGCGGGCTCACGGCCTCGGCCAGTCCGAGGAGCTCGTCGGTGGAGTCGCCCATCGCGGAGACGGCCACGACGACGTCGTTGCCGTCCTTCCTGGCCTCCACGATGCGGCGCGCGACCCGCTTGACGGCCGAGGCGTCGGCGAGGGAGGAGCCGCCGTACTTCTGCACCACGATGCCCACGGCGCTGCGCTCCTCACTGCTCAGGGGCTCTGCTCTCTTCGGACCGCAGAGCTGACCGCGTCGATTCTACGTGGGGTCAGGAACCGACCCCGTCGGTGTCCAGGACGGCCTCCGCCGCGGCGATCTGGTCGGTCTCGATCTCGAACTCGGTGTCCAGGCGATCGTGCGCCACGATCGACTGCAGGGCGCGGAGGACGGCGCTGGCGCTGTTGCCCCAGTTGGCGACGTAGGAGTACTGCCACCACCACAGCGCCTCCGAGACGTGACCGGAGCGGAAGTGCCGCAGACCGTTGGCCAGGTCGGTGGCGATGCTGGTCAGCTCGTCGGAGAGCAGCGCTTCGACCATCTCGGTCATGTAGACGTCGAAGTTGTAGGTGTAGACCTCGACCGGTTCGAGCAGTGCGGCCAGCCGCATCCGGAGACCGTCGAGATCGGGATCGGGGCCCACGTCCGGCTGGTACTCGAGGGCCGGCGCGAAGTCGCGCTGGGCGCCGAGCCTGGCGCCCGCGAAGAGGACCTGGCTGACCTCCACGAGGAGCAGCGGCACGACGGTGCCGGCCTCCTCCTCGCGCGACATCGCCTGCAACGAGACGAGGAAGGACTCCACCGCATCCGCGATCTGTTGGGCGAACTCCTCGAGCTCGGACCCCATGCCTGGTTCAGTCACCTGCGTTACGCCTTCCTGCGAATGCTCGGCCGAGCGTGACCTCGTCGGCGTACTCGAGGTCCCCGCCCACAGGCAGTCCACTCGCCAGACGGGTCACGCGCAAGTCCATGGCTGCCAAGTTTCTGCTGAGATAGGCGGCCGTCGCGTCTCCCTCGATGTTCGGATCGGTCGCCAGGATCACCTCCGTGACCGTTCCGTCGGCCAGTCGACCCATCAGCTCCCGGATGCGCAGCTGCTCGGGACCGATGCCCTCCAGGGGTGAGATCGCCCCGCCCAGCACGTGGTAGCGGCCGCGGAACTCACGCGTCCGCTCGATCGCCACGACATCCTTCGGCTCCTCGACGACGCAGATCAGGGTCGGGTCACGCCGCGAGTCGCGGCAGATCCGGCACAGCTCCTCCTCGGAGACGTTGCCGCACACCGCGCAGAACTTGGCCTTGGCCTTCATCTCGATCAGGGTGTCGGCGAGGCGGCGTACGTCGACCGGGTCGGACGCGAGGAGATGGAACGCGATCCGCTGCGCGCCCTTGGGTCCCACGCCGGGGAGCCGGGCGAGCTCGTCGATCAGGTCCTGAAGGACACCCTCATACACCTGGTAGACCCCCCAGGTCGTCGAGGCCGCCACCGGCCAGGGGTCCGAGCGCCCGCGCCGCGAGGGCGTCGACCGCGGCCTTGCCGTCACGGTAGGCGGCGACCACCAGGTCGCCGAGGTCGGCCAGCGAGTCGGCGTCGGTGGCGTCGAAGGAGCCGGGGGTGATCCGGACCGAGGTGAGCTCGCCGGTCCCGGACAGGGTGACGGCCACGCCACCGGCGGTGCCCTCGACCGTGGCCGCCGCCAGCTCCTCCTGGGCGGCGACGAGCTGGGACTGCATCTGCTGGGCCTGCTCGAGCATGGCCTGGATGTCGAAGCCGCCCCCGTCACTGGTCAGGCCGCCGAAGGGGTTGTCGGTCATCTGGTGTGCTCCTGGGTCGGTGTCGGGCTCTGTCATGGTGTGCTGCGGATGCGCCGGGTCGGCGCCGGGTGTCGCCCCGGTCGAGAGGGGTCAGTCGTGCGGGATCTCCTCGATCACGGTGGCCCCGAGCTCGCGCTCGAGCAGCTGGGTGCTGTCGAGCTCGTTGTCCTCGGCCGCGGGATCGTCGCGATGCGCGTCCGCGTCGAGGTCGGGGCCCGGCGGCCGGGGTGCCGGTTCGGCGCCGGTGCGCGTGGCGGTGATGTTGGAGCGTGCGGTCGCCGCGGAACCGGCGTCGGGGAGCTCGGAGGGTGCGGGAGGCTGCTGGACCGCTGGACGGGTGACCCGCGGGGCGGTCTCCGCCCCCGGCTCGGCCGAGGGATCCACCGCGACCTCGATCTTCCAGTCGGCCCCGATCATGTCGATGGCTGCCTGCCGGAGGATCTCCTCGCTGCCGCCCCCGACGAAGGAGTCCCTCGCCCCGGCCGTCTTGAAGCCCACCGTGAGGCTGGTCGCATCCACGCCGATCACCTGCGCGTTCTGGCTCAGCAGGATCCAGGTGAACCGGCGCATCTTCTTCACGTGCTCGAGCAGGTCCGGCCAGATCCGGCGTACGTCGGCCAGCGACAGCACCGTCCCCTGGCCCTCGGAGCCACTGGGCTCCGCGGCTGCAGGGGCAGCCGATGCGGGCGGGGGTGATGCATCGGGGGTGGGCCCCTTGCTGCCAGCCGGCGCCGCTGGCTGCTCGACGATCCGGCTCGCTTCGGGTGGTGGTGCGACCGCCTGGCCTCCCCCGCGGACGTCGTCGGAGCGCGTCACACCTGGAGCGCCCCCAGCGACCACACCAGAGACCGAGGCCCGCCGCTCGAGGCGATCCATCCGGGCGCCGAGCCCCAGCGAGTCGTGCGACACCCCGGGAAGAAGCACCCGGGCACAGATCAGCTCGAGCAGCAGCCTCGGAGTCGTGGCGCCCCGCATCTCGGTCAGCCCGCTCGCCACCAGGTCCGCGGCCCGGACGAGCTCCGCCTTGCCGAACCTGGCCGCCTGGGCGACGAGCCGCTCCGCCTGGTCCTGCGGGGCGTCGATGAGTCCGGTGGCGGAGGCGTCGGGCACGGCGGCGACGATCACCAGGTCGCGCAGGCGTCGCAGCACGTCCTCGGTGAACCGGCGCGGGTCCTGCCCGGTCTCGATCACCTTGTCGACGACTCCGAAGACGCTCGCCCCGTCGACCGCGGCGAAGGCGTCGACGACCTCGTCGAGCAGGTTGTCCGGGGTGTAGCCGAGCAGGCTGGTGGCGACCTCGTAGGTGAGGCCTTCGGTTCCGGCACCGCCGAGCAGCTGGTCGAGCACCGAGAGGGAGTCACGAGCAGAGCCGGCGCCGGCGCGGACCACCAGCGGCAGCGCGGCCGGGTCGATCTTCACGCCCTCCTTCTCGCACAGCTCCGCGAGGTAGTCCGACAGCGTGCGCGGCGGGATCAGCCGGAACGGGTAGTGGTGGGTGCGCGACCGGATGGTCGCGATCACCTTCTCGGGCTCTGTGGTGGCGAAGATGAACTTCAGGTGCTCCGGGGGCTCCTCGACCAGCTTCAGCAGGGCGTTGAAACCCTGCGAGCTGACCATGTGGGCCTCGTCGATGATGTAGACCTTGAAGCGGCTGCTGACCGGCGCGAAGAACGCCCGCTCACGCAGGTCGCGCGCATCGTCGACACCGCCGTGGCTGGCCGCGTCGATCTCGATCACGTCGATCGATCCCGGGCCTCCGCGGGCCAGGTCACGGCAGGACTGGCACTCGCCACACGGGTCCGCGACCGGCGCCTGCTCGCAGTTCAGCGCGCGGGCCAGGATGCGGGCGCTCGTGGTCTTGCCGCAGCCCCGGGGACCGGAGAACAGGTAGGCGTGGTTGACCCGGTTGTTGGCCAGCGCCGCCCGGAGCGGCTCGGTCACGTGGTCCTGCCCGATCACCTCGGCGAACGTCTCCGGCCGGTAGCGGCGGTAGAGGGCGAGGGTGGGTTCCACGTGTGAACCCTAACCAGCGCGACCGACAGCCGGTAGCCGGTGGGCCGACGCCTACTCGTGCAACCCCGCAAGGCGGGAGCCGAGGTCGGCCAGCAGTGAGGTACGCCGGGACTGGCGATGCTCCTCCCAGGCGTCGGCCACCCGGAAGAGCCGGTACATCGAGTGCACGCCGACGTAGCGCAGCGGCTCCGGCTCCCAGCGGCCGGAGTCGTGCTCGTTCCAGGGCAGCTCCACCAGCGGCGTACGCCGCCCGAAGGCACGGTCGACGATGGTGCGCGCAGCGAGGTTGGTCGCCGTGACGCCGTGCCCGGCGTACCCGCGGATGCTCCCGACCCCGGCTGTCGGGTCCCAGCTGACCCCCGCGCACCAGTCCCGGGTGACACCGAGGACGCCGCTCCAGGCGTGGGCGACCGGGAAGTCGAGGCCGGGGAAGAACTGCTCGAGGCGCCCCTGCAGCTCCGCCACGGTCCGCCGGTCGGTCTCGCCGCGGCCACCGGTGCCGGAGCCGAAGCGGTAGGGCCTACCCCGTCCGCCGATCGCGATCCTGCCGTCGGCGGTGCGCTGGGAGTAGACGAAGGTGTGCGCTGAGTCGCTCACGCACTCGCCGTCGCGCCAGCCGATCCGGTCCCAGTGCTCCTCCGGGAGCGGCTCGGTCACGATCATCGAGGAGTTGACCGGGATCACGGTGCGGGTGCCGAGGAGCGGTCCGGAGTAGCCCTCGGTGGCGCACACGATCCTGCTGGCGGTCACGATGCCGGACGCCGTCGCGACGCGTCCGGTCGAGATCTCGGTGACCCGCGCGCCTTCGAAGATCTGCACGCCTGCCGCACGCAGGACGCGGGCCAGCCCGTCCACCAGCTTGGCGGGGTGGATCCGGGCGACATCGGGATAGAACAGTCCTCCGCGGGCCGGGGCCACGTCGACCCGCTCGCGGACCTCACCCTGGTCGAGCAGTACGACGTCCCGGTCGGCGTACCCGAAGCGGAGGTCGGCCGCGCGCCTGGAGCGCAATCGGGTGAGACCGGCCGGCGTGGTGGCCACGACGAGGTTGCCGCCCCGGTGCTGGTCGGCATCGATCTGCTCGACCGCGCACACGCGCAGCACCTCGTCGACCGATCCGAACAGCTCGCGCTGGAAGTCCCGGACCGCATCGGTGCCACCGGGGGCGCTCCTCGCGTAGACGGCGCGGTTGCCCGGGACCAGGGCGGAGAGCCAGCCGCCGTTGCGACCGGAGGCGCCGTACCCCACCTGCTCGGCCTCGAGCACCGCGACCCGAAGCCCCGGATCGAGCTGCCGGGCGTAGTAGGCGGTCCAGAGTCCGGTGAAGCCCCCGCCCACGACGAGCAGGTCGAAGTCCCGACCCTCGGGCGAGCCGTCGGCCGAGGACACCGTCGCAGCGGTCGCACCAGAGCCGACCTGGGTCATCCAGTGCGAGATCGAGCCGTTGAGCAACGTCATCTGGGCCTTCCAGCAGGTGGGCGGCGACCTGGCCCACAGCACGCTGCAGCTCAACCTACCCACGCCGAGGGCGGGCGCTCGCGGGCGCGCGGCACACCGGCCGTCCCGGGCCAGCGCCTAGGCTCGCAGGGTGAGCCAGAAGTGCACGGCATCGTGAGCGACCAGGCGCTCCGGCGAATCCTGGAGAAGCTGCCCGCCGAGCCCCGGGTGGTGGTCTCCGGCAACTTCGCGACCCCGCGAGCACTGCTCCGCGACATCGACCGGCTGCTACCGACCTACCGGCTCTGGGCGCTCAACGGCCAGCCCGGGCTCCCCGACCGCGAAGGGGTCGTGCTGGAGACCTCGTTCGTCGGCCCGGGCATGCGCCGGAGCCCGCGGCTGCGCTACGTGCCGTCCCGGCTCTCGATGGTGCCGGCCCTGTTCCGGCGCAACATGGCGCCGGACGTCGTGGTGCTGCACACCTCGCTTCCGCACGCGGGCCAGGTGTCACTGGGCACCGAGGTCAACGTGCTGCCCGCCGCGATCGAGGCCGTGCGCCGCACCGGTGGAGCCGTCATCGCGCAGGTCAACCCGCGGATGCCGTTCACCTTCGGCGACGGGGTGATCCGGGCCGACGAGGTCGACCTGCTCGTCGAGGTGGACGAACCGCTCGGCGCCCACGTCCCGGGCGCGCCGGATGCCGCGTCCGTGGCGATCGGCGCGGCCGTGGGAGCCCGGGTCTCCGACGGCGCGACGCTCCAGGCCGGCATCGGGGCAGTGCCGGACGCCGCGCTGATGGGCCTGACCGACCGCCGGGCGCTGCGCGTGTGGACCGAGATGTTCAGCGACAGCGTGCTGGACCTCGAACGAGCCGGGGCGCTCGACGCCGACGTGCCGATCACGACATCGTTCGTCTTCGGCTCCGAGGAGCTCTACACCTGGCTCGACCGCAACGAGCGGGTCCGGATGACGCGCACCGAGGTGACCAACGACCCGTCCCTGATCTCCGCCAACCCGCAGATGGTCAGCATCAACTCCTCGCTCGAGGTGGACCTCTATGCGCAGGCGAACGCGTCCAGGGTCGGGGGGCGGATCTACTCAGGCCTCGGCGGCCAGGCCGACTTCGTGGTCGGCGCGATCCACAGCCCCGGCGGACAGGCGCTGATCGGCCTGCGCTCCTGGCACCCGCGCGCGGACCTCTCCACGATCGTGCCGCTGGTGTCGGCCCCGGTGACGTCCTTCCAGATGTCTGCGGTGATCACCGAGCAGGGCACGGCCGACATCCTGGGTCACGACCAGGAGCGCCAGGCGGCGAACCTGATCAGCCACGCGGCGCACCCCGATGCGCGTGACCACCTGTGGCACGCCGCGGAAGAGCTCGGACTGCGCCCGCGGGACCGACAGGCGCGGTCAGCCGGCTCCCAGGGCGGGTGACAGCAGCACCTGGCCCGGAGGAGCGGCGGCACCGAGGGCTCGAGGCAAGCCGCGCCTGGGCGTCCGTGGGAGGCCCGGACACGCAGAGGCCCCCCATGCACCCGGCAGAGCCCACCTGCCCTTGCTGCCTTCCGGCCCTGGGGGATTCAGCGAGATACCGCCGCATGGGGGGTTGGCCCAGAGTCTAGGAGGTCGATTTCGCGAGGGCCAATCGGGGCAGGTAGCCTTCCCGGCGGAGGATTCGCCTAGTGGCCTATGGCGCTCGCTTGGAAAGCGGGTTGGGTTAATAGCCCTCAGGGGTTCGAATCCCCTATCCTCCGCCACGAGCATGCAGGTGCGCCCAGCCGGCGTACATCCTGGACAAGCGCGTCCTGGCCGGGTGGTGGGCTACTGCAGGTTGGCGTGTCGGTGGCGCACCGCCGCTGGACGAGGAGCACCTCGCCGCGGTGCTGGCCGACATGAGCGGGCAGCTGGGCGCACTCCACGACGCCGAGGCTGCAGCGGTGACCCGCCTCGGCCTGGTCCTGGGCACGTGACGGCTGCAACTTTCATGCCCGGCCCCTCCTCCGGCTGACACTCGCGCCGGAACGGCGCACATGCCACCCGTCCTGCTGGGATCGGCTTGCGAGGCACTTCCTGCTCCCGACGCTGACCTCGAGCGGCCAGCCGCCGCTGATGCGCCCGATTCAGTCGCGGGGGGCGACTCCGCGCCCGACACGAGCCACGGCCCGGAGTTCGAACGGCCCGGTGGGTGACCCGACCTCCTCGAACAGGGCTTGGCGAAGCGCCTCCTGCTTGTCGTGCGGCCGATTCACGGCATAGCTTCCGGCAGGCCCGATCCCGGCCAGGAAACCCGACCACAGCTCGTCGTACGACGAGTAGGACGAGGCCACCTCCAAGGTCGATTCGGTGGTCTCCTCGAAGCCCGCGTCTGCGAACAGCTGAGCGAGCTCACCAGCCTTGCCGAAGCGGAGCGCGGCCTCGTCGGGGGCGGCTGGGTCGAGGCGTAGTGCTGCGTCCCAGAAGTGCCGCAACATCTCCATGCCCTGGGCAAAGTCCCAGCTGCAAGCGGCCACCGTCCCACCTGGGCGCAGCACTCGCCGCATCTCGCGCGCTGCCGCCTCGGGGTCAGTGACGAAGTGCAGGACCAACTGCGCCAGCACCAGGTCCTGAGAGGCGTCCTGGAACGGCAGCTCCTCGGCGTGTCCGCGGCTGACCTCGACGCCCGGGTGGCGGGCGCGACACTCCTCCACGAAGGTCACCGACGGGTCACACGCCACCACCGCCGCCGGACCGAGTCGCTCCGCCAGAACACCAGTCAGCGCACCGGGACCACATCCAACATCGAGGGCGGTCCTTCCGTCCTTGACCCCCGCCCAGTCGGCGAAGGCTGCGGCCAGCGAGTTTGAATAGCGCCCCATGAAGGCGTCGTACTCCTCCCCTGACGCCTGAAAGGTGGCAGCACCCTTGACCGGCTCCATCGCCCGCCCCTCACCCGGAGACGCGGCGCCTCCGCCATCACAGACTATTCCGCTCGTGGCGCGGCAACCCGTGGGTTGATGGCCGTGGCCCACGACGAACCGGCACAGGGAATCAAGAAGCCATCCGTCAGAGTTCGGGCCAGGGATCCGCTCATGGCAATGGGCGTCGTCGACTCGAACATGGGTCGTCTAGCATCACCCGCGCCGCGAACCGTTCGTACAACGACACGCTCGCTATCGCCGGTACACCACTCTGTCGGATGTCACTGCCTCTCGGACGAGCGATCGGACCCTGGCACAGGCAGGGTGGATCCCCGGACGTGGAGTTCGGTGGCGATGGCGTGCAGACGTGCGGGGAGCGTCGGTGCCTTCAGTCGTTCAATCAAGAACTTGCCGGCCTGGATTCCGACGGCGAAGTTTCCGTTGTCCACGGAGGTCAGCGATAGGTGCCGAATCTTGGCGAGGTAGGTGTTGTCGTAGCCGACCACGGACAGTTGTTCAGGTACGTCGATACCGCTGTCCACCGCTGCTGAGAGGACGCCGACGGCGGCAATGTCGTTGTACGCGAAGATGGCGCTGGGTCGGTCCCGGCGGCGCAGCAATCGGCGCCCGGCTGCGTACCCGCTTTCTTCACTCATACCGCCGGTCTCGGAGTAGCGAGCTTGATCCAGCCGGGCTGCGGACATGGCGTCTTGGTAGCCGGCGTGACGCAGCGTCCCGACTTCGCCCGGTCCTCGGAGATGCGCGATCCGCTGGTGCCCGAGCGAGATCAAGTGATCGGTGGCCAGCCGAGCGCCGGCGCGGTCATCGTCGACGGCGATGTCGACATGCGGCAGGTGGGGCTCCCTGGTGCCGGCGAGCACGACCGGGATCGTGGCGGCAGCGGTGGCGATCGCCGCCGATTCCGCAGTGGTGCCGACGATGATCAGCCCGTCGACGCCCTGGGCGACGAGCGTCTCCACGGAAGGACGCCCCACACGTTGGTCGGTGTAGCTGTCGGCGATCAGCGGCGCCAGCCCGGCCGCGTGGAGGGTGGCGCTGAGTCCCTCGAGCAGTTCCACGAACCACGGGTTGCGCAGATCGTTGAGCAGGACGCCGACGGTGTCAGTGCGGGCGCGGGACAAGCTCTGTGCGATCCGGTTGGGCTTGTAGCCCAACGCGTTCATGGCCTCGAGCACCGCAGACCTGCGGGCCGCGCTGACGTGGGCGTCGCCTCGCAGCACCAGCGACACGAGCGACTTCGAAACGCCCGCCCGTTCGGCGACCTCTCGGATCGTCACCGCGCGAGCCGGGCTCGACGCTGGTTCAGTCATCAGACTCGGCCCATCTCACGTCGGTTGCGGATTCTGTGCACGGACGCCTTGCGCATCCTTCTGCACCCACCCTACTCTGGACCGGTCCAAATTTGTCCAAGCTCGACGAGGTATCCGATGAGTCACACCGGAGCCCGAAAGCTGAGTGCCGGCATGGTGGGCGGCGGCCGAGGTGCCGACATCGGCAAGACCCACCGTTACGCCATGCGCCTCGATGACCGCTACAGCCTCGATGCTGGCGTGTTCGGCCGGGACCCGGCCGACTCCCTGGCCACCAGCGCCGACTTGGGCGTCGCACCCGATCGCACGTACCTCGGTCACCGTGAGATGGCCGAGGCCGAGGCCGCTCGCGACGACGGCATCGACGTCGTTGTCGTCGCCACACCCAACGACAGCCACTACGACATCGCGAAGACGTTCATCGAGGCCGGGATCGCGGTGGTGTGCGAAAAGCCCCTCACTCGCGACGCGGACAGCTCCGCTGATCTGGTTCGGCTGGCTGAGGAACGCGGGGTGCTGCTTGCGGTGCCTCACTGCTACTCCGCCTACGCCATGGTGCGTCACGCCGCGCGGATGGTCCGCGACGGTGGCATCGGCCGCGTCACCTACGTTGACGTCGAACACGCCTCGGGATGGGCAGCGACCCGCCTCGAGCAGACCGGTCACAAGCAGGCTTCCTGGCGTACGGACCCGGACGTCGCGGGCTTCCCCTCCGTGGTCGGCGACCTGGGCACGCACGCCTACCACCTCGCGCGCTACATCAGCGGCCTGGACGCCGAGCAAGTCTCGGCCCAGCTGCACACCCTCGTCCCAGGCCGGCGGGTCTTCGACAACGCGACGGTCGCCCTGCGCTTCCCGAGTGAGGTGCCCGGACGTCTATGGGCCAGCATGGCGGCGACAGGCCACAACCACGGCCTACGCATCCGGGTGTTCGGTGACGACGCCAGCCTGGAGTGGTGTCACGAGGACCCGCACCACCTGCAGGTCCAGTACGTCGACGGCACCAAGACCGTCCTCACCCAGGGCCTCGCCGCACTCAGTGCAGACGCCACCAGGTTGACACGCGTGGGACTAGGACACCCCGAAGGGTTTCTCGAGGCCTTCGCCAACTTCTACCGCGACGTCGCCGACGAGCTCCGAGCCCGCCGCGACGGCCTACCGACGACCATCGGCGACCTCTCGTTCCCCACCGGCCGCGACGGTCTGATCGGCGTGCGGTTCGTGGAGGCCGTGACCGCCTCCCACCATGCGGACAGCGCCTGGACCCCGGTGGGCACCACGCCTCAGAGAGGACACTGAACATGCAACGCTTCGCCCTCCTCGGTGCCGGCTTCATCGGCTCGGTGCACGCCGCCAACCTGGCCGCCCACCCCGAGGTCGAATTCGCCCTCGTCTACGACGTCGATCGCAGCCGCGCCGGCGCACTTGCCGCCCGACACGACGCCACGTCGACCGACGACCTCCAGCGAGTCTTCGACCCGAGCGAGATCGATGCTGTCTTCATCGCGTCCTCCACCGACACCCACGCCGAGCATCTCCTCCGCGGCGTTGAAGCCGATCTCGCAGTGCTGTGCGAGAAGCCCATCGACCTCGACCTGCAACGGGCGGTCGAGACAGTCGCCCACGCCACCGCCCGATCCACCCGCGCCATGGTCAACTTCAACCGCCGCTTCGACCGCGACTACGCCGAGCTCCGACGAGTCGTGACCGAGGGGGAGATCGGCGACGTCGAGCTCATCCAGCTCAGCACGCGCGGCCCCGCCATGCCACCGCTGGAATACATCGCCAAGTCCGGCGGTCAGATGCGGGACCAGACCGTCCACTTCTTCGACTTGGCCCGCTGGATCTCCGGCATGGACCCGGTCGAGGTGTACGCCACCGGATCCACGCTCGCGGAACCCCGGCTCGTCGACTACAGCGACGTCGACACCTCCGCAGTCACACTGCGGCTCCCCACCGGCGCGCTCGTGCAGATCGACAGCACCCGACGCACCGGATACGGCTACGACGAGCGCATCGAGGTCCTCGGATCAACAGGACTCGTCCAAGCCCACCGTCAACGAGCCGGAGGCGTCTCGCGGTACCACGCCAACACAATCGTCAGCGACGGCCTACACGCCGGATGGTTCGAACGCGTCAAACCCACCTACGCCGCAGCCCTCGACCACTTCGTCACCGCCCTCGAACGCGACCTACCGCTCAGCCCGACCCTCCAAGACGGACTCAAGGCACAAGCAATCGCCGAAGCCGCGACCCACTCCCTGACCAGCGGCCAAGCCGAATCCATCGGCTACCCCTGATCACTCGCACCACCGCTGCCCGCCCAGGGCTCCTCATCCGCTACCGCGAGGTGTCGGAGGGGCTTGTGCCGTGGGGATGAGTGTCCTCAGGCCGCTCGACTCCATCGTCGTGCGACCGCTGTGCTCTGCCCGTCCGACAGCATGTCGGTGGCACCCTTCAGAATCTGTGCATGGCATACGACGAGCGACTGGCAGGGCGGGTCCGCGACCTGCTCAGCGGCCAGGTCGAGGCGGAGAAGAAGATGTTCGGCGGCCTGGCCTTCATGGTGGAGGGCCGGATGTCCTGCTGCGTGAGCGGCCAGGGACTGCTGGTCAAGGTCGGGCATGATGCGTTTCCCGAGCTGGTCGAGCTCGATCATGTCGAGCCGATGACCATGCGCGACGCGGTCTCGGACTCCTGGGTCAACGTCGGCGACGACGCCCTGATTGATGAACGCGCCCTGCGCCTGTGGCTCGACCGTGGTCTCGCGGCGAACCCGCCCAAGCCTCGTTCGTAGAGTTCTACCGCCTGCCCGGCGAGCCTGACTCCGATGGACGTGGCGAAGCATCCGTCAGCGAGACCGGGGTGTTCCGGTTTCAGCGGATCACTGGTGAGCGACGACGTTCACCACGTTGCCATCGTGATCGCGGAAGAAGAAGCGGCGCACTCCCCACTCCTCGTCCGTGAGCGGATGAACGATCTCCAGCTCGGCGGCAACAACGCGATCGTGGATCATGTCGACTTCGCCTCAGTGGCCACGCCGACGCTGATGGCCGGGTTGCAGGGTGCCGACGCATCGCTGGTCATGACTTGGATCTGCACGGCGGGTGCGTCAGCAGGAGCGAGATTCCCGACCCAGCCGAGGTCCATGCCGACGCCGAGTTCGAAGATCTGCGCATACAACTCGTTGGCCCGAGCGACGTCGGCCACAGGCAGGTTGGGAACGATCCGCGTAACGCCCATGACTTCAACGTACCTGCAGTTCGACACGACCACGGACCGATCGGGTCTCCACCAGGTCCAGGTTCACCCAGCTGTCCAGGGCCGTGCAGAACGCGTGCCAGTGGGAGCTCATCGTCTCCCATCTTGCGCCCGTACAGAGCCGGGCCCGTCGCCCCCACCCGGTCGGACCACCACTGGAACGGCTTTGTCTGTCAGACCACACCGAGGGCCGGTTGATCACCGCGCCCAGCGTTGCCGCGTAGGGAAGCGAACCGCGATCGGAGCAGGACGAGGCCAGGCTCCGATGATTCGCGTCGAGTCAGGTGGTCATGACGTTGTGATGGGTCGTTGGGCCGGCCCGACGATGAGAGGTGGAACGACGATGGCGCACTCGGAGAGGACCCTCCGTGTCGACGCCGAGGTGCAGATTCTCGCTGAGGCGATCGGCCATCTCGGCGACCCAGCCCTTCTGTTGATCGGCGGGGCGACGTGGTCGAAGGACTGGTGGGAGGACGAGCTGTGCCATCGGCTGGCTGACCGGGGTCGACTCGTGCTGCGTTACGACCAGCGGGACACGGGTCGCTCGACGAACTACCCGCCCGGTGCTCCCGGCTACTCATCGGCTGATCTGGTCAGCGACGCGGTGGCAGTTCTCGACGGATTCGATGTCGAGCGGGGGCACGTCGTCGGGCTCTCCATGGGTGGCGGTCTCGCTCAGCGCCTGGGCATGGAACATCGGGACCGGGTCGCGACACTCACCCTGATCTCCACCACCCCTGTCGACCCCGCGATCGAGAACCTGCCGGCACCCACTTCGGAAATCCAGGCAGCGCTCGCAGACGTGAGCCCTGATCCCGAGTGGAACGATCGGGAGGCGGTCATCGACTACATCGTCGAGGGGGAACGCCCCTACGCAGGTCCGGGGACCTTCGATGAGAGGCGGCTGCGGAGCGTCGCGGCACGGGTCGTCGACCGCAGCAACGACATAGCCGCGAGCCTGACCAACCACTTCCTGCTGGAGGCGGGCGTTCCTCCCGCGCGGCGGACTGGCGCAGCTCGATGGACTCCCCACCCTCGTGCTCCACGGTACGGCCGATCCGCTGTTCCCATGCGCCCACGGCGAGGCACTGGCGGCCGCTATCCCGAATGCGACCTTCATGGCACTGGAGGACGTGGGGCACCAGCTGCCACCACCCCACACCTGGGACGCGGTGGTCGACGCGCTGATCGAGCACACCGCGTGAAGTCCGGCCTGTGGCTGCCCCTGTTCGACGAGCTGGCTGATCCCCTGCAGGTCGCGCGGCTGGCCGCCGATGCCGAAGCCGCCGGCTGGCACGGAGTGTTCGTCTGGGACCACATCAACTGGCAGGCGCCGGTGCGGTCCGTCGCCGATCCATGGATCTCGCTGAGCGCCATCGCCGTTGCCACGGAGTCCGTCAGGATCGGACCGATGGTCACTCCGCTTGCCCGGCGCCGGCCGGTGAAGGTCGCTCGGGAGAGCGTGACCCTCGATCGGCTCAGTGGCGGCCGCCTGGTCCTGGGTGTCGGCTTGGGGGATGACCGTTTCGGTCGCGAACTGAGTTCCACGGGGGAGGAGACCGACGATCGGCGACGAGCGCAGATGCTGGACGAGTCCCTGGCGATCCTCACCGCCGCCTGGTCGGGGGCACCGGTCAGTCACGAGGGCGAGTACTTCACCGTCAATGACATCGAGAATCCCAGGGTTGTTCAGCCGAGGCTGACTTCTTCCAGCTGACGAGCGCGGCGGTTGCGCACGGCGTGGCCGGCGGTCGACCAGCGCCAGGCCCACGGCGTAGATCGCGGTGGTGAAGACGAAGTAGCCGATGGTGTCACCGAACCAGTGCCAATCAGGGTCGGAGAGGTCACCGAAGGCCTCGCGCGAGCCGCGGGTCGCCTCCAGGACGAGCTGGGCGGTCTGAAAAGTGAACACGTGGGCGAACGCGAGCCCGAAGGCGAGGAACGCGGCCAGTCGATTCCGAAGGAGGAATCCGAGCGGGAATGCGGCGAGCGCGGCGATGACGACCATGGTGGCTTCGCCTTCCTTGGGAGTGGGAGGGGCGGATGCATGGAAGTCTGCTCGGGCGGAGACGGAGGGGCATCCGGGTGGTCCCTTGTCGCGCGGCCGGATCATCCGTACGGGCCAGCACGTAGGCGAGCGGGTCGCTGAACGGTCACACTGTGACTCGTGCACCCGCGGCCCACCAACCTGACCCTGGCGGTGTTGACGGCTCTCTACCTCACCGGCAGCGGTGTGCTCGTCGTCGCCGCCCTGCCAGCAGGCGCCGAGGTGGCCCGGGCAGGGGCGGAGGTCGCCGTGGCCGGAGTGGGTCTGGTGCTTGCCTGGCTGATCGCGCGACGGGTCCGCACGAGCCCGGTGCCGCCGGCTCTGGCGACGATCTCGGCATTCGCCGTCGTGGTGCCTGCCGTTGAGGACTGGGGTGCCTCGAGCACCTCGTCGGACCCATGGCCCGGCGCCGAGGTCGCCGGCCCCTTGGTGCAGGCGATCTGGCCGTTGCAGCTCGTCGGGTTCCTGCTGCTGCTGCTGTGCTTCCCGGCGGAGTCGCTGCGTCGTCGTACGGCGGTCCGGACGCTGGTCGTCGGCGCCATCGCGACCCTGCTGATCCTCATCGGCAACTGGGGCACCCGCACCGACGGCGACTTCGCGGGCTGGCGAGTGCCGGTGGTCGTCGTGGGCCTGACGGCGTTGGTCGCAGCGTTGGCCCTGGCGACAGCCGACCTCGTGCGCCGGGTCAGACGAGGCGGCGCCGACGAGAGCCGACAGGCGAGGTGGCTGCTGCTGGCCACCGGTTGTGTCCTCGTGCTGATGGCGGCGAGCTGGTTGGCCGTCCCGGACCTGGTTCCGGCCGAGGTCGGTTACGCCGCGTTCCTGGTGGCTGTGCACGTCCTGGTGCCGGCTGCGGTGGCGATCGCAGTGGTCCGCCACGACCTGTTGGACATCGACCGGCTGCTCGGCGACACCGTGGCAGTGGTGGTCACCCTCTCGGTCGCCGCACTGATGTGGGCGGCGACAGTGGTGCTCGTCCAAGGTGTGGTCCGAGACGCCACCGGCCTCGAAACCGGCGCCGCCGCTTTCGCGACCGCGTTGGTCCTGATGCCGGCGTATCGCTGGTCCCACCGCTGGAGCGCAGCCGTGTTCGACCGTGAGCGCACGGTGCTTCTCGGCGCTGTTCGCGACTTCGCCGCCGATGTGCACCAAGGGAACCGAGAGCCTGAGGAGGTGCAGGACGTGCTTCGTCGCCTGCTTCGCGATCCCGGCCTGCGCGTGGGCCTCGCGATGCCGGGGAGCGGACGCCTGGTCGACCCCTCGGGCACGCCGATCGAGATGCGCGTCGACGTGGCGCTGCGCGCGGGAGAGACCGAGATCGGGGTGGTGGAGCTGACGCGGCCCAGTGCCCGCCAGCGACGGCTCGCACAGGAGGCAGCCCGCACCTGCTGGAGCGCGTTCGAGAGCGCGCGCCTGCGCGCCGGCCTCCGCTCAGCCCTGGCAGAGGTGGAGGCCAGCCGGGAACGCCTGGAGATAGCAGCCTCGACCGAGAGACGGCGGCTCGAGCGCGACCTGCACGACGGCGCGCAGCAAGCACTGCTCGCGATCGGCATTCGACTGCGCTCCGCACAAGCAGGCTTGTCCAGCGGATCATCCGAGCACGCCGATGTCGAGGTGGCGATCAGTCAGCTCTCGGAGACGGTCGCCGAGCTCCGCCGCATCTCCCAGGGCATCCGGCCGGCCCGCCTCGACGACGGTCTCGGACCCGCCCTGGACGCACTGCGCGACTCCACACCGATACCGCTCACCCTCAGCGTCGACCCGGCGCTCGACGGGGAGGGGTTCGACGAGACAGTCGCGCAGACCGCGTACTTCGTCGCCGCCGAGGCAGTTGCGAACACGCTCAAGCATGCCCATGCCACCGCGATCTCAGTCGAGATCGCACGGCGGGACGGGCGCGCGGTGATCCGGGTCCAGGACAACGGCATCGGCGGCGTCGACCCGAGCAGCGGGCTCACAGCACTCCGGGACAGGGTGGCCTCGCTCGGCGGAAGCCTGAACCTGGTCAGCCCGCCCGGGGGCGGGACGCTCGTGGAGGCCCTGCTGTGATGGAGGTGCTGTGATGGATGTGCTGGTGGCCGAGGACGGCGTGCTCTTCCGCGAGGGCCTCGAGCGCATTCTGCGCGAGGCCGGACACCAGGTGCGCGCCGTGCCGAATGCCGACGAGCTCGTGGCCGAGGTCCGGCGCGCACGCCCTGATCTGGTGGTCGCCGACATCAGGATGCCCGCACGTGCTGGCGGAGACGGCGCCCAGGCGGCTTCGGCGCTTCGCCTCGAGGACCCCGAGCTCAGGATCGTGCTGCTCTCCCAGCACGTCGAGCTCAGGCACTGCACGCACCTGTTGGGACAACCGGGCTTCGGCTACCTCCTCAAGGACCGGGTGTTGGCGCTCGATGAGTTCCTTGCTGCTCTGGAGTCGGTCGCTGCCGGTGGCGCCGCGGTCGACCCGGCCGTGGTGCGTGCACTGGTCGGCGACTCGGTCCGCGCCTCGCGGCTCGATGCGCTCAGTGCCCGCGAGCGTCAGGTCCTGGCGCTCGCAGCCGAGGGCCAGACCAACGCGCGGATCGCTGACGAGCTGGGCTGCGCGGAACGCACCGCGGAGAGCCACATGCGCGCGGTGTTCCAGAAGCTCGACCTGATGGACGACGGACTGTCCCACCGCCGCGTGCTCGCGGTGCTGGCGTTCCTCACCGCGCAAGAACCTGCCTAGCGCGAGAGCCGGGGTTCCTTGATGGCGTCGACTCACGCCCGTGGATGGCGACGCAAGAAGCGCAGCACGAGTTCGGCCGTCTCGCGGGGGTGGGTCAGGGCGAGCAGATGGCCGGCTCCCTGGACCGTGGAGTTCTCGGCCTGCGGCAGCAGGTGCAGGATGCGGGCGCGGACCTCCGCAAACCACGGACCGCTGTCGCTGCCACCGACGTACAGCACCGGACAGGTGACCCTCGCCGCGTCCTCGGTGCCGAACTCCCAGGAGAGCAGCGCCGGCAGGTCGGCCTCGAAGAACGTCTTGGCGTCCCGCTCCATCGCCGCGACGGAGCCCGGCAGGTCCCGCTCCGACTCACGGCGCCAGTCCGGCCCGGCAAGCATCGTGAGGAAATCGTCCAGCGCGACGTCGGCCCCGTGCGCGGCGAACGTCTCTGAGAGGCGGGTGTTCGTGGCGATGAACTCCGGGGAGCTGGGCACGCCCAGCGGGGGTGGTTCCATCACCGTCAACGTGCGCACCGCGTCCGGATCTCTGGAGGCAAGCGTCAGGGCGACGGCCCCGCTGTAGCTCACGCCGACCACGTGGGCAGGCCCGACCTCGAGGGCGTCGAGCAGCGCACTGCAGTCCGCTGCGTCGGCGACGACCGAGCCCGGGCGGAGCAGCGGCCCGCTGCCGGCGTACCCGCGTCGGTGGTAGTGGATCACCTGGTAGCCGCCGCTGCGGACCACCTGCTCGCCCAACGGACGCAGCTCATCCGCGGTGAGGGCGGTCTGGACGAGGACGACCGGCTCGCCCTCGCCGATCACCTCGGTCTCGAGGTCGACGTCGCCGACCCTGACGGGCCCCAGCGCACTCACCCTGAAATCCTCGCCCTGAGGAACGCGGATGACAACAGTCGGCCATCTCGTGCGGGTCCCGGACGACGACTCATCAGCTGTGATCGTGGGCGCACCATAACCACCGGGCACGCCTCTCGTTGGACCGACGACGACTCGATCCCGGAGGTTGGCCATCATGCTCGGAGCCACTCGACGCCTGGCGGCGTTCGTTGCTGTCATCACTGCCGCGACCGGCGCGCTGGTCGCGCCGGGTTCCGCAGCGGCGAGTCCCGAGCCCCCACCTGTTCCAGAGACGTCGGTGCCGACGGACGCGGCCGGGCACGGCAAGGTCGTCGTGGCCTTCGGGGGCGGCGTGATCCCGGCCGGCACGCTCGGCGCACTGCGGACCCTCGGTGTCGAGCGCGCGATCGAGCTGCCGACGATCGGGGCGGTGGCCGTGACGGCGAGGCTGGCGGTCGTCGACCGGATCAGAACCCTGCCGGGCGTCGTCGCCGTGGAGCCGCAGCGCAGGCTGGCGTCCCACCTCTATGCCTCCAAGGAGCAGATCAACGCGCTCGGAGTGGACCAGCCCGCGACGTACACCACCCGGAAGCGCGGCAAGCGGGTCACCGCGACCCGCCCCGGGGTGACGGGTGAGGGCGTGACCGTGGCCGTGCTCGACTCCGGCATCTTCGCCGGCCACCCCGACTTCGGTGACCGGGTGGTCAAGGGCCTCAACTTCTCCTACGCCGAGGCCGCCCAGCAGGCCGGCTTCACCGCCGCACAGTGGGATGCGTACGCCGAGTCGACCGGCACGCTGGCGCTGCAGGACGAGATCGGCCACGGCACGCACGTCGCGAGCACCGTCGGCGGCGACGGCAGCCTCTCCGAGTCGCAGGGGGGCCCGGACCTCGCTGGCGTGGCGCCGGGTGTCTCCCTGATCTCGATGCGGGTGGCGACGCCCGGTTTCGGCATCGTCGACGACATCGACTGGGAGGAGGCCGCCCTGGCTGCCTTCGACTGGACCATCCGGCACCGTGTCGAGTACGGCATCGACATCACGCAGAACTCCTGGGGCCTGCTCCCGACCGAGCCGAACTGCCTCGGGCTCGACTGCGGTGAGCCGACGGACTTCGACGCGATGTCGAAGATGATCAGGTCGGTCGTGGACGCCGGCGTGCACGTGGTGTTCTCGGCCGGCAACGACGGCCCCGAACCGGGCACGATCGGCGGCTACCACGATGCCGCGAACGGTGCCGTCCTCGTGGGCGCAGCCTGCAAGTCCGAGGACTCCTCCCGGTGCGAGGAGGGACAGGAGATGGTGGACTTCTCCAGCCGTGGCGCCGCCGACGGCACCGGTCCGCAGGTCGATGTCGTGGCCCCGGGCGACACGATCATGGCCGCGCTGTCTCCCTCGGTGCTCGCTCCCCTGACCGAGTGTGCGGAGATCCAGCAGCCGGGGTACTTCTGCATCTCCGGCACGTCGATGGCCTCGCCGCACGTGTCCGGCGTCACCGCCCTGATGCTCCAGGCGAACCCCAACGCAACCCCGGCCCAGGTGAAGCAGTGCCTGGCCTCGACCGCGGTCGACATGATGACCCCCGGGTTCGACATCCACTCCGGGCTCGGCATGGTCGACACCAAGGCGGCGCTGACCTGCGTCCACGCCCTCACGCTGACCAGGAAGCAGCGCTGAACGGCCGACACGCAGCGAATCCCTGATCTCGGGCGAGAGGGCGTCGGGGGCGGTCGCGCGCGGGAACCCGCCCTTCGCCCGCGCTGATCCGGTGGCAGGTGTTGCTACCTGCCCAGGGTGATCTAAGGTTAGGCATCCCTAACCGAAGGATGGTCTCCCAGATGCTCACGTCCCGACGCCGGTGGAGCGCGTCGCTCGCCGCCGGCCTCGCCCTCCCGCTCCTGGTCGCGTGCGGTGCCGACAGCAACGACAGCCCGAGCCTGGTCGTCTACAACGCGCAGCACGAGGAGCTGATCGACGCCGTGGCCAAGGCGTTCGAGAAGGAGACCGGCATCGAGGTGCAGCTGCGCAACGGCTCGGACCTCGAGCTGGGCAACCAGCTCGCGACCGAGGGCCGCTCCTCGCCCGCTGACGTGTTCCTCACCGAGAACTCCCCGGCCATGACCCTGGTGGACGGCAAGGACCTGCTCGCTGAGCTGGACCAGACGACGCTGGACCAGATCCCGGCGCAGTTCCGTCCCGACGACGGGCAGTGGACCGGCTTCGCGGCCCGCTCCACCGTGCTCGTCTACAACACCGGGCAGGTGCGCCCCGAGCAGCTGCCCGCCTCGATCATGGACCTGGCGGAACCGGCCTGGAAGGACCGGATCTCCTTCTCCCCCACCGGCGCCGACTTCCAGGCGATCGTCAGCGCCGTGCTGGCCACCCAGGGTGAGCCGGCCACCAGGGAGTGGCTGGCTGGGCTGAAGACCAACGGCACCGTGTACGACGGCAACAACGTCGTCCTGGAGTCGGTGAACTCCGGGGAGAAGCCGGCAGGCGTCATCTACCACTACTACTGGTACCGCGACCAGGAGGAGTCCGGCGAGAACAGCGACTCCTCGCAGCTCCACTTCTTCGGCCAGAAGGACCCCGGTGCGTTCATCAGCGTCTCCGGCGCCGGCGTGCTCGCGTCCAGCGACGACGCCAAGGACGCCCAGGAGTTCGTCGCCTACCTCGTCAGCGCCAAGGGTCAGCAGGTCATCGCGGACAGCTATGCCCTGGAGTACCCCCTCAACCCCGACGTCGACCTCGGACGCGACGTGAAGCCGCTCGCCGAGCTCGAGCCGCCTGACGTGGACGTCTCGGACCTCAACGGACCCAAGGTCGTGGAGCTGATGCAGGAGGCCGGGTTCCTCTGAGCGCGAAGGTGGCGGCCCCACGGCTGCGCAGGTCCAGCGAGCGTGCGCCGGCGCCGCTCGTCGCCGCAGCCGCGCTGGTGGCTGCCCTGGTCCTCCTCCCCCTGGGGTACGTCGCCTGGTACACCTGGACGCTCGGACCGGTCGAGACCTGGGCGCTGATCGCCCGGCCCAGGGTCGGGGAGCTGCTGCGGAACACGCTGGCGCTCCTGGTCGGCGTGATGGCCGTGAGCACCCTGATCGGAGTGGGCTGCGCCTGGCTGGTCGAGCGGTCGGACCTGCCACTGCGACGCGTCTGGCACGTGCTGTTCGTGGCACCGCTCGCCCTCCCGGCCTTCGTCAACAGCTATGGCTGGGTCTCGCTCACCCACGCCGTCCAGGGGTACGCCGGCGCGGTGCTCGTGGTCTCCCTGTCCTACGCCCCGCTCGTCTACCTGCCGACCGTGGTCGCGATGCGCACCCTCGACCCCGCACTGGAGGAGGTGGCCCACTCCCTGGGCCTGGACCGGCGGACGACCTTCCTCCGCGTGGTCCTGCGAGGCATCCGCCCGGGCGTGCTGGGCGGAGCCCTCCTCGTCGGGCTGCACGTGCTCGCCGAGTTCGGCGCGCTCCAGATGCTGCGCTTCCCGACCTTCACGACCGCCATCTACGACCACTACCGCTCAGCCTTCAACGGTGCACCGGCCAACGTGCTGGCCAGTGTCCTGGTGCTGCTGTGCCTGCTGCTGCTGCTGGGCGAGCTGTCGCTGCGGGGCGAGGCCGCGCTCTGGCGAGTCGGCGCCGGCAGCGCGCGCACCCTCAACCGGGTCCGGCTCGGTGCGTCCCGGCCCGTCGCCCTGGCCGCCGTGACGACCCTGGTGGTCCTCTCCCTCGGAGTGCCGCTGAGCAGTCTGGCCCGATGGCTGATCGTCGGTTCCTCCACGGCCTTCCCTGTCGGCGAGCTCGTCTCGGCAGCGTTCACCACGGCCGCGCTCGGACTCGCCGCGGCCGCGGTCACCACGGCGCTGGCGCTGCCGGTGGTGTGGCTCGCCGTACGGCACCGCGGGCGGCTGGCCAACGTCATCGAGCGAGCGACCTTCACCGCCCATGCGCTGCCGGGGATCGTCGTCGCGCTCGCCCTGGTGGCGGTGTCCATCCGCTCGGTGCGGCCGCTCTACCAGACGCTGCCGCTGCTGCTCCTGGCCTACGCGATCCTGTTCCTGCCGCGTGCCGTGGTCAGCATCCGCAGCAGCCTGGAGCACGCCCAGCCGGTGCTCGAGGACGTCGCCCGGAGCCTCGGCCAGCGCCCGGTCGGTGTCCTGGTGCGAGTGACCCTGCCGCTGGTCCGCAACGGGCTCGGGGCCGGAGCCGCACTGGTCTTCCTCGCGGTCTCCACCGAGCTGACCGCCACCCTGCTGATGGCACCCATCGGCACGTCCACGCTCGCCACCCAGTTCTGGTCAAGCAGCTCCTCCCTGGCCTACGGCGCCGCGGCGCCGTACGCGCTGCTCCTGGTGCTGATCTCCGTGCCCGCGACCTGGCTGCTCAGCAGCCACACCCGGGAAGGGGCACTCGCATGAGCCGGGTGAGCGTCAAGGGGCTGCGCAAGTCCTTCGGGTCACGGGTGGTCCTCCAGGAGGTCGACCTCGAGGTGGACGAGGCCGAGATCCTCGCGGTCCTCGGCCCCTCCGGCTGCGGCAAGACCACGCTGCTGCGCCTGATGGCCGGCTTCCTCGAGCCCGACGCCGGGGTGGTCGCCCTGGACGGAGCGACCGTCGCCGACGCGCGGAGCTCCGTTCCCGCCTGGCGGCGCCAGGTCGGCTACGTGCCGCAGGAAGGGGCCCTCTTCCCGCACCTCGACGTGCGCGACAACATCCTGTTCGGACTGTCCCGTCGCCACCGCACCACCCGACGCCTGGCCGAGATGCTCAGGCTCGCCGAGCTTCCCGACAACGTGGCCGGCTCCTACCCGCGCGAGCTCTCGGGCGGACAGCAGCAGCGGGTGGCGCTCGCCCGCGCCCTCGCGCCCGGCCCGCGGGTCGTCCTCCTCGACGAGCCGTTCTCCTCCCTCGACGCCGCGCTGCGTCTCAGCGCCGGACGCGAGGTCACCGCCGTGCTGCGCAACGCCGGCTCGACCGCGGTGCTCGTCACCCACGACCAGGGCGAGGCACTCTCGCTCGCCGACCGCGTGGCGGTGATGGACGACGGGGTCATCCGCCAGGTCGACAGCCCCGCGCAGCTGTACGGCGCACCGGTGGACCAGCGTGTCGGCCGCTTCGTCGGTGACGCCAACCTGCTGCCCGGCGAGCTGCGAGGTGACACGGCCGTCTGCGCGCTGGGGACGGTTGCGTTGCCGCACCGGCCAGCGGGCGCGGACGGGACCAAGGTCACCGTGCTGGTGCGGCCCGAGCAGCTGCGTCTGGACCGGGTGCCCGGGCCGGTGACCGCTCTGGTGGTCGAGGTCGTGTTCTACGGGCCGCATGCGTCGGTGCAGCTCTCGATGGCCGACGGCACCGCACTGCTGGTGCGCGTCGACCCTGCCCACGTGCCGTCGGTCGGCGACCAGGTGGGCGTGGCGGTCACCGGCGTCTCGGGAGTCTTCTCGTGAGCACCCTGTTCTCCACCCCGCACTCCCCGACCACCGGCGACGCCGGCCCGCTGGGCTCACTGGCCGGGTTCGGCGATGCTCCTGCCGTCCTCTCGGGGGACACCTGCCTGACCTACGCCGAGCTGTCCCGGCTGGTCGACGCACGAGCCGCCGTGCTCGGCGCAACCCGCCGCCTGGTCCTGCTCGAGTGCCGCAACGACGTCGAGACGGTGGTCACCTACCTGGCGGCGCTCCAGGGCCGGCACCCGGTCCTGCTCGTCGGCGAGGACTGCCCGCGTGAGGACCTGGTCGCGTCGTACCGCCCCCAGGTGGTGGCCCGTGGCTCGCACCTCGACCTCCTCGACCACCCGGGACCCGAGCTGCACCCGGACCTCGCCGTGCTCCTGAGCACCTCGGGCTCCACCGGGTCGCCGAAGCTGGTCCGCCTCTCCCGGCACAACCTGAGGAGCAACGCCGAGAGCATCTCGACCTACCTGGGCCTCACCTCGCACGACCGGGCTGCGACCACCCTGCCGATGCACTACTGCTACGGCCTCTCGGTGGTCAACAGCCACCTGCTGGCCGGTGCCAGCCTCCTGCTGACCGAGGCGTCGGTGATCGACGAGGACTTCTGGGAGGAGTTCGCGCGGGCCGGCGCCACCTCCTTCGCGGCTGTCCCACATGTCTTCGACCTGCTCGACTCCTCCGGTTTCGGCGACCGTGAGCTGCCGTCGCTGAGAACGATCACGCAGGCGGGCGGACGGCTGGACCCCGCCACGGTCCGTCGCTACGCCCGGCTCGGGCGCGACCGCGGCTTCGACCTGTTCGTGATGTACGGCCAGACCGAGGCCACCGCGCGGATGGCCTACCTGCCACCCCATCTCGCGGAGGAGCGACCCGAGAGCATCGGCATTCCGATCCCGGGCGGCGGCTTCCGGATCGACGGTGACCAGGACGTCGGCGAGCTCGTCTACACCGGCGACAACGTGATGCTCGGCTACGCCCGGAGACCCGAGGACCTGGCGCTGGGTCGGACCGTGCACGAGCTGCGCACCGGTGACCTCGCCCGTCAGGCCGAGGACGGCCTGTTCGAGCTCGTCGGCCGCACCAGCCGGTTCGCCAAGCCCTACGGGATCCGGGTCGACCTGGACCGCGTCGAACGTCTCGCCGCGCAGGACGGCTGGGCCGCCAGGGCCGTCGAGTACGACGGGCGGCTCCAGCTCTTCGTCAGCCGACCCGGTGACCTGGCGCCTGCTCGTCGGCTCGGCCGGCGGTTCGGCCTGCCCGACCACAGTGTCGACGTACACGTCCTGGCGCAGCTGCCGCTCACCACCCGGGGCAAGCCCGACTACGCCGCCCTCCTGCGACAGGCCGGAGCAGCGGCCCGCAGCAACCGGGTCGACACCGGCGGCCCGGTCACGGCGGGGAAGGTGCGTGACCTCTACGCCCACATCCTCGGCAGACCCGACGCGACCGAGGACGACAGCTTCGTCACGCTGCGCGGGGACTCGCTCTCCTACGTCGAGGCCTCGGTCCGCCTGGGCCAGCTGCTCGGGGAGCTGCCCGACGACTGGGCGCAGCTGTCCGCACGCCGGCTCGCGGCGGGCGCGGCACCCACCAGACCCGGTCGCCGGCTCTGGGCACCGGTCGAGACGTCGGTGCTGCTGCGCGCCCTGGCGATCGTGCTCATCGTCGCCAGCCACGCCAACGTGCTCAGCGTCCTGGGCGGCGCGCACGTCCTGCTGGCCGTCGTCGGCTTCAACCTCGCCCGGTTCCAGCTCTCCGGCGTCGCGCGCAGCCAGCGCCGACGCAGCCTGATGCGCGCCGCTGCCGCGGTCGCGGTGCCCGCGGCCGTATGGATCGCGGTCACCGGAGCCCTGACCGGCATGTACGACGCCTCCACCGCGCTGCTGCTGAACAACCTGATGGGCTCGGACCTCTGGGACGTGCGCTGGCAGTTCTGGTTCCTCGAGGTCGTCGTGTGGACGCTGGTCGCGGCAGGCCTCGCGTTCTCGCTCCCGGCCGTGGACCGGCTCGAGCGCAGCCACCCCTTCGCCATGGCCGGATGGGTGTTCCTGGCCGCACTCGGGACCCGCTATGCCCTGGTGGGTTTCGAGGCGGGGCCGACCGAGCGCTACGCCCTGCCCGTCGTGCTCTGGTGCGTCGCCCTCGGGTGGATGGCGGCACGCGCCGCGTCGACCCGCCAGCGCGTCATCACCTCGCTCGCCGCCACTGCCGGGTGCTGGGGCTACTTCGAGGACCCGGTCCGCGAGGGCCTGGTGGTGGCGGGAGTGGTCGCCCTGGTCTGGTCGCCGCGCCTGAGGGTCCCGACCGTCGTACTGCCCCTGGTCAGCGTGCTCGCGGCTTCCTCCCTCTACGTCTACCTGACCCACTGGCAGGTCTACCCCCACCTCGAGGTCGACCACCCGGTGTGGGCGACGCTCGCGTCGTTCGCAGTCGGTGCGCTGGTGTGGCGGGTCCACGTCCGCGCCTCGACCTGGGCCGCGGCGCTGGTACGTCGCGCGCGGTCATCGGCGAGCACCGCCCGGTAGCGGTGCCACGGGTCTCACGAGCCGTGAGGCAGCAGCCGACGCTCACAGCCCGCCGGGGGGCAGCGCGGTGTCGAACTTCAGTCCGGAGCTGCCCTCGCCCTGGCCGGCCTGCTTGCGCCGTCCCACCCACAGCACGGTCCCGCCACCCGGCGTGCGCGCGAGCTGGAAGCGACGGGTCACGACGATGCCGTCGCGCGGCACCTCCTCCTCGGCGACGCGGAGCCGGTCCTCGGCGACGTCACCGTCCGGGTCGGCGCGCAGGATCACCCCGCGCGGATGGACGACCTCGGCCGCACCCCCGGGCAGGAACCGGACCATCGGTCGCCGTTCGAGCTCGGTGGCGAACCTGCTGACCGCGACGCCGGGCACGGGCACCGACACGAACGGGACCCAGTGGTCCGGCACGGGCGTCATCAGCCGATAGACGATCGCCGCGTCGTCGAGGTCCCCGGGCAGCTGCTGCCGCAGCGAACGCGACTCGACCAGGCCGCGGCGGACCGGCTCGCCACTGGGCCCCTGCACGATGCGCTCCACGCCCCACACGAGGTTGGCCATCTCGTCGCGGAACAGCGCGACCTCCTCGAGCGGGGGCCCTTCGAGTGGGTGCCGGACGGTCGCCGGCAGCACGAAGAGGTCCGCCAGCGCCGACGCGTCGTCGACGGGGGTGTTCTGGAAGACGGTCCAGCCCGGACGACCCACGTCGCGCGAGGGCGGGACCCGGACCTCCTTGCCGAAGGTGTCCACCACCCGCAGGTCGTGCACCCGGGCCACGTTGCCGTAGGGCAGGTCGAAGGGGACCAGGAACCAGTCGTTGCCGAAGACCAGCGAGAACTCCACCAGCGCCAGCCGGGCCAGGTCGGTGGATCCCGCCTTCACCCCACCGAGGTAGACGTGGGCGTCCTCGAAGGCCCACAGGCGGTCACTCGGCATGCCGGGATACCTCACCGGTGTCGGCATCACGGTCTGCTTGACCGGGGTCGGGGCCACCGGGGAGCCGGGTGCCCCCAGCCCGGGCGTGGCTGCGGCGTCGAAGGAGTACCAGTCGACCGTGCCGCCGGCGTACTCGTCGGCGCGGAGCACCACGTCGCCGGTGGACAGGCCGGCCTGCAGGGCGAAGCCGTACTCCAGCCGGTGCGGGTCCCAGGAGGCGCCGACGGGTGCCGCGACGTACGCCTCGGCCCAGGTCAGCCACGTGGTCAGGGCCTCGCGCAACCTGGCCCGGTGCGGGTCGGTGGTGGCCGCCTGCCGCACCGACGGCGGGAGACTGCGCACCTTGCCGCCCGGGCCGCGCCGCTGGACCAGGTCCGCCGCGGCAGCCGCCCCGTCGGGCACCCGTCCGGACACCAGCCGTCGCCGGGCCGAGCCGACCGGGTCGGTCTCGGCGTCGGTGGCGCCGCTGAACCCCCACTCGGTCAGGTAGGCCTGCTCCACCTTCGGCAGAACCGTCTTCGGCAGACCGGCCGCCCGGGTCAGCCGCAGCAGGTGCAGGCCCAGCTGCGCCCGGACCCGCTCCGGGAGCACCGCCGGAGACTCGGCCTCGACGGCGACCTCGACGGGCAGCTCGGCGCCCGGCACGTCGAACGACCTCTCCGCTGCATCCCCGTCGCCGTCGGGGGAGCCGGGATGGAACCGGGTCACCGGACCGTGCTCGGCGGAGACCTCCGCGAGGATCGGCGACCCGCCGTCCTCGCCGCGCAGCTCCTCGAACTGCCACTGTCGCCCGAGCATCCACAGCGGGTCGGCGATCTGCACCTCGAGGCCCGGCGTCAGGTCGCCGCTGGAGAGGTTGACCGGTTCGAGTCGTGAGTAGGTCACGACCGTCGGCAGGAACTTGAGCTCGGTCTCCAGGGCCATCAGTCGCTGGATGTCGATCTCCGCCATCTCCTCACCCCTTCCCGAGCACGGCCGCGTTGATGTTCAGGCCGATCGCCTCGGCGCGGGTCACCAGGTCCCGCAGCGACACCGACGGCACGTCGTGGGTGTAGTCGTCCGGGAGGTACAGCGCCGGCAGGAACGACCCCATCGGCGCGAGCTCCGCGGACGACAGGGTGCGCAGCTGGGCGAGGTCCGCCGCCTCGTTGACCGTGTCGAGAAGCGTCTCGAAGGTCCACCTCTCCGGGTCCCGGGAGGGATGCACGGCCAGCAGCACGGCCTGCGGTGCGCGCGCGCCCGGGGCGTCGTAGTGGAAGGAGACGGCCGTCGTCTCCTGGTCCGCGGGGATCGTCTCCGTCCAGCCGTCGACGACCAGCCCGGCGAACGCCCGGGTGAGGTTGACCGGCTGCCACGAGTGCAGCACCAGTCCCACCGAGCCGTGCGGTGGTGGGCCCGAGTCGCCGAAGGGCAGGGCCAGCCACGGGGCGCCCGGCCGGTGCGGCAGCTGTACGACGCCGAGCTGGGCGGCCACGTCGGAACCGCCTGCCTCGGCGTGCATGAGCAGCCCGGCGAACGCATCGAGCTCCGGCCGCACCAGCGCCAGCCGGTGCAGCCACGACGCGGGCGCGGTCGGGTCACCGCCGAGCAGGGCGTCCCGGTCGCCCAGGGAGGCGGTGGCGGACGCCGGCGCGGCCAGCGTCCACTTCGGCAGCACCGGTTGCGCCGAGCCGAGCAGCGACTTCAGCAGTGCGGTGTGGCGAGCCGCGACCTGGTCGTCCCCCGCGGGCAGGGGCTCCGCCGCCGCCGTGGTCACCGCGGTCCTGAGGGCGTCCAGCCGGGCACCGACCTCGGCGGCCTGGGCGGTCAGCTCGGTCGCTGCGGAGGGATGGTTGACCGGCACGCGAGGGATGGCGTCGGGCCCGTCGAACGGCACCGCGTCCAGGAGCGCCCTGGTCCGTTGCAGGTTGGTGGTGGCGGACTGCGCCGCGTTGACGGCAGCCGCGAGCCGGTCGCGCACGGTGGCCACTCGCGCGCCGAGCTCGGCGACGTCGACCGATCCCGGGCTGGTCATGCCGGGGCCGACCGATGCGCCCGAGACGAAGTCCCCCGCGGTCAGTGGTGAGGACGCCGTCAGCTTCGCCACCCAGTCGCCGAGCATGCCCAGGAGTGCCAGTCCACCGGTCGCCGAGGACTCGGGAGGATCGGCGAGCAGCTCCAGCTCGGCCGTGGCGTCGGCCGGCACCTGGGCGGCGAACGCCAGACCGATGCGCTGCTCGAGCTCGCTCGGCCGGTCCTGTCCGGCCCGCTGGCTGGCCAGGGCCACGGAGAGCGGCCCGAGACCGAGGTCGGCGAGGGTGACCGAGGTCAGCACGGTCGTCGTACCGTCGCCGGAGGTGAGCAGCGCGCCGAACTTCCAGTCCTCCGGCTTGCCGAGGAGAGTGCCGACGTAGGCGTCGAGCAGCGGCTCGGCCGCTCCGCGGGCATCGCGCTGCCAGCCGGGGGAAAGGGCCGGGTTCTGGAGCACGACGGCCACCCGGTGCGCGACCGTGTCCCCGGAGCGCGGCGAGCCGATGTAGTCGAGATCGGGAGCGCGTGTGTGCCGGTCGTGGGCGGAGAGCGCGGCACCGGACCGGTCGAGGTTGCCGACCGAGGCCTGGTGGACGCTCTCCGCGACGAGCAGGTCGCTCACGGCGTCGTAGCTGTCGTGGACGTCGTTGATCACCCCGCGGAGCAGCGCTCCGTCGGGGCTCGGCAGGGAGGCGAGCCCGGCCTGCTCGGCGATCGCTGCCAGCACGGCGTTGGGGTCCTGTCGCCACCGGTCCAGCAGGGTGACCCCGTCCACCACGTCCCGGGCGGCCAGCACCTCGACCGACTCGTCCGGCGCGACCTCCGGTCCGCGCAACGGTGCCGTCCGGCGCATCGGCATCTGGTAGCGCATCATCTCCAGGCCGGACTCACGGAGCCTGCGCTCGAGGCGATAGCCCAGCAGGGCGGCCAGCCGCTGTCCCTGAGCCACACCCTCCAGCAGCCACATCGCGCGGCGCACCCGGTCGGAGGTGATCTGCAGGTCGAAGACGGCGCCGTCCTCACCACGGTTGGCCAGCCGGCCGTTGCGGAGCAGGGCCGTGCTGGCCGCGTGCGCCAGCGACGGCGTGTGCACGAAACCCAGGCTCTCCGCAGCGGCGCCGACGTCACGACGCAGGTCCTCGACGAAGCCCCAGCACCCGATGTGCACGCCCTCGGGGGCAGCGTCCCGGTGATGGGAGAGCCGCTCGGTCGCCAGGCCCGTGAACCAGGAGTCGAGCCGGGTCGAGAACAGGTCGAGGTAGCCCCGGAAGGCCCACTCCAGCCGGTCGGGCGGAGCCGAGGCGAGGGTGCGCAGCGCGGCCTCCTGGTGCCCGAGCCAGTAGTGCGGGTCCGTGGGCGCGCCGAGCAGGGCGCCGATGTCGAGGAGCTTGTCGGCGAACGCTCCGGTCACCACCTGGCCGATCGGTCTGCTCCGGTCGACCTGGGGGATGATGGCGTCCGCGAGCTGTCGACCCGAGGTGAAGTCGAGCTCGGGACCAGCCACGGTCGGGGGCTCCTCGACACGCACCATGTTCGGCGTCGGCACGGCGAGCTTGCGCAGGGCGGGAAGCAGCGCCAGCTGCTCGAGCGTGACCCCCACCGTGTCCCGGATCGTGATCAGTCCGGCCCGGTCGATCTCCATCACCGCGGCGCAGGCCGTGAGCGCCTCGAGGAGCGCGTCGGAGTTCTCGCGCAGGTTCAGCGCCGTCCGGCCGTTCGGGTCGGTGAGCAGCTCGGCCATCTCCTCGAGATAGCCGGTCGGCTGCTCCGCGCCCGGCTTGACGACCAGCGGCACCCGCAGCGGGTGGTCCTTGGCGTGGGTCAGCTCGTTGAGCCGCGTCGACCGGAACTCGCCGAGCCCCACCCACATGGCAGCGGTCCACGACCGTTGCCAGGTGTTGACCAGATCCCAGCGGATGCTGGCGTAGTAGCGCTCGACGGGGCCCGTGATCGGCCGGAACCGGAAGGTCCACGGGACCGGCGTGCGCTGGAGCAGCGCGAGCAGGACGTCGTCGACGTCCTGGTCCTCGCCCGCTCGACGAAGGTGCGGCACGTCCGCAATGGCAGGGGTGACCAGCCGACGCATCAGCGTCGCCACCCGGTGCACCAGGTTCGGCGCCTGCCCCGGCCCCGGTTCGTAGAGCCGCGAGGAGACGACGGGAAGCACGCCGTAGGGCTGGGCGCCGACGCGCAGGGTCGGCAGCGGCCCGCCGGCGAACACGTTGCTCCGGGTGAACTCGCGCAGGTTGGCGTCGACCTGGGGGTCGTCGGCCACCGGGTCCAGCATGTCGCTCAGGTAGTAGCCGGCGGTGCTGCGCCACAGCGCGTCGGTCAGCGCCGAGGCCCAGGCGTGCTCGCGGTCCGCGGCACCCGGGAGCGCGTCGAACGCCGCAGCGGGCATCCCGAGCGCCGCAGCCAGCCGGCGTCCCGCGCTCCACTCGTCGGAGGCCACCACCTCCCGGGCCGGGTCCAGCTCGGCTGCCTCGACCGCGCTGTCGCTGGTGAAGCCGGCCCGGTTCTGCGAGGTGTTGTTGGTCGGTGTGCCCTGCGCGACGAACCCCAGATGGCCGGAGTGGGCCTGCGCGTCGAGCAGCGTGCCGAGCGACGCCGCTGCCTGCTCGGGTGTCTGGGTCCAGTCGACCCCGAGAACGACGAGACGCTCCACTCCCCCGGCGATGGCCGGATCGTCGACCTCGATCAGCACGCCCTGCTCGGCGGCCTTCACCGGGTCGCGCAACCACGCGGTGCCGGGATCGGCCGGCAGACCGCCCTCCGCCTCCGCGCGCTCGAGCAGACGCGGGTCCGGGCCCACGGCAAGCTGGTCGGGGACGAACTCCCCCCACTTCGCGAACCGCTGCACCCACCGGTCGTCCTGCCTGGACAGCCCGATGACGCAGAGCCGGTCGGGCAGCGCCGTCGCCATCGGCGCCCGGCTCCACGACGACTCCCGTGAGGGGACCTCGGGGAACGCCGGTGCGCCGTCAGCCGGCGAGTTCGTCGGGGTCATCGCCTTGACGACGTACGCCGCGCGACCCGGCCGGAACTTCGAGGTGAGTCCCTGCCAGGCCGCCGACGCGACGACGCTGTCGTCCAGCCCGGCAGCCCACCGCTCACCCCAGTACCACTGGGATCCCTCGATCTCGGCCGCGGTCAGCGCGGGGTCGTGACCGTCGATGTGCAGCTGGTCCGGGAACACCCGGATGCGGAGCCTGGTGGCCGAGTCGAAGCGCGTCTCGAGGCGCACCGGCAGCATCGCCACCGGCGTTCGGCCGTCCAGGGTGGCGATCAGCATCTCCGGCGTGAAGTCGCTGACGATCGCGTCCGAGATGTCGGTGATGGCACCGAGCAGCTCGTCGCGGCGGCTGCGCGACTCCTTGATGCGGGCGTCGGTGCGCGCGATGCGCGCGGCCAGCGCCTCGGCTCGGGAGGCGGCGCCCTGCTCCAGCAGCCGTGCCTGTTCCGAGACGAGCTCGGCCCGGGCCAGCCGCAGCTCCTCGGTCGACCGGTCGAGGTCGGTCAGCTCCACCCGGGAACGAGCGATCGCCCCCAGGCTCGCAGTGATGTCGGGGTCCGGCACCTCACACCCCCTTCACCAGGTGGTCGGCGTGCACCAGCAGCTTGAACGGGCGCTGGAAGAGTGCCGCCGCGATGCCGTCCGCCTGACCGACCGACGGGCTCAGACCCATGGCGGAGAGCTGCGCCGCCTTGAGGTGTCCGGCAGCAGCGACGCCCAGGTCGGGCCAGGCGACGTCGTTCCAGCTCGTCGCGCTCGCGGTCTCCCGGCCGACCGTCTCGTCGAAACCGAACCGGGGCTCGGTCACCGGCTCCATCAGCCCGAAGAACCAGCCCTCGCCGGTGGTCAGGTCCGCGCTCACCAGCGGGAACCCGAAGAACGACACGTCGGGGTCGAACTGCCCCGCGAACACGGGCGTCCTGAGGTCTGCCGGGTCGGCGCTCGGCTTGTGCTGGGTCGCCGCGCGCACAGCCACCGCCATCGTCCTGGGGTAGCGACGCAGCAGGTCGCCCCTCAGCAGCAGCACGAGGTTGCCCAGCGGATCGGAGGTCTGGGCCGGGAGGTCGTCGCGGTTCCGTCCGCCGACGCTGCGCCTCCCCCAGGTGTGGATCTCGAAGATGTCCGGCCCGTTGTCCGTGCGCTTCCAGAACTTGCGCCACGGCGTGCCCCGTCCGTCGGTGGGGTAGCTGCGCCAGAGCAGCTCCTGGTTCGTCTCGTGGTTGAGCCCGCCCATGAACCCGGCGATGAACCGCGGGTTGGTCTCCAGCAGCGTGATCGACTCCGGCGGCACCTCGTCGACCCCCGGGCAGAACCGGGTGCGGTCGTAGTCGGCCAGGTAGGTGTACGCCGGCAGCTCGAGCTGCGGGAAGGCCATCACCCGGTCGAAGCGTGGCGGCACGACCCACCCCGGCACGAGGGCCGGGTTCACCATGACGTCGGTGATCGCGTGCCCGCCGATCGTCAGCATGGTGCCCAGCCGCGCCGGGTGTACGACGGACGGGTTGCTGCGCTCCATCGTCGCCGCCACGGCCTGCGTGATCGCGAAGGAGACCAGCGTGGGCACCGTCGGGTCGACCGCCAGCGCGGTGCGCGTGGTGACCTCGCTGATCGCCGACTCGAAGCGCGCGATCACGGCCTGGCTCTTGACCAGCGGGGGCATCGTCACCGTCGTACCCACGCGGTCCGGCTGGGCGACCACGGCCCCGCCGACCGGCTCGACGAGGACGTCGCCGACGCTCGCGCCAGGTCGCAGCTGCAGCTCGAGCGGGGCGACGATCGCGCCCCCGCGCCGTACGCGCAGCGGCTCGAAGGCACCCGTCGGCAGCCGCCCGACGAGCTCCCCGATCTCGTGCACGCTCCCGTTCAGCCGCGGATCGACGCGTGCCACCAGCACGTTGGTCCGGTCGCCGGGGGTGAGCACCACCAGCTGCCCGCCGGCCCGCAACCCGAGTGGCCGGACCACCACCTTGGCGCCGGTCTCGACGACGAAGCCGACGTCACCCGGCCGCTCCACGAGAGTCACCCGCACCGCGTCGATGACCGCCGACGACGAGGACGTGAGCACGTCGGACAGGAGGGGCCGTTCGACCCCGGCGAGCTGGAGCACGGAGACCTCGCGGGCCGCGCTGAGGTGCGCGGTCGTCAGCAGACCGGCGGTGCGCGGGTCGGCCCGGGGAACCAGCAGGTCCTTCGCGGGCAGCACAGCTGCGGTGGTCAGCTCCTTCGATGCCTTGTTCAGGGCGGCGGCGCTCGCCTTGTCGATGGTGAGCCCGACCCCGAACCTGCTCAGCTCGACCACCCCTCCGTCCCCCGCGGGAGGAATGGTGCTGGGCAACCCGTCCACGGCGAGGACCGGGAACCGGGTGGCGTCGACGTCGGCGCGGCCTGCGGCCAGGCTGGACACGAGCCTCTCGCCCGCCGCCCGCACGGCCACGACCACTCCGTCACGGGCCGCCCTGCGCGTGACTCCGGCCAGGACACGACCCGTGGCCGCCGTGTAGCGCCGCATCGCACTGTCGGTCGTCCGGTCCGGGAAGGACGTCGGCCCGATCGCCCGGGGCACCGTCTGACCGTCGAGCAGGGTCCGGTCGGCGAGCGGGGCGGCGATCTGGAACAGCTTGCCCACGGGAAGCGGCAGCAGGTGCCGGTCCCTGAACCGGAGACCGACCTCGAGGCTGAGCCGGGCCCGCGACAGCGCCGTCTCGATCGCGATCACGTCGCCGACCTGGTTCCAGCAGGCCTCCATCACGTCTTCCTGGTACTTCCGCATCACCTCCGCACCGAGGCCGGCGGCCACCCGGCTGCGGGGGTCGGTGTTCACCTCGCGGAACCACGTGGCATCGCCGTCCGCCACCGACGTACGCCGGATGTGCGCGCCGTCGTACACCGGGGGGCCGAGTGCTTCGCCGTCTCCGGGGGCCTGCCCGTCGAGCTTCCCGTCCGCGGCGTCGGCCAGCACCCGGGAGACGTCCTGCAGACCGGTGCGCAGGGCCGGCGGTACGTCGTCGAGGGCGGCGTCGGCGACAGGCGGCTGCGCCGTCGACCGGGCGATCGCCGGCGCCTGCAACGCTCCGTCCATGTCGAGGAACCGGCCGGGGTCACCCTCGGGAAGGTCCACGAACGGGGACGCGTCACCGACATGCATCTTGACCCGGCCGATGCGTGCACTGGCCTCGTAGGGCTTGAGCCGCCGGGCGAGCGACTCGAAGTCACCCTGCGGACCGGTCTGGAAGCTCCAGTGGAAGTAGACGGGGAGGTCGATCTTCCCCGGCGCGCTCCAGGCCGGCTTCAGCGAGTCGGTCGGATCGGGAGTCCCGCCGAACCCGCGGACCACCCCGGCGTCGAAGGCCGGGACCAGGCAGGCGATCCACCGCGAGTCCGGCTCGAGCCGGCGCGGACACACCACCCGGGACACGTTGCGGTTCGGCCGGTCGGCCAGCGCCCGGCCCACCGCGTCGGGGGTGCTGCCCGCGTCCTCGTCCAGGAGCTGCACGTGTGCCCAGGCCCACGAGTCGGCCAGGTCCGGGAGCTCGTTCGAGGCGCCCGACTCGATGTGGAGCTGAGGGAGCAGCGCACCCGCAGGCACGTCGACCCGCACTCCGGGACGGTCCCGCACGACGACCAGCACCAGCCACGGCCGCAGGTGCCCCGACGCCGGCACCCCGGTCGGCGTGAACAGCCAGGGCAGCTCCGGGTTGTCGAAGTCGACCGCTGCGAGATAGTTCGGCTCGACGTTGGTCGAGTTGGCCCGCGGGATGGTGCGCACGATCACGGTCGGGTCCAGGCCGATGATGTCGCCCGGCCCGTTCAGCGTCGTCGACGTGGGCACCGGGCCGGCGCCGGCGACGAGCACCTCGATGTCCACCGTCGCCCGGCCCGGCATCGGCTCCGCGTCGTCGGCCCCGGGGATGGCGGCGGCGAGGCCGCGTCGCGACCACGGCAGGAACCGGTAGACGGTGTCGGTCACGACGCCACCTCGAACGCCTCGACCACGAAGCCTCCGCTCACGAGGGCCGCCTGCGAGGCGATGGCCTCCGACGACACCGGCCCGGAGATCACGCTCAGCGACTCGACCAGGGAGCCCGAGTCCACGACGGCCAGCGGCGCCTCACGGATCACCGCCCTCCCGACATCGACGTTCAGGGCCTCGGACTTCGCGCGCGCCGAGCCCGCGGCGGCGCCGTACCCCGCCAGCGCCATCGCGACCTCGCTCGCCATCGGCTCCAGGAACCGCGCGGCCACCTTCCAGTGCAGGTTCAGGACCGGCTCGGGCTCCAGGATCTCCACCTCGTAGTCGGCCTTCACCGTGGTGCCGGCAGTCGCGACGGTGTAGTCGGTCGACCCGATGCGTACGCCGCTGGTGAACGTCTCGAACGAGCGACCCTCCAGCTTCTGCTGCTCGGTGAGCTCCATGAACTGGCCGCGGGCGAAGTGGTCGGTCACGGGCTCGGTCGCAGTGGTGGGGTCACCACCGATCGTCACGCCCTGGATCGCGAAGGTCGGCGTGCCCTCGTGCAGCAACCTGGTGCCGATCCGGTCGATCCGCACGTCGAGCGGCACCGCCTTCTGCGCGATCGTGACCAGGCCCAGCGGGTGCGCCAGGGTCTGGCCGGCCGGTGTCTCGGCCAGGGTGACCAGGGCGTTCCCTCCCACCGGCGGTCCGGGCAGCAGCCTGCTCGGGTCGCCGATCTCGCGGCGCAGCAGCTCTGCGGCACTCGTCCGGTCCGGCTCGATGGCAGGAGCGCTGCCCCAGCTCTCGTCGAAGCCGATCTCGTAGTCCCACCACAGGATCCCGAAGCTGAAGTAGCCCTTGGCCCGCCACTCGCCGGGTCCCTCCAGGGACATCCGCACGGTGACCGAGGCGATGCTCTCGCCGAAGGCCTCCAGCTTGACCTTGAACTCCAGCTCGACGATGAACCGGAACCGTGGCGTCAGGTAGAGCAGCGCGTCGAAGGACAGGTGACCCTTGATCGAGGCGACGGAGATGTCGGCCTTGACCTCGATCTTGCAGCCGCCCTGCACGCTGTTGCTGGTGATCGCGAAGTAGCTCTCGTTGCGGATCTTCAGCGGACCGATGCCGAACGAGACGGCCATCCGCTCCAGGACCGCGGGTACGCCGCGTGGGACGTCCTTGAACGCGGGGTGGAACCCGCCCGCCGAGAGCACGAACGACGGCTCGTCGCCGAACCGCATCGCCAGCACCATCTCGCCGGTGAGGTCCAGCTTGGCGAAGCCCTCGATCCCCACGAACGAGTCGCGGAGCCGGGCCCGGATCAGCAGGAACTTCTCGATGTTGTCGTAGAACCCGACGACGTCGACCAGCAGCTTGACGATGGCCGGGACACCGAGGTCCCTCGGTGGCAGCTGGACGAGCAGCTGCCCGAGCAGGATGACCTTGGTGAGCTCGGCGGGCCGGTCTCCACCGAGCGCGTTGCGGACCTCGAAGATGAGCCCCAGCCGGACGTAGACGATCGGTGGCTGCGAGAACGACAGCTCGAGCATCGGTCCCAGCAGCAGGCTGTCGGACTCGATCGGGAAGAGCTGCTTGTAGCGGCTGATGATCCTCGGTGCGTCGGCCACCGGGTTCTCGGGGAAGAGCACGTCGTCGAGCGCGCCGGTCTTCATCCCCGCGGTGAGCGCGTCGAGGTCGGCCCGGTGGTGCAGGCCGATCATGCCGCCGAGGCCGGTCCAGAAGATGCCGAACGCGATGTGGAACCGGAACTGCCCGAAGACGAAGATCAGCAGCGACCATCCCTCGGACCCGTCGGGCCGCCTGGTGGTGATCAGCGCGATCGCCTTGATGCTGAACGCGAAGACCTTCAGCTCCAGCGCGCCGGCGTACTCCCCCTTCTCGGGGTCGATGAAGAGGTAGCCGCCACCCTTGACGGGCCCGGCGTCGAGAGCCAGGCCGATCCCCTTGGGTGGCAGGAACGAGACCAGGTCACTCACGTCGTCGATGTCGCGCGCCAGAGCAGCGAGGTCCAGGGCCGTGCCCATCTGGTCCACCGAGGCCTGGAACGGTCCGAGCTTGAGGGAGAAGCCGCCCCGGATCTCCAGCTTCGGATCACCGCTGAGGGTGAGCTCGAGCGAGATGTACTGGACCACGAAGACCCCGAAGATGGACGCTGCGACGGGCAGGTCGACCTTCAGGCCGGTGCCGCCGTCGAACCGGACCCCGTTGCCGGTGTCGGCGATCAGCCCGAGCTCGAAGGGCACCTCCACCTTCCCGCCGGGGAGGTTCGACAAGAAGCCGTCGCCGTCGCCGAGGGAGATGACGAGCTTGCCCTTGCGGACGTGGGTGCGAAAACCTGCCTTGTCCGCGCCGAGCTCGACCCCGAAGGAGAAGCCGCCGATCTCCAGCCTGGTGGCGTCGCTCGTGCCGAGGACCAGGAACGGCTTGCCCTCCTCGATCTTGGGGGCCACCCCGATGTCGATGCCGGGGACCCCTGGGCCGAAGACCGTGAAGTCGGGGTTGTCGGAGGAGAACCGGAAGAACACCGAGAAGGCGCCCGCGGCACCGAGATCGGTGGTGTAGGTCGCCGACTCGGTCTCGTGCTCGATCCGCAGCCGTGCCCCCATGCTGAGCAGCAGCCCCGGACCGCCGTCGACCTTCGGCACGGCCACCAGGGTGAGCATCGGGGCGATGGCCTCCGCGCCCGGAACGTGGAAGACCACGCTCAGGGCGCGCGAGGCCACGACCGATGCGTCGGGTGCGGAGCCGGGCTCCGGGTCCCAGCCGTACATCGCGTCGATGGTGCCGCCGACCGGCTTCACCATCTGGTCGAGCAGCACGACGAGCGTCCCTCCCGCCGCCGAGAGCCGGGTGACCAGCGCCTCGGCGTCGGCCTCGTCGGCCTCGCCCCTGAGCAGTCGGGTGACCGGCGCCGGGTCGAGCTGCGGCAGGATCTCGTCGTCCTCGAGGATCAGCCCGAACAGCACGCACAGCGCGTAGGCGCTCGGGTTCCGCACCCGCAGCGAGTCGGCGACCCAGAGCTTGAAGATCAACCAGAAGACGTCCCACTCGTCGGCCCCGTCGGCCTTCACCGCGTCGGCGAAGGTCAGGATCGTGTCGGCCAGCGCCTTGATGTCGACGATCGTCGCCGCCAGGGCGATCTCGTCGATGTCCTCCTTGGCGAGGAACGCGTCGATCTTCTGCTTCACGGCGGGGTCGACGGCCGCCGGCGTGGCGGGGTTGTCGGTGTTCAGGCCGAGGTCCTCGCGGGTCTCCGTGGCGATCGCCGGGTCGGAGAAGGTCTCCTCGACCCACTCCACGACGGACTTGAAGAAGTCGCCGATCTTCTGGAAGACGTTGCGCTTCTTCTTCTCGGCCATCACTCCGCCTCCAGGACCGGGGCCGTGGGCAACGGGGTGGGCGCGAAGGCCACCGTGTGCTCGGTGAACGCGTCACCGGTGTCGTCGTTGGCGTTGGACAGGAGCGTGTGCGAGACCCGGAAGTCGGCCCCGTCCCTGGCGAAGGAGACCAGTCCCAGGTTGTTGCGGAAGACCATCAGCCGCACCGGGTCCTTGGGGTCGAGCGCGACGGTCTGGTGGGCGCCGGCGATCGCGGCGTACGACGACAGCCGATCGCCGGCGTTCCAGGTCACGACCGGGACCTCCGGAGCGCCTGCCGGCAGCGCGGACCTGGGGCGCTCGTCGCGGACCACCTCGAGCCGCCAGCGCCAGTCGGGTGGCTTGCTGACGGTGGTGCCGGCCGGCCAGCCCTGGGCCGGGAGCATCGCGGGCGTACGGCGGAGCCGGCCACGTCGTCCCGGACGGATGGAGGCACCGGCCGGCAGGACGACGCCGTGCTCGCCCTCCCACGCGATCCGCTCGGCGGGCACGCCCCGCAGCAGCTGCTGGCCGATCCGCAGGCTGCGCAGGAGTCCCCGCATGTCATCACCCGGCTGGTTGCGGGCAGCCGACGCGGTGCACTGCACGATGCGCGAGTCGAGGGTCTCGTCGTCCTTGCCCCAGAAGTCGAGGGTGAGCGTGCTCGCGAAGTGCACGTCCCCGGAGAGCACCACGACGCGCCGGTAGGTGCCGAGCCGGCGGAGCAGCTGTTCATGGTGCTCCTCGTCGGCCCGCCAACCCTCGACGTCCTTGTGCTCGCTGCCCACCAGGCCGGTGACCTTGCAGGGGTCGCTCAGGTCCTCCCGTCCGAACATGTGGGTCTTGAGGTCGAAGGCCAGCGCGGCGATCGGCTGCAGCAGGGACTCGAAGATCCGCGGGAACAGGACGGGCACGGGCGAGACGACGACGAGCAGCTCGCGCCCGTCCGTGAACGGGCCCTTGGGGAGCTGGCCGTCGAGATTCCCGCCGAGGAGCCTGGGTGGCGCATGGCCGGCACCCTTGTAGGTCCGTCGGGTGCGGGTGTCGAGGACCTGCACCCTGAACTTCGGCCCGGCGACGGCATAGCTGAACTCCACCTTCGGGTTCGTGACCGGCTTGTCGAGACCGAGGAGCGCATCGATCTTGTCCAGCGTGGCCGCGACCGGTGCCCCGATGGCCTCGACGTGGGTGGTGAGGGCGGCGAAGAGCTTCTCGTTCGGGTGCCACTCGTCCTCCGGCGGCGATCCCTCGTGCCGGAACTTGTCAGGGTCGTTGCCCCAGGCCTGGAACACGGCATAGGCCATCAGCCCGTTGCGCAGGATCGCCCGCCCGAACGGTGCGCTCACGACCCGACGTCGCCACTTCTCGGAGATGTTCCAGTCGTCGGTGATCTCGTGGTCGTCGAAGATCATGAACGTCGCGACGTTGGCCATCGCCCTGGCCACCTTGGGCACCGCGTCGCGCCACTGCTCGACGCGGGTGGCCTCGTCGTTGACGCCGATCAGCTTCGCCTCCTTCCACTCGTCCGTGGAGCCGAAGCACTTCTCGAAGTCGGTGAGGCTGGTCAGCGTCGCGTCGCCGGGGACCGGGGTGAACAGGCTGCCCGGGTCGCGCATCGGCCGCCACACGGTCGGGCTGAAGGCAGCGCAGTACATCGCGGCGAACTCGCCGTAGGTCAGCAGGTGGTTGGCACCGTCGGTGGTCGTCAGCCGACCGAGTCCCCGCACCACGTTCTGTCGGCGCAGCGCCGGGAAGCGCTCGTAGGTCGCAGCCAGGTTCGACCCTCCGACGGGCAGCTGCTCGGTGCCGACCATGTCCTCCGCCAGCTCATGGAGCATCGGCAGCAGCACCCCACCGAGGTCGTCGGCGTAGATCTGGTCACCGGTCAGGAACAGCTCCTGCGGCGCCAGGTCGAGGTTGGAGAGCCCCTCCTCGATGCGGTCGTCGAGCCAGGCGAGCGCATCCGGACCCGGCCCGTTCGACTTCCGGCACGAGGCGTGCACGAGACGCAGGTCGTCGATGTCGGCCGCCGCCGTGACGAAGCTCGGCAGGTGGTCGTCGGCGTAGCCGAGCGCGAGGGCCGGGGGTGTTCCCGAGGTCGCGTCGACCAGCATCCCCAACGCCCTGAGTCCCTTGGTCTCGCCACCAGCCTCGACGACCACGTCGTAGCAGTGCCGGGTCAGGGGTGGCATCCCGAGGACCTCGACATCGACCAGCGCGACGTGCAGGTTCACCCCGAACGTGCGGGTGGCCCGGCTCCGGGTGCCGATGGAGGGCGCGTCCGCGGTGCCGTTGCCGGTCGACTTCACCCGTCCGGTGAACACGGTGACCGTGACGTTGCCCGGCTTGCTCAGGGCCATCCAGACGCAGACGTGGCCACCGTCGACGCGTCGCAGCACGGGTCCCGCGAGAACGAGCGGAAGCTCAGCCATCGGTCTGCCCTCCGCAGCCAATACTGGTGAAGGAACGCGCGGAGGGGAACCCCCAGACGGGGAGCCCGTCTAGACGGGTTGGGGCTAGGGGTTGCCTTACCCGACTCCGAGCTTGGCCGACCCCTTACGGTTCAGGTCTGGGCGGTCACGGGTGCGGCGGGAGCTTCGCTCGGCGCCCGGCCAGGGCCCTGGCCAGCCATGTCCCCGCAGGAGTTGCCACCATGACCGAGCTCACCGACGGCCTGCTCGAGGGCAAGGTCGTCCTGGTCAGTGGGGGGACCCAGGGACTGGGTGCCGCCATCGCCACCGCGGCGGCGCGCAACGGTGCCGAGGTCGCGGTGACCGGGCGACGGCGCGATGTCGGGGAGAGCTTCGTCGCCGGGCTCGAGGCGACGGGTACCCGCGCCCGCTACCTGCACGCCGACGCCGTCGACGTGGCCCAGAGCCGCGCCGCGGTCGCCGCGACGGTGGACCACTTCGGCCGTGTCGACTGCCTGGTCAACAGCGCCGGACTCACGACGCGTGGCACCCTGCTCGACACCACGCCCGAGCTCTTCGACGAGCACATGGCGGTGAACGCGCGCGCACCCTTCTTCCTGATGCAGGCCGCCGTCCGGGACATGGTCACCCGCGGCGAGGGCGGGTCGATCGTCAACATCATCACGATGTCCTCCCACGGCGGACAGCCCCACCTCGCGCCGTACGTCGCCTCGAAGTCAGCCCTCGTGGGCCTGACCCGCAACGCTGCGTTCGCCCACCGGTGGGACCGGATCCGGATCAACGGCATCAACATCGGCTGGACCGAGACCGAGGGTGAGGACGCCATCCAGCGCAGGTTCCACGACGCCGACGACGACTGGCGCGAGAAGGCCGCAGCATCGCTGCCCATGGGCAAGCTCGGACAGGTGGGCGAGATCGCCGACTTCGTGGTCTTCCTGCTCTCCGAGCGGAGCGGGGTCGTGACCGGCTCCGTCATGGACTGGGACCAGATGGTCCCGGGCGCCCACGAGTGACCACCCACCGAACGAAGAGGTAGACATGCGAATCGGACTCATCGGGGTTGGCCGCATCGGCGCCTTCCACGCGCGCAGCCTGGCGACGCTCCCCGCGATCGAGGAGCTGGTGATCAGCGATGCCGTGCCGGAGCTGGCCCTCAGCGTGGGGCGCGAGGTGGGCGCCACCACGGTTGCCGAGCCGGCGGACGTGCTGGCCGCGGGCGTGGACGGGCTGGTCATCGCCTCGTCGACGGACACCCACCCGGACCTGATCCGCGCCGGCGTGCGGGCCGGCATCGCGACCTTCTGCGAGAAGCCGGTGGCGAAGACCGCCAAGGACGCCGTAGCGCTGGCCGAGGAGCTCGCCGACAGCGACGTCCCGGTGCAGATCGGCTTCCCTCGCCGCTTCGACCCTGGCTACGTGGCCGCACGCGACGACCTGCTCTCGGGGAGGTTGGGCTATGTGCACACGGTCCGGTCCACCACGCTGGACCCCGCACCGCCGCCGGAGGCCTACATCCTCGGCTCCGGCGGCATCTTCAACGACTGCGCGATCCACGACTACGACTCCATCCGCTGGGCCACCGGGCAGGAGGTGGTGGAGGTCTACGCCGTGGGGTCGACCCAGGGGATCGGCTACATCGGCGAGGCCGGTGACGCGGAGACGGCGACCTCGGTGCTCACCCTCAGCGGCGGCACCATCGCGGTGGTCTCCAACACCCGGGCCAACGGTCGTGGGCACGACGTACGCCTGGAGCTGCTCGGCAGCGAGGACTCGGTCGCCGCCGGGCTGGACGAGCGGCTCCCGCTGCGTTCGGCCGACGCCGGGGTGGCGTTTCCGGGCCGGGAACCGTGGCAGTTCTTCATGGACCGCTTCGCCGACGCCTTCCGCCTCGAGCTCACCGCCTTCACCGAGGTGGTGGCCGGCACCCGGCCCTCGCCGTGCACGGTGGCCGACGCGGTGGCGGCGGCCCTGATCGCGGAGGCCGCCACGGTCTCCTTCCGCGAGCACCGGCCGGTCCGGCTCGACGACCTCTGATCGCTGACCTCGTCTCGCTAGTGGTCCTCGTGGCGCAGGAGACGGGCAGGCTCGTTGTACGGCGTGACGACCTGCACCTGGGACGGCAACGTTCCGGGGCGACCCGGGACGACACCCCCTGCCTGGAGGAGCATTCGACATGCGTGCCGCATGTCGGCCCGGAGGTCGTGGTGCAGGACCGCCGAGATGCGACGGGTGCGCAGGAGGCTCCGGTTGTCACCGTCCAGGTCGTGCGCGACGAAGACCGTCGGGGTCTTGCCGAGCTCGTCGAACGCAGCGAGAGTGGCTCGGTTCCCTCCGCCCACGGAGTACACCGCGTCGATCCCCGGATGCAGCGCCAGAGCGCCGCGCACCGCCACCAGCATCGAGTCGTCCAGGCCGTCGGTGTCGGTCACCTCATGCACCCTCCGCCTCGGAGCCAGTTCGGCCAGCGTCTCCCGCAACCCGACCTCCCGCTGTTCCTCACCGCGGAACGAGGAGTGGCTCGCCGTGACCAGCACTCCGCCGCGCAGACCCGCCCACTGGGTGATCAGGTACGCCGCGGTCGCGCCGGCCGCGTGGTTGTCGACTCCGACGTAGGCCACCTTGCGACGTGACTCGACGTCGGTGACGAAGGTGACAGTGGGAATCCCGGCCGAGGCCAGCCGATCCACGGCAGCGGCGACCTGAGGGGTGTCGGGCGCCTTCAGGATCACTCCGTCCGAGCCGCGACGGCCGATCTCCTCGAGCAGAGCCACCGCTGCCGCCGGGTCGCTGTGCTCGCTCAACCGTGAGCGTGCGCGCACCACCGCGGGACGGAGTGCTCGCAGCTCGACCTCCAGGGCCTCGCGGGCGGCACCGGAGAATCGCTCAGGGGCCTGCATCACCAGGTCGAGCATGAGGGTCCGTGTCGAGAGCTGCACCTGCTCGTGCTGGCGCTCCAGCTCTGCGACGGCCCGGTCGACCTGGGCCACGGTCTCCGGCCGGACCCCTGCTCGACCGTGCAGCACACGATCGACGGTGGCCCGGCTCAGTCCCGCCTGCACCGCGATGTCGGCGAGACGATGCCGGCGCCGTGCCCCCACCCGACCTCCCTCGACTCGAACACCGTTTCCGGGATGAGGCGGTCTTGAGGCATCTCGTGCGATCTCACGTCCCAGGCCCCTCCTAGTGTGACAGTCACCACCCGCCGCACTTCACCGCCGGAGGCATCTCGTGTCCGTTCCCCACACCCCGACCCGTGGTGCCGCGCGGCTCCGGACCACCGACTGCGACCTCGAGGAGTTCCTCGGGCTCGTGGCCCAGCACACCCAGCTGGCTGACTTCCCGCTGGCCGCCGACGTCGTGGACAACGTGCTGGTCTACGACGCCGCTCGCCTCCGGGACGAAATCACCGGGCCGGACGGCGACGAGGTGGTGGCCGCCGAGCTGGTGCGCGCGCTCACCGACGGCCCCGGTGTCGTGGCGATCCGAGGCGCCTTCCCGGGCCTCGCGCCGGTCGACCGGGCGACGGAGACCTTCGAGGCGATCATCGCCGACGAGCGTGCCGACGGTGGCCCCGTCGGCGATCACTTCGCCAGGGCCGGTGCCAACGACCGCGTCTGGAACGCCCTGGAGAAGCTGGCCGTGCGCGACCCGGGCACCTTCGTCGACTACTACGCCAACGACATCATCGCGATGGTGTCCCGGGCATGGCTCGGTCCCGGCTACCAGGTCACTTCCCAGGTCAACGTCGTACGCCCCGGCGGCCAGGCGCAGGACCCGCACCGTGACTACCACCTCGGGTTCCTCGAGAACGACGTCGTCGAGCGCTACCCGACGCACGTGCACCGGCTCTCGCCCGTGCTGACCCTGCAGGGCGCCGTCGCCCACTCCGACATGCCTGTGGAGAGCGGGCCGACGATGTACCTGCCCTACTCCCACCAGTTCCTTCCCGGCTACCTCGCCTGGCGACTTCCCGAGTTCCGCGACCACTTCGCGCAGAACCACGTGCAGCTGGCGCTCTCGAAGGGTGACGCGGCCTTCTTCAACCCCGCCCTGTTCCACGGCGCCGGCACCAACGTCTCCGCTGACATCCAGCGCGTCGCCAACCTGCTCCAGGTCTCCTCCGCGTTCGGCCGCGCCATGGAGTCGGTCGACCGCGACCTCGTGACCCGCGCCGTCTACCCGGTGCTGCTCGAGCGGAAGGCGGCCGGTGTCCCGGACCCGGCGCTTCGCAACGCCGTGGCTGCGGCAGCCGAGGGGTACCCGTTCCCCACCAACCTCGACCTCGACCAACCGGTGGACGGGCTCACTCCCATGTCACAGGCCGACCTCGTCCGAGGCGCCCTCGCGGCAGACGCCCCGCCCGAGGAGCTGGCGGCACTGCTGGACAGCTACCTCACCCGACGGGCCACGTCACCCTCGTGAGGCGCCTGCGTCCTCACGAGCGCGCAGGGACCGGGGTCGGCCGCTTCCTCAGAGCCACCTGAGCTGGTCCCGCTTGGCCTCGTCGTACGACGCCCGCCCGCTGAGCGACTCGGGCACGCCGGTCTCCCACCAGGCCCCGGCCTCGGTCCACGTGGAGGAGTGGGTCCGGCAGACCACGACCGCGGGACGACTGGCCTCCCGGGCTGCGGCCCGGGCCCGGTCGTAGGCCGCCCGCAGCTCCGCGACCCCCGCCGTCGCCGGGACGTCCTCGACCAGACAGCCCAGCGCGCGCGCGTGTGCGGCGAAGTCCACGTGCACGCTGCCGTCGGCACCGGGCCCACGGGAGTCGGCCAGCATGTTGTTGAACCCCTCGGCCCCCTGGTTGGTCTGCAGCCGGTGGATCACCGCGAAACCGGAGTTGTCGCACAGGACCGTCACGAACGGGACCCCGGCGAACGCCGCGGAGTAGAGCTCGGAGTTGAGCATCAGGTAGGAACCGTCACCGAACAGTCCGGTGACCAGGCCGCCGGGATGGGTCTGTGCCCTGGCCATCGCCGCGCCCCACGGCGCCACCACCTCGTAGCCCATGCAGGAGAAGCCGTACTCCAGGTCCATCGTCGCGCCGGAGGTCGGCGACCCCTCCTGCTTGACCATGCCGGTGCGCCAGCCGCCGTGCAGCTCGCCCGGCATGCCGCCCGAGGCGGTGAGCACGTAGTCCTCCGGGCCGCTGGCGTCGTTGACCACGCCCACGACCTGGGCGTAGGTCAGCGCACCGTCCGGAGCGACCCCCGCACGAAGCTCGTCGACGTGGGCGTCCCACGCGGCCAGCTCACTGGACGCGACATCGGCCCACGCAGGGTCGCCCACCCACCCCGACAGCTCGGAGGTGAGCTCGTCCAGCGTCTCCCGCGCGTCGCCGACCACGGCCTGGGCCGAGTGCTTCACGGCGTCGAAGCGTGCCGCGTTGACGGTCAGCAGCCGCACGTCACTGGCGAAACCGGTCCACGAGGACGTCGTGAAGTCCTGGAGCCGGGTGCCGACGGCCAGCACGACATCGGCCGAGGCGGCCAGCCGGTTCGCCGAGGTGGCGCCGATGATGCCGAGCGCCCCTCCGTAGAGCCGGTGGTCATGGGGGACCAGGGTCCGTCCGGCGACGGTCTCCACGACCGGCACGCCGTGCGTCTCCGCGAAGGCCAGGGCCTGCGCCGCTGCCCCCGAGTAGCGGACTCCGCCGCCCAGGACCAGCAGCGGCCGCTCGGCGTCGCGGAGCGTGGCCACCGCCTGGGCCAGGTCGTCACGGTCGGGACGCTGGCGCGGGATCCGGTGCACCCGGGTGGCGAACATGGCCTCGGGGAAGTCGAACTGCTCGACCTGGGCATCCTGGGGAAGCGCCAGCACGACGGGTCCGCAGTCAGCGGGGTCGGTGAGCACGCGCACCACCTGCGGCAGCGTCGAGAGAAGCTGCTCGGGGCGGGTGATCCGGTCGAAGTAGCGCGAGACGGCGCGGAACGAGTCGTTCACCGAGGTCGACGGGTCGCCGTAGTGCTCGACCTGCTGGAGCACCGGGTCCGCCGCGCGCGAGGTGAACGTGTCGCCCGGGAGGAGCAGCACCGGCAGGCGGTTGGCGTGGGCCAGCCCTGCGGCGGTGACCATGTTCAGCGCCCCTGGCCCGACGGAGCTGGTGGCCACCATCACCTGCCGGCGGTCGGTCGCACGCGCGTAGGCGACGGCGGCCAGCGCCATCCCCTGCTCGTTCTGGGCACGCCAGGTGGGGAGCTCCTCGCGGGCCTCGTGCAGGGCGGTCCCGAGCCCGAGCACGTTGCCGTGCCCGAAGATCGCGAAGACACCTGGGAACATCGGCACCTCGGTCCCGTCGAGCAGCTCGGAGCGCTGGGCGATGAGCCAGCGCACCAGCGCCTGGGCCGTGGTGAGTCGAATCGTGCCGGTCATCGTGCGATCTCCGTCTCGTCGTCGTAGGACGGCACCAGGCCGTCCACGCGCCCCTCGGCCGAGGTGACCGGGCAGCGTGGGTCGATCGGCTGGTCGTCCCAGCTGTCCCGCAGCCAGGCATGGGCCGGGTCGTCGCAGAAGGCCATCGCCCGCTCGGCAGCGGGGCCGGCCATCACGTTGAGGTAGTACATGGGGTAGCCCGGAGCCGCGATGCACGGGCCGTGGTAGCCGTGCGGGACGAGGACCACGTCGTGGTCCCGCACCTCCACGGTCTCGTCGATGGCGGCCAGTCCGGCCGCCTGGTGCTCGGGCCCGGTGTAGGTGCGGTGGAAACCGCTGCCGGAGCGCGAGGGGGTCACCTGGTCCGGGCCGGCGATCCGGTAGTAGTAGATCTCCTCGTTGACCACCTCGCACGGCGCCGAGGCGTCGTGCTTGTGGGGCGGATAGCTGGACCAGTTGCCCGGTGGGGTGATCAGCTCGACGCACACCAGCTTCTCGGCGTGGTCCCAGACCCCGGGCACTCCGAAGTTGTTGACCTGACGGCTCGCGGGGCCCGCGCCACGGATGTCCACCGGGACGGCCGATGCAGGAGCGTAGCGAGCCTCCAGCCGCTGCGAGCACCGCGCGGCCGGCACCGCCACCTCCGCGACCCCGTCGCTCTCGAGGACGACGACACTGTCCCGCCCGACGTAGGCGAAGTCGGTGACGGCGCTGAACACGCTGGCCCGGCCGTCGAGGGCGAACTTCGCCTCGGTCGCACCAGGCGTCGGCCTCCGAGGACACGGTGACGCTCAGCGGCACCACGCAGCGGGAGGACGAAGACCTCACTGCCGCCGGTCGACAGGGTCAGCGGACGACCCGCCGCGAGGCGCAGGACCCGCAGTCCGGTCCACGCCCAGCCGGCGTCGTCAGGGGTCAGCGTCACCAGCTCGCCGTGGACGGCGGGCGAGTCGCCGAAGGGCCGGTGGATGCTCACCTCAGCCTGCCCGCTTGGCCGTCTCGAGCACGTCTGCCGCCGCGTGCACTGCCGACCCGACGTCGCCGTCGGGCGGGTAGAGCAACGTCCGACCGACGACGAGGCCCCTGACCGCGGGGTGCGACAGCGTCTGGCCCCAGGAGGCCAGGTCCGCGGCCGGGTCCGAGCTGGGCACCCCGCCGAGTACGACGCACGGCAGCGTGGTCGAGCCGAACACCGTCTCGTAGTCGTCGCACGACGGCATCTTCAACCAGGTGTAGGCACTCGTGGTGCCGAGCCCGGAGGCGATGGTGACGGCGCGGGAGAGCGCAGGTGCGTCCTTGCGCAGGAAGAGCTTCCCGTCGGCGTCGCGCTCGTAGGGCAGCGGCTCGACCATCGCGACGAGCCCACGCTCCGCCAGGTCGCTGACTGCCTTGGCGCAGGCCTCGATCGTGGTCGCGGTGCCGGCGTCGGTGTCGTCGATGCGGAGCAGCATCTTGCCGCCCTCCAGGCCACAGGCCGCGATGCTCTGGGCGTCGTAGCCGGTGAAGCGGTCGTCCATCGTCCAGGTCGCGCCGTCCAGCCCGCCCCGGTTCATCGAGCCGATGACGACCTTGTCCTCGAGCGCGCCGAGCAGCAGCAGCTCCTCGATCACGTCAGGGGTGCCGAGCACGCCGTCGACGTCGGGGTGGTGCAACGCCTCCACCAGCCGGGCCAGGAGCGAACGCCGGTCGGCCATCGCCATCGAGTCACCGCCCGAGGCCAGCGATCCGCGCGCCGGATGGTCCGCGGCCACGAGGAAGATCGTGCCCCGCTCGGACAGGAACCGCGCGGGCCGGCGCCGGGCGGCGTACGCCTCGGCGATCGCGTGCGGCTGGGAGACGCGCCGCTCCAGGAGCCGGCTCCAGTCGGCGTCCGAGATCGTCGGACCTCTCTCGCCCGTGAGGGCTTCCGCTGCGACGGTCATGATGAATCTCCTTGACGGGCGACGAGGCTGGAGAGCTCCTCCAGCGTGGGCATGGCATCTGCGCACGCGAGCTGCGAGGCGACGATCGCTCCGGCGGCGTTCGCGTGCTCTGCGCACCGGACGGCGTCCCAGCCGGACAACAGGCCGTGGACCAGTGCCGCGCCGAAGGCGTCGCCGGCGCCCAGGCCGCACACCACCTCGACGCGATGCGGTGTCACGACCCGGGTGGCCTCGGGGGTGGCGACCAGGACACCATCGCCGCCCATCTTGACCATGGCCAGCTTCAGGCCCCGCGCGAGCAGCCGCTCGGCGGCCTCATGGGGGTCACTCGTGCCGACGGCCACCTCGACCTCGGCGCGATTCCCCACGGCGACGTCGACGTGGTCCAGCATGGCGTCGTACTCGACCCTGGCCTCCTCGACCGAGGGCCAGAACATCGGCCGCCAGTCCAGGTCGAGGACGGTGTGGCGCTCGGTGTCCGGCTCCGGTCGACCGCGGTGCTTGAGCATCGCCAGCTGGGTGGTGCGCGACGGCTCGACGCTGGCGCCGGTGCCGGTGACCCAGAAGACGGGTACGTCGCGGACCAGCGACCACGGGACGTCGTCGTCGCCGAGGGTGAGGTCGGGGGCGATCGGCGCCCGGTAGAAGTAGAGAGCCGGGTCCTCGGGCGGGTCGAGCTCGCAGAAGACGACCGGGGTGTTCAGGTCCGGCGCCGTTCCGACGTACGACGGATCCACGCCGAACCCGGCCAGGGCCTCCCGGACGAAGTCGCCGAAGGGGTCCCGGCCGACCTTGGTCAGCACCGCCGACCGGCGCCCGAGCCGGGCGGCCCCGACGGCCACGTTGGTGGCGGTGCCGCCGAGGTACTTGGCGAAGGTGGTCACGTCCTTGAGCGGACCTGCCTGCTGGGGGTAGATGTCGACGCCGACGCGTCCGACCGTCAGCAGCTCGAGTGCCCCCGGGGCAGCGGTGTCGGCGCTCACCATGCCCCCACGTAGGAGTCGATGGTCTCGCGCATGAACCGGCTGGACTCCCGGGCACGGTCCTCCCACGCGAACACGCACGCGGTCATGACGTTGCCCTCGCGGTCACCGAAGTCGAGCTTGTTCAAGGTCTCGAAGAACAGGTCCCACTGGACCTCACCCTGGCCGATGTCGAGGTGCTGGTGCACCCGGATGGCGTTGCCGGGCGGGTTGGTGATGTAGCGCAGCCCCGAGGAGCCGGTGTGGTCGAAGGAGTCGGCGAGGTGGAGATGGGTCATCAGGTCCCCGGCGTACTCCATGATCTCGACCATGTTGCCGCCCATGTGGAAGGTGTGCGGCGCGCAGTAGAGGAAGGAGACGAGCGGCGAGTTGATCCCGCGGATCATGTCGATCGCCACCAGGCCGTCCTCGACGAAGTCGTCGGGGTGCGGCTCCAGGCGCAGCTCGACACCCTCACGCTCGAAGACCGGCAGCAGCTCCTCCATCGACTTCCAGAACTGTCCCTCCGAGAGGCTGGCGGCCTCGGGGCGGCCGTTGAACTCGGAGTTCATCACGTGGCAGCCGAGGTCGACCGTGATCTGGATGGCGCGCTTCCAGTAGCGGACGGCCGCCTGGCGCTCGTCCTCGTCGGGACCCGACCAGCGGTAGAGCGGCAGGTGCGCCGCGACCTGCACTCCTGCCCCGTCGAGAGCCTTCTTGAAGGCCTTGACCCCCGCGTCGTCCACCCGCGGGTGCAGGAAGAACGGCGTGAAGTCCTCGCGGGGCGAGAGCTCGATGTGCTCGTAGCCGAGGTCGGCCACGACGCCGGGGAGCTCGAGCAGCGGAGTGCTGCGCAGCATGTACGGGTCGAGGGCGATCAACATGTCATCTCCTGCGAGTGGTCCGGGGTCGGTCGGTGGGTGGAGGGCTACTTCGACGTCGGGAAGTGGAAGCTGGCGTCGCTGGCGTGCTCGCTGTGCGGCCAGCGGGCGGTGACGACCTTGGCCCGCGTGTAGAAGCTGACGCCTTCGGGGCCGTGCACGTGCTTGTCCCCGAACAGCGAGTTCTTCCAGCCGCCGAAGGAGTAGTAGGCCATCGGCACCGGCACCGGCACGTTGATCCCGATCATCCCGACGTGGACGCCACGCTGGAAGCGTCGAGCCGCCTCGCCGCTGTTGGTGAAGATGGCTGTCCCGTTGCCGTAGGGGTTCGCGTTGACCAGGGCGATCGCCTCGTCCACGGTGTCGGTGCGTACGACGGACAGCACCGGGCCGAAGATCTCCTGGGTGTAGACGTCCATCTCGGTGGAGACCTCGTCGATCACCGTGGGACCGACGAAGAAGCCCTCCTCGAAACCGGGCACGCTGAGGTTGCGGCCGTCGACGGAGATCCGGGCGCCCTGCTCCTCTCCGGAGCCGATCAGTCCGAGGATGCGCTGCTGTGCCTCGCGGGTCACGACCGGTCCCATCTCGCTGTCGCCGTCGCGGCCGCTCCCGACCTTGACCGCGCGCGCACGCTGGTTGACCGCCTCGACGAGACGGTCGGCGACGTCGCCGACCGTGACGGCCGCCGAGATCGCCATGCAGCGCTCGCCGGCAGACCCGAAGGCCGCTGCGGCCAGGTGGTCGGCAGCGAACTCCACGTCGGCGTCCGGGAGGATGATCGCGTGGTTCTTGGCCCCACCGAGGGCCTGGACCCGCTTGCCGTTCGCCGTACCCCGCTCGTGGATGTACTTGGCGATCGGGGTGGAGCCCACGAACGAGACGGCAGCCACGTCGGGGGAGTCCAGGATCGTGTCGACGGCGACCTTGTCGCCGTGCACCACGTTGAACACGCCGTCGGGCAGACCGGCCTCCTGCCACATCTGGGCGATCAGCATGGACGCGGAGGGGTCCCGCTCGCTGGGCTTGAGCACGAAGGTGTTCCCGCACGCGATCGCGACCGGGAACATCCACATCGGCACCATCGCCGGGAAGTTGAACGGCGTGATGCCGGCGACCACCCCGAGCGGCTCGCGGAACGAGAAGGTGTCGACGTCGGTCGAGACCTGGTCGGAGTAGTCACCCTTGAGCAGGCTCGGGATGCCGCACGCGAACTCCACGACCTCGAGCCCGCGCTGCACCTCCCCCAGGGCGTCGGAGAGCACCTTGCCGTGCTCGTCGGTGATCAGCGCAGCGATCTCCGACGCACGGGCATTGACGATCTCGCGGAAGGCGAACAGCACCTTCGTGCGCTTGCTGATCGAGGTCTGGGACCAGTCCGCGAAGGCGTCCCGGGCAGCCGCGATGGCAGCCTCGACGTCGCTCACGTCGGCCAGCAGGACCTCGGCCTGCTGCTCCCCCGTGGCGGGATTGAAGACCGGGGCCGTCCGGTCCGAGATGCCGGTGGTGGCCTTGCCTGCGACCCAGTGCTCGATCGTTCTCACGGAACTCTCCTCTGCTTTGTCTTTACATTCTGACTTTATCAGCCCAAGGCGTTTCAGGCGAGTCCTGCCCGGTCGGCCGCCTCGAGCAGGTTGTCCGCCGCGAACCTCAGGCCCTCGACCTGCCCGAACGTGGCGTCCTCGTGCTCGATGTTGACGGCCATGCCGGGGTCCACCTTGTAGATGGCGGTCAGGAAACGTGCCCAGAAGTCGACGTCGTGACCCCGACCCACGGCCACGAAGGACCAGCCGGGGACCTCGGGCCACTTCGTCACCGTGTAGCGGCCACCGAGACCCACCGGGTTCTGCTCGGCAGGGATCCACTCGAACCTGTCGTCGAGCACCCCGTTCACCGCCGCCGTCTCGTGGATCAGCGTGTCCTTGGCTGCGGCGAAGAACACGAGCGAGCCGAGGTCCTCGATCGCGGCGATCGGGTCGATGTGCTGCCAGAACAGGTGGCTCGGGTCCATCTCTGCCCCGACGTGGTTCTCCCCGCCCTCGGGCGTCGTCAGCTCGGCAAGACGCTTCATGGTGGCCGGGTTGAACACCAGGTTGTGCGGGTGCATCTCGATCGCGACGTTGACGTCGTGCTCGGCCGCCAGCAGCTGGATCTCCTTCCAGAACGGCACGGCGACCTCGTCCCACTGGTAGTCCAGAGTCTCCTTGTAGACGCTGTCCCAGGGAATGACCGTCCACGAGGGCCGCTTGGCGTCAGGGTCGCTGCCGGGCAGCCCCGACATGGTGATCACGGTCTTGATGCCGAGCAGGCCGGCCAGCTTGATGGACCGACGGATGTCGTCGCTGTGCTTCGCACGCACCTCGGGGTCCGGGTGCAGCGGGTTGCCGTTGCAGTTCAGCGCGGTCAGGGTGATGCCGTACTTCGCGAAGGTGGCGAGGTACTCCTCGCGCGCCGCCTCGCTCTCGAGGATCGCCTCGACCGGCAGGTGCGGGGTCGCGAGGAACCCACCGGAGTTGATCTCCGCGCTGTTGAGTCCGAGGTCGCGCAGGGTCTCCAGCGCCTCCTCGAGGGGCAGGTCGTGCAGACAGGCGGTGTAGGCGCCGAGCTTCATCGGGATGGTCCTTCCGGTGGCGGGTGGAGTTCAGGCGAGTGAGACGGCTGCGCCGCCGTTGAGTGCCGACTGGGTGACGGCGGCGAGGATCTCCATGTTGTGGAGCCCGTGCTGCATCGTGGGTACGGCGGGCAGCCGGTCGAGCCCCGCCACCTGGTCGAGGAACGCACGTGCCTGCCAGGCGAAGAAGTCGTTCTGCCCGTGGCCCACCGACGGGAAGTCCATCGGCAGTCCGCGCTCGAGGTAGGGGTGGGCCGGGCCGAGCAGCACCTGGCGAGGGCCGTTGACCACACCGGAGGGCCCCTGGTCGGCGAAGGTGAACTCGCCGGGACGGTTGAGGTCGAAGGCCGCCATGCCCTTCTCGGCGAACACCTCGAAGCCCAGCCCGTTGGGCAGCCCGTGAGCGACCCGCGAGATCGAGATGGTGCCGACCGAGCCGTTGGCGAAGGTCGCGGTGAAGGTGGCGATGTCCTCGTTGTCCACTGCTTCCCTCTCGTCGCTGACCTCGCCACCGCCGTGACCCACGGTCACGCCCGTGGGGACGGGACGCTCGGTCGTGAAGGTGGCGAAGACGGCGCCGCTGACACTCGTCATCGGTCCGCAGACGAACTCACCGAGGTCGATCATGTGGCTGCCGATGTCGGCCAGCGCGCCGCTGCCGGGCCCGCCTCGGTAGCGCCAGCTGATCGGGCCGTTCGGGTCCTGCGCGTAGTCGCACCAGTAGTGGCCGTTGAAGTGGCGCACGTCGCCGAGCGCACCCCCGAGGACCTGCTCGCGGATCGCGTTGATCCCCGGCGACCGACGGAAGGTGAAACCGACGCCGGCGTGCGTGCTGGCTGCCTCCGCAGCGGCCACCATGGCCTTGGCGTCCTCGACGGAGGGCGCGAGCGGCTTCTCGCAGAGCACGTGCTTGCCGGAGGCCAGCAGGGCCTCCACCACCTCGCGGTGCATCGAGTTGGCCACCGCGACACTGACGACGTCGATGTCCGGGGCGTCGGCGATGGCCTGCCACGACGTCTCCGAGCGCTCGTAGCCGAAGCGCTTCGCGGCATCGACCGCGAAGGGCTCGTGGGCGTCGGCGATCGCGACGAGGCGGGTGGCCGGTTGGTCGTTGATGTCGAAGAGGCCGGCGGCGGTGCGGTAGCCGGCTGCGTGCGCACGGCCGACCATGCCGACGCCGATGACGGCGACGCCGAGTGAGTTCTGGGTCATGTCTCGTTTCCTTGCGCGCGGTGGGTCCGGTCAGGAGTAGAGGGAGGGTTTCGCGACCAGCTCGATCGCGATCCGGTCACCGCTGTAGAGCGACTGGACCCCGGCGTCGCAGACGGCCTGCGCGGCGTACCCGTCCCAGGCGCTCGGCCCGGTCAGCCCGGTGCCCGCGACGACCTCGTTGATCCACTCCTGGAACTCCACGTCGTAGGCGGAGATGAAGCGCTCGCGCCAGTCCTCGGGGACGGCGACACCGACGCTGTTGTGCCTGCGCAGGACGATCTGGCCGGTCTCGGCGAGAGCCGCGGTGCCGGTCTCGCCGACCACCTCGCCACGGATGTCGTAGCCGTAGCGGATGTTGACCGACGTCTCGACGTTGACCAGCACGCCGGAGGACGACTCCAGGATCATCAGCAGCGGGTCCTGGAGGTCCCCACCGTGGCTGTTCGGCTTGGCCGCGAGGACGCGGATCGAGGTCAGCTCCTCGCCGAGCAGCCACCGCGTCACGTCGAAGTCGTGCACGGCGGTGTCGACGATCGCCATGTCCTTCGTGTAGTGCTCGGGCACCGACGGGTTGCGATGGCCGGAGTAGTAGATGAGAGGAGCCCCCACGGCACCCGAGTCGATGGCCTGCTTCAGGGCGCGGTACGACGCGTCGTACCTGCGCATGAAGCCGACCTGCACCAGTCGCTCCCCGCTCGCCACCTCCACGTCCATGATGCGCTGGCACGCGGCGGTCGTGGTCGCCAGCGGCTTCTCGCAGAAGACGGGCTTGCCCGCCTCGACCGAGGCGACGACGTACTGCTCGTGGGTAGGGCCCCAGGAGCACACGATCACGGCCTCGACCCGCGGGTCGGCGATGAGGTCCTCACCGGACGCGTGCACGGTCGCACCCGGGAGGTCGGCAGCCGCCTCCTTGGCGGCCACCTCGTTGGCGTCGGTCACGGCGACCACCTCGGCCCCCGAGACGACCTCGGTGAGCCGCCGGATGTGGTCGCGGCCGATCATGCCGGTTCCGATGACTCCGACCTTGAGTGTCATGGCAGTGCTCCTGTGTCTCGGGTTCTCAGTAGGGCCAGCGGCGGACGGGACCGAGGCCGCAGCCGACGTAGTAGCCGGCGGTGCGCGCGCCGATCGGCAGGGGGATGTGCGGCTCGACCGGGTAGAGGTCCTGCTCGATCACGGTGTAGATCTCGCGGTCCAGCCGGCCCAGCTCGTCGAGCAGCGGCGGCATGTCGGGCTCGCCGTACGGCGGCTCGCACATGATGCCGAGCTTCACCGACTCCGAGAGCGGCATCTTCTCGGCGAGGGCCCGGGCGCGCACGACGGGGTCCACGGACTTGAGGTGGACATAGGTGATCCGCTCGGGGAACTTCTGGATGATCTCGATGTTGTCGCCCTCGCAGTAGGACACGTGGCCGGTGTCGAGGCAGAGGTTCACCAGCTCGGGATCGGTGTCGGCGAGGAAGCGCTCGATGCGGACCTGGGTGTCGACGTGGGTGTCGGCGTGCGGATGGAAGACCAGCTTCACGCCGTACTCGCCGTAGATCACCTTGGCGAGCTCGTCGGTCCCGGTCACCAGGTTCTTCCACTGCTCCGGGTCGAGGTCGCCCGACTCGGTGGCGGCCCCCGTGTGCTGGTCGGTGTACTGCTCGGGGAGGTGGACGAGGTACTCCGCGCCGACCGCGGCCAGCAGCTTGGCCTCCTGGCTGAACTCGGTGATCGCCCGGTCCAGGGCCGCCTGGCCCTTGTGCAGCCCTGCGAACACGGTGCCACCGCAGACGGTCAGGTTCCGGCTCGCCAGCTCGTCGTTGAGCTGGGCGGGGTCCTGCGGCATGAATCCCTGCGGCCCGAGCTCGGTGTAGACGTAGCCAACGGCTGCGATCTCGTCCAGGTAGACGTCCCACGTCACCTGGTGGGGGTCGTTGGGGAACCAGACGCCCCAGGAGTCCGGCGCGGTGCCGAGACGCAGTTGCGAGAGGTGTGACATGGGAACTCCGAAGTGGGTGTGGGGATGCGTGGCACGGGTCGTGGCCGGAGCTGCGACGTCGTCCATCAAACCGACGCCCGTCAGCCGTGTCAAGGCTTTGTTCTAACATTCTGTCTGTCGCACAAATACTGGCCCTCGCGAAGTTCTAACCTCAGAATGTTAGAACAAAGCCTTGACAAGCAAACTTCGCCTCGGCAAGGCTGTGAGCGCCGACACAGTGCCCTCGCCACCGCGAGCGGAGCCGGCACATCTTCGCCAGGCGCACGCGGCCCTGTGAAAACGGGCCACTAGGAAAGGAACACCGACCATGAAGCACTTCAGAGCCCGCCGAGGCGGCCCGATCGTCGTGGGCGCCGTGCTCGCAGTCACCCTGTCAGCCTGCGCGGGCGGCGGGCGCACGGACACCGAGAGCGACAGCGGAGGCAGCGGCGGCGGTGCCGGTGACAACTCCGGCTACACCATCGCGATGGTCACCCACGAGACTCCGGGTGACACCTTCTGGGACAAGATCAAGTCCGGAGCACAACAGGCCGCCACGAACTACGGCATCGACCTGAAGTACTCCAACGACCCTGAAGCCTCCAAGCAGGCAACGCTGATCCAGAACGCCATCGACTCCAAGGTCGATGGCATCGCGACCACGCTGGCGACCCCGGACGCACTCGCGGGTGCGGTCAAGGACGCGAACGACGCGGAGGTCCCGGTGGTGGCGTTCAACTCCGGGATCGAGAACTACCTGGACGTCGGCGCGCTGATGTACTTCGGCTCGGACGAGAACCTCGCCGGTGAGTCCGCGGGCGAGCGCATCGCCGAGGCCGGCGGGAAGAACCCGCTGTGCGTCATCCAGGCGGCCGGTTCGGTGGCCCTGGAGGCACGCTGCGCAGGAGTGAAGAGCAAGGCTCCGAACACCAAGAACATCCAGGTCAACGGCGCGGACGACTCAGCGGTGGTCTCGGCGCTGCAGGCGAAGCTGTCCCAGGACAAGACGATCGACTACATCGTCACCCTCGGTGCGCCGATCGCGCTGGACGCGCTCAAGGCCATGGAGGCGTCCGGCAGCAAGGCGAAGCTCATCACCTTCGACCTCAACGCCGACGCGGCCCAGAACATCAAGGACGGCAGCATCGAGTTCTCGATCGACCAGCAGCCCTACGTCCAGGGCTACCAGGCGGTGACCGCGCTGTACCTCAAGCTGAAGAACGGCAACGACATCGGCGGTGGCGGCCCGGTGCTGACGGGTCCGTCCTTCGTGGACAAGGACAACATCGACGTCATCCTTCCGTTCGCGACCAAGGGCACTCGCTAACCGGCCCGCGGGAGGCCGGTCGGCCCAGAGATCGACGGGGCTGGCCGGCCTCCCGCACCAATCGGAACCCCGGAGGTTCTCATGAGTCAGACGTCTGAAAAGAAGCCCGCGATGTCGGCCCCGGCCGAAGCGTCGAACCGGGTGCAGGTGGGGCTGCTCGGCCGAGCCCTGGCACGACCCGAGATCGGTGCCCTCGTCGCGGCCATCGTCATCGGCATCTTCTTCCTCGTGGTGGCGCCACCGTTCAGGTCGGCCGAGTCCCTGGCGACCGTCCTCTACCAGAGCGCCACCATCGGCATCGTCGCCGTCGCGGTCGGCATGTTGATGATCGGCGGTGAGTTCGACCTCTCCGCCGGTGTCATGGTCGCCACGGCCGGGCTGTTTGCCTCGATGTTCTCCTACCAGTACAACCTCAACCTGTGGGTCGGGACGCTTCTCTCGCTGGCCTTCGCACTGGCCATCGGGTTCCTCAACGGCTATCTGGTGATGAAGACCGGGATCGCGAGCTTCCTGATCACCCTGGGCACGTTCTTCATCCTGCAGGGTGCGAACCTCGGCGTGACCAAGCTGGTGACCGGCTCGGTCTCCACCCCGAACATCAACCAGATGAACGGCTACGCCTCGCTCGAGAAGATCTTCGCCTCGACGTTCCAGGTGGGCTCGGTGCGAGTGAGCATCATCGTGGTGTGGTGGTTCGTGTTCGTCGGGGTCGCGTCCTGGGTGCTGCTGCGCACCAAGGTCGGCAACTGGATCTACGCCGTGGGCGGCAACCAGGCGAGCGCCCGGGCCGTCGGTGTCCCGGTCATCAGGGTCAAGATCGGCCTGTTCATGACCGTCAGCTTCCTGGCGTGGTTCATGGGCATGCACACGCTCTACCGCTTCAACACCATCCAGGCCGGCAACGGCGTCGGCAACGAGTTCCTCTACATCATCGCTGCGGTCGTGGGTGGCACCCTGCTGACCGGCGGCTACGGCAACGCCATCGGCGCGGCCATCGGCTCCTTCATCTTCGGCATGACCAGCCTGTGCATCGTCTACGCCGGCTGGGACCCGAACTGGTTCCGCGCGTTCCTCGGCGTGATGTTGCTGCTCGCCGTTCTGGTCAACCTGTACGTCAAGAAGCTCTCGACCACGAGGAAGGTGGGCTAGCCATGACCGACACCATCAGTGAGCATGCGGACCAGACGCTCCAGCAGGGCGAGGTTCTCGTCGAGCTCGGCGACGTGGGCAAGCGCTACGGTGCGATCCGGGCCCTCAAGGGCATCAACCTGACCGTCCGTGCCGGCGAGGTGACCTGCGTCCTCGGCGACAACGGCGCCGGGAAGTCGACCCTGATCAAGATCATCTCGGGCCTGCACCCGCACAACGAGGGCACGCTCAAGGTCGACGGCGCCGAGGTGAAGTTCGCCTCGCCCCGTGCAGCCCTGGACCATGGCATCGCCACGGTCTACCAGGACCTGGCGGTGGTCGGGCTGATGGAGGTCTGGCGCAACTTCTTCCTCGGCTCCGAGCTGACCACGAGCGGCATCCCGCTCTCCGGCATGAAGGTCAAGGAGATGAAGCGCGTCGCCGACGAGGAGCTGCGCAAGATGGGCATCGTGGTCAAGAACATCGACCAACCCATCGGCGAGCTCTCCGGCGGCCAGCGCCAGTGCGTCGCGATCGCGCGGGCGGTGTACTTCGGTGCACGCGTGCTGATCCTCGACGAGCCGACGGCGGCGCTGGGTGTCAAGCAGTCCGGTGTCGTGCTGAAGTACACCGCCGCTGCCCGCGATGCCGGTCTCGGGGTCGTCTTCATCACCCACAACCCGCACCACGCCTATCTGGTCGGGGACCACTTCGTCATCCTCAAGCTCGGCCAGGCGGTCCTCGACAAGAAGCGCAGCGAGGTGAGCCTCGACGAGCTCACCCGTCAGATGGCCGGCGGGGACGAGCTCACCGAGCTGTCGCACGAGCTGAAGCGATGACCGTCGCGGTCGCACACCAGACCTCGGCGACCGCGCGGTTGGCGCTGACGCACGCCGTGCAGGAGGCGCAGTACCGGGACACCGACCTGGCCGTGCTGCACGTGGTGGACTCGGCGCTGGACGCCGACCGTGAGGAGGCCTACCGGATCGGCGTCTCCGACGAGATCGAGAGGGCCGTCGGACCGGACAGCGGCATCAGCTGGGAGCTGCACGTCCGGACCGCGAGCGGGGACGTGGGTGCGGCGATCGTCGCTCTCACCGACCGGCTACGCCCGGACCTCCTCGTGCTCGGTGCTCGACGCCGTTCGCCGGTGGGCAAGGCACTGCTGGGCAGCGTCGCGCAGACGATCATCCTGCAGGTCGAGGTTCCCGTCCTCGTGGTGAAGACCTAGTGGCGGGGCCGTCGGTGTGCCAGGGGGTGAGCTGACCCTCGTCGCATGGCTCTGTCTGGCTCTGGCAGCGATGCTGGTGGGAGTGGCCAAGACGGCGATCAACGGGGTCGGCGCCATCGCGGTCGTGCTCTTCGCCCTGGTGCTGCCGGCGCGAGAGTCCACCGGCGCGATCCTCCCGCTGCTGCTGGTCGGCGACCTGGTCGCGGTGACCTGGTACCGGCGCCACGCCGACTGGAGCACGATGTGGCGGCTGCTCCCCGGCGTACTCCCGGGCCTGCTGCTGGGGGTGTGGTTCCTCTCCGTGGTCGACGATGTCCTGATGCGGCGGACGATCGCGGTCACCCTGCTGGCCATGTGCGTGCTCCAGCTCTGGCAGTTCGCACGCAACACCGGACCCGCGGCGCCCGGGTCCCCTCGACATCCGCACGGCCTGCTGACGGTCGGCACGGGTGCGGCGGCCGGGTTCGCCACCATGACGGCCAACGCCGCCGGCCCGATCACCACCGTCTACCTGATCCGGGCGGGGCTGCCGATGCTGCGGATGATCGGCACGGGCGCGTGGTTCTACCTGGCGGTGAACCTCGCCAAGGTGCCGTTCAGCGCTGGGCTCGGCCTGATCACCCCCACCAGCCTCGTCCTGGACGCCCTGCTCGTGCTGCCGCTGCTCGTCGGCGCCGGCCTGGGGATCATGCTGGTGGAGCGTCTGCGTCAGCGTCAGTTCGAGGTGGTCGCTCTTGGCTTCTCGGCCGTGGCCGCGGCGTCCCTCCTGCTGTGAGCGGGGTGCTCGTCGCTGGTTCACCGGCGAATGCCCGGGTTAGGTCCTACTTTGATAGTTAGTTCTGACATACTGACACCATGAGTGGCTCCACCCCAGCCGTCGCAACCATGCCCCGGCTCGTGATCGACCGGAACAGTCCGATCCCCCTCTACTTCCAGGTGGCGCAGCACCTGGAGGACGCGATCACCTCCGGAAAGCTGCCGACCGGCACCCTTCTCCAGAACGAGGTCGACCTCGCCCAGTCCCTGGGGCTGTCCCGACCGACCATGCGCCGAGCGATGCAGCACCTGGTCGACAAGGGGCTGGTGACGCGACGACGCGGCATCGGGACGAGGGTGGTCCAGCCCAAGCTGAGGCGACCGCTCGAGCTGACCAGCCTGTACGACGACCTGACCCATGCGGGCAGGAAGCCCACGACCGAGGTGCTGTCGTTCGCCACCGTGGAGGCGCTCGAGGACGTCGCCGAGAAGCTCGAGGTCCCCGAGGGCACCCCGGTTCTCGAGCTGGTCCGGCTGCGGAGAGCCGACGGTGAGGCCATCGCCAAGCTGACCTGCTACCTGCCCCAGCGGATCGCCAACATCGAGGAGGCCGACCTGGCCGACCACGGGCTCTACGAGCTGATCCGGCGGCAGGGCGTCGCCCTGCACTCGGCGTTGCAGACGCTGGGCGCTCGCAACGCGACGGCGGCCGAGGCCAGGCTCTTCGACGAGCCCCGGGGCGCTGCGCTGGTCACGGCGCAACGCGTGACCTACGACGACCACGGCATGCCGGTCGAGTTCGGCACCCACATCTACGCGGCCAGCCGCTACACCTTCGAGGTCAACCTGCTCACCTGAGCCCGGCACAACTCCCGGCACAACTCCCGGGGCACAACTCCCGGGGCACTACTCCTGGGGCGCTACTCCCGCGGCAGGGGCAGCTGCTCGAGCTCGGGCTGGGTGTCCGCCGGTGTCGAGTCGCCAGCCGACTGTCCTCCCGAAGGGGCGCTCGAGGACTCCGGGCGCACGTTGAAGTGCTTCCCGAGGGTCTCGCTCTGGCCCTGGTAGTTCGACCCGAAGCCCTGCTGGCCATAGAGCGCGGTCGGCTCCTCGAGCATCCGCTCGAAGGTCAGCTTGCAGACGTGCTGACGGTGCTCGATCATGAACGGGATGTCGTGGGCGCGCACCTCGAGGGCCGCCGTCGAGCCCCGGCGATCCTCACGCGGGCTGTAGCCGAAGCCGGGATCGAAGAATCCCGCGTAGTGCGTCCGCAGCTCACCACTGGTCGGGTCGTAGGCCGTCATCTCCGAGGCCAGGTGCGGCGGGATGGTGACCGCCTCGTAGGACATCAGCAGGTAGAAGTTCTTCGGGTTCAGCACCACCCGGTCGCCGTCCTCGCGCAGCACGCGTTCCCAGAACAGCGCCGGGTCTGCGGCGCCGACCTTGCCCAGGTCGAGCAGCGGCGGGCTGGCCCGCGCCCGCCAGCCGACGCCTCGCTTGCGGTCCCCGTGCAGGTTCAGGCTCAGGAACAGGCCGGAGGCCAGCCCCAGGTTCGCGGCCGGAACCGGCCTTCCCTCGGCGTAGAGCAGCGGGCGGGCAGCGTGCTCGCTGGCGATCTCCTTGTCGGTGAGCAGGACCCGTCCCACCGAGAGCCGCAGCTGGTTGAGGGTCAGCCCCTCGCGGACCCGGACCGGGAACGACAGCGGGACGACCTCGAGATAGAGCTGCCCGGCGTACCCAGCCGAGATGTCGTCGAATCGCGAGCTGCGGTCGGTGATCACCCGGGTGAAGACGTCTGCCCGGCCGGTGGAGCTCTTCGGGTTGGCCCGGGCCCGCACGTCCTGTGGCAGCCGCAGCCGCTCCTGCAGCGGGATCAGGTAGGGCCTGTTCGTCTCCAGTACGGCGCCCTCGCCGTCGAGATCGATCTCGTCGATGACGAGGTCCTTCATCCGCTCCTCGACCGTCTGGACCCCGGGAAGGAAGCTGCAGCGGATCCGGTAGGCCTTGGCACCCAGACGGAGATCGAGACTCGCCGGCTGGACGTTGGTCTCCGGGATGTCGTCACCGGAGCCGACGATCACGCCCGAGCCGATGGCGGCTCTGAGGTAGTGGTCGGGTAGGACGCCCTCTTTGCCTTGCGGGAGCAACAAGTCCGCCACCAACCTTTCGCAACTGTGCAGTCACGGAGTCTAGGGGCACGGCCTAGGCCGATGCCTCCTCGGTGGAGCGGTCCCCCGGTGCGCGGTCCTCGAGGCCGGCCATCCCCCAGCGCACCAGGGAGGTCGAGAGCCCGCCTGCGCGCGTTGCCAGGGCCATCCCCGTGCGGTTGACCGGGAGCCGCAACGCGCGACGGGCCCAGGTGGGAAGCAGCGCCACCCCGCCGGCCGCGATCAGCGCGTAGCCCGGCCGGGCCGCGATCGGGACCGGAGGGTTCAGCAGCATGAAGCGCGTGGCCTCACGAGCCGCCGAGGTGCTGGCGAGCTCTGGGCGGTAGCAGGCGATGACGTCGTCGAGCTCCCGCACGGTGGTGGGCAGGTCGGTCGCGCCGAGCAACGACGCCGCACGGTTGGTCTGCTCGACGAACAGGTCAGCCTCGCTCGGGCTCAGCGGCTCGGCGGCGTAGGCCTGGTGGGCGTTCAGGAACGACCAGATCTCCGCGACGTGCACCCAGCGCAGCAGGTGCGGGTCGTCCGCGGCGTACGCCCGACCGAGCTCGTCGGTCCCCCGCACCCGTCGATGCACCGAGCGCACGTGCGCGATCGCTTCCTCGGCGTCCGCCACCGTCCCGAACGTGGTCACCGCGAGGTAGTGGCTGGTGCGCTGCAGTCGTCCCCAGGGATCACCCTTGTAGCCGCTGTGACCGGCGACCCCGGCCATGGCCGAGGGGTGCAGCGACTGCAGCAGCAGCGCCGCGATGCCACCCGGGAACATCGACGCGTCCTGGTTCACCCGCCAGATCGGGTCCTCGGGGGTGAACCACCGCTCGCCCTCGGCGCCCCAGATCCGGGCCGCCCGTTCGGGAGCGTCGTCTCCGGCCACCCGGGACCGCAGCGCCAGGCCCAGACGTCGCTGCACGGCCTGCGCCGCGGCGGCGGGGATCTCTCTGGCTGGCGGCACGCTCTCGACACTAGCCAGCGGGTGGGCGCGAGCTCAGGCGTCGCTCACCGGCGGCGTCCGGTCCCGAACATGCCGCGCACGATCTCGCGGGCAGCGGTGCGGGCCACCTGGCGGAAGGTCGTCGACGTGAAGACCTCCTCGACCACGGACTTGTCCTTGGTCGGTCGGCGCCGCGAGGGCGCGCGCTCGGTTGCCCGGTCGGCCTCGCGCCGGAGCTTCTCCTCCATCGTGGCCTGCTCGGTCGCCTCCTGCTCGGCGCGTGCGCGGTCGGCGCCCTCCTCGAGCTTCTTCGCGAGCATCTCGTGGGCCGACTCGCGGTCGATCGACTCGGCGTACTTCGCGTGCAGCGGGGAGGCCTGCACCGACTGCTCCATGGCTGCGGCATCGGCCGGCCCCATCAACGACTCCGGGGCCTGGAGCCGGGTCCACGCGACCGGGGTCGGCGCACCCCGCTCGTTCATCACCGTCACGATCGCCTCGCCGATGCCGAGCGAGAGGATCACCTTGCCGAGGTCCTCGTAGTCGGAGTGCGGGTAGGTGTTCACGGTCTGCTTGAGCGCCTTGACGTCGTTGGGGGTGGCTGCGCGCAGCTGGTGCTGGATGCGCGAGCCGAGCTGCGCCAGCACCTCGTCCGGTACGTCGGTCGGCGACTGGGTGACGAAGAAGACGCCGACGCCCTTGGAGCGGATCAACCGCACTGTCTGGGCGATGGCGTCGAGGAAGGCCTTCGAGGCGTCGTTGAACAACAAATGTGCCTCGTCGAAGAAGAACACCAGCTTCGGCTTGTCGATGTCGCCGACCTCGGGCAGGTCGTGGAACAGGTCTGCCAGCAGCCACATCAGGAAGGTGGAGAACACCGCCGGCCGGTCCTGCAGGTCGGGCAGCTCGACCAGCGAGATGAGGCCCTTGCCGCCACCCTCGGTGGTCGAACCTGTCGAGACCCGCAGGAAGTCGGTGGTCTCGAACTCGGGCTCGCCGAAGAACGCGTCGGCCCCCTGGTCGGAGAACGCGATCAGCTCACGGAGGATCACCCCGGCCGTGGAGCTCGCCAGGCCGCCGAGCTCCTTGAGGGCGGGCTTGCCCTCGTCGGAGACGAGGTACTTGACCACCTCCCGCAGGTCGGCGAGGTCGAGCAGCGGAAGCCCCGCCTTGTCGGCGTAGTGGAAGACCAGCCCCAGCGACGACTCCTGGGTGTCGTTGAGCCCCAGCACCTTCGAGAGCAGCGTCGGCCCGAACGCGGTCATCGTGACGCGCAGCGGGATGCCGGTGCCCTCGCCGCCCAGGGCGAACAGCTCGACCGGGAACCCCTGCGCCTTCCACTCCTGACCGACCGAGGACGCCCGCTCGGTGATCTTGGGGTTCTCCGCGCCGGGTGTCGAGAGGCCCGAGAGGTCGCCCTTGATGTCGGCGGCGAACACCGGAACGCCGGCCGTCGAGAGCTGCTCGGCGAGCAGCTGCAGGGTCTTGGTCTTGCCGGTGCCGGTGGCGCCGGCGACCAGCCCGTGCCGGTTGAGCATCGCCAGCGGGATCCGCACCGGCACGCCGGTGAGCGTGCTGGCGTCCACCATCAGGCCTCCGAGCTCCAGAGCCGGCCCGGTGAAGGCGTAACCGGCGGCGACGCTGGTGCTGATGGGGTCCGTGGGATCGGTCATGCGAGCCAGCGTAGACCGGGGCGCTCTCTATGATGGCGCCGTGATCTTCAAGCGCGTGGGCGAAGGACGGCCCTACCCGGCTCACGAGCTCGGGCCTCGGGACTGGGCCTCGCTGCCGCCCCGGCCGGTGCGTCTCGACGAGCTCGTGACCACCAAGGACACCCTCCAGCTCTCGGCGCTGCTCGACGAGGACTCGACGTTCTTCGGTGACCTGTTCGCCCACGTCGTGGAGTGGCGCAACGACCTCTATCTCGAGGACGGCCTGCACCGGGCACTCAGGGCGGCGCTGCAGCAGCGCCACGTGGTGCACGCGCGCATCTACGTGGCAGAGGACTGAGGCCGTGACCGGTCGACGGCTGACCACGGCCGTGACCCTCCTGGTGCTGATGGGCGTCCTGGCCGCGATGGCGGTCTACGGGTTCCGGGAGCTCACCGCCCCGCTGCCGGGAGCCCCGTCGGGGAACGAGACATGCTCCGAGGCCGAGAAGCAGGTGCAGGAGTTCATCAACCGCAGCGACGTCCAGGTGAGCGTCTTCAACGCCGGCACCAAGGAGGGTCTGGCGGGCACGACGCTGCAGAGCGTCGAGGACGCCGGGTTCCGGGCGGGCAACGCCGGGAACGCGCCCAAGACCACGAAGGTGCCGCGTGCGGTGGTCTGGACGACGGAGGCGAACGACCCCGCGGCCACGCTGGTGGCCCAGGCCTTCGGGCGGCGTACGAAGGTGCAGGTCACCGAGACCGACCTCGGTCCCGGCATCGACGTGCTCGTGGGCAACCGGTTCAAGGGACTCGACCCCAAGGCGCCCAGGCGGATCAAGCTGCCGGCACCGGTCGAGACCTGCATCCAGGTCGACTGACAGGCTCAGCTCGGTGGGCTGCCTGCCCAGCCACTGGGCGAGGCGACCGCCCACGGAGACCGCACGCAGCCGCTGCTCGGTCGCCACCCGGTCCCGGCGCGCGGTGACCACGAGGACGTCGTCACCCCGGCGCAGGACCGTACGCCGCTCCGGCACGAGCGTCTTGCCCTCCCGCACGATCAGCGCCACCGACGAGCCGGGAGGCAGCCGCAGCTCCCCGACCTCGACGCCGTGCATCAGCGACTTGGGCGAGATCGTCACCTGCAGCAGGTCGGCCGCGACCCGATCGAGCGGTGCGACCTCCACCTCGAGGTCCCGGGGCTCGCTCCGCCTCGCCACCCTGAGCACCTTCGCGACCAGCGGCAGCGTCGGGCCGGTGAGCAGCGTGTAGATCACCACCATGCACGAAGACGATGTGGAACAGCTCCGTCCGCACCGTCCAGGTCCGCCGCCAGCGGGATCGTGGCCAGCACGATCGGGACCGCTCCGCGCAGCCCGGCCCAGGAGATGAAGGCCAGCTCGCGCGCGCCCATCGGCTGCACCAGCGCTGCGATCGCCACCGAGACGGGGCGCGCGACGAAGGTCAGCGCGAGGCCTGCCACCACCGCCAGCCCGACGGTGTCCAGGTCGATCTCACCCGGGGAGACGAGCAGCCCGAGCATCACGAACAGCCCGATCTGCGCGAGCCAGGCGACCCCCTCCGAGAACGACCGGGTGGCCGCCCGGTGCGGCAGATCCGCGTTGCCCAGGACCAGCGCCGCGACGTACACCGCTGCGAAGCCCGACCCGTGCAGGGCGGCGGATCCTGCGTAGGCGAGGACGGCCAGGGAGAGCACCGCGAGCGGGTAGAGGCCGGAGCTGGGCAGCGCCGAGCGGCGCATCAGCCACGCCCCGCCGAAGCCGATGGCCAGGCCCGCGACCACGCCGAACCCGAGCTCCCAGGCGATCACGCCGGCGAAACCCAGCACGCTGTGCCCGCCGCCGCTGCTGACCAGGGTCACGAGCACCACGGTGGGCGCGTCGTTGAGCCCGGACTCGGCCTCGAGCGACCCGGTGAGCCGGCGCGGCAGTGGCACCCGACGCAGGACGGAGAACACCGCCGCCGCGTCGGTCGGCGAGGTGACCGCGCCGAGCAGCACCGAGAGCTCCCAGCTCAGCCCGAGCACGTAGTGGCTGAACACGGCCATCACCAGCACGCTGACGGCCACCCCGACGGTGGCCAGCGAGACACCGAGCCGCATCACCGGCCGGATCTCCGGCCAGGGAGTGGTCAGGCCACCCTCGGCCAGGATCAGCATCAGCGCGGCGAAGCCCAGGGCGTGCGCCAGCTCGGCGTCGTCGAAGGCGAGCCCGATCCCCGCCTCCCCCAGCGCGACGCCCATCAGCAGGTAGATCAGGAGGCTGGGCAGACCGATCCCGACGCTGAGCCGCACCGCCAGGATCGCCAGGAGCAGCACACCCGTCCCGACCAGGAGAACCTGGTCGAGCGTGTGGACGTCGAGTGTCATCAGGGCCCTCGGCGGTTGGGGGCGGGGCTTGAGTCTATGAGGCGCCGGACCCGCCACCGACCACACACACTTCCGGGGCCGTGGCAAGGGGACGGTCGGAGTCCACTAGTTCGCTTTGTCCGCTTTGAGCGGGATGTGGTCACTCACGCCTATGGTCGGGCTCAATCCCGGCACGTACCCCGCCTTCAGTGCGCCCTGAACACCGACCCACCACCTCGGAGACCCGATGAGTCCGACCACCCGAAGAGGCCCCAACGCCGTGCTGGTGCTGCTGCTCGCGCTGGTCGCGGTCCTCGGTTCCGCACCCGGCGCCGAGGCCAGCCACCGCGACGCAGCGGACCGCCGTGGCGGCCCGGACCGCGGCGCCCGGATGCACCGCGTTCAAGGGAGCGAGAACCCTCGGCTACTACTACGCCGATGCCTACGTGCGGATCAACACCTGTGGCCAGCGCCCGAGCTTCGACGGGGCGCGCAACGGTGGCGGACCGGTCGTCCGCCCCTACGCCGGGTCGAGGACCTACTACCTCGGCTACCAGTGCATCGAGCTCGTCGCCCGCTATCTCAAGGCGCGCTACAACGCCGACCCGGGCAGGGCCAACGGCTCCCAGGCCGTGGACCGCTACGCCTCGGTCTACCCGGCCACGTTCGTGAAGATCGCCAACGGCACCAGGAGGATGGCGCCCCGCAAGGGAGACGTCCTCAGCCTCTCGGGGAACCGCTCCTTCAACGACGTCGGACACACCGGCATCGTCATCTCCTCCGCCGTCAACTCCGCCGGCAACGGCACCGTCCGCACCATCGAGCAGAACTGGGGCGGGGCCGGGGGCACCAGCGGCTACCACAACTACTCGGTGCGGAACTGGAGAGTCAGCTTTCGCGGCCTCCCGCACATCAAGTGGCTGCGGGGCCGCTGACCCGACCGAGGATGAGTAGAACTTGTTCTAGTTTGTTCGTAGACTCACCCCCATGACCCTGGACCTGCCGGCCCCGATCGACGCCGCCGACGTGGAGATCTGGAGCGACGAGGTCGACGTCGTGGTGGTCGGCTTCGGGATCGCCGGAGCCTGCGCCGCTCTCGAGGCGGCCCGGGCCGGGGCCAGCGTGATCCTGCTCGAGCGGGCTGCGGAGTACGGCGGCACCAGCGCGATGTCCGGCGGCCACTTCTACCTCGGCGGCGGGACCGCCGTGCAGCAGGCGACCGGCATCGAGGACTCCGCCGAGGAGATGTTCAAGTACCTGATGGCGGTCAGCCTCGAACCGGACGAGGACAAGATCCGTGCCTTCTGCGAGGACAGCGTCGAGCACTTCGACTGGATCGAGGCGCTCGGGATGGAGTTCGAGCGATCGCTCTACGAGGAGAAGGCCGTGATCCAGCCCGGCACCCAGGGGCTGATGTACACCGGCAACGAGAAGGTCCACCCCTTCCGCGACCTCGCCAAGCCGGCCCCGCGGGGCCACAAGGTGCCCGCGGCCCGGCGACACCGGCGGCGCCAAGATGGTGCTCGACCTGCTCGCCGAGCGGATCGCCGAGACCGACGTCGAGGTGCGCTACGAGACGGGCGCCAGCAACCTGGTCGTCCAGGCCGGCCCCGAGGGCGGCGGTGCGGTCGTCGGCCTCGCCTGGCGCAGGTACGACGAGCGCGGCGCGATCCGTGCACGGTCGGTGGTCATCGCCGCCGGTGGCTACGTCGGCAACGACACGATGGTCCAGGAGTTCACGCCGCAGCTCGGCGTCCAAGCTGTTCCCGCTCGCCTCGACCTACGACGACGGGCTCGGCATCCGCCTCGGCGCCTCGGTGGGCGCGCAGCTGCGATGCATGGAGCAGGCCTTCATCACCGCGCCGTTCTACCCGCCCGCGCAGCTGGTCACCGGGATCGTGGTGAACAAGGCTGGGCAAGCGGTTCGTGGCCGAGGACTCCTACCACTCGCGCACGTCCGGCTTCGTGATGGACCAGCCCGACCAGGCGGCCTACCTGATCGTCGACTCCGAACACATCGAGCACCCGGACTTCCCGCTCTGCCCGTTCATCGACGGCTGGGAGACGGTGGCCGAGATGGAGGAGGGACTCGGCATCCCGGCCGGCGCGCTCGAGGCGACGTTGTCGTCGTACAACCAGAACGCGGAGCGCAAGGAGGACCCGGAGTTCCACAAGCACCCGGACTGGCTGGAGCCGCAGGACACCGGCCCGTGGGGTGCCTACGACCTGACCCTCGGCAAGGCGATGTATGCCGGCTTCACCATGGGCGGCATGCGGGTCAGCCTCGACGGCGAGGTGCAACGTGAGGACGGTGCCGTCATTCCCGGTCTGTACGCCGCCGGCGCCTGCGCGGTCAACATCGCCCAGGACGGCAAGGGCTACGCGTCCGGCACGCAGCTCGCCGAGGGGTCCTACTTCGGTCGCCGCGCCGGCCGACACGCTGCTCGCCGCTGAAACCCGCTTGGCTGCTCCGCCCGGGTCCGCTGGAATGGGGTCATGGCAGCCAAGCGCTCGACGAAGAAGAAGTCCGCCACCGCCCCACACCTGGTCGAGCCGCAGCTGAAGTACCTGACCGACGCGACGTTCAAGGAGTTCCACGCCGCGATCTCCCGCGGCTTCCAGGAGGCCCCTCGACCGGAGACGCTCGAGCTGGACCGGGAGGTCTTCGACAACAAGCGGATGTTCGGCTTCAAGGTCGGGCCGCCGCTGGGTGGCCACCTGCGGAGACTTCGAGCGCCGGCTCACCGTGCCCGGCGGTGCCGCCGTGCCCACGGCCGCGGTCACCGTCGTGACCGTGCACCCGCCGTACCGCCGTCGCGGGCTGCTCACCGCGATGATGAGGCACCAGCTCGAGCAGGTCGCGAAGCGCGGTGAGCCGCTCGCGGCACTGTGGGCCTCGGAGTCCCTGATCTACGGGCGCTTCGGCTACGGTCCCGCCACCAGCCGGGCCGTGCTCACCGGCACCAACCGACGGCTGGGCTTACCTCCCGGCGTCGCCGTCTCGGGATCGGTGGACGAGGTGACCCGTGAGGAGTTCCTCAGGGTGGCGCCCGGGCTGCACGAGTCCATGCGCGCCGACCGACCGGGGACGATGGTCCGGGACCGGAACGTCTGGGAGTTCGCCGTGTTCGACAAGGAGTTCGCGCGCAGGGGGTCCTCCGAGATCCGCTACGTGCTGCACTACGACGAGGCCGGCGACGCCGACGGGTTCGCGACCTACCGCTTCAAGGAGCACGTTCGAGGAGGAGCCGGAGGGCGACGTCAGGATCAAGGAGGTCTGGGCGGAGGACGCCGGCGGCGTACGCCACCCTGTGGCGCTACCTGCTCGACCTCGACCTGGCGCGCACCTTCCACTGGTGGAGCGCGCCCGTCGACGAGCCCCTGCGCCACCTCGTCGCCGACGCCCGCGCCGTCGTCACCACGCTCACCGACAACCTCTACGTCCGCATCGTCGACGTGCAGGCCGCGCTCGCGTGCCAGGAAGTACGCCGCCGGCGTCGACCTGGTCATCGAGCTCGACGACCCGCTCCTGCCAGAGAACTCCGGCCGCTACCGGATCGTCACCGACGGCGATCCCGCAGGGTCCAGCGCCGAGGTGTCCCGGGTGACGACGGCTCCCGACCTCTCGATGGGCATCCTCGAGCTGGGCACGCATCTACCTCGGCGGCGTACCCCTCACCGACCTGCACCGCGTCCGCCGCGTCACCGAGCACACCCCCGGCGCGGTGGCTGCTGCCTCGACCGCCTTCGGCTGGCACCGGGCGCCCTGGTGCCCGGACATGTTCTAGCCAAAGACTCGCGGAGAACGCCGGGTGGATCGGCCCGGCGCTACGCGCTCAGTCCCATCACGGCCATCGTCACGGAGAGCACGAACCCGACCGCGGCGACCGGGGTGACCACGGGATCCCACCCGTCCGGCGAGAGCACGTCGCGGAATTCCTGCTCGACGAGATAGCCGCCGGTCATGGTCGCTCCGAGCGCGCCGAGGACCCTGGTGGCCTGTCGGCTGGGTCCCACGGCCAGGCGCGTGGTGGCGATCGCCTGGGTGGTCAGCATGACCACCGGGGCGGACAACCCCGTGCCGAGCAGCCACGAGTCGTGAGCCACGCGGTCCTTGCGCCCCTGCCAGCCGAGGAGCGCGATGTCGAACGCCCGGCCGTCACGAAGGGCGACCAGCTGGCCGACCACCCCGGCTCCGAGCTGAACCGCCGAGACGGCGACGAGCGCTGTGCGGCTGCGCATGGCCTCAGGCTAGCCACCTCGGACGCCGGCCGGAAGGCTGGCTTCTCGACGGGAACCGGCCGCGCGGTCCACACTGGTCAGTGCGGCCGAGGCACGTCGGCAAGACCGGCCGTTCGCCTTGCCCCGCGACGAAGGGTCGCGGCGCCTCTCCGACGATGGGGGAACCGATGGTGACCGTGGCGGCCGTACAGGCAACTCCCGTGTTCCTGGACCGGGAGGCGACCGCGGACAAGGTGTGTGCCCTGGTCCGCGAGGCCGCGGGTCACGGCGCGCAGCTGATCGTCTTTCCCGAGTCCTTCATCCCTGCCTATCCGGACTGGGTCTGGCGCACACCGGCCTGGAGCGACGCCGAGTTCGTGCGGCGGCTCTACGCGAATGCGGTCAGCGTCCCCGGCCCTGCCCTGCAGCGCATCCAGGACGTCGCGGCGGAGGTGTCGGCGTACGTCGTGATCGGGGTGACCGAGATCGAGGGTGGCACGTTGTACAACACCCTCCTGTACCTGGGCCCGGACGGACAGCTGCTGCAAAGGCATCGCAAGCTCATGCCCACAGGTGGGGAGCGGACGGTGTGGGGAATGGGCGACGGTTCGGAACTGGGAGTGGTGAGTACGCCGTTCGGCGTGGTCGGGGGGTTGCTCTGCTGGGAGAACTACATGCCACTGGCCCGCGCGGCGATCTACGCGCAGCACTGCGACATCTACCTCGCTCCGACCTGGGACAACAGTGACGAGTGGGTAGCCACATTGCGGCACATCGCCAAGGAAGGCGGGCAGTTCGTCATCGGTGTAGCGCCGTTGCTGCGCGGCTCAGACGTGCCCGAGGACCTGCGCGGAACGCTCTATGGCCTCGAGGATGACTGGATGTCCCGCGGCCACACCACCATCGTGGCACCGGGCGGTCGGGTCATCGCGGGACCGGTCCTGGAGCGTGAGGAGATCGTCTACGCAGACCTCGACATCGCCGCCGTACAGGCGCAGAGGAGGATGTTCGACCCTGTCGGTCACTACGCCCGACCCGACGTCTTCACCCTGCACGTGGACACGCGATCGAAGAGCCCGGTCGTCTTCGACGGGTAGGCGACGGCAGGGCACATCGAAAGAGGCTGCGATGCCTCACCGTCCGCAGGCGCCCTACACCTTCAATCGACTGGTGCTTCTCGTGAGGCCCTCGCCCGCCTTCTCGAGGAACACGATCTCGCCGAACTCCAGGGTCGACCAGTCGTCGGTGTTCTCGGTCAAGGGCTCGGAGGCGAAGATGACTGACGTCGCCTCCTCGAGGGAGCATGTTTCGAAGTCGTGGGCCGATTCGGCCTCCTGGAAGTTGCGACCCGTCAACAGATACATCGGCTCCAGGAGCATGGAGAGAGCGAAGTCATCTGTGCCGGGGCCGGACTTTCGTAGCTCTCGCCAATCCCCCGCCGGATCAGTCTCGCCCTGGTGTCCTGAGCCGAAGTTGACCCCGATGATGCGGTTCGGAGAAACCAGTGCGATCTTCAGCTTGGCCAGCGCCGCGAGATCGAGAGCTTTCATGGCCTCGACGATGAGCCGCAACATCTCCTCGAACGCCCGCTGGACATCCTCGTCGCTGTCGCTCTCGAGGAGGGAGAGCAGGAGTACGTAGAGGAACTCGGTGTCCGCGGTCCCCCGCATCTGCTCGAGGTACTCGTCCTTGCAGTGGCGCAACAGCTCCCTCTGCAAGAGCCTCCAGTTCGGCAGGTCACCATTCTGGGCAATGATCCAAGGGGTTCCTTCGTGGGAGAAGGGGTGGCAGTTCTCGTCGGCCAGGACGCAGCTCGCGTTGTAGTCGGCTGCTCGCACATGGGCAAGCAGCGTGCTGGCCTGGAGGCTCGGAATGATTCCTTCGACATTGTCGTCATAGAAGGCAGCCATGGGTCGGTGGTAGAGCAGGGGCTCCTCTGGCTTCAGCAGATGTTCGCTCCAGGCCCCGAACCCCCACCCTGCCAGCTGAAGCTGCGGATGGCGCTCGGGGTCGAGGGTCTGGTTGATGAGACTGTTGTCCGGCTTGAGCAGCAGGTTCTCGACAGGGATCTCCGGCCCGATGTAGGCGAGGACTCGGCACATGTGTTTCCTTCACTGAAGCGTCGTCGGTCGTGGCGTGATGTCTGAGCAGGTGCTGCGCGTCGGCGCGTGGCCGCGTGTTCTTGAGACATCCGACCGGCACGCCACGAGTTTCTGCAGCCTAGGGCCCCGGCGTGATGAGGGCGGGGACATCGCTCGACCTCGGTCGGTCCCGGGCGCGCTCCTGCCGGGTCCTCGTCCGTCCCCTGGATTCTCCCTCCGGTGGTCAATGACCCCGATGCGGAGCATGATCAAGGCGTGGACCAGTACGAGGAGTTCGTTGCCTGGGTGCAGTCGGAGCTGATGGACGCAGAGATCGCCGTCCACAACGGTGACGCCGGGCCACGCCGGGCTGTCTGGTCTCGGAACGACCCGGTGACCGTGCTGGGCGCGTGGAGGAACGCGAGCGGGCAGGACGAGCTGAACAGCCTGTTCACCCATCTCGCCAACACCTTCTCCGACTGCACCTCCTACGAATTCGACCTGCTCGAAGCCGAGGTGCGCGGAGACACCGCCTACACCGTGGGCCTTGAGCACACCTCCGCGTCCGTCAACGGCTTGCCGCGTACCTACACCCTTCGGGCGACGCAGATCTACCGTCGTGAGGACGGCGCCTGGAGGGTGGCGCACCGGCACGGGAGCGCACCGCCACAGTAGGCGGCTCGTACCCCTCCCAGCATCAAGCCCGGCTCATCGAAGCAACGAGCAACCGACCCGCTTCCACCGCGCGTGCGTCACCCACGCACGTCCAGTTCTGCCCCGAGACGCGCGGTGAGGTGCGAAGCGGGCAAGACCACTCGGCTGGGGTCATGGCCAGCCATCGCGACTCGGCCTAGCCTCCGAGGAGGGGTCGCCCCCGCAGTCCTCGTCCGAGCACCAGGAGCCCACATGACCCAGTCACTCGAAACCCACCGCCACGGCGACGTGACGGTGCTCGGCGACAGTGCGGAGGTTCCCGGGATCGGGCACCTGCCCGTGAACGCCTTCGTGTTGCACGCCGAGCAGCCAGTCGTCGTCGACACCGGACTCAGCACTCCTGACAAGGACTTCGTCACCGAGCTGTCGAAGGTGATCGACCCGGACGATGTCCGATGGATCTGGATCACCCACCCGGACCGGGACCACACCGGCGGCCTCTGGGAGCTGCTGGAGGCGGCACCACGGGCCAAGCTGGTCACGACGTTCCTCGGAGTCGGGATCATGTCGACGCAGTGGGAGGTTCCGATGCACCGGGTCCACTTCGTGAACCCGGGCGACACCCTTGACATCGGGGACCGCGTCCTCCAGGGCCACCGTCCGCCGCTCTTCGACAATCCGGCGACCGTGGGCTTCCTGGACCGGTCGACGGGTGCGTTCTTCTCATCCGACTGCTTCGGTGCACCGCTGTCGAGCAGCGGGCTCGCGACCGGAGGAGACGCAGCCGCGATCACGCCCGAGGAACGCCGGGGCGGCCAGTTGCTCTGGGCCGCGATCGACAGTCCTTGGGTGGCCTACGTCGACCGCGCGAAGTACGACGTCCAGGTGGAGGCGATCCGGGCGCTCGACCCGTCCGGCATCTTCAGCTCGCACCTCCCGCCGGCGATCGGGATGAACACACAGCTCCTGGACGCGCTCGCCGAGGCCCCCGACGCGCCCTCCTTCGTCGGGCCCGACCAGGCCGCCCTCGAGGAGCTGCTCGCCACCTTCGAGCCGGGCTGATCCCCAGCAGTGGGTCCGGTTGCCACGTTCGCGGATGGACCGACCCTCGCTTCCAGAGTCTTTGCTCAGGGACGCCAGGGTCGGGGTGCCAGCTCGGCCACCGCCACATCGATGGGCGTGTCGCCAGCGGTGAGCTCGACGTCGGTGCGGTTGAGGTCGGGACGGAACAGAGAGGTGGCGATGAAGGCGGCTACGTCGTCACGGGGCACTGCGCCGTAGGGGATCGAGACGCCGGCCTTGACGCGACCAGTCCCTGCGTCGTCGAGGAGGTCCCCGGGTCGCACGATGAGGAAGTCCAGGCCGGTGCCGACGAGGTGGGTGTCGGCAGCACGTTTGACCTTCATGTAGTGCTCGAAACCTTCGGAGCGCGGCTGCTCGCGCAGTGCGTCCATGAACACGGAGACCAGCACGAAGCGTCGTACCCCGCATGCGACGGCAGCGTCAGCGGCCTTCTTCAGGCCGCGACCGTCGATGGCGGAAGTCATCTCGGCTCCGGTGCCGTGGGCGCCGGCGCTGAAGACGATGGCGTCGTGCCCAGCCAGGCGCTCGGCCAGGGTCGCGACAGAGTCTTCGATGAGGTCCCCGGCGACGGGGGTGCCGCCGGCCCCGCGGATGACGGCGTCCTGGCCACCGGCGCGGTGCATACCGGTGACGCTGTGGCCCTGCTCGGTGAGCAGAGAGGTGAGTCGTCGCCCGATGCCGCCGGCCGCGCCGATCTGGAAGATGGTGCGGTGCAGGGCGTTCTGGGTTGTCATGGTGCTCCGATCTGTCTTGAGTGCGTCAGACGGCGAGGGAGACGGTGCGGAGGAACCGCACGGGCTCCTCGCTCGCATTGCGGTAGGTGTAGACGCGGTCGCTGCGCAGCCGGCTGGAGGCCCCGGCCGGTACGACCACCTCTTGGTCGTCGGCCGTCAGGGTGAGCGACCCGCCCAGGACGTAGAACAGCTCCTGGGATCGTGCGGGGTCGGCCTGGCCGCGGTAGGCGTCACCGGGTACCAGGCGCCACAGCCAGAGGTCGGCTGAGCGGGACTCGGTGGTGGCCTCGAGCAGATGGGCGGTACTGCCCGCCTCACTGGACCACACGAGAAGGTGGTCGCTGGCAGCATGCACCTCGATCGGCGTCTCGGCCGGCGGCTGGTCCAGAAGGTTGGTGAAGTCCGTCCCCAGCTGCCTGGCGATCCTGGTGACGGCGACGAGGCTCGGGTTGGCCTGGCCCAGCTCGATCTGGGTCAGTAATCGACGGCTGATCTGTGACCGGTCCGCCAGTTGCTGCACGGTCAGCGATCGCTCCGCGCGCAGCGCCCTGATGTTGGCGCCGACCTGGGACAGGAAGTCCTGGGCCAGCGCACCTTCCCCGGTCAGGTTGTCGGGCACCGCTCAGACGGCGAACAGTTGCGAGAGGTCCTTGAACGCCTTGAACTCCAAGGCGTTGCCGGACGGGTCGAGGAAGAACATCGTCCACTGCTCGCCGGGCTCGCCCTGGAAGCGGACGTAGGGCTCGATGACGAAGTCGGTGCCGGCCTCGGTCAGCCTCTGCGCGAGCTCTTGGAAGCGGTCGACGGAGAGCACCAGACCGAAGTGCGGGACCGGCACGTCGTGCCCGTCGACTGGGTTGGTGCCGGCCACGGCGTTGCGGTGGTTGGCGACCTGGTGCGTCACGACCTGGTGACCATCGACGTTCCAGTCGGTCCATCGGACGTCCGAGCGGCCGCGGTCGAAGCCTAGGACCTCACCGTAGAAGTGCCGTGCGGCATCGATGTCGTGGACCGGGAGGGCGAGGTGAAAGGGGGGCAGAGTCGTGGAAGCCATGTGAGCACTGTACTGCGCGTTGAATGAGAAGCAAAATGCGCACGGCGAGCCCAGGTCGGTGCGGCGCCAGCTCAAATCACTTGCACTCCGTGACCAGGCGGCGGGCAGCTTGAGGGTCTCGTGACGCAACCCGCCACGTCGAGGAGTCGAGCAGGGTCCGCCACCGGACGACTCAGACACGCACATCACTGACGCCAAGACCCGGTTGATGAGCTCGACATGAGTGCCGGCGCCGCTCACGACGCTAGGTCCGCTCGGCGGCCAGCCGGTGCAGCTCACGGCACAATCGGGAAGTGCTTCCCCGACGAGCCTTGGCACTCCATCCATTCATCGACCCTAGAACGTCTGTCTCCGGGTGTCAGTGGGTGCGGAACCGGACCGTCGGAGCAGCGGCCGGACCAGCCGACTGAGCGAGTGGAACAGCAGAGGCTGGGGCTGCAGGACTAGGGTCGAGCGCGTGCACGAACACAAGGGATTCGACGCCGAGGCAGCCACGTGGGACGACGACCCCGGGCACGAGGAGCGGCAGGTGGCGGTGGCCCGGGCCATCGTGGAGGCACTGGACCTCCACCCTCCGATGAGGGCGGTCGACGTCGGCGGTGGCACGGGTCGGTTGAGCATCCTGCTCGCCGACCGCGTGGGCTCCGTGGTGGTGACCGACCCCTCCGCCGGCATGGTGGAGGTCGCAGGGGAGCGGATCGGGGAAGCCGGGCTCAGTGACCGGCTGCGCGCTGTCCGGGCCGACCTGACCACCGACCGGCTCGAGGGGTCCTACGACGTCGTGTGGAGCTCCATGGCGTTGCACCACGTGCAGGACCTGGATGAGCTGTTGCGGTCCGTGGCTGCGCTCCTGGTCGACGGTGGCCGGCTGGCCATCGCGGACCTCGACGAGGATCCCGACGGCGCCTTCCACGCCGACAAGGCCGACTTCGACGGACATGACGGATTCGACCGGGAACACCTGAGCGAGCAGCTGGCCCGCGCCGGCTTCGCCGACGTCAGCTTCGTCGACGCCACGACCATCCTCCGGGGCGACCGCGAGTTCGGCGTGTTCCTGTGCACGGCGACCAAGGGCGACTGAGCCCGTCCGGGTGGTACGACGCTCCCGTGGGCCGTCGCCGGCGCCGGCCCCTGTGCATGCCGCCTCTCGACGGGACGCGAGGGGAGGTCCACACTCAGGACTGAGGCTGGGCACTGCGGTCCGATCAGGCTGAACGACCTCGCCTTGTCAGGAGGGCCGATGGGCTCGGGGTTCCACGGCGGAAGCCGTTCCCTGCAGGATCGCTTCGACACGCGGGCGCTGGCCGACAGGATCGACGGGCTGCTGGTCAGCGACACCATCAGCGATCACGACCGCGCGTTCATCGAGGACCGCGACATGTTCTTCCTCGCAACGGCGGATGCCGAAGGGCGTCCGACGTGCTCGTACAAGGGCGGCGAGCCGGGCTTCCTCCGCGTCCTGGACGCCCACACGGTGGCCTTCCCCAACTACGACGGGAACGGCATGTACCTCTCGACCGGCAACGTCCTGGTGAACCCCGAGGTGGGGTTGCTGTTCATCGACTTCGAGCGGGGCCACCGGATGCGGCTGGAGGGCACCGCGAGCATCGACCTCGACGACCCGTTGCGAGCCGACTGGCCGGAGGCCCAGTTCGTCGTCCGGGTTCGTGCACGGGCGGTCTACCCGAACTGTCCGCGCTACATCCACCGCTACGAGCTCGTGCAGCGGTCGCGGTTCGTGCCACGCACTGACTGCCTGACCCCGGTGCCGGAGTGGAAGCGCTCCGAGTGGGCGGTGGACTCACTGCCCACGGGTGACCCGGCCCGTGACCCCGGCGACCGTGACGTGCTCGGGCGATGAGGCGGGTGCGTCCTACCGGCTGAGCAGGACCGCGAGGCCGGTGCCGACGCCCGTGAGGACAAGCGCCGCGATGAGGACCACCGCTACGAGCCTGGTGTTCATCACTGCAGGTCCTTCCAGTCGCCGACCGGGCTGTCTCGTTGTTCCACTCCGGCAGCCTACGGCCCATCGGGGAGCGTGGCGCACCGCCCACCCGGGGCGCCCTCGCCAGCGGAGCGGGGGCCCCGAGGAGCAGTTCACCTCAACGTCTGTCCCCCAGGTCGCGCCGATGAGAACCTGTGGCAAGCAGGGTCAGTCCTGCCAGAGAGAGCTGCAAGGAACCCTCACCGACGGAGGAGCGAGGCGATGTCACTCACCCGGGTCCACAACCTGTCCGTCTCCCTCGACGGCTTCGCCACCGGCGAGCCACAGTCCGCCGAGGCGCCGTTCGGCCATGCGGGCGAGCGGCTGCACGAGTGGATGTTCGACACCCGCTTCTGGGAATCCGGCGGATCCGCAGGGGTCGACGACGCCTTCGCCGGACGACACAGCGACGGCATCGGCGCCGAGATCATGGGTGCCCACAAGTTCGGCCCGCCCGGCTGGCAGGACGACCCGGAGTGGAGGGGCTGGTGGGGTCCGAACCCGCCGTTCCACACGCCGACCTTCGTGCTCACCCACCGCCCGCAGCCCCCGATCGAGATGGAGGGCGGCACGACGTTCCACTTCCTGGACGCCACGCCGGCCGAGGCCCTGGAGACCGCCCGCGAGGCAGCCAGCGGCCAGGACGTCCGGATCGGCGGTGGCCCCACCGTCGTACGCGACTTCGCCGCCGCCGGGCTGATCGACCTGATGCATCTCGTCCAGGTCCCGATCGTGCTCGGCCGCGGCGTACGCATCTGGGACGGGCTGGAGTCCCTCGAGCGTTCGTACGACGTCGAGGCGGTCTCCTCCCCCAGTGGCGTCACCCATCTCACGTTCACCCGAAAGGATCGTCTCGTGAAGGAGGACCGATGAGCATCGAGCTGAACCACACCATCGTCCATGTGAAGGACCGCTGGGCTGCCTCTCGTGACGTCGGCCAGGTGCTCGGCCTGCCGGAGGCGAGGGCCTACGGTCCGTTCGCCGAGCTGCAGCTCGACAACGCCGCGAGCCTGGACTTCATGGACACCGAGGGCGAGATCCACGGCCAGCACTACGCCTTCCTCGTGGGTGAGGAGGAGTTCGACCACGTCCTCGGCCGCCTGCGTGACAGCGGACGCCACTGGTGGGCCGACCCCTTCAAGCGCCAGCAGGACCAGATCAACCACGCCGACGGTGGCCGGGGCCTCTACTGGGAGGGCCCGGACGGGCACTGGCTGGAGATCATCACCCGTCCCTACGGCAGCGGCGGCTGAGCCCGACGGCTGCCGGCCGGTAACGTGGCGGTCCGTGAGCCCAACCCATCCCACGTACGAGCAGCTGTCCGTCCTGCCGGCGTACACCGTGCAACCGGTGCCGGTCCCCTTCGAGGACGCCAACGGTCACCTCAACGTGCGCCACTACACCGGCATCGCCAGCGAGGGCCTCGACGAGTCCCTGGTCGACCTGGGGATCCCGCGCGACTGGCCCTCCGAAGGTCACGCGTGCTTCTCGGCAGAGCACCACCTGACCTATCTGGCTGAGCTGCTCACCGGCGACAAGATCTCCTCGCGGGTGCGACTGCTCGGTCGTTCGGAGCGGGGAGCCCACGCGCTGGTCTACCTGCTCGACGACTCCCATCAGCGACTGAGCTTCGTGATGGAGGAGATCCTCCTGCACATCGACCTTGGGACCCGCCGTACTGCGCCATGGCCCGACGATGTCGCGACCGCCCTGGACCGGCAGATCGCCCTTCAGTCCGGGTTGCCCTGGGAGCCCGACGTGTCGGGTTCGCTGAGCTTGCGCTGAGAGCCGCCGTCGTCGCTCTCGGGCTGGTCGAAGGTGACGGTCACCTCCTCGAAGCCCTTGTGGCGCTGGGCGATGGCATAGCTGGTGTAGGCCTTGCGGTCGGCCGGCGTCAGCTCCACCGAGTCGGTGAACGGCGTCATCAGGGCGCGGGGCCACAGCCTGCGGGCGATGACGACGTTGAGCTCGATCCCCAGCACCGCGATGACCGAGGCCAGGAAGATGAGCCCGATCAGTCCGAGGACCACGCCGAAGGTCTGGTTCATCGAGGAGGTCTCGGCCAGCACCCTCTTGACGAACGCCGCGGACAGGACCTGCAGCACCTGCCACAGCACCGCGATCAGGATCCCGCCGGGCGCCGCGTGCCACCACGTGTGGCCCCGGGCGGTGGCCAGCCGGAGGAGCAGGGTGAGCAGGAAGGCGACCAGCGCCACGTTCGCCACCGAGACCAGCCATCTGACCGGCGTGCTCAGCTGACTGCCGAAGACGTCGGTGTTGCTCCCAACCACCGTCAGCGCTGTCACCGCCAGCACCGAGAAACCCGCGGCCAGGAGCAGCAGCAGGCTCTTGAGTCGCAGCAGGATCGGGTTGGGTCGGCTGTTGCGCGGCACCGACCAGGCGATGTTCATGGCGTTCTGGATGGCCGACCCGAGTCCCAGCGATCCGTACAGGGCCACGAGAGCTCCCGCGACCACGGCACCCGTCGAACCGCTCAACCCGCCGGGTCTCCCCAGCTCGTCGCCGACCACCGGGAACTGGACGAGCGAGGACTCCAGCACGGTCTCCTGGAGCTCCGGGTTGCCCTGCAGCACGAAGCCCAGGACGGAGGTGGCCAGGAGCAGCAGCGGGAAGATCGCCACGAACGCGTAGTAGGTGATGATCGCTGCGAGGTAGTTGCCCTGGTCGTCGAAGAACTTGTAGACGACCGCGATCGGGAGACCGACCGCGGGACGACGGCGCTGGACGTCGTCGATCGCGTCCGCGATGCCTGTCACGTCCACGAACCTACCGGGGCACCGTAGGAGAGCAGACCGCACGGCGCGCTTCAGCCGGTCCGACCTACCGCACCGGGTTCTCGTCGTGGCCCCGAGGAGGAAGGCGCACACTCGAAGCGAGGGCACTCGCCTGGAGGTGTCCGGCGCCAGGTTTCCCCGGTCGATCGGCGGATCCTGAGCCCCCCTACCCTGAAACCCATGACCGATCGCATGCAGGTGGCGCAGCGGTCCAACGTGCCGCCCTTCCACGTGATGGACCTGCTGGCGGCGGCGCAGCGGCGACAGCTGAGCCACGGCGACCTGGTCAACTTCGTGGCCGGCCAGCCGTCCAGCGGGGCCCCGAAGGCGGTCCGGGCGGAGGCCAAGCGGCTGCTCGACGAGGAGCTGCTCGGCTACACGGTCGCGACCGGCGTGCCCGGCCTGCGCCAGGCGATCGCCGACCACCATCGCCGCACCGGCGGGATCGACGTCACTCTCGACGACGTCGTGATCACGACCGGCTCGTCCGGCGGCTTCCTGCTCGCCTTCCTCGCCGCGTTCGAGCCGGGCGACCGCGTCGTGATGGCCCGGCCCGGCTACCCCTGCTACCGAAACGTGCTGACCGCGCTGGGGTGTGAGGTCGTCGAGATCGACTGCGGACCCGAGACCCGGTTCCAGCCGACCATCGAGCAGCTCGCCGCCGTCCCTGGGCCGGTCGCCGGACTGGTCGTCGCCTCCCCCGCCAACCCCACCGGCACGATGCTGCTGCCCGACGAGCTCGACGCGATCTCCCGGTGGTGCGAGGACAACGCGGTTCGGCTGGTCAGCGACGAGATCTACCACGGCATCACCTATGGCGAGTCGGAGCGACATCGGTCCGCGTGGCACACCTCGCGCACGGGCGTGGTGTTCGGTTCGTTCTCGAAGTACTTCTCGATGACCGGCTGGCGGCTCGGCTGGATGCTGGTGCCCGAGGACCTGCGCCGCCCGGTCGACGTACTGACCGGCAACTTCACGATCTGCCCCCCGGTGCTCAGCCAGTACGCCGCCATCGCCGCCTTCACGCCGGAGTCCTACGCCGAGCTCGACGGTCATGTCGCGCGGTATGCCACCAACCGAGCGCTCCTGCTCGACCGCCTGCCCGCACTGGGCCTGAAGAACCTCGCCCCGGCGGACGGCGCCTTCTACGTGTACGCCGACATCGGCCACCTGACCGGTGACTCCCACGACTGGTGCCTGCGCCTGCTCGACGAGACCGGTGTGGCCACCGCGCCGGGCATCGACTTCGACACCCGTCGCGGCAACGAGTTCGTGCGGTTCTCCTTCGCCGGCAGCGGCGAGGAGATCACCGAGGGACTCGACCGGCTGGCGCGCTGGCTCAGCTGAGATCGCTCCCACCGCTGGTCTCGCATCGCTCGTCGAGCGCCCGGGTTCCGCTGCATCGGCCTCCGGACTAGCGCGCTTCCCCGGTCCGTGGCCCACGGAAGCCCCGATGCGTACGTTGTCGTCATGCCCAGCGACTCGAGCAGTCGGTCCGCCGTGCCCGGGGTACGCCTGCGTGTCCTCGGCTCGGTGTCGCTCGAGGTCGTGCGCGAGGGCGACGTGCCGCGGATGCTCGGCCCGCGGCTGCGACGGTTGCTGGCCCTGCTGACGACACGGGTGAGCTCCGTGGTCGCCGTCGACACAGTCGCGGAGGCCCTGTGGGGCGAGGACCAGCCGGCTGCACCCGGTCCCGCGGTGCACACGCTCGTGTCGCGCCTCCGCGTCGCGCTGCGGGCCACGGTGACCGAGGCGGAGGGTTCGGCCCCGACCGTGCTCACGCGCGCTCCCGGCTATCTGCTCGACATCGATCCGGGCGCACTCGACGCCACGCTGTTCGAGCAGCTCACCAGCGCGGGTCGCGCGAGTCTCGCCGCGGACCCGGCTGCCGCGGCCGTCTGCTTCTCGGACGCACTCGACCTGTGGCACGGCCCGGCCTACGCCGAGTTCGCGGACGAGGAGTTCGCCAGGGCGGAGGCCCTCCGGCTCGTCGGGCTGCACGACACCGCGGTCGAGGACCACGCCGAAGCCCTGCTCACGCTGGGCCGCCACGACGAGGCCGTGCCCCTGCTCGATCGCCTGATCGCGCGCGAGCCGCTCCGCGAGCGGGCACTCGGGCAGCTGATCCTCGCCCGCTACCGCGGGGGTCAGCGGGCCGAGGCACTCGAAGCATTCCGCGACTACCGGGAACGACTCGCCGAAGAGCTCGGCCTGGACCCGTCGCCGGGCCTGCAGAAGCTGCAGCGGGACATCCTGCGCCAGGACGCGGCGCTCGACGGCGTGCCGGTGCCCCGGCAGCGCGGCGAGCCCGCCGAGGTGCCGGTCCCCGAGAGCACGGGGAACCCCGAGGCTCGCGCACTGGGCAACCTGCCGGCCACGCCACCCGTGCTCATCGGTCGGGAGCCAGACCTCGAGGCGCTGTCCGAGCTGGTGCAAGCCGGGCCGATGGTGACCCTGACGGGCCCGGGCGGGGTCGGCAAGACGAGCCTGGCGCTCCGTCTCGGCTTCGACACCGCGCACCGGTTCCCCGAAGGCGTGTGGTTCTGCGACCTCTCGTCGCTGACGGCCGAGGACGACCTCGCCCTCGCCGTGATGAGCGCCCTCGACCTCCAGGTGGCCTCGGGAGCAGATCCGTCGACCCACCTGCTGGGCCACCTGCGGACCCGGCGTCAGCTGCTGATCCTCGACAACTGCGAGCAGGTGCTCGGCGCCACGGCAGCCTTGACCTACGAGGTGCTCCGCCAGTGTCGAGACGTCCGGATCCTCGCCACGAGCCGCTCGCCGCTCGAGAGCGCCGGCGAACAGGTGTGGACCGTCCAGCCCCTCCCCGTCCCGCTGTTCGGAGACGCGGCGGGCGACCTGGCGACGGTGTCCGCGGCACCTGCCGTCCGGCTCTTCGTCGACCGCGCCCGGCGGCGGGTGGAGGCCTTCGAGCTCGGCGACCGCAACGCCGAGGCGGTCGCGGAGATCTGCCGCCGGCTCGACGGACTCCCGCTCGCGATCGAGCTCGCGGCAGCCCGCATGGGAGCGATCAGTCCGGCAGACCTGGTGGACCGCCTCTCGTGGAGGTTCCGGCTGCTGCACGGCGGTCCCGGTGCGGGCTCCGATCGGCACCGGACCCTGCAGGCGCTGGTCGACTGGTCCTTCGACCTCCTCGACGAGGAGCACAAGCGCGTCTTCGAGGTGCTGTCCGTGTTCGCCGGCAGCTTCGACCTCGACGACGCCGAGCGACTCGTGCGCGCCGTACCCGAGCTCGACTCCGCCGAGGAGTCCTCGGGCGCCGACCTGGTCCTCGGCCTCGTCGACCGCTCGATGATCTCGGTGTCGCCGGATGATCAGCGCACCTACTCCATGCTGGAGACGCTGCGCGCCTACGGAAGGCAGCGTCTGGGCGCGCGGCTCTGGGTCCGGGCGGCACACGAGGCCCACGCCAGACTGGTCGCGGACCGCACGAGCGAGGCGGCGGGCCGGCTCTACGGCCCCGAGCACATCGAGGCGTCGAACGCGATCAGCGGTTACCTCGACGAGCTGCGGGCTGCCCACTCCTGGGCCCTGTCGAACGACCTCGAGCTGGCCGCACGTCTGGTCGGCTCACTGATGCTGTACGCCGAGCACCGGATGCCGGTCGAGGTGCAGCAGTGGGCCGAGCGCACGCTCCGCGCGGTCGAGCCGGGCGACGCATCGGCGGGCCTGGCGGGCGTGTACGCCGTCGCAGCAGCCGGAGCGCGCTTCTCCGGCGACCTGCAGCACGCCACCGAGCTCGCCGAACGAGGGCTCCAGCTGGCCAGCGATCCGACGACCAGGGCCTACCTGCACTTCGTGCTCGGCGAGGTGGCCCTCCTGGAAGGGCGGCTGGACGATGCCGAACGACGACGGGCCGAGGTGACCGCCCTCGCGAGGACCTCCGATCTCGGCGCGGTCCTGCTGCTCTCCGAGCTCGTCGAGCCACTCGTGGCCGCCTACCGCGGCGACGAGGAGAGCGCCTCCCGGGTCGCCGAGGACATCGAGGAACGAGCGGCCAGGACGGGAGCCGGACCGATCGAGGCCTGGGCGCGCTACCTGCGGGCCGAGGCGCTGCTCGACTCCGATCCGGAGCAGGCCGCCGACCTCCTCGACGGAGCGATGGAGCTGGCGCGGGCTCACGGTGACCGTTATGCCAACGGCGTGGCCATGGTCTCGGCCGCGTCGGTGCGCGGCCGTCACGGTGATCCGCACCTTGCTCTGCCGCTGTTCCGCGACGTGATCGACCACTGGTCGTCGGTGGGTGACTGGACGCACCAGTGGACGTCCCTGCGAGGCGTCGTCGACGTGCTCCTCCGGCTGGGACGTGACGAGGACGCAGCCGTGCTGCGGGGCGGGTTGGTCGACCGCGCCCTGGCCGCACCGATCTACGGCCCCGACGCCGAACGGATGGCGGCCGCCGAGACCCTGCTGCGGCGGCGTCTCGGCGACGACCTGTTCGTCGAGCTCAGCCAGCGTGGTGCGCGCATGGGCGACGACGTGCTCGTGTCCTTCGCCCGGTCGGCGCTCGTCCCCGCGACCCTGCCGGCTCAGCGCAGCCGGTAGAACCGGAAGAAGCTGAAGTCCTCGATCGGCAGCACGTCGACCTCCTCGAATCCCGCCTCCTGGGCGTAGCCGCGGAGGACGTCGTGACGCATCACCGTCCCGGTGCCGCGTGAGGGAGCCGAGGACATCCCGTCGGGCAGGCAGATGAAGACGCTGCAGGCGTACATGAACCGCTCGAGGTCGTCACCCGGAGAGGTGAACTCATCGGCCACCGCCTCGTCCATCACCACCACGAAGCCGTCCTCGCGTACGACGGCGCGAGCCGCCTCGAGGACCTCCACCGGGCGGGGCATGTCGTGCACGCACTCGAACGCGAAGGCCGCGTCGTAGGCCGCCGAACCGGCCAGCGAGCCCGCGTCGGCCATCCGGAAGGTCACCCGGTCCTCGAGGTCGGCCGACGCCGCGTTGGCACGTGCCATCGCGACCGACGGTGCGTCGATGTCGACACCCTCGACGCTCGCTCCCGGGTAGGCCCGGGCCAGGGCGATCGTGGACCACCCTCCGCCGCAGCCGACGTCGAGGATGCGCGCACCCGGTTGCCGCAGCGCCTCGTCGAGCTCGGTGACTCCCTTCAGGGCGCCGGCGAGCCGGTGCTCGAACCACGGCCGGTTGAGCGCGGCCTGCGACTCCCGGGCGTCGCTGCCGAGCGCCTCCCAGCTCACGCCGCCGCCGCTGCGGTAGGCGTCCAGGAGCTCGGGCAGGTGCTGGGCGGCGGCCGCGAACATCCGCGGCAGGGCGCCGAGGTAGGACAGGCTGGTCTCGTCGGTCAGCGCCTCGGCCGCTCCGACGGGGAGCTCGTAGCGTCGTCCGCCGGTGCCGTCCCCGGTCTGGGCCTCGGCGTGGTTCTCGCCTTGGGCCACCAGGATTCCGCAGACGGCCTGCTGCTCGAGCCACTCCCGGGTGTAGCGCTCGTGGGTCGCGGTGCGCTCGGCGAGCTCGGTGGAGGTGGCCGGGCCGCCTTGCGCGAGGGCGGCGTACCAGCCGAGGCGCTGACCGACGTAGATGCTCATCGACTCCGCCCCGGCCAGCGCCATGGAGAAGATGCGCTCGGCGACGACGTCTGCGGGCTGGGTCGCGATCATGGGGGGCTCCTGCGTCCGGTCCGATGGGATGCCGCCATCTTGACCCCACCTCCTGTCAGCCCGCTGACAGCCCGCTGACCGACAGTTCCCGGCCCGGGACTACTTCCCCCGGTTGAGGAAGGCGGTCATCGCCTCGCGCGCCTCCTCCGAACCGAACAACCGAGCGCTCAGGGCAGCCATCTCCTCGGCGTGGGCGTCGAGGTGCTCGAGCACGGGTCGCGCCACCAGGGCCTTGGTCTCACGCAGGCCCTGGGGGTGGCCCTCCGCCAGGCCGGCACAGACCGCGGCGACCTCGTCGTCGAGAGCCTCGGGCGCCACCGCCCGGGTGACCAGACCCATCTGGGCCGCGTCGGCAGCGCCGAAGCTGCGACCGGTCAGGAACGTCTCGGCGGCACCCCTGCTGGTCAGCCGCGGCAGCACCGTCAACGAGATCACCGCCGGGGTCAGCGCCAGCCGCACCTCGGTGAACGCGAAGGTGACCTCGTCGCTGCACAGCACCACGTCGCTGGCGGCCACGATGCCGAGTCCGCCGGCGCGGACCGGACCGGCGAGCCGGGTGACCACCGGGCAGCGGTGAGTGAGGAGCGCGCGCTGCAGCGCGACGAGTGCCCTGGCCCCCTCCTCCATGCCACCAGCGGCGGCCTCGCCCAGGTCGGCGCCCGAGCAGAAGACCCGGTCCGCCGAACGGATCAGCACCACCCGCACCTCCGGGTCGTCCTCCGCGGCCGCGAGGGCGTCGAACAGCTCGCTGACCAGCTGCCGGGAGAGCGCGTTGCGGTTGTGCGGTGAGTCGAGCGTGATCGTGGCGATGCCGTCGGTGACGTCGTGGTGCACCAGCTCGTCGGTCACGACCTCGCCCCGTGCGCGGCTGCCGTCCTCGCCACGAACTCGTCCACCGGGATCATGGCGATCGCCTCACCGAGCACGTCGAGCGGCAGGTCGTCGAGCCGCTTGAAGCGGACGCAGGACTTGCCCATGTCGAGCTTGAGCCCGCGCTCGGCGTACTGCCTGCGGAACCAGTCCAGCTCCGGACCGTCCGTGTAGAGACCCATCAGGTAGACCGACATGTGCTGCTTCTGCGAGGCCAGCGCCGCGTAGCACAGCGGCTTGCCGTTGTAGGTGTCCGGCTCGATCTCGAGGGGCACGTTCCACGCGATCACACCCCAGTCCATCGTCTCGACGTACCCCTCGGGCAGGTGCTCGTTGACCACGTCGCGCACCGCGCTCAACGCGGCCCTTCGGTCCTCGGGCAGCTCGGCGAGGTACTCCTCGACTGTCGCAGCATCGCTCTTCATCGCAGACCTCCGTTGCGCTCAGTATGACTTCGGCAGGCCCAGCGAGTGCATGCCGACGTAGTTCAGGATCATCTCGCGGCTGACCGGCGCGATCCGCCCGGCCCGCGCGGCGACGAGGAGGCCGGCGACGCCGTACTCCTGGGTGATGCCGTTGCCCCCGTGGGCCTGGACGGCCCGGTCGGCGGCATCGCACGCAGCCTCGGCAGCGGCGTACTTCGCCATGTTGGCCGCCTCGCCGGCACCCATGTCGTCGCCCTCCTCGTAGAGCGCGGACGCCTTCTGGGTCATCAGCCGGGCCAGCTCGATCTCGATCTTGGACTGCGCCAGCGGGTGCGCGATGCCCTGGTGCGACCCGATGGGGGCTCCCCAGACCTCGCGGCCCTTGACGTACTCCGTGGCCCGGTCGAGCGCGTAGCGCGCGAGCCCGGTCGAGAACGACGCGGCCATGATCCGCTCCGGGTTCAGCCCGGCGAACAGCTGCACGAGCCCCCCGTCCTCGTCGCCCACGAGCGCGTCGGCGGGCAGCCGGACGTCGTCGATGAACACCTGGAACTGCTGCTCCGGGCTGACGATCTCCATCGGGATCGCGGTGAAGGACAGGCCCGGCGCATCAGTGGGTACGACGAACAGGCACGGCTTGAGCTTGCCCGTCCTGGCGTCCTCGGTGCGCGAGACGATCAGCACGTTCGTCGCCTCGTCCATGCCGGAGATGTAGATCTTCTGGCCCTTGAGCAGCCACTCGTCACCGTCGCGGCGCGCCGTGGTGGTGATGTTGTGCGAGTTGGTGCCGGCGTCGGGCTCGGTGATCGCGAACGCCATCGTCTCGGTGCCGTCGCAGATGCCCGGCAGCCATTTCTGCTTCTGCTCGTCGGTGCCGTAGCGACTGATCACCGTGCCGCAGATCGCGGGCGAGACCACCATCATCAGCAGCGGGCACCCCTGGGCGGCCAGCTCCTCGCAGACCGCCGCGACGTCGCCGATGCCGCCCCCACCGCCGCCGTACTGCTCGGGGATGTTGATGCCGAGGTAGCCCGCCTTGCCGATCGCCAGCCACAGGTCGGTCGTCTTCTCGCCGTTGCGCGCGCAGCGGGTGAAGTACTCGCGGCCGTAGGTCCTGGCGAGCCTGGTGACCTCCTTGCGCAAGGTCTGGCGCTCGTCGGACTCGGTGAAGCTGCTCATGCGTTCTCTCCTTCGGGGACGGGCTGATCTGATTCGTCTGCGGTGACCACGGCGAGCACCTCGCCCGACGCGACCTGGCTGCCCACGGAGACGGCGATCTCGCTGAGTACGCCGTCGACGGGGGCCGTGATCGTGTGCTGCATCTTCATCGCCTCGAGGACGAGGACGGTCTGCCCGGCGGTGACCTGGGCCCCGGCCTCGAGGGGTACGCCGATCACGGTGCCCGGCATCGGGGCGAGCAGCGATCCCTGCGCCACCACGGCGGCGGGATCGACGAACCTCGGCAGCAGGGTCAGCGCCAGGTGGCCGAAAGCGGAGTCGACGTCGACCCGCTCCCCGTGGATGGCCACCTCGAACGGACAGGTCAGCTGCTCGTGCGCGACCAGGACCCGGTAGCCGTCCGGGCCCAGGTCGACGCGACAGGACGCGAGCGTCGTCGACCTGGCCGTAGTGGTCGCTCGACCGGTAGCCGTCGCGGTCGTGGTGCCAGCCCACGTCCAGCCGGGTGCCCGCGAGCTCGAAGGAGGTGGTCTGTGGCGCGGAGACCACGTTTCGCCAGGCAGTGGGCACCCCCTGCTGCACCGGCCGCCGGGCCCCGGCAGCCTCGGTGACGGCGACCGCGGCGGCGAGGAGCATCAGTGCCTGCTGGTCGGCGGTGCCCGCAACCACTCGACCCTGCGTGCTGCGCAGGTCGTGCTCGGTGAGGAAGTCGGTGCTGAGTTCACCGGCCAGGAAGGCCTCGTGCGACAGCACCTCGACGAGCAGGTCGCGGTTGGTGGTCGGGCCGTGCAGCCGCGACTTCCTCAACGCGTCGGCGAGCCGGCGGGCGGCCTGCGCACGAGTCGGTGCCCACACGATCACCTTGGCCAGCATCGCGTCGTAGTGCGTCGAGACCGTGCTGCCCGAGTCGAAGCCCGAGTCCAGCCGCAGCCCCGGCCGGTTGAGCAGGTCGAACTCCCCGGCGACGCCAGGAACCTCGAACCGCGACAGCAGGCCGCTCTGTGGCTGCCAGCCTTCGGCGGGATCCTCGGCGTAGAGGCGCACCTCGATCGCGTGCCCGTAGGTCTCGCCGATGACCCGCTCGTCGAGCCGACGCCCCTCGGCCACCGCCAGCTGCTGCTCGACGAGGTCGACCCCGTGCACGAGCTCGGTGACCGGGTGCTCGACCTGGAGCCGGGTGTTCATCTCCAGGAAGAAGAACCTCTCGGTCTCGGCGTCGTAGAGGAACTCCACGGTCCCGGCGCCCCGGTAGTCGATGGCAGCCGCGGCGGCACGGGCCGCCTCGTGCATGGCCGAACGGGTGGCGCCGGCGAGACCGGGGGCGGGGGACTCCTCGATCACCTTCTGGTGACGGCGCTGGATCGAGCAGTCGCGCTCCCCCAGGACCAGGACGCCGTCGCGGTGGCCCAGCACCTGCACCTCGACGTGGCGACCGTGCTCGACGTACGGCTCGACGAACACGGTGCCGTCGCCGAAGGCCGACTCCGCCTCCGCCTGCGCTGCGGCGATCCCGGCGGGCAGGTCGGTCAGCGTGCGCACGATCCGCATCCCCCGGCCGCCCCCACCCGCCGAGGCCTTGACCAGCAGGGGCAGGTCGCCCTCGGTCGCGGTCTCGGGGCTGTGGTTCGCCAGCACCGGGACCCCGGCTGCCTCCATCAGCTTCTTGGACTCGATCTTGGAGCCCATCTGCTCGATCGACTCGGGGGCGGGACCGACCCAGGTCAGCCCGGCTCCGATCACGGCGCGGGCGAAGTCGGCGTTCTCGGAGAGGAAGCCGTAACCCGGGTGGACCGCGTCCGCGCCGGCCGAGCGAGCAGCGGCGAGGACGAGGTCCTGGCGCAGGTAGGTCTCGGCCGGGGTGTTGCCCACAAGGCGTACGGCGACGTCGGCCTCGCGCACGAACGGCAGCCCCGCGTCGGCGTCGGAGTGCACGGCCACGGTCTCGATCCCGAGGCGTCGGCAGGTGGCGAACACGCGGCGGGCGATCTCGCCGCGGTTGGCGACCAGCAGCCGGGTGATGGTGGTGGGCATCGTCATCGACCTCACATCCTGAAGACGCCGAAGCGGTCGGTGCCCTCGACGGGCCGGTTGGCGGTGATCACGGACAGGCAGATGCCGAGGACCGTCCGGGTGTCCCGGGGGTCGATCACCCCGTCGTCGTACAACATGCCCGAGAGGAAGAACGGCAGGCTCTGCTCCTCCACGCTGGCCTCGACGAACTCGCGCATGCCGGTGTCCGACGCCTCGTCGTACTCCTTGCCCTTGGCCTCTGCCGCCGCCCTGGCGACGATGCTGAGCACGCCGGCCAGCTGGGCCGGCCCCATCACCGCGGACTTCGCGCTCGGCCAGGTGAACAGGAAGCGCGGGTCGAAGGCGCGGCCGTTCATGCCGTAGTTCCCCGCGCCGTACGACGCCCCCATGATGATCGAGAGGTGCGGCACCTTGCTGTTGCTGACGGCGTTGATCATCTGCGCACCGTGCTTGATGATCCCGCCCTGCTCGTACTCCTTGCCGACCATGTAGCCGGTGGTGTTGTGCAGGAACAGCAGGGGTACGTCGATCTGGTTGGCCAGCTGGATGAACTGGGTCGCCTTCTGGGCCTCCTCGCTGAACAGCACCCCCTGCGCGTTCGCGAGCACGCCGACCTGGTGACCGTGGATCCGCGCCCAGCCGGTGACCAGCGAGCTGCCGTAGAGCGGCTTGAACTCGTCGAAGACGACCCCGTTGTCCGCCGAGACCCCGTCGGCCACCAGCGCAATGACCTCCCGGGGGTCGAACGGCTCCTTGAGGTCGGTCGGGATCAGGTCGAGCAGGTCCTCGGCGCTCCCCTCCGGCTCCGCGAATCCACTCCCCCCCGCCGCCGCCGCCTCCCCCGCCGTCGCCTCCCCCCTTCGCCGACCCGTCGCATCTGAAAGCCCAGAGCCCGCCGACCCGTCGTACTTGAAAGGCTTGCGCTGGTTCAGCCGGGCCACGATCCGACGCCCGATCCGCAGTGCGTCGTACTCATCGACGGCGAGGTAGTCGGCGAGACCAGAGGTGCGCGCGTGCATCTCGGCGCCGCCCAGCGACTCGTCGTCCGACTCCTCGCCCGTGGCCATCTTCACGAGGGGCGGGCCGCCGAGGAACACCTTGGCCTGCCCCTTGACCATGACCGTGTAGTCGCTCATTCCTGGTACGTAGGCACCACCGGCGGTGGAGTTGCCGAAGACGATCGCGATCGTGGGCACCTTGGCGGCCGAGGAACGGGTGATGTCGCGGAACAGCTTCCCGCCCGGGATGAAGATCTCCTTCTGCGTCGGCAGGTCCGCACCCCCCGACTCGACCAGGGCCACCGTCGGCAACCGGTTCTCCTCGGCGATCTGAGAGGCGCGGAAGATCTTCTTGACGGTCCACGGGTTCGAGGCACCGCCCTTCACCGACGGGTCGTTCGCGGTGATCATGCACTGCACGCCCTCGATCACGCCGATGCCCGTGACCACGCTCGCTCCGACCGTGAAGTCCGAGCCCCAACCGGCCAGCGGCGACAGCTCGAGGAAGGCGCTGCCGGGGTCGACGAGCAGCTCGATGCGCTCGCGCGGCATCAGCTTGCCGCGCTCGTGGTGCCGGTTGACCGAACGCTCACCGCCACCGGCCACCGCAAGCGCGTGCTGCTCGTCGAGGTCGGCGAGCTTGGCGAGCATCGCGTCCCTCCGCGACGACGTGGCACCTTTCAGATGCGACGGGTCGGCGGGTTCTGGGCTTTCAGTGGCGACGGGTGGACGGGTGGCGGTCATGGCGTGTACCCCAACAGTCGGGCGGAAAGGTCGGTCAGCACCTCGGTTGCTCCTCCTCCGATGCCCAGGATGCGGGAATCGCGGTAGTGCCGCTCCACCTCGGTGCCGTGCAGGTAGCCGGTGCCACCGTGCAGTTGCACGGCCTGGTCGACGACGTGGTCACAGGCCTCCACCGCGGTTTGCTTGGCCAGGCAGGCCTCGGCGATCACGGTGTCGCCCGCCGCGTGCCTCTCGGCGACATGGCGCGTGTAGACCCGCGCTGCCTCGACCAGCCGGTGCATCTCCACGAGTTTGTGCTGCACCACCTGGCGGGCGATCAGCGGCTGGCCGAACGTCTCGCGCTCCCGGCAGTACGACGCGGTGAGAGCCAGCGACCGAGCGGCGATCCCGTAGGCATGTACGGCGAGCGCGATCCGCTCGACCACGAACTGCTCGGCGATCTGGTAGAAACCGGAGTTCTCCTCGCCGACCAGGTTGGCGGCCGGGACTCGTGCGTCGACGAAGGACAGCTCGGCGGTGTCCGAGCAGTGCCAGCCCATCTTGGCCAGGGCCCGGTCGACGCCGAAGCCGGCCGTCCCCTTCTCGATCACCAGCAGGCTGACACCCGCGTGCCCGGGACGGCCGGTGCGGACGGCGGTCGTGACGAAGTCGGCGCGGACACCGCTGGTGATGAACGTCTTGGACCCGTTGACGACGTAGCTGTCCCCGTCACGGACAGCGGTGGTGCGGATGCCTGCTACGTCGGACCCTCCGCCCGGCTCGGTGATCGCGAGCGCGCCGATCTTCTCGCCCGACAGGGTCGGCCGGACGAAGGCGTCGATCTGCTCGCGGGTGCCGTGGGCCGCGAGGTGCGGCAGTGCGATGCCGCCGGTGAACAGGCCAGCGGCCAGTCCCGAGGACCCACCCGCCTCGAAGAACGCCTCCTGCATCGCGACCGAGTCGAGCAACGAACCACCCTGGCCACCGACCTCCTCGGGGAACGCGACACCGAGCAGTCCTGCCTTCGCAGCAGCCAGGTGCAGCGACCGCGGGATCTCGCCGGTGTCCTCCCAGTCCTGGAGATGCGGCTCGACCTCCCGGCGTACGAACACCCGGGTGGCGTCCTGCAGCGCCCTTTGTTCGGCGGACCAGCTCATCGTCGTACCTCATCTGTGTCGGGTTCCCGTGCACAACTTGCACTTCCCTTGCGTTGCAACGCGGGGGAAGTGGCGGTTTCACGGGGTCCCCAGTGAAACCACCACCCCCTCACAACAGCTCCTCCGGGATGTTCACGAGCCGCGAGCGCAGCCACTCCCCGAGTCCCTTGGCCTGCGGGTCGAAGCGCGTGCTGGCCGCGACTCCATCGCCGAGCAGTCCGTGGATCAGGATGTTCACGCCGAACAGGTTCGGCAGGTCGAACACCTCGACCTCGAGGTCGGCAGCCTCCGGCACGAGCTCACGCACACGGTCCTCGGTGACGAAGTGGTTCAGCCACTGCGCCCGTGCGGTCTGCTGCTCACCGGCTCGTACCCACAGGCCGACGTTCGCGTCGCCGCCCTTGTCGCCGGACCGCGCGTGCACGAAGGTGCCCAGCGGGATCCGGCGCGTCATCGCGTCGCCGGGCACCCCGTCGATCGAAGGCGTCACCGCGGGGTCGGGCTTGACCTCGGCCTCGGGCTGCGGACCCACCGGTGGGTCGGGGATCACCTCGGTCGTGCCGTCCGGGAGGTGGACCGTGTGCGCCACGACGTCCCGGTCGACGTACGCCGGCCGGTAGATGCCGTAGGGCGTTGCCGGGCCGGGCGGAGCGGTCAGCGTGAAGCCGGGGTAGGAACCGAGCGCCAGCTCGACCACCGTGCTGGTGAAGGCCTTCCCGGCCACCGCCGCGTTCTCGTCCTTGACCACGCAGCGCAGCAGGCAGGACGCGCCCTCCTCGGTCTCGGAGTCCGGACCCGGGAGCCGGCCCATCGACCAGCTCACCGATGCCGCGTCGAGCCGGCCGTCCAGCTGCGCCCGCAGCCACGCGGCCTTCGCCTCGATGTCCAACCCGGTGAGCACGAACTCCATCTGGTTGCGGAATCCGCCCAGCTCGTTGACGCACACCTTCAGCTGGGCAGGTGGTGCCTGGCCGCGTACGCCGCTGACGTGCACGCGGTCGGCGCCGTCGTCGGCCAGCTCGATCGTCCTCAGGTCGACCGTGACATCCGGGCCGAGGTAGTGCTGGGACTGCACCTCGTACATCAGCTGCGCCGTGACCGTGTCGACCGAGACCAGCCCGCCAGTGAAGGGGTGCTTGGTGATCACGCTGCTGCCGTCTGCATGGATCTCAGCGACCGGGAAGCCGAGCGGCTTGTGGTCCCGGGGAAGGTCGAGAAAGCCCGAGAAGTTGCCGCCGGTCGCCTGGGTGCCGCACTCGATCACGTGCCCGGCGATCACCGCGCCGGCGAGCTGGTCGTGCTGCTCGGGGGTCCAGCCGAACGTCCAGATCGCCGGTCCGACGACGACGGAGGCGTCGGTCACCCGACCGGTGACCACGATGTCGGCGCCGGCCTCGAGCGCACGTGCGATGCCGAAGGCACCGAGGTAGGCGTTGGCGGTCAGCGCTCCCGGCAGACCCAGCTCGGCCGCGTGCGGGGCCAGGTTGTCGCCGTCGACCCAGGCGATCCTCGGCGAGAGGCCGAGGCCGCGCGCGACCTCGGTCAGTCTCGCGGCGAGGCCGGCCGGGTTGAGCCCGCCCGCGTTGCTGACGATGCGCACGCCCTGCTCCAGCGCGAGGCCGAGACAGTCCTCCACCTGCCGCACGAAGGTGCGGGCGTAGCCGAGCGCGGGGTCCTTGAGCTGGTCCTTGCCCAGGATCAGCATCGTCAGCTCGGCGAGGTAGTCACCGGTGATCACCTCGACCGGCCCGCCCTCGAGCAGGTCACGCATCGCCGAGAGCCGGTCGCCGTAGAAGCCGCTGCAGTTCCCGACGCGCAGCACCTCGCTCATGCGCGCGTCGCCTCCCGCCCCGATCCGGGCGGCCCCGCAAAGGCCTGGGCGAGGTCGAGCCAGCGGTCCGCGTCCGGGCCGGTGGCGACGAGGTCGAGGTCGTCGCGGTGCCGACGCTGGGTCACCAGCAGGCAGAAGTCGTACGAGGACCCCGTGACTCGTTGTTGGGCAACGACTGGTCCCCAAGTCCACAAATCGCCTGACGGAGCGACGAGCTCGACCCTGAATTCCTCACGTGGTGCTTCGAGACCGTGCACGGCGAAGGAGAACCCGCGGGTGCGTACGCCGAGATGCGTGACGTGCCGGATCCGGTCCGTGGGCTCGTGCTCGGCACCGAGGGCCTCGGCCACGTCGAGGGAGTGCGCCCAGGTCTCCATGAACCGCGCCGTCGCCATCGACGTAGGGCTCATCGGCGGACCGAACCACGGCATCTTCTGGCCCGGGGGGTAGTTCCGCAGGGCCCGGTATAGCGCCGGGCCCGCGGCCCTCCAACGGACCAGGAGCTCGGCCGGGGCTGCCCGGCCGCCCGCGAGCGCCTGCGCGTCGACGTAGCCCAGGGGGTCGGTGATCGCCTCCGTCACGTAGGCGTCCCACTGCTCCTTGTCCGTCGCCGCCGCGACAGCCACCTCGTCGGTCCACGCGAGATGGGCGATCTGGGTCGCGATGTCCCAGCCGGCCGCCGGGGTCGGCGTACGCCAGGCGGCCTCGTCGAGGTCCCTCACCATCGCCTCGAGCGCCGCACCCTCGGCAGCGAGGTCGGTGAGCACCTGCTCCAGCACCTCGTTCCTGCCGGCGTCCACGTCGGGCGGGCTCATCGGTGCCTCAGCTCTGCGTCCAGGGTGTGCGCCCAGGCGTCGAGGATCCGCCGCCGCCGGGCCGTGTCGTCGGGATCGTGTTCGCCAGTCCGAGGCCACGGACCAGGTCGAGGGTGGCCTGCACGAGCTCGCGCACCCGCGGCTGTTCCTCGTCCAGCCCGAGGGCATCCACGGCGATCCGGTGGGCCTCGCGGCCGACCCGCTGCTCCAGGGGTACGACGGCCACGCGCAGCTGCTCGTCGGTGCGCGCCGCGACCCACAGCTCGAGGGCGGCCGTGAACACCGGCGAGGTGAAGTGGTCGGCGAACATCTCCAGCACCGCGCGGGTACGCCGCCCGCCGGTCGGGAGCTGACCGGCCGCCTCGCGCAGCTCGTCACCGCGCAGCTCGCTGAGGTGCTCGACCGCGGCGACGACCAGGTCGTTCTTGGTCGGGAAGTGGTGCAGCTGCGCGCCGCGGCTCACCCCCGCGCGCTGCGAGACGAGGGTGGTGGACGTCCCGCTCCAGCCGTGCTCGACGAGACAGTCGACGGTGGCCTCGAGCAGTCGTTGGCGCATGGCGCGGGTCCGCTCCTCCTGGGGCACGCGCACCGTGGACACCCTCGCGCTGGTCACTCGAGCATCGTGACGTCCCACGAACAAACAGTCAAGCCTGCCTTTTAATGGCGCGGGACAAAACGGATGGGGTTGTCGGGTGTTCCCTGACGTTCTGGGGCGAAGTTTCGGCCGACAAGCGCAGGATTCCCCGGTCGGCCGGGGAAACATGCAGCCCCAGCTCAGCCCCCAGTCCCGGCCGCATAGTGCGACTGCACCTCGGCCGGGGTGACGACGTCGGTGTAGACGGCGAGCTCGTCGAGGAGGCCGTCGAAGTACTGGTCCGGGTTGCCGGTCCAGCCGGTCATGGTCTCCATCCCGGCCCGCCAGTAGCCGGAGGTCAGCGCCGTGCTTGCCCTGGTCTGGCCCTGCAGCACGCCGTCGAGGTAGAGCTTCATGCCGTTGGTGCCGGAGGTGTAGGTGCCGACCACGTGGTGCCAGGCGTTGTTGTTGACCACCTTGGTGCTCACGACCGTGGTCTTGGCGGAGCCGATGCCGAAGTACACGCGACCGTTGGCGCCGAGGTAGAGCTGACGGTCGACCGTGCTGGAAGCGTTCGCACCGTTGCCGTTTCCGAAGCCGAGGATCCGGCCACCGCTCGTGGAGCCGGTCTTGACCCAGGCCTCCACGCTGAAGGTGGACGGTCCGGTGTCCGAGGTGTTGGTGGTGATGGAGGCGACAGTCAGGTCGATCGCCCGGTTCGGCGTCTCGGCCAGGGCACCGGTCTGCGCGAGAGCGTGGGTCTGGGCGCGCAGGGTGCCGGGGCGACTGGTACCGGTGCTGGAGTCTGCGATCACCGTGCCACTGGTCTCGTCGAGCTTCCAGTAGAGGTGGGGCAGGTCGCCGAGCACCTCCGACCGGTAGGGATAGAAGCTGGTTGCCGCGTTCAGGGTGCTGACGGGGCTCTTCGTGAGCCTGCTGAAGGCGGCCTCGGCAGGAACGCCGACGGCGCCGACAGCGATGACGCTCGCGGTGACTGCGCCCACGAGACGGCGCTGACGGTTGGTGCGGCTGCGGTCGACGGTGCGAACCGGGCGCCCGCGCCGAGTCGGCTTCGGGCCGGCAGCGTCGTCCTCGTCGGTGTCCTCGTCCTGCTGCCTGACCCGGCTCGGGAAGGCGGAGAGTGCGCACCATCCGAGGAGCAGGAGAGTCGCCCCCAGGGCGCCGTAGTTGCGCTCCGCCAGCCAGTAGGCCGGGCGGCCGACGTACGGCACCCGCACGACGCCCAGCCCGAGGACGGCCTCGCTCGTCACGGCGGTCGAGTCCGGATCGCGGTTGGCGTCACCCTTGGTGACGATCCTGCCGGCGGAGTCGCGCTCGAGCACCCGGTGGGTTCGGGTCTTCTCGGGGTTGTCGGGGTCGATGGTGGTGATCACCTGACCCTTGGTCAGGTCGGCGGACTGCACCTCACGGGTGACGATGAGGTCACCGCTGTGGATTCGCGGCTCCATCGAGCCCGAGAGGATCACCTGTGGTGTCCAGCCAACCAGCAGCGGGAGGATCGACCAGATCACGAGTGAGAGGACCAGGGCCAGCGTCGCGCGCGCCGAGGCGGTCCGCAGCACCCCACCCCAGCCTGGCTCCGCCACCGGAGCAGGAGCAGCGACTGCTGCGTCCTGCTCCGGCGCGGGACGCTGGGCTGGGAGGTGGATGCTCATCTGCGAAATGAAGCTCTCTGTGAACTGTGTGGTGGGTCAGTCGTCGGCCAGGACAGCGATCAGCTGTTCTGGGCCTCCCAGGTGAGGCCGAGCTTGGCGGTGCCGCCCTGAGCCGTGTCCGGCGTGTTGGCGCCCAGCGTGTACGTGACCCGGTAGGACCTGGTCTGCGTGCCTGCGGCGGGGGCCCAGGTGCCGGCGCCGTTGGCGAAGCTGGTCCTGCCCGTGGCGAACGAGGCCATCGTGCCGTCGAAGATCGCGGCACCTGCCGCGGCGAAGCCAGTGCAGTCTGCGGTGGTCGACCCGGAGCCTTCCTCGACCTTCAGGGTGAGGTTGGCCGCGAGGTTGTTGGTGGTCGCGTAGTCGGTGCCGTAGAGCTTCACCGTCGAGGCGAGCGAGCCGGTCGAGGTGACGGTGATGCACTTGGCGGCCGTGGCTCCGGGCTTGAGGTTGGTGGCAGTGAACAGCGCGGTCTCGGCGTCGTTGTCGGTCAGCGCCACGGTGCCGGCGGTCCAGTTGTTGGTGGGGTTGGTGGTGGTCGCGGAGAACGCGGAGTACGACGCCGACCAGACCAGCCCGCCGCTGGCGAGCAGGGCCGCCGGGACAGCAGCAGCGGCGATGATCTTCTTCGTGTTGAGGTGGATAGCCATGATGCTTCCTTCGCAGAGTCTGTGTGGGATCCCAGCCCGACTTTCGGGCCAGTGGTTGAACGGTCACATACTCGAAACCGCAATCCAACAAAACGGACTCAAGGGCACGAAAAGGCCTAAATCGGACTAGACCATCCGATTGGTCGGTTGCCCGAACAAATGCTTTTCAGCACACTTCTTCCCTTATGGGGTGTTTATGTGATAGAGGCTGGTTCCGCCTCAGCATCCCCAGCGCCCTGGCGCCGGGAAGGTCCGCGAACACGTCGTACCTGCGGCGCCCCACCGCAAGGAAGCACTCGAGCGGCCCCCTGGGGAACCAGCTCACGACCGCCGCGGCGCACGCCTGTGCGAGCGCTTGCGCTCCCTGATGATCTCCGCGCGGTAGGTGTGGAAGTCGACCTGGATCGTGTGTCGCTTGGATGCGACGAACCGCTTGCGCAGGTTGGCGTCGTACGTCGCGATCTGGCGGCGCATCTCCGCCACCGGCGGGAGCGCGCCTGCACCGGTGATCAGGTCCGCGACCCACCCGGCCTGCACCTCCGCCAGCGGCATCAGGGCGCCGAGCGGCTGGATCAGGCCGACGAAGTAGAGGCCGGCGTGGTCCGGGTGCACCACCCGCCGGTAGAGGTCGACGTGGTTGTCCTCCGCCCGCACCATCGCGGAAGTGAGGAACGGGAAGCTCACCTTGTAGCCGGTGCAGTAGACGACGACGTCGTACTCGGCCGAACCGCCGTCGGTGAAGAACACCTTCGATCCCTCGAACCGGTCGATGTTGGGCCGCACGGTGATGTCGCCGTGGCCGAGCCGGTTGAGCAGGTCCTGGCTCACCGTCGGGTGCGCCTGCAGCACGTCGTGGTCGGGCTCGGGCAGGCCGTAGTCGGTGACCTTTCCCTGGACGAGGCGCAGCATCGCCGCGAGCGCGATCTGCTGCACCTTCAGCGGGCCGCGGGCGAGCTTGGAGTCCGTGAGGTGGTCGGTGGGCATGCCGAACATGTACTTCGGCACGATGTGCGCGCCGCGTCGCATGGCCAGATCGGTGGAGGTGGCCACCCGGCTCGACTCGACAGCGATGTCACACGCCGAGTTGCCGATGCCGAGCACCAGCACGCGCTTGCCGACCATCGGTTCCGGGGTCCGGTAGTAGTGGGCATGCATCTGCTCGCCGGGGAAGGTCTCGGCGCCGGCGAAGGACGGCTCGGGCCAGCGGGGGTCCCAGTGGTGGCCGTTGGCGACGATCACGTCGCGGTAGCCACGGGTCTCCGGCTCGCCGCCGTCGCGGGACCGGAAGGTGACGGCCCAGCGGTCCTCGCCCGCGCCGTCCAGCGGCTCGACCTTGGTCACCTCGGTGCGGAAGGTGATCTGCTCGCGGAGGCCGAAGTGATCGACGTAGTCGTCGAAGTAGCGAGCGATCTGCCGGTGGTCCGGGTAGTCCGGCAGCGACTCGGGCATCGGGAACGCGGCGTACTCCATCAGCTGACGCGAGGTGTTGATGTGCAGCGACTCGTAGGCCGAGGACATGCCGTTGTCGTTCTCGTAGCGCCAGTTGCCGCCGATCGTGCTGCCCGCCTCGAAGCAGTCGAACGCGACGCCGGCCGACTGCAGGGCCTGGGCAGCAGCGATGCCCGAGGATCCTGCGCCGATGACGCACACGGTCGCTGTCGCCGACCCGCCACCCGGCCTGGTCACGGGAGGGGGCGCAGGGTCGGGGTCATGGGGCGACAGCCTACGACCGCGAGACGTTGGCGGCACGTATAGGTTTGCCAGGTGACCATTCTCGACGACGCCCGCGACGGCATGAACCCGGACATCCGGATCCAGGACGACCTCTTCGGCCACGTCAACGGGGCCTGGCTGGACTCCGCAGAGATCCCCGGCGACCGCTCCTCGTGGGGCCCGTTCGTGATGCTTTCCGACACCGCCGAGGAGCACGTCCGCGAGATCATCGAGGCCTGCGCCGACGGATCCCTCGCCGGCGCGACCGCTGAGAGCGCCGACGAGGCCCGCAAGATCGGGGACCTCTTCGCCAGCTTCATGGACGAGGAGACGGGTGGAGAAGCTCGGTCACACGCCGATCCTCCCGCTGCTCCAGCGCATCGACGACCTCGAGCACACCTCCGAGCTCGGCGCCTTCCTCGGCTTCTTCGAACGACGCGGAGGCGGTGGCCTGTTCGGGTCCTACGTCGACTCCGACGACCGCAACTCCGACCGCTACGTCGTCAACGTGGTCCAGGGCGGCATCGGCCTGCCCGACGAGAGCTACTACCGCGAGGAGAAGTTCGCGGAGATCCGCGAGAAGTACCTCGCCTACCTCGCGCGCATCCTGACGCTCGCCGAGCGGCCCGACGCGGAGGCGACCGCAGCCCGGGTGCTGGCGCTCGAGACCCGGCTGGCCCAGGGCCACTGGGAGCGCGCGGAGACCCGCGACGTCATCAAGACCTACAACCTGACCACGCTGGAGGAGCTCAGGGCCAGCCTGCCCAGCTTCGACCTCGACGGCTGGGTCGACGCCCTCGGCGGCACCGAGGAGACGATCGCCGAGACGGTGGTGCGGCAGCCGTCCTACCTGACCCACCTCGAGACCGTGCTCGCCGACACCCCGCTCGCGGACTGGCAGGCCTTCCTCACGGTGCGCGCGATCCGCACCGCCGCGGCGTACCTGTCCAGTGGCTTCGTGGAGGCCAACTTCGACTTCTACGGCCGGACCCTGTCCGGCACCCCCGAGCTGCGGGCCCGCTGGAAGCGCGGCGTCGGCCTGGTCGAGGGGGCGCTCGGCGAGGCGGTCGGCCGCGAGTACGTCTCGCGGCACTTCCCGCCGAGGTCGAAGGAGATGATGGACGAGCTGGTCGCGAACCTGCTCGAGGCCTACCGCCGCTCGATCACCGACCTCGACTGGATGGGCGAGGAGACCAAGCAGAAGGCCTACCTGAAGCTGGACACGTTCCGCCCGAAGATCGGCTACCCGGAGAAGTTCCGCGACTACTCCGCGCTGGAGATCAGCCCCGACGACCTGGTCGGCAACGTCCTGGCCGCGACCGCCTTCGAGACCGACCGGGAGCTGAACAAGATCGGCTCCCCGATGGACCGCGACGAGTGGTTCATGCTGCCGCAGACGGTGAACGCCTACTACAACCCGGGCACCAACGAGATCTGCTTCCCGGCCGGCATCCTGCAGAAGCCGTTCTTCGACGCCGACGCCGACCCGGCGGAGAACTACGGCGGCATCGGTGCCGTCATCGGCCACGAGATCGGCCACGGCTTCGACGACCAGGGCGCGCAGTACGACGGACTGGGCAACCTCAACGACTGGTGGACCGCCGAGGACAAGGCCGCCTTCGAGGTGAAGTCCAAGGCCCTGATCGAGCAGTACGACGCCTTCGAGCCCCGTGACCTCCCCGGGGAGCACGTCAACGGCGCGCTCACGGTCGGCGAGAACATCGGCGACCTCGGCGGGCTGACCATCGGCCACAAGGCCTACCTGATCTCGCTCGAGGGCGGTGAGATCCCCACTCGCGACGACCTCACCGGCCCCCAGCGCCTGTTCCTCAGCTGGGCCTACGTCTGGCGCACCAAGCGCCGCAAGGAGCTCTCGCTGCAGTTCCTGACCACGGACCCGCACTCGCCGCCGGAGTTCCGCGCCAACATCGCGCGCAACCTCGAGGAGTTCCACTCTGCCTTCGGCACCGAGCCCGGCGACGGCCTCTGGCTCGACCCCGCCGACCGGGTCCGGATCTGGTGAGGAGAGTCAGATGATCGAGGTTGCCACCACGCTCGAGCTCGACGGCGGTCTGCTGGTCGGGCACGACGGTTCCGGGCCGTCCAGCGAAGCGGTCCGCTGGGCCGCCCGGCTGTCGGGACGGCTGGGCTGCACCCTGCACGTGGTGCGCACCTGGTCGATCTCCTCCTCGCCCCGCCCTGCCACGGCCGAGCCGGGCTACGTCCCGCCGCTCTCCGACTTCGAGGAGGCCGTGCTCCGGCGGCTCGAGGCCGACATCGCCAAGCTGGACCTGCCGGCCGAGCTCGATGTCGAGACCCACGTGCTCCACGGCGCCCCCGGACGGCGCCTGCTCGAGGCCTCCGCGGGCGCGGAGATGCTCGTCATCGGGTCCCGTGGGGCCGGCGGTTTCCGGGGCCTGCTGTTCGGTTCCACCGCCGACCAGGTGGTCCGTCATGCCCGGGTGCCCGTGGTCGTCGTACCCGTGGACGGTCCCGAAGACCCGACCGACCTCGACACCCAGCTGCGCGCGGCTCACTAGACCTCGCCGACGCCGGAACCCGGTCGTGCCCGCCCTTGTCCCGGGGTGCGGCGCGGCAGTAGCCTGACGCAACAGCGGTGCGTAATACGAGATGAGTTCCACCATGCGCAACAAGACGGCGACCCGGAACCAGACGATCCGGCGGTTGCTGACCCACGCCCGCTACGAGGTGCTCCCGACCGCGAGCACCGAGGACAAGGTGCTCGCCTCGGTCCCACGCGACCTTGCGGTGACCGTCACCGCGTCCGGCGCCAAGGGGCTCGAAGCCACGCTCGCGCTGGCCGAGACCCTGGCGAGGCAGGGGTACGTCGCAGTGCCCCACCTCGCCGCCCGGATGATCACCGGCCGGGCCGAGCTGGTCGAGATCCGGGCCCGTCTCGGCGAGGCCGGCATCACCCGGGTCTTCGTCCCCGGCGGTGACGTGGACCCGGTCGGCGACTATCCCGACGCGTTCAGCCTGCTCGAGGACCTCGCGACGCTGGCCCAGCCGTTCGAGCAGGTCGGCATCGCCGGCTACCCCGAGACCCATCCCAAGATCACCGACGACCTCACCGTGCAGGCCATGTGGGACAAGCGCCAGCACGCCACCCACGTGGTGAGCAACCTGACCTTCGACGCCGACGCGATCAAGAACTGGGTCACCCGGCTGCGTGCCCGCGGCGTCACGATGCCGGTGCTGCTCGGGATGCCCGGCCCGATCGACCGGACCAAGCTCCTGACCATGGCGACCAAGATCGGCGTCGGCGAGTCGACCCGGTTCCTCTCCAAGCACAAGGGCACCTTCGCCCGGCTCGCCGCACCCGGCGGCTTCACCGGCCAGCGCTTCCTCGAGGAGTGCGCCGCCACCGCCGCGCGCCCCGATGCCGGGATCGAGGGGCTGCACATCTTCACCTTCAACCAGATCGCGGAGACCGAAGCGTGGCGCCAGGAGCTGCTCGCGCGGCTGTAGGGGGCTGCCCGCGTCCCCCGTGGGCGTCGGCCGTGCGCGCCGGCTGCCCACGGCCCGACTCGCTGGCGGCCCGCGTCGCTCGGACTTCTCTGCCGCGCACGGCCCAGGCGTCTCGCGCCGCGCGTCGCTTTTACGCGAGCTCGGACCGCGTCCCCCGTCGCGCCCGTCCGCCGCGGCTCAGGTGGTCGCGAGCAGGGACTCCAGGGCCCTCTCCAGGCCGCCGTGGCCGGTGGGCACCACGGTGAGGGGTAGCCCGAGGCGGGCGGCGGCGGCCTCGGCGGCGGCCAGCAGCTCGGGGGTCTGGTCCTGGGCGAGCCAGACGACGCGGGTGTAGTGGCGGAAGTACTCGTCGCGCAGCTCTGGCCACCGGTCGAGGCCGAGCTCGGTCTCCACCGTGCGGGCGAAGGACCTGACCAGGAAGTCGGTGAGCAGGTAGGTGCCGGGCTGGTCGGCGAAGAAGGTCTCGATCCGGCTCGCGCCGGCGTAGACGTCGTAGCAGTGCAGACCCTCCAGGCGTTGCAGGCCGAGGCGCGCGCAGACCTCGTCGAGGGAGCCGTAGGTGCCGCAGTCGGCGTACCCCACGGCCACGGTGTCGTAGGACGCCTGGAGCCTCAGCGCGAGCTGCTCGACCTCGCCGGCGATCCTGTGCGGCTGGTTGTGCAGCAGCGGGGGCAGCGGGTACACCTCGACGTCCCAGCCGTGCTGCTCGACGATCCGGGCCGAGGGTTGGGCGATCGCACCGCACGCGATCAGCGCCGTGCGCGGGGAGTCACCCGGTCGGGAAGGAGAGCTGGTCGACGAACTTGTCGTTGAAGTCGGGGCGGTCGGAGAGCTCGACATACTTCACCTCCTCCAACAGCGTGGCTGCGCCGGCGCGTTCGCGCAACGACAGCAGGGCCATCTTCGCGCCCTCGCCGGCGACGTTGCCCGCCGAGACGATGCGCAGCACCGGCAGCTTGGGCACCAGGCCGATGCGGACCGCCGAGGACGGCGAGAGGTAGGAGCCGAACGAGCCGGCCAGCAGCACCTGCTGGATGTCGTCGTGCTCCAGCCCGAGCTCCTCGAGCAGCAGCGTCCAGCCCGTGGCGATGGCGGCCTTGCCGAACTGCAGCTCACGCACGTCGCGCTGGGAGAGGTAGACGCAGTCGACGACGTCGCTGTCCGGGGTCGGTCGGTCGAGGATGAACACTCGTTCCTCACCGATCTTGGTGAACCGGTCGGCCAGAGCGGGTGTCAGGGCGGCGATCTCGTCCTCGGGCAGGAACCGGCCGCTGCCGTCGAGCAGACCCACGCGGACCAGCTCGGCGACGGCGTCGACGAGCCCGGAGCCGCACAGGCCCTTGGCGGGCACGTCGCCGATCACCTGCACGGTGACGCCGGCGCCCTCGGGGTCGAGCTTGACCACCTCGATCGCGCCGTCGGCGGCTCGCATGCCGCACCGGATGGCGCCGCCCTCGAAGGCGGGGCCCGCGGGTGCCGCCGTCGACAGGATCGTGTCGCCGTTGCTGAGCACGATCTCGCAGTTGGTGCCGACGTCGATGAACAGCCGGGTGCGCTTGTCCCGGTCCATGCCGGTGGCGAGCATGCCGGCGACGATGTCGCCGCCGACGTAGGCGCCCAGCGCGGGGAACATCACCGCCCGGGCACGAGGGTGCAGGTGCAGCCCGATGTCCTCCGCGAGCACGACGGGCGGCTGGGCGCTGGTCATCACGAACGGCGCGACGCCCAGCGGCTCGGGGTCGATGCCGAGCACCAGCGAGGTCATCGTGGCGTTGCCGGCGATCGCCACCTCGTAGACGCGCAGGGGGTCGATGCCACCCTCGAGGCAGACCTGGTGCGCGAGCTCGTCGAGGGTCTCTCCGGCGAGCGACTGCAGCCGACCGAGGGCTTCGGGGTCCATCATCGTGGCGCTGATCCGGGTGATCACGTCGCCGCCGAAGGGCTGCTGCTTGTTCAGCCGGGAGGCCACCGCGACCGGGGTGCCGGTGCCGAGGTCGAGCAGGGTGGCGACCACGGTCGTGGTGCCGAGGTCGAACGCGACCGCGTAGCGCTCTGCGGTGGTGTCACCGGGCTCGACGTCGATGAGCGCCTCGTCGACGACCACGGCAGTCACCTTGAAGTCGGCCTCGCGGAGCACCTTCGGCAACCGGCGCAGCGCCGGGAGGTCGACGGTCAGCTCGAGGTCGTCGATCGCATCGGTCAGCCGCACCAGGTCGGTGCGCTGGTCCTGCAGCGTCGGGTCGGCGAGCTCGACGTACCGCTTCTGCACCGCGGGGCGCAGGATCACCTGGCGACCCACCCCCACGGTCGCGGCCTTGGGGCGGGTGGTCAGCGGAGGTACGACGACCTTGAGGTCCTGCGTGGCCGTGGCCAGACAGGCCAGCCGCCAGCCGGAGGCCGAGGTCGGTCTCGGAGAACGTCCTGCGGTCGTGGCGCGAGACGGGCAGCGCGACGTCGACCTGGACCTTGCACTTGTGGCAGGTCCCGTGGCCACCACAGGTGGAGTCGATCGCGATGCCGTTCCAGGAGGCCGAGTCGAAGACCGTGACCCCCGGTGGCACGCGCACGTCGCGACGCTGGACCGCACCGGCCGAGGAGTCCTGGGCGCTCTCGACCGTGAACGACAGCTGCACCCGGCCGGTCCCGTCGTGCGGGGTGAGCGACGCGCCGGGTGGCGCGATCAGGCCTTCCCGCGCCATCTCCCCGAGCGAGGGTGGTGGCCCGCCGTCCTCCCCCGGCCCGGGGGTGGAGGCCGTCACGCGTTCGCGGCCTGCGCCGCCCGGTGCCGGGAGATCCATGCCATCCCCCACTCGTCGTGACCCATCAGCAGGTCGGTCGCCTTGACCGCCGAGACCACCGACTCCGTGCGGGTGTCCATGATCGCGCTGGTCAGGCCGGCGGTCATCGCCATGCTCAGGAAGGTGCCGTTGATCTGGTGGCGACCCGGCATCCCGAAGGAGACGTTGGAGGACCCGCAGGTCATGTTCAGGCCGTGCTTGTCACGGATGCCGCGCATCGTCTCCAGCGTGGCCAGCCCGTTCGTCACGTCGGCCCCGATCGGCATCGCCAGCGGGTCGATCACGATGTCCTCGATGGCGATGCCGTACTCGGTCGTCGCGACCCGCACGATCTTGTCGACCAGCAGGAGCCGCTTCTCCGGCTCCATCGGGATCTCGTCGACGTCGTTGGGCAGCGCGATCACCGCGGCGTCGTACTTCTTCACGAGCGGGAGGATCTGCTCCATCCGCTCGTCCTCGGCGGTGATGGAGTTGACCAGCGCCCGTCCCTTGTACGCCGAGAGCCCGGCCTCCAGCGCCTCGACGACGGAGGAGTCGATGCACAGCGGGAGGTCGGTGAGCTCCTGGACCATCGTGACGACCTTGGCGAGCAGCTCGGCCTCGTCGACCAGCGGGACGCCCATGTTCACGTCGAGCACGTCGGCGCCGCCCTCGACCTGCGCCTTGACGTCGCGTTCGACGGCCGACAGGTCGCCGGCCTTGATCTGCTCCTGGAAGATCCGCCGCCCGGTCGGGTTGAGCCGCTCGCCGATCAGGCAGAAGCGGTGCTGCCGACCGAGGACGACCTCGCGGGTCTCCGAGCGGAGCCGGGTCTCGTGCATGGGTGCGCTCATCAGGCGAGGACCTTGGAACGCTTGTCGAACAGCAGCGCCTTGGCCTTCTTGACACAGCTGGAGGCATCGGCGGCGTAACCGTCGGCGCCGACCGCGTCGGCGTACTCCTGGGTCACGGGGGCGCCGCCGACCATCACGATGACGTCGTTGCGCATGCCCGCCTTCTCCAGGGCGTTCATGTTGGCCTTGAACATCGGCATCGTCGTGGTCAGGAACGCGGAGAAGCCGACGATGTCGGGCTGGTGCTCCTGGATCTTGGCCACGAACGTCTCCGGCGCCACCTGGACGCCGAGGTCGATCACCTCGAAGCCGGCACCCTCGAGCATGATGTTGACGAGGTTCTTGCCGATGTCGTGCACGTCGCCCTTGACCGTGCCCATCAGGAACTTGCCGACGGTCTCGACGCCGGTCTCGGCGAGCAGCGGCCGCAGCACCTCCATCGAACCGGCCATCGCCCGTCCGGCGATCAGCATCTCGGGCACGAAGAAGTCGCCTCGCTCGAAGCGGGCACCGACCTCCTCCAGCGAGGGGATCAGGGCGTCGAAGAGGAGCGTCTGCGGCTCCATCTCCATGCCCAGCGCCTCGTGGGTGAGCTCGAGCACCCGGGGGGCGTTGCCCACCAGCGTCTCGTCGTAGAGACCCTTGAGGATGTCTTCGGGTGTCATGCTGTGCCCCTTCCTGGGCCCGTGGTGCGGGGTCCGTGACGGAGGAGCGCGGAGAGCGCCTCCGTCTGTTCCTTCAGGAGTCGACCGATGTGGTCCACCCTGTCCTCCAGCCGTGCGGTCGGACCGGAGATTCCTGCGGTCGCCACCACGAGCGCGTCGGGTCCGAAGACCGGCGCCGCCACCCCCGAGAGGCCGATCTCGAGCTCGTCGAGAGTGACGGCGAAACCACGGGTGCGGGTGCGCTCGAGGTCGGCCTCGACGGCGCTGCGGGTGGACAGCGTCCGCTCGGTCACCGTCTCCGGCTCTCCTGCGGGCAGGTCGAGCACCTGCCAGGCGAGCAGCACCTTGCCGAGTGCCGAGCAGTGGGGCGGCACCTCGATGTCGGTCCAGTCGCGGGCGCCGAGCAGGAACGTCGAGTCGACCTGGGAGATGTGCGAGACCCGGCCGCCGTTGGCCACGGCGAGGTGGACGGTCTCACCGGTCTCGGTCGCCGATGATCTCCAGCATCGGGCGGGAGAGGCGGGCCAGCTCGGCGTTGCGGTCGTGCCGGGCGGCGTAGAGCGCGAACAGGGGGCCGCCGATGTACTCGCCGGTCTCCACGCGCTCGACCAGCCGGGTGCGCTCGAGCGCGGCGAGCAGCCGTGAGGTGGTGGAGCGCGCCAGGCCGCAGGCCTCGCTGAGCTCGGCGAAGGTGACCGCCGCGTCGGCCTCGACCACGAGGGTGAGCAGGGCCGCGGCCCGGTCGACCGCCTGGGTGCCGCCCTGGGACGTGGCCAGGGCGCTGCTCGCCGCGGTGGAGCCGGTGGTGTCGATGACCGAAGTGCTGGTCACTCTTGACCGCCCTTCGTTGTTCGGTCCAGTGTGTCGGTAGAAGTTACTCCCACCATGTGGAACTGTATGCCCACATGGTGAGGCTAGGTTTCCATACCGTGCCAGGTCAAGCACCGACCGCCCGAAACTCAGGAGTCACAGATGTTCCGCAACCAGATGCCGCGCTACGAGATCCTCTCCGAGCAGGCGATGGCCACCCTCGATGCCGGCTGGCGTCGGCTGGTCTCCGAGCTCGGCGTGGAGTTCATGAGCCAGCGGGCCCTCGACGCGTTCAGCGCTGCCGGCCAGCGCGTGGAGGGCGACAAGGTCTTCTTCGACCCCGAGTTCATCCTCGAGCAGGTCGCGAAGGCGCCGCGGTCCTTCGACCTGCAGGCGCGCAACCCCGAGAACAACCTGCACATCGGCGACGACATGATGGCGTTCGGCGCGGTCTACGGTCCGCCGTTCGTGCGCGAGGGCGCCGTACGCCGCGACGCGACCATGGACGACTTCTCCAACTTCACCAAGCTCGCCCAGTCGTTCCCGATCATGGACTCGGCCGGTGGCGTCATCTGCGAGCCCAACGACACCCCGCTGGACAGCCGGCACCTCGACATGACCTACGCGCTGGCCACGCTCACCGACAAGGTCTTCATGGGCAACGTGGTCTCCGGCCCCAACGCCCGCGACACGATCGAGCTGACCTCGATCCTGCTGGGCGGCGGCCGGGGTCGTGAGCACGGCCGGGCCAGCATCGAGCAGACCCCCGCCCTGATCTCGCTGATCAACTGCAACTCCCCGCTGCGGTGGGACGACCGGATGCTCGACTCGCTCTTCGAGTACGCCGAGGCCAACCAGGCCGTCGTCCTCACCCCGTTCATCCTGATGGGCGCGATGTCTCCGGTGACCATCCCGGCCGCCCTGGTCCAGCAGATCGCCGAGGCGCTGACCGGCATCGCCCTGGCCCAGCTGATCCGGCCCGGCTGTCCGGTGGTCTTCGGCTCGTTCCTGTCCAACATCGACATGCAGTCCGGCTCGCCGACCTTCGGCACCCCGGAGTCGGGCATCGGCCTGCTCTGCACCGGCCAGATCGCCCGCCACTTCGGGCTGCCGTTCCGCTCCGGTGGCACGCTCACCTCCTCGCAGGTCCCGGACGCACAGGCCGGCTACGAGGCGCTGATGACCCTGATGCCGACCTTCCTGGCCGGCGCCAACTGGGTGATGCACTCGGCGGGCTGGCTCGAGGGCGGGCTGGTGGCCGGCTACGAGAAGTTCATCGTCGACATCGAGCTGCTGCAGATGATGCACGCGGAGTTCACGCCCCTCGAGATCGACGAGGAGTCGCTGGCCTTCGGGGCCCACGAGGAGGTCGGGTCCGGGGGCCACTTCCTCGGCGCGATGCACACGATGGAGCGGTTCCGCACCTGCTTCTACCGGCCCCTGCTCTCGTCCTCGGAGAACTTCGAGCGGTGGACGCGCAACGGCGGCAACGACGCCGCGGCGCGCGCCTCGAAGATCTACCAGGAGAAGCTGACCTCCTACGAGCAGCCGCCGCTCGACGAGGCGATCCGCGCCGAGATGGAGGAGTTCGTGGTCCGGCGCCGCAAGGAGCTGGGCGACTGATGGCCGAGCTCGACACCTCCAACGCCGGCCTGCCCGCCGGCGACTTCGTGATCATCCTCGACTGCCCGGACCAGCCGGGCATCGTGCACGCGGTGTCCGGCTTCCTGGTCGAGCGGGGCGGCAACATCGTGGAGAGCCAGCAGTTCTTCGACCGGCTCAACGGTCGGTTCTTCATGCGGATCGACTTCACGCTGCCCGGCAGCGAGGCCACGGAGGAGTCCCTGCGCGCCGACTTCGCCGGGATCGCGGGCTCGTTCGAGATGAGCTTCGAGATCTGGGGCGCGCGGGCGCCGTACCGCACGATGATCATGGTCAGCAAGCAGCTGCACTGCCTCAACGACCTGCTCTTCCGGGCCTCCAACGGCAGCCTGCAGATCGACATCCCGGTGGTCGTCTCCAACCACCCGGACGCCGAGGCGCTGGTGCGCAGCCACGGCATCGAGTTCCGCCACATCCCGGTCACGCCGGACACCAAGGCCGAGGCCGAGGCCGAGCTGATGGCGCTGCACAAGGAGCTCGGCATCCATCTCGTCGTGCTCGCGCGCTACATGCAGGTGCTCTCCGACGACGTGTGCCGCGAGCTGTCCGGACAGGCGATCAACATCCACCACTCGTTCCTGCCGAGCTTCAAGGGCGCCCGCCCCTACCACCAGGCCTTCGAGCGGGGGGTGAAGCTGATCGGCGCGACCGCGCACTACGTCACCGCAGACCTCGACGAGGGCCCGATCATCGAGCAGGACGTGATCCGCGTCCGCCACAACCACACCCACGTGCAGCTCGCCCGGGCCGGCCGCGACGTCGAGGCCCAGGTGCTCTCCCGCGCCGTGCGCTGGCACTCCGAGTCGCGGGTGCTGCTCAACGGCGGCCGGACCGTCGTCTTCCGCTGACCCTCGGCGCGACGTGACTCAGCTGCGGCTGAGTGCCGCCGCCCGGCTGGTGGCCCGCCGTGCGAGCACCCACACGAGCGCACCACCACCGAGCACGGCGACGGCCAGGCCGATCCACGAGCCGGCGTAGGCGCCGTTGACCCCGAAGACCCCGTAGCCGACCTCCGGCAGGACGGCGATCAGCAGGGCCGAGACCGGCGTCAGGGCCAGCAGGGCCGACTTCTCCCGCCCGGTCCACAGCGCCGTGATGGCGACCAGGACGAGGAGCACCAGCCAGAACGGCAGCGCCACGACGAAGGAGACCAGACCCGCGCCGAGCGTGCCCAGGAAGACAGACTCCGTCACGGTGGTGGTCGTCCCCTCGACACTGGACCCGGTCGAGGAGCTCGAGGTGGTCACCACCGCCTGCATGCTGATCACCGACAGCATCACCATCTGGGTCAGGGCCGCCAGGGCCGTCACCACCACGGGCAACCAGACCCGCGAGGTCACCGGCACCGGCCGCGGGTCCACCAGCTGTGGCCGCCCGGCGTACGCCTCCTCGGCGACGACCTGGGGTGGGCCGAGCTCGTCGAGCGCAGCCTGGACGTCGGCGTCGGTGCCGGCCGTCCCTTCGAGCGAGGCGTGGATGTGCTCCCGCACGCCCTCGAGCACCTCGGCGCGGTCGGCCGGCTCGATGCCCTGGAGCAGCCGGCCGAGCTCACCGAGGTAGTGATCGGCGAGCGGATGCATCGTGGGTTGCTGGCTCATGCGATCTCCCCTGGGGTCTGGAGCGCGGCGTCCACCGCGTCCCGGAACGAGGCCCATGCCGGCCTGAAGCTCTCCAGGCTCGCGGCGCCGGCCGCGGTCAGGGAGTAGTAGCGGCGAGGCGGCCCCTCGCTGGACTCGCGCCAGCTCGTGGTGACCGATCCCGCCTTGCGCAGCCGTGCGAGCAGTGGGTAGAGCGTCCCCTCGCTCGACATCAGCACCCCGCTCGTCGTCAGCTCACGGGCGATGTCGAGCCCGTAGCGCTGCCGACCAGCGAGCAGCGAGAGCACGCAGTACTCGAGCGCACCTCGGCGGAGGTGGCTCAGCATTGCGTCCTCGCTGGGTACCATGCGAGACAAGATAGCACCCCGACCACTCGCTGCGGCAGCCCCCGGACGAACCGGTCTCGAAGGGACGCGCGTCACCGCGCCGGCGCTCGGGTGACTACTCGAAGTCGTCGCTGGTGTACTCCTTCGGCTCGACGAGCACCATCCAGTTGCCCGAGTTGTCACGCAGCACGGCCTCGACGCCGTACGGGCGCTCCTCCGGGTCCTGGATGAACTCGACGCCGCGGTTCTTCAGGTCCTCGGCGGTCTTGCGGCAGTCGTCGGTGGCGAGACCGAGTCCGTGCATGCCGCCCTCGTCGAGGGCACGGTTGATGGACTCGACCATCTCGGGTGTGTGCGGCGGACCGGGCACCGCCAGGTGCACCTGGAGCTCGGGCTGGCTGGGGTGCCGCACCGTGCACCAGCGGTAGTCGCCGAGCGTGATGTCCTCCCCCTCATCGAAGCCGAGGACCTCGACGTAGAACTTCCTGGACGCGTCGATGTCCTTCACGAAGACCGACGCCAGTGAAATGTTGGTGATCATGCGACGACGCTAACCCCGGGGTCGGTCCGCCTGCTTCTCCTGGCTTGCGGACCCCGGACGCCTCTCCGCGAGGCCCCACATGAGCACGAAGCAGCCCGGGATCCGCGGCGCCTGGGCGCCCCACCGCTGCTGGAACTGGCGGGGCGTCTCCCCGACGATGTCCTTGAACCGGGTGCTGAACGAGCCGAGACTGCTGAACCCGACCGCGTGGCAGACCTCGGTGACGCTCAGGTTGGTGGCGCGCAGGAGGTCCTGGGCTCGCTCCACCCGCCGCTGGGAGACGTACGCCGCGGGCGTGACGCCGTAGGTCGCCGCGAAGAGCCGGTGGAAGTGGAACTTGCTCAGCCCGGCCGCCCGGCCATCACCGCGAGGTCGAGCGGCTCGGCGTAGCACCGGTCGACGTGGTCACGAGCCCGGCGGAGGTGCACGAGCACGTCGCCGGGGGCGCGGGTCACCGGTGCGCTCACGAGACCTACGGGTGGTGGCTGGCGTCCACGGCCAGCTGGTCGACGAGGTCGTTCATCGGATGGCCCGAGTGGCCCTTGACCCAGCGGAAGGTGACGTCGCCGCGTTCCTCGACCAGGTCGATCAGGGGCTCCCACAGGTCGCGGTTGGCGACCGGCTTCTTGGCGGAGTTGAGCCAGCCGCGCGCGCGCCACCCGGTCCACCAGGAGTTCTTGAAGCAGTTCACGACGTACGTCGAGTCGCTCACCACGACCAGCGCGCCGGGCAGGGCGAGGATCGACTCGTAGGCCGCCCGGACCTCCATCCGCTGGTTGGTCGTGGCCGGGTCGTGACCGGACCCCTGGGGGCCGTCCTGCACGGCCCACGCCCAGCCACCGGGCCCCGGGTTGCCTCGGCAGGCGCCGTCGGTGAACACCTCGGTGGTGCCCGGCGCAACGGGCTCCTCGGGGGTCGGCCACCCGCGCCTTCCCGGTCGTCGACCTGCCCGTGGCGGGGAGGTTCGCGCCGGCACACGCAGCGTGCACCCAGCGGGCTCCGTCCGAGGAGCGGGCGATCTCCGCAGCGGGCTCGATGCGCTGCGCGCAGGCCGCGCACTGTCCGGCGTACCTCGCCTGCATCCCCATGGCCCGGATCATCCCATCCACCGCTGCCGGAGCTGCACCCGCGGGACGTCGTCCGCAGCATCGCCGCAACGCGCAGACCTCCGCGACCGCGTCCTGGTCTCTGGCGAGGTTGCGTCATGAGGTCTACGGTTGCGCCATGAGCAACCCGCCGTCGTCGAGTCTGCCGTAGGTGTGCAGTCCGTGGACCGGGCGCTGCGGATCCTGGAGATCCTCGCCCGGTCCGGCGAGTCCGGGGTCACCGAGATCGCCGTGGCCCTCGAGGTCCACAAGAGCACGGCGTTCCGGCTGGTCGCCACCCTGGAGCAGCACGGGCTCGTCGAGCAGGTCGAGGGGCGTGGCAAGTACCGCCTCGGCGTCGGCCTGCTGCGCCTCGCCGGTGCGACCAGCGCCCGGCTCGACGTCGTGCAGGAGGCGCGCCCGCTGTGCAAGCAGCTCGCGGCCGCCACCGGGGAGACGGTCAACCTGGCCACCCTGAGCGGGCACAGTGCGCTCTACCTCGACCAGGTCGCCGGCCCCTCCGCGCTGCAGCCGCACAACTGGGTGGGGCAGCACATCCCGCTGCACGCGACGAGCAACGGCAAGGTGCTCCTCGCGTGGCTGCCCGAGGCCGAGCTCGGCGAGCTGCTCGGCCGGCTGCCCGCGTTCACCGGTTCGACCATCACCACCAAGGCGCAGCTCAAGCGGGCCCTGGAGGCCGTGCGGGACCAGGGGTACGCCGTGTCGGTGGACGAGCTCGAGGTCGGGCTCACCGCGATCGCGGCGCCGGTCCGCAACGCCCACGGCGACGTGGTCTGCTCGATGAGCCTGTCCGGCCCCACGTTCCGGTTGCCGCCCGCGCGGGTCGGTGATGTGACGCCGAGACTGATCGAGGCGGCCGACGAGCTCTCCCACCGGCTGGGATGGGGGGTCAGGTGAGCGGACCTGACGACGCGAGACCGGTCAATACCGCTCGGTCTCGATGTCCTCTCGGCCCTTGACGCCGTCCGCTGCTGACTCCATTGTGTTTCGTATAGCGCCTAGGAGTTGCAAGTAGCGCAACGACTAGGGCAGGAGGAACCCCAAATGCCCGAGAACTTCATCAACGGTGAGTGGGTCGCCGCCCAGCAGGGGGGACGCCGGGAGATCCGATGCCCCGCCACCTCCGAGCTGGTCGCGGAGATCGACGAGTCCACGGCTGCCGACACCGAGGCCGCGATCGGCGCAGCGCGCGCTGCCTTCGACGCCGGACCCTGGGCCGACACCAGCGCCCGCGAGCGGGGAGACCTGCTCCTCCGCGTCGCCGACCTGCTCCAGCGCGACAGGGCCGACCTGGCCCGGATGGAGTCGCTCGACACCGGCAAGCGCCTCGTCGAGAGCGAGATCGACATCGACGACGTCACCAGCGTCTTTCGCCACTTCGGCCTGGTCGCCGACGCGGACGCGGGCCGGGTGGTCGACACCGGGCGCGCCGACGTGGTCAGCCGGGTGGTGCACGAGCCGGTCGGGGTGTGCGGGCTGATCACGCCGTGGAACTACCCCCTGCTGCAGGTGTCCTGGAAGGTCGCCCCCGCGCTGGCGGCCGGCTGCACCTTCGTGCTCAAGCCGAGCGAGCTGTCCCCGCACACGGCGATCCACCTGCTGCGCCTGCTCGCCGAGGCCGGCCTCCCGCCCGGAGTCGGCAACCTCGTCCTCGGCGACGGCCCGAACGCCGGTGCCCCGCTCAGCGAGGACCCCCGCGTCGACCTCGTCTCCTTCACCGGTGGGCTCGAGACCGGCAAGCGCATCATGGCCGCGGCCTCGGGCACGGTGAAGAAGGTCGCGCTCGAGCTCGGCGGCAAGAACCCCAACATCGTCTTCGCCGACGCGGACCGCGAGAGTGCGCTCGACATGGCGCTCACCGCCGTGTTCCTGCACTCCGGCCAGGTCTGCTCCGCCGGCGCCCGGCTGCTCGTCGAGGACTCGATCCACGACGAGTTCGTCGAGGAGCTGGTCGCCCGCGCCCGCGAGATCCGCCTCGGCGGACCCTTCGACGAGAAGGCGCAGACCGGCGCGCTGATCTCCCAGGGGCACCTGGACAAGGTCGCGGCGTACGTCGACGCAGGGGTCGCCGAGGGAGCCACGCTGCTCCTCGGTGGTCAGCGGGTCACCGACGGGGAGCTGGCCGACGGCTACTTCTTCGCCCCCACGATCTTCGCCGACGTGACCTCGAGCATGCGGGTCGCCCAGGAGGAGTCCTTCGGGCCGGTGCTCACGGTCGAGCGGTTCAGCGACGAGGACGACGCCGTGCGCGTGGCGAACGACTCGATCTACGGTCTCGCCGGTGCCGTGTGGACCCAGGACTCCGGCAGGGGACAGCGGATCGCCGCGAGGCTCCGCATGGGCACGGTGTGGATCAACGACTACCACCCCTACGTCGCGCAGGCGGAGTGGGGCGGCTACAAGCAGTCCGGGATCGGGCGCGAGCTCGGCCGTGCCGGGCTGGAGGAGTACTCCGAGACCAAGCACGTCTGGCACAACATCGCGCCGGCCCCCCAGGGCTGGTTCGGGGGTGGGGCATGAGCAGCAGACAGCGTGCGCACTGGGACTACATCATCGTCGGCGGGGGCTCGGCCGGCTGCGCGCTGGCCAACCGGCTCAGCGTCGACCCCGAGACCTCGGTGCTCGTGCTGGAGGCCGGTCGCAGCGATCTGCGTCTCGACCCGTTCATCCACATGCCGGCCGCGCTGCCCTACCCGATCGGCAACCGGCTCTACGACTGGAAGTACGAGTCCGAGCCCGAGCCGTTCATGGACGGCCGCAAGGTCTACCACGCGCGCGGCAAGCTGCTCGGTGGCTCGAGCTCGATCAACGGGATGATCTTCCAGCGCGGCAACCCGCTCGACTTCGAGCGCTGGGCCGCCGACAAGGGCATGGAGTCCTGGGACTACGCCCACTGCCTGCCCTACTTCAAGCGCATGGAGACCTGTCTCGCCGGCGCCGACGCCTGGCGTGGTGGCAGCGGACCGCTCGTGCTCGAGCGCGGGCCGGCCACCAGCCCCCTGTTCGGAGCGTTCTTCGAGGCGGCCCAGCAGGCCGGCCACCCGCTCACCGACGACGTCAACGGCTACCGCCAGGAGGGCTTCGCGCCCTTCGACCGCAACGTGCACCGCGGCCGCCGGCTCAGTGCCGCCCGGGCCTATCTGCATCCGGTCCGCTCCCGCAAGAACCTGCGGGTGGAGACCCTCGCCATGGTGACCGGGCTGGTGCTCGAGGGCGACCGCGTCACGGGGGTCGACTACCACCGGCCGGGTCGCGGCGACCGACGGGTCAAGGCCACCGAGGTGATCCTGTGCGGTGGCGCGATCAACTCCCCGCAGCTGCTGCTGCTCTCGGGCATCGGGCCCAAGGACGACCTCGAGAAGCTCGGCATCGACGTGGTGGCGGACCTGCCCGGCGTCGGCAGCAACCTGCAGGACCACCTCGAGGTCTACATCCAGTACGCCAGCAAGCAGCCCGTGTCGATCGGCCCGTGGCTCAAGCACCGCCACAAGCCGCGGATCGGCGCCGAGTGGCTCTTCCTGCGCCAGGGCGTCGGCGCCTCGAACCACTTCGAGGCCGGCGGCTTCATCCGCAGCAACGAGACCGTCGACTACCCCAACCTGATGTTCCACTTCCTGCCGATCGCCATCCGGTACGACGGCTCGCGGCCCGCCGCCGAGCACGGCTACCAGGTGCACATCGGCCCGATGTACTCCGACGTACGCGGCAACCTGACGCTGAAGTCACGTGACCCCTACGAGCACCCCGCGCTGCGGTTCAACTACCTCTCCACCGAGACCGACCGTCAGGAGTGGATCGAGATGGTCCGCGCCGCGAGGGACATCCTGAACCAGCCTGCCTTCGCAGCGTTCAACGCCGGCGAGCTCTCCCCCGGGCCGTCCGTCGAGACCGACCAGGAGATCCTCGACTGGGTCGCCAAGGACGCCGAGACGGCCCTGCACCCCTCCTGCACCACCCGGATGGGCGTCGACGAGAACTCCGTGCTGGACCCCGAGACGATGCGGGTCCACGGAGTCGCCGGGTTGAGAGTCGTCGATGCCTCGGCGATGCCCTACGTCACCAACGGCAACATCTACGCGCCAGTGATGATGCTGGCCGAGAAGGCTGCGGACCTCATCCTCGGGAACACGCCGCTGCCCGCCTCGTCGGCGCCGTACTACCGGCACCGCGAGAACTCACCGTTCTATCCCCCCGGCGACAGCCGGAACTCCAGTGCCCGCACATCCCGAGGCGAGGACAGCCCATGAGCGAGACCAGTTCGAGCGACGGCAACCAGCCCCAGCGGAAGAACAGCGCCGGGCTCGAGGTGAACAACCTGTGGAAGATCTTCGGGCCCAGGGCCGACAAGATCATCGGCACCGACGACCAGCACCTCTCCCGCCAGGACCTGAAGACGAAGACCGGTTGTGTGGTCGGCGTCAAGGACGTCTCCTTCAACGTCGAACCGGGCGAGGTCTTCGTGGTCATGGGCCTGTCGGGCTCGGGCAAGTCGACCCTGGTGCGGTGCCTGACCCGGCTGATCGAGCCCACTGCCGGGACGGTCCGGATCGGGGACGACGACGTCACCGGCGCTTCCGACTCCGAGCTGCGCGACCTGCGCCGCCACAAGGTCTCGATGGTCTTCCAGCACTTCGGGCTGCTCCCCCACAAGCAGGTGATCGACAACGTCGCCTACGGCCTCGAGGTGCGGGGCATGAGCAAGAAGGAACGCCGTGCGCAGGCCGCCAAGGTGGTCGACCTGGTGGGCCTGAGCGGCTACGAGCTCAACTACCCCGACCAGCTCTCGGGCGGCATGCAGCAGCGGGTGGGGCTGGCCCGAGCCTTGGCCGGGGACCCCGCGATGCTGCTCTTCGACGAGCCGTTCTCCGCGCTGGACCCCCTGATCCGTCGCGACATGCAGAACGAGGTCATCCGGCTGCACCACGAGGTCGGCAAGACGATGGTGTTCATCACCCACGACCTGGCCGAGGCCCTGAAGCTCGGCGACCGGATCATGATCCTGCGAGACGGTGAGGTGGTGCAGATCGGCACCCCCGACGAGGTGGTCGGGGCGCCGGCCGACGAGTACGTCGCCGACTTCACCTCCGACGTACCTCGCTCGCACGTGCTGACCCTGAAGTGGGTGATGCGCGAGCCGAGGGACGGCGACTCCACCGAGGGGCCGGTGATGCCGTCCACCACGATCATCCGCGAGGCCGCCCAGGTCGCGCTCGCCTCCGACCATCCACTCCGCGTGGTCGACGACGGCAGGCTCGTCGGGATCGTCGACGACGAGGCGATCCTCCGGGTGGTGGTCGCCGAGGAGCGGGTGACGCCGATGGTCGACGTGTCATGACCGCCGTCTCCGAGGCTCCGGCCACGCCGGAACGGCCCGGCAAGGAGAAGCCGCCCGAGGAGATCCAGGCCCGCGGAGTGCCCAAGTGGGCGATGGTGCTCGGCGTCCTGGTGCTGTGGGTCCTCGTCTGGTCCATGACGAAGGGCACGAACACGCTCGAGCTCCCCGGCCGGGAGCACACCGACCTGCACGACTCGCTGACCGACTTCCGCGACAGCGTCCTGGCGAGCCGTGACACGAACCCGATCATCCAGGTCACCACCAGCATCGCCGAGGGCTTCCGCAACGCCTTCGACTGGCTGCAGCGGATGGTGTCGGTCCCCGACTTCCCGCGGCCGGTGCCGCAGATCGGCTGGCTCGGCGTCACCGGCATCGCCACCTGGATCGGCCTGGCCGTGGCGAACTGGCGGATCGCCCTGCTGATCGCCACCACGTTCGTCTCGTTCGGTCTGCTCGGCTTCTGGTCGGACTCGGTCGAGCTGCTCCTGGTGACCGCCCTCTCGGTGCTGGTCGCCGCCGTCATCGGGATGCCGCTCGCAGTGCTGGTCGGCACCCGACCGCGCGCCCGAGCCGTGATCACCACGGTCCTCGACCTGATGCAGACCATGCCGACGTTCGTCTACCTGATCCCGGTGGTGCTGTTCTTCGGCATCGGAGTCTCCGGCGCGGTGGTCTGCACGCTGGTCTACGCGCTGCCACCACTGATCAGGATCGGCGGCTACGGCATCAGCGCCGTCTCGGAGACCACCATCGAGGCGACCGACTCGGTCGGCCAGACCTGGTGGCAACGGTTGACCAAGGTGCAGATCCCGATGGCCCGCAAGACGATCATCGTCGGGCTCAACCAGACCACCATGGCCGCGGTCTCGATGGCGATCATCGCGTCGTACGTCGACGGACCCGGACTGGGCAAGCCGGTGCTGCGGGCGCTGGTCCGCAACGACGTCGGCGGCGCGATCGTGCCCGGGCTGCTGATCGTCGCGGTGGCGATCATGCTCGACCGCACCACCACCGCCGCCAGCGAGCGTGCCGAGCGCGCCGCTCGTGGTGTCGGGCTGGTCGGCCGGACCCGGCAGCTGGTGCTCGGGGTCTCGGCGGCCGTCGTCCTGGTCCTGGTCTGGGCCTCCCGGACCTACCCGGACGCCGCCACCTTCCCCAGGACCGGCCTCGGTCGCTCCCTGGCGGACGGGCTGGACTCGTTCGTCGACGGTGTCGTCGGCGTCGTGGACGGTCCGGCGAAGGCGTTCAAGGACCTCGTGTCGGCTGTACTCCTGAACCCGATGCAGGAGGTGCTGGCCCAGTCGCCGTGGTGGCTCGCGGGTCTCGCCGTCGCTGCGATCGCGCTGATCCTCGGGGGCCTCAAGGCCCTGGTGCCGACGCTCATCTGCCTGGCCGGCATCCGGTTGCTCGACCTGTGGCACGACGCGATGGTCACCCTGAACATGACGCTGGTGGCGACGCTGCTGGTGATGGTGCTCGCGGTCGTCCTGGGTGTCTGGATGGCCCGGCGGCCCCGCGTCGACCTGCTCCTGCGGCCGCTGCTCGACGCCGGGCAGACCATCCCCGCGTTCGTCTACCTGATCCCCGTCCTCGCCCTGTTCGGCCCGACCCGGTTCACCGCGATCGTCGCCGGCGTGGTCTACGCCTCCCCGGCGGCGATCAAGCTGGTCGCCGACGGGGTGAAGGCGGTCTCGCCGACCACGATCGAGGCCTCGCGCTCCTCGGGCACGACCGCGTGGCAGGAGATCATCCAGGTGCAGCTGCCGATGGCCAAGGGGAGTCTCGTCCTGGCCACCAACCAGGGGCTGCTCTACGTGCTCGCCATGGTGGTCATCGGCGGCCTCGTCGGGGCGGGAGCTCTGGGGTACGACGTCGTGCTCGGCTTCTCCAGGAGCGAGGAGTGGGGCAAGGGGGCCGCTGCCGGACTCACCATCGTGCTGCTCGGGATCATGGTCGACCGCATCACCAAGGCAGCTGCAGAGGGGAGCACGAACAACGTCCCGACCGAGAAGCGTCAGTGGTGGCGACCCGCTGTGCACTGAGTACCGACACCACGCAAGGCCCCGCCCGGGGTGACCAAGTGCCCGACAAAGAACTAGAGCAGGAGATCGAATGAGAGTGACAGGCAGAAGTTCCGGACGCGTGGTCGCCCTGGTGGCATGCGCGGCGTTCGTCCTCGCCGGCTGCGGGAGCGGTGGCTCGATCGACGAGCAGACCAAGGAGAACGAAGCCAGCTCCGGCGGTGACTGCGGCGACCTGAACATGGCCGTGAACCCCTGGGTCGGCTACGAGGCGGACGCCTACGTGGTGGGCCGGGTCGCCGAGCAGGAGCTCGGCTGCAAGGTCAACTACAAGGAGCTCAAGGAGGACGTCTCCTGGCAGGGCTTCGGAACCGGCGACGTCGACGTGGTCATCGAGGACTGGGGCCACCCCGACCTCGAGAAGAAGTTCTTCGCCGAGAGCGGGGACGGCAGTGCGGAGGACGGCGGCCCGACCGGCAACGTCGGGATCATCCACTGGTACGTGCCGCCGTGGCTGGCCGAGAAGTACCCCGACATCACCGACTACAAGAACCTGAACAAGTACGCCGAGCAGTTCAAGACCTCGGAGTCGCGTGGCAAGGGCTCGTTCCTGGGGGCTGACCCGTCCTACGTGCAGTTCGACGAGGCGATCATCAGCAACCTGAAGCTGAACTTCAAGGTGACCTTCTCCGGCTCGGAGGCTGCCAGCATCGCGGCGTTCGAGAAGGCGGAGAAGAACAAGGAGTTCCTGATCGGCTACTTCTACGAGCCCCAGTGGCTCTTCGCCGAGGTCCCGCTGGTGCCGGTCAAGCTGCCGCCGTACACCGAGGGGTGCCAGGCGGTTCCGGCCAAGGTCGCCTGCGACTACCCCGAGACCACCCTGAAGAAGATCCTGTCCACCTCGTGGGTGGAGGAGGGCTCGCCGGCCGTCGACCTGGTCAAGAACTTCGAGTGGACCAACGACGACCAGAACCTGGTCGGCAAGTACATCGCCAAGGACGGCATGTCGTCCGAGGAGGCTGCGGACAAGTGGATCGCTGACAACCAGGACAAGGTCGACGCCTGGCTCGAGTGAGCTGGGAAGCCACCGGCTCCGGTCATTTCGGGGGCCTCGCACCTTGACAGGTGCGGGGCCCCTGACTGATTCTAGAGTTGTTTCGTATCGTGCATCAGGTTGCGTATGACGCAACGTTTAGGAGGCCCTCGTGGCTACAGTCCCCGCCACCGCCAAGGTCGTCGTCATCGGAGCCGGCATCGTCGGCAACAGCCTCGTCCATCACCTCGCCGAGCTCGGCTGGACCGACATCGTCCAGCTCGACATGGGTCCGCTCCCCAACCCCGGGGGCTCGACCGGTCACGCCTCGAACTTCATCTTCCCGATCGACCACTCCCGCGAGATCACCGACCTGACGCTGGACTCCGTGCGCCAGTACCAGGAGATGGGGGTCTTCACCCAGTCCGGTGGCTTCGAGGTGGCGCGCACCGAGGAGCGCATGGAGGAGCTGCGGCGCCGGATGTCCAGCGCGAAGGCATGGGGCATCGATGCGGAGCTGGTGACCCCCGAGTTCGTCGTGGAGAAGGTGCCGTTCCTGGACGCGGACCAGATCATCGGCGCCTTCTGGACGCCCTCGGTGGGCGTGGTCGACTCCTTGCGAGCGGGCACGATCATGCGCGAGAACGCGCTGGCCAAGGGCGCGCTCACCGTGGTCCCGAACGTGGAGGTGGAGGACCTCGGGGTCGAGGACGGGCGGATCACCAAGGTCGTCACCAACCAGGGCGACATCGAGGCGGAGTACGTCGTGATCGCCTGTGGCGTGTGGAGCCCGAAGATCGGCGACATGGCCGGCGTCAAGATCGCCCTCACCCCGGCCGTGCACCAGATGATCTCGGTCGGCCCGTGCCCGCAGCTCGCCGAGCGCGAGGGTGAGATCTCCTTCCCGATCGTCCGGGACATGGACGCGCTCTGCTACGAGCGACAGCACGGCGCCGACATGGAGGTCGGCTCCTATGCGCACCGCGCGATCCTGCACGAGCCCGAGGAGATCCCCTCGCTCGACCAGGCCAAGCTGTCACCGACCGAGATGCCGTTCACCGAGGACGACTTCGACCCGCAGCTCGAGCAGGCGCTGGAGCTGATGCCAGAGCTCCTCGGTGCCGAGGGCGCCGAGATCCGCTACGCGATCAACGGGCTGCTCTCGCTGACCGCCGACGGGTCCCCGATCCTCGGCGAGAGCGAGGTCAAGGGGCTGTGGGTCTCCGCGGCCGTGTGGATCAAGGAGGGGCCGGGCGTGGGTCGTGCGGTGGCCGAGTGGATGACCCACGGCCACTCCGAGATCGACATCTCCCACAGCGACATCGCCCGGTTCTACCCGCACGAGAACGAGCGCGAGCACGTGCGCGCCCGGGCGAGCGAGGCCTTCATCAAGACCTACGGGATCATCCACCCCAGCGAGCAGTACGAGTCCGACCGCGGTGTCCGGTGGGCCCCGATGGCGGAGTCCCAGAAGGCGCTCGGCGCGGTGTTCTACGAGACCGTCGGCTGGGAGCGGCCGTGGTGGTATGAGTCGAACGCCCACCTCGTCGAGAAGTACGGCGACGCGGTGATGCCGCGCGAGCACGAGTGGGACTCCCGCTGGTGGAGCCCGATCATCAACGCCGAGCACCTCGCGATGCGCGAGAACGCCGGCGTGATCGACCTGACCGCGTTCTCGATGTTCGACATCACCGGGCCCGGTGCCCTGGCCTCGGTTCAGCAGACCTGCGTGGCGCAGTGCGACGTGGCCGTCGGCAAGGTGATCTACACGCCGGTCCTCGACGCCAAGGGCGGGTTCCTGTCCGACCTCACGGTGATGCGGCTCGGCGAGGACCACTTCCGCGTGGTCACCGGCGGCGCCCACGGCCGGGCCGACCTGCAGTGGTTCACCCGCCACCTCGCGGACGGGGCCGACCTGCACGACAGCACCGAGGAGGTCTCGACCATCGGCCTGTGGGGTCCGCGAGCGCGCGACATCCTCGGCAGCCTCACGCCCGACGACGTCTCCGACGAGGGCTTCGGCTTCCTCACCAGCCGCGAGATCTCGGTCAAGGGCGTCGACAGCCCGGTCCTCGCCTCGCGGATCTCCTACGTGGGCGAGCTGGGCTGGGAGCTCTACGTGCCGTTCGCCGCTGCCCCGCAGCTGTGGGACGCCGTGCTGGAGGCCGGGAAGGACCACGGCGCCGTGCCCGTCGGCATCGGTGTCTACGGCAGCACCGGCCGGCTGGAGAAGGGCTACCGCGCCTACGGCGCCGAGCTCGACGCCGAGCGCTCCATCGTCGAGGCCGGCATGCAGCGCCCCAAGGTGAAGGCGGCGGACTTCGTCGGTCGCGAGGCCTACCTGGCCCAGCGCGCGGAGGCACCCGCCTCGGTGCTGTGCACGCTGACCGTCGACGACCACACGTCGGCCAGCGGCACCAAGCGCTACATGCTCGGTGGCGAGCCGATCCTGAGCACCGCCGGGGAGCTCCTGACCGACGGCCACGGGCACCACCCCTACGTGACCTCGGCGGGCTCGGCCCCGTCCCTGGGCAAGCACGTGCTGCTGGCCTACCTGCCTCCCGAGGAGGCCACGATCGGCAACCAGCTGGCGGTGTCCTACATGGAGGAGCTCTACCCGGTGACGATCGGCTCCGTGGACGCGACTCCCCTGCTCGACCCGGGCAACGAGCGGATCCGGTGACCTGATGGCCAATGTGCTCGTCTGCATCAAGCGGGTGCCGGACTTCTCCGGTGAGGTGCTGCTGACCGAGGACGCGCAGTCCGCGGACGCCCGCTACGTCGGCTACACGCTGAGCAACCACGACAGCTGTGCCGTGGAGCTCGCCGTGCAGGTCGCCTCGGCCACCGGCGGCTCGGCCACGGTGCTCTCGGTCGGCGACGCCGACGCCGTCGAGCAGCTCCGCTCCGCCCTCGGGGTCGGCTGCACGGCTGCCGTCCTGGTCGAGGCGGAGCCGGTGACCCTGGGTCCGGCCGACGTCGCCCGTGAGATCGCCGCCGTCGTCGGTGACCACGAGGCCGCCGGGACCAGCTATGACCTGGTCCTGCTCGGCAACGACGCTGCCGACTCCGGCGACTTCCAGGTCGGCATCAGGCTGGCGCACGAGCTGGGCCGGCCGGTCGTGACCGGGATGCAGACCGTGACCGAGCACGACGGCGGCGTCCGGCTGCAGGGTGACGGACCGGACGGTCGCGAGACCTACGAGGTGCCGCTCCCCGCTGTGGTGACCGTGATGGAGGGCGGCGTCGAGCCGCGCTACCCCACGATCACCGGCCGGATGAAGGCCAAGAAGATCGAGGTCGAGACCCGGCCCGTGGCCCAGGCGCCCGCAGGCAGCGGTCGGGTGCGGCTCAGCCTGCCGCCCCCGTCGCCGTCGACGGTCGAGGTGCTCGGTGAGGGACCCGAGGCTGCGGGCAGCGTCGTCGACCTGCTGCAGCGTCTGGGGGTCGGCCGATGATCCTGGTCTACGTCGAGACGACCCCGGACGGGGTCAACGAGGTGTCCCTCGAGACGGTGACCTTCGCCCGCGGCCTCTCGGCTGCCGGCGGGGGCGTGCCGATCGACGCGGTCCTCGTCGGTCCGGCCCCCGAGGGCGCACCGGCCGAGCTCGCGGCGTACGGCGTCCGCACCGTGCACCACGCGGACGGTGCCGACTTCGACCGCTTCTCCGGAGCGGCCACGACGACCGCCGTCCTCGCCGCCCGGGAGGCAGCGGGATCCGTGGTCGTCATGGCCGGCGGCACCAACCGTGGCAACGAGGTGATGGCCCGCGTGGCCACCCGGCTCGGGGTCGCCATGGCCGCCAACGTGGTGTCCTTCGGGGGGCTCTCCCCGTTCGTGGTCACCCGGCAGGTCGTCGGCGGTGCCGCGCTCGAGGAGATGCGGCTGACGCACCGACCGGCGGTGTTCGCCGTCGCCGGCCACGCCGTCGAGCCCGAGGCCGCCGCCGAGCCCGGCGCCGGCACGGTGCAGCCACTGGCCGTCGAGCCCGACGCCGCGGATCTCGTGGTGCGGGTGGTCTCCGTGGAGCACGCGGGCAGCGACGACTCCGGGAGCCTGAAGTCGGCGAGGATCGTCGTGGGCGCTGGACGTGGCGCCGGCGGTCCTGACGGCTTCAAGGGCGTGATCGAGCTCGCGGACCTCCTCGGCGGCTCGCTGGGAGTCTCGCGGGTGGTGACCTCGCTCGGGTGGCGTCCGCACCACGAGCAGGTCGGCCAGACCGGCAGCCGGATCGCCCCTGAGGTCTACATCCCCTGTGGGATCAGCGGCGCGATCCAGCACTGGGCGGGTTGTGCGAGCTCGAAGGTGATCGTCGCGATCAACACCGACGCCGAGGCGCCGATGATGACCAAGGCCACCTACGCGGTCGTCGGGGACATGCACGAGGTCGTGCCCGCGATCAACGAGGAGATCCGCAGCCGCCGGGGCTGACCGCCCCTACGCTGTGCGGCGTGAGCAGACGTGCGTGGGTGACCGGGCTCGTCGTCGGCGCTGTGGTCCTCGCGGGGGTCGGCGCCGTCGCGGTCCCGAGGCTGCTGCCGGACTGTGGCAGCCAGGTCACGCACGTCACCGCCGCCGACTCGACCTCCCCGTTCCTCGACGCCGGTCAGCGCACCGACCAGCCCGACCAGGACCGCGACACCCTCGTCGCCGCGCTGGAGGAGGCGCCTGCTCCCTTCGGCGAGGTCCTCGGCGCCGTCGGCTACCACTACGAGCAGTGGGCCCAGGTCGGCGCGTTCGCCCAGGGGATCGGCGTACGCACGCGGGACAACCCCGACTTCACGATGCTCGACGACAGCACGCTCGAACCACGCTGGAGCGTCGAGGTCGGCACCGAGCGGTCGGCGTACGACGCCAGCGACAGCCGCTACCTCGTCGCCACGATGCCCGCGAAGGCCCCGCCCGACCTGGTCGGGATGAGCGCCGGCAACGGTGAGCGGGTCTGGTGCAGCACTCTGGGCGAGGTCACGGTCGGGCCCGACGACGCGTTCGCCACCCAGGTCCTCGACAACGAGGACGTCGCGGTCCTCGCCCCGGGCAGGGGGTCCGACGAGCGGCTGGTGCGACTCTCGGGGGTGGACGGCTCGGAGGTCTGGGAACGCACCCTGGACGCCGACTCCGGAGACTTCCTCGGAGAGCTCGGCGAGGGGACCCTGCTCCTCGGCGGCCGCGAGCAGTTCCGGCTCTTCGACCCCGAGTCGATGCAGGACCGCCGTGAGGGCACGACACTGGCGCTGGTCTCGGCCGAGGACGGCAGCACGATCTGGACGCGCCGTGCTGCCCAGGGCGCCGACCTGCACGTCATCGGCACCGATCCGGCGGCCGGCATGGCGATCGTCTCGGACTGGAGCGCGCAGACCCAGACCACCCGGTTGATCGCGATCGACGACCAGGGCAGCCAGGCCTGGTACGCCGTGCCCGCGCGCGGTGCCTACTTCGACGCCACCTTGCGGTCCGGCCGGGTCCTGGTGCGAGCCGGGTCGCGCTGGTCGGCGTACGCCATCGAGGACGGCCGGCGGCTCTGGACCCGGGAGCTGCCCGACCGGCCACAGTTCCTGCCCTACGGCTTCGAGCTGGACAGCATCCCGATGCTGGACGCCGACCACGCGCTGATCGGCGGTACGACGGCGCTGCACACCCTCGACCTGCGCACCGGCCGGCTGACCTCGGCGCCGCTGCCCACCGACGGGATCAACACCACCTTCTGGCCCTACCAGCTCGCCGTCAGCTCCGGCCTCATCGCCGTGGCGACCAACACCGGTGCTGTGGTGCTGCGGAGGGAGTAGGGGGGTGGTGGTGGTTTCACTGGGGACCCAGTGAATCTGCCACTTCCCCCGCGTTGCACCGGTGGGGAAGTGAGAGTTTTCGTGGGGGAGCTCGGCCCTCCACGTGCACCTCCACGTGCACCTGCGCGCTGGCCCGGTGGCCCTGAACTGGGGCGCCCAGCGGCCGTGGAGCGCGGGCACGGTGAATATGTCGGCTGGTGTTGGTAGACAGGGGGCCGTGACCGAATCGATGACCACGACCACCAGTGCCCGGGACGAGGCCGAGCACCATCTGCGCGCACTGGTCGGTCGCGAGGACGCCCGCCTGCACGACGATCAGTGGTCGGCGATCGAGGCGTTGGTGGTCGGGCAGCGCCGGGTGCTCGTCGTGCAGAAGACCGGCTGGGGCAAGTCGGCGGTCTACTTCGTCGCGACCGCTCTGCTGCGCGGGCTGGGCGCCGGGCCGACCGTGATCATCTCCCCGCTGCTCGCGCTGATGCGCAACCAGATCGAGGCTGCCGAGCGCGCCGGCATCCGTGCGGCCACCATCAACTCCACCAACATCGAGGACTGGGCCGTCGTCCGGGCGAAGGTGGACGCCGGCGAGATCGACGTGCTCCTGGTCAGCCCCGAGCGGCTGAACAACCCGACCTTCCGCGACGAGGTGCTGCCACAGCTCACCGAGACGGCGGGGCTGCTCGTCGTCGACGAGGCGCACTGCATCTCCGACTGGGGTCACGACTTCCGTCCTGACTACCGCCGGATCAGGCAGATGCTCACCACGCTGCCCCCGGGCATCCCGGTGCTCGCCACCACGGCGACCGCCAACTCGCGTGTGACCGGGGACGTCGCCGAGCAGCTCGCGTCCCCGGAGTCGGCCCCCGGTGAGCTGGGTGACGTCCTCGTGCTGCGTGGGTCGCTGGACCGTGAGTCGCTGCACCTGGCCGTGCTGCAGCTCCAGCGTCCCGAGCAGCGGCTGGCCTGGCTCGGGGAGCACCTGGCCGACTTCGACGGCTCCGGGATCATCTACACGCTCACGGTGGCAGCGACCCAGGAGGTCGCCGAACACCTGCGCTCGCACGGTCACGCGGTTGCGGCGTACTCCGGCCAGACCGAGGCCACCGAGAGACTCGCGCTCGAGCAGGACCTGCTCGCCGGGCGGCTCAAGGCACTGGTCGCGACGAGCGCACTCGGGATGGGCTTCGACGCCCGGCTCGGCTTCGTGGTCAACCTCGGCGCCCCGTCCTCGCCGGTGGCGTACTACCAACAGGTCGGCCGAGCCGGACGCGGCACCGACCACGCGACCGTGGTGCTGATGCCGGCCCAGGAGGACCGCGACATCTGGCGCTACTTCGCCTCGCTCGCGTTTCCTCCCGAGCAGCACGTCCGCACCACCCTGCACGCCCTGGCCGACAACGGCGCTCCGATGTCGACGGCCGCACTGGAGACCCATGTCGACCTGAGCCGCACCCGGCTGGAGACGATGCTGAAGGTGCTCGACGTCGACGGGGCCGTCGACCGCGTGCGCGGCGGCTGGACCGCGACCGGTCAGGACTGGACCTACGACCAGGAGCGGTACGACCGGGTGGCGGCTGCGCGACGGGAGGAGCAGGCCGCGATGCTGGCCTACGTCGCGACCGACGGCTGCCGGATGCGCTTCCTGCGCGAGCAGCTCGACGACCCGGAGGCCGTCGACTGCGGTCGCTGCGACAACTGCGGCGGCCTGCAGCTGAAGGCGGACGTCTCCGGCGCCGCCCTCGAGGAGGCCGGCGAGCGACTGCGCCGACCCGGAGTCACGATCGCGCCGCGCAAGATGTGGCCGAGTGCGCTGGCCAACCTCGGCATCGACCTCAAGGGCAAGATCACCGACGGGGCCGAGCCGGGCCGCGCCGTCGGCCGGCTCACCGACCTCGGGCACGGCCAGGCCCTCCGTGCGCTGTTCCGCCCCGATGCCGAGGACGGGCCGGTGCCGCGCCCGCTCGTCGACGCGGTGCTCGAGGTGCTCGGCGACTGGCACTCGGACTGGGCGGCCAGACCGACAGGGGTGGCGTACGTCGAGTCGGCGCGCCGCCCACGGCTCACCCACGACCTGGCCGACGGGCTGGCCCGCTACCTGAGGCTGCCCCTCGTGGCGCGTTGGGAGATCGTGGACCCCGAGGTCGCTCCCGGCCAGGGCTCGGCCAACTCGGCCCAGCGCGTCGCCGCGGTCGGCCGTCGGTTCGCGCTGGCGCTCGACGAGCCGCTCGACGGCGGGCCGGTGCTGCTGGTCGACGACCTCGTCGGGACCGGCTGGACCCTGACGATGGCCACCCGGGCGCTGCGCACTGCGGGCGCGTCTGCCGTGCTGCCGCTGGCGCTCGGAGTGGAGTCGTGACCCGGTCCGGCGTACGCCTCGCGTCCCGATCCGGGAGGTCACGGACTCGCGGGTAACCGGCCGGGACGGGCAGGATGCTGCCATGACTGATTCGCCGACCGGCCCGGCTCCTCGGAAACGACGTGCAGCGACCAGCGGCTCGTACTCGATCACGATGCGGCTGCACACCGACACCGACCCCGCGGTCGTCGGCCGGATCGCGACCGCCATCGCCTCCGACGGGGGGATCGTCACGGCCCTCGACATCACCGAGTCCCGTCACGACCGGCTGGTCATCGACGTCACCTGCTCGGCGACCGACTCCGAGCACGCCGAGGAGATCGTCACCGTCGTACAGACACTCGAGGGCATCACGGTCCACAAGGTCTCCGACCGGACGTTCCTGCTGCACATCGGCGGCAAGATCGAGGTGCACTCCAAGGTGCCGCTGCGCACCCGGGACGACCTCTCCATGGCCTACACGCCGGGGGTCGGCCGGGTCAGCCTCGCGCTGTCCGAGCACCCCGAGGACATCCCCCGGCTCACCGTGAAGGGCAACAGCGTCGCCGTGGTCACCGACGGCTCCGCCGTCCTCGGCCTGGGCAACATCGGGCCCGGCGCCGCGCTGCCCGTGATGGAGGGCAAGTGCGCCCTGTTCAAGAGGTTCGCCGACATCGACGCCTGGCCGATCTGCCTCGACACCCAGGACACCGACCGCATCGTCGACGTGGTGGCGGCGATCGCGCCGGGCTTCGGCGGCATCAACCTCGAGGACATCGCGGCCCCGCGATGCTTCGAGATCGAGGCGCGGCTCCGGGAGCGCCTCGACATCCCGGTCTTCCACGACGACCAGCACGGCACCGCGATCGTCGTACTCGCCGCGCTGACCAACGCCCTGCGCTGTATCGACCGTGACCTGCCCGGCATCCGGATCGTGGTGGCCGGTGCCGGTGCTGCCGGTACGGCGATCGTGACCCTGCTCCTCGCCGCCGGCGCCGAGGACGTCGTCGTGTGGGACCGGGTGGGGTGCCTCTCCGCCGACGACGACTCCCTTCCGCCCGCCATGGCCGAGCTGGCCAGCCGCACCAACCCGAGGCGGGTCACCGGCGACCTGCGCGCCGGACTCGCGGGTGCCGACGTGTTCATCGGGGTCAGCGGCCCCGGCGTGCTCGAGGCGGAGTGGATCAAGGACATGGGAGAGAAGCCGATCGTCTTCGCGCTGGCCAACCCCGACCCGGAGATCGACCCGGCAGAGGCAGGACAGTACGCCGCCGTGGTCGCCAGCGGCCGCAGCGACTACCCCAACCAGATCAACAACGTGCTGGCGTTTCCCGGGGTCTTCCGGGGGCTGCTGGACGCCCGGGCCAGCGACGTCACGATAGAGATGCTGCTGCGCGCCGCCGAGGCCATCGCCCTGGTCGTCACCGACAGGGAGCTCAACGCCAGCTTCATCATCCCGAGCGTGTTCGACGAGAAGGTGCCCAAGGCGGTCGCAGCGGCGATCCGGGGCGTCGAGGACTGAGCAGGCCGGACCACTCGCGCCAAGACCCCACAAATGTTGGATTGTGACGTCCGGATCGGCGTTCTGGACGTTCCGATCCAACATTTGTGGAGTCCGCGCAGCGGCTCGCCCAGTCCTGTCAGGGCCGCGGGTTAGGTTCGACGCCCAAGGGTCAGGGAGGCGAGTCGGTCTGTGAGCTTCGTGCCGCTGCAGGGCCGGGCGACGTGGGTTCCCAGCCACCCTCCACGGCTGAGCGAGGTGGAGTTCTCCGGTCCCAGCCGGACGATCCGGATGCCGATGCGCGGGGCGATCCCGGTGCTGACCAGGGCGATCCGGGTCGAGGACGCGCACCCGTCGGTGGGCCTGCTCAGCGGGGCCACCCTGCTGGCGATGAAGCTGGTCGCGGCCGGTCGCATCCGGCTCTCCGAGTCAGGTGACTCGTGGCGGGTGGGGCCACTCCAGCCCGAGGACGACGACCGGCTCCGGGCGCTGGCGACCGCCCGCTCCCACGGGGACACCACGGTGGAGGACGCCGAGGACCTGATCCGGCAGCTGCTCGACGCGGTCGTCGACACCGTCACCCGGCCACCAGCGGCGCCGGTCACGCCCCCGCGGGGCCGTCCAGACCGGCGTGACCCGGCCAGGTTCGGCGACCGGTACGCCGAGGACGACGCCGATCTCCCCGACGATGTCCGGCTCACGCTGCGGGTCGAGGCACCGGCCGAGGTGCTCGAGGGCGGCGGCGTGGTCGTCGTGCTGCAGGCACACGAGGCCGACGACGACACCCACGTCGTCGACGCCGACCAGCTCTGGCTCGGTGAGGGACACGGCTTCTCCCGACGTGCGCGGGTCAACGTGTCGGTGGCGTTGCGCGAGGCGGCCAGGATCTGGCCGCCGCTCGACCGGCTGCAGCGCCAGCAGGTGCCCGACCGGATGGTGCTGGACGCCGACGAGCTCGCCGACCTGCTCGAGCACGGCCTGGAGTCGCTGGACCGCGCCGGCGTCGACGTGTTCTGGCCGCGGGGCCTGCGCGGCGAGCTGATCCCGCAGGCACACGTGGACGTCGCGTCCGGTCCGCGGGAGGGACAGCTCCACGAGGGGCTGTTCGGACCGGGCGCCCTCTTCGAGTTCGACTGGCGCCTCGCGCTCGGGGACGACGCGTTGACCGACGAGGAGATGGCCACCCTCGCCAGCGCCACCACGCCGGTGATCAGGCTGCGCGACAACTGGATGATCATCGACCCGGTCGTCGCCAGACGAGCACGCAAGCGCAAGGCCGCCCAGAAGGTCAAGCCGGTCGTCGCCCTGCAGTCCGCCCTCACCGGCGTCATCGACCTCGACGGCGAGCCGGTCGAGGTGCACGCCGGCGCCACGTTGCTCAAGGTCCGCGACCGGATCGTCGACGCGGCCACGGTCGCGCCCCAGGAGGCACCCGAGTCCCTGAATGCGACGCTGCGCGACTACCAGCGCCACGGCCTGACCTGGCTGGCGGAGCTCACCGGTGCCGGGCTCGGCGCCTGCCTGGCCGACGACATGGGGCTGGGCAAGACGATCACCCTGATCGCCCTCCACCTGCACCGCCGCGAACGCCGGCTCGCAACCGGTCCCACCCTGGTCGTCTGCCCAGCCAGCCTGATGGGCAACTGGGAGGCCGAGATCCACCGGTTCGCGCCGGGAGTGCCCGTACGCCGGTTCCACGGCAGCTCGCGGTCCCTGGAGGAGCACGGCGACGGGTTCGTGCTGACGACGTACGGCACGATGCGGCGCGACCACGAGACCCTGGCGGCAGTCCGCTGGGACATGGTGGTGGCCGACGAGGCGCAGCACATCAAGAACGCCACCTCCTCCACCGCCCGCAACCTGCGCACCATCGAGTCGCGGTGCCGGGTCGCCCTCACCGGCACTCCCGTGGAGAACAACCTCACCGAGCTCTGGGCGATCCTGGACTGGGCCACCCCGGGTCTGCTCGGTTCGCGCAACGCCTTCCGCAAGGTCTGGGCGGCGCCGATCGAGAGCGGTGTCGATCCCTCCGTCGCCCGACGGTTCGCCCAGCTCGTGGAGCCCTTCCTGCTGCGCCGCCGCAAGTCGGACCCCGGCATCGCTCCCGAGCTTCCGGCGAAGACCGAGACCGACCAGGTGATCGGCCTGACCCGCGAGCAGGTCGTGCTCTACGAGGCGCTGGTGCGCGAGTCGATGGACCGGATCGAGCGCGCCGACGAGGACACCCGGCGCGGACTCGTGCTCGCTCTGCTGACCGGCCTCAAGCAGATCTGCAACCACCCGGCCCACTACCTGCGCCAGCCCGGCGGCCGGCTCAAGGGCCGCTCGGAGAAGCTCGATCTGTGCGACGAGCTGCTCGGCACGATCCTGTCCGAGAACGGCTCGGTGCTGATCTTCACGCAGTACGTCGCGATGGCGCGCCTGCTCGAGCGGCATTTCGCGCACGCCTCGATCCCGACCCTGTTCCTCCACGGCGGCACGCCGGTCCGCGCCCGTGAGCAGATGGTCCGCGACTTCCAGGCGGGCGCGGCGCCGGTGTTCCTGCTCTCGCTCAAGGCCGGTGGCACCGGCCTCAACCTCACCCGCGCCGACCACGTGATCCACTTCGACCGCTGGTGGAACCCCGCCGTCGAGGACCAGGCCACCGACCGTGCCCACCGGATCGGCCAGACCAGGGCCGTCCAGGTCCACCGGCTGGTCACCGAAGGCACCATCGAGCACCGGATCGGCCAGCTGCTCCAGCGCAAGCGCAGTCTGGCCGAGTCCGTCCTCGGGACTGGGGAGGTCGCCCTCACCGAGCTGAGCAACGAGGAGCTGCGCGACCTGGTGACGCTGCGGGTCCCGGGTGACCCGGCCGACGGCCGTGCCTGACCCGATCGTCCTGGCCCGTCTCTCCCGGGTGCGGGGAGCGGCGGCCCGCAGCACCACCTGGTGGGGTCGGGCGCTCGTCCGCTCCTTCGAGGAGCTGACCGTGGACGCGGGTGACCTGGCCACCGCCCGCGCCCTCGCCCGGTCGGGACGGCTGGGCGCGATCGTGGTGCTCGAGGCGATGGCCTCGGCCGTGGTCGACCCCGGCAGCACCGGCCCCCTGATGGCCCAGGTCAAGGTGGACCGGCTCGATGCCGCCGGCTGGACGACCTTCGCCAAGGAGGCCGCGCGGGAGAGCGGGTTCGCCGCTGCCCTCGAGGCCGGCGAGCTGCCGGCCGACCTGGTCGAGCACGCCGACGAAGCCGGCACCGAGCTGCTCCCCGGTCCCGGTGACATCGACACCGCGTGCGACTGTGACTCGTGGGCGCAGCCCTGTGTGCACGCGCTGGCCCTGCTCTACCAGCTGGCCTGGCAGGTGGACCGCGATCCCTATGTCCTGCTGCTGCTGCGCGGACGCACCCGCGAGGCGCTGCTGGCCGAGGTCAGCGCCCTGGCATCCGGTGGAGTGGCGCCCGGTGTCGAGGAGCGCGAGCAGGCTCGCATCCGCGCCGCGCAGGTGTTGGCCCTCGCCGAGGACGCGCCGTCTGGACACGGGCTGGCCGATGCCGCCGTGGCGGCGTACGACGAGGCCGTGGCGCGTCTTCTCTGGGCACAATGACCCGGTGACCCCGACCCCGACGACACCCGCGGAGTTCTTCGCGGGACACGACCTGGGTCTGGCCGCCTTCGAGAAGGTCTGCGACCTGGTCCGCCCCACCGGGCCGCCGACTACGCCACCTTCAGCGCCTCGGCCGCCATCCCCGCCAGCAGCGCTCGCATCTCCTCGGGCGGCAGGAACGCGCTGTGCGGGGTCGAGTTCAGCAGGCCGAAGACTGCGTGCACCGTGGCGCGGGCGGGCTTCGGGGCGAGCTCGGTGTGGATCATCCGAAGCTGCTTGACCCAGACCTCGACGTACTTCCGCTGCGTCTGGCGCACCTTCTCGCGTGCTTCCAGGGGCAGTGCCGACCAGTCGCGGTCCTGGACCACGATCAGGGCCTGGTGGTCGAGGGCGAAGGTGACGTGCCAGTCGATCAACCCGTGGAGCGCCTCCACCGGGGTGGCGGCCGCACGCACCCGGTGCCGGCCGACCGTCAGCAGCTCGTCGCTGATGCTGACCAGCATCTCCGCCAGCACGGCATCCTTCGACCGGAAGTGTCGATACAGAGCCGGGCCGGAGAACCCGCAGGCGGCGCCCAGCTCCGCGATCGAGACCCCGCGGAAACCCTTCTCGGCGAAGAGCTCGGCCGCAATGGCCAGGATCTGCTGTCTGCGTTCACTCACCCTTCTAGGTTAGCGGTCACTAACCCAGGACCGAACCTCCGGTCATCGACCCCTGGGTCCCATCTATGGCCGACAACCGGCTGAGGAGGTAGCCTCGGTTAACGATCGTTAACATCCCCGGTCGGAGGAGGCAGGAAACCGTGAGTTCCGGCATGCAGGGTCTCGTCGACGAGCTTCGCGAACGCACGTCCAGGGTGTGGCAGGGCGGATCCGAGTCCGCACGGCTCAAGCACACGGAGCGCGGCAAGATGCTGGCTCGCGAGCGGATCGACCTGCTGCTCGACCCGGGCAGCCCCTTCCTCGAGCTGAGCCCGCTGGCGGCGTACGGGATGTACGGCGCCGCCGGTGACGACTTCGCCGTCCCGAGCGCCAGCATCGTCACCGGCATCGGCCGCGTCGAGGGCCGCGAGTGCGTCATCGTCGCCAACGACGCGACGGTCAAGGGCGGCACCTACTACCCGATCACGGTCAAGAAGCATCTCCGCGCCCAGGAGGTTGCGCGCGCCAACAAGCTGCCGTGCGTCTACCTCGTCGACTCCGGAGGTGCCTTCCTGCCGATGCAGGACGACGTCTTCCCCGACCGGGAGCACTTCGGCCGGATCTTCTTCAACCAGGCGAACCTGTCCGCCGAGGGCATTCCGCAGATCGCGGCCGTGATGGGATCCTGCACGGCCGGCGGCGCCTACGTGCCCGCGATGTCGGACGAGACCGTGATCGTCAAGGACCAGGCCACGATCTTCCTGGGCGGCCCGCCGCTGGTGAAGGCCGCGACCGGTGAGGTCGTCACGGCCGAGGAGCTCGGCGGCGGGGACGTGCATGCCCGCAAGTCCGGGGTGGTCGACCACCTGGCCGAGGACGACGCGCACGCGCTGGCGATCGTGCGCTCGATCGTGGCGACCCTGCCCGCACGCGGCGCCGGCACCCCCACCGATGCCGTCGAGGAGCCGACCACCGACGTCCGCGAGCTCTACGAGGTCGTGCCGGCGGACACCCGCACGCCGTACGACGTCCGCGAGGTGATCACCCGGATCGTCGACGGCAGCCGGTTCCACGAGTTCAAGCAGCTCTACGCCGAGACGCTCGTGTGCGGCTTCGCGAAGATCTGGGGACATGACGTCGGGATCGTGGCCAACAACGGGATCCTGTTCTCCGAGTCGGCGCGCAAGGGCGCGCACTTCATCCAACTGTGCAACCAGCGCAGGACGCCGATCGTCTTCCTGCAGAACATCAGCGGCTTCATGGTCGGCAAGGAGTACGAGAACAACGGCATCGCCCGCGACGGCGCCAAGCTGGTCACGGCCGTGGCCTGCTCGGTGGTGCCCAAGTTCACGGTGGTGATCGGCGGCTCGTTCGGCGCCGGCAACTACGGCATGTGCGGCCGGGCCTACGACCCGCGCTTCTTGTGGATGTGGCCCAACGCCCGCATCTCCGTGATGGGCGGCGAGCAGGCCGCCAGCGTGCTGGCGACGGTGAAGAGGGACGGCCTCGAGGCGAAGGGCGACGAGTGGTCGGCCGACGACGAGGAGGCGTTCAAGGCGCCCATCCGGGACCAGTACGAGCACCAGGGCTCGCCGTACTACTCCACCGCTCGACTGTGGGACGACGGCATCATCGACCCGCTCGACACCCGCCGGGTGCTCGGCATGGGCCTCGCTGCTGCGGCCAACGCCCCGGTGCCTGCGCCCTCCTATGGCATCTTCAGGATGTGAGTCCCGTCATCAACACGCTCCTGGTCGCCAACCGCGGCGAGATCGCCCTCCGCGTGATGCGCACCTGCCGCACCCTCGGGATCCGGTCGGTGGCGGTCTTCACCGACCTCGACACGCACGCACCCCACGTCCGAGCCGCCGACGATGCGCTGCGCGTCGAGAGCTATCTCGACCCCGACGCCGTCATCGCGGCGGCAGTGGCCTCCGGGGCCGACGCGATCCACCCCGGCTACGGCTTCCTGTCGGAGTCTGCGTCGTTCGCCCGGGCGCTCGAGGCGGCCGGCATCACCCTGGTGGGGCCCTCCGCGGAGGTGATGGAGCAGATGGGCCGCAAGGACGCGGCCCGGGAGATCGCCCTCAAGGCAGGGGTCCCGGTCGTCCCCCGCGGCGAGGACGCCGGCTTCCCGGTCCTGGTCAAGGCGGCTGCGGGCGGCGGCGGCAAGGGAATGCGGGTGGTCCGCGCCGCGAAGGAGTACGACGAGGCCGTCGCGTCCGCGAAGCGTGAGGCCCTCTCCTCGTTCGGGGACGACACCATGCTGGTCGAGAAGTACGTCGAGCACGGCCGCCACATCGAGGTGCAGGTCATCGGCGACAGTCACGGCAACGTGGTCCATCTCTTCGAGCGCGACTGCTCGACGCAGCGGCGCCACCAGAAGGTGCTCGAGGAGGCGCCGGCCCCGACGATCACCGAGGAGATCCGCGAGCTGGTCACGAGCTCCGCGGTCGCCCTGGCCAGTCACGTCGGCTACCAGAACGCGGGCACCGTGGAGTTCCTGCTCGACGCCGACACCGGTGAGGCCTACTTCCTGGAGATGAACACCCGGCTGCAGGTCGAGCACCCGGTGACCGAGCTCGCGGTCACGGTCAGGGGCGCTCCTCTCGACCTGGTCGACCTGCAGCTCCGGGTCGCCGCCGGGGAGCCCCTGCCGTTCGAGCAGGCCGACGTGGCCCTCGCCGGGCACGCGATCGAGGCGCGGGTCTACGCGGAGGACTCCTGGAACGGGTTCCTGCCCCAGGCCGGGACCGCGGTCATCGTCCGCTGGCCGGAGCGGGCCCGGGTCGACCATGCCCTGGAGACGGGCCAGGTGGTGAGCACCTCCTACGACCCGATGCTCGGCAAGGTCATCGTCCGCGGACCGGATCGGGAGTCGGCCCGCCGTGCCCTGGTCTCGGCGCTGGACGACACCGCGATCCTCGGTCTGACCACGAACACCGGGTTCCTGCGTGCCCTGGTCGCGAGTGACGAGTTCCGCGACGCGACGATCGACACCGCCTGGCTCGACCACCACCAGGTGGAGCCGCCCTCGCGCGACGTCGCCCGGGTGTTCGTCGCCTGGGTCCAGGCGCTGCTCGTGGCCCAGGACACCGGACACCCGTTCCAGTCCGACGGCTGGCGCAGCGGAGCGGACCCTGCCCCGACCATCGTCGAGCTCGACGAGACCGTCCGGGTCGACCGCGCGCGGGGACGCGTCGGCGACTACGAGGTCCGTGAGCTCTCCGCAGAGCAGCACATCGCCGTGCTCGCGATCGACGGCCGGCGCGAGCAGGCCGTGGTGAACGTGCAGCCGCACATCGCCGAGGTCGTCCATCGCGGGCAGCGCTTCGTCTTCGACCGTCCCGACGTGTTCGCCGCCCACGGGCCGGCAGCGGGTGCGGGCACCCTCACGGCCCCCATGCCCGGCACCGTGCTGGCGATCGATGTCGCCGAGGGCGATGCTGTCGAGGAGGGCCAGCGGCTCGGCGTACTGGAGGCGATGAAGATGGAGCTCGCGCTGAAGGCGCCGTTCACCGGCACGGTCACCGCCGTGGGCGCCAGGACCGCCGACCAGGTGGCCCTCGGGCAGGTCCTGTTCGTGGTGGAGGCGGAGTAGTGGTGGAGAAGGTCACGATCTACGAGGTCGGCCCCCGCGACGGCCTCCAGAACGAGAAGGCGATCGTCCCGGTCGAGGCCAAGGCTGAGTTCATCCGCCGGTTGCTCGCGGCGGGCCTGCCGGTCGTCGAGGCGACCAGCTTCGTGCACCCGCAGTGGGTGCCGCAGCTCGCCGACGCCGGGGAGCTGATGCAGCTCCTCGGCGAGACCGGGAGGTCGCTCCCGGTGCTGGTGCCCAACGAGCGCGGACTGGACCGGGCGCTGGAGCTCGGCTGTGAGCACATCGCGATCTTCGGCAGTGCCACCGAGACGTTCGCCCGGCGCAACCTGAACCGCAGCCTCGACGAGCAGTTCGCGATGTTCGAGCCCACGGTCTCGCGGGCCCGGGCGGCCGGCCTCGACGTACGGGCCTACGTGAGCATGTGCTTCGGCGACCCGTGGGAGGGCGACGTACCGATCGACCAGGTGGTGCAGGTCGGAAAGCGGCTCCACGACCTCGGGGCCAGCCAGCTCTCACTCGGGGACACCATCGGCGTCGGTACAGCGGGCCACGTGCGTGAGCTCCTCACCGCGTTCAACCAGGCGGGCCTGCCGAACGAGACGCTGGCGGTGCACTTCCACGACACCTACGGGCAGGCCCTCGCCAATGCCCTCTCCGCGCTCCAGCACGGCATCACGACCTTCGACGCCAGCGCCGGCGGCCTCGGCGGCTGCCCCTACGCGGTGAGCGCCACCGGCAACCTGGCCACCGAGGATCTCGTCTGGATGCTGCACGGCCTCGGCATCGAGACCGGCGTCGACCTGCCGGCCCTGGTGGAGATCAGCGGCTGGATGGCCGGTGTGCTCGGCCGTCCGAGCCCCTCGCGCGTCGTGACGGCGCTGACACCGGGCACAATGCCTGCATGAGCCGCCGGGTGCACCTGCACGTAGGGACGCCGAAGAGCGGCACGAGCTACCTGCAGGACCGGCTCGCACTCAACCGGGGTCGCCTGGAGCAGCAGGGGATCGACTACATCCACACCCGCCGCGGCAACCACTTCGAGGCTGCCCTCGACCTGATCGACGAGACGTGGGCCGGTGAGGAGAAGGCCGCCCGCGGCCAGTGGGAGGCGCTGGCCCTCGACGCGCGCAAGGCGCGACGCGACGTGCTGGTGAGCCACGAGATCCTCGCGGCAGCCGGCCCGGAGCACGTGGCTCGGGCGATGGCGTCCTTCCCCGACCACGAGGTGCACGTGGTGCTCACCGCCCGCGACCTGGGCCGGCAGATCCCGGCCGAGTGGCAGGAGCGGGTCAAGCACCGCGGCCGCCGCGACTACCGCGAGTTCCTCCGGGCGCTGGAGAAGAACTACGCCCGGACCGACTGGCTGATGTGGTTCTGGCGGGTGCAGCACCTGCCCCGGATCCTGGACACCTGGGGCGCGGACCTGCCACCCGAGCAGGTCCACCTCGTGACCGTCCCCCCGAGCGGCGGACCACGCGACCTGCTCTGGAAGCGGTTCGCGGGCGTCGTCGGGGTCACCGAGGAGGCGTCGTACGCCGAGAGCGAGACGACCAACGAGTCACTCGGGGGCGCCGAGGTCACGATGCTGCGCCGCCTGAACATCGAGCTCGCCGAGCGGGAGGTGCCCCGCGACACCTACGTGGAGTGGGTCCGCGAAGGGCTCGTGAAGGACGTGCTGGCCCAGCGGGCAGCCCAGGAGCGCGCGACCGTGCCCCCTCAGCATCGCGCTCACCTCGACGAGCTGACGGCCGAGTGGCTGCAGCAGATCCGGGAGTCCGGCATCGACGTGGTCGGCGACCTGGACGACCTGGTGCCGGTCTGGCCGGACGAGGCGAGCTGGACCGATCCCGACGAGGCGGACGCTGCCGTGGTGGCCGAGGCGGCGATCCAGGCCCTCGCCTACGTGATCGACGAGATCGACGCGGGCACGCGCGGAACAGGTCCGATGGCCAGGCTCACCCGCCGGCTGCGCGGCTGACGTGACCCGATGACGACCGAAGACGCGAACAGGGATTCGGCCTACGCGCAGGCCGTCTCCTCGTGGGCGGCACACCTCCGCTCCGGTGGTACGACGCCCTGGTCGGCCTGGACCTCCCCGGACCGCGACGCCGTCGAGGACGAGCACCACCTGACCGTCCTGGACCCGCTCCCCGACGCGATCCACCTCGAGCTGGTGCGCCGGATCAACCTCGCCGCCGGACCGGACGCGACCGGACTCGGTGGCCTGGCCGACCGGGTGCTCGCGACCGCGTCACCGGGCCGCGGCCTGCTCGACGTACCGCTCCCCTGGCCCGGGGCGCCCCACCGGTTCGGCACCCCGGCGCGGGACCCGGGCGCGCTGCCGGAGGACGAGCTGGTCCGCCTCGCCGTCGGGGTCCTCGCGCACCTCCTGCCCGACGTATCGCCGTCCCCGCCGCGGGAGCGCACGCGCTGGCCGCTGCCGTGGCGGCGCCGGTTCATGCTGCACGGGTCGCCCGCCACGGTCGCCGCCGTACGCCGGAGCCTGCTCGCCCAGGGCCTCGTGGAGACGACGTGGCGCACCACGCACGTGGTGATCGCGCGTCCCGTCGAGGTGATGATGGCGGAGCACTGGGCCGAGACCGTGCGCGACGGCGGCATCCTGAAGTGGAGCGCCACCTGGCGTCGCGCCGAGGCCGCCGGTCGGCTTCCGGGGCCGATCGACATCACTGCCATCGCGGAGCGGCTGCAGGGCCGGCGGCGCGAGGCACTGCACGTCGTCGTCGCCCGGGAGGCGGGAACGGCGGCCGCGCTGGCCGCGGAGGTGCTGCACGCCCGCCCGCCCGCGCTGCACGGGACCGGCGACGCGGCGCTCTCCGACCTGCTCCGGCGGCTCAACCGGCTGACCGCCCTCACCCGGGGCCCGGCACGCGTGCGGGACCTGTCGCGGACGCTCGTCACGCTGCTGGGTGAGAGCGTGACGGACTCCGGTGCCGCCGACCAGCCCGTCGTCCCGCCGTCCTCGCTGCCGTGGGCGCGTGCGGTGGCTGCAGCCAGCGCCGAGCAGCTCCGTGACGCTGGCTACGCTGTGCACGGCGCACCGGACGCCCTGGCCCCCACGGACCATCGCCTCTCCGGCATCGTCGACCGAGAGCGAACCCTCGAGCTGGCCGTGACGGCCTGCCTGCGGGTCTGGCCCCAGGGAGGTTGACCCCGTGACGACGCGCGTGCTCCTCCACGTCGGTGCCCCGAAGACCGGCACCTCGTTCGTGCAGGACACCCTGTTCAACAACCGGGACGCGTTGCGCGAGCGCGGCATCCTCTACGCGGCCGATCGTCACGACGCACACTTCCTCGCAGCGCTGGACCTGATGGAGCTGCCATGGGGAGGTCTCGAGCGTGAGGCCAGCGGCGCCTGGGACCGGCTCGCCGCCGAGGTCAGGCAGTGGCCGGGCACCGCGATCATCAGTCACGAGATCCTGGGCACGGCCTCCCGGATGCAGGTCGCCAGGGCCATGGAGTCGCTCGCCGGGGACACCGAGATCCATCTCGTCTTCTCCGCGCGGGACCTGGTGCGCCAGATCCCCGCCGAGTGGCAGGAGAACATCAAGCACCGCCGCACCAAGGACTACACCCGGTTCCTGGACAGCCTGCGCGACGAGGAGCGGGACACCGAGGTGGCGCAGTGGTTCTGGGGCGTCCAGGAGGTCCCCGACGTGCTCGACCGCTGGGCCGGCTCGATCCCCCGGGAGCGCGTGCACCTGGTGACGGTGCCGCCGCCGGGGTCGCCCCCCACCCTGCTGTGGCAGCGCTTCGCGGGCCTGTTCGGCATCGACCCGGACGAGTTCACCCCGACCACGCGCGCCAACACCTCCCTCGGAGTTCCCGAGTCCGCGATGATCCGGCGGCTCAACGAGCGGCTCAACGACGTACTCCCGAACCACCACTACCGCAGGTTCATCCGCGAGGTCCTCGTCCATCAGCACCTCTCGCAGCGTTCCGGCTCGCCGCGACTCGCGCTGCCCGACGACGCGCACCGGTGGGCCGATGACCTCGCCCGCTCGTGGGTCAGCGAGCTCGCTCTGCGGGGGTACGACGTGGTCGGCGATCTGGACGACCTGGTCCCCGGGGATCCGAAGCCGTTCGTCGACCCCGACACCTGCGACGAGCGACTGGTCGCTGATGCGGCCATCGACGCCCTCGCGATCATGACCAACGAGAGCGCGCGGCTGCGCGACGCGGAGATCGAGCTGCACGAGGTGATCCGGGACCTGATGGGTCAGCTCGACCGGTTCCACGCGACGCGCAGCTACAAGGCCAAGGAGCGCATGGTCGCGATGTCGCGGACCAACCCGCTGGCGCGCGCGGGCCTCTCGCTCTACCGCCGGTTGCGCGGCAGGAGCTCGCGGTCGACGTAGCGGCCGATCTTCCACGTCGAGAAGCCGTCGGCGCCCGCCCCGACCAGCCCGCCGACCACCGGCACCCGACGGCCCACGGTCGTGGCGATCCGCTTGCCGGCCACCATGGTGATCAGCTCGGAGGCGACCTCGTTGGCCATCACGACGTCCACGTGCGGGTCGTGGACCGGCGCCGTCGCCAGGGCCATCGGGGTTCCCGGGATCTTCTTCTTCTTGACCAGCGCCACGACCCGCTCCTCACCGAGCAGGCTCGCCATGATCGCGTTGCGGGTGCGCTTGTCGGCGAGGTCATAGCCACGCAGGTGGGCGATCCCCGCCACCATCCGGCACTGGATCAGCGCCAGCCCGGTGATGTTGGTCGGCACCATCACCGCCATCGTCACCAGCCCACCGATGTTGGTCAGGAACCCCTGCGCACCCGCGAGCCGGACGTTGTTCTCGATCACCTCGCGGATGGCCTTGTCGACGTCACCCTTCTGCTCCTCGAGCTGCTTCTCGGCCGCCATCGCGGCGCTGTCGAGCGGCCCGACCCCACGGATGGCGCGCTCCAGCGCGTGGTGCACGAAGCCGGCCGTGATGTTGGGGGCCAGCTCGGTGACCTTGGGTGCGAAGGTCCGGCCGATTCGCTTGGAGACGCTCATGGGTGAAGCCTACAAACCACCCCGCATCCCCTGAGACGATGAGCCGGTGCCCGTCGAACCGTCGCCCACGTCCTGGGGGTTCCCACGTGCTGACTCCGTCGACGGGGACCTGGTGGCCCTCGGTGCCGACCTCGCCCCGGGCACGTTGCTCGCCGCCTACCGCCGCGGGCTCTTCCCGATGGCCCTCGACGCAACGGGCGCCGAGGCCCGAGGGGAGCGGGGCCGGTCCGAGCTCGCCTGGTGGTCCCCGGAGGAGCGCGGCGTGCTCCCCCTCTCGTCGCTGCGGGTGAGTCGCTCCATGCGGCAGTCCGCCCGGCGCTTCGAGATCCGGGTGGACACCGCGTTCGTCGAGGTCGTCTCGGGGTGCGCGGACCCGTCGCGGTCCGGTGGCTGGATCGACCAGGAGATCGTCTCGGCGTACACCGAGCTGCACGCCTTGGGCTGGGCGCACTCGGTCGAAGCCTGGCGCGACGGCGAGCTCGCCGGTGGACTGTACGGCGTTGCCATCGGCGGCCTGTTCGCCGGGGAGTCGATGTTCACCCGGGCGCGCGACGCCTCGAAGGTCGCGTTGATGGGGCTCGTGGACCTGCTCAGCGACGAGTACGCCGGCCTGCGGCTGCTCGACACCCAGTGGCAGACCCCGCACCTCGCGACGCTCGGCGTGGTGGAGGTGCCGCGGGAGGACTACCTCCAGCGGCTGGAGGTGGCTCTCGGCCTCCCGCTTCCGGCGGCCTTCACCCGGTGACCCGAGGCCGGCAGGTCACCCGGCGCCTCGGGAGGACCGCTAGACCACGAGCGGCCGGCCGTCGTCCGCGACCATCGGACGGCCCGCCTCGACCCAGTCGATCATCCCGCCCGCGAGGTTGAAGGCCTCGAAGCCCTTCTCCCGCAGGAACGCGGTCGCCTGGGACGACCGGCCACCCACCTTGCAGACCACCAGCAGCTGCTGGTCGACGGGGAGCTCGCCCGCCCGGTCAGGTAGCTCGGTGAGCGGGATGTGCAGCGCTCCCTCGATGCGCCCGTGGCGCCACTCGATCGGTTCGCGCACGTCGAGGACGGTCACACCCTCGGGAAGGGGATCGGGCAGCTGGGCGATCTCGATCGTGGGCACTTCGATCATCTGGGCAGGCTACTTCAGAAGGCGTGACATGCGCCGGTCGGCCAACGGTTTTCCACCCGTCTGACAGGTCGCGCAGTACTGCAGGCTCGAGTCCGCGAAGCTGACCTCGCGCACCGTGTCACCGCAGACCGGGCAGACCATCCCGGTTCGGCCGTGCACCGCCATGTGGCTCTTCTTCTCGCCCTTGAGCTCGCTCGCGGCCAGGCCCGCCGAGCGGGCCACGGCGTCGCCGAGGACGTCGCGGATCGCGTCGTGCAGCGTCTTCAGCTCGCTCTCGCTCAGGCTGTTGGCGGGCTTGAACGGGGACATCCTCGCCGCGTGCAGCAGCTCGTCGGAGTAGGCGTTGCCGATGCCCGCGATCGTCCCCTGGTGGCGCAGCACTCCCTTGATCTGCGCCCGCCCGGCGTCGCGCAGGATCTCGCCGAGGACCTCCACGGTGAACTGGTCGGCGAGCGGGTCGGGTCCGAGGCGGGCGATGCCCTCGACGTCGGAGGGGTCGCGGACGACGTACAGCGCCAGGCTCTTGCGGGTCCCGGCCTCGGTGACGTCGAGGCCCGGCGCCGTTGTCCAGCACGACCCGGGCGGCCAGTGGTGACTTGCTGCTCGGCCTCGGAGGGAGCGGCGGCACCTCCTCCTTCCACCGCACCCAGCCGGCGCGGGCGAGGTGGAGCACGAGGTGGGTCCCCGAGACGTCGATGTCGAGGAACTTGCCGTGCCGGCTGACGCCGTCGACCATGCCGCCCGCCAGAGCGGTGACCGGCGGGTCGTAGGTCTTCAGGCAGCTGAACGCCGCGATGTCCACGCGCACGATCGCGCGACCGTCCAGGCGCTTGGACAGGTCCTGGACCAAGGCTTCGACCTCGGGCAGCTCGGGCACCCGACCACGGTACTGCGACCGCCCCTCCCTGGCTGCCGCTGCGGCCACGCCTGTTCCCCGAGCGAGTCCGCCGGCGCGGACGGCTGGGAGCGGGGGTGGGGCCCTGCGCGAAGGCTTGGCTACGACTCGCTAGCGAAATCTAGGAGATTCGCTAGACACCTCGATACCCTCCGATCGTGGACCCGATCAGGAACCCCTACGCGCCCGGTGCCGGACAGCGCCCACCCGAGCTCGCCGGGCGGGACCTGGAGCTGAGGCAGTTCGAGGTCACGCTCGAGCGAGTGGCGGCGGGACGGCCGGACCGCAGCATGGTGCTGTCGGGACTGCGCGGTGTCGGCAAGACCGTCCTGCTCAACGCGCTGCGGAGCCTCGCGGTCAAGCGCGCCTGGGGCACCGGCAAGATCGAGGCGCGCCCCGACCAGTCGCTACGACTCCCCCTGGCGCAGGCGGTGCACGCCGCCGTCCGCGAGGTCGCCCACCGCCACCGCGACCAGGAGCGGGTCGAGCAGGTCACGGGCGTGCTCAAGGCGTTCGCGCTCCGCACCGAGCTCAAGGACCGTAAGGCCGGCACGCGGCAGCACCGCTGGCAGCCACCCACCGACGTGCCGGCCGTGACCGGCCGGGCGGACTCCGGGGACCTGGAGCTCGACCTGATCGAGCTGTTCACCGACGTCGCCTCGCTGGCCGGCGACCTCGGCGTGGGCGTGGCCCTGTTCATCGACGAGATGCAGGACGTGCCGCCCGCCGAGCTCGGCGCCCTGTGCGGCGCCTGCCACGAGATGAGCCAGCAGGGAGCACCGCTGCTCGTCGTGGGTGCCGGTCTCCCGCACCTGCCCGTCGCCCTGGCCGCCAGCAGGTCCTACGCCGAGCGTCTCTTCCGCTACGTCTCGGTCGACCGCCTCCCCCGCGAGATGGCCGAGCGCGCCTGGATCCTCCCGGCCGCGACCGAGGACGCGACCTACGAGCCCAAGGCGCTCGAGGAGCTCTACCGCCTGACCGACGGCTACCCCTACTTCGTGCAGGCCTACGGCAAGGTGACCTGGGACGTCGCCGTGGACACCCCGATCCGCTGGACCGACGTGATGCAGGGCGCCCCCGAGGCCGAGGCGGAGCTGGCGGTCGGGTTCTTCGGTGCCCGCTACGACCGGGCCACCCCTGCCGAGCGCGACTACATGGTGGCCATGGCCGACCTCGGTGAGGACACGGGCGATCTGGCCGTCAGCACCGCCGACATCGCCCGGCTGCTGGCCCGCAGGCCGCAGTCGCTCTCTCCGGCCCGGGACGGCCTGATCAAGAAGGGCCTGGTGTTCTCCGGCGAGCGCGGCACCGTCGCGTTCACCGTCCCCCACTTCGGGAAGTTCCTCCGCAGCCAGCGCTGAGCCGCTCACGCACCGGACGTGGCGCTCACCAGCACCGCGTGCGCGTTCTCCCGCATCACCTCGATCGCGCGCTTCCGGGAGAGTCCGGCGACGTCGACCAGCCAGACCAGGGACTCGATGCCGGCCATCGAGCGGATGCGTACGGCGAGATGGCGCCGTTCCGCCGCCGTCAGCCGATCGGCCAGGGGCGCCAGCGCCTCGAGGATCCAGCCGATCGCCCTGCCCTGCCGCAGGACCGGGAGCTCCGCACCGGGTCGCAGCGAGGCGGCGAGGGAGGCGCGCAGCTCGGCTTCCCACTCCCGGATGATCCGGAAGTGACCGTCCAGCACCACGTCCAGCCTGGCCGCCACCTCGGACGGCGGGTCCCCATCGAGGAGCGAGGTGAGCTCCACCTCGGGATGGGCTGCCCGCACCAGGTCGTCCGAGCCGGAGAAGTAGCGGTAGGCGGTGGTCCTCGAGATCCCCGCGGTCCGCGCAACCGCCTCCACGCTCGGCAGCCGGCCCTGCGACAGGAGGTCACGGGCGGCCTCGACCAGGGCGTTGCGCGTCCGCGACTTCTGCTGGCTGCGACCTGTTGCGGCGTACGACGTCGTCATGGTTACATGGTACATCTGTCCCATGACGGGATGGTCGTCCCAGAGAGTGTGTGGCCTCATGACCGATCCAGTGCAGACCAACCCCGACCTCTATCGCGTGCTCCTCGAGAACGACCGGGTGCGGGTGCTGGAGTACCGCGACGCACCAGGTGACCGCACCCAGCCGCACTCCCACCCGGACTCGGTGATGGTCACGCTGGGAGACTTCCGCCGTCGACTGTGGACCGGGGACCGCGAGGTGGAGGTCGAGCTGTCGGCGTTCCAGGCTCGCTGGCTCGACGCCCAGGAGCACGCGGGGATGAACATCGGCGACACCCGAAGCCACTCCATCTTCGTCGAGCTCAAGGAGCCGGCGGTCGCAGAGCGCTCCGGAGGCACGCTCGGCCCGAGCCGCTGAGCTCAGCCGTTGAGGTCGCCCACCTGCACCAGGCCGGACTCGTAGGCCCACACGGCGATCTGGACCCGGTCGCGCAGGCCGAGCTTGGTGAGCAGCCGGGAGACGTAGGTCTTCACGGTCGCCTCGCTGAGGAACAGCCCCGTGGCGATCTCCGCGTTCGACTGCCCGCGCGCCACGAGGCGCGCCACCCCCTCCTCACGGTCCGAGAGGCGCGACACCGCAGCCACGGCGTCCGACGACGGCACGTGCCGGACGAAGCGTTCAAGGAGCCGGCGGATGAGCGCCGGGGCGAGCATCGCCTCGCCGCGTGCCACCACGCGTACGGCGTGGACCAGGTCGTCCGGCGCGACATCCTTGAGCAGGAAGCCCGATGCCCCCGCCTGGACGGCCGCGTAGACGTGCTCGTCCAGGTCGAACGTGGTCAGCACGAGCACCCGTGCCGGGTCCTGCGCCGCGGTGATCCGGCGGGTCGCCTCGATGCCGTCCAGACGCGGCATCCGCACGTCCATCAGGACGACGTCGGGCTTGTGCTCGGCTGCCAGCGCCACGCCCTCCTCCCCGTCGGCGCCCTGCCCGACCACCTCGAGACCGGCCTTCTCGAGGATCATCGCGAAGCCCGTGCGCACCAGCTCCTGGTCGTCGACGACGATCACCCGCGTCATGGGGCAGCACCCATCGGGAGCACTGCATGCACCCGGAAACCCTCACCAGGGCTGGTCGAGGCGGCCACGGTGCCGCCGTACATCTGGGCGCGCTCCCGCATCCCCACCAGCCCGTTGCCGCCGGCCGGCGCGGCGGTTCCCACGCCGTCGTCGACGACCTCGATCTCGAGGCGGTCCGCCAGATAGCGCAGCGTCACCTCGACCGATCGCGCCCCTGAGTGCCGGCGCACGTTGGTCAGGGCCTCCTGGACGATGCGGAAGGTCGAGAGCGCGACCCCCGCCGACAGGGCCTGCGGCTCGCCCTCCACCCGCAGCGTCGTGGGCACCTCCATCGCGGCCACCAGCCTCTCGATGTCGGCCTCGTCGGGCTGGGGCTGGAGCTCGGGCTCCTCCTCGCTGTCGCGGATCAGGGCGACCACCCGCCGCATCTCCGTCAGGGCGCCGCTACCGGTGGTGCGGATCGACGCCAGAGCCTTGCGCACGTACTCGGGATCATCGAGCGCCTTCTCGGCCGCCCCGGCCTGCACCACCATCACGCTGACGGAGTGGGCCACGATGTCGTGCAGCTCGCGGGCGATCCGGGCACGTTCGTCCGCGACTGCCCGCAGAGCCTGCTCACGACCCTGCGACTCGGCTCGTGCAGCCCGGCCGGCCTCCGAGAAGGCCCGCTGCTCGTAGGAGTGCACGAAGTAGCCGAGCCCGAACGCGATCAGGCTGACCATCCAGTGGAAGACGATCTCACTCGGGTCGCCCAGCTCCGGCACCCGGAAGTCGATGAAGAGCAGGGTTCCGACCCCGGCGATGGCTCCCACCAGGCGCTGCCGGGCAGAGCCGTGACGGGCCACCGAGTACAACGCCACGACGATCGGCACGAACTGTCCGTTGAACAGCACGAGCAACGGGGTCAGCGAGAAGGCGATCGGCCAGGCGAGCAGCACCACCAGCGCCACCGGCAGCGGGGCGCGGCGACGCCATGCCAGCGCCAGGCAGACGACCAGCGCGACGGCCACCGAGACTCCCCGGGACCCCTCACCCATGACCGAGGGCAGCGGCACCCACACCTCGGCCACGGCCCCGGCCGCCAGCGCGGCTGCGAGACCGAGATCCCACAGAGGGGGCGCGCCCACGCGTTTCACCGCTCCAGAGTAGGGCGCCGGCAGCCGGCCCGGTGTCATCCACGAGTCGACTCCGGACGCGACCTGGGAGGACTGCGGGAGACCCCCGTGGACCGATGACTGATGACGGCTGCGGTTCCTAGCGTCGTGACAACGCCGACACCCTGGAGGAAGCCATGCTGACCCCCCCTGCCCGCCTCGTCGCCGCGACCTGCCTGGTCGTGACCGCGCTGCTCTCGACCGCCTCGATGATGCTGGAGCCGGAGTTCGTTGCCGACCCGGCCGATCGACTCGCTGCGATCGACCGTTCGGGGGCAACCGGAACGATCTCGCTGCTCGCGTTCGTGCTCGCGCAGCTGCCTTTCCTGGTGGCAGTCATGGCCATCGCGCACCTCGCCCGGACCGGCTCCCCGCGGCTCGCTGCCGCGGGCGGGGCCCTCGCCGTGATCGGCGGCTTCGGGCACGCCGTCTTCGGCGGAATCGGGCTCGCCTACCTCGCGATGTCGGCCGACGTCGCCAACCGGGCGGCCATGGCCGAGGTGACGACGCGGATCGAGGGTGGCCCGGCTGTGGTGTTCATGGCCAGTGGACTCCTCGGCACGGTGATCGGCCTGGTCCTGCTGGGCATCGCCCTCCTGCGGTCGGGCGCGGTCGCGCGCTGGATTCCCTGGGCACTCTGGGCCTTCCTGGTGATGGAGTTCGTCCTCAGCAACTTCACGCAGTGGGCCGCCCCGGCTGCCGGGCTGCTCTACCTGGCGGTGTTCACCGCGATCGCTGTCCAGCTCGTCCGCGGGAACCTCGAGGCGCGCAGCAAGCACGAGGTGCTCGTGGGCACCGGCTCCGCAGGCAGCTGAGAGAACCTGCCAACCCACCGTGCCCGCGACCACCGGTGGGGCCCCGGGCGTGCAGAATGACGCCATGGTCCGGAGTCGGCCGCAGGTGGTGGCCCACCGCGGCGCGAGTGCTACCAACGCCGAGCACACGCTCGGCGCCTACGTCGCCGCACTGGACGAGGGTGCCGAGGCGCTGGAGTGCGACGTCCGCCTGACCGCCGACGGCCACCTGGTCTGCGTTCACGACCGGGACCTGCGACGTACGGCGCACCGCGACGGCGTCGTCTCCGCGATGGAGCTCGCCGACCTCGAGGACCTCGACTTCGCTGCGTGGAAGAACCCGTGGGCGGAGCTGGACGACGAGTCGCCGGACATGGACCCCGAGCTCGCCAAGGTGCTCACGATGCGCCGGCTGCTCGAGACCGCGGCCGACTACCCGCGGCGCGTCGAGCTGGCCATCGAGACCAAGCACCCCACCCGCTATGCCGGACTCGTGGAGCGTCGGCTGGTGCAGCTGCTGGACGAGTTCGGCTGGGCGGGCAAGGACTCCCCGGCCAGGGTCATGTCGTTCTCGTGGGTGGCCCTGCGCCGGATCCGACGTACCGCTCCGGACCTCGACGTGGTGCTCCTGATGAAGAACCCCGCCCAGTGGTACCGCTCGCGCCCGTTCGTCGATGGCGACTGGATCGCCGGACCGGGCATCGACTTCGTCCGTGAGCACCCGGACATGGTGCGACGCATCGTGAGGAGCGGCATCCGGGTGCACTGCTGGACGGTCAACGAGCCCGAGGACATCGACCTCTGCGCGGACCTGGGGGTGCAGGCCATCATCACCGACACTCCCGGGGCAGCCGTGACGCATGTGAGAACTTTCGACGGTTGAGTTTAGGGGCCGGTGGTGGTGGGCAAAATGTCTGAAACCGGGGTGACCGGTGGCCACGACCAGGATCGCGGAGGTAGTCATGGCTGACGCGGCGCGACACATCGAGGGGGCCGATCCGATGGCACTGGAGCTTCCGTTCGCTGCCGAGAGTGCCGCCGTGGCGCGCCAACAGCTGATCGAGTGGATGCGCGGCCTCGACACCCCGGACGAGCAGCGCGACGACGCCCGGCTGGTCGTCAGCGAGCTGGTCGGCAACGCGATCCGCCATGCACGTCCGCTCGCCGGCGGGACGATGACGGTGGCCTGGGCCGCCGGACCGAGCAGCCTCGACATCGCCGTCACCGACGGCGGCGCGCTGACCACCCCCGAGAGGGTCGATGCCGGGGTCTCCGACCTCGCCGGCCGGGGACTGGCCATCGTGGAGACCCTCGCCTCACGGTGGTGGGTCGAGTCCACGCGTTCGCGCACCACGGTGCACGCCGTCCTGGAGTTCGCCTGACCGAGCGGGCCCGCGCCGACGCGCCGACCCGCCCTCTAGTCTTCGAGGCATGGGAAAGAAGTCTCGCCAGCGCAACCGCACCTCGACCGCCTCGCCGCAGGTGCCCGGGGACGGCACCTCCGTGGGACCTCGCCAGCCCTGCCCGTGCGGGTCCGGCCGTCGTTACAAGGCCTGTCACGGCGCCGAGGCCGGCGCGCCGCCGGCCTTCGTCGCCCGCCCCTTCGAGGGGTTGCCGAGCGAGGCGGACATCGTGGCGCTGCGTGAGTTCGTCCCCGCTGCCACCGCGCCACTGCGCGTCCTGGACACCGACCGCGACGTGCAGTTGTGCTCGCTGCTCCCGGGGGCGGCGCCCGCGCTCGTGCGCGAGGACGGCAGCATCTGGCTGGGCCTCCAGGTCCAGCACGCGTACGGCGACCCGAGCCGCGACCTGGCCGCAGTGCTCCGCAAGGCACTCGATGCCGAGCCCGGAAGCATGGTCGGGCTGGCCGAGTCGCCGGGCTCCGGGCCCCGTCTCCAGGACCTGGTCGGCGACGAACCACTCGAGGTGACCGTGCACGACGGGTTCGACTACTGGGTCGCGGATCTCGAGGACTCCGACGGCTCCATGGCCGCTGCCCTGCAGCAGGCCAACGAGGCCGCGGCGCCCACCCACCGGCTGGCGGGAGTGGAGGCGGCGTACTGGACCTCCATCGGCAACCGCGAGTACCTCCGCTGGGCGCTCCCCCACGACGAGGACAGCGTGCTCGACGCCTTCGCCCGGCTGCACGCCACCCGCACCGAGAGGCTGGTCGAGGACGACCGCCTGATCGGCATGTTCCGGGCGCACGGACTCGTCGTACCGGTCTGGGACCTCCCCCTCGGCAACCGGAGGCGAGGCCCTCGAGGAGCCCGCCGCGAAGCTGCTCACTGCCCTCGACGAGGCCCTCGCGACCACCACGCCCCTGACGTCGGCGGAACGGGCAGCACGAGCGGGTCTGGCGAGTCGGCAACTCACCATCCGCTGACCCGTTCGTCAAGGGCTCGTACACCCCGGGCCACAACTGGTTGGCCCGGCAGTTGTCCGCTCTCAGGGCATGCATTACCGTTGAAGAGCCCGACCGATGTTGTCCCCCCCGTCAACACCGGTCGGGCATCTTTCTTTCCGGACCGCGACGTGTCGAAGAACCTGCCCGGTGGACCTGGCCGAGGACGTGCCGTTCAGACCTCGTCGCGAGCGATCGGGCAGGACATGCACCGGGGTCCGCCCCGACCCGAGCCGAGCTCGGAGCCGGAGATCGCGATCACCTCGATGCCCGCCTGTTCGAGCCGGCTGTTGGTCTCCACGTTGCGCTCGTAGGCGACCGCCACCCGCGGCGCGACGGCCAGGGTGTTGTTGCCGTCGTCCCACTGCTCGCGCTCGGCGGTCACCGGGTCGAGACCGGTGTCGATCTGGTGCAGGGTGTCGATCCCCATCGCCTTCGCCGCGGCGACGAGGAACGGCTCCGACGAGGCCACCAAGGGGGTGCCGTCGTCACCGGCCGTGACCGCGTGCGCGGTGAGGAGGTCGGCGACGTTGGGATACATCACGATCTTGTCGACGTCGACCATCGTGCAGACCGTGTCGAGGTGCATCGTCGCGCGCTCCTGGGCGATCGGGACCGCGAGCACGGTGTGCGCCCCGCCGTCGGCGAGGACCTGGCGGGCGAGGCGCTCGACGCCCGCAGGCGTCGTACGTTCCCCGACGCCGACGGCGATCACGCCCGGCGCCATCAGGAGCACGTCGCCCCCCTCGACGTGCTCGCGGTGCCACCCGTGGATCTTCGGGGTCGCGGCGAAGCGCGGGTGGTGGGTGTAGATCAGCTCGGTCAGCTGGGACTCGCGTTCCCGGGCCGGCATCGCCAGGGACGTGATCGCCACCTTGTCGCGGATCCACACGCTCGAGTCGCGGGTGAACAGCAGGTTGGGCAACGGGTCGATCAGGAAGTCGTCGCTGTGCAGCAGGCTGGTCACCAGCCCGAAGCCGCCACGCACCTCGTCGTTGCGCAGACCGGCGGTCAGCACGTCCTTGAGCTCCTCGGGGGAGAGCTCGCCCAGCGCGGTGAGCAGGTAGTCGCGCAGGGTGTCACCGAGCCGGAGCGAAGCGGTGACGGCGGTGATGGCGCTGCTGCGCGCCGCCTCGCTGGCGAGGGTCTCGACGAGCAGCTCGGTGAGGTAGAGCACCTCGACGCCACGGCCGCGCAGCGCCTCGGCGAACGCGTCGTGCTCCTCCTGGGCCCGGCTCACCCAGGGGATGCCGTCGAAGAGCAGCTTGTCGTTGTTGCGCGGCGTCAGCCGCTGCAGCTCCGGTCCGGGGCGGTGGAGCAGGACCGTGCGCAGCCTGCCGACCTCGCTCGAGACCCCGGGACGTGTGGCGGCGGAGATGGGTTCGGTCATGACGTGCAGCCTAGGGCGAGCTCAGCCCAGCAGCTCCCATCCCGTCACCGCCGCCAGCACCAGGCACACCGCCGAGCCGACGTAGTGCACGGTGGAGAGCCTGATGTGGTTCAGCAGCACCCGCCCGGCGAGCACGGCCAGGCCGGACACGGTCAGCAGCGCTGCCCAGGCGCCGATGAAGACGCTCAACGGTTGGCCGTACTTCGCGATCAGGCTGATCGTCAGCAGCTGCGAGAGGTCGCCCCACTCGGCGGCGAACAGCACCAGGAACGAGGCGCCGACAGCCCTCAGCCCGGTGCGCACGGTGCCCGCCTTCCCGGCGAACTCCTCCTCGGTCTGCTGCTCCTCCTCCTCGGCCCGGGGGGCGGACCGGAACAGGACCACGGCTCCGACCAGGAAGACCACCAGGGCCACCGAGTGGACCAGCACGTCGGGGAGGTACGTCGTGAGGTGGCCCGCCAGCACGGCGATCAGGGTCTGCACGAAGAACGCCAGGCCGACCCCGACCCAGACCGCGAGCGGCCGGTAGCGGGTGGACAGCACGAGGGCCGCGATGAACGTCTTGTCCGGCAGCTCGACCACGAAGATGGTCCCGAAGACGAGCGCGACCAGCGTCAGATCCACCTGCGGATCACCTCACAGGAGTCCGTGGGCGGCCGCGACCGCCTCGGACATCACGGCCTTGACCGGCCGGCCCAGCGTCCGTGCTGCCGCGGCGACGTCCTCGAACTCCGGCTGCACGTTGAACACGTCCCCACCCAGCCGGGCCACCTTGACCGCGATGGAGCACCCCTCGACCAGGACCGTGGTCATCTCGCGGGCGAGCTCGTGCTTGCCCACGGCCTGCTCGCGCATCCCGATCGTGGAGGTCTGCCGGTGGATCTCACGGCGTACGGCGTCGGCACGCTCACCACCCACCAGGACGCTCAGCATGTGGGCCGGTCGGCCCTTCTTCATCAGGATCGGGGTCAGCCAGGCGTCGCTGGCCCCCGCCTCGAGCAGGGCTGCGATGGCCACCGGCCAGATCCGTGGATCCAGGTCGTCGATGTTCGTCTCCAGCAGCACCGCACCGCCACCGGCCCCATCGCCCGACGAGCCGGCCGCGGACCGCCCCGGGCCGTGCTCTCCGAGCAGCAACCGGACGACGTTCGCGTGCCCGTCGGGATCGCGCGCGCCGGCACCGACACCGACCTCGGCGACGACCATCGACGGCTGGACGCCCCAGTCGTCGGCCAGCGTGGTCAGCAGCGCAGCACCGGTGGGCGTGCACAGCTCGAGGTCCACCGGGCCTCCGGAGCTCGGCACCCCACGGAGGAGCTCGACCACCGCCGGCGGCGGAACCGGCAGGCGGCCGTGCTCGGTGCCCACCGTGCCACCCCCCACTGACACCTCCGAGACGACGATGCGCTCGACGGCGAGGTGGACCACTCCGGCACACACACCGACGACGTCAGCGATCGCGTCCAGGGCGCCGACCTCGTGGAAGTGCACGTCCTCGGCCGGCACGCCGTGCACCCGTCCCTCGGCCTCGGCGAGCCGTGCGAACACGTCGTGGGCCAGGGACCGGACGTCCTCGTGGAGTCCGGCACCGGCGAGCAGCCGCTCGACGTCGCGCCAGGTGCGGTGCTGCTCGCTGTCCTCGACCTGGACGTGGCAGCGGGTGGCGGCGAACCCCCCTCGCCGCACGTGTTCGGTGTCGAGCCGCACCTCACCGGGCGCCACCTTCTCGACCGCCTCGGCCATCACCCCGAGCGGTACGCCCGCACCGGCCAGGGCTCCGAGCAGCATGTCCCCGCTCGCTCCCGAGGACGCGTCGATCCAGGCGATCACGAGGGCTCCTCAGGGTGGTGGGCGCGGCGCGCGACCCGCGCCGCGAAGACGCCGGCGCCGTAGCCGTTGTCGATGTTCACGACGGCCACCCCCGGCGAGCACGAGTTCAGCATCCCCAGCAGGGCGGCCAGGCCGCCGAACGAGGCGCCGTACCCGACGCTGGTGGGCACTGCGACCAGGGGTACGCCGCTGAGGCCACCGACCACGCTGGGCAGGGCGCCCTCCATCCCGGCGACCACGACCAGGCAGTCCGCCTGCGCGAACCGACCGCGGGCCTCGAGCACGCGATGCAGGCCGGCCACCCCGACGTCGTCGATCCGCTCCACCCTCGACCCGTGCACGAGCACCGTGAGCGCTGCCTCGGCAGCCACGGAGGCGTCCGAGGTCCCCGCGCTGAGCACCGCGACCAGCCCTCGGCCGACCGGGAGCGGTCCCAGGGTGACCGCCATCGCCACGTCGTCGACGACGGCCTCGGGAAGCTGGTCGCGCACGAGCTCGACGGCCTCCGGGGAGAGCCGGGTGGCCAGCACCGCGCGGTCAGGGTGCTTCTCGTGCAGGGCACGCAGGATCCCGACCACCTGCGTCGGGGTCTTGCCGCCGCCGAAGACCACCTCCGGGTCGCCGGTGCGCGCGGCTCGGTCGACGTCGACCCGGGCATACCCGAGGTCGGCGGTCCGTGCGGTTCCGAGAGCCTGCGGGGACGGTTCGGTCACGGCCTCAAACTAGTACGCGCCTTCCGGGGAGCTCATTCCGGGACGTTGCCCGTCTCTTCGCCGAGTCGGTAGGGGGTGGTCACGCCGTCGTACATCAGGTGCGTCACGAGCCCCTCGCGTGCGTGCTTGAGGTTGTGGCAGTGGTCCATCCAGATCCCCGGGTTGTCGGCCACGAACGCCACGTCGAACGACTCGCCGTTCCTGACCTCGAGGGAGTCGAACCACCACGGGCTGCCGCTGGCCTCGATTCCGTCACGGGACAGCACCAGCGCGTGGTGTCCGTGCAGGTGCATCGGGTGGCTGTCGCCACTGTGGTTGGAGATCCGCACCCTCACCACGTCGTCCTCGCCCACCACGAACATGGGCATGTCGGGGTAGAGCTTCCCGTTCACGCTCCACCAGAGGCCGGGTCGACCGTTGAGGAATCCCGGTCGACGACCGACGGAGTACTCGAACCTCCGATCGGCGTCATCGGGGTCGAAGCCCACCGGAGCGGGCGACCCGTAGCCGAGCAGGTCGAGCTCCCTGGTCGGCTGTTCCACCGGCGCCGCCCTGCTCCCCGCGGGGCCGACCACGAGCCCGACCTCGCCCAGCATGTCGACGCGAAGGGGCGAGCCGTCGCGCGGCACCTGCACCTCGATGTCGGCCCGGCCCCCGGCCGGAATGACCACGGACCGGTTGGAGACGGCCGTCGGCTCGTGGACCTCGACCCCGTCGATCGCACGTAGGAGGAAGGGGGCTCCCGACCAGGCGTTCTGCTGGCCGTTGTCGGTGTTGACCAGCCGGAGCCGCACGCGCTCGCCCGGCTCGGCTGCCACCTCCAGGTCGCCCGCCCGGCCGTCGAGCGTGCTCTGGCCGTCGTAGAGGTGAGCCATCGCGAGCACGTCGCGCACCCCGGCCTCACGGGTCGCGGGGTGGATGATGATGCCGCCCAGCAACCCGCCCTTGACCTGCTCGTCCGAGAGCTGGTGCGAGTGGTACCAGAAGGTGCCGGCATCCGGCGCGATCCAGCGGTAGGTGTGGTCCTTCCCCACTGCCACGGCGTCCTGGGTCACGCCGGCGACACCGTCCTGCGCATTGGGCACGTCTACTCCGTGCCAGTGCAGCGCGACTCCGCCCTTGACCGACTCGTTGTGCAGGCGCACCTCGACGAGCTGGCCGACAGTGGCCTCGATGAGTGGCCCGGGCGAGGTGTCGTTGAACGAGTAGCCGTCGATCGTCCTGCCGGAGGCGAGCTCGACCTTGCCCTGACGAGCCGTCAACTCGACCACGACGTCAGCCTCGGCGTTCGACTTGGTGTCGAGGTCGGCGACGCTGACAGACTCCACACCTCGGGCGTGCTCCGTGTCCCCCTGCTCCATGTCCCCGTGACCTGCGTGGCGGCCCGCTGGACGGGGTCCCCCGCCGTAGTCCATCTCCCCCATGGACGTGGCGGAGTACGACGAGGGCAGGCGGCTGTCCCACCACATCCATCCCAGCGGTCCGACGATCGCCAGCGTGAGGACGACTCCGACGAGGACCCGGGCCTGATCCTTCTTCATCAGCGCCCGGCGGAGACCTCAGTACGTGTGTCAACCGCCGTCGGTGAGGACACCCGGCGCCCGGCGTGGAGCGCCGCGGTGAACAGGATCAGCGCGTTCAGGCCGTGCAGCAGCCCGGAGTAGGGCGTCTCGTGCCCGAAGATGCCGAACGCGACCTGGAGGACGACGAGGAGCAGCACGATGCCCGCCCACTTGACGCCTCCCTCGACTTTGGCGAAGAAGCTGACGATCAGCAGCACCAGGGCGACGAGGGGGATCAGCATCATGCCGACCATCCCGTGCAGCATGAAGCCGATGGAGCCCGTGAAGTCCAGGGACTGGTCCTCCATCGCGGACTCGGTCAGCGTGTTGCCGTCCATGATCCAGTTGTAGAGGCCGGCAACGGCGAACACCATGACCGCAGCCTGGAACGCGACGAAACCGGCAATTGAGTGTGCGAGGTACTTGTAGGCGGAACGCATGTGATCAACCTCCAGAATGTGCGGACGACAACAGTTTCCACATTCACCGCCAGGCTGGGGGATTTTCAAGCATTTGGACTAGTCCGGCTCCAGCGAGTCGCCACGAGCCGGACGACCGGCGTACCTACTCTCGGCTTCGTGGACACCGCTCTCGGCCTGCTCGCCCTCCTGCTCTCCCTGGTCGCGCTGTCGGTGGCCGTCGCGGGCCGGCGTGGCGGACGCGGGGGCCGGTCCCGCGCGGACGCCAGCGGTCTCCCCGAGGACCCGCGGGCGCTGCGCCAGGAGGTCGCCGCCCTGAAGGCGGAGAACGCCCAGGCGATGCGCCATGTCGCCGTCGTCAGGTACGACGCCTTCACCGACACCGGCGGCCAGCTGTCCTGGTCGATGGCCCTGCTCGACGACAGCGGCAGCGGCGTGGTGCTGACCTCGATCCAGGGCCGCAACGACTCCCGCAGCTATGCCAAGAACGTCGCGGGATGGACCAGCGAGACGCAGCTCTCCCCCGAGGAGGAGGACGCGATCTCGAACGCCCGGCCCTGACCCCACCCGCCGACCCGTCGCATCTGAAAGCCCAGCACCCGCCGACCCGTCGCATCTGAAAGGGCCACCGCCGAGCCGTCGCATCTGAAAGGGCCACCGCGCTTTCAGATGCGACGGGTCAGCGGGTCTGGGGGGCCCCTAGGATGCGGCCGTGAACATGCTGACACCCCTGGCCATCCGGATCGGCGCGATCCCCTGGATGCCCAAGCTGCTTCCGCAGATCACCGCCACCGACAAGTTCATCCAGCGCGTCTCCCGGGGCCGGGTGACGATCCTCGACATCGCGGGACTGCCCAACCTGATGCTGACCGTGAACGGCCGCAAGTCCGGCGTGCCGCGCACCACCCCGCTGCTCTGCGTTCCCTACGAGTCCGGTCACCTGATCGCGGGTTCCAACTTCGGTGGCGACAAGGTGCCGGTGTGGGTGGTCAACGTCCGCGCCGCCGCCGAGAACGGCGAGCGGGTCGGCGTACGCACCGGGGGCGCCAGCCATCAGGCCACCGCCCGCGAGATCACCGGCCCCGAGCGCGACCGGATGTGGGGCCACATGGTCGAGACCTGGCCCAACTACGCGAGGTACGCCGAGAACACCGACCGGATCATCCCGGTCTTCCTGCTCGAGCCGGCTGCCTGAGCGGCGTACGGGCCCCCGCGGTTTCACTGGGTCCCCAGTGAAACCGCCACTTCCCCACCGTTGCAACGCGGGGGAAGTGCATGTTTCACGGGGGACCCAGTGAAACTGCCAGCCCCCTCAGCGAGGCACACGCACCAGCAGCCGGCCGTGCACGCAGGTGGCGCGCAGCTCGCGCCCGGAGGGGATCAGGTCGCCGTCGAGCTGGCGGGGGGCGTCCACGCTGGTGCGTACGACGACCTCCCGGCCGGTCATCCGGGTGATCGTCTCGTCGGTGCGCTTGTTCCTGGTCAGCACCCGCACGGCCAGCGGCACCCACGACAGGAACCGACGCGGGTAGAGCAGCACCACGTCGAGCTTCCCGTCGTCGATCGCCGCGTCGGGGATGAGCGGCATCCCGGCCTGGAGGAAGCCGACGTTGCCGATCACCAGGGTCCGGGCGCGGTGTCGGGTGAACGGGCCCCCGTCGACGGACACCTCGACCCGGATGGCCGGGAACATCAGGGACTTCAGGCCTGACCACACATAGGCCAGCCAGCCCACCTTCGCCTTGATGGTCTCGTTGACGCCCTCCATGATCGCCGCGTCGAAGCCCAGGCCGGCCATCACCAGGAAGGTCGCGTCCTCCATCTTGTCGCCGCTGACCTCGACCATGTCGATCGCGCGGTCCTGTCCGTTCAGCGCGACGTCCACCGCCGACCGCAGGTAGAGCGGGATGCCGAGGTTGCGAGCCAGCAGGTTGCCGGTGCCCGCAGGCACGATGCCCACCGGGATGCCGGTGCCGGCCAGCTCCTCGCAGACCGCGCGGATGGTGCCGTCGCCGCCGATCGCGAGCACGACGTCGCAGCCGCTGGTGGCGGCCTCGTGCGCCATCCCGTAGCCGGTGTCCTCGACGGTGGTCTCCCACCACACCACCGAGGCGAACCCGGAGTCCGTCGCCAGCGCCTCGACCAGCACCCGGAACTGGGCGGCGTCGTCGATCTTGATCGGGTTGAGGATCACCGCGAGCTTCTTGCGCTGGGTCGGTACGGCGTCCGGCAGCGGCGTGTTGCCCAGGGCGATCGAGCGCGGGGTCGGGTCGTAGAGCGCCAGCCACAACAGCACGACACCGCCCGCGAGCAGGTAGCCGGCGATCACGTCGGAGAAGTTGTGCAGACCGAGGAAGATCCGGTCGGCACCCACGAGCACGACCAGGGCGACGGCCAGGCCGAGCACCAGCCGTCGTACGCCGCGCCGCCGGACCAGCATCCGGCTGAGGACCACGGCCACCCCCATCGCGCCGACGATTCCCGTCGCGTGGCCCGACGGGAAGGAGTACGACGTCAGCACCGCGAGCGGGTCGTCCCAGACGGGCCGCTCCCGGCCGACCACCTGCTTGATCAGGGTGGTGGTGAGCGCGACGCTCGTCATCACCCCGACCGTCCAGATCGCGGCCCGGCGGTGCCCCTTGGCCTCGAGGGCGATCGCCACGACGGCGGTGGCCACCGCCTCGGGCAGGGTCGAGGTGGCGATCCCCAGGTAGCGCCAGAAGTGGTAGACGGCGTCGTGGGCCCGGGTGACCGCCTCCGGCCAGGTGGCCAGCGCGGCGTCGAGGTCGAGCAGCGGTGCCCAGTCGGTCTTCACCAGGGCGGCCAGCACCGCGAACATCACGAAGCACAGAGCGCTCCAGCCGAGTCGTCCCGGTCGCAGCGCGGCTTCAGTCACGTCCACGCCTCGCGTGGCCCGATGTGGGATCATCTGGGTGAGTGGACCTGGCCATGCGGTCCATTCAAGACCATGGCCACTCATCGAGGGGGACCACATGCGCCGAACGATTTCCCGGGTGTCGGTCGCGCCTCTGGCGGCGACTCTGGCAGCCCTGCTTCTCGCCTCTGCGTGCGGCAGTGTCGAGGTGACCACCGACGCGGACAAGCAGGGCGCCGACCCGACTCAGCCGGCCGCCCCGCAGGAGGCCGACACCAGCGCCGGCGAGGGCGACTGGCTCCTCGGTGTGACCAGCGCCGGTGGCGCGGACGGCGAGACCAGCACCACCGTCTACATCACCTTCAACCCCTCGACCGGCGAGGCCACGGCCGAGGATCTGCCGGGCGTGCAGGCGGCGAGCTCCACTGCGGAGCAGGCCGCGCTGCTCGTCAGCAGCAACCGCCTCTGGGCGATCCCGGACACCCAGATCTCGAGTGCGGAGGAGAAGAGCGGCAAGCTCAAGGTCTACTCACTCACCGACGGCAGCCCGAAGGTCGTCGACATCCGCGAGCGGACCGGGACCGACGACGTCAGGGCGATCGGCTGGGCCTTCGACCCTGCTCGCGCAGACACGCTGCGCGTCGTCGACACGCGCAACCGGGTGTGGGGGCTCAACGTGGCCGGCGGCAAGGCGACCCTGGAGACCACCCTGCCCACGGGCCCCTGGACGTTCCTCAACGGCTTCAACCGCAACACCGGCGAGCCGTTCCTGGAGAGCATCGACAGCGACGAGACCAACCCACCGGGCAACGGCCCCGCGGACACGAGCGCCGTGACCCGCAGCGGCGGCACCGTGCTGGCTGCTGGTTCGCCCGGTCTCTCCGCACTGCCCGCGAGCCCGTGCCGGCTCGGCGCGGGGTTCACCGACGACACCGGGCTCACGTGGGCCTTCTGCGCCGACCAGCCCGCGCTGACGACCTACTACCTGCCCGCGGGCGGCGAGGAGTGGACCGCCTACGGCAAGCCGAGCGCCGCGGTCGCGCCGGTCGCTGCCGGTTTCCCGCTGGTGCTGCCGCCTGCTGAGTAGTTCGCGTCGGCACCTGAACGTTAGTCTCGGGCCGTGATCGACCCACGCCTGCTCCGTGACCATCCTGACCTGATCCGCGCTGCCCAGGAGAAGCGCGGGCTGTCCGGCTCGGTGGTCGACGTGGCCCTGGAGGCCGACTCGGCACGCCGCGTCGCGATCGCCGACTTCGAGCAGCTGCGCGCCGAGCAGAAGCAGCTCGGCAAGCTGATCGCCAAGGCCCAGGGCGAGGAGAAGACCGACCTGCTGGCCCGCACCAAGCGCCTCGCAGCGGACGTCAAGCAGGCCGAGGCCACCCAGAACGAGGCTGAGCAGGGTTGGCGGGACGCGGTCTACGCGATCCCCAACCCGGCGGCCGACGAGTCGCCGGCCGGGGGCGAGGACGACTACGTGGTGCTCTCCGTGCACGGCACCCCGCGAGACTTCGAGGCCGAGGGCTTCGAGCCCCGGGACCACGTCGAGCTCGGCAGGATCCTCGGCGCGATCGACGTCGAGCGCGGCGCCAAGGTCTCCGGCTCACGGTTCTACTACCTGACCGGCGCGGGCGCGGACCTCGAGCTCGCGCTCGTGAACATGGCGATGGACCAGGCCCGTTCGGCCGGCTTCACCACGATGATCCCGCCGGCCCTGGTCAAGCCGCGGGCGATGGAGGGCACCGGCTTCCTCGGTCAGGCCGCGGACGACGTCTACCAGATCGAGGGCCAGGACACCTACCTGGTCGGGACCTCCGAGGTGCCGCTCGCGGCGTACCACTCCGACGAGATCCTCGACGGCGACTCCCTGCCGCGACGCTACGTCGCGTTCAGCCCCTGCTTCCGCAAGGAGGCGGGCTCGCACGGCAAGGACACCCGCGGGATCATCCGCGTGCACTGGTTCGACAAGGTGGAGATGTTCTCCTACACGACCCTCGAGGAGGCCGCGGCCGAGCACGAGCGGCTGCTCGGCTGGGAGCGCGAGTGGCTGGACAAGCTCGAGCTGGCCTACCGCGTCATCGACGTGGCGGCCGGTGACCTCGGCCTCTCCGCGAAGCGCAAGTTCGACTGCGAGGCGTGGGTGCCGACCCAGGGCCGCTACCGCGAGCTGACCTCGACCTCGAACTGCACCGACTTCCAGACCCGGCGCCTCGACATCCGCGGTCGCTTCGCCGCGACAGACCCCGGACACGCGTCCGAGGTGCGGCCGATCGCCACCCTGAACGGCACCCTGGTCGCCATCCCGCGCACGATCGTGGCCATCCTGGAGACCCACCAGCTGGCCGACGGATCGGTGCGGGTGCCGACGGCGTTGCAGCCCTACCTGCAGGGCCGCGAGGTCCTCGAGCCGGTGGGCACCACCGGTGGCTGAGGACTCCTCCTGGCAGCCCCGACTGGTCGCGCTCGACATCGACGGCACCCTGCTCAAGTGGGTCGAGGGCGAGGGTCAGAGCTATGAGCAGATCCCACCGGCCGTGTACGACGCCGTGCACGAGGCCGTGGACGCGGGAGCGCACATCGTGCTCGCGAGCGGCAGGTCCCCGCACGGCATGGACAAGATCGCGGACCTCCTCGACCTGCCCCGGGAGGGCGCGGACCGGTTGTGGGTGGTGGCCTCCAACGGGGCCGTGATCTTCCGCTACCCGCCGCTGGAGGTCGTGCACGAGGAGACCTTCGACGCCCGCACAGCGGTGCAGCAGGTCCTGGAGCAGCACCCTGATGCCCTGGTCGCGGTCGAGGAGCGAGGTGTCGGCTACCGGGTCAACCGTCCCTTTCCCCAGGGGGAGCTGTCCGGCGAGATGATCGAGACCGCCGTCGACGACATCGTGGCCGGCCCGGTGAGCCGGGTGATCATCCGTGACCCCACCGCCACCGCCGACGACTTCGTGGCCATGGCTTCGCGGCTCGGGCTGCACGGCACCGACTACGTCGTGGGCTGGACCGCCTGGCTGGACCTGGCTCCGGTAGGGGTCTCCAAGGCCTCGGGGCTGGAGCACGTCGCCCGCGAGCTCGGCCTCGGTCCGGAGGCCGTGCTGGCGATCGGCGACGGCCGCAACGACGTGGAGATGCTCCGCTGGGCGGGGCGCGGGGTGGCGATGGGGCAGGCGGTGCAGGAGGTCCACGACGCCGCGAACCACTCGACCCTCTCGGTCTACGAGGACGGCGCGGCCGTCGAGCTGCGCCGCTGGTTTCGATGAGCGGGCTCGCCGCAGGCGGGCTCCCGGAGCTCGTCACCTCGCCCCGGCTGCGGTTGCCGCTGGTCACTCCCGAGGACGCCGCGGGCATGCTCGCGGGGAAGCGCCGCGTCTCCTGGCACCGTGACTACCCGCGTCGGGCCGACCAGGACGCAGCAGCCCTCGTCAAGGCCGACGACCCCGACGCCGCGTGGGGTCAGCGGCACATCGTGCGCAGCTCCGACGGCCTGGTCGTCGGATCCATCGGCTTCTTCGGCGCACCCGCCGCCGCACCCGACGAGGTGCCGGAGACCGAGGTCGGCTTCGGCCTGGTCGAGGAGGCGCGCGGCCACGGTGCGGTGAGCGAGGCGCTGAGTGCCCTGCTCGAGGAGACCGACCGGGCCGGCGTACGCATCCGGGCCAGCGTGCGACCGGAGAACCAGGCCAGTCTCAAGGTGCTGGCCGGCTGCGGCTTCACCCAGCTGCGTGGCGCCAGCGAGGACGGGGAACTGGTGATGGTTCGACCGATTTAGGGAACCCGGCTGGGGCGGACGTAGAGTGAGCGACATGCCCCCCTTTCAGGCCGTCAGGCCGGAGCACGTCCTGCTCGCCCTCGAGGAGTTCGACCGCATCGGGGCCGACGAGTTCCTCTCCCGCTACGGCTTCGACCGCAACGCCGAGTTCGAGCTGCTCCACAACGACTCCTCCTACGACTCCCTCGCTGTTCTCGGTGTCGCCCACCTGCGCGCGACCGGTGAGCTCGCGCCGCCCGAGGACTTCTCCGGCGGGCCCGAGTCGGCGGCCGTGGTGCTGCGAGGTCTCGGGTTCGACGTGGACGGCGAGACACCCGAGCCCGCCGAGACGGTGGTCGACGCCTCCGAGGTCGGTGAAGAGGCCGCCAGGGCTGCCTGGGCGGTTGCCGCGAGGGAGGTGCTGCTGGAGACGGCGAGCACCTACCACTCCGTGATCACCTCCAAGGAGCTCGCGGCGGCCGCCATGAGCCGCAGCAAGATCCACACCAAGCGGCCGAGCCACTACTGGATCAGTGACGTGCTGGGACGGGTCTCGGCCGAGTGCGCGGAGCGCGGCGAGCCACTCCTGTCCTCGCTGTGCGTCAACGCGGAGGGCAGTGTGGGTGCGGGCTACGGCCCCACCGTCGTGTCCGCGCGCGGCTCGCTCTCCGGCGATGCCGACGACCACGCCGCCCGTGAGCGACTGGAGTGCTACCGCGAGTTCGGCGCCAACCTGCCGGCAGGCGGGGGCTCGTGGGCGCTCACCCCGAGGTTGAGCGCGTCACGCAGCCGCGAGCGTCGTGCCGCGGCGGCCGAGAAGATGCCGCCGCTGTGCCCGAAGTGCCACACGGCCGTCCCCTCGACGGGGTTCTGCGACTACTGCGACTGACCAGCAGGGCTCAGAGGTACATCCCGCCCTGGGAGCCGCGCTCGTGGGCGTCCTCGTCCTCCGCTCCGCCCGCCTGACCCCGGTCTCCGTGCATCGCACCGGGCATCGCGCCGGGTGGCAGCGCTCGCATCTGTTCCAGCTGTGAGCGGGCTGCCATCTGCTGGGCGTAGATCGCCGTCTGGATCCCGTGGAACAGGCCCTCGAGCCAGCCCACCAGCGTCGCCTGTGCGATGCGGAGCTCCGACTCCGTCGGGGTGGCGTCGTCGAACGGCTCGATCAACCGGTCCAGCTCGTCGTCGAGCTCGGGAGCGAGCCCGTCCTTGAGCTCCCTGATCGAGGTGTGCAGCACGGCCGCCAGGCGCTTGCGCCCGGGCTCGTCGACCGGAGCCGACTTCACCTCCTCGAGCAGCTGCTGCACCATCCGGCCGATCCGCATCACCTTGGCCGGCTGTTCGACCAGATCGGTGACGTTGCGCTCGCCACCCTCCCCGTCATCGTCACGCCTCACCGGCGACGGGTCGACCGTCGGGCCCGATCACGATCATCTGGTCCTCGGCGGGCTGGTCCTGGGGCATCGGCATGGAATCGACCCTACCCAGCCACCGTGAGCAGGATCTTGCCGCTGTGCGAACCGGACTCCATCAACGCGTGCGCCCGCCCCGCCTCCTCCAACGGCACCTCCTCGTGCACGAACGAGCGCACCCTGCCCTCGGCGACGAGCGGCCAGACGTGCTCGACCACGGACGCGCAGATCGCCGCCTTCTCCTCGGTCGGGCGCGAGCGCAGCGAGGTGGCGATCACGGCCCCACGCTTGGCGAGCAGCGCGCCGAGGTCGAGCTCGGCCTTGGAGCCACCCTGCATGCCGATCACCACCAGCCTGCCCTGGGTCGCGAGCGCCTTGACGTTGCGCGAGAGGTACTTCGCCCCCATGTTGTCGAGGATCACGTCGGCACCACCGGCCTCCCTGACCACCTCGACGAAGTCCTCGTCGCGGTAGTTGATCCCGCGCACGGCCCCGAGTGACTCGCACAGCTCGACCTTCTCCGCCGACCCGGCGGTGCTGAGCACCCGGGCTCCGAGTGCCGTCGCGAGCTGGATGGCGAAGTTGCCGATCCCGCCGGCCCCACCGTGCACGAGCAGGGTCTCGTCCGGCTGGAGACCCGCGACCATGAACACGTTGGACCAGACGGTGCACGCGACCTCCGGGATGGCGGCCGCGGCCCTGAGGTCGACGCCGGAGGGCACCGGCATCACCTGCCCGGCCGGCACGGCCACCTTCTCGGCGTACCCCCCGGACGCGAGGAGCGCACACACCTCGTCCCCCTCGCTCCAGCCCTCGACCCCGGCGCCGACCGCGCTGATCCGGCCGGAGCACTCGAGGCCGAGCACGGCGGACGCACCCTTCGGGGGCGGGTAGAAACCCTGCCGCTGCAAGGTGTCGGCCCGGTTGACGGCGCTGGCGACCACGTCGATCACGACCTCGCCGGGACCTGCCTCGGGGTCGGGCAGCTCGGTGACCTCCAGGGCCTCGGGACCACCCGGCTCGGGTGCGGTGACGGCGCGCATGCCGCCAACCCTAGGACGTCGCCGAGAGACCTCGCCGGGCCGGGCGATCAGGCGTCGATCTCGACGTCCTCGATCTCGACCTCGACCTCTTCGACCTCGTCCTTGATCTCGTCGGGGGTCTTGTCCCAGCGCAGGGCCAGGGCGGTGGCCAGGCCGGAGAGCCGCTCGACCTGCTGCGGCGAACCGTCGAAGCCGGCGGCTGCATAGCCGAGCAGGAACGTGGTGATCGGAGCCGATCGTCGCTCCACGTTGTGGGCCGAGTCGCGGGCGAGGTCGAGGATCAGCGCCTCGTCCACCTCGACCTCGATGTCGAGCACGTCGCAGAGCTCATCGATCCAGTCGTGGAGGTTCACGGTGACAGTCTTGATCCGACCAGGCGCGTGTGCAACACCTATCCCAAATGTCCTGTTCTCCGCCTCAGCCTTCCAGGCGTGCCCGGAGGGCGAGGAGGTCCTCCCAGGTGTCCACGTCCCGCGACTCGTCCGGCAGGGCCGGCACCTCCACCAGCCGCAGCCGGTCGACCAGCCCTCGCACCGGCAGGCCGTGCTGGGCCTCGAGCGGTGGGGCGGCCTCGAGGAGCGCTTCGGAGCGGTAGACGGCGCAGAGATACTGCCGACGGCCGCCCGCATCGACGAGGAGGGCGCCGTCACCGCTCGGGTCGGTGTCGGCGGCGAGCCTGAGCCGGCGCACCGTCGCAGTCGTGACCAGCGGCATGTCCACGGCCAGTACGACGACCTGCCGCGGCGTCCGGGGGAAGCCGGACAGCCCGGCCAGCAACCCGGCGGCGGGACCGCCACCGGGCGGGTCCTCGCGGGCGAAGCCCACCGGGCGGCTGGTGCCCACCTCGTCCCCGACGACCACCACGTCCGGGATCTCGGCCAGCGCGCCCAGGGCGTGCTCGAGCAGCGTCACCCCGCCCACCTCGATCGAGGCCTTGTCGGCGCCCTGGAACCGGACCGCGCTGCCGCCGGTCAGGACGATGGCGGCACACTCGACGATCGCCGGGACGTGCTCTGGTGGGCTCACGACTGGCAAGTCTGACACCCCGGCTGGCAGTCTGGGAGCCATGACCGACCAGTCCGACCAGCTGCGCGTCCGCCTCGTGCAGCGCGCCTCCGCGCTCGACCCGGCGGAGAACCGCGCCGCGCTCGAGGAGGTCGCTGCCCTTCCGGGCGAGACGGACCTCGTCGTCCTCCCCGAGGCCTTCGCCCGGGACTTCGGCGAGCCCGGGTCCGACCTCGCGCCCTTCGCCGAGACGCTCGACGGTCCCTTCGCCAAGCAGCTGCGGCACGCCAGCGAGACCACGGGAGCCGCTTGGCTGGCCGGCATGTTCGAGGTGGGCGACGACCCCGCGCGGCCGCTGAACACCCTGGTGCTGGCCGATGACGACCGGCTCACGGCGTACCGGAAGATCCACCTCTACGACTCCTTCGGCTTCAAGGAGTCCGACACGGTGAGCGCCGGGCAGATCGAGCCCTCCCTGGTGGCGGTGCACGGCTTCCCGCTCGGTCTGATGACCTGCTACGACCTCCGCTTCCCCGAGCTCGCCCGTGCGCTGGTCGACCAGGGTGCCGAGGCGCTGGTGGTCCCCGCCGCCTGGGTGGCCGGCGAGCGCAAGGTCGAGCACTGGCGCACCCTGCTGCGGGCACGCGCCATCGAGAACACGGTCTGGGTCGTCGGGGTCGGCCAGCCGGCTCCGCGCTACACCGGGCACTCGATCGTGGTGGCCCCCGATGGCGACGTGGTCGCCGAGGCGGACGGTGAGGAGACGGTGCTGGAGGCGGTGCTCGACCGCTCGGCCGTGGCCGACGTACGCCGCACCAACCCGTCGCTGGCCAACCGCCGCATGTAGCGGCCGTTGATATCCTCCCGCCGTGCCCCGGGTCAAGGATGTGCCAGGCCGTGGCCGCGCCGTGCCTCGAGGTGAGCCGGTCAGGGACCTGCCGGCCCGGGCGCGCGCAGGACTGAGCGGTCGGGACACCGACGCCGCTGCGGGTGCAGTGCCCTCGAAGGGTGGCTGGTCGGCCACGGCCGGGGGGTGGGTGTGGCTGTTGTCCCTGGTCGCCGTGGTCTCGGGGCTGTTGGCCCTCAGTGCCCTCGAGCAGCCGCTGCTGGCCCGGCAGTCGCTCGCGGCAGTGCTGGGCGTGGTCCTCGCTGTGGGGCTCGCCCGACGGAGCGGGGGCCGCGTGGGTGCGGCGCTGGTGCTCGCCACCATCGTCGGCGTCGCCGCCGTCGCCAGCCAGCGACCTCTTCTCCTGGCCGGCGCAGCCGTCGCGACCGGAGTGCTGGCCGGGTGCCTCGCCGTCCTCGGCACCCGACCCGCTCCGACGTTCCCCTCCGTCATCCGCGAGGTGGTGATCGCACTGCTGGTGGCCACGGCCGGCGGCATCGGTGCTGCGGGGCTCGCGGTGTCGGTCGACGACGAGCGGTTCGCCTACACGGTGCTCGGTCTCACCCTCGTCTCGACGACTGCGCTGGTCTACCGCCTCGGCGGCGGCCTGCACAACCTCGGTCGTCGCGGTCTGCTGCTCTCAGCGGGTGCGCTGGTGCTGCTGGTGGTCGTGGTGGTCTACACGGCCGCGCTCACGAGGTACGGCGACCCCGGGCTGGTCGCGAGGGTCAGCCGGGTCCAGGACTGGACCCGCGAGACGCTGGGCGGCGTACCGCACCCGGTGGAGGTCCTGATCGGCATCCCGGCGCTGGCCTGGGGTGTCTCGATGCGCTCCCGCCGCCGCCAGGGCTGGTGGGCCTGCGTCTTCGGCACGGCCGCGACCGCTCACGTGGCGAGCGACCTGATCGACGCCGGCGACCTGGCAGCAGGCGCGGCGCTCACGGCCGCCTACAGCCTCGTGCTCGGGTTGTTGCTGGCCTTCGTCCTGATCCGCCTCGAGCGGGTCCTCACCGGCAGGACGGGCCGCCGGGCGGCCGACGACCCGAGCATCCCGCCGCGCCTCGAGCCCGGCCGGTGGCAGCCGCTGCACTGAGTGGGCAGCACTGGGTGGGACACGCTGGGCGGCACTGAGCAGAGGGGGCGGGATTCGAACCCGCGGCTGACATCACTGCCAGCGACCGCTTTCAAGGCGGTTCCGATCGGCCACTCCGGCACCCCTCCAGGTCCTCGCGGACCGGGTGCGAGTCTAGACGTGGAGCCGGCGTGCGGCGTGGCGGCAGCCAGGAAGCGGCTACTCGGAGCCGCCGAGCTCCAGGGAGACCGAGTCGTAGACGAGGTCGTGCAGCCGCTGGACGTGGTGCTCGAGGTCCGCGATCAGCCGCTCCACCTGGTGGGCGATGCTGTCGGTGTCGAGCTTGTCCAGCACGCCGGCCGAGAGCGCCACGACCCGTGCCTGCAGCTGGTGGCGGTCGCGGTTGGAGAGCTGGGCGCGGGCCGCCAGCCAGGCCTCGTGTGGTCGTCCCTCGGGCTGGGCCAGAGCGTCCTTCACCTCGGACAGCCGGCGACGCACGTTCCAGCGCCACTCGGGCGCTGCGCTGTCGGCGGCCAGGATCTGCCGGAGTTCTCTGATCGCGGTCTCGAGAGGAGCCATCTCGAACCACCTTCCACGCCTGTCCGTGCACAGATGGGATCATGAGTGTGACCCAGGTCACCGCGATCCGACAAGGGTCAGTTTGGCCGGACCTCGCAGACCGGGTGTAATCGCTCGGTGAGCATCCCCGAGCCCCGTCCGGCCAGCGAGCCCGACGTCGGACCCGTGGACTTCGCCCTCGCACCCTCGCTGCGGTTCCGGCTGCTCGGCACCGGGCTGCTGGCGATCGGCACCGTCGTCCTGGTCGGCGCGCTGGCGACCTGGCTGGCCGACCTGTCCGCCGCGGTGATGTCCGGGCTGGTGCTGCTCGCCCTCCTCGGGGTGGTCGCGCTGGGCCTGCTGGTCGGCGTACGCCACTGGGTGCTGCGCCTGGACGAGCACGGCTACCGGGTGCGCGCGCTGCGCTCGGCCCAGGCCCGGTCGGCGCGGTGGACCGACGTCCTGGACGTGCAGGCGACCACGGTGGCCGGTCACCGGTGCGTCGTGCTGCGACTGCGCGACGGCCGGACGACCACGTTGCCGGTCGACGTCATCGAGGGTGGTCCGACCCGGCTGGCCCAGGCGATCTCGGACCACCTCGACCGGGGCCACGGCTACCGCAGGCTGCGCTGACCTCCTGGCGCGCGGCTGATCCGCGGGTGGATCCGGGACCCGAAGCGCCCCGATCGATGGCCCGGTCTCCGGCCCGATTTCGGGGCAGGGCGGGCGATGGGTAACCTGTGCCCTGCTTGTTCGGGGAGGTGTCGCCTAGCCCGGTTTATGGCGCCCGCCTGCTAAGCGGGTTGAGGGTAATGCCCTCTCGCGGGTTCAAATCCCGCCACCTCCGCAGGCTGACCGCCCCGGACCCACTGGGTCCGGGGCGGTCGTATGCATGTCCGAGAAAACCTGCATGAACATGCAATGCACAGTCATGCGGCCCGACGATCTGTTAACGGGTCCTGAGCGCGGGCACGATGCTGTTGCCCCGATTGGAAGGATTCTCCATGAATCTTCGTCAGATCGCCAAGCCAGTCACCGCCATTTTGTTGAGCATCGGTCTCGCGACCCTCGGAGTCGCCGCACCGGCCGAGGCCGGCAGCACCAAGCCGACCCACTCGACACGAGACACCGGCTGGGGCTTCAAGTAGACCGATCGGGCAGCGACGACGCAGAGCCGGTCAGGCCTCGGGGGCCGACTCCGCGTCTCGGCTGCCCATGGCGAAACCGAGCTGGAACCGGGTCTCCACGCCGTACTCGTCCTTGAGCGCGGCCACGTAGGAGGCATAGGTCCGGGTGCTCACCCCCACCCGCTTGGCACTGGCCGGGTCGCTGTGCCCTTCGGTGAGCATGCGCACCGTCAGCTGGCGTACCTCGGCGGCGATGTCGCTGTCGGAGGAGCCTCCGCGCTCGTCGTACTCCCGGGCACGCTCCCAGGAGCGGTCGAAGACGTCGGCGAGGTAGGACACCAGGTTGGGGTCGTGGATCGCCACTGCGACGTCGGGTTGACCTCCGGGAATCACCGCGAGCCGCCGGTCGATCACGATCAGCCGGTTGAAGAACTCGTCGAGGGTGCGCACCTTCGCGCCGAGCGCCAGGGTCCGTTCGACGTGGTCCCGCGTCGCCTTGCTGCGGCGCGCCGTGTGCTGGTAGAGCGTGTGCATCGTGACCCCGCGCTGCAGGGCGCGGATGTCGCGGTCGACGGCCTGCTCGAGGATGACGGCCCGGCGCGCTCCGGCCGGCTGCGCGGTGAGCAGCTCGTCCTCGGCGTCGTCCACGGCCGACTCGAGGAACTGGTTGATGCTGGCGAGCCCCCGGATCTCGTTCAGGGCGGTCCCGCTCGCAGGCGTACGCCGGAACGTCTGGGCCAGCGAACCGAACGTGTCGGTCCACGCCGCTGACTCGTCGAGCAGCTCGACCACCTGGCGGCCCATCGGCGCGACCACACCGGCCTGCACCGCCGCGGGGTCGACCGCCACCCACGCCCGCGCCCCGTCGTCCTGACGGAGCAGCCCGAGGTCGATCAGCAGGTCCAGCGCCTGCCGGTCGGGATGGTTGTCCGCCAGCCGGGGGTCGTCGGGAGGCAGCACGCCGGCCCTGATCACGTCACGGAAGAGCTCGCCCGCCCGGCCGGCCAGGAGCGCGCGCCGTTCGGGCCCCTGTTCAGTGCTCATGCCGAGCATCATGACGACAAACAGCGGGACTCGCACCCCGGGGGGCGGGGGTCCGGCGCTGTCGGGCGGGTCGGGTCAGGGTGATCGGGCAGGCCGGTCAGACGCCGAGGCGGGCCTTGAGACCGTCGAGCTCGGTCCACAGGACGGCGGGGAGCTCGTCGCCGAACTTCTCGAACCACTCGGTGATCTCGGGGATCTCCTTCTTCCACTCCTCCACGTCGACCGCGAGGGCCTTCGCGAGGTCCTCCTCGGTCACGTCGAGACCGTCGATGTCCATCGAGCCCGGCGCCGGCACGTGGCCGATCGGGGTCTCGACGGCGGCGGCCTGTCCCTCCATGCGGTCGATGACCCACTTCAGCACCCGGCTGTTCTCGCCGAACCCGGGCCACAGGAAGCCGCCCTCGTCGTTGCGACGGAACCAGTTGACGTAGAAGATGCGCGGCATCTTCGCCTCGTCGTTCTCCTTGCCCATCTTGATCCAGTGGCTGAAGTAGTCGCCGGCGTTGTAGCCGATGAACGGCAGCATCGCCATCGGGTCGCGGCGCACGACGCCGACCTGGCCGGTGGCGGCCGCGGTGGTCTCGCTGGAGAGGGTCGCGCCCATGAAGGTGCCGTGGACCCAGTCCCGGGCCTCGGTCACGAGCGGGATCGTGGTCTTGCGGCGGCCGCCGAAGAGGATCGCGTCGATCGGGACACCGCGCGGGTCGTCGTACTCCGGGGCGAGGATGGGGCACTGCTTGATCGGGGTGCAGTAGCGGCTGTTCGGGTGGGAGCTGAGCTCCTCACTCTCCGGCGTCCACGGCTCGCCCTTCCACGACGTGGCGTGGGCCGGCGGGTTCTCCAGGCCCTCCCACCAGACGTCGCCGTCGTCGGTGAGCGCGACGTTGGTGAACACCGAGTTGCCGATGTTGATCGTCTTCATCGCGTTGGGGTTGGTGTGCTCGTTGGTGCCGGGCGCGACGCCGAAGAAGCCGTACTCCGGGTTGACCGCCCACAGGCGGCCGTCCTCGCCGATGCGCATCCAGGCGATGTCGTCACCGATCGACTCGACCTTCCAGCCGGGGATGGTCGGCTCGAGCATCGCCAGGTTGGTCTTGCCGCAGGCGCTGGGGAAGGCGGCGGCGATGTACTTGGTGACCTTCTGGGGGTTGGTCAGCTTGAGGATGAGCATGTGCTCGGCCATCCAGCCCTCGTCGCGCGCCTTGGCGCTGGCGATCCGCAGGGCGTAGCACTTCTTGCCGAGCAGGGCGTTGCCGCCGTAGCCGGAGCCGAAGGACCAGATCTTGCGCTCCTCGGGGAACTGCACGATGTACTTCGTGTCGTTGCACGGCCAGGCGACGTCCTCCTGGCCCTCCTCGAGCGGCATGCCGACCGAGTGCAGCGCGGGGACCCAGGCAACGTCCTCCCCGGCCGCGACGAGCTCCTCCATCTTGCGCAGGACGTTGGTGCCCATGCGGGCCATCACGCGCATCGAGGCGGTGACGTACGCCGAGTCGGTGATCTCGACGCCGAACATGGGGTGCTCGGCCTCGAGGTGTCCCATCACGAACGGGATCACGTACATCGTCCGGCCCTTCATGCAGCCCGCGTAGAGCTTGCGCATGAGGGCCTTCATCTCGTTCGGGTCCATCCAGTTGTTGGTGGGCCCGCAGTCCTTCTCCTCGACCGAGCAGATGTAGGTGCGGTCCTCGACGCGCGCCACGTCGGTGGGGTCGGAGGCGGCGTAGAAGGAGTTGGGCTTCTTGGCCGGGTCGAGTCGGGTGAACGTCCCGGTGGCGACGAGGGCGTCGGTGAGCTCGACCCACTCCTCGTCGGAGCCGGTGCACCAGTGGATCCGGTCCGGCGTGGTGAGCTCGGCGGCCTCCCGCACGAACGCCAGGATGCCCTCGTGCGTCGTGGGCGCGTCCTCGATGGTGGTGGTCTTGTTCGACGTCTCGGCGGTCATGCCTGTTCCCTCTCGAGCATTTCGCGGCCAGTGCCTGGTAGAGCCTGGCCGGCCGTCGACCCCATCGACGGTGTGTGTCCTTGAGTTCGTGATTCCCGGATGCGGCGCCGTTGCATCACCCGATGGTGCGCCTCAAGTTACGCCCGCTGAACGTGCGGGGGTAACCAGGGTTGTGGGGAATCTACGTCCCCGGACGCTTTCGGCCTATTGGATCGTTCCAGTGTGTGAGTGGTGTGTTCCGGGTCACCTTCGCCACGTGCCGGCTGCGAGGTCGCGCGACCGATTTCAACCCCGTCCGGGTCGTCGGCTAGCATTGCGCAGTCCTCAGGACGGGCGCCCGTAGCTCAACGGATAGAGCATCTGACTACGGATCAGAAGGTTGGGAGTTCGAATCTCTCCGGGCGCGCCAGAGCCGCAGCCGTAGGTCAGTTCGCTGACCTCCGGCTTTGTGCCTCGGGTGTCGAAGAGCTAGCCGTCCCGGCATGATCCGCACACACGGCCCAGCGACTGGTGCCTGGGCGCCGCAGGTACTCACCTATTGGGCACGGCCGCCGGCACCGAAGGAAAACTCACATGGGCCCAGTGGTGTCAGGAGAATGGCCGCCCCGATAGCTGGACCGCCGAAGACCGAGCGCTCCTGAAGTAGACCCGAGGGAACGACTGGTCGGGACCCGTGCGAACGACCGGCATACTCCTCGCATGCGCAGATGGGTGCCGTTCTCGGCCGGACTGGCTCCGACCGCTCTGATTGGTGGTTGGGTGCTTGCCGCGGCCCGCCAGCGGGACGGGTTTGACCAGGTGCGCGAGACGATCAGCGCGTTGGCCGCGCACGGTGCTGACGACCGATGTGTGATGACCACCGCGCTGGTCGTGCTCGGTGGCGCCCACCTCGCCACCGCGGCCGGGCTCGAGGAGGCGGCCACGGGCGGCCGAGTGGTGCTCGCGGTAGGTGGGGTGAGCGCGGTGCTGGTCGCGGCGTTCCCGCAACCTTCAGCCGGTCACCTGCCCGCGGCGACGGTGAGCTTCGTGGCGCTGGCCCTCTGGCCCGCCTTCTCGGGTCTACCGTCGAAGGCAGGTGGCCGCTGGGCCTCCATCGGCCTACTCGCGCTGCTCGGCTGGTTGACGCTGGAGCTCGGTGAGGGTGACCTGCTGGGCCTGAGCGAGCGGGTCGTCGCCGGGGCGCAGGCGCTGTGGCCGCTGGCGGTCGTGCTCGTCTTGCTGCGTCGGTCTCCGTCACCAGGCGCCGTCTAGGTCTTCCCGACCTGCTCTCGGCGGTCTTTCCAGCCGACGTGGCCTCAGGCGCGAGACACTTCAGCACGCGGCGGTGTGACTCGGCCCGCAGGCTAGAGCGAGGATTTGACGGACGGTTCATGGCGAACGCGGAAGTTGACGCTGTTGGCAATGAAGCACAGCTCGTTGGCACGGTGGTGCGCCTCCGTCGCCGCCTCAACCATGCTGTCGTCGGTGACCGTGACCTCCGGACGCAGCACGACCTCCGTGAACCGTCCGCTTCCGTCGCTCTCGGTCTTCATCGAGCCGGTCGGACGGTCGACGTAGTGGGTCACGACGACACCCGCACCAACGCAGACGTGGAGGTACGACAACATGTGGCACTGGGAGAGTGAGGCGAGAAGCAGCTGTTCGGGGTTCCAGCGCTCGCGCTCGCCGTGGAATGTGCGGTCCGCCGAGCCCAGCAACTCGGGCGGTCCTTCGGCCGTCACCTTGTGCGCACGTTTGTACCCGCGGTAGGTGAGGGTGCCGTCTCCGGTGTTGCCGGTCCAGGTCACGGTCAGCGTGTAACGATGTTCCATTCGGCCAGCCTGCCCTGCGGAGCCAGAGGGGCGCACACGATGGCGGATGGCGACCGCTCTCTCGATGCCCCGCGGATCCGGATGGAAACACCTAACGCGGCCGGTATGACTGCACAGCTCAACGTGCCGAGGGGTTGGGCAAACCCAGAAGGCTCCGGCAGGATTCGCAGCGATGAATCCTGTCGTTGACGCGAGTCGGAGCAGTCATGGGACCGGTTGAAGATCGAGGTGACAGCTTCGACGGAGTGAAGCTGGGTCGTTCGGCCACTGGCGCCTTGATTGACGCCGGGTACACGTGCCTTCAGGACCTGCCACGGGATCTCGATCGCCTCCGAGATCTTCATGGCGTCGGCCCGGCCGCTATCAAGCGACTAAAGGCCGCGCGGCCTTGACTGCGCGGTGCCCGCTACACGTGAGCAATCCAGTGCAGTCGCGGCGGAACGACTGTGCTGACCGCCGGGCGTGGGACCCCCAGCCGCGACGAAGGCGACCCCATGAGGATGAACGGTACGACGCAGTCATACGCGCCGGCATGCAGGAACTCCTCGGCACCCTTTCGGGAGGAGATACCGGAGGAGTTGGACACAACAGCTCAGGGAGTGTGCCGCCGAGTTATCGCGGTCTAGTCGCGCCTGCGTAACCGCTTGTGTTCGACGCTGGTCGGGAGTTCTCTGGAGCGCAGGGGCACCATCACCCTTTGCAACAACATTTGCGCAAACGTCGCGGCTGCGGGAGGCGAGCCACCAATGGCAGACGAAGAGTCCAAAGAGTGCCCTTTCTGTCGCGAGACGATCATGGCTGAGGCCCGTCTCTGCAAGCACTGCGGCTCTCGGCTTAGCCCTCGCGCCCCTCGACATGACGGGGTGTGCCCCTACTGCAAGGAAGAGATCCATCCCGACGCGACCCGCTGCAAGCACTGCCGTTCGAACCTGGTGGTAGACGAGAAGGACGACAGCCGCACCGGCGGCGGCGGTGGCTGTGGCTGTGGCTGTGCAGGGAGTCAGGGCGCGCAGCGACCACTGAGGAGATCTGCGGTGCGCGGCAACTTCGGGTATCCCGATCCAGACTGCTTCCATGAGTGCTTCTGGCGGTGCTACGACTCGATTGGTGACGCTCAGCAGTGCTGGATCGCCTGCGCCTATCTGTGTCCGGAGGCGACCGCGGCTCCCTTTTGACCGAGGTGACGGTGTTGAAACGCCGTTGACGTCGACGGAGCCAGTGGCAATCGGGTCGCACGCGGAGTCGGCCACGACGCCAGGCTGCTGGAGGTGCTCGCGCGACACGGCGCCAAGGGCCACCTTCTTCCTGTTCGACCTACTGGTGGACCAGTGATGATCGGTTCCTGAAACGGCCGCGATTGTCGGAACTTCAGCGGTGGTGACGCTCCAGTTCCTTCATCACCTGTTCGACGATCGCCGTCGGTGACTGCTCGATCGGCACCCGGATCGAGGGTTCGTCCGGCTGCGGCTCCTCCAGGGTCTCGAGCTGGCTGGCCAGCATGCCCGGCGGCATGAAGTGCCCGACCCGCGCCTGCATGCGGTCTTCGAGCGTCTGCCTTTCCCCCGCGAGGTAGACGAAGACCACGCCCTCGCCTCGCCTGTTGAGCACGTCGCGGTAGGAGCGCTTGAGCGCCGAACACGTGATGATGCCGTCGTGCCCCGCAGCGTGCTGGCCCTCGATCCAGGCAGCGACCCTGTTGAGCCACGGCCACCTGTCCTCGTCGGTGAGCGGCTGTCCGGACTCCATCTTCGCGATGTTGGAGTCCGGGTGCAGGGAGTCGCCCTCCATGAACGGCCACCCCAGCCGCGCGTACAGCAGGTCGGCCACCGTGCTCTTCCCGCATCCCGAGACACCCATGACCACGAGCGCTGTCATGACAGGAACCGTCCGCGCCGGGTCACACGACGACCCAGAGCACCGTCGCGATCACGAACGCCGACAGCCCCAGGGTGGTCTCCATGACCGTCCAGGTTTTCAGCGTGGTCTTGACGTCCATCTCGAAGAAGCGGCTCACCAGCCAGAACCCGGAGTCGTTGACGTGGGAGAGAACCGTGGCGCCTGCCGCGATCGCTACCACCAGCAGGGCGATCTGCAGGTCACCAAGCTCGGCAGCCTTCACGGCTGGTGCGATCACTCCGGAGGCAGTCGTCAGCGCGACAGTGGCGGACCCCTGGGCCACCCGCAGCAGAGTGGCGATCACGAACGCCTGCACGACCAGCGACATGCCGAGATCGGACAGGCTGTCGCTGAGCGCGGCGCCGATGCCACTGAGCTCCAGGACACCGCCGAACATCCCGCCGGCTCCGGTGATCAGGATGATCGTGCAGATTGGACCGAGTGCGCCGTCCAGGACCTCACTGACGCGCGCCATCGACGCGTTCGGGCGTCCGAGCACGACGATCGCGGCGAGCACCGTGATGAGCAGCGCCACCGGGGTGAAGCCGATGACGCTTAGGAACTCCACCCACCCGATGCCTTCCTCGAGCGTGCCCGCCGAGACAAGCGTGGCCAGCACGGTGTCGAAGGAGATCAGGACGAACGGGATGAGCAGCAGCCCGAGGACCGTGCCGAAGGAGGGTGGCCGGTCTCCCAGCCTCTCCTCCGTCTGCACCTCGGTGTTCTCGTCTCCTCCAGTGGCCCCACGGCCGCCGTTGACCTCGCCGAAGATCACCTCGGGGATCGGGACGTAGATCCGTCGGCCGAGCACCCTGCTGACCAGCATGACGCCGACGTACCAGGCGAGGACCGCGGTCGGAACCCCGACCAGCAACGTCAACCCGACGCTGCCGTCAAGGATCGTCGCTGCCGCGACCGGCCCCGGGTGGGGAGGAACGATCGCATGCATGGCTGCGAACGCTCCGGCTGCGGGGAGCGCGTACAGGAGCAGGGATCCGCCGAAGCGACGGGCGACGGTGAGGATGATCGGCAGGAACACGACGAGGCCGGCGTCGAAGAAAATCGGGAAGCCGAAGAGCAAGGCGGCGACACCGAGCGCGAGCGGTGCCCGCTTCTCTCCGAACCGTCCGATCATGGTGTCTGCGAGCACCTGGGCGCCCCCGGTGATCTCGAGCAGCCGCCCCAGCATCACCCCGAACGCGACCAGCAGGGCGACCGAACCCAGTGTGTCCGCGAAGCCGAACATCAAGACGTCTGGCACGTCCGCGAGAGGAAAACCGACGGCGAGCGCGGAGAGCACGCTGACCAGAACCAGCGAGATGAACGCGTGCAACTTCACCTTGATGATCAAGAACAGCAAGACCGCGACCGAGACCGCGGCGATGAGGAGCAGGACGGTGGTTCCGTACTTCGGGTCGATCGCTTCCATGAAGGCTCCCACGTCTCCTACTCGGCCTGGCAGGCCCGAGCGCGCTCTGTCACCCTGCCGCGCATCCAGTCTGTCTGCAACCCACGGACGATGCCGAGGCGCCAGAAGCGTTGGGGTGCGTGCGCACTAGCCGATCAGGAGCCGAGAACCACAGATCGAGCGACCGAGCAGGTGCCGAGCACGACTCACGACGTCGGCCGATCCACGGCGGGTGATCTGGCAGGGGAGCACAAACCTCTTCCTGCCTTGCCAGGTATCAGTAAAGCGAAGGATTCCCAGGCCGTCGCACTGATGGTCTTCGCATACGGATCCGCTTCCGGCATGGAACGGACTAGAGCGCCGAGCGCAGGGCGACCCGCGCTTGACAGTCATACGCGGTGGAAAGACGCACCTCGACTTGGCATGCCGTCGCCCGTGTCAGCGTTCCACGGCCCATGCGGTCAGGTGTAGCGGTTTGCCTCAAAGGGTCACGAAGACGATGCCGTCGACATTGAGTCCCTCGAGCTCGAGTGGCCGTGGCACCTCTTCATCGGCGTCTGAGCCAGCGCCGAAACCTTTTCGTGAGCTGGTGGCGTCTAGCAGACCATGCACGTAGGTCGGTGGACTAACTCGCAGACCCCGCAGAAAGTGGTCGTAGTACGGTCCGGGGAAATGCCCGCGGTCCTCGGGGACGTTCGGGAACAGCGGCGTCCCCGGCACTTCGAGCAGTACGGCGCTGGCCTGCGAGTGGGCGAGGATCCGATGTTCACATACCTTCTTGAAAATCTTCTTGGCAACCTCGGCGGGCCCCACTTGGTCGTCGAGTAGGAAGCCGCGAAGCGGACCCGGTGCAATCTCGTACAGATTTCGATCCCAAACACGTCCACCGGGCAGATCGCCGTCGACCAGGTCCTCGAGCGGGATTGACTCGCTGAGGAGTAGAGCGGCGGCATCAGCCGGGGACACGACTGCAGTCAGCTGGTATGCGCTGATAACTGACACTGCCATGCGTCGGCAGCCCAGACAGTCTTCATCCGGTCCAGCACTCCCGTCTGGCGCGGTATCAGAATTGCGATCTGAGCCGTCCACCTCTAGAGCCTGCCGAACTTTCGGGGTGGTGCCCGCACGCAGGACTCGGTCACCTTCGCCCGTCTCTGGCTTCACGGCTTCGTGGGTACACGCGAGCTGCTCGCGGTAGACGAGCCCACCTGTGTAGACGCTATACATCGCCGGCACTTGCAGTTCATTCGCTGTCTGCAGCAAGTCGCGAAACTGCTGACCATCGTTGTGTCGTACATCAAGCGTCCAGCGCGCTCGTTCGCGCAATAGGGTCCGGGTCAAACGCTTTGCCTGCACGAGCATGCCAAAGCAAACGTCAGTATCCCGATCTAGCCACCACCACAGATAGTCGGCCCCAATCGCTCCACCCTCTTGGACCTTATTGAACTTGACGACCTTCACCACCGGGTGACCGCGATGGACCGAGACGTTCGTGACCGTCTCCTCTTCCCAAGCGTGACCCAACGCGTCTAGCTCGTCCATATGGGCTTCGGCTGCCTCGCGCACCCGAGTGAATGCAGCTAGGAGGTCATTGACATCCATCCCGTCGTTCATCGGTTAGCTCCTTGCCGTTGGGGCTGGTGAAGCACTTGGCGTTCGCGCTCGTCCTCGAGCCTTCGCCGTTGCGCGGCGCGGCAAGATCCACGATCGCCGCATTGTTCCTAGGAAGCGATGTGATCCCAGACCTGGATTCACGCTGGCACGGGTCGGGGTGAAGCCACGCGCAGGCGAATCGCAGGCAGAGCAGAAGGGACACGCGGAGGAATGACTCGGTCTCCTATTGGGCCTTCGCGTGCGACTGCTTCAGGACTGACTCCACGCTTGGGCGTGTGCCCGAGGAGGTCACACGCGGCACCGTGACGGCGCGGTATGGGCGAAGCAGGTATGCGCGGGCCCAGAGTGCTTCCGAGAACGGCGTTACGAGCCAGAAGCAGCGAAGCTCCATGTCGCCCTTATTGAACACGTCGCGCACTACCTCGCCATCGAAACCCTTGGTCTGCTCATGCTTCCAGCCATGCTCCTTGCCCCACTGCAGCACATCGGGACGTCGATCGACCTGGGGTGCGGGCATCATTCTCTCCTAGTGTCCTACCGTTGCCGGTCATTGGTGCGTCACCTTTGCCGGTCCAGTGTGCGTTACGTTTCTGGGTCACGCAAGTCTCGACCACGCACGCCGCGGCTAGGGCGAGGAAGATCCGCACGACAATTGAACGCGAGGGCGGCAGGAGCCAGTCATACTTGTGACCGAAGCGGCTCGCGTGAATGTGAGCTGGCCTTGGAGACGCTCGCTGCGTTCCGGTCACGCCCCATCACCGCAACTGAGTGCAGAACGGACGAGGCGTCAGTATGTTGCTTGGGTCGTTCGTCCCTCCGAGCGAACACCCGGCTCCTCCTCAGGTTCAGAATCAACACCACAGGCGGCGATCTGATGCGGGGCGGGTCAGCAGTCACGCCCTGGAAGTTCTACGAAGTCGGCGACTGCTATAGGTCAGGGTCGCTTGAAATTCCGACCCACGCGGACATGAGCTGCGCTGGTACTTGAGAGCCTCGTCGGCGCTCGCCAGAGCCGCGTCGGCTGTGAGGCATGATTTCCGATGTGAGTAGCGACAGCACACTTTCGGCCGAGGAGGACGCTGCGTTCAGCGACGACGATCTCGTGCAGCTCTCCATGGCCGAACTTCGTGACCACCCTGTGCACGCGGTGGTCCCAATGCAAGACCCGCAGCTCCCGTTCGGGGACTTGCCACCTGAAACGTTCGAGCGTTTGTGCGCCGAGCTTGTCGACAACGAGACGGTGTCAGGCGAAGTCCACATCTACGGACGGCGCGGGCAGGAACAGTACGGCATTGACGTCGTCAAGTTCCGTATGGGCCTTCAAGGCGAACCGTCCGTTCCAGCGCATGTGTATCAGGTCAAGCGGTATAAAAGGATGACGCCGACGAAGCTTCGGAACGCGGTCGAGCTATACGCAGAGTCACACCGTTTCAAAGCAGACAAGTTCACCGTCATGACGGCGGCACCGACCGAGGACACGCCTCTGCTCGACGAACTCGCCAAGTTGAAAGAGGAGTTCGCGGGCCGGTTCGACGTCGCACTCGACGGGCCGACCAAGATCCAAAACCGTCTACGTAAGCATGCGACGACGGTCCGCGCCGTCTTCGGGAAGGCGATGGCCGAAGCGCTCTGCGGCGAGCCAGGACTTGAGCCGCCCGTGCTGCTCGTCGACATCAAGACGCCCGAGCCGCACATCCGCGCGTTGAAGGCTGCAATGGAGCAAGACTTCCGCTACGACAACCCGGTCCGCTTCAACGAAGCAGAACTCAACGTACCGAGCGTCGACTCGATGTTCGTTGACGTCCCCGTCGTCGCACATGCCCGGACTCTTGCTGGTCAACTCATCACTGACCTCCACCTCAACGGCATTCAGTTCGACCCGACCCACGACCAGGAGTTCGCGACGTCGTTTGCGCCCTCTCTAAAGCCCGCACAGTCCTCCGGCGAGGCCGGACGCATCGGGCCGATCAGCCTCCGCATCGGGCAGACCACCTACGAACCACTCGTGTTCGCGGGTGGCGCTCAGGCGCTTCTGCATCCGCGGTGGCTTGAATCTGCAGTCATCGTCGGCGGCCCAGGTCAAGGAAAGTCAACCCTGCTCCAGTATGTCTGCCAGTCACTTCGAGCCAGACAGCTCGGGTTCGACGAGTACGAGCCCAGAGATCAGCAGATCCAGATGACAGCGGCCATGCCTCGTATTCCCTTCCGCGTCGACCTACGCCTGTACGCCAAGACCCGCCGCGAGATCCTGCTCAAGGCGGCCGGCCTGGACAAGCAGGACAAGAAGCGTCGACGTCCGACGAAGCACGGCCCGGCTCAGGACATCAACGACCCTGAATGGATCAAGGGTCTCTCCGCAGACATCCAACGGAGCATCCTGCTCGAGTCGTACATCAGCGAACGCATCTGCATCTCCGCCCGGGGGGTGCCTTTCGAAATCAACGACTTAGTCAAGGTCGTGATCAGGTGGCCTACGTTGTTCGCATTGGACGGCCTCGACGAGGTGGCCCCGCTCGATGACCGTGCTGCTGTCTCGGACGAGATTCGCGATTTCCGACAGCGCTATGCCGCCGAAGGTGTGGATGTCATCGTCTTCGTTACGACCCGGCCCGGCGTCGTAGAGAGACCTATCTGGAACGACCCCTCATTCGCCGTGCTCGAGCTTGGCGACCTGGTCCCTGCCCTGAAGATGCGCTACGTGGAGAAGTGGGCTGTCGTGAGCCTCCCTCCTGACAGGCAGGCGCCACTCGTGGAGAACTTCGCGGCCGAACACGACAAGCCCCATGTCCGTGAGGTTTCCTCCAGCCCGATGCAGCTGGCGATCCTCTGTCGCCTCCTCGACCGCCATACAGTGATTCCGGACCAGCGAACAGCGCTCTACGACGAGTACATCAGTGTCTTTTTCGACCGGGAGTTCGAGAAGAGCGAAGCCATCCGCCCGTACCGGCCGACGCTCGCCAAAATTCACGCTTACCTCGGCTGGTGGATGCATACACAGGCGGAGGGCGGAGATTCCAATGGAACCATTGACGTCAAGACGCTACGAACGCTCCTGCACGAGTTCCTTACCGGCATCGGGCAGTCGACTGAGATGGTTGAGCAGCTCTACACCGAGATGCAGGCGCGGGTCATCTGCCTCGTGCAGAGGCGACAAGGAAGCGGGCTCTTCGAGTTCGAGGTGCAAGGCATCCGTGAATATTTCGCAGCCCAGTACCTCATCAAGGACCTGGATCCGGATTCAAGCGGCACCAAAGGGGAGCGCCTCGGAGAAGCAATCCGTCGCCCTTATTGGTGGAACACCATGCGATTCGCCGCCGGCATGTTCAACGACGGCGAGCTGCCCGAAATCCGTCAGGTGCTGCGTGACCTTCAACGCAACGATTTCAGAGGTCAGCCGCTCCCTAGGCTTGCGGCGAAGCAACTGCTGGACGACCACATCTTCCGAACCGTCCACCGCACGGTCACCGAAGACCTCATCAAGGACGCCCTGGCCGGAACCGGGCTAATCCTGGCGCTCGACGGCATGAGCGTCCCGGGCGCAGGACAGTTCACCTTCCCATCGGGGCCCGCCGCAGATGCTCTCACCGAGACACTCAAAGACCGGATCCTTGTCGGCCCGAGCGACGAGCGCCGCGCCGCGGCTGCCCTCCTCTGCGAGCAACTAGACCGACGGGACGGCGACCCGGATGCTCGCAGCACGACCTGGCAGTGGTGGTGGGGCTCCGGCGCTCCATCGGAAATGGCAAGCAGCCAACCAACTGAGTGGCTCCAGACGGCATGTGCGCTGAGGCTGCTTAGCGACCTTGAACCAGACGAAGAACGCCGTCTCGTCGACGTCATCGCCCGGGCCGCCGTCGACGAGCCCCTCAATATCCTTGCCGCGCTTGCCTACGGTGGGCGCTGGTCGCCCGGCAACGACCTGTATGAACTCTGCCTGCAAGACCTAGCTGACGGTGCCGCCGACGGGTATCTGCCGCCTGTGCCAAGCGAAGCCAGCGCACCGCTCCGACGGCAGGGCGATGAAACCGTCGACGAGTTTGAGGACGTGTTCGATGACGAGGCCCACGACGTGGAAGGCATCAAGACTGGGGACCCAGATGACGAAGTCGACGACGAGGGAAAACTGTTGGTCAGTGGTCCACTAGGCCAGCTCGTCCGCGCATCCCAGGTCGACCGGTGCCTCGCTGAAGCAAGACGGGTCGAACCCGTGGCATCGCCGCCGAACCAACACGTCGCCGGCCCGAAAGTGCGGAGACGGATCCGCGGCCACGACAAAGCCATTCGGACTACTGTCGCGTCGCTTGACTCGGCGTTCAGCGCCCTGCAGGCGAAACAGAACTATGCAGGATGGGCAGACTTCCTCGACGCGCTCGAGGACACATGGGGTGATTCCTGGATTCTGCGTCAAGTCATGCTCCTGACACTGCGCCCGACGACCCAGGCCGCGGCCGCTCAACTCTCGGCCTCGGGTCAACCCTCGACGACCCGAGCCTGGCCGGCGCTGGCATCTTGGCTCCAGACCGCCGAGGCCAACCGTGCTGACGTCGAGTGGTGGCGGAACGCCCTCGCTGACGAGGCACCCGACGAGGCGGACCCCCGAGGAACCCGGGCAATGTTCCAGGTGGCGGTAGCGCTCGTACTACCCAGTTCTTTGGCGCTCTCGCAACTCGGGCCGGAGCTGAACGCGTTGTGCGAGCAACTGACACCAGGTCAGTGGGGTCGGGTAGCGGCCGCGTGCACTCGTGCGGCATCAGAGTACGACCGGCCGTTGCGGGTCAGCCAGCAGTTGCGTACGACCTTTAGGCCATCAGGACGTCTGGCGACGCTGATCCTCGCGCGTGCCGACGACGCGACCGCGTCCGAGGCCGTTCGGTACATCTTTCCGAACCTCCCAGGGCTATGGGGTGCAGCGCCGGCCTCCGACGTTCTGCTCCGCAGGCTGGTGGCTTCGGTACCGCACAAGCTCGAGCTCAACAACCTCCGCGCGTCACGCGGCTCGCTCCCGCGGGGCAGGTATTTCGCGGTACCGGCCATTCAGGGCATCACCGTGTCGCAGTGTGAGCAGGTCCTCGCGAACCCCAGTCAGTGGCCTGCTGACGCAGTCGCAGTCGCCGCTGCAAAGGCGGAGTCTCGTTTTACTTCCAAGCTGGTGACCATGGGCGAGCTTGCGTCCGAGACCAACTGGTCAACTCCTGGAGCCGACGCGGACGGATGAATCGCGGGCAACTTGGACATGGTGGCCCTGACTTGCCATGGCAGCCAGGCTCGCCGAGGCTGAGTGGTCCGGGGACCACCTATGCCTGAGCCCCACCCTGCGGAAGTCGCCCGCGTCATTCTGGGTGGAGTCGACGCAGGCGCACCGCGCTCGAGTCTGGTTAGACGCCGGCGACGTAGGCGGTGAGGAAGTGGACGCCGTGGCGATCGAGGTTGCCTCGGGCGCGGTCGTAGTGCTCGGTGGTTCGTGGGTCGGCATGTCGGGCGAGGATCTGGGCGTCGCGGAGCGGGACGCCGGCGTCCAGGGCGTTGGTGATCGCTGCATGCCGCAGCGAGTGCGGGCTGATGTGACGGGGAATGCCCGCTGCCTTCGCGACTCGCAGCACCATCCGGTAGACGTCGCGGCGGTCGATCGGCCTGCCTGAGAGCGGTCGCAGGACCAGTGGTCCGGTGGTGCGTTCGCCGCGACAGGCCTCCAGAACCCGCAGGACTGGGACCGTCAGGGGCATGGTGGCGGGCTTGTCGCCCTTACCGACCAGGTGCAGGACGCGGTGGCCTCGCAGGGTCTCGGCGTAGTCCTCGATCCGGACCGCGGCAGCCTCTGAGGCCCGCAGGGCGTTGATGCCCAGCAGGTAGGCCAGGGCGCCGTGGTGGACGGTGATGGTCTGGGCGACCTGGAGGAAGCGGATCAGCTCGAGTCGGTCCAGGCCCTGGGTTCGGGACTCGTCGCTATGGATCTTCGGTAGCCGGGCGTAGACGGCAGGGTCGGCGGGGATCAGGCCGTCGATGTGGGCGAACCGGAAGAACCCGCGGACGCCGTGCATCATCGTGTTGGTCGAGGACGCCATCAGACCGGCCTCGCCCAGACTCCGGATGTAGAGCTCGACGTGAGCGCGCTGGATCCCGACCAGCGGGTCCAGGCCGTTGGCCTCGCACCACTGGAACCAGCGGCGCAGTTGGTAGGAGTAGAGCTCGTGGGTGTGCCCGGCGTACCGGGCCAGGAACGAGACCGCAGCCAGCTGCGCGGTGGTCATCGACATCGGCTGGAACGGCAAGAGCCGCGTTGGGTTGGACATGGAGCACCTCACGCGACGACCCAGCGCGAGGCCAGGCCGCGCTCGCCGCTGGCACGACGAGGCACTCGGAGCCTCGACGCTAGCCCCGTGATGAGCACTTCGGCAGGGGGTGCTGAGACGCGTGCTTGACCGGGCATTCGCTTGGGTCGGCAGACTGCCGGGATGGAATGGACACGCAGTGGACTGACCGACGTTGGCTTCGATGGGTTCGTGTCGTTTGCCGAGCTTCCCGAGAAGGACGTGCCGCGTGGCCCCGGGGTCTATCTCGTGCTCCGCGAGTCCAACGGCGATCCGGTCTTCCTTGACTCCAGCCCGGCTGGTCGTTTCAAGGGAAAGGACCCGTCTGTTGCAGTGCCAAGGTTGAGAGAAGCTTGGGTCAGCGAGGCCAACGTCCTGTATGTCGGCAAAGCCTCCGCTGGCATCAAGGACCGGCGAGGCCTCGCCAAGCGACTCGATGAGTTTCGGCGCCATGGTGCCGGCGAGCCCGTGGGGCACTGGGGTGGGCGATTCCTCTGGCAACTGGGAGACAGCGGCGACTTGCTCGTCGCTTGGCACGAGACCCCGGAAGCCGATCCGGAGGACGTCGAGTCCGAGCTCATAGCTCAGTTCGTCCAGCACTATGGCTCTCGTCCATTCGCCAACCGCAAGGCGGGTCGAAAAATCCAAGCGCGTTAGCCCGGCAGGCGGCGGAATGTCGCACGGCACGACGCTGAGCGCGCCATTGCGGGTTCCGAGATGGGCCAACGCCATCATGGAAGCACGCGGTGTCAGCATTGGAGAATGGACGGGGCTCGCGAGCTGCTTGAGGCGGAACGACAACTGGCGCTCCGGCGCTTAGCCGACCTGACCGGCGACTTCAATGAGGTGGTGGCGGCATCCCGTGACAGCAACGCCGATGACGAGCACGACCCTGAAGGCGCCACAATCGCATTCGAGAGGTCGCAGGTTGCAGCGCTCGTGCTGCAGCTCCAGGGTCACGTGGCAGAGGTCGAGGCGACAATCCAGCGCCTCGAGGACGGCACCTACGGGATCTGTGAGCGATGCGGACATTCGATCGCGAAAGCCCGGCTTGAGGCGAGGCCGGCGGCGCGCACTTGCATCAGCTGCGCGTCGGCAGCGCGCTGAGCCATCGCCTACCGAAGGATGGCGCGCTCGGACGTACCCGATGCTGATACGCGGCGAAAAGACGCGCCTCGACAGCACCCTGGAGCTTCCCTCGCTACTACATTGGGCTTGACATGCAGAGGAGGCGAGCCATGATCGCGCGCATTGCCGTTTGGGAGCCGATGCCCGATGACGACCGCCAGTGGGTCATGGATGCGGCCACAGGGGTTCCGGGGGTGCTGGACGCGTACCACCTCATCGACCCCGCGACCGGGGATGGGTTGTCGATCGCCTTCTTTGATGATGATGTCGACGTCGCCGAGGTGAAGGCCGCAATCGCGAAGAAGGCGGACGAGATCGGCTGGCACGACGTACCACGACCGGCGCCGAAGTCCGAGACCATCTACCGAGTGCTGCGTCAGGGGTAACCCGCACTTTGGCCGTCCACAACTGCAGCGGTGAGCTCGTACGTGTTCTCCCATCCCCTGCACGCGTGCACGCCTGGTGCGGCTAGTCGTTCGAGGCAGCCGACACTTGTCGAACGGCGGCTGCTATCTCCTCGGGGATCACCGTCTCCATGAAGTGTGGAGCATCGACTTTTCGCAAGATTCCGGGCGAGAACCGATGAACGTATCCCGCCAGGACGTCGTCTACCTGCCTCCGGTACTCCGGGCTCGAGAACGAGTTGTCGTCGTACCCCTCACTCTCCTACTCCAAGTAGATCATCGGGATCTTGGGCTCTTTGCCGATGTAGCGCTGCGCCGCCGCCAGCGCGCGGTACTGGCTCATGCGCTCGAGACCGTTCGCCTCCTGGTGGGACATGATCGCCTTGAGCCGATCGGCTGGCGCGAACAAGTGCTCGAGACTCAGCTCGTCGGGGAACATGGCGGCGAGAAGGACCAGGCCGACCACCTCGTCTGGGTACTGGTTGGCATCGAGATACGCCAACAGGCCCCCGAAAGATGCTCCGAGGAGCACATAGGGCGGCTCGATCTCCGCGGTCGTCAGGAGCTGGTGCAGATCGTGAATGGCGTCCGCGGGCTTCTGTACCGAGTCGACCTCGGCACTCTTGGCGACGTTGCGCCGGTCGTAGACGCAGACCCGGTACTCATCGCTGAGCTCGTCCTGTATCCCGGCTGCGTTGATCTGCGGATCGATGCCCTCGTGGGTGATGGCCCCATGCAGGTAAACCACCGTGGGGGACCCCGTGCCATGACAGCTCATGAAGAGGCTGTGCCCGCCGACGTCGAAGTTGCCCTCTAGGAGCCTGGTGTCTGTGGTCGTTGAGGATTCCTTCCCCTCAGACCCCGCAACTGGCTCATCGGCCCCGCATCCGGTCAGTGCGAGACAGGCGAGGATTGAGACCGCGATGAAGCGCGCTGCGCCACCATCGCAACTTAGCCCGGTCGCCATGGTCCGGGCAACCTCACAGATGCCGCTGCCCGTGCGAGCAAGAGGCGCC